>NZ_JANHOF010000001.1 GCF_024498075.1 Paenibacillus mendelii
TGAAATCCACTTTTTTTCGAATATCTCGCAACAGGTGGTCTTGAGGTACGAGATCATCTAAGCATATATACATCAATTGATTTTGTTTTACTCCATCTATACCCATCATAGCTTTGCCCTCCATAGAAAAGACCGTATAGAAACTAATTCTACACGGCCCTTCAAAAACCTATTAAATTGGATCGTTTGTCAACAGTCCCGTAACCGCCCCTTTGTTACATTCAAAGGCGATTACTGAGGTTATTCATGAGGCTTAACTCCACTCGACACGCTCGATGAGATGATGCTTCATAAGCGCTAATATAAAATCTACATAATAATCTTGACGTACAATTATTCGATAATGATGTTGATCATAGGGATAAAACAAGACATCGGTGTACACCTTATTGTCTTCAAAGCTTCTCTGAAGCTTCTTTATTCCAGCCCTGTGCTCCTCTTCACTAAGCTTGATGTCAAATTCAAAATCCGATTCATTCGTCGATTCGATAATCTTTACAACATCTTCATTATAACTGTATTTCAATGACATGGTAGTCTCGCTCCTCACTTTCAGAATATAACATCTCATGTTAATGAAGAGATTACCATGTTCCAAGCCTTTCTTCAATTAACCCCACCCAAGAGGTAACTTCATGTTCATCCGCTTATTCATTCAAATAGGTCATTACACGATTTTGGATGAGCTTGCTGACCTCTTCCGCCTGCTTCTGGCCGCTCATGTAGGTGTCAAACTCCGCCATGGCGATTGTCATGACTTTGAAATCCATATCCAGCTTAACGCCTGCTTTCTCCATCATTTCTTTAATCTCGGCAGCTTTTGCTTGAATTGTGGTAGAATCGGGAACAAACGGAGCATACTCGGAATCTCCCTTCGCAAGCTTAGCCGCGGCTTCCTCGATTCTTTTCACTGTAACGTTCTTATTCACCGGGAATCCAAGCAGTTCCGGTGACCTCTGCATCTCCTCGGATAGTAAAAACTTCATAAATTCCCATGCTTCCTGCTGGACCTTTGATTTACTGTTCATGCCTAGGTTCATCGAGGACCGGTAGGGAATTCCCTTGGATTCACCTTTCGCCGTAGGGCTCTTGAAAATTTTGTTCCTCGGCATTGTCATCAATCGCAGAGCTTCTTCTGGACTAGTGAAGGATCCTAGCGAGAACAATGCTTTATCGTAATCATACGTAAATTCAGCTTGAAGCACATGTTCGTCATACATGGACTTGATTTGACGCATCATCTCCCGGAACGCATCCGAATCAAAATTCGCCTTTCCGTGCGGCTGAACCAACTCTGTATAATTGTCTTCTATATAGCTCGACAACAAATTCACCGGGAACAGATTGATGAAGGCGTAATAATCCGGTCCCTCCTGCTCTTTCAATTTCTTCGCGATCGCTTTGAACTGCTCCCACGTCCATGTATCGTCGTCGATCTCGATCTTCCCTTTCTCCAGCAGATCGATCCGGCCTTGGATAACTTCAAGAATGACCGAGAACGGCATCGCATACAAACCTTCCCCGTCCTGCGCGGTTCTGAGAATGTTAGCATAGTAATCGCTTTTGTTGAACGCGGAATCTTTATCCATCAGATCATATAAATTGACCAGTATGTTCTTCTCCACGAATTTGCTTTGCGGCAAATTTTGCATCACGATCAAATCCGAGCCTTTGCCAGCCATGATCTGAGTCGTGACCGTCTGTACATATTTCTCAATATCTGTTAGTGAAATTGCGGCGGTCATCCCGTTGCCGTCCGCTTCCGGAAGTGCCATATAAGACTTGATTTCAATATCGATATCCGAATGTGCCTCTTCGAATCTCTTCGCGGCGTCTTCCAGAAATTTGTTGCTTCCCTGGACCGCGACGACGACGGTTTTCTTGCCATCCGATGGAGTGTCCGGTATTCCGGAACCATCGGCAGCCGGAAGCGCTGCATTATTGCCTGAGCACGCAGTCAGGAGTAATACGAATGCCATAATCGTGACAATTCCTTTAAGCTTCATGAGTTATCATCCTTTTCATGGAATGGTTTAATATAATCGAACATGATTGCCCTCTTGGAGCGGCTCGCTTGATTCGGTAAGAATGTTGTCGCTAATCGTAAGCCCCTGTAGAATGATAACCTCGCCGTTGATTTCATCTCCCGTCGTTACGTACACTTTTTCCGCCGTGTAGGTGTTACCCAGTGAACGCTTCTTCTCCCGGATCAGAAACACATAACTGCCTTGGCCGTCCTTCTTCAGCAGTTCTTTGCGTACAACCAGCCCTTGTTCTTTCGCCGCGATTTCCATGGAGACAGTTGCTTCTTCGTTTTCTTGTATTCTATCTCCCGGCACATGTACGACAACCGTCTTCCCTGGTTTCGGCGCTTCTGCTCCACCTCCGGACGCCATACCGCTGCCAGCACCTTGTCCGTCCAGCGCAGATCCGCCGCCTGAGGTGCCCGCTTCTCTGATCTCGAATACGGTGCCCTCCATCTGTACAAGCTTGTCCTTTGTCTTCTTGACAAGGACTGGAATCTGGCTTCCGGTCTGCAGCAAATTCGCCGCTGCCTCGTCGATCACAAGAGATAGTTCGAAGCCGGCGCCGGACTTGACGAGCGTAAGCAGACTTTGCCCCGGTGAGACAGCATCGCCATCCTCCACCTGAAGCTCCGACACCCTCCCATCGTAAGGTGCGGTTACCGTACTGTTATGCTCCAAATCTTTGCGCATTCCTTCAATCTTTCGCTGTGCGAGGTCCATGTCGAGCTGATCGAGCTGCAAATCGCGCTTCGCCTTGCGAATCTCAGAATCGTCACCGGCTTGCCGGGCTGCAATATATCGATCTCGCAGCGTCTCCTGGTTCAAACTCTGCTTCTTCAGCTGCACCTCTGCCTCCAGCAGCTGCTGCCGAAGCTGCTCCTCGTTGTCGCGCCCTAACGTTATCAGAACCTGGCCTTTCCTTACGATCATGTTCTTCTTGACATGGACCGTCGCGATCTTCCCGCCGCTAACGCTGTTTATTTCTTTCTTCTCGATGGCCGTGAGCGGGCCGGTTCCCTTGATGACATGGCTCAATGTCTTCTTATGCGGATTCTCCGTGGTTGCTTTTGGCAGCATGGCCGTCTGGAACGTATGGCTAAACAGCGTCAATCCGGCCATCAGAACGAAGAAAGATATCAATAGGATGCTTGCCGCGCGTTGTCGTGTCTGCTTCATATGTAACTCCTTTTCCCCTATCCCTTAATGCCTGACAATTGAATGCCTTCAATAAAATACTTCTCCGCTGTCATAAACAAGAGCAGCATCGGAATCATATAAATGACCGAGGCGGCGAAAGAGACGCCGAATGCTTCTTTCTGAAGTCTGGACAGAAAGACCGACAAAGGCTGGAGCTCTGCATTCTGCAGAAAAATAAGCGGCTGCTCGACCATGTTCCAGTAATCGGCAAACAGCAGCACGACCAAAGCCGCGATTCCCGGCTTTACCATTGGTAATGCGATCGAAATAAAGATGCGCAAGTACCCCGCCCCATCCATCTTGGCGGCTTCCATATAACTGCCCGGGATTTGCAGCATGAACTGCCTAAGCAGAAAAACCCCGAAAGCGGCGAATACCCCCGGCAAAATGATAGCGCTCGGGCTGTTCAGCAAGCCAAGCCGATCGGCCATGATATAGTTAGGCACAAGCGTCACTTGAAATGGCATCATCATCGTAATCAGATACAGAAAGAACAGCGGCTCGCGGCCCGGAAAGCGCAGCTTCCCGAAGGCGAAGGCAGCCATCGCCGCTACCGCTGTCTGACCGGCTACGATCGGCAAGACCATCATGACCGAATTCCAGAACATGTAGAGAAACTGGGGCGAAGCAATCAGGACATTGAAATATTGAACGAAAGAAACCCAATCCGGGATCCATTTCAAATTGACGAAGTCGCTTGTATCCGTCCTTCCGAGCATTCCGTAATTCGACAAAATCTCGCGTTCCGTCATAAGCGAATTGACGACCGTCAGGATGACTGGCATCAAGAGTGCTGCGGCTACCGCTGCCAGAAGCAGCGTTCTCAGCAAAGGCATGACGCGCTCTTGTTTATCACGCAATGGGTTCACCTCCTACTCCATATAAGATCGAAACAGCCGCTCCGCCTGGAACAGGATCGTGACAAGCACGAGAATGCATGCCGCCATCAGAGCGGCAGCTGCCGACAATTTCTGAATGTCGAGCGAGAGAAACATGTTGTTCATATAATGCTGCATCATATAAATGCTGTCGTGCGGATAATCGCCGGCTACCAGATAGGTCTCCCTGAAAACCTTGAATGAGTTCAATACGGACATCAGCACGACGAGGAAGGTTGTCGGCATCAAATACGTCCATGTAATGCCGAACTTCCGCAGCCGACTCGCCCCCTCCAGATCAGCGATTTCATAATACTGATCCGGAATGTTTTGCAGCCCGGCCAGAAACAGAACGACGTTATAACCGATATTTTTCCAAATGTAGATGAGGACGATGACCATGCTTGCCCAATCCGACTTCATCCAGTCGATCCGGATCATGCCCAGACGTGCCATCCAGCCGTTCAAGGCGCCGTTCCAATCGAACAAGATTTGCCAGACCAGAACGATTGATGCGACAGGCACAACAAGAGGCAATACATATGCGGTTCGCAGCCAGTTCCGGAAGAAGACTCTCGTGTTCAGGAGCAATGCCAGTCCAAGCGAAAGCGCGACAATCGCGGGCACACTAATCGCCATGAACCGGAAGGTGTTCGCGGACGCCTTCTTGAACGACGAACTTGCGAGCAGCTCCTTGTAATTAGCTAATGTCCAGCTTCCGCCGTCAAGCCCGTCCTGGAATGAAGTGATGACGCTCTGGCCGAAAGGGATCAAATAAAAAACGGCAAACCCGGCTAAGCTCGGAATGAGAAAACAGAATGCGATCATGATTTCTCTGTTCGCCGCATGATTGAGCTTCATAAGCAGTCCTCCAATAATGCGAATGTTCGTTTGCCCGACTTGTAGTATCATATACAGCCTGTGTGACGGGCGAATGACAAGCGCGAATAAAAAAAAGCGCCGGTGGCCGGCGCTTGTCTTAACTTTATGAGTTTTTGGCGTTCAACGTGATTCGAAAGACCGATCCTGCATGGGAGGTCTGCAGCAGTTCCACCTGTCCGCCATTCGCCTTGGCCAGCAGTCGACAGATCGGCAGTCCTAGACCCAATCCTCGCTTCTTCTTGCGTCTGCTGTCGCCGCGGTAGTAACGCTCGAATATGAACGGCGCTTCTTCGGGGTCTATGCCATTACCGTCGTCGGCCACGTCAATCTGGATCCCTTCGCCAGTCTGGCATATTGTTATGGAGATACATCCGGCTCCTGAGGCAGCGCTGTTGTTCAGCAGATTGATCAGGATTTGCTTCAGATGCATTCGATCTCCTGTCCAGATCAAACCGGGAGAGGCCCCATCAACTCGCAGCTTCACAGATGCAAATATCGGCAGTATTCGAAGCTGGGCGACAATCTCACTAACCAAGGGGATCAGAACGACTTTCTCTGCCTTAATCTGAATCCGATCCGTCTCCATTGCAGTAAAATCGAGTAGTTCATTGACCATCATTTGAAGCCGTTTCGCTTCATTCATACTAAGCTGCATAAACTCATCGGCTTCTGTGCCGGTTACCACACCGTCCTTGACCGCCTGAATCATACCCCGAATGGAAGTAACCGGTGTACGCAGCTCATGCGAGACGTTCGCGAGCAGGTCGGTTCGCATACGTTCTAATTGATCCAGCCGTGTCGTCATCTCATCGAATGAACGGACAAGGGTATGGATTTCCTCCTCCTTGATCTGTGCCATATCCGGCAAATCAGGCTTGTAATTACCGTTTGAGATTTGTCCAGCGGCCAGAGCCAGCTCGCGCAGCGGTTTCGTCAACGTGCGGGACAGGATGTAGACGACCATCCAGCCGCTTATCGCGATGAGGCCGATCGCTGTCAAGATCAGCAGATACGTATTCTCGAAGCTGTTATTAGCGCTCATGCCCACATAGTATTTACCCGCGAATTGATTGATTCGATAGTATGGCACGCCAACCCGAAGCCATTTCCCATGATTTCCAGTTATGATTTCCTTCGTTCGCTCCGGCTTGTTCGCTTTCGGGGGAAGCTTGTTCTGTGGCGGCTCATCATTGGGAGGCTTCTGCCCTTCCGAACGCAGCACACCGCTATCCAGCTCGTAGATTTGAACGAAAAGATCTCTTGATATAGCGGGAACCATCGGAATCGCAACAACGGGAGCAGAAGGATCGGTTGGTTTCTCAGTCAATATTTCGTCTAAGGATTTGGAGTAATATGCGGCTAACAGCTCGGTTCTCGCTTCGAGCACCTCGAACTGCTGCTTGATCGCGTTCTCTCGAATCCAGCCTACGCCTAATATTCCAATAATGGCGAGCAGCACCAACAAGAGCAGCGTATATCGCCATGTCCAATACCGCAGGAGAGGAACAGTAGAGACGGCTCTTCTATGTATGCGTTCAGCGGACACAGAGGCAGTACCCCATACCCTTGGCAGTTGCAATTTCGCCTTCCTTGGCAGGCCAATCCTGCAAGCTCTTGCGCAGACGTTTCACGGCTGCATCCACTGAGCGGTCCCCTCCCTCGAAATCGCGCCCCCATACACAATCCAGCAGCTGTTCGCGGCTGAAGCGCTGATTGGGATGACGGGCAAGAAAGGCAAGCAGCTGCCAATCGCGCGGAATTAGCGGAAGCTGCTCGTAACCCATGATCGCCGTCTGCGACGAATAGTCGACGGTCAGACTTCCCAGCCGGATGACCTCCGATTCCGCAAAATAAGCCGAGCGCCGAAGCACCGCCTGGACGCGGGCCACCACTTCCTCCGGGTCAAAGGGCTTGGCGATATAATCGTCCGCTCCCAGCTGGAACCCTTCCAACCGATCCGGGACCGCACCCCGGGCTGTGACGATGATGACCGGGCAGCTTCCATCCTGCCGGATTTGCTGAAGAATTTCCATGCCATGCGTTTCCTCAAGCATTAGATCCAGAAGTACCAGATCTGGTTTCCAAGACCGAAAAACATCCAGCACATCTTTTACCCCTGTATGGCACAGGACTTCGAATCCATCTCTCTCCAAATACACTTGAAGCAGACGGGCAATAGGCCGCTCATCTTCCACGACGAATACTTTCTTCAATTTATGATCCACTCCGTTTCTATCTCAATTATAGGTTGCCAACAATGGTTGGCGCTCATTCCAAGCCCCCCGCTTCGTTAGGCTGCACAAGCTTCTATTATAAAGCGTCAATGTGTCAACAGAATGGCGAAATACGAAAAAAGAAATCTACTGTGCAAAAAAGCCTCCCTCTTCATGTAGAATTATCTTGCGGCTCACGATCCCATTGTGAGTCTCCCCTTAAGAACAGTACTACTTCCAGAGAACACTAAGAGGTAAGGGTTTCCCCTTACCTCTGCTCAGGTATACGGCTTATTTGATCAAATTCTCTATTACAGATATCTCATAGTGACATGAACGATGCATGAATCTTATTTTTTCGTAACAAAACGATAGTTGAACCGCCCGCTTGGCGCAGCATCGCCGAATTGATAGAAGTCCATGATATCCCCTTCATTCTGCATATTGTCTGCCCATTTGAATTGAATATCGATCTTGGCTTTCAAGAGGCCAAGCGCTTCGCGGGGGATTGCAATTTCCACCCTTTTTCCTTTGATCGCGTAATCGGCTTGCGCAACCTCCTTCCACTTCCAGCCGCCGGTAGAAGCCTCCACGATCGCTTTGCCATTCGGGTTCACCCTGTTTACCACGAATTCATAGCCTTCCCAATTGCTGCTGCCTGTTGACTTCGTATCGATAAACAGACGCATCCAAGCCTTGTCGGTCTTTGCGGTTAAGTCTTCTGCGGTTTCCACCATAAAATAAACATTCTTGGCATCGTAGGTGACTTTTGAGAGTACAATATCATTTCTTCCGGTCGTATTCGTGTAGTGTGTACCCTTATACCCATCAGCATCGCGATGCTTGGTATTTCCTTTGTAGCTGCGGAATTCTGGACGTACATCTTCCCATTCATCCGATGTGCTGCTCAAGTTGATCGTCTTGCTTCCCGAAGCGGCTGGAGCAGGACGGACACCCTTGAATTTACGAATATAAGACACCATCTGATAATAATAATGATCCTTCAATTCTCCCTTGCTAGGCTCGACATCACGGCTGTACTCATCGTTGAATTGATCGGGGAATGCATTCGTTACCCCTCCCCAAGTTTCGTGTCTCCCTGCAACCCACTCGTTCCAGCCCGTGATGAAAATAAAATCGGGGTCCGTATCCAAGGCATAATCCCACTGTTCAGCAAAGTTAGCGCCGTACAGCTTGGAGTCCTTGCGCTTATCAACGCCGAATTGTACCGTGTGACTTCTGCCGAAGACATCCGTACCATTCATCGCTGTTAACCCCTTCGCTGCGGAATGATTCTGCGCGACGCCGACCGTCATTTGTTCAACGCTGCCGTCCTCTTGCGTGCCGAATTTTCTTTGCGGATATACCGATAGCCATCCCCACTGATCTCCGGTCGTATCACCTGATGTATAAGAAGGCTGACCTGGACGGAAGGTGAAGAAATCTTTGATTTCCCCGCGGAGCTTATTCTCCTTCTCATCGGCAGTCTGCTGCGTCAATTTCTGCGGGTATGCCATGATAACAGGTTTGTCTTCCCAATAGAACCATAGGTCTTGATATTTATTGTTTCTGTAAATATCCAGATAGATTTGCTTCAGCGCAACCAGCGCTTCGTCTGAAGGGCCGAAGCCTAGCATGAATGCAATTTGCGGGGTTTTGACTCCTTCGCTTCTTGCCTCGGCAAATACTTCGAGCAGAGCTGTATAAGCAGGTTTCCAGGTGTAAGATCCGTTCGTACAGTCGAAGAAAATGACGTCAACCCCCGCATCCGCCAGCATTTCAGCATGCTTTCTCAGAACCCAGCGGTCGGTGCTGTCATAATACCCGAACAAAGGCTCATTCCAGAAATGCGGACTGCTAACTGGTCCCCATTCCGAGAAGTTCAGGTCATGAATGGCTTCCGGATTCTTCTTGATGATTTCATTCACATTCTTAGGTTCTGTAGATGGTGCAAAGTTGTAATGCCAGGTCCAATAGAATAAACCGACAAATTTATCTTTGCGCTTCTCACCAGCTTCTTCTATGCCGGGAAGTGTTCTACCAAGCCCATCTGTAGCCGTCCAAGTATCTGCGTACACATCCTTGGTCAGAAGCGCGTGGTCTGATGGATATTGGTATTGCGGTGGAGTTGTTACTTTCACGGATAAATCCAGACCGCCTGACGGTTCTCCGAATGTGACGGCAGGTGTATCCAGGTAGCTTACTCTCGCGTAGTAACTGCCCTCCGCAAGCTGACCGTCTTCATAGGATACAATATTGGCATAATTACTCGTTGCCTTCCACACGCCGACCGATTCGACCCCATTGCTAAGTGTCCATAAATACTCCCCTGCGTCCCACGAGTCATGTTCGAGCTTTATCCAAGCATTATCCTTGAAGTCAACGAATTCCTCACGCATGACTGGTTGGCCTTGCACGGTTTTCTCATAGCTTGAGTCAAAGCGGTATAACGAGAATGTGAGGCTGCCGATATCATTACTCCAGCTTGGTGTACTGACTTCTATGGCATTGAATTTTGTTGTTGCGACAAACTGACCGCCGACGCTCCCGCTTGCGCCAATCGCAACTGCCACTTTGCTGCCTTCTGTGAACATATCCGCCACAAGCGGACTCTCGGCTATACTATCGGCAGGCGGCTCCTCCTTAGTCTGTTCCAGCACAGGTGTCGGTTCCATGTTCCCCTTCGAATTCTCATTGGATTCACAAGCAGGAATGACGAGAATGATGAGACAGAATAAGATCGGCAAGAATTTACGATACATGTTGACACTGCAGTACGGTACCTCATATCAGCAGCTGTACGGCAGCTTCCTCCCCTCTATGGTTTGTATGTACACCTTTACAATTCTAGCGTGCTGTTACATATATACTCATATGTACATAATTTACCATATATAGCTGTGTAAGCGATACCATTATTGCATTGGCCCTATCATACTTGATTGCCTTGATAATGGGGGCTTAAGGTTCATTACTTCATGATGAAGGGACTCCACACCATGATCTACTCCTCCGAAGTCAAACAAAGAGCCTAGGCTGTTATAACCTCTGCTCCTTGTTTAGAAGTCGTTCATGAATAATCTTAGATTACGTGAAGACTTATATGCAGCTCTTCAAGACAGCATGTCCACTATTGCATGATGTCCTCTTCGCTCGGCCCATTTAAGCGGCGAAGCCCACTTCTGTATACCCTCGGGGGATTTATCGGCACCATGTTTAAGCAGAAACGCAACCATGTCTCGCTGGCCGTATTTTGCGGCCCAGCCGAGCGGGGTTGTGCCGTTCTCCTCCTCAACGGCGTTGATATCCGCACCGTAGTCGAGCAGCAGACGAGCAAGCTCTGTATCTCCCGTCATCGCCCGCAAGTGAAGGTAGCTTACACCGAGCCAATTCGTATGATTCGGTTCCGCTCCGTGATCGAGCAGCAGCTTCACCATCTCGCTTCCGGATTGAAAGGCGTAGCTCATATAATTGCTTACATACCACCGGCCTGTCAAATCGACTTTATAGTTCAACAGCAGTTGGACGATTGAAGTATAGCCACAGCTGGCCGCTTGCGCTAACGGGCCGTAGTCACCAGCGTTCGCGGCTGCCGGATTAACCGCTAATATTTCGCCGGCTAAATCGATCCGGCCAAGCGCGCATGCCGATGTTAGCGATACCGACCCGCCATGAGCGTACAGCATCTGCTGCATGTCATTGAAGCCGCTGTTCATCGCGATATACACCGCGTTGCCGGATGCTTCAACCTCAGCGTTCGGATCCGCTCCAGCTGCAAGCAGCAGCTTGGCACACGACATATGATTGCCGCTCGCAGCTGCATGGAGTGCTGCGCCCCCCGACGCACCGAACTCTGGCTGACTCGGATCAGCACCGTACTCGAGCAGTGCCTCTATAACATGTACATGCCCGTGTTTGGCAGCATAATAGAGCGGCGACCGGCCTGATGTATCCCTGATGTTCGCTTGCTCGGGATCACGCGTAAGAATCCGAAGCACATGTTCCGCATCGCCGACAGCCGCAGCTGTACCGATCTCATATTCGGCGCCCTTGGAAATCAGGTAACCGACCATAAACCAGGGGTTGCGTATCGTGTCCGTAGGCAGATCTCGATGCGGTCGATAGAAGTAATCACCCGATATCGCCAGATGAACCGGTTTACAGCCGTCCCCGCGAATCGACTCGATATCGGCGCCTCTCTCAATCAGTAAATCGATAAGTCTCAGCTGCCTCGTCATAACAGCCCAGTGAAGGGGCGTGTTTCCGCGCTCATCACTGGAATGAAGTGCAGCTGGATCGCGGTCAAGAAACTGCATGACTTCGCCCTCATTGCGTTCGCGGATTATTGCCGCGATGGTCTCGCCAAGCGTATTGCTATGAAGTGTCCGCTCCAGATGTTCCTTTAGTAATTCTCCAATCTCAGCATATCCGCGGTCGATCGCTTTTTGCAATGGCGTATCCTGCCAGCTGATCGGCGATTTATCCGCTGCTACCGCCCCATAACGTAGTAGCAGTTTTACGATATTTATGTGCCCTTCCCTAATTGCAAATTGAAGCGGCGAAAAATATCCCCAACTGCAGTTAGCAAGCGACGCGTCACGCCCCAACAGACTCTTCGCCAATTCGACGTCTCCGTTCTCACTAGCTACCAACATTCGCCATACATTACTGCCATACTCGCCGGTCTCAGGTAAATAGTCATCTTTAGCCAGCTCAGCTGGCGGGTTCAATCGGTCCAGCATCGATTCCGCCTCCTAACATATATCACATATATTTACTATAGATTTCCCTTGCATGCCTGTCCAGAAGCTGCCAACACATTATCAGCATAATGTCGAAGCCGATAAGCAAACGACCGGACGCATTCAACGGCTCACTTTGTACAGGCGGAGCCGGGTAACTCAAGTGCTGAGGGAGATGCTGAAGAAGGCTGTGAAGTTGGTAGACCAACATTAGGAGGAACAAACATGAAACCCAGCCCATCGACTGCGGATTGCTTTTATTCATCGGTCTTAGGTGATCGGTAAAGAAGACCCAATGGTAAGGATTATGGAATTGACCAGAATAACCATTCCTCAACATTATCATCTATGGTCTCGTAATTTGAATTCTAGGAGTTGTCCTCCGACAATATTCCCATAAATTCACAAAAGCCCAACAATCATGATTTGCTGATGATCGTTGGGTCTTGTTCATTTTCCTGTTTATAACTAAAGCCTCCTTGCATGCAAGTTTTCTTTGACAGTGAATGAATAGTCGGTACAGAACTTTTGGCACTCGCGTACAACTCTATCACATAATAATTTCGTAACTTGCTTAATTGACGAATACTTCTTGCCGCATCGATGAAGGACTGGAGCCGAATAAACGATTCATAGCTCCCAACCAATGCCGGAAATAAACATGCGGTCGGTCACATCCTCGAGCTGGACTGAGCAGCCAATTCATGGGCTTGAGCCCTTGATCCAATGCTCGAAGCGCCTCAAGCTCCCTCTCATAGATCACCTCTGGCGGAGGTTTCATCATATGTACCGTCACAGCCATCTCCTCCAGGTTTCGCTATACTAGCTTTCGTCAACGATTTCAGTGAATGAAGCGGTGATCAATTCCAGCTCATAAATCGCTTCACTAAACAATTGGGGAGGTATTGCGTTTCCTTCTATTAAACCTTCGTCCCTGCTCTTGTCGTTAACGTAGCCCCTTGCTGCTGAACCATTATGGAAGAAAAATGCCTCACGAACAACAACCTCTTCCTCAAATTCACCCTCTTGGCCAACGTACGCTCCACTGAAGTTTAACTGGATGCCGATGCCTGATCTTGGATCTTCTTTATAGAAGCAATAATACATCCCGCCGTCGATGACATCCCCTCTTGCCCATGCGAACTTCGTCATCTTGCCCTTCAGAGTCAAAGGATGCATAACTCGACCTTGAAATCGAGTGATTACAGGCTTCTGTTTCTCAGCTTCTGTCATCTGATGAATAGTACGATTAAGCTGGACGATTGGCTGGATGATTTCGTAATCCTCCAATTGAGTCTTCCACTGCTCTATCTCATCCGCTTCCAACTCCAAGGGATGGATAAGACCAATCCTACTGTTATCCTGTACTATGTACTCCTGTTCATTGATGGTATTGAGCGTTCCGTCTTCCATATAACGGAAAGCAGCCGCCAATTGATCGTCTCTGTAACTCCCCCAGATCATTCCGATTGCAAAACCTTGCAGAATCGGATTCTGAACGAACAGTTTTATCCAAGTTTCAAGGTCCCATCTTCTTCCTGAGGCCAGTGCGTATTCAAGCCTTGATAGTTGGGTGGTAATGACGGTTTTGAGTGACTTCTTGATCAGCTTCACATGCTCAGCTGCTGCTTTAGCCATATCTGCATCGTCTTTATCATTCGGTTTCGGCAGCACCTTCAGCTTCTTGTCCGCAGCATCATAAATCTCCAACTCCAACCGTGTGGATAGCTTTAATGTGAAGACTCTGCTGCCGAAATTTACGGTTTGTTCCCCGCGTTCCGAGAATCCGAGTGTTGGCACGATTCGGTCAGCCAGCGTCTCTCGATCCACGCCAAGCTCTTCAGCAGCGGAATCGAAGGCTTCTGCTGCCGCCTCTTTTACCTGACGGTACTTGAAATTGCGAGCCATGTTGTCCACCAGCATAAGTCCGCTGTCTTGACTGGAGATCGCAAGTGCGCGAACGGCCTCGCAAGCAATCGCTCCTCTTCCACAAGGCGGCCACTCCGCCAGCTGTCGCTTCAGTAGATGCACGACATGTTCTCCGCCATGCGTGGCTGCAAGCGCCAGTACCCACTTCTTCTTGGCTTCAGCCCCCAGCTCGATCCACAGCTGCAGCAGCTCCATACTAAAGACTTGAAGGTCACTCGTATTCAGATATTGGGTGATCATTCTACCTTCATGCGAGACTGTGATCCTGGACAGCTGCGCATAGCACATCGTCCAATATTGTAGTGCTTCGACCGGAGCAATTGCATCCGTGCCTGACGCACGAACCTTGCTCGTACGATCCCATGGGATCCAGTCGAGCGCAGCTCTGTTTGTAATCGCCATTTTCTCACATGCATAGGTGAAAAAGCTGGAATAATCGCGGAAAGACGCCGTTTGATCGGCGGGCAAATACTCCGCAATAACGGCTTTCAGACCTTCCACCGGCTCTAACTCATAAGCAGCCCGCAATGCTTCACGCGCCTCAGCTTCCTTCCATTGACCCATGATGCGAATGGCCGACTCTCTCTCAACTTTCTTCTTAGCTTGCAAACCTTTCCTGACCTCAGGAAACAGCTCGGAATGGCCGCTTAGCAATGTGATCATACTGTCACGGACGGTCTTACTGCTATCACCTAGATGCTCGATGAACAAGGTCGTATGTTTCGCAAAATCTTCAACCGCGAGCTGCTCGAGCATATATGTTCTGCCCTTAGGCGTCATATTCTTTAACTGAATAAGCACCTCTGTCCGCTTGGTTAACAATCGTGCTTTCAACCATGCCTCTGAGGATTTATAAAACACACCTTCCCGGTATTCATTGCCATAAGTGAGCAAGGTGAGCATCTCTTTGACAACAAACGAAACTAGTATTGGAAATGGGATCGTTGCGATCAGCAGATCGTATAGTTTACTATAATCCTCGTGATTGCGATCACACATTTGATAAGATAAAAAGATAGAATTGTAATAATTTTGCTCTCCTTGTATCAAGAACTGATAGACCCGGTGAACAACCGGCCATTCATAGGGAAACACAATCTTATTGCCGCGGCTGTCTTCAATTTGAAAATCATACGCAATTTGTGAAAACGGGTAATCATCGAACTGCTCTTTCATATTGAAACTTATTGCCTCAAAGGGAAGCTCTCCGCGAAAGAACGCGATAAGCTCCTCTAGTCGTGAAGGTGGAAATGAATGTGCTTGTAACACTTGCTCAATATGCGTGAGATACGCTTGCTCGGTCGAAAAGGTCATTAGTTAACTCCTCGCTTGTGAATGATGGAACTGCTTTGAAAAATGCTATACATGATGCCTTATCTTGCCTTCTAGATAAGCTGCAATCCACTCTGTGAGCGGACGGATTGTTTTCATTGATCCCTATCTCTTACTATTTTTAATACCGTGCGTTAGTCATGGGAATAGTGTACTATATTTCCAATTCTAACTCTACCAATACGAGTACTAGCACTACTAATGCTGTTTTCCATACATATATTGATGCATATAACTGCCCCTAATAACTTACTGGATTAGTTGAGAATTTAGGCGCGTTCACATTTTGGAAACAGATTAATTCATTCTGCACGTTAACGAAAAGGCTGCCGAAAAAATCGGCAACCTGTTTCGTATTATGCGTGTTCTGACCCAACCTTGCGAAAGATGCGGGCTTGAATAAGCAGGAATCACGACTCGCTTACTTCATTCTCAGATCGGTTATACCAGTCCTGCTTCTTTCAGATTCAAGTAGCTAACCGTTGCCGTTTCGAAAGGCGTCAGGTGGCGCATCCGATCCTGCTCGACGACCATCCACTCGATACCGGTTTCCATGGCTGCCGCGATCGAGCCTCGCACATTGACAATACCGGTTCCTACTGCTGTAAACGGATTGGAATCTGTGTAGCTGTGCATATCCTTCACATGTATGGCAGGTACACGTCCCGCCATCTTGCGCAGAACGTAGACCGGGTCGGCGCCACCGTGTGAAATCCAGGCGATGTCCATCTCGAAGAACAGAGAGGCCGGGTCCGTATATTCTGCGAGCAAATCCATCGCATTGACGCCATTGAATACGTTCCGGAATTCATGACCGTGGTTATGATAGCACAACTTGATGCCTTCTGTGGCTAATCTTGAACCGCTTCGTTGTATAGCTTGGTGTCCGATAGAATGCTTTCGTGCGTATCGCATGGTGCCCACCAGACGGTGACGCGCTTCGATTGAAGCGCCTTGGCATTGGCTAGAACCCGGTCAAGCTCATCCCGTAGCTGTTCCCGGCTAGCGCTGTAAGTCAATACTTCCAGACCGAGTCCATGGAATCGGGCCACATTATCTTCCGTCTCGCCCTCAAGCAGTTGCTCCGCCCCTTCAATGCCACGATATCCGATCGCCGCCACTTTTTCCATCGTTCCCCAAAAATCCTGTTGGGCCTCCTCGTTGACGATTCCAATCAATCCGATATTCAGCTTATTATTCAATCGGTACGACCTCCCTACAGTTTATCGCAACCGTCAATCATGTTGTTTATGCCTAATACGCTGCGTGATCATTATTTCCATTCGCCGCTCCCGACGGAAAACCTGTTAGTAAAATCACTTCTTTTCCATTATAACTGAAAGATCAATAAGTATAATCGCGGTCATCACTTGCTAGACCAAAAGCAATTCGAATGACGTAAAAACCCTTAGTCGTCTCAATCTTGAGATTGACGTTATATGCCCCTCCAAGGTCTCCATGATTATGTACAAACTTACCTAAGCAATATTCCTTACATATGCACTCCATTTCTAGACGATCTGGCGTATGTCTGAACAAGGGATCGTTATCTGGGTAGCCGGTTTTTACTGTCATGTCTATCGCCACCTAATCAGTAATGTTTGATCGTTCAATTATTTTATTAAACGTTAACATAAGAATAAGCGTGTAAGGTGGTAATTATTTATTTTAGTTGAACTGACCGTTTGTTCAAAAAAAAGGAGCTGCCGTATAGCAAGCTCCTACAAAGTCATCTTAAACTAGCGTAGATTCAACGCTTTCAATACTTCTTGTGGCCATCGTTCGTTATGATGCCATCTTGCCGACAATTAGATTAACTTGAGTCCCTAGGTATCATTAGCAATATTAATATTTAATCATACTAATAATATCTAATTCATTATCTACAGTTCTTTTCATTCATACTTTTCTAAGTAGTCCGACAATCCGGTCAACTCTTCTGCAATGCGCCGCTGAGGCGAGCACATCACTATCTCATAAAGTGTGCGACTACATCTTCAAAGGAATTTCTTAAATACAAAAAGATAAATAAGGATACGAATCCCAGAATGTAGAAGGACCATATCGATACCGTACGTTTATTTCCTTCATCCGCATCAACTTTCATTTTGTTGATAACCCAACTTACAATCACCATAACCAGAAGCCAACACAGTAATGATATCCAATCTCCCAGAAATAGTGTCATAGGCCTTGGATCCTGTTCCATCGGTATTACGAAGGCGATTACAACTAAGACAACGGATATCATTATGAAGGTCTTATTTGTCGTTTGAAACTTCAGTGTCCTCTTCCATCGTCCGTGTTCGTATTCTCTCAATTCTCTTAACCAGGGAATAGTTTTATACAAGGACCATTTATACGATGGAAACGTTTCTCTAATTGCTGACAACAGACCAATGAGTACAAATATTCTCAAAACAACTACAGAAGAATGGTAATACCATAAGGTAATTGTCAAAAGGACAGCTAAAATTAAAGAAACGATAATAATACAGAACAATTCAAAAATCCTTAACTTCATTAAATGTCTGCGATCCATATGAGCCCCCTCACCCACTCTACCCTGATCCATTCAAATCGAATGAATTCTTCGTACATAGATTTGGTTCCCGTTCACATCACGATGAATGAAACCCATCTCCTCACCGGAACTATGATTGAAGACAACCTGTTCATCAATGTGTAATGCTACCCAAGTCGTTGAGTCCGCTGCCCTAGATACCGGAATGAATTCATATTGGAACCAGGCACCGTGATACTGCTTAGGCATAAACAAATACAATTTGCCCTTCTCGCAGATTACGATGATTGTATGGTCCGTATGAATGCCGTACTGTTGAAAGATCGCATGGAATCGTCCAACCGCAATATCCGGAATCTTCATGCTTGTAAGTAGGTTCAATGCCTCTTCCATATCTGCTGAGGTATGTTTGGAAGAAGCCACAATGCTGTCGTCTCGACCGTATTCATAAATTCCTGCGTACTGTTCCATCTCATTTGGATCAAGCTTTATGGGATGGACCTCCTGGAGTACTTCGACACTTTCACCATATGCAATTTGGGCCAAACGTCGGCTCATGGTTTCCACAGGCGTAAGATTGACATTGCTCAATACGATAATGACCAGATCATCATCGACGTATCGGTTAAAGTCTGCCCAAAACCCATTCATACTTCCCACATGACCGATTCGTTTCCTTACCTTTTTATTCAAAATATGTTCATCGACAATCCATCCGTAGCTTCCGCACGGTGGCGTCTTTTGATCGAACAGCATTTTCAATGATCGTTCACTAATCAGCCTTTCTGTGTAAAGAGCACGATCCCATACGTATAGATCTTCTACCGTCGAGTACATGGCACCTGCACCGAGGTGTATGGACATATCCACAAATTCGCTACGAAAGATCTCTTTACATACCGAATAACCAGAGGCACAATCTTTGAGAACGCTTCTACCGTCTTCTATGCCTGTGTTATTCATATTCAATGGCCGACAAATTCTCTCGAAAATGTATTCATTATAAGAAAGTCCTGAGACCTTTTCTATAATTGCACTTAAAATAATATAGTTAGAGCTGCTATAACTATACTGTTCACCCGGTGTGTATTCTAAAGGCTGATCCTTGAACGTTTGAAACGTATCCTCAATAGTTGCAAATAATCGCATCGTTTTTACCCAATAACCCTCCATACGGGGATAGTCAGGTATACCGGAAGAATTACTTAGCAAATGATGGATGGTTATGCTCTCACCGTTTGGGTAGCCCGGTAGGTGTCGGCAGATGAAGTCGTCCACGCTAAGCTTCCCCTGCTCTTGCAGCTGTAGGATGGCAATGGCCGTGAACCCTTTCGTGATCGCACCAAGGCGAAATTTTGTTATCGAGGTATTCACAGCTTCATGCTCAAAACTGGCCATCCCATATCCTTGACTCAACAGGATTTGACCATTCCGGGCAACTAATACCGACCCGTTATAATAACCGCGTCTTTCCAACGCATTCATGTATTCTACTAATTTATAGCTAACTTCCCTATTCGATAATTCAAGTGATTTCATGAATAAATTCCTCCTATTAATGTTGCAAATGTAGAAGGAACGCAAGAGAGTATTCCCATATCGGAGACAAATTTTATAAATAAAAAAAGCGGAATAACCCGAAGGGTTCCGCTTTGGTTTAAGAAAGATAACCTTGCGTTCCCGTAATGGCTCAATAGGCAGACGAATCCCTTGGTTGAGATAGGATTTTTCCGCACTACTCGAATCAATGACCATTACAGGTTAACTGGCATCCACAATTGCTCCTTCCAAATATCTCCTATTTATAAAAATACGTTTATTGAGTTTGGAAGTCAATACCGTTTTATTAATTACACTTCTTCTGCTCCTCTAATGTTTTGCGGAGTGCTGTTCCCTTCGCCAGCGTTTCGGGATTGTCCATTAGATCCTCCACTTCGAACACCTGTCTGAGTTCAATCTCACCCTGACCAAAGCCATGAGGATCCGGCATCCGCAACGCCCATTCAATGGCTTCTTCCTTGGATTTAACTTCAATTAGCGTATATCCTGCGATCATTTCTTTAGCTTCTGTAAAAGGACCATCAATAACCTTCGGTTTGCCTCCAGGTTCTGGATATGAAATCCGGATACCGCTTGAGCTCGGTTGTAATCCATCGGCAGCGAGCAGCACGCCTGCCTTTACAAGCTCCTCGTTATATTTCTGCATAGCTTCAATAAGCTCCTGACTGGGTTTATTCCCGGCCTCTGAATCGGTTGTAGCCTTGACAATCATCATGAATCTCATAGGTGTTTCCCTCCTAATTTTAGTTGAAGCATCGCGGACCTAAGTAAAAAAATATCCAAGTAAATCCGCTCCTATCTATACGACGAATGATTCTTGATCAAATCGACAGCTAGTGTTAAATAAAATTTTGGAACGGCCGACTACTTTTGTGAACGTACCTTAGATGCTTCATTGCGCAATCGCGCGGCAAGAGCCGAAACCCAACCGAAGGCAACAACTCCGGCGATTCCCATGATAACGCCAATCCAACTATTAATGCCCATGCCAACAATAATAAGTAATGGCGAAATGATACCAGTCGCAATACAATAGACGCTCCATCCAAGCTCACCTTGCGCAGTAAATCGGCGTGCAAAGACAAAGCTTGCTGCGATCAGACAGATAAAGGCTGTAAAGAATGCTGCAGAATGCACGGCTGCTTGACCGCTCATCGATGTCGGCATATCCGCAGGGGCGCCAGCCGGGAAGCTTAGACCGGGATCTGGGTGAAATAGACCAGCCACTATCATTCCCAGCCCATATATTCCGATAAGCCAAGGACCCCACGTGCCGCCCTTATCGCCTCTTAATAAGCATCGTATTCCAAAGGCCGCCATTACAGAGAACAATCCGGTGAGGATAAAAACTACAGTCTGAATCCACCCTAGTTCACCTAATGTCAGGGAACTGATAGCGTGACGCTTGATATCGAACCCCGTACGTGTAAATGCTTGAATAATGGCGGCAGCGTAGAACAGTGGCGCGGCAGCCATCCCTCCGACCAGAAGCAGTCTATTTATACTTGCATTACTTTTAATCGCATGTCTGATTTTTCATAGGGACTTGTCCTCCCATTAATTTGAACCTTCTAATAACTGTCTGTTGTAACGACTGCCCAACCCAATCTTCGTCATTACATGAAATAATAGACAAACCCTCCCGACTCCAGCTTTGCCAGAATAGGGAGGGTTTCAATGTTTGCTTAAATACGTTACCGATGTTTACTGCACAAATTTCTTATATTGTATGTATCCACCACCGTATCGGTTATGACACCGCGGTGGCTTCCTTCTGTCTGGATGCCGGTACGCGCTTATTCGTATCCAGAACGCCGATGACTGCAATAAAGTAGCCGATCAGCGCTGCGAACATGACAAGACCGGTAAGACCCTTATTGTGCAGCGCGTCAAAGTTGAACAGTAATACCGCAGTTAGAGCGATCCCGGCCGCCAATGACAAGTAGTGCATTGGGGATTCGGAGATTCGCCGGAATCTCCATGAGCGAAGAGAGGCGAGCAGCGTGATTACCACAATCGTGACGACGTTGACTGACATGCCGATCCAGACGGGATGGATGTTCATATAGAATTTGCTGACATCCCAGCCACCAAGTGAATACCAGGAAAGTCCCGATAGGAAACCCGTCGCCAGTGAGGTGAGAACGGCCGATCTCGTCACCTGTGGCCAGAATAATGCGGCGACTACCGGCGCGAATGTTGCGGAATTGCGAATCGTCCAGGCCATAATATTCCACCATGCCGACTGCTCAGTTCGCAGCATACCGAACAATATCATAAGTACGGTCAGAATCAACAGCGACCACTTCGTGTAAGTGACGAGCCGATTCTCGTCCGCGGACGGGAATAATGCGCCCCCTGTATCACGGCCTAGACTAGTGGCCCCGGAGAATTGGCACGGAGCGCCCCAACCAAGCGCGCAGGCCCAGATGCCAAGGAAGAACAAACCAACCAGCGGTGCGGGCAGCACCTGCATCAAATATTGCGGCAGGGCGAGAAGTCCCATCTTGCCATCCGGAATTACTGCGGCGGCCGATAAGCCGAACAGGACAGCCAGAAGCGTGAAGGGAATTCCGAAGATGGCGGCCAGCTTCAGCCCCTTCTGTCCTTCCTCCGGCGTTTTGCATGACAGGGCCATCTGGAATGCAGCTTGCGCCAGAATAACGTTCACGAAAAATGTACCGAACCAAGCAACAATGACTTGTAACCCTGCCCCGTCCCATTCGAACATCTGAGGCCGATCCACAGCCAGCTGCCGCAATCCGTCCACACCCGGATTAATAAAGAATGCAACGATGCCTATGGCAAACATGATGACAAAAACAATGGCGTTCATCGTCTGGGTGAAGGCAATCGACCACATTCCGCCCGCTTGCAGGTAGGCGAACAAGAGAATCGCCGTGAACGCAACGGACAACGACAAGGAAATGCCGGTAAATACGTGCAGCGCTGAAGCGAAAGCGATCGCCGTTGCTACTGACCACATCGGGAAAGCAAAGGCAGTTATTGCGCCGGCCAATGCTTTGGCGCTTCGGCCATACTTATCTCCGATGAGACCGGAGACGGTAACCAGCATCTTCTTGCGGAAAGGCCCGATAATAATGAGGGCGATAATTAAGATCTGAATCGTCTCAGCCACTCCGTACCAGATGGCGGAAATCCCTTTCAGGTAGGCCATTTCCAGAACGGCGATAAACGTCGATCCGGAGAACAATCCCGTAATACAGAAGCAGACGATCCACTTGTTAAAGGTTCTGCCTCCGACAAAATATCCTCCAGACTTAGATGTTCTCTTTCTCGCGATCTGACCCGCCAATACCAGCAGTGCCGTATACGCGAGTGCAAATCCAATGATCCAAGCTCCATAATCGGTCATTTCCGCTCCGCTCCTCCTGCAATCGTCCAACTCAGCTCAATCGCGATTCCTGCATCCTTGAACAGGTTGTAAGCAGGACATCTCCTCTTGACCTGCTCCTTCAGCTGCTCGATTCGCTCCAATGATTCATCCGTATCGAATAGGACCGTGTTATGGACTTCCTGAAAGTGCGGGCTGACATCGGCTGTGCCGAACAACCCTCTGCGGTCGACCGTACCGGCTGATTCAGCTTGAAGATCCCGTATGATGATCCCCATCTCCTTGGCAATCATCTCTATTACGATGAGAAGGCATCCATTAAAGGAGCCGAGCATGTATTCCATTGGGGTCGGTGCCGTATCCGTTCCGCCCAGCTTGACAGGCTCATCGATCGAAAACGAGAAGCCGCGGACCTCATTGTCATTTTTAAAACGGCTTATTCGTCTAGAGGAAGCGCGAATGGTACGAATCTCTGTTTTTGCCTCCTGATTGACTGCAGTCATATAAATACCCTCCACTCTAATAAATACTACCCGTTTAGTCGGGATTGCCTTTTTGAAAATATCATACTTTTCAGATGCGGTCAATCACTCTTTTGGCGAAAGTTGGTTTGAGATTGCGAATTCTTACCAATGGAGGGTCATTTCTTGTTAGGAGAAATGCCTTTAAATCGCACATACATGCGGTTTCCCGCAATAACGACTAATCTTAGTCTGATTATCGCTAATCATATTCTCGACTAACGGACCTCTGACAGTTTATGATATGGATTAACTTCTCTGGAGCACTTTCAGCTATCGAATTGTCGATGGCGTATGTTTCCAGTAGTAGACTCGTTCAATTCTTTCGAGCGGAAGTGATTTGTTATGGAACCCGGACAATTAACACCTGCATCACAGAAAGCCGTACAGATGATTGTGCATGCAATTAACCAAAAATTGATGTCTTGCGATGGCCCATTGGTTGTGGCGATTGATGGCGGCAGCGGTGCAGGTAAATCTACGTTAACCGCTGCATTGAGTTCTCACATAGAAGCGACGGTTATTCACTGTGATGATTTTTTCTCAGCGACAATTTCTTCTTCCGAGTGGGATGCATACTCCCCCGAACAAAAGTGTCGAAGATGCATTGACTGGCAGCGTGTACGTTTCGAAGTGTTGGAGCCTTTGCTTGCAAGCAAAGTAGCCCTATACCATCCATATTCCCTTGAGACAAGAAACGGCTTGGCAGCTCACTGGGTCAGTAAAACACCTGCCAAGGTACTCATTCTCGACGGGATCTATAGCGCCCATCCTGAAATATCCGACATCGTCCATCTAACGGTGCTCATAAATGTGACTCCGCAGGCACGCTATGAGCGACATAATCTCAGAGAGGGTCATGACGATGCTGACTGGCACGCGAGATGGGATTCCGCTGAGGACTACTATTTTACAGCAGTTCGCCCTCCCCTATCGTTCGATCTGGTGATCGATATGTAACGAGCTCATGCCTGATACGGGAACAACCTAATAGCAAAACAACAGGCTGCCGCGGCAGCCTGTTGTTTCATTCAAGTTTCTTATTCAAATAGCCGGCGTCTCAACCTGAGGTATTTTCCTTGCTGCGGCTCATTAACCACAGGATTAACCAAATAAGGATGAAGCCTATGAGTTGACCAGCAGTCAATTCTTGACCAAACACGAACCAGTTCATGCATACGCCCACTGCCGGGAAAGCTAGTTCCGCAAGCGTTGCAAAGAAAGCCTTCGTCGATGACAGTCCCTTATAATAGAGGAGCATGCTTACCAAACCTGGGAGAAAAGCCTGAAACAGCAGATTTACTGCGATCAACGTCAGTTCGCCGCCAGATCCGTTTACTTGCCAGACGTCACCGCTAACCAAGAGAATAAGTGATACCAATGGAATAGCCAACAAGAACCGAAGTGAAGTGATGACAGGAAAATCCAATTTTTTTTGAAGCAGGAACTTCCCCATGACAGTCGATCCCCCCCACAGGAATGCCGCCAAAATGGAGAACAAGCAGCTCAACGTACCTAGCTCCTTCAAACCCATCTCAGGGGAAGCAAAGCCAAACGTCAATAGATACGTCCCTAGAAGCGCAACCAGTATATACGCGGGAAATTTGGATGGCAGCGTCTCCTTGAGCATTACTCTTGCCAGAATGATGGCGAACAAGGGCTGCAATTTCTGCAGAAGCAAGACTGCATTTGCACTCCCGTGAGCGAAGGCTTCCGTGAATAGTATGGTAGCTATGGCCGATCCGCCCCAAGATATGAAGAGAAAGGCGCCAATGACTGCTAGTGTTAACTTACCGGCTAAGGTCTTGTGGTACCTGATTAGCACCGGTGCCGCATAACAAGCTAACAGCAGATGCTCGATGAACACGATCTGTGATGAGGTAAAGCTTTTTAGCAATAGAATTCGAAAGAGAGGGTCCAGCCCCCACAAGGTAGCTCCAAGCGCTACATACCAAATCCCATTAATACTGCCCAAGCGTGACGAATGCCAATTCGTGCGCTTGTTTTCAAGCTTTAAAGCATTTGCCAATTCAAAAACCTCCTGCGGAATGTTTTGAATTGAACCTTCTGAAAGAAACGATGCCCCCGTTGAATGACAACGGGGGCATCGATAAACAGACCTGTATAAAATTGAATTTTAACAAGTTGTCTTTCACCTTCTCCCATCCGGACTATACCGTCGGCCTTGGAATTTCACCAAGTCAGTCCCAGCCTATTCAGACTGGGAGTCGCGGGCTTAAGATACACGAACGTATCCTCACCGCCGGTAGGGAATTTCACCCTGCCCCGAAGGTTCATATTCTAATAGATTGAATAATAGCACGGCTGCAGTCGGCCTGGCAAATGGTTTTCATTGATTTTCATTGCATCCCAATCACTAGGTTGGTTAACTCTCAAGCGATTACGTTCCTGTATGTCATACTTTCCATGGGTTGATGTATTTATCTTATAAGACGTATCCATAAACAAAGTGTTGGTTTACCGATAAAATAATTAAAAAAGCCGCGGTTTCCGCGACTTTTGAATAGACTCCTCTTAAATTCCCAACTTATGGCCTTTCTCCAGACGTACAATCTGCTTCTCGCCATTATCAGCCAATTCCCTGAACTGCGTGATCGTTTCGCGCATTTTGGGCAGGGCTTCCTGCTTGTAGGTGCTGATCGAATCCAGAGCCGACAACACATCCGTAAAGGCTTGCTTCAGCGTGTCTACGGAGATGCTGGCTTCAAGCGATTGCTTATGAATCTCAGCTCCTTGACTCTTCAACATTCTGGAAGTGCCGGCGATCAATTCGTTCGTGGTTTGGTTTAAGAGCTCGATCTTCTTCAGGACAATCTTCTGATTATAGAGCGCACTGGCGACAGTTACTGAAATCTTCAATGCCGAAATCGTCACATTCTTGGCTCTGTCTACGCCGCGAATTAGCTCTTTGTTGTTCCGGATGACAACTTCAATGGCCATAATCCCCTGTTGGTTGACGACCAGCATCTGCTGCAGATCCATCACCCGCTGACGCAGCGGGAACAGCACTTCCTCCGTGATGAAACGGATCTTGTTAGGGTCTTCATTGCGAAGCTTAGCTGCTTCAATTTGTGCTTCGATTGACTCATCCATCAAGACCCCGAGTTGAATCTCCTTTTGAAGCCGTTTGGTCAAGTCCCGGAGCGTCTGCTGTTCGATCTCCAATGTAGTGTTGTCGTTCTTGAGGGTGGACTTCCCCTTATCTAGTGAGACCACAATATCCGCGATCACGGCATCGGCTTTCTGATACTTGAGGAAGTAAGCGCGAAGCGGATTGAACAGCTTGCCGAGAAATCCAGTCTTAGCAAAGTCTACGACGCTCGGATCCAAATCCTTCAGTTGAATATGCAGCTCGGTTAGTCCCTTGGCTACTTGACCGCCATCGTCTCCGGTTTTGGAGAGATTCCCTACCGAAACCTGAAGCAGCGTATTTTTATCTGAGGACATCCTCATTGTATTCAGACCGAACATATCGATGGATTGCAGAATTTCTTTCCGTTTATCGAGCGACTCGACATCCAGCGCCATAATCGCCGCGACGTTATTATCCGCCGCTTCTTTGAGCTTGGCTAGTTCCTCGGGAACAGGCTTCACCTGCTCTTCGATCGCGACCTTGATCTCCTCTTGGCTTGGAATCTCCATTGTGAATGACATTGTAATCCCCCCTTGGTTTGAGTTACATCTGAACGTTAAACAAGTTCCCAATTTTGTAGACAACGTCATCGGTATCTGCATTAATGCTAGCCGCCTCATTGATACTTGAAATCCTTTGCAGCGCATCAATATTCGCGTTATACCCGATCGTATATATAGGAACCTTATAGGTCTCAATTAACCCCTGGATATCATTCAAGGAGTAACCCTCATTCGTCTCACCGTCGCTTAAGACGAAGATGATCGGCTTGCTTGCGGGATTAATGGCCAATTCGTCTTGAAGCATTTTTAGAGCTACGACAATTCCATCGAAGGTAGCCGTCCCCCCGTTTGCCTGGAGACTGTTCACAGCGCCAACGAACATGGACTGCTGATTCGTATCGTACTTGGCGATAGGCAAATTGATGGAGACATCGCTTGAATAGGAAACAAGACCGATACTATTGTCTTTCCCCAGATACTTCTGCCCCTTCAACAACGACTCTTTCAAGCGGTTCAATGGCTCTCCTGCCATGCTTCCGGAAACATCGGTAACAAAAACAGCCGTAATCGGTTTGCTGCCGTTCTTCTTTTCTTTCCACAATTTCTGCGCCGAAGATAAGAGGTTTCCATCTACAGCCGCAAGCTCGGATTTATAGTCCTCCAAACTATTAAAGCCGTTCTCCTTCGCTGATTTCTGATACTTATCTTGCGAAACAAAGTCCGCAAACTCCTGCATGATGTCTAATTTTGACTGAGGCAGGTCTCCCAAAGCATACAATGGACTGTCATGCCGTACACCGAATGGAGTGAACACATAGCTGCTCTTCAAGTCTGCTGCGTTGACAAAGGTTTGATATTCCAAAACAAATCCGTCAAGCATACCTGACTTCGCTGCATCGCGCATTTGTATCGTCGTTGACGCAATAAAGGGCACATTCGCTTGAAACTTCTCAAATCCTTGCACAGCTTGATCGCCCAATATATTGGAGCTGTCGAACGTATTGAGCGCTGTTACGAGAAAGTTTAAGCCCGTGGAGCTGGCAAAGGGATCCGTATACCCCATCGCAAATTCATTATTCGCGATCGCTTCGGTAACGGTTTTGACATTCACCGCCCCATACTTATCCACTAACGCATCGTATTTTGCCTTGACGATGACAATACCCGGTACATTCCCGACGAGACGCTTCGTAACAAGCTCAGTCTTAACACCGCTTGCCTTAACCATTTCGCCCCATAACTCGTTCGAAGGTGTGAATGCATCGGGTACATATTTTCCGGATTTGATGTAGTCGGCGGCTGTACCGGATGCGATATTACGAATCTTAACCGATGCAGGTTTCCCGTTGACTTGAATACCAGCCTTGTTAAACTCAGTCGCAACTTCAGTTAACCAGCCGTCTACACCTGTGCCCGACTTCTCTGTCGAAGAGAAGATCTCAACAAAATTGTCAGACGTGTTCTCTACGGTTATTGGGAATTTGGAGATATCCGGCAGTGACTCCGCAACATCAGCAGGGTTAAGGTCGATCTGTCCCTTCACGGGCGCTTCTGTTGTAATCGAGAGGTTGGAGTATAGCTTGCTCAGCTTCTTGCCTGCATCCTCCGAAGCAACCTCTGTTTTGGATTTCCCCATATTTGAAGTCAGATTTACCCCGAAATAAACAAGGGCGAACACGAGAACTAAGATAAGGCCGGATAATAAGAAAAATTTACTTTTACTTGCCATGCTTTGCACCTCTCACTGTTTGTAATATTTGGTTTGCTTGATCAATGTGTCTATTTCCTGCATACAAGGCATATTCTCAATATCCCCCGGCTCAAAGCTATCCAAGCGGGATATCTCCAGCAGTAACTTATCCAGCTTCAATAAGATTTCCTCATTAGAATCAAGTGAACTTTTCATGAAAGACAGATACTCGTGATATACATTCGTCTTTTCTTGAAGAAGCTCCCGAGAGAACCGTGTGGACTTCTGACTCATAACACGCTTGAACTCCGATTCATCAAACACATGGAGTCTGTTCAGCATACTTCTGAGATTAAGGTAGAATAGTTTCTCTACCTCTTGTGTGACGGATGCAAATTTCTTGTAACTCAGCTCAGTTGCAACAAATCTCTGATTGAGCACCTTTAACAAGGTGTCCTTTCTTCTCCTTATCCCATCCATCTGCTCCAAGGCCAGCGTAATGTCATCCTCCAGCGCCTTTACGCGTCGAAACGGAATCAAAGCCTCCACATAGTCCTCGTGCGTGTTGATGTGTTTCACAGGTAAAGTAACGGGCGGCTTAAACAGTAAGGTATAACTCCCGTATATCAAAGTAAGCGTACTAGCAAGCAGCAGCGTTACCCCGATTGCTGTTGAAAGTGCAGTTCCGCCGATCTCGACCCCTAAAAGCCCGGGAGAGAGCACGAAGATATTCAGAACCACCACACCAAGAATAAGTCCTAATAGTTTTATGTACTTTGTAACACTCAACACCTGTACCTCCAATCTCCAATAGGAATGCTGCTCCATCCCGGATGCCTAGCACTGCCACCGACAGGTCAACGACGAATGTCCCCTTATGAACAAAGTAAGAACGGCTGCTTTGGCGATTGTAATAAAATACTGATACGGATCTATTCCCCTCGCGTTCCAGTATTTTCTTCAGCCGCTTGCAGTTCTTTCAACGCCCCTATGTCCTATCACGTCTTCGGGAAGAGAGATGCTAGGCCAACAGCTAACGCCGTCCGAGATCAAGATTGTGACTCCGGACAAATGCCGGCCTCGTATATCCTCATCTTATGTTCTTCTGCATACAAATGACTCCGTGACTTGAAAATTGTACCATATGTAGCAATTTAGCGACAATATTCGATAAAGAAACTCTCGTAAACTGCCAATATTTTGACCATGTGTGCGAAAAGGAACTTTGATAAGATAGGAAGGATTCGGGCTCTTCCGATTAGAAGGGGATTATTTTCGTGAGATGGAATAGAATGATCGTGGCGGCAGTCGTATTTCTGAGCTTGTTCAGTAATAACCTGCGTCCTGCTTCGGCCAGCGGCGGCGCAACGCCGTTTAACGATATTTCTGGAAGCTTTGCTAGACAAGAAATCATCGATTTATATAAGAAAAATATTATAACAGGCACATCGGCATACACCTTCTCTCCGACCAAGCCGATTTCCCGTGCTGAATTTATAACCATACTTAATCGGCTGCTCGGACTAAAGTCAGTAAACAGTCTCATCACGCCGTTCACGGATGTAGCTAAGAGCGCTTGGTATTACGGGGGAGTTCAAGCAGCGGTACAGCTTGGTTTAGCTGAAGGCGTCAGCTCATATTCATTTGCTCCAGGGAAGAAGGTAACGAGGCAAGAGGCAGCTGTTCTGATCATACGTGCCTTAAAGCAATCCGCTGCGGATCATAATGACACAGCGGTATTTAATGATGCTAGCTTGATTGCAGCTTGGGCAGAAGCTTCCGTCGCATCCGCACAAAGACTGGGTTTGGTGAAAGGCGACGATAACGGAAGATTTCGTCCGAATGCTCCGATTAGCCGGCAAGAGACCGCAGTAATAATACATCGGGTACTGCAAAATAAGAGCTGGGCTGCCGAGCTTAACCGTAAGGCTCGCTCCACCATTCAACTGGGATGGCAGTATAACCAAACAACTGCGCAATATGAACAAACCGTACTCCAATCCAATGTGAACACCTTATCTCCAAGGTGGTATTTCTTAGCGGAATCGGGCGCGATAACAGATACGACGGATTACTCGCTCGTAACGTGGGCGAAGAAACATAATAAAGCGGTGTGGGCAATGGTTGGTAATCGGAGTGATGCCAGTCTAACGCACCGCATATTATCGAATTCTTCTATGCGGACTACAGCCATAAATAATTTATTGGCGATTGTCAAAAAATACAGCTTGGATGGACTAAATATAGATTTTGAAAATGTTGTCCCGGAGGATCGGGCATCACTGACAGCTTTTATCAAAGAACTAAGCTCCAAGCTTCATGCTAATGGCTCTACGCTGGCGGTTAACGTTTCCCCCGATCTGGGAACGGATTGGACGGATGCGTTCAATTATTACGCACTCGGCCAGTCTGCGGATTATATCATTCTGATGGGCTATGATGAGCATTATAACGGAAGCCCGGAAGCCGGTTCTAATTCTTCTCTGCCTTATGTAGCAAACGGTCTGAATATACTGCTGCAAGAAGTCCCTAATGAAAAAGTGATCCTGGGATTGCCGCTCTACAATAAGGATTGGTCCGTGGGTACTCAAGGGAATATCATTTCCACGGATTTCATCTCTCTCCTGGAGCAGAATAACCGGATCCTTGCCCACTCAGCGCGGCCTATATGGGATTCCAAGCTTGGTCAGTATACGGTGAAGTATACGAAGAACGGAATTGCGCATTATATCTGGGTAGAAGATGGACGTTCATTAAGTGGCAAATATGAATTGGCAATCCATGAATCACTTGCAGGGTTTGCTTATTGGTATGTAGGCAGTGAAGGCTCGGATATTTGGGCTAGCCTAAGCAATGCAGAGAAATTCTATGGGTACAGCTTCTGAAACGAAGAGAGTCGGTTCACTTGTAAGCCGACTCTCTTCTCTTCTTCCCTTAAACGTTATTCGACGAATTTCACTTTCATCTCGCGATCTAGATCAAGAATAGGAAAACCATTGAAGAACGCATTCCCGCCGGGGGATACATCATCTACGGTCCACCAACCGATCGACTTGTAGGGGTTGCTAATTTCAGCGTAGTAAACCCCAGGCTCCTGCAGCCCTACGTTGATCGTGTCTTCCCCATCGATGGCATTCACGATTTCAGTTGTGTATAAGACTTCACCGTTCGGCCCACCGTTCTTTAATGTTACGGTATACCCGGAATCTTGATTCGTCCAGGTTGGCGTATTGAGAATGATTGTATTGAACCTGCTCTCCGAAGTAAAGCTCTGTCCCAGAGTGGATCCTTGCGACAGCGGTTCAGGGATGCGAGTAATGGGAGCTGGTTCGATAATCGGAACCACATCCGTGATGGAATATGTTTCCCCCGCATCAATCATTGTATCCACCTGAAGTTCAGGTATGACGATTTGATAGTGTCCGCGGTAAACCTTATACCACCTTTGATCCGGTACAGTTTGATTATCCGACAAGGCTTCAAAGCCGTTCACTCCCGCTGCTTGCGTATCACGCAGCCAACCGACAGCTCCTTCTTGATTGCTTAGCTCCACCTTATACTCACCTGGCTGCTGAGTTGAGAAGCTAAGAACGACTTCGGTCGGCCCCGGATTGACCTTCTGGTTCGTGTTCTGATTCCCTGGTAAGTTTCGAACGTTCTTCACTGCTTTGGGATACCACTTGCCATTCTCCTTCTTATACAACGATACTGTGTAGGCGTATCTCCCTTCCGAAGGTGTATCGACTTTAATCCCGACGCGGCTCATTGGAACATCGGTAATGAAGGATTGCCCTAATTTATGATTAGCTTTGTCCGTCTTGTTGGATTGATCCTGCTGATGTACCGCTGTCTGCTCACCGTTAATAACACGGTACATGAATTTCCCCGCTAATGATTGATTCCTCGACGTCGCGCTGCCATCCGAGCTCTCCGTTTGTTGGAAATACCATGCTGTAGACCCCGTTACGCTATTCACACGGATGCGATATACAGAATCATTCTCCTGCTTGGGTACGGCCATATAAACCCAATCCGCACGCGTCAGGTCCCCCATGTACTCAGAAGCAACTCGCCTCCACCCGTTATGGACTTGTTTCTCCAGTTCGATGATGATCTCAGCCCGATCGGTTTGGTAGGGTTCCACATATAGCCCGATTTCATCAAAGCTCTCTGAAGGATGGAAGGCTTGGGAAGCTGCATGGTTCTGGCTCACAATAACAGCCGCGTCATGCGCCTCGCTGCCACTTACAACGTCGCCCCGGTTCACTTGAACGGTTATGGGATGGCCGGCATAGTTCATTTGTTTGACGCCAGCGTGCAAGAGTGCAATAGGGAAATTGGGCGATAGGTGCAAACCGTCGATATCTGCATTCGCGCCAATGAACCCATTAATATAAGGCAGAAGTGCAATTCCCGACTCGGGGAATGGAGAATTCGTTCCTACCTCAACCAGGCTCTCGCCAAAATCATTATAGAATCTTCCCTGGTTCGGATTGAAGGTAAGCCGTTTGGAATCAGACGCGACTCTGCTTAACATCGCATTATAGCGGTCAAAGGCGTTATCCGCGTCCAAATATTTCAACCGGGCCATAATATCATAATAGGATGTCCACATCGCTGCTCCCCCATCGGGAAGTCCTTCTCCATAGGGTCTGGGCCCAGTAGGAGGATCAGACCAGCCATCATTGTCATGATCAGGGATGTCCTCCGTATTGGTGCGGGGAGCGACGATGAGCTGATATACGTCAGTGCTGCCAACATGTGCGCCTCCTGTGGTCGGCTGTGCCGCCCCGCTAGAGATCCAATCGTAGATCTGATACGCCTTGTTTGCATCTCCCAGACCACGGGTCAATGCTTCGGTATTGATGTACGTAAAGCCATAATCATGCGCGGCTCCGCTAACATCTCTCCAGCCGATGTACCGGTTCTTCTCTTCATTCCAGAAAGCGCTGTCATATCGGTCTGGGAACGCATCCGCCAACGCTTGATATTCCCCCTGCTTCACCACGTTTCCGTGCGCGCGTTCCAGATCGGCCAGGTTGTTCAATGCGGTGTAGAATGCCGCGTTGGTCCATGCATCTTGATAGCCGTATCTCGCTTGATCCCAGTAATTGCTCGGATGGGAGCTTGTCGTGCCGTCATTGCTCGCATCCTGGATCGTCAGCACGCCGCTGTCGCCTTCCATATGACCAAGAAGATAGTTATCCATGACAAACTCTGCCTTGGGCAGCATTTTGCTTAAGAAACTGTCGTCCTTCGTCCATGTATAAACATTATAAATAGCGTTGATGAGTCTAGGGATTTGATCATAGTGGTAGGAACCGTCCGGCCAGCGCTCTTGTGTCGCCCATGACCAGATGTAACCATTGGGCTGCTCCCCCATTTGGTTATATCCATTGATTTTAATCGATCGATCTAAGTATTGTTTGACATGGCTGCGCAGATCCTGATAACCCGTCCAACTAAATTTCATGGAATCCCATTCTGTCCAGGCCGAATTGTCGCCGTAACGGGATCCTGGAATATCCTCATCCGGATATTCATCAATTCCATAGATCGACCAGAACATATTGGAATGATCTGTGATAACCGGTGATGAGGTGGTAAAGAAGCCGCTGCTTGGATCATCATTTGCTGGTTTTGGAATGATAATCGCTTCTGTGGCATTAGCACTAGCCAGTGATCCGTTTGGATAAAGAAGCATTACAGATACTAATGTAATCTTCGACAGGATACCACGCGTTTTTTTCATACGGCTGATATTCTCCTTCCGAAATTAGAATCGATAGATGTCCATTCATCTTACAACGATGACGAAGCAGAACTCTTACGCGAACACCAAATCCCTCCCTATTAAAGGATTAATTGACAATACAAACTAAAGATTATCGTACATTCGTGAGAAGGTAAACCATTATCTTGAGATCTCTCTTTGGCATGACTCTCATTCGTCAATCAGCGACAATTGATCGATGGTATTGGATGCGGATCGGATTACGTTACGGCATAGAAAAAGGAGCTGCAGTAACAGCAGCTCCCAGAAAAAGTACATCAGAACGAAAAAAAGACTACGCATTAGCGAAGTCGAGAGGTCGATTTTAGACAAATTTTAAGCTAGAGACGAGTGTCCTCGCCTTCTATGATATTAGTATAAACCACGGAAAAGAAACAGTCTAGTCTTTTTCTAAAATATTCCTTATTCTAGATGTTGTTGCTTCATACAGCTCTATCCTGCCCGTCACTACAACATTTTATTGGAGGTGCACATGCTTTCCCTTACAGTCGCCCGTAAAGCTTATGCGCAAAATTTACTTTACCGGAGTGCACACATCATGAGAACCATTGCCAGCATCGCGATCGGTTACGTATACGCCTGCATATGGATCGGAGTCGGGGACAATCAATCGCTCGGTCAATACGGTATGTACGGCATGCTCAGCTACATCGCCTTCAATCAAGCTTGCTTATGGACGATATTTACGACGAACAGTCTTGGAATCGACGGATTGGTGCGGACGGGCCAAATTTCGGTGGAGCTGATGAGGCCCCTTCCCTTCTTTACGTACATGGCAAGCAAGGAATTCGGTAAAATCTACTATCAGTTTCTATACGCTACCATTCCGATCTACCTCGTATACATGCTTCTTCTCGGCATTCGAATACCGGAGCGCCCCGAAACGTGGCTGTGGACACTGCTGGCCATCTTCTTCGGAGCTTACATCTCGATGTGTATCAGCTATGTGATCGGAGTTGTTGCACTGTGGACGACCGAGTCGCGGTGGCTCGGGTCGTTGAACTGGTCGGTTAGCTCACTGCTGTCCGGCTTCTTCATCCCCATAGAATGGCTGCCCGGTTGGCTCAGGCCAATCAGCATGTTCTCCCCTTATCCATGCTTGCAGTACATTCCGACACGTCTCTACATGGAAATGAACGGCCCCTCCACCCTGATCATCTCAGCTTCATGGTCGATTGCTCTAACATTGCTCTCCATTGCTCTAACGCGTATCCTTCGGCGTCGTCTGGAGGTGCAGGGCGGATGAGTTGGATTCACCTATATGTCAAGCTTGCAGCCGCCAGCTTACGCGGTCAGATGCAGTATAAGTTCAATTTCGCTTTTTCGACCCTGATGGTTTTTGGTATATTCGGGCTCGAATTTCTGATGGTAGCCACTGTAATCCAAAAATTCGGCGGAATTGGCGGTTGGAACGTCTATGAGGTCGGCTATCTCTTTGCACTGATGATGTTCAACCGGGCTTTATACCGCATGTTTGCATCCGAGGTAAACGGCTTTGAGAAATACCTGATCGATGGCATGCTCGACCAGCTGCTGCTTCGACCGGTTCCAGTACTGCTCGTGCTCATGACGCGCCAATTCCGCCCCATGCTCGGAGAACTTATACTCGGCAGCTTGATCCTCACCATATGCTTAAAGCAGCTGGATGCTGCAGGACAAATCGATTGGCGTCTAGCGCTTCTCAAGACCGTTCCAGCCATCCTAAGCGGTTCAGTCCTTACGTTCGCCTTTGGTCTAAGCACTGCAGCTGTGGGCTTCTGGACCCATCGCATCGACGATCTACGGCGCATCACGGACGATGCCACGACGAACGCTTGCAATTATCCGCTTACGATTTACCCTGGATGGATGCGGCTCATTCTGCTCACCGTGCTGCCAATGGGATTTACGAGCTTTGTACCGGCTATGCACATTATTCGCGGCGAAATCGGCTTATGGACAATGCCGGCCACGATGCTCCTCGCACTTCTGCTGCTCATCGGCGCACTGCGGCTCTGGCGTCACGGGATCATGCATTACCAGAGCACGGGCACATAAATGAGCGTTGGCCTCAACCGGAAATAGCGTCCCTAATCTCAATTCATTTCAGAAACGGAGACATCTCAATGATCATCGCCCGGAATCTATGCAAAACCTTCAAGCTGACCGTCCCCAAGGAGGGACGCTTCAAAGGCATTCGCAATTTATTCGCTTCGGAGTATCGCGAGGTGAACGCGGTAAAGGATGTGACCCTCTCGATTGGCTCCGGTGAATTCGTGGGGTACATCGGTCCGAACGGAGCCGGCAAATCAACCACGATCAAAATGCTGAGCGGCATCCTGCACCCTACCTCGGGCGATGTACTCATCTGTGGAGCAAGCCCGCAGCAGAATCGCCGGCAGGTTGTCAGGCAGCTTGGCGTAGTCTTCGGACAGCGGTCGCAGCTATGGTGGGATTTGCCCGTGCGCGATTCCTACGATATTCTCGCCTCCATGTATAAGCTGGATGCCCCCCATTACAAGGAACAATTGGCCACCCTGCGGAATGTGCTGCAGCTGGACGAATTTATCGATACGCCTGTACGAAAGCTATCGCTTGGGCAGCGTATGCGCGCCGATCTGGCGGCAGCGCTGCTCCACAACCCGGCGATTCTGTTCCTCGATGAGCCTACCATCGGCCTTGATGTTGTCGCCAAGAAACAGATCAGAACCTATTTGAAACACCTGAATGTCGAATGGGGAAAGACGATCCTCCTTACCACGCACGACATGGACGATATCGAGCAGTTATGCTCGCGCGTCATCGTCATTAACCGCGGCGAAGCCATCTACGACGGCAGCATCGAAAATCTGCAGGAGCGAATCGGCCTGCCATCCGTCATGAAGCTCGCGTTCCGGGGTCCGGTGACGCTGCCTGCCGGACGCACGGAGATGCTTCCATTCAAGGTTACGGACGTCCAGGACAACGTCCTCACCATCGAATGCAACCGAAACGAAGTCACCGCAATGGAGGTGCTTCGTAACGTCAGCGAATGGGGCGACTTACTCGATGTCCATATCGAGGAGCCCGACTTTGAGGACATTATTCATCGGGTATACTGAGTACGGATACAGCATCGCGTAATCGCGTTTTCCTCCCCCTAACGGTATCCTGTCAAGAGTTCCCTGAAGAAAAAGCGCCCCTTACAGCATTCATCGGCTTCCCACCTAGGGTGCTGGGCCAATGTTTACTATAAGGGTGCGCTTCAGGTCGTGGTCGGCAAGAGCCCCTCTTCATATAATTGAATAAAGGCCTTCACAATCTGAGGATCAAAATGAACGCCGCACTGAATCTTCACCTCGGCTATCGTTTCTTCCGGGGTCCATGCCCGTTTGTACGGACGCTCATGAGTCAGAGCATCGTAAAAATCGGCGAGAGCCACAATTCTTGCTTCTAATGGGATGTCTTCTGCCTGCAGCCCATTCGGATAGCCTGTTCCATCCCACTTCTCATGATGAGACTGGGCGATACTGCCAGCTAACCTCAGGAACGTAAAGGAGCTATCCTCCAATATTCGGGCTCCGATCATCGTATGGGTTTTCATTCGTTCAAACTCTTCGGGCTCAAACCGCCCCGGCTTAAGCAGGATCTCGTCGGGAATGCCGATTTTGCCGATATCGTGAAGAGGCGCTGCCATGCGAATCATATCCACTTGCTCCTCGGATAGACCTAATCGGCTGGCAATTAAGGCAGATAGTCTGCCGACCCTCAGCGTATGACTTCCCGTCATATCATCACGATACTCCGCCGCGCGTCCGAGCAAGTGAAGAATTTCAATCTTTGCCTTTTGCAATTCTTCCGTCCGCTGACGAACCCGATCTTCTAAAGTGTTCTTGTGCTGTTGAATTTGTTTATGCAGTTGTCTGGTTTTGAGCAAATTATTAATGCGCAGGACGACTTCCGTTCGATCGTATGGCTTCGTCAGAAAATCATTGACGCCCGCCTGCAGCACCTGCTGCTTCAATTCGGGGGTTACATCTGCGGTGAGCATCAGTACAGGTAAATATTGGTCAGCCTCTGTTCTTTCACGGATCAGCCGCAGTACCTCCAAACCGTCCATCCCGGGCATGTGCATATCCAGCAAGACGATATCGGGTTCTATCTCTGCAAATACCGGAAGGATCTGTAGCGGATCCACGATACTATAGATGTGCTTGAAACCCGCTCGAATGAGAATTCGTTCCAGCAGCGTAACGTTATACTCCTGATCATCTACGATTAATAGTTTTGAGCGTATGATGTCATCTTTCATTTGTTTAATACGTCCCTCATCTTATTGAGCAAACGATCCAGAACGATCGGCTTGGTATCGAAATCATCGCATCCGGCCTGGTATGCCTTTTCTTCGTCACTTGTCATGGCATGCGCGGTCAGGGCAATGACAGGGATATCTTTGGTATCCGCAGAGCTCTTCAACAGCCGTGTCGCTTCCCATCCATCCAGAACGGGCAAACTCAAATCCATCAAGATGAGATCCGGTCTGAGCTGCTCGGCAAGCATAACCCCCTGTCTGCCGTCTTCGGCAGTGACGATCCGATATCCTTTGCGCTCCAATCGTCTGGACAACATATCGCGGTTCATTTCATTATCTTCAATTAAGAGAACAGTAATCAACTATTTTCGGCCTCCAAAAATCGTTTCTCAACAATCCTATTCTTGTTCCCGATTAGGTTCCAATGGGAGTTTCCATACATTTTCTGATCTCTGCTACCAATGTACTGTAGTCAAGAGAGCCCTTTTGCATAATGTTGGTCACATGCCTGTTTAGCATCTGCCTTTCTTCTGCAGTAATGGTCTTAGCGGTCATAACAACGATCGGAACCGAATTCCAATCCTTCTGCTTGCGCATCTCGGCTATGAATTGAAATCCGTCCATTTCTGGCATCATCAAATCAAGAAGAATAAGAGATGGAATCTCCTTGGACAATTGCTCCAGCGCAAGTCGACCGTTACCGGCGTGGGCGACCGAATACCCTTCTCTTAGCAGCAGTTTGGTCATGAACTCAGTCGCCGTCGAGTCATCCTCGATCACGAGAACCTGATGCTCGCTTCGCTTTTCAATATACTTTTCCATGACCTTAATGAGCCGTTCCCGTTCAACTGGCTTAGTCAAGTATTCGGATACACCGAGCGTATAGCCCAGCTGCCTGTCGCTCGTCATGGACCAGATGACAACCGGAATATCCGCTAGCTCAGGATCGTTCTTCAATGCGGAAAGCACGCTCCAGCCATCCATGCTAGGCATAAGAATATCCAGGCAGATCACTTTGGGACGCAATGATTTGGCGAGCTTGAGCCCTTCAGCACCGTTATCCGCATAGGCTAGGGTCCATCCCGTTCTGGCCAGATAACGTTCCATTAGATCACGATTAAAGACTTCATCATCAATAAGTAAGATGTTGACCTGTCCGTTATCATCCGTTGGCTGATTCGAGACATCCGAATGGGCTGGCGATTCCTTCGGATCTTCTGTCGAGTCGGGCAGCCAGCAAGTAAAAGTAGTTCCGACGCCAAACTCGCTCTCTACTCGAATGTCGCCTCCCATTAAGTGGATGAATCGTTGACTGATCGCAAGGCCGAGACCTGTTCCTCCATATTTGCGCGTTGTGGAAGCATCGGCTTGTGTAAAGGGCTGGAACAGCTTTTTCAATTGATCCGGCGTCATGCCGATTCCTGTATCCTGCACGCGAAAAGCATACCCCGACAGGTTGAAACGGTCTTCCTTATACACCTCAAATAGAATAGATCCGGTATCGGTGAACTTGTTTGCGTTACTCAGCAAATTAATCAGCACTTGCCTTAGCTTGGTAACATCAACCGTAATATCCGCTTCTTCCTTGCATGTCGTTTGAATATGATTGCCTTTGCTCTCGACAAGCGGACGGATGGTCATCATCACATCATGGATCAAATCCGGCAAGCTGCAGCTTTCGGGATGAAGATCCATCTTGCCTGCTTCAATTTTGGAGATGTCCAAAATATCATTAATCAAAGCGAGCAGATGGTTCCCGGCTTTGCTGATTTTTGCCAAATCCTCGACGAAGACCGATTCTCCCATATCTTCCGCTTCTTCCTGAAGCATCTCGCTATAACCGATGATCGCATTGAGCGGCGTTCGAAGCTCATGGCTCATATTCGCCAGGAATTGGCTCTTGATCAGACTTGCACGAATGGCTTCGTCGCGCGCCCTTGCCAGCTGTTCTGTCCGTTCGGCCAACGCGGCTTCTGCTTTAACGCGGTCCGTAATGTCCGTGCGAATGGAAATAAATTGTCTGGGCTTCCCATCGCTCCCGAGGAAAGGGACGATCGTCGTATTCATCCAATACTCGCTGCCATCCTTAGCCCGGTTCTTTACTTCACCCTTCCATACGCGTCCCTGTTTAATCGTTGCCCACATTTCCCTGAAGAAGATCTTCGGATGATAACCGGAGTTGATCACACGGTGTGTCCGTCCTAGAAGCTCTTCTCGATTGTACTTGGAAATCTCGCAAAACTTTTCATTCACATAGGTTATTACCCCTTTGTCGTCCGTAATCGCAACGATTGAGGATTCATCCAGGGCATTTTCGATATCACGCAAATTTTCCACGGTCTGAACCAAAGCGGCTTCATTCTGCTTGCGTTTGGTTATATCGGTTCCGATTGCCATGTGCTGATAGACCACGCCTTCTTCATTCTTGAAAGGCACAATGGTCAGATTCAGCCAATACTCCGTGCCATTCTTGGCCCGATTCTTCATTTCGCCTTTCCACACTTGGCCCCGCCCGATCGTCCCCCACAGCTCTTGAAAGTAGTTATGGGAATGAAATCCGGCATGTACAATATTATGATTGCATCCGATTAACTCTGACTTCTCATACTGGGATATTTCGCAAAATAGATCATTAACAAATGTAATCACGCCTCGATCATCGGTGATTGAAATGATCGAGGATTCTTGCAGGGCAGATAAGGCATGCCGGATATCGATGAGCTCTGTAATCATCTTCTACTCCTAACCAGCTGGAGAATACACGCTGTTTTCCTTTTTTTCGACAACCGTAGACACGGCTCATAATAGTAGTCTTTATAACATTCTTCGGTTTTTTTGACCTCATTTATTAATAGCTTGGGACCTCGGTTTATGGATAACTTGCAACATCTTTCGACCGAAGCATGAGCGTTCCGGGGGGATATTAAAACGTTTTCTATATCTGGATGAAATTCACACCGTATCCTTTGGTTATATTGGAGAATCTTGTCACCTAAGCGCAGAATTTAGAGAAGTCAATATGGATAAATATGGACTTCGCGCCTATATTCACTTCTTCGTGCCTTGTAATATAGTGAAGTCGGGCGTATGTGAATAAAACGTTTTTGCCCCATCCTATTTATGAAAGGGGTTACATGACGAATGAACCGCAAACAATGGTTAACCGTTCTGCTGGTAATGGCGCTCGCCTTTCCTCTGCTGCATGCCCTCCCGGCAAGCGCGGCGTATGAGGACGTTCTGGTCCCTACCGGAGATCCATGGACGCCGGTCCAGATGGAGAATGGCATCACGCTGGGCCAATCCTTCACGGCGCCGCGGGCGTTCGATGTCGTACTGATCTCGACGCCGACCTGGAACAAGGCCGATTCCGGATTTACGTTCACGCTCCGCAGTGACAATCCGGAAGGAGCTGTCCTCTTCACGAAGATCATTCCTAATGCTGTTGACGGGCAAACGGCTATCGACCTCCCGGAGGAGCTGGCGCCTGGCGCCTATTACGTTGAGATGAGCGATCCGGTCGGGCCGATCGGCTGGTGGACGAAGCCCGATTTGTATGCAGGCGGAACGGCGTACACCAGTGGTACCGCTGTACCAAGCCAAGACCGTTCGATCGTCCTGCGTTCGGCGGGTGGCGGCGTGCAGCCTCCTGTCGAATTCATCTATGAAGATATATTCGTCCCGCATGCCGGATCGATGAATCCGGTTATGCTGGTAGACGGAGAGCCGATCGGACAGGACTTCCTGGCTGCGCGTCCGTTCAATCAGCTTACACTGGCTGCACCCACCTGGACACAGGCGGACTCGGGCTTCACGTTCACACTCTATAAGGACGGACCGTCAGGCAAACCGGTCTTCACGACCGATGTCCATAACGCCCGGGATAATCGAACTGATTTGTTTCTTCCCGAGCAGCCTCCCGGCCGCTACTACGCTGAGATGAGCAATCCGGTCGGGGCGATCGGCTGGTGGACGAGAACGGATGATGACGCCTATGCCGGCGGAATTGCCTATCTGAATGGCAAAGCCTTAACCGGAGCGGACCGGGCGATTGTAGCCCGTTTGGTGGAAGAGCAGACGACCGCCGAAGAACCGGCATTCGTTCCGCACGCATGCCCCGCTCCAGCAGCATCGCCGTCCTTGACTGCCGCTCCGCAGATCGAGCATCCAGAACCTCCCGTCCCGATGGAGGCGACCACTTACGATGTGCAATCTGATATGGCTTCGGAGAATGCCGCCGATGGATCGGATACAAGCACGGCTGCCCGATCGGGTGGGGGCATGGAGTCCGGTGCAGGCCGATACTTGAAGCCGCCACGCCATTACGAAGCGCTTCATATGCTGGTGAGCCGCGGCACTTCCGCTTTCGATTTATCGAATACTCCCGTCTATACGGACCGGCCGATTATTCCATCCGGGCAGACTGGCTCGTTGGATTCGGTCGGCTCAGAGGGATCGCTCGGTCAGGAATTCGTCACGACTTCCCCTATCGCCGGTCTGAAGCTGGATGCTTCATTGAGCGGGACGGGCGCAAGTACAGCCCTAACCGTGCGTCAAGGCGGACCGACCGGTGCTATCATCTATTGCGGTACTGTTGATGCTCAGAGCGCGGGCGGAACAATTACGTTCCCGTCGCAGCCTGAAGGCCGTTATTATGTAGAGATGAGTCAGCCTCAGGGCAGTGCTGGGTGGACGACCTACAGCGATGTTTATGCGAAGGGAACGGCTTATCTGAACGGTACGATTGTTCCCGGTTCCGACCGGGGCGTCAGCAGCGTACATGAGGTCGGCAATTCACTCGGGCAGTCCTTCCAGGCTGTCGAACCTTTCAATCAGCTGCTTGTTCCGCTGCAGCACGCTGCGTCTGACGTCGAGGTCCGTCTCTATTATCGGGGAACGGACGAGCGAGCCGATAATGTTCTGATGATTAACGCCAAGCTGGAGAAGCTGAACCGCAAATGGGCCTATGTCCGGGTCGGCGATCAGCCCGCCGGCCGGTATTATGTCGAGTTTACCAGCAAAGGCTCCGGCACCGTCCGCTTCCCTATCGCAGATGACTCGTATTCTGGCGGTGAGGCGTACCGATATGGCGAACCTTGGGCCGGACATGATGTCGTACTCGCCTATGCGCGCTCCGGCGAGCCAACGATGGAATGGGATACGAACAGCGGCGCATGGATCGCTGTGGATGATTTGGGCCGTCAGACTACCGGAAGTCCGACATCCAGCGATCAAGCCAATGAGAAATTTGTCGGCATTTTCTATCATACCTGGCACGGTCAGCACGGTTCGGGTGGTCCGTACGATATAAGCAAGATCACCGCACAGGATCCCAGTGCGATCACCAATGCTGACAGTCCGTTATGGGGGCCGATGTTTACGGCGCATCATTGGGGCGAGTCGGTCTTTGGCTACTATCTCTCGGATGATGAATTCGTCATACGCAAGCACGCTCAGATGCTGACCGATATCGGGGTCGATGCTGTCATTTTTGATGAAAGCAATAATGTATCGTATAAATCAATCTACATGAAGCTGCTGCGCGTCTACCGGGAGATTCGTCTGGAAGGCGGCAAGACGCCTCAGGTCATCTTCCTGACGCCGTTCGGCAATTCGTCGAAGGTCGTTGAGGAGCTGTACGACAATCTGTATGGGGCGGGTCTCTTCGAGGACTTATGGTTCCAATGGGATGGAAAACCGATTATAATGGCCAACCCGGATACCCTTGACGCGAAGTATAAGGATTTCTTCACGGTCCGCAGGCCGCAGGCCAGCTATTTCGCAGGTCCGCAGACCGCCAATTCATGGGGATGGCTTGAGGTTGCACCGCAGCATGGCTTCTATGACGAGGATGGCAATATCGAAGAGGTAACCGTCGGTGTCGCGCAGAACTCGGTGAACGGGCGACTGTCCACCTTTACAGAGGAAGGCGCTACCGGACGCAGCTTCCATAACGGTCAGTCGCCGACTGAGCCGTATCCGACTGCGCAGGGCCTCAATTTCCAAGAGCAATGGGATCGCGCGTTGGAGCTGGATCCGGAATTCGTCTTCGTCACAGGATGGAATGAATGGACCGCCGGCCGATACGCCGAGTGGAATGGCGTAAGTCTTCCAGTTATGTTCGTCGATCAGTTCAATCAGGAATTCAGCCGTGACGTCGAGCCGATGGTCGGCGGACATGGTGATAATTACTATTATCAGCTGGCAGCCAATATCGCAAGGTTCAAAGGCACAAACGCAGCGCAGCCAGCGGCCAAGGCGATCGGTGCCCGGATCGACAGCAAATTCAACGACTGGAAGGCGGTCCGTTCAAGCTATAAGGATGATTACGGCGATACGATGCACCGCAGCAACAAAGGATACGGCGATTACTTCTATGTTAATGAAACGGGCCGCAACGATCTGGTCGAGCAGCGTGTCACGCATGATAAGGACAATGCCTACTTCTACGTCAAGTCGAAGGACGCGCTGACTAGCCATACCGATCCGCATTGGATGCAGCTGTTCCTGAACACGGATGGAATTTATACGACCGGCTGGCACGGCTATGACTATGTGGTGGGCGATTCAGCTGTCAGCGCTTCGAATACCTCGCTGCACCGTATGAATGCCGATGGCTCACTAACGTTCGTCGCCAACGTCTCTTATCGTTACAAGAACAACGAGCTGGAGCTTGCCATTCCGCTCACCAAACTCGGCTATCCCGCCAAAACGCGGACGTTCCAATTCGACTTCAAATGGGCGGACAATATCCAGTCGTACGATATCACGGAATTTACGGTCAACGGCGACAGCGCGCCGAACAACCGGTTTAACTATCGATACACCGCTACGAAATAAGCGCCTTCTACAGGTGCAGCAGCGCCCCTGCCGGCTTGCCGGTCAGGGGCGTTATTCATGCACGCAAACCGTGATTCCTTAACGGTTAACATGGGCATCTGGCGCTTTGTCCGCTACGAGATTCAAGACGACGTTATGCTCGAGAAGAGCCTTCAGTCCGCAGAGAACAATTGTGAAGCCTTCCGTGGAATCGATGGCTTGCCTAACGATGTCATCCCCTTCCCCCATAAACCCGGTGTTTGTAATCGAGACATACGTTTCGTTCTCAGTATGCGGTGTGAAGATCCACTCGACCCTGCTTCCGAAATCGATAAGGATTCGCTTGTTCTTCTCGATTTCCAGTACTTCAACCTCTGCGGAAGCGCCGTACATCTCCCAATCCCATTGGACGCGTTTGCCCGCTTCTAATCGTCCACTGCTTTTAGTAAACCAGAATTTGGTAGTAATCGCCGGGTCGATAAAAGCCTCAAATACCTCATCAACTGGTTTTCTGATGAGCATTTGGGCTTGTACAACCGGTTCTTCATGAATGGTTTTCATCCTATATCCTCCTTTCAGGTACCTGTCTGTACTTATTTTAGCATAAACCTCGTCATCCAGATTTCTTATCGATTGCTCCTATATCTTGCTCTCGAGCACCTTCAGGCGCGTGAATCAATGTTCCTTGAATGTCCGATTGCATGCTGCATGAATGAACCGCAGCAGCGCGACTAAATCAGTTAAACGTGCAGCACAAGAACCTACCATATAGAGCGATAGGTTCTTGTTCTTGTCAAGGATGGTTGGCATGAAACTGCTCATTCAAGTCCATGATGTGTGTCACGCGGTTCCGGCCGTTTTCTTTAGAAGCATAAAGGGCTTGGTCGGCTTTTTTCAGTATTGTTGTATCCGTGTCCGCAGAAGTAAACGTAGCAATGCCTATGCTCACCGTGATGCTGCCCGTTTCCCAAGCCGATTGGGTTACCGCTTGCCGTAGAATCTCTGCCTTCATCTTCGACTCTGCAGCATCCATAGTCGGTAAGATCAGCACGAACTCTTCCCCGCCGTATCGGGCAACGATATCCACCTTACGAGAATGAGATTTTAATATAACGGCTAATTTCTCTAATACATAATCGCCCATCTGATGGCCCCAGTTATCATTCACCTTTTTAAAATGATCGATGTCGACGATAAAAAGGGAAAAAGGGACTCCAGCTTGGTTATATTGCATGATTTGTTCTTCTAGCTGTTCTTGGAAAAACCGTCTATTCTTCAATCCGGTGAGCTTGTCGGTAACGGACAGTTCGACTAAAACAGCATTCATCTCCATCAGTTCTTGCTGCTTCTGTTCAATTTCCATATGAATTTGTTTCAGCTTCGTGAGTGCCAGGTCCTTCTCCCAGTACGCCTCTTCGATTTGTTTTTTGGCCGAGCGAAGCTCGAGCTCATAATCGATGCGCTTGCCCATCTGCACCAATACACAATCGATAACCTCCGCGCCTTCACTCTCATACCGTTTTCCATTTAGGATATAAGGAATCGATTGCCCATTGCGATCCTTTAAACTGATAAACAGCTCTTCCACATGTCCATTCAGATTGATATAAGGGTAAAAGTAGGAATGAAAGATCAGCTTATTGGGTGTAGACATCATGGATTCCAAATGCTTCGTGACCAGATCCTCCCGTGCATATCCCATCTTATCCAGGAAGGTTTGATTCACTTCGGTAACTATTCCTTCGGGCGTAATGGAAATATATCCGCAAGGCGCGAAGTTCAAACGTTCATCCATTATCTTATTTCCTTTCAATTATGTATCAACATGTCAATTTCATCATAGAAATTCATTTATTAACCGAACCGTTTCCTGCGGATGGCTGATATGCGGATAATGACCCTTGGCCTCCATTAATCGAAGCGTACTGTTCTTCAGGTGTCTATGTAAATAATGACCTACTTCAATCGGTACGATGCTGTCATCCGAGCATTGCATGATGAGTGTGGGAACTGTGGATTTGGACAGCTCTTTCCGATGATCCGATAAAAATGTCACTTCCGCAAATTCCCTCGCAATAACGGGATCCGCCGAGATAAAGCTTCGTTCCAGTTGTTTGGTCAGCGAAGGATCGGGATGATTCATGGCAAGCGGCGCCAGGAAGCTCGCCCATCCCGCGAAATTCATCTCCATCATGTCGAGCAATTCCGTAATATCGCTTCGATCGAAGCCTCCGAAATAATTGTCACCCTCGTTCAAATAACGCGGTGAGGGTCCAACCATGATCAATTTATCAAAATAATCAGGCCGCGCAATAGAGGCAAGCATCCCAACCATCGAACTGACCGAATGGCCAATGAATATAATGCCGCTCAGCTTTAACGATTCAATAACATCCAGAACATCCTGCACATATCCTTGAAAGGTACGGTATTTCTCGGATGTATAGGCGGATAAATCCGAGTTTCCTGAACCGACATAGTCAAATAGAACGATTCGATAGCTTTTCTCGAATGAAGGCGTGATGTATTGCCACATGTTCTGATCACACCCAAATCCATGCGCAAACATGAGGGTGCGTTCACCTTCCCCGATCACTTTCACATTATTCCGTATCATAACATCGTCCATTTCCCAAACTCCCTCTTTGAATAACTTTCCCCTATTATAACGATATCCTCTTAGGAAATCCTCTAGAATTCTTAAAGTTCATTACATAGATATCCAAATAAATAACAAAAAAATCACGCCACGGAGGCGTGATTGGTTGTTAATGGTTAAATATGGTTATTGCAATTCGTTCTTACAGCCGTTCTACAATCCGCCGCGCGGTTTGCTCGCCATTCATAATACAATCCGGAATACCTACTCCATAATAGGAGCAACCGGCAAGAAATACGTTAGGATAGTTATCGGCCAGTTTATTTTCCAGTGATTTCACGGTTTGGGGATGCTTCAAATGATAATTGGGCATCGTTTCATGCCACTTGGTCACTTCGAACGAAATCGGCCCTTCCGTTATACCGAGGCTGTCTTCAATATCTTGCCTTGCTACCTGCAGAAGCTCGTCTTCCGACATAATCCGGAGCTGGTCATAATCGCGGCAAGTGCTTTTATAGAAAAGCCTTACCAGCAGCTGCTTGTGCTCCGAGGTATGATCCCATTTGCGGCTTGTCCACGTGCAGGCGTTGCACCTCAGATCGCTGCCTTCCGAGACGATAAAGCCTGTCCCATCCTTGGGCAGCTCGCTGTCAGGAATGTCATAGCCAAGATAGATGCTGATCATGGAGCTGTTCTTCAACTGGTTAAAGTCCTCATCCAAGCTCTCATCGTGAAGAAGGCGCTGGGCCACAGGATGCAGTGTGCTCAGCACGATGAAATCCGCTGTAAGCTCTTCCTTATTGGAAAGAGAGACGGTATACCGTTCCTGACCCTTCTCAATGTTGTCCGCTTGAACACCGGAATAGATATCGACATCGGTCATCCGCTCCGCCAAACGGTCAATTAAGCAGGATACCCCCTTCTTGAAGGATAGAAATTTCTTGTCTCCCGTTGCTTGGAACCGTTGTTTATTCGCTTCTAAACCTCGAATGATGCTTCCGTATTCATTCTTGTAATCGATCAAATAAGGGAGTGTCGATGCAATCGTTAAATCCTGCAGCTGCCCGGAGTATACACCGGACAAAACCGGAGAGATTTGTTTCTCGACCAGCTCTTCTCCCAGAAAATGCTTCAGGAAGTCGCCGATGGAATCCTCCTTCGTAAACGTTTCGTTCGGTATGTAGAAATCCTTCAACGCGTCAACCTTTCCCTGCGCCGAAACCAGATCAGTTGTCGCTAATGATTCCAGACTCATTGGAATGCCGAACACCGCATCCTTCGGAATTTGCTTCAATACACCATCGGTATGAATATACGAGATGCCGGTCGCATTATACACAACGTCGTCCTGGAGATCCAGCTCTTCCAGGAAAGGAGCGACATTCGTTTTACGCGCGACGATCGAGTCCGCCCCTGTCTCCATAATAAAATCACCTTCATGAACGGTTCTGATTTTACCGCCTAAGGCAACATTTGCTTCCACCAATACCACTTTTACGTCCTTTGCTTGGTCCCGCAGCATCTTCTGAAGATAGTAAGCTGTCGATAACCCGGTGATCCCTCCGCCAATAACTGCGATTGTTTTCAAAGAGACTCTACCTCCCTTTCCTAACCTGTTTCCGTATGCCTATCACAATTCCATTTTACTTCAAACAGACGAGCCTTTCTAATTGCTTCACAATATATTGTAGCTCATGCTCCTTACCGATAAAATCCAACAAAGCATGAACGATGACCGCTTTCGGCTTGTCGTTATCGAGTTCCCCCTGAAGCAGCGCAATTGCATCGCTCAGCTCGGCTTTACGAAAATTCGTTGTTGGCAGCTCTTTTAATGTGGATGACAAATCATCTAACAGGCTCGTCCGGTACGCAGCGATTGAGATCTTCTTCCCTGCCATCTCACATTGCATATATTCGTTCATCAATGCTTCCTGCAGAATCGGCTTTGTCTTCTTCTGTACAAGACATGCAGCCATTTCTTCTACGCGATCCACGATATACCCCGCAACCTCTTTCACATTCAGCGGTTTATTCTCGAATAGGAGAAGAAATATAAACTCTCTTACAATTCCATTATAGATCATAACCAGATCCCAAATATAATGTCCGATATCTTCGCCAAGTAAACGAGTCAAGCCATCCTTGCTGAATTTCAAATGAGATGCCCGCAGGCGAAGAAAATAGGGGGAAAAATCGCCATTCGAGTCTTTCAGTTCCTTAATATCATGCATGACGAATTTATTGTTCAGAAAAAACTTGAAATGACATTCGGTCTCCAGAATGAACACCTCGCGCGGGGATCGCGAAGCGTCGGATCGAATGCTTTCAATTTCAGTTTCCAACGCAATATGCTGTGAATCGTGAAAAGCTACATACAAGTCTTCCTTCGATTGAAAAAATTTATATAAGGATCCTTTGGCAATTCCACAATCATCTGCGATTTCTTGTATGGAGGTTGCCGCATAGCCTTGCAATGAAAAATGCCGTGATGCGGATTCCATAATTTTTTGCCTGATGATGCTCAATCGGATTCCCCCTCTTAAATTGTGATTGACTTTGAATTGTAATGAAGTAAAATAAAGGATACCATTTGACTGACTGGTTTTTCAAAAAAACAGTTAGTCAAATGGTATTGCGTTTATTCTGTTTCGTCAAGGAGAGGAAGCCCACACTTATGTCTACGCCAAGCACCGCTGTACCAGAAGGAACCCCGCCTGAATTTTCAATTAAGGCGCTCATTATGCCCCTTATGGCTGTGATCATCGGGATGATTATGGTTATTCTGGACAGCACAGTCGTTAATGTTGCTATTCCAAATCTGCAGGAGTACTTCGACACCTCACTCAAAACCATACAATGGACCATTACAGGCTATACCCTATCTCTGGCTGCCGTTATCCCATTAGCCGGCTGGTTAACGGATAAGTTCGGAGCCAAACAGGTCTTTCTGATCACAATTGCACTATTCACGCTCGGATCGGTGCTTTGTGCGGTCGCTCAAACCTCGGAGCAGCTCGTTCTCTTTCGGATCATTCAAGGTCTGGGCGGCGGGATGGTTTCGCCCATCGGAATGGCTATGATCTTCAAGCTCTCCCCGCCCGATAAGAGAGGCTCCGTTATGGCTATGCTTGGCGTCCCCATGCTGCTTGCACCGGCTGCCGGTCCTATTCTATCCGGATGGCTCATTGGTATTGCGTCATGGCACTGGATCTTCCTGATTAATCTGCCCATTGGTATTGCGGCATTGTTAGTTGGGATCAAATACTTACCGGTCATCGAGCGGCACAAAACTCCTGCTCTTGACATCTTGGGAATGATCTTAGCGCCAATCGCGTTCTCCATGCTGGCATTCGGGATGAGCGAAGGCGGTGTAGACTGGACCTCTACCCGCACATTGACAGGGTTAATTGTCGGTGGAGTCGCGCTGATCATATTTATCTTCGTCGAGCTTCGCCAGAAACAACCGCTGCTTGAGCTTCGCGTATTCGGTTCTTCCGATTTCACCAGAGGCGTCTTCTTATCGTGGATTTCTCAAATTTCACTCATGGGCTCCATTCTCATGGTTCCTTTATTCTTGCAGACTCTACTGGGTTATACGGCATTAGAAAGCGGGTTAACGACACTCCCTATGGCACTGGGATCCTGTATTTTCATGCCGATCGGAGGCAGGCTATTCGATAAAATAGGAGCTCGCCCGCTTGCTTTCATTGGGTTGATCGTTATTTCCACCGCATTATTCCTATTATCTCAAGTCGACCTCAATAGCACAAGGATGACGATGATGCTGCCGCTGAGTATGATGGGAGCCGGGATGGGCTTATCCATGATGGCGATCAATACGCATGTATTGAATTCTGCTCCGCGCAGGCTTGTCAGCCGGGTCACGCCTCTTACTACCGCTACCCAGCAAGTCGTGATGTCATTTGCCATTGCAGGATTAACAGGCTACTTAACTTCCCGTACCACTCACCATATGGCTGAAGCGGGAGCTAATGCGAATCTCGCTCAGAGCTCGGCAGCCGGGTTTGGCGATATTTTCTTTCTCACCGCTTGCATCGCTGCCTTCGGCGTACTCGTAAGCCTCACCCTTCGCAAACCGAAGTTGAGGGAAGAGCTTGAATGGGATGGTGTATCTGAGAAACCGGATGCCAAGATGATGATGGGACATTAAACGTTATCGATTTATCAGAGGGTTGAGCAGATCTTACTGCTCAACCCTCTTTTCATTGCTCGGACAAATAAGAGAAGAGCACCTCAACATAGACTAATCGTCTACATGGAGGTGCTTTCAATTAATTTGTATGATGTGTAAGCGAGTTTAGTAAATCTATACCTTACGTGTCCAATGACGATGAGCCGTAATGGCTTCGATGAACGCCTCGCTGAAGGTGCTCTTGGCATCCAGCTTGTCCGCAATGACGATACCCGGCTCGGCAGCAGACGGTTGTTTTGCGGAGCTGATGGCTTCCGCACCATCAGGCGCTGCTGCCCCGATGCCAGATGCAGCGAGAAGCTCGCTGCCTTCACCCAGCGCCGCCAGCGGCTTGAAGTGACGATACGCCTGCTTCACGAAGTCGACAGCCAGCGGTTGTGTCAGCAGCTCATTCACACTTTGACGCCCGCCGGCCACCAATACGGCGTCGAATAAGACAGAGTCAGTCGTTTCGAACGTATGCTTCACTTCAAGCTGCTTATCGCCGTCGCTAACCACATAACCCAGCTTCAAGCTAACCAGCTCAGAGATCACGCCAGCTTCGCTCAAGGCATCCAACACCGATGTCAGCACTTCGTCCTTTACTCCGTTGCCCACAAGTACGGCTGCCTTGCGGGTCTTTGGCGACTTCGCTTTGTTCTCCATACTGAGTGCGGGTGAACGGAACGAATCCTTAGCCGTACGGCCATTCACCGGCGCCATTGCTCCGATCGCATCGGCAATCATAGCCGCTAAATCCGAATCTACTTGGCCGATCACATCGACTGCCCGCTGGCGGACTTCCTTGTTATTCACCTTCGAAAGCTCGAATTGGAACGCCTTGGTCAGATGCAGCTTCTCGACGTCGGATAGACTGTTGTAGAACAGTGTCGCCTGGGAGTAGTGGTCTTTGAAGCTGTCACTGCGAGCCTGAACCTTGCGGCCTTCGACTTTCTCAGCATAGTGCTTGTATCCGCCCTCCTGCTCGGAAGCCGGAGCCGGAGAATTGCCGGCTAGTGAATTCTTATGGTAGGCGACTGGTCCCGGATTGATCGTCATACGCGCCATTCCGTCGCGCTGGTTGTTATGAACCGGCGCGATTGAACGGTTGATCGGCAGTTCATGGAAATTCGGGCCGCCAATCCGCTTGAGCTGCGTATCTGTGTAGGAGAACAACCGGCCTTGCAAGAGCGGGTCATTCGAGAAGTCGATACCCGGCACGACATGTCCCGGATGGAAAGCAACCTGCTCGGTTTCCGCAAAGAAATTGTCGGTGTTGCGGTTGAGCGTCATTTTGCCAATCAGCCGCACTGGCACAAGCTCTTCTGGCCACAGCTTCGTCGGATCGAGAATGTCGAAGTCGAAGCTGAACTCCTCCTCTTCCTTCAGGAGCTGTACCCCGAGTTCCCATTCGGGATAATTGCCCGACTCAATCGCATCCCATAGGTCGCGGCGGTGAAAATCGGGGTCCTTGCCGGCGATCTTCTGCGTCTCATCCCAGACAGTGGCGTGTACGCCAAGCACAGGCTTCCAATGAAACTTCACAAAATGGGCTTCGCCTTCTTCGTTCACGAAGCGGAACGTATGCACGCCGAAGCCCTCCATCATGCGGAAGCTTCGCGGAAGTGCGCGATCCGACATCGCCCAGAAGACCATATGAGTCGATTCGGTATTCTGTCCGACGAAATCCCAGAACGTATCATGTGCAGATTGAGCCTGCGGCACTTCGTTGTGCGGCTGAGGCTTAACGGCATGGATGAAATCCGGGAACTTGATGGCGTCTTGAATGAAGAAGACCGGCATGTTGTTGCCAACGAGATCGTAGTTGCCTTCCTCCGTATAGAATTTTACGGCAAAGCCGCGCACATCGCGAACGGTATCTGCCGATCCTCGCGATCCTGCAACTGTGGAGAACCGTACGAATACCGGCGTCCTCACGCCCGGATCCTGCAGAAATTGGGCTCGTGTATAGGGCTTCATCGATTCATAAACTTCGAAATATCCGTGAGCGCCGAAGCCGCGTGCATGCACAACCCGCTCGGGAATACGCTCATGGTCGAAGTGGGTCATTTTTTCGCGGAAATGAAAGTCTTCAAGCAAGGTCGGACCCCGCTCTCCAGCCTTCAGGGAATGCTCATCCTCGGAGACGCGGAGGCCTTGATTCGTGGTCAGCTTCTCTCCCGTGCTTTCCACAGTGAATGCTTTCAATTGCTTGTCCTTCATGGTTTGCTCAGGCTTGCCGCTTTTGTCCATGCTCATTCTCTTACATCCTCCTTGTCAATCAGGTTGCTCGGGTCTTGCGCTAGTATGTAAGGTTGGACCCGACAACTATTACCCTTGTCCATCTATTATTAAGCATGGATAGACTGCTGACAGAGCACTAAACCATAAGCTCGATTTATTTGTCAATGATGGTCAGCTCGTCCTTGTCCTCGTTGTATTCCGCATATGCGATCCTGGTCATATCCTGAAATCCTTGTTCACGTGCAAGCTTCCGGATCTTCTCCTCCGGCACGTACTTGCCTCTGAGTGCTTCCGTCTGGATGACTCCCTTTTCGATCACGGGTATGGATAGCGATGACGGCTCAGCGCGAAGATTCAAATCCTTGACGCGGACCTGATCGAACTCCGGTTTCTTGATCACACTGATCGTTCCATTCGTCTCGTACAGCAAATAATTCACTTCAACGAGATTGAAGATATCCTTCTCTCGAAGCATCGTCATCAGCTGATTGAAATCCAATTTACAGGAACGCATTAACTGCTGATTGATCTCTCCTCGTTCGACCAGCAATACGGTCCTGCCTTCCGTTAGCCGCTTAATCTTCACGAATCTCACCGTTAAGAATTCGATTAAATAAGCAAATAATGCCCAAAGCGCAAGCGCATAGATCAAATGAGCATACGTTACATTCTTATCGTAGAGTGTGTTGCCTACAATTTCACTGATCAGGATGGAGGTGAAAAAATCGAATGGCGTGATCTGCCCGATCTCCTTCCGCCCGATCACGAATGTAATGATCCAAAGACCAATGAAGCCGATCGCGAGTTTCACGAGAATGATCGTATACATTCAACCACCCTTTTCCTATTAGAGACTTATCTAAGATTATTAAGCTTTAATAAACTCCCTCTTGCGTATAAGAAACAGGTCAGTATCTATTAGAATAGTGGGTGAAATACAAAGGAGCAGGCGCCAAGGCACCTGCTCCTGCTTATAATCTTCACTGTCAAACCAAGCCATCAACAGAGAACCTCGACAGTAAATCCGCCAGGTGCTTCTACATAGAATGTCCAGCCATGCGCCCTCTGCGGTGCCTCCACATGAAACCCATCCTCCTTCAAGCGTTGATTGATCTCATTCACTCTCTCTTCACTCTCCTGAATGAATCCGATATGAAAAGTCTTGGGATAGCTGACCTGAGCGCCTCTCATCAAGGTGAGCACTAACCCGTCGTCGTCGAACAATGCTGCGAATGAATCCCCACGCATGTTCCCGGTCTTCAGCCCGAAATAGTTTTCTAAGAACTCTCGAGCCGCTTTAACATCGTTCACTGTGAGATTAAGATGATTTAGTTTCATGATTTCACTCCCTCATTTATGTTCTTTAAGGCATCCTACCTCTCCATACTATCAAATTCATGCAAGTGAGAATCTTTTGGGCTTACACTGGTTGATTATCATATATACAACCGTCACAGCACTTTAAGCTTGAATTCTAACCCACATTCTATCTATCTCGGACCTCGGGAAGATTAACAAAGCTACTGCTCCTTCCTTTGCTTGATCAGTTCAGAAGGAGCATGCCCTGCTATCTTCTTAAACATCCGGTTAAAGTAAGGGGGATCGCAATAACCGAGCGCATCCGATACTTCGGTAATGGTCATGTTCGTCTGAAGAAGTAGATGACGAGCAGTCGTGATCCGAATATGATGCATAAACTCAATCGGCGTTTGCCCCGAGGTTTCTTTGAATATGGTCGAGACATAGTTCGGGGTCCGTTCTACAAGCTGCGCAAGATCCTGCAATCGAATTTCTTCCTTAAAGTGGCGAACGATATAATGCTCGATCGTCTTAGACAGTGCCGCCTTGTGCGTAGGAATGTCATGCTGCTCCAACTCTTGCATTAACATGCCTACAATCTCCATGAGAATGCCAACGCTTGTCATATCGCGGAAGGCGGATTGACTCAGCCACATCCGGTATAAGGCTGAGAAACGCTGCCGCAAATACTCGAATCCTTTCGGACGGAATAACCGGTATCCCGCCCCTTTTGTGAAATGGAAGAAAGGGTGCTCAGGAGGAAGAATAAGATGAAATATAGCCGCGTACTTCTGATGCGGCGCAGATGATTCATGATAGCCGGTACGGACGGTACCCGGAAGAATGAGCAGGACATCCCCTTTCGTTAACGGAACGACTGTGGAATCAAGCTCATAGATTAAATTTCCGTTCGTGATTAACGCCAATATCGGCTTAGTGGTCATCAGACTGGAAATCTGCCAATGTTCAATACGATCATCGAAAAAGACGGCATCTATCTCTAACATTTCTGTTCTCCTCACCTACTTTTCCATCTATTCGGAAGAAAATATGATTGTAGAATTGTACAACTCATTGTTGTTTTATTTATGGTCGTTGTCAAGAAGAAGCCGTACGATAGAGGCATAGAGATGAGTTATCTGACCAGGAGGAATGCAGTAGTGAATGTTCAGTTCGTGGCTGCGGTGGAAGAAATTCCGGAAGGACAACGGAAAATCGTGCAAGTGGGTAAACGTTCAGTCGGAATCTTTAACATCCGGGGGAAATACTATGCACTGCTCAATTATTGTCCGCATTACGGTGCCGAGCTGTGCAAGGGACTTGTAAGCGGTACAACGATGGAATCGCATGTATATGAGTTTATTTACGGTAAAGATCAGGAAATCATTCGCTGCCCGTGGCATGGCTGGGAATTCGACATCAAGACAGGCTGCTCACTGTTTGATGAGCAGGTGAAGGCTAAGCGGTTCGAGGTCATTGTACAGGATGGACAAATCGGCCTCATCCTTGGAGCCCAATCAAAACGTGAATAAGGAGAAAATCACATGACCAAGCAACCGATCAATATCATAGATTGCGATGTGCATAACTCACTGCGAAGCCACATGGATTTGGTGCCCTATATGCCCGATGCGATGAAGAGAAGGCTTATTGAATCCGGAACCGGCGCACTCTATAGCGGGTATTATTCACCCGTTGGTGTTCCTCGCAAAGATGCCACGCCTCCCGGCGGCGGTCCTGCGGGGTCAGACCCGGGCTTTCTCGTCGAGCAGCTGATTGATCAACACCGAATCGACTACTGCCTTCTGACAGGCAGCATGTATGATGCCTCAAGCGGGCATGATGCCGATTACGCCGCCGCGATTATATCGGCTTACAATGATTTTATGCTCGACCACTGGATCGGCAAGCATCACTCTTTCAAGGGCACGATTGCCGTCTCGACACTTGATCCTCACTTAGCCGCTCGAGAGATCGACCGTATGGGACCGCATCCGGACATGGTGGCGGTCATCATGTCAAGCGCTGCCCGCATGCCCTACGGTCAAAGGTTCTACCATCCTATCTACGAAGCTGCGGAACGTCAAGGATTGCCAGTCATGATTCATCCCGGTACCGAAGGGGCTGGCAGTACGAACGGCCCTACTGCCGCGGGTTATCCGAGCTACTACCTGGAATGGCATACCTGCCTCTCACAAAATTTCATGGCCCATCTCGTCAGCCTTGTCTGTGAAGGCGTGTTCGAGAAGTACCCGAACTTGAAGTTCGTCCTTGTCGAAGGCGGTGTAGCATGGCTGCCCCATCTGATGTGGCGCTTAGACAAAAATTACAAAGCGCTGCGCGCACAGGTCCCATGGCTTAAGAAGCTGCCGAGCCAGTACATTCGTGAGCACTGCTACTTAACTACGCAGCCGATCGAAGAACCAGAACGCCCGGGTGATCTCATCACCCTGTTTAATATGATTGATGCCGAGAACATGCTGTTGTTCTCCTCGGATTATCCGCATTGGGATTTCGATGATCCGCATGCCATACTCAAAGCGATGCCGGCCGAGATGAAACGCAAAATATACTATGAGAATGCCAAGCAGTTATTCAAATTATAGCAATGTTAAGATTCTCTACCTGACTCATAGAACATGTCAGTCGTGGACTCTCCGCACCGCTCAGCTTCCAGTGAGCGGTGTTTCGCTGCATGATGGCGATCGGTCAACCACATGCTTCTTGTATTACTGCAATTCTTTCAGATGCACTTCAATTCCAAGTGCTAGATTGCTAAAATTTGGGCGGTCGACGTATAATGAATGAAAATAGCAGGTAGAGAAAGGAAGTTCAATCGCATGGAGCTGATACTTGTTAGACATGGTCAATCTGAGGGAAATATATCGACCGTTGACATGCCGGATCCGCCTTTGACAGCGCTTGGGAGGCAGCAGGCATTAAGCGTAAGCCGCGCGGTAGCTGCATTGCAACCTGATGTGCTGGCGGCTAGTCCACTCCATCGGGCCTTACAAACGGCAACGCCTACAGCCAGACAGTTAGGGCTTCCCATTGAAGTCTGGAAAAATGCCTGTGAGGTACGCACGGGACCGCATTATGTCGGACCTTCGATTGAAGCAATGTGTGTATCATTCCCGGAGGCGGTATTCGGTGAAGATATGGAAGCTGAAGGATGGCAGTATACGAGTGATCCAGATCTGTATGAGGCCAGGCGCAGAGCCGACCGCTTATTGCTTGCCTTACAAGAGCGTTATTCGGGGAAACGACTTGCGATCTTCCTCCACGGGACACTGAATCAGATGCTTCTGCAGTCCATTCTTGGTATGCCCACCTTTGAGAAAATACAGATTCATCAACCTAACGGCTGCATTCATCGTATCTTCTTTCGGGAAAATCAACTATTTGTTCATAGCATTGCGGATATCACCCACCTAATTCAGGATGGCATTACGTTGTCTTAAATAAGCAAAGAGCAGGCGCCGCGCGTCCTGCTCTTTGCTTTATTTGGTCTTCACCATTATTGATCTCATTTATTCGAACAGAATATGATGGCCTTGTTATACATCCATCATGTTCGTTCCTTTATCCCTTCAACAAGCTCGCAGGAAGCTTCACCGCATACAGTGTCCCGCCGGCGCGGACGTAAATCATATTGCCGGACTTCAGCGTGGATACGAAATTACGAGCACCCAGCTTCACGCTGAACACGGGTTTTGATGTCGTGAAATTATACGCTTCCAGCATACCATCGGCGCGGGCGATGAAGAGACCGTTGCCGTACAGATCCGTCTGCACCGGTCTTACCCCGCTTGGAAATTGGTACTTACCTCCGTTGGCCGTCTTCATCACACTGATAGAGTAATCAAGCCGATTCTGATAAAGCAGTCTCCCCTCATGGACGCGATAGAGCGGCCGATAGTCAAAGACGCGGCCTTCTTCAGCAAGCGCAGTTGTAACAGGAAAGGAATATCCGCCCTGATCGAATTTGGCAAGCGGCAAGCTCCAGGACGGCTTGATCACGGGGGAGGATTGTACATCATACGATGGAGTGGAACTCGTTATAATTGGCTTCTCGGCGTAACCAATCCCAGCTCCGGCTGTGCTGCTTGCCATAATAGCGGCTATCATGCCCAACGCGGCGAATACTTTCACAGGCTTTGCTTCTTTAATACGCATAGACACCATCCATTTCATGAACCTTTGGTTTCGTTCAACTAAACCGGTATTGCTTAATTAAACGCAAGTTATCTGTAAAATGTTTCCTGTATATGCAAAAATTCATTCTTTCAAAACCGCTTTCATATGAGCCAAGGAAACCTATTTTCCTTGCTATAAGGGGGACTCGTCCACACGAATGTTCTTAAAGTGGCATAACGTGATAGAGGAGAGGAGGGATATAGATGAAAGCAAAGATTTCGCAAACTTTCCCGCGGTTAACCGTTTATTCAGAAGAGAATTTCCTTGGCGCTAGAAGAATTTATCGCGGGAACCTCGGGATCCGAAATACGGATTCGATTCTGGATGGGATCGAAAGTCTTCGATTCTTCTCTACGAGCAGCAATGCCACGTTAATTGTATTTACCAGAATCGGCTTCAGGGGCAACTTCCGGGTATTTCGGGGGAACCGCAATATTGCAGATCTTGATGACTTCATTGCAGGCAACGACGTCGAATCCATTATCTCAACCAATGAGCGGCTGACATTGGCGCAAATTCGGAACATTCGGAACACCGGCACCCTGCCGGCCGGTTATCGCTTGATTTAATCAAGAAACAGACTTGCCCTCACCTTCTTTCCGATACCATTCGTGGATCAGAACGCTGGTGAGGGCCATTGTCGCTTCCTTATCTGGCCTTCAATTGAAGGCTTATGGTTCGATTGCCGTCACTACCGGACACCTTCTGGCTAACAACGTAACCTTCTCCAGTTGTGATCACTTTACACTTATACAAGGAGCTTAAGTTTATCGCATCTACCAGAGATAAGCCTGTCATATCCGGTAACGGGATGTTTTCTATTTTTTCGGTGATCAAATAGATTCCATTCCCCTCCGATGGTTTGAAATCCGTGGAAGGGAATACGTCCAGAACGGTCGAGCCTTTTCCTAATACCGTTATCGTTGAATCCTGGCCAATTCTTTTCTTGGCTTCTTCAATACGTTTCCCTTGTAACTCGGATACTTTAATCGTCCCTTTCATACTCGGGCTGGTTGTTGGCTGAGATGTCGGATGAACACCCATATAGGTTAAGGTTTGACTCACGATTTCCTTGAAGACAGGCGCTGCAACCGTTCCTCCTCCCAACTCATCCTTAGGTTCATCAACAATAACTAGAACAACGACCTTAGGGTTTTCCACCGGAGCATACCCAATAAACGAAACAACGTGCTTCCCTTTCGCATATGCCCCATTGATAACCTTATTGGCCGTACCTGTCTTACCTGCAACGCGTATGCCTTCAATAGCAGCATATTTCCCTGAACCCAGTTTGCGGTCCGATACGACTTGTTCGAGGTAATCTCCGGCAAGCTTAGCCGTGTCCGATGAGATGACTTGACGGATGAATTTAGGTTTCGTCGCAATCGTCATATTATCCGATGATCGTACGATTTGTTTGATGATATGCGGCTCCATAAGCTTGCCGCCATTAGCAACAGCTGCTACTGCAGCTACTTGCTGCATAGGAGTCACTTGAATTCTGCCCTGCCCATAGGACGCCGCAGCATAATCGGCAGGATACTTCATTTTTAATACGCCCGAACCCTCGCCATTTAGTTCAATGTTCGTTTTTTCGCCAAATCCAAACTTTTTAATGTAATCGGTCAACCGATCCGCTCCTAGTTTTTTATACCCTAGATTGACGAAAGCCACATTACTCGATCGTTTTAAACCTTCTAAATACGAGATGCGCCCCCATCCTTCCCGTTTCACATCATGTATGATTTTTCCGGGAACAGAAATCGAGCCAGATTGATATTTATCATACGGATCAAACAAGCCTTCCTCAATGGCTGCCGCTAACGTGACAATCTTGAAGGTCGAGCCGGGTTCGTATTCGGACATAATAGCGTGATTATAAAAGGAGGCATAATCCGATACCTCCCAATACTGATTCGGGTTATAGGTCGGTCTATTCGCAAGGGCCAATATATCCATTGTGGACGGGTCCGCTACGATTACGGTCGCGCTTTTGGGTTCATACGTTTCAACGACTTTATTCAACGCCTGTTCCACAAAAAATTGAATGTTTGTATCAATGGTCAACATAATCTGGCTGCCATCTAATTCGGGCTTATAGAGCACCTCTCCCGCATCGATCCCTATGCCATTACCGTCTCTGTAGTACTTATAGATGCCTGCAGTACCCGATAGTTCTGTATCGAAGGCGGATTCGATGCCCCCGCTCGCTTTTTTATCAAGGTCCACAAACCCGATTAACTGTGCAGCAAGACTTTCGTTCGGATAGAACCGTTTGGCCGTAGGAAAGATATAAATGCCAACATCAACGTTCTTCACATTCTTTTTCTTGCTTAGCTTCTTTTGTAAGCTTTCTTTATACGCCAATACTAGCTCGGCCTTCTTCTTATCGATATGAACGCCTTCCGGCCGGATATCCCTGCTGATATAATACGATCCGTTCTCTCTCTTTTTATACAATCCCTCCAACAGCTCGGTCTTATCTTTGGATAAGATCGAAGACAGCTTCCCGGCTACTTCTTCTGCCATTCCGAGCTTGATCAGGATGTCCGGATTTAAGGTCACATTATATGCAGGAACGTCTCGTGACAATACAACTGAATTTCGATCGAGAATCTCCCCCCGCTGGGCAGGCAGGATCTCTGACTTCAACCAGTATTTCTGAGCCGCCGCTACATATTTATCCGCATCCACCACCTGGACCCAGAATACCTTCGCAATTAGAACGACGAATATTAGTGAAAGAAACAACCCTAAGACTAAGGAGCGCCTCTTGATCAATTTCCCCATCGGGGTTCATTCCTCCAATCATGACAACATACTGAATTACTTGTATCTAGTATATTAGCATAATTTTGGGATTGATAGAATCGGCATTCACGCGATTCCCATAACAAAAAGCCACGCATATACGTGGCCCTTTACACTCAATGATCATTGTTCAATCCGGATTGAGCTGCTCTCCATTCGTCCCACTTTAGCGTGACATAGCTTTGTATTTGCTCTGCTACCGCTGCGGGCGGTGTGGAAGTCGTCTCGATAATGGGCATGGGCGGATTATAGGCAGTCTCCGCATTATCTAGAAGCCACTGGGCAAATTGTTCATGCTGCTGGAGCATGTCATCGGTCCACATCGCTTTATCTTCCCGATTGCGAAGTCTCGTATTGCGCGTTGCGTCATCACAGTGAAGATTAATGAAGCAGACATCGCTAAATTGATCATAATGATCACATTTCTGTGCATCCCAAGGCATAAACGTGCCGCATATAACCGTACCTCTACCAGATCGAGCGACGAAATAAGCGATTCGCAGGAGCAGGTTAAATCTACCTTGATAGTCTAACGGCGTCTCGCCAAACAGATCATTATCTGTGCTGAGGATCACAAAATCTGGCAATTGAATGCGGAGTTCTTCCATAACCGTTGTTTTCCCTACACCACTTGCACCAGTTACAATAAATAAAGGCAATTTTTGCTGCATAAATGAATTCCTCCTGCTTCAGTTCTTAAAGCTATACATTGAATTCTGGCACCTCACATCACTTGGATTAGACACCTGAGGTTCAAATGGCCACATTCAACTTCAAGGATACGTAGTATTAAACGCTTCCTATAGTCTTCTTCTAAATTTATTGTAACCTAATCGTTATTCGTTGAAAGGTAGAATATGGTTATAATAATTGCAGAAATGAAAAAGGACCCGCTTCGGCGGATCCTTTTGTACATTCATACCTTCGGGCAATCAGAAGTCCTTCACCTTTTATTCCAGGTGTCTTTCAACGGTACAATACGATTAAACACAAGCCGGTCTCCGGTAGTGAATTTCTTGTCTACGCAAAAATAGCCATGGCGGAAAAATTGAAACTTGTGCTCAGGCCGGGCATGATCAACATAAGGCTCCAACAATACATCCTCTAAGACTACAAGAGACTCCGGATTGATTACATCCGTCCAAGCGCCGATATCGTCCTTCGGAATATCATCATCCAGAAGCAGCTTCTCATATAGATGTACGTCAGCCTTGACCGCGTGCTCGGCTGAGACCCAATGAATCGTCCCTTTCACCTTCCGCCCCGTAAATCCGGTACCGCTCTTCGTGAGGGGGTCATAGGTGCAGCGGAGCTCTGTATTTTCACCAGTTTCCGGGTCCTTGACGACTTCCTCACACTTGATGAAATACGCTCCCTTCAACCTGACCTCAGTATTGGGACTCAGCCGGTGGAAGCCCTTCGGCGGCTGCTCCATAAAGTCCTCCCGCTCGATATAGATGGTTCTGCTAAAAGGAACCTCTCTACTCCCTAACGCCTCGTTCTCGCTGTTGTTCTCAATCTTCAGCAGCTCCATGTCATCCTCTGGGTAGTTAGTAATAACGACCTTGAGCGGCTGTAACACAGCCATGACGCTAACGGTTTTGGCTTTCAAATCCTGCCTGAGGCAATGATCCAGCAGTGAGATGTCTACCGTACTTTGGGTTCGGATGCTGCCGATCTCCTCAATAAAGCTGTGTATGCTCTCTGGCGTGAATCCCCTCCTTCTAAAGCCGCGGAGCGTCGGAAGTCTGGGATCGTCCCAACCATCTACGTAACCCCCTTCTACAAGCTGCCTCAGAAACCGTTTGCTCGTTACGACACCCGTCAAGCTCAATCGGCCGAACTCCCTTTGCCGCGGAGGCTCAGGGATTTCCAGCTCTTGCAGGACCCATTCATACAATGGCCTGTGATCCTTAAATTCGATGGAGCATAAGGAATAGGTGATGCCTTCTATCGCATCTTGAATGGGATGGGCAAAATCATACATCGGATAGATGCACCAATTATTCCCTGTGCGGTAATGAGCCGCATGGATAATTCGATAAATAACGGGGTCACGCAGATTTATATTCGGCGAGCTCATATCGATTTTGGCACGAACCACCTTGGAGGAGGCTGGATAGTTACCATTCTTCATGGACTCAAAAAGAGCCAGATTCTCCTCGATTGACCGGTCACGATACGGGCTATTAGTACCCGTCTCCGTCAATGTCCCCCGATACTCCGTTACTTCCTCCGGCGTCAAATCACAGACGTACGCCTTCCCGCGCTTGATCAATGTGACGGCCGCGTTATAGATTTCATTCGAGTAGTCTGAACCGTAATAAATATGATTTTCCGGGTCAAAGCCCAGCCACTTGATATCCTCGATGATCGCGTTCACATACTCGATATCCTCCTTAAGAGGATTCGTATCGTCAAACCGTAAGTGAAATGTTCCATTAAACCTCTGGGCGATTGTATAATTCGTGTGAATGGCATAAGCGCTTCCGATATGAAGATAACCATTCGGCTCGGGGGGAAATCGCGTACACATGTCCCTGCCGAACCCGCCAGCTTCAAGCTCCTCACTTATCAGTCTCAACAAAAAGTTATCGTTATGGTGCACCTTCTCATGATCCATTGCCGGCTCCTCCTAATGAACGTGATATGGGGTAAATCAGCACAAAAAAAACTTCACCTCCAAGACCTCATGTCTTGGGGACGAAATTTTCGCGGTACCACCCCAGGTTCATTAATATGTCGCCATATTAACCTCTTCAAGTACGGCATTGCAGGGAATGCTTATACTCTAGCTCTATAACGGGAGCTCCCGTCATGGCATCCCCAGTGAAGGTTCCGACATGCTGCTCAGAGACTTGGTTCGGGAAGAAGTTCTTTGCTCCTTTTCAGCTGCCGGAGCTCTCTGTACAAGAACGTTCTTCCCTACTCTTCTCATCATCGCGTTTGATTATTGCTTATATGATAACAAATCATTCCCTTTTAAGTAAACCGTTATTCTCGGGGTGGTTATAAAAATAGACTTGCCCCGCGGTCTGCGCTAAGATTTCGTCCTTAAAGTACACACCTGAATCATCGTCGATTCCATACCCCAGCAATAGATTGGTCTTAGTAAGAGCTGCTCGTAAGTTCTTATCTTCGTTCCACTTCGAGAAGTGAACACTTATCACACAATGACTTATCAAGCCTAACCCTTGTAAGAAGAGATGTTCATTCTTTCTATTGTCGATTGGCGGGATCACGCACACTTCTGGACTTATTAACTTGAGTGTTGTGAAAATATTGTTGTCGATAAAGTCCGGTTAAAGCCAGGATATTAGAAGCTTCGTCGAATGATTAAACAGAAAAAGGACATCGCCCTTGGATAGAGAAATTGTTGTTCACCACAAACACAATTTCCAAGAAAAGGAGATGTCCCAATCTCATGGTATCCCTCTACTTGCCTATCGTCAAGTTCATTTTAGCCTTGAAGCTGGAATTATCTAAACCGCAGCTTGGTCATTTGTTTACCCTCGTTCACGGCATCATTCTTTGTGCCGGACGTAAAAATATTACGCAAATTCAGCAAACTGCTAGAGGAGATCGCCACCTCAGTAATGTCACGAATTTTTTGAACCATTCGCCATGGTGCGTCAATCGCATGCAGCGCCGACGCATGCAGTTCGTAATGGATAAGATTCGCGCGAAACATGCAAAAAGTGGTGACTCTCGGCAACTCGTATTCTTCATCGTGGATGACACGTGTTGTAAGAAGGAGACTTCAACGAAGAAGATGGAAGCCCTCAGTTTTCAATATTCACACGAAGCTGGAAAATCCGTCTGGTGCCACTGCGTTGTCACTGCTCACGTTGTAAGCGAAGGAAGTTCTTATGCATGGGATTTCCGTCCTTATTACCGTGAAGAATATTGCGATGAACACCGTTTGGCATTTAAGAGTAAGAACGATCTTGCTCTTGAAATGATCGAGGCCTTCCCAACTACGCCAGACGATCAGGTCTACGTCCTCATGGATTGCTGGTACACCAGTGAAAAGGTCATCAATGCTTGTAATCGCAAGGGATTTAATGTGATCGCTGCTGTAAAGGCAAACCGGCTGATCTGCATAAGCGGTGTAACGATTTCTATGGCTGATTTCACTGTCCAGTATCTCCGCAAGTCTGACCTACGCTCCGTTACGGTGGAAAGTCAGGGAACGTACTGGATTTATGAATATGAAGGACCATTAAGCGAAATGGAAAACGTCAAAGCTTTACTGTCTTGGAAAGAGGAGTACGCCGATTCGAGCAAACCTCAAGTTTGTCTCTTGTGTACGGATTTAAGCTTGGATCTCGTTACGATCCAACGTTATTATCATGTACGCTGGAACATCGAAACCGGCTATCGCTATTTCAAAAAACTGTTAGGTTTTGACCAATATCAGTTGCTCTCATTTGAAGGTATTCAGCGATTTTGGGCGATCCAGTATCTGACGCAGAACTTCTTGGAATCTCAGCGTCACCACTGGATGAAGGACAACAAGCACCTTACACTTGGAGATGTGGTGTACAGAATCCGGCAAGCGTATTTCGGGCAGATCATCGTTTACGTTTATCAGCAAGCCCTAGAGAAAAAGCCGCTATTCGACATCCTTAAGCATCTCAAGATACCTGCCTGAGCAACCGAGTTCCCCATCCTACTACAAGTCTGTCCTTTTTCGAAAGTCTCGTCGGAAATCGCAATACTCAAGTTATTAAATCCTTTTCAACCCACCAATGTAATTCAATTTCATTTTCATCCTTAATTTCATCCGGTACTCTAACAGTGTAAAATGGTAAATTGTTATATTTTGTTTTGAAATTAAAATGTAAATAAACTTTGCCGCTGTCCATATATTTCTTCTCACCAGCGAATCTTAACCAGTTTTCAAAATGATTGCTGACCAACAAGCTTATGATCTGATTTACTAACCACTTGGTAGCTACTGTGCTTTGATATCTTGTATCATTCTTTTTATCTTCTGTTTTTGTCCATTTTATCAATACATTATTGATCTCGTGAAAATCTATGACTGATACAGTATGTAAGCTTGAATAGTTATCTGTTGGATATCCCCTTTACCTTCTACGATCTACATCTGAATGTTTATTCAAACCTTCTACTGATTTTCTCCAGTGGTTATAAGTTATTGCGAAAGAACTGGATATTCGCGAACACACCGCGCGGTGCAACGGCAAGTGCGGTCATCTACAGCATCGTCGAAACGGCGAAGGAGAACAACTTAAATCCACTCAACTATTTGACCTATCTATTTGAGACGCTACCCCAATTGCCGGATTTCCGTGATGAGGAAGCGATTGACCGTTTGCTTCCATGGTCCCAAACGCTGCCGCTGATGTGTCGCGTATTCAAAAAATAGACTAATCTGGTCCTCATCTGATTTCTAGGTGGGGACTATTTTTCGCTTACATAATGCCTTTCTCGTTCTTTTCATCCAAGTTTAGGCACAATTCAACCGACTCGCTGCTTTAGATTCCATACATAGTCACCTGTAAGGTTGATGTGTTCCCATCCTAACGGAGAGAGAAGCTAAGCGGAACACATCTACTACAGCTTTTGGTGATAATCAAGAATTAGTTGAACTGGAAGTTGCTGCCGTATTATTCGCTCCCTTTAAGAATGTGTTCGCAGGAGGCGCCCGCCTTCCTTATATCTTCTACTGATGCGCTAAGCTTGGATATGCCTTCGAACGAAGTTCCCCCGTCGCTGAAATCTGGATCGGGAAAATCGGTTATGCCATAGTTGCGCATACATTTGGTATATGTAAATGCGGCTTCTTTCGTAATATTAGGCGGCTTTTGCATGGGCTCGCTACTCCCGAAAAGCTTGTCTCGCACATCCTGAGCGATAGAGGAAATTTGATCGATAAAAACATATCCGGACGTTTCGTCCTTAAGCGGGATGTCAGTGCTAGATACACTTAGAATCGCAAGCATAAAAAGAACTGCTACCACGACGATGCGCGCCCATCGTAAAATTCGGGCATTTTTTATGAGCCGGCCCAACGGCAGTATGATGATTGCAGCCGCACATATAAGCATGGCTCCGGCGCCAATCTTTCCCGCTATGAGCAATGCGACGCCAAGGATACTTAAGATCAGTACAAACGCCCACTTTATAAATACCAGTACGGTATGTTTCATATTTGAAGGCCCTCCTTATAAGCTGCTTCTATTTTTCTTAAATGAATTTGAATTCAAGTTAATTGTATCTATTAATGGACTCATCTTCAATTTGTAAGCAACCGCCCCTCTGCAATAACAACTATCTTCGACTCAAGCTGCCATTTCTAATTTCCATAACAACATCCGCATATTCCGTAACGGAAGCCGAGTGGGTAACAAGGATGACGCATTTGCCTTCAATGTGAGCTAAATTCCGCACTATGTCCATAATGCCTTTCTCGTTCTTTTCATCCAATTTGCCTGTGGGTTCGTCTGCAATGATAAGGATCGGGTTGTAGGACAAGCTGCGTGCTATGGCAACCCTTTGTTGCTCTCCGCCAGATAGTTTTAAGACTTTGCGATCCGCTTTTTCTTTGTCGATCCCAACCTTCGCCAATAGCACGTAAGCGAGCTGGCTTTTACCTTTTACCTTGTTCCCGCCAAGTTGGATGGACAGCATTACGTTTTCCGCCGCCGTATCTGCTAGCAATAAGTTGTAGCTTTGGAAGATGACGCCGATTTTATTGGAACGATAGCGGTCCTTGTTCATGTGCTTAATATCTTTGCCTTGATAGGCAATAACACCGGATGAGCTGCTTGTAAGACCTGCAATAAGAGAGAGCAGAGTCGTCTTGCCCGACCCCGATTCCCCAACGATTGCACACACTTTTCCATCTTCGAAATCGGCGGATATGTGGTTTAACACCTTTTTTTCATTGCCTCTATAGGTAAACGAAACCTCTTTCATGGATAGTACCGTCATCTTGTTCTCCCCCTAATTTCTTTCAGATAGAATCTTCACGGGATCATAACGCGTAATGCTCGCGATTGTCATAGTGCCGGCAATGAACACAAGCAATATCGAAAGTACAATCACTTCCAGAATTACGAGTCCAGAGAGCGAGGCATCGATCCCGATAATGTCAGACATCAGGGCTGATGGAAGATGTCCCCCCAATATGACTTCTTTCATTTCATCGACCACCGATGGATTGACGAATATCCCCGTTAGGAGCGCAAGAACGGAGCCTATGAGCGCTAGGATCAACATTTCGCAGAGGAGTAAGGTCAAGACATTAATTTTCGACATTCCGATAGCTCGCAGTACGCCGATTTCATATTTTCTTTCCCTTAACGCCAGCACATTGATCAGGAACACGACGCCGATTCCGATAATCGCAATTAGTTCGAAGAATTGCTTAACGATCGTCAGCATCTCATTTATGCCTTCAACGGCTTCGTCGTTTCTGTCCGTATCCTTCTTTAGATATAGGCTAATGGAAAGACCTTTCTCATACAATTCATTCTGAAAAGCATGGAGGTCGGCCGAATCCTTCAACAAGAAGGCTTTGTAGTCTCGTACTGCTTCATTGGGAATCTGGCTGAAAAAGTCATAACTCGTAATAACGTCGTTCCTCCTATTAAACTGCGGTGCATGGAAATTATTATTACTTCTAGCAACGATGGCGTCCGAGAATATCCCTGAAATTTTCAATTGTTGCTTTATTCCGCTAATCGCAACGGTTACATGCAGCATGTCTCCGATATGCAGGTTATTGAGTTCAGCCAGCTCGCTGGAAATCATTCCTTCGTTCAGGGAAAGCACCTTCAATCACTTTCCTATCGCCGTAAGTAAAATCATCCGTAGCTCGTTCGTCGAGCATGCCATAAACATGGGAATTAGCCTGTATCAACCTGCGAACGCCGTTGTTCTCGTTCTCCCCTTCCTCGTAATCGCCATCCAGCACCTTCAACCCTTCTATTGTCGCGGGTATGCTTTTGTAGAATACATAGCTTTGCAAGTAATCGCTGCGTATGTACGCTTCGTACTCTGCGGTCGTTGGAAATACGGCAAGTTCTTTCCCCTTGACCTGCGTAATCGACACTTCACCTGCATAGTAATTTTCCGTTTCTTCCTTCACCTCCATAGTCGTATTGTAAATCGTCAGGCTTGCAACGGCAGCCAAAGTCACCATGAATAGCATCAGGAATAGGATGCTGTTGCGTCCCTTGTTGCGTAGTAAATTTTTCATGGCTTTGTTGATTAAGTACATTTCCTCACTCCTTGACTTCTTTAATGAGTCAAGCATAAGGCATGCAAAGTTAAATAACGGTTAAGAAAACGGCCCGCCGAAGTTGCCGGCAGGCCGTTCATCTATGGTTTGGGCAGGAAAATGACAAATGTGGTAGATATGTCCTCGATGCTTTGAACTTTGATTTCGCCGCCGTGCTTATCGATGACTGACTTCACGATCGATAGTCCCAGCCCGCTCCCTCCGAGTTCTCTTGATCGGGAAGGGTCTACGCAATAGAAAGGGTCGAAGATCTTCTCGATTTGATCGTCCGGTATGCCGATTCCTGTATCGAATATAGCAATACGGGTTTTGTCGTCGGTCTCTGTCGCAACGATTTTGATAAGTCCACCTGGCTTGTTGTATTTGACGGCATTATGGATCAAGTTGTTAAAGGCTCTATGCAGAAGCAGCTTGTCTCCATAAAGCTGCGCTCCGCCAGTCAAATTCTCGATTTGGATGCTCTTGTTTTGAAGTTCAGGACGAAGATCGTCGATGATAGACTCGAATATGGCGTTGGCATCGATTTTCTCGCAAGTCGTAATATGGAGCTCGGCGTTCACCTTGAGCAGGTCATTCACCAAACTGCTTAGACGCTGTGCATTGTATAATGCATCATCCAAGGTTTCTTTATATTCGTCAAGCGTAGGATTAGCGTCTAGTTGCAGCACCTCGATATTGGCAATCATCGCAGCGAGCGGGGTTTTCAGTTCATGCGCCGCATTGGCCGAGAAATTTTTTTGCGAGTTAAACGCTTTTTCCAATTTGGCGATCATATGATTGAAAGAAACGGACAATTTAGAAACCTCATCGTTAGAAGGCGTTACATTGACCGGTCTGAATAAGTTATTCTCGTCGATCTCCTCGATTTTCCGTGCTAGATTCGTAACAGGTTTCAACGCTCTTCCCACAATCAGGTAAGTAATGCCGGTTCCGATAACGACGACCAGAACAACGCTTAATAGACTAATGGATGCAAACTCATTATCTTGTTCGACCCGGAGGACTGCCAGTCCCGGCTGGTCTCGAAGAAGCGGTCGCTTCGCACTGATCTCACCATTGGCAACCATTTCAATCAAAGGTACCTTCGAATAAATATTACGCGCGGAGTAGATCGAGACGGCCATTAACACCGTACTGGCTAAGATTAAGATCAGCGCGATAACAATGGTAAGCCGCAGCCGCAGAGATATTCGATTAAACCGTTTCATTATTTGCCTCCTCTGCAATGAAATAGCCGATTCCTCTCGTATTTCGAATGATTTCTTTGTCGCCAAGGTGAACGGCAAGCTTCTTTTTCAGCGAATTGATATGGACCTTGAAGGAGTTGGAGAATAAATCGGAGTCGCTATCCCACACATGTTCGATGATTTCACCAGCGCTTAAGACCTTATCTTTGTTTGACAAGAGATACTCCAGAATGCCATATTCCTTCTTCGTTAATTCGAGCCTGCACAGGTTGACATAAACTTGCTTCAATGCGGTATCGAGTCGAAGCTCTCAATGGGCGATGAGCGTTTCCGTCAAAATGAATTTGCGGCGAAGCAAAGCCCGAAGCCTCGCTTCAAGTTCCTTGAAATGAAAAGGCTTCGCCATATAGTCGTTCGCGCCGGTGTCGAGCCCGGAGATTTTGTCCTCTACCTCGGAACGTGCAGATAGAATCAGCACCTTGATGTCCTGATTGTTCTTTCGGATTTCTTGCAGCACGTCAAGGCCATCTATTCTAGGCAGATTCATATCAAGAATGATCGCATCGTATTCATTGACCTCGACGATCCGCAGAGCTTCTTCTCCGTCCGATGCAACATCGACCGCGTATCCGAATTTTCTCAGCCCGGCTCGAATTGCTTTTTGCAACGACAAATCATCTTCGACAACCAATACTTTCAACACCATCACCGCCGCCGTCTCAATTCCTTATATTATAACGCAGGTTAGGTTAAATTTTGGTTAAGTTCTCTGGAACAGACAAGAAAGAACCGATACACGAATTATCGGTTCTGTATAATGTCTATGCAGCTAATTGACGACTTAAACAGGCTGTTGCTAGTTGAAAGAAGCGTTATGAAATCCTTACTGTTCCTTCGCAGTCAAATAATGATACAAGCTATGCTCCACAGGATGAGCCAAGTGGAGGTTCATATGCACCACCGGTAACTCGAGCCCTTCGTTCCCGCTCATGCGGGTTTCCACAGCAGACGCCGGATCCGACTTCGCTTCACCCACGTAGTAAAAGTCGCTGCTCTCATCGTCGTCCTTCTTCATGTAGATATACAACGTTATGCCCAGACGCTCGGAATCCAGAATTGTTCGCACTTCCTCCGACTGAAGTGTTCTGTTACTTCTCGTATACCAGCGTACGGCGATAGAAATTCGTCTCCATAGTTAATGCTTGCTTCGACATCATCCTGCTTGTGATACGTCACATAGATTGGACATGTCCCATGTTTAGTCTTGTACCCATACACGGTCGAGCTCTCGTCTTTTTCCCACAGCAGTAGTTTACACACATCTTTGCGAGTATACTTTTGATAACGTTTCAGTGGGTACTGTCGTAAGCGTCAAACTCTCCCCACCTTCGCCCCTTGCTCCAACCATGAGATAATCCTCTTCAGAAGCTACCCTTGAGGAGGATTTTTCAATGGCAGAGAGAATGTACGCAAGAAATGGGAAGCGCGCATTGCCGCATTTCGTGCCAGCGGAGCCCTGGCGACGTAAGCGTCAAATAACCCCCACCTTGTCGAAGGATGGGAGGTTGAACAAGGCTGGTATTAAGATTTAAACACTCGGCAGGTTAGCGGTAACGATACCGACCACGGAAGCAGACGATCTAAGGCTTCTGTATTTTTCGGATCATCGAGCTGCGGCAGTTGCTCAAACAAATAGTTTAGATATTTGTTCGGATTTAGACCGTTTTCTTTTGCCGTCTCAATCACACTATAGATGATGCTACTGGCCTTCGCGCCGCGAGGTGTATTCGCGAACAGCCAGTTCTTTCTCCCGATCACAAACGGCTTATATGTATGTTTGTGTCACAAACAAATGACAGAAACCTGCATACAAAAATAAAATAACCCCTTGATATTAAGGGGTTGTGAATGTCACATGTTTGTGTCATTAGACACAAATCCACCCCAATGCTGACACAATAACCACCCCATTGCATTTTTTATTTAACTTTTGACACAAAACCACCCTCAATTAAATTATTGATTGAGGGTGGTTTTGTGTCAAATTAATACTATCAACTTGAGTATTACGAAAATATTGCCGTCGACAAAAGCAGTATAAGGCCAGTAATTTAGAAGCTTCGTCGAAACGATAACTAGTAGAAGGACATCGCCCTTGGATGGAGAAATTGTTGTTCACCACAAACCACAATTTCCAAGAAAAGGAGATGTCCCAATCTCATGGTATCCCTCTACCTGCCAATCGTCAAGTTCATTTTAGCCTTGAAGCTAGAATTCTCTAAACCGCAGCTTGGTCATCTGTTCACCCTCGTTCACGGCATCATTCTTTGTGCCGGACGTAAAAATATTACGCAAATTCAAATGGCTGCCCGAGGAGATCGCCACCTCAGTAATGTCACGAATTTCTTGACCATTCGCCTTGGTGCGTCAATCGCATGCAGCGTCGACGCATGCAGTTTGTCATGGATAAGATTCGTGCCAACCGAACAAAGAGCGGCGACACTCGGCAACTCGTATTCCTCATTGTGGATGATACATGCTGTAAGAAGGAAACCTCGACGAAGAAAATGGAAGCACTTAGCTTTCAATATTCTCATGAGGCTGGCAAATCGGTCTGGTGCCACTGCGTAGTTACGGCTCACGTTGTGAGCGAAAGCAGTTCCTATGCCTGGGATTTCCGACCTTATTATCGTGAGGAATATTGCAATGAACATCGCTTACCCTTCAAAAGCAAGAATGATCTTGCCCTTGAGATGATTGAAACCTTTCCGGCTTCCCAGGACGAGCAAGTTTACGTTCTGATGGATAGCTGGTACACCAGTGAGAAGGTCATCAACGCTTGTAACCGTAAGGGGTTTCATGTCATCGCCGCTGTAAAAACGAATCGACTGATCTGCGTCAGCGGCATCACGATTGCAATGGCTGATTTTGCTGCCGAGTACATTCGCAAGTCTGATCTTCGCTCCGTTACGGTGGAAAGTCAGGGAACGTACTGGGTTTATGAATATGAAGGACCTTTAAGCGAAATGGAAAATGTCAAAGTCCTGCTGTCTTGGAAGGATGATTATGCTGATTCGAGCAAACCCCAGGTTTGTCTCCTGTGCACGGATTTAAGCTTGGATCTCGTTACGATCCAGCGCTATTATCACGTACGCTGGAACATCGAAACCGGCTATCGTTATTTCAAAGAGTTGTTAGGCTTTGACCAATACCAGTTGCTCTCATTTGAAGGCATCCAACGGTTTTGGGCCATTCAGTATTTGACGCAGAACTTTTTGGAATCTCAACGTCAGGACTGGATGAAGAAAGATACACATCTTACGCTTGGGGATGTGGTTTATCGAATTCGGCAGGCGTATTTCGGGCAGATCATCGTACATGTTTATCAGCAAGCCCTAGAAAAGAAGCCGTTATTCGACATCCTTAAGCATCTCAAGATCCCTGCCTAAACCACAGAATTCCTTGACCTGCTACAAGTCTGTCCATTCTTGGTTTTTGAATGTGAATTCGCAAGAGTCAAGTTATTAAAGAACCTGCAGAGAAGCCTGCGACCGGAATGCCTTCTGCGTACATTTCTTTGATGATTTGTCCGACCTTCGTGTCCACGATGTAATCCCGATAAAGCTCTGTATCGCCGCCGCTAATAATAATCCCTGAAGCTGACCGTAGTTGTCCAATGAATTCGATGGATGGTGATGAAGTTAGAGGGAAGTATGTGAAATCGGTAACGCCGTGTTGTTCCAATAGGTCGGTATACTTGGGCATGTATTCCTTCCATCCATCTTGCTCAATGAACAATATGGCTGCTTTACTTGACCCGTTTGTAGACAATGCTGCGAACTTTTCACCTAAGCTAGCATTGAACGGCGCCCCTCCACCGAATAAAAATAAATGTCTGTCTGTCATGATTATCCTCCTTGATCACAATGCAATTATAAAGACCACTTCACATCGAAGTGGTCAATCTACTCGATTATTGTATACTCGAATTCCGCAGCGAAACGACCATTCGATAAGATCCACGGAGAGGCTTGTAGCCAAGTTTCCGATTAATCGTCAGGATCGGCGCATTCGTTGAGTCGTTGTCAGTGCGAATGTAGGCAGCCTTTCGTGCCGCAGCCAGCTCAATCGCTATGACCTTGAGGGCTAATCCGATACTGCGCCTGCGATAGTCGCGGCTGACCCCTGTATATTCATGATACATACCATTTGTCTGTGTATTATACAGCACGTTGGTCACACCAACATATCGATCTCCGTCAGCGGCGATCAGAACCTGATCGGGCGCGTAGCCGTTGGCCATTAAGTACCATTGTCGCCATTCGGCAATTGCGGGAACCTCACCACTATAACCAGGAATATCAACGAGCGTTTCCTTGTATAGCTCATACAGCATAGGCTCTCCCTCATCAGCGCCTTCCTCGGCAAGTGTCGTGAACCGGATTCCTTCATGCCTTAGTCGTTCGCATGCATCTGCGCCGTACATTGCCGTTGGATCAATCCCTTCCAATGAGAGCACGGATTGAAATGCATGCCGGTCGACGACAAACCCGCGGTTACGGGCAAAATCCAGTGCTGCCGCATCATCGTCCCATACATCGGTCATGATCTGACTCGCTCCGAGCGAATGAGCCCATTTCACAGCTTGTTCATACAACAACTTACCTGCACCCTGATTACGGAACGTCGGATCAACGACCATCGTGTAATTTAAATTCCCCGGCTCGGTCCATGGCGCTCTCCATATCCACAAGTAGCCGATAACTTCATCAAGTTCTGTGACAGCAACCTGCCTAAGCCGATCGTACCCGCCCAGAAAACCATTCTCATCCTTGAACGTATGACCGACAGCATACAGCTTACCGTCGTCTTCCTCCAGCCTCGCAGCATCTGTTGGCTCCGACCAGTAGGTATTCACTAATCTCGCGATCGCTTCGTAATCGTCCGGCAGACGGAGCGGTCTTATTGTAATCGACATGAGCAACCCCCATAGATTATATACATACTCTTTCTAGGATGACATAAGGGAGATGGATTGGACAGGTAAAATTCAGATATACTTATATGGGCACAATCGTCAATTATACGGAATCCATAGAGTAGAGACGTTCTTTAGTCAATACGTACTTCAACTCACCATTACAATCTTGATCATTATCTGGCAAATCAGTAAGAACGCTTTCGAACTCAAATCCGAGCTTCGTCAATATACGTAGTGAGGCTGCGTTCTGTGAATCAGCCTTGGCGTATAGACTATCTAGCCCTATTACTTCGAATGCATAAGCAGTCAATGCCTGTGCAGCTTCAGTCGCATACCCATTACCCCAGTAATCTCGACCGATTAAATAATACAATTCATTATCAGGTGCGCTAAATTCGAGAACGCCTACACCACACCAACCAACGAAAGCACCTGTCACCAAGCTGCGGATAGCAAAGGAATATTTAAACGGCTGGTCGAAGGGGGTATTATAACTTTCGATCAACCAGTCAAACAAACCCTTGTATTCTTCCAATGTCATGACACTCATATGCATGTAAGTAAACAATTCCGGATCTTGCATAAGCTCATACGATTCGATGAGATCACTTGCTATATAAGGCTGAATGACGAGACGTTCCGTTTCTAATCGCATCGTGGATAAGATTGAATTCATTTCATTGATCTCCCGTCCGTTCTCAATATCGATCTCTTTTTAGAAAGCTATCCAGGTTAGATATCAAAACCATCCTCCCGCTCCAGTTTCCTTATTCAAATATGATTTCATCAGCGTTTTGAACACTTGAAAACCACTGTAAAACATTATTATGGTGGTTGATAATCTGAGTCGCCGTAAGTTCAGGTGTATTCCAAGTACTATGAGCATCTTTGACAAGGATAACATTATATCCAAGACTGTTTGCCCGCCTACATGTCGTATCTACACATATGTCAGTCTGAATCCCTGTGAGTATAAGTTTATGAATCCCTTTATTCACAAGTTCTTGTTGGAGGGTAGTATTATAGAATGCATCTGGTCTATTCTTCTGAATGATTGTATCTTCCTCATTAGGTGAAATTGATGGATGAATTGCCCACCCTGGTTTACCCGATTCTAATGGCTGGCCCGGTCCTTCATTATGCTGTATATAAAAAATGGGAACTCCCTTTGATCGAACATTAAGAATGAGGCTTTGAATCTTTTCTATTAATCGATCCCCTAGATGTACCGGATATGATTCATCGAACATTCCGACTTGCACATCTATTATGAGTAGGGCACTACGAGTTGACATCATACTAACCTCCAATTATTTTCAATGGATTGCAACACGTTCACGAATCCCTGAAGCTAAAGTCAGCCAGACTTCAACTCTTTTCTTTTACCGCAATTGCATCTATTTGAACGTTGAATCCAATATCACTCTTGATTATTGTTCTGGCGGGATAAGGTTCTGTAAGAATGTCTTTATAAACCTCTTCAAACATTTGAGGGGTTATCTTGTCGTAATTCAAAATAACCGTTACTTTAACAAGATCTTTAAGGCTTGCTTCGACTTTGGATAAAACCTTTTCGAGGTTTCTGATTGTTTGTCTAATTTGCTCTTCAACCGTAACTTCTAAACTGTCGGGTCCTTGGCCTGCAACAAAGATCGTTTTGTCTATAACCACGGCATCTGAATAGGCTAATGGAAAATCAGATTTTATATATTCCTTCATCATACACACCTCTTTCAATAACTATTTATGTAAATGGTTTCCTTCCATAGGTGTATTCGTGAAATTATTCGACTATCCTCCTAACACTTCCTGTAGAAGATTAAGTACTTCTGTATAGCACCTTCTCAAGAAAGCGAATTGAATGAAAAAAAGCCGGCTACTCTCACCTTGAAGAGCAGCCGACGTGAATTTAATCCGGTCAATTATTAACATCATTAATCATCATCATCATCATGGTCATCATAATCGATAGAGAGAACAGTGCCGTCTACTGCTGCTAGCTCTACTTCGGCAATGCCTTCATTCGTCTTGATCTTCACTTCATATTGCTGTATACCGTCATCCCAATCGCTCTTTACTTGTAGCACTTGGCCTTTCACTGCTGTCGAAGCCAGCTTGCTCGCCTGTTCCTTCGTAATCACCTTCTGGGTTCCCTCTGCAGCCGAAGAGCTTGGCTCGCCGCCCTGAGTCTTTGAATCACCGCCGGCTGCTTTTCGGTCGTCATCGTCATGATCATCGTCATCATTGACGATGGACAACACTTTCCCCGAATCCGCAGCAATATGCACATCCACCTCTTCAAGGGAGTTTTTCTTATTAATTTCCACTTCATACATCGAGATGCCGTGTTCCCGCTCCAGTTCAATGTCTGTAACGGTGCCTGGAACCGCTTGAAGCGCAATTTCTTTCGCTTTGTCCTTGCTGATCGTAGTCGAGGCATTGTTCGCTGCGATAGCTGATCCAGAGCCTGCTATTATGGTCGCTACGGCAATCGAGACTATCCATATTTTTTTGTTCATGCTTCTCTTCCTCCTTTTATTAGCTGCTTGCTTAGCTTACTTTTACTATAACCCAGCTAACTTTGAGCAAGATTACAGTCACATTAGAATTTGATGATAAAATATATGAAGAATATGGAATATCCACACTATTTTTCTTTGTCATCATCCTCATCATCCCAAGTAACAGATTGAATAGCACCAGAGGCGGCATTGATCTGAACATCCGCTTCCCGCCCATCTGGCGTTTCAACCTCGATAATGTAATACCATTTGCCATGGGTTTTCTCAATATCAAGATCTGTAACCGTCCCATCAACCTTACTTAAGGCCAGCTTAGCAGCTTCGTCTTCATTTAGAAACACATCTGGATTAAGCACGGTCTCCTTATCGGGTAAGTCAGTTGGAGAAGTTGGCGTTGGCGACGGGTTTGTGCCCGGATCAGTCGGCTGATTGTTATCAGGGGATGAAGTTCCGTCAGGTACGCTGTCCGTATATCGCTCAATGCTTTTAATCCCCGTGATATCGGCATGATCCTTGTCTACGTTCAATTCATACAGTCCAGTTTCGGATTGCAATCGAACCAAGTAGGAGCTGCCGTTCGACTCCGCGCTAACAATCGTCCCCTCATATTGATTTAGCACCTCTTGTTTAGCTTCATTAAGCGTAATGCCGGGCTTCGTTTCTGTTCTGCGTAAGATCAGTGTCATGGCAGCTAACAACACCAGGATAGCAATAATCAAGGATGCGGCTATTACCTTAAACCTCCGTGTCACTTGAAATTGGATAGGATCATCCCCTTCATTCTTCTTTCAACCATCATAACCGGTGATGATTACAATTTACTGAGAAAGCGCTGGATGTGCCGATCGTACTGGAGGAAGAAACAGGATCGCTGTGGTGCCCTCGCCTTCGCGGCTTTGCAACACGATCTTCGCACCGATCACTTCTGAAATTTCTTTGGCTAGGGATAGACCAAGACCGGCTCCCCCATCGTGTTCAGCGTCTTTGGTTCTCGCCTTGTCTACCCGATAAAACCGATTAAACACAAGCTCAAGCTCATCTTCCGGGATACCCATTCCCCGGTCAATGACTTCAATGAAACGATGGCACTGGTTCGCACCAATCTTGACTGTTATTTCGCCGCTGCTATATTTCCTTGCATTATCGAGCAAAATAACCAACAGCTGCTTCAGCATATCCTCATCCGAGTAAGCAATATGCGGTTTATCGCCTTCTGATATAACGGTCAGCTCTCTGTTATATGTACTGCGAAAGCTGGTTGTCATCTGTTCAACTAATGGAAGCAGCTCAATATTAGTCATCGCGTGCACCCAGTTCCGGTGTGGTTTGGCGAGCAGCAGGAGCTGATCGGTCATCACCTTCATGCGGACCGCTTCTGAATGAATCGCCTCCACCGACTCCATGATGAGCTCTGGACGTTGCTGTCCTCTTCGCTTCAACAGACTGGCATAGCTTTCGATAACCGTCAAAGGCGTCTTCAGCTCATGCGATGCATTGGATACAAATTGCTCCTGTTTGGTGAAGCTGGTCTCCAATAACCCAATCATTTCATTGAACGTGTTGCCCATCTCAACCAGCTCATCCTGTGACCTTACATCCTGCTTTAATTTCACAAATTTGCCGCTGCGGGTAATTTCCTGCATCGTCTTCGTCATCGCCTCGATTGGCCGCATAATGAGACTTCCCAGAATACCGCTTGAGACAATCGCCGGAATCATAACAGCAGCAGATACACTTATAAGTACAATGCGCAGAATCCCGAGAAGCGCCATTAATTCCTCTAAGCTTTTGGTCGCTTGTATATTTGCAACATTTCCGTCAGGCCGGATAAATGGAATCGATACGAATCCGTAGCTTTTGCCGCTGATTGTGATCCGCTCTGCTTGCCGATTGGGATAGAAGATTGCCGGTTGTTCTCTTAGAGCCGTTTCAGATACAGCCGTGACTAGCGGTTCGCTGGAATTATCCAGCTTGCGCTCATTCACAATCCTGATCATACCGTTCAGCGGCACGTAGGCGCGAAGCAGCTCTGCAGTTGCGGCACGATTGTCAGTCTCGCGGATTACCTCTGATGCCTGCTGCGTCTCAGCTTCAAATTGGTCTAACTCACGGTCGATTGTCAGCTTATAAAAAATAAAATAGACCGTAACGTTTGCGACAAGCAGCATCACGGCGAACAAAACGGAGGAGTAGAAATGTGTCTTTGTTCTCAATTTCATAGTGTGTCCTTCAGCACATAGCCAATACCTCTAACGGTATGAATGAGCTCTGTCGGGAATCCTTCATCCACTTTTTTGCGTACATAACGAATATACACATCAACGACGTTCGTATTTCCATCGTAATCATATCCCCATACCTCGGACAAAATTTGATCGCGATTCAGTACATGCTTTTTGTTCCGAACCAAATAAGCGAGCAAATCGAATTCACGCTGTGTGAGTTGAAGCGGCTTGTCCGCCCGTTCCACCTCTCTTGTATTCAAATTCAGCTTTAAATCGGCCGCTATTAACCACTCCTCTGCATGATCGGTCTGCGCCGCTCTTGCCGACAGGCGAAGTGAAGTGCGAATTCTTGCGAACAGCTCCTCGATCTCGAAGGGCTTCGTCAAATAATCGTTGGCCCCAAGATCAAGACCCGATACCTTATCCTCCACCGAATTTTTTGCTGTCACTAATAGAACAGGAACGTCCTGATTGACCGATCTAATCCGTCTGAGCAGTTCAATCCCGCTAATTCCCGGAAGCATCACATCAAGCAAAATAAGATCCGCCTGATATTCTTGAAAGGCCGCCCACCCCTCGATACCGTCATGAGCCAGCAGCACCCGATAGCCTTCACTCTCTAGCTCAATTTGCAGAAGCCTGGCAATCTTACGTTCATCCTCCACAACTAATATCGCTTTTTCCAAAACTCCCTCATTCCCTCCCACGAAAGCAGGCTATTCGTATTTGTCGCCTTATACTCTTCTTACCCCAGTCATTAATCATTGTTCTCCATATTATAGATGGCTATGACACAAAATAAAAATGCGAGGTATCACTTTCCCCTCCTATCAGCTGCGCTGAGATGGGCAATACGAACGAAGGAGCTGCCGTATGGCAAGCTCCTCGATGAAGATCTATGCATTTAATCGTTTGTGATTCTGATGCGCGAGTGTAAGAAGGGATATGTAGATCGGTTGAAGATTGAACTTTTTTCCAAACTCAAACTTGTAAGACGCCACCTGCAGGTTGTTTGTCTTATAGTAAGGAGAAGTGATGTATTGAATCGTGATTTCACTATCGTCGAAGCCTGTACCACCGGTTTCCATCGTTACCTCATAGATCGAGTCCAGATGAATGGAGGCCACCCGAGTCTTCTTACCGGTTACGCCTTGGTGATCAATAAAGATCAGCCGTTCCTCCGTGATGATGAATGTATCTCGTACAAGCTTAAAGCCGATTTGGATTTGTTCTTGCGGCATTAAATAGATGCCATATTGTTGTGTCAATTCTTGAACCGTAACTTCAGCATAGTTGCCAAACAAGCCTCCGAATATATTAGCCACGTTCATTCCTCCTTATTTACCTTTCAATCAGATTATACGCGACTTTGGCATGTTATTGTCCACCAAAACTTCAATATTCTACATTTCTCCCTCATTGCTATAGTTTTGGGCAGGTGCAACTATGTTTGCCCGTGCTATTTTTTGAGGATGATAACAACACTGTTTCTCTAGACCCACACGTATCTTATCAAGTATCATACCTTTTGGGCTTGAAAAAGAAGTGAGGGGCACACGTAGTGAACACATATGAGGATATCAAACAAGGTGAAAAAGGCGCATGGCTAAGCATTATTGCATACATAGTCTTAGCAGCTATAAAGGTGACAATCGGTTATTTCTCCAATTCTGAAGCATTGTCAGCGGATGGTCTGAATAACTCTACGGACATCATTGCTTCATTGGCGGTTTTAATAGGATTGAGAATCTCAAGGAAGCCACCGGATGAGAACCACCGCTATGGTCATTACCGTGCTGAGACGGTGGCCGCGTTAATCGCGTCTTTCATTATGTTTGCGGTCGGCCTGCAGGTCTTGTATCAATCCTTTCTTAAGTTTAGAGTTCCAGCCAATGAATCACCTGATATGATTGCAGCTTGGACAGCCCTTTTTTGTGCGGTGATGATTTATTTGGTCTACTTGTACAATATTCGTTTGGCTAGAAAAATAAACAGCCACGCCATGACGGCCGCGGCTCAGGATAATCGGTCGGATGCATTTGTAAGTGTCGGTGCATTTGTCGGTATTCTCGGATCTCAATTCGGTTTACCTTGGCTAGACCCGTTAACGGCTCTTATTGTTGGTATTATTATTTGCAAAACAGCCTGGGACATTTTTCGCGATTCCTCACATGCGCTAACAGATGGCTTCGATGATGCAGAGCTGCAAACGATCAAACAAACCATCCGTGATATACCGGGCGTCGAGAAGATCATTGATATTAAAGCCAGAATTCACGGCAATAACAAGCTCGTAGATGTAACCATCGGTGTAGACTATCGACTAAATGTAATCGAGAGCCATGAAATTACGGAGGATATCGAAAAACGGATTTTTGAATCACACAGCATATCACATGTTCACATTCACATTGAGCCCCATGAGACATCGAATTGATTGTTGGGCGCTGGGTGATTGCAGCATATAAAATAAGTCCACAAATGTGGACTTTTCTGATCTAAATGTAAGACGCGCTTTACTCGATGGTATTGCTTTCTCTTACCGGTGCGTTACCTGTCAAGCTATATTCAAACATATCGATAATCGCTAAGAAATGTTCAGCTTCACGGAACACATGATCAGCCAGTAACGGATGGATAATACTTTTAATTCGGCAAGCCTGAATCAGATCACGAGCTGTCTTCTTGAAATCACGAAGCGATTTCACGGAGACCCGATTCTGATCAAGGAATTGATCAAGGAGCGGCAAGGTCTGTGACTGTGGACGCATGGATTCCAAGTCTTTCGCCTGGAATAGCAGCTGATCAAAATCATGACTAAAGCTATTGGCCTGTTCGACTAGCTTCCGCTCGGAAGGATCAAGCAAGTGACTAATGAATTTTGCGTGGTCCGCCATAATTCTCAAGAAGAACACATTCTCGTCTATGATGGCATCCGGAAGCGGTTCTAACTTCCCTAAATTTAATTCCGACAACCGATTTCGGAAATAATTCGCTTCCCTGCTTACGTGATCCACTAACAGCGGGAAGTTATTGGCACCTGGAAGCTGACAGGTCAGTATCAAACCGAGCAATTTTCTCTTGAATACCCAGATATGAGAAACGGCAATATGAACTTCTTCATTAAACCTTTTTATCGTGTTAGGATCTGTCCCTAGCGTAAATGCATGGGCACGATTCTCAATCGTCTCAAAAATGGCATAGAATTGATTCGCTTCATTAATCAACTGCGTATCTTCACAACGGAAGCCCAGTTTAAGAAATAAGGAATGCTCCTTCATGATCCGCGACCAGAACCTTACCTCTTCTAACGAACGTGCTACAAACTCATCTGGCAAAATGACCCCTCCTCCCGATATCTCCACACCTCCATTACAGTATGAGAAGACGGCTAGGTCATATGCCTATACGCAGGGTTTATATTAACCCTTACAACAAAGAGCAGATGGGGCGCGGCTAATTTAGAACCGCTCTGATAATAGGAATTATATGAGAAGGAAGAACTGCTAAATATATCACCTCTCATTTGCTTGATAGAATATGGGGATTATAGATCCAGACAAACTCAACCCAAGGCGGTGCTATTTCTGCAAAATGTCCCCAGCTGCCGGGCAAGGCCTCTGGGTCGTTACTTTTCACTTCAGAAAAATAAGCCAGAAGAAAGCCTTCACGGATACATCCATTCATGATTCTGCTTAAGGTTTGCCTGTATTCTCTCGGCTCTTGGATTGCAGCGGATTGAGACTGATCGTACACCCACTCTTGATCGGGATAGGATGTCATCATTTCATCTTTATAGGGATGCTGCAGGGTGTAACCTTCGCCATTCCAATCCTGATGAGTCAAGCCGGAGAAGAAAGGATTCGCACACATCAAATAATAGCGCCCTCCCTCTTTGAGAATACGGGAAACCTCATGAAAGACGACACGTGAATCCGGAACAAAATTAAGCGAATATGGATGCCACACGATATCGAATGAATCCTTGTCGAAGCAGGTTAAATCTCGCATATCGCCTTGAACCAATCGAAGTTCAACTCCATAATGTTCAGCTGCTGCTTGATCTCGTTCTAATTGGGACGGAGAAATGTCGAATACCGTAACAACCGCGCCCAGCAATGCAAAAGCTGTTGATTGTTGTCCGCCACCGCTTGCCAAGCATAGGATTCGCTTTCCTGCTAATTCCCCCGTGAATCCAAGCCGATCTAATCCCAAGTAATCAGCAGCCGATTGTTGATCCAAATCAAGTTTTGGTCGTGTGAATAAAGCATTGGCATGAGCTAACGCTTCCCAACGTGCGTGATTGTATAAGTAGACTTCATCTTTCATCCTCTTCACCATCCCACTTCAATCATATTACTGATTATATCACCTATTTCCTCCCAATAGTCGTCCATAGGCTTCGATGGGAGGCGCGCCATAGGTCTGAAAATAAACCTCGTCCAAGAACACCCCGAAGGTGGTGATAGAGCTTATACCTTTAGATTCGTAGAATCCGATATCATAAGCAGCTGCTGCTTCGTCAAAACGAAGTCTGCTCACCGGCTTCTTCCAACCGGACTGCAGGGAACTATCCAGCCAATACTCAAGCACCTGCGCATGCTCAACCCCGAATACTTGCAGATTGCGCTCAAGCGACTGCTGAAATTTCTCGTCGTGAATGCCTGATGGGCGCGTGTTATTCATTTGATGAATCCCGGGTCCTGTTACTTCGAGAAATACACCCTTGCGCGGTTTAATCTTCTCCGGGGGAGAATCAAGGGTTGTCGTATAGGCCAGATAGGATAACTTCGCATACTGATCGATGGTCTGAATCGATGCTTGAATCGCATTCATGACCAGCAGGTTTTGATCACTCGTCGAATAGGGCCGGCAGCGCTCGCAGCGGCACCATGGTTTGTTGTCGTCCTGCCACATATAATACCGGTCGGTTGTAGGCTTCAGCTTCTGCGCAAGTATTGCCGCATTCGATCGTACAACCTCCATGGCTTCTTCGTTGGATGGGCAAAGATTATCATACTGCCTTCTCTCGCCGCTATCGTCCATCCGGAACCATTCCGGATGTGATGGATAATGTTCTCTGGGCAGCAGCCAGCTCATGGCATGGAGCTCGAACTCGAGTCCAATATTTAATGTCCTTAACCGTTCTGCCATCCTAACGCCTTCGGCCGATTGAAAGTAGTCGATAATGGCATCAATCTTTTGGCTGGACTCATGCTCCTGACTCCAGTTATGCAGTCCCAATACATTTATGTTAGCTTTATGAAGCAGATCAGGCCATCCCTCATGCAGATCATCCAAATCCAATACAATCCCTCTTCTATCCGCCATTCGCTGCATCCTCCTTATCGTTTCTCACCCTAAGTGTAACTGCTCCCGAACCTCGGATACATGTCATCCTTACAGGTAGAGATCTCATTATTTTGGTATAATGAAAGGGCTGCCAACCGATGAAGCCGGAGGAATGCCATGACGCTCAATCCGATCTACCTCACGGATTATCCGAACATGAACACTGCTTTCCCTTACAGCATCAAGATCGAAGTCGTCGAATCCGTCGTCCCTCATCGACATGATTTTCTGGAGTTCATTCTTGTCCTGGAAGGCCATGGCGTCGAAATAATTAATGGCATTAAACATCAGATGAAACCCGGTACGTTAATATTCCTGCTGCCTTACCAGTTCCACGAAATACAAAGCGATCCTGGTGCTAGTCTTCACTTATATATCTGTAATTTCGACCTGGAGCTTCTTCTCCATTCAAACGAGGGCGAATGGGGAGTAGCTAGCATCGTGCTGGAAGATTCGGCTGGACTCCCTCCGTTCGTGCAGCTGGGTGCCCCGAGAGTTGAAGCGGGTGAGCGGCATTTTCGACGAAATGATGCTGGAATATGACGGTGACGAGCGGATGCGCAGCATTATGATCAAGGCCAAACTCCACGAGGCGCTCGTGCATTTCGACCGATTGCGTTACAGCCAGCATTCAGATGGGCTGCGAGTATCCAGCGGAATAGGGTTCGATTCAGGCCAAGCGTTCTTCTGGCAGGTTATCCACTATGTACACCTGCATTACCGTGAAGATATATCGCTGGAGCATCTGGCGAAAAAATTCCATTATAATGTGTCCCATCTGAGCGAACAATTCAAAATCCGGATCGGGCAAAACTATGTCCATTTTGTTCAAGGGCTCCGAATCCGTCATGCCTGCGGGCTGCTATCATCTACTAAACTATCCATATCGAGCATTGCCTATGAAGTTGGTTTCGGTTCATTTCAAACCTTCTCCCGCACGTTTCTAAAAGTAAAAGGGATGACACCGACCGCCTACCGAAAACAATCGCCTTAATGAGCGAAGGCTATCCGCAACGAGCGCCCGGGCAAGGCGAGCTGCTGCTGCTATCCGTAGCTTAGATCGCCACCCTGCCGTTTATACATGGATGGAAGGACAGGGAATTTCTCCATCGATCGGACCTATGCCATTACAGTAGATGGCAGCCCGATCATGAGCGAGCCGGTAGATCGTCTCCCCTTGCACAGTTATATTGATCTCAACTTTATCGCTCGAATTTGTACTCTCGCGCTAATCTGATTATGAGGGCAGCTTGGATTCATCCCCTTATGTCCCTCCTCCTGTCAGAAACAGTAAAAAGAGAAAAAAGCTGCATGCATGCAGCTTTTTTCGTTCATAGCAATTATACGGTTAGCTAATACAACGTTCTCCATAAATAAAAAGTGATGTACGATTCCCAACCTGACCACGGCTCGAATAAGGTCTGCAGCTCAAGCGGGGTTGGCTTTTGGTTCAACCCCAGCAGCTGCTTCACCGCATTTTGCAGACCCACATCTCCAACAGGCAGCGATGTTGGATCGCCTAAGCATCTCATTCGCACATACTGAGCTGTCCATGGTCCGATACCTCGTATCCTTGTAAGTTCCTTGTCGACGGCATCCGGATCTGTCAGCGTTAACAGCCTGTCCCTGCTTAATTCCCCGCTAGATATAAGTGAAGCAACATCCAATATCGTCCTGGCTTTGTTCCTAGTAAACTGAAGGCTGCATAATTCTTCGACGGTTACTGAAGCGAAGCGTTCTGGTAATGGAAATACTCGATAGGTTACCCCCTCCCGCTCCGCTGCATCCCCGTACGCCTCCGTCAGCCGTTGTTTGAGCTTGTAGGCAAACGTCAAATTCACTTGTTGACCTGCAATGGCCCAGCATAGCGCTTCGAATAGATCCGGGACCCCTACCACGCGTAATCCGGCAAAGGCTTCGGCCAATGGTTCCAACAGCGGATCTCCCTTGGACAACTGCAAGAACGGCTCTAAATCCCGATCCAGATCAAACCAGTTCTTAATAAATCCTGATAGCTCCACTTGCACCTCGGAAGAAAGGAGTTCACCATCCAGCAATTGCACCTTCATCACTGCAGCTTCGGGACATGTCACCCTAACCAATCGCTTTGCACCTGCAACCTGCATGAGCCGATTAACCCCGGCGTGTTCTATGGTGTACAAGCATTCAAGTGGTGAACGGGCCATATAGTCCAGACATTGCCGGAAGTCAAACGGATGCGGGAGCGGCAGCTCAAAACTTGAATCGTTCATGGCCAACCGCCTTCAACTGGGTTATCCCCTCCAAAGCAAGGATATCTTTCTTCATTTGAAGTCCTCCTCGAAACCCGGTTAATGTTCCGTTGGTTCCGACGACCCGGTGACAGGGTACGATTATCGGCAAAGGATTGCGCCCAACTGCAGCGCCTACGGCTCTTATCGCTGACGGTTTATCAATAAAGTCCGCCAGCTTCTTATATGTCCATGTTTCACCATGCGGGATTTGGGATAAACCTGACCATACGCTTTGTTGAAACGGTGTTCCCTGTGGGGCCAGCGGAACCTTGCCGAAGCTGACAGGATGACCGGCAAAATAGTGCTCCAGCAAATCAATGATACCGAATTCGACGAATAATCCCCGATCCTCGATGATGGAATCATTATCAGTGATCTGTGGATTTATTCCATGTGGAGCCAATGATTCAAGATGAGGCGGATACAGCAATTGACTCATGCCGCGCTCACTCGCAATCAGTGTCCATGGCTGATTCATGCCCATAACCGTGTGTCTGTATTTTTTTTTATTAGTTGTCAATTATAACAGCTCCTCTCTGTCCATTCCGATATTCTGATGGTGAGACGCCTGTTCTGAGGCTGAACCAAGAAGTGAAATGGGATGGCCCTCCATAGCCCACAGCCGTTCCAATCTCTGCGATTGTAGCGTTAGATTCTGACAATAACCGCTGCGCATGCGCTAAACGAACGCGTTCGGTCTTTTCTGCAGGTGAATAACCTCTCACTAGCTTGTATGTCCTCTGCAGATGATAGGGACTTATGGCAAGCGAATCGGCCAACATGGGCAGTGTCAGTTTATCATTGTATTGCGTCTCAATAATCGCATCTACCTGCGCGGCCAACGCAGCATCCGGCCGTAGTGATCCATTCGCATCAGGCTTACATCGTTTGCACGGCCGAAAACCGGCGTGCAGCGCATCTTCAAGTGACCGGTAGAACGTCACATTAGCCGCGTATGGGGTCTTGGCCCGGCAAGTAGGCCGGCATACGATCTTCGTGGTTTTTACACCCGTATAGTATACACCATCATAGGTCGATTCCCGGTTAACGACCGAGTCGTATATCAGGTCAAATAACTTTTGGTCCATGTGTTTCACCTCGTGCCCACAGTATAAACCAAACTTTATCCCAGTAGTAGTGCAGATGAATAGGACAGCAAGATTTCGACAGTGAATTAATCCATCACTGGATGTCCGTGCACCCTTCCAAGAAACAACAAAGAGCAGGTGCGTAGGCTCCCCTGCTCTTCGTTGTTTGATGATTAATGAAGCTTCGTTACTCCCGCTGATTATTCATGGCTAAGCATGTTATACATCATGACTGCCGCTTCTGCTCTGGTTAGAGTATCCTGCGGGTGTATGGAGACTCCGTCCCCCTGGATCAGACCGCTCTGAACAAGCGCAGCAATACCGTCCGATGCATAAGAAGCAATTTTTTCTTTATCCGCAAAACGGTTGAGTACTGCAGAAGGCGAAACCTCGGCGATCGGTTTGCCGGCAGCTTTCATCGCTTTGTACATCAGAACAAGCGCTTCCTGTCTTGATATTGAACGCAATGGTTTGAACGTTCCATCGCCTGTTCCTGTTGTAATCCCCAAAGATTTGGCAACCCCTACCTCCCTCGAATAATAAGCCGAAGCATCAACGTCGGAGAAGCTGCCATCTTGCTCGGAAGCCGTCAGCTCCAGCGCCCTTACGAGCAGAGCGACAAAGTCCGCTCTGGTTATTGGTTTTGTCGGCGCAAACGCGGCTGACGAGGTTCCGTTAATTACACCTTTGGACGCCATCACCTCGATTTGTTTCTTTGCCCATCTCAACGAGGAGATGTCCCGGAACGATTTCTTCACGAACACGACTGCATATTTACTGAAGTGACTTGTCTTGAATGTAACTGAACCCGTTGCTGCATCATACTTGCCGTTAGGTACCGGCACTGCCTTGCCCGCGTTATCGATGTACCAGACAACGATATGCTCAGGATCAGCCAATTCAACAGGTGTTGGCTGATAAGGAATCGATACCAGAACCGGAGCTATTGGACTGCTCCAAGGAACGACTTTGCCGTCAATCATCACGTGAAGCTCGACAACCGGGCGATTGCCGATTTGCGCACTTACAGCTGGTTCAAGTGTTGATCGGTCAGCAGCCGAGATTGAAATGGCTATGCTCTTCACACCTGTCAAATTCAATCCGTTCAGCATATCAGACGGAGCCGTTATCGTTCCGAATTCGGTTACAATCTCAACCTTCGTCTTAGCTGCGTCCGAAGCCAGAGCGGATTGCGGAAGCTCAACGACATATGATTTCGCATTATCCGCCTTCGGCACCTCAATTCTGACGATTGTCAGACCGTTCGCTCCAGCTGAAGCTGTTTCTAACGCCTTACTCCAATCTCCTGTTGACACCGCAGCTGCTGCTTCCCCAGTGGATTCATCAACCTTTGGAACACCCAGCTTGATGATCCCGTCTGCAACCGAACCCGTCGGAGGAGTGACAGGAGTTATCGGTGTTATCGGCGGATTAGGTGTAACTGGCGGTGTTACCGTTCCTTGGATTGTTATTTGTACGGGTTCGGTCGCATCCTTCTCATTGTACAACTCGAACGCAGAGATCGCGTACTTATCTTCCGTATTAAGATTGGCTTTCCACAATAAGAGATAAATACCTTTCAGACCTTTATAGTCCGCGCCGTAATGGGCTTTATAATCCGGCAGATCGATTGTTACGCGCTCATATTCATCCGAGCTGTCGGTCTGCCAAGTTAAATATACGCTGGATTTGGTCTCTTCCCAGTTCACAGCATCCTCGGACGTTGAAATATCCAGAACAGTCAACCCTTGCTGCTGAGCTTTATTTACGACAAGAACGAGCTTATTGAAGTCTTGCAGTTTGTGATCGTCCCATTCCAGCATAATTCGATGCGGAGGCTCAAACTCTCCTTTGGCATTCAAATCCGGCATACTCGCACTTTGGAAATACGTATCGGCTTTCCCGTCGATCATCCGGATCGGTGAATGCTCGCCTTCATTCGCATAGTCATTCGCGTTCCAGTCCTGACCGTGGTTCAGATATGTTGCACGAGCCGCACTCGCTTCACGGGCCAGATTTTTATTCCGTTTTATCGTGAAAGTGTATGTCTTTACGGTTGCCCCGTCTGCCGCAGTTACGGCGATTTCGATTTTGCTGTTGCCCATCGGCACTTTAGCCGAAATCCATTGCGCTGCGGTCAGTGACAGGCCGTTGACTTTCATCGTGCTGTCCGCTTTCTTCAATGTAGGCTGCAGGGTAACCGTATCCACACTTGGATCCAGATTCATGGTGTAGTCGGTCTTATTGCTGTTAAATGAAATATTCGTGCTTCCACCATTTACAACGAGTGCAGACAGAGATGCATCGCTGTTCGGATTCGTAACCTGTACCGTACTGGATGCCGTGTACTGTCCATCATCTGTAGTAGCAGTCATCGTGGCAGTGCCAGCGCTGATGGCCGCTACAATTCCCTTAGCATTAACAGATGCAATACGCGGGTCACTGCTGCTCCATTGTACGGACTGATTACTCGCATTTACAGGTGCAAACACAGTATTCAGCTTCGCCGTCTCATGAATGAGCAGATCAACCGAGGAGGGAGCTATTTCGATCCCGGTAACTGGAATATCCGTAACGGTTATTTCCACTGGCTCTGTTGCGTCCTTCTCATTGTATAATTCGAACTCTGATATGGCATACCTGTCTTCGGCGTCAAGATTGGCTTTCCATAATAATAAATAAATGCCCTTGAGACCCTTATAATCCGCTCCGTAATGAGCTTTATAGTCCGGTAAGTTGACTGTTACCTGCTCGTATTCGTCTGGACTGTCCGTCTGCCAGCTCAAATAAACGCTGGATTTTGTTTCCTCCCAGTTCATACCGTCTTCGGATGTAGAAATATCCAGAACGGTCAATCCCTGCTGCTGGGCCTTATTGACAACAAGGACAAGCTTATTGAAATCTTGCAGATTACTATCGTCCCATTCCAGTAAAATACGATGCGGTGGTTCAAACTCTCCCTTTGCGTTTAATTCCTCCATTGCCGCACTTTGGAAATACGTATCGGCTTTCCCATCGATCATCCGAAGCGGCGAATGCTCGCTATCGTTATCATAATCGTTGGCACTCCAATCCTGGCCATGCTCCTTATGCGTTGCGCGTGCCGAGCTTGCTTCCAGCGCAAGATTTTTATTGCGTTTCACGACAACTGAATAGGTTTTCGAAGAAATGCCATCGGGCGCTTGGGTAATGATTTCAATTTTGCTGTTGCCCATTGGGATTTTAGCTGTAATCAGCTGACCGCTGTTAACCAACATTCCGTTAACGAGCATCTGGCCTTTGCTGTTTTTCAGCCGTGGCTGCAGCGTCATCGAATCCGTATTCGGATTGATTTTGACCGTGTAATCGAATGTGCTGCTATTGAACCCAAGATCTGTTTGACCATTATTTATGATTAAATCAGATAACGATGCTTCACTGGATGCATCCAATACCGTAACCTGACTTAACGCTTTCATACTGCCGTCGACAGTTGTTGCTGCAATCTCCACAGAACCCGGGGAAATCGCCGTCACAGTGCCCTCTTGATCCACCTGGGCAATACGCTCATCGCTGCTGGACCATACCACTGCTTTATTCGAGGCGTTAGTTGGTGTAATCAAAGGAGTCAGCTTCGTTGTCTCTTCGGTATACAGCGATACCGTTGCTGGACTAATCGTGATTCCCGTAACCGGAACATTCACCGACGTAACGGTGATGGCCGTTCTAGCCATCCTATCACCGTCGATTGTCGAGGCTGTAATGACGGCAGTACCCCCGGCTATAGCTGTTACCTCACCATTGGTATCTACGGCTGCGATGCTTTCATTAGAGGAGCTCCATTCCACGCCTTGCTCTGTCGCATTCGCTGGCGCTACCACTGCGCTTAATTTCGTGGTATCTCCAGCATTCATGTTCATGGCGCTAGGCAAGCTGACCGACTCCACTGCAGCATAGCTCGGGTTCACCATAGATTTGTCCAACTGGAACAAATCGGCGACTCCTCCGTTCAGCGTTACATTCAGCTCATAGCGGTTCCCGCCAAGCGGCTTAAGCTCAACTGGCTCCAGTTGACCGGTTTCTCTGCTGACACGTTGAATAGCACCTGGTGCATACTGAGCCAAATTCAGCTCCAGCGTAATACTTTGCTTCGTATCTGAGCCGGACCCATGTTGTTGATCAGGTAATAAACCGTTTCCTGTCGTCAACCCATTCATAACCATAAAATATTGTTTATCCATCGATCCGAAGAAATCTTGCGTATCCGGCAATGGGTCGAAAAATCCAATAAGGGCGTCTCCGTTTAATCCGTTATTCTCCGTTCCGAGGTTTTGTACGGACATGCTTCTCAGATAAGGGTGTGATAATCGATTATACTTATCGAGCACCGGCGTTTCTTTAGGTGTCTTATTATTCATGACTGCACCAGTCTCATCCTTGTACTGACCGGGCACGATGAATACATCCGTGCTGTTCAATCGTACAAGATGAGGACCTAAATGGTTAATTTGGCGCGCCATCTCCGCATATTGGTCGTACTGTGGCGTCGTCTTTCCATCCTTGTCGAAGAACAGGAACGAGCTGCTGTCATACTCCCAACGGAACATGCTCAGCCATTTGCCACCCATTGTTAACGTTGCGAATGGCACACCATAAATCTGAGATTCCGTAATGATGTAAGGACCGACATCCGCAGGCATCTTGTTCGTCTTGAATCCAAGCAAGTATTGACCGAAGGCGATCGGGCTTTGCCCCGTTCTGTCGTAACCACCTAGTGCGATTGTTCGTTGATCATTAATATTGTTGACGATCGTCGTGAACATGTTTTTATCCGTACCGCCAAGTGAGAACAAATAATCGTCGAATGTGAGCAAATCGGGCTCAGCCGTCTTGATGTAGGTCTCATAATTGTCTCTCTGCCATTGACGGGATTGCTGGTTGCTGTGCGCCAGCACATTCGGATACAACTGATGGCTCAGCTTGAACCAATCTGTGAAAGTCTTCAATATTTCTTCGCTGTAGCCTTCTTCATCCCCAAACGAAATCGTAATCAAATTATTTACGTCGGCTGTTTGCTGTGGGGACAAGAAGCCGTTCATATCACTTTCCTTCGGACCGCCGCCCAGCCCGTCTCCGAATGCTCCCTTGACTAGAGACCATTGGAGGTAAGGAACATTGTTATGCAGCGTTTGATTGTAGAACGGATATTCATAATAGGTCGCCGTTGTAAAATGACTTCCCGTCCATTCATCCGCCGATGCAAACTTTCTGCCCGACCCTTCGGTCGTCATCCACGTCTGCATTTGGAGCCCTTTGTCAATCAATACCCGGCTTGCGCGGGACAACGTCTTCGGCGGAATGACTGTGACGGTACGGACTTTTGTAACAGATTCCCCACGACTGTTCGACACCGTATATTTCACCGGATAAATACCGCCCTTGCTTGTGTCGACTTGCCCCGTTGGTGAAACCACGGTCAGATTCCCATCAACGGAATCGGTTGCGCTCGCTCCGGCTTCGTCATAGGCTTGATTAAATTCCAACGTCAGCTCAGCGCTGCCGTTCATTGTAATTACGGGCCAGTCATGCCCCGGTACTTGACGTAGTTGATCATCAGTCAGAGCGCGGTCATAAATTTGCAATTCATCGATGTACCCAGGCCAAGCATTCGACGAATCCGGGAACCGATCTGCTCCGATCCGAATGTCCCCGGTGTTCGAATCCATGTGCGTATTATCCTTTTCAGCATCCAGTGTTCCGTTGACATACAGCTTGACCTTTGCGCCCTCACGAACCAGCGCGACATGATACCACTTTTTCGGCTCAATCAACGTCGCACCTATCGTGGATACTCCACCTAATGAGGATTGCAGGCGGCCGTCCGGTCTGCGCTGTAGAAGGGTTGCTCCATTCTCCCCCTGCTGCTGAACGAATACCACGTTCCGATTCGTATACGTAGAATTGAAGTTGACCAGCATGCTCATCGAGAAATCGCTGCCCGTGTTGATCAATTCATCATTAGGTATCGTGGCAAAGCTGTCATAACCGTTAAACAATAACGCTTTCCCATTAAATCCGGTCCCTAACGCAGCCTTCGATACAATAGCATCATTGCGCGATCGAGTATCCGGTGTTACACTCCCGTTCATCTCATCGAATTTCCATTCCCCGGCTAACCCTGGGACCGCCGCAACCGCAACCGCTTCGCTTTGTTCTGCGAAAACTGCGGTATTCGGCATTCCCAAGCAGCTTACCCACAAGCATAAAACGGTTAATAAACTTATCCATTTCTTGCTTCGCTTGAATATCATTCTAGTCCTCCTCATAGTAATAATTCGAGAATAATAGATGGGTTATTTCAATTGAAGTAAAGCGCTTAACTTATTTTGAAAAAAAACGTCCTCATCGGATTGGCATTTGCATCCAAGGACAACAATTCTGCTTATGATTCTTTACATTTGCTCAACACAAAGTATGCGCTTACAATTTTCGATTCAAACCAACCTCTATTCAAGCCCGACCTCAATGATTACATACCTCCTCACCGTATAAGATTCTGAGAATGAAGGATGGCGCCCTCTATCGATGAAAAGGTAAACGTAACTTCATACGATTCGAAGTATTCCGGACATATGAGAGCCATTACGCCTCTTTCTCACTGACTGTTTATGATATGATCGCTTTAGGTAAGCGCTTCCCCATTACGTACACCATTATAGCGCGACCCAATACGGGGCGCAATCATAAAAATGTATAATTTTAGTATTTCAATAGATCGTTACTCTTTACGCTGGATAACGGTTCCCGCAATCATGTCATACAGCGTTTGTTTGTTCTGACTCAGTAATGCACAGAGTAGATTAACGAAGACCAATCCATAAACTACAGCTAATAAGCCGTAAATGAGCGCGTCGGGATACCCCGAAGGTATGACCATATGCCACACCGTGAAATGGGCCAGCTCCCAGGGGATGAACTTAAGGGCTGAGCGAAGAAAAGAACGCCCTATTCCGATGGGTTGACCGTGCACGCCGATCACCACGATCCCCCTTTTCCGTTTTCCCCAAGTCGCATGCGATTTCGCCCCCTCACTTATTGCAAAATATAGATAGACTGGCAATGTAATGAACATAAACCCGGTGATTTCTGCTGACAACGGACCTGATGTGAATAATGGAACAAGGAACGGTCGTGCGAGAAACGATACTCCAATTAGCAGCATGATATAACACGATAGGATAATGTAATCCCACAGAAAAGCAATGATGCGGGTACCTAACGAAACATATCTTGAATATCCCTTCCTCTGCATGCTCTTTCCCTCCTGTCCTTACTAGAGGAATCCAATTGAGAAAGACTGCCAATTCACAATGGCAGTCCCTTGACTGAATTATTATATGCAGCTCACTCGACATTCTTCAATATAAGTAATTGGAAATGTGGGGAATTAGGATCTAATGGTATACGTTTGAAATAGATCTCCTCAAAATGCTGTCCTGCGAGAGTTCTTATGGACTCGTCGGAATAGGATGCAAAAAAACGTTTGGGTTCGAATGCATCCTCCTTCCAGATCCCCTCTGAATCCTTGCCTCCGTAAAGTCCCATATAAAAAAGACCATCGGGCTTCAGAACACGTTTAATTTCGCCCAACACCTGGTCAATATCATGCTTTGGTACATGTAAGAGACAATTTAATGCGTAGATGGCATGGAACGAATGATCAGCAAAATCCAAATGATAAAAATCCATAACCTTCGCGGTTAATCCTCTCTCTTTGCAATAACGAACCATCTCATTGGACAAGTCGATGCAGGTTACATTCAAGCCGTTATCTTGAAAATAGAGGCTATCCATCCCCGTGCCCGCTCCTAGCTCCAGGAGAGATTGTTTATTCTCTTGTTTCAACCTATCCAGGAAAACTTTTCGTTCTATAATCTTCCATTCTGCCGGAGTTGAATTTGCCCGTCTGTGTGCATCAATATCATAGGCTTTCACTAGATTCTGTTTATTCATATTGTCCTCCTAAGATTGGTAACAATCACCTAATCTCACAATACCGCACATACGTTCGCTTGTAAAGGTGGGGTTCCAAATCTTTATTAAAACTTCCATATCGTCATCCTTCGGCATTCATGACTTTATGACAGCGATTTGATAGTCATCTTCATAGACGACAATTCCGGGAGGATCAACTGCGACGGTTCTCGTCAATTCGGTTTCATATTTCGCTGCGATTGTAATGAGGGGTTCCAGTTTGTTTATCATAACCCTTGTTTTTGGATTATCTTTAAACCATATTACTGCTTTAATGGCACTATTATCTTCGTAATAAGGCGGGTTTGGCAGATGCTGTTCAAACCATTCCTTCGTTTCAAAATATGTACGGTTATCAGATTCGGATAATTTACCATCTCGCTGTAAATGGTAGATAACCACAAATATCCCATACGGTTCTTCTGTCTTGGGACTTGAGTAATTCCCATGAAACCTGATGTACAAGATATTCCCTCCTTTCGCAGACATGAGCAGCCTATCGATTAATTGTTTGCCATGAATAATCATTCGATCTTAATTACCAACTATCCTTCTCACAAGCAATATATTACCATATGCACTTTCAATCGACGAAATAGTGGACGCCGACGAAATGGCCGCTGCCTTCGATATCGGCGAACAAATAATTGTCGCGGTCGGTCGTGTTGTACACGTCGTTCGGATCCAGAATGAGCCATTCGTTCTCGTCGCCGTCTCTGGGCTCCGTCAGTTCACGATTCCAATAGGCATGAAAACGACCGGCTTCCAGCCCGATCGCGGGATGAACCTCGTAATCCACATAGAAGAAGAACATCATAATCGGCTGATCGGATTCGTTCTGGATCGTGATTCTCGCTCCATTGCCAAACGGCATTGGAAAATAGCAGTTGAGCGCCTGTCCATCCTGCGGCGCCGCCGCCATTGGCAGTGAGGAGTAGTTGTACTTCTCTCCCCATCCTTGGCCGAAGAAATCACCGATCGGCGCCTCGACGCTGGGATTCGCCTCCCCGTCCCAATACATACGAATGACTGCATTGCGCCGAATCATCGGATCCTCACTGTTCATTGTAATCCAGATATGCTTGATAATCCCCGCGTGCTCGATTTCGGCAATCCCTCTCGTTTCGCCGGCCTCGATGCGAATACTGTCATGGAATCCGCCTTTCCGGTCGAAGCTGGAAATCCGTTTCGTTGAAAGGTCATGGCGCAATTGAAACAGGCTGTTCAATGAATTCATCGTCATCCTCCTCACATTTGTCCAAGCGTAGGGCTTCCCACACTCGCTAGATGCAAACACATCCATCAGGAGCTGGAATCCACGGTGCAAAATTGCTTTTCTATCATCGCCTCACCAAGCTTCCCTACGCGGACACGCTCGTAAAAGGGCTGTTTCTGGAATTATGGGTCTACTTACTGCGGGAGAATGAATGGTCGCATCATCCGGAGATCGTGAATAACCTCGACGAATTAAACGCGGGCAAATCCTATTTGGACTGCCATTACGACCGGGAGGTATCGCTCGACACACTGTCGGCGCTATCCAACATCAGCATATTATTTGATCAGCCTGTTCAAAAAGACATACGGCATGACACCGATTAAGTACCATCAGCTTATCCGTATCGAGAAGGCAAAGGAAATGATCCGTTACAGCAGGACGCCGCTCAAAGAAATTGCCTGTCTGTTCGGGTATGAGAACATCCATTCGTTCAGCCGTACATTCCGGCAAGTCGAGGGCGTATCTCCTTCTTATTACCGGCCTCGGCATCAAGCCGACAGAATATAAACGCTATATAATGGGGCGGCATCAAGCGCCTTTTCTGACCAAAAAAAGACCACCGATGTACCTATCCCGGCGGCCTAGCAGCATGTTAGCTCTCTTCTAACATTGTTCCATCGCTATTAATCTGACTGATGCCCATTATTTCTGTAAGATTATTCGTATATTCGCCCGCTTGATTATGAACGAACTCCGTTAGAAATAAAGTAATCACCTTGTTAATTGCTTCGTGTTTGGCGTCGATCTGGGTTTCGTTAAAGTGAATCGGCACATCACTGAATGTGATATGATTTGCCCCATGTATCTTAATAAAGGATTTATAACCGGTTAGAACATTTGCCACATGCATTTGCCCATTCATTGTATCGCGAGCGAGTTCCTCATTCCACCCATCATTCTTGAGCATCTCATAGGTCGATGAATGCTGCCGCAATAGTAAAACAGGTATGTGAACATATGAAGGATCTGTACCCATCAGATGAAGACTCGGGTCTAGTAGAATAGCGGCCTTAATGTTGGAATCGTCTTGCAACATTCTATATACCGCAGCTCCACCTAATGAATGACCGATTAAGCTTATATTCTGCGGATCGATTTGGTGTTGAAGCAGCTCGTCAGATTCGTATACTTCCTCTAACCAGTTCATAACATATTGGATATCTTGCGTTCTTATTTCTAATAGCTTCAGCCATTCCTCCCGGTCTTTTGCGCCGAGGTCAGCAAGCGATTTCAATTGTTGAACATACTCCCCGTCCGGAAATACCGTGAATACCGATTCATATGTCGCCCCGATTGACAGAACAACATAACCATCGGCGACAAGCTTCTTAATATTGAACCAGTACATATCTCTTTCGATTCCAAAGGCTGGCGAATAAATGATGATGGGATACAAGGTACCTGACATGATGTCTGCATCCTTGTAAACGTTCGTTTTAAGCGTGTATAAATAATCCAAATCAGCCCCCATGCTCGTTAAGAACGCCTTGGCGGTTCCCACGCCAGGGTCAAACAGCTCAGGATACGCAGATTCATGCTCGGAGCTATTCGAATCAGGAGTAGGATAATAGATACTTACCATGAACCGCCGGTGACTGCCATCATGAAGAAATGGATTATCCCGTCTTGTATCCGTCGTGATCACTCTTGTCGTTCGGCCAACTCTCAATTCAACACCTCCTCCTTACATGAATGGACCAACTCTTCCGAGAAATTAATAGGTCGAATGCTGCTTCCAAAGATAAGTAAACGTAAGATTAACCATCATGACTATAGCATATAGAATGGCTAATTTGTCATACTTCGCCGCGTAAAGAGCGACTCCGCCTGCCCCTAGAACGCATATTTCAAGCAAAAACCGAATGATGCCTGTTGTAGGTATGGACGCTTTGGGTGAAACAAACATCCCCCAAATAACAGCTGCGAGCAATGGCAATCCGATTCCCAGAATGATTTTCACCAGATACCCTTTACCTGCGTAGAAGCCCCAATACCCCAATGCAGTTAAAGCGCATAATTCAATTAGAAAACGCAAGCAAAGATTCGCATATTTGAAAAATTCCATATCGTTCTCTCCTCGCGGCAAACTGCCTCTTCGTTCAAATTCCGAATACATCCGTTACCAAAGCTAATACCAGCAAGACCCCCATCATTCCTCCTGAAACAATCGCCCAGCCTGTGCTGCTTCTTTCCTTCACAACCGATTGTAAATACAGGAGGAAGCCAACACCGATTAGCACACCTTCCAACACGATGCTTAAGCTTGAATATTCCCATATGCCAAGGCCCAATAATGGCAAATTCCCGAAATTGCTTGGCAATATAGGGAGATCCGCCCGATGTACGCATAGATCCAACAACCAGTGACTGAATACCACTCCCGCCACGATTCGGCCGCCTCTATTGCCCCATTGTCGCTTGGCGAACATACCGGCCAATGCTGTAATAAGCAAAGCCCCGATTAATGAGTGTGTGTAATCTGCATGAATGACGGCCCCACCATAACCACTGCCTTCTATCGTTTCAACTCCTGTTACGAACAGCGGCACAAACAACACATCGAGTAATTGTGTACTCACCATGAGCGCCCAGAGCGGAACCTCTGGTGACTTCGATTTTACCGCTGCAGCTATACCAAAATGACCGGCAAACATTCTATTTCACTCCTCTTTGTTTGATAGTTCGAGCCTTGGCATCCAACCAACCCGCCCCTAGTACAAACAAAAGCATGAATAAAATAAAGCTCATCATCATCTCTCCTATTCGGGCTAACCAACGGTTACTTTCCATTGGTTATAATATAACCGATGGTTATCTGAATGTAAAGAATTTCCCGTTTTTTTCTACGGGAGTGTCTCCGGATTATAAAGTGCTGCTTCCATGACGAAAGAGCCCTGATGGGTTCCATGCAGAGCTCCTTCTTATGAGGGTGAGGTTAGACGAGTCCATGGATGACAATGGGAAGTCCATCGGGATCCTGAATGATCATGCTTATAGAGCCGTCTTCACGCTCATCAGAATAATGGAGAATAACTGTATCCTGTTCACGCAAGAAGCGATAAGCCGCATCCAAGTTCCGACTTGAAAGTTGAATTCGTGTATCTGTGGCTTTGCGGTGTAGCTTATTCGTAAAGCTAATGACATTATGGTTTACCATTTCAGGGAAAGCCAAGTTATATGCATGGCGCGAAGCCATCTCATCCTTGACGGCTAGACAAAAGCAGGTCAATTCGGGTTGGATCGGATGGTCATCATTATGGCAGACAATCGAAGCCGAAGAGTACGTGATTGCCCGATTCACGATTAAGATTTGGTTCCCGTCCTTGTCCGCAGCAATAAAGAAGTCCATATCAATGCCGCCATGATCCAGGGCATATATGATCTCCCATTGCTGACGTTTCATCTCAACGAACGTGAATTCGATGTCAGGTGTCCTCACGATCAAGTCTGGCCGCCAATCGACGTGCATAAGATCCAGTCTTTTATCGGCGAGGATGAGATTCGGACCGTTCTCCAGCTGAAATACCCCGATCGGACCATCCAGCATCTCGGGCGTTATCGTCAAACCCAGCAGTGTGCTATAGAAGATTATTGAAGTTTTGAGATTGGTGCAGGTTACATAGATCGAATCGAGCTGGCACTCGGTTGCAGGACATGAATCCTTGGGTCGCATGCCTCCGAATGAATAGAACGGATTCACCGGGATATGAGAGATTACTCGCTTGCTCGCATGGCTATGGTCAGCTTCGAAGCGTTTGAATGCTTGAATGGCTTTCCATTCTTCTTGTTTAGCCTGCTCCAGCAGTCGGACTGCTGATGTTTTATGATTATATTCATGAGGATCCCCGCCTGACGGGAAAGGAAATAGCGTTTGCAGCTGCCGATAACATTCATACACCCGGCTGTAGCATTCAGCAGCATCGTGAAACATTTCACCCCAACTCGGGTACGCAGCATACCGCTCTTCACTTTGCCACCTCTGTGATTGTTCTCGCCAGAAAGCCGCCGCTTGCTGCCTGCACCAGCCGAAGATCGCCAGACAAGACGCATTCCCGAGCGGGTCAATCGTCTCTAGTTCGAAAGCCTTCATCCATTCATCGTAAGCTTGAATACCATTGGCACAAGGCAGGAACGTGCTGTCCTGTCCTTCCGCATGACGAATGATGCGTTGAATGAGTCGCAGCATTTGTTCAGCTGGGTTGACCGATGCGAGCGTCCCATCTAATACATAGGCATAGAGCTCGCGGGATATTCTTGTGTCTAACTCTGCTCGGCCGGCATACAAACTGCTGTAAGGAATGGCAGCTGTCGACCTGGAATCGGATACATACAATAACTGCTCTTGATCATCATATCCGTATACGAGCGATGCTTCATAATGAAGACCATTATTCAACAAAGCAGGAAAACCGCTATCTACCGATTGCCGAAGCATAGTAAGCGTACAAAGAAGCTTCTCAGTCTTATGCTTACTAGGAGCTGCAATCTTGTAATGCTGATAATCCACATATCTGTAATGATAGCCAAGTGTGAATAACCCATTCGCAAGAAAGGTATCCCAGTCCCATAGCATCGCGCTTGCCGCACTAATCATAGGCAGCCGAAGATTTATTATAAAGGCATAGCCGGTAAAGCCCGTTACCTCAGCCAAGGTAATATCTTTACCCGCGCTGCGGAGCGCGTGATAGATGGCATAGGGATAGGACATATCCGGGTGCACCAGATCCTCTCCTTGAATGGCAGGTTTGGGCAGCATGTGCCGCTTATAGCCGGCTTGGTCAAAGAAAGACCGGAGCTCCGTCCGGATGTCGAGCTCCATTTTTTCATTTGACAGCTTTTTGCGTATACGGGAGAGTGTCTTATGGATGTTATTGACGTTCGTGTCAAATTGGGCTGCGATTTCGTCCGGAGCAAGCTGTTGATAGAAGAATTGTTCGAATACGGTTCGCTCACGCGGACCGAGAACGCGAATAAGTCCGGTCAACGCTTCTGTAACGGGCATCTCTAATTCATGTCTCGATTCCTGGGAAGGGTTTGCGCGCTTGGTGATCCGGTATAGGACGGTATCCAAGTCCCCCCAGTCCGGTTCCGCCTGCTTATTGGCAGCAAGAAAAGAAGAGAACGGCTTTTCTTTGCCGTAAGGCCCTCCCCTGCGCAGCTTCATCAAAGCCTGATTTCTCACAATTGCTCGCAGCCAGGGTAAAAACCTTCGCATATCCGCAACTGTACCAAGCTTCAAGAAAGCACTCAATAGCGCTTCCTGCACAACATCCTCTGCCATATGTTCGTCCTGAACGATGCTCTTAGCCCATGAGAACGCACGGCTGCGCTGCCTGGCAAGCAATTCGTTGAATGCCTCCCGGTCGCCTAATTTTGCTCGTTCCGCTAGTTCAATATCTGAAATTTCCATCTCGATTCGCCTACTTAGCCCATTTGTGGAGTACATTTCCTACACTTAACTTTCTTGATTAGACTGGGAATCCCTTTTTTCTCAAGATTAGAAAAAAGAGCTGCCATGAGGTCAGGTTTCAACCCTTCTATGGCATCTGTATAGAGGAATGAGGAACTAATTGATAAAGGAGACTGTTATCGTCATGACAAACCAGACCATTGCTGCACAATCGTACCACCCCGAAACGATATCATCATTTGCTTCAGCGGTTATTCCAGCATTGTATGTATCGGATTTGAACCAAGCTCTGCTCTGGTATTGCAGATGCCTCGGATTCAAGGTGATGGCTTACAACCCGCATTTTGCCACAGTCGAGGTTGCTCCAGGGCGAATCTGCTGGATCAATCAGAATAAAGAGAAAGTCGGTCAGGGCAGGTTTGATTTTCACGTACCGAATACGGATGCTTTCCATCAGCATCTTGTTCAATGCGGCGCAGATGTAAGTGAATTGGAAGTTGGCGTTGCAAATACATTATGGTTCGAATTTCGCGATCCGGATGGCAATGAATTCGGGGCGTGGAGCGGACTATTTGGACTCAATGAACTGGAATATCATGCTGGTCCGGAGATTCCCTCCATGGAGAGGTATACGCTGGTATCACGCCCGGAATTGCATGTCGCAGGGTGCAGCGTTACCGTACATGTGAATGACCCCGAATCTGCATTAGCTGAGGGGGAGACCCGTCTGTCAGAAGCCATTAAAGATATACAGGGCGTAAAGTCAACCTTATTCTACGTCAATCCCATTCTAGAGCGCTATGAAGATGTCCTGGAGAATGAGCTTTACGTTTGCGTCGAACTGGAGTCGCCAAGCGTGGATGCTAAGGGTCTTACGGTAATGACCATTCCCTCCCAATGTTATGCGGTGTTTACATATCCACGAACAAAGACGGATTTCCGTGCTGACTATTCCGATAAATATCGCTGGTTAGGCTGCCAATTCGGTTTTGAGAAGCAAATTCCCGGTCAAGCAACCGCCGTTCATCTGGAATACTCGGAGAATGACCACGTATATGTCTATATTCCCTATAAGGTCGGAGAAGACGTGCAGCATGACTATCGGTAAACAGATCGACACAGAAGCAGCCGCTCAAGTATGAGCGGCTGTTTCTTGCATATTCCCATGTACTTACTTATGGTTCTGGCATACCGTAATGACATTAAAATCGTCATCTCGCATGTTGAAAAAGGAGACAGACTCATACCGATGAATGCCTCCGCAAATAATTTGGAAGCCTAAATTTTCTATAAACGCAGCCGCTTCATCAATATCATCTGCTGGTAAAATTCATTATTCCATTTCAGAGCAAATCATGATGACATTGCCATCCGGATCCTTGACCGTGAAGAAGGCCAATTCACCGCCGGGTCTCTCGATGTCGGTGAAGACCGGAACACCATTCGATTCTAAGTAGGCTTTCGATCCCTCTACATCAGGTGTAACCAGCATGAATAGAGTCTCGTAATCATCGCCGTGCCGGAAGCGATTGTCGTCCAGCAGGACGCCGCTCCCTTTCCTCATCTGCAGGTCATAGATGGAATGCTCAGGTCCGGTCCCGACTTCATTGTAAGGCAGGCCCAATACTTGACTGTGAAATCGAATCGCCCGGTTCATATCCGTAACATTCAGGAAGATACCGCCAATCCGATTCATAATAGGACTATTCGTGTTATCCAGCCGCTCTACGACATCGGAGACAAAATCTGATTGCATAATCATCAACGAGTTGCCGTCCGGATCGGTAAAATTGAAGAATGCCAAGCCTGGATGAGGCCGCGCGATCGGATATAACGGTCGTACTCCCTGCTTCTCCAAGAAACGATATGACTGCTCAATGTCAGAGGTTTTGTACATGTATCTGACATGCACGACATCCGGCCCGTTGCTTTTGTTGTCATCCAGAATAATACCGGTTCCCCCCTGAAGCGTCATCCAGTAGACATTGCCGCCGTTTAGCCTGTCTTCCAAGAGTGGAAGCCCCATCACCATGCTGTACCACATAGCAGAGCGGCGGAGATCGGATACATGGACAAAGGCACTTTCCACCTCATTGTCGATCGGACATTTGATAAGCTCCATACTTGTCTCCCCCTTTAATGAGCTAACCGTTCCACCTGCATACACTTTCAATGCAGCTGGCACGCGTGCAGGCTTGTAGTTGTCCGTATTTCTGCGCACGGGGCCGCTTTTCACAACCGTCTTTCTTAGATTAGCATTCTTACCCATGGCCTGTACCTCCCTTAGCACTTACCTTGAATATAATTATATCAGAGGGAAGATCAACCTTTTATGCTCATTTTTCTCAAGATTGACCGCAGCCTTCACCAAATCATTGAATCCGATCAATGAAGAAAGGCCATCCTGTGCAGGATGGCCTTTCTTGTAACATCTCAGCTCTCGTGAGCTAATCATGATCTCTCAATCTTTGACTGCGGCGATTAAGAGAAAAATCGGACGCCGGGATTCATCTTTCATCTCGGGATGCGCGGCTATAGTTTCTGGGCTCGGTTGAGGCTCGGAAATTCGCTTAATTCTGAAGCCCGAATCAATCAAGGCATTCAGGTGAGTTTCGATTGTCCGGTGATATTTAGTAACATCATGATCCAGAAATCTGGCTTGGCGCAAGCCTTCACTCTGATAATCGTCGACAGGCCAGTGCAATCGCTCGCCCTGCGCTCCATAATACCAATCCTGTGCTGCGAGCGCAGTGAAGATGGGATGCTCGACAGAGAGTATGAAGGAACCGCCCGGCACCAGATACTGATGGACTTTGCGGCAGATGATGTCGAACCTCTCGACATAATGTAAGGCAAGTGAGCTTATGACGACGTCAAATTCCTCTGCCGGAAAGTCGATATCCTCAATCGCGAGCTGACGATACTCGATAGCGGGATCATCCGTATGTTCCCGGGCACGCACAATCATATTCTCGGAGAGGTCTATTCCCACAACAGATCGTGCCTGCTGCTGACGGGCATACCGGCAATGCCAGCCAAAGCCGCAGCCAAGATCAAGCACTCTCTTATCGCGCAGCTCAGGAAACAATGAACGAAAGACAGGCCATTCCCCAGCTGCATTCAGTCCGCCGATCGAACGCGGCATCTGGCTGTAATTCGCGAAGAAACCGGAATCATCATATTTGTTCTGTTTCAATTCCTTCATCCTCCTGCGATCGTGCCCGGTGATCAGACCCTTCTAGGTCAACTCAGACGACTTCTGAGTCTCGCGCCCGCCGCCTAATTTAAATACAATAATACCACCGACAACCATCAGAACACCAATCAATTGTTGTGGAGTAAACGGAACCTTCTCCAAACCTAACCAGCCTAGCGAGTCCCACATTAATGCAAATCCGAGTTGTGCGATCAGCGCGATCGAGGTGGCATAGGTCGGACCAAGCAGCTTCATTCCCTGCACCAGACAGACGACCACACCTACTCCGATCATTCCGCTAAACCAATACCAGGTCTGCATATGTTGAAAGTTGAATATCTGTTTTCCTTCAAAGATCAGACCGAACATCAGTGAAGCCAGGAAACCCAAACCTAATACTAATGTGGTCGTCGCCCAAGATCCTGCACGCTCATTGACTTTACTGTTGAATATATTTTGCAGGCTGACCAGAGAACCTGCGATAAGCGCTAATACTATCCCAAGAACCATACCTTTGCTCACCCATTTACTGATTTATTCGAATCTATTCGTAGATGTTGTGACCAGCCAGTGCCTTTAGACCTTCTCTGTTCTTAATATGAATGAACCCTTTGCTGCGCTCAATGAAACCATCGGTACAGAACTGTTTGATGACACGGTTCAGATGCCGGTAGCTGGTTCCAATGATGTCCGCCGCATCCTTTAGATGAGCTGTGCTTAGCAACCCTTCATGAAGAGAATCCGATTCATACAAGGAGTCGGACAACAGATAACTTGCCAATCTCACTTCCACTGTATACATCATATTGAAGCTCAACGAGTTCGACTTGATGAAAAACTTCTGAGTAATGATGCCCAGTAAAAATTGCAGTAAAGGCGCATAATCACTTCCGTACTTTCTCAACCAACGATGATGAATAACGATCATATGGACAGACGATACGGCCTCGACCGTATTCATAATGTCCGTCCCATGTACATATTCTATATCGCCGACCGCCTCAAGGGGTTTCTTAATTGAAAGTATCAGTGTTTTGCCTTCCTCAGTGGTCGTATAGATTTTGATTTTTCCCTCAACAAGAATGTACAGATATTGAGAGGGTTCACCCCGAGAACAGATGGATTCGCCTGGCATGTAGCTGTATAACGACAAATGCGGGATTAGCTGCTCTGAAAAGATGGATACGATTTGATACATATGCAAATAATGATTCAATCGTTCACGATCATGAATCTCTTTCATTACTCGATTTAACCTCCAGCCTACAGCATGTCGCTCCCCTGAGATGATCATACGATCAAGACCTTAATATTACCACACCGGTGATCATCATTCCGATCCCAATGAATTGTGACAGCCTGATCTTCTGCTTCGCCACACCGAACCACCCCTTAATATCGATGATAAAGGTCAGACTCAGCTGAGCGATCAGAAGAGCGGATATCGTGAGGGTAACACCTACTTCGTGTATAGCCGTGACATTGGTGAAAATAATGATCGCCGCAAAGGAACCGCCTGTCAAATATAACGGTTTCACTTGCTTGAACCCTTGCCCTCGTCCATCTCGAACGAAGAGCAGAATTAGAAATGCCATGATGAACCCGGTTAGCTGGGTAATTGTCGCCGCTTGCCAAGTGCCGATATCTTGGCTTATCCTCGAATTGGCTACCCCTTGCAGCGTAATGAAGGCCCCGCCTAATAATGCAAATATAATCCCCTTCATATGAACTCTCCCAATATAGATTTCTCTCTTCATTAAATGATAGTTTCCGTTTACTTGGAAAGGACATATGTCCTCGACATTACACGTTGGTACTAGTTTGTCCATATCGTTGATGTTTTTAATCAAATGAAGACATTACGTCTTAGCTCACGCAACTATAAACTGAGCCGAATACAAAAAAAAGAAGCTGCTAATAGCAACTCCTCTTTCAACTCATTCATTAAGACTAGAAAAAGCTTTTTTGGCCGTTTGCTGATTTCCTAATCCGGGCGGAGTCGAATAACCGTCCTTCTTCATCGATTGCGCGGATCTCTAAGTTGTCTTCCACTGCAACGACTTGTACGAAATGGGGAACTGCTAAAGATTGTGAGGTATGCCAGCTTCTCTTGGGTAAAAGCCACTCCGGCATGGCCCCTGCTCCACCGGCCACGATATAGACGATTCCATCCTCATAATCAATTTCATTCGAACGAATCGGATGACTTCGTTCATATACGATCGTATGTGAATTGAATACGATATCGACTCCATACTTTTCCATGATGGGACAAAGCTGCCGCATGTCTTCCACTTGATATCCGCCTGATACATACGGAGGATAATGAAAAAAGACGATTTTCCACTTGGCAGACGTTGATTGTAAATCACGGATAAGAAAATCATACTGGGCTTGTCCTGGACGGATCTCTCCTGCAGCATGAGGGTATTGGTCTGGTTTGATGAAATCTGTACTGTCCAAGCAAATGAAATGAATATCCCCATAATCGAAGGAATAATAATTTTTGGGCGGCGCAAAAGCAAAGAAGTCATAATACCATGAAGCATTACATTCGTGATTGCCCAAGCAGCTGTAGAACGGGGTATTCGTCAAATAATCCTTCCCCGGTTCAAAAAAGTACGTTCCCCAATCTTCGTACTTTCTTCCATCGTTGACGAGGTCCCCGACAAATAAGGTGAAATCCGGCCGGTATCTTTGCATTTGCTTGAATATATTCGTGTTAATTTGCCCATGGGTTGAATCAAAACCACTATAGCCGCCTGTCTCGCTTGTCACAGTAAATGAACACGGTTGTCCCTTCGGCGCGGCTGAATTGAAAGGATAGGGTCCGGATTGCACCCTTTCGCCATGTTCATTCTCAGAGAAAACTAGGTAGAAATACGTCGTTCCTGCTTCCAAGTTAGTCACGGTAAGCTGATGAATCACGGTATGACTCTCGTTTGACACGATTGTCATCAGATGCTCTGGCTTTTTGTAATTCCCCTGATAGCCGCTATGAATTCGTTCTGCTATGAACACCTCTACTCTTGAAGCAGCCGGCTCCGATGTTTCCCACATCATTGTCATGGACGCTATTGTAGGCCATTGCAAATAAGGCCCTTTAACGATGGATAACATAGTGGTTCCCCCCTAATTCCACCCCATACGATTCTTGAGTGATTCAATCTGGGCGATATGATGTTGATTGTGCCAAGCGAATCGCTGAGCTGCAAGATCCAGACTCATTCGGCCATGCGTGGGACTCGTGAAGGTCCTGTTAAAGTCCGATGGCGGTAATGAACGGAGCAAGACGGCAAATCGACTGTGAAGGGCTTCGAGGAGAACGATTGATGTTTCAATGGGCGTATTCTGATAATCGCTCAGTTGTGCCCATGAATCTTCCCGATAAGAGCTTGACACAGGGTCATCTTCAGTTAATGCCCGCTTGAAACGGATATAAGCATTCATATCATTATCCGCCATGTGGTGGACGACCTGTTGAACTGTCCACCCGCCGGGACGATAAGGGGTAAGCAGCTGATCCATTGTTAGGTTACTCACCGTCATCCTTAAGTTGGCCGGCATCACCGAAATGACCTCTATCCATGTATTGCGCTGCTCTGATGTCGGTTCCCGTACAGGTTCGAATTGACCTATTGGATATCGATAGCGGTCCATAGAATCACCTTTCGTATCGGTTATTGTTTAAACTTCATACATGCTTGATTGTCGTTATAATTATATGTATATGTCGCTAACTTTTGATGGTCTTGACCCTTCCATCTTTCATATATTTCATAAAAAATAGATCCATAGTATAAGTTCTCAGGAAGCTCTGTAACGAATTTAATCTCTTCAATTTCATAATCGGGTAATGGGCCTAACACATTAATTTTGGCATAAAAATTCATTCCGTAGCTGCCATTCATTAAATAAACCCCGAATGGCGTTAATTCACTTTGAACCGTACCCGTTTCTTCGTACAGCTCTCTGCCTGCCGCGTGAATGAGATCTTCACCTTCTTCTCTCTTACCGCCAGGTAATTCCCAGAGCTGACGCTTCTTGTTCCGAATAAGCAGGATTTGATTGTGGTATTCCGTGATCATCACGACAAATCTAATCTTGCTGGAGTCAATTTCATTAAGCTCATACCAAGAACGCACCATGGACGAATCCCCTTTATTTGTTCTTCAGCGCAATCCGCTATTATTTTGTTTGCCTAACTCTCCAGACTTAAGGGTTCGTCGTTCTGAAATATTCAATCATAAAGTCGAATAATTGCAAATTCTGTTGCGCCGATAAGCCGGAGGATAATGAGATTTGGTTTTCGATATTGAGGATATTCCCTTCTATCGTTTCCGCCTTATGAACCCCGACATAGTTGGGTATTAATCCATTGAGAGCGCTAAAAAATTTGATTTGAGGCTCCACGAGCTTAAGATGTTTGTCGAATAACCTTCTTCCTCTTGTAATATCAGATTCTTTGCGGTTTCTAAGGTCGCTCTCACCGGCCCACAAGACAATGTAACAATGCGGAAAGGATATTTCACCCGAGATTAACTTGCTTCTAAAGTAATTCGACTCATATTCAAATACGCTATGATCCAGTCCATACACCCAATCATACCAGAGCTTAAAGACATCCCCATCCAGCAAGACGTAGGGGTATTCCTTGCTCATCTCTAATGCTATTTCCCACCTCTTCGTTTGACAGGCAAGATGCCAATCAACAAGCTCCATTCCTTGCCATTTGGTTGGACCGAAGAGAAAATGGGTTTCTTCAACGATATAGGCATCGTAACGATCGGCAAAAGCCTTACAGGTTGTGGACTTACCGACTGCACTGGTGCCTTCCAGACAAACAATAGGCACTCTAACCCACCTCTCCTTCGGTTATCGAGCCTTTTTTTACCATATACCTAAATATACCGTACATACGTTCTGCAGTAAACCGATAGAAAGCAAAAGAAACCGCAAGCTGCGCGGTTTCTAATTGTTTCTAATGGGTCGGCATCATGACATTAACTTGACTAGACGTTTGGGAGCGACTAAGCGCCAGCCTAGCATCAGCAGATCTCGTAATTCATTGGGATCAATCCGATTCATCTGTACGACCATATAATTTAGGTTCGAGAATGAGGCAGGGATACTGAACGTCAACGGATCCATCGTCGTATAAGCCATACGGTCTTCCGCTGTCGTTTTGACCGTCAGGGTTAGACCATCTTCCTGAATGACAGCGAATATCTTCTTTCCGACTCTGAAGGAGGGTTTACCCCAATGCTCTTGTTCCTGCGCTTCCGGCAAGGAAAGTGCGAAAGCACGAACTTCTTCCGCTGTCATCATGGAGCCGGTTCCTCCCTCTACCTGTTAATTATCATCTACGAGTCTATTAAAGGCCGCTTGCAATTGTCTAGTTATCGGTCCGGGCTTCTCTGATCCGATAGGCTTCATATCGATCGATATGACAGGTGTGATTTCCCTCGTGCTGCTCGTGATCATGACTTCGTCAGCATCCATTAATTCCTCAACATGGAAAGCCTTCGATTCAAAAGGGATTCCTTCACTCTTCGCGATTCGTTCGATCACTTGTCTAGTAATGCCCTCTAATATAAGGTGATTGGCAGGATGTGTTCGAATCACACCATTTTTCACAATGAATAGGTTGGATGAGCTACCTTCTGTTACGATGCCATCCCGGACGAAGATCGCCTCATCCGCCCCGCTCTCCTTTGCTTGCTGCCTCGCTAATGTATTGGGAAGCAGATTCAATGATTTGATATGGCAATGATGCCATCTAATATCGTCTACCGTGATAGCGGCGATCCCGTGCTCCATTTGACTATACGGGCTTGTATAGGCTTCACAATAGCCAAGCATGACAGGAGTGATTACATCCGGAATCGTATGGGTTCTAGGCGCCTCACCTCGCGTAATTTGCACATACAGATACCCATCATGTTCACCAAACAACGCAACCAATTCATCCAGCTTGGCAGCTAGTGCATGCTCATCCCACTGAACCTTAATCTTTACATTGTGCAAGCTTTGGTACATACGGGTCAAGTGAGCCTGTTTTTCGAACAGCTTACCTTTATAAATACGAAACACTTCATAGATGCCATCCCCGAAGTAATAGCCCCTATCCTTGTGGGATACTTGAATTTCTTCTTCCTCTACCAGCTCACCGTTCCATAAAAACACACCTTGTGCCTCCTTGTTTGTACTTCAGGGAATATAGGGTGGATTCTGAGTCAACGAATCTACAAAAGCCATATGCTGAATGTAATGCCACCACCCGACAATTGTCAACAAAAAAATGTATTTGTCTTCCATGCAATCGCTGGAAAACTGCCGATGGCTGATGTTTGCCTACTTGCTGTTGCAATTAGCAGCATTATTGGATATAGTTTTACTTACCGAACGGTAAGTAAGTATTGGGAGGATGTTAAGCATGAGCATAAGTTCAACGTATACGACGATCTTGGAGACCGGGTACCGCCTATTCGCTGAGCACGGCTTCGAGAAAACGAGTATGACCATGATCGCCAAGGAAGTAAACATATCCAAGCCTGCGTTGTATTATCATTTTGTATCCAAAGAAAGCATTATCGAAGTGCTCTTTGACGAGATTTGCAAAAGCATCGGATTTGAGAATTTCTTCACGATCCAAGATTATACAAACGATAACTTTGAAGAAAAGCTGATTTCAGATGGTCTTCGGATCATACTTAAACAGAATGAAGACATCTATTACACACGTATCATGAATCAATACCAGGCGCTGGGCTACCGAAATCCTACATATTCACGCAAATTGATTGATAGCCTAGACGGCTTTACAACCGGTTTTGTTGCGCTGCTGCAGCACGGAGCCAGGATAGGGGCAATCGAAGATACCGATGCACTTGTCAAAGCACAAATGCTTACCATGATGATTGACAGCATGGATAATTTCATCAGCTACGGACTTGCGTATCATTATGAAGCGATTTGGACGAAAGCGGTTGTTACGATCGTAAGAGGCGGAACCGTGAGATGAGCCAACCGTCGCAGCGTCTTACTGCCCTTGATTATGCGAGAGCCTGGGCGATCTTCGGAATGATAATCGTGAATTATAAGCTTGCCATGCAGGCTGAGAATGCTGACCCTGCATGGTTGCGAGCGATCGCGGGACTCTTTGAAGGGAGAGCCTCTGCTCTATTTGTTGTTCTGGCAGGCATCGGCGTGTCCTTAATGACTGCGAAAGCAAGACGTTCCATGGACAAGGACATTATTCGCCGGAATCGCAAAAGCCTGTACCGACGATCTGTTTTCCTGCTTACAGCAGGCATGCTGCTGCTGCTGATGGATTGGAACGCGGATATTCTGCACGATTACGCGGTGTTCATGCTTGTCGCAGCGGTATTGATGACCGTTTCCGATAAGCTGCTGCTGGGCTTAACCGTTGTTAGTCTATTACTATCTCAAATATGGCTGATCGTCTTTGATTACAGTAAGGGTTGGGATGCGAATTTTCACGCATATACGGACTTTTGGACAATGAATGGGTTTATTCGCAACCTGTTGTGGAATGGATTCCATCCTATCTTCCCTTGGGTATGTTTTTTTCTAATTGGGATGTGGATCGGAAGAAAACGGTGGCTGGAGAAGGAGAACCAACGGAAAATTCTGATCTATTCCTTGTCTGGAACAGTCGTCCTCGAGATGCTGTCCTATTCCTTGATCACATGGACCTCGCCCATATTGGATCCTGAATCTGCAGCATATCTATTCGCGACGAAACCGATGCCGCCCACCGTACTGTATGTTCTCTCCGCAGGTTGTTCGGCTCTAACCATCCTTTCAACCTGTCATTATGTGATTCATAAATTTGAGAATTCCCGTCTAAATCAAGCCATTATCCATACGGGGCAGCTGTCGTTATCTCATTATATAGGGCATATCATAATCGGATTAGGTTTTCTGGAAGCTATAAACTACTTAGAAAATGGAAAGCTTTCGTTTGCAATCGCCTATGGATGTGCTTATTTCATAATCGCCATTGTCTTTTCGCATGTGTGGAGAAAATGGATGAAAAGAGGTCCTGTGGAGTGGATCTTGAGAAGATTTTGTTGATTACGTCTAGTTAACGCAGCAATCATACCTCATGGTTTTGGATTTAATCCAAACGCGAAGCGGCCCGATCGATTGCCAACCGCATGTAAGAGCTGCCGCGAGATCTCCGCTTTGTTCATAGCCTACAAGCGGCAGCCCAGGAAAGTCGGTCGCAACGATTGTGATAAGATCCGACCATAGACTTTCTTCTGCATGGTTTTCACGGTTACCATCCAATTCTCATCCGTAGATGTTCATGCTTGACTCTTACTCCTGGCTTCCGAACCGGATCGCGTTTCTAGCTCGTGCCCGTTCAATCTCGATCTCACGGTTTCGCGGTTCGGCATTCGTTACGAGCGAAGCTAATAATTTGCGGGCAGCTTCAGTTACTTCCTCGATGGCCAGTTGAAACGCCTCTTCATTTGCCTTTGAAGGTGAATTGAATCCAGACAGCTTTCTGACGAATTGAAGAGAAGCCGCTTGAATTTCATCTTCCGTTGCTGGAGGGTCGAAATTAAATAGCGTTTTAATATTTCTGCACATCCTGATTACTCCTTTGAGTGTTGGTTTAGGTTTATTTTACATGATCCCTTTCCATACTTCCAAGTGATTACCTTTATTGTCCCCATTGATAATCGGGCTGGGTGTTACCTTCTGCCGCGTGTATCAGGAAATTGGGATTACAAGTGAGTTGGCAAACCATGGAGATACATCTCTATACAGTCTGTGTTTTGTTTCAGCACTGTCATCGTTTGAGGGTTGGGCTGCATGTATATGATGGGAAAGTCCGATTCGTCGTATTCCTCACGTACTGGAAAAGCCAATTTTTCTTTATTAATGGAGAATTCAGCGTTAATCCCAACCTTATTGCCACGCGCATCCAGCCGGATCCATTGTCCAATAGATCTCAAATAAACCGCATTTAAAGCGTGTATGCAGTAACCTGTATCTGGTGTATCGCCAATCGTAAGTCGTTGATAACAAAACCCGGCAGGTACATCTTTGCTTCTTAATAAGCTACACAGGAGATTAGACTTCGCATAACAAATCCCTTCTTTATACAGGAGAACCTCCGAAGCCTTGCATGTGATTCGAGTACTTTGAATGTCCCAGGAATGGGAGATCTCATCACGAACAAATTCATAGGCCTTTCTTACAAAGTCTTGCTCATTGGATGATGCAGCGTATAATTCTGATGCAATTTCTTGGATGTCCGGATGACGAAAGTCGAGCTCTTCCGTTTCAGCCAAATAATCGTCCAATGAATTCGATTCACATGACAAAATCAATCTGATCACCTCAATTGTTCAATAATATGTTAACTTCAGAATAGATTCAGTTAATCTTTAACGATTAACCCGAAGAGATTTGCGAATACGTAAGCTTGTTCCCGGGAAATGATACAACCTCTCAGATCCTCTACCTCAACGCCTAATCCATCAAATTCGCAATCGCTCAAATCCATTCCTTCTAAATTCACACCCGCTAATTGAGCTTGATCGATATTGGTCTTGAGCAATGACATTTTTTTCAATTTGGAGTTGTACAAATCCGCATTCTGGAACGAACATTCATGGATTATGACCTGCTTGAACTGCGCAAAACGAAATGTGGCGTAATTGCCCATACAATGACTAAAGACAACATTCATGATCGTAGATTGAGACAGATCTGTTCCGACAAGCTTACAGTTTCTGAACTCTGTTCGATGTATAATTGCGTAACTGAAATCAACATTCGATAGGTCACATTTCTCGAATATAACGTCCGTGAGCTCAATCTGATGAAAGGATGAGTCCGTGAAGGTTACGTTATTGAATATGATTTTGTCAAAGGATACTTTGCCAGCTTCACGATTATCCAAGGAAACGTCACTCACGACGCCCATTTCGAAGAAATCCTCCGATTGTATGTCTGGAATGCTAAGTTCGGGTAGATTCACGGGTATTCTAGGTGATTCTAATTTCAAATCTTTCTTTATATTTATCATGCAGCTTCCTCACTTTGGATCGAATTAATAAGTTACTTTTCAAGAGCTTATTCCCTTGTTCTTATTCACAGACTATCAGAACATGTGTTTGTAAGCAAGCCTTGAATCCCCCGCATCTCCCCCTCTTCATTAATGCAATACCTCATGTCCATTACAATTCTCCCACAGTGGAAGATTTTATAATATCGCTTGCTCGTGACGTAACGTCATATGCTTAAATGGAAGCAAGGAGGTGAACGTATGAATGAAACACTATATACCGTGGGCCGACTAGCGGAACTTACCGGTACAACAATCCGGACCATTCAATATTATGACAAAATCGGTCTGCTAGTGGCCAAACGCTACGGCGACAAAAACTCGAGGCTTTATAATGAAAGCGATTTGGTGAAGCTGCAGCAAATTCTTTTCTACAGAAAACTGGGTCTGTCTTTAAAAGAAATCCAACAAAACTGCTTAAGCTACAATAATCACCAGGATTTGATGCGAATCTTAGAACAGCAGCAAGAGATGCTTTTCAGGAAGGAAATGGAGATTAAAGCGGATATGGCCGTCATTGGTGCCATCCTATCAACGATGACAACGGATAACGATTATAACTTGGAAGCGATCATGAAGCTAACCCTTCACTTGAATAAAAGCACCATATTGGAATACACAAATATCGCGTTTGATCCTAAGACGACTGCTGCCTTTCAAGAGAATGATCCCGATCATGATAAGACCGTTGAGATTTACTGGAGATGGAAAAGATTGCTCTTGGAAGCCATCTCCCTGAAGTATAACGGAATCAAGCCCGATAGCGATTCTGGTTATCGGCTCGGCAAGAAATGGGCTGCCTTCATCCATCTGGCGACGAATGACAATAAAGAGATGATGGAGGCTTATTTGAGAACCAATCAACAGAGTGAGAGCTGGCCTGCTGAGGACAAATTATTAATGGATTATTGCGATGATTTTATCGAAAATGCTTATCATTACTATCTTAGGAAAGAGGATTTGACATGAAGAGGTTTATGAAGAGGTTTCTCATTGGATTTCTTGTTATAGTCATCGTGGGTACGGCGCTTCTATTTATATTTAGGGATGACTCCACGATCGGCCATTTCACCTCCGACGAAGGCGAGCAGGATTTCCAATCCGCATACCAGGAAGCGATGTCACTCCTTCCGCAGCCGGTTGATACACGTGACATAGAGACGGAGTTTGGCACCGTCCGTATCTACTATTTCACGAAGGAGGAGAACAAGCACAAGGAGCCCATTCTTCTGCTGCCAGGTCGCTCTTCCTCCACTCCCATGTGGGAACCTAACTTGGAGGGACTGATGGGTGAAAGGCCCGTGTATACAATTGATCTGCTCGGAGAGCCGGGAATGAGTGTTCAGACTAAAGAGATCAAAACTCAGGAAGACCAGGCTCAATGGCTGCATGAAGTACTAACTTCTCTGGATGTAGACAACGTGCACCTTATGGGTGTATCCATCGGTGGATGGACGACAATGAATCTGCTCCGTTATAATCCAGAGAAGATAGCTTCAGTTAGCTTGCTGGATCCTGTCTTCGTCTTTCAACCTATCTCGATCAAAATGATCCTTGCATCCATCCCAGCCTCTGTTCCCTTCGTACCGAAATTCATCCGGGAAAAGATGCTAAGTTACATCGCCGGTGGAGCCAAAGCCGATGACAGTGAACCCATTGCTAAATTAATCGAGTCAGGCATGCGCAACTATAAACTCAAATTGCCGGGACCGGATCAAATAAGCGATGAAGAGTTGAAAAGCATATCGGTACCCGTTCTGGCGATCATGGCCGAGAACAGTACGATGCATAATTCTGAACAAGCTGTAGCCCAAGGAAAGAAGCTAGTACAAGATATTGATATTATGAATTGGCCGAATGCATCGCATGCCATCAATGGGGAGTTCGCGGATGAAATCAATACGAGAATACTCGAGTTTGTGAAGCTGCATTCCCGTGATGACAACGGTAGTTAAACGGACTTATGAGATCTCGATGACCATACGTTAGTCTAAGTCGCAATCCATCATTGAAAGAACCTTGGAAATTCCTCTTTTAAGTGGTAGATATCGTTTTCTTTGAAGAAGCTCAGGCGTTCCCTCTTTACCGGATCCAAGACTTCGGATTGCTCCAGATTCACTTCAGAGAGATATCTTCTTGTCCATTCTCTTGGTGAATCATAGAACTGGATGATTTCGTTGTAAGCATACGTAGGTATCAACTCCAGATCCAGTGCCTGTTTAAATAAGGATGGGTCTACGCTTAGAGGTGCAACGACATGAACATGGCTGCGCGCCAGACTATCCCTACCTACTTGACTGCGGACGGCTACGGTTAGCGTTTCGGTAAGACTCACTCCGGCCTTACTCAATATCGGTATCCATCTATTCACATAACTGCTGGCTTGATTAATGATATCGGATACGTGCAAGACCTCCATGTCCTTTATGGCGAGGTCGAGCGGCTTGCCCTCATGATCGGTGACGAACAAGTCTCCGGATTTGAATAGGAAAATATGAGGAATCCCCAGTCTAGCAGCAACGGGAATTGAAAAGAACCAATCTCTGCGTTCACCGCCGGAAATGATGGACGGTCTGGTGCTGCTATGCGATAGATAATAATCGACCAGCGTATCAATGGATTTCAAGTACGACGGATCATCTTGTACCGTTTGATTAATCATGGCAGCGATCTCAATCACTTGCCGCTCTCTTGACTCTGTCTCTTTTAAGAGATTCGTAATTTGCGTTAATAGGTGCTTGGCAGCATGTGCACCAGCGATATTCTGGGTGTTGATATAGTATGGACCCGGTCTTCCTGACGTATACCAGAAGGCATCATCATGTTGGTTCGTTCTAACGGCCAATCCCTTCGTATCTATTAATCTCTCTAATAGCATTCGAGATGCATCCATATTCGACATGTCCCTCACCTCTTTTTCCATAATCTCACTGGTTATTGTACTTTAATCTGGCATTCATTAACAATATGTACTTATTATTTCTAGTCTATGATCGTGAAGCACTTCGAAAAATAGGCCTGTGCTGCCGTCCATATACGAAGAAGCAGGCCGCCGCGGCGACCTGCTCGACATTATAAAGTCAAACATAATTTAGAGTGCTAACATCCTATATCATGCATTACTCGCTAATAGCTGCAGATAGCCATGCGCGATTGTGATTCCAGTTCACTTCTACCGGTGTTTCAAAAAAATCGGATAACACAGCGCTGCTTAGTACTTCATTGGTTCGCCCTTGAGCAAACACCGTTCCACGCCGGATCAGAATCGTATGCGTAAAATTCGGAACGATTTCCTCGATGTGGTGGGTTACAAACAGCATGTGAGGCGCCTCCGGAGCTGCTGCCAGCTCTCGGATGCTCTTGAGCAACGCTTCTCTCGATATAAAATCCAGACCATTGCAGGCTTCATCCAAAACCAGCAGCTTCGGAGAAGCCATCAACGCCCGGGCAATCAAGATCTTCTGCTTCTCCCCTTGTGAACAGCCCTGATAGACACGGTCAATGAGATGGGCGCACCCAAGCTGCTTCATCCACATCGCCGCCTGTTCGTAGTCCTCTTCGGTCGGTTTATCATAGAGACCAATCGATGCATGCTTGCCGCTAATGACGACATGCTGGGTACGTTCATTCGCATGGATTCTTTCCTGCAGCGAAGAGCTGACCCAGCCGATCGATTTGCGCAGCACGCGGAGATCCACCTCACCAAAGCGATGACCCAAGACCGAAACTTGACCCTCTGTCGGCCAGATATAGCCATTAATCATATTAAGAAGCGTCGTCTTCCCTGAACCGTTCAAGCCCAGCACAGCCCAGTGCTCGCCAGGATTGACCCTCCAATTCACATGATCGATTATGGTTTGGTTATCTCTCCGCCAGGACACGTCCTTAATATCAATAACTGAATTCATGGTGTAAACTCCCATCCTCTGATTTCAACATGGATACAGCAACGTAGTATGTGATTGCTATCGATTATTATTTGGCCACGATTCCAGGATTAGCATTCATTATTGCCTCAGTAGTCTTCCAAAGTCGAGGCAGAAACTGAATGCCGTCCTCGGATCGATGGCGTAAATCCTGTGCCGAGTTTATACCAAGGTCAGCTACCATCGCCTCAAAAGCAGGAACAAGCGAATGCTGCAATTCCGGAGGAGCATCGGCAGCAAGAATCTTGTGACAGCGTGCGAAGGTCGCAACGATCCAGAAAATCGCTTCATGATGATTTCCGCTGTGAATGAGATCAAGACTACCGTCGATCGCGATCGATCGCGCTGAAGCTGTAATATCCGTACTGAAGAAGAACGGTGTCGTGGCCACGGCTGCAGCGGCATCGAATGTGCGAGCTAGCTCATTGAGATGATGCTCAACACGTTGAGGCGTCAGATGTGTACAGCCGAGCAGCTCCAATAGTTCGGGATAGAGACTAGCATGTCCGTATTCCGTAAGAACTTCACGGGCAGCAAGGTAACGGAGCCGCACAGTGGGATTACGGAGCGCTGCTACGAGAAGGACATGGGTCATAACAGCAGTCGGGAACAGCCATGAGGTCACACGATCATGCAGCGGTGCTGAGATATCGATCGCCCTAAGCCCATTCTCCACCTTCTGCCGGGCATTCTCACATCGGCGCTCTACCCACTCCCGCTCAGCGAAGTGCTGAGATACCTGAGTTTGCAATTGCCGCAAATGTCCCGTAGGATCAATAATGATGGTGTCCATACGAAAACTGCCTGCGAGGTGATAGGAGCTCAGAATCTCTTCGAATGAAGCGAACTCATTCCAGGATAGATAGGTGATCTCCAGCAGAGCGCCTTGGAAGACGAACTTCCCGAGCTTGAGCGGAGGCTCTTTCTCGGCTGTAACGACCACGACGTCAATATCTGAAGCAGCGGATAACTCCTGATCGTCAGGGAGCCCAACCGTCGAACCGCTGAAATAAGCCCCCCGAAACCAATTCTCCCGGCTGGCAAACTTCATCACCCATTCCGTCGCTGCAGTTCTCGCGTTTCCAACTCTCATCAATATCAACCTCCTATTATAAAGTTTCACTTGACGGCATTATAGATTAATCGTAAGGATGACTCTTTACCCCCCATTCATATCCAATAAGACTACAAACAGACCGCCTTCAAGCAGTCTGTTCTCGTGGGTTTATGGACTTTATCAAATTTCACAGGATGCATACACCGCTTGTTCAAACTCTTTGGCTACAGGGGAACTCGCTCCGCCAATATTAGATAGATTCATCATGAGCAAAGCAGCCAGTCCCTTCTCAGGATCTACCCAAAAATGAGTGCCGTATGCCCCGCTCCAACCATAGCTGCCATTCGTCAGAGAAGTATCGGCATTCTCTTTATCCACAATAACACGAACCCCAAGCCCCCACACTTGGCCTGCATACAATTTCTCAGGCAATTGATTCGAACGCATCTCTATGATCGACTCTCTCTTGAGTATGCGCACCCCCTCATACTCCCCTTCATTAACTAACATCTGAACAAACCGAAGATAGTCCTGCGCCGTTCCGAACAGTCCAGCTGCGCCCGAAAAATACCCGTTACGGTTGGCATCCACAATCGATGCGAGCAAGTCGGTACGGGTTACATCATTGAGGCTGCCTTCGTTCGCTTCATAAAGCACAGCTGTTCTTTTCTTCTGCTCTTCCGATAAAATAAATCGGGTATCGGGCATCTGCAGCGGTTCGAATAGATGTGTGATTAAGAATTGTTGTAAATCAAGACCGGATACCACTTCAATAATTCTACCTAGAATATCAAAAGCAAGTAACCCACTATATCCAGTCGCGGTTCCCGGCTGAAAATCAAGAACGATTGTACTCCACTTGGAAATCCGTTCTTCCAACGTATCCTCTGCTGACATAACCTTCGCACTAGCTTCCTGACTGACCTGGCCCATTCCAAGACCACTCGTATGATTTAGCAGATCTATGATGCAGATGTATCGTTCTGCAGGTTCAACCGCATAATCTGAAGCATTCTCTCCTGCCGAGCGATCTGATACGACAGCTTTCATAGCAGCATACTCAGGCAAGTAAGCATGAATTGGATCGGTAAGCTTGAGCTTCCCTTGCTCCACTAATAGTAAAGCTGCCACCGCTAGGATCGGCTTGGTCATGGATGCAAGGCGATATATCGTATTGGCCTTCACTTCTTCTTTCTTATCCATATTCGCGTATCCGACTGTCTGGGAATAGATGATTTGTCCATTCTGCAGAACAACAGCTGCTGCTCCTGCAATTTCATTGTTATCAATACGTCTGATCAAATTTTCAGTTATAGCTGTCATTGGATCACCTTCTATTCTGTACTTGTTCTCCTACAAACTATACCATAATTTGTGAGATATGATTTATAACTTTGCTATTAACGGAACCTTAATCGTTGTCATAGCGCTACGTTTCTGCTCATCATTGATATGGGTATAGATCATCGTGGTTTCGATCGAAGCATGGCCCAACAATTCTTTTACGACCCGTATATCGACCTGATTATTCAGAAGCATCGTCGCGAAAGAATGTCTTAGTTTATGACATGACAGTTTCAAATCTGTCAGATGGGGATGATCTAATTTAAAATCATCAAAGGTTTGTGAAGCTATCTTTTGAATCTGGCGTATGGACAGTCTTCTCCCTTTCTGAGAAACGAAGAACGCATCCTCTTTGATGCTATATGGTTTAATTCTAGCCTCTTCAACTATAGAAAGGTACTGGATTAACAGCTCAGGAAGCGGAATCTCATTCCACTTTCGCCCTTTGCCTAGAATCTCTAACGTACCCTTGGCTTTTTTGAAATGGGATAGATTAATTTTGTGCACCTCGCCTACACGCAATCCGCAATAGCCCATCAATAGAAAGATCGTTATATTCCGATCGCGGTAGCGTCCATCCACATAAGTAAGTGCTTTCTCAAGGTCGTCTTCTTCCAAATATACAGGATTTCGATTCTTCTCTGTTTTGGACTTTTTCACTTCTAAGGCGGGATTTCTGGATGCCAACTCAAAATCGATCAAAGCCGCATAGAAAGACCTGATCGCGGAGAGGGAACGATTCCTCGTCTTATCCCCCGCAGTATCCTGCTTGGATACCAGGAAACTGACGACATTCATCTTCCCCGCCTGCTGCACGGGCATTTCGTCTAATGAAAGCAAATAGTCGTTCACTTCCCGCAGATACTCTTTCTTCGTCGCTTCCGTATACCCGGATTGTTTCATCCAGATCGTAAACGCTTGAAGAGCCTTTGCATAGGTTTCTTCCAATAGGTAATTTCTAGCCATGGTGCTTCCTCAGTATATTCATGTCTGAATCTCTCTTCTAGTTGGTATTTTCCAGGAAATAACTCGCGTTTCTACAAAAGAATAAGTAGCTCATCCTCATCTATCCGTGACTCGTTAAACAAATCGTTTCCAAATAAAAGTACGTCAAATATTTGTTTCGCGCAGTTATTATAGCATATATACGTTCCCTCAAAGAAATCAATCCGATCCCTTTATATGATGTGCCACATTATATGCGCTGATTATTCCCTTCTAAAATCCTAAGTTCCCCCTTTAGTAACGAAAAACGGCTACGGCAACCCGTTTTGCCGGTTGCCGTAGCCGTATTGTGTTCGAAAGAGTATATTACTGGAATGCGGTTGCCAAGATCGATTCAAAGCTTTGTGGTGGTTGGCCAGACAGTTTCTCAATGTCTCCAGTAACGATATCAAAGTCCCCATTAGAGAAGTTCTGTTGAATACTCACAATGCTAGTGATAACGTCTGTCGGAAGTCCCATCTGCTGGAGCTGTCCTTGGAGCATCTCAAGTGGCAGTGTCATGAACGCCAATGGTTTACCGCTAGCTTTAGCGATAGCACCAGTCATACTTACTGATCCGGTCCCTGTATAGATTGCACCATTATGACCTTCGCTGACCAGAAGTCCGGCTGCAGCTGCTGCGAGGTCGTCGCGTGAGAGAAAGGCGACTTTGTTTTCAGTGAGACCCGTGAGCACGCCATGTGCTAAAGACATCTGTGCTTCCTTAATGATGGCCTCTGCATAGTAGTTCATACGCAGTATGTCCTGATCTTCAACGGTACCCCTCTATTCTTACGTCAGACGAAGATCGTCCGTAAATGTGCCGGCCGGCACCTTTACTTATCCGTTCGCCAATTTAAGAATCCAGTCTTTGATATCAACAATTCGCAGTGTTTTGGGCCGGGTCTTCGTTCCGGATACGATTAATGGAACTAAGGAATCCAATTCATGCAGTGAACCGTGCGCACCTCCGCCGACGTGGGTAGGGGAACTTTCACCGATGAGTTCATAACCGGGCTGTACCGTAACGACAACGTAGCTTCCGTCATGAGAATACATGGCCCCATATAATCGTGCGAGTACGTCGGGATACTTTCCATACTTCAGTTTATTGTTCGTTATCGAAATATCCACGAGTTCGGGGTCGCCCGATAATGTCCACGATTGCCCGTATTCATCCGAGTATTTTACACCGGGACGATATGTGAACATTTTGTCGCTCTTCCCTGCAGCAATACGAATATTTTCCCCGTCTTTCATGGCAATGATATCGAGCTTCTTCTCGTTTTTCAGAAGCTTCACGATATCGGGTAGCGCGATCTTGGGATCGATCGCATACACATAAGCCATCCGTTCGTTAGTGGAAATCACGATTTGGTCTTCACTGCTTACGGATTCATTCAATTTTGCGATGCGGTACCGGTTCAATAGCGGCCTTAAATCAACAATGGATCTATCCCGATCATCATATACATAGCTTTGCGCACTGTCTCCCATGACGATCCATACCGAGCTTTTCAAAGCTTGCTCCCATGAACCGTAAGCGTTAAGCACGTCCTGCAGTGCTTGATCGGCTTTCTCGATCCCCCCCAACTCGGCAGGGCCTTTTCTATGTACGGTATTATCATTTTCCGGAAAGTAAGCGATGGTAACATTCGGAAGTTTGTTTTGTTTAATCAAATATGCGAGCTCTTGCGCAGAAAATTCGTCATTCATACCGAATTTTTTCCAAGCTGGGGTATTCCAGTCATTCTTCGGATTTTGTTGCGCAAGCGCCGCGTAGGATAACCATTTCGGCCCCGTTACGTTGATGTGTTCCGGCAAACGCGTACTGTAAGCGATCCACGGCGGTACATTCAGGGTATGCTGCGTTTTCCCCCTGAAAATTATGGCATTGACCGAAGCCGAGTCTTTCCCTTTTTCCGCCAATTCTTCGTGAATCGTTTTCGTTTTTTTGTTCAATTGAACTTGATTTAACTGGTAAACGGCATCTAGAAAGACTTGCAGTTGATCGATTTTTAGCGATTCCTTGGCGCCATTGCCGTAGAAAATCATGCGATTTTCTGCGCTGCTGTACCAGACAAGTCCAGGCACATGGTGCCGGTCCGCATACGTTCCCGTTAATAACGAGCTGTCAATCGTCACGGACATCGTGGGAAACGAACTGACGACATTTTGATAATATTGCCCGTTTTTTATCAGATACTGCAATGCGGGAGCACGTCCTTCTTGTATCGCTTTAAGCAGAGACTTGTTTATTATAGAATCAATCATAATCAAGACGACAGGTTTGGCGGTTTGATTGGACGCGATATTTGACTTGGCCTTCAGTTGATTCGTCTGTTCGCCGGTTTCCGTCCGACAACCGGCAGTAACAAGTAAACTTAGACATAACACAAGCATAATGGCATTCCTATTTCTTGCGAGCATCGGCTTACCCCTTTTTAATCTCCAAGTTTAAATGAAAGAGACAATACCCTGAAATGTCCCTTCCCTCTTTTTACGAACAATGATCCATTTACTTTACATGTTCCATCGCCCTTTTTCGGAAGAGAATTCGGTTGAACAATCCTGCGGGCATGTCGTATACCGCATTGGCAGCCGTACAAGCGACAACGTGACGGCCTGCGTAAAGAGGATCGACAAACTTAGTACTTCTCAACAGCGTCTCTTCCGTAAAACCCGTTTTCGCCAATGCTTCGTCGAGCTCTTTCTTTGCCGCCTGCTTAGCCTTGAACAGCATCATCTGCACCCGGCTGTAAACGTTGATCGCCCCGTCGCCGGTCGTCTCGATCGGCAGAAAGATAGCATCAGGGTATCTTTCGGTGATCAACGGTTGGACACCGTCCGATACGCCGGAAGATGGCATGCATCCGAATGGCTTGACGGAGATGGTCATATTGACTTTTCGTTTGACCACGTTCAGAATCAGTTTGCCTACTTCCATATGGCCTTCTCCGCCTCGCAGCTGGTTGTTGTAATGGTCATGCGCAACCCTTGGATATCTCATCCGTGTCAGGCAAATGATAACCGTGAAGTCTGATCATCCGGGCGTAGGTTTTGAAAATGGATTCCCCGGTCGGCAAGTGCCAGCATGCATAACGTAGGTTTTTTCCCTTTTAATCCGTGATGTCCGGTATCCGCCTCCCGTAAACTCATCCGCATCCGGGTATCATACCGTCCCGACCAGATAAGGAACAGAATCCAAGCGGTAACCGATCAGAAAGCTGACGAAAAACGAAGTGTCCAATTTAAGAAAGATTCTCCGCCGGTGACTTGTTTAAATAAAAAATCATAGTTGGTATCCTGCGTAAAAATATGGCGCTCTATACAAAATACATCTAAATGCTTAACCGAAGTTTAAGTACCGAAAGAGATACAGACTAAGGAGGCGAGACGAAACCATTGCTTTGGATCATTATTGCTCTCATGGTGTTTATCATCCAAATCGCATCCATCATCATCGTCGAATATCGCCGACCGAACAAAGCGGTTACTTGGCTTATCGTCTTGTTTATCTTCCCGCTGCTCGGTTTCTTTCTGTATTATTTCTTGGCGAAAGAATACTCTTGCCAACGTACTCTTCGGCGTAAGAATAATAGGCATTGGAAACAATTCAAGGCCGACCTTATCAATCGGTGCAACCGGCGAATAACCAAAGATATGCCCGAGGCAAACGTATGGCGAGAGAACATCATGCATGCATCTCTCAAAAACATAACCTCTGTTCCCATTACGGCTTGCAATGAAGTGACGGTCTATACCGAAGGGGAAGAAGCCTATGAATCAATGTTGGAATCGATTGCCGCGGCCAAGCACCATATCCATATAGAATTTTACATTATACGCGATGATTATCTCGGTACCCGATTCAAGCAGTTGTTGATCCGGAAAGCGCGGGAAGGGATCAAAGTACGGCTGTTATATGATGGGATCGGCAGCCGTCTATTGGGGAAAGTCTTTTTACAACAGCTCCGGGATGCCGGCGTGGAAACAGGGTGTTTTTTTCCTCCGCTCGTCACATTCTTCGATAAGCGGATCAATTACCGCAATCACCGCAAAATCGTGGTTGTGGATGGGAAAATCGGTTTCTTCGGCGGGTTGAATATCGGGGATGAATACGTGGGCAAGGATCCGAAATTCGGTTACTGGCGGGATACTCATTTCTGCTTAACAGGGGATGCGGTACTGTGGATTCAATATACTTTTTTGACGGATTGGTATTTGGTCAAAGAGCAAACCATAACCGATTCTGTGTATTACCCCATTCAGGAATGTCCAGGGAAAGAACTTGTGCAAATCGTAAAAAGCGGTCCGGACGAAACGATACTGGAGCTTATATTCTCCATCATCGTCACGGCAAAGAAGCGGATTTATATTGAGACGCCTTATTTCATTCCTGACCCCGGCGTCTTATTGGCTCTAAAAACAGCCGTCATCAGCGGAATCGACGTTCGGGTCATTATACCAGCCGTTCCTGATAAAAAACTTATTTATAACGCTTCTTTGTCCTATGTCCAGGAATTGCTGCAGGCAGGAGTACGGTTTTATTGCTATCAAAAAGGGTTCATCCATGCCAAAGTGATTATTTCCGATAACTTGGCATGTTCCGGCAGCGCAAATATGGATATGCGCAGCTTTTGCGGACAGTTTGAACTCAATGCGGTTTTTTTTGACGGGAAGGTTGTTGACCGATTGGTACAGGATTTTTACCGGGATCTTAGCACAAGCAATGAAATTTTGCTGTCCGAATTCGAAAAGCGGTCCAGGATTCAGAAGACGAAAGAAGTTTTTGCCCGGTTGCTCTCGCCGTTATTTTAGATTGTGCGGTCTTTTACCAAAAGAAAAAATCCCACCTTAGCAAGTTAAGGTGGGATTTTCATCGATGTTGGTTTTATCGAGCATTCGGAAATATTCTTGCCACCATCTCGTTGAATTGTTCCACAAAGCCGATAACCGGCCTTCCTTGTTGAACGTCTTCGACATACTTATTGATGCGGTCCGTAAATTGCGGATTCGTGGATACATAGACATTCTGGATATCGGAATCCGTCTTTCTCACTTGCTTTGCGATCTGATCTTCAATTTCCCGTGTCATTTTCTTTTGATCTTCATCAAGCGCTGCTGCAACATAAGCATTACGCCGAGTAACAAGTACATTGGCTCGCTCAACGCCTTTAAGTTTTGTTATATTTTCCGCAGCCAAATTGGCGATTTCAACCTGGTCCTCTGCATTTTTAAGACCATCGTTGTCATTGTAAGTTCCGAAATTGTTAGTATCGAGCCGGTCATTCCGTTCATCGGTTAATCTCTGATTATCAATATCTCCCAGTGGACGATTAATCCGATTATCCGCATCATTGTTACGATCGCGAAAAATTTCAGGTCCTCGGTAATTGTCTCGTGTTTGCTGTCTCACCTGATTATTGTCGGTTTGCGTGTTGGTACATCCGGTTGCAAACAACATTAGGCTTGTTGTCAACATAATCGAAACCTTAAAAGTGCTCATACGTTTCTTCATATGAAGGCTTCCTTTCTTTTTTAGAATAGTTTTCTCTTTCGAGCCAGTGTCCATACATTCACAATAGCAAGTCAAGTCCGCAGCGAAACTTCTAACCAAACCGGCACAACTTGATCCTCCTCCGGTTCACGCATTTTAGAACTCATTTAATTATTTGTTCAAAAGGCCAATATCACACCACGAAGAGTTTTCCACATGAGGAAAAGCACTTTTTCACATTTTTTTCCTTGAATGATTGGCGGGCAACGGAGTTAAATTATTCTTTGTTAAATTAAAGAACGGTGGTGAACATTTATTACATGCCTTTATCTCCACACATGTATCATTGGCTAGTCCGACCGAAGTGGCTCACAAAAAAATATATACATGACCATATAACAAGCCATTTCCATTTGGAGAACAAGACGGTCCTTGATTTCGGATGCGGCACCGGCGCGAATTGCAGCATTTTCAAACCCAGCTTCTATTTGGGCATCGAGCCGGATGTCAAGAGGGTTGAGCTTGCAAATCGGCTGTATCCTAACCATCGCTTTGTGTCATTTAAAGAAAATAGGATTCCGGTTCAAAATGATTCCATTGACCTTATCTTCATTGTCGCAGTTCTTCACCATATCGACGATGAGCAAATCAAGCGCTATCTGCTTGAGTTCGAGAGGGTGTTGAAACCGGCCGGGAAAATCATTGTCATGGAGCCGTATTTGTGCGATCGAACAAAATGGAACAACCGGTTTATGAATTGGTACGATGACGGAGAATATATTCGAAACGAAAACAGCTATTTGAATTTGTTTCAAGCGGGGCAGTACGAGTGCCAAGTATTGAAGAGATTTACGAAGTGCTTCCTTTACAATGAGCTATTTTTTACCGCTACCCCCAAAAACGAAATCCCTTCCGATCATTTTACACATGAAGCCTTCCACTACGCTTATGAAGGAGGTGATTTGGGTGACAGTTTTGTCCCAAGTTAAAACTTGCGTCGCTTCTTTGAAGAGCGCGCAAGCCAGCCTTGAACAATTTGCATTGGCGACCCAAAATCAAGAGGCTAAAACGCTTTTCACGAATGCAGCGCAGCAAACGGATCAAATCATTCAACAAGTGGAAGGCCGCGTTCCACAACTGGAAAACGAAGAGCCCCAGTATAAAGGATTTTAAATTCAGCCGTGATAGAAGCCGATTTCCCATTCCACGGATTGGGCAAATCGGCTTTTGCTTCACTTTTACATGCTCATTCCAATCAGAAGTTAATTGTTGAATCCTTTCAATCGCACCCTAACGGTGACGACGGGGGGCCGAGTGATGTCTTAACAGTTTTCAAAACAAGTACGGCATCGTTAAGCTTAGCCAATGGGAAGTCCCACTTTTTATTCGAATAATACCAATCGAACTGGGTATCCTGCTAAAATGAGGGGTGTAACCAAAATCAATTCTGCATCCTAAATATAACCCCTCTTTATGATAAATCCCCGCTCGGCACTATGCCTAGCGGGGATTCTGTTATTCAAACTTAACGCACGATTGCTTGGGACAAAACTGCTTCATTCCATCCCATCTCCCCCAAATACACCCTCTGCAAATTGTCGGTTGTTTCGGTTTAACGTCGACAATACTTATCCTGGACAATTAAATTCCTCCCACAAACTGAAATCACGCTATCAATTTGTGTATTTTCGGAACTATTTATTCAATGCATCAGCCTACAAGTGAATGAAGCACCTTACTGGATAAAAGTCTAATCATAGCGGAGGCTAAGGACACAAGTTCTTGTCAATTTTATTTCGACAAGAACTTGTGTCCTTTAAACTTAAAAGTCGCAACTATGCGATTTTAAAGAAAGTATGTTCTAGTCACTCGACAATTTATGCTGGGTGTGACCCTTCTTCATTCTTTCACAGAGCTTCCATTCGTTAAACTTAACCTTGCGTTTAAAAATTAAAATTATGGTTATTGTTTTTGATATCGATCATCGTAGCGAGAATAATCGAGCCGAAAGCTGTATAGATCCCTACAAAGTAAAGCGACATTTCGCTTTTTGGTATGAAAGCGACACTGAATACAGCGAGATAATCAATTATCGTCCATAGTGAGCTTTTTAATGCGATGAAGTCTTTACGAAACAAATTAAGCATGAATACGTCCTCCCTTGGCGGTAAAATAGATGATGTCTTCTAAGGAAGGTTTATCCAAAAGAGCGTAACTGCCAAACAACTGTTCAGCCTTCTGTTATACTGATAAACATTAGATACTCATCTAATCGAAGAAGTATATAAGTTCTTGTCAATTTCGGCCAAAAAGCGCATTCTAAAAAGGGCTGTGAGGTTTCTCGACAGCCTGAATGAATGCCGCAATCTATGCGGTTTTCAAAGTCTATATTACGGTGTGGTCTGCGCAGTTCACGAAATCCGAAACTGTTTACTTTGATAAAAAGCAAGCAGAAGGCAAACCGTCTAAAGTGGCCGTCATAGCTTGCGTAAACAAGCTGATCCACTGGGTTTATGCGATTCTGACCAAAAAAGAAGCATTTCGTCTAAGCTAAGCAAGAATCACTCACTTTTTAGAAATACCTTCCCATGCTCTTGGGATTAGCTAGAATAGTTGAGCGACCATGAGTGAAAGTCAGACTACCTTATTACCATACAACTGTTAGCTCTACCGGCAACAATTTCGTTTGTGCTACCGTTAACGCATCCAGTTAATTAGTTAAGAAATAAGCTGCCGCGGTTAAAGCATCTTAATCGTAAAAGAAACAGCGGCGGACTAGGACTCGAAAAGTCTTAGACTGCCGCTGCTATTATCGTGCATTTCCCTCATCAATGAAGCGTTTCGTGCTAACTGTCGTTCCGCAAACCAAATGCTGCGACTAAGGCGATGATCACAGCGGCAGTCGCCGCCAGAAAGGCATCCGAATAAGAGACAGCATCCAGCATGTATAAGGGATTCAAGGAATTCTTGGCTTCTCGACGAGCGGATAATAGTGCCCCAATCATTCCCGCTCCTACACCTGCTCCGAGATATAAAGAACCCTGGAATATTCCCATTCCTACACCGACTTGTTCTTTCGTTAGCGCGCTTACCGCAGCGTTGTTGGTAGGGGAATTCGTAAGTGCAAAAGCGATCCCCACGCCCAAGACGCCCGCCGAAACCAAAACGGGAGAAGCACCGGAGGCAAAGGTCGACAAGTAGAAAGTTGAAATCCCCATCACTGTCACACCTGCAATAATCAGCCGTCTTTCTCCCAATCGATCTGAGATACGACCTACTAATGGCGAGAGAATCGCTACAGCCGCCCCTCCCGGTAATAGGATCATTCCCGCTTGTCCGGGGGAAAGTCCGTTCACTTCTACGACCAGCAGCGGAACGAAAACAAGCACTGAAAAATAAGCAAACATCGAAAAAACGACTACAATAACCGAACACACATAGAACCTGTTTTTAAACAAGACTGGCGGCACAAATGGATTCTCTACGGTGACAATGCGCCAGACAAATCCGATCAAAGCCAATAGAGAGCCTATTAGACTGCCTAATGAAGTGAACGAAGCAAAACCGACCGTCTCTCCTTGTGTTACACCAAAGAGAAGCAACCCTGCTGTAAGTCCAAGCAGCGCTCCTCCGATTACATCAAATTTCCGATGCTTTCCGGTCTCAAATGTCGGTTTGATCGCCGGCAGAGCGTAGCGTGCACCAACTACGACAATGATGGTCAGCAAAAACGCAAACCAAAATAGAGATTGCCAACCTAATAATTGACCGACCACTCCTCCAAAAATCGGACCTCCGGCTGTTCCGACACCAATACAGCCTGCTATGATGCCAAGAGCGCCTCCTCGTTGTCCCGGTGGAAAAACCTTAGAAATGGCGACGATGGAAAGAACCGGTATGGCTGACATTCCAGCACCCTGAACCATTCGTCCCAAAACCAAGACGGGAAGGCTTGGAGCGAGAGCACAAATCAGACTTCCCAGCGACAGGATCAATACGGCAAAAGAAAACAGCTTCTTCAGCTCGAAGTAATCAGACATGCTCCCATAAACGGGAACTCCGATCGCCAGTATAAGTGCTATACCGCTCACTACCCAGCTTACTTGAGCTTGCGAAGCTTCCAGTTGCTCGCTAATAAGAGGAAGAACTGGATTGACCATATCCACCGTTATCGCAGCCACTAGGACAGATAGAGCGAATATCATGATTAAGAGTGTTGTAGATACTTGCTTTTGTAACCGTTTAGATTCTGTGGATTGTATATTCGGTTTCATTATATTTGCCTCCTAAAAATAATGTTTTTTTAGGAGGCTAAATCATCCGCTTTTTTCACCAAACTCCTCACACCCCATTGCTCAATGTAAAAAATATACGCTATGTTGTATATGAAAGCAACCTACGTCATTGTTCGTACATCCATTCGCTTCCAATTATCTCTTGGCAATTCTAGTATTTAAAGTGTCTATGAACGAAGCAGGATTTGGGATAAAAAGGTATAATGGATTATATTTAAGGGGGATTGTGATGGATACTGAGAAACGCTCGACATTCAACCATGTCGCAGAACTCTATAATCGTACTCGAAATCGTTATCCCGATCTTTTATTTAATGAGTTGTTCCATTTACTACAGCTGCCTTCCGAAGCACATGCTTTAGAGATAGGTCCAGGGACTGGCATCGCCACAATCGAGCTTGCAAAGTACGGTTTTCGAATCACTGCAGTCGAGCTTGGCGCCGAGATGGCTGCCGTCGCTCGATGCAATCTAGCAGCATTTCCCAATGTCGATATCCAAGTAGCCCCATTCGAGGAATGGAAGCCACCGACTGAACCATTCGACCTTATCCTTTCAGCAACTTCTTTTCATTGGATCGACCCGGAAGTACGATATCAGAAAACAGCATCTATTCTAAGAGTTGGAGGTTATCTGGCAATTATCAACTACCGTCACGTCGCGGGTGGCGATCAGTCTTTTTTTGATCAGGTGCAGCATTGTTATGAGAGATATATGCCAGGTACCCCTCCAAATCTCCGCCTCCCTCAAATTGAGGATATTGCTCCTGCTACGTATGAGCTAGAAGCAAGTGGGCTGTTCGAGAAACCTTCAGTACGAAGATATGTTAGCGAAGAGACCTATAGCTCAAAGCAATATATGGATCTGCTTTCGACCTATTCTGATCACCGAATGCTTGATGAAACCAATCGTAAGCTGCTCTTCGATTGTATAAGTTCCTTGATCGACCAGCAGTATGGCGGTAAAGTAACAAAACGCTATCTCAATGAACTTATTCTAACTCGAAGATGCTAATCGAATATGGTAACTCTTACAGGCAACAAGCAGCCAACATTCATTATCATGTTGGCTGCTTTACTCGCATGTGTGCAATCCCAGTCACGTGCACGCGTTAACGCGTTAAGATTATGTCATCGTATCCGTACTCAACTCTGCAGTGATGATTTCGCACCGATACTTATTAACCAGGTGACCATAGTGTCCCTTCGAGTGTCAATACCCCCTGCCGCATCAAGAGGGGTCTGGTTGGTATAATCAGGGGATCCATTGATGTCGGCTCCTCGTGAGAGCAGGTATTCGGCTGCCCTCCGCTGTCCACCGTGGCACGCTTGCCAGAAAGCTTCGGTAATGTCTTCCGCCGCAGGTGACGAATTGCTGGCTAGAAGTTCCTGTATGCGAGGCATCATCCCAAGCGCTGCCGCGTGCCACAGCCTGTCAACACGGGCGCCCCGCTGTACCAGCAGGCGAGCAACATTCCAACAACCGTAACCCACCGCATTATCCAAAGGGCTTCCGCCGCCGATGGAGCCGCCAAGTCCTTCAATATCGGCTCCCCCATCGATCAACACAGCGGCAACATCCACATCGTCACTGCTGGCCGCCCAATGCAACGGTGTCTCCGAGTACCTCCCCCCAATTATTGGTGCATTTGGGTCAGCACCCTTAGCAATTAGCATCTCTACGATCATAGGTCCGTTGGGGAAGTAGCCGGGCCAGTCACTTACAACATGCAGAGCTGTTCGAGAAATACCTTTACTGTCTTGGACTCTCTGGGATGCCAATTCAGGAAATTCTTCTAGGAGACGATGCAATGCATCTACATCGCCCGTTTGAACCGCATGTACAAACGACACGACTATTGGATCGTTGTGTTTGATGGATTCCATAAATTCGCTCCTTATGCATCAAATAGTAAGAATCTTCAAATCTACAATTGGCTACGATGTAATCTTCATTAGTATGACCTAAAAATATTCCTTAAGAATCATCTCACCCATAATCGTGATAGCTAAACCTAACTTGTAAACTAGTGTAAGCATTCACGTAATAACGCAGGCTCTATAGAACGGATACGATCCATTTAATCCAGTAGGCAGCCGGTATCAGTAATACCTGAGCAAGAACCGTTCCTAATAATCGTGAAATCATTAACATCCCAAATATCCGATGAAGTACAGCGAACTCTCGTTCTCCTCGAAGAACTTTATCGGTCATTAAACCAATTTGAGGATCAATAAGTATGGTCAATAATAGGGTCGCTATCCCATTAATTAAACCTGAAGATTGCGATGCGGCAATCGAATAATCCGCGGTTAATGTTGAAGCAAGAAGCGCGGCCAACACACCAATGGTGTAAATTGCAGTCACCACACAATTAAGAACGACTATCCTTTTGGGTAAGCTGCCGATCCTCAATCGTGACAACATGGAAAGCTTGGGATATCTCAAATGATACCGAGCGTTCTGTAGCTTTTGAATAGATACCGAAGAACGCACCATTCGGGGTATGGAACCTGCCACTTCAAAATGGGATATTACTCTGGAAGAGAGTATAACAGCTGACGGGAACAACAATAATGCTGTAAATGTTCCCATAGTAGCTGCACCAATAATAATCCGCAGCTGGTCAATTAGATTATAATCTACATGAAGTTTTGCGGAGTCTATGATCTTACCGGTAAGTGGAGCCTGAATCATATTAGCTGTTCTTGAAACGAGGAGGATTATTCCCGACAGGGATAAAGCAACTGCCAGTTTCCCTAAACGGACCCCCGCCGAGCGAAGTGAGTAAGTCAGTGTCTCTGTAAGATGAATAACAAATGTAAATAGCGATACAAGCATGACCTGCTCTAGCATATCCCACACCTCATTATGATCCCAGGTAACGAGCAACTTATGCCTAATTATAAATAGAGATAACATAGCTAAAAAGAGAAATAAACATCTACATTTATTTCCAGTTTTTTTCATGAGATTCTATTGAGGAATAATGCATGATGGGAAGAAGAACTCGAATTGGATACAAAAAAAAGCCCTTCTTTTGCATGAAGCAAACGAGAGCTCCTTTTTCTATCGTTGGTCAAGATGGCTAATACCGGCTCTTATTTATTGCCTTGGATTTCTTGCAAGTAATCGTCCAGCCGATCAAACCGGTCTTCCCACATGCTGCGAAAGGTTTGCAGCCAGGAGTCCATTTCCTGAAGAGGCTCAGACCGTAGTTGGTAGAATCGGCGGTTGGCATCTGGATGCACCTAGACAAGGTGTGCTTCATGGAGCACTTTCAAGTGCTTGGAAACTTGAGGCTGCCGAATATGAAGACGGTCGGCGATTTCTGTTACGGTTAGAGGGCCATATCGAAGCAGTTCGACCATTTGCAATCGGTTGGGTTCAGCTAGCGCGCTCAAAGTTGTTATATTCATATCTTCCCCCTCCGATCCGCTTGGCTTGACAGTAACGGATACTCATCATAGAAATTGCTTCACGTTTCTGCTTATTTACCAAGTCTTTCCACGGTTTCGTTGAAGTATGTCAACATGTCTTGATATTGAGGAGCATTAGCATTGTAATTTAAGTGATCCAGTCCGATCCACACATGGAATGTGTTTTCATATACTTCAAAATCGCTCTTCGCATGTACTGTTGAATAATGCTCCAGAACAATATTTCTGTACAGTTCATACTCATGCTGATTGTACTTAAATTTCATCCAGTAGGTCATTCTGGATAGGTCTGCTAACCAATTATAAGACATTGCGTCATCCCAATCTATTAAAGTCAGATTTCCAGCTTCATTGATGATTACATTTTTGGTTGATAGATCGCCATGACACAATACAGAGGGTAAGCTATCGCATGAACGCAGCTTGTCAATAACCATTTTCTTGATCTCCAGTAAGTGATTTTGATCAAATAACTTCTTGGTTATCAAGCCATTCGCTATTTCATCATATTTATCCTGAATAAATTCAATAAATGATGTGTAATCTGCTATACCCGCTCCGATATAGCCGTAGTTTTCAATAGGAATCTCATGTATGTTTGATATCAATCGTGCAAGCTTCCCATAAAACTCTTTTCCAAATTCCTCATCGAATGCAGCATGATCCGCGTTAACTCCAGGCAGGCATTCCTCGAGCAGAAAGCCGGTTTGAAAATAGGAATCGTTTCTGTCAAATGCGATAATCTTGGCACAGCCAATCTGATGCTCCATCAATTTATGATGGACGAACATAAGCTTTCCATCTTCTGGCCAATTTCGTTGTCGATATCGTTTGAAAATATAGGGCTTATCGCTCACAATAACCTTATAAACGGAATTATTAGGAACATTATCGATCTTATTGATCTCATCTACTCTCGCATTTAATAATTCCTCGACCTTCACTCTTAAATGATGGATTATTTCTTCCATGCTCCCCCCACAACCTCTCGCCATTATTAAATGCAGCATCGCATATTGCAGCTGCGTAACGTGTTCAATCTGGTGGAATATCCATGTAAGCATGTTGTTTCTGATACTCCTGCGGGGTCATCGACTCGCTCGCTTTGAACGTTTTGGTGAAATGAGCCCCGTCGTAAAAGCCGCTTACAATCGCGATTTCCGTAATCGGCTTCGATGTTGTTTCAAGAAGACGCTTCGCTCTCTCGATCCGAATGGAGAGGATGTACTTTCCGATGGTCATGCCCGTTACCGATTTGAACATATGGTTCAAATACCGCTCGTTCAGCGAGAAACGTTCAGCAACCGCGGGCAATAGTATTTTCCCGCCATCATCCAACCGCTCCTGAATGTCTTCAATGACTTGACGTACGATTTGCTCGTGCTTGTTGCGGTAACCCGTACTCTGAACCTGGTGCATATAGATCTTCATAAAAATATGAAGGAAATATAGCTTCGCCATAGTTGAGATTTGGCGGTTCAAGCGAAGCTCAGTCATCAAGGCGCGAAAGTCGGCCTGCAGCCCTGGCATCGACATTGGAACCTGACCGAATTCCACATGGTTGAATAAATCGCGCATTCTCGTATTCAAATCCGGACTATCGAATTGAAATCCCAAATAATACAAATCGAACTCACCGTCGCTGCACACGCTGTGACGCACGTTGTCCGGCGCGTAATATAGATCCCCCTGCCGGAAGGATATCGTTCGTTTGTCCTGAATGACCGTATTCTCTCCCCGGATATAGAAATGCAATTCAAATCCCGATCCTGCGCCATCCCACCCCCTGTTTCTCCAGAAACCGAAGGAAGGGAAGGAAAACCGATGCCATTCAAGATCGAACAATTCGATGAGCTCTTTCAGATGTGTTGCCGTATTCAGATGCTGCTCTCTCATCATATCCCCCACTTTCATATTACAATTTTACAAATCATGATTTGATTATACAATCCAACGGGCCGATTTTGAACTATAATACGGACATAGATCGCAAGCAATGACACACAAAAGAGGGATGTGTAGGATGAAAGTTACAAGCGGCCGTATTTCTCAGGAAGATCGCGAATTTTACAAGACGAATGGGTATTGGGTCAGTCCCGTGTTGTTTGATGAACAAGAAATCGAGGACATGCGCAAAGCACATGACCGCATCTGGTCATTCGATTATGACGGTGACGGATTTCCGCTTGATGAGTGGCGTCCGAACAGCAATCCGAAGATGCTTCGGAAAATCGACAATTCCTGGTGGATTAACGATACCATCAAGAATACGGTCACGAACCCTATACTAGGGCAAATCGCAGCCGGACTCATGGATAGCACCGAGGCACGATTGTGGTATGATCAGGTCATCTATAAACCGGGCACCGGTAAGAGCGACAAAGATACGCAGGCATCGGGCAATGTCGGCTGGCACCAGGACTATATTTATTGGCGCTGCACCAATCACGAAAATCTGGTGACAGCTTGGATCGCGCTGCAGGATACGGATCTTACGAACGGCTGCATGTCCGTCGTTCCCGGCTCTCATACATGGGGACTGCTCGAAGGCAGCGACGCGTTCTTTAATCGGGATCTGGAATCTGTCAAATCTCGGATTGCCCAAGAATCCGGTAAAGATTGGAAGGAAGTTCCACTGCTGCTTAAGGCAGGTCAAGTCAGCTTCCACCATGCATACACGATTCACGGATCGGGACAGAACCATTCCGATCACCCGCGCCTTTCCGTCGTCGCTCATCTGATGCCGCACGGAACTGCATACAAGAACCGCGGCCATAACGTGGATAATATCCGGCTGCTTGGACCACGGCCCAAAGAGGGTCAGCTATTTGACAATGATTATTTTCCTATCGCTTATTCCGCAGAAACGGAACAATAATACTAGGGGGGCTATCCAACCATGAAGATGACATTAACACTAGAAGAAATTTCTAACGGCCGTCTTGAACCAGAGAAACTCGCGATTGCCATCGAGCAAGTAAAAGCAAACGGCTATGTCGTACTCGACAAAGTGTACAGCGATGAGCAAATGGCAGAGCTGCGGGCCGCTTTCGACCCTAAGTTCGATGAATATATTGAGCGCAGAGGCTATAATACCGGTACTAAACGGGCACAGATGCATCTGCCGTTCCAATCGCCTTTCAGCGATCCATCCATCATTGAGCATCCCATTGCGATGTCCATCATGGACGGTCTGCTGGGCGAATATAGCAAGCTGACTTACTTCGCATCCGACACGCCAATGCCTGGATCCGATTATCAGGCCGTTCACTGTGACATTAACCCGCTGTTCCCGGACTTGTCCACGCCACTGCCGCCGTTCTGTCTCGTGATGAACATCCCGCTTGTCGATACGACGGAAGAGAACGGACCTCTGGAAATTTGGCCGGGAGGCACACATATGCACGGCGACCGTGCGAATCAGGATACGCTGGGCGGAGTGATTAATCCGCACATGCATATTGTAAGAGCGGCCGAGTATATGCATTCCGAGAAAGTGATCATGTCCGCCGGTTCCATCGTCATTCGCGACATCCGCATGTGGCACCGCGGCACGCCTAACCGTTCAGACTACCGCAGAACCAATATCGCACTTATTTACAACCGTGACTGGTATGGCAGCGGCTATCAGATCCAAATTCCGAAGGAAGACTACGACAAGCTGCCAAAACGCTCCCGTCAGCTTCTTCGCACCGAGAAAATCGGCTATCCGGTAAGAATGCCTTGGGAGTGGTAAGCTCCATCTAATTGGATTCACATAAGAACCGCCCAGATCGGCAGCGATCTGGGCGGTTCAGCTATTTCAGTATTGTTTTGCTGAAAACGTTGAGTAAGAATTGGTCGTTAACTCGTTCGTGTCAGAACCGGAAACATGTCATGGTTGAAGCGCTGGCCCTTCGTCAGGTGCAGCCCTTCAGTCACTGGATGCCTATTACCGTTATACGTCGTCCAGTCGGGCAAATAGATGACGGTCATCGCATATCTCGGCTGATCGGTCTTGTTCGGATATGCATAATGCAAAGTTAGTCCATGGTGGAACAGGAAACTGCCCGCTTGGATTGGAACCGCCACGACTTTCGTTTCCCCACTGGATTTGCCCTCCACTTCAATCTGCTCATCATCCCGGTTCGCCTTATACTTAACAACTCCCCAACGATGGGAACCTGCAACATAGGCCATGGCACCGTTCTGTATGGTCACATCCTGGAAAGGAATCCAACAGTTGATCGGACCCACTTCGGATATCGGCCACGCGGGTTGATCCTGATGCCAATTGGATGCACGGGAATCCATCGGAGGCTTGATCAAATAGTGATCGTGGAATAAACGCACTTCCGTTGCGTCGGTCAGTTGTTTAACCATTGCGGCACGCCGCGGGTCAAAGGTAAGCTCGCGAATCTTAGGGAAATCTCTCCATAAATTCACTTTCTGCTCATACATGCTATAAGGTCCACCCTGGTTATGAACGAAGGAATGCTCGCCTTCCGCGTGTCTTGTTTCTTCCAAGGCTGCTTTGTATTCCGCGATTTGTTCTCGGGTATAGAAGTTATCAACGATCAGATAACCGTTTTCTTTGAAGAAAGAAACCTGCTCCTGCGTTAACATTCGTTATCTACCTCCCATGTTAAATTGGATCAAGCTAGACATATGAACATATTGGTCCAGATGGATTACTTGGGTATGGTGATCATCCTGATTTCCCTCGTCATTGCGTTATAGCGATATTTTCTTATATTCAATATAAGGCCATAGATATGAATTTATAGTGAATTAATTTGTAGGCGTCATCTATGGACTGCATGTACTAGTTAATAACCCTGTTTGACTGGTATGTTAATAATAATGAAAGTGTTGCGCTTAAAGTAAAGAAACCGCGATATACGCGGTTTCCTCCATTCTTCTCATAACGAATAGATAAGTTTGAGGCTTTATCTTGGAAGTTAGCGAATTCTCTCTGATCAGGCCTTCAGCACGTCGTGATCGACGTAACGCTCACCATTCAGTTCACTAATGACATTGATGGCTACTTTCGCACCGTCTCCAGCGGTAATGATCGTGTGGACACTGACCCCAGCGCACGTACCGGCCGCCCAGACGCCCTCCACATTGGTCTTGCCAGAGGCATCCGCGTCAACAACTGTCTTGATGCGAGGCTCGGTTCCCGGTTTTGTCGTGATGCCGGATTTCTCCGCCAGATCGTTAAATAATCCGGTTGCCAGAATGACATGCTTCGCTTCATAGCTTCCGCTCTCGGTTTCGACACGCAGGCCATCGCCCGATTTCTCGATCGCCACCGCTTTTGTCAGCACGAGCTCCGCTCCGAATTTCTGCGCTTGCCGTTTGCCGATTTCCACCAGATCCGGGCCGTTGATGACGTCCAATCCATAGTGGTTTTGAATCCAAGCCTTCTTCGTGATGCTCTGATCGCTGTCGATGAGCAGTGTCTTCTTGCCCGCTTTAGCGGTAAACAGCGCGGCGCTTCCGCCGGCCGGTCCCGCCCCGATTACGATGATATCGAACATACAGGGGGCCTCCTCCCAAAATGAACTACCCTTCCATTATGTACCTTTAAGTAAACGATTTCAAATGCTTATTCACACTACTAGGCGAATGACATTGAATAATTATCTCGGTAACAAACACCCAATCACACCGTAACAAATGTGCATAACCTACAGTGTACCCAATACACAAGGAGGTGCAATGCAAAATGTCTGGATTTGTTGGAGGAGCATTCACAAACACAGGAACGATCCTGGTACTGTTTATTCTATTGGTGATAATCGCTTGTAGCTGCATGGGCTTCGTAGGTGGATACGGTGGCGGCTGTGGCGGAGTTGGCGGGGTCGGCGCTGGCCCAGGATACGGCAAAGGCTACTAAGCAAACGGGTCATACACTGCACACTTGGACTGTATAGTCTCCCCACATACCTTCCACAAAGGCCCGCCCGGTCCGCGGGCCTTTTGCATGTAGTTCAGACCGTACGCTCCTTGATCTTGCTCGATGACAGAATATGTTAATCATGAGACAATCGAAGCATGAACCAGTAGGATTTAGCCTCTATCCCCTACCTTGTGGCTGCCCGGCAGCTTTGGCTTATGGGGCTGCACTGCCAGCATGCCGATGAATGGACGTACGGAAATCTGAGCGAAGCATATTTTGATCGCCGACTTCGGATATTGTATGAATTAGTCATGAGAATCAATGGAGGCTTTAACCGCGAATTCTTATTGTCATACTCAATTAACCACTACGAATCAAATTCGATGATCAAATAGTTTCTCGCCATCTGCTCCCAGTCTCTAATTTGCAAGATGACCTCCGCATATAGGCAGATCTGTTTCCGCTCGAGCGGCTTAGTGAAGGTTGAGAAATCCTCCGGTATAATCGTAGGCAGCTGAGCTCTTAGCGAGGCGACTTCATCATAACAATTGGCCGCCTTTTCAAGTGAGTCTGCGGATTCAGGAAACTCTTGCTTCATGCTTCTCAAGAATGTGGATACGTAGACTTTATCGATGTACAGCTTCAAATAACATAAGATGTTCAGATAAAGATCAACCGGATCGCCTTGATTATCACGCAGGAGCTCGGCATATCTGGTATGGGCGGCGAATCCATCCAGATGCTCGCCTGTTTTGGTGCCTCGGATGAGCTTGCAAGCCAGCTTTATCGTTTCCAGATAGATTTCCCGCTTCGATCGTTTGTTTATCGGATGGTTGATTATGATATATTTCCCGTTCGATTCTTCATGCCAGTGAGTCTTCCTGAAATATCCGCTGACATCATGCGGCTCATCATGGTCGTCTTGTTGGTACATAAAAGGATTATAGCCTAGTAATACATTGCCCCCGTCATCATATCCGCCAATCAAGCAGCAGTCTGAACAGGTAATTACACCTTCCAGCGTCAGCACAGGCAACCCTCTATTAATACTATCCATGATGCGTTTCTTATCGGCTTCAAAATCGCCACGTTCGTAGATCGTTACATCATATCCGAGCATCTGGAAGGTATGGACAACGATCTCCATATTGTATATGACATGATAATCGCCTGGGTTTAAGCCGGAATCTGAGGTCGAGGCTCTAAACGCCGACCCTGAGATACATATGACTTCGTCATAACTCAGCGTTTCGCCGAGCTGCTGCAGAGCAGCAACGACACTCCAGCCATACTCGCTCTGCCTTGTGGGATCAGACCAGTCGATCGGCTGCATTCCTGGGATGATGGCGCGAATTGAGTTGTCTGCCACGTTGAAACCCCCTCGCATTATATGCTCAATAGAATGGAGACTTCAATATTTTATCACATCTAAGTTCAAATTCATCCTAAAAAAACGATCCTTCCCATTGAGAAGGATCGTTCATTAAGGGATTCTGACCGTCAGCCGAAGCGAATGCTTGATTCCCTGACAACTAGCCGCGGCAGCAATTTGACCGCATTGTCCGCCACGGCAGTCCCGTGAAGACGGTTCATAAGAATAAGGGCTGCATTACGCCCAATTTCCACTTGGACCAAGGAGACCGAGGTTAGCTTGGGGTGTACCCGCGATGCGATATCCAAATTATCCATGCCGACAATGGCGATATCGCCAGGTATGTTCAAGCTGCAGTGATGATTTTGCATCCAAGCTAGCGCTCTCCGGTCATGCGGACGCTGCTCCGTTCAGCAAAAAACGTATATTGTTGTCAATAGGAGTTGTCGAATGAAACTACAGGAAGTGAGTCGATATTGACTATGCCCACGCTGCTGTATCTAGAGAGAATTTAATGAATCGAGATCGTATCCGCAGTTCCAATACACTCCCTCCCCCCCCTCTGAATGTTAGGTGCAATCGCACGCGGGCACTAGAAAAACACCGGAACGATAGCGTTCCGGTGTTATAGTTCTTACTTGTACGTATCTGTCCTCTTCAATGAACGCCAGCACTCGTCGTGTGCTATTGGATTCGTTCGATGACCAGAACCCAGTCCTGGAATATCTTCAAACGTCCGCTCGACCAAGTGCCGTCCTTGTTCACCTGGATCCGTCCCATATCATAGACATCAGCGGTTGCGGGATCGAATGCATACGCGCGATATGGGATGACATCCTCTAATTCCCGGACTGTCACACCGGAGAATGCCAGATGCATCGGGGCATAGATGACTCTGACCTCGCCTGTGATACCCGCGGCATACACCCTTGAATAGACATCCGTTTCCTCCAACACAGGGTTCACCCATTCCGGATGAGGCTGGAACTCCCACCAACGATAGTTCTCCAGAAGCTTCTTCCCGATTCCCACCTGTCTGGAACCAGGTAACTGCGCTGCTTCCTTCCAGAAGGTATGCCCCCATGCAATTCCGGTTGGCGAAGCCCCGTACGGCTGCTTCTCATCATTGACCTGCCAAATTCCGTTCGCTCCGTATGTATGGCCGCATGCCCCATTCAGCATGCAATTCCAGAAGAGCATACGCTGGACTTCCTGAAAGCTCGTACCGCCAATACCCTCATAGCAAACCTCCGAATTGATGACCGGCGTCTTGGGCTCACGCGCTACCGAATCTCGCACTTTACGAACCGTATTCCCAACGGTTAGAATCCCGGAATGTCCGGTTTGCAGCATATCCAGATCGAGCACCGAGGCGTCCTCCACCATATCGTGCCCATACTCAGTCGGATGAATGGTAAGCGCTCTCTGGAAAGGATCGATTGACCCGATAAAATTAGCTATCTCTGTCCATTCCTTACGCAGCCGCTCCACATAGGGCTTCTTGAGATCCGAATCACTGAACGAATCCCACTGATAGTAAGGCATGGTCGCTTCACCCGCGATGCACCAGACGACTGGATACGCGCCATATCTCGCTACGAGGTATTCCCAATGCTTCTTAATGTTTTCCTTTCCGGCAAAATCCAGATAGTATCCCCAACAGGCGACCATACATGGCATCAGGCCAGACTCGACAAGCCATTCGATCTTCGCGTCCGCCGTATCGAAGAAGGCTGGATTGATCCGTTGGAAATCCGTTTCCCAAGCTTGCCCGCCTTCAGCCGCTCCACGCTCGTCGAATGGAGCCATATCTGGATATAATCCGGCCACCAGCTGAATGGCGGTAAAACCTTTCTCCACTCGGTCCTGGGTCAGCCACTTAAAATCCTCCGGCCACTGGAGCCGCTTCGTGAGCGACATCCACCACGTATCCGCAAGCCAGAAGAATGGCGTACCATCCTCATGCTTCAGATAGGAACGACAGTCCGAAGCACGCACTGCTCCATGCTTGTATAGAGGATTATCCCCGTTATAAGGTTCAATCTGAACACGACCTGACTGCCCGTGCAAGCCCAAGTCGTTCTCATCCGAGCATACGGTTCTGAACTGATGCTCTCCGATCTGGGAGGATGAATACCGCAGCTTCCACTGTCCTTTCCCTGCCCAGAAGCCCGGCAGCCTGCGCTCCTTCCCATCTGGACCCGTCACAACTGCTTCGAAGCGGATCTCGTGGAAGGGCTCGCTATAACTCTTCTCCGATTGGAACGTCCATTCGACTACGTTATTTTGTTTAACGTTATTAATCATTCGGACCTCATCCTCTCTCTTCCAACCGAAACAGCTAGTCCGGTTAGATTATATGAACAGTTGTAATATCTCGATTCGAAGCTGGCCTTATTGCCTATTAGAAATGTCCGATAAAGTTGTGCCTACGATAGCTTGGTCCAATCAAAAAGTACGCCCATAGCTGAATTTCGGTTGCTCACCAATAGCTCATAAGCCTCCACGGCATCCAGGGGAGAATACCGATGTGTATTCAAGGCGGACACATCCATCCGTCCCTGCGTGATGTAACGCAAGAACAGAGAGGCCATGTCGGGATGAGTCCAAGATTTGTATTCCATACGAGCATGAATGCTAAGAATGGAAACCGCATCAAACACAACATTACGGCCAATTCCTTGCTGTGAAGGAGTAGCCGTATCCCCCAGAAGAATAACACGGCCGAACGGCTTAACCAGCTTCGTTGCTTGGGCTAAAACAGCGGGATGACCGGTAACATCGAAGACGGCGTCCAACATCTTGCCACCGGTTCTTTGGCTGATTTCTTCATACGCTTTCCCTGCATCCATGGCCAAACGTTGAATTCCCGGTTTCGCTTGGACCAGCTTCAACCGGCTCTCTGCCGGGTCGATGGCGAGAATCTCTTTGGCTCCGGAAACATACAGGTATTGCGTAACCAGCTGTCCGAGAAGCCCTAGACCGATCACCCCTACGGTTTCCCCAAGCTGCAGTTCCGCTCTTCTCACACCCAGCTGTGTTGTTTTCGAGAGGTTAACCCACGCGCCTTGCTCATCGCTGACATCATCCGGAAGCAGGCAAGCCCGCCTTGCATCTGTAATAAAATACTGGGAATGCGAATGTTCAACAAACACACGGTCACCCTTGTTGATTCCCACAACATCTCGTCCAACATCAATCACTTCGGCCACCATCGAATAACCGGGATGGAATGGATACTTCACCCAATTGGACCAGTTCGTATCCGGGTCGAATATGCCTTTGAGACATTGCAGCTCCGTACCGGTACTGATTAAGGAGCATCTAGCCGCGCATAAAATTTGTGTAGGATCGAGAGCAGGATCGAACGTTTCCTTACGGACTGCCACCTTTTCCTTGTCCGCGAATACAATGTTCAATGTGTCCATATTAAACCTCCTCATAATGGGGCGTTCCCCTCGAGAGTATGTCATAGGTTCGGTACAGGAACATAAAGAGCACGTCTTTGCTTGAGTTACACATGAGTTGAAGCTTGCTTTCATGCAGCGCATGATCCAGATTGCCCCAATATCTACATTATATTAGAAATATGTCCAGCTGGGTTATTCTAATCTATAAAAAAAACGAGCAAACCTTAGTAGGTTCACTCGTTATTATCCATACCATTAATTATCCCTCGAATTCCTTCTTCATCCGCGCGATAACAGCTCCATTCCTGACAACAAGAACGCCGCAAAGACAGATAAGCAGCATGCAGAACGAATATGGAAATGCCATATGAGCAGTGTATAAAGCAGTACCGGCAACGGGTCCAAGGAATGATCCTCCACCCTGCAATGCTGCAATAAAGGAGGCAACGCTCCTCTGCTCATGGTCCTGTACGGCCAGAGAGGAACCAGCACTGTAACCGAGCAAAGTAAAGCCGATACCAATTCCCAAGATAGCAAAATCCACATAAGCGACTCGGATGAACAACAGAAAGCCTAGTAACCCCAATGCAACAAACAGCAGCCCCGCGCGCAGCACTCGTTTAGGATGCCATTTCAAGTAGTTGCTAATCACAATTTGTGAGGCAACGACCATGATACCCGATATGGCCAATCCAAGTCCGATTAGCTGTGCAGCACCCCGGGCATCGTATCCCATCTGATCCTGCACATAAAAACCAATCGTAACTTGAACAATATTCAGCGCAACCGAGAGGACAAGTCCAATGCATAAGTAGATACGAATCCTCGGATCAATAGGCGAAAGCGATGATCGTTGCCGGTCAACCTTAAGCGCCGGTTCATCAGGAATAGACATGAAGAACAGGGTCGTCATGACGAATATTAATAGAGCTGCTGCATACATCGGCGTTGTAAGTCCAACTGCCGCCATTCCTCCGCTCATGGCCGGCCCCAGCACAAATCCGAGTCCATTGGCTGCGCCGAATAACGCCATTCCGCGTGTTCGTGTTTCCTTGGACGTCCAGCCCATCACATAGGCTTGCGCGATCGACGGAATACCTCCGAAGAAAAATCCTGCAACAGCACGAAGCAGCAGGAAGCTCCAAAACAAAACCGTTGAATCCTGCACGTTTGTTTCCGCGTAATCAGCAAGCATGGCAAAGCCGGCGAGCGTCAACAAGTAGACAAGCATAATCGTAGCTAACAGCTTTTTCTTGCTCAGGAATGTCCTCTTTTCCCAGAAGTACCCGCCCAGGAGCCAGAAGAAGCCCGCCACAGACACCAAGCATCCCGATTGGATCTCAGTCAATCCCAGATTACGAGAAAGCGGCCCGATGATCGGATTGAATGCTGCGATCGAGATCATGCCGCACAATACGATAAGAAACATGATTATCATTCTATATTTCACAAGCAACATCTCCCTTGCTGACATTCACGTATTCACTACCTTCAGATCATACTGTGTTTGCCAGCCAGGCATCTACCTTTAGACGGAATACGTTACTGGTTAGAGGGATTGTTTGTTATACCAGCAAAAAAAAGCCGCTCCGAAGAGCAGCTTCTTAGCGATCGTCATCACTTATTCCTCCGAACATCGTACGAGCTGCCCCGGGTTGATCCCGTATTTGTCCCGGAAAGCTTCGGCAAAATAGCTGGAATTGGAGTAGCCTACAGCACAAGACGTTTCGGTAACATTCATGCTGCCTTGCTGCAGCAAGAGGAAAGCCTTCTCCAGCCGTTTGTCCCGCAAATAGCCGAACACCGTCGAGCCGAACATTTCTTTAAAACCGACCTTTAATTTATAGTCGTTCAGACCGATCATTCGGGACAGCTCGATCAGTGTAGGCGGGTCTGTCATGCGTTCCAGAATGAGCTCCCGCGCTTGCCGAATCTTTTGCATATCGCTTTTGGATAGCTTGGGAGCATCGGACACGTCGTCATCAAGCAGGAATGATTGGAAGGCCAACGATAGAAGCTCCAACACGCTGCACTCCATCTCCAAATTTTTAGTAGCGAGAGCTTTAGTGGATGGTATCATTTTGTGAAGAAGTACGGATGACACCGGATTGATCGGTTCCTGGTAGATGTGATAGGAACGATTACCGAGAATCTTGGAAAAATCGACCGATCTCGTACCTCCTGTCTCCTCCATAAAATGATGAAAGGTGGAAACGGGAATCCCGATGCCTAACATAAGAAAGGGCTGATTGCCGTCGAATTCGAATTGTACGTCGGCTTGATTCATAAATTGCAGTGCACAGTTTCCCGGAACAAACTCGTACCGCTTCCCTGACACGATCACCTCTCGTGCTCCTTGCAAGCAATAATTAAGCTCTACCATAGCCGTATCCGTGGAAAGGGTCATCGCGCGTTCTCCATATAAGGTGTAATCGGATAGGACCAACTCCATATCAAACCGAGGGACAATGCGATGAATGGTCCCCTCCCCGATTTGCGAATGGAGTACCATCTGTTCGGTACGATTCGTATTCTGCCGCGGCAGCTCAAGCTCATCGAAATATAGATTGAAGTTTTGATGAAAGTCCGTTCCATTCATATTTTCAGCACTCCGATAGTGTCTTTTATTTTCCGCATCCAGCGATGATCCCTATTCAATGATATTGATTCTCATTTCAATTGTATGTCCAAGTGTAGCATTTTCCAACTGAAAATATTAAAAACCGCAGGCGGAGATTGCCAGCGGTTTACTTTATTTCGCTGCAGAATGAGCGGGAGCCTTTACTCTTGTCCGGTCAGCCAAGCAGCGATCTCCTCTGTCTGCGACAGAATGGCAATCGGATCATAATACCAGGAACGTTCCTCTTTCCATACATACATATGATCGTTTTTGACTGCATCAAGCGTGGACCAGACCGGATCTGCTTTAATTTCCTCCAACGTGCGGTCGTTAGACGTCAAGATAATATAGTCGCCAGCATATTGGGGCAATACCTCATTGGATAGCTCTGCCCACTGCTTCTCCATAATTTCCGCCGCAATAGGAGCAGGCGGTTTAAAGCCCAATGCCTGGTAAACGGCTTGACCACCTCGTCCGAAATTGTCCCCATATACATAAGTCGATTTCCCCGCCATTTCAAAGATAGAGAATGTCGCGTCGGCTGGCACAGCCTTCACAACACGTTCTCTAGCAGAGGCGATGCGACGATCATATTCGGCAAGCCAGGCTTCCGCTTCCTTTTCTTTGCCTAGCAGCTTGCCAAAATAGGTCAATTCTTCATGGGCATTCTTCAAATCACCATATGGAACGGAAACGGTAGGAGCGATTTTGGCTAACTGATCATATCGCCCTTCTGCTTCCGCTGCCCCGGTCACGATCAGATCTGGCTGCAAATCGATCACCTTCTCCAACGAGCCGTTCACATCACCAATATCCTCCACACCCTTGAGCGCATCGGCTAAATACGGATTTTGCCGATGCAGTCCGGGCGTTCCTATAGGAGTGACGCCTAGCGCGATCAAACTGCCTAAATATTGATCTGCAATAATTCTTTTCGGATTTACCGGGATTTCGATTTCACCATTAATCGTCGTTAAGCAAAGCAATAAAGCTGCCGCAGTGGCTGGTTTAAATTGTGCGTTCATCTGTGAATCCCCTTCTCCGTCGTATAATTGATAATGATTATCATAATCAATATAACTTCGAATCTTCCGGGTCACAATGGAGGATCGGATGAATTTAGAAGGACTATCTTTGTTTCATGCTTCTTCCGTTCCCTCGTTCTAAACCGGTCAGGTGAAACTCCTCTATACTTCTTGAAAAGACGGCCAAAATAATAAGGATCCTGATACCCCACGCTTGCGGCTATTTCTCGCAGGGTCGCGTCCGTTTCCACTAACAGGGTTGCCGCCTTATCGATCCGAATCCGAATCAGATAACCAATTGGGCTGAATCCGGTCTTCTGTTTGAACATGGCTGACAGATGCGGAACACTATAGTTCAGTACCTCCGCAAGCGACTCCAGCGTAATGGATTCCGCATAATGCTCCTGAATATACAGCTTAACTTGAGCTGCAGCATCTGGCTCCTTCATATCAATTCCTTGTCTATGAAGCTGCTGCAGTATACTATACACGAATGGATAAAACAAAGATTTAACATGGAACCGTCCCAGGGACCCCGAATGCCTCAATTCCTGATCCATTAATTTAACTTTATGAAAAATTGAAATGGCGTCGTTCGGTGAAAAACTGTATTGCATATGAAACGGACTGTTTCTCTCCCCCCGACTAACCGTTTCCAGTTGATTTGAATGCGGAATCGAGGCTTTATAGTAAATCATATAATATTCAAAGTCTTCTTCGGTCAGGACAATGTCTAGGCTTGCTCCCTTACCACTGTGCATGATCTGAAATCGTTTCATTATATATTCCATTCCGTCCAGTAGTACATGGGCGCTGCCGCGCGTCGTGAACATAAAACTACTAGCCGGCAGCCTGTATGAATGCAAGAATTCTCCCTTTCTCATCAGAATATGCCGCACATCCATCACTTGAATGGAAGCATGATTCCAGAGCAATATGTGGTCATTAACGATCATCTATGCCATTCACCCCCCGATTAAATCCTGCTGTTATCGCAATCATTATAATTGATAACAGTTCTCATTTGCAATTAGGGATGCGAAAATGTTGAATACATGTATCGGCAAAGATGTTGTTTACATCGTTAGCTTGAACCACGGGGTACTAATAATAGAAATCCGAGAACGATGATCATGATGAATAAGTAATGCTCGAATCTTTTAGCAGGAATCCGCTTATTTACATATACGCCGAGTGCAGCTGCTGCTAGAATAGCAGGCAGGGAATAGGTATACAAAATCAAAGCATCAAACGTCCATAACCCGCTGAGAGCGTGTCCTCCAACAACGAGAACGCCGGATATAAGAAAATGAGCTTGTAAAGTGCCTCGAAAGCGCTCCGGGGTCCACTGCCGTAAGGTCCCATAGACAACAATGGGCACACCATTAAAATTATAAGCACTTCCAAGCATCCCTGATGCAACGCCGAACGGCAATACCCAACCGCGATGGTGAAGAAGAGGACGATCAATGGACCTAGACTTCTTAATGAAGGAATAACACCCGAAAGCAATCAGAAAAATACCAAGACCAGACGTGATCACAATTGCAGGAGCAAGCTGAAGCAAGACAAGCCCGCCTGGGATACCGATTAATGTGCACACAGCCAACAGGATCAGTACCGGGCGCTCAACATGTTTCCATCCTCCGAATACTGTGAGTAAAGCAACCGTTAGTCCCGCTAAACCAATGAGAGAAACCGTGGTAGGAAGTGGAATCGGCAGCAACGCAAGCAAAGGCATGCTCACGATTGCTTCCCCGAAGCCAAACATCGATTTCATCAAGGCACCTACGAATACAGCAGCGACCGCCAATAAGATAAGTGTGATACTTATTGTAATTCCTCCTCGCAAACATGCTCTTCTTCAATCAGATTTATATAATATCATAGGTTAGGTTCATGTAAAACACGAATTTTAAAGCATCCATTAGTCCATAGGATCAATTCTAATGGACATTAACATCCCTGTATACGTTAAATAGAATTGAATGCATTAAAACCAAATTATGAGCTTCTGATAACATCTCTATATATGGCTAAATCCTGGGGCGGCTCCTCTATGTGAAGTGTGATATTGTCTTCGATTTACTGGCCGGTATTTCAATAGAAAAAAGGAACTGCCTTGTGGACAGCTCCCCAGATTCGATTTCTATGGTGTTACATTCACATCTGCAGTCATTGTTTCTGCTTTCCTTCGAGATTTTAATATGAAATATATAACTAGTAATGGAATGATATTTATCGAAACCATGCTCGTATAAAAAATCGTATTGATATAAAACTTGAACTCACTGAATATACCGATATTTAATCGAAATCCAGATTCCATGCCTCCGAAAAATTGAAGAGATAGCTGTGCTCCTGCACAAAAGGAGTAATAGGTCCCTTTAACAATGAATTGGGGAACCTGCAGGATTTGAATGAAAATAGTTAATTTCCTGCCCGCCTTCTTTTTCAACACCATTAATACCCCGGCCGCAATCGAAAGCATAAATAACAGCAAAAAAACGAGATATATCATGGCAAGATATAGGTTATTGAATAATCCAATATTTGCTGCTCCAAGAACAATTACTAATAAGCCGAATAATCCGCCAACGATTTCATACCACCCAATTACTTGGAGAATACGATGATTAACTCCACCACGTATCTTCTTCTTTTCTGGTATAGCAACGTTCCTGTTGCTATTCTCTAACGAACAAACAAAGCAATACTCAGGATGTTCGATGTCATGGCAATTACGGCAGAGCTGTTTCCTGCATCCCTTACATTGTACTACCGAGCTTTCCTCTGGATGAAAATAACAATTCAAACGCATCTTCTCCTTCTAGTCCATTAGGCCATTCTATTTCATATGAATAATTCCGGTTGTGAAAACCATTCATCTAGATCAACTGATCCTTGTACACCGAGCAGTCTGTACAGGTAACGGTAAACCCTCCTATGAGCGGATATCTCGGGCAGCTGAAGAATCGTCGTATAGCCGCTGATGAATGGTTCAGATGATTTCTTATCCAATATGTACTCCAGTGCAATAAAATCCATTTCCCTTGGCCCCACTACATAGGCTTCGATATCTACAACGGCCGATATCCTTCCATGGTCGACAAGAAATTGCGATGGGTCAAGATCTATGAAGACCGGACAGAAATACGATGGAACCGGAATCTCGTTTAATTCTTTTATGATTCGTTCAAGACTGCCTCTAATCTTACTATGGATCGGATACTCTCGTTCTGCAATCCGCCGCATCGCCTCTGCCAATGTGTGATGATAATCCTCCATCTGCACTGTCTTTGTTTTCGCTAGATTCCCGTAAAAGTTGTAGGCGTTCATATGCACCTTAGCTAGCCACTGCCCGAATTGATATAAGAGCTCAGCTGGCTGGTTCGTAAACGAATGCAGCTTATTTCCTTTCATCTTCTCGACTACGAGATACTCCTTTCCATCAATGATACGGTCAGATAATATTGTCGGGGCAGGAATATCCGGTATTGCATGAAGTACCTTGGCGTTCTCAAGAAAATAGATCATTTCTCTGGGATCAATGCCAAAAATAAACTTGCAGCCCCACCAAAATTCACGAGCAGGTTCATCCTGTAATCGGGATGATCGTACGACGACTTCCTGCGATGCCGTTCTCACGGACCATACATCACTGGCATGTCCGGAGTAACCAGGATCCAGTGCGATGATCTCTTCTATTGGTTCTTGGAATAATTGTTGAAGGACATTCGTTTCCATTCCCTTTTCACCATCCTGACGTCATGCCTCCCATTATTATACAGAACAGACTCGTAGGACGTAAGTCCCAAAGTATAATATACTGCTTCGCACCGATGACGAGGCCGTAATAAAAAAAGCATCTGCTCCCCCTGAAGTGTTGTAAGTTTTCACAAACAACCTAGTGGTGGAACAGATGCCCGTTCTAAGATGCGGCTTTACTGTAAATGGAGCGAAACAATATATCATGCCAGAAACGTACGGATATGCCATGGTTTCCTCCCACGACACTATCAATCGTCTCATGATCCGGCGCGGCGATCAGCTTATCAATCGTCGTATTCTATGAATATGAATGATTATACAAAAATAGATGTTTGTCGACAAAATCCACCAGTTTACAATACAATTGTAAAAATCTACAATTAACTTATCGCGTTCGGATTTCTAATTTATGGTGGCCCCCTAAATGATGTTCCTGAATCTATGTACACCCTATCCTACCATTTGCTAAGGAGATGACATTTTATGAAATCCAATGTCAAAAAACAATAGCTGCTGCCCTTTTAACTAGTGCGCTGTTCTTCTCTGTCGTATCGCCTGCATTCGCAGCTGGTGAAGTTGAATCTAACAATACGCCAGCTACTGCTAATTTAAGTATTCCATCCAATTCGAGCTGGGGAGGAATATCTCCAGGAGATGTGGATTATTGGGATATGCAGCCGTTCTACTATGGCACGACTTCATCAACGAACGTATATTTCGCTAATCAGAGCTCGGACAGTTTGCAGGTTAGGATATATATGGTGAGCTTTTCAACCGAGTACACCCTCTATAGCTCAACTTTTTCTGCATATGAGTCCAAGACAATCCCATTCGACTTCACTTCATTGAGCTTGCCATTCCCTAGCTATAATCCTTCTACAGATAAAATTTATGTGAAGGTCAGTTCTTTGGGTTCTTCTTTGTATAGTAATTATTCGTTCCTCTTCTAATAATGAATATGATTAACCTGTAATTGGATTACACATCAAAATGACCTGTAGGAGGACACTTTAGGCTAAAGTGATCTTCCTGCAGGTTAATTGGTGTTTGTACGTATATATTGCACCGACCATTGTGCGGCTTACTCAGCGTCATGAATCGATAGCATATCAAGATTTGTAACGAATGCTCTTCGGAGTGCCTCTTCGTAAAAAAGCCGATTTTCTTTTATCCACGATATTTCATTCACCTGTTCAGGGCTGAACAGCTCTCGAGTTCGAATCTCATCATTACTTGCAATGTCTTCTAAGTGATTGATTCTTGCCCAATAAAATACCATGTAACTAACTGGATATGGATATTTATAGTTATCAGGCTTCTCACCAAGTAATCGGATTAATATGTAACCTAGAAATGCAGGTGAATTTGTTCGTGCTCCTGTCTCCTCGTATAATTCCCGTAACGCAGCTTGTGCCGGTGTCCCACCTATTTCCACATGTCCGCCCGGGATATCCCATCCACGACGGTCAGAACAATTCTGTTCCCCTGAAAGGCAAGAACGAATGCACTTGTTACTAGATGTTGCTCCGGCATCTTATATCATCACTTTGTATTCATGACACGCCCAACATTAGACAGATCTTATCTTATACTGGGCCGTGTGGCGCTCCGTTCTTCTTCCATGATTATACATCTGATAACGAATCGGTGGAAACCCAGCAGCGTGAGTTGCTTTTTAGTGATTGATCAATTTAAAAAGAAGGCTGCCGAAGAGTTCTCGGCAACCTTGGAGGATAATAATATCATTTCACTACGATCGTCAGCTTACCTTCACGACGTATACCGTCCGACTCTACGACTGTACGGATGTCCGTAGTGCCTGCATTATGCGCCTTCAAGTTATCTTTTCCATTGACATTGGCGACCTCATTGCGGCTGCTTTTATACACCGCATCATTACCGGACAAATTTACAGAGGTGCCATCCTCATAATATCCTTCGACCCCCAGCTTGACCGATTCATTCCTCACTAATTGTGTCTTATCAGCGGTAATCTTCACCTTCGATAGCCACAATTTCTGCCTTGCCAGCGGAATTGTAAATACGTCGCCTACAGCCAGATCATAGAGGAAGCCCTTCGACATCTCTGTTGGATCGGCGTAAGAACGTACGAACGTTATGTCGCCTACATCCAGCTTGTACAAACCATCACCAATCGCATTAATTCCGCGGATCATATAAGCCGCGTTGCGCGCTCCATCGTTCTGAACGTAAATCATGGTTCCCACCAGGCTGGCTGGATCCACCCCTTGCAAATCGAGCTGCACGGTCATCTGGTTCTGCAGAGACAATTCTTTCGTGAAATCGACGACTTCGCCCTGAAGCCTGCTCAAGCCTGCATTGGCATAAGATGCCCCGGAACCCTGCGTTCCGACCTTACCTATATAAGCTCCATCATTCATATAGGAGAATAGGGGCTGACCGTCTTTTTCTGAATAAATCCCAAAGGACCCCTGAAATCGGATTGACCCGTCTATCGTGAACACAGCTTCCCGGTTCAAAGAACTGACGATATAATCGACCCGGCCATCCATCAGTTCGACTTTGACAGCGCGAACATCCTTGATATCCTCCGTCTCGTAGCCGTCTTTCGATACGACGGCCGCTGGAGAAATGCTGCGGATGAAACGCTGTTCCTTATATGGCTCGATGACCGATGTGAACGTGCTTTGCAGATCTGGACCGCTGCGATGGGCGATCATATATTTGATGCTCTGCGGGTTTCCCGGCTTGTTCTGCGGAGGAACGCCATCTGCAAGCGCGACATCGTCCACATCACCAATCATGGTCAGTCTCAGGTGTATATCCTCCGGCTGAGGCAGCACCCTCCATGTGTCGGTCACATCATAATCGATACTGAATAAATCTGTTGGATTGTCGTCGCGTTCTACATTCTTGAGCCAGTGAAAGCCTGCACCCGTATATCCGGAGCCAGAGACACTATCGTCCACAGGACGCTGGCCGAAGGCAACATCCGGCCCCGCATACGTCCCTCCCGCCTGCGGCGTTAGGTTCAAACCTTCTGCAGTAACAGGTCCTTCCGCAGCGTGAAAGCTGAAGTGATGCTCGCTCCCACCCTTCACCCTGAAAAAATCGACGAGGTAAGAATTGGTTTCATCTACGCGGACCCTCGCTGTCGTACGCTTATATAGCTGTGTCTGAGGATATGGCTTAGGCGCTTCGACATCGATCAGCTTCACCATGGAGCTGTCGTCGTACAGCTTGGGCGTACCATCCCATTGCGGCTGCTGTTTCTGCTTGTCGACAAGAACCGTATTATGGCTAATCGTGTTATGAACCCATTCGAACCGGTTCACATCGGTTGAGTTCGCTTGCTCGGGATAGCCCAAATCCGGTGCAAGATCCAATCCAAAGCCGTATAAACCCAGGTTTAGCGAATCTCTATGCCCATGACCGCTGCTGCGTCCGTAGTAGAGCCATGCTGCAAGGTTCGCATCCGGACCGGCTCCGCTTCGCAAGCCTGTAAAACCATAACCGGTCAGATTGCTGCTCCCGAGCTTAAGCTGACCATGAGTCTGAATGACCGACTTGATGCTCTCGGCCACTCTGCCGGGTTCGGTAGTGTAGACATCCGAATGAATCCCCTCCGTGCTGTCGCCATTCAGCTTGTAAGCCAGTTGGGCGTACACGGGGTCGTTGAACTTCTCGAATGCTTTGATGGATTGGTTCTTGTCGACCATGATAGCGGGTTGTCCCGTCGTTCCGCTGTCGCCGATGGAAGGCGTATATTTGTCATGCATCAGGAGCGGATACATCGCCTGGAACATCTTCCGAAACTTGACATTCTCGTACAAGTCGGCCGCCGGATATTTGTCGTAACCATCAAGTGCATTCGCTGCTTCAAGATAGGTGTTCAGCCATAAGCGGTTATAGCCCGGACCCGCTTCATTGCCATGCCCGTCCCGGTCAACATCATTCACTAAGCTGTATAGTACATTTCCGCCTGTCACACGGCGGGGGATTTCGTTAATAAAGCCGCCCGCCTGGAAGGTATAATCCAGCCACTGCTTGGTTTCGGGCAGTGTATCGTGAACGACGGCAGCCAAGGCAACTGCGCTTTGATGGAAACCATTATTGCCCCGGAGTTGATCCCAGTAGACACCTGGCTGTACCTGGCGGAGAATATTATCCTCAATGCTGCGACGAAGCCCTGTACCGTTTTCTTTTAGCGGCAGGTCATACTGTTCTCCCTTGGATTTCAAGAATTGAACAACTTCCGGATCGTCGTATACGGGGAAAAAGGCGTCATAAGCCGTAATAAACGATTTGACTAGGCCGCTTTCCCAGATCGAGCCGACTGATTTGCCGTCGCCCGTTCCGCCATGCGAATTCACATAAATGGCATTGCTGAATTGAGCGACATCCATAGAAGGGTAGACATCGGCGATCCGGCTTAGCAGAATAGCTCCCGCACGTGCATACTTCATATCTCCTGTATAGATGTAAGCATCCCTAAGCGCATTTAAGCCTCCTTGAATATTCGCCGGTCCGCCATACCAAGCGAACCAGTGTGCATAATAGGCGATAAATGTATAACGTTTATTCGTTACTGGATCAACCCAGCCATAACCGTCATCAACCCCCCAATCCGGGCCTTTCTCCGGATAAAGCTTATTTACCAGAAGACTGCGATCCGCCAGAGAGGGGCTGAAATTGCCATGCTCGTCCAAGCCGCTCCGATAATAGGCGCCGAAATCATTGGTGGGAAATTTATACCCGCTAGCAGGGTCGGTTATTTTCCACGGTTCGTTGAGAGGGTCCGCCTTCCAAGGATAATTCCCGTATGGCTTCAAATCGCCCGATATCGGGCTAAAATTCCCGGTCAACTGATTCGTGTTATAGCTGCGGGGAACAGCCTGCGTCGGCACAATGCTCCACAACTCTTCATAATCCAATGCAGCATAGATGTCTGCTTTCACCCGTGCGGTGTTAAGGAGCGCTGCTGCCCAGTCATACTGCTGGACATTATTCCTCGCGGCCTCGAGTTTGACCGAGGTGTAAATGGTGCTGCGCGTCTTGCTGCTTGTGACAGCGTCCAGATCGGTTAAGACAAGCCTTGAGGGATACATCAATGTTCCATTGCCGCCACCCAACCCGCTCCCCTTTTCTTTCACAGTTAGCTCGAGGGTATGCTTGCCCTCCGTTAACTGCTGCTGCCCCAGATACAGATCCGCTCTCGGATACTGACCCGTGACACTGTAGAAACTGTACGATCCCTGACGTGTCCCGTCAATGCTAATATCAGCCGTGCCACCGTCAGAAGCAGTCATGCCTCCAAGCATTACGCGGTAACGACCGGCTTGTTCCACCGTGAACTCGAATGTCCGCGACGGATCCGACAGGGTCGAATGAATCTGCAGCCCGCTGGCGGTACCCGTTACCCGGGGGGCCGAATCTGGATCGCCGACAAGCGTAACGGCTGGTCCAGATGCCGCTCCGGTTCCGAAATGGTACACGGTCGTATCCGGCATCACGTATTCTTCAGTTGCATCCGACGCACTAGAGGTGTGTGGTTCTTCGAATGGAAATAACGAGACCATAATCAGAACGCACAGCACCGTTGAGAACCGCTTGCGAATTAGAACTAACATTAATATCCCTCCTCGGTTTTTAGAAACGATTAAGTCAGATATTGATCATGGTATGCCCATGAATCATGGAATCACCCCCCTCAAGGTCTTTAACGATTGCTTCCCATTTCATGACTGGTGCTTGTCGGATTAACGATCGATTTACTCACAACAATCTAACATCTGTATTTTACTTGTATTCTTTTTTTTGTTGCTTTACAATATTGAAGTGATATGTAGTTCAGATCGGATAGGAGTCGTTACATTGAGAAGAGAGAATGAATTCCGATATTTAAAATTGGCCAACATTCTACGTGAACAAATCCATTCAGGCTTCATCAAGCCAGGAGAATTTCTATTGTCCGAGAATGAGCTTTGCAAGCATTACGGTATGAGTAGAACCTCTGTTCGAAAATCGCTGGATCAGCTTTTAATGGAGAACCTGATTGTGAAGAAGGTCGGACAAGGCACCATCGTTTCCCCTGATGTCGTCGTAGAATCATCACCTCATAAAGTTTTGCGTATTTTCGCCACTTCGCCCTCCTACTTCTATGATTTTTGCATGCCCCTGCTCATTGAAGCATTTCGGGTGAGCAATCCGAACGTCGAAGTCAAGTGCATGAGCTTCTCGGCAGGCGATTTCTGGGAATCCGTCAATACGAGCATGGATCTGGGCTTACATCCTGATCTTATACTCGTATCCGACCGACAGTTCGGCGATACAGACAATTTGGAACAATTTATGGATCTGCAGGATAAGCTCAGCGGAAGCCAGGAAGGTATTTACCCAATACTATGGCAACCATTCAGCGATTCAGGCAGATTAAAGGCGCTTCCTGTTACTTTTTCTACCGTGTACCTTGCCTATAATCCGGAATTGTTTAAGCGGTATGGCGTAACAGAACCGTCCCCATCCTGGACGCAGGATGATTTCCTGGATGCCGCCGGGCAACTGACCATGGACCTGAACGGAGATGGCATAAACGACCTCTATGGTCTATCCTTATCGTCGTCGTTAAGCCGCTGGCCTGTCATAGCCTTGCAGAACGGCGTGAATTTCAAGGAAGTCGATAGCACGGAGCCGATCCTAAACACCTTGAAGTTTCTACATGACTTGTTATACAAGCGTCGCACAGCAATTCTCTCGACTGTACATGCCCCTGATTCCGAATCCTTTAAGCAGGAGAAGGCGGCGATGGTTCTGACGACCACGATCGAGCTTGCCGGTTGGAAACATCAGACGATGTCCTTCACTCCTAAAATTGCCCCACTGCCATTCGGGAAGCAAAAGCAGACCATGCTGATTGCCAACGTCCTCATGCTCCCTAATAGCAGTGAAGAACCGGAGCTTGCCCTGCAGTTTCTGCAAACAGCGGTAAGCCCGGAGGTACAGCAGAGGTTGAGCGCGACAACGGGCTTTATTTCCGTCCGCAAACCGATTAACGAAGCGATATGGAGCCAACCGGGGCTTGAGTCGCTCCAAATCTATGATAATACGATCGAAAACAGTCGTTTTCTACATGAAATCTTTGATGATGCAAACCTTGTCGATGAGCTGGAATCCGAGATGACGCTATTCTGGGCTGGCATAGAGTCCGCTTCGGAATTGGCTGAACGGATGAAGCTTATCCTAACGAAGGCCTAATACAGCACCACGATAGAACCGCGCTGATATCATACTGCGCGGTTCTATCAATCTGGAGCTATTCAGCTAATTCGTACGTCATTTCCTTATCCTTTAATAGAGCCCAGCAGCATCCCTTTAACGAAATAGCGCTGCAGGAACGGGTAAATCACCAATACCGGGATGATCGCAACCACGACCGTTGCCATCTTAATTGTCTCCGGGGGAAGTGTCTGAAGCAGCATCGGGTTGGAAATCGCAAGCTCCTGACTCACGTTGGGCGTCTGGATCATATTCCGCAGAACAACTTGTATCGGATACAGTGTCTTGTCGTTCAGGTACATAATCCCCTGGAAATAGGCATTCCAATGACCCACTCCATAAAACAATCCGATCGTCGCCATAATAGGCGCTGATAGAGGCAGTACGATCCGGAACAAGGTACCGACATCTCCACAGCCATCCACCTTGGCTGCTTCCTCCACTTCGGCTGGCAAATTCTCAAAATAGGTTTTCATGATTAGCATATTAAAGGTCGAAACCAGACCGGGGATGATGAGCGACCAGACTGTGTCCATGAGGCCTGTAGCCCTTACGACCAGATACAGCGGAATGAGGCCGCCGGAGAACAGCATGGTAAATACGATTATAATTAGGATGTTATTCCGGCCAGGTATAAATTTTTTGGATAACGGATAGGCAAGCAAGGTTGTCACGGCAAGATTGAGAAAGGTACCGACCACCGTGATGAATATCGTAATTTTCAGCGCCTGCGGAACCGTCTTGCTAGAGAAAATCGCTTGAAAGGCATCCACCGTAAATGAGGTTGGCAGGATAATAAAACCGCCGTTTCGCAGCACTTCGGAGTATGGGGTAATCGACATGACAAACACATAATACAGTGGAAACAGGGTAAGAAAGCCGAAGATGCCAAGCAGCGCATAGATCCCGGCATCTACAATCCGATCCGATTTCGATTTATACAGAGAATGGAGCATTCGTTCGACCTCCTACCAGATTCCCGATCCACCAAGTTTTTTGGCCACTTTGTTGGCTCCGATAATTAGAATGAAGCCGATCACGGATTTAAACAGATTCGTTGCAATCGCGATACTAAACTCAAGCTCCTCTAGCCCACGACGGAATACCCAGGTGTCGATGATGTCTCCAACCTCATACACGCGCGCATTCAGAAAGATATATATTTGTTCAAAGCCGGCATCCATGATATGGCCGATCTTGAGAATCAGCAGCAGCACGAATACGTCGCGGATTCCCGGGAGCGTGATATGCCACAGCTGCCTCCATCTTCCTGCACCGTCCACGACAGCTGCTTCATATAGCTCCGTGTTAATCGTAGCCAGTGCGGCAAGATAGATGATTGCTCCGAATCCTGTATTTTTCCACATATCTGTAAGCAGGATGATCGGTCGGAAATAGTCGTTGCTGGCCAGATAATTAACCGGGCTGCCGCCCAGCTCCCGAATGTAATAATTCACAATCCCAGAATCCTGTGCCAAGAAAGCAACAGCTAATCCGTACACGATCACCCAGGACAGAAAATAAGGGCCGTACGTAACGGTTTGGATGAGCCGCTTGAACCATAAGATACGAACCTCATTCAGCATGAGAGCAAGCAAAACATCGGGAAGCATGTTAAACAGGATCCTGTAGAGGCTGATCAATAATGTATTGCGAAGCAGCTCATAGAAATCGGGTGAGTTGAATATGATTCTGAAGTTGTCCAAGCCGACCCAGTCGCTGCCAATGATTCCTTTGCCCAGGCTGTAATCCTTGAACGCAATAATCATGCCTGCCATCGGGATGTAGTGATACACTACATAATAGAGCAAGCCTGGAATCATCATCAGATAAAACCAGCGGTACCGGGATAATGCTCCAGCAAATCGATGACGTAATGGCTTAGCACCCGCTGGGGAGCGCCTAAGAACAGCGTTTTGCTTCATTATGCCAACTCCCCCTTCCGTGCTCACTGATTTATTTTATAACACCGGCCGCTTTGATTTGTTCGGTATAGGTATCGATCATTTGCTGTCCGCCGTATTTCGTCAACAGCTCTTCCACATATTTCGGCCAATTGGACGCATCCGGTTCGTCGAATAGCACCTGAACCTGATATTCCCTCATTTTTTTGCGGAAATCCGCTAGGTTGAAGCCCACTGGCGGAGCAACATTCGTTCCGATCGAAGGGTACAGCTTATACGACTGAATCGTTTGGGTGATTTGACGGTCGCGATCCGACATTCTCTCATCGACGACTTCAAGTCCAAGCGGCTCATATTCCGGGTTATGCAAATAGAAGAAACGGTATACCTCCTGGAAATTCCCCTGTTCAACGACATCCTTCCTGTATGCATCCTGGTTAGATTGCGTTACGGTAATCGTATTGCCGGATCGCGTATAATGCTTGCCTTCAATCCCGTAATTGATCAGCAGGAAGCCTTCCTCACTTGCCATCCAGTCCAGAATTTGCACGATACGATCGATCTTCTCGGGGTTTTTCTCTGCTGTTTCGCGGGAGAACATAAACGGCTGATCAGGCAGGTTCTCTGTCCATGTTCCGGTTTGGGCAAAAGGATGGAACGGCATCCAATTCGCTTTGGGGTTTAAGGCTAATGTTTTGTTCTGGATACTCGTCGGCTCGCTGTCAAAAGCGAACGTTTTGCTGCCACCGATAATGATACCTGCTTTGCCGCCAACGGCCTTGTCCACATGCTCGGTACCCTTGAGCAGGAACCAGTCAGGATCCACCGTGCCTTTCTTCATCATGTCCTTGATTCCCTGCAGAACTTGCTCAACTGCCAGGTCGCTTTGAACGTCTACATATTTGTTGTCTCGCACCATAAGCGCACCGATCAACCCATTCTCGATCCACTGGGGAAAATCAAAAGAGAGAGAAGTGCCGTTCCCGACCGTCGTCAAGCCATACGTATCGTTCTTGCCGTTCTGATCCGGATCATCGAATGTAAAAGCATCCATCACCTTTATCATCTCTTCATAGTTGGTCGGCATTTGCAGCTTCAAGGTATCCAGCCAATCTTGGCGGATATAATAGGATCGGTATACCTCGCGGGGGAAAATAAGCGGAGCCCGTTCGAATTTCCCTTCGACTGCGTAGCGTTCAAGCTCCGTCTTGCTAATCCATTTGAAATAGTTCGGCATTTTCTCAGGGGTCACAAACGGCGACATATCCGCGGTGACACCGTCTAGGATAAATTTCTGGGAAGCGACTCCCGCCGCAGTAAACAAGTCTGGGGTATCTCCTGAAGCCAGCAGAAGGCTGATCTTGCTGTCAAAGTCCCCTCCTCCTGGCATGTACTGGATATTCAGATCAACATTGAACTTCTCCTCGATCGCTTGTCCGATGAAATCCGCATCCCCTTCGGGAAGCACAGCATCTCCCGATGAAGACACAAACCAATTGAGCTTGAGGCGTTCCTCACCGGAATCCTCTCCGTCCGTTTTTCCCGTTCCGGTTGAACCGGCATTTTCACTTGTTGATGTATTGCCTCCATTGTTCTTGTTCTCGGAAGTACAAGCACCAAGTATCAGAGCAAAAGCCAGAATCATAGCAAGCGGAATACATAGCTTCGACGCTTTCATGAATCACAACCCCCTCCTTGTCAGTATAACTGACATTTTAATACGATATATGTATCGTACCTGTATTATATTCTTTAAAAAAAACAAACGTCAACTATAATTTCAATCATGCAACCGCTATCAATTCTTTTTGTAATGATCGGATACTTTCTAGTTCATATTAATGATGCCATCTACACCCATTTTAGTGTGATATTATATAACATTGACTTGGAAACGCTCCTCATTATCCTCAGCTTTCGGACAAAACCTATCACGTAATTCGTTATTCCTTTGCCGATAACAATTGGCAGCAAATGCGCATTCAAACAACCTCGCCTGTTATCCGCGTAAGGATATGCAAAAAAAGGAGCTTCCGTCTCCGTATACAGACGTTCCAACTCCCAGTCCATCCTGCTGCAGTCATCCAACTTTAATCCCTTCATCTGGCTGAAGTAACCCAGCTTCGCGTTAAGCCGATTCAAGGCTCCACATGTATCACAATTCCTCCTTGTTCCGAATATACCAAACCGCTTCATCTATTTCCGAATCTTCCGAAGCAAGATGGCAGATTCGGGTGGACTGTTGATCCGACAGCACACCAATTCCAGTCGTCCTCATCTATGCTCCGCATACCTACAAATGTTGTCCTTTCCGATCTTCATTATTGAATGGCTAAAGCATCCTCCTCCTGACTTTTAATACAGATACATGTTATGTACCTGTATTAAAAACATTACTTGCTTTCTGTCTGTCTGTCAATTCCTTTTTCGTTAATACCTCTGGCGCTTGCCGATCTATTTGCTTCACTCTGAGAAAAGAGTGAATTGAGATATGAATCCACAAATAAAGAAGGCTGCCCCTGCTGCCTTCTTACTGAGCATTGATTTCGCTTCGACCGTTTTCTCCAGTTTAACGATAGTCTAATTACGTGTACTGCCCTTTATATACGCTGCCGGCTTATAAATCCTCCTATTCACTAAGAAAGTACTCGAGTCTATTCTTCACATCATACCAATCACAGTCAATAATTCCATAAATAACGTAGTCCATGCGATTGTATTTCTTTCTTAAAATCCCTTCTTTGGTTGCTCCCAATCGTTCAATGGCTTGTTGTGATCTCTCGTTCTCTGTCGTGGTTATAATCTCTACTCGCACCACTTTCAAAGTTTCAAATGCATACTTCAGCATTTACCTTCCAGTTCTGAGAATACATACATCCTAGATCCCTGCCTTTAATCAGTAGACTGGCTGCCAATTTGCATAGAATTACGGTTCAAGACACTTTTCATAAATCATTATTTCTTTATTATCCTTCATCGTAGTTTTTCTTACTTCTTTGAATCCTTGTTTTCTCCAAAACTTATGAGCGGGTTCATTCATAGAAAGAACTCCGATTCGAAATACGTTAACTTCTCGATCGCTCATAATTTTATAGAATGCATGCAGAGCTTGTTTTCCGTACCCCTTATGTTGGTACTCCTTCTTAATTGTCAGCAAACCTAACCAGGTGAAACCATCATTGGGGTTCATCATGAGAAATTCAATTATCCCCACATATGTATCATCATCTTTAATGAGAAATCGCTCAGCCCCCATGTTTAAGGACTCATTTATTTCAGCTGTTAAATCAATGGAAGTCCATTCATCCTTATCTTTGGATATTCGATTGAAGTACTTGTCCGAATTTATAATATCCAACTCAATTTGGATCAAGTCTACAGTTGATTTCACAAAATGTATCATTTCATACCCCTCGCGTAGATTCATTCCATACACAACTAATAAAGGATTTCATAGGAATCTATTTGTTCATCTCTAAATATCACTTTCGTATTTGCTAATGCATCTTTAATTCGTTGAACGGTAAAGCTTGAGATCGGTTTGGGCAGCTCCTCAATGCTGTAGAATCCGTATTGATCAATTTCTTTGTTATCCACCGTTATGACACCCTCATATTCAAAGGCTTTGAACGTGTAGATGTACCTATTCTTATGCGGTTGAAAATACATGCCCGACACTTCCATATCTACTGCACTAATATTGGTCTCTTCTTTAAGTTCTCTAGCAGCTGCATCCCATACCGATTCTCCATCTTCAACCATTCCTCCCGGAATCGACCAGCTCTTTATTCCGTAGGTTTGATGTACGAGCAGTACACGATTGTGCTTATCGATTATAATAATTCCTGAAGCATCTTGACCTTTCTGCATTCGAATTCCTCTTTTCTTTACTTGGAATTATCCACCTTATCTAAAAATGCTTTAATTACGTTTATCTGTAGTTTCAGACAAGACCGGGCATATAACCAGTGGCGTTAATGTAAATATGGCATCAGTAATACAAAAAGCCGGTTAAACTACCCGACTTTTGTGTGAGTTGAGACGGAATGTCATCGTTATTTAGACTCTGCGTTCCATACCGTTGTTGAACAGCTTGGCAATGTAGCCGCGGCTTTGCTGCAGCTCAACTTTGAGATCTGTGGATTTGCATTCGACTGAAATAAATCCTTCATAGTTGCATCTCCTCAATTGCTCCACAAATTCAGTATAGGGATAAGCGCCTGTTCCAGGTGAGTTTCTGCCGGAGTCGGCAAGATGAATGTGGGCTAACCATTCCTTGTGCTGCTCGAGTGTATCCAACGGCTCCTCGTCCTCCTGCATATGATAGAAATCAGCCAGCACACGGATTTCAGGCTGATTCACTAATTGGGCGAATTCAGCAGCCTCGCCAACCCGGTTAATGAAGTTGCATTCCTTCTGATTTAACGGTTCAATAGCCAACGTAATCCCCGTCCCCTTGAAGCGAGATGAAATAAGGGCCAATAGTTCAAGAAACTGTTCTTGGGCTCTTCCGTATTCCCAGCCAACAGGGATCTGCCGGGCTCCTCCACTGCCCAGTACTGCAATTTTCGCACCAACTGATTCCAGAGCTTCAGCGGCACGTGCAACGTATTGCTTCATCCTCTCCTTGTCCACTGACGGCCCAACCACCTTTAGATCGCCAGGAAAAAAGCAATTAAACGCCGCAGTCGGGATGACGCGATCCCGATACCTCGGAAGCAATTGACGGTGCGCTTCGCGGTCTTCCAGACATAAGCTAACCAAGGCACACTCTATGAAGTCATATCCACTCTCAGCTAGATCATCGACATGTTGTAATTCGCTGCACCAACCGACTTTGTACATGCGATCAACTCCTCGTTATAGATTGCATCTACGAAAAGATATACGATTCTTATCTCCCTGACCGGACTAAGTTTAGATTTGATTCTTCATCCGCTTTATAAATCCACGCTTCACGCCTTGATATCCGATCGATTCATAAAATCTGTGAGCGTCTTCTCGGCCGTCACTAGAGGCTAAAATAATATAGTTACAATTAGATGCTGCAGCATTGTTTTCTAGTACTTTCATTAGCATCTTACCTATGCCCTTCCCCTGATGGATGGGCGAGACAACCACATTCTCTACCAGCATATAAGGATTACAATTCCCTACGATGTCCATACAAACAATTCCCATTGCTGTCCCTATGACATGCTCGTCTTTACAGGCAACAACGACGTGATAGTTAGGGAGACCTGAGATGATTTCGATCTTTTCTTGCATTTTATCGATATCAGATTCTCTTCCTATAAACGCAATAAATAGATCCGACAAAGCACGTGCATCGTCTTTTCTTGCTTCTCTTATTTCAAGGCTTACGGGAATCACCTCCCGGTTAATTTACATAACGGTTCTGTGCGACCTAGGCAAACTTCATACCTTGGGAACACAACCTATTCCGTTCTTACCTGGTATTATATACCACTTTTGGATTTGAAGCATAACGATTTCCTTGATCGACAACGCGAGGTCGCTTGTAGACAAAATCGCCCTGTCCATCATTTCTGGACAGAACGATTTTTTTGTCATCTTTTTATGAAGATATGCTGGTCTTAATGTTTCCTTGCTCCGAATTCCCCCACTTCTGCACCCATTTTTCCATTTCTTTCAGGGCGGTTTGAAAATCGCTGCCCTTCTCTGTCAATGAATACTCAACTGTTACAGGTACAGTCGGGAAGACCTGACGAAGTACAAGACCTTTTTGTTCCAAGTGGCGGAGTGTATCTGTAAGGGACTGCGTTTTAATAACCGCTACATTTCGTTGAAGCTGATTAAACCGCTGCGGTCCAGAAAGTAATTCGTTCAAGACTAGGAAAGACCACTTGGCCCCAAGAATCTGCAAGACTTCACAAATACTCGAACTTCCATTGTCCGAACTTGAGTGGGAAGAAACGTAATTCTCCATGCCATCACCTCCTAATAAAAAGTAAGTTAGTCAAATTAGATTGCTTATATCCGAGTACTTTGCCTTCTTACAATATGATTGTTACCGCTCTATACTGACAATATCATAAACCGAAGGGAAGGAAAACGAATGAATCGATGGACCATTTACGTACTTGCTCTGGGGGTCTTCTTAACCGCCACTTCCGAGCTGGTTGTCGCCGGAATTCTTCGTGTTATTGCAAATGACTTGAACATCTCCATTGCCTTTGCCGGGCAATTGATCACGGCCTACTCTCTGGCCTTTGCGATTGGAACTCCGTTATTCGTTTCACTGACTTCCCGCATTGGACGCAGAAAAGTACTAATCGGCGCATTAGCAGCATTCATCTTAGGTTGTCTGGCTTCCTTCTGGAGCAGGGATATCTCAACCTTGATCATGGCTCGTATCCTTCTGGGGGTAAGCTCAGGTGTCTATATTGTCGTAGCACTCGGTGCCGCTTCCCGAATTGTTCCTCCTGATCAATTAGGCCGTGCGATCAGTACGATCGTTCTCGGTTTCAGCAGTGCGATGATTATGGGAGTACCGATCGGAATTGCCATTACGAACTGGTGGAACTGGCAAGCTATTTTCATACTATTAGGCCTATTCAGCTTGTTGATTACATTCGTGATTTACCGCCTGCTTCCGGAGATCGATGGAGACGAACCGATTTCATTCCGACAACAATTCAAAGTGCTGGGAAGCGTCGTGATCGTTAGTGGGTTGTTCCTTACCTTCTTCAGGGAATCGGGCAATTCGGTCCTGTTTACGTACTTAACGCCATTTATGCAAGACATCCTTCATATTAGAGCATCGAGCATCAGTATCGTCATGCTTGTGTTGGGTCTATTCGGTGCAATCGGCACACGCTTGGGCGGTTACGGGATCGATCGATGGGGAGCTTCACGCATCATTGCTTGCTGCACCATCGTTCATGCTGCTGTCCTGGCGCTGCTTCCCCTCTTTGCTGAATCAATGATCATCGGATTAGTGCTGATTTCCCTTATGGTTGTCTCTATGTTCATGGCCGGTCCAGCCACTCAAACGTATTTTATCCAACAAGCACCTCAGTCCTCTAATCTCATACTCAGTATAAATACATCGATTGTGAATTTGGGATTGGCGGTAGGAGCCGGGGCTGGCGGTGCAATGATAGAGGTCAACTCCACCGTTATGTATAATCCATGGATGGCAAGTATCGTTGTTGCGTTAGCACTAGTGGCTGCATACATGAGTTTTTCGATGGGGAAGAAGCGGGTAGTAGCGCTGCAAAAGCGAAAGACATCCCTTTAAACAGCCTACTGTTTATACAACGTTCTGCGTTAATGGGACGTCTCATCTAGACGGATCGAAGTGATATTCTCGTTGTGAATACTCTGCAGGAGAATACCACTAGAATGGTTAAATCTTGTGTTATACTGTGAAACTTGTGTGCAGCATGAGCGGGTACATAAATGATGGAGCCTTGCTGCACCTCGAAATCTTCATTTTCGATACAGAATCTCCCTTCACCTTGGACAACATGATAGATCTCGTCTTCAATGCCATAGTCCCTCCCTATCCCTTCTACATATAAATAACTCATTTCATAATGAGCGACTGTTCAACATCTATAAGTATTATCTTACTTGGTATGTTGGTTATATTCGTGCTTGTTATTTCTATTCGCTGGTCTGCTTCAAGCAACTCCAATACCTCAGGTACAATGATCTTAAATCTCTGCATCTTCCCGTCATCACTTAATACATGTATGATTTTCCCCTCTTTATTAATAATTTTCCCACTAATGATTCTTCTCTCTCTAGAAAACAAGTCTATGGTAATAACAACAGCCAACCCCAGAAAGACAGCTGTAATTAAAAAGGAAATGAACCCGACACTCCTTGCATGATTTTCGATTATTAATCGGATAATGGATAAGACGAATTGCACAGAACATATCACAAGTAGGATGAGCAAGATCTTTCTAGGCTTTAAATTAATATCCATTCCCCTCCTGCGGATCAGCTTACTGGTATTATATCCCATGTGAGAGCTGCTCGTATCTATTATTCCAACAAAAAAAGCCCCGCGGCGCTTATTCGGGTTTCTCCTTCGCTCTTTTACAGCGTGTGTTGTTAAAATCTTTAACTCACCATAAACTCAATTACAGGATAAGATACAAGGTTGCGATCACGATATGTACTCGCAATCACATCACCATGTGTACTTAGAATTCCATTTTGCAATAACACTGTTTTAAAACCTCTTTCTTTTGCACCGTTATAGGTGAAGAGTACGCATTGCTCTGCAGCAAAACCCGCCACTATAACTAGACTAATTTGTTGTTTTATTAAAATCTGTTCTAAATCTGTATTCCAGAATGCATTTGATTCTTCCTTAGTAATCCGGATATCAGTTTCGTTGACTTCGATCTCCGGGATAATAGGAAGTAACTCAGGGTTATGGTCATCTGCTCCCTCGATATCCTGAACATGTATGACACAATGATTATTTGAACGAAGCAGATCTGCAACATGGTTGATGTGTTCACATGCTCCAGCGACATTAAGTTCATTCTTTTGATTGTGTAAAAAAACTTCCTGCATATCTACAATTAAAAGTCCTATCTTCATTGTAAGTCTCCTCTTGTGTTGGATGTGTTTGTAATATCATCAAGCAAAACGCACTTAGCTTACCTTATACGGTTACCCCATTCATCCTTCGTTATCTGCTTAAACCCAAGCTCATAGAGCGGCGCAACTTGAACCTTCCATTCCTTAGCATTATGAGTGTCAACAGCTACAATATCCAGGTTATCAAACGCATACTGTATCATTATATCTAAAGCTTCAACATCTTCACCATATTGATTATACAGAGTGATTGTTCAATTTCTTTCCAATCAAGAACTCTCTGAATATTCTCATGAACACATTATAAGGTTTGTTTAGCAATAATACGTTGATTCCATTACTCGCTAATTCAATAGCATGTCTCGGGTGATCTTTAATAAATAGGGTCACTTCTAGCTTCTTCGCGCTTCCGCTTTACCTTCTGTATGTTCAGAAGCACAATGATACTCTTCAATAGCTATGCTGTCTTTCTTGATCCACTCAATGGCAGAATCCATCCATTCTGTTGCCGGGCGGTAATTAATACAAGCTTCCCTTTATCACTCAGCTTCTTAATTACTTCAACTACGCTGCCTTCAGGTTTAATTTGGTTCAAATGAAATTGATTTGTAGAAAAGAAACTAAAAAATTGATTAAAATCATACTGATACAAATCTGAAACTTCATATAATAACTCGTGTAAAACGTGTTGTTTAAGCGGGATTACGTCTTAATTGGTCGCTCTTTACTTATGGTATGGATGGTTATTGATGCAGTAAGCTCGGTAAATTTGTTCAATAATAATAGTCACTTTGAGTCCAATATCCATTCCCATAGGGCTTAGTGCTAATGTTTGGTCAGATGGAATGCACTCCGGCTCCAATTATAACCGCTACATCAGACCTACCTGATGTTCCCAACTCATCTATTCTAGAAGCAAATTGTTCAGAAGATAGCATTGTGCCATTTGTATGTATAAGTATTTTATAGGACTTATCAGTAAGTTTATTCACTAGTTGTTCTTCCCGCTTCATGTGGTGTAATTGCCACCCCAAGGAAGAATAACTTGTATTAAACCTACAGTGGGATTATTGTCATCAATATTCCGCCACTAAACCTAAATATAATGAGACGAAGGTAACCGAGAAATTGGCACCTTCGTCTTTTTGTTGTGCTTCCTCAGTGTTACCTAATTCCTTAAGTCCGTGTTCTATCCCCTATCACCAAGAAACTTATCCACTACCTCAGATTTATTTTACAAACCCATTTAGTTGATCTTCCCAACCTGCGAGGCATACGCTATCATATTACATCGCCATATTTATACGGTAACAGCGATAAACTACTGAGAGAGGTGATTTCATGGAATTCGTTGATTTCGTTGACAAAGGGTTTGAAGATGCAGTGAGGACAGTATTGGGTACGGCACAAGAGTGGTTAACACAGGGGGATATTAATGTTATCAGTGGGATTTTGGTCAGTACAGCAACAGACGCGGGTTCTCCCTGTTCCTTGGTTGTTAGACACGATTGTCAATAAACTGGTGGAGGAAGCCGTCCGTACCGGTGTAACGATCTGTCACAATAAGAACGTTATCGAAATTAGTCATGAGGGGGCCGTCCGGCATATTCTCTTCAACAATGGAGACGGCAAGTAGAAACGACAATGCGACGAACCATGGGATCTTCGACCTCTCGGTCTACCCAATCCGTTAAGCTGACACCGGTTAACTTCTCTAGGTTCATTTTACGCAATTTCAACATCAGATTAATAAACTCCATTTTCCCGGACCATGACATTAAAGTAGATGTCATCAAAGACAATCCACCTGCCGGCAAAGGGAGGACCTGATTCTGATCCACTACCGCCACCTGACTTTTCCAACAATACAACGGACAAACCGGCTTTGGCCATTAGAATTGAAGCTGACAAACCAGTTAACCCCCGCCGATGACGGCGACATCAAATTTCCCTTCCACACCTGATCACCTCATTATCAATATAATGGTAATTTTTATGATAGCATGTCTATTTTATGAAGATTATATGAAAACACACAAAAAAAACGAGTCCCTCACTTTGGTAGTCCCTCGCCTCATTCACTATTTCCAAATTTGAAAAATACAGCAGTTAATCGATAGGTAACCTTTACATTTCGAAGTTTTCCCTTCCAGCAAATAGTCGAGTGACTGTTGCTGTTCTTCCAAACATTTTACAAAAGATCACTGGAGTCAGCAATACACAATTTTTGAGAGCGATATTAAGGGAGTTAACAAAACGTGGTGTCTTCTATCCAGGCTTAGTTTCCGAGCTAAGGAGAACGGTTACTTTCCGAAAAAATCTATCAGATCATGCATATGTTTTCTTTATTGAGTGGAGGTTCTAATGCATGATACAAAGAGACTTAAAAAATTTCCCGCTATAGGCGGAAAGAGCCGCCTTCTTTTACTTTTGTTCAACTGTTGAAGCATATTATCTACCAAGGAGAGATCACCAGGTAAAGCCTGTGGGTCCCCACCATTGTTGGGCCAATTCCGAATCTGTCCAAGCAGCCCACAACTCTAAGGAGCTTTTATATGGGGAGCGGTAGCTGCTCAATTTCTGATGATTTGTATCATGGTTAGACAGTTCGAACCATCCACTTATTGGGCCCGGTAAATGTCATTGTCAACGTTTGATGAATTTCCACTTACTGTAAGTCAACAAACGCCATACCCATTCTACCGGTCCGAACTTGTATCTACGTAGCCACAACTGGCTAGCCCATACTTGAACGACAAATATAAGAACAGAAAGTACAAATCCCCATAACGGCGAAACCTCTCCGTATAATCCAAGACCGAAGCTGTAAAATATAAAGGTACAGATAATAGATTGCAATAAGTAAATTGTAAGTGCCATACGTCCTGCTGCTTGCAAGGGATTTAGTAGCTTCCGCCATATTTTATTCTGGATCAATAGTAAAAACGAGGTTATATAAAATATACTGAGCGCTGGTCCAGAGATGAGTACACCTGCAAAATGCGCATAGTTATATCCACTATTCTCGGTATCGACTGTTGTATATAAGAAAAATTGAAATAAAGCTCAGCGATTCGTTCGCCCCGATTAACTGGATTCAAATCTACTTGGTTATAATCCATGCTCTTCATCTCCTTGGCTCGTATCAAACAGTTTCTGCAGAAGCGTGATCGTTATATCGACCCCTTTTTCAAAAAAATGCGAGAATATTTGAAGAAATACCCTCCTCGGAATCTAAAAACTCACCAAAAGTTTTCTTACCAAAATAGACGATATCACGCACAATGAGCAATGACCAGTTATTGCCAAAAGTCTCCAACGAGAAATTAATCGGGCAATGTGATTATTATCTGAACGGTGGATTCATGGTCGCTAAAATTGTTGAATGAGCTCCATATACCCCTCTTAAGAACTGCTAAACAGGTAGTTCTGCTATGTTGTGCGCTCAAACGCTACTACGAGCAAAGAAATCTTCATAAAAAAATCGTACGCAAAGTCTGGATGAAATACACCACTCCATCCATGCCATCGCGATTAGGATACTTTACAAAATATCTAAGAAAATTAGTAGGTACGGTAATTCCACTCGCCACTGGAGTATTTTCGGCTCGGTTAAGGATACATGTTCTTATCCATTTCGGCTATGTGATGAAACCGATATGGCCCGTAAAGAACCACCATCCCGATAGACTCCTGATTCATCCCGATCCCTCCGAGCCTTTATAAGTTCGAAAACCCCCATAAGATATGCAAAATTACGACCGTTTCCCGGTAAAGAATGAAATAGTGGGAAACGGTCGTAGTAAAAGTACCCTTCGAACCAAAACAATTTGACTTTAATGAACCTTTCTTACAGCGTATAACCCGGGATGTCTAAGACCGTGCGCTCAGGGGATGCCTTCCCCGCTTCCCGCAGCACCAGGCTGTCCGGATCTATGCTGGTATTGTCACGCCGATAGGTCCAGGTCAATCGATAGGATCCTGCATCGGGGACGATCACGAACACGCCCGTTCCGTCCCGGTTGCGGATCACCTTCGCGGGTGTATTCCCGTACAGTGCGCCGGAAGGAAACTTGCGGTTATGCAGAATGCCCGCGCTTCCTGCCTGCCGGAGCCGAACCCTAACCCCGCCATTCCGGAAGCGAATCGTTCCCGCTTCATCAAGAGCGGCGGCGGATCGGTGCAGCATACCCGCCTCGGCGGCGTCCGGAATCTGACCGGAACGGACCCGAATTTGCGTGCCTGCCGCATACCGTTTCTCACGCCCGAACCGGTAATAGGTCGCCCATGCCGGCGCAGCCACGCAAACTTCCTCGAACCGGGCACCGGGATCACCTGATGCGTAAAGCCCGATACTACCGGAAGGAATGTCTCCGTCCTCAATGCGGAACAGCGGGTAGCCGTCCAAATATCCCGACATGACCGGTCCGTCCAGATCGACTGTGAACAGGTGCCGCTGCCCCTTCGCGATGCTGCTTCCTTCTCCCCACAAGTATGTCTCCACGCCGTTCTTCCTTTTGACGACCAGACTCGCCCCACCCGGCATCGAGGAGAATTTATAAAAGTTATTATCATCCTTATATCGGAAGATAACGCCTATCGCACCGTTAGCCTCAGTCCGAAGAACGACGCTAATGCGGTAATCCGTCCAGCCGGCATCACCCGCGAGCGCATAGGTGCCGCGCTCGTTAGGATCCGCAGCCGGCGTACTGACCTTGCCAGTCTGCAGCAGCTCCTCTCCGCTGCAGCTCCAGCTGCCTTCGCCTTCAGCCTCCGGATCGGTTGCGAAGGTCCAGCATCCGGGAACGAGGGCGGCGAAGGAATCTGTCAGTAGCCAATCCGAGAAGGCGAGCTCAATGGGGTACAGCTCTACCCGCGAGAATCGTATGTCCGTGCCTCCTGAACAGAACAAACCGATGCTTCCTGACGGGATATCCTTATCGTTGACAACGAATGCCGGAACGTCGTCGATGAATCCCCGAAGCTCCGAACCGATCGCTATAATCGTCAATTCGTAAGTTTGGCCGAGCTGGTAACTATTCCGATCCTCCCATAGGACCATGGTGATTCCCGCCTGGCGCTTCACCAATCTTCGGAAGCGGGCCCCTTGGTCCATCACGAAGCCGTAATAGTCGCCTGGTCCCGCGAAGCGGAACAGGAGTCCCATGATCCCTCCGTTCATTGATCGAAGCGCGGCCTTGATTATCAAATCTCCCTTTGGGGTTCCCGGCAAAATAGCGGCTGCGCCGGATAGCGCCGGTTTGGCATCCAAACCGAATAGAGTCCCCGTCTGTCGCAGTTCGCCGTCTGTCGTTCCCCAACTCGCCGTTCCCCACACGCTACCTAGATTAGGGAACGTCCATCCGGCCATGTCGCCGGTGCGGAAACGGTCGCGGAACAGCGCTTTCGCCGACAATGGCGGCCGAACGACCTCGACGCGCTCGAACCTCGCCCCGTTGTTCTGTGAGCTGTACAGGCCGACTTGACCTGAGCCATGCGTTCCGTCCGTCAGCTCGAACAAGCGGTTCCCGTCTACGTATCCGGTAAGCCGGTTCCCGACGGCATCCACCGTGATTGTGAACGGTATCCCTTGGACATAGCTTCCGCTCGCTTCCCATAGTACGGATGCCGCGCCGTCCTTCATGCGAATCAGACGACGGAAGGCCCGCTTCTGATCGAGCGATAGCCTGTAATAGTTAGACGGATCCCGGTAGCGGAACATAACGCCGATAGCGCCGTCTCCGTCGGAGCGGGCCTGCACCTGCAGCCGGTAATCCCGCCAGTCCGATCGGCCGGATACGGCATACGTTCCAGGCGCGGCTAGCATTGCCGAGCCATAGACGCCTGAGCGTTGTTCCAGCGATCCATCGCCCAGCATCCAGACCGAAGGAGCATTCAGCTCGCCTTCGTCCCGGATCGTCCATCGGCCGACGCGGCGCACGGACTCCATTACGGCTATCCGTTCAAAGGAGGCCGCGATATTCGCGCGGGTATACAGTCCGATTCTCCCTTGGCCGATCGCCCCGTCATTGACGCTGAACAACGGCAAGCCGTCCAGATGGCCGATCAGCTCGCTCCCGTTCATCGTTATCGTAAGCTCATAGCTATGGTTGCGGACGTAGCGCACTTTGTCCTGCCACAATACCGTCTCGATACCCGCGACGCGGCGGACCAGCTTCCTGAAGCTCCGTTCCTTATCCATCACGAAGATATAATAATGATCCGTATCTTCATATCTAAAAATGACGCCAATCGCGTCGTTATCCTTGGAACGCAGACGCACCGAGAGGACGATGTCCCGCCATTCCTGAGGCCCTCCGATTGCAACGGTGCCCGGCTGAACGATATCTTCGTTGAAGCCGTAAATATTGCTGTCCTGGACGATCGATCCGTCTGCCGCTTGCCAATTCGACGGACCGTCATAAGCGTACGGCGCATCTGAAATCTCGAACCCGCCCAAGACGTCGTCATCCAGGAACGCATGCCAGAGCAGCGGCGAGTTCGCCAGTGCCTCTACACTCAAGGCTTCGAAGTGGGCGTCGAGGTTGGCCCAGCAGTAGAACCCGATTTGTCCGGACGCCAGCTCCCCATCCTTTAAGCAGAATAGAAGCTCGCGGTTCAGATAACCGATCAGCAAATCTCCGAACATGTCAATCACAAGCTCATAGCGGACCCCGACTTGATAGGAGACTTTGTCTTCCCATAAGACGGTCACATTGGCATTGCCGCCGCCTGCTTTTCTGATGAGGCGGCGGTATCTGCGGTCTCGGTCCATCGAGAAGCGATAGTAATGGTTCGGGTCGCGGTAGCGGAACACGAGTCCGATCGCGTCGTCATCGCCCGAACGCAGCGCTGCCCGCACCCGGATATCTGTCCATGCGGCCGACCCCGTGATCGCGAGCGTGCCCGGCTTCTCCGGATCCTTATCACCCCCCGACCCGCCGTACAGATTGCGCAGCTGCACGAGGTGGCCTGACGCGATTCGCCAATCCGACGGCCCGTGGCTTCTCCCTTCGTCCACGATCGAATAATGATCCAGCGCGTTCGGGCCGAAATCCTCCACGAATAGCATACCGGAATCACGGTCCGCGAAGTCGTCCAGCAGAAGCGGTCCGTCGTCCGATGGATTCGCAATAGGCCCGGGCGGGCATGCATATTCAATGCTCAGGTTCGACAAGTCGGAGGGCTCCCTGAGCATCAAGGTCACATGCTCATCGCTCGGCTGAGAGGAACCGGAAACGGCGCCGATCGCCTTAATCTCTTCTGGCCGGACCTGCGGCGCGGGCATCTTTAGCCCCGCCAGACCAACCTGGAGGTCCGTGCGGCTCCAAACAATCGGTTCTGGACTGCGAAGCAGCAGCGCGCGCACCTTTCCTTGGGATTCGATCCTCTCAATCTCGACCCTGCCGCTTGGTGATTGTGCGATAGCACAGGCCAATTCTCCGATTAAAGCCTCGTAGCTACGGTACTCTACATCCGACGGTACTGCCTGCGGTGAGACAGCTTCGGCTTCATACGCTGCCCACGCCTTATCCGTCATACTCTCCGCGGCAACCGGCCAAACCGCATCCTGATAGCTGTGAAGGTGATGGACAAAATTCGCAAAAGACGAAGTAGTAAACGAGTACCGATAGACCGCCGGGGCATCCATCCGGTAATCCTCCACCCGTACGTCGCTGAAACGCGTCCCCAGGTTGCCCCAGGCATACAGACCGATGCTGCCCGCGTCATTGGAACTATCGGTGACGGCGAATACCAGCGTCCCGTTCATATAGACCTTCAGCGAGTCCCCCACCACCTCGATCGTGATCAGCTCATCCCGATCGGGCACGTAAACGTAATCATCCTCAGCCAAAATCGTATGGACACCGCCGAAGACCCTTATGAATCTGCGGTACTTGCGCTCCCGGTCCATAACGAACCGGTAATGGTGCTTATGATCGCGGAAGCGGAAGACGACGCCGACCGCATCGTCGTCCATCGAACGGAGATATGCGCTGAACTTGTAATCCGTCCATCGGGACGGTTGGTCGCGATGGGACGCAGGCAGATTCCGATCTTCGCCGATCAGCAGCATCGTGCCTGGCTTGTTAGGATCCGAGCGCAGCAAGTTCCCTCCCCAAATCTCGGTCAGCGACTCGATCCAACGGCTGCCTTCAGCGGCATTCTCCCGGACTTCCCAACGAGACGGGCCGGCATACTGGCCTTCATCAAGCACCTTCCAGCGTCCGAGCGTTCCGGCAGGGCCCGAAACGATGGTTCCGGTGGGCCAATCGCCGAAGTCGTCATGCCACAGCAGCGGCACAAGCTTGGCTTCATAAATGGTATCAGCATCCAAGACGTGAGGAGCGGCGGACAACGTCACGCTGCGAAGGATGGGATCCTCGTCGACAGACACGCATTTGCTTTGATTAACCAGCTTCAGATGGCGAATCTCGCTCCGGGTCAAATTCAATTGATCGCTCCGTCCCCAAAGATTGGACAAGGAGACGAGCCTGCCTTCCGCATCCCGGACGGGCCGGTTATTGTTGTCGTACAAATACAGCCCGAGATCCCGCCGGTCGATACGATACATAAGGTCGACATAATCTTCGTTAAACGCGACGCCGACATCGTAAGCGCGATAGACCGGCTTCGGCAGCATCGGCTTCTCGCCCTCGCCCGGCACGGTGGGCGGTACCGTCTGTGCAACATACCGCTTTAGATCGTCCAATCCGCTGACGAAACCGTCCGGGCTCTGTCCGGCGGGAATCGACAGCTTCGCCAGACCCGGAGGTCCTTCCGTACGGAAATAGACGTATTTCTTCTGCTCCTCCACCCGTTTAACATAAGAGAGCTCCCTGAGCCCTTCCGCCTGGACGGTGGCAATCACCTTCAGACGGTAGGTTGAATTCGGCAGGAGCACTTCACCGCTCTGCGACCATCGCGCCGTTTCGGAGACCATATGTTCGGTCATCGTTTGGCGGCGCACCGCTTCGACACGGTCGCCTTCTTCTCCGGCGCAGATGCGGAACAGGTGGATTTGGTAGCCGCCCGTCAGCTCCACGCGGACAATTCCGAGCCCCGTCAATTCCAAACGAGGATTGTCGGCGGCACCGCCGTTGTAAGGGCCATAGGCCTTGCCGTTCCCATCATAAGCGGTCACGGAAACGCCTTCCACGTCCGTCACGACGAGTTCGACGCGGTCGACGGGCTTAGGCAGCGCGATCGAAATGACATTTCGTACGGATTGCATCGGGCCCGAAGGCGCACGTGACGGAAAGATCAGTGCATTCTTCAACCCTGCTACCGCGCTCGCGACCGTCACGACGCTCTGCTTCGCCGGAGCCATCCAGCTCAGCGTAAAGCTGCTCGGCTGCGATGACGTCCAAGGCGATATCAAGATGGTATTGCTGGGCTGCCGCTCAAAGTCGAGGCAAGCTCTCTCGCTGGGTACGGGCGGGATACACGGATAATCCGCATACTCCTCCGTGAACCACTCCTCCCATGACCCGTTCGTATGCCGGGAATAGTTGAACGGCGAGCGCGACCACAACCACAGCTTTGTCTGCGCCGTGAACGCGCCTTCTCCGCTCGGCAGCTGCGGAACCGGCGCCCAGGAGCCCCACAGCTTCTCCGCACCGGCAGGCGCCCCAGCCGTTGTTTGGGCGATCGTCTCCCACACCGTGCCGTTTTTGCGCTGCAGCTCGATCGAATTCAGCGCATACCTGGCTTTCATCGGACCTTCGCCCTTGTCCGGGTCGCCCACCGTCTCCCACGGAACCGGCTGCGGATTGACTCCGGCGAACGCATCGTCGTTGACCGACCGGCTGAAGGTCAGATGCGGGCGCACGTCGAGCGGCACGACCGGAATCGCCGCCGGATTCGGTTCGACGCCTTCGTCCATGTAGGGAACCGGCCATCCGGCCGTTACCTTGAAGTGCTCCAAGGTGGCTTCCTGCAGAGGCTTCGGCAGAGCCGGCTCTTTAGGCTCCGGCCCCCACTCCAGCTTCACGTCGGCAGTCAGGTCGGGAAGCGGCCACGGCAGCTCGAGCGAAGAATGCAGCTCGCCAAGCAGATGGAAGGGATCGAACACGTCCGCCGACAGCTTCGCGTCCGCCGAGATCCCGAGCCCGATGCCGAATGCGGATAGCTCGAGCTTGCCATGCAGCCAGACGTCGCCGTGGAAATGCGCGGGCCTGAAGCTGATCGCCGCGTTTCCTTCCAGCCATGCCTCGACCACGAGCTTCAGCGGACCGAACTTCCAGCTCTCGTCGTAGCCGATCCATGCGCCCATCGCCAGCGAGCGGGCATCCAGCATGAAGTAGGCATTGGCTTCGAACAGTTTGAACAGCTCGGCGCGAATACGCTTATCGCGAGGCTCTTTCTCTCCCAAATACAGGTGCCAAGCCGAGGCGTCCTGGAAGTTGAAGTACGCTTCCGCACCTCCGCGAATGTCAATGAGTTCGCCGCCTATCCCGTATTTATAGCGGGCGTCCAGACCGACCTCCAGCATGCCCGCCCGGTTGTCGATGACCGCGAGCGCTCTGAACGTAGGATCATCGCTCAGTTTGGCCCGATCCTGGAGCAGGTTCGCCTTGCCTTCAATCAGGATAATCGGTCCCGGGAATATGATGACGAGCAGCATCTTGCCCGAGAACGTAAACCCGTTGTCCGCTACCGTGCCGATTGTCACGCCGGCACCGAGCGCGAGACTGTCTTGGTTGTTCTTCCATTTTTCTTTAAGCTTTTCGATGCCGGCAGGCGTTCTTTTGTACCAGTGCTCATACCATTCTTCCTCCGGCTTCCTATTCGGCTCCATTTGATAGGCGAACAGGCCGGACAGCCCGTACAGGGCAAGCCCCGTCGACCAGAGCGGAATGCCCGCCGGAAGCTCCGCCCCCAAATACAGGGCGAAGAAGTTATACCCGTTCGTCGATCCGATGACGATCGTCGCATCGAGCTCCAATCCGAGCGAAGGAAGCTTCACCCGGATGTCTCCGTCGAACCGGTTGATGTCGTTCCCCGCCTCCTTCAGCTTTCGGTAGGATACTGCGCCCTTGAATTGCAGCGTCCCGGGGATTTCAAGTTCAACGCCTACGCCGTTCATAGAAATGCCCGGCGGCCTGCCGGACCCGTCGTCGTACCATGTGACACGCAGGCCTTCGACCGATGCGCCGGCTGGCAGCCCGTCTACCAGCTTGAGCCCGCCGGAGAACCCGATCCAGCTGCCGCCGTCGTCGCTTTTGCCAAAGCCTAGCTTCGTAATTTCGAGACGGAAGCCGTACAAATTGAATGCATATTGCTCGCGCAGATTCAGCCATCCGCCCTCGAGGCGCACGTTGCCGTCCGAATCGACGGCGAGCTCCTCCACTTTGAAGGCAGGCCAATCGAGCGCGGGCGCGCCGAAGGTAGGACGGACCTCCCCGCTAAGCATAGCGGTGAACTTCCCGTCCATCAAGCGGAAGCCTAAGCTATCCAGCTTCATCGTTAGCACGGAATTACTGACGGCTGCCAGCCCGCCGGCTGCATTCGCCAGCTTCACCGTCACGCCTCCGTCGCCGATTCCGAGGTCGACGTCGACAGGCGCATTGAAGAAGGGCAGCGTCATCCGTCCGCTGATCTTGGAGGCCGTTAGCGCGTTCTGCCGGAAGGAGATTTCCGCCTTGCTCAGACTAAGTCCCATGCCGAACAGCTGCGCCGATAGCGCCGACCCCCAGACGGCGCTGACGCTGCCGGAGAACCCGCCGTTGCCGATATAGCCGTTAGTCAGCTCCAGCTGCCCGACGATCTCTGCCAGCTCGCCGGGCAAATATAGTCCTGCCTTGGCGATATGAAAGCCTCTCCATCCGGCAGGCATGCCCGGCGGCGGGCTGTTCGCGTCCAGAAACAGGCGGATGTCTTTAGCTTCGATGACAATCCCGGTGCTGCCGATGAAACAAGGCGGCAGATCGATACTGACTCCCCCGCTGATCCCGAAGTTGCCGTCCATGTCCATGGATATCGTTACTTTGGCAAGCGTGATATCCACATGATCGGCAGCGGGATCAGGTTCGAACGTATCCGGCTTATCCGGCAATTCCGCATGCAGCATGCGCGCCGGCTTTAGAAGGCTCGCATCGAGGCGCAAGCAAATCGGGACGTCGATAATCCGGACGGTCGGTACCGGTTCGGACTCGAACCTGAAGTGAAAGGCAGAATGGGAGCCTCCCGGAGCAAACACGAGCTTCAGAGCGTCCAGTCCCGGAATGCCGACGGCGAGCTCCGTCTCGAACAGCACACCGGTATTTACGGTAAGGGACGGTTCGCGTATCATTTCCAACGGCTCGATCCATATGCGTTCGAAAGCTTCAAGCGGCGGAGGGTCCAACAGGCTCTTCGGCCACATGGATTCCACGTAGCGGCGAAGGGAAACGTATGCGGTCGTACTCATGATCCATCCTCCTTCGTCAATATCAGAGCGTTAGCGGCTCGCGCGAATCATAGTCCGACAAGTCATACAGCGCATCCGAAGAGGCCGGCGGGAAAACGAGAGTATGCTTCTTGATATAGGCCGGCAGCGGGCATGGGGGAGCCACCGTCCCCCACGTGGATTCCCAAACAGCGAGCGCGGCGTTCAAATCGAGAAGTGGCAGCCGCGGCGCCCCGACGGTCAGTCCGAAATGGCCTCCCCATAAATCCGCCCTCGTCTTCTTCGCAAGCAGGTCATCCTCGTCCAGCACGCCGACGGACAGCTCCCCGTCGGTATATAAGCTCCTTCGCATGCAATTGGCCGAACCGATGAACAGCCAATGATCGTCGACGATCGTCACTTTCGAGTGAACGATCGCTCCGTGTAAGAAGACGCCCAGGCGAGCCAAGTGAGCGGGTTGAAGCCCTTTTATCAAGTGATCCCGCAATGCCGTCTCTTGCCATGAATTGGGCGGATCGTTCGGATCGGGAGCGCCTGTCAGCAGAAGCACCTTGACGGAGGCGTTCGTCTTCAATTTATCGTTCAGCCAGCCCATAATCTCTCTGGACCAGAACCCTTGATCCTCCATGTAGATGTAATTCTCCGCATTCATAATCGCTTTGCGAAGCGCCATTTTGACCTCGAATGCGCCGTCGGGAGCGAACGATAACGGCGGCTTCCTGTCGTAGAATTGGAAATTGAATTGCGGCAGCGTTCTTGCGACCTGTACGCGGTGCTTGCCCGTCGTCGGCGCAGCAAGCGACTTTCCGGGAATCGCCTTCGTAGAAGGAACCACGCTTAAAACGAGCTTTTGGTTCTCCAGCATATAGAACTCTAACGGGCGCGATATTTGTTCGTTCCACAAATCCCGGAACAGATTGTAGCATGCTTGAACGGCAGGCCCTTCGATCCGAATGGCCATATCATGCCACCTCCCTCCCGTATGGAGCTCGTCTGCGATGCGGCTCGGAAGGAAATCGATGCCGCCGGTGAACGCATACGTATGCGTCCCATCGGATGCGACGACCATTTTCAGATGCATGGCGCCCCGGGGATGCCCGATATTAAGCGCGCATGCGCTTCTCGCCAGCGGCTTCGAATCGCCGACGGTTAGATTGCGCAGGTGGTCAATCGATAACAGATTATAAGTGACAATGTCATTAAGCCCGATCAGAGAGCCGATATCGCCCAGCATGAATGGATCTACCCAAGCAAGCATCCGCACGTCGACGCCCGCCGCTGACTTCGCCGCCAATACTTCCGCAAGAGGTGGAGGAGTCACGCCATCGGTTCCCTCGAGGCGAAACGAATCATCGGCATCCGCTCCGGACTCGACCGAAGCGCCGGTGCCGCTCGGGGCGCTCGGATGCGCCGGTCCATACATAAGGTGGAAGCACCACCCCGTCATATAGAAGAATTGATTGGTCGTGTCTCCGGTACCGATCCGGTCCAACAGGTTCCGAAGCTCCTGGAAATAATTCCTGCCGTCGATGAGCGGCAGGACCGTGTTGCCCGTGTACTTGGCCGGCAGCGTATCGCCGGGATTGCTCACCGAATCGCCTGCCGCCGCGAAATACTTGGTCACTTGCGTATTGATATCCATCGTACCGCCACCTTTCCGAGGTTCCGCCTTTAACGTGCCGCCGCCAGCTTCACCGCGCGTCCGATCGACACGGCGCCGTTCTCGCCGTGCGCGCGCAGCCGATATTCGTAGGCGTTCGCCGCATCCGCGTGAACGTCGATCCATTCCGCCAAGCCCGGGTCCCGCCATCCGCCCAAGCTTGCCCAGAACAGCGCGTTCTCCTGTCTTCTTTCCAATAACGATTCATCCGTGCTGTTCCACGCGATCCGTGCCTGCAAGATACCGGTCCCGTCATCGACCCACGCGGCTGTCGGCTCCGGCGCAACCGGGATGGAGTCGTCGTAAGCGCGGGCGGGGTACGCCGGAGAAGGCTTCGAGACATTGCCGGCATTATCGACTGCGGTGAGCCGGTAATAGAACGTCTTCTTTCCGGGGACCGGCTTGTCGGTCCAAACCGGATCGGCCATGCTGCTCGGCAATGTCTGTACATGCGACATCAAACGGATATCCTCCGCAGCATCCTCGCGTTCCGTGCGGTAAACCCGGTATTCAGCGAGGTCCTCCTCCCTGTTGCGGGCCCAGTGAAGCGTTATTTCCCGATCCCCGCCGAGCACGCTCGTCAAGACCGGGGAGCGCGGCGGAACGACATTCGGCAGCCATACCGGCGGACTCGATAGGCTGAGCTCGCTCCGGTTCTGAGCGCCGTCCACATAGGCGGAGCGATAGAAGTACCGATTGGCTGATCTCCCGTCAAGCGAATCCACGTAAGCACATAGTCCCGAATCGGGCGCGTAATTCGCCAAATTATCCGGTCCTGCGCGGTCGGCGTATGCGGGATCATTAGTCTCAAGCGGCTTTACAGTCAGCTGGCTGAAGGCCTCCTCGTTGCCTGGAAGCGCTGCCAACACCCTCAGCGCATCGTTGGACAGCGAGCGGTATGCCTCTATACTCGCGATCGCGTTTACCTCTGCTGCGACGAATCCGCGCTTAATGGCATCCCAATCCGGCGGAAAATAATCCAAGTACCCGGAGTCGAGTGTGCCCCGGAGACTGCCGCCCATGGATCGGATACGCCAATCCACACGGAATAACGTATCATCCATCGCACGATACAGATGCGCGCTTAGATGATCGGCTCTGCGAAAGCGGTACGTAAAGAACGACTTGTCGTGATAATCGGCCGGAGTCGCCCATACCTGCTCGGAATCTGGCGGCGGCACGGGTCGGGCCGGGCGCCCGCGCAGAACACGGTATACGGTAGCCGGCGCTGAGACCGGCCCTTCGTTTCCGAAGCGGTCTCCCCATGAGGTGCCGTTCCATTTCGGCGAATCGGCCGTATGCTTCTTATCGTCCGCTGCCGTAATCCCGATCCTTGCATACACGATGGGATTGGTAAAATCCGGATGAAGCTGCAGAGATTCGCCGCCCGCACCAGGAAGGAAAAGCTCATATTGGCGCATACGCCGGCCGGAAGCGTCAATCGTCTCACGGAAATAAGCCGTATCGTCGTAATTGACGACATGATAACGACTCTGCCATTGTTCCGCTGCTCCGTACCCGACGTATAAGGGATGTCCCTCCGGCAGCGTGACCGAACAAGCTGCCCATGCTTTCGGAGCGATCTCGCCCGACGTTCCGATCCGCCGGACGGTAAGTGTCAGCGGGGTGCCCGCTCCGCTTCCCGTCACTTCAAACGAATCCGAACCGATACGCAGCCATGCGCCCTTATAGGCATTCGCCGCCGCGGCTGCGCCGATATCAGTCACGACAAGGGTGCATCCACCGGCATCAGTCGCCGACACTGTTCTGCCGATCAAGGCGTTGACCGGTCCGGACTGGTAATAGATGCGAAACTCATGCGTATCCGGAGCCTGGTCCATATGAGACTGCGTCCAGATCCACTTGACTCGAAGGCCGATCACAGCCCCCCTCTCCCATTGCGGCAAAGAGGCGAGCCAATCAGCATAAGCGGAATCGCGCACGAGCGCCGGATCCTCAGGATCGAGCGCGTATGCTTCTACGCCGGTCGGCGGCGGAGGTGAACTCTTATCCAGCAGGTGAACGGCATACGGATGAACGGCAGCATCGGAAGGTCCGCCGATGTAATACCACGGCCGCGGATTCGGGATCGGCTGCCACTGATGCCAGGCGCCCGAGTCGCTGTGACGGCTGTGACGTCCGAACAGATCGATGGAGCTGATTTTGTATGCATACCAGCCTTCCTGCAGCATTTGATCCATCCCGTACATCGGAAACGGCGGCCAATCAGCCGGCCTATCCGGAACTAAACCGGCGGACAGCAAAGCCCGCGGAACAATCACAGGGAAGTCCTGCGTAATAGGCTTGAATATATTGCCGTCAGGCTCCATGGCCGGCGTGCCTTCCCCAAGCTCGGCGCGCCATAAGTGATACATCACGGGCTCACGGAATGGAAGCCATGGTTTATCCGCTGACTGAATCTTCCAGCGGATTCCGGCATTACCGCATGCCTCGGCGAGGCTGCCGTCTCTTCGGCGCATCGTCGTCACGGGTAGCGAATAGACCCGCACGTCTTGAGGCTCGGCAAGCGGAGCGGCTTGTTCCATTTTCAGGTTAAATGCGATGAACCCGTCCAATGTCGCAAATTTGTCCGTCTGTATTTGTTTCAGCATCTGCTCTCCGGTCAGGATCTCCTTGCCTTGAAAAGCAGTGACGATCAAGTAATCATAACTGACGCCCGGGACGGCGGTACGGTCGATCCAATACAAGCCGAGCGCCTGAGCGGCCGCCGGGTCCAGGGAAGCGAGCAGCGCCAGATCGAGCGGGTATTGGCGAGGCTTGCCGACCGGCAGTATGGCATATGGCCGACCGCTTAGGTTATTGCCTGCATACGGCCGGTCCAGCTCAATTATGGCCGCAGATTTCACCCCCGTAATACGGTACGCGTGACGCTCTTCCAGCAGATACGGGAGCAATGTACCGCCCGTTCCTTGATAAGATTCCACAAGCTTGAGCTGCGTCGGGCTGTCTACGCGTTCAATGGCATACGAACGCGTATCTCCTGGAAGGAAGATCACTTGCCCGACCAGCCCTGTTTGCCATGTCGTACCAAATCCGATCACGAGATCCGAACCCTTATTCACCGAAGCCGTTCCCGTGTTCTTGAACATCAACCGCATTTCAAGGCCTTCCATGTCGGTCGTCCATTGCGTTCCCGCTCCGGTAACGGTCACGGAACCTTTTGCCACCGTGACGGTTCCCGATTGATAGGCGCTCTTGGGCAAATAGCGCTTATACATCGGTTCAGCAAGGAGGCCGCCTTCCACCAACCGGAGCAATTGATTATGCAATTGAGCGAAAGAATCCTCCAATATCTCATAAGTCTTCATGCCGATTGCCGGACCGTTATAAGCGCATTCCATCACTAGGCGATCGCGGCCGAACACATCTACGATGCCGTAAGAGTTTGAATCGCCTTTGAGCCGGATTACGGAGCCGATCATCTTATCGGTCCAGCCGGTTCCCGAACCGCGGACAATCGCTGAGCCGGGCGTCAACTGCACCAACCCGGCCGAATAAGGAGGAATGAGCGGACCGGTCAGACGGTCCGGATCGCCATAGGAGATGCGGCTTCGCGCAAGGCTGCGGGCTTTCTCCAGATTCGGCGCCATGCCCATGGTTGGCCGATAATCCGGATGGTACACGGGCAGAGTGATCGGGTATGGACAATCCTTGATTGACTCCCAGCCGTAAAAAGCGTCCAATGCCGCGGGACTGACGCAAATGTCAATCAAGACGGCAGCACCCTTCGAGAAGGATAAGCCCGTAATCCAATCGAACTCGAATTGAGCCTTGCGGATCTCACCCTTCTTTCCTTTCAGTACGGCGAGATCGAGTTCTGCTTCACCGGAAAGCAGCCTGACTTCTACCTCACCGTCGCTCATGAAGCCTACGCTAGCTTCAATCCACCTGGCCGGTTTGCCGGGCGGCAAGGCGAACCGGAGATAGCTGCCGCTGGCGAGGCTCACATCTTTGCGTCCCGCCGGGGAGAAATTGTCCACCGACTCCAGCGGCACATCGCTGCTCAGCTTGCCGGAGCCGATGTCCCACTCCACTAAGACGTTGGATTCGAACTGACCGAACGAGCTGCCAAGGCAGCCCCTCTCGATCTCGCGGCGCATCCTTCGGAACAGATAAAAGCCCGGCCAAGGAAAGCCTTTCTCTCGTCTGAATCCCCAGCGAAGATGGACCCCGTCGGGCAGAGGGGGCTGCAAATCAGTTCCAGGCACGTCATCATTGACACCTAATCCCTGCATGATCAAATTCTGGGTCTGAAGCGGCATGGTATAATCCCGTCCCTTCCAAGACAAAGAGAAACCGAACAAGCAGAATGCTCCCTCAGTTTCTCTGATGTAAATATGTACCTATAGAATACACAATTAAACTCTTAAATGGAATATGTTGTATTGCAAATGATCTAATAGTCATATATCAGTTCTGTCAGTGTCGATGATATGCAAAAAGACACATCCCGAAGGTTGTATAGCTTTTGAATAAAGATCAACCGAAACAACTTTTTGAGATCTTTATATTACATACTCTGTGTCATCAGCCTTAAAGCGTAAACGCCAGAAAAAGAATGTGAAATTGCTAAGCTTCCCGAGCCACTTTCCGAAGACGTTTTCATTTATCGAGTCTGTAAAATATTCTGTGTAAACTCCAAAACCATATTACTATAAGAGAATGGCTGGTTTGAGAGGATGACAATATTGCGGGATTTAATAAGGAACAGGTGAAGGCGATTGTGAAGGAGAACAACCTCAAGACGATGGATGATGTGCAGTCTCTCCAGGTGCTTTCGAAGCGAAAAGATATATTGAGCAAGATGATAGGCTTGGGTGTTCAGTCTCACACCTCTATTCTGGACAAATTCCGTCTAGTACGTTTGACCATTAAATAGATTAATGTAATTGCGATAAATGCAAAGAGTAATTACAAAACCGCCCCATGCATATGTCAGTAGAGCGCCAACAACAACAGCTAACTTGTGCCATATATTCCACCATGTAAGTAGTGATCTGAAATATTATTCTCTTCTAAGAGCTTGGAATAAGTCTGATAATCATGATTTGACTTTTAGTAATAGTCATGAGAAAGCGTATCAAGTGAGGGATTCAAGTACTCAAGCAACATTAAAAGCAAGATTACTGGAACGCATGAAAAATTCCAAGAATATGCTCCTCATAATTTCAGACGATACAAATTATGATCGTGGTTTGCTAAATTTTGAAATCGAAAAAGCTGTCGATTATTATGAATTACCGTTAATTATTGCGTACCCAGAATATCGGAGTATTTTAAATCCCTCATCACATCCGCAAATTGGCTTAATGCGAATGTTGACAAGTAAATGAGCAGGCTATCGCCCAGTGTACCCCCAACCGTAACAACTACACAGACAATATCAACAATACCGGCATTGCGGGTTTCATCTGAGAAATATGTATATGATGTGAGGTACTCAGATATTGATTTTTTAATTAATAATGGGAGGGCTTATTTAACTTATAAACAAGCACCTTCTATGTTTCGGGTTTTTGTCTTTTGATGAAAAGTTGGGTGATTTGTATGTGAGAGGCCCGAATCGGACACTGAATTGGAAAGTGAATTCCAGTACAGCTGAGATCAATGGAAAACGTCACAATACTGGATACGGCATCGTATGTACGGCCATCGGCACCAAGATGCCACATAACATAGGACAGTCAGCTGCGGATCGCCGAATCTCACCTTCAGCCGACAGGATGGCAACTCGTAAGAAACAAAACAGCACTATAGTGTGTTAGTATAGAGTTGGCCGATTCTAAGACCGTTAGAACAATCCACCAAGGGATCGTAAAGGTGACCATAATCGTGAAAAAGCACACTTGGCCCGTCGTCGGAGGAATTATTTGGTCCTTGCTGTTCGCTGCGATGAGCTTCTACTGGGCGAGCGGCGGCATGTTTGGGGTTTCATCGCTGGGAGAATTCATCGCCAGGCAAGCCGTTATGAGAGATAATAGTTTTATGTTGCTCGTATGGCTTACGGGAGTCGTCAAAGTTCTGGGCGCCGTTCTGCTGTTCGGGCTCTTGAAACCATGGAAAAGCAAGATCGCGGCCAAAGGGCTCTATTTCGCTGTGGTGGTGGGAGGAGCATTTCTCTTTCTTTATGGTTTACTGAATTGGCTAACCGTTCTTCTTGCGTCTGCTCAGGTGCTGAGCATGAATATCGACCGTTACTCCGCAAACTGGCGGCTATTCTTCTGGGAGCCCTTCTGGATGCTAGGCGGGGTTCTCTATTTCGTTTCCGGCCGGCGTTTCTCTGCACGAATGAGTTGGAGAAAACAATCAGAGCCATAAATTCACCAGGACACAGGAAATGTTTTCTGGCAAGCTGCGGAAGGAGATGCGAATGAAAGCTTTCACCACAGGAAGGCGGATTGATCAGCTCTCCTCGTTTTGACGGGTCTGGAAGCACTGACTGCTTGTTAAATCCATTCGTCGTAGGCCGGCATGACATACTCTGAATTATACCCTACTCCGATTAAGCGAACTAAAAAGGGGTCATTTAGCAGTGGAGAACAATTACCCGCAATCTAACGTGCCTAATTTCTATATTTCATCGATCAACTTTTTCGGGATGTTGCTCCGAATATACTCTCCCACGAATCGATCCCATCGATGAGTAGATGCCACCTGGATACGATCACATATGCCAAAATCGCAAGAAGCGAATGCTTCAATGTTCTATCCGTTCATCCAGTTTTTCTCGAGTGAAAAATGCTAATTCGGCCGAAAAATCCTGGGTCATCGCGCCTGCCTCCGATTCACTTATGAAATGGTCGAACAATACCTCCATCTTAACCGTTTATCGGCCTCTTGATAATAGCCGAAATAGAAAATCCGCCGCGCAAAGGCGGCGGAAACGCTTCTTCTTGCCCGCGGCGCCGCCTTTATTCGGCCGGCTGCGGCGAAACGGCTTGATTCCCCTCAACGGACCGCAAATCGGACAAGTTGTACACGTACAGGCGCTCACGTATTCAGTCCACGAATTGAACGTTTACCCATGAATTTCTGGAGAAGTATACGGTATCGCCGGGCGAACCGTTGCTTAGCACAATCGTCCCCGTAACATTCTCCGTGCAGTAAAATGGAATATCGACCGATAGATACTGGATTTTTGCACTGACCGGTATTGTTGTCGAAGACCAATCTGCTCCCCGGGGGACGACCAATTGCTCCGGCAGCGACAGGTTCAGCACCCCTTTTCCTATAATCGCATTCACTTCACCGGCCAACCGAATCACTCCTTTCTGTCCTTGGCCAATACTCACCGGAAGTGAAAACATTTTTCCGCGCGGAAGCGCTTTATTAGTCGGGATTTGGATAAACTTGTTGAAATATTCTCTCGTCGCCACATCGGCCGGCAGGCACCGGATACCACGTAAATAGACCGGCTGTTCCAAATGGAGCGCTTGTCCGCTCCCCGCGTAGGTATAATCTCTTATGCTAACCAAGGACTGCTTTCCTTTAACGCGAATGCCTGATGTAAACTGTTCGTCCGCCCATACATTCGCCAGATCAATATTCCGGTTTTCGCCGACGAGCTCGGCGACGACGCCGGTATTATCCGGAAACGAGTAAAACCGGCAATTCGTCACGGATACGTCGCAGGCGAACATATTCATGACGAGGTTAACGCCCGGAATCCACTCGAATACGCAATTGGAGAGAACGGTATTGTATCGAACCCCACCCGATTCATCTCCATTCATGACTACCGGTTTGCCCCAGAAGTAAATATTAGAGATCGTGATGTCTTTTGTATGGGTTGCCGGCCCTCTGCCGAAAAATAGGCTGGCGTCCCCTTTCTCCTGATTGGAAGCTACGAACGAATTCGTCAATTGAAACACGAATACATTGTCGATCCACACCGTGCGGTAAAAATTGTCCAGTGTGCACCCTGTGATCATTATGCCTTCCGGATAAGTATTCCCCGATCCGTGCGCAATCGTCCTGATGCCATAATTCATCGGTTCTGTCGTCGATCCGTAAACGATCGTATCCGTAATATTGATTTCAACGGATTTATTCTCGATCAAGATGCCGTTCCGCGTATAAAACATGCATTTGTAGATGGAAATTTGCCGGGCGTAGTTGGCGCGAAATCCGATGTTGAAGAAGAGCATATGGATATCTTTCAGATGAATTCGTCTGGACGTGTTCGGCAGGTTGCCATTGGCCCCTTCGAAGAAGAATGCCGTGTTCGAGCCCGTATCGTCAAGGATCAACATGTCCTCAATACTGAACTCCTCGATTGTATGCGCATAAAATAAATTCGAATTCGCGCCTCTAAACGAGATAACGGAATGATTGCCAATGAAATTCGTTTGATGTGGAAGCGTTATCGTCGATGAAATGATATAGTGAGCTTTCGGAAAATTGAGCGTCCCTCCGCCGATGTTGCTCATGTAATCGATCGCCGCCCGAATCGCGCCGGTATCGTCGGATTGTCCGTCGCCTTCGGCTCCAAACCATCGTACACTTACCGGTCCTGCATACTTACGCTTGAACCTCGCACCGGATGCCGATACGATCGTCGTTCCCTCATTATCGGGCGATGCACTGTCCGCAGGATCATAATGAAAAAGTCCTTCTCGTCCTTGATCCTTGACATAGTAAATCTGTTCCTGAGTTGGCGTTGCGATTTTTCGCAATTCTGCAATCCATATTGTCTGCACTTGGACGCCGTCAACTATCGGTTGTATGACAGGTTCAGCCGGGTCTGCCGCTTGTACCAAATTGTTGTTGATCAGAGCGTTCGTCAATACGGCCGCGCCTGCGATTCCTATTGCAGAGACAAATCTTCTTCTGCTCATCATACCGCTTTCCTTGATTCGTTCTAACGAGTGCTCGTCTTTTGACATCATACTTCCTCCCATAATCTTTATTGTGAACGGTTTCATAATAGTATGTATCTACAATACTACACGAATTAGGAGAATCTTGGAATAATAGTATTGAAAGGATTTTGATAATAACATGATTTGCGTGTATTACCATGGCTGCTGGTCTGGAAGTGCAGCCCCGACGGTTGCCGCATTAACTCCTCTAGCTCGCACGATATATCATTCATTGTTTATCTTTAGACCAGCTGTATTCTGGAGCCATCCAATTGCTTTCCGTAAAAGTCCAGAAAGGGTTCTTTCTATGATATTCTGGCTCCCGCTACATATATCTCAACGGGTGGTTAATCAAAGGACGGTTCACCCGAGTGGGACCCGATCCTTATGGGAAGGCCGTGCGCCGTCAGCCGCTCCGCTACACGTCGACCCGTCTTACCCGTGCCGCCAAGAATTAATGTTGGTTTCTTATCCTCGAAAGCTGCTTCCATGCTCGTTACTTTGTTCATATAAAATCTTCTTTTTGGTTATCTTGTTTTAATCCTTACTGGCCTCAGATGAATTGTTTTCACAAGCAAATTGTCAGAGGCAGCAAAACGTCATAAATACGCGCAGCATTCCGGCACCGTCAAGCGACCTAACTAACCGGGATCTCCGGACTACCTCTCTCTTGCAATATCTTTTATCGTCGCCATATTTTTAACCTCGATTGCGTAAATATATAGGGAAAGCTTCAATTGGTCGATTACTTCGTTATAACATGCTTAAAACAGCAATATAACCCTTACAGTCTAGAACACGTGAAATAAAAACGCATTATAATTTAAGGGTAAATATGGTATTATTGGGTTCATAGGTCAGATATTTTTCTTGAATCATAAAATGGAAAGGCTTACATAACACTCGTAATCCAAAATTCTGAAGGGTGGTGGTTCGCGACCAGAGTCGGAGTGGCAATATGTAAAAACGTTTTAGTTAGCATTAAGACTGTTTTTACGTATTTATATCATTGTCAAGGAGGTAGTACAATGCACACAATTACTAGAAAAAGTTTATTGATTGCATTCATCACTATTATTGCTTTTACGCTAGCAGCATGTAGCTCGGGTAACAATAATAAGAGTAACGAGATGACACCGCCGGCTAACGATGAACCTAAGAATAATGACACGAAAGAGCCCGAAGCCGAACCTCCTGTTAAGAAAGACCCTGTTGAATTGACTGTCGGCAGCTTTGGCAGTGAATCGGAGAAGAAATCGGTCGAAGATTGGTTCGTTGTCTACCAAAAGACACATCCGCATGTAACGCTAAAATATATTACGCTTGAAGGGGATCCGGCCTCGACGGCGATGTCAATGGCTGCCTCAGGCAATATGCCGGATGTCGTCTGGTTATCAGATGGTCATGTACGTACTTTCTACGAGCAAGGTATTGCAGCTCCGCTTAACGATGCATTTGAACGGATGGGTGTCGACCTGAATGACGTCAACCCTGCAATGATAAGCTATGGAGCAATCGATGGAAACTATTACTTCGCTCCTCGCGATCTAAGCCACATGATAGTATTCGTTAATAAAACGCTCCTCGAGCAAGAAGGTATCCCGATGCCGACCGATGGATGGACATGGGATCAGTTCGTTGATATCGTCAAGCAGGTAACGAAAAAGAATGAAGTCGGCGAAACAATTCAATATGGCGTCGATTTCCAATTCAATTGGCTACCAAATTATATCGCTTTCGCGCAAGCCGCAGGCGGGGACTATTTAAACCGGGAGACCATGAAGCTTCAATTCTCCGATCCTAAAGTCATTGAAGGATTGAGCATGTACTCAGATCTGATCAAGGAAGGCTATGCATTCAACCCATTCACGCCATCTCCAAACTCATTTGCCGAAGGAAAGGTAGCATTTTTATACGGCGTACGACCGCATGCGAATTCTGTTAACGATTGGTCAAAAGCAATAAATTTCCAATGGGATCTCGTTACGCTTCCTAGAACACCGGTCAAATATGCGGTAGGTTCTGGAACGAGCGGCTATGCGGCTAACGCAAAATCGAAGCACTTGGAAGAAGCTACTGATTTCGTCGCTTCGCTGCTTACTCCAGAGGCGCACAAAGCTTTCGGATTAGCCGGAAATGCCGTTCCGCTCTTGAAATCGCTCACTGAAGATCCATACTGGAGAAACATTCCTGAAACAGGCAAAAATGACGATGCATATGTAGCCCATCCGGAGAGCGATGTAGGCCGTGATACCGACATATTGCTGCCTGCCGAAGCAGGTTGGAAAATTGTAGGGCTTCTTAACGATGCCTTCACGAAATATTTGAATGGTCAATCTTCGCTTGAGGATGCCTTGAAGGTAGTAGACGAACAAGTAAACGCACTTATTAAATAGCCATCTTCTTGTAACTATAGGAATAAAGGGTTGAGCAGCACTATCTCTGCTCAACCTACGACTGTCGAGACTTTCTCAACAGCATGAAGGGCAAAAGTATATTTCCTTCCGATGAAGCCCTTCTTAAAATGCTCTATCTTTCCACGATGGACGTCATTCGCAAATGGACAGGCCGTGTTCAAAACTGGGGTCAGATGCTACTCCAACTCTCCGTTTTCTTCCCAGGTCGGGTTGGACAGCATCTACGTTAAGATGGATTTCCCCCTCGGGGGAATCCTTGAAAAAAGTTTACACAAAATTATTGACAGACCCTTTCATCATCGATTTTATAAGGGGTACCACCTCAACTTATAAAACTCTTCAGATTTCGATTGAATGGCATCTACGATTGATGTTTCCCCTGAGCTTGTCACACCATTCAAAAAGACTATTTTTCCTTTTTCCACTTTCCTCATCCTCCATCTCATTTAACCATCAATATGTTTTTGTTTCTTGTCCTTATACAAGTCTCTTCCAAACTCAACTTCAGGTGCAACAATGCGAATAATTCTATTTGCCTGTATTGATTTAGTTAAAACTAACTGATAGTCCTCGAATATGTATTCCATAAAGCCTCTATCCGTTAAAGTGTCGATATACACTTTCGAATCTTTAGCGATTTCTTCCCGTCCAATTCTTAGAAAGTCATTAAAACTCGTGATTAGATCAGCTCGATTCCACATCATTCTTTCACCGATACGCCAGATAATGGTATTGCGAAGGTGACCAATGAACCACCAACAATTAGGTCAGCTCCTATCTTTTTTTGAAGTAAACAATTATTTAATCTCATTTTGTAGATAATCATTTAGTTCGCTTATTTTATCAGTAACAAATTCAATACTTTGCGTCTTTTGTTTTATTAATACATACAGAGGTGTTTGGGATACTTTTATTCTATCGTCCGGTATTCCGATACCTGGAATTCCAATGCCATGACCTTGTATTCTATGGTTAGGATCCTTCAACCCATCAACTTGAAAGTCATTATTCTCTTTGTTGTTATAGACAATAAGAGTATAAGTTGTCTTCACAAATAAACTACTAACGATTAGAACAAAAATAAAGCTTATAAATATAGCCTTGCCCAAATTATATAAATATTTATTAATAGAGTTGTTCATAGTTTCTTCCTTCGATTTTATAGTTTTCAGCAATGTCCCCAAACTTCTGTGCTTCATGAACCTCACTGGATAAACTGTCGCTGGATTTGCTGCTTAGATAAGTACAAGTGATTCATATACTCTTGTCTTTTATAATCTCCATAGCAGTGATATGTACTTCTTCAAGTTCTTCACCCTTTGTTGGTCTATGGGCAATTCTTTCAATCTCCTCTTGTAAACGATGTCTTAATTCCCTGGGCAGTTCCATTACAAAATATCTTAGACACCATTCTTTCCAGATATCATCATGTCCATTAAGTACATTTCTAATGAATGGAATGGTTTCTTCAGGAATAGTTAATAGTAGCTTCGAAATCTCAATTACAATTGGCCAGTTCATATCTTGCAGCCACTCTAGTAATTCCGGTATTAGATTATCAGATCTTTTTTATCTATATTTTTTAATTCATTTACTCTTTCAAAGTCATGTCTGTCTCTGGGGATAAGATTGAAAAGATCACTCATTATCTTTAATCTCCTTACGATTATCAGTGTATTCATAGAGGCCAGTTAAAAAAATATCCTTTTCCATAAAACAATCAATCAATGATTGAGCTTCATGATCCAGCATCACCTTCATCTCAAGTAACTGTTCTTCATTCCCATATATATTTATCTCATCATGATTCGCTGTTGTTATGAATGGAATCGCAAGATCTCTTAAAAATGTGTACCCGAAACAATATTCGTTATATATCTGCTCTGATAGTCTTACAACTTCGGATTTATTATGGATTAATTGTTCTAACAATCCTTTGAGTCTCTCTTGCTCTAATACGTTAATTATTCTTTCGATGATTATTATAATATCCTCATAAGCGTACTTTCCATTAAAGTTCATTGAGATAAGTTCTAAATATTCATCTGGTGGTAGGTGGTTTTCTAATTCAGGATTCGTATACAACCAATTTTCAAAATCTCGTTGGGATACTTCTTGTTTTAATAATGAGATCATTATTTTATGTGTCTCTTTAATGGAGATCATCCCTTAAAACACCTGCTTTATCAAAAAGTAGTTACCCGTGAGTTACTCAGTTTTTCTTATTCAGAAGTTTTATTACTTTGTAGAAAAGATAACCAACCAGAACAATAAGTGCGATACTTAGGATCTGAGCTAATGCTGATGAGAAAGAAAATGACATAAGTGTTGCTCCCCTCTTTTTACAGCTCATTTAGTTGGCCCTCATTGAAAATATGACTAAATCTATGTTCCATCTTAATGTTTTTATAAGGCGCGACTTGTTACTGATTTCTGAGGTATTATAGGATTTCCTGATCACTTTCGAGTAATCAACAATTGTATTCAAAATTACTCTTTCCAATATACTGGGTCTCCATATTCATATAATACGTTTCCATCCTTATCTGTTGCTTTGATCGTTATTGGATCATTAATTTTTGATCTTAGTGTTAAATACCAAATCTTTACTCCGTTATCTATAATATTCGCAGGTTTATTACCTTCACTTATTATTATCACTTGAGTAATATTCGGATCTAAAACTGCACCATATAAGATACTCAATTCCCCTTCTGGTGCCCCTGACCCAGACCATGTAAGAGCCTTATCAGAAATTAATTCGATATGGCCAGATGAACGTATGAATTTCACTCCAAATCTATTATCTCTAAACATACCATACCCTAATTTGTGTTCATCTGTGCGATAAATGGAGATGATCTCATCGCCGATAATTTGAGTAAATATTATGCCATTGAAGTTATTATCTCGTTCTTTCAAATAACTTGAAATTTTATCATTTGTACTTCCATAATTGAAGTAAATAAAACCAAATAGTATTAGTAATGGTGTAAGAATAAAAAAACAATATTTATACCAATTTTTCATGTGCTCCCCCATACTTTTGCATGCTAGTATTTCCTATTTGAGCATCCTACGTTTTTAAATGTTCTATTGAGGCAAAATCATTAATCGTGAATATTCCTTTGTCATAAATTAGTTTCGTTATCGAGCATTCGGGAATCAAGTTGCTTTGTGCTGCAACAAAGTTTGGATGCCAGACATTTAGTTGGTTTTCTGATAATGTATTTACCAAAAAATCGGTAATTAATCCGCCATGGGTAACAATTACAATATTACTCATGGGTGGATGTATCTTTACTAGTTCTGATAATAGCGAGGACAATCTTTCACCAGCCTGCTTGGCAGAATCACCAATTGGAGGTATATATTCCATATCACGTGTACTTCTCTCCCACATCTCAACAAATTCTTCAAATGATTGATCTTGCAAATCGCCCCAGTTTGCACGTTCTCGCAACCGACTTTCTATAATAATGTTCGTTTGCGTAGCTGAAGCAATATATTCCGCGGTTTCTATTGCTCTTCGAAGTGGACTAGTAACTATGGTCGATATGTGTAAATTGATAAAATGTCGAGCTGTCAATTGCGCTTGTATGATACCTTCTGAGGTAATTGGGACATCTCCAATCGCCTTCTCCTTTAATGCATGCCTTACAAGATAGAGAGTTCTAGTCATAATCCAAATCTCCTGAAATAATTAATATGGATCATACGTTTTGTTTTTCTATACGCTGATTTCCACTGACGTTGTCACTGTCACATTCACGAGCCCTCACCGAAATTACTTCTGGTGGACCAAGTGGCGAACGTCGCGCAGCGAGATGCAGTGTTATCAGTAGTTCTCGCCTTCGGAGAAATTACAAATTATAAAACGAACTTCATTCTTGGTCCAATCTCTTCAAAACCCATTCTCCTATAAAAATCTATCGTTCTTCCCCACTTTATTGAATTAGGCGCTCCGACTTCTATTCTCTTCCATTCTTTTTCCTTACCTAAGGCTTTTACAACATTAAATAATTGACCTCCAATATTTGCTGAACGTCGTTCTGGAGTTACATACAGTTCGTGAATGATTCCAAATCTCCCACCTGCATAAACTGCATTTGATTCAGTTACACTTATTAACCCAACGTAGTTATCCGTTCCTTCATATGCTAGGAATACAATATAATTAACTGATTCATGGAGTAATTCACCAGAAATCTTTACAAGATCCTCATTCTCCGTATATGAAATGCCACTCAGTTCAGAATCAAGTTTATTTATCATGTTAGATACTATAACTGAATCTTTTATATTTGCTTTTCTAATTTTTAACATTGTAATCACCTTCACTTGAAAAAGTTATTTATGATATCTGGTCGTTCTTGAATTAATCTTGCAAGAAATTTCATCTGTACTAGAGGCTGTAATACAAAATCTTTACGATATGCATTTCTTACGATATTTCTACCGCCCAAGTAAAATAATTCCATTATTTTTAGAAGATAGTCTCGGTTCATCAGTTGATTGAGCAAAAAACATTACATTTTGTCCGATTCCCAATATTGGTTTTAAATCCTCATATTCATCTTCTACTTCTATGAGTTGACTATCCCAAAAGTCAATTTTATAAGTAACTGGGGACGAGATTAGTGTAACCTCAAGTGCTGTCTCTTCCCTCACTTCTCTTAAAGCACATTCAACAATTGTTTCACCTTCTTCGATGTGTCCACCAAATCGAGCAATCCCTAGTTTTCCTTCGTGTTGATTTGGTCCAAATGCAAAAGCATAAAAACCATTCAAATTCAAATAAACCCCAACTGTTTTAGGTTGATTGATCATTCTTCCTCCATGTCTTGGCATTGAGGGATACTATTGCATTCTGACGTTTGTATATAACGTTCATGTATTCATGAACCATCACTGGCAACCGGCACACAAGCGCAGGGTAGCATTCTGACCTACACCATATACATGGTATTATATACCACTTATGGATGAGTGACAGAAGTTTCGGATCACGTTCCCTCACGCCTGTTAGCTTAATCCTCGAATAGTCAATGACCTACCCTTTGTTCAATATCGTCTCCCCGTATTGACGGAAAGTAAAGTACATGCACAGAAGTAGGAACATGATGAATAATCCCGCACTGACCGTGCCATACCAGCCCAGCTTGCTGCCGAAATAGGCCCCGAATGCGATTGAAGCCCCGCAGCCGACCAGCATTGCGCGCGCGAGCCCTCCGAAAAGTCCGATATTCACGCCGGGGCTGGTTTTCGTTCTTCCCGTCCATTTGCTTATTGAAATCCCAACGCTCAAGCAACCGAAGAAAACGATATGCACCAGAAGCGTTAGCGGAATCATACCGTAGTTGTTAAACATGATGACCTCGTTCGTGTTATCGAAAGCCGCGATAGAAAACAGCATAATCAACAAGCCCACCATCAGATTACCGAAGTTGCGCCCTTTCTTCGTATAAGATGCGAGCCCTGTTAGAATCGCGATGAACAGAACCGCGTGTTTAATCAGAATAAGCGGCATAAAGAGCGAAAAAACCATTAAATCAACACGATCCAGGAAGTCGGTGACATGAATCTGCTGCACCAGAATCCAACCGGTGAAGATAAGCCTGGAGACAAAAACCGGACTAACAACGCTAATTAAACAGAAGTTCCAGACTGTTAGCAGAAAGGACGATACCATTACGCCTAATTTCATTGCCATATAAATATCACGCGGGCCCTTGACATGATGTAGAAAAGCTCCGATTGCCAAGACATCACCGAATGCTGCCGCTGCAAGAATGCTGCTTTTCAGCGGAGGAATGAAACCGCTGCTCAAAACCGGCTCAAGTTTGTTCAGATCGATTTCATTCAACAATATGATGGGCAGAAACAAAAGAATGATGGAATAGCTCAGAATAAAAATGACGTTCGTCCTGGCCAAATGCTCCATTGTTCCGCTCGAATAGTAGATGATAAGCAGCGTAATCATCATAATGATCAGCTCAGGCGGCGTCCGCAGAAGGATCGACGAGCTGAAGAAATCGGAAAATAATCTCGTCTGCGCAGACAAATCGACTATAAAGTAAAGAATGAACAGTGCATTTAGCAACCCTCCCACAAACTTGCCGCACACCGAATTCGTGATCTCGTACATATTTAGCCCGGGAAATTTATGCGCTAACTTATAGAAGAACATCCCGGCACCACATCCGTATAAGATTGGAATAAAGTAGGAAAACCACGCATCCTGCTTCGCGGACCCGGCTAGCGCCATGGGCAAGCTTGCTTGGCTGGAGATGGCAAGAAACGTACAGATCAGCATCGCAAGCTGAAGCGTGCTGATCGTCATCTTATCCTTCATGCGCTCGTCACCCTTTCATGAAATTCATTGTTGCTTTCATGATATCTAACACAAACGTTTGCTCAATGATAGAGAATTTGAAAGGTATGATATAGAGCACGATCAGACCGATCGTCAGACATGCAGTACAGAAGTAAATGACCTTACGTGCTCCGCAGCCATGCTTGTTCCAATTGGCTATGATCGATGCGATATACAACGCGAGGACTAGAATCAAGAACGGGTTTCTCATTTTATTGTTCCTTCTTCGCCAAATTTTCTTTTGTCATGCCAATCCGGTGCAGCTTGTTATCGACACTAACGGCAAAGGAGCAGTTGGGGAACAACTCGTCCCACTTGTGCTTCCATGTGCGCTGCCATAGACCGGGGAAAGCCCGGTTCGCGATCTGCCCGAAGCCGATCACATCGCTGTTTGACTCCTGCATCAGCTTCAGCGCCTTCATGATATCCTGCTTCATGCTTTTTTCCACAAGCTGCTCGATTTCTATGCGCTGACCGATATCATCGTAATTCCGCTGTATATTCATATCCTCCTCGATGCTGGATTTCGAATGGACATTGATTTGAAAACTCGGTTTGCCGTTCTTGATTATTGGTTTAATCCGAACAATCGCCGACGTAATCCCAAGCGTCGTATTCCCACCGTTCTTCCCCTTCAGCGTCAAAATATATGGTTTGAATTTCCCGCTTAACAGTCGGATTCCAACCGAGGCGCCTCCTTTGGCTATCGCCGTCATCTTTGAGTTATGGGTTAATGCGTAGCCGGATACAGTTATATCCTCCGCCTGCTGTCGGGCCAAGCTCGTCTCCTTTAACTGCACATACGGCAAATACGCATCGCTTCCAGTCGTTATGGCCTGTCCGGCAACGTCCTTCAACGTCACCCGGAGGCTGGAATCGGACTGAAGGATCTCTCGAATCGCTTCGGCTGAGAACCGTTCCAGACGTGTATTCGCATTAAGGACGTCGATCGCTTTGCCTTTCGTCACGGCGACAAAGACAGTCAGCCGATTTTCGGGCATTCTAGTGACCGCGTCGATCATCTGGTCCACGCCTGAACGGGCATATTCCTCGCCGATCAATAACACGCGGCGATGACCGAGAAACAGTTTCCGCGGCAGCCCTCTCTGCAGCTTGGCTACAGCTTCTCTTATGCTGCTGCCTGTTTCTTCTTTAATGACGAAAGGCTTCTTTCCTCCCGAACCGCCTCCCCCGCCTGTCGCTCCGCCCATATTGCCAGGCAGAGGGATGAGCACACTGATCCTGATGCCATCTCCTTCCTTGTCTATTCCGCTTGCCAGTACTAAGGCGACGTCATTGACCTCTCTACGATCCCAGCAACCGCTCAGCAGGATTACAAAGAGAAGTACTAGTGCAGACAGAAGAAAACGGCACATGCAGCTTTTCATGTTCTTCATGCTTCATCCCCCTTGTCTACAGCGATTGAGCTGGCGTCCTGTTGGCGTTGTTGGTCTTGTACGTTCATAAAGGAAGGTCTTCGATTCATCTTCTGCCATGGTGCACGAATGAATATATCTTTCCAGTCGCTGAAGGAAATTGGGGCGACGGGAGCAAGATACGGAACCCCGAACGATCGGAGCTTGGCCATATGACCCATGAATGCCATAACGCCAATCACGATACCGAGCAGACCAAACACGGAGGCGAGCAGCATTAACGGAAACCGGAGCATCCGAATCGAGATAGCCGCATTGTAACGAGGCAGCGTGAAAGAAGCGATCCCCGTCAGCGAGACGACAATTACCATCGCCGCCGATACGATTCCCGCCTGAACGGCGGCTTGTCCGACGACGAGCGCTCCCAAGATGCTAACCGCCTGACCAACGGTACGGGGAAGCCTGATCCCCGCCTCCCGTAGTCCTTCGAATGCAACCTCCATAATGAGCGCCTCCACGACCGCAGGAAAGGGTATTGCTTCCCTGGAAGCAGCTATGCTAAGCAGCAGACTGGTTGGAATCATCTCGGGATGATAGGTGGTAGCGGCAATATATAGTGCGGGCGTGAGCAACGCAATAAACAAAAAGATAAAACGGAGTATGCGAAGCAGGCTTCCCGCCATAAACCGCTCGTAATAATCCTCGCTTGCCTGCAGCCATTGCCAGAAGCCGAATGGCGCTAGCAGCACGAATGGCGTTCCGTTCACAATGATGGCCACTCTGCCCTCCAGCAATGCCGCCGCGACCGTATCCGGCCGTTCCGTATTCTGAATTTGCGGGAACGGCGAGTAAGCCTCGTCCTGAATCAGCTCTTCAATATAACCGCTTTCCAGCACACCATCGATGCATATACGTTTGATGCGGTCTTCGATCTCTTGTACCAGTTCCGGATCGGCAATGCCTGCAAGATACGAAACGACAACATCGGTTTTCGTCTCCGTTCCGACGACGAACGACTTCATTTTCAATCGCGGCGATTTAATTTTGGTTCGGATCAGCGAGGTGTTCGTCCGCAGATGCTCGTTAAAGCCTTCACGCGGACCACGAACGACAGTCTCGGTTTCGGGCTCTGAAACGGTACGCCCCTCTGTCCCTCTTAATCCTAGTACTAGAGCAAGTGTGCTGCCCTCCACGAGCAGGACGCTATCGCCGGATAAGACGGCGGTAAGCAGCTCACCGTATTGTTCGGCTGTCGACGTCTGGACGACGGGGAGTGTATTCTTCGCGATTGTTCCGATATCGAAGGCGTTGCCCTGCAGCACCATCAGCGATTTCAATACTTCATCGACGGCGGTGCTGAGTACGATCCCGTCCACATAGCAGATAAGCGCATCCGGACCGTTCTCCATCGTAAATTCACGGAAGACGGCATCGGAGCAGTCGCGGAAGATCTCCTCAAGCATTCGCTTATTTTGATTAATCGAAGGCTCAATAAGAACCTCTTTATAATGCGCAATCGTCTGCTGATCAAGCTTCTCTTCGCGCTTTCCTTTACCCGGCAATCCCGATCACCACCGATCCCTATATGAGGTTATATTTACCTCGATAGTAAAAAATATTCTTCAGGTGGAGCCGAATCCCATTACATGGACGTTCCCCGTCCCCTTGCCGAGTGAAAGATTCCACGATGTATGAATGCGGTATTCAACACAGTCATGCCTTTAAGACCTCATCATTAATATATACGTTGACATGTATATACGTTTTAGTGTATATTTTAACCATGAACACATCAGCGATGCAATTAACCCTTCTCACGATAGCCGAGCCAAACCGCTTTAATATCGTGGAGCTGTTAAAGAAAGGACCGCGCTCAGTAAGCGATATTGTTCAGGCATTGAACATAGGCCAGCCTCAAGTATCCCGTCATTTGCGTATTATGAGCGATGCCGGACTGGTATATGTGGAGCGCAAGGCCCAACAGCGAATCTATAGCTTGGAGGCGCAGCCCTTTCAAGAGCTCGATGCCTGGTTCGATTCGTTCAGTCGTTTGTGGGAAGACCGTCTCGACAAATTGGATGACCTGCTAAGTGAAATTAAAAGAGAGGAGCAGGAATAACCGTAATAAATAGCAATGCGATTCTTTGAATGCACTGCTAATTGGAGAATCGTAAGCGCCGATTAACTTCCTCGAATAGAAGATGACAAGGATGGATCGATATGAGAAAACAAGTGAAAATAACGAAAAATCGGGATCGCCGTGAACTCGTCGTTGAACGCGTCATGACGGCATCAACCAAGAATGTCTGGCAATGCTGGACCAAGCCGGCCTATCTTGAGCGCTGGTGGGGACCACGGAACTGGACCGCTACCATTTACGAAATGGATGTAAGGCCCGGTGGGGTCTGGCGCTATAGTCTGGCCTCGAACGACGGTACAGGTGAGGTAGCTCGCTGTGTAGCTACCTATAATGAAGTGATTGAACCGGCAAGGCTCGTCTTCACCGACACATTCGCAGACATGAACTGGAATGTTGTTGAAGGCAGCGACATGCATACGACCGTAACTTTTGAAGAAGCAGACGCAGGTACCAGACTCACAATTACTACTCTATTCGCCAGTGTCGAGGATCTGGAGAATGCCGAAGCGATGGGTATGATTGAGGGCTTCGAGGATACCTTAGCTCGCCTGGAAGATATTCTAAGTACGACTCATTAATGAACCTGCTAGGAGGATATCTATGTTAACCGTTATTTCGAAAGATGGAACTCAAATCGCTTATGAAAAGATAGGATCCGGCCCTGCAATCATTGTGGTTGCTGCAGCAGCTGCGGACCACAACGATGCCACTCCGCTCGCACAACAGCTGGCCCAATCCTTCACGGTCTACAATTACGACCGCCGAGGGCGAGGTAACAGCACCGATAATTCATCCACGTATACGGTGGACCGAGAGATTGAGGACATTGAAGCTTTAATTCATGTGATTGGTGAGACTCCCAGCCTATTCGGAAGTTCTGCCGGTGCCGTACTAGCCTTGGAAGCGGCCGATAAGCTTGATAACCGTATTGCCAAGCTTGCTCTATATGAGCCTCCTTTCATTATTAATGACGGCCGCGCCCCTGTACCAGCCGATTACATACAGAACCTGAACAAGCTCGTCCATGACGGCAACCGCAGCGATGCAGTGGAATACTTCATGACAGCAGCGATCGGCGTTCCGGCTGAGTTTCTCGATTATATGAAGGCAGATCCATCTTGGGGGAACATGGAAGGCATGGCACACACCCTCGCTTACGATGGCCTAATTATGGGCGACACTCAATCTGGCAAGCCGCTCCCTACCGACCGTTGGCATGTTCATGTTCCTACTCTGGTCATGACAGGCGAGAACAGCGAGCCATTCATTCAGAGTGCTGCCAAGGCTTTAGTGGAGCTGTTACCCCACGGTGAATACCGGGCGCTCCCGGGTCAAGATCACTCAGCAGTCATGATGGCCCCTGATGTCCTCGCGGGTGCAATCACCGAATTTATTCAGCCTTAGTCAACGATTCACAAATTCGAATGAACAATATATAGTTCTGAGAGGAGAATTCCAATGAAGGACGAGAACGTACAAGCTCAAGAGCACCAACAACAACTACCGACGCCAAATTCTGATCTCAAAGCGCTAGACCGCTTAGTTGGTACTTGGGAGGTCAGCGGTGGCGCAGAAGGAACCGTAACCTATGAGTGGATGGAAGGCGGATTCTTCTTGATCCAGCGTGTCGACCTAAAGCAATTCGGCCAAGACGTGAAAGGTATTGAACTCATCGGGCATTTGCAGCCTTTTGGTGAACAGCCTAGCCAGGACATTATGTCCCGCTATTATGATAGTGTTGGTAACACGTTTGATTACGTCTACGAAATGGATGGAGACATCCTGATGATCTGGGCTGGAGCTAAGGGCTCACCTGCCTACTTCAAGGGATCCTTCAGCGCAGACGGCAATACCAATCGTGGTTCTTGGGTCTACCCCGGCGGTGGCGGTTATGAATCAACCATGATCAGAATGACATAATGATGAGCAGACCTTATATCGAAATCCGCGGCACACGGGATAACAATCTGAAGGATATCAATCTGCGTATTCCTAAAGGTGAAATTCGACGATAATAAAAAACAGTCGCAGAGTACCGGGGGTCATGCCGGTGCCCTGCGACTGTTTGGCGCGTATCGATTCGAGTAACTTAGTTCATTGGGCTTCCTCGTCGGCCGAGGGACCGTATATGCCCGGCACCGGAATATCGAGAAGCCGCAAATATACCCCGAGCTGCGCCCGGTGGTGGACCATGTGGCTTAATCCGAAGGTGCGGAGCGCGATCGCCCGCGGCTCGCGGAGGATGATATGGTCGCCGTGTCGCAGCGTCCATTCCTCCCCGAGCGTTTTCTCATCACATTCGGCGAGCAGCTTTTCAAACTTGCCGACGTTCGCGTCGAATTCCTCCAGAAGGTCAGCGCGTTTCTCCAATGGCTCCCGCCGCAGCGGCACGGTCGAAAGATCGAACTCCGGGTACTGAAAAATCGCGATTTGCCAGTTCAGCAGGTTGGTCAGGTGCGTGGCCAGCCCTCCGAGCGTCATCGATTTCTCGTGCGGCTTCCACGACATATGCTCCTCGGGCAAGCGTTCCAGAATTCGGCGCGTAGTGGCCAGTTCATGCGTTGCATCGCCGACGATCAGTTGTTTGACCATAAATTCCTCTCCTCTCTTATGGTTAAGCATACTATAAATTCCGGTCGAGCGGAAAGCTCTTCCACGTCGTTTAACTTCGTTCGTTCGGAATGTACCGACGGTACAGCTTTAACTCCAAGGGAGCCTGCGACAACTGCCAAGGTGCTGGCGTCATCTTCTACATCAACCTCGCTCTTCTGAACGACGCCAATCTGCCTTGGGACGTCTGTGAAGGCAAGCGTTTCAAGGAAGTAGTCCAGGCTGCCGAGCATATCGGCAGCCTGGACTGAAGTCGTTGCGGAAGATGTGATTATGAATGCTAATGAACAAACGAACTCATAGTCACACTTTCTGCATGCCTCCATCAACCATATTGGTATTCATTCTTTGTATTCCAGCATTCTCATCAACAAGGTTACCGCTTCGGCTCGTGTCGTAGGCTCCTGCGGTGCGAACAGATTGCCAGGGCGTCCCGTAACCAGGCCGGCTTTGAAGGCTGCTGCAACATAGGGCTTCGCCCACTAAGCAGCCGCACATTGAAAGACTTGCTTCTCCAGTTCTTCTTCAACTCTCTCCTCACATCGCTCATTTGGTCGTTTGATGACGCTCACTGCTTTCTGTAGACGGCTTCCATCCTTAATTCCTGCCAAGGTCTGGTGAAATCTGCTGTCTTTGAGAACAAGCTTGAACTGTCCGCCGTATTCTTGACCTGCGGTTGTACCAGCCGTTATCACCCTCCCAATTGATGTCATCGAGGCAGCCTATGTAACAGCGCCAGCTGTGAAGCCAAGCTAATGTCTGGTCTCACCTGCAATACGGTGAACATCTACCTGTCTACCGTAGTGATTGTATGCCTGTCACCGGTGTTTGATCATAAGAAAAATCGTTGAGATCCCGTGAAGCATTACTGCGACCGGCCTTCCTTTAACATGGTAACCGCCTTATCGATCCGTCTTTGCCTCGTCTCCGCTGTCTTCGCTTCCTCAATCGAGAGGACCAATCGCCGCCTGTTGCTGTAAAAGACCAGCGAAGCCATAAACGCCCTGTGATTTCAGCTGAAACCGAAACGGCTGCTTCCGGTCATCCTCCTTCCGCCATTCGTAAAAGCCATCGCTTACAACAAGAATACGATTGCGCTTCAGTAAATGGCGAAACGCTGGTTTCTTCTCAATCCCTTCGGCACGTGCATTAATTGTTTTATATCCAATCTTCGTATCTTTGCTCCAAAACGGTATCAGCCCCCAGCGATAAGCTTCCAGGATCCGCTTACCTTCCCGTTCGACTACGCAAGGGACCAACTGTGTCGGCGCTACATTATACCGTTTGGCATACTCCATGTTCATTTCATCCACGGCGAAGGCATTCAAAATCGATCCCTGCTGTGATTGTAAATCGACCACACATGATCCATCCCTCCTACTCTTCCTACTTACCCGACAGCCAAGCTTTAAACACGCGATTGGCAAAACATAACCAACATAAAAAGTAGTAGGCGCAGTTAAGATTAGGATAACGGGCAGAATAACGGAGAATAGCATTGATCTAATATCCTGAGACGGCAGCCTCGTTGAGCTAACGGGCAGGATACTTTCAATAAATTACCACATAGACTTTTAAAAGGATTTTCTATTATCAAATCGAATTAGGAAAAACAAATTGGATTTAAGAGAGGGACGAGTTAGAAAAAACTTTTAGTAATCATCGTCGTCATTTGTATTTTTATCTCGCCGTTTTTTATATCAAAGAAACAACATTATATTGGCACCGACTTGCACCATATTGGAAGGTCACTTATAAATAGCAAAACTCTAAAAAAGCGTCCATTTAGAATGAGTCACTGGGGGACATCTTCATGAATGTAGTCCAAGATCTTATAGACGGCCTGCAAGATCCATCCATAGTTCGCTTTGAAGTGTTAAGCAAGGGTTTCTCTTCAGCCCAAAAATATATCAGGAAGATCAAGCCTGTGACACAAGAAAGAAGCTGCATATTCCATTGGATTTTCCGGCTTATTGACTGCATCAGATGCCACTAAATAATAATCATGAACTGCGGTTGCTGAGTTCTCCCCTATTTCCTCCATCCGACCGACCAACGTTAATACATGTAGACGATCAGGCGATCAAGAAGATTTCCTAGTGCCACCTAGGATCACCGCTTTTCAAAGTGCACTTCAGGATATTGTTTTGGTGGTCCATCAAGCAGTTTTGATGGTAGATCCTTTAGGTACTTATCAAAGAACGCCAATGTGTAAGAATCAATAATATTGTTTGCCCGATCTCCATCGATTGGTCCGGTTAGGCCTGCCCACGACATCAGTGGTGAGAAAAGTGGCGCATCGGAAAAGTTTACGTGAAAAGTGCCAGGTATTAAAACTAAGTAACCGTCTTTCGGCAGTTTCTTGTAAACCGATCTCATAGTTATTTGAGTTTTATCTATATCCTCTTTCGACCACCCTTCCATCTTCATCCACTTAGCTTCACGACTGATAAACATGGTTGGTTGCTTTAAACCAGAACGAACCACATTGGCAGGCATATGAACATCCATTGCTATGAAGGCACGCAAACGAGGTTCTAAGTAACTGGCTTCGGCACCTACATGACCACCCATTGAAGGTCCAAACATACCAACGTGCTTAAGATCCAATCGTCCAGTCAGGATTCCTCTCGGATCAGATTGGTTTAAGGCTGTGAGTTGATCAAGTGAAAAAATAACGTCTTTAGCGAGATAGGGTATAACAATGTTATCAAAGAATTCGCGATCAGCTGGTATACCACTCTGAGGCCCGGGAAGAAGGCGAGAGTCGAGGGGTATCAAACGACCATCAGGAAATACTACTCCGCTAGAGGAGTAAGGATGATCGATGGAAGCCACAATGTAGCCATGTGACGCCAACTCCTCAAACATATGGGTGCTTTCTTGACGAAAACCTCCACGTCCAGCTGAGAAAATTAGCACTGGATATTTAGACTCATCTGTCGACACAGTTGCAGAAGGAATAGCATGAGTTTGAACGTATTTAAATTGCTCAAAGATAAACCCCGGAAAACCTAACATGTGGGCAAGTGATGCTAGGGAGTCCGTCTCCTGAATGTAGGGAGCGTACGGCGATGATAGATTTCCTTTGGCTGGATACCAAATCTGTACCATGATCTCACGACGATCATTGGGATCATCTGTGAAAATCTCCGGGCGAGTTTTATCTACCCAATGATAGGTCAATGTACCGATTTGGTTAGGTCCTGACGGTTGTGGTAAGTGGAATACAGGAAAAAGAATCGGTAGAGCGGAAGAAACTATCAGTCCCAGTGCTCCTAGACCAATAGTAAAACCGAAAGCAAGTCGCCTAATCATACTTGTTCCACCAAGTATAGGCTTTCGCACAATATTTTTAGCTAGCCAGGCCACGAAGAGTATCCCACTCATGATATAAGCTGGGATCATCCCCCAGCGCGAACCCTCCACCAGTACCTGAACACCGGCTATTGGCAGCAGGACGAGAGCCAAATATCGTACCCACTTTATTGACCGTTGCAATGGGATTACCAAGGCAAAAAAAGCCAGTAAATTGGAAAACAGTAGTATTATTTCAATAAGTCTCATCACATCACCCCATACTGGTTACTAACCAAAAAAATTTTTGCTAATAGATCTGTAATATCAAGTTGGATGAAAGAAAAGTAAAATGGAGATTCGTTACGAAAAAAGCTTCCTTCAGGCTTATCGAACCAGGGCAAACGCATTAGGCTTTGAAAACGAGAGCTAAGATTTTCAATAAATGCGTATCGTTCCAGTTGGCTTAATAATATTCCAAGCTTATACACAACTAAGCGGCTTATCCCCATTCTGGGAAGGAAACAAATAATCCGAATCCAATAGTGTAACGGCAATACTTTGGGATTTCGTTTTTTAGCCAAAATGCGCCAGGTGTTTCCAGTCTTTTTCTCCCGCACCTTGAGATGCGTAGCCGACTTCACATCCCACACACACAGCGGCAAAATGTCACTGATCCTAAGGCCCGAATTTACCCCCATAAAAAATAAAAAATAGTGGAATATAATTGGTCAGTTTTCATGTTTTCCAAGATGACAAACACCCGCTTGCTTCCTGTCACTCACACCAAAATGGTTTCCCGCCCACCCTTCTGAAATATCTTATGTCGAGCAAAATTCTTATTACTGGACACCCAGAGTGGTTATTTCTCCAGCATAGCTGACACCAGCAATCGAGAAAACCGTTCCCATTGTTAGGTCAGCTTCTGCGACGGGAGCGGACTAGAATCAGACAAGCGAGAACCACGCCAATTAGCCCCAACACTATGGCTACGATGGACCCAGCTTGCCCGTAGCCAGTGCCGAAAAAACCAGTGGCGTCGAAAAGATGCCGCCCACCGACATAGATGCTGAACACAGCTATCACGATGGCTACGATGGCCCAGTTTCGTCCGTTGCCGTTGCCGAAAAGACCGATGGAACGGGCCAGAGCCACCCCACTGATGACTACGCTGATCAGCCCTATTACCACGACCACGATTGCCTTGAGTTGTTCGATGGTCATTTCATCACCACCGCCAACCATTTCAGCAGAAGCAATCGTTGGTATCAGTAGAATTGTACAAAGTATTCCGAATGAAACTAGTTTCATTTTCATATGCTCATTCCTCCTCTTTATTGTTTTTACAAACTGAATCTATATCAGCTTTCACTTTACACAACAAATGTCGAAAACTTATGCAGATTTTCCTCTGTTTACGTGGATTTCTTTAAAGTGATGGGAGAGTAGTGAAAAATCGATGTTGAAATCTGTTATTCATTCAATACGTTGTGTGGGCCTTCTAAGAAATAAATTTAAAACGGCTGGTTAAATATGCTCAGTGGCACTTCGTTGATCGCGCGAAATATGAGTGGTATGTAAAGCGTTTTTTATTTTTTATCAAAAAAGGTTATCTGGGTTTGGATTAACCAGATAACCTTTTACCTAAGGATAAATTCAGCCCATTTAGGTCAGCCAGCACGGCGGGAGCGGATCAGAGTGATACCGGCAAGAACTATGCTAATGATCCCCGTCACGAAGGCGATGACAGCCGCAGCTCTTCCGTCGCCAGTGCCGAAATCACCAGGGAACATGGTCATATGAATTAAAGCATAGACAATGACGATCAGCGCCACCACTACGGATATGATGGCCCCGTTTCGCCCACCATTGCCAATACGACGGATGGAGCGGGATAGAGACAGCCCAGCAAAGATTGCGTTCATCAGCCCCACAAACGCGTCTACCGTGGACCAGATTCGCCCGGTCGTCATTACATATCCGACTTTGTTTTCAGCAAAGGCAATCGTCGGCACAAGTAAAAATGTACAAAGGATTACAAATGAAACGAGTTTTATTTTCATGCCTACCCTTCCTTTCACGATCAGTTTACAATTGTTCGTAGATTGGATAATGATTTGGCTGTCTGAATCATTTTGCTTAGAGCAGAACCTACTCCAAACATTAAAACACAACTGGTAATTCAATTAATCCACGCATCACAAAAGTTGGACGCCATTTCAACGTTTCAGCATCTGTATTCAGACGAAGATTGGGCATTCTGCGCAGTAAAGTGAGAAGGGCAATCTGACCTTCCAGTCGTGCTAGTGGAGCACCCAGACAGTAGTGAATTCCCATACCGAAGGCAAGATGACAGTTGTTCTTTCTAGTAATATCAAATAGATCCGGATTTTTAAACTGTGTCTCATCACGGTTAGCGGAAGCTAAAGCCACTACAATCATATCTCCTTTACGTATCATCTTCTCATGTAACAGAACATCTTCACCTGCCCATCGACTAGTCGCTAACTCTACAGGTCCGTAGAAACGTAATATTTCTTCAATCGCAGATGAGATAAGTTCAGGATTACTTTTGAGCTTTTCCAATTGTTCTGGATGCTGCAACAAAGCTAATACACCATTTCCAATCAAATTAACCGTCGTTTCATATCCAGCAATAATGAGCAAAAAAATCATTGAATACAATTCATTTTCTGTAAGTTTTTTTCCCTCAGTCTCAGCTTGAATCAAAGCACTAACAAGGTCTTCAGTTGGATCTTTTCGCCGCTCTTCAATCAGATGACCAATGTATTTAATTAAAGACTGAATCTTTGGGAGAGCCTCCTGCATTTTCTCGGGGATGTCAATAGTAATAGCCTCAATTATTACGTTAGACCATTCTCGGAACTGATCACGGTCTTTTGTAGGAATTCCCAACATTTCAAAAATCACAATGATAGGTAAAGGGAAAGCAAACTCATCAATTACATTCATTTTCCCTTTGTCTTGAATCTCATCTAGTAACGTGTCAGTGATCTCTTGAATTCGACCACGCAATTCCTTGATCATTTTTGGCGTGAAAGCTTTTTGAACTAAGTTACGCAAGCGGGTATGATCTGGGGGATCAGAGAGCGCCATATTGTTAATGAGTAAATCCCTTTCCAGCATGGGAATCAATTTGTTCATTTGTTCTTGGCTCAACAGTGTATGTGGATTCTTAATAAACCGATTGTCTTTTAATGCTGCCTGTGCATCTTCGTATTGTGTAATGAGCCAAGCAATTTGACCGTTAGGAAGCATGAAACGATAAACGGGCTCATTTTCCCTGAGTCTTGTGTAAAAAGAATAGGCTTTACCTTTAAATTCAGAAGAAAACAAATCGAGTAGAGGTGCTTTATGATTCGAAATTGACATGGTTCGATCTCCCTTTCATGTTTATTCTGTACACACACGCGTTAACAAACATCCTGCACTACATCTTCCGCGTCTTCTGCAGAGCCTGTCAACTGATAAGCCAGTGTAAACAGCAGCGCTCTGTTAAGTTATACTTGCATCGTCCGTTTTGGGTCGCTGTGCTGTGGACGGTGCACCATAGTGAGACTTGGCGCTTTAGCGCCATAGCGAAACTCGTACACTTTGTGTGAAAAACTCGCTTCGCTCAGAAACAAGTTTCGCCACGCTTACCACCGAACATCGCCTCGTCACTCTGTTCATTCGCCATATTTGGTTTATGAAATGGCTTGTATTTCGGTTCAGCTAGTGCGATATCGGGAGGCGAACCAAGCCATTCCAGAGAGGACGATCGTGATGATCGACAGTATGACGACAAAGGCGGCACCACCTCGCCCGTTACCGGAACCAATATCGCCGGTAGTGTAAACAAAATGCGGCCCAGCGATAAAAAAGGAAATCAATGCCAACGCGATGGCCACGAGGGTCGCAATTCTCCAATTACCTTTGCCAGAACGATCAGAGGCACGGGCCAAAGACAACCAAGCGATACCCACACTGCCCAACCCCATCACCACGGTCACGAGGATCTTGATTCGTGCGGGAGTAAAACCGTAGACTTGTTCAGCTGAGTCAGCTGAGGCAATCGTCGGCACAAGTAAAAATGTACAAAGGATTACAAATGAAACGAGTTTTATTTTCATGCCTACCCTTCCTTTCACGACCAGTTTACAAACTAACTGCACGTTCTTAAGAGAAACAGAAAAAATATTCGAATTATTTGTCACGAAGAGAGCGGAACCAAGCCATTCCAGCGAGCACCAAGCCGATCAGCCCAATCACAATCGCTATGATCGCTCCAGCACGCCCGTTGCCAGCACCAAAACCAGCAGGCGTAACGGCTAGATGAAACATGGAGAGAAGCACACAAAACAGACTCAACACGATGGACAGAACAGGCCATTGACCAGTGGCAAAACGATTGGTTGGACGGGCAAGAGCAATCCCAGCAACAACCGCGCTGCTTAGCCCAATCAACCCAGCCGCGAAAGTCAAGAGCCGCCCAGGGGTGATACTACCATAACCAACACCAGTCCCTTCAGCAAAGGCAATCGTCGGCACAAGTAAAAATGTACAAAGGATTATGAATGAAACGAGTTTTATTTTCACGATGATTTCTCTCCTTTCACATCCAGTTTACACAACAAATGTCGAGAACTTATGCAGATCTTCCTCTCTTTGCGTGGATTTCTTTAAGGACCTACCAAATCACGGTATAATTTCGGTAAGCGATATAACTCTCGTCAAAGCAGACTAAAGGGAAAGATGTGATGGGAATGGAACCGAAATTGTTGCTTGTGGAGGACGAACCGGGCATGCTGGAGGAGATGCAGACCTATTTGCATCGTGAAGGGTTCCGGGTATTGACTGCCTGTACCGGCAAGGAAGCGCTCATGATTGCCCGGTCTGAACGGCCTGATCTCGTCGTGCTTGATTGGATGCTCCCGGAGAAAAGCGGACTCGACGTATGCCGCGAAATAAGGCAAACCTCGCATTGCGGCATTATTATGGTCACGGCACGATCGGATGAATCGGATAAAATTGTCGGTCTGGAAATCGGCGCGGATGATTATTTGACGAAGCCGTTCAGCTTGCGCGAGCTCGCTTCGCGCATCCGAGCTTTACTTCGCCGCTTACGCGGGCCTGAAGATAGGTCGATGTTCTTGGAAAGAGACAACTTGATCATTTCCGAGGCTAAATGTCAGGTATTCAAAGACGGTCAGGAAATCCAATTAACACCTACCGAATTCAAAATTTTGTTGATACTGGCTGGTCATCCCGGCATTGTCTTTAGCCGTTTGCAATTGTTAAAGGCTGCTTTGGAGGATGAGTACATGGGATACGAAAGGACGATGGATTCCCATATCCGAAACCTTCGCCACAAACTGGAAGACGATCCTGCCCATCCTCGATATATTCAAACGGTATATGGTTTCGGTTATCGCTTCGGTGAACATTCATGAAGATGACGGTGCGGATGAAAATATTTGCCTATATGGGACTGATCGTGCTCATTGTAAGTTTCACTTTCTCTCTGACAACGCAAGTCTACATGAGCAACTTGATCGATCAATTTCAAAGGGAACAAATCGATGCTGACAATTTGCGTGCCACGCCCGCAGAGCAAGTCGAAATCTTTAAAGCTTATTTCCTTGACCATACGCGGCTGAATACGCTGCTCTCCGTCACGAACGGCGTGCGTTTGTTCTTTTTTGTTGTGCTCGGGTTGTTCTTCAGTTTTTGGATCTCAGGGGTGCTAACCCGCCCGCTCAAAAAGCTGATAGCCGCCATCGAGCGTGTGGCGCAGGGAGACCTGAGCGTCAAAGTTCCTATAGACACAAAAGATGAATATGGGAAAGTTGCCCAAACGTTCAATGATATGACGTTTCGTCTGCATGAAGCCGAAGAAGCCCGCAGACGATTGGTGGCCGATGTTGCTCACGAGCTTCGCACGCCGCTGTCCGTTATGCAGCTTAAACTGGAAAATTATCAGCAGGCCGGTCATCATGTCCAGCCGGAAATGCTGCTTCGACTTCACGATGAGGTAATTCGGCTCAGCCAGCTTGTGGACGAACTTCATGTATTGTCGCTCGCCGAAGCGGGCCGGTTATCGCTCGATCGCAAACCGCTCGATCTGACGGTACACCTAGAACGAATCGTGGACGACGTGAAATACGAAGCGGAAGAAAACGGATTGGAAATTCGCCTCTATACGATTTCAAAGCCGGTTACCGTGATGGCCGATGCGAAACGGATCACGCAGGTTTTCATTAATTTGCTGATCAATGCGATTCGTTACACGCCTCGTGGAGGGAAGATTACGGTTGAAATCGAAGACCGGGTCGTTGATCGGAATGCGTTCTTTGCACGTGTCTCGGTGATTGATACCGGCATCGGAATACCTGCGGAAAGGTTGCCCCACCTATTCGATCGATTTTACCGCGTAGACGAAGCGCGCTCGCGGCATACAGGCGGTACGGGGCTCGGATTATCCATCGTCCATCATTTTGTAAGAGCCCATGGCGGTTTCATCCGCGTTGCGAGTCAGCCTGATGAAGGTACTATATTTACCGTATATCTACCTAAAGGCAATGGGATTTAAAAAAATTGACAACTCCGGCGCAGAAACATGCAGGACTTCCTCTTTATGATTGCCCCTGGGATCCGGAAGGAAAATAGATAGAATATAGAGAAATACTAAAGGGATATATTCAATATTTGGGAGTGGCGATTACAGAAACAAATAACTCTTACGGTTTAGAGGACATTCAGAATATATAGGCTGTTAAATTTTGCTCGTATTCGGGGAGGATATTTATTGAAATACTTTTATGGAATATTGGTGGTTTTGGGAGTTGTGTTGCCATATTCGCAATTTCTTCCTTGGATCATACAGAATGGTCTTGATCCGTCTCAATTAATAGGAGAAATAACCCAAACGCGAATTGGATCATTTGCATGGATGGATGTTTTAGTTTCAGCAATTGTACTTATCGGGTTCATTCTCTTTGAAGGCAAAAGAAGTGGTATGAGGTTTTTATGGTTACCGATTGTCGGTACGCTTGTAGTAGGTGTCTCATTAGGCTTTCCTTTATTTTTATTACTTCGTGAAATACACATGGAGAGGAAATTACAAGGCTGAACTAAGCAAATTTGTTAAACTAAAGGAGAACGTTAGCTTTCCTGTGAAACTGGAACTTATGGCACTGGATGTTCTCAAGCAGCATTTTATAAAAAAGTAAGATGTATTATTGATCTAACGGAGGATGAATAATGACATACGGAATTGTAGCTTATCAAGAAAAAGATCATGATAGATTAGTGGATATTTGGCATAAGGCTGTTGTTCATACCCATACATTTCTGACGGAAAAGGATATTCAGTTTTAACATGACATGGTTAAAAATGGAGCTCTAAAAGAAGGAGAGATTTGGGTGGAATTTAATGAAGATGCAGAACCGATAGGATTTATCGGGCGTAACGGAACCATGATAGAGATGCTATTCGTAGACCCCAAATACCACGGGAAAGGTATAGGTAGCAGATTAATTAATCACGCTATAAAAATAAAAGGAAGGAATCTTCAAGTTGATGTTAATGAGCAAAATGATGGAGCGTACGCATTTTACAAAAGGCTTGGATTTGTACAGGTTGGACGATCAGAACTGGACAACTCAGGTCAACCATTTCCTCTACTTCACTTGGAGTTAAAAAGTTAAGCTAAAGGGTACTATAGTTGAACGAAACTAGGAGCAGTTTGCCGCGGCAGCTGCTCCTTGGTTTAGACTTTCAAGTCCTAGTCCGCCGCTGATTGGCCCTGCTCCATCCAGTCCGGACCGGTGTAATCGAACTTTCCGGCGACAAGCAATCAAGTCATAGATTTAAGAAAATAAATCCGCTAAAGTTGAAAGTTTTTCTCTACGTTCTCTTTCCTTTTTTTCGCACAACTCCCAAACAACTTGTATTGCTGGGTGTAAATCCTTTTTGGGGCTTCTATCATAAAGACGCATATAGCAATCAACGTCCTCTCTTAACCCAGCTGCAATAGCATACGCTTCTTGCTCCTCTTTGACTCCTGTTAACATCTTGTCAAAAAGCCCCATAGCGGCCCATCGATTTAGCTTTACAGCTGCATATAGTGTGCTCAGGATAGCGTGTCTCTTGATATCAGGTAATGAAGCATAATTGTATACACCTATCATCTTTTGGGCTACTGTCTCAGCAAACTCAAACGTGTATCCAGTAATTTGTTCATTAATCGCCAGCCGGTATTTATTAAGCAATGGCAAAAATTCAGTAGCTAGGCTACTGGAAAAGGCGAAAACTAACCTGTCAGGAATTTTGTGAAAGTATTTGATTACATCGTCATTATCTTCCAAGCTTAAAACTAATTGAATAATTTTATTCGCATTCTCTTGATCATACTGATCTCTTTTTAGATTCTCGTTTGCAATATGCAGAAGTTCTTCATAATATCCTTCCTTGTTTCGATAAGGCTAATTTCATCTTGTTCGACAACTCCTTATCGATATCGGTATGAAGACCTGTTCTTGGTGAAATCCGGAAAAGCTACAGGCTTGCCATGTGCTTCTACCGATTGAACGGAGAGCGGGAACACACAGCTCATCGCTACCGAATCATAGACGTCAATCTCCGGGCGCCGGTCTTCGAGTATGGCTGAAGCGAATTCTTCTATTACAAAATAATCCCCGTTAAATCCTGCCTCTTCGGCTTTTTCCTTATCCTTTTTCCACGATGGATGTTCGAATTCAGATGCATAATCCCACAGTGATGTCCACTCCACTAAGCCGGTATATGATTTCTCAGGCGAACGATCATCAAGCCAGACAAGCGGGTTCTCCGCCGAGCTGCGAGCCGAGAGAAAAGCGCCCTTAGTACCTTGCAGTCCATAGTGGGCATAATTAAACGGTCTAGCCGAAGAAAAGTCGTTGCGCAAATAGATAACCGCACCTTGCTTCGTGCGAATTAACGTTAAGGATGAATCGCCCTGCTTCCAATATTCAGGCTTAGCCCCCGGATGCTCTGTTCCGAATATCTCGCCGAAATAACCGCTTTGGGAAGAAGGCTTCGACACGAACGTGGTCATGTAATCAAAGGCATCGCCGCGGTGAATGCCCAGCCACTGCGCTACCGGCCCAAGCGAATGGGTCGGGTAGTTATTGCCGTTATAGTCCTTCAGCATTTGGCCTCTCCATGTCAAGCTGCCATCCGCTGTATGCGTTGCGCTCCTCAGATCGTGAATATAGCCGCATTCCGCATGGGTAAGATCTCCGAACACCTGTTGATCGGTCATATTCTTAATCATCATGTTCTGGCGGAAGTAGCAGAAATTCTCCGTCATCATATAAATCTTACCTGTCTGCTCGGCCGTCTCGACAAGCTCCCAACAGTCCTCCAGCGTATGGGCAGCGGCTACCTCGCATAGAACATGCTTGCCGGCCTTCATGGCCTGTACGGCTTGCTGGGCATGAAGCATCATCGGGGTTGCTAGAAACACGGCATCAATCGAATCATCCTCCAGTACGTGATTGAAGTCGTGAACGGTCTTTATCTCCGGGTATTTATCCTTCCATCTCTTCAAGACCTCATCATTCAGATCACATATAGCGGCAAGCTCGATCTTCCCTTCAAGAAATTCGATCGATTTCGTATACATAGAACCACGATTTCCCCCAATAACAGCCAAGCGCACACTTTTACTAGTCGTCATACTGTATAGCCAGCTCCCTTCGCTTCCGAATTATTATCCCTTCAAGCTATGTTTACTATAGAATGAATCCGTTATAATACATATGGAATTCATTCCGTCCTTCTTGGTAAAATATTCAGATGCAAGGGGAGGTTAGAATGCAAGAAGAGCTCCAGACGGGGATTCTCGTATCCTCATTCGGAGAACTCGGTGAAGCATGGACCCATCTCCATATTAAGGATGATTTTAACCGTTTGTATTTCATGGTTGACGGACGATGCTCAATCAGCGTGGACGGCTTAAGCCTCACTCCTGCCTCCGGACAATTAATTTTGCTGCCCGCAGGAGCCGAGATTTCGGCTACTTCCTATAACGGAGAGAACTTTGCCAAGTACTTCTGCCATTTTACCGCCACGATCGGCGGCAGCCGTCTCTTCGATTTGCTGCATACTGCGCCAGTGATTGAGGTTGAGGACACACTGCTGCTTGCAGAACAATTCCAGGAGCTGAACCGCTGTTTCTCAGGCGAGGGAATCACTTCAATCCTGCGCGCCAAGACGGTACTGAACCAGCTGCTATGTTACTTTATTGAGAAGAATCCTTCGGTCTCTCTTCATGATTCCGGTCACCCCTCCATACAAAGCATGACTCGTGTGCTGGAATATATCGATCACCACTTAGCTGACAAATTGTCGGTTGAGGAATTAGCTAGACTGGTCCATTTTCATCCTCATTATTTCATTCAAGTGTTTCGAACGATGATGGGGTATTCACCCATGCAATATATTGCGAAGCTGCGATTCGAGAGAGCGTCGACCCTGCTCCTGTCCACGAAGCTGAATATCAATGAAATTGCCGAATATGTCGGGATTCATCCGGAGTACTTCACGAAGTTTTTCAAACATCATGGCGGTGTAAGTCCAACAGAATATCGAAATCAATCCAAAGCTGCTATAGAGTGAAAAGGGTTTATTGTTAGGGATGAATCTCCTATGAAACTGCTCTTACAGAAGAAGTATGAGATGCTATCGAAGGTGTAAATGGTGAAAAACGAGGTTGTTAATGACATTAATCATCGGACAATCGTCAGAGATCGCTGCTTATGGTGATTAACGAAGAAACGAATTTAATAGATTGATTGACTAAGAAAAATGTAAAAGGGCGGCACGATCCCCGCCCTTCCTCAGCTAACTCCATATATTAACAATAGGTATACCGTTCTCCAGCCTGTTCCTGCTTTCGGCGATCCAATCCTTGAACCATTGATTATCTGAATGGCTGAATGATTCATCGCCATCATAATTCCGATGAGCTCCAATATAAACAATCAGCTCTCTAAGTTGAAGGAACAGCGGCAGTTGTTTCAACCAATCATCATCCAGCGTATTCTCCGAACGGTAGCCCTCCATGAATGGCTTCATGAATCGTTGTGCTTGTTCTTCGCGGAGTGCTCTTCCATCCTCATCACCATACACATAAACAAGATAATACAGCTGAATCGCGATATCCTCAACAAACCAGCTATACTGCGCTTCATCAAAATCAAAGAGAGTGATATCCCCCTGCTCATTAATGAAGAAATTCCCGACCCCCATATCTCCGTGAATGAGTCCGTAATCATCTTCTTTATGTGATAAATTATTAATCTCATTAACTAATTGCAAATAGCGTTCCTTTATGCGTAGTTGTGAGTCTGGCAGAAAATCAATGTTTTGCAAGTAATAATTGTCTGTCCATTCCTGTCTTCTGACCGAAGCATCCTCAGGTTGATACAGCTTGGATAGAGCATGGATCTTCCCTGTCATCCGTCCTAGCTTCTCATAGAGTACAACGTCTTCTAGACATTCGGGATAGCTTATCTTTCTACCCTCAGCTTTCTCGAAAGACACTACAGTAAAATACATCCCTGACGCTTCGATTACTTCAGTCATAACCCCATTCAGGGAACAGATCGGGATGGACACCGACATTCCGTTACGAGCCAAGTAGAGGATCCAATCCAGTTCAGCTTGGACAATGTTAACGGTTCGATGAGAGCTTGGGGTGAATCTTAAGATATAAGACTTACCCTGAAGTTGATATTCGTATACGAAGTTCTGAAATCCCCCAATATAGTTCAGTTCCTTCATGTTAACACCATATTGGGCCGCTGCCAGTTCTACTAGCCGGTCATTGAAAATCTCTATAATCGATTTTTCCATAGGAATAAGTCCTCCTCATCCATGTCTATGAATCTTAATCCTGTAATTACCTCATACTATTGAAGCATAGGCCTGGTGACATACGAACCCTCTTTTCTTCTACGAAAATAAACTCTCACAATCATATTGAAATAGGTAAATGTAGTCAATACAGCACCTTCTCCTATTGGCTATACTGACGGGTATCGTTTTGTTATAGCCGTTCTTCTCCTGATGAGTCGTGATAAAATCCAACTAACGCTGTTATCATCAACATGAAGCTATGCCTGGTCTTGCTGTCGGGATCATCAACGATTATCGAATGTTATATGCCAAGGGGTTTGGCAGGAACATTATGACAGATCAGGAATGCCGGATGAAGATGATTATGAAAGGGATCGGCCCCGATTAGCTTGGTGAGATACGTGAGAAGTATTCACATCATCGCGAAAGTATCAGGGTTGAGTTTTGAGCATATATGAGGGAGCATATTATAGAACCGGCATCGATGCGAGGCAGTTCGTTTCTCAAGCATGAGGCAGATTGTCATTTGGCAGCACCTCATGTTCTCGGTGTGGAGAACGGTTATGGATGCTCTGTTAGCGATGTATTCCCCTATAATCGTGCTCATGGCCCCAGCTCCACGTTATACGCAAATACCGAAGATATGTGCCGCTATGCTATAGCTCAATTGAATAGAGGTTCAACTCCTGAAGACTAAGCGCGAACAGTTACGATGTAGAGATCATGCCGCGCGACGTAAGTAGTCTCTACCTTCTTTTAGCGGAATCAGGAGAGTCCTTTCTTGCTATACCTCTATAAAATAATATCCAAAAGCATTTACGATCTCTGTGTTCTTATAGCGGTGTATTCGCTGGTTTCTTCCATAGTTCAAGTGCTGATGCCCGTGCAGCAAATATTTAGGATTATACTGGTTCATGAATGTAGAGAAACATTCAAATCCTCTATGGCATAAATCTTCCCCATCTCCAAGCTTATACACTGGGGCATGAGTGACAAGAATATCTACACCTTTGCTAAGCAATAGCTTCGGCTTGAGTTTCGTTATGCGCCATCTCATTTGCCGTTCTGTATATTGATAATCACCTGGGCTATACCGGAAGCTGCCGCCAAGCCCCAATATACGAACTCCTTTGAACGTAACGATCCTGTCTTCAATACTATCGCATCCTTCAGGAGGATTGACTTTGTAGTCCGTATCGTGGTTTCCATGTACATACAATAGTGGTGCATGAATCATGCTCACCAGAAATGATAAATAAGCTGCCTTAAGATCCCCACAAGAAATGATTAATCGGACATCCTTGAACTTTTCAGGATCAAAATGGTCCCAAATGAATTTGGATTCCTCATCGGAGACAACCAATATTTTCATTCGATCTCCTCCGGTTCGACTTCGGCTGGATAATCAATTGTAAGTAAATCAACTTTCTTATGAATGTCATTATATTCGTATGTAGAGAAATAAATCCGATCAACTTCAATCAAATTCCAGAGATTGAAATCTTTAATTGTAATTTCAAATGAAACTGCATCTTTGTCGTACCGTTATGAATTGATTCCCGTCGTCCTTGGTTTCTTTACTAATTATTTGAATATACGAAGTAGCGGAAGTTGGTCCACTACACGAAGTCATGGAAAGTACGAGTGCGATTAACACACATAAGCGCAAGATAAGGCTCACAATCTCACCTCGAATATTTTAATCAATAGCATCGTTCGAGGGTCTGTCAATAATTTTGTGTAAACTCTTTTTCAAGGATTCCCCCGAGGGGGAAATCCATCTTAACGTAGATGCTGTCCAACCCGATCTGGGAAGAAAACGGAGAGTTGGAGGAGCATCTGACCCCAGTTTTGGACACGGCCTGTCCATTTGCGAATGACGTCCATCGTGGAAAGATAGAGCATTTTAAGAAGGGCTTCATCGGAAGGAAATATACTTTTGCCCTTCGTCACTTTACGCAGCTGGCGATGATAGCTCTCAATGATGTTCGTTGTGTAGATGAGCTTACGGATCTCAGGCGGGTACTTAAAGAAGGTCGCCAGCTCGTCCCAATTATTGCGCCAGGAACGAACGATGAGGGGATATTTCGTGCCCCAGATTTCTTCGAAGCGATCGAGCTCTGCGAGGGCGGCTTCTTCGGTTGAGTATCATACATATACCTGTATGGGTATTATTATAATAGGTGATGCTTTACCTTTTGTCAACCATTGTCCTCCAGACTTTCCTCAGTATTCCTCACGGAAGTGACTTAATTTGAATTTCACAGTATAAACCGATTCGAGGTGGTTACTCGATTTCAATTTCCATTCCGTCCCCATGCTGGTTCGCGTTGTCAGGGAAGGGTTCCACCGTCCTGCCGCTATTCGTAATACGAACTTTAACATCGATGCTTTTAAGCGATTCCGCGTCAAGAGGGAACTCCCTGGATCGTGTGATATTGCGCCATTCCTGCAGGTTTTTTCGATATAGGGAGTCCAATAGATTCAGAATATCGGTCTTTTGCTTGAGCCCTTCCATAAAGGTTCGCCTGATCTCTTCTTCGATCAGTTTTTCCGAGCGGCTCGTTATAAACGACTCGGAAGCCTCTCTTCCCATTTCACCAATGCTGCCTTTTACAGTTACTTTAATGTTAAAATACACCTTGCCTTTGCGAATTTCCGGATTAATTCGTGGTTTTGGATGTTCAAATACAACGCTGGCAACAGGATGCTTTTTTTCCGAATCAATAACGAGCGGGGTGCGGGCTGTGCTTCTTTCCAACCAACGACTCCCCGTAACCTTTTCCTTGGACAGCCAGCCGTTCCACTTCCCGTCTTTGATCATACCAATCCCTTCGATTTCGAGAGCGCTGTACTTTTGCTTCTTGTCAAGCCAATATCCCTTGGATAACGTAATCAAGGGAAGAAGTGGGGTTTTACCCGGTTCTCTCATTTCGACAATCAGCCGGTTTAACCGTATAGGCTGTATAAAAGAGCTTTGGTTGTATACGTCATTCGGATCGCCTAGTTGCGAATAGACAGGTGAGGACTCCAGTATGGGCGAAGCGAGCAGTACCTCTTCCACTGACGCCCGGGTTCCGAATACCCATAGCGTATATCGAAATTCGCTATAGCGGGTTAGAATGTCTATTACTTCGTGAATGCCAAGTTTTAATACCGATTCACTTATGATGACTGTGTTAAGATGGCCCCAATAGATTCTCCTTTGTGAAGTAGCATATAAATTATGGAGAGCGGATTGGATCGAATTTCCGTGCCCTTTCCCTACCCACGCTCCCGTCTCGGGTTCACTTTTGCCCCCACCGCCTTCCTGCATGCCTAACGTGGAAAAATCCAAAATTTGCACGTCGAGCTGATACTGTCCATCTTTATAATCAATTCCCACGGCATGTGCATAAAACATATGATCCAATTCCCTCATATTCCAACAACCCGTTAGCAGGGGACACAACAAAAAAACGTACAATGCCATCTTCCAATAGCGACTTTTCATTTATTTGCCGCTCCTCTTCCTTGTTGAATCCTGCGTATTCAACATCTTTGGACGCTTTTTCAAATAGGTAGCGGGAACGCGAAACAGCGCCTGAACGAGGTCACGTAAAATTAAAGGTGAAATCGGGGCCAGATAAGGGATTCCGAAAGAACGCAAATTGGCGAGGCTGATCAAAACCACAAATACGGAGAGGAGAAAACCGAATATCCCCAGGAAAGAACTGACGATGAGGATCCCGATCCTCAGAATACTCACGGCTCCAATCAATGACTGATTTACAAGGGTAAATGTGGCCACAGCGGATGTCGCTATCACAACCAATAACATGGGACTCGTAAACCCCGCGCGAATGGCTGCGTCCCCGATGATCAAGCCCCCTACTACCGTAAGCGTTTGACCGATAGCGCTCGGAAGACGTGCGCCCGCTTCCCGAAAAAGTTCGAACATAAGCAGCATGAGCAGGGCTTCCAACGGACCGGGAAGCGGTACTCCTTTTCTGGACATGACGAGCGTTGCCAGCAATGTTAAAGGAATTTGATCTTGATGATACATGCCGATTCCGACATAAAAACCGGGTAAAAACAAGGCGATACACAAGCCCAACAGCCTTAATAGTCTGCCGAATGCCACAAGCGAATAGGAATTATGAACATCCTCCGCGGACTTAAAAATCAGCGTCAGATTGGCCGGAGCGATAATCGCCGTCGGCACGCCGTCCAGAATAATGGCAAAGCGACCGCGCAACAAGGTGGAAACAACGAAATCTGGCCGGCCTGTATAATCGAAGAGCGGAAACAGGGTGAATTTCGATTCCGCCAACAATTCCTCCAGTTCACTGCTGCTATAAACCGCATCAATGTCGATTTCAGACAGCCGGTTTTTGACTTCCTCCACCACTTCCGGTCGGATGACATCTTTAATGTAAAGGAGTCCTGCCTTGGTCTGGCTTCGCTCTCCGAGTATATATTGTTCGTAGGAAAGGGAATTGGTCCGCAATCTTTTCCGAACCAGCGCAACGTTGACGGTAAGGTCCTCGACAAACCCGTCCCGCGGTCCGCGAATCGAAACGTCCGTATTGGCATCTTCGGGTTTTCGTGCAGGAGAGTTTGCAATATCAATCATGTGGGCGGATGCCAGGCCTTCAAAAAACAAAATCAATTGCCCGTTGAACACTTTTGTCACAAGGTTATCCAGCATCTCCTCCCTTTTTAGAGTAGATATCGGCCATCCGGAAATGAGCACATCCTCGTTTAACGGCTGGAGACGAATTTCGTCCAAACATTTGCGCAGGCTTGGAATGATCGTTTCATTAATTAGTTTCGTATCAGATAATCCTTCGCAATAGACCAGCAAGGCAGACACGTCTTGTCCTTCGTGAAATCCCATTTTTTGAATTTTGACATCCTGACAATCCCCGAACGTTTCCTTTGCCCACTCTTCATTTTTATCCAAAGAAGAGACAACACATCGGGCTCCCGCAGCGGCAGACGGTTCCTGATGGTTTTGAGCATGTCGTTTCTTTGTGAAAAACTTGGTGACAGGCTGCCAAGATTTCATGACTCCACCTTCCTTTTTTTATGTATCCATGCCACCGCAGCAAACAATGCGGATAAAATTAATACGAAGAACAGTGTATATGGAAGGTACACCGTCGATAAGAAGTTCATGAACGTTTTATCGCTGATTGGGATTTGAGATGCCGCAACCATAAGCGCAAATAATACGATCAATAGTCCAGTCCGTTTTTTACTCTTCGGCATATTCAAAAGATCCGGGATCAAGAACATCCCGATTGAAATTCGCGTGAAGGAACCGACCAGCCACTGATAAATGGACAAAAAATCGGCGTGTTCAAGGAAATGTCCAAAGGTGACCATCCTCCATTCTTCGTATGCCGGAAAGCGCAATCGGGCAGCTTCATGCGGTCCGAATATCGCAATCGCTCCCGTCAGAGGACTCAATGTTAATTCCACCAAGATGATTCCCGTGATAAGAAGAGGAAGCAACCTCATTTTTGACCGGAGCCGGTGCTGCATGTATACAAAATAAAGCATTCCCGCAAACCCCGACCCTGCATACACCATTCCTTTCCAAACAGGTTCGTATCCCTGTTCGAAAAGGGGAAATAGCAAGGAATAATCTTTATGGGGAAAATTAAAAATCGCCACAAAGAATCCGAGCAGTACAACGAAGGGAAGCAGGATCCCATTCACGATCGCAATGGAACGTATGCCGGAATTTACAACATAAAAAGAAACCAGCGCGAGAGAGGAAACGAGAACCAAATTCGGCGTCATTGGGAGGAATGTAATGTTGGTCCAGGAGGAGACATCCCTGATGGTCATCGTGCACATCATAAACAGTTCAAAAAGGATGATCAGGATAATGAACCAAGCAACTACTTGACCCAAACGATGTTTTAACCAAATGAAAAGATGTTGTTGCCCGCTTCGTTTCATAACGAAAAAAACGAGTGGAATCCAACCCAGCAGCAAGATCGCCGCGAGCAATACGGAAACCCATGCATCCCTCCCTGAAGATTGAAGCAGCATAGGAATGACAATGACATGGTCTAGAATTCCTGCGGCTGTGATCATGATCATGGAAGCTTGAAGGACGCTGATCGTTTCGTGCTTACTCATTAAAAGAACTCCTTCGAAAACTGCATTAAAAGAGATGGCGAGCAATAGAGAAGAACAGTACACCTGTCATTACAAACGACAAGTCATGTCGTCAAAGCGATTCAAAACCGAAACCCCTCCGATTTCATCTTAAGACTCCCCTTTGACATACTTCGCATTGAGCGGCTGTTGATTCATTCGTTTCATAATGGAATAGAAATTGGAAACCCATACGAAGTAGGGCAGGATCGACACCACTACACGGAGCAATGCGTCCCTTTTGGCCTCATGAAGCAGTCACAAAAACGTGGTTCATTAATCCTACGGCTATCATCATCATTGAAAAAAGAAGGGAGTATACCGATGGTGCCCTGTTTATTTATGCATGAAAGTCTTCTTACCATAGACGGAGATCATCAGACATTATTTCCAAAAAAAGGGGTAAGTATACCCCTCCACATGTGTTGAAAACAATGCTGTGCTGATACCGCTCACTTTTACGAATCTATGCCATGAAGTGCATCTAGCGCTTCGGCTTCTTCTTGAAAAATACTTTTTACCCTTTGTTGCATTCGTAAATTAAGTCGTTCAGACTTTTTCTGTTATAGGATTCAAATTCACCGACGATTCTTTTCTCACCAGCATTTTCTCACAACCGTTATATCAGACGTTTACCATTAAATCTAATGCGTCATTTACGTTATTATAACTACGCTGTCGCTTGATATAATGGCAACTTTTGAATCGTTACACGTGTCATCAACACAACACTCTCCGCATGTGCGAGGTGAACTGTGTGGGACAATTAGCAAACCAGGCAAATGAACCAATCCCGTTTACCATAAAGGATTCTGATTATTGTCACTGTCTCGTTCTTTTCAGAGATAACATAAAAGACATGTCGTTATCCATCATCAGCTTCCGCATGCCTTGAATAGATAATTTTTCATCTCCGACCGCCATAACCGTTTTTGGTGATATATAGGTTCTGAATAATTGTGACAATAATCAGAAATCTTATTATATTTCAGGTAACCTTCCTTATCAAAAATACTTTTCACTTCCTCCAAGGCGTATTTCTTTTTTCTAGAACAAATACTACACCTTCGTCCAAAATCAAAATTGCTCATATTAGTCGTCCATTCATGGTCGAGTGGACATAACACTATCAAATTGCTCTTCGCATTTCTATACTCCGTGGAAATTAGTGTGTAGCCATCCCTTTCAAACCTTTGCGCCACTTCTCCATAGGTAAGCTTGTCTCGAATGAATATCATATGTACCCCTTTGAGGGCATGACGAAGTCTGCGTTTTACGCCGAGTGACTTTTATAGACGTGAAACCAATGGCATATTATTGTCCGGGTTATTACAGGAAGATACAGTCCATTATGGTTTCACGCACCTGTTCGTCAATGAGGTCTTGACTGTTGATTTGACGCGAGTTATGCTCGAACCATCAGCTGCGTATATCTTTTCCGCGCATATCTTTTATGCGTCTGGCTCGTATATCTCGGCTGACAAAATCAAAGTAATGCGCGGACAACACGACAAAAGCGAAGTGAGGAATCCGTGAAGCCCCTTATGGGACAAGTTTTGAGGTGTTTTTGAGAGGTTAAAAATACCGCGTATAATATGGTGTTATACGAAGTCCTTGTCTTCTAGAATTGCCACCAAATTTCTTTATCTTTCTTCCCTCTATATAGTATTTTTCCTTCTTCGCTTGATTTAATATCAAATATAATTTCGTGGGTCTTATAGAATTTTTCTTTATCAGTTAATTGGTTTTCAAAAGATTGGATAAATTCCTCTACTAATTGCTTTGCCTTTTCTTTTGATATATTATTGCCTGCCATGATTCTAAATTTGGCATATTCATTTGGTTGATAACTACTTGCTGTTATTATATCTTTGTCCCTCATCACTTTTTCAGCATAAACTAATGCATCACCTGCATCATCAATTGTGGTGTTTGAGTTATTGCACCCAGTAGAAAAAAGAAATAATAAAATAATAAATAAATTGAGGACAATATTTTTCATGAGTACTCCTTTATTTTTTTCTATTGGCTTATTAAGGATTTCGTATAACGTTATTGTATTCACGACGTCCCACCACCTTAAGCCCGAAGGGCGGCCGCGATTCGGTTAGGTGGTGTGGATATGTCCGGCTGATTCCCTGCTACTGCCAATTGCCTCTCCGAATCCACTTCTAACTCCGGTCCGGACCAAGGGGCGAATGCCCCAATGAGTGAATATGGTGTTATCAGATACTGTGTGCGGTTAGGTTCGCAGGGTCGACTGCTGGTAATCGCTTCCCAAAATGCCTCGGGCAGATCATGGCTCCTTCAGGAGCCGCAGCGTGAATGTCCCCGCCTTCACTGGGCTTCTATCAAATTAAAGTCTATCCAACTGTTTTATTAAACTCACCCTGATAATATCGTCCCATATTTCTCCACGCCTTACTTCCTCATAACCAAGCTTTTTGTTTAATTCTACCACATGTAAATTCTTCTCTTCTGTATGTGTATATATGAGGTTGATCCCTCTTCGTTCTGCTTCTTCTTCTACTTCTTGTTTTAATCTTGTTGCAATTCCTCTTCGCCGATGATTTGGATCTACCCATAGTTGAAATATAGCGACAAATAAACCATTCTCTTGAAACAAACTTCGATCTATCTGTTTATATATGTTTTTCCATGGATATTCCACATCTCTGTTCTCAATTGAATACATAATCAATCCCAATATGTCATTACTTGATTTTTCAAATATAAATGCTCCGTAGTTTTCATCTGTTACAAAGTTTAAGATTTTCTTTCGATGTTCTTCTAATTCCCCATGTATCTTAAGGGTTTCTGATGTAATGGTTATTCCTTCATCCTTTAAATCAGTCTTGATCAAAAATTCTAAATCTTTTAATTCCGCTTTTCGTATCATAAATCTGCACCAATCCTTTTCTTAATTACGGGGATTTCTTATAACGTTCTTATGTATCCGACGTCGAAAGAATTAGGGGCAGAATCGGTGCAGCCGTCCTCTTCACCGGTTCGTAAAGCGAGATTATCAGATGTGTATGGCTTCTTTCGCCCCCCTGCCAATCACTCCGGGCTGTAATGAGGGGTGAATGCCCCGATGCATTAATATGTTGTTATCCGATGCCTTCGCCCCCTTGAGTTACCTATATAATCGCTCTCAATTTTTCTTTATGTATATCTTCCGTTTTTAAACTTCTTTACTAATTTCTTTCTAATTTCTTTTATGATTGATTATTCTTAAAACCAAGATCATCCGTTTTTCTAGATTCCCTTTTCTTTATGTGCCCCTCAAATTCATTTCTTCATTTGTCTTTATTGGTAGTATATCCCACTCATATGTTGTTCGCATTAGTAATGTTCCATCAAAACAAATAAGCGCCGCGGTGTCGAAGGAACTTACTCCTTCGCTCGTCTGCTGCCGTGTCTATTTTATTCTGTGTTTTAACGATGGTTTTGATGGTTCTGATGGTTTTTAACGCGCTCTCGAAGGTTTCGGATAACGTTCTTGTATTCACAAACCCCCACTGGTTTAAGGCGACCAACGGGAACCGGGCCGACGGACTTAGCCAGTGCAAGGTTTGTCTGCTGACATTACTCCCTCGAAACCACTCCTGCAGACCAAGCGGCGAACGCCGCACAGCGAGAATGTGGTGTTATACGAAGGGACCTTGAGCTACTTACAAATTCTTATATCAAAATTTTATTTATTTCTTTTAATTTCTCTTCTAGTGGATTAAAAAATTCAATATCATATTCGAAGGATCCCTTTAATAATGTTTGAATAATTGTATTCTCTGAATAACCAGTTCTCTTGATTGAATAAGCAATCTCATAACGCCCAAATCTTTGACTAATAAAATTAATTTCCATTTCTTCTGAAGACATTGATCTTAGATTAATGCTTCCTGTTCTCTTATTGTTGGCATCTATAAGATCTTCAATAAAATCACTGAACATTTCTTTTTCTATCCAGACACTTACCTCACCTGAGAACTTATGATCGTTTATGTTCACAAGATAGTTTATTGATGAAAGATGCTTCAACTCGAGTTCCATGAAAGTAAAAATGATATTTGATTTTCTATCTTTTGATTGAAGAATAAAATCATATTGGCCTATTGGCTTATTAAATATCATTTGTTTCGTCCTTTCGTATAACGTTCTTGTATTCATGATGTCCCACCACTTTAATGAGACGAAGTCCCCTGCCGCGATGCGGTTAGGTGGAGTGATGTGTCCGCCTGATTACGCTTCCCTGCTACTGCCAATTGCCTCTCCGAATCCACTTCTAACTCCGGTTCGGATCAAGAGGCGAATGGCCCGATGAGTGAATATGGTGTTAGGCGAAGTCTCACACTTCTCGAAGTAGCTTGCAAACCCTTAAACCCTAGTTCAGATAATCTAGGTTTAAAATGCTCTTTGAGAAGTTTTCTGAATTCAATTGTATTCATAAGTTTTACCTCTTTGTGAGATTTCGCCTAACGTTCTTGTGTTCACGAACCCGAGAGCCTTAAGTGAACGTAGGGAACGGGTCGTCAGACTTAGGCTCGCAGTGGTTGTCCCGCAGGACCAAGGGCGTATGCCCGCTGCGTGAAGACGGTGTTATCCGATAGATTCTCTCTTCTCAGAGCTACTCAAAAAATCAGTTATACTGTTATATAGTAATTCTCTCTCTGTGGTTATAATATTATGTTCTGAATAATCAAATTTCTTTACTCGTAAATTTGAATACATATTCCTATACTTGATCAGGTCTGTTTCATTTAATAATGATCCTTCTAATCCTCCTCTAAGTACAAGGACTGGATAGTTTGATTTATACGCCAAATCAGTTTGTTGTGACTCTCGTTGAATAGACTGAACTACTTCTGGCCGAATATGGTCTGTCCGATGAAATGGAATTAAGTAATCATGGATATATTCATCTGGCCAGTTATGTGGCATTTGTCTATGCTCTGCAGGATAATCATTTATTAGTAATGATTTAATTTTGTTTTCGTTCTTTCGTGCATATCCCAACGCATATGAAACGCCTCGTGATATGCCAAGTAAATGAAATTCATTAATTCCTGTTGCTTCCACAACAGCTTCAATATCTGATACATGCTCTTCTAGATTGTATCCCGTTTGGGGTGTCTCACTTCTACCTCTTCCTCGAAATGACAACGCTATTCCCCTTCTTGGAAAGATAAATTCTAATAAGTCATAATACTCTTCTGCAGTTTCCGATAGTCCAGGACAAATTAATAACGGAGTTAAATTATGATCTGCGTAATTTATTGAATCGTAATAATGAATTTGAATTCCATTATTATTAGTTGTTGCTGATATGAACGGCATGTTTAAATCTCCTTTATCAGTTAAAGAGTCTTTCGGATAACCGAGAGCCTTAAGTGAGCGGCAGCAAACGGGTCGTCACACTTAAGCTCGCAGAGGTTGTCCGGCTGATATGTTACTTTCAGTAGTCCTGTCCGGACCGTGTGCCGAATGGCTCGAAACGTAAATATGATAGACTCACGATCTTATTTGCGAACTTCGCATGCAGGACATTCGATTGAAGATCTGTGTAGTTCGCCATTGCAGCAAAAACGAGTGGTGTTGGTGAATTCTACTTTTCTAACTTGGCCTAGTCTCTTCTACCGGCAGCGTGACTAGTTCTCCTCATTCATTGCCCGGTCAAAGGGGTTTTGGATACGACGAATATCTCTGACACGAACAGGTGTGTATTTCACTGCTCCGGTGTCCAAGCAGCTCTTGTATATAGCGAAGATCAGTGCCATCTTTTAGCAAATGATTTTGTCGAATCCATTTGTTTTTACGGCTACTTGTTGATCATTCAGTTGCCAAATAGCAATATCCATTGCAAACCCACCTTCCAGATTATACCTCAAATATCCAGTAATTGAACATACGAAAAGAGGCTAACAAGTCTGTATAAGACTTGCTAACCTCCGGTGCTTTCGGAATTAATCTTCCATTATTTAGGTCGATTCTTGATATGGTTTTAGCTGATTGTCCATGACCCATTGATCAATCATTGTGAAATGGAAAACCCGTACTTGATGAATACATCCAATGCTTCATCGGTCTGCAGATAAGCGTAGAAGTCTTCTGCCTCTTGGGCATGCTTGGTTGCCTTCACGATACCAATGGGATAATTCACGGGCGAATAGCTTTTTGGATCAACTTTGAACGCCACCTTTACTTTCGATGAGGTTAAAGCATCCGTCTTATAGACAAAGCCCACATCCACGTTACCTGTTTCAACGTATTGGAGAACTTGTCGAACATCCTTGGCTTGTACGATTTTGCTCTGCAAGCCATCCCATAAATTAGCACTCGTTAAGGCTTCTTTGGCATAGCTGCCAGCAGGCACGCTCTCTGGAATACCGATTGCGATTTTGTTCAATCCATCCTGCTGCAGGTCCTGCTCACTGGTGATGTTCAATTGTGCGTCTAATGGAACCACGGCAACGAGCTCATTCTTCAATATGTTTTGGTGCTTGTCCGAATCGATCAGCTGTTTATCGACCAACGCCTTCATATTCTTGGTAGCTGCGGACAAGAACAGATCCGCTGGAGCGCCTTGCTCGATTTGCTGCTGCAGCGCTCCGGAGGCTCCTAAATTAAAGACCAGCTTGATGCTGCTATGCTCCTTTTCGTACAGCGTCTGAATCTCTTTCAAAGCATCCGTCAGACTTGCCGCCGCTGATACCGTCAGCTCCACTGTATCTTCTGAAGTGTTGTCCTTAAGAGAAGCATTATTCGTTCCACATGCGCCTAATAGGAAGGTCATCATTACAATCACCGATAATAACATACTACTTTTAACTAATCTTAACACCTCAAACCCTCCACACTAATATTATGTATTGTTTAGACATATCTAGATCAATTATATTTGTATCTCATAGGGATTGTAAACCGCAAATACGGTTAAGGGTAGCATCCACCGGCTTGAATTGTGATACAATACTACTAGTTTATTTGGGTTCATCCTTCTATGAGGTGGTTGACTGATGTCAGAGGAAATATCTTATACAGCCGAAGAAATATCCAAGCTATTGAAGATTTCAAAGCTAACGGTTTACGACCTGATCAAAAAAGGGCTGTTGCCCTCCTATCGTGTTGGAAAACAGATGCGTGTCGATGCCTCCGATCTTCAGGCCTATAAGCTTAGAAATAAAGGATCGGCACAAGTTCCGAATGTTCAACCAGAACTACAGGTTCAATCTTCATCTTCCATGTCCATGCTCAGCCACGGCATTCGATCCCTTGTCATTACCGGGCAGGATATGAGTCTCGATATATTAGCCAAACATCTCGAGAACCGAACAATGGGTTTGCGCCCGCTGCGCTCCCACGCCAGTAGTCTGGACAGCCTGATTAGTATGTATAATGGCGAGTCCGATATAGTTAGTACGCATCTGCTGGATGGCGATACAGGTGAGTACAATCTCCCTTACATCCGCAAGCTGTTGGTTGGCTCCTCCTATATCGTCGTTAATCTGCTGTCAAGGCGAGCCGGCTTGTATGTTGCACAGGGCAATCCTCATCATGTGAAGGACTGGTCGGACTTAAGCCGCCCAGGCTTACGTTTCGTCAATCGCGAGAAAGGTTCCGGCGCTCGAGTTTTGCTCGATGAGCAGCTTCGCCTTCACGGAATCAAACCCGCTCAGCTATCCGGCTATGAACATATACAGACCAATCATTTGACCGTTGCAGCCAAAGTCGCCTTAGGGGAAGCCGATGTTGGTGTAGGTATTGAGAAAACAGCATCCATCGTGAATACGATCGAATTTATTCCCTTAATTAATGAACGCTATGATCTAGTCATGATCAAGAAAGCAGAGAACCTTGCATGGATTAATGAGCTCCTGCTTATCCTGAACTCCGATGAATTCCAGCAAGAGCTGCGTGCAATGGCAGGGTACGACCTTTCTCTAACAGGTCAAATTTTGTTTGAGAATTAACCTGGTGACCGTTCATTATGCTGTCCTGCACCCTGATCTCATAGAAAAAAGCCGCCATTAGGCGACTTATCCATTCAGTACGATTTAATGAGTACCCGATGTTCCGTTCGACTCCTATCGCATTCCATCAAGAAATCAACCATGCCTTCCGGATATACCGGCCGGGCCTCCAATTGTTCGAATGTCCGCCATACCAGCTTAATATCAGGATGCTCATTATGCCAGATGGCGTCTTTCTCGCACCATTCATCAACTAGCTTGCACCAGTGAATTAACGTACAATCATGCCGCTGTATGCCATCGTATTCAAGGATGCTCTCTGACACGGCTGCAAGCTTGCCTACCTCTACACCTAAATCAAATTCCTCCATGAGTTCTCTCGCAATCGCATGAGCAGCGGTTTCCCTGAACTCCACTGTGCCCCCTGGGAAACGGTAGAACGACTCTTCCGAATCACATTGCACGAGTACCTTATTATTCTCATCCATAATAATACCCTCTGCCCGCAATAAAGGCTTGCTCATGGTTACCTCCTAATCAACGCAAAATCGCCCCATTCCTCTTCTTCGGAATGGGGCTTTCGTTGTTAAATTCGGTGTGCTTCTAATGCTTCTTCATCAATATCGACACCAAGACCAGGACCTTTCGGCAGCTCGATGTAACCATCCTTCAAGGTGAATAGGGAATCCGTCTTCAAGATCCGATGAACCGGCTCCCACATCTCCTGCGGCGTGAACGGCGGGCGAACGATACATACTTCCATAACACGGCAGCTCGCTATTGCTCCTGCTGCTTGCAAGGATGCAGCCAAGTGCGGCCCCATCGTGCCATGCAGGATACACGAGACATCGAACGCTTCTGCGATCGTTCCGACCTTGCGGCAAGTCATGATCCCGCCGCTGTGTGCGCCGTCCGGCTGAATGATATCCACAGCGCCCGCTGCCAGATATTCTTTGAAGTGATGCATCTCATAACCGAATTCGCCGCCTGTAATCGGAATGTCTACTTCCTCCCGAAGTCTGCGGTACGATTCGATATCTTCTCTTGCGAATGGCTCTTCCAACCAGGTAGCGCCGATAGACTCCATGGCACGAGCAACCTGCAGTCCCTGCTCGTACGTCCAGAACCAGCCGGGATGATGCGCAGTGCGGTCAATCATAAGCTCAAGGCCTTCAACATCGCCTAATTGATTCTTCACCTCAGCCAATACTCTCACATCATCCAGCGGATCAGGGCGCCAGCCGCGGATCTTGAAACGGTTATGTCCCATTTCATAATATCTGACGAGCTGATCGGCTTGATCCTTAATGCTGACATGAGATTGGTCCACCGCGCCTGCCCAGACGCAAGTCAGATAATACGGAATACGTTCTCGTGTACTGCCTAGCAGTGTTCTGACCGGCATACCAGCTGCTTTGCCGGCAATATCCCACAGCGCATGCTCAACACCGGCGACCCGGTACAGCGCTTCCGTGTGCCAATGCTGTTCGATGTCCAACGGGTTTGCACCGATAAGTATCGGTCTGACCCGATTCGCGAGCGTTGCTTCATCGGTTCCTTGAAATCCATAGCCCGTAATGCCTTCGTCTGTACGGATGCGGGTAATCCCGAGCCTCGTAATGCGATGATCATCCGGCATCGTATCCGCTAGCTTGACTGTAAACGATTCAATCGATGTTATTTTCATTCTCTGCAACCATCCCTTCAATATCGAAAAATTATGATTTAAGCTCTTTCTCTATGTTTGTATACATCTTGTTGTATTCGCTTACATTTTTCAGCTTGATAATAGCACCTTTGGAACTCTAGTTCAACAACTTTATTGACATTCGTTTCCTTGATAGGAAATATAGAAGCATTGGATTGGATAATCCCAATTCACAGCACGGAATGATTCGCATAGGATCCAAGCCGCACAAAGACGGCCTAGCAATAGCTGCTGGCCGTTCGATGTGAATGCTAATGATTCAGAATTAATCTAGATTATATCCTGCAGGTAGCTTCAGAAGGATACCTTCGCCTTCTTTAAAGGAAAGCGTCAATGTCCCGGTATTCCTCACATAGTCCGTATCGACTGCTTCACCGTTTTCCTTCGAGATTTCTTGGATCCACTTCGGCTTATGCTTGAATGTAAAGGTACCTTCACTGGCATTATCATAATCCCGGTTCACGATCATCACATAGGGATCGCCGTTCTGATGCTCGAAATAAGAGATGATATAGGGCTCGTTGTTGTCCGCAGGTTGAACGGCCGACTTGGCGGGAAGACGATTCGTAGCTTCCGGGATCGTGCTGCCCGTGTGATAGACCGCTAGAGAAGTCAATTGTGTCAACGTTTCACCGAGCTGCAGCAGATCCGCGTTATTCTGCTGGGCATAGTAATATTTGTCCGTAATCTCGTTATTGGAGTTGAGCAGACCGTCATGGAATCCTGGAATAGGCGGTGTACCATAGGTGAAGTAGATAATACCCTTGACGCCATATGCCAGATGCGTATATAGATTGTACCTCATCTCACCCTCATCCGGCTCACGCAGCGCATCAATTCCTACCGATTGCATGTACGACCATAGGTCTAGATTATGCTTCAATGCTTGACGCCTTACAATTTCCAAGGTTCTGTACGTGTGTTGTTCAATACCGCCGTTAATGCTAAACGGATACGTGTCGAAGCTTAGCATATCCGGGTTTTTACTTGCCCATTGAGACACATAGTTCTCATAGAAGGATGAATTAACGAAGAAGAAGAAGTCACCATTGAAGGGAGTCCCATTCACAGAGCCTGTCCCCTGCGGGTACCAATTCTCGCCATCCTTCGATCTTACGATCCAACCGACAGAGCTGTCTCCCCCGCCTTCATGAACGATTTCCCAATAATAATCCGTATTCCCTTTGACCTTCGCATCGAAATTGAACGTTGTGAATACTTTAGCAGCTTCTGCGGTGATCGTGCTGCTATCGATCAGCTTCTTCTTCCCGGAAGAATCCCAGATATTCATCGTTAACCGCTCGTCATCCTTGAACTGATTGAAATCAAGCCATATTTGAATGGATGTTATCTGCTTCTCATCTGGCTGCGTTCGGAAGGTTTGACCAAGCAGGGAATCCGGCCTCGCATAGTCTCCCGAAATTTCTTTCGTATAACCGGTATGATTATAATTATCCCAATAACCGGTAAGGTTGACGAAGGTCATATGCTCTGGATCATAAGTCCTGAATAACTCCTGTACCTGGGCGACATTATCGATCGACTCGTAACCGGTTGGTTCGTCAATAATATTGTAGCCGAGCAACCCTGGCCTGCCTTTGTAATGGTTTACGATATCTTGAGGAGCGGCAAGTACCTCCTCGGATAGGGGATTGCTATTATTTGTAAATTGATAATTGAACCTTTCATCGAACATCATGACCTTCAAATCGTGAGCCTCCGCGAAGTCCATCACTCGATCATGCGTTGCAAAGCTGTTGGTTCCATTATGAGGGACGAGAAAATTAACATTCATATTCTTGATATCTTCCATGCTGGCATCGGTGATCTCATCGGCTCGTTGAATCCAGAACACTCCAATGGGGAAAGGAACGTCCATATTTTGTACAGGACCGTCAGGTCTTGGCGGTATCTGCGCTTTCCTTGCTTCAGTCTCCCCTTGCGTGAAAAGAACCGTTGCCGCGATTGCAGCTATAAGCAGCATACTTGTTTTCTTCTTCATGAATTTTAATCTCTCCTCTATGATTCATTTCTTCTGAAAAACCAACTCCCTCTATCACCTCCTCAATCTCGGTGTGCGATATGATACAAACAAGGACTCTGCATAACGAAAACGCTTTCAAGTTTTCGAAAGATTTACTTTCGTTACACAAAAACATCCCTTGTGTTTATATGAATAATAACAATTATAGTTGCGATTGTAAATATATATTTTCGTTTTAACTTTCGTTGTTGGTCTATAAAAGAAATTAAGTCTTTCCTTTAACTTGCGATTACTTTCGATTAATCAAAATCTCAATATGGCATAAAAAAAGCCGCTTCTTGGGCGGCTCCTCTGCTGTGTATCAACGCCTGCTCAACTCCTTCATCACAACGAAATCCTCTGGAAAATGATCCTATTCCTCCGCTGCGAATGCCTCCGCTGCCGCTGTAAGAAAGTATGCTAAGCCGGTTTGCTGACTTTCGAGCATCTGGCGATGGAAATCATCGTTTAGGAAGAAACGCGTTTGCGCTGCAAAATCCACAGCTGATATCGTGTGTCCATGCTCGTTCAAAAATTCAAGATGGCTGCGGATCAGATGTCTAACTTTCTCGTGGCTGTGCTTGATGCCCTCATCAAGCGAATGGGCCATCTCCTTCATGAATGCCGCGGCTTCCGCCGCTTGTTCATTTAGTTCCGGCACATCAGCTTGCGCAACCTCGAACTCGTCCATCTCATACGTTTGCTTCAAATATTGATTTTGCTCACGTAGTGCATCCCTCCATTCATCCTCGCCTTCAAAGCCTTTGAACATGTCCTTATGATTCATTGGTTCTCCTCTCTCCATGCTAGCCATGGACTTCCCTAAAGTTAGAAGAATGGTTTCCAACCGTTCTTTGCGGATAAGAAGAAGCTCTTCCTGCTGCGACAGAATCGTTAACCGCTCCGGTTCCCCTTCGAGTAAATGTTTTATTTGCTCCAGGGTGAAATCCAATTCTCGATAGAATAGAATTTGCTGCAGCCGTTCCAGCTCGCGCGTCCCGTACAACCGGTAGCCGGCCTCACTAATCTTACAAGGTAACAGAAGACCCACCTTATGATAATGATGCAGAGTTTTGATCGTGACATTCGTTAATGACGATACTTCCTTTACCGTGTAGAGCATGTCTTAATCTCTCCCTTCTGTATGCAGTGTAAAGGCTCCCCTTAGAGGAGAGTCAAGACATGGCGGTGTAAAAATAGCGTTTGACTCTCCCCTTACAGGAGGACATAAGATGTGTCCGAAGTGATTACGAGGAGGAAACCAATCATGTCGAGTTCCATTCAGCTGCTTCGAAACAGATTTATACAAGCCGTTCTGATTTCCAACTTATTTGCTCAAATTGGAATTTGGGTCCGCAATTTCGCCGTTCTCTTGTTTGTGATGGAAATGACAAGTGGAGATGCATTGAGCGTCACCATGATTTCAGTTGCTGAGTACGCACCCATCTTTATCTTCTCTTTCGTCGGCGGTGTATTCGCGGATCGGTGGCGGCCCAAACGAACGATTGTTTGGTGTGAATGTTTAAGTTCATTGTCGGTTTTAATTGTCTTTCTAGTACTCGCCACAGGATCCTGGGAAGCTGTTTTCTTCGCTACCCTGTGTTCCTCTATTCTATCGCAGTTTGCTCAGCCTTCCGGAATGAAATTGTTCAAGAAGCATGTACGCGATGAGGATGCTTCAACTCGCATGTCATTATTGCAGACGTTACTCTCCGTCTTCATCATCATAGGACCCCTACTTGGAACGCTCGTATATCAGCAATTAGGCATTGAGCTTGCAATATTGCTGACGGGTGTATCGTTTCTGTTATCCGCTCTTGCCATGCTTGCTGTACCAGCCGATGATGATGATCTTCCGAACCAGGCACATGAACGGTCCTCCTTGCTGCGCGAAATGACAGACGGCATTCGTTATGTTCTCTCAAGCAAGGAGCTTCTATTTCTAAGTCTTTGTTTTATCCTTGTGGGTCTAGGAGTCGGATTAATATCACCGCTAAGCATTTTCATCATAACCGAACAACTTCGGCTGCCTGCTCATGATTTGCAATGGATCACCATTCCCTACGGTTCGGGTGAAATCATCGGAGGCATCCTGACGTTCGTGCTGGCTGCAAAGATCGCCCCACACCGATTATTAATCATTGGGCTGCTTGTTGATGGAGCCGGAATCATCTTAACCGGGCTATCCGCCCAGCTATGGATAACGATGGCTGCACAATTCCTTATTGCTCTCCAACAGCCGGCCATCTTTATAGGGAACAACGCACTCGTCCTGCAGCACACCAGTCAAGAATATATCGGCCGTGTTACGGGGATTCGCACACCACTCATGACGGGGGCGATGCTCCTCACGATGAGCTTAGCGGGCGTGTTAAAAACCGCTCTATCTCTAACCGTCGTATATGAGCTCGCCGGACTCTGCTTTCTTGCAGGATTACTTATGCTGCTTCCGCTTCGAAAAGGCTTGAAACCGATCTAACGATGCCGCGATCCAGATCGGGGCTATCGTTAACGATTCTACGCTCCACTTATATAATAATCGTGTATTATCAAGCGCATATGTTGTACGATATCTATGAAAATAAAGAGCTGCCATCGCCTCGTCCGGTAAGCAAGTCTATGTGTAGGACTGGATGTGAGAAGCGGGGCTCTGTCAAGTGCTACGAGCCGGGACTGCTAGGGTCCCTGCAAGGTGTCAGCATGGAACGGGATCAATAGAACAGAAGTCCCCGTTCCCTGCCAAATATACGAAATGGGAGAATGATCGGTATGAACAAGAAACGCATGCGAGACTATGGATTGTCTGTCGGACAGCTTCCGACGGGGAAACTTAACAGCATCACGGATGTTCCGGGCGTATCCGTCGGTCACGTCACCTTGCATTCCGATTCTCCCGGCACCTCCGTGCGAACGGGCGTGACCGCCATACTCCCACATCAAGGGGATTGGTTTCGGAGAAAGGCGGTTGCCGCCTCCTATGTAATCAACGGTTTCGGCAAAACAACCGGCCTCGTCCAAGTGGACGAGCTTGGCGTTCTGGAATCGCCGGTGATGCTCACCAATACATTCAGCGTTCCGGCCGTTACGGAAGGAACGTTGAAATATATGATGAGTCTGGATAACGAGATTGGTGATCAAGCGGGCTCGCTAAATGTCGTAACCGGAGAATGCAATGATCGACATCTGAACGATATGCGAGGGCTTCATGTTCGGCCAGAACATGCTGAGGAAGCCATTCGTCTTGCTCTGCAAGCTGCCGGTATGCCTGCTGCCGAGGGTGCCGTCGGTGCGGGAACCGGTATGGTATGCTATGGCTGGAAAGGCGGCATCGGTACCTCATCCCGCCTAGTTTACGCTGATGGCAATCCGTATCACATCGGCGTGCTCGTTCTGACTAATTTCGGTCATTCGGAAGATCTGGCCCTCATCGGACAACCCGTAGGCCAGCAGCTTGTACACAACACTAAGGAACGTAAGAAGGACGACGGCTCCATCATCATCGTTATTGCAACAGACCTGCCGGTAGATGCCCGGCAATTAAAGAGAATCGCCAAGCGTGCGGGAATGGGTCTTTCCCGTACCGGCTCCATCGCTCATCACGGAAGCGGCGATATCGTCATCGCCTTCAGCAATGGCAACCTGATTCCACATTCACCGGAGGCTGACTTTCATTCCATGAAAGTCATTCGTGAGGATGGAGAGCTCATCTCCCAATGCTTCCGGGCGGTCACGGAAGCAACAGAAGAAGCGATCGGCAACTCCCTCTTCATGGCCGAAACAACCCATGGTCAGAGCGGGAGAACGGCACAAGCCCTTCCGGTTGACGAGGTCCTTTCCTTCCTTCGATAGGCATAACAATAGGGCAATCTGGACATCTGCGAAATCGCAGTACCGTCCGGATTGCCCTTATCTTAGAAACCTTTTATATGTATCCGGAAACCACGTTCCCATGAAATAAGGTAGCCATTCGTGGCGATCTTCTTGCTACTGCCTCCGCTGAACAGCTCGCTTCCACGAATACGACATGAGCGGTATCGCCGATTCTCGGCCAGACCTGCTCCCCTTCACGGTTTAAAGGCGTTACTCCTCCTGTAATAAAGCCTAATGCTTGCGATAAGGACCGCTCGTCACTGTAGCCATATAGCTCTGCCAAGCGCCCGACTTTCTCGAGATTATCCCCGTTGCCGAAAGGTGACCAGTGATCGGTCAGACTATCCGTTCCAAGCTCAACCGTAACCCCTTGCTCATGAAGCAGAGGAATCGGCATACTGCGGCCGCCAATAGGTACGGATGAAGCAATCGATATCCCGAGCTCGGCAAATCGCGCGGCAAGCTCAGATGCGGAGCCCGCAGCAATTCCAGCGAATCCAAAAGCATGACTAACCGTGACCCGGCCATGCCATCCCGCTTCTTCGGTCAAGTCTGCAAGCCGTTTCATCGTCGATATCCCCGCTTCACCTTGATCATGAATGTGGATGTCGACTCCTGCATTGGCTTCGACTGCAATTTCCATGATCGTCTGCAGCGACTTTTCTATGTTCTCATCCACAGTAGCCGGATCTACACCGCCAACGAATGTCGCGCCTTGCTTCATTGCTTCTCTAACGAGAGGAGCGACATTGGACCGGAGAAGTCCATGCTGAGGAAACGCCACCACTTCATAGGAAAGCTTGTCTGAATAATGCTCCAAGGCTCGCATCGTTGCTTCCAGGTTGGATAAACCAATGACCGGATCAATGTTACAGTGCGTCCGTACATGCGTGGATCCAAATGCAAGCAGCGTCGCTAATATTCCCTCCGCCCGGTGCTGCGCAGTTGGCAGAAGCTTGGGTAACAGCTCTCTTTCCTCAGCGATCCGGCCAAAGATACCTCCTGTTCGTCTTACCGCTTTCCAAGGACCGCCATAATATGTCTTATCAATATGAATGTGCATTTCCTTGAATGAAGGCAGCATCAGCCATTCCTTCGAATCAACCTTCAATAGCTCATCGTCAAGCTGCACCTGATCGGAAGGAACGATTTCAGCTATCACTCCATCTTGAATACGTATGTGGTAGATATCCGTCTCGGTCCCTGTTATCTCGCCATCCTCATAGATATAACCCTTCTCAAGCCGAACATTAGTAAGCCAGCTATTGGACATCTTCACCCTCCTCAGATTGGTACGTTGTTGAATCGAACGACATTAATTTGATCCTTAGCTGTGGATGCCGCTTCGGTTATACAGCTGATCATCTCTGGCAATGTTATCTTCTTCCATTCCGTTGTGCGGTTCATATACGAGTAAATTACCCCCCGTGAGGACGATATAACAGCCCCATGCCCATTGTCATCGAAGAATTCTCGTAAGTCTTCAGGTTGTCCGCCTTGAATCCCGAACCCGGGAACAAGAAAGATGGAATGTGGCAATTTGGTTCGTATTTGCTTGGCCTCAGCCGGATAAGTCGCTCCGACAACCGCACCGATAAAGGAATAATCATGGACACCAACCGTTTGACTGGCCAATTTCTCAATTTCCTCCGCCAGCTTGTAGTACAACAGATCTCCATTCTCCAATTTGAGATCTTGTATTTCATAGGAAGATGGGTTGGATGTCTTCAATAACAGAAACAGCCCCTTATGATTCTCTTGAGCCGCCTCAATGAAGGGCATGTAGCCATCGCTGCCTAAGAACGGATTAACCGTGACCATATCGCCCGACATCGCCCCATTCCCCAAGAACGCTCGTGCGTACGCAGCAGAGGTTGAGCCGATGTCCCCTCTTTTGGCATCGTTGATGACGATTAGACCCTTGGAGCGTGCATAACGAATCGTTTTTTCCAATGCTTGTATGCCATAGCTGCCGTATACCTCGTAGTAGGCGAGTTGAGGTTTAACAGCAATAACATGATCCGCCACAGCATCGATGATGATTGTATTACACGCATAGATCGCTTCCGCAATGCTTTCGTCAGACGATGAATCAATGCCCTCCAGTATAAAATCCGGGAAATAACGGATATCCGGGTCCAGGCCGACAACGAGAACACTATTCTTCCTCGTCCCTTCCTCTATTAGTCTATCTGCAAAATTGCTGTTCATACATAATCACCCCTTGAACCGTCATTCCCTTATATTAACATGATGGGGAGGAATCGCGCATTACTTCCGAACGTTCACTGATTGGTGTATTCCAATACGGTAAGAGATAACTGCCGCGGATTCAGTTTTATTGCTATTCCTTCTTTTCCTTATCCTTAATTAATTGAATCAGGACGTCCAGCCTTTCAATGATTTTTGCATCGTGTTCCACATGCTTCTTTAACCTTATATCGATACTGATGATGCCTAGAATTACTAAAGCTACAAATATCATCGTTTCCATGATATCCCTCTCCTTTAGTTCATGTCCGATTGTGATGAATTCTCCTACTACAATAAGAAAGGACGCTATCACGAATGTGATAAAGCGTCCTATTATCCTTCAAGCATGCATGCCTACCCTAACTATACTAGATCAGTATGAAATGTAAAGTATTACCAAGTAATTATGCATTCTATTCTTCATTCAATTCAAGTTCTACTATCACCATCCCGCGTCCGGGAACGTACAAGCCGAATTCGGAACCATCCGGGAAGACGGGCACCCCGGGAAAATCGGTCAATACGTTTATGGAGGCTATCGGCCGGCCTACATCGATACGGGCAAACTTATACTTATGAAAGACATTATGAATAAGAATCCGCCACGTGCCGGGTTTCATTTCTAACACGGTCATTCGAATGAATTCCTGATTCTTGACTACAACTGGCGCTCCTGCAGCGCGTTCCATAGTCTCCACGCATCTGCTTAGGAAATCGTCACTCATCGATGTGAAATACAGCTGTTTCACCCAAGAGATCGCGTCGTTGATCGAATCTATATGCTGCAGTTCGCCTTCGATGTCCGCTTGCTCCATCAGAAACACATCTTGGGTTACACCCATCGCATCACGCGTTACGCAGAAATATTGATCGGGTTCGCAGACAAGGTTCAATCCGGCAGCGGCTGTTAGCCGGGCAAGTCGTTCGGTCATCTGCCCAATTAGAATGGAAGGACCATTCCGATACCCGGCTGCACGTTCAAACTCGTCATCCGGCAATTGATGAAGATTCGCCACTACAATAGCGCCGTTCGCTTGCTCCAGATCACTAATGTTCACGAACGAATGGAGAGGCGCCCCCTTCTGCAGCCATTGATCCATGAGCCGATGAACCGGCCAATTACGCGTCAACATAAAGTCCTCTAACGAGTTCTGCAGCGCTTCATCCGACCATACGAGGCTTACGCCAACGATTCGCTCCGGATTTCCGTCGAAGCCTAATTCCCACCGATCCGACAGCCACTTCCAGCCATCACGGCTGATACCGTCTCCCAGACAGGCCATGAATCCTGCCGAGCTGCGCTTTAGCTTCCCTTCAACCTGTACATACAGGTTGGAGAACGTATAGATATCGCGTTCGAGCACCGTTGGCGCGTGATTGATCGTATCCCACTGCTCGTTCGTGTCCTGGATCGCATTCAAGCAAATTAACCGGGTTTCCGGCATATAAGCCTTCATACTCGCTAACATAGCCATAAACTCGGTGATCGGCTCGTATTCCATACCATCCGCACCAGAAGACAAGGACGCCGCCACGGATTCCACGACAAACCCATCGATTCCTGTTGCAGCAAGCTGTCTGTAGTCTACGCCATATCGGTACAGCGCTTCGAAGGGATCGCGGGTCCATGTCGAATTCGCGACCGCTTTCTTCCCCTCGTTTTTAATGGCAATCATAATTTTCTGCCATAAGCTTGCCCACCGCGCAGCATGGAAGCGTATCCATTCTATGCGTCTATGCTTCCATATCCACTCTCCGCGCTGTTTCATGGCCAGCTTATCTTGATCACAATTCATTGTGATTTCCTGTGATAAATCATCACCGATGAATCGGACGAATTGCTCCACCATATCGTCGGAATAATCGATCTCGGCAATGCTGAGCCGTGAACTGGAGTAACCATCAGCACCATGATATCCATCGAAACGGTAATCTCTCATGACAGTCATTAAGTCGTGAATGAACAAGTCCTCATAATAGCTGCCGTCCTTGAATCGTTTCAGTGGATTAATGACGCCGAACGCGTCGCCCGACATCCGCATCTCATAGAGCTCCGGATGCGCACCGCACCATTCCGATGGCCTTGGCAATTCCGGATTATGGACGTGAAACAAATCGAAAAAGGCACAGTATACCTCGATCCCGTGCTTCTGCAGCTGCTCGACAAGTCCCTTCAGTTGAAAATTGGTCCATATCTGACGATTGCGGTGCTTACCGTAAGGGCGCGCATTATAGGAGCACACCTCTGGCGGCAGTATATGCTCCTCCGACATACCGTTATGAGCGTGTATGAAATCCGGGGTAAACAGCAGGAGTGATACGGCATCTGGGATATAGCCGACCGTCTCCAAATAAGCCCCGACACCGTAATCACGATCCTGATTCTCGAATCCGATTAATTCAATCCAAATCCACTTCTCATAACGTTTGACACTCATATACCTTCCCCCGTCTCAAACTGAATTGGCCTTTACGCTTGTCGAGCATGATGGCTTACATGAGATAAGAATGAATCTTCCTATCTTTTGTAAATCAGTATACGATAGGATCCGGTAATTTTCTATATAATATGCTACTGCCTTTTTTCATAGGCGATAGATACGTCGAAGACCGGATCAATGGAAGCGCTTGTCCGGTCTTCATCTCGCTTTATATGCAAGTTCCTAGCTCTTAAATCCGTTCAGCATCGTTGTAATGATGCTCTTACTTTCCTCGAGTGCGTGCCCGTAATCCGGCATTTGGGCGATCCAGAGCGCCGATTCATTCATTGCGCCGGACAGACAATGCGTCATGGCATCAATCGATACGCACTTCAGGCAACCATGCTGCTCCATGATTTGCAGCTGTCCTCGCAGCAAGCGCATGGAGTTATGCTCGTCCATCGTTCGCCACGTCTCCCACCCCAGCACGGCCGGGCCGTCAACGAGCATGATTCGCCTGTTGCGAGGTTCAACCGCGGCAGCGACGAAAGCAAGACATCCCAGCAGCAGCTGCTCCCAGAGATCCTCGCTTTTCGATGCTTCCGACTCAACCCGCTCTGCAATTTCCTTCTGCACCGATTCCAGTACAACATGAAACAGACCCTTCTTGCTCTTAAAATGATGATAAAGGGCCCCGCGCGTCAGCTCGGCTTCTTGGGCAATATCCTCCAAAACAGAGTCCGCATATCCGTGCTTGGTAAAATAATCTCTGGCAACCTCGATGAGCTTATGAATGGTCTCATGAGTTTCTTCTTTATTTCTTTTCATAAGCAACACGTTCTCCTATCTCTAACTCGTACTTTCTAAGAATCTGACTGTCCTCGATGTTTCTCCAATAAGGCAATTGCCTCATGATCTTCGGATTTTATCAACGATCGCAATGAGTGACGGACCATCCATGAGCTATGCTTGCCTCCACGATCACAATGCTCATGAAGCCACTCTAATGTAATTCCCTTATAATCCTTCTTCAAATCATTCAAATGGTTCGCCACTGATTTTCTCACATAGAAGGAAGGATCATTCCATAGGGGTTCGAGCAAAACAAGATTGTTAGCGGGATCTCCATGGATAGCATGGATTCGTCTCGCCCAAGGCAGACGAGGCCGGGTTCCCTCGCTGACCAGACGGCGGACATGAAGGTTAGCATCACGGGACCAGTGACTTAATCGTTCGAAAGTATCTTCCAGATGAAGCTCGAGATAAGGACGAATTGCATATTCAGAGGTATGCCTCTTGGTGATCTCATACATGGCATGCATGGAGAGCTCGAAGTGAGATAATCCATACTTTTCAACGAAATAGGCTATGGGCATTAGAAAATATCCATTGTTGAACATCCCCTCCTCGGTCTCATTCTCCGGTCCAAGGATAGGTAATAGAATGTTCAAAGCCACCGGATAATCAGCGGGCAAAGCTTTTCTTAATTCATCGGCAATGACTGCGACTCTTCCCTTTAGTTCAAGGGACCCTACCTGCTCGGTCACAGAATCAATGAACACTTCCGCTGGAAATTCTGGAAAGTGGGGGCGGATCAGTCTTGATAAACGATCAGCAAGCTCTCTCCCAAAATAAAGCTTTAAAGCTGCAGCACTCATCCTTGGTCGCCATCCTCATCATTCAACCATATCTTCTCGACATACTGGGCACTCTCTGCTTCTGATGGCGGGATGATCTGGATAATATCAAGCAGCACACCGTTTGGATCGCTGGTTATGAAATGCCGCTGTCCAAACGCTTCATCTCGGATATCCAGCTGCAGAGGAAGCCCTTTATCCAGAATAAGCCTCTTATATTCCAAATCCACATTCTCTACTTCGAAATTGAGAATCAAGCCTTGAACCGGTCTGCGATAAACAGCGGGCACCGTAGGATGCGAAGCGTCCAAGAGCGCTAATTCATAGGGAGTCTTACCGTTTGACGTTCGGAGACTGACGTACCAGTCCGCTTCATATACCGTTTCAAATCCGAAGTAGGCCGTGTAGAATTCAGCACTCCGAGCGACCTTCTCCGTCAGGATGACAGGGTAGAAACTTGTTATTTGCATAGTAATGTTCCCCTCTAATTAAGATACACTAATCTTATCATACATACAGTATGTATGTAAATATGGAAGTGAATACTTACGAATGAGCCCATTCTACACATAGCTGTAACCAAACAACCTCCTAGGCAATACTCTATATAGACAAATGACTACGAAATAAATGGAGGTTATCTTATGGATCGCGGTTTTTTTCCTGGTGGTGGCTTTGGCGGCGGATTCGGGCGTCCCTTCTTCCGTCCCTTTCCCCATCCCTTCTTCCCTAGTCGGTTCTTGTTTCCGTTCTTTTTCTTCTCCCCGTTCTTCTTTCCTTTCTTCCGGGACGGCAATTCGAACGACATGCTGTTCGCCCAGCACCAAGCGCAGCCAGGTGAAACGTTAGCATCGGTAGGTCACAGATACAACATGCCTCATTCCATTCTGGAAGAGGCGAACCCGCACCTGGCCAACCCGAATCAATTGACTGCTGGAGAAACTGTATACGTGCCCCGCATTTCCAACATGATGTGCCAAAAAACCTATTCGGAGATGCCGGCTGCAATGCAGCAAGGTCAACAAATGATGAGCCAAGGGAAGCAGCAATAATAACGAACGCCCTGTAAGCAGCCACATCGGCATAATGCTTATAGGGCGTTGTTTTTTGTTCTTCGGGAACTGACTTAAGCTTTCCGGGCAATGATGGCAGGACAAAGCCGAATAGGGCTGTCCCTAGTCAATCATGACTTTTCGGGACAGCCCTATTCATTCCGGTATGCGATTTATCTCTGCTTCACCGATTCGCCTTCAACAAGCGATACATAGATACGCTCATGTTCTGCGCCAACACCTTCAATCAGCTTAATCAGCTGCTCGGCGGCGACCGCGCCCCATCTACTCTCGGAATAATCAATAGAGGCTAGACGCGGCTGCAAATAATCGGAGATTTCGATATGGTCGAAGCCGATCACGTGGATATGCTCGCCGATCCGGTACGGCGTATCCTTCAGCGCGTTGTACATGCCGATAGCCATCTCGTCGTTTAGGCAGAATACGGCGGCAGGACCGTCATACTCGTCCATGATACGCTGCGCTGCGGCTGCGCCGCTTGCCTTGTTGAAGTTACCGGGAATCTCGGCATACCAGAGCGGCCCGTTGCGCTCTACCGTCTGGCGCGCAGCCTGCAGCCGCTGCCCAGAGTCGAAAGAGCCTTTCGGTCCGGTCACGACATACAGCTTCTTATGGCCCATCCGCAGCAGATACTCTATTGCAAAAGTCGCCCCTGCCTTGTTGTCCAGCAGCACTTGAACGATATTGGAATGTCTGAGCTCACGGTCCAGCACGACCAGCTTATGGCCACGGTTCGCGTAGAGAAGCAGCTCCTCATCCGTGAACATCCGGTCCAGCACGATTGCACCGTCCAGGAATCCTTCCGGCAGCATCCGGTGGGACTTCGTCCCGCTGCAGATGACCAGATCATATCCCCGTTTGCTCATCTCTTCTTTCATCCCTTGCAGGAGATCGCCGTAGAAAGCCCCTTCGAAGGAGGTCAGGAAGGCTCCAATGATCTTGGTCTCCCGTTTCTTTAACGTTCTGGCAGCCGCATTCGGCACGTAGTTGAGCTCTTTGGCAACTGCCAGTATCTTCTTCGTTGTTTCTTCCGTTACCTTCGGACTTCCGTTCAACGCGTAAGACACGGTTGAAATGGATACCCCCGCGTGCTTGGCAATGTCTTTGATGCTTACCACAGCTATCGCTCCTATCGTTCACTGCCCACTTCAATTCTCTTTGTTGATTATATCAAAAGGTTGGCTTGAGGGAATACTCCCCCAGCACCTTCTTTACTCCATCCCGATGACGATTTCGTTCAGGCCTTCCTTAAGAAGACCCACCAGCGCCTCGGTCCCGATACGTACACCGCCGTGGCGATACCGGTTCCTGTTAACGGCTGTCTGAACGGATTCTCCATTCACAGTTACCTTGCGGACGGTATCCCCGCTAATCTCGTACCGGAACAGGATATCCCGTCCCATCCATTGGAAGCGGAAGCTCAGACCGTCCATCTCCGCAGTCAGCACGGGATCGAGGATGAGATCGCCGCTTTCCTGGCGGATCCCCAGACCGTTCGAGATCAGCTGATTCATATAGATGCCGGGACCGCTGGAATAGATGCGCCAGCCGCCTTTAACCTGAACATCGCCCGTGCGCAGCTTGCCGAAACCGTCCTGCGCCTCGTACCGGTCCGCGAACTTCCCGTCCGAGCTGCTGAAATACGCATTGCTCTGGCGCCAGTCCGCGTTCGGGACGACGTCGCGCAAGCCGACGGGATTAATCATCGCGAGTCCTTTCCACACTTCATCCCGCTTGCCCAGCTTTGCCATCGCTTCGATGAATCGAATATGAGCATGGACATATTGCAAACCGATCTCGCGGCCGAAGTTTGCGGCTTGCTCCGCGCGTTTGAACCGTGTGCTGACACCACCTGCATATTCAGCAGGCCGGTTCATCAGGCGCACGCCGTCTGGACAATAGAGTTCCTGCTTAATTAGACGGTAGTGGGACTCCGCTTGCTCCTCGTCGAGCAGTTCGCCGATCATGCTTCTGGTCATCGGAAGCAGGCGGTACGTAATGCCCGTCTTCTCGTCACTCGGATGAAGCATCAGCTCCATGCTGCCCGGCTCCTCCATGTACGCAAAGCCGGAGATGATGCCGTCTTTGATCAAGTAGCTGTTGAAGTCGGTTTTGATGCCCTTGGCCAGCTCCTCTAGTTCTGCCGCCAGTTCTGCAAGATCCTCAAGATCTTCTTGTCCTTCTTGACCGGACAATGCGCCGGATAGCTGGGAGAACACTTGGTACGTGAGCGATACCGTCCAGCTGCTGATCATATACTGCTTCAGCTTGGCGTTCGCCGGCTGGAGCGTATCGTCCCAGTCGCCGTCCCCATAGGAGGACAGGTTCGTACCGTGAAGGAAATGATCCTTCATGTATTGCAATTCCTTGCGCGCATGATCGAGAACGGTATACGTCTCCTCCGTCAGTTCGCCCCCATGCGTGGTATATGGCACGCGTTCCTGCAGGATCGAGAAGTCGCCCGTTACCCGCAGATAATCGCTCAGCACTTTCAGCGGCCATACGATAATATCCCCGTGGCTCTCCTCCTGCTGAATGCGGTAGTACCGGTCGAACATGAACCATTGCGGCCAATTGCCGTCATGCTCATATTGATGGGTATAGACCGTCTTCAGAATGTCCTTCACTTGGCTGTAATTTCCCGTCGCCATAAAGTATTCCGTCGGCCCTTGGCAGACGTCGCGCGTACCCCAAGCCGCCCCGCTGTATTGCTCCAGCCCGTGCGGCACAGAATAATGCACAAGCATGTTATGGGTATACCACCATGCGAGCGCATTGAACTTCTGCAGTTCCTGAGCCTTACTTCCAGCCTCATGTGACAGATGAAACCCGTTCATGACGGACGACAAGAACGAACGGTAGCGCTCGATATCCGTCTCGGCGGAACGCATCGAAACCGGCTCTTTCGCATGAGACTCTTCTTCCAGATTACCTTGTACCGTCAACCGCCACTTATCGGACGGCGCCAGCTCCAGCACCGTAAGCGAAGCCGATCCCACCGGTGCTGCAGCGACTAGCGCCTTCTCATCCAGCACCGACATAGCCGCGCCTGCAATGCGAAGGCGGAAATGCAGCCCTGGATATGCACTGACACTCAAAGCATCCCCATGGGCGCGGAACACAAGATCTTCACCGTCCCGTTCCAACAGGTACGGCAGTTCATATTCTTTGTCGTTCATCGTGATCTGGTTGGTCACGAGGAAGCCGTAACGTTTACCTGCCTTCGATGTAGCTTCTAGTGCAAGCTCCGGCGAATCTGCCGATGTCCATGCCGTAACGGTGAGCGTATCGTCTGCCAGCTTGTAATGCCAGCGGGCATAGTTAAACCCGATCTCGTACAGGGATGGCATCGTAAGTAAGCGGTATTTGCCTTCCATCTCGACATAGATCCGCTGTCCGGATGTTTTCAGCACATTCAGCGCACTGCGCGCATTCGTCATTAATTTATTGAAGGAAGTATTGCCTAATGTAATCTGCGAATGGAAGATGCCGTACATATAGTTCGTTGAAGACATTACGTTATCGTTCAACCGCGCGTTGTCGCCACTCATCAGGATGTGGCCATGCGGCCGTTCCATGCGCAGCTCCTTCGCCTTCAGCACAACATGTTCATACGTCCCGGTGAAGAAAGAGAGCAGCTCTTGACCATCCCATTCCTCTTGATGACGAACAGGGAACAATACTTCGATGTCGGCAAGCGTCATTGTTTCGGCGCGAAGAGGCTCGCCCATTCGTTCGTTCAGCGCAACTCTCTCTCTTGCTGAGAGGCCCTCGCCAATCTCCATCGCTTTCGCCTGCTCCCAAGCCTCAAGCAATTCCTCCTTGTACTCGAGCTCGGAGATCGCTGCAGGATGATCCGGCTTGAGCAAGCCATAGAACACAAACGAGGCCGTCCCGCTCAGCTGAACCGTCTCCGATTGAAGTGCCGTATAAGCAAATTCATATTGATACACGGCGTTGTCCGGCTCTTTCCGCCCAAGCGCTTCCGGCACATTCGTCTCCTTATAAGAGAGACCGAAGAATTGGAATCCATCCGTTGAATAACCTGCCGCCTTTGTCAACGAACCCTGCTGAAGGTACGGAAAGCCTGTTGACGCGGGTTGATTTTGCCTCGAGCATACAGTATATCCGGTTTCTTCGTCGTTGAACGCCGTATGACCCACATATTGCGACACATAAGCTTCGTTCGTGCGCACTGCGCCTTTGTCGGCAAGCCCCAGGTCTTGGCCGTATATTACATCGGCTTGAATACCTTCGCCGGTGAGCTGTACTTCCCAGAACCAGATCAGCCCGGGCATAAGGGTAAAGATCACTTGATACGCTGCACCTAGAGCTTCCCCGCTCCACACGATGCGCCGCTGAGACACGCTCATCTTGCTATTTGACCGTACCCCCAGCAGAGGGACGGCCATAATCCGCTCTCCTTGCTGCACGCGCAGATAAAGATTGTTCATCGATCCATCCAATGGGTTGGACATGACCTGGTTGATCATTAAATCCTTATATTGTATCTCCTTCAAATCTCCGCTCTTCATGAACGTAAAGACAAGCTCGTCCGCCTGAACGTTGATTTCTTCCATCTCCAGTACTGTACTCATCTCCGGGCTCCTTTCCCACTTGCCTCTCTCTATGCTTTCAAGATAAACCTAAGCTCCTGCACATCGCGGCTGTTTGCCCCGACCATGACCGCGAACTGGCCTGGATCGCTCTTATATTGCAAATCCGAATGATGATACCGAAGCATCTCCTCCGTAATTTCAAACACGATATCTTTGCTTTCTCCCGGCATGAGCGCCGTTTTCTCGAAAGCCTTCAGCTCACGCAGCGGCCGGACTGTCTCACCCGCTATATCGCGTATATAGAGCTGAACGGTTTCTTCGCCTTCTAGTCTGCCGGCGTTCGTTACGCGAACGGATACCAGGAGCTTGCCGCCGACGCTGAGTTCGTTAGCCGACAAGGCGGCTTCCCCGTATTGGAAGTCGGTATAGCTCAGACCGAAGCCGAACGGCAGCAGCGGCTCGTTCGGGATGTCCAAATATTGCGATACGTAGCGCAGCTGAGCATCCGGCGCCCCTTGCGGGCGGCCTGTGTTGAATCCGTTATAATAGACCGGCACCTGTCCCACGGAATGCGGGAAGCTCATCGTCAGACGGCCGGAAGGATTCGCGACGCCGTAGAGCAGCTCGGCCACCGCAGAACCGCCGTTGCTGCCGGGATACCACGCTTCCAGCACGGCGTCTGCCTCGTCCAGCACGCCATGAAGATCAAGCGGCCTGCCGTTGAACAGCACAGCGGCCACCGGCTTGCCCAATGCTTTCGCTTGCTTCACCAGCTCCAGCTGCATGCCAGGCAAGCGGATATCGGCACGGCATCCCGCCTCGCCGCTCATCTCCGAGCTTTCTCCCAGCGCCAGCACGATAACATCGGCTTCCCGGGCTGCAGCCAGCATAGCTTCCAGCTCCAGATCTGTCATGTATTCCACGCTGCAGCCTGTCGCCGTCACTTGCGGCTGGCCTGCAATAGCAATCATGCCTTGGCTTAGTGTAACGGTTTCTTCCCTATCACCCATGCACGACCATGGCCCAAGCAAGTCATTGCTGAGCGCGAACGGGCCGATCAGCGCAATCTTCGCCAGCTTCGAGAGCGGCAGTATACCGTCGTTCTTGAGCAGAACGCTTGACTTTATTGCGGCTTCCTGTGCCGACGCACGGTGTTCGTCGCTGAGGAGAATGTCGCGCTCTACCGCTGGATCCGCATAACGATGCGGATTTTCGAACAGTCCCAGCTTGCGCTTCAGCTTCAGGATGCGCATGACTGCTTCGTCGATAAGCGCTTCGTCCACTTCCCCGCTCTCCACCAGCTCCTGCAGATGATGAACGTAACAAGGGGACATCATCTCGATATCGACACCGGCTTCGATCGCTTTGCGTGCGCATTCCCGTTCGTCCTCTGCCACGCCATGGGGAATCATCTCCTTCACAGCGCCCCAATCCGAGATGAGAACGCCGTCGAAGCCCCATTCATCGCGAAGCAGGTCTCTCATCAGCCTGCGGTTGCCCGACGCCGGAATGCCGTCCACCGTATTGAAGGCAGTCATCACCATCTCGCAGCCCTCATCCAGCGCGGCGCGGTATGAAGGCATATAGTATTCGCGGCTCATCCACGCAGACATATCGACCGTATTATCCCGGCCACCTTCAGCTGCGCCGTAAGCGGCGAAGTGCTTGATGCAAGCCGCCAGCTTGTATGGCTCCTTCGACAAGTCCTTGCCCTGGTAACCGCGTACGAATGCGCGTGCGTATTGACTGTTTAACCAAGGGTCTTCACCTGTCGACTCCATCACCCTTCCCCAACGGGGATCGCGCGTCAAGTCCGCCATCGGCGAGAAGGTGACGTGTATACCCGCAACGGAAGCTTCCTTCGCCGCGATCGCAGCGGATCGCTTCGCCAGCTCCATGTCCCATGAGCAGCCCAGTGCGAGCGGCACCGGGAAGATGGTCCGGTAACCGTGTATGACATCGGCCATTGCAATCAATGGAATGGACAGCCGGTGATTGCGGATGTGGGCGTCCTGAATTGCTATAGCCTCTTCCGCTCCTCCGAGTCCAAGCACAGAGCCGGCATGATGGATCATTTCCTCCGTCATGCCCATCCCTTCCAGCGGACCTGTAATCTGGCCGGCGCTGTTAGATCCTTCATAGAACGCAGGTGCGAGCTGCTGAAGCTGAGCAATCTTCTCGCTTAACGTCATTTCCTTCAGTAAGGATTGCAATTGTATATCCTTCAATGCTTTAACCTCCGCCTAATGGATGTATTCGTCCTGGACCTCGTCCATCAGATTTTCCAGCTGCTTCTTCAAGTCTTGTATACGATCCGCGTATTCCAGTTGACCGTACACGTTGTTCAGCTCATAAGGATCCTGCTCCAGGTCGAAGCATTCCCATTCCGGCGGGCGTGATTCGTCGCGCGAATCCGTCGTGCCGAGCGCCTGGGCGTAATAATAGATCAGTTTGTACCGGTGCGTGCGAATTCCGTAATGTGAATAGACCTCATGGCAGCCATCAAGATGCATCCAATACCGGTAAAACATCGACGTCCGCCATCCGTCCGGCGTCGTGCCTTTCAACAGCGGTCTAATACTGAAGCCTTGCATCCGTTCATGGACTGGCAAGCCAGCGTACTCAAGGAACGTAGGGGCAAAGTCTGTGTTCAGGATCATCGTATCGCTCACGCTGCCGGGCTTAATTTCCCTTGGGTAACGGATCAGGAACGGCATTCGCAGCGATTCCTCGTACATGAACCGTTTGTCGAACCAGCCGTGATCGCCGAGGAAGAAGCCTTGGTCGGACGTATAGATCACGATCGTGTCCTCCGCCAACCCGGATTCGTCGAGGTATTCCAGCATGCGGCCCACATTATCGTCAATAGAAGCGATGCAGCGAAGATAATCCTTGATATACCGTTGATATTTCCACTTGCGGACCTCATCGGGGGACAACCCTTCCGGCGGCGGTCCTTTCGTATCCAGCTCGTTCAGATCGTCAATTCGCATCTTTGCCTGCACGGCCGCTTGCGAACGTGTGGCGTAATCGTCGTTGAACGTGACCGGTTCTGGAATGTCAATATCTTCGTAGAGGTGCATATGCTTCTCGTCTGGTTCCCAGTGGCGGTGCGGTGCCTTATGATGGCACATCAGCATAAACGGTCGTTCCTTATCCCGATTGCGGATCCAATCCAGCGATTTATCCGTAATAATGTCCGTGACATAGCCGTTAAATTTCTTCACCTTACCCATTTCGATGAAATCAGGATCTCGGTAATCACCCTGATCGGGCAATACACTCCAGTAATCGAAGCCCGTCGGGTCATAGTTGCCGCCGTGTCCGAGATGCCACTTGCCAATCATCGCTGTTTGGTAGCCATCCGCCTGAAGCAGCTTCGGGAACGTCACTTGCCGGCCATCCAGATCATCGCCCAACGTCTTGACGCCGTTGATATGGTTATAGGTCCCTGTCAGAATCGAGGCTCGGCTTGGCGCGCAGATCGAATTCGTGCAGAAGCAGTTGTCGAAGCGCATCCCCTCCTGCGCCAACCGATCCAGATGGGGCGTAACATTAATACGGCTCCCGTATGCGCCAATCGCATGCGAAGCGTGGTCGTCCGACATGATAAACAGAATGTTAGGACGCTTGTTATCGGAAGAAGACATGAAGGCGTACCTTCTTTCTTAGCTTTATTTCATACCGGAAATGCTGAAGTTCTCAATAATATGCTTCTGGAAATAGGTAAACAACACGATGACGGGAGCGACCATGAACGCTGCACCTGCCATCTGTAAGCCGAAGTTGGCGGCATATTGCCCTTTCAGGAGCGACAAACCGACGGATAAGGTGTACAAGCTTTCATCGTTGGCGATAATAAGCGGCCACAGAAAGCTGTTCCATCCGGCGATAAACGTCAGAATGGCTTGTACCGCAATGATGGGCTTGGAGATCGGCAGAACGATTTGCAAGAAAATGCGATATTCGCTCGCCCCGTCCAGCCGAGTCGCTTCCAGCAGCTCGGTCGGAATGGTCGACATGAACTGGCGGAAGAGGAAAATGGCGAACGCTCCCACGAGACCCGGAAGCACGATACCGGTCATCGTATTCGTCAGCCCTAACGAATTCAGAATGAGATACACCGGAATCATTGTGACTTGGCTTGGAATCATCATCGTCGCCAGCACAAGCACGAAGAGCGCGTTCCTGCCTTTGAACTCATATTTCGCGAAGCCAAAGCCCGCGACTGCGTTCAGAAACAGGCCAACGAACGAGAACAGAACGATAATCAGCGTGTTTTTCAGGTACACGTCAAAGTTCATGTTCTGGAACAAATATTTGAAATTATGAAGTGTGAAGGTGTCGGGCCAGAAGGTAGGCGGGATCTGTACGATCTCATTTTCCGGCTTGAAGGAAGACATGATCATCCAGAAGAAAGGCAGCAGGAAGAAGATGCCGCCAATGCCCAGGACAATGCCGGAAATCCATTGAAATAAGCTGCCTTGACGCTCCTTCACCTTCCCTTTCTTCGTTGCAATTGTTGAACTCATTCGTATCCCCCGCTTCTCAAGTCATGTCCGACTCATTTTTTTGCATCCTCAACTGAACAAGCGTAATGGCAATGATGCACACGAACAACACGAAGGAGCCCGCTGCCGCATACCCGAAGTTGTTGAATTTGAAGCCGTTCTGGTAAATAAACAAAGCGACGGACAGCGTACCGTCAAGCGGGCCGCCTTCGGTCATAACGAACGGCTCCTCGAAAAATTGAAGCCAGCCGATCATCGTCGTAATGGACACGAAGAAAATCGCAAACCGCAGCATCGGAATCGTAACTTTCGTCACTTGCTGCCACAGGTTCGCTCCGTCAAGCTGCGCGGCTTCGTAATAAGACTTCGGAATGCCTTGCAGCGCCGCGATGAAGATAATCATGTTAAGGCCGATCGACTTCCATAACGCCAGCAGAATCAGCGAAAGCTTAGCGATCGTCGGTTCCGTCAACCATGGCACATCGGGCAATCCCACCAGATTCAGCAGGTAATTGAACAGGCCAAGCGACGGATTATAGAGGTAACTCCAAACAACCGCCACAGCCACGATATTCGTCACGGAAGGGAGATAATAGACAACGCGAAAGGCTTTGAAAATCCGGGACGTACCCAAATTAATCAACAAAGCGATGCTGAGCGATAACAAGATGACAAGCGGCACACCGATGATGACGTAGAAGAGCGTATTGAAGATCGCCTTCAGGAACACGGGGTCCGCAAGCACTTCAGTATAGTTGGTGAAACCGATAAAACTGATGGAATCGAAATTCGCCAATCCGCTAAGGTCCATATCGGTGAAGCTGATCACGAGCGCAACCAAGATCGGAACGATTGAGAACAGCGTCAACAGGATCAAGGTCGGTGCGATAAAAATATACGGTGCTTGCTTATTCAGAAAACCTCTCATCAGGAAATCTCACTTCCTTCTTTCATGCCCGCGGCATATATAAGAGCAGGCCGGCCTATGCAGCCGGCCTGCTTCAGTTCGGATCTTATATCCTGTTTCTGAAACACTCGTCAAGATTACTTCATCATTTTGGTCGCGTCGTTATTGAAGCTTTCCATTTCTTTCTTCACGTCAACGTTGTTGCGGTAGATGACTTCGAAGTGCTTCAGGTAGTTTTCGCTAATTGGTGACCATTCCGTAATAACGGGCATAGGTTGAGCGGCATTCAATTGATCGCCAATTACTTTGTAATTCGGGTCGTTCTTGAGCATATCGTTTTCCCATGCAGCAGTTGCCGCAGGAAGGGAGCTCGTTTCTTCCATCCATTTGATTTGCGTTTCCGGCTTGCTCATGTAAGCGATGAACTTCGCAGCTGCATCCTTATTTTTCGAGTATTCGAATATGGACAGGTTGGAGCCGCCAAGCAATGAGATATTGTTTTCTTTCTTCGGCAGTACAGCCATCGCCCATTTGCCGTCGATTTCAGGCGCTTGATCCTGAATCAGCTTAATCATCCACGGACCGCTAATGAACATCGGCAGAATGCCTTCTTTGAATGCCGGAATGATGTCAAGACCGAGATCCTTCGGAGCGGAACCGTTCTGGAAGAAGCTGTTAAGATACTCGACGGCTTCTACGAATTTCGGATCGCTAAAGTTAGGCTTGCCATCTTCTGTGAACCATTGCGCGCCATTCTGGCGGGAGAACATGAAGCCTAGGGACTGTTCTTTCGGGTCAATGCTGATACCGTATTTGCCGTCGCCGCGAGCAGCAAGCTTCTTAGCTGCATCGGACAGCTCGTCCCATGTTGCAGGGGCTGCGTTAAAGCCGGCTTCCTTGAGCAGATCCGTGCGGTAATACAGAACGCGGGTCTCAACGTACCACGGTGAACCTACATATTTGTCGCCATATTTCGCACTTTCAACCGCACCCGGATAGAAGTTCTCCGGCTTCAGCTCCGGATATTGCTCCAGGTAAGGCGTCAGATCTGTAAGCACGCCCGCTTCAGCGAATTCCGGAATCCAGGAGGTCCCCATCTGAATGACGTCAGGGCCTTTCTTGGATGCGACAGCCGTCAGCATCTTCTCGTGGCCTTGGTTCCAAGGCAGTGCCTGTACCTTAACCGTAATATTCGGATTTTCTTTCGTGAATTCATCAGCGAGCTTCGGCAAGGTTTTGGCTTCTTCCCCCATGCCCCATACATTCAGCGTTACCTTCTCGTTCGACGTGCCGTTGCCGGTATCCGTGCCGCCGGATGTATTGTTATTTGTTCCGCAGCCCGCAAGCAATCCTACACTTAGTAAGATGGCCGTCATCACTTTAATATTCTTTTTCACACCGATTACCCCTCTCATTTATGTCGCTGTTAAGGCTCATAGTCATTTCTTAATCTTTACTTATCCTTAGATTCTCTTTTTCAAACAACCCTCAGCCGGTCAACCCTCCCTAGTTAGAATGTCCTTCATTTCCAATGTGATTCAAGTACATGCGACTGGAAACCAGTAGTGAAACGTTTCGATTATGGTTAATAAGTGCCTTATGAGCGGTTATCCTTGCTCGATATACATAATATAAACGTTTCGATTTGATTATAGTCTAAAATGTAACCGATTAAAAGAGGATAAATAAAGATAATCGAAACGTTTATATTTTTGTGTAAAAATAAGTACATTTTCTAATGTCCAACCCTAACAAAGGGAGGTATCGGATGGATCCTTGGATATGAATATGATCAGCTAATAATGGCTTATAGTTTGGGAAAGAATGAGTATAACACGCTTTCCGTCCTCAAACGCAAAATAAAAAGGCGCCGATTTACCTGCACCGGTCGCCTTCCTTTGAATCGAATTATTGGGGCTGCAATTCAATAACCTGATTGGCTATGTTATAGGCTTTAATGTCTGCTGCATGGATGTTCTCGTCGATAAAGGATATCCATAAACGAATGTCATCCCGTTGAATCAGCTTAGCCTCCTCTCCTCTGATTCGAATATGTTCAACCTCTGGGTCGTGTGTTGTAATTGCTGTCATTCTAAAGGGCATCTTCGTATTCGCGGTAATAAGGTATGAATATTCTCTAGGGTCTAACACACCTACACCATCTAAGACTCTCCATTTGTCCTTGATCTGTTCAAGATAACTTATGGTAATAAATCCGTCCCTCATTAGATTAAAGGACAGAATCCCTTCTTCCTTCAGTTCATAATGCAGTGTCCGCTCATAATCGGGCAGCTTCTTCAATTGATCCTCCAGCTGGGACATGTTGAACTCCTTGTTACCATTGCAGGCCGTGCAAAATACAATCATAATGACGACTATTACGTACCGGCTCCAATATGCCATGTAGTCTCCTTTCTAGGAAGACAATGTATTACGAAACGACATTTTCGTACTGCGAATGTACGCCGCGGCAGCAGTTGACACCTACGTAACCACTTTAAAATCAATTTGAGCTTTTATGTTAAACTCTTCTTCCTTCTCCTCGCCATCCACATTCGACACAACATAGAAATCGGCAAATCCATCTACGACAAAATAGCCAACCGGAAATCCATCCTTCCAAAAGCTTTTCATGAAGTTGATGTATTCCTTATCGTCCGTTTCCCCATAGCTCCCACTGTTCTGATAAACTTCACGAAGGGGCTCGCCTTTCTTGAGCGTCGTGCTTAATAAGGGTTGGTTCATATTATAATCGATGCTGTAATTCCGTGTTTTCTCCTCAATCGGAAATGAGAAGGGGGACTGGGCGTGAAAAATCGTAATGGTTTCACTGTCGCCTACATATTCCAGCTCCGCATAGATCGTGACTGATTCCCCTTTGCGATATTCACCCTTCTTGGTGACAAGCCGGTAAATAAATTCATCTTCCGTCACCTCGGCATTCGTCTTATTAAGTACTTCATAATTAATCGTACTGGGGTTCTCATTATCCATTTGTTCAGGCGAAGCGCAAGCTGTTAACAAGAGCGTTAGTATTGCAAATCCCAATAAAATGGTTTCTCTCATTCAAAGTCCCTCCCCTAATAGCTCCCATTCAATAATCCCGAATCGCATCAATGATTTCACAGCCTCATGCACGTATGATAGTAGATTATAGCAATCATTAGGATTGATTTCCATTTCGTCACCTATAAAAACTGGCGGCTCCAATGGGTGCAATATTCTCAGGATATTTATGGGATACTTTGATACTATGATTAGTGACAAACAACGAAACGAGTTCTTATGAAGGGATCGGAGGAATGGGAGCATAAGGGATCGGGATAAAATCAAACCAACCGCACAAACGCTAATGGAGCTCCATGTCGAGGCTCTTTACGTATGACCAGAACATGCGGCTTCGCACCATAAATGAGCCTTGGCCAGGAGAGGACCCTGCCCCACGGTTGTTCCTGGGACGGACAATGGAGGGAGATGCACTCTGCCGGTTTCGGTATGATGTCCCGGAGGGGATTATCGAGCAATTGGAGGAATTATGCGCTGACGAACTGACCATAAAGGATCTCCAGAGCAGAGCCGTCTCGATCGCGTTCGCATTACACCTCTGGCACATGAAACAGGGCTTGAAACCTTGGACATATTTCGTGGACGGGGATATGCCGCTGTAGTTGTTGCCGGGTGGGCGGTCACCTGACCTCGTATTCGTCATGTCCCGCTGACATTTGAAAGATAGAGGGGAAGATCATTAAGGGTGGTGCAGCAACCTGCACCACCCTTTTGAGGTTGTGGATCATGCTGTTTCTATTTTATTTTTTCTAACAGCTGTATGATCATCTCCGCTAGCAGATCAGCCGCTTCAGGGGCAAACGCAGTTTGAATGACTTCATATCCGCCTTGGGAGAATGCTTCGGCAGTCGCTAGATAGCCGTTTGCTCCGTTCGAGTAACCGCTGAATAACGTATATGGGAATGGAGAGTCTTCTCTGATGCGTTTCCCTGTTGCAGAGAAGGGCTCCAGCGGAATCCCGATCAGCACGACGTCGGCTATGCGAATGATATGGGCTTCAATATCGGCGTATGGTTTGCCATAAAAGTTTCTCGAATAACGCAGAGCCATATTGTTGCGCTTCAATTGAAAGTTAGCCTCGCTAATTTGCTCAGCAGGAGCATTGGCCTCCCTTAGACGGGTCAAGTCAGCGACGAGATCTTGATTGATTTGCTCCAATTCCTCCGTTGGCCGCAACGCTCCGATAGGTAGTGACAGCATTTCGGAGAACACTTGAAAGGGAACCGGAGCTTGAGGCTTACGTGTCCGGGACCATATTCCCAAGCTTGCTCCAGATTCAACTACTTCCGAGAAGCCGTATTCGAATTGCTTGCCTCTCGCCTCAATTAAGGCTTGCGAGGCAGCACAGCCAAGCATGGTGCCCATGTCTTGTACAACATCCATTCGATCCAGGAAGCCGCCTGGCCCTGGACCAATATCGCCGGTCGCCCCTTGTAGAAAGAGGCAGATCCCGCCTACGGTTTGTTCTACAAACCGTTTGGTTACACCGGGATAGTCCGGACTTGCGGCATGGTTCGTATAGCCAAGGGTTGTCGGGTGAGCCGCATAATGAACGATACTGGCTACGATATTGCCATCCTTGTCATCAAATCGAATCGTTGACACGGTGGGGTCTGTCTCGCCCGATTCGTTGAAGCCGGTGATGACTCTTCCATTATCGAGCTTCTGTCTCCGGTTTTTACCGATCGAACACATTCCATATTCCGCATGAACAGAGACATTGACCTGCCGGCTTGCCGCTTCCAGAGCTGAACTGACACTCTGCTCGATTAGATAGCGAACGTACAAGTCCAATAACTCGCGATTAGGTGAATGTGAGGCATCCCCTACTACAGGACCCGCGTGAGTATGGGTTGTAGAAACACGGACCTGATGCTTGTCTATATGCAGAGCTGCTGCAACCGCGGAACGGATTTGATCCGACTGCAGGTTGGATAGAAGACAGAGATCAAAGTCCAGTAAGGCTGTACTGGATTGACCGTCCCCTAGAACAAGTGCGGTACACCAGAAATCAGATTCGATGTGACTGGGGGTAATATGGGTTTGCGCCCCCCACCCTCCTTGAGCCATCGTTAAGGGTGGATTGATTACTGCGCGAGCGGCTCCTGCTTTCAGCATGCCATCAGCTCCATTCATTATTCTTAATTCCTTGCTAGAACGCCAATCGGCAGCTCCTACTAAGTATGTTCATTACCATAAGTCAAATAATACCAAGAAATTATCATACAGTATACCTTAATTGATAGAAATACGAATGATAGATTGTGACGTATACTTTATTGATCATTGAAAAAGCCGCGGAGCGTTTAGCCCCTACGGCCTTTGGTTGTAAGTCTTATCAGTTCCTGTCTGCTAGTAAAATGCGCCGGATCATTCGTTACCGTTGCCCTTCTTCAGCAGATGCTCTAGTCCTACGAGTAGAGATTTTGCTGCATGAGCAGTGATATGTTTATCACTTTGCTTGTCTACTGTACGTGCAAAGTCCTTCAGCTCGCCTTTGTTCAACTCCCGCAGCAAGTCCTTAGCCACCGACGCGCGTTTGATGGACTGGTCCTGTGTGTATTGGTTCACCAGCAAGATTAAGGAATCCAGAATCGAATGCGCATCGCGGAGCAAGTATTGTACAGCTTCCTTCGTAACGCCCTTCCCGTTCCGACTCTTCTCTACCTCATGGATGAATGCACCCAGATCACCCTTCTCCAATTGCTTCTGGAGACTCTTGGCTGTCTTAGCCGTGATCCACCCATTATTCGTGAAACGCGTTACAAGCGCTTCCAATGTTGTAAGATTGGTGTAGGTGCGGAAAGTTACCGCTGCGCTGCTCACATTGCCCGCCCCATCACTCGATGTGACTGTTAACGTGTGCTGGCCAAGGGTCATTGTATAGAGTGGAGTTGCGTCTCCATATTTGACCGCTTGTCCATCCAATTTCGCGCTAGTCCTCGACAAGTCTACACCGGACAAATGATCTGTTAGTGTATATCGCACCTTAATATCACTTGCAACATTATAGTCCGTTTCCTGTGGTGATATAATTTGAATCACAGGAGCTGTACGATCAATCGGAATTGAGATGGATTTAACCGATTCCACATTGTCGGCTGTATCCGTTGAACGGTATTTCATGTGATGTGTGCCCTCTGTGTCGAGCGATAAGGTTCCAGCATAGGGCAGCCACGTCGAGCCATCGTCCATGCTGTATTCTGTTGACGCAACACCGGATAAGCCGTCCGATGCCGTAAGTTGGATACCTACAGATTGTTTGTACCAGCCGCTGCCTCCATCGGGTGTCACCGGAGTTAATGCTGCCACCGTAGTCGGTGACGTCTTATCAAGTGAGATGGATACTTCACCGTACCCGGTCAAGCCGGTAGAATCCGTGGCTGTACCGCTTATGATTTGATTGGCTCCCTCTGTCTGAACCAACTTATGCGGATCCACGACTAATGGTTGAGAGTCATCAGCGTCTTCTGCCTTAAACTCGACCAGGACATCATGATTGTACCATCCGTTCGCATCTGGTTCGCGTTCCGGTATGGCTTCTACAGTAGGGTAAGAACTGACCGGAAGTACGATTTTCATGGGTACACTGCCTATCGTTCCTTCGAAGGGCAGATATCCATAAGCAGAAACCTTAATATGATCGTCTGTCAAAGGAGGGAAGAATGCGAATCCTCCACTTGCGTTCGTCACGAATTGTTTCCCGCCCAATTCAACAACAGCCCCGAATAAAGTATCATTGGAGTCAGTATATACATAACCATAGAACGCGCCAGAGGTAGCGACTGGAACCGTCGTTTTCCCGTCTGTTAAGTTGCCGCCTTCGGGAAGATTGGCGTTAAACGTCGTAAATTGACCATATTCCGTAGCAATATAGGGAATCGAGTAATGTCCATTCTCATCTGTAATTCCACTAGCCAAGGTGATATATTTCGATGTTTTTAAGCGAGAAATAACTTGCACGGTTACGCCGGGTGCAGGGGCTTCAATGTCTTCTAACGTAATTGTTCCTTCTGCTCGTTCAAGCACGGCAGGGATTTGAAAGTCGAAGCTCGTTTCAGAATAATGGATGTACCTTACCACTTTAATGCCTTTAACGGTAAACATAATGGCATTATTATAGTAGGATCGATCCATAACCATGCTGTAATGTCCGTTCTCGTCCGTCACTGCTGTTCCATGTATGCCATCCCACTGCCCTTCTGTTGCGTTAAACGAATTAACCTCCAGCTCGACACCCTGGATCGCTTGTCCATTCTCATCGGTAATCGTCCCCTGCAGTGGCGGATTCTCCTCTTCTGCGAATACCAAATTAGCCGTCGAGAGCGATAGCATTGCAGCGAGCATCAACAAGATCACAGCCCATTTCGAAAAGCTCTTCGAGATCCCAAGATTCAACATGATACGCCTCCCATTCGTTCTTAATAAAGATCAACATGTTCTTCATTAAGAATATCATGGAACTTATCATATTCCCATATAAAGTAAATTACTTGACGTTCTTTTTTGATGCAGCAGCAGCAGGGTTCTGCCTTTGGGTAGAGTTCAGCAAAAATACTCTTCCTTATAGTCTTCGATGTTCTTGATCGTGAGATTTCCTAGTCGGTGTTGCTCTAGCTATAACTAAATAATGATAATTGATGACTTGTAAACCCTTTTCAGTGGCATTCTTCTGAAAGATCTCTTCTACTCGTTCAAGACATTCCTTCCATACAAATGCCTTTAACTACTTATTTTGACCGAAGCATTTTTTCTTCAAAACATCCTCCGGAGTCGATAAATAATCAAAGGGGTAGCATCCCACGTAACTCAAGCATTCAATTCCGAGAGTGCGATCTTACGGACCTTTAAACGGGCTAAACAAATCCCGTCCTCCGCTTCGCCTGCGCAATACGCGAGCAGAACAGCATGGGTTGTAAAATGGATCGCCACGTAACAGCAGCCATTGCCATCCTCTTCTCTTTCGATTGAAAAATGGCCGCTCCACGTCCTGCCTTCATCCTTACTGATCGCCCCAATGAGCGGCGTCCGTCCCCAGCTGTGATTCTCGACACGCCGGGTGTTGTAGACCGGGATCGGGTTCCATACCGCGAGCAGATGGCCGTTGCTCGGATTCCGTTTCATCGATAACGGAGAACAAGGCGATGTGAATGTCGAAGGCATGGGGCTGCTCCAAGATTCGCCGCCATCATAGGAGAACGTCTCATATTGGCAGCCAAGGTCGGTACGCGCCCATCCCCAAAGTGTGCCATGGTTAAGCTCAATGACACCTGGCTCCTGCATATCACTTGTTGAATTAGGCGCTCCGATGGAGAGGAAATTTCGCGCTTCACGCCATGTTCTGCCATCATCATCAGACAGGAAGAAGAACGTGATGGCCCTCCCATCGAAGCTGCCCCACTCCGACTCGCTCGTCTTCATCCGGTGCATAGCTGCTGGAACTATAAGTCTCCCTGTCGATAACCGGACGACCCTATCATTATTCGTCACATAATAACCTTCAGCCGGCACGCAGCATACCGGATCACTCCAAGTCATCCCCTCGTCGGATGACCGCCGCACGTGCAGCCGCATATCATGCCAACCGTACCGAAGTAAATAGAATAGGCCAATATCATTGTTATTCATGCGCAGCAGCGATACGCTCATAATATTGCGTGCGTTATGATCTTCTGGCTGAGCGATGAATGTATCTGGGGTCCAAGTGTCGCCTTCATCGGATGAATAGCGTACCGCGATGCCTGCCTTCGCAAAGTCATCCGCAGAATCCCCGATAAAGCGGCTGTACACGAATATTAATCGCCCGTCTAACAATTCTAGGAAAGCGCCTTCACTATTTCGCGGATTATCCGGTGACGGACGCAAATCCAATACGATCGTACCTAGCTGTTCCATATTAATCACCACTCCTCTGGAGATGTTTAGAATAGCTCTTATCTCCTTGATAATTCAGAGATAATACCAAATAATCTGCTGTACACATTAATAAAATCACTTCATTCTTACCGCTGTACCATTTGGTACATCGATTTCATATTCTTCTCCTGGCAAGGGGAAATCGGTTGTCGTAATCATCAAGTAATTGTCTGATACGGGATTCAACTCTATACTGACCCAATAATTCACTTTTCCAACACTCAAACCCTTGATCTCGTTTACCGCCAAATCTACGGGAATACGAGTTTCTTCCGCTGTATTAACGTTTTTTAGATAGAGTCTAGCGTAGCTATTCCTCTGAAACAAATTAATCAATTCGACTTGATATTCATATTGACCATCTGCTGTCTTTTGCAACGAATCTGTTGTGATATTCTCCGTTAACCACCCGCTAGTATTTACATATTTATACAACGTCGGCGTTAACGAAAGCATGCAAACCATCATAAGTAAAATACCGATAATCCCCGATTTTGAAGGGTTCCACCCTCAAAAAGTAAAATAGCAGACATAACTATTAATAGAATAGAGGGTATTCCCGCATAAATCAAAATGACCGTAGAAATAAGATCAATACCCCGTTGGAAATTTGCAGTAGATCCAAGAATGAACCACAAAACCCCCGATAAATTAATCAAGATGGCCAACATCCACAATACTCTTATCGAGATCAGCAGCAAATTCAAATTCATTCTCCTTAAAAATATGATCGTTGATCTACCCCAGCGATACCTGGAAACAACCACCTAATCAGACATCCTAATAATATCCTATTATATGGTTGTTGCACACCCATTCACATGATATACTGACCCCAGAAATCGAGTCATTATCATGCAATTATGGAGGGATTTTGAATATGACTGAACAATCTTATCCTATTCCCAAATTGACGATTACCGGCATTGAAATCAGCAAATACATCATCATTCATGGAGAATTCTGCAGCCCCTCCGAGAAGACAGCCGCGCAGGAATTGCAATTCTATATCGAGCGAAGCTGTGGGGTACAGCTGCCGGTCACCGCCGACTCCAATGTCGAATCCCCTCATGAGATTCTCGTGGGAACGACAAACCGCAGGTATGACCTTGATGTCAGCTATGCATGTCTTGGTGATGACGGCTTCTATCTGCAAGTTAAGGAATCCAAGCTTTACATTGTTGGGAGCCCAACCCGCGGGACACTCTACGGCGTCTATACCTTACTGGAAGACTACCTGGGCTGGCGTTGGTTCGCACCGGTCGTGGAGCAGACCATCCTCTCGGGAGACGCAGCACTTCCCGGTAATCTCGATGTAAAGTTTGTTCCAATAGTTGAATACAGAGACACGTATTGGTATTCCTCTCTCAACGAGAACTGGGCCGTCAAATTAAAAGTAAACAGCATCATCAAAAACCAAGCCTGCAGCCGTTCGATTAGAGAAGAATGGGGCGGCGGACTCGGTTATGGCGGACCTTCTTTTGTTCACACCTTTAATGTGTTTATGCCGATCAGCGAGTATTTTGCTGAGCATCCGGAATATTATTCGCTTCGCGAAGGCAAGCGTAATGGCGAGCATTTGTACACGCAGCTCTGCCTCACCAATCCAGATGTGCTGCGCATAATGACCGACAAGGTGCTCAACTGTCTACAAGAAGAGCCGCAGGCGGGAATCGTCTCTGTCTCGCAGGATGACAGCTTCTTGAGCGATAGTTATTGTCAATGCGATGACTGTGAGCGTATCCATCAAGAGGAAGGCTCTCCCATGGGCTCTCTGCTCCGCTTCGTCAATGCGATCGCAGATGCTGTGAAAGTTAAACATCCCAAAGTCATCATCGACACGCTGGCGTATCAGCACACGTTTACTCCTCCTAAGATCACAAGGCCGCGCGACAACGTAGCCATTCGGATTTGCACCTTTAGCCCGGTCATATCCCGAAAGCACGAGGAACAGCCCCACATCAAAGAATCGCTGGAGATCTGGAGTAAAATCTGCAACAGGATCTATATCTGGGACTACACCACCAACTTCAGCGACTATATCGTTACGTTTCCTAACTTCCACACCTTACTGCCGAACATGCGATTATTCGTCAACAATCATGCGAAAGGCATCTTCGAGCAGGGCAATTATCAGTCGATCAGCGGTGAATTTGGTGAGCTTCGCACGTATTTGTTAGCCCAATTGCTCTGGAAGCCTGACCAGACAGAAACGGATTTCGAGCGGCATATGAATGAATTCCTGCAAGGCTATTATGGTGCCGGATGGCAATTCATCAGACAATATATTGATGATGTCCAGGAAATCGTACTGAAATCGGAACCTGGCGCACGCGGAACACCAACAGAGATCCTTCCCCCTGCTCTATTTGATGCGGAGCAAGCTAAAGCGTGGTGGGACCAAGCGGAAGCTCTTGCGGGCGATGAACATACTCTGCAGCGAATTCGCCGTTCCAGGCTCCAACTGATTCACTGGGAGCTCTTTAACAACGGTCACACGGATGATATGAACGCGAATGCGTATTACAAGATGGCCAAAGACTTCGGTATCACCCACCTTAATGAAGGTGTCGCAGTTCCTGAGCCAAGATCCTGCTGATCCTTACCATGGTTCTCCTCCAATAAGCGCCTTTTAGAATAGACATTTTCAAGTGTCGATTCTATCGGGCGCTTTTTTTATACCCCTATTATATCCCTCCTCTTTTCGGTACTCGTTATCCATGTTCTCTAGCCAGACACTTACTTTCACCGCACGTAATCTCTATCTATCCATTTGGAACTCTCTTTACAAGAGGTATCGCGGTCTGCTAGAATAACCACATTCTATTGTTAACCTTTATAGTTATTTTTGGTTAACAATTAAAATGCCAATGGATGGTGATGGATTGTGAATGCGGATTATGACCGGCTTGCAGCTTTAAATAAGGATCACCTATGGCATCCTTTTACGCAGATGAAAGACTACACTAACTCGGACCCACTCATCATAGAACGCGGCGAAGGCGTCATGCTCTATGACATTCAAGGACGCGCTTATTATGACGGTTTCTCGTCCGTATGGCTCAATGTGCATGGACACAACGTGCCGGAGCTTAATCAAGCAATCACGGAGCAGTTAGGCCGCGTCGCCCATACCACCCTTCTCGGCATGGCCAATGTACCCGCAATCGAGCTTGCGGAGAAATTAGCGGCGATAACTCCGAGACAACTAAACAAAGTATTTTATTCCGATTCAGGAGCGACCGGTGTCGAGATCGCGATCAAGATGGCGTTTCAATACTGGCATAACCGAGGGATACGGGGAAAGACGACGTTTATCACGATGAATCAAGCTTATCACGGCGATACCATTGGAGCGGTTAGTGTAGGTGCAATTCCTCTCTATCATGACGTGTTCCGCCAGATGTTATTTCCTTCGCACATCATTCCATACCCTTACGCTTATCGCCACGCATGCGGTGAGACGGAGGCATTGGAAGCTACGCTAACTGCACTAAGTCATTTGCTGCAGACGCGGGCGGATGAGATTGCAGCTCTGATTGTGGAGCCGATCGTACAAGGGGCCAGTGGCATCATTGTTATGCCGCCAGGCTGTTTACGCCAGATGGCTGAGCTGTGCCGCAAGCATGGCGTGCTTCTCATCGCTGATGAGGTCGCGACCGGCTTCGGCCGGACGGGCGCCATGTTCGCTTGTGATCTCGAAGCGGTTTCACCTGATTTGATGGTGATCGGAAAAGGACTCACCGGAGGCTATTTGCCTGTAGCCGCAACGCTTGCCATCGACGAGGTGTATGACGCTTTCTATGCGGACTACCACGAGCAGAAAACTTTTTTCCACGGTCATTCCTACACGGGAAACCCGCTTGGCTGCGCTGTTGCCTTGGCCAGTCTGAAGCTGTTTGAGGAGCGCAGCATGATTGAAGGCGTACGAGCAAAGGCGTCATTCGTGGAGCGTAAGCTTGCAGCTCTTAAAGATCGGCCACACGTTGGAGAGATCCGCCAGCAGGGAATGATGATCGGCATCGAGCTCGTACGCGATAAGGAATCACGAGAGCCATACGATTGGGCAGAACGAATCGGAGTTCGCACGAGTCTGCAGGCCAGAGAACTCGGTATGCTGACAAGGCCGCTCGGCAATGTGATCGTCTTCATCCCTCCCCTCTCCAGTACGGAAGCTGAGTTGGATGCAATGACATCAATTTTGACCGAATCGATTATTAGCGTTACTGAAGATGGCCGTGCTTCATGAGGGAGGAGAACGTTGGTCTAATACGCGGATTATTTGTGACAGGTACGGACACCGGCGTCGGGAAAACGGTTGTGACAGCAGCTATTACTGCTGTGCTTCGCGCCGAGGGGATCAATGCCGGTGTTTGGAAGCCGATTCAGTCGGGTGCACCTCTTGGCAGTGGGGTTACGGATGCTGAACGGATGCTGACATATACGGGAATCAATGAACGGCCGGAGACAGTGGCGCCTTTTACTTTTGCAGATCCGCTTACACCGCTTCTCGCCGCCCAACAGGCTGGTGTGTCCCTTCAGTTGAAGGACTTAATCGTCGCTGGCGAGCCGCTTGCTCATCGTTATGAAGCGCTGCTCATCGAAGGCGCGGGCGGCGCTGCTGTACCGTTGACAGATGACGCTCTCGTGGTGAACTTGATCTCGGAGCTTCGCATCCCTGCTCTCATTGTAGCCCGTTCCAGCCTTGGCACGATTAACCACACCCTTCTGACTGCGTCATTTTTAAGGCACCATGGCGTTCCGATTGTTGGGGTCATTATGAACGATGGCGTATTAGCGGAGGCTCATAACGATCCGAGCATCGCTACGAATGCGGAACTAATCGAACGTTATAGCGGACTTAAGGTCATCGGACGGTTTCCTCGTATACATGCCGAAGCGAATTCAGAGAGCTTCCTGCATTCGATACGAACAGCTATACAAATAGAACCGATCAGACAGGCGATTGCGATTCAATTAATGAGAGGATGAATGTGTTGGAAGTCATGAATAAGGCAATGGAGTGGCAGTCTCTTGCACGCAAAGCATTGAGCGGGGAATGTTTAACACGGGAAGAAGGGCTCGCTGTACTCGAAGCCGACAATGATGAGATCCTTCTGCTGATGCATGCTGCGTTTAAAGTGAGACAACATTATTACGGAAAAAAAGTGAAGCTGAACATGATCATCAATGCCAAAAGCGGCCTTTGTCCCGAGGACTGCGGCTATTGCTCGCAATCGATTGTTTCGACCGCGCCGGTAAAGAAATACACCTTGCTCGATAAAGACACTTTGCTTGCCGGTGCACGCGAAGCCATGGCACGCCAAGCAGGAACCTATTGCATTGTAGCAGCCGGAAAAGGCCCGACAAACAAGGAATTGGATCAAGTCATAGACGCAGTAAGGGAAATCCGAGATACGATGCCGCTTAAAATTTGCGCATGTCTGGGCATTCTGAAGGACGATCAAGCCCAGCGTCTTGCAGAAGCTGGCGTTCATCGATATAACCACAACCTGAATACCAGCAAAGCGAACTACCCCTCTATCACTACGACCCATACATACGACCAACGTATTGAAACGGTGGAAAAGGTTAAGATTCACGGCATGTCCCCCTGCTCCGGTGTCATTATCGGCATGGGCGAGACGAATCAAGAAATTGTGGAGATGGCCTATGCCCTTCGCGAAATCGATGCCGATTCGATTCCGATCAATTTCCTGAATGCGATTCCGGGAACGCCTCTGGAGCATGCAGTCCGCACATCATCAATGAAGGCTTTAAAGGTACTTGCTCTGTTCCGGTTCATCTGTCCGGCTAAAGAAATCCGCGTGGCGGGTGGTCGTGAGGTTAACCTCCGTACCCTGCAGCCAATGTCACTCTATGCTGCAAATTCTCTCTTCGTAGGTGATTATTTAACGACAGAAGGACAGGACGTTTCAGCTGATCATCAGATCATTGAAGATTTGGGTTTTGAGATTGAATTGAACGCCCTGCAAGGCGGTGACAAGGATGGACTGGATAGAAGAAGAACTTGATGGATTAGCAGATGCCTCAATAAAGCGTTCCTTGCGTACATACAGCGCGGTCTCTGACTCTGCTGGCCGCATGATGCGCGGTGACAACATGCTGCTCAACCTGTCTTCCAACGACTACCTGGGACTCGCCCGACATCCAGCTATTATTGAAGCCATGCGGGAAGCACTGCTTACCGAAGGAGCCGGATCTGGCGCATCGCGCCTAGTAACAGGCAACCGGCTGCCTTACAGCCGTCTTGAAGAAGAGCTGGCCGATTGGCAGAGCTGCGAAGCCGGGCTGGTTTTTGCCAATGGCTATATGGCTAATTCAGGTGTTATTAGTGGTTTAGTCAACCGGGGAGATGTAGTGTTCAGTGATCAGCTGAACCATGCAAGCATTGTGGACGGCGTTATACTCAGCCGTGCGGAGCATGCCCGCTACCGTCATAACGACATGGAACATTTGCGTGCGTTGTTGACGAAGTTTCGTCATAAACGGCGGAAGTTGATCGTTACCGACGCGATCTTCTCCATGGATGGCGACGCTGCTCCCCTACGTGAACTCGCTGCGATCAAACGCGAGTACGGAGCGATGCTGATGGTGGACGAGGCACATAGCGGGGGGATTTACGGGAGACGTGGCGAGGGATTATGTCATGAGCTGGGGATCCAGGATGATGTGGATATTCATATGGGAACGTTTAGCAAATCATTCGGTATCTACGGCGCATATATTTGCGGCAGCCGCACCTTAATTCAATGGCTGGTGAACAAAGCAAGACCGCTCATTTATTCAACTGCGCTGCCGCCTTCTATTGTAGCAGGTATTTCTAAGGCGATGGATTTGGTACAAACCGATCACTGGCGCCGGGAAAGGCTTTACGAGGCAAGCAGGCTATTCCGATCTTTGCTTCGTGCCGCCGGCTTTACAATCGATGACGGGGACTCTCCGATTATCCCTGTTATCGTTGGAGATAACGATATCGCTCTACGTTTCAGCAGCGCTCTTGAGGAGAAAGGGATCGCGGCAGCTGCAATTCGTCCGCCTACTGTGCCTGATGGTACAGCGCGAATCCGGTTCTCCTTGTCAGCCGTTCATACGGTTCAAGAACTGACTGATGCTGCCTCGCACATCCGCATCATTGGACAACAACTGGGGGTGCTGGTGCGGCCATGATGGTGAATAATCAACAAGTGAGCAGCGGCACCATCATATGGCTGACCGGTTGGAGCATGCCGGTTACGGTATTCGATCCGCTTCGTGAATTGCTGCCGGATTTTCATCATGTTTCTGTCGATTATAGTCAAGCCGATTCACCAGAGACAATGCTCCGCTTGACTGAAACGGAGGCAAAAAATGTTCTGTCTTCGGATGGTTCAACTTTCACGACAAGCGGTTTACGCGGCCCATTGTTGATTGGCGGCTGGTCGCTCGGCGGTTTATTGGCACTTAGACTGGCTGCCATAGGTCTCGCTGATGGTCTCGTGTTATTTGCGGCCACGGCCCGATTCACTCGTCCCAAAGCAGAAGCTGACCGCGGCTGGGCGGATGCCCATTTGAGACAAATGATGACAGGGCTGATGAAGGACCGAACGGCCGTTGAAACCAGATTTCGACAGATGCTATTAACGGAAATCGAACGGGCAGCCGGTCTCGGCAGTTCCCTCCCCTCTAGCGGGAGCTGGACAACCCCGGCGTTAATCGCAGGCCTTCAGGTGCTGCGAAGTGAGGAGATCTTGTCTCAACTGAAGAAAATCAATTATCCGGTCTTTCTTATCCACGGCACTGAGGATCGCATATGTCCCTATGCTGCAGGGTCAGAGCTTGCGTCACGATTGCCTCAAGCGGAGCTCCTTACAATCCTAAGTTGCGGACATGCCCCGTTTGTAGGAAGAGAATGTGAAATTGCTGAAGAAGTGAGGAGATGGCGGCATGAGCAGCAAGACAGCTTCAATTCGGCGTCAATTTAACCGAAGTGCAGCAGGTTCGTATGATAATCACGCCCAAGTACAGCGTACAATGGCAGACCGGCTTGCAAAATCACTCATCGAGTGGAAAAGCGAATGTACAACAGTAGAACCCCACATTCTTGAAGTCGGCTGCGGGACGGGGACGCTGACCGAAATTCTGGTCAACCAGTGGCCTCGTGCACCCGTTACTGCACTTGACCTTGCACCTGCGATGATCACAATTGCAGAACAACGTATCCGATCCGGTACAGGAAACCATGCGGAATACAGCAAAAGCCGATCGGATCGTATTCGCTTTCTCCTTGCCGATGTCGAAACATGGGCAGCCGGTGCACAGTCGTCCTCGCTGGACCTGATTGTCTCCAACGCCTGCTTTCAATGGCTGACCGATCCGCTGCAAACACTCGTGCACCTTCGACGGATGCTGCGTACAGGGGGTATGCTTGTGTTCTCGACTTTCGGACCAGACACGTTCTATGAGCTTCACCAGTCATTTCATGAAGCATATCGAGCAAACGATTTGGAGCCGCAGCGGCATGGACTGTCGTTTCAATCAACAGCCGAGTGGATACAGATGCTCCAGAAAGCGGGATTTTCCAGTATCCAAGATGAGCGATCTCTTCAAACGGAAACATATGCTTCCGCAAGAGATTTTCTTCACTCGGTCAAAGCAATGGGAGCCAGCTCTTCAGAAGCCGCCGCAAGGCCAGGACTCAGCTCGCGACGCCTATTCGCCAACATGTATAAGGCATATGAGAATAAATTCAGCTTACCCGGTGGCGTTGCTGCCAGTTACGATATTTTAATGATTCAAGCTTTGGCAGAGAAGTAGATAACTGGCTTATATAGAACAAAAAAAGCTGTCGAGGTTTCTCGACAGCCTAACCGTAAATATCACGTTTAATAAGATAATCCGGTATCACTCTTATGCAGTAGGTGCTGCTTCTGCTGCTTGTGGATTAAGCACTTTAACCAGCATGACTGAAGCATCCGTTAAGATCTCAACTCCGTCATGGAATGATAGATCGGAAACTAGTAATTGATCGCCAATTCCGAGTTTGCTAATGTCGACTTCGAATGCCGCAAACAATTTGTCAGGCATACAACGGATTTCCACTTCGTGAACCTCGATTTGAAGGATACCGCCTTGTACCAATCCAGCAGGATCTCCTGAAAAATGGATCGTAGCTTTCGTATCAATGCGCTCGTTCATATTGATTTGTTGAAAATCAACATGCGTCCATTTGCCAGTTAACATATCCTTCTGAACCTCTTGAACAAGAACAGGATGTTGGCCTCGGTCTGCGATCGTCGCTTGCAGGATCGCTCTCGGGTTTTTCTTCAAGGCAGCGAACAGCTGGTTGCCGTTCACTTCAACTGGAAGACTCGCAACTCCAACGCCATAAACGACGGCAGGAATGGAGCCTTGCTTTCTCAGTTGTTTCACATGCGACGAGGGAAGATTGGATCGGTCCGTTAATTGAATAGTCGTACTCATTGCTTTTAGCCCCCTCATGAATTCCCTCTACCTTAACACTGTTCTCACCAAATGTACAATAATCGCCGGAATTTTCAGAAAATAAATTAAATTCCATTGTTTTCTATCCATATTTCACTTTATCCATTGTTTGGATGACCGAAATCGCAAACATCCCAATCCGAAGGAAGGACTGGGATGTGTAAATTTGTACTACATCACATAAGCTCGCGGTGGATGTTCAATAAGGTCAGGAACATGTCCACGCGGTTCGAGCTCCTCTAGCAGCTGGACAATTTGTTCCAGAAAGGTCACCCCTGCTTCCTCCGATTGTTTAATTTGTTCGAGGAGGGCAATCGCGCTTAGGGCGATCGCCGGATCATTCGGCTCCCCACCAGAAGGTGGAGGAAACATCGTTGCCAGCTCCGCGAACCCATCAGACACATGGGCGTAATGTACATAAGCCTGATGCAGAAGGCTTCGAACTTGCCTATGGCGTTCATCATCTGACCTCTCCCATTCCGCTGCAAGCTCTTGTAAACATCGCGCGGCATTGTATCGCATCTGACGAATGATACCGATCGTATAAGCTTGACCGAGCGGGTCGATTGCCTGCTGCCGGAAGACGTCAATCCATGCATCATACGCGGCAAGGCCGTTAACATAACCGGTGAAGGTTAGATCGCCTCCCCTTGCATGACGGCTTATCATACGGCAGAGCCTCCAGAGCCCATCGGAAGGGGAAATCACATTCTCACCAACAAAACCAAGCACGAAGAGCGAGCGCGTTTGAAGACGCCCCAACCGGTCATAGGACACTGTTCCTTCCGATTGTGTATCCATGGCCTCAAACTGCTTCTTCTCGTCATCGTACCCATAGATGAAACCAAATTCGGAATTCAGCAGCTCCCACACCATGGCAGGCATACCCAGATCTACCGTGGCTTGAGCAAGAGCTATAGCTTCTGTCATCAGATGAGGATCCGGAGGTTCGAAGTCAAAGGCTTCCACGTAACGCACACGAATACCCAAGTTCAGCATACCGTTCGTAATCAAGTAGTTTCGGTCAATCATATTCGTACTGGACATATCCACTCGGGATTGTTCAATATTCAATATAAAGGCTCCTAGCAGAAAACCATCCACATACGGTAATGAAAGATGAGGGTAACGAGCTCGAACAAACCGATATAAGTTCTCTGTGCCGCTCAGTAATGACCCGCCAGTCAGTCTCAATTGTGTTGGATCCAATACATTTTGTTTCATGAAGCCGTCTTCCTTTCTTCGCTGAATATGGGTACGGATCAGGAATGAAAGGCGCTCTTCTTGTACTTTCTGACGGGATCTTGAGATGATCTTATACACATTGCCGACGCTGACCTGAAACAATTCCGCGATTTCTTGCGGGGAGCACTCTTGAAAGAAATACGTTTCAAAAATGCTCTTCTCTCTCGGCGTTAAGCATCGCAGCAGCGCCTGTATAATCCGATACCAATCTTGACGCTCCAATTGCAGTTGAGGATCCTTATACATACTGACGGCAGCCGAATCCTTGGAACGGGCTATCAAATAATCCATAATGCTGTTGATGTCGTTTGGATTGACCGTCTGCTCATTTACTGCAGGAATGGTATAAGAGGATACCGGCAATTCCCGGCTGTACGGACCTCCTCTTCGTAATTTCATGAAAGCTTGATTAGTGACAATACGTTTGAACCACCCGACAAACCGATCGTTATGCGCGAGGGTATGCAGCTTAATAAAAGCACGAATCAACGCCTCCTGCACGATATCCTCCGACATATGCGGGTCCTTCGATATCCGCGCCGCCCAGGTGAATGCCTGGACACGATGACGTCTTACAAGTTCCTCGAATGCCGCTTTGTCACCGCCGCGAGCCCTGCCAGTAAGCACTTCATCATGAACCGATTCCACCGGTTCTTCCTGTCGATTATCCGCAATCCCAGCCATAAGCGTGCACCCCGCAATCATTCAAATCCGTCCCTAATGATTAGGATGCCTATGCCCTGCAGTTTCTGACAGCGTATATACAATTTGGTGTCAACCTGATCAATGAGGCTGGTCTACCATTTTCCATACCGGTCATCCAGCTCATTCCAGTGATCGGTCAGCCACATTAATTCCTCGGCAAAGCGTATCGGGGGGCCGCTGAAGTCATCCATTTCACTTTTCAACCACCAATGTGCTTCCTTGCACCATAATAGTTTTAAGGCCAACAGAAAATGACCTGTCGGGAATGCGCGCTCCGTTCGATAGCCTGCAAGAAAAGCGCGAACAGCCTCTTTCCGCAGTTCCCCTTCGTGTAGCGAACAGGAGAGCAGCGCACGGGCAACATCGATTTCCGGATAGCTGAACTGTACCGTGTCAAAATCTACGAATCCTACTTCGCCATTCTCTCCTACGAGTATATTATCGGCCCATAGATCCCAATGAGCCCAACCAGATCCAAGTCTCTCAAACATGGACAGGTCCAATCCTGATAATATCTGTCCTTGGCGCTCTATGGCCTGAATTGCTCTTTCATTGGGACTGCTTTGACTGAGCGCCGATTCCAGATTAACAGCCCATTGTTCTTTCATGGCTGTTAACGAGGGGATCCACTGCTCACCGTCCACCGAGAAACGGGACAAGACCCGGTGCATGCGGCCCACTGCTTTTCCTAATTGATAGTGCGTATCAATATCCAAGTGCCCCACAGCGGGAGGACGGCCGGCAAAATGGTCCATCATGATGTAAGTATGACCCGACTCTGATTGCAAAATGAATTCACCACCGTTGCTCCAGACGTTCGGACAGACCTTCACCTCTTCATGGAGCACCTGTTGAAAGAATAGCGAGCGTCCAATTCTTGTTCGACGGAGCGGGTCAGACAGGTTATACCGTTTGGGATGGTAGCATTTGACGAATAGCTCATGCCTATCTGTCGATATAGACCACTTCAAATTGTACAATCCCAAGAAATTCGGTGAATGACGGTGAACATGTATACCGAAGGTATTATGTATGTGAGTAAATATGTCTTCACGAACCATCGCATCGTCTGTATAGCGCACTTCTTTATGAACGGTCAAATAAATTCACCTGTTTCTCTATGTGAAGTTTGGAATAGATTATTCATTCTTCTTATGTATAGAAGGCCGAAGATTGGATAGGCAGCGAATCGATCTTTAACTTTTCCATATAGGATGGCATCAGCTCCCTCATCATTCAGGACGATCCCGCCGTTCATAAAGTTGCAATTTTATTCCATTTATTGAATAAAATAATCAGACAACTTTAGGGGCCGCCCACTAGCAGCCCCTTATCCTTATTAATCCAATATCAGCTTATTTCCGTTGTCGTAACGGGGCCGCTGTACCACTCCGCTTGTGTGCGAAACATGTCGGCATACTCACCGCCGGCTGCTAGCAGCGATTCGTGAGACCCTTCCTCTACGATCCGTCCTTTCCGCATCACGATGATCCGATCCGCATATCTCGCCCAACCAAGACGATGGGATACGAATAATGTCGTACGGCTTTGCGCTAGCTCACGGAAAGACCGGTACAGCTCAATCTCATGCTGCGGATCAAGAGCGGCCGTCGGCTCATCAAGCACGAGCAGTCTTGGACTGCGCACCGCTGCCCGGGCGATAGCAAGACGCTGCCATTGGCCTCCGCTGAGCTCCCTTCCACCTTCGGTCAGCAGCCCAACAGGTGCATCCAGTCCGCCGCACTGCGCTTCCAGATCAGCAGCTCCTCCAGCCCTCATGGCGCTGCGTATGAAGCTGTCATTGCCGATCTCCTCCTGCTGTCCGAAGCCGATATTATCCCGCAGCGACGTCTCATAGCGCACAAAATCTTGAAATACAGCAGACATGCTGCTGCGCAGCTGTTCTTGGTTTATTTCTCTCAGGTCGGTTCCATCCCATGTAATACGCCCGGCCGTCGGCTGGTACAGCCCCAGCAGCAGACGGACCAGCGTCGATTTCCCCGCTCCGTTCTCCCCGACAAGCGCCACCGTCTCACCAGGGTTCAGTGTCAATTGGATGCTATGCAGCACGGGCCCATGCTCGTCGGAATACTGATAAGTTACATCGTCAAACTCGATCCTGCATGTTGTACCCGGAGGCGGTAGCTCTGGGGCAGTCTGTTCGTTGTCAGTCGTTTCACGCTCTGGCGTTTCTCTCAAAAAATCGGCCAAATCCATGATTTTGGTGCTCTGAATATAGATTTTGCTAATAGGGTGAGCCATTCTTCCAGATATGCTGTAGGCTTGCCTCATAGCCAGAAATACGATAACCAGCGTACCGGCTGTAATTCCGCTTGAATTCAAGTTGAACACCATCCACGCGATCGCGCCGAACAACCCTGTAATTTGCAAGGCTGACACGACGATTCCGCGCCTGATTTCCCTTCTTCTTGCATTCATCCGCAGCGAAAGGGAATGCCGCATGGTTTCATGCCATTTGTGAATCAAGTAATCCATCGATCCGAATATGCGCATTTCCTTCACCGTCTCCGGTCGTGTCACCACATCGCGCAAATAATCGGATTCCCGTCCTGATCTCGTCAGGTCTCGATTCAAACGGCGTACAACAATATCGGATTCCACACGGATGATGAACGATATGGCAAAGACAATGATCAACAATATACAAACAATGGGATGAGCTAATGAGACCACGGTTAGAAGACCGAACAACTCGAACAGAAGGATCAGAAATCCGATTACATTCTGCAGAATGCCGCAAACATCCGTGCTTGCAGCAGCCTCTGCTCTCTGCAGCCGGTCATAGTATTCGGATTGATCCATCCGTTCTAACGGTACCTTAATTGCCCGCTGATGCACCTCGGACTGAAGCAGCATCGATGACCGGTCCCGCAATCTGGGATCAGCTAGATTCTGACAAGCAGTGAGCAGAACCCGAAGGAGCGCAATGACAGAAAAAATAACAAGCGGCGGCCATGCAGCCCTGAGCATGGCTTCCCAATCACGCTCCTCCGTTCCCCCCACGAATAAATCCAGCAGATCCTTCTGAGCCGTATAGCTCGGTATGATTAGTACACCAAGCAACAATGGAATACCGAGCCAGACCAACGTCAGCATAGGCATCGCTCTTGATATTCGGTAAATCAGCATTCCAATGCTGCGAACTGTCGAAGTACGTGCATTATTGTTCATCCGTTCACCCCAGCGCTTCGTATTCGATTGCGGAAGCTCCTCAAACCTCCACCCTTTCCGTGGGCAAGGTCATTCACCCATACCAAGATGCCTGCAGCTGGAACATTCGGCTGTATTCACCCTGTTGCGCTATTAACTCGTTGTGGGTCCCTTGCTCCACAAGCCGGCCATCCTTCAGAACGAAAATCACATCCGCCAGCTTCGCGGCCCCAAGCCGGTGTGTAACGAGCAGTGCCGAACGTCCTTCCGTCACACGCAAGAACAGATCGAATGCTTTCTTCTCGGCTAGAGGATCCAAGGCTGCCGTCGGTTCATCGAAAAACACGAAGCTTGCATTACGCAGCAGCGCTCGAGCAGTCGCGATTTGCTGCCACTGCCCGCCGGAAGGCTCAATCCCGTCAAAAGGCGAACCGATCTGCATCTCCAAGTCGGAAAGCCTGCTTCCCGCAGCGCGAAGCGAGTTTTGCAGCTCCGAATCCTGATCCATCGCCGCCAGGTTGCCAAGTGCCACGTTCTCCCGAAGGGTTACATATAAACGGGTAAAATCTTGAAACACCGCGGATAGATGCCCTTCCGCGGAATCCGCTGCGGGGATCCTCTCCCCCTCACGGCTCCAGATGATTTCGCCGCAACCCGGCATATACATCCCGGTTAACAGCTTGACCAGTGTCGATTTTCCGGAGCCGTTCTCGCCGACTACCGCAGCTCGGCAGCCGCTCGGGATCGACAGGCTGATATCCTTCAGCGTATCGCATACGGCACCAGGATAACGGTAATGAAGCTTGCGAACTTCCAGCTTCATGCCACCCGGCGCCGCAATGGATCGACTGCCGTCAGCGTTACCTTCACTGATTCTATCCATCACCACCGAAGTATCATCCTTCACAACCTTGGATGTTTCCTGTCGTCCTGCACGTGGATCATCTTCTAGATTCATATAGGTGCGAAAATCTGCCCATCTCATGTATTGCGTACGCATAGAGACTGCACGGTGGATTAGACCCTGAAGCTGCGATAATAACATCGTCAAGACCATAAATAATAGCGTGAATTCTCCAGCTGTCAGTTTGTTTGCTCCTGGCTGAAGCACCAGGAGCGAGACCAGTAATCCGCCGATCAGAACCATCAGCAGCTCTGGACCTATTTTTCGCAGCTCAGACGAACGGGCGATATCCCACTTTTCTTTGGATTGGCTTCTATACAATGCCGACCAGCGCGCGGCCAGCAGTTGACCGAAGCAGAACAAGCGGATTTCCTTGGCTGCTTCCCGCTTCGTCATCAGTCCGGCATAATGCCGGAGCAGTCTGCTGCTTGGTGTCTGCTTACGGTTAAGCCGTTCGAGACTTGCTGCCGATTTACTCATGACGTAAGTTTGGAGGAGTGCTGCCGCGCAGATCGCGACAACGGGAAGCCACTGGCCATATGCCAGCATTACGATAATCAATACGGCCGACTGCAGAGAGCCCTGCATGAAATGACTGCCTGTATCGTAGATGGCATATAGGGAGACTTGAAGGGCTCGTTCCCGGAGTTCCTTGATTCGAGGCGCTTCGACCAACGTGAGAGGAAGCCTTGATGTTTTGTGCATCACCAGCCGTTGTTCCTCTAGCGTGCCAATCTCGTTCAAGCGTGTCATGGCTAACGGAACCGGAACAAAGCCAATATTGTTCATAATCAATAGAGCGGCTAACCATGCTGCAGCTGCAAGTATGGAATCGATTGGATCCGGAGTAATCCATGCCTGGATGCGGTCGACAAGTGTTTTGACCAGCCAGAGCTCTGCAGGCATGATGAATACAGCTAGAAACAGCATGACGGACAAGACCGTAATTGGCCATCGTTCCACCCGAAACATGATGGATGACGCGTCCCAGAAGCAACGAGCATATTTGTTAATATTCCATCCCCCTCCAACCCATCGATAGGATTACGTAATCGCAATAGATGTTGTGCTTCAGCTTATCTCAGAACAGTTATTTGACCGGTATGACTTAGAATATAGAATTTTTTTCCACAAGTATAGACTTATAATCATCCGCCGTTTATAATACGATTATAGGGAGCGAGGATACGTGCCCTTAATTTAAAATCACCCAAAAACAGCTCCACACCGATGAGGTGTTTTTTTATTTCCTTCAAACGGATAAGAAGAGCTCCAGAAGTGAATTCTGGAGCTCTTCTTATTAGATGGAATAAACCTCATAGGACATATATTGCGTTCTGTCTGTATACCTTGACCTCGCTTAAACAGCCCTGCCTTTGATTCCAATGCTGCTTCGATGCATACTTTGATAAATCTATGACAGCAGGATGAGCCATCACTTCAGCTGGGGATAGGTGTCATTCATGATCAGTACGCCGCCAACAGATAAAGATGCTGAATTCGCCACCCCACATCATCCCTCTTCAATACTACAAATGGTTTATACTTCTAGTTTAATCATGATGATGTTTGATCTATACCTATAACGATTTGGAGTCCATCGCAGCCTTCGCTTATAGGGCATGCTGTTTTTTATGTTGCTAATCTAATATATGAACTATACTTAGGGGTATATCAAAAGATAGGAGTGAGAGGCATGAGCGACTCCGTTCTAACCTTCTATGATGAACTTGCAGAAGACTATCATCTCATATACGCGGATTGGAATCATGCGATTTCAAGGCAAGGCGAGGTACTCCATAAAGTCATCCAATCCAAACTGAACTCTGCACCGAGCAACATCTCACTGCTGGATTGTTCGTGCGGTATTGGAACGCAAGCCATCGGATTGGCGAAATATGGGTATAACGTCCGTGCGACAGATCTAAGTCCTGAATCCGTTCGAAGAGCTGGCCATGAAGCCTCATCCATCGGTGTTCAGATCGATTTTGGAGTAGCTGATTTCCGCTCGCTGGATACCGATGTACCAGGATCATTCGATATCGTGCTATCGGCGGATAATGCGATCCCACATCTCCTTACAGATGAGGATTTAGATAAAGCTCTTCTAAATATACATGCAAAACTAAATCAGGATGGCCTGCTGATGTTTACGATAAGAGACTACGATACGCTGGTACATGAGAAGCCCTCCTCCACACAACCGCGTGTGTTCGATGAGGGCAAGCGGATTGTTTTTCAGGTATGGGATTGGCCGGAAGATGGCACAACCTATACGGTAAACCAATTTATCGTGCAAGAAATCAATGGCGCCTGGGATACAAAGCATTATAAAACCGTGTACAGAGCACTTCTTCGGGAGGAACTTAGCGCAGCATTACATGCGAATGGTTTCTCCGAGATAAAGTGGCATCTGCCCGTGGATACCGGCTATTACCAGCCTATTGTAACGGCGCAGAAATAAGATCAGCATCAATTGCGATTCGTAAACACGCCCTTAGCGAACTCAATCCAGCCTTGCGCCGCATGGGAAACATAGCCGCCCTTCTTCCAGATGATGGCCAAATCCCAGTGGATGCTTGGCTCGATGAGTCGTACGACACGAACCTTCTCCGGATCAAGCCTCGCGCAGATCGTCTCCGGAAGCAGGGATATCCCTTGGTTGGCGCAAATCAATTCATAGATGAAATCCCACTGTGTGCTTTCATACGCTACCCGCGGCTCAAACCCTTCACGAATACAAGCTTCCTTCACACGATCATGCAAATTAAATTCCTGGCGGAACAAAATGAATGGCTCGTCCCTCAGATCCGTGAGCCGAACCTTGCTGCTATGCTGCATCGGGTGTGTGAGCGGCAATACGAGATTCAGATGCCGCTTCACAATCGGTACGGCCTCGAATAGTTGTTCATCTACTGGAAGAACGATAACGCCGAGATTGATTTTTCCCTCGATCAGCAGCTGTTCAATCCGTTTGCCCCCCTCCTCCACGATTTGAATCTCGATGTCCGGATGCAGCTGATGAAAATCTGCGATAACCCTCGGGAAGAAGCTTGCTCCGATTACGGGAGGCAGCCCGAGCGTAAATTGCCCCTTCCTCATCTCTTTCAAATCCACTACTGCCGCCAGCAGCTGCTGCTGGGCATTAATAACGGCTTGGGCATGCGTTTGAACCAGCTTGCCCGCTTCCGTCAACACTACTTTGCGCGTGGAGCGATCCAGCAGTACAACGCCCAGTTCATCCTCCAGGCTTTTGACCATTTTACTCAAGGTAGGCTGTGAGAGATGAATGGACTGGCTGGCCTTGGAGAAGCTGGCGTGCTGAGCGACCTCTAGAAAGTAGCTTAATTGCCGCAAATCCATCGTCTTGTCATCACCCTTATATATAGATAATTAGAATATATAGTATTCGATATATGTATTTTACTCATAGATATCCCGTATGTACAATGAAATTAATGATTCGTCTAAGGGGGCTTCATATGATTACAGCCATTACCGTTCTAGGAGCTGGAACAATGGGGCTGGGAATCGCCCAGCTGTTTGCTGAACATGGCTGTCAGGTGACTTTGTATGATCCGAAACTCCAATCACTCAACGAGCGATCGCTTGACGCAGCCGCATCACCATCCATCGTGTTCATGAGTGATTTCGAGAAAGCGGTTACAACGGCGGATCTAATCGTCGAAGCCGTTCCGGAACAGTTGGATGTCAAACGGGACGTGTATGCCAGGCTTGAACCTCTCATTAAACCGCAGGCCATTATCGCCTCCAACACCTCTACCTTCGCTCTGCGGGAGCTGGCTGCAAATTTATCGTTCGAGGATCGTATGATTGTCACTCATTTCTTCAATCCGGCGAAGCATGTTCCATTAGTCGAGATTGTTGGTTTGCCGTCAACTTCCCCAGCCATCTTGAATGAGGTGATATCTTTACTGCAGCATTGCGGCAAATCGCCCGTTGTATTAAACAAAGACATTCCTGGATTTATCGCCAACCGGCTGCAAGCCGCGTTAATGAGAGAAGCCTGTTACCTGTTGGAGAACGGAGTGGCCGATGCCAGGCAGATCGATACTGTCGTAAGTGATGGACTCGGCTTGCGCTGGGCGCTTAAGGGTCCGTTCGAGATCGCGGATCTTGGCGGATTGGACATCTGGGCGAAGGTAACCGGCCACCTCTTCCCGGAGCTCTCCAGAAGCTCCGAAGCACCGCAATCCATTCTGGAAAGAGCGGGCAGCGGCGAGCTTGGCGTTAAGAGCGGACGGGGCTTCTATGAGTATGAGGACGGCCCACATGCCTCCGAGCAGCTGAGCGACCGCATGAAGCAATTGGTATCATTCAGAACGAAACTCGATCAGGAGGATTGATGGCCTTGATGAACAGCAGCGCTGCTGCGACGAACAATGTAGTGATTGCCAGTGCAGTTCGTACACCCATTGGGAGCTTTAACGGAATGTTTAAAGAGGTCACCGCCATTCGGCTAGGCTCCATCGCCATCGCCGAGGCGATCAGTCGTGCGGGCATCGATGCCAAGCAAGTTGACGAGGTCATTATGGGCAACGTCCTTCAGGCCGGCCTCGGTCAGAATCCTGCTCGGCAAGCCGCCCTTGCCGCAGGTCTATCGGTCGACATCCCTGCATTGACTATTAATCATGTATGCGGTTCCGGTATGAAGGCGGTTAGTATGGCATACAACGCCATCCGATCCGGGGATTGCGAAATTATCGTAGCGGGCGGTATGGAAAATATGTCACTTGCCCCCTATCTACTGCAGGGTGCCCGCTCCGGTTACCGCATGGGACATCAGACCATGGTGGACACGATGATCCAAGACGGACTATGGTGCGCAGCGAATAATTACCACATGGGCATGACTGCCGAGAACATTGGGGATCATTATGGCTTTACGCGCCAGCAGCTTGATCAATTTGCTTGGCAGAGCCAACAGAAAGCAAAAGCCGCCGTCGATGCCGGAAGATTCGACGATGAATTGATTTCCGTGAGCATCCCCCAGAAGAAAGGCGAAGCGCTCCTTGTAACGAAGGATGAGTATCCGCGTCCCGATACAACACTAGAAGCTCTAGCCAGATTGCGCCCTGCATTCAAGCATGACGGCATTGTGACGGCCGGCAACGCCTCTGGCATTAATGACGGAGCAGCCGCGCTGGTCATCCTGTCTGAACGGCGGGCAGTCTCACTTGGCCTTAAACCGCTAGCCATCCTTCGTTCCCATGCATCGGCAGGTGTGGAGCCGTCGATGATGGGGATCGGCCCAATCCCCGCTACGGAGCGAGCCTTGGCGAAGGCCGGTCTGGCCATGAATGAAATCGATCTGCTTGAAGTGAATGAAGCCTTCGCGGCACAAGCACTCGCATACGGCAAGCATTTTGACTATGATCCCGGGATATTCAACGTCAATGGCGGAGCCATAGCGCTCGGCCACCCGATCGGCGCCAGTGGAGCGCGGGTGCTCGTCACCCTGCTGCATGAGATGCGGCGCCAAAGCTCTCGTCTAGGACTGGCTTCCTTATGTATCGGCGGCGGGCAAGGTATTGCAACGATCGTAGAAGGCGCGTGACGAAGCTAGCAAACCAATAAGGAAAGGAGACTACTCCTATGAAGGAAATATTGAATTCGTTTGCCGATGCGGTCAAGATCATTCCCGATGGCGCAACGCTCATGGTAGGCGGGTTCGGTCTCGTTGGCATCCCTGAGCAGCTGATCGCCGCATTGGCTGACAGTGGAGTCCGCAACCTCACCGTCATCTCCAACAACTGCGGTGTTGACGATTGGGGTCTAGGCCTGCTGCTCAGAAACAAGCAAATCTCCAAAATCATCGCCTCCTACGTCGGTGAGAACAAAGAGTTCGAGCGTCAGGTACTCAGTGGGGAGATCGAGGCGCAGCTAGTGCCGCAAGGTACGCTTGCCGAACGTATCAGGTCTGGCGGTGCAGGCATCCCTGCTTTCTATACGCCGGCCGGAGTTGGAACCCCGCTAGCCGAAGGACGGGAGACGCGTCTTTTTGACGGGAAGGCCTATATTCTTGAGCATGCTTTAACTGCCGACTTCAGCTTAATCCGCGCAGCTCGCGGGGATCGGATGGGAAATTTGGTGTATAACAAGACCGCCCGCAATTTCAACCCGATGATGGCAAGCGCAGGCAAAGTGACGATTGCAGAAATCGAGGAGCTCGTAGAGATCGGCGACATCGATCCAGAAGCTGTCGACACCCCGGGGATTTTTGTGCAGAAGCTCATTGTGGGTGCGCAAGAGAAACGAATTGAGCGGCTTACGACACAAGCCTAATACGCTGGAGAGGAGATCGATATAATGAGTGAACAATTGGGGATTCGGGAACGTATAGCCATGCGTGCAGAGAAAGAAGTGCAGGACGGTTACTATGTCAATCTTGGTATCGGGATTCCCACGCTGGTAGCCAATTACATCTCCCCTGCCAAGCAGGTCGTGCTGCAGTCGGAGAATGGTCTGCTCGGGATAGGTCCCTATCCCACACCCGACCGGGTCGACCCCGATCTGATTAACGCCGGTAAGGAAACGGTGACTGCCATCCCGGGCGCTTCCTATTTCAACAGTGCGGATTCCTTCGCTATGATACGAGGCGGACATATCGATCTGGCGATCTTGGGCGGCATGGAAGTATCTGAAGCCGGAGATTTGGCCAATTGGATGATACCCGGCAAGATGGTCAAAGGGATGGGCGGCGCAATGGATCTGGTGCATGGGGCAAAGAGGATCGTCGTCATCATGGACCATGTCAATAAAGCCGGACAACCGAAAATATTGAATACCTGCAGCCTGCCCTTGACGGGCAAGAACGTGGTTAACCGTATTATTACGGATCGAGCAGTGATCGATATTACAGGTGAAGGCCTGCTTCTGGTCGAAGTTGCCGAAGGGTATACAGTTGACGAAATCCGCCATGCAACCGAACCTCCCCTACTAGTATCTGATCGCGTGCAGATGGGAGCTTATTAATGGACAGCACTTCGTTCGCGGGTCGCGTTGTCATCGTGACAGGTTCTGCACAGGGCATTGGTTTTCATATCGCCGAATCCTTCGCCCAGCATGGCGCAAACGTCGTCTTATCGGATAACAATGGCACGAAATTGGAAGAAGCTCTGCAGCGGCTCGTTCGTTCCGGCGGCAAGGCTGCTGCCATACAAGCAGACGTAACATTGGAATCGGACATCGCCCGGCTTATCACCCAGACCGCCCAGCGTTTCGGTCGTTTGGACGTTCTGATCAACAATGCAGGCATCCAGCATGTTGCTCCTATTGAGGATTTTCCGACCGAGAAATTCGAGCTGATGCTCAAGATCATGCTCACCGCCCCCTTCATCGCTATGAAGCATGCACTGCCTCATATGAAGCAGCAGGGCTATGGCCGAATTCTTAATCTCTCTTCCATTAACGGATTGGTCGGCTTTGCAGGGAAAGCCGCTTATAATAGCGCAAAGCATGGCGTGATCGGCTTAACGAAGGTCGCCGCATTGGAAGCCGCCCCCTTCGGCATTACCGTTAATGCGCTATGTCCGGGATATGTGGATACGCCTTTAGTTAGAGGGCAGCTGCAAGAACTGGCTCGGACACGTCAAGTCCCGCTGGAGAAGGTATTGGAAGAAGTCATCTTCCCCCTTGTCCCTCAACGCCGCTTGCTGGAGACGAATGAAGTCGCCGACTATGCCCTGTTTCTCGCAAGCGATCGGGCCAAAGGCGTGACAGGGCAAGCCGTCGTACTTGACGGAGGCTATACCGCACAATAAGGAAGATTCACGCTTAATCTCAGGCCCTTGACACAAGGGTCTTTTTTATATGGAGTACATCATTCATCCTCCGTTCCTTAGAACATTCAGGTCTTAGTCGAAGAGCTCTTCATTCGTTCGCTGCTAGAATTACTGTGACAGGTTGTACATGTATAGCTTTCTTACGCGTATATATAAGTAGTAAGAAAGCGAGATGATCGTCGCCATGCAGAAACAATCTTTTATACGAGGAACATTCATACTCACGAGCGCGGCATTCATTAGCCGGATTCTTGGCTTTATGAATGGAATCATTTTGGCTCGTATTCTGGGGACAGAGGGCGTCGGCTTGCTAATGATGGCACAGCCGCTGGTTCCGCTTGTCATTACACTTACCAGTCTCGGTTTACCGGTTGCCATTTCGAAATTAGTCGCAGAGGCCGAAGCCCAGGGTCAGCATCATAAGGTGAAAAAGATTCTAATCGTGTCCCTCACCGTGACGGCAGCGTTAAGCCTATTCCTGACACTTCTCACCTTTATTGGTGCGAAGCTCATATCCCATCATCTCTTAACCGATCAAAGAGCCTACTACGCCATGCTCGCGATTACACCGATTGCACCGATCGTGGCGATCTCTTCCGTTCTGAAAGGCTACTTTAGAGGCAGACTGAATATGAAGCCGCTCGCTTTCTCGCAAGTCATTGAACAACTCGTGCGGATCGGCTTCATCATCGCATTAGTCCATACCCTGCTGCCTTATGGGATTGAATTTGCAGCAGCAGGCGCTATGGCGAGCAGTGTGATCGGCGAGGGCGTTTCGTTGCTGTACTTGATTTCTATGTTTAAGCTGTATCGAAGGAAGAAACCATCCGGCGAGAAGTGGAAGCACAATCTACAGCATGGGAGAAAGACCCTTCATGAGCTGCTGCGAATCGGACTGCCAACCACCGGTAATGGGATCATCGATTCTATCTATAGAGCTTTCCAACCTATCTTGATCACACAAAGCTTAATCGTGTCCGGGACAAGCACCGTCATGGCGACCAAAATGTATGGACTGCTGGCAGGCTATACGTTTCCGCTGTTGTTTCTGCCCAGCTTTATTACCCAATCGATTTCAACGGCTTTACTTCCAGCGATTAGTGAAGCCAAGGCCCAGAATAATCAAGTATTGATTCACCATCGAATCGAACAAGCCCTTCGAATATCCCTTATTGTTGGAGCACCTAGCACGGTCATCCTTTTCATATGGGCCGATCCCCTGACTACCGTTCTCTATCATGCTCCTGAAGCAGGGAAGCTTCTGCGGATGATCGCTCCTATATTTATTCTCCATTACTTCGAGGGTCCGCTCCATGCCGTGCTGCTCGGATTAGGAAAAGCAAAAACAACGATGGTGAACTTCATTGTTTCAACACTGATCAAAATAGGATGCATTATCCTCTTCGGAACCAAGCTGGGTATTGCCGGCGTCATTCTTGGCATCAATATTGGTATTTGTTTGCTGACCCTCTTTAATTTCTACTCGGTATCCCGTTCGATTGGTTTGTATGTCAATACTCGAATCTTGGTTAAAGTAGGATTCTGTACGCTATTCATGGCGATCAGCGGGCACTATTCATTGCTGTATATGCAGCAATCAGCCTACCCCCTCCTACTAACGTTAACCGTTACAATAAGTCTCTCTTTACTCGTGTATCTAGCAGGGTTATTCGCGACTAGCCTTATCAAGAAAACCGATCTCCACAGAGTTCCCCTCCTGCGTCGCATCACGCCGAAGTAACCATGAGAAACTGCCGCAGCTCCCTATCGTTCATACGCAAATAGTGGTTGGTCAGGATTGCCGCTCCGATGACGGCTCGCTACCGTTTCCGAATGACGTCAGCGCGACGACTTTCACGCCGCGCTCGCGGGCCCACAGCGCCATCTCCACCGGGACGTCGTTGCGGCCGGAAACCGAAGCGATGACGAGCACGTCGGATTCGCGGATCGGCGCTTCGGACAGCACCGCTTCAGCGATGCCCGGTATCCGCTCAAACTTCGACGTGCGGGTCGCCGGCGGCGTCTCCAGCGTCATGCCGGGCAAAAAAATCGGATTCATCAGCAGAAAGCCGCCGGCCCGGTAAAATACCTCTTGGGCGAATATGTTCGAATGGCTGCAGCCGGTTAGCAGATCGTTCTCATCCACGATAAGCCGGTCGAGATAATACTCTCCGATGTCAAGCGCGGAAAACGCATGTTGCTCCGAATTTTTCACCAGCTTGTCAGCCGATATCCGGTAGAGGGCAAAGCTGACGTACAGCATTGGGATGACCGTAGGATCGTAGTCAGAATAAAAAATTTACTGCGGATCTTTTTTAAACTAAACAGCTCAAAAAGGATGTGCATCGCTGCATGCCTCCCAACAGCCTCATCACCCTAATAGAAAGAACTAACTCCACCGCTTCAAAGGGAAAGGGTGGAGTTTTCTTGGTACGCTTACCTATATAAATCGCTGCTTCTTTCACGCTCCGTCAGCCATACAGCCATGCCGCCAGGTTGGCGGTTATCCCAAGCATAATAGGGAATCGCCGTAATTCCGCCTTGCCCGTTAACGTCCTGTCCGTGAAGGATGACGGCTCCTTCCAGTACATGTTGATGACGCTCAGCCAGGAACATCGTGTGCGCGTCGATCGATATCGATTCGAGCGGAGCAAGCTGATCGGTTTCTTCTAGGCAGTACACGACGGGCCCTCGCTGCAGCGCTACTTTGCCCACGTTCTCCCCGACTTTCGGATGAGCCTTCACCCGCTCTACCGGCATATCCAGCTGCAGCGAGACGATATCGCCGGCCTTCCAGACCCGATTCAGGCGTATGTAGCCTTTTTCGATTTCAAAATTCTCCTGCGGTTCGCCATTGACAGAAAGAACGGCACCTTTGCACCAGCCCGGGTAGCGCAGAAGAATCTCAAATTCCCCGCTTCTCTCCGGATTCACCGTTATCGCAACGTTTCCGTTCCACGGATATTCCGTTTGCTGCGTCAGTCCAACCGCGCCTGATGCTATTGGAATCGTGCCTGATCCCTGCATGTACATGTTGACTACAACTCCTCGTTCTGAAGCCGCATATACATAGTTCCCGATAGACGGCAAGAACCGCGCGATTTGCGATGGACAGCAAGAACAATCAAACCATTCTACACGGTGATGATGTCCTTGGGAAGCTAGCGGATTCACATAAAAGAACTTGTCACCGCTCAATGATACGCCGGCTATGGCCCCGTTGTACATCACTCTCTCTACGATATCCGCATATTTGCTGTCTCCATGCAGCAAATTCATTCTGTGGTTCCACAGCACCATGCCCACCGCTGCGCAAGTTTCACAGTAAGCCTCTTCGTTCGGCAGATCGTAATCCACTGTAAAACCTTCATTATGCTTGGAAGGACCGATGCCCCCGGTAATATACATATTGCGCTGCACGACGCTTTCCCACAATCGGTCCAGAGCAGCTTTGTATCCGAGATCCCCGGTCACCGTAACGACATCCGCCATCGCCGTGTACAGATACATCGCGCGAACGGCATGACCGCTCACATCGGTCATATCCCGAACCGGTTTATCATCCTGGCAGTACTTCGGCCCAAATTCTTCTTTATCCCAAATCGTGCCGACGCCGTGATCGTGCCCCCGCTCCTCAAGCAGCCAATGGGCAAGCTTCCAGTAGCGTTCCTCCCCGGTTTCATGATACAGCTTGATCAAGGCAAGCTCGATTTCCTCATGACCATCCACCCAGTGGCGCTTACCAGGACCGAAAATCGCGTCATAATGATCGGCTAGCTTGCAGGCCACATTCAGCAGCTTATCTTTACCCGTCGCCTGCTTGTAAGCCACCGCCGCCTCGATCAAATGTCCGCCGCAGTACATTTCGTGCTTTTCCATATCGGACCACTTTTTATCAGGGGCCGCCAAGGTGAAATAAGTCATCAAGTAACCGTCTTCCTCTTGAGCCGCAGCGATCAGATCGATAATCGCGTCCACGCGCTCTTCCAATTCTGTATCGGGGTGCGTCATTAATGAATAAGCGGCTCCTTCCAATACTTTATATACATCCGAATCGTTAAAAAATATGCCTTCAAATTCACCTTCCGTCAAACTTGCGGCCTTGGCAAAATTCGAAATTCTGCCCGTCTGTTCACACTTATCCAGGCAAACTGGAAGTGTGACGGACTTATGCGCCCGCAGCCGCGGCACCCAGAAAGCATCATTCATTGCCACCTGCGTAAATGGAACGGGAGTAAATCTTTGAAACGCTTTTGCAACGGATCCCACCGCTTAACAACTCCTTCTCAATCATTCATTTACCATACAATTCCATACAACTTTTGCATAAGATAGATTGTGAGAATTAACCTTTCTAAGCCAAATATACATGCTACAATAAAAGAAAAACAGGCAGCTTTCGCACCTGTTTATCATACGATTTGAACTTTTTGATAAGGAGAACTCATGTGATGGCCAACTTCCGTTTTATAGCCCCGCCGCTGCCTCATTATATTGTGGGAGGTGAAGATACCTACGAAATCGGACAAGTCCACCCGAATCGCAGCAGCATTTCCGTCTTCGACATGGTTATCGTCACCAAGGGGGCTCTCTTTTTCCAAGAAGAAGACCGGCAATGGAGCGTGAAGCCGGGAGAAGCGTTGATTTTGCATCCGGATCGCCGCCATTTCGCCTATCATCCTTGCACCGCAACTACTCATTTTTATTGGATTCACTTCCAAAGCACAGGGGAATGGACAGAGGTTTCCGAAATCGTCCCGGATATGAATAAGCGCACCAAGCAATTGTATCAGAGAATAGAAGAATTCCCCATCCATCTCCCGCGGTTTTGCAGCTTTACGAGTCCCGCGAGCGCTTACGAGAAATTGAAAACACTGCTGCAGTTGGAAGGAAATCCGAGCACGGATTCCAAATGGCGGCAGCAAGCCGTGTTTCAGAGTTTGCTGTTTGATATGAACGAAAAGCAAAAGCAGCAGGCTTCGCCTATCGAGCGGCTTGCGGAAGCGGTGGAAACGTACCTTCGCCAAAATTACCGCAATCGCGTCTGCTATGACGATTTTCGAAATCGGCTGCATTTCCATCCTACCTATATCACCCGTTGCATGAAACAGATATATGGCTGCACGCCCCTGGAATATTTAACCCGCTACCGCGTCGAACAATCCAAGCTGCTGCTCGTAAATACGGATATGTCGATTTACACCATCGCCCAAGAAGTCGGCTTTAGCACCTCCACGTACTACATACGCTGCTTCGTCAAAATCGAAACCGTTACGCCGAAGCATTACAGGCAGCGTTTCCGCAACATCAAAGCAGCAGCGTCGAAAGAAGTCGTGCATCCGGAGTGAAACAAAAAAGTTGACATTGTGATTGAATGTACAGGCTGGCGCTTCAGTTCAGCCACGGTAACCAAGCTCCGATATTATGATTAAGAGCGCAAAACTTGTGCTCATTGGAGTAACGGAGGAGCTTGGACCGATCAATACGAGAGATGTTTTAAAAAAGAGCCTTGCTCTCATCGGCAGCAGCCGCAGCTCGATTCCGGATTATCCTCCATAGTGGGAGCTATGAGAAACCCTGATTTTCAAGGAGCTATCCAAAGGCTGCTTCCGTCTCAAGCAATGAGCATTCATTCCATTGCCCATTGCCGACCTGCGGATGGTTTTCGATGAAGCGGCCGAACATCGCGGCTGGAAAAAGACGCTTCTCAACTTTCATTGGCAAAGTCCAATTCCAGGAGTTGGTGCGAAAAAAAGATTATCCCGAATGCTTCTCTTGCGAGCTTGAGCGGGATAATCTTTTTTGATTACACAATATTAAAATGAGATCGGACTTCTGAAGCAGCCGCAGCACATTGCAGCTACCTCAGCTCTTGATATAGGACCATCACTTGCTCCCGATGAGTTTATCATTCGGGCGTACGGTACCATCTTCAAAACCACCGATCAGGCGGTACGAATATGCCGTTCTGATCCGTAAGTATGGCTTACGGACAGAGAATCGTTATTTGGAGAAATTCCAGCACAATTGATTTTCTGCCGGCGCTCTCTTACGGTTCGATTACCATCTTCGGTGCCATCTGGACTGCGCGATCACGTATAGCTGGGATACTTAACGGGCGAAACTTTCCATCCCCCTTGGGTATCTTTTTGCATCTGGCTAGCAACGGATGTTACGTACCCGTAATCAATTGTTCACGAATTTCTTCGACGAATCGTTCTTCTCCATATTCATTTACAATATGATCGATGGTGACTCCATCGATCCCTCCACTACCTCAGTTTACTCTCACCTGTCTCCATGCTTCCAGATTTGTGAAATTCAAATAGCACCTCCGTCATTATGGGTGCGAACTCGGTGTTAAAAGTTACAGGAAATAATGATGATGATTTTAAACTTAACGAAAACGGGAAATTGCTGAATAGTAACTCTAATACAATAGTTTTTGTATGGCTTTGAATGGGACCATTTTTTTGTCACTGAACAGAAAAGATACCCCCGACGTCGGATGGAACGAACTCACCGAATGAATCGGATAAGCCTTTCTACAATTGCTAAACAAGCAACTTAATCCTATTTTGAAGGCTACCGAATAAGTAACAAAGAAAACAGCTGATCTCCATACCCGAAGATCGTCTGTTTTCAGTATTTCATACTTCCAGGCTTGTGCAATCAAGGGAGCAATCACACTCAACATATATGTTATGGTACGGGTGTGGTTTAGAGGGTTTTGAATCGAACTCAGGCCGAGGTTCTACTTGAAATAATCCCGTAACGATAGCAAGACCGGCCTCCACCCCTTGGACAGGCGTAACGAAGGAATGAGAGGGCAATGACCCGTTGAGACATGGGAGTGAGAACCTCCAGGGGCGGCGTGGAGAATGCGTGCAGCAGTTGGAAGGATATGGGGCTTGCAACCTCCCCCTCTATTTCCTCGGGTCTTCATATTGTCCTGGTCTTCAATTAGGGTTCTTTAGCTATCTTTCCGCATTCTGGCAAGGGTGAAATCCTGCGAATAAGCGAGCATTCGTGAGAAAACTGAATTTTTTACCTTTCATCACTGGTTAATAGCATTTTCCTTTTAGTACCTTTAACGGTTTTCTTTCTTTGAATAGATGTAAATAAAATACCGAGGCAGATACAAACAGCACCAATTAGAATATTACTGGTGATCTTCTCATCTAATTGAAGCCAGCCAAAAATCAATCCGAGTATTGGAACCGTCATTAAAGAGATTGATGCAATAGATGCTTGAATTTTACCCAATACCCAATTCCATCCTACAAATGCTACTGCTGTTCCCAAAACACCATTATATAACAAAGCAAGTATAGATGAAGTAGATAATGTCATCTGAGAAATAGCTTCATGTTCACTTCCTAAAGAAATAATAAGGATTAAACTACCACCCATTAATAATTGCCACAAGGTCATTTTCAATTTGTCATGAGATTGTCCAATTTTTTTTGTATAGATACTTGCACAAGCCCAGAAGAAGGCAGAAGCTAAAATAATAATCTCACCTAACAACGAGTCATTCCAAGATAGATGCTTTATCGTTGGACCTAAGATGAATAAAAGACCAATTGCTCCAACAGTGAGACCAATAACTTTATTTAGAGTTAAATATTCATTTAAGAAGAAATGTGCTAACACACTAATAATAATAGGCATCGTATAAACAAGTACAGACGATAGGCCTGAATCTACAAATTGCAATCCATAAGTGGATAGAGCATAATAACCAACACACATAAATAAGCTTAGATAAAAAAATGGAAGCCATTCTTTTTTATTTGGTAAGATTTTTTGTCTTTTTGCTAATAAAAGTAAAAATAAGGTTGTTGCTCCTATTAAAAGCCTTGATGCTGAAAATAGAAAAGGAGGGATATCCTCTAGCCCCATTTTAGCTGTAACCCATAAATAACCCCATATTAAACTAATAAGTGTAATCACACTAACAACTTTTAATTGATTCATTCTTAATTCGATCCTTTATAATTTATTATTAGATTCTTTTGATAAACCAATTTTTTCGAAATTGTATATAAGGATTAAAGCCGTTCTCTGGTCATATGTACAAAAGACAGATTTATAAGGTAGCGCGACAAAGCATTTATTGCGGTTGTACATGACTTACTTACCGGCGCCGCATTCATCAGCCGTGTTCTCGGCTTCATGAATGGATTATTCTGGATCGAATGCTTGAGGACGTCGGCTTGTTAATGATGGCCCAGCCGCTAATACCGCTTGTCATTACACTCACCTGTCTTGGCCTGCCGGTCGCTATATCGAAATTAGTCGCAGAAGCCGAAGCTCAAGGGCAGCATCATAAGGTGAAAAAGATTCTTATCGTATCCCTTACCGTGACGGCAACGCTCAGCCTATTCCTGACCTTACTAACCTTTATTGGTGCAAAGCTGATTTCCCAGTATCTATTAACCGATCAAAGAGCGTATTATGCCATGCTCGCAATCACGCCGATAGCACCGATTGTTGTAGCGATTTCTTCCGTTCTGAAAGGCTACTTTAGAGGCAGACAGAATATGAATCCGCTCTCCTTCTCGCAAATCATTGAACAGCTTGTGCGGATAGGCTTCATCAACGTTTTAGTCCACATCCTGCTGCCTTATGGGATCGAGTTTGCCGCTGCAGGCGCTATGGCAAGCATATTCAGCATGGGAGAAAGACTCTCATGATTTGCTGCGAATCGGATTGCCGACCACCGGGAATGGTATCATCGATTCCATCTACAGAGCGTTTCAACCCATCTTGATCACACAGAGCTTAATCGTGTCCGGGACAAGCACGGTCATGATATCACGGCTTTGCTCCCCGCGATTAGTGAAGCCAAGGCCCAGAATAATCAGGTGTTGATTCATCATCGAATCGAACAAGCCCTTCGAATCTCGCTTATTGTTGGAGCACCGAGCACGGTCATCCTCTTCATATGGGCCGATCTTCTGACTACTGTACTCTATCATGCTCCTGAGGCAGGGAAGCTTCTTCAGATGATCGCTCCAATCTTTATTCTCCATTACTTCGAGGGGCCGCTGCATGCCGTGCTGCTCGGAATCGGAAAAGCAAAAACTACGATGGTTAATTTCATTGTTTCAACGCTGATTAAGATAGGGTGCATCATCCTCTTCGGAACCAAGCTGGGTATTGCCGGCGTCATTCTTGGCATCAATATTGGGATATGTTTGCTGACCCTCTTTAATTTCTACTCGGTTTCCCGTTCGCTTGGATTGTACGTCAATACTCGAATTTTGGTTAAGGTAGGATGCTGTACGCTATTCATGGCGGTCTGCGGGTACTTTTCATTGCTGTATATGCAGCAATGCGCGTATCCCATTCTGCTAACGATAGCCGTTACAATAAGTCTCTCATTACTTGAGTATCTTACTGGATTATTCACGATGAATCTCATAAAAAAAAAACGATCTCCACAGAGTTCCCCTCCTGCGCCGCATCACGCCGAAGTAAAGATGCAAAATTCCAGCAGCTCCTGGCATCCATACACAAATAATGGTTGGTCAGGTTTACCCTCCTGCCCAACCACTATTTCATTCCTCGTTATTCATTCCCCATAAGACCATGGATCGTTTCGGATATATGATCAGCTAACACCTGACCGCTCTCGGGTCCGAGGTTATTGCTGGCCGGCACGGAACCATAGCCGCCGCCGGCTACCGATCTGGGGCTCGGAAGATAGGTTCCGGCTCCCGCAAGCTGAACGATAAAGGTTTGCTTAGCGGAGCTGCGCACCTTAATTTGACTGCCAAAGTCAAGGTACAGTTCATAGGGGACGGTGGCGTATGCTACTTCTCCCAATCGCAGAACATGGATCTCCGCAGGAAGAGTGCTGCATGTTCTCTGCTGCTCATACCGGGTTCCCACATTCAAATACCAATGCCGTCTGCGGTACAGGTAACTCGCATGCACATACCAGCGGGCTTGCTTGCGCAGCTCCGGGTTCTCGTCGAGACGGCGCTGTTCCTGTTCAAATTCGGCCAGCAGCTTCTCCGCCTCTTGATTGGCATCGCGGACATCTTCCTCGGTCAGCTTATTCGCCGGCAAATCCAATTGGACGGAATGCAGCTGAATGACCGGATTAGAATCGCGCGTAGAGGCGATATAGGGGAGTATGTCCCCGACCGCATCGGCGATCTGGCATGCAATCTCCTCCCGCATCGTCCGGCCTTTGAGCATCAGCATTCGCTCATAGGCTTCGCGGTCGAGCATCTGATGTGGTGATAGATCCCCGGCAGCACTGCACTGCGGAAGAATATAGAGATGCTCACCGAAGCGGCTGCGAAGCTGCTGGCGGGTTTCGCACCACCAGTCCGCACTCACTTCATACAACATCTCGCTTGCTTGGGAAGGACAGGGGAGATTAATAATTAGCCCGGTTAGCTCCCCTTCCGAATCGTACGTCGCCATCAGGTTTAAGCTGTGATCCTCATATCCTTCTATATGCCGGAATGGACTGCTGATGGATGTATCCAAATTGTACATGATCGAATGGCCTGCGGCATCGACCCACCGACGGTTGCGGCCGATTACCGCATTCCCCCAGCCATACGCAACGGCGCCAGCCGCTCTAGAAGCCCATGCCTGCGAGACCGCATCCGCAATCCGCTCTATGGCGAATGCATTATATGCCTCGACCGGCATCGAGTCCAGCTCAACGCCCGACCCCCGGCTTGCCATATGTTCAATCGTCTGTGTTGAAGTACGAATCTCAGGCGCTGTATGGGTATGAGTTGCATTAATAATGACTTTATGCGGATTTAATCCGATTACTTGCTGCCGAACCCGTTCACGAACCGCATCGCGAAATTCATCGGGAATGGAGACAAGATCGCAGCAGACGAAGACTGCCTGCTCCTCTCCCGATTCAATCGCCCAGACGGTTACCGACAATGGATCCAGCACACCCTCTGACAGCCTCGTATGGAATTGTCCTGCAAGCGAAACCGGCTGCTCAGGCGTTATATCCGCTTGAGCCCAGCCTTGTAGGAATTTCGTCGTATCCTTGTCCAATAAAGACGCCCCCAATTCATAGTCATAGTCATGCACACACCGTTATAACGACACGGGAGATGCGGCTAGAAGTCCAGAACCATCATGTGTTCAGCGAACACGGTTTGGAACCCCGCTTCGCGCAATGCTTCCATCGCAAGAACATTGCTCTCCCTTAAATAATGAACTCGACGGGTGTACGGTCCGGAGAGCGGCGTGAAGACTTCACCCAGCATAAACCGCACGATATCACCCGCATCACTGCGCATCGGATCAGCTTCGCAATGAGTAAGCATGACACTCTCCACTGTCCCGTCCGCTCTGCAGCTCTTACTGTACAACACATACCCGACGGTCGTGCTATTGCGGTCTAACACAATAGCAGCTTCATGGCCTTGAGCATTGAACCACTCGGTTGTCCAGGATTTTGGCGTGTCGGCATAGAATGCCAGTCTGCCGACAATGTCCGGGGTAACCGGGAACATACGATAATCCGTGCTGTAGCTTCTCAGGAAGGGTAAGCTCGTGAATGCGCCCTCTCTGCGCATCACCTGAAGGGTTTCTCTAATCGTGAATCCGACACTAAGATAAGAGCGAATCGCACGATCGTTATCCGTCCGCGTTTCCAGGGACAGCGATTCCGCCCCGGCGGCTTGTGTTCGCCGAATAGCCTCCTGCAGCAGCAGCTTGCTAAGCGAACGTCCGCGGAATTCCGGGTTGACTCCCGTCCCCCCGTTCCATGCCTGTTTACGTCCGCCGACATGCGCTATGCCGATCATCACGAAGCCCGCGGGAATCCCATCGATATACCCCGCAACCGATAATTCCGGGTGAATGTTCAATCTCCCTAACCGAATATTCATATTCTCGATTGATAGATTCATATCGTTAAAATAAGCTAGAAAACCGGTGTTCCATTGTTCTGTAATTTCACGAATTGTACAATCGCCTAGCGAACGTATTTCGAGCTGCCGCTCCAATTTCACTTCCATTTGGTTCACCTCATCACGTTGCGCACACAATGGAAGCGCATACTTCTGCCATTCTGCGGAACGAATTACAATCATACCCATTATACTTGGAACACAACGCGGCTTCCATAATAATCGGCAATTATGAATCGGAGCTGCTTATCCACTGCCGGTTTATGCCCAAATATTTCTCGACCAACGGTTTCACTTCATCCGAACAGGAATCTATGAACCGCTGCGCCGACTCCGGCAGCGGCCAGGTCTGCTCGGCTTCATAGCTCCTCGGACAGAAACTCATACCGCAGCTCAATCTCGTCATGGATCCGCGGTGGGCGTATACGCCGTGATACGTTCTTTCTGCGAAGATAATCAGATCACCGGGATCTGCAATAACCGGTATAGCTCCTGGTACATCCTCCATTTGGCCATGGGCGATCGGATCGCTGCCCTTTCTATGAAACGAACCTCTTCTAGCGGTAAATTCGAAGCCGTCCGGAGCAGCCCAGTTTTCCGTATGGGAGTCGGGAATAATGGCCAGCCCGCCTCGAACGGAGTCAATTCCGTTCAAATAGAACCACATGGAGGAAGCGCCGGAATTATTCAGAATCGCATCGGCTCCATATGGATGCTCCAGAGGGCCCCAATCGGTATGCCACTGCATCGGACCAGCACCGGGCTTCTTATAGATGGCTGCTGAACGATTCAAGGTCATCGGCACATGATGATGAAGCTCGCGGGCAATGCTCATGAACGGCTCGTGCGTCATCAGTGAAGCGAAGACCGGTGAAACTTCAATAAAGTTAATGGAAACATGAGTTGCATCGTTCGAAGCTTTGGCCTGGTCCTCCAAGACGCGGCGGACCTCAGCCTTTAACATCTCAATCATTCCGAGCGGCAGCAGCTGTTTCACAATGGCAAATCCATGCTGCTCAACGCACGCCCTAATCTCCGGCAGTTCAGTCTGGTTAAACTCATAACGGTAAGGTAGAATGGATGTGTTCAACATATTCAATGCCCCTTTTCCGAATTTTGAATAACCTCATATTACGGTCTATCTGCCATAGAAACAATAACAGTAACGTCCGAATTATTCCCAGAAACGGCTATTTCCTGAGCAACGCCACAGAGCTTGATCCCTGCTTGATCAAGCAAGTAATCTCTACTAAGAAGGTGCTCTTCGTGAATATCATACAGCTCGTTGAAGCCATCCATATCAACCATAGCACGAATCCGGAAACAGGGATCGCACTCGTTCCATGGACACTTGCGACCATTCCGGAGATTCCCCATTGGCATTATGCATTGGAAATTTGCTACTGTCTGTCCGGGCGGGGGGCCTTCTATTTCAAAGACAGGGAATATGAGATTCGTCCGGGAGATCTCATTATCGTGAACAACGTAGAGAGACATACGTCCAAGTCCTACCGGGGGGAAACATGCTCCAATTTGTTTCTATTCTTCAATGCCTCTACCCTGGAACAAACGGACTTCAATCTCCTACGCCCCTTTTTCTTCGACCGTAATCAGTTTAGCCACAAAATATCGGCCGACCTCCCGGTTGCCCGGCAAATCGGACGTCTGATCCAGGATATGCAGGATGAACTTGCAGGCCAGAAGGCTGCATACGGTCAAATTGTAAAAAGCCTGCTGTTTCACATTTGTTCCTTGCTGCTGCGGCATTACCACGTCGAAGGCGATGCCGCGTGGCATCGTATGTATAACAAATACACAACGCTCAAGTCAGGTTTGAACTATATCCAGACCCACTATCAGGAGAACATTAGTCTGGATGATGTTTCCAAAGCCATGTCTCTTAGCTCATCGCGAGCGCGGCATCTATTTACCGAGGTGATGGGGGAAGGCTACAAAACGTACTTGACCCAATTCCGTGTTCAGGCTGCTCAACGAATGCTGACGCAAACCGAGCTGACGGTCACAGAAATCTATGAGCAATGCGGATTTCAGAGCTCCTCTTCCTTTTACCGGGATTTTCAACGACTAACCAATCTGACACCTCTGCAGTATATCAAAAAGTATAGCCCCAAGCGGAACCATACTAGCGATCCTCTATGATGCTCGAAGCTTGATCGTGATGGCTGCTCACCTTTTTGACGAAACGGCATCCGGTCACTTCATAACCTAATTCGATATAGAACCGGTGAGCTTCGTCGCTTCGTCCAAAGCCGCTTATCGGATAGACTCGTAACTGTAACACAGCTCTCAACCATCTGAATCCTGTTCTTCACATCTTCTTGTGAGATCGGACTGCCGCTTAACAAAAAGAGAACCATGATCGATCTTTCAACAGATGAAAGATGATCATGGTTCTCTTCGTGAACGCAGCATTGTCCCGGGTATTAGGTTAGCGTCACGGATACAGCAATGGAATAGTGATCGGACGGATATTTTCCATTACGCAGCTTTCGATCTACTAGGGTATCTGTCAGCTTGACATCCGATGTTGCGAATATGTAATCAATGGGCTGACCTTCCACACCGCCTTCGAAATTATGGAATGTGCGGCCCACAGGCTCGCTCAAGATCGAATAGGCATCGGACAATTGCTCCCGAAGTAACTTAATCGCGTCATTGTCCGGATGCGCGTTAAGATCACCCATCAGCATAGCAGGGAGATGCTCTTCCTCGCGTAATTGCCGGATGCGAGCGATAATCAGCTTGGCGCTTTCTTCCCGAGCCTGTTGTCCCATATGATCAAAATGCGTATTGAAGGTATAGAAGCGGGTTCCAGGCCGCTGTTTAAGTTCAAAGCAAATCCACGTGCAAATTCTTGGCAGGCTGCTATCCCAGCTCTTACTCCCGGGCACTTCTGGAGTCTCCGATAGCCAAAATTGGCCATGTCTAATAACGGTCAACTCCGCATGCTTATAATAGATGGCGCATAATTCATCCGACTGCGATTGGCCGCTCTCCAAGCCTAGACGCCCTTCGCCGATTCGGCTGTATGCGGGCAGCAAGCCATCCAAGTCATTGAGCATGCCGTACGAGCCTTCTTGTGTTCCCAGTATAACCGGGTTCGATTCTTGAATCAGATCCGCAACAGCATGCACGCGGTGTGGCCATGCGTTGTCGCCGTCGCTTGGAACATGAATGCGTAAATTCAACGTCATCACAGACATTTTCATAACGGAAAATCTCCTTACTTGGTTTATTGTATAATCCCCTTAGCTCTGATTGGCTAAACTCCATATCTCGATAAAGTTCCCATCCGGATCATAGACGGAAAAGGATTTTCCTTGATAGTCAAAAAACTCGCCGACTTTAACACCTTGACCTATTAAATAATTATAGGCCGATTCAGCATAAGACACAAGGAACCCGTAAGAGGATTGAACCGCCCCACCCGGATAGATGAAATGAGAATGCAGGTTATGATCATTTTGCTGGAATAGAATTCGAATTCCGGAATCGCTTATCAATTCAAGATAATTAGGATCCTCTGTAATGAGCTTGAATCCGAAGTGTTCTCCATACCACTGCGCAGACCGCTTCAGATTGCTAACCGGTATCGTAAGGTAAGTGCTGTTCAGTTGAATACCCACTGGACTTGTCCCCTGTCTCATTGTGAAGTAGAAGAAGATTGAATCGGAAGCGAGTATCGGGCGAAGCCCTCCCCTTCATAATTGTACCGCTCACAGATGATGTACTTCCTGTCTTCAGCGTCTACGATCAAGTCGTTATCCCGAATATATTGGTCAACTTCGCCGCTGGCCGCATCAAAATTACCGTCCTTGTTCGAGACGACTACACAGTTCTGCGGCGGCAATATGGTCTTGAAATACCATTCTGGAATATTGTCGAAGGATTCCACCTCTACACATAGGATATAGGCATGCATCTCCGATTGCTCCTGCGTCGGAACCTGAGGCCAGATGCCGAACTGTACGGAAGCATTCTTCACGGATGGAAGATGCTTCGCCGATGACAGCAGCGCCTCCTTTGCATGATGGTATTTCCCTCCCATATCGTTCAAGCTAATGCATGGAATGCCAATTAACTTTAACTCTTCGTGTTCCACAATGTAAGGCTTCATATCCTCGATGACCATAGCTTTCACCTCTCTTATCAGTTGTTGCTGCTGAATCATTCTCAACACCTGAGGGATTCGGATCGGTCGATATCCTTCCCGATTGGCCTGCTGTCCCATTATTATTCCTCCGTCAATAATCGCAGTAGCTGCGATCCTGATTAACCCAGATGTAATGCCCGTCCGGCGTATACAGCTTGAGATAGCCGCCGCACCCGGTGAACTCGAGCTCTTCCTTCATACTGCCGCCCCTTGCGATCACCTGTTCCTTCAATGCCCCAATGTTCTTCGAATGAAGCTCCAAGGCATGCTTCGGCTGGCCATCCAGCATCCAGTGCATGAATAAAGGGTGATCTGGATCCGCTGCTTGCACCAATCGAATCATCGGCTGATTGACCTCGCCGCTATTCACCTGCATATAGATGGCATCCATATGGGAGGCAACTCTAGCAAATCCCAGCGCATCCTCGTGGAAGGCTGCCGCTTCCAACGGATCTCTAACGTGCATCTGAACATGCCGAAAGCCGGTCATATTGGATTCGAACCGATCCTTCATCTCAGAGTCTGACCGTTCATAGGCTCCGATGAGATGCCCCTCAGGGTCAAAGAAGGACATGTAGCCCGCTTCGGGTTCCGTTACAATCTCAGCTCCCGCTTGCTGCAGCCGACTTCGAAGCCGATCCAGACTTTGAATGTATAGTGCAGCGTATTCTTCAAGAACACCATTCACGCTGCCATGCAGATGCCTGAATTCTGAATCCGGAGTTTCCAGAATATGCAGCCCTGGTCCTATCCGCGGCACCGTCTGTAAGAACGCATGGCTTTCAATCGGCCGCTCAGGATATTCCAGCCCCATTCCCACTACTTCAACATAGAAGGCAACTGCTCGCCTAAGGTCGCTGGCAGGCAGCTGAACCAGAGTCATCCGATCAATTCCCGACTCAAGTCCGTTCGAGAGACTTGCTGGCTGATTGTGTCCAGGTTCGGATGACACGCCTTCATGTCCCTTAATTACTTTTAATGCGTTGGTAACGTAGTTTGGTTTGAAATTCTCATCGCCGATCCATCTAGCGGACTTATTCAATATGGACCACACTCCTTATTTCACTGGAATATAAATTTTCACAAGGGTGTCCCGCTCAATATTCATGCCGTCAAATGTGTGATATTCCGCGAACCATTGCCGCTCTTCATCCAGCTCATAGCTATTGTTTGTCGTTATCCAGCGGTGCATCTTATCCAGTACGCCAGACAACAACCCATAGGTCTTGGAGACGCAGCAGGCATACGATCCCGCACCGATTGGCTTCTGTTCCAAACCTGCAAGCTTCGAAGCCTCGGGTACGCGAGTGACAATACCATTCTCCCACCAATATTCCTCGGAATCCTGACACCCATAATGGAAGGACATGTAGTACTTCCCTTGTTCAACGATCCGGCTTGAGTCAGAGCTGCTTCTGAACCATTCAATCAATCCCTGTTCGGCTGCTACTTGAGCCCGAGGACCTTATCCCCGGCAGAAGAAGGCTTGTACTTCAGGCAGCTCCACGACTTCAATCGGTTCATTGCGGTACTTTCGCTGCACAGGCAGGAACAGGTTCATTCTCGTTACTTTACCGTTGTACGCGATGAATTCCTCGATGCAAGGATGTGGGCCAATCTCGAAGGTGCTTTTCGGCAGCCATTCAGACAGGAGCCGGTTCCATCCCTCCTGAACAACCTCTGGCGGTGAAGCGGCGATTTTTCTTACAGCATACAATCCTCCAATGAATGGCTCCTCGACAAAAGAATCCGGATCGATCCATTCTTCACCACCTGCAATCAGCATCCGATACCCAAATCGGGACTCTCCTTCTTCATCCAGGAGATCTACGTTATACCCAAAGATCCGCAGCTTCGGCTTCATTCCTCTTGCCGCCTGATGTAGACCGAGTTTCTCATATACCATCCGGAAGGCCTCGAGCTCTATGCCCGCTTCTTGGCTGCTCATGTGGAGGTAGGCATGCATCTTGACAGGCAGGAACCGGATGACTTTGACATCTGGAAACAGCTCTGCTTGCTCCTTGTCTTCCTTGTAGGCTACTTGCTCATGCAGGCGGATCGGTTCGAAGCTGAAATAGAAATCGGCGCTGCGATAGGCAGCGGGAGTCACGCCTACGATCTTCTTGAACACTTTGGCAAACGAATGATATGACTCAAACCCGCTGCTCCATGCCAGCTCCTCCACGGAATAATTGGCGTTCCTTAGGTGATTGGCCGCGACGCTCATCCTTCTCTTCCGGATGTACTCTTTGACGGGATGTCCGGTGAGCGCGTAGAACACCCGGTACAATTGGGCGACCGAAATATAAGCCTCCTCTGCAATGCTGGAGAGATCCAGCTCTTCCTCCAGATGCTCCTCAATGTAGTCAATAGCCCTTTGCACGGATTCGATATAGCTCATTCACTCACCTATTCTTGATGACGTCTTGCTAATCATTATAACAGCGTGACATGGGCCAGCTTTGTTCAAAATTATCAGAAATAAGCACGTCAAGCCGTACGTGCTATCGGAACATTACCAGAGAATTCAAAATATGCTAGGCCCTTCCCGAAAATCTATGTCTACCGCCCATTGCGGATATTGCTTGCCAAACTGCTCCAGTGCTGCCACTAGCTCATTCAAGCCTTCGGGATCGGATTCACGAATAAAAGCCGTGTCCAGAATCTGAAGACGTTTATGTCTGGAGCCAGGAGCGCCCTCGATCATTTTTTGTACAAACTCGTCCATCCCGACATGGAAACAGCAATTGAAGAATGCAAATCGATCCTTCCAGTCCGGGCTGTTTGATTGATCGGGGATATGAACGACCATCGTCTGCAGATCCCATATATCCAACTTATTGCCATCCGGATCATAGAGCTGGAACTGGTAACCGCAGCCTTCCCGATCCAGAATTTCTTCCTGCACCCGCTGTCTACTGTCGATCATCCGTCGATGGAACGCTTCAACTCCGTTCATCTGCACCATAGCGATCGCCATATGCTGAATTTCTCCAGCACCCGTATAGAAATTTAAGGTTCGTCCTGGCTCAATGGATCGATAGAAATGAAACTCCTGCCCTAAACTCGTCATGGGCTGTCCTGAAACACTCCTTTCAATCCCAAGAAAATCTGTATACCAACTATAGGTAACTGCTCGATCCTTAACAGGAAAGAATAACGCGGCCACCCCGATTAAAGCCGGCACACCTTCACGTAGCGGTTGTGTTTGCGTATCAGAGCGCTGCCACACTTGAAACTTGTTACCTTGCGGATCGGTATAAACAAACATAAGTCCCGACTTGTCCACATCATGAAGAGGTTCCAATTTCACATGAGCAGCCGACAGACGTTCATATAACTCTTCTATTGCATCCGTTTCGAAGCGGACAGCAAACATTTCATAAGTTTCACCAGGAATCCATTCATCCGTCCAGAAATTGCAGGTCAATCCTTTCTCTTGGGTCGTCTCCCAGAACAGAGACAGGTTTCGCGCACTTGCAGAATTGAAATATTTCTCGTACCACTGGCAGATCTCATTGCCGTTATCGACCGGCAAGTAAAGGCTTCCGATATTGTTGAATATCGTTTGGGTCGTTACGGATTGTATGGATTCACTCATTTTCAATTCGCTCCTATTATCTGGATTAAGATGCTTCGTCACCAACTACATTACCATATTTAGTCATTTACTGGGATATTTTCTTGTATCAGCTAGATGATTCATAAGATCCGCTTTATATCGAGCTCGCTCTTCTTTGCAGGTCTCAATACTTTCCAGGAGATCAGCTTTATACGCTGCCTACAGTGGATGCTGACAAACCTATTTATCGATCATGATTATGGGGGATGTGTCTCCTTACGGTTGCTGTTGGAATCGTGAAATTGGGATTAAGTAAACTCGCGTCAAGGAGATTTCACGATTCCAAAGGCAAACGCTGTCGCTCCTACAGAAGATACATCCTCTCATTTCTTTATCGATATAATGAGAAAAGAAAAATGATGGTACAGGAATAGTTCCCTGCACCACCATTACTCCAATTGAGGCGGATACCTATGGCGTGTTGCCTGTTCAAACCCGTATGCTATTTTGAACAACGTCGGCTCACTATAGGCTTTGCCTGAGAAGCCAACGCCAATCGGACCTTTTATAACATGGAGAGAATGATTATAGTCATTTGGAGATCAATCTAGCCCTGCGGTTATTCAAACACGCTTCAGATAGAAATAGATCAAGTCATCTCGCAGCTCGACTTCCCTTTGAAATCCGAGCTGGTTCATGAGATGTATGGATCGCTCATTCTCGGGTTCAACCGTTGCATCGATAACATCCAGCTTCATCCCCGTAAAACCAAATTCAATAACGGTTTGCATGGCCTCACGCATGAATCCATTGCCCCAGTAGAGCTTAGACAAATCAAAGCCGACCTCTGCAGTAAACGCGTCATTCGTATTTCTCAGATAATGGAAGCCGCATGTACCCAGGAAGGTATGATTCATCTTGTCATACAGCCCCCATCGGCATCCAGCATCATCCAGATGATATTGGATAATTTCTTCGGCTTCCTTCCTATCCTTACATGGTTCAATATCCATATACCGCGTCACTTCGCTGTCCGAGAAATGATGATAGACCTTTTCTGAATCTGCGAGAGTTAGCAGCCTTAACCGGATTCGCTTTGTCTCTAATTCAGGAAACGCTATTTTTCTATTGCTTGACATGATATAACCCCATTTTTCCAAAATAAGTCAAGTTGTCTGATCTTAATCATGTGTACGACTACCAGTTCCTCTACGAGGATTTCCTTTTCATCTGCCGGTATTGATTCGGAGACGAACCGCAGTTTTTTTTGAATACCGTTATAAAATATGAGCTGTTCACGAACCCGATCCGTTCTCCGATTTCCTTGATGTTCAAATTCGTTGCAAGCAGCAGATTCTCCGCTTTCTTCATGCGCAGACATGTCACATAATGGGTGAATGAAACGCCTAAATTCTCATTAAACAGCTTACTGAAGTACGGGGCGGTAATCCCAATCTGTGCGGCGACTGAATCGGCTGAGAGATCGCTGTCCGTGTAATGCTGTCCGATATATTCACAGGCTTGATTGACCAAGACACTCGTATCCCTGTGGCGATCGTTCCTTAACAGCGCAATGATGAAATCGACAAGCTCGGTATAGAACGACTCGACTCGTTCCAGTCGCAGAAGAGTGCTCACGACACCTTCAAGTGTGCGTTTGTCATAGCTCTCCAGCAGCGGCGTGAAGTCTACTAACCCCCGAAACTCGTTCTCGAATCGGAAGGCGGATTGATGCAGCGCACCGCGAATATCGGCTACCGAATACTTCGTCATCTCATCGAACCATTCACGCAGGATCCGGTGTGCCGCTGTCACATCATTCAGCTTAATCACATCAAAGAGCGCCCGTTCCATCCTAGCCGGGTAAAGGTATGGAACCTTAATCCGATCCTGGATAGAGTCGTAGTCATACAGACTGAGGCCGGGCTGGACAAATTCATAAGAAAGGGCTTCCTTGGCTGAAGCCAACGAGTCAGACAACTTATGAAGAGTCTCCGCACGACAACCGATTCCGATCTTCATGTGAATCCCCATCATCCGTTCTACCTGCTGAATGAAACTATTCATCAATTCACTCGGCGCATGCTCCTGAAGATCATGCATAATGAGGACGAATGAGTGGTGGCCGATATCGACCTTCTCCATGCCGTCATACTCATGGAATACCCGGAGTGCAAGCTCAAACACGGCTTCCGTGACCAGCTTCAGCCGTTCGTCCGGCTCCTCCTCCCCGCTTCGTTCGCTCCCTTCCAGCGCCATTACAAAGACGCGCAGCGGATGGTGGCCGAGCCGGACGCCGTGCCGTTCAAGCAATTGCGGCAAATCACGGTGATCCCCCATTGTTCCTTGATCCATGAGCAGATCCTTCAATACGCCTTCCTTCAAACGCTTCCGGTCTTCGGATGTCGTGTCCTCGAGCGAAGTGACTCTACCGATTAAACTCTTGAATACGCCGCTCAAATATTCGGCATCGTCTGCTTCTCCGGGCGGGCTTTGAAGCGGAGCCGTCCCCTTCACCATCTGAATGACATTGCCGATCGGTCCATATATTCTTCTATTCATGAAAACGGTTGCAATTAAACAAACAAGCAGCACAAGCAGAGACACGACAACAATATTGCGTTGAAGAATAAAGCTGTCCTTGGTTAGATACGCATAGCGGGTCGCATTCGCCAAATACCAATCCAGCTTATCATTATAGATGTAGGTGACCAGCGATTTCGAGCCGTTCATCGTATCGTCCACGAAACTATCACTTAATTCGCCATCCTGTATGACCTTCTCTACAAAGGATTGGCTCGCCGTGGAATCCAGGAAGGCATTCGGCTGGTCGCTGCGGGCAATGACGACTCCGTTCTTATCTGCAATCATGAAGCTCGAATCCGGTGATTGACCCATTCGATCGAACAAATCCTGCAGGGAAGTCAATTTTAAGTTAATAAAGATTGCATATTCCGACTTGGAATCCGACTCGGTAAAAATAAGCGACAGGATTGGATTTTCATAGCGCTTGCCGGAATAGACATACTCCTGTTTGTGAGGGAGAAAGATCATTTTGCCTAACTGGTTCCGGATCTGTACCAGGCGGCTGGCCTCCGGATCGATAACTGAGATGTCGACGTCCTGCGGAATCGTATGAATGAACCGCTTCGTCGTTCCATTGTATAGATAGACGGAATTGATGAATTCATTCGCGTTTACAACATCGCGGAGCTTGCGGTCCAGCGTGAGGGAGTCGCTTGGATCGAGTCCGGTGGAATACAGCCCTTTGATCACATCCTTGTCATTGAGCAGCTGCTCGCCGATCTGAAACACTCGTTCATATAACGTTTCAATGTTGGTATCGGTTTGATAGAGCAGCTTCTGGTGCGCTTCCGATATTTGCTTCTCGCTGATCATGTTCGTAAACGTATAGTTTACCGCAGCAAGAATGAACAAACATAATACAAAAACCACGGTATTCGCCGCAATTAATCGAAACAAGTAACTGCCTTTTGGCAATGAAGGCTTCAGCTTCAATAATTTCAACATACCTTCACCTCCCTGGTCATCGAGTCTCTTCCTATTTGACATCGATCCGTGAATTTCCTTCTTATCGAAAGATACTGTTACGGTAAATAAGGCCCGGTCCTCCTCTGAACGAAGAAGACCGGGCATTACAAGCTGCATCATCATGTATCAAATTCCTATTATCTATGCGATTTCAGGAGCTTTGCGTCAGCCCAGTCAGCATGGTCGCTTGCTTGGCCGTCTCCGGCATCCAAGGCGACGAGCTTCAACTCACTTCTGCCGGAAAGACTGACATCGACTTGTTTTGCCGGCGTTTTGTTGCTCATGATTCCGCTGTCAAACAGCTTGACGCCATCTGCCCAAACCTGGAACACGACACTTCCTCCGGAGTTCTCCTGATCGACGCCAACGGTTGCGGTGAACCGTTTATACCCTTTCCCGCCAATCGCGTACTTGATTTCCGACTGCGCATGGGTGCCGATGCCTTTGTCATACGAATGGCTGCCCTTACCGTCATACAGAGTCAGCACATTGCCGCCGATACTCAAGTCTTTCCTCACCCTGCCCCAGCCCGTTGTTGCGCTGGACCATTCCAGATCGCTCACGTATTGAGGTGCATCGACGTACTCGAAATCGAAATCATCGCGGTCCGTCATTTTCATGCGAACCGTACCCGTATAGCCGGAATTGACTATTATCGGCTTCTGAACGGGATTCGCTTCCACCCACCCTGGAAACCCTGCCGGATGGGACCAATTGTTACGAATGCTGAATCGTACCGTTCCGTCCGCGTTCAGCGAAGCCTTGACTGAGCCTGTTCCGTCGCCTTGAGCGGTAATACGGTTGCCCGTCTTCCCATTGATCAGCGAGGCGTAATAGAAATTCGTCTTGGAGGAGCGGAAATCGGTCGTTCCCAAGCCGCTGCGCTCATCTTCGATCCAAGACCATGTAGGCTCGATTCCGTACTGCTCCACACCCTTGGCACGATTCTTGTAAGCTGTACCCGCATTTCGACCAAGTTGATTATCCGGATAATAGGACCAGGTTCCATCGCGATCCCATGTCATTCGGTCGGCACCTGCCGCTGCGTCGAAGGAGACGCCTACGGCATCATAGGATGACGGCGGGTTCGTTAGGGTATACGTTGTCGTAATGAGCCCTTTACCGTCTATACTGACCTTGAACGTTACGCTTGTTTGGCCATAGTTCCCGGAGATCGTTACAACGGCCTCTTTATCTGTCCGGGTATGGCTGATTCCTGACAATACCCATGGATCAAGCTTCGAGGTGTATCCCATATCCAGATAAGGCCCTCCGGTTATAACCGTCTTCCCTTCAAACTCGCCCTTCCGGATCATGCCTGTGGTCTTGTTGAAGATAACGTTGAAGTCTTTACCGGTTATCTTGATTTCACTTCCGTTATCATCCACCTTAGGCGCTTTCCCTTTAACTTCCCAAGCTTCCACTGTTTTTTGGCCAATCGTCAGCACATATTCGTCCACTAATGGATTCGCTACTGTACCGTCATTCCGTTTAATCTTCAATCGAATCGAATCTCCGTCTTTCCAATTCCTCGCTGGGAGCGTGAATTGGCCTTTGCTCATCGGCTCGATGGAAGGACCCTTGATCGTCCCTTTGTTCTTGCCGACGCTCCATTCGATTGTGATCTCGCTGAGATTCGTATGATTGTAGCGATTCTCGATCGGTATCGTCAGCGGCTTGTTCGAACCTGGATTCGGCAATGCTTCAATGTTGATACGGACCGGTGAATAGCCCTTCTTGACGTTCCAGTATTCCGGCTTCTCCCGATTCCATTCGTCGATAATGCCCCAGCTGACCACGAAGCCCTGCCAGATACCGTTCGGGCCATAGAAGCGCAAATCCCTGGAGTGCCAGATGGCACCGCCCAATACACCCGGCGTCTCGTACAAGTCGTTCCACAAACGGTTGATCGCAACGCCATAGAAATCTCTGTAGGCTGGATCGGCATCCATCCAGTCGCCATAATAGGTATAATCATGCGCATATTCGTCATACAGCTCAGGTTTGTCATGAGTGCCGAATAGATGGCCGAACGGCGTGTAATGGGTACTGAACAGATCCGTATAGCCGGCTGGAGCATTGAATCCCCAGCTGAACTTGACCGGTCTTGTCGGATCAATCGCCTTGACATAATCATGGCTGGCCGTCAGATTGCTGCCCCAAGCACTTTCATTACCGATCGACCAGATCGCGATACTCGGATGACTGCGATCCTTCTCGATCGTCTCCGATAATTGCCCCATATAGTTGTTCAAATATTTGGGATCACTGGCGCGCGAGTCGCTCACGAACATGATGGAGTTCTCCTGTTCGACATAGAAGCCGAGCTCATCCGCGATATCCAGCACGTATTCGTACTGCGGCCAATGGGCAGCCCGAATATAGTTCACATTCGCTTCTTTCAGCTTGATCAGCGATTCGCGATCATGCTCCGGGTCGGCTGCAATTCCGATCAGCGGTGAGGATTGATGCCAATTCACGCCGCGCAGCTTAACTTCCTTCCCGTTGACGAGCATTTTATTCCCCTCAACCTTGATCGAACGGAAACCAACCTTCCGAATGACAGACTCTCCTGCAATTCCATTGACCTTGGTGGTCGCCTTGAGCGTATACAGCCTTGGATGCTCGGCATCCCATTTTGCAGGCTGCTCTACCGGAATGTTAACCGTCACCTCAGGAGCTTCCTTCGACAAGGAAATAACTGAAGGCTGGATGGAAACCGGCTTGCCGTTGGGATCAGTTAGCTTTAGTTCCACATTAGCCTGATTCGCTTCACCGAGCTCCATACCAACGGTCACGCTCAAAGTGGCATTCGTATAAGTCGCGTCAAATTCAGTATTCGTATGCAGGCGTGTCACATGATCGACCGGCAGTGCAAATAGCTTCACTTGTCCGACCAATCCCCGAACATGCTGATACTCGACAAATCCCGTCTCTGCAGTCAGGCCGACCGTGATTATTGCGGTCTCGCCTGGCACCACATAATCCGTGATGTCGGCGTCGAAGGTCGTAAAGCCTCCCCGATGCTGACGGACTAAGTGGCCGTTCACCCATACACGGGAATAACTGAAGGCCGCTTCAAACCGCAGCATCACCTTGTTCCCGTCGAAGCTTTCCGGAATGAGAACCGATTTCTGATAGGCATTCTCGATATTGCGAACCGGGAACCAGTCTCCGCCTTGCGGTCCGCGGATATCGAATCCGAGCACCTCCAGATTGGCGGGTACCTTAACATCAGACCAATCTGACGTACTCGCGCCTTCCTTCCAGAAACCCTGCGCGGGACTTTGCTTAAACTTCCACGTTCCGTCCAAGCTGACGATCGGCTTGACTACACCGTTCACCGTTGAAGGAAGCGGCACGATAACCGGTCTAGGCCAGCCGTTCGTTTCAGGACCGACCGGAACTTGAGGCATCGGCTCATTCGGAGCGCCCCAAATATTGAACTCACGGATGCCAGCCTTGGTTCCCGGCTCCAGACCCGTAACGGATATGCGCACATAACGCCTTGCCGTCTCGAGGAATCGGTCTCTGCGTACTTGCTGACGCCCGACAACGTCTGTCCGATCCGCTGCCAAATACCAATGAAGGGCATCGGAGGACACTTCCACTTTATATTTGTAATTCTTTGCTTCATTCCAGGTTATCTGCGTTCCTGTCAGCTCATAATCGCCGCCCAGGTCAATTTGCAGCCAGTTGTTGGCTTCTCCGTTGCCGGCTAACCATGCGCTGTTCGTCTCCCCGTCAACCGCGCTTGCAGGCGGCTTTGAAGCTTCCGATGACGATGCGGTCGCCGTTTTATTCAACGCTGCATTCGTCTCATCCCGCAGAATGAAGTACGAGATTGCAACGGAATCACTCGTCTTGATTCCATCAGTAACATATGCACGAATCTCCGTGTCATCCGTTATTACAATCGGATTCGCATAGGGAAGCTTGGTCGGCGATGTTTGCGGATCGGTGCCATCCAGCGTATAGCTGATTGCAGCGCCTTGCATGCTGCTTGCTAAAGTAACAGCTGTCCCCTGCTCAATGTCACCGCCTGGAGGTGTGGCCGACAGCGGAACGACTTGATACGCGAATGCCCGCACCTCGCTATTTTCTTTGCCTTCCAATGCGGCATAAGCTTGCAGCTTAACTGTCGTACCGATGGCATTACTATGAAGAATAACTGGACCCTCATAAGCAGCCTTCGTCTCCGACGTTATCGGATCGGTGCCATCTGTCGTGTAATAGATCGTTGCACCCGGCTGTTCGCCGAACAGCTCGACAGCCGTTCCATCCAGCACAGTCCCCGGCTGCACGCCGGCGTCCACCGGCAGCGCCACCGCCGAGTTGTACAGCTCGAACTCCCAGATCGCCGTGGCGATCCCGACCTTCTCCAGCTGATGCAGTCTCACGTAGCGGGCTTTCGTTGGCGTGAAGCCGTAAACTTGATCCTTCAAGTCGTCATTGGCCGTTTCCTCCGCCACCGTTGTCCAGTTCTGTGCATCATCCGAGACGTCGATCGTAAATCGGCTCATGTAATTGACATGATCCGGGTTTTTACGAAGCACGGCATAGTTGACCGGCTGACTGGACCCCAGATCAACGATCAAATCCCATAATACATTCTGCTCCGGCTGTGCGTAAGTCCACGCATTGCCATCAATAGCGCGTCCGGCTACATTGCCCCAGCCGGCTGCTGCGGTCATCGTCGCGGTAGCGCCAAGTGCCAGATTGGGATACTCAGAGAAGTCTTCTTGCGGCATGCGGTATGTGTACGTGCCTGCCTCACTTAAGCCGCCTCCCCTTTCATCAATCGCAACGGCCTTGATTTCGGTATCGGAATCGATCACGATCGGATCGGCATACTTGACCCGAGTCGGTGACGTTACCGGATCCGAACCATCCTTCGTATAATAAATCGCAGATGTGCCAGGCGAGCTGCTAAGCGTTACTTGCGTACCCGGCAGTATTGTTCCTGAGCCTGGAACTGCTGACAGAACAGGAATAATTTCAGCTTGCGCGAACAGCTCCAATTCACTGATTCTAACTGCCGGCCAATCTACCCCTTCAGCCGTTTTCTTCGTGACATGCACCCGAACGTATCTAGCCTGAATTTCACTGGCCAGAATACGGTCCGTTATGGTATCCGTGTTACCGATGACTGTATCCGCCGTTTCCCAAGGACCATTCCCGTCACCGGTGCTGTATTCCAAGGTAAAATCCTTCGTCGCCCAAGTTCCGGTTGACCCATGATAGACCGTCCAGCGCTTTACGGTTTGAACGGTGCCAAGATCGACCATCGCCCATTCATCCGTAATCGGGCTGCTCTGCCAGCCGGTATCGCTCGTCGACCACATCCGGTTCAGCTGACCGTCGGTTAGATAGGAAGGCAGATGCTGCGGCAGCGAGCTGCTGGCCGTAACCGGTTTGCCCAATGCTAAGTTCGAAGAGGATGCAGCAACAACCGCTGTGCCTGAATCGGACCCTATGACAGGCTCCACTTGCACCGTGGACGGTTCGCCTGCCGGCGGCTCTGTCGCTTCCTGCAGCTCTTCCATAGGCAGCACAGCGGTTCCGGTCGCAGCCGCTGTCCCTGTCCCTTCATTGCCATAAGCCGTATTGGCCGAAAGCGGCATGTAAGCCATCTGGCTGATCAGTACTACCGCGCATAGCACGGGAAGTATGACGGACTTGATCTTGCGCATACTTTAGATCCCTCCTTGATATTCGAGTTTCGTATCCTTTCATCTAACCTCGCTTTTGTTTATTTCTTAGCTGCCAGAAATTCATCCAATTGCTTCTGCATCTCTGCAATGACCTTATCGATGCCAGCCGATTTCAGCTTGCTTTGGAATTTAGGGAAGAATTGATCGTAATCCGTGAATCCCGCATAGGCCGAATCGACATATTCCTTCTCGACCGCGCTGATTTGGGCGATCTCGGCTTTAACAGGGTCCGCATTGAAGCGGAATCCGAGTGTCGGCGCTTCGGCCGCTCCGTCATCCCACTTCTGCAGTGTCTCAACAAACTCCGGACTGATATGCTTGCTGAAGTGCTTCAAACGGATATCATCCCATGCCCAATATACCTGATTGTAGGATTGCTGCTCGCCAATGCCCTCGACCGAGATGGCGCTGCCATCCATAATATAGTTGACGTCCTTGACCCCATAAGAGAACAAATCATAATTCTCTTGGTTGCTGCGGAACCAGTTGATGAATGCGACCGCACCCTCGGGATTCTTGCTTGTTGCGAAGACAGACAGCAGATTCGATGCCGCATCGAAGACATACTTCGGCTTATCCGGATTCAGGAATACATCTTCCAGCGTTCCGTCCGGGAGCGTTTTCTTGAAGGCGTCTATACGTTCAGTCGTCTTGAGCACGTTGGACCATATGGCTCCGAGCTTGCCATTGTTCAGTGCGGCTTCTGGATCTTTGATTTCTTGTGCATCCTTCGGCATCCAGCCGTTCACATACCATTTTCTCTTCGTATTCACAATGTTTTTGAAAATGTCGGAGTCGTAGAAATTACGAACCTTCAGCTCCGGATCGGCCGGATCAATATATCCCGGTCCGGCTCCCATGTCGCCAAGCGGCAGGTACACGTTACCGAATTCCCGCAGCAGCGCCCGGCTGCCGTCGTTAGCGATCGGTACCATACCCTTCTCGTTCTTCTTAATGGCATCCAGGTAGGCTTCGAAATCAGCCAACGTCTGAATTTCCGGCAGATTGTACTTCTTCCGCAAATCCCCGCGAATCGCGAAGAAGTTATTATTCTCGGCTGTCGGAACGAGCGTCGGAATGCCATAGATCTTGTTATCAATGGAGGAACTCGACCAATTGGCAGATGGAATGCTCTCCTTCAGTTCCTTGCCATTCGTCTCAAGCCAATCGTCCAGCGGCGCTACCACATGCTTCGAGACGATTTGAGAGAGCCAGCTCACATGTGTCCAAGCCAGATCATATTTTTCTCCCGAGGCAGCGATCAGATTAAGCTTGTTGTTGTATTGATCCCACGGAAAGTACGTGAATTCAAGATTAAGATCCAAACCATCTGCATGCATCTTATCTTCGATGGCCTTCTTCACATTCTCCAAATCCTTCGGAGCATCGCCGGGAAGCACCACCTTGACGGTTCCGCTAACCTTCTCTTCTTTTCCTGCAGATTCGCCTTTATTCTCTTCTTTTCCTGCAGAATTCCCTTTGTTCTCTTCTTTCTGCGTGTCATTCTTCTTATCCGGCGTGTTCTCTTCTTTGCTCGAGCATGCCGCAAGCAGCCCGGTCAACATAAGAGCCAAGATAAGAAGCGATACCATTGTCTTTCTTCTCACTGATCATAAACCTCCCTTTTGATGGTTAAATCTGTATGTTGAACCGTCCTGGGACGGAGACAACCTATCCTTTGACTGCTCCGATCATGATGCCCTTCACGAAATATTTCTGAATGAACGGATAAACAAGCATGATGGGTCCAATCGTGATAAGCACCATTGCCATCTGTGCCGTTTCCGAGGGCAGCGTCTGACTGCCGGAAACCATATTCCCACTCGAGCTCATAAAGTTGATCATGGACTGAATCTTAAACAGCATGAACTGCAGCGGATACAATTCCCGGCTGTCGATCAGCCACAAGGCGAGTCCCCAGTCATTCCAGTAAGCAAGGGAAATGAACAAAGCGACTGTAGCGATGATCGGCCCCGAGAGCGGGAGCAGAATTCTCGTGAAGGTGTAGAACGGGCCTGCACCCTCGATCTCCGCCGATTCCAGCAAGGCAGGAGGCAGCGATTTGAAGTAATTCCGAATGAGAAACACATTGAACGGATTGATCAGCATCGGCAGAATTAAAGCCGCAATCGTGTCCTTCAGATGCAGATATTTGGTAATGAAGATATACCACGGGACCAGGCCTGCATTGAAGATCATCGTAATGAAAATAAATAGGGCAATGCCGTTGCGGTACTTCACTTTTGGCATAGCCATGGCATTGGCCAGCATGGCGCTTATTAACAGCCCAAGAACTGTTCCGCTCAGCGTCACGATAATGGAAATCAGGTAACCGTTCCAAATTTCGTCGCCGGAGAATATAAGCCGGTAAGCGTCTAAAGAGAAGGTCTCGGGAAAGAGGGAATACCCGTTCTTGAATACCGAGGACTCACCTGAAATCGATACCATGACCGTAAGCAGAAACGGAATCGTCGTAAACGCACAGAATGCAATGAAGATCGTATGGAAGATCGCTTGCGAGATGGAAACTCTTTTTTTTGGGGCTGTCATAGGACCCTCCGCTATGAAAGTTGTTGTTGTACCAGGTTCGGGCTTCTCAAACAACGAACCTGATACGTTCTCTTGTTCACCGCTATATTAGAACAGCGCATTGTCGTTATTGACCTTCTTGACCGCCCAGTTACAGGCGAGAACGAAGAGGAATCCGCATAACGACTGGTATAATCCGACGGCTGCCGGCATGCTGATGTCACCGACATTCTTAACGGCCCGGAACACGTAAGTGTCGATCACGTCGGTCGTTTCAAACAGCAAACCATTATCGCCTACAATGGAGTAGATCGTCTGGAAGTCACCGTAAAAGATTTTACCGGCGGCGAGCAGCGTCACAATAATGACGGTCGGTACAAGCAGCGGCAGTGTAATATAGCGGATTTTCTGCCACCGGTTCACACCATCCAGTGCCGCCGCTTCATATAATTCATCGTCGATGCCGACGATTGTGGCCAAATAAAGAATAACGGCATACCCCGTATTTTTCCATATGAAAACACCGACGAGAATGGTCACCCAATAGCCGGCTGCGGAGTACCAATCAATCGCAGCTTGATTCATCATCTGCAGAAGCTGATTAAACATGCCGTATTTGGAGCTGAAAATTAAGTAGACGAAATTACCCACGACGATTGCCGAGAAGAAATACGGCAGGAACATCAGACTTTGATACATTCTGCGAAAGAAGCTCTTTCTAATTTCATTCAATAAGATGGCGAATGCCACAGCTACGATCGTGCCAAAAACAATGTAGTTGGCGTTGATGAATAGCGTATTGAACGTTGTTCGCCACGCGTAATCGCCTTGAAAGTAGAACGCGAAGTTCTGCAGCCCGACCCATCTGCTCCCGAATATGCCATCCGCAAAGTTATAATCTTTGAATGCAATCAGAATGCCCGGCAGCGGCAAATAGCAGAATACCAGGAAGAATAACAGACCCGGCAGCGCCATGAGGTAATACCATTTGTTTCTTCGCAGTTCTTCGAACATGCCGTTCATACCATTGAATCGCTCCCCTGAATTACGTTTGTTGTGTAAGCGTTGTCACCTTTCAAATCATATAGGCTGCGCCCGAAAAATGGAATTTCAGTTTGTTAAGATGATATTAAATTATTAAGAAACCCGTGTTTGAACTGTTCATTTCATATCAAAATCTTTTGATCCCGCTGTTGACCAAGCCCAGCCGCCGTGTACAGAAACAAGAAAACCGGCCCCCTTGCTTAAAGGGAACCGGCTTGCCGTTCACTTTCTTATAGCAGATGACTGCTAACTAAAGTGTTGTATAATCGTTCCTTTACCATCCTCCACATGAACTTTGGCATATGCGCCATTAATCAATGTGATTTGCGGTGGAACATGACCGCAATCGATGTCATAGACGATCGGGACTTGAAGCTCATCCGTCAGATCATGATAAACATCTTCAGCCGTATAGCCATTGACCGCTTGATTGGCACCGCTTCTGCCGATCAGAATACCGGAGCATTGCTCGAACCATCCGGCCAACTTCATTTGAACGAATGATCTGCGCAGATCCGTTGTCGTTAATTCGCAATTCTCGAAATACCAGATCACGGGATCACCACTGACGAATTGTTCTCTGAATTCGCGGACATCGCCATACGGCGTACCGATCAGATGCCGGATCACGTCCACACATCCGCCAAGCAATCGCCCCTCCATCCTCACTTCCCTGTTGGTTACGGATTGCCAGCAGGTTGGTTCAGTCAGATGAAAGACACAAGGCGACGGGTCATGATGATCCCATTCCTTCTGATATTTCGTTGAGGAATGTTGAACGATCGATCCGTCGGCTTCAGTAGACAGCACATTCTGCCACATAGCTGTCGTAGCATCCTGATACTCTCCCCGCATGTCAATCAAGTTTACTCCATGCGCAGTGGCGATACCCGTTCGCAGGGTGATCGCGAGCAGCAGCAAGCTGATATCCGAATAACCCAAGATCCATTTTGCGCTCATATGTTCAAACTCCAGCGCTTCCAATATCTCAATCAATAGCTCCCCGCCCCAAGGCGGAATAATGGCATGCACATCTTGGTTTCGCATCATTTCATTAAATTCGTCTGCGCGCATTCTGGCTGGTGCAGATTTGGCTTTGCTTTGCGTCCAGACTGTATCGCCATAAGCGATCCGATATCCCTTATTTTCCATGCGGCTGCATGCAAGCTTTAACAGCGGATGCAATTCATCCGGCAATCCGGACGAAGGGGCTGTCACTCCGATCGTGGCTCCTCTTGATAGCAACGGGTATCGAATCATATTCATTTCTCCTCTATTATACCGACGTAAACTCCTGTACGATTGTCGTATCTTCTACCTTATCAGTGAACTTGCCCTCCGTAAACGATGAAATGACCGATCGCCAGAACGTTTGAGCCGGGTAGTTTCTCTCCACTTGAACCACACGCCATCTGCCGGGAAATGAATGAAACATCTTGAGCGCCGCCTGTTTGCCGATACCCTTTCGGCGATATTTGCGAACGATGAAAAACTCGGCAATGGAGTGAATCGGCCCCAGATCCGAATCAACGGTTCTAACCAGGACGAATCCGGCCAGCTTATCCGACACTTTAATCAGAAATGGATGCCGGCCCGGCTCTGTCCAGTACAAATCCAAGTATGGATAACCATATAAGCCATTCTCATCTAAGTCGAACTCCAAATATTCCGAGAAATCATGCATATATAACTCAAACATACGTAGAAGGAGTATCTTGTCCTGCGGTTGTACCCGATATATGTCGATAATCATATGCAATCCTCCTGTAAGATTATAGATATCACTCCATACATCCCTCAGTTACCAGCTGCGTTTATCGAAGCTGCCCTTGTGCTTCATCATACACCAACAGGCTGCCCTGCGGCAGCCTGTTATCATCAAGATGGATCAGGAATGAATGACAGCTTCGTCCCAAACGCCAAGGCGTCTTTCTGCAAGCCAGCAGCCCATCTTTCCCTTAATTGTTGCAGCCATTCCGGCTCATTCTCCCATTGTTCGGCAGAGGATCGGACCAAGCGGGCATAGCCGTATAACGCGGCGAATCGCTTGCATGCCGGCATGATCGACTGCATATCGTCGGATATCTCGTATTCTGTAAGATAGCCATCCATAAAGTGCCGCTTCTTATGCTCATATTGTTCCGCAGGAATGCAGTCTTGCAAGCTATCCAATGCCTGCACAATATCCATCACGTACCAGTGGTACATGGCATCGTCGAAGTCTATCACATGGCAGCTATCGTTTTCTTCATCATAGAACACATTGTCGTATTCGAAGTCGTAGTGGATCAGTCCGTAATTATCCGAGGTGACCGGAATTGACGAGAAATAATCCTGCAGCAGCCGGACTTCCGCAAGCGCCGCAGCTTCAAGCGGAAAAGTAGCAAGCGTATTTTGCACCCACTGTAAAGCATCCGTATAGGCCCATCTCTTGTACTTGCCGGATTCGTAGCGACTGGATAGCTGATGCAGCTTTCCCAATGCTTGACCATGACGGCGCACAATCGAATCGCTAAAGTCCGTATCGTTCATCGGTATACCCGATACTCGCTTAAATACGGTGGCGTAGTATGCCCCCCACGGCGTCTTTGCCTCGACCAGCTCAGTCCCCTTCTTGGATATTACCGGTTCTAATGCGTTATACCGGTTCGCTCGCAGATAGCCAATAAAGTCGAGCTCCGCTAATAGATGCTCGCTCTCTTTCTCCGAGGCCGGGGCAAATCGCAGCAGCTCGGTTTTACTTTCGAATTGGAACGGATATACCGCATTCGAGGATATGCGATAATATTGAAACAAATCTAGCGATTTCGGATCATACTCCCAATTACTCAACAGCATCTCGGCTAAATCAGTATTATTAAACAGATATTTCAGCTTCAACATGGGCATGCAGCTCCTCTTTGGGGTGAGTTAGGTCTATTATTGCGCGCAAAAAGACCGCAAGGCTATGCACCTGCGGTCCATGTCATTCTAGTGTAGAGGTTCGCAAGGCAAACAAGATCCCTCCGGAATGATAAGCAGCGATATCCTATTGAAATAACAGGCTCAGCAAGCCTGCCAGCGGTATTCAGTTCATATTCACCTTAATCGTAACAATCGCAAAAATAGCCCGGCGTTTCATGCCAATCACCCCTTCAGCAGAAGATATATACATGCTACATCAGATTACAGCTGGAAGCAAACGACAAAATAACTATAATGGTTTTTGACCACAACGCATTGATTCGAAGGTCGAGATGAACGGCTCACGGGGTCCTAGCCGTCAGTGTAAGCCGAACAAGCAGGTCATGCTGAAACTCTGGCAAATCAAGAATCAGGTCCCCGCCCCCTACCGTCACTGCCGGAGAATACAATCCAGATACCGGTGAATAGAAGACCATCGAATACTCGTTCTGAGGCAGCGTCAAGGCAAGCTTGCCGCCTTGAACCGGTTCACCGGCTCCCTCATTCAGTTCACGTTCGTCCGCCAAGTAGATCGCGATGTCATCTCCTTCAACACCAAACACAGCTTCCAATATATGCTCGGGAACACCTGTAACAAGAGATCTTAACGGACGAGCGTTCACGAGATCGAAAGAATGAACGAAGACCGAAAGATTGCGCATCCACGAGCGGAGATGCTGCTGCGATTGAGGTGTACCCGCCGGACAGTAATTGATGATGGAGAAATCAATTACATCGTAATGCGCACCGCTGAGCAGCGCTGTCCATGCGCGCTTGCGATGAATCGTCCAGCCATCTAGATCCTTATACTGGCTGGCAATGTTGTCCTCGTCCATATTCAGAGGCTTGCGCTCGCCGTAAACAGCCAAGCAGTAGTCCCGAAACGGACGCAGCTTGAGCTGCTTGGACATAAACTCGCCCATATGATAGTCTTTGCCGCCATATGTCGTATTGGGCAATGGATGAATATTAACGGTATCGAACAGTTCTCCGCGGAAGGACAGGTCCGATGATTGCTCCCAAGGGGTATATGTAAACGCCTCCTGCCCTACGATGAGATGCTTGTTCGGCAGCCCGGCCTCCGTATCGCGGATCGTTCGCGCAATCGCAGCCTGCCACTCGTTAACCTCGGACGGAACGGGAAAACGGGCATCGGCTGCGACAGCCCCACCGGGCTCGTTGCAAATCTCATAAATCAAATTATCGTATTTGTTCGTCTCCTCTACGATCTTACGAACATGATCCAGCTGCCTTCTGCGTAATTGGGGATGCCGCAATGACATATAATCCGGCCATTCGATCTCCTCTGTACCATTAATATTGTTTTTCGCGTTTAGCGGATTTAATGCCCACACATCGGGCCCGTAAGTATTGCTTAGCAGGACAAGCTCCACGACGATGCCGTATTCCGATGCCATCGACATAAACCCGTGCAAGCGATCGAAGAACTCCGGGTTCCATTGATCAAGATCGTATAGAGGCTGCCCATCCAAGGCCTTTCCTTGGCCGGTCCGGGCGAAGGGCGCAATATAATCGGGGGATTCCGGTTTGCAGGTCGAGTATGGATTCATTGCGCTCTGCAACTCGCGAAACAGGACAAACAGCCGGGTCAACGTTTGTTGTTTGTCACGGGCGTCCTTCAAATAGCTTGCATAATCAAACGGGCGATTCATAACCGCACCGTAGTGCTCCGTCGCACAGAGCAATACGAGCGGCTTGTCGCGAAATTCAAATAGTTTGGAATTGTCCGGATGAATTCGAATAGGCGTAGACATGATTGCAGTTGCTCCTCTCGTCTTCGTTTAATCGGTACGTTTGAGCTCAAACACCTTATATGCCGATGCCCAACTGCCTGGAGTCCAGAAGCTGCACCTCAACCACTCAGAACGTATGGCCCCGCGCAATGCCAGATGGCGATACAAAGTATGGACGTTTTACCTAGAATTGTAGAATCACTTAGAAGTGATATACTTCTATTGTAAGGCTTATACATCCATTGTCATTTACATCATCTTACCTTAAATATACGAAATATGACTTTATAGGAGGCGCCGGTTCATATGAAGACGAGATACCACTTCGATAATATTGAAGAGCCTATCATTATTCCATTTACGCCGCTGTCCGTCTCCAGTAAACTGCCCTATCAGTTATGCACGATCGGGAATGTGCATTTTGCCAAAGACTTCTATACTGAGCGGGAAGGACAAAAAAACTACCAGATCATCTACACAGATGCAGGCAGCGGAATCCTCACGTATAAAGGAAAGAGATACACGCTCGAGAAAAATCAGGTTATCCTGATCGACTGCAACGAACAACATCATTACTGCACAGGTCCAGCGGGGGAGTGGAAGTTTCGCTTCCTGCATATTAAAGGAGCCGGTTGTCCGGCTTTCTACGATACGATCAATTCGAACGGCTTGACGCCCGCATTGCTCGTTCATTCAACTGAATTTAACTACTGTTTTGATCAAATAATTAGTCATGTCGAAGAGGGAAACCATCGAAGTGACCTGGTCATCCCCGTTCACATTATGCGTATTCTGACCGAGCTCGCCTTGAATCGGAACAACCCGCATACCCGCAAATCGGAATATCATCGGCAGGTCATTGATGACGCCGTTCGATTCATGGAAAATCAAATGTGCCGCGCTGACTTCAGCGTCACGGAAATCGCGCGGCATGCAGGATTCAATGAAAACTACTTCTCCCGATTGTTTAAACGGATCACGGGTACGTCGGCGCAAGAATACCTCATCCGACTTCGCATCGACCGTTCTAAGCACTTGTTGAAGAAGTCTGCGAAGCAGGTCACTGAAGTCGCTTTCGAAGTCGGATTCGAGAACGTCAACGTCTATATTCGGGATTTCAAGAAGCTGACAGGTGTTACACCCCTGAAATATCGATTGTATGCGGAAGGTGTCTAATATTCTAGACCCAGCTAAGCGAGTCTTGCCTCTTCCAGTCGCTTCATTATTTCTTGAACGGTTTGTTCCGGCGTCCAGGCCGATGAATCGAGCCACAACCCAAGAGGTGGAGTCTCATTGCGGAGCACATCGTCCAAGGCGGACACCGTCCAGGAACCGTATCCTTTCTTGGCACGGTTCGCTTCCCTCTCGGCAACGGCAGCCGTATTAGGGCATAGAACAACGACATAGAATGGCCGGCTCTGAATAAAAGACACAAAATCATTCAGCATCTTACCGATTACAACGTCCTGAACAATGACCGTAAATCCGGCTTTCCTGTACGTATCTGCAGCTTGGGCGGCTAATCGGTACCGTAACCGCAATTGTTCAAGAACATGATCATCTGCATCCGGCTCTACTTCTTTGCGATTATTGACAATCATTCTCCGAAACAGATCACCGCGCAAATGCACCGACTGCTCGAACTGCTCGGCTAATAATTGTGCTACAGTAGATTTGCCGCTCGCCATGATCCCAGTAACAAGAATAATCCCAGGGTCATCTAGTAACATAATTATCCTCCAATTGGGATTTTAATAGATATCTGCACCTTCCCTGATCGGCCCCCCGAAGCAGAGCCGGTATCCATAGAGGTCCTCTATCAATAGATCCCGCATATTGTAATCCATATTCATCGGTCCGAAAATAATATTGGCGCCCTTGCTCCTTAACTCCGCATAGATTGCATCCACGTCATTAACCCATATGTAGGTGTCCAGAACCACATCTATGTGTGAATTCGGACGAACAGCTCCCACGGACCGGTTCTCTTTGAATAGAAAATGAACGCCGTCCCGCCTCACAAAATCGCCATCGATGGTGAACCCCAGTACATCCCTGTAATATTGCTGAGCTTCTGATAGATCCTTAACAACCAGCACTTGCGATGCGTACTTCAAGTTACTGTGAATCAGAGCAATCGGTTCTTTCACGGAAGACACCTCCAGGTGAAATAAGAAGCGCGAATTACAATTGAATCACACTGATCATGTTGCCATTCACATCTGTGAGATCAAACCGCTTGGGCTCGCCATGTCTTAGCTCTGAGACCGTAACCCCTCTGTCTATTAATCTCGTTCTCACCTGTTCAACATCTTGAACGACAAAGTTAAATGGCGTGTATTGATGAATCGGCTGAAAATCAGAAATTTGCACCAGATGGAAACCGCAATTAGGAGCAATGGCAAGGCCGCCCATTCTTTCGTTCTTCCAGCGCAACTCAAAACCGAATACCTCCTGATACCACGACAGCGATTCTTGAAGGTTTCGAACGGGCAGGAAAACAGCATCGATACGTTCGATAAATTTATCTACAACTTGTCCACTCATACTTTACACCGCCTCATATGTTTATTTAACAATGACTGATATCGAATCGATTGCCATCTGGATCATAGACATGGAAGTATACTCTTCCGCGCAACACGTATCCGCCCATCTCTGAAACAAGATTCCCGCTGTCCTTCAGGAATTGATAGTAGTTAAAGAATGCCTCTCGATCCGCGATAAAACTCCGTGTACGAAATAATCCATCGAGCGGGCCATGATCGGTCCAATTCGAGTCTTCCGCAAGCATCCATATGTACCGGCCTTCAGGGTGGTGGTTGATTCCCAGCGTCATCTCACAATAGGAATTCATAGCAGGCTCCGCAGAGACTGCCATGCCCAGGTATTGTTTATACCATTCTATGGATTGGCGCAAATGCTTGACCTTGATCCGGGTTACATTAGAATCGGAGAATACATCTCCATCTAATGAAGGATCTTCAATAGCCGATAACCACGTTCCGGAATTCATAAACCGGAAGTTAAAAACTTCATTACCCGCATGATCCGTATAGTTCTCTGAAGTCTGTACGCCCTGGCGATGGAGTTCTTGTTTCGTCGATCGTAAATTTCGAGTGCGCCAATACCATAGGATTGTAGAATCGAGAGGTTCACGAACCACTGCTGGTGCAGGGGTTCCATCCGCCGCTCTGCCGGATTCTATCCACAATCCCATACCCATATGGGTCATCTTACCGATGACTGCGTCCGGGCCCGGAGTCCAATTTTCCTGTTGGGTGATCTGGAGCCCCAGTACGCGTTGACACCATTCGATTGCTTCTTCATGCTCTTCCATCCTCACATTGATCGTACCACCATCGAACAGAACGGCGGGAATGGTATAGGAGTCATCCTGCTCGACTTTCTTAAGGAACCCACTCATCGACTGTCTCCTCCTTAGGTTCGACAACTCCGTTATGAAATTCATTAATAGAATACCGCACACATGTTCGTTTTTCAAGAAATATTTTCCATATTACTGCATGCCCTGTCACCATTGTGCAGCCGAAACGGCTATATGCAGTCGCTCACGACCACGGATTCCAGCGGCAGCCGGCAGATCTCAGGCGCAAACCCTTACTGGCTGTTTGTGGAGAACGAATCAGACCTATCGCGTACCGGCTATTACAAAAAGTATTATAAGGCCAAAACCGGCGGGGGCGTAAAGCAAGCGATCGCCTGGGCTTCAATTTATAAAGAGAGCTCCATATGGGTCGGTCTAACCGATACCGTAAGTGGACATACGACGCATGCCCGCTCAATGGATAATGCCTTCTCGCTCTTGCCGCATAATTTACTAATCGGGCGCTGGAATTACCTTAGACCCGCAAGGGGCAGTAGCATTGTAACTCTTCGAGACCTGCTTGCAAGGATTAGAACGCAACAAAGGAACCCGCCACGGACGGCGGGTTCCTTTGTTCGAATATTAGACTCCTATAGCTCATCCCAATAGCATAATAACATCACGGAATGGCTATCCTTAATGCCCGTGATGCCCGCTTCCAGGTGATTCATTGATTTCCTGGATCCGATCCAGCTGATAGGATCTATTGTTCGTAGGCGTGATCGTATTGGTAGGCTGGTTGGACAAGTCGAACACCCACACAGCTGCGAGAGGCACCTTCGCTTCATCGATCGCTGTAATTAATCGCTCGAAGCTTTGTTGTGCTGCTTCATGTCCTTGGTCTTCACCTGCACCGAACTCCCCGACAAACAATGGCTTCTTCGCCTTCTTCGAAACCTTCATTAATTTATTCAGCAGCTCTTCTACGGGAACAGTTCTGGAGAAGCGTGTTTCTTCCTTATCATAAATATGGACACTGATCGTATTCATCGGATTCGGGTTATCCTTATTCAGCATTTCGGCGAATTGTTCTTCCGTATCCTGCTCCCATGACAAGTACTGCTCTTGATGCCACTCAGAAGCCCGCGGAATGCTGTTTCCGGATATGATGATTCGATTTGGATCATATTTACGAACCTCTTTGGCAAATTCCGTGAATGCCGTCCGAATCATGGAATGCGTCAACTCATCCTCTGCACTGCGCGAAGTTGGGGTACCCAGCTCGGGAATCACCGGAGGACGCCAGTCGCTTGCATTCGGCAGATCAGAGGATAGATTGTATTCATTCCCGAATTCCCAGCCCCAGATAGCCGGCGAATCTTTGTAGCGAGTTACGACCTCGCGAACATACGTCTTCATGAATTGATGGAGATTACTGCTCGGGATGCCCCAGCGGTTCATAGGATCTCCCGCCAAATCCGCAGCGGCGAAAGACCAGAAGAACGACGGGATCAGACCGACATGATTATCCTCTGCCGATTGGACGACATCATCGAGAATTTGAAAATAACGCTCTTTGTCTTCTTTGTACATTTTCCATTGAATCGGCCAGTAGCCCCCTACTGAGAAACGTGCGAAAGGAATGTCATACTCCCCCAGCGCTTGAAAACCCTCGCGGTAACTTGTGGTGTTCGGATCATCTAAAGCCCGGATGAAAGCATCGAAAAAATTGACGCCAATACCTCTGTAAGGCTTGCCGTCCTTAATCAATATCCCGCCTTCGTTAACCTGCAGGCCCAGCTGCTTCTGACCAGGCTTGCCGCCTGATGATGCATAACTGACGCCTTGCACGAGGATCAGCATGACGAGTGCCAAGGCAAGTGTAAACAACATCGTTTTCTTCGTTTTCTTCGTTTTCTTCATTTTCAATTTCCTCCTCCACTTATGAATGTCTGAGTGATTCCATGATGTCATGTTACCTTTCAGACCCAATAACCACCTTCTCAGCATCACCTCCTGTCTGTTAATATTTTAGTTAATAAAATTTATTTTATTAATGTTACTTCGTTAATATTTTATTACCTCCCACCTTTCGTGTCAATTACATTATCAGGTCTAGACTCGTGAAATATTGATTAATTTCCTTTGGAATGTTAACATAAATTAATCTGAAGCGGATTGGAAAAGGAGTTCGAGATGAAGAAAAAGGTCACACTGCGGGATTTATCGGAGAAACTCGGACTATCGACAGCAGCTGTCTCAAAAGCGCTTCGCGGCCACCAAGGCGTGAGTGAAGCGACACGGAAGCTTGTCATGGAAACGGCTGCCTCAATGAAGTACGGAGGCTTATCCGAACCAGTCAAGAAGGAGCAGCGGGGAACAGATGCTTTCATAATCGTAGACCGCCGTGAATTGACGGAGCCCCACACGATGTCAACTTATTTTTTCATCGATAATGCGATGAAGGCGCATGGGTTGGAGGTTGCTATACATGGAGTTCCAATGGACGGAGACGACCGTGCCATCTTCAGATTAATTGAAAGTGCGAATCCGTCTGCGCTCTTTCTATTCGGAAGATTCTCCCAGAAGTTTGCCGAAGAGCTGAAGGCAACCGGCAAGATTACGATCGTCATTGATTACGATTACCCCGCTTTGAACGTCGATGTCGTGCTTCCCAACGATTATCAGGGCGCATATACGGCCGTGCAGCACTTGGTTCATGCGGGCCATCATCGAATCGGCTTTATCGGCGACAAGAGGCTGTCTCCCGGATTTCACGATCGATACAATGGCTTTATCGATGCATTGGAATACTGGGGGTTGGAGGCCAATTCGAAGCATATCTACGATATGAAGTTTAAAGATGCCTTTGGAGCTATCAATTTCAACCCGATAATACGTCAAATCGACTATGATGACTTGCCGACCGCCTTCTTCTGTGCCAATGACCCCATTGCCTTCGTATTAAACAACAGCTTGAATGCGAGAGGCTTCAAAACTCCCGATGACGTATCCATTGTCGGCTTCGACAATTTGGATTCCTCCCAGTGGCAATATCCTCCGCTGACTTCAGTTAATTATCCGCGGGAGCATATCGCCAGGAAAGCGGTGGACCTGATGCTGTGGCGCTTGGAGGATCGCGATTCCCCATGCAACAAAATATTAGTCCAGCCCGCGCTGGTCGTCAGGCAGTCGGTTGCCACGCCGAGGAAGATGAGTAACTAGATCATGTGAGCGAAACAATAAAGAAGCGGACTGAATAAGATTCATTCCGCTTCTTTATTGTTTATCAATAGGTATCGAAGAAACAGCGACCCGACCTGCGGGCCTTCGGCTCTACCTCCATCTTCATCTATGAGGTTATATGCCTAACTTCTTAGCAAAGTACTTGTAAGCCGGGCTTGAGCATGTCTTCGTTAATTCTTCTCTCATTATATCCTTGGCTTCCTCCATGGAGAGGGCCTGTCCACTCTTTCCGTTCGAATTCAACCATTGTTCCGATAATTCGTAGCACATGCTGCTCCAACCGGAATTCGTATCATTCTCTTTCGCGCCCGTAATAACCACATCACCCTGATTTTGCAGCTCAACTAATGACTTATCATACTCTGTTTTTTTCTTCTTTGGAATCTAGTCCCGACAGCATGCGTAAATGGCGTGAATCCACATTTCCCTGCTCCATTAAGATCTTATACATATGATAAGCGGTTGCAGACATCATTCCATCCTGATACCTTTCTTCTGCGCTGCGATCGGAAGTAAGAATCGACTTGACGACAGGGAATAGATCGACATGGATGAATGATAGCTTGCTGCCGAAAAATTTGCCGTAGGCAGCTACGCCGTCCTGAACAATTCGCAGCCGCCATAACCATGGATCCGTGTCTGTCCCGGTATGCCAGTCGTTATGGGATGCTGCAGTGGTAAGAGCCGGATATTCGGGAACAAAATCCGAGAAAGGCAGAATTCTGTACGCCTCCGCCAATTGAACAAATTCTTGATAATGAATCGGTTTCAATCTGATACCCCTTTCTAATGGAACCGCTCTCGTCATATAGCGGCTATAATCGTACCTTCTAATGGACGACCCCTCCGGTTGTGAATCAACTATGGGTCTAATGATAAGCTTACACTACCCCATAGCGATTATCCATTATAAGGTAAGCCCTCTCTACAGACTGTGCATCATATATGTATTGACTAACGATATCTTCAGATGTACTTCGAAAAAGACCATAACTATTATGAAAGCTCAACATATGAATCGCAACCGTTATGTGCATAATGAATATTGATTGTTTTATTTTTCGCATGATAAAATTACAGGTAAAAATTGTATTGCGGAGGTAGTATCAAACCAATGGAAGCAGAACCCCAGAAAGATTCATTCAGAAGCCTACTCAAAAAAGGAAATACCTCTTCCGCTGCCGCGGCGATCGGAAATACGTTTATATCGATCCTCAAAGGAATCGCGTATTTCTTCACCGGGAATGGAGCCATGTTCGCTTCTATGATGCACTCGATCGCAGACGCCGTCAACCAAGGCTTCGTATTTGCGGGGAGCGTACTTGCAGAGAAGAAGCCGACACGCAAATTTCCGACCGGATTCGGGCGGGTCATTAACATCTTCTGTATGATTGCCGTCCTCGTGGTTACGGTGATGGCCTATGAAACCATTCGAGAAGGGCTGCATCTCATTGCCCATCCAGCTGAATCTCATGGCTTTTGGTTAAATCTAATCGTCCTGCTCGCCTCTATTGTGGTCGATGGCATCATCTTGTTAAAAGCTATGAAAGAAGTCGTTCACGAAGCGCGGGCGGAAGCCAAAGGATTTGGTGTCATTCCCGGTGCGTTTCGGAATGTTGGGCGAGCCGCTCCCCCAACCCGATTGGTGTTCTACGAAGATCTTGTTGCCACGACAGGTGCTTTCCTGGCCCTAGTAGCCGTCGTATTCACGGCGCTTACCAATTTCAAGGCACTCGACGGCATTGTCTCGTTATTGATCGGCTCCCTCATGGTAGTTGTCGCCTTCAGAGTCGGCTACGATAACATGGTTGGGCTTATCGGTGTAGCTGCTCCCCGCGACGTAGAGGATAAGGTAGCCAATGTGATCCTGTCCGATCCTTCCGTAACCGATATCTATCAGATGCGCGTTCTTCAGGAGGGACGTTATTATCATATAGAAGGACTCATCGAGTTGAAGAAGGGTCTCTCGCTCGCAGATGCGGACGATATCAAGTTTAAGCTGCGGGATCGCCTGCTGCAGAATCCGGACATTACGGATGTAACGCTGGGGATCATTGAAGATGACGAGATAAAGAGCTGGAATCCTGACACTCGTTAGACGAATGCAGGGCAAACGCAAATAATGGATAGAGCCATCAGAAACCATCTGATTCTCTATCCATTATTTATTTCACGGCGACCTGTCTCATAATGGGCTATCAACAGGAACGCTTCTAGTTGTCGGCATGCCGAAGGCTTCTCTGGCTTTGCGTTCATCCTCGTGCATCTGCACAATTAGGGCATCGAGTGAAGGAAACCGGATTTCACCCCGCAGCCGCTCTACGAAGCTTACCGATATCGTTTGACCGTACAAATCTCCGGAGTAATCAAGTAAATAAGCTTCCACCTTATATGTCTTGCCGCCGACGGTCGGACGATAGCCTGCACTGATCAGACATTTCCAAGATTCCATGCGATCATTCTTCGAATCATATATTTCAGTCATTCCCATGTATACGCCTGGTGAAGGCTCGACATAATCGTCGATGTGATCCAAGTTCGCAGTTGGAAATCCGAGTGTTCGCCCAATTTTATTCCCATGCGCAACAATCCCTTGGATCGTATAATGACGTCCCAATAGTTCATTGGCAAGGCCGACTTGACCCGCTTTGACCTGTTCACGAATGGTAGTGCTGCTGATTGCTCTACCGTCATACTTGATAGCGGGAACTACGGTGACGGGCGTCCCAATCTGATTGCACAGTTGCTGCAGCATCTCAACACTGGAAGCAGATTCGTTACCCACACAAAAAGTTTCGCCTACCACGATCTGTCTGACATTGAGTAATGCTGCTTGTTCCAGAACGAAGGTTTCCAGTGAAAACTCAGCAGGGTCTATGAAGGATGGACCTTCGTAAAGCTTCTTCACGCCATAGCTAACGAGCAGGTTTCTCCTCTCCGCTACCGGAGTCAGCAAGGACAGACCGATCTTATCCTCTTCCTTCATAACGGGCGGGTGGAGATTGAAGGACCATACAGCGAGTGTATCGTCAAGCTCCAACAACTGGCGAGCTTGCTCCAATAGATATTGATGACCCCTGTGCAGCCCGTCAAATTGGCCAAGGCATAATACAAGAGGCTCCTTATTCACGGGCGGCAGGTTTGTAATGTTGATAACTTCCATGTCTTTCACCTCTTACTTGACTCATGGTTGCCGTTGAACCACTGCGCTGTAATCCCATACTTCCGATGATCAACATTTTTGGGCTTTACCCCGATAGGTCGCCGTTCGAAAGCTTGCCCCGCAGCCGCAGCTTGCTTTCACATTAGGGTTATCCATCGTGAATCCACCCGTCATTCCCTGCGCTTTGTAATCAATTTTCAAGCCTCTTAAGTATTCTTCACTGCTGGAATCAACCAAGACTTTAAGACCGTCGATCTCGTATATAAGATCCTCCGCGGACTGGCTGTCGTCAAATCGCAAATCGTAGGACAACCCGCTGCAGCCGCCGTCTACGACCCCAACTCGCAGGAAGAGGTCGGGGATATCATGATGACGGAGCATCTCATGGATCTGGGATGATGCCATTTCACTTATTTCAATCATGCTTAGCACCTCGAATTCGTAACCAGTCTTGGCATCGAGTCGTTCGATGGCAAGCTGGGCACGCTAGTTTTCAATTTATCGTTGCGACTTTACAAACCAATATGTTTGTAATGCTCAAGATCATTGTAATCCTGCTTGTGTACTTAGTCAATAATAGTATATAAAATGTATGTTATCTTCACCTTGCTCATGTCCACACAGAACCTCCACTGAGGAAAATCATTGCATTTCGTCTATAGCCATGATATATTTCGATAACAATCGAAATTAAGAAATTCAGAAATGAAAGTGAAATGAGGTCTATCATGTCCAACGTTGCCAGCACTGCCCTTCCATTACGTGAACAAATTCAACTCAGGGAAGGTCTGGTCACACTGCTGCTCGGTTTCTCGATCGTACTTGTTGTGATGAACACGATGATGTTCAATTTGGCACTCCCTGATGTCTCGCGTGAATTCTCGATTTCGCCTGCTTCAGTTTCTTGGATCGTTACGGGCTACTCGATTCTCTTCGCCATCTCATCCATAACATACAGCCGATTGTCGGATTTCATTCCAATCCGCAGATTGTTTATTACAGGTCTTCTATCCTTCGGAGCAGCGGCCATTATGGGTTTCTTCAGCAACAGCTTCATCCCCCTTCTGATCGCGCGTCTGCTTCAAGCTTCGGGAGCCGGCTCTCTGCCTGCCTTATCCCTCGTCTTGATAACCCGGTACGTCCCGATTGAAAGACGTGGTAAAGCAATGGCGATGATCATGTCCGCATCTGCGCTTGGATTAGGACTTGGACCCGTGGCGGGAGGTGTGATCGTCCAATACCTCGGTTGGCATTATCTGTTTGCCGTTACTTCGCTCACCTTGCTCTTAATTCCATTCTTTCTCACCTTTCTTCCACGGGAAAAACCGACACCGGGTTCATTCGATGTTCTCGGCGCTTTGTTCGCAGGCGTAGGGATCACCGGGCTTCTGCTGTTTTTAACCAACCAGAATTGGTTGGCCTGCTTGGTAGGCCTTGCTGCGCTATGCCTGTTCGTATTCCGAATTCGAATGGCTAGAGATCCTTTTGTTCAACCGGCTCTATTCCGAAACGGCCCTTTCTTGGTGCTCAGCGCCGTCGGAATCACCGCTTACTTATGCAGCGTCGCGACGCTGTTCATCATGCCGCAGGTGCTCATGCAGCAGTTCGGTCTTAGCGCAAGCATGTCCGGTCTCATTATTTTCCCGGGCTCCTTGCTTGCGATGTTCCTTTCCCGTGTTGTAGGGAAGATCATCGACCGCTACGGAAACCAAGCTATTATCCGGTATGCCCCCCTGCTTCTGCTGCTTTCGGTCGTCATGTTTGCCTTATTAGTCGGTACGTCTCCCGTGTCGATTCTGCTGATCTATATACTGGTGAGTGTCGGCTTTACGTTTCTGTCAAGCAGCGTATCTAACGAGCTCTCACGTATTCTTCCGGATTCGCAGATTGGATCGGGGCTCGGCTTATTCCAGCTGCTTCAATTCTTTAGCGGGGCTTTCGGTGTTGCGGCTATCGCGACTTCGCTCGTCTGGCAGCAGAAGCTGCCGCTTGCGTCCGCGTATGGCAATATTTTTTGGGGATTGGCCGTATTCGTACTCGCTTCAATCGGCTGTGCCTACCTATATAACCGGACAGCACAACAGATTCGGCATTCCTTTCATGCTTGATGAAGGGCTGTCCGCTCGTGCCTGGCAGGACCCAACCAACGGACACAAATAAACAAGAAGGCTTATCGCCATCGCGATAAGCCTCCTTGTTTATTCACACTCTTAACCTTGATCAGCGGCACTTTCATCCATATACATGATCTCCCATAGGTGACCGTCGATATCCTGGAAGCTCCAAGCATACATAAAACCATGATCTGCCGGATCATTAGAAGCCTTTCCTCCAGCTGCCAAAGCCTTATGTACCAGCTCATCGACCGCTTCCCTGCTATTGGCAGACAGCGCAAGAATCACTTCAGTCGTCTTGGTTGAATCCGAAATCGCCTTTTTGGTAAAGGTTTGGAAGAAGTCCTCGACAAGCAGCATCACGAAGATATGCTCGCTAATAACCATACATGTTGCATTATCATCCGTATATTGGGCATTGAATTCAAACCCTAGTGCAGTAAAAAAATCAATGGATTTTTTCAAATCTTTCACCGGTAAATTAACAAAAATCTTGTCCGCCTGTGTTCCCATTCCTCATTCACCTCATAGATAAAAGTTGGTCTTCATTATTCCCTCTCAGTATACCATGCTCCTCTCCTATTGAATTCTTATCGATTGCTATCTTCCCGTCCTAAAAAATAGTACTTGTACCTCCGTACTTCTATAGTATAATCAGGGTGTCTTCATAAAACTAGAAAAAACGATACCTATTGGAGGGTTTTCTAAAATGGAACATTTCCAAGTAACAAGTCAACAAAAGGCATTCTTCGACACCTTCGGCTATCTCATTTTTCGCGGACTCATGAAGGATCGGATCATGGAAATTACCGAAGAGTTTAATGCCGTATTCAACAAAATGGGCGGTAACTTCAACGGCAAGGAGCATGATTTCAAGAAGACGTCCACCATTGTCGCGTTTCTCGGCCACAGCGAGAAATTAGCTTCTCTGCTGGATGACGCAAGAGTAGTAGAAATTTGTTCGACGTTGTTAGGTGAAGACTATAATTACTTAACCAGTGCTGGCAATAAATATGTTGGCGAGACGGGCTGGCATTCAGACACCTCCATGGACAAAACATGGCCGGGCAACCTGAAGAGCATCAATCTCTCCTTTTATTTGGATCCGGTAACGAAGGACACCGGCGCGCTGCGCGTTCTGCCAGGGAGTCAATTTATCGGTGATCAGTATACCGAAATCTTGAAGGAACAAATCCACACGCCTCACATGATGGAGCAATGGGGGGTTGCCCGAGAAGAACTACCGGCGATCCCGCTGGATATTCGTCCGGGAGACTTGCTCGTGTTTAACAACTACTTGAAGCATGCTTCCTTCGGGGGCGGTAATAACCGCAGAGTTCTTCTTGTTAATTTCTCGAGACATTACACCGAGGAACATATGGATGAATTGCAGCAATACGTCAGCACGTTTGCACCCTACTGGGTGGAAGAGCTTCATGGTGAAGCTGTGCTGAAGAATGCTAGTCCGGAGCGTATGAAGCATCTTCGCCAAATTCAAGAGAATCAAGCGCATTTACCGGAATTAGCCCGCAAAGCGAAGGAAGCCGCTCTGAAGAAGATGTAATCGGTCTAACGGACAGTAGATAACAAAGCGAACAAGAGGTCGTCCGTTCTATCGGGTCGGCCTCTTTTCTTGTAAGCCCTTCCACGCAAGCCAGCAAAAGAAGCCTCCGCGGTATCAAACCGCGGAAGCTTCTGCTTACAAGCTATCTTCTGCCCAGGTTGTTCTTGACGACAGCCACATCGTGTTTGTCAATGTCTCCATCTTTGTCCGTATCATAGCGGACTCTGTCGCCTTCCGGCTGCTTACCAACGACTTTCGCGATGGCAGCAATGTCCAATAAATCGACGCGGCCATTGCGGTTGAAGTCTCCCACATACATGGTCATCGGCTTTACAGTTACAATGGTTTCTTTCTTGCCGGGAACGACATGACGCTCGCTCTTCACATATGAATTCGCATGGATTTCAACGGTGTACGCATGTCTTTCTTCGAACGGAATCGTATATTTCCCCTGTACATCGGTCACCGTCTCCGCAACGACCTGTTTCCCCTTCTTCAATCGAACCGTAAACCCGCTAAGATCATTCAGCTTATGAAGCTTCGGTACGACGACGGATCCTTGAAGCGTATATCTAGCCTCCGGCTCCTTCTCTTGAATCTCGATTGCGACCGGCTGCGTGTAAAGATCATAGCTGTTGCCCAGATCTGTTGTGAACGAATACCTTAGCAGGACATGCGCCGTGCCAGGCTTAACCGCCGTTACCCGATTACCGTCAATAGTCGCGAGATCCGCTCCATCGATCGCTAGGACCGTTGGTGTTACTTCGTTCTGATCGCCCTTGTACGTCTTTGTGATGGCGGTCAAATCGGCACTTTCGCCTACCTTCAATTGAATGCTCTCTTGTTTGGCCGCGATATCGGAAGCCCAGTTCGAAGCCCAATTCGCATAATCGGTCGTGAGTCCGTACGTGCCTAGCTGATAATATTGCACGAAGGTTCCTTGATCACGGTATGTCCATGGCCATATCGTAATCCCGCGATGTTTGGAGGCCTCCATAAAGTTCTTGCCGAGTCCAGGATAGCTCGTATTGAATGTCGCGTTAAGCGGCTGGATCGCCTGCAGCGTCGTTCGCAGGGATTTGCTGATATTCGCTTCATTCGCATAGCCGCCAGTCAGGTATCCGACCGACATGCCAGGCATCTTCTGACCAAGCAGCTTCAGCTGCTCGCCATTGAATGAAATGACAACGACCTGATCCTCGACTCCTTTCTCATTAATGAGCTGCACGAGTGCATCAATGATTTCTGGCTTATAGCTCTTGATTTCCACGAAATGAAGTAAATCCTTGCCTTTATACGTATCGAAAAATTCAGCAAGCGTCGGAATCTGTGCATTCGGATATTGAGCCGGGAATTGCTTATTCGCTTTCAACAGCTTCAACTCAGCCATCGTGTAATCCTCGATGTTGCCCGTTCCATTCGTCGTTCTCTCCAACGTAGGATCATGCATGATGACAATTTGATTATCTTTTGTCAGATAAATATCGTTCTCGACGACATCCGCGCCGTAATCATAGGCAAGGCTCGCACCTTCCAGCGTATTCTCCGGTGCAATTGCCGGAATTCCGCGATGGCCGATCATAAGCGGCTTGCGAATCAGTGTAGTCTGATTATCATATACGCTGAGGGCATTCTTCGCCATAGCCGGCCGATCGGTAACGATCCCGTTCGTACCTGCTGTAATGAGCTGATGAAGCTCCAGCGAACCGTCTGCTTGACCGGTAGTTTTCGCCCACACGGTTATTAACCGTTCCTGCAAATACGCCGTGTTCTCACGTGACACCGCGTCCGCAGGAAGTAATGCGATCTTGGCCAAGCTGGCATTGGTCGTACGACGAATATCCATCAATGCCTCATGACTGAGCGTGCCTGCCGATTGAAAATCGACAATGCCGCGAAGGATCGGATACGCCAATCTCGCCTTCTTCACGAGCTCGCCCTGGCTGGAGACAATGAACGCATCCTCCAGCTGCTGTGCCTTCATCCACGCGACCACTGCGTCAACCGCAGCTTCATCTTTCACGTAGAAAGCCGGGATGATTCGGCCGCTGATGATATCGACGACATCGGATACGGTACCAATGACATCGTTACCGGTTGAATCCGTTACATTCAGCGCAGCATCCACGTGCAGCATAACCGTAGCAGGTGTTGCATCACCCGTCAATTGGGCTAATTCAGCAGCACTATTAACCGCAGCGACGATTGAAGGCGCGAGCGAGATGGATGTCTGCGGCTCCATCACATTGACGAACCGTTCAGCGGGCAGTGGCGGCAATGAATTCAACTGAAGCGTTACCTTCACATTGTCCACTTTCATCTGGCTGCCGTTCGCTTGCAGTCCGATTGTACCTGAAGCATAAGCGGTTGCCGCTTCCGAATCGATCAGAACGGTACCGTCGATCGACTGCTGAACACGGTTTCCTTTTGCGATGACTTGATAATGATACATTTTTGCCGCTTGGATGGCTTCCGAATACGAAGCGGTCTCCATGACGTTCCAGCCATTGGCTGGTGTACGCTCAGCAAACTCCGTTCCATTGGCCGTGGTTGCATTCTGTCTAACGGCCATTTGATAGTAAGGATAATCGTTATTCTGGATGCGGTACATGATGGAGTTCCACCGCGACGAGTCGTTCACCGCCGCATGCGTAATGTCCGCTTCAATCCGGTAATCTCCGAACAAGCCCAAATAATCAGGCAGCGTAAGACGTGACGGATTATCCGGGCTTGTCCGCGCATCGAGCTCCAGCACGCCGCCGTTTACCGCTGCTTTGGCAGCTGTCGTTCCTTCAATTCGGGTCCATCCCTCCGGGAGAGTCCCATTCGGTACTGCGTCGAAATTCTCCTCGTACAAGACATATTCTTCATCGTCAGTATTTTTCGCCACGACGATCAATTGGGCGTTCGCTCCATCCTTCTCGGCTTTCACCTTGAAGATACCGGCCCGTTCTGTACTGGTTAGCATGCCATCAACGATGTCGACACCTTCATCGATCGCGGTCCACGTAAGAGCGTCGCCGCTTAGCTCCGCTGTCGTTAGATCGTTCATCTCTGCAGAGAAGACGAGTGCTTGCAGATCGATCGTTTCGCCTGCATTTGCCAATAGATAGCCTTTGTCATGCGCCAGCTTGACGACCTTCGCCCCCCCGGTAGTAGAAGGCGTTACTACGATCGTGGATTCTGCTGTCGCATTGCCGTAAACCGCCTTCACCTGAGCTTCCCCTTCACGGACCGGTACGATCTGGTTGTTTACGATCCGGATGACACTCTCGTCCGATGAGTACAGCTTCACCCGGTTAGCGGGGACGGATTCGTTAATGCCATCCGAGTACAAGGCTTGGAAGCTCACCGGCGCAGCTCCGCTCAATGCTTCGAGCGTATCCGCTGCGGTCATATCGAATTGGGTTACGGTTATCCGCGTTACCTTCACATTATCGAAGGCCACCTTGCTCTGATCGGCTTGCAGACCGACTTTCCCGCGGGAGAGTAAATTAAGATCTAAGATGTTCTCTGTCAGCAGCGTATAGGCTGGGTCAGATGCCGCTTTAATGTATTCCTTAACATTGTTGTCATACACTCTCAGTTTGAACGAGTACGCGGTATTCATGACAAGCGGGGTGCCCCAGGAACCCTTCACAGGAACGATCCAGCTGTTCTCCGGTGTTCGGTATGCAATCTCATAGCTTCCATTCTGCCTGACTGCCATTTGGTTGTAAGGGTGCTTGCCATTCGAAGGAACCCGGAACATCACCCCTGCCCATCTAGCGGAATCCAGCGCTTCCTGGAAAGTAACGTCTGCTTCCACCGTATAATTATCCCATTGCACGGGTGCGGTAATCCGGGCTTGCTTGCCGGCGCTGCTGCCGTCAAACACGAGCTGTCCGCCCTCCCCGTTTGCCCCCTGCACGACGGACATGGGCAGGCTGCCTGCATTGACATCGGATATCCATCCGAATGGCGTTTCTCCGTCAGCATATCCATCGAAGTTCTCATCCAGCAGAAGGTCGCTGACCGGACCGTCGACAGGACTGGACTCGTCCAGCAGCAGAGTGCCGTATCCGCTGGTATCATTCCAGAAGGTGTTGATCATGTTGTAATTGCTCCACATACTGCTCACAGCCGGCGTTTCTTCCGTATCGCGGTCGGTTACGCCGATCTGCATACCGAGCTCCTTCCGCTGTACCGGATCGAAGTCGAGCATGTCCCACGGTATCGCAATTTCAGCCGACCAGCCGCTGGCTGTCGTCTGAATCGCGCGCAGAATCTTCTTCTCGTCCTTGCCTGCGTGATTAGGTGCCGCACCGAAATAGAAGGCCGGAGTCGTCGTATCCGGCTGGTAGACGAGCCCGATCTGCATATCATTTGCGATGAACGGTGCCGATTGATGCAGCGTTGGATCGAAGAATAGTCCGATATGATCCTGATCGAACCAGTATCCGCCGCCATCGTGAATCAGCGCGTCATCCTCTATATTTACAGCTATGTATAGATAAGAATAGTCCCACATCATCCCGAAAGACGATGGCTGAACCGCGCCAGTGCCGATTTGAATCGGCATAGGTTGTGTTGCGTCCCACATGGATTCGTTTAACTGCCCATCGATTATCGGTGCTGTGAGCGTCTTCTGGATGTTCAGCGAGGTCCGCTCCGGATCGGCACTTACTTCGGCGGCAGCCATCGAGCCCGCGTCTAAAAACATAGAGCACAACAAAGACACCATTAATAAGGTCGCTATTATTTTCCTGCTCATTCTTCATATTCCTCCATTGTTCGTCGATTTGGCACAAATAGGCGGATTCGTTGCAAGGCTGTCTAGCCGTGATTTAATCCTGTTCACCCCCTTCATTCAAAAGCACCCTAAATTCACCACAAACTGGCATGAAAGGGGCTATTTACCGACAATTTCTCTATAAAAGACAAATGTCCTCCTTCTGTTCTGACATTCGACGAAACTTCCAATATCTTGTCTAGATCCTACTTTTGTCGACATCAGGAATGATAGATTCTAGCTGCAAGGACTTGGCAAGCTGGATGTCACGTCTACTCTATGAACATGACAGGAAACCGAAAAAAACGCTAGTTATGATTAAGTAAAGAACCCTTCATCATAACCACCGTTTTATTCAACATTCCTCGCAAGGAGGCTATTCCCTGTTCGATTAGCTGAGGCGGGCCGATCCGCTCACGTATTTCTCCAGCACAGCTTGATATTGAGATTTCGGCCGCAGCCCTACGAGCTTCTCAACGGCCTGCCCTTCGTGATACACAATAACCGTCGGTGTTCCCATAATACCTGCGTCTACTGCGGATTCAGGCAACTGCTCGCAATCCACTTTTACGATTCGCACCCTTCCTGTCATTTCCTCATCGATTTCTTCTAAGATCGGGAGCAAGGTTTTGCAGGGCGGGCACCATGCAGTGACGTAATCGACAAGAACGACACCCTCACGCACGATCTCTTTCAACCTCTCATTGCTTTCTGCTTGCATAAGCGCCATATTCCGTATCATCTCCTATTCTGTATTCAGATTCGCCTCCAATTGAACAAAAGCCATACGATCCAATAAATTGGCTCTAATTTGATTCAACTCCACGATTTGCCGCTCGATCTCGGCCAGCTTCTGCCGGTAAATCGGCATGACTTCTAAGCAGAATGCCTCTTTATTTTGAAGCACACAGGTTAGAAAACCTGCAATCTGCTCTGTGGATAGTCCAAGATTCAAATACAGCTTGATTGTTTTCACCGTATGAACAGTAAGAGGACTATAGTCGCGGTACCCATTGGTGAGGCGTTCGGGCGTAATTAACCCCTGCTTCTCGTAATAACGCAAGGATCGGATGCTAACACCCGTTAAAGTTGAAAGTTTACCGATCTTCATAATAATCCCCCGGGTCTATGAGAGTGGCTTATTGCTATAATAAACGCTGACATTAGTGTCAGAGTCAAGTGCAATTATACAGACACCAAAAAAAGCTTGATTGCTCAAGCTTCTCAGGTATCTGCATCACGAATCTAATCCTTAAGGATTGAGCGTATCCGCCGCCGCATTGGATGTGAGATGAATCGAATTGGTCGCTCCATCCCATTGTACGCCATACTGCGATAAGGCTGAAATATCCCTCAGCGGCAGCATGACCGTATTACCTACAAAGCGTGATGCTGTCATGCTCATGAGGTCTCCGTTGACGATCGCCTCGCTCGTCAGCGGCTTATGAATAATGATTCGATCGCCGACGAATGCCGTAACCGTCATGGTCTTGTTATCCCAATTCACTGTTGCGCCAAGCAGCTCGAATAATTCCCTCATCGGAACGAATATCCTTGAATCCGCCATAATGGGCGTGCTTTTCAACTGCTGCTCGATCCCGTTTACGTATACCGTTCCTTGGAACAGCTTCGGTCCGACGAGATAGCCATTCTTCTCCGCGATTTGTTCAAACGTCTCATCCGATGAAGTTACGATAGCATAGGAATTGATTTTGATTCGATCAAATAACCAATGGACGGAATCATTATGCATGCGGATACAGCCCGCGCTCACATACTTACCGATAGAGCGCTCATTGTTATTTCCGTGTATCGCATAGGTCGTGCCTTTCGTCCCATTAACGTCCAATCCGATCCAGCGGTCGCCCAGCGGGTTACTCGGATCTCCCCCGGGTATTTTTTCTTTATAATACGGTCGATTCTTAATTTTATTGACGATTTTAAATTTTCCTTCCGGCGTCAGCTTCGGCGTCTTTCCTGTAGCTACCTTGAATGTTTTGACCAGCTCACCATCTTCAAAGAAGGCAAGCTGATTCGTTTTCTTATTGACGATGATCAACTGATGTTCACTCGTCGCCGCACTTACAGATCCGGCCAATAAACCGATACTCGACAACAATAGAGCAAGCGTCAGCATGACACCGCGTTTCCATGTCTTCCCCAACTACAGCACCCCTCGTCCTGTTCATCCATGCATTTCACCGTAATATTCTATGATCACGGTACCCCCATATGACATAAAAACCGTTAAACCGCACCACCTTTAGTGAAATTTAAAGTATTGGAAGCTCGATACGAATCTGCTCACCTTCCATAAACTTATAAAATCAACGTTCTCCATGAGCATAAAGTTGCAGGTACCAGCCTCCCAATTGAAAATGTGTTGATGCGGAAGATGGTTTCTGCTTAGAATGGAGGTAATTCATGCAAACCTATCATATTATGAATCTATCAAATGGGAGCATTCCAATATCATGAGCAGCATTCATCCTTTGTCGATGGCATCGCCTTACATCCGAATCGCCCATGACTTTCATACGGAAGAGAATATGCGGATTGGACCGACCCGTATTGTCGATCATGCGCTCCATTATTTTAAAGAAGGAGACGGTGTATACACCGTAGGCAACAGGCCAACGACCATTAAAGCGGGATCCCTCTTCTTGATCCGGCCTGGGGTTCCATTCTCGTTCTCCGCTAGTCCCGGGACCCGGTTTCATATGTACAACCTTCACTTCGACCTTATCGAGCAGGAAGATAGCGCTGCTATAACCTTTCCATACCCCAAACAGGGGGAGCCGCAGCGTGTACCTCTGCCCTGCTGCCTGCCGGATGAACAAGAGATGCCCGTATCAGGTCTTCCATCTTCCGTGCCCTTGGTCGAAACCGCCACCTATGAGCAGCTGTTCTTCCGCATCCTGCAGCGATTCGGACAGCCTAACACGATCGCGCTGCTGCAATCCAAATCCGCCATGCTGGAACTGCTGGCGCTTCTCTTGCGGCAAACCGAGAATCAGCATGCTTCTTCCACATCTGACGGAACGTATGAGACCCATCTGTCCCATGCGGTCGCCTTCATTCAGTCCAGGCTGCATGAACCCATCTCTCTGGACGATATCGCGAAGGCCGCCCAAATGAGCAAATCGTATTTACTCAAATGCTTTCGGAATATATATCGGTTGTCGCCGATTAAATTTGTAATGAAGCAGCGAATTGAACGCGCCAAGTGCGAACTCCTGTACACAAGCAAGCCGATCAAGACGATCGCAGGCGAGACCGGCTTCGATAGCATCCATTCCTTCTACCATACGTTTCAACGTGAGGTCGGCACTTCCCCGGGCGCATACCGCGCGCTTGCCCATTCAACTGCGCTTCAGCAGGAGGAACCTGAATAAGCCGGTGTTTGTGCAGCTTTTGAATCATTTTGGACAAAAGCTGGATAGTTTGAAACAAAGAATTTATGCGCCTTCCCCGGTATCCTTAACCTATGGCAGATAAACATGATCATGTCCTGAAGGAGGAGAACAAGCGATGAATGAGATTGAACAATATGAGTTTGACCGATCGGGATACCTGATCATTAAGAACTTGATTACTCCGGAGCAAGTAGCAGCTATTGCTGAGGTAGTGGATCGATTGGAAGCGCATGCAGCTGAGCATGTTCACCTGCCCCCGCGCAAGCAGAGCTGCTGGGGCTCGGAACACCATTACAATGAAGAGCTGAGCTATCACGCATATGGGGAACAGGCAATAGGCAAAACGCTGGTCATCGAAGACTTTTTCAATACGGATCCCGTGTTTGATTGTCTGGTGGACCACGAGCCGACGATGGCTTACATCCGCCGAATCGTGCAAGGACCGATCCGTATTAACAACTCGGAAATCCGGATCCGCTACACAGGCAATGCATCAGGCACTCACATGGGCGGCCCTATCGACCACAAGTACCGATACAATTTTAATCAGAACGGGATCGACTGCATGATGGTGCGCATGGTTTATTTTCTACAGCCGGTTACGAACGATCAAGGCGCCTTCTGTGTCGTTCCCGGAACCCACAAGACGAACTGGCGCTCGCCTTACGGCAGCAACCCGGATGCGGAGCCGGGCATGATCGGGCTTGAGGTGGAAGCAGGTGACGCGATCTTATTCACGGAGCATCTGCGTCACGGCGGGTTAACCAATCATTCGGAACAGACCCGGAAGACGCTTCATGTCGGCTATGGGCCTGCATGGATGATGTCGCAGAACATCGCCACGATGGACGAACCGCAATTCATCACCGATACAGCACTCTCCCGTTATACCGAAGCTCAGCGCAAGCTGTTTCGCATTATGTAAACACTAAAAAAGACTTTCTCATTTATTCAATCAAGGTGAGGAGATGTATCTCCTTCCGGTTGCTGTTGGAATCGTGAAATTGGAATAGTTAAACTCGCAGCAAGGAGATTTCACGATTCCAAAGGCAAACGCTGACGCTCCTACAGGAGATACACTCTCTCTTTTTATCGATAAAGTTGTAACAGAACATGCCTTTCAAAAAAAGAAAAATGGTAGTTCAGGCCCTCGAGACCTGAACTGCCATTTTTGCTTAATTAATCTATTTCCGCATGAAGGTTTTAGCCAAACGGAGAGGGCGAATGATCGGAAACAACAGCGATCGGAACAACATTCGCATCACCGTATTTTGCTTAACCGTCATCCGAGCTTCACTGCTCTGCTCTACCTGCGGACTTGCGGAACATCCAGCCAGACATTGCCTCTTTCGACGGCTTCCTGTGCCAGGATCCCAGGCAGTGTATATTCGATTGCCCGGTAGACATCGATAGGCGGTGCAGCCGAACGGTTCAAGCTATCGATAAAATCACGGATCAGATAATACTCCGACGTCCCGTGCCCGCCTCTCGTCGCTTCTCTCGGCGCATTCGGATCGGTAATCGGACAAGGGAGCCGCACAGCACCTCTCTCATAGGCGGGATCTCCTTCAATATACTTCCATCCTTCGCTATCATAGCCCGTGCGGCCGTTCTCCATCTGGCCCTTCGAGCCATACACCACGTAATGTCCGATTGCCGGCAATCTTGATGCGACCGAGCTGCGAAGCAGTTTGATCGTCGTGCCCTTGGCCGTCTCGAATAAGGCTGCTTGCATATCGATGCAACCTGGTCCCCCATGCGGGATAATCGTTTGCGAATTGCCCGCGCCGGTTGCACGCACGATTCGGTCGCCGGTCATCTCAAGAATAGGACCAAGCGAATGGGAACAATAGTGAAGCGGCGGACGCTGGTTGCGCCAATAGAACGCTCCAGTATGAGGGTTTAGGATTCGATCCCGAATTTCATGCACGTATTCGCATTCCGCATGAAAGATCGTTCCCAGCTCACCGCTTCGAACCGACTTGATCCAATCCTGGATGAAATGAAAATAGACCGTATTCTCCGCCATCATATAGGTTAATCCCGTTCGTTCCACCGCATCGATGATACGAAAGCAATCTTCGACAGTGGAAGCCGCGGTCACCTCACTTAACACATGCTTGCCCGCTTCCAAGGCATCAATAGTCTGCTGCGCGTGGAAGGGAACCGGAGAACCGATCATCACGAAGTCCGTATCCGCATTCAAGAAATCCGCGTAGCTCTCGTAACGCGCATGATCCGGTATATGGAGTTCATCTCCGATCTTGCCCAGCACCTCAGCATCAGGATCACACAGCGCCGTCACGTTAATTTGGGAATGATGCATGTATGCGGCAGATCGATGGGAGCCTCCCAGCCCAACGAGACCCATTTTCCAAATCTTATCCACTTCTATCACATCTCCTCTTCCACTATCGAATCCCAAGACTTATAGATAATTCCATATTATAGCAGGATCTATATGATTACAATTACCTACAATTCTAGTGGAACGACTACAAAAAAGGAGACCTCTACGGTCTCCTTATGCTAGAAGCTGCTGCAGAATTTACCCTTTAATACCCGATAGCGTTACGCCTTCGATAATATAGCGCTGCCCGATGATATACACAATCAGCACGGGAATAAGCGCAATCGAAGCCCCGGCCATCATTAGCGTCCAGTCCGTCGCATACATGCCTCTGTAGAGGTTGAGCATCATCGGAACGGTAAACTGCTCCGGGGTATTGAGGAAGATAAGCGGATAGAAGAAGCTGTTCCACATGCCGAGAAAGGTGAATATTCCGAGTGCGGACAGCGCAGGTTTGATGAGCGGCAGCATGATACGCGTATAGATCGTAAAGCGCCCCGCGCCGTCTACGATGGCAGCCTCCTCCATCTCCTTGGGTATGCCTCTGAAAAACTGCCGGAGCAGAAACACGCCGAACGCATTCAAGAGCGACGCCGGCACAATGATCGCCAGATGCGAATCGAGCCAGCCGATATTTTTCATCATCAGGTAGAGCGGGATAATGGTCACTTGACCGGGAACCATCATCGTTGCCAGAAACATGACAAAGATTGGCTCGCGGAATGGAAATCGGATCTTGGCGAACGCATAAGCCGCCATCGAGCATGTGATGAGCTGCGAGAGAACGACGATAATATTAATGTAGAAGCTGTTGAAATAAGCGCGGCCGAACGGCAGTGCCGTCAGCGAATCTTTAAAGTTGGACCATACGAACGGTTTGGGAATCCATTGTGGCGGCACGATGAACACCTGCGATAAATCCTTCATCGCGCTCAGAGCCATCCAGACGAACGGTACCGCCATGATACAGGCCCCGATGATCAGTACGATATGCAGTGCAATCGTGGCTGGATTTATTTTTCTTGTACGCATCGGTTCTTCCCCTTCCCATTCATCATTGATCTTCGTAATGCACCCAACGCTTGGACATCTTCATCTGGAACAATGTAACGGTCAATATCATAATAAATAGGATGACGGCGGATGCCGTACTCTTGCCGAACGTGAAATCAACGAATGCCGTCTCGTAAATATGGAAGACGATGGTATAGCTTGCCTTAGCCGGTCCTCCCGATGTCATGACGAAGGACTGGTCGAAGACTTGGAACGACCCAATGATGGACATAATCGTAACAAAGAACGTTGTCGGCGACAGAAGCGGGACGGTGATATGCCTCATTTGCTGCCATTTGGTCGCCCCGTCGATTTGGGCGGCTTCATAATAGGAGGAGGATATGCCCTGCAGCCCGGCGAGAAACAGCACCATATTGGTTCCAAGCCCCATCCATATGCTAAGTAAAGCGATGGAAGGCATGACGATCCGCGTATCGGTCAGCCACTTCGGACCTTGAATACCGAACCATTCCTTCAAGTAGAGGTTAATCAAGCCAAAATCGGCGTTGAACAGCCACATGAAAACGACGGCTACGGCAACTGACATCGTAATGGTGGGCATGAAATAGATTAAACGATAGATGACTTTTCCCTTTACTTTATTTAAGCCAACCGCCACCAGCATCGCCAGAAGAATGCCGGTTGGAACCGTGAGCACAGTATAGTACAGCGTGTTTACGATCGCAGTGCGGAACTCCTCGTCTTTGAATTGCGAGACGAAATTGTCAAAGCCTGCAAATGTCTTCTCGCCGAAGCCGTCCCAATTCATCATGCTAATCGCGAACGCCATGATGAGCGGTATCAATGAAAAGATGATCAGCCCAACCATCTGGGGCAGAATGAAAAATGCTCCCCAAAGGGCGTCCGTTTTCTTCGTGTTCAGATAGTTCCTCTTCGGTTCTTCCTGGTGTAGAGCGGGAGCAGTCCCCACACGATCGGATAGTTTCCTATTCATAGCGACCCGCCTTTCCTCGTTCATCGTAAATGGGAAGGGCATTCGACCTTGCGAAGCCCTTCCCTTCTCAGACTTCTTGTGGTGCCTGTCCTGCGGATCGCTTATTTGCTCTTGTATTCGTCAATCTTCTTATTAGCCAAATCTTGAATCTCCTTGATGGTCTTATCCAGATCCTCGTTCTTCAGCCAGAGCGCCTCGAACCGGGAGTCAATGTCCTTGCTGAGGCCAGGAATGCCTGCTTCGAACGGCGTTAGCGCATACCCGACTTCGCGCGCATCGAGGAACAGCTGCGCGTGCTCCGGCAGATTGCCTTCCTTGACTACTTCGTCCACGCCTGCGATCGACGGAACGGCGTTACCGCCCCCTTGCAGACGGTACGTCTGTCCTTCCTTGCTTACGAATTCGGAGAGGAAGGTATAGGCTGCTTGCTTCTGCTTCGATGCTTTGTTAAGCACCATGTACGCCGTCGGGATGCCGGCCGGTTCAATCTTGTTGCCCGTATTGGTAGGCCAGGAAACGACATCGAATTCGAGTGATTCATTCTTCTTGAATAAAGGCAGGTACCAACGTCCGGCTCCTACGAAGCCGACTTGATTAGACATGAACATCGCATCGCCGCCTTGTCCTTTCGGGAGCGTGCCGGAGAACGTGAAGTTCTTCTTCTGGACATTGTCGTACAAGAAACGGAACGTCTCCATCGCTTTTTGATCGGTGTAAGCGACGTATTTTCCATTCTCGTCGTATACCTTACCGCCGTTCGAGGATACCCAGCTGTGGGTGCTGGCCCAACCATTATCCAGTACATAACCGTACTTGCCGCTTGCTTTGATTTTATCCGTTATCATCTGGAACGCTTCCCACGTCCATTCGCCTTTCATTTGCAATTCCGCCGGCATCTCGGTAATGCCCGCATCCTTCAGTACTTTCTTGTTATACCAGAGAACCATCGGGTTGCAGTCGACCATCACGCCATAAATTTGGCCATCGCGCTGCGCTGCTCCCCACAAGCCTTGGAAGAAATCATCCTTCTTGATGACGCTTCCCCCGCTATCCATCAGCGGAGTGAGCTCCTCGATGCTGCCGTTCTCGATCAGCTTGACGATGGTGGCATCGCCAGCATAGAAAATATCGGGCGCGGTTCCGCCACTCAACTGCGTCAATATTTTTTGCTCGTATTCGCCAGGAATCGGAATGAGCTCCGCTTCGATATCAGGATGCTTCGCGTTGAAATCCTTCGTGAATTCTTGAAATCGGGTCAACTCCCCCGGGTTGCCCCAGGTTGCCCATTTGATCTTTACTTTCTCCCCTTTTGTTCCGGTGCTGCCGCCTTCCCCCCCGGTTGATGTTTCTTTGTTACCTTCACCGTTGCCGTTGCCGCTCGACCCGCAAGCTTGAAGCAATGCCGCGGCAACCAATACCAGGACAAGCAAGGACCATTTAAGCTTCTTCATGTTCTCTTTTCCTCCTCAGATTGTAGTGTACCGCTTACGCTCCAACCGGTTTGAATTCGAACAACTTCCTGCGAAGCACAAGCTTAGTGGATATTTCCCATCTTGCTGCACATCTTGTAAACGCTTTAATTATAGAATTTACGAAATGTGTCTGAGTAGGGATTATGTTCCGAAAGGGTGTTTTGTTTTCGGCATTCTTGAGAAGGGGTCGTTATTTTCGCCACATGCCTTGATATTCAGCGGGCGAGAGCCCGGCGATTTTCTTGAATTGCTTACTGAAATGCTTGACATCATTGAAACCGGACTGCTCCGCCACCTCATATACCCGGAGCGATGAAGCTTGAAGAAGCTCCTTAGCACGTTTCACGCGCAGAGCGATAACATAATCGATAAAGTTCTGTCCGGTAACGCGTTTGAACATTTCACTGAAATAATTACGGCTGACATTCACTTCATCAGCCACCTGCTGCAGACTGATCGCCTCCGTATAATGAGCCTCCATAAAGTGAATCGCTTGCTTGACGATTCGCTGATGCAGCGTCGTATCCGGCTTCTGATACTCTTCTCCAACCCGGAGCTCCTCGAAGCATTCCAACACATGACGGATAACATCCTCGGCATAACGAAACTTGTCGGACCGACGGATTCGTCGAACATTCGCCGCGCTGACATCCTTACAGAGCAGGAATAGCGTAAATAGCTCCTCCGCCTCCTGCAGAACTTCAACTTTCGTACGATATCTAGGACTCCAATGGCCCACAATGATCCTAAGCTGTTCTTCCGCCTTGGAATGATAGCCCATTGTCAACGATTCCTTCAGTTCATTCAACGCCGCGGCATAGTTGTAATTCAGCGCAGATGGACAATCAGCTGCGGCAGTGTCAATCGCGGATAATTTACTGCCTGGTCCGCTGAAGAATACATGATCCAGCGCGCGCTTCGCTTCTAAGCAGGATTCCTGGATATCGGCGAACCCTTCACAATAGCCGCTGATACCAATCGAGATATGAATGAGCTCCGGATTGGAACCCGTTCGGAGACCGCTGAGCCATTCATTCAACTCTTCCGTATGGCACTCATGCGGTGTTCGTGCTGGGAGTACGGCCATAACCAGATCCGGACGATGCAGCGCGGCAACGTACGAACGGCAATTGTCGTACAGCTGCGTCTGGATAATTTCGGTCTGCTCGATCAGCAGCTCGGCTTTGTCAGTATCAGACTCCGCGAAGACATCCACACCGATGGCGACGAACCGGTATTTCTCATCCGGATAGGCGAGCTTCAGCCGTCCGATTGCATCCCGGTCTCCTCGCAGCGCTTTGCTGAATGTCTTCTCCAGCTCTTTCCGTTTGCTTGCGTGCAGATGATCCTTGAACAGCTCGACGATTTGCCGGTTCTCCCGCTCTTCTTCCTGTTTGCGGCGCATCTGATGCAGCACGGTCAAGAGTGATTCAGCATTAAGCGTGGGCTTCAGAATATAATCCGATGCGCCGAGGCGGATACCCTCCCGTACATATTCGAAATCATTATGACAGCTGAGCAGCAGCACTTTGATGAAAGGACACAGCTCTTTGGCTTTGCGGGTAAGCTCAAGACCATCCATAACCGGCATGGCGATGTCGGTAATCAGAATATCGACTTGCTGATCGCGAATCCAGTGCATGGCCTTCTCTCCGTTGGAGGCTTCACCAACCAGCTCGAACCCGTTAGTCTCCCAGTCCAGTACGGCACGCATCCCCATTCTCGCCATCTTCTCATCGTCAACCAGCAGCACTTTGCACATGTTGATCCCCCTTCTGCTTCGAGATGGTGATTTGAATTCGCGTTCCTTTCCCTGGCTCACTCTCCACGCTGACGCCGTAATTTGGTCCGTAGTACAGTTTGATAGTCTGGTGAACGTGATTAAGGCCGATATTGGTCATACCCCGGTTATTGCAGTCCCGGTCGAAAGCAAGCAGACCTTCGATTCGGCTTAATTCGATTCCGATCCCATCGTCCGTAATCGTAATCATCATATCCGCTCCTTGCTGCACGACTTCAAGATCGATTACACCATCAGCGTCTTTCGGCGCGATACCGTGAAAGATCGCATTCTCGACGATCGGCTGCAGCAGCATACGGGGGATCTTCACGCGGCTTAATTCATCCGGACAACGGATGTTCAAGCGGATCTGATTGTCGTACCGGTATTCCTGAATAATCATATATTTCCGAAGCAGCTCCAACTCATCGCCAAGCTGGATAAACACGCCATTGCGCTCTATGCTTCCCTCTAACAGATGAACAAGCGTGGTGACAGCGTTGTCCACGTCATGCGTACGGTTCAATTTAGCCATCCAACGGATCGAGTTCAAGGTATTGTACAGAAAATGCGGATTGATTTGATAGCGAAGCGCTCGAATCTCAGCCTTCTTCTTTTCTTTCTCCTCCTCCGCGATCCGATAAATCAGCAAATCGATCTGCTCGATCATTTTATTGAAACTTCGCCCCAGCTGGCCGATCTCGTTCCGGCCGACATTCCGGCTCCGGACATTCAAGTCGCCGGCTTCGCCCTTGCGCATGAGCCGACTCAATTGAACGAGCGGATTGCCGATTTTACGGGTCACGTAATAGCCCATTCCGATTGCCAGAATGATGCAGCAGAGCGCGATCCACATTGTGAAATTACGGATGCTGGCAGAATCAGCGGTCAGTTCAGCCAGCGGTACCACACCGACGACATGCCAGCCATTGTCCAGCCGCTCGGGAATCATAAGCGTGCTCTTGGATCCAATCTGAATCTCCGAGGTCCGTTCAGGGAGAGGTACCTCGGAAAGTACCCCGTATTGAAGCGGACTTGGATGATAGAAATAACGGTTATCGTCATTGACGACATACATGTAGCCGGTATCGCCGAATTGGACACGGTTAAGCTCCTGAATTAACGCGTCGCCCACGATTTCGAAAAACATGACACCGATGGTTTCGCCCGTATCCCAGCTGCGGATCGCGCGGCCCAGACCGAAAATGGGAAACCCCGTATCCGTTTTCTTCACGTAAGAGCTGCCGGACATGCCGAACCAGACCGTGTTGCCATTGGCGTCCGCAATTTTTTTGTACCAGTCGGAATCCCATTGATCGAGAACCGACATCAGCGAATCCGAGCTTAGAAGCGAATATTTTCGGTTGACGTCGAGGATATAGATATCGAGAATTTCCGGCGAATTGATCATGATGGAGGTCAGCATATCCTGACCCTCCTGCACCTTGAGCTCCTTATTGTATTCGTTCTTATCCCCTTCTTCCAATATTTCGCGAACGACCTTGCTGTTCAGCACCATCATGGAGGAATCATCCAGCTTTTTGAAATAAAGATTCAGCTTGTCACTCACTTGCGTAATGGTGAGTGAAGCGACTTTACTGACCTGCTCCTCGACGATGGTCGATGATTTGTTGTAGGACAGCAGGCCCATGACAAGCACGGGCAGCGTCATCCCAATAAAACAGAGTAAGAACAGCTGTACAACGATGGAATGAAATCGGCGAAAGCGCATGGTCGTTTCTCCTCTCGGTAGTGGGCTGGTTCCAGGGCTGATGCTATCATCATTGTAGCCAATGAATGTTAGCGCTTTCAATTAGATGTATTCGAAATCATAACATACACCGACATTTCGGAAAATAACACACCATTACTTTCCTAACATACTCCAAAGAGCAATAAGCCCGTTGAAGATGCCGCAACGACAAAATAGGAAGAATTGTGCATTACAGCCCGGCACAATTCTTCCTATTTAAGATTTTAGACGAGCAGGTCGTTTATGTTCCGATCACTTCAGGTTTGCCGTCCACTTCTCGGCCCGCTCCTGCAGATCATCCAGGAAGGTAGGAATATCCGGCGGACTGCCTGCGGCCGCTTTGCTAATAAACCCATTGATGGCCGGGGTAATGTCGCTCATGAAGAACGGATTGGCCTCATCCATCAGCTCCGAGTGGCCCACTGCGGCAATGTCGAGCGCCATCTTCACGAACTTGTCTTCCTTATCTACGAAATCAGCCTTGCTTAATGTCGGTGTATTCGCGTAATTCTCATACATATACTTCTGCGTCTCATAGCCGGTTAAAAATTTGAGCACTTCCCATGAAGCCTTCACATCATTGGCATCTTTTGACATAACAAAAGGATCAACAGCCACCCAGCCTTCGCCTTCGGGACCCACATTCATGACCGGTTCGAACCGGCTGAGCAGCGCTTCGTCTTTTTTTGTCCGGTATTCGCTCATCGTCGAGCCGCCGTTCTGGTCGATCCCGATCGCGATATTATTTTTGTCCAACCCGAAATTCTCGGCACCCTGTCCGGTTATAAATCCTTTGGGCGGAAGAAGTGAAGCCTTCTTCAACCATTCCATTACCTTGACCATCTCAGGCGTATTGAGCTTCCACTTGATGTTCTTGACATCGTTCAAGCTGCCCTCCGCACCCTTTGCACCGAATGCCAGCGTCAGCGCAACGAAGGTTGAGCCGTTCAGCGAATTGCCGCTCCAATGGAGACCATAGTTTTGCTCGCCCGTTTTCGGGTTCTTGCCCGTCATCTTCTCCCCTTTCTCCAAAATCTCTTCCGCCGTCGGCTTCTTGGCTAGAGGCTCCACTCCCCAGTCTTCGAACAATTTGGTATCATACACGATCATCCGGCGACCCAACGCGACTGGAATACCGAATTGTTTTGAGCCGTCCGGGGACTTCGTGCTGTAAGAGTTGTTCATGATCCCGGGTAGATAAATATTGGGATCGAATGAGGCATCCACCTCGATGAGATCGTCCAAATCACGGAGCAGGCCTTCCTGATACCATTGCGAGGCGAAGGCACCACCGGTATACAACACGTCGACATCCTTGGAGAGCAGCATTGCCGACTGCTTCGCTTTGGCGTTCTCCCATGGAATTTGATAGACTTCCAGCTTGATGTTCGGGTACATCTTATTGAACGTCGCTTTCAAATAATCGTTGAGCCCAATGGTTTCGTTACCGGTCAGCGGATCTATGCCGTTCTCCAGCTTCCAGCCTGCTAATGCCACCCGTACCGTCCCTTTCATATCCGATACTTTCTCTACATTAGAGCCTCCGGTAATTTCATTCTCCGTATTCGACGAACAAGCGATCAGCGTAAACACCAAAGCAAAGGATAGAATAAGCAGCAGCCATCTTCTCATCATATAACCCCTTTCCTATGGACCCCTGTTTTTTTGAAAACTTATTGCTTGATACCCGATAACGCGATGCTCTCGATGATATACCGCTGGAGAAAAAGATAGACGACGACGATAGGAATGAGACTGACAGTCGTAGCGGCCATAATAATAGCTGGCTGCTGGTTGATCCCGTTATTGTAAGTGAACATCGCAAGTCCAATCTGAATGGTGTACTTGGAAGCTGATTTCAATGCCAGAAGCGGCCAGAGCATATCGTTCCAAACGCCCAGGAATAACAAGATAATCATGGTGGCGATGATTGGCATGCACAAGGGCAGATAGATTCGCCAGAACACGCTGAGCTCTCGCGCCCCGTCGATAACCGCTGCTTCCCGCAGCGCCGAAGGCAGCTGGTCGATAAAAGCCTTGGCCAAGAATGTGCCGAAGGCATAATTGAGCGCTGGCAGGTAGAACGCCCAGTATGAATCAATTAAACCGATTTTGCTGAACAGCAAGTACTGCGGAATCATCGTCATTTCGAACGGAATCATCATTGTACTCAAAGCGAGCAGCAGAACCGCATTCGAGCCCTTGAATCGGAGCTTGGACAACGCATAGCCGGATAGAAGCGCTGATAGTGCGCTCACCAGAATAACGCCGACACTAATGAACAAGGAGTTGAAAATATACTTCGTCATTGGAATGTTCGTGAACGCTGCCCGGTATGGTTTCAGTGAAGGTTCTTCGGGCCATAGCTTAGGTGGAAACGAGATGTTCAGCCGGGCTCCCCAATCGAAGCTAGTCATGACCATCCACAGGAAAGGAATGATCATGACGAGAGAACCGGCCAAGAGGATCATAGCGATGAGCCATTGTCCGGCCGATCCTCTTCTCTTCCCCGGAACAGCAGCGAGCGCGCCTTGTTGTGTCATCACTTTCCTCCTAAAAGTTTTGTTTTGAGGTTAATCTCCTTTGACTCATCGACGTAAAACAAAACTTGCTTCGGAAGCATAGGCTTAGTTTTGTTGGAGCATTACTTCTTGAATCGACGTCGTAAACAAAACTTGCTTCGGAAGCATAGGCTTAGTTTACTAGTCGAAGCTGTTTTTGCGGCTATTCATGACCATCAGAAACATCGTTAGGATCAAGATAACGACAAATAACAAGTACGAGGCCGCTGTCGCCAGTCCCATCTGGGATGCGAGAAACGCGCTGCGATAAATGTACAGGACCGAGGTCATCAAGCTGCCATCCGGATTGCCTGCCGTGCCTCCAATCAGCCAGACATCCGAGAACCGCTTCATACCGCCGATCGTTCCCATAATAAACATGAACACGAAGATCGGACGCAGGTAAGGAATCGTGATATGCAGCCACTTGCGTATACCGCTGGCACCGTCAACCTCCGCCGCTTCGTACAGATCCCGGGGTACGCTTTGGAGTCCTGCCAGAAATATGATCGTGTTATAGCCAAGTGCGCCCCACATGCTCATCATGACGATACTGAACCGGGAATATTGCGAATTCGTAAACCAGCCGACAGGCTCGATACCAAACCAGCCGATCACATAATTTAATAAGCCGGCCTGATCCGGGTAGAACAGGAACGAGAACAATAAGCTGGTCGCTACCGCCGAGACAACATTGGGCAGAAAATAGATGCCCTTGAACATGTTCTTGCCCAAATCCCATTTCAGACTGTTAATAAGGCTTGCCAGAATGAAGGATACCCCGATTCCAAGCAGCATCGATAATACACCCATGTACATGGTGTTGGTTAAGGATTTCCAAAAAATCGGGTCATTCAGGATGTAGGTGTAATTGCTCAGTCCAACCCATTGCGCCGTCAACCCGCTGCCGCTGGTCTGTTGGAAGCTCATGTACAAAGCAGCAAGCATCGGGTAGATCGCGAATGCAAGCACACCGATAAGGAGAGGTGTACTGAATGCATAGCCCGCCCAATCGTTACGAGTCAGCTTCAAGCGCCGCTTGGCCGGTCCGTTCGCCGTATACGCTTCCACTTTGGTATGTACCGATATAATGATGTAACCTCCTTTGTTTAATGATCTACCGAAGCATTGAGCCTGTCCCGGGCAAACGCCGACCACTTGCGATTCCGCCCCTCGGCGAAGCCCGGATTTGGGTTCTTCTGCATTGTACAGCGCCTGTTAGGCCGAGCCCATGACCGGATTACGGGAGAATTTGCACAATTTTCACATGATTCTGACGATTTTGATTGCACTTCCTCCGGGTGTGGACATTGTTCAGAACCTGTTGGACAAATCTTCAGGATTTGGACGTCATCTTCGCTTTATAGTCCGTTGGACTGAGTCCGGTATGGTTGCGAAATACCCGGCTGAAGTAGCGAAAATCCCCGAACCCCGTCTTATGTGAAATTTCATGAATCGTCTCCTGGGTGTGAAGCACAAGCTCCTTCGCCTTCTCGATCCGGATGGCGTTGAGGTACCGGATAAAGTTCGTGCCTGTCTCGGCTTTAAACAGCTGAGAGAGATAATTTTTATTCAGGAAAAAGCGGGCTGCGGTATTCTCTAGCGTGACCTTCTCCCGATAATGATTTCTTAGATAGCGCTGGATCTCATGTACGATTCTGCTTCCACCGCGATCCTCTTGTTGACCGCGGCGCGTCATGAATAAATAACGGCAGTACGCGATTAGACGTAATGACGTTTGATGACAGTTCCACCGCAGGTGAACAGCCTGTCCATCGAACGATGCAAGCGGTGCATAGACCATCCCTCCGCACAGGGTGCTCATCTCCATTGCAGCTACACGAAGTATGGCGGCTGCTTTATCCACACAATCATAGGCCGTATCCAGGGAACAGCTTACAGACATGAGGTGATCAAAGTAATGGCTGATCGTCTGTACAGCCTCTTCTTCGGAACCTGTCAATAGAGCCTGCGTCAAGCGCATGCGGAAGGGATTGTCGAATATGGCGCGAATCTCGGCATCGCATTCTTGCGTATATTCCTTCTTGAAGTCATGATAATAGTGGATACCGCTTACGGGATGGAAGAATTGATGTTCCGCGGCTGCTTTGGCCTCACGATATGCCGGATGAATGCGATCGGGCGAGGTATGGATATCGCTAACACCGAAACGGAATTCAAGACCTGTTCTTCTACTAATGATGCCGCCAATGTGCTGCAAACGGGTTTTTATCCGGCTGAAGCAGTCCCTAACAGATTCATGCGGCCAATGATCGAAAAGTAGTGCCGGATCGCCATCCTCAACACGGACCAAGACGAAATCACTGCCCCGAGCCTCCACCTCCTCTAGCAAACGGATCAGCTTCAGAGCCGAATGATGTCGATATTCTGAACCAAGTGAAGCCGAAGAACCGCTGGGATTCACCTGTAATACGGCTGCCGCGAACCGTTCAAGACTGGATCGGAGACCACACATCTGCGCCATGTCCCCTTCACCCCCTAGTCCGCGTCCAGATCGGATGCGCTCAGCCGATCGTTTGGCCGTCATGTTCCGGATGCAGGCCATCAGCTCCTCGGGACGCACCGTCATTTTCAATAAATAATCCGCGGCTCCAAGCAGTAAGGCTTCCTTCACAAGCTCAAATTCATCCGCACAGCTAAGCACGATGCAGATACAGCCGGGATCCATTCTTTTGGCCTCGCGAATCAAGGCTATTCCGTCCATAACGGGCATCTTAATATCGGTCACAATCAGATCAGGTGCCCATTCGTCCCAGTTCTCCAGCACTTCCCGCCCATTCGATGCTTCCTCTACCCTGACAACGCCCATTTCATTCCAATCGACCGAATGGCGAATCCCATGGCGAACAATCGCTTCATCGTCCACAATAATTACATTCATGCATCATTCCCCCTAAGAAATGACTCTTTGATTGGCAGTGAAACCGTGACCGTCGTCCCCACATTCCGTTCGCTCGACCAATTCACCCCATATTGATTGCCAAAATAGAGCTTGATCCGCTTGTCCACATTGCGCATGCCCACATGCTCTCTCATCTCTGACCTTGTATCATCTCGACTCGCGTCCTTCACCGTTCCTACTCCGCTGTCCGCAACCTGCAGGATAACATGGTCCAGCTCGACCCAGCCTTTAATCCGGATTTGTCCAGGCTCATTCTTAGGCAGCACGCCATGAAAGATAGCGTTCTCCACAAGCGGCTGTAAACTCATTCGCGCGATGGGGCCGGAACGTATAGATTCTTCCAAATCATAAACAACATCAAATTTGCCGGGATGGATCATGGTTTGAATGGCAAGATAGGCATCCAGATGCTTCAATTCTTCTTCGATCGTAATGATCGGCTTCTCCAGCTGGAAGGCACTTACGAGGATAATGTTCATCGAGGTTAAAATATCGAAAATCGATTCGGATTGCCCCATTCGAGCGAGCCATCGGACATTGTTGAGCGTGTTATAAATGAAATGCGGGTTGATTTGCGCTTGAAGCGCCCGCAGCTCGGCCTTCTTCTGCTTCTCACGTTCATCATGGATTCGCCGGAACGATCGTTTCAGCCGCCGGATCATACGATTGAAGCTGAGGATTAAATAGCCGATTTCGTCTTTGTTGCCGCGTGTCTGGTAGGGAACAAGCTGTTGGTTGCCCACTGTTCTCATGAAATGAGCAAGTCTGACGACCGGTCTCAGAAACCGGTATGCCAGCACAAGCGCAAGCGTCATCCCGATGACGAGCAATGCAAAATTCATGACAAGCTGAAGGTTAAGAATGGCGGCCGCATCCTTCAATAAGGCTTTCTCCGGAATAATGCCCACGATATTCAGCGGTTGTGTTTGTCGGTTATTACCGGTTACAATCATATGTCCGTAACGGGTAAACGAAGGGAGCTCCCCGCCAGCCTCCTTCAGCATCTCTTCGCCGTCATGAGGAAGCTCACCTATGCTGGCCGGCTCCATTAAGATCCCATGACGATCAACCAGAAACAGCCGCTCATCATAACGTTTCTCCCCCTTTTTCACTATATCCGTTATTCGTTCTGCTGGTAGGGTGACAATGATGATGCCCTCGATTCGGTTTGATTCGGATATGATTTTGCGCCCTGCGAATAGAACCGGCCGATTCGCTTTCGATGGGTCTTGAACAAAGGTCGGGTAACCGATGGGACTAACGACCAACTCCCCATCGCTGCCCATGACCCGGCGATAGATGTCCGCTCGCAGAAGCTGATCCATTACGATTGGCATTGTCCCTGCCGCTTGCAAATCATTGTTCAGCACTAGAATATCCTCAATATAGTCCCTGCCGTTTCGAAGCCCGTCCAAATCTTCTCCTAATTCCAGCCTGCGAGTGTAATTATCCAGACCACTAAATAGATTCTTACTCATGTAAAATAGCGAAGCCGTCATCAAGTCAACATCGCGAAAGTAGAAATTGAGCTCGTTATTCATAGAACCGATGTAATGCTCCGCATAATAGGCCGTATTCTTCTTGATTACTGTGCTCGTGAACTTATAACCAGCCGCGCTGCTTACGATTAGAATGAAGCTGTTCATAATAAACAAGTACAAGGCAAGCCGGGTGGACATATTCCGGCTCGGCAGCATCCGTATGCGTTTGGCCATCGAGCTTCACTCTCCCATGCATAGGCTATTTGACCGGAATGATGTAAGTCTGGCCATCATGAAGTCAACGTAACATTGGTTTCCCTTCGCAATTGGTGAATGGAATCGGCGTCCCTCCTTTTCAATGTCCTCTCAAGCTAATCGATTCCAATTCATAGTATCAAACTATTGATCCAGGAGGCTCCTTGCAAATTTATGTTTCAGATCGATAGATAAAGTGTAATATAATCAGTCGGCCTGAGAAGCACCACAATGATGAGTTGAATTTTTTCGTTAAATTCCTTATACATAGCAACATCTCGGCTGATGGAATAACGGTGCTGCAAAATAATTAAAAGTAAAAGGTGGAGTAAATCAACATGAAACAATCTTTGCTGGCCATTCTCACTATTTCAACCGTAATCGCCCTCACGGCCTGCTCCGGCAACAACGCAGATCCCAAGAACAATGCACCTGCAGCGAATGCAGGCAATGGCACGAATGCAAGCCAACCGGATAACACAAGCAATAAGCAAGATGATCAACCGGATGAGAAGCCGGAAGAGAAGGCTCCTGTTAAGCCGGTTAACGATAAGCTTGAGCTTAAGAAAGTGCTGGATGATAAAGTCGGGATCTTGATTCCGAAAGGTTTCACCGTCATGTCAGAGGAAATGGCGGCGGTTAAATACCCTTCCGAGAATCGTCCAACGCTGATTTACACGAATGAAGAGGGATCGATCAACGTTTCCTTCAATCATACGGAAACCCCGATCTCCGATAATGAGATTCCTGATTTCACTTCACAAATGAAGCCTACCTTTGAAAGCATGTATCCTGATGCTGCTTGGAGTAAGGATGAGGTTGTAGACATTAACGGCAATAAAGTCGGTGTGTTTGAATTAACCACGCCAGCCGTTGACACCAAAATCTACAATCTCATCTTCTTCACCGAGCTGGATGGCAAGCTGCTTATGGTATCCTTCAACTGCACGGAAAGCTATGTGACCGAGTGGCAGCCGCTGGCTAACGAAATTCTCAACTCCTTGAAGACAAATTAAATCGCCAATCAACATGAGTTACAGTCGTCTTCCTTATAGGTATTGACCTCTCTGAGACAGCCTCCGATTCTACTGTTATAGTGGAACGGGGGCTTTTTTTGAGCCGATCGGACCCTTTCCTGATGGAGCTGTTTTCGACAGCTCTTTTTTATTTTGCGTACTGCTTTAAGGATTGGTAAAAAGTCCCGAAGTCTAAAGCACTCGTATTTGGTAAAAATAATGAAATAAGGGGCAATATAGGACTGAGTTACATTCAGGATGATAAAGAATGTGAGGCTTATGACCGACCTATGAACAATAAACAAAGCAGTCAACCATTACAACAAAACAAGCAAAGTTCGGATCCCCATAACAGCGCTCTACACTCGAGTCTCCAAGACAATATTCAACAGGTTAAGAAGATGCTCGGAAATAGCAGTGATATTATCATCAGAGAAATCGAGATCGGCTCAACTGAACTTATCAGAGCAGGGATTTTCTATACGGACGGATTAACGGATACGCCTTCTATTCAAAACTTTATCAAGGAATCACTTCTATGCGATATTCATGCCAACCTGGACCAATCGATTTCATCCGAGCAGAATGTTCTTGGGTTATTGAAAAACCGTTTTCTTGGTGTTGGGGAAATCCAAGATGTTACAGATATCAATTCATTATTGTCTTCCCTGTTATCAGGTGATGTCGTTCTATTGTTGGATGGATGCACGCAAGGATTCGCTATCGGTATGCGTGGAGGTAAAGACCGGGGCGTCATGGAATCCACGACAGAGAGCGTCATTCGCGGGCCCAAGGAAGGGTTTACGGAGAACATGCGGACCAATGCGGCATTGATCCGTCGAAAAATTAAGGATTCCCGTTTATGGATGGAAACGAAATCAATAGGCAGAGTGACACATACCGATGTGGCCGTCATGTATATCAAAGGAATTGTGAATGACAAAATATTAGAAGAAGTTCACACTCGCCTTGATCGAATAGATATCGATGGCATTCTGGAAAGCGGGTATATCGAGGAATTGATTCAAGACGAAACCTACACCCCCTTCCCGACGGTGTATTATTCAGAGAGGCCCGATGTTATTGCCGCGGAGCTTCTGGAAGGAAAGGTAGCCATTATTGTGGATGGGACGCCGAATGTTCTTATCGTACCGGCTCTGTTCATTTCCTTCACGCACGCAGCGGAAGACTATTATCAGCGAGCGGACATCAGCAGCCTCATCCGTATTATCCGTTATATTAGTATGTTTGTTGCCCTTCTAGCCCCTTCTCTATATATAGCGGTCACCACGTTCCATCAGGAAATGCTGCCCACGCAGCTGCTAATCGGTTTAGCTGCACAACGGGAAGGGGTTCCTTTTCCGGCATTTATTGAAGCATTAATGATGGAAGTGGCGTTTGAAGTTCTGAGGGAAGCCAGCTTGCGCATGCCCAAAGCGATTGCACAGGCGATTTCTATCGTTGGGACACTAGTCATTGGTACCGCGGCAGTTGAAGCAGGCGTCGTATCTGCCGTTATGGTTATCGTCGTTTCCATCACGGCAATTTCCAGTTTTGTGCTTCCAGCCTTCCCCATGTCAATGTCCTTCCGAATGCTCCGCTTCCCGATGATGGGACTTGCCGCTTCCTTCGGCTTGTTCGGGATCATCTTGGGAGTCATCGCACTTGTTCTTCACCTGTGCAGTTTACGATCATTCGGTGTTCCTTACATGAGTCCTCTCGCCCCTTTTATTAAGGCGGATAATAAGGATACGATTATACGGGTGCCTTGGTGGGGAATGTTCTCTCGTCCGCGCTTGATCAATCAGAAAAACATCGTTCGTGAACAAAACAACGCTCCTTCTCCGGAAGCTCCGCAGAACAACTCGGGAGGCTGACACATGAAACGAAAGCTCATCCTGCTTAGTTTGTTCCTTATAGCCCTCTTATTCGTATCCGGCTGTTGGAACCGGCGGGAATTGAATGATTTAGCTATTACTGTAGGTATGGGAATCGATAAATCTGGAGAGAATTACCGGGTTTCCACGCAAGTTGTTATCCCAAGTCAAGTGGCCGGTAAGAAAGGCGGTATTCAAACGCCGGTTACCATGTATAAAGAAACGGGCGAATCACTTCTCGAAGCGATTCGCAAAATGACAACGGCTAGCCCCCGAAAAATTTATGCATCCCATCTACGAGTCTTAGTCCTCGGAGAATCCTTGGCAAGAGAAGGAATTGGGGATGCCTTGGATCTCCTGTCGAGGGATCAAGAGCTTCGGACTGATTTCTTTATCGTCATCGCCAAGAAGACAACTGCTGAAAAAACATTGAAAATATTAACACAATTAGAAAAAATACCTTCGGTGAACATGTTTGCTTCACTGGAAACTTCCGAGAAATCATGGGCACCCACAACGACAATTACTTTGGATCAGCTGATAGCCGAATTACTTAGTGAAGGGAAACATCCCGTATTAACAGGAATTCAAGTCATAGGAAGTCAAGAAATAGGTGAAACCAGTGAAAATCTTGATCAAATTGACCCCTCTGCGAAGGTAAAATACTCCGGGCTTGCGGTATTCAAGAAAGACAAGCTGATCGGTTGGTTAAATGAAGAAGAAAGTAAAGCATACACCTATATTAATGACGAGATAAAAAGCACGGTAGGTGTTATTACCTGTCCTGAGGGAGGCAAACTTTCACTAGAGATGATGCATTCTAAAACAACTGTCAAAGGCAGCGTAACGGGCAACCAACCAACGATAAATATTGGTATCCGCGCACAAATGAACATCGCAGAAGTACAATGCTCGGTTGACTTGACAAAAACGGAAACCATTGCCGAGCTGGAGAAGCTGTCCAATCAAAAGTTGGAAGGATTCATTGAAGCGTCCATTAAAAAGGTGCAGCGGAAATATAAAGTCGATATTTTTGGATTTGGTGATATTATCCATCGTACACATCCAAAAGCCTGGAAGAAGCTCAAGAAGGATTGGGACCAAAATTTCACCAAAATGCCGGTAACCGTAAAAGTAGATTCGCGAATTCGACACCTGGGTGCCGTGTCGAGTTCATTGTTGAAAGATATGGAGAAAAAGGAGTAACCAGCATGCTTGCTATAGCAGGATTCATGGTCATTGTTGCGGGGATCATCGCGATTGATGCTCCCCCGCTGTGGAGAAAGAAACAAAAAAAAGAACTATGGATATTTTTCATTCTTCTCTTTTTCGGAACGACACTGGGCATCCTGCATTTCTCAATCCACAAGATACCCAACCCTGTAAATTGGATCATTATCGTCTACAAACCGTTTTCCGATATGATTGCAACCTGGTTGAAATAAGAATATCCGTTCAAAAACTGGAAACCAAGGAAGGATGTCATTATGTTAGATAACCGGAAGATAAGCCCACGACAATATTACATAATGGTGTCGCTGTATATTATTGGAAGCGCCATCCTGGTCATTCCCGCAACTTTAGCTATCGAGGCGAAGCAGGATGCATGGATCGCAGAGATTATTGCAGTAGCAGTAGGATTATTGATCTTACCTTTTTATATCCAGCTGGGTAATCGCTTTGCCCCGATGACGTTTGTGCAATATACCGAGAAAGTACTGGGTAAATGGCCGGGGAAAATCTTTTCCCTTCTATTCATCGCTGGTTTTCCATTCCTCAGCGCTTCGCTAACGTTACGTAATGTCGGGGACTTCATGACCACGCAAGTCCTACCGGAAACACCGATCGAAGCGATTCATATCTTTTTCCTATGTGTCGTCATTCTGGGAATACGATACGGTCTCGAACCTGTTGCACGTACGGCAGAATTATTATTTCCGTTCGTCATCTTATCTTTTCTGCTTCTGGTTATATTGATTGCCCCCCAAATCGAATTTAAGAATATCCTGCCGGTGATGGAGAATGGAATGAAACCTGTGCTAAGGGCCGCCATCCCGCACATTGCCTTCCCTTTTCTAGAACCGATCATACTCATTTTACTGTTTCCTTATATAAATCGTTCGCAAGAGAGCGGGAAAGCTCTCTTCACTGGAATGGTCATTGCGGGCGTCGTAATGATCGTCATTACGGTCTTGGCTGTATTAGTTTTAGGAATAAATACTGGTAGACTCGCCTATCCAAGTTATATATTGGGGAGAAAAATAAATATAGGCCATTTCTTGCAGCGAATCGAAATTATGATGGCGTTGATCTGGATGATCACGAATTTTATCAGATTAACCCTTTTGTTTTACATATCCGCTATGAGCATCGCCCAGACGTTTAAGGTCAAAGATTTTCGTTTCTTGACGTTTCCTTTGGCCATCATTATATTCATACTATCCATCGAAACCATCCCCAATTCGGTTTATCTTCAGGAGTTGGTCAAGATCTGGCCTTGGTATGCGCTGACTTTTGCGTTAGGTTTCCCTCTTCTTCTGCTAGGAGTCGCTGTTTTGCGGAAAAAATGAGCAGTATCTGAAGGGTAGGGTAATCAGCCCTTTCCCTATAGGAATGAGTAGAGGCGGATGATAGATAAGAACGATTTATAACCATTACTTGCACAGAATAAAAATCGGAACGCGAATAAAGGGCATAGTCGCAGCTGCCCTCTATTTATTCCTTGTTATATGAATCTTCAACGTTCTAGGAATCGTTAACTAACTCAATCCAAATAATTTCATGGCATTCTCCCTAGCAATTTTGTTGAATACCGTTACGCTAATTTTCTTCGTATCACGCCAATCGATGAGGAGATCGACCAACGGAACCGGCATGTCCACTGTGCAGATGTCGGTACCGAAGAATAACCGGTCTTGAAATTCGGTCAAGAACCTCGGACCGTAGACAGGATCCCTGGAGATTGCGTTGTGTGCGGTATAATCCGAAAGATCGCCATACAGATTCGGATATCTGCGGAATAGGATCGGCACTACACCTTCTTCCTTGATCGGGCCGCTGGGCAATCTGCCCACCTGTCCGCCTTTCAAATCGAAAATAATGGCGCGTTCACCCGGCGTCTCCAAACGGCCAATTTCCGCCCAGAATACCGGACCATGACCGAAGATGATTAAATTCGGAAACCTCTGTAAGGTATGCTCGAGCTGCGGCAGGCCAGGATCGTCATACAATCCGAAGTCCCCGGTAGTCTGGTCAGACCCATCAAATACAACGGGAAGGCCCACGCGTTCAGCATGCCGGAATAAGTTCTGAACCAGCGGATTCATCAGAGGCGCATTCAGCATGACTTCTCCCAGCCCTTTACAGCCTTTATCCTTGTAATAGGAAAGTACGCGGTCAAGCGGCGCATCTGCAGAATTGGTCATGGCACGGGGGTCTATATTACAGTACGGTATAAACCTGTCGGGATATTTCTCCGCCATATCCAGAATATCTTCATTGGCCTGTGGGAAATAGATCTCAGGGCTGACAACGGGAAGCAGGACACCCTTCTCGATCCCCAGATCATCATACCGCTGGATTAATTCTTCCGCTGTGCAGAATTGGACTACGAACGGTACCGGTTTTCTGTAGGCATGTGCATGAATATCGATAAACATAGACCATTGCCCCCTTAACAATTTTAGATCAAGAGAACGCCCATGAATTTCCAATCATCGTTTGTCATGAAATATGCTAGTCTTCTATTTACTGCTAGTCAAGATAATCTTTACTCATTCGCAAGAAATACCCCTGCATCGCTCGATGCGGGGTATCATGAAGGATTAAGACCGTTTGGAATAAATAATTTTCTTGATGCTGTCATAGGAAAGACAATACACATCGGACAACTGCTCGATCGCAGATCCTTGGCCGAATTCTCGCCGTATGTTCTCGTTACGCTCTCGCGTTTATCATCCAGACATTGCCGGGAGCGGTTATTGGTTAGCACCGCATCGTGAATCCCTCCTTTCTACGATTTACCCCTGATAGGGTTCGTGCGCAACGAGCATATTTCCACTGGGGTCGAAGAATTCGAAGTCCATCCCTTCTCCTCTTTCAACTCTTACCTCTCCAAGCTGAACGCCATTATACCTGAGAGTATGCAGCAGCTTTCTAATATCAGCGGCTTCAATTCCGATTACAGGTTGAATGCCATCTCTCAAATTAAAGTGGGCATAGGTATCATGCTCCGTCTCCCAGAGGAAGAAATGGGGACCTTCGGGCAGTGTGAGTATAGCCATCTTCCCGTCATTACGCTTCCAATGTAACCGAAAACCAAGATTCGCTTCATACCATGTAATCGATTCGTCGAGTTCTCTTACGGGAACCATAACATGAGAAACACGGTTAATTATGCCCTCTGACATTTATTCCTATCTCCTTTATCTCATTCTTACATTCGTGAACGAATAGCTGCCCGGGCTTCTTCCCGATCATCGCAATGAATGGTGCGGTCTCTTAGAATTTGATACGTCTAATGGCCTTTGCCGGCTAACAGAACGACATCTATAGGTTCAGCCCTGCGAATGGCTGTCTCAATCGCCTGTTTGCGATCCGCAATGAGTTCGTATCTATCCGCAGGATAACCAAATTCCTTCAATCCCTCTTCAATATCGATCAAGATTTGATCCGGATCTTCCGAGCGGGGATTATCTGAAGTTACAATGACATAATCGCTATAGTTGGCTGCGATCTTCCCCATCACGGGGCGCTTTCCTGAGTCTCTGTCTCCTCCACAACCGAATACGGTTATAACTTTTCGGTCCGCAAACCCTCTTATCGTAGACAGAACCTTCTCCAGACCGTCTGGCGTATGGGCATAATCGGCAAGAACAAGGAAGGGCTGACCTTCATCGACGACTTCCATTCGACCCGGTATCCCGTCCAAGTGTGCCAAACCTTCCTGGATGATTTCAAGCGGAATATTCTCCGCTAATGCTGCGGTTATGGCGGCAAGCGCGTTGTACACGTTGAAGGTTCCGACCATCTTCAGGTGAATCCGTATCGTACCGGCAAAGGAAATCAAGTCGAAGGAAGTCCCCTGTGAGGTCAATTGGATGTTGGCTGCCATCACATCGGCTTGATTCCGAATTCCATAGGTAAGAACCTGAGCCGCTGTTAATTGCCCAAGAACAGTGGACGCTTCTTCATCTGCATTAAGAACGGCAAACTTGCGCTTGGCTGGATCGGGTGAGAAGGATTGCGCGAGCCTGGCGAACAGCATTCCTTTTGCCGCCAAATATTCTTCCATTGTCCCATGATAATCCAGATGATCCTGCGTTAAATTCGTGAACACGGCTGTACTAAACTCACAACCCAGCACACGGCCCATATGTAACCCTTGCGATGAAACTTCCATCGTGCAGTATTCCACTCCGGCGTCGAGCATCTTTTTCAAATTCGATTGTAAGGAAGGAGGCTCCTGCGTATTAATATCGCTCTCGATCATTGTTGGACCGATCTTCGTTCCGAGGTTCCCCATTAATCCTGTCGTATAGCCAGCTTGAACGAGTATCGAATCGATCATATGGCAGGTTGTCGTCTTCCCATTGGTCCCCGTAACCCCAATTAAACTCAGACCCAGACTTGGGTAGCCATTTAAATGTGAGGCGAAGAGTGCCATCGCATAACGGGCATTCGGCACTTTAATGGTGGGTAAGTCAAGATCAACATCATACTCGATAACCAAGGCGGCAGCCCCCGCCTTTACCGCATCAGCTGCAAAGCGGTGGCGGTCTTCTTGAAATCCAGATATCCCGGGAACGCATACGAACAGGTCCCCCGGCTGCACATGTTGAGAATTCATACGAATCTCGGATATGTCCGTGTTCACATCACCGCGTATTTCAGCGATCATCAATAGATCCGCAAGCTCCTTTAATTGCATGACAACGCCCCCTCCATCTAGTCTTCCCCTTTAGTGTGTTCCATTCCTCAACTAGCGTATTCGACTTCTATCCACTTTTTTCCTACTCTGAGCTGTATATTCTTCCCCGATCAGGGCATCATATATGCGACGGTGTGAAGAGAGGTGTGGTTCCGTTGGGCCATTTGGTGCAAGGGCTGCATGAGGAATTTATTTAATCACTTAGCTTAGGAAGCGAGGGGTTGTGCTGCAGAGTATTTCTGAAACACACTCGCCCTCACGATCTGCTAAAAACAGAAAGTGAGCAAGCGGTGCCCAAGTTATTCTAATGATGCGAAGTGTGATATGTGAAGATACTCAACCATCAAACACCGTCGAAGGGGAGCCTGTCAAAGGGCTCTTTCTTTCTGTTAAGAGAAGCATGCAGGTTCATTCGCACAAAAAAGACTGCAAGCGTTCCATCGCTGCAGCCCTGCGTGGCATATCTAGTTGAATACAAGCATCAAACTCACCCTTTGGGCTTCACAAACAAGGCTGCCAAGAAGGAAAAGATGATCGCTGCAGAAATACCGGCGCTCGTTACTTTGAATATGCCGGTAATAATACCGATCCCGCCGTTCTTGTGCAGTTCCGATATAGCTCCATGGACGAGAGCATTGCCGAAGCTCGTTATCGGAACAGATGCGCCGGCACCTGCGAACTTAATGAGGGGATCATAGAGCCCCACCCCATCGGCAATTGCACCTAACACCACCAATAAGGTCATTGTATGGGCAGGAGTCAGCTTGAAGACGTCAAAACAAATTTGGCCCAACACGCAAATTGCCCCGCCAATGAGAAAAGCCCACAAAAAAATCATCATTCCACCCCGTTCTCAATCGATACGGCATGAGCGATACAAGGGATGCTTTCACCCTGCTGGAAGGATATCGGAGATAAAAGCGCACCCGTGGCCACGACCAGTATCCGTTTCAATTCGTTATTGCGCAGTTTTTTCAATAGATGGCCATACGTGACAACTGCTGAGCATCCGCATCCGCTCGCTCCGGCTTGAACCGTTTGCTTCTCATAATCATAGATCATCATCCCGCAATCCTTATAAACCGTCTTCTGCATCGGGATTTTATGCTTATGGAACAAATCATTCGCGATTTCATAACCAACCTTGGACAGGTCACCTGTTACAATCAGATCGTAATGATCCGGTCCAATGCGCAAATCGCGAAAATGCGCTTCGATCGTATCCACAGCGGCCGGTGCCATTGCAGCCCCCATATTGAATGGATCTGATATGCCCATGTCGATGACGCGGCCGATGGTCGCTGAAGTCACACAAGGTCCCTTGCCATGCGCAGAGACGACACATGCCCCTGCTCCGGTTACCGTGAACTGTGCTGTAGGGGGCTTCTGTGAGCCATATTCCGTTGGATAGCGGAACTGCTTCTCCGCCGTCGAGTTGTGGCTGCATGCACTGGAGAGCACATGCTTGGCTGAACCTGAATTGACCAGATTAGCCGCGATTGCTAAGCTTTCCATCGAGGTGGAGCAGGCTCCGAATACACCCAGGTATGGGATCGATAAGGTCCTCGCCGCGAAGCTGGAGCTAATAATCTGGTTCATCAGGTCGCCGCCAATGAAGAAATTGACTTGTTCTTTCGTTAATCCCGCATTCTCTACGGCAAGCTTTGTCGCTTCCTCTAGCAAGGTCCGCTCGGCTTCTTCCCAGCTGTCCTGACCGAGCCTGATATCACCGTGTATAATGTCAAAATCATTCGCCAACGGGCCCTGTCCTTCGAATGGCCCGACAACCGTTGCAGCTCCCCTAATTGAGGGGCGCTTCTCGAATAACCAGCTTTGATGACCCTTCAACATGCTTAGTGCCCCCCAGCTTCTCCAGGATTGAAGATCCAATGCAGAATCCCGATGAAAAAGGCTGCCACTGTACCGAAAACGATGACCGGACCGGATAGTTTAAACATCTTCCCGCCTACCCCAAGCACAAGTCCCTCACAGCGGTGCTCCAGCGCGGCCGAAGCCATGGTGTTCGCAAACCCCGTAACGGGAACCGCTGAGCCTGCTCCAGCCCATTGAGCGATCTTATCGTACACACCTAAACAGGTTAGAATAACCGAGATCAGTATCATAACGGCAACCGTCGGATTGCTCGCTTCGATTTCATCAAAACCCGCCCAATGGACGAACATTTCTGAAACACACTGACCAATCAAACAAATAACTCCTCCTGAAAGGAATGCCCGAATACAGTTTTGCCAAATCGGCCGTGCAGGCTCCCTTTTCTTTGCAAGCTCTTGATATTCCTGTTGAACCGGGGTCAGTTTTTTCTTTTTGCTGCTGGACACGATCGGTTCCCTCCTTATCGGTGTAATAAAGGTTTCACATTCGACAGAACATGCTGTAATTGCTTCGAGCATTCCTCATACATGCGTTTGGCCTCAACATTTTTTGTTGTGAGTGCAAACAGCTCGATATCCGCCTCGCACTTCTTTAATGTCGCATATAAGCTCGCCTTTTCCTGCGGCTTGGGCACCTTAATCTTGTCATCGAATAAATCGACATATAATTGGCCGTACGAATCGACCTGCGCCAGGAAGACATTCTCTAGCGCGACGCCGATCTTCTCCAGCTCCGTGTTTAACCAAGCGCGGTTCAAGCCGATCGTGGCCAATGGCTCATCCATGATTTTCCCGTCCATAATGACTGCTTGGGGTTCTTGCTCCGGACCAACAGTAATACCGAGATGCTTAGGTGTAAACGGCTGATTGGCTCGAGTAGGAAGGACATTAATTTCACCACTGGGTTCAATTAATGCGAATTCAACATCGGCAACCTTGAATATTTGCTTGCTGCGCAGCTGCTCCATCAACTCGTCTGCCGTCAGACGCTCTTTCATTAAGTTGTCTTCCAGTACTTTACCGTCCTTGATGAGCACCCTTGCTTTACCATCAATAAAGTTACGCGCCATTTTACTTTTTACAGTCAAGAACTCCATGCCGAGCGACACTGCTACCCAAACGGCCAACGAGACGATCCCCAGATACCATTGCGCCTCACTTTCCAATGAAATATAAGCTGCCAAGCTGCCAATGGTAATACCGGTGATGTACTCAAAGAAGGAAAGCTGCGATATTTGGCGTTTCCCAAGTACTTTGGTCATGAAAAAAAGGGCAACCACGGCCAACAAGGTGCGAAAAGCAACCATAATCCAATCCGGCAAAATTGAATCCCTCCTCCGCTTGTGTAGGATCATATCATCATTGTGTGTCATTATTGCAAAACCAACACGGTTGATCCTTTACCATAATCGAGAGGAAATATCAGAACTGGATGATCGCAGTAGAACCATTCGCCATGCATATAATTGGAGCTATTGTGGGATGTTATTTTTTGTGATTCTAACCGTACCGCGGTTATTGGAAGGAGGTGTGACCGTGACCGTATCCTCAGATGTAAAAACATGTCTCGCCTCATTAAAGAGTGCGCAAGCAAGTCTGGAGCAATTCGCACTGGCAACAGAAAATCAAGAGGCCAAAACGCTCTTCACGAATGCAGCTGGACAAACCGATCAAATTGTACAACAGGTACAAACTCGTGTTCAGCAGCTTGAGAATGAAGAACCACAATATAAAGGCTTCTAATAAAAATAACATCCATAACAAAAAATCTGCATCCCGACAGCGGGATGCAGATTATTTAAATATATAAGCGCACAGCTAATCCATCCGAAATACGGGTCCCTTCGGCACGAAGGGTAGATGCTGTCCTTTCGGTATAATATAAGCGTGATCCCGCTTCACATTAAGCTTGTCGCAATAGCCATCCGTAATGATCAGAATCGGGCCGCTCTTAGGAAAATCCTCCGTCCCTTGAAGCAGATCGATTCCCGGCTGCAGAATGGTTCCGCCACGTCCCTTAACTTTAACGCTCTCCAATATATCCTCAGGCTTCATAAAGCCTTGATCATAAGCGGCGGCATCGCAAAATATGACCCGCGCCGCATATACATCCCGGGCAAGACTATAACTGGCAATCGATCCAAGAGCCTTAGCTAACAGCTTCTTATCCATGGATCCGGATGTATCCAGAACGACTCCAAACGTTCTTCCTGAATCATCCCCGCCTTGATCTACCCACTTGGGTCAAACAATATCTGGTGTCGACGATTGCCTTCGACTCCCCCTTGCGTATGTACGCACTTTTTCAAGGGGTGAAAAATAATGATCAAACCACTTCGCGAGCTCGATATCCCATTTTATAGCTGGTTGACCCAGAGCTTTGATTTCTTCCACAAGGCCAGCGGGTATTAACCCTCTTCCCGATTCTTGATGATAAATCAGACCCTGCTGCAGTGCATTACGACAAAAATCATCGATTCCTGTTCCCTCTCTGGGGTCCCAGAAGCCAGCTTTTCCTTTATCCAGCATATCGGCTCCACCTACACCCCGGAGCGTTGTCAGTTTACGGTAGGTACGGATATCCGTCACGATGCGGTCATAGATGGACTCCGCAGACAGGCCTTTCATGGTATCATCAAGTAAAATGCCGACTACAGGAAAATCGCCAATTCGCATCTCGACTAACCAATGGTTGATAACATAGTCGCATGCTACATTCCACAGGTGATGATCCCTTCCCTGGCAGCGCTCATGATGCCTAAGCCCTGCATGCAGAAGCTCATGGGCAATAACGAACTTACATTCCTCTTCACTTAATCCAGCGCTTGGATTCAAGTATATTTCCTTCTCAAGGATATCAATCGCAGCTATTGATATATCCAGTCGATAACAGATTGCAGCGTCTTCAATTATTGTAAAGCCGGAAGCCAGTGCTCCCAACAGCGGATAGTGATCGATAAACCAACTCCTGGCTTTTTGAGCAGCCGTGAGTTGTTTCTCACTACCCAGCAAGGATATGTCATATCCCGCCGCTACACTTACTGCTTTAGTTACTGCCATTGACAATCCCTTCGCAAAGCATCCCTGCCAATCAACTTCCCTGAAGTGATGACGATCGTCAGAATGAAAGATCATATCAGGCATTTTCTCACCAGCGGTTCCATGGTACTTTAATTCTTCGGGAACACCGTGTTCTAGAAACTGTTCATACATTCGCTGCTCACTCGTTACAGACATTTCCACTCTGAAGCCTAAACTTTGGGGGCGTTTTCCGAGCTTCATGTCATATAGAAACTTAGAGTTATAAACATCACAAGCGATATTCCACAATACATGATTTTCTTTATCCTGAAAATGTCCAAATCCGAGATGCAGCAGGCAATGGGCAAGCACATACACCCATTCTTCCACTTCCGCCCGCCGCTTCGGATGAACATGGATGGAACCGTTCCTCGTAACAACAGCCCAACCATCCTCAGGACATAAATTATAATGATCGCTGCTGCGCCTGAACCAGGCATGATTCGCAAGTGGAGCAAACATAGGATGAGCGTGCATGAAGAGCTCCGCTTCAGCATAATTTTTAGTCGCAACATCGAGTGTTTTGACTCGTTTACTCGTCATATCATTTATCCCTGCCAGCTAGCCGCGGTAAATCACGAACAATCTCCACGGTAAACCAGCCAGGAAGCATTTGACCTTCTCCATGATCGGCCACGACAAGCTGCGCCATTTCGAGACTGATTTCACTTAACTCTTTGATTAATGCTTTCGCTCGATGGACAAAGCCTTTATGATCGTCTCTCAGCGAATCCTTCGTTTCTGGAAGAGTCTTAATCATTTGAGCCCGGAACGACAACGTTAGAAAGTAAAGCAAGTCTCGGTCCGCAGCATCAGAAGGAAATCTTGCATCCCCATTGATAATTTTATTCAGTTGATATTTTCCATTGAGATTTTTATGGAAGGCTTTGAATTGCAAGGCATGATCAGGCGTTAAACAGCCTCTAGCTAGCACCTCTATTTGCTGCGAGGTTTGGTCTGTCTTGAATTCATTCAGCGCATCGCTAAGCATGTGCCAAGAGCGTGGTGTTGAAAAGGGTTCCTCCGTCTTCGGCGGCTGTGTCCACAGATGATCCGGACGAGCCTGCAGGTATTCAATGACAAAGGGATGGATGGCATGGCTGTATGCCCAATCAAACCACTCTTTCGGAGAAACCTTCAATTGAACGTGGAACATTCGATTAATTAGCGCGGATGACATCGGCTTAACAATGGCGCTGTCTTGTGCACGATTCCCCGCTCCAATGACAATGGAGCCTTCTGGAAGATGGTATTCACCGATTCTACGTTCATGGATCAAGCTGTAGAATGCTTTCTGTACTTCCTGTGAACATGCGTTCAACTCATCAAGGAAAAGGCAGTAAGGCTCGTTTCTGGCAATGATTTTGGGCGGACAAAATTGGCTTACCCCATTCACGATCTGCGGCACACCAATGATGTCTTCCGGTGCAAGCTGACTGCCCAACAAAGACACGCATGGGAGTCCTAAATCCGCAGCGAACTGCTCAACAAGTGATGACTTTCCTATCCCGGGAGGCCCCCAGATAAACACAGGCCGCACAACGGCAACGTTTAAGAGAATATCCATTAGTTCTTTTTGAGACACGGTAACTCCAATATTCATAGATGCATAATTCCCCTTTAGTACTGTCCAAAGACACGATTTATCCTATTTTACATCAAGGAGATAAAGATTGGAAAAAAGTACAACCTATATGGCAAAACCGCCAGGGTCACAACCCTGACGGCCGCTTCACAGAAAACAATGAACCTGAATCCCTTCCTCCATCCACATCTATTACTCGGAAATAAGCTTCAAGAGGTCCTCGACGAGAATTCCATTAATCTTCATGCCCTTGACTTCACAATCCATGAGCTCTACGTTGCTTAGATCGCACTTTGTAAATTGAGCGCCATGGAAATCACAATGCTCGAACCGGACAGGAAGCTTCGCGATATCCGGATTATAATGCAGATCGCCTTCTTTGGGGATACCGATGTTATGGATATACGCGCCTCCCATTTGAGCACCGTCCACCTCAAAATGACTCATGTTGGCATTCATGATCTTGGTACCCACAAGGGAAACATCTTCCCAATGCATATGCTCCGCACCGCTAGCCTCGATCTTGGAATAATCCAAGCAAGCATGCTTGGCTTCGATGATTTTCCATGCCTCCACAATTTCCAGACGTTCGCACTCCACTATCGTTCACCTCCAATTCGTGTTGGTCTAATTTCTTGTTTTGCTGCCTTCAAGTTGAATCGCAGAACAGACTTTAGTCGCAAGCTCTGCCGATCGCTCTATATATGACAGGATCTCATCGAATGAAAAGACAAGTAATTCTTGCTCGAGCTGGTCTTCCCGGTAGGAGAAATCCATTAATGCCTCCTCCTTGAATCGCTCTAGATCATCGAGATGAATTTCGTCTAATTCAATCGTCGTGTGAGATGCGATCAGCTCATCTCTTAATCGGCTGCAGTCATATTGTATAATCAGGCGGCCGTTAAGCTTGCGGAAATCGCCATGCCATCGTTCATACAAACTTGGATCCCGATCGAGCCGGTTTTTAAAATCATGCTTAAAGTAAATAAACTTCATCCAAACATCATCTGCGATCAAATGTGACAGATAACCAAGCAAATACTCATCCTTCAACTCCGAACGGTATTGATCAATAAATCGGTCATAATTAATATGTCGGGTACCATCCTCCAGTGAACCTTCAAAATAGTGAGAGATGTTTTTTTGGTCGTGTGAGGTACACGCATCGGGTGCAATCCCGCCCAGTAGAAAGGCTGACCTATGATCGATATGCAAATTGCTGCAAACCTGATCTGAAATAATCAGATGCATCATTCGAGATCCCATATCTCATCTCCTTACATTATTACGTTTATTGATGCACGGTGTTCATCGACCATCTAAGTGGAACACTACCTGCTCTCTATACTGCTTTGTATTTCCGAAACACTGAACCTCTGTACCGTTTGTAACGATTTCAACATGCTGAAAATAATCGCAGCGGAACAGCTTGGCGCCATTATCTGCGAACACATGGGTATTCCCGATAAATGACGGTCGGTGTCGCGTGACTACCTCATTGCATGGAATAACGACAAGCTGCGCATTGCAATATCGGATGAATTCCTCCGAAGTGGATTCGTCTCCTCCATGGTGGGCGGCTTTTAGAAGGAAGGTATCCTTCACTTGATGAGCTTGATCCGAACGCAGCAGCCTACCCGCTTGACGAGGCCCGCAGTCTCCAGGGAACAAGGCACTGAACTGCCTGTAATGGAGCTTAACGATCACATTCATCTCATTTAGATTCGAACGCCCGTCTTCATTCACTATTAATTCATCCGGTATGGACAGGATCGTCAAGCTTGCCTCGCTGCCAATTTGAATCGTCTCCCCAGTATGCTCCTGATTAACATTCGTGAGAATTAGATCGCTCTCGCTCAGCAGACCTTCAAGTTCTTTCCACAGTACATAATTCAATTCGCCCGCATCATTATTTTTCATTGCGGCATCAGGCAGCGGTGAGTAAATCAGCTCCTTAATCTTTATCCGGGGCTCACGCAGCAAATCGATAATGCCTCCGAAATGATCATAGTGGAGGTGAGAAAGTATGAGCCGTTCAATGGTATCTATTCGATGCTCCAGCAAGTAAGGAATAATGACTTTCTCGCCGTGACCTTTCTTTCCCGCATCGATCAGAACATGCGTCTGATTATTCCCCGCTGCGGTCGAGATCAGAAAACTGTCCGCCGGATTCCCTTCTGGAATACCAAGGGCGCAGTTTCTCTCTGTATTAAGCTCGAACACTTGGATCCGACAGAATCCCTCTTCTGGACTGAACGTATGTAATGACATATGATTTCACTCCTCACGATTTCGTATTGATGGAATAACAACTTTATCAAAGAATTATAAAACGCTTACATTCATTTCGCTGCAGCTTGAGTCCATTGCCTCCTTCCTACTATAATTCACCTCTGTTTGTGATGTAAACCTTTTCCTTTCTGACTCTGAATACATGAATAAGAGCAGGACGCCGTGGCATCCTGCTCATGAGTAATCATCCGTTAATCAGATTGCGGATCTGCTCCAAATTGCTCTTGATCTTATCGAGACTCTTGTAGTCGATTTTTTGATGATATGCCTGCGACTGCTCCAGCTGATCCTCAAAAAATTGCGATTCGAAATGTTCAGGATTCCCGCCTGTTTCACTGCGGTAAGCACTCGCTTCCTTCTGTCGCAGCTCCTCCACGGATTGGTCTAATTGCGCAATGGCGCTGCTAAAGTCAGAAGTGATTGCGGATCCGCTTGAAATGTGGTCGATCTGATTGCGCAGCTCCTGCTTCATTTGATCCACCTGATTCTGGGTGAGTCCGCTCTCGTTCATATGTTCCGCAATTTGAATGCATGCATCAAGAAGCTCTTGTATACGTTCATTCTGCTGATGGATAGCAATCCCCTGCCTTCGTCGTCTATGTTTATTCATCCTTATTTTGTGTTAAATTCTTGAATATTATGTAAGTTTAAGGCGCTGATTATGATCACGCATAAAATTTCCTTGATGTGGAAAACTATCCCTTGTTGTTATGTTTACGAAGGAGGTGTTAGGAATGTCCCATCGCGATGAACAGCCAACCAAAGCGGAAGTGCAAACGACGAAGGCGAACAAAATGCCTATTCCAGGTGAAAACGATACGGAGTTTTCCGCCGAGGAAGCTGCAGAGATATTTACAGAAAACCAGTCTTACGAGAATGAATCGGAAGAAAATTAAGACGGCATCGATACGTAAAGCCCGGTTCTTAGCGGAACCGGGCTTCTTATTGATTTATGTTGGTTTACTTTGGTTTTCGCTGCAGTTTATGACTCCAGTAGAAGGAAAAATATCCTGCTAAGAACGCGGTTAGCGGGATTAAGACCATTGCCAATCGAATGTTCTTCACATTGACCGATTGTCCCCGATCTAATAGCGTCTCTCCAACCCACGAAGCCAAGAAACAGATTGCAACCATTAGAAACAGAGGTAATACGCTGGCCAGTTTCTTCATTAGTATTTCTCCTTTTCAGGTCGCCCTAAGCACTGCTCTCAACAGCAGCAGGCAGATGAGTTTTATCCGAGCTGACGCCGAACAGCTTGAGCTTCAGCAAGATCGACAACAAGGCGATAACCGTAAATAAGAGGCCTCCCCATATGATTTCGCGGGTTCCCATGTTAGAGATGCTCCATCCACCCATAAGAGACCCAACGGTTATTCCCAGGTTTGACGAAGACATGTACAGACTGCTTCCGAACTCCGGTGCAGCCGTCGTTTCTTTACTCAGCCAGGTCTGGCTTAAGATCATTCCACCCGAATGCAAGATTCCCCATACGATACTAACAATCACCATAGGAATCGTATAGGTTCCGAGGGTATAGACCAGATAGTAGATCATCAGTAATAAAAGCGGATAAACAATCACCGTTTTCTTTACATTCAAGTGCAAGAAATGACTAAGTATAAACGTTCCCATAATGCCGAAAAAGCCAAAAATCATCAGCATCACGCTAACTCCGGTCGGATTGATTTCCGTTACCTGACCGATATAATCAGCAAAGTAGCTGTAGACGGAAAACAACGCAGAAAACACCAGCATAACCGTAACCATGCTTAGCCATACAGGTGCTTTTCCCAGAATGCTGAACTGTTTCCCATATGAAGCCCGCTCGGCCACAGGCATTGAAGGCAGCCATAACATCATTCCTATTGCACCCAAACCGCTGACAGCAGCGCCGAACAAGAATGCCGCTTGTAACGAGAGCTGTTCAGCCAAGAATGATGTAATGGGAACGCCCAGAAGAAGAGCGACAGATGCACCCGCGAAGACGTTGGCAACAGCCTTCGATTTCTTGTCCGGCGGGGACAGCTGCATGGCGACGGCTATCGATAATGAAATCAATAACGAGAGAAGGAACGCAGGTAGAATCCGAAAGACAAGCATGAATGTAAAGCTGGATGAGAATGCGAAGGCAATATTAGAAAATGTAAACAACAGCATAACCGTCACTAACGCCTTCTTACGATTGATTCCCGAGCTGAACAACGTAACGAATGGTCCCGCAATCGCGACGACAAGGGCAAACACACTGACCAGCAAGCCTGCTTGTGAAGATGTAATATGGTATTTGTTCTGAACCTGGGGCAGGACCCCAATGACGCCCATTTCGGTTGTGATGGCGGCAAACACACTTAAAGATAGAAGAAAAATTAAGAATTGATTCCGTCTTTGCATAAGAAGTAAACCTGCTCTTTCACATGAAAGTTAGTTGTGGGCACCAGAACTTTGGTTATTCTTGGTACCCGCTTCATCATATCAAGTGATGGTTTATACCTCAAGACAATGCTGTTCTTCATCCAAAAGTTTTCATTAGTAATCAACATGTCATCGATTCACGCTCTTGGGGTTCGCCTTCAACCAATCCAACATCTCATCCAATGTATGTACCGGTACGATATTCAAGCTGGCTGCGCCCTTGCGCGCATCTGCTTCTTGACCCGCAGGAACGAAGAAGACATCCGCTTGCGACCGCTCAACGGCATAGGCTTTCTGCTCAATTCCACCAATCGGTCCCACGTTGCCTTGGGCATCGATTGTTCCGGTGCCCGCGATGCGATTACCGTATGTCACGCCGCCCGGCGTTAATTGGTCCATGAGTGTAAGAGCAAGAACTGCACCGTGCGAGGGACCGCCTTGGTAGACGAGATACGAACGGAAATGCACATCCTTCGGAAGGTCAACCTGAACATGATCCTCGATTTCAATGCCGAATACAGCCTTCGTGGGATCGTCGCCGCTTTCCTTGGTTTTCACCGTCACGCTTAACCTTTGTTCGTTCCGTATGAGCGTCACCTTAACTTCCTCTCCCGGTTGAACGCTGCTCATTTGGCCGGCCAGCTCGGCATAGGAGGATAGTGGCTGGTCGTTCATGGCAACGATCAGATCCCCAGGCTCCAGTATCCCATCAGCCGGGCTCCCGGCCGTGAGCTGAACAATCTGTACACCGGATGGAACGACTCCCCTTCCAATCCCTAGTTTGTGGAAGGCCAGTGCACTGCCGATCTGATTCGCATCGACTCTTTGCAGGCGGACCGCCTGTTGAATCTCTCCGATTGAAATACTTGTATCTCTTTTCTCAAGCTGCACATGAGGAAACAGAGCGGCATAGAGCCAATCGATCGGAAATGCCGGCCGCTCAATGACGAGTACGCCATCTATCGATCCTTTTGCCTCGCCGCCATCAACAGCAGCATACCGGTTCATATTGATGGTATAGCCGGGAGAGGTAACCTGATAGCTCGTAGGCCACAACAGCACTACTCCTGCACTGACGATCACAGCCAGCACCACGGTACTTCGCCATGGCCATCCCTTCCTTCGACGTCTCTCTTCATAGACGAGATCAATGATAGTCAGAAGCAAGGTTCCTCCGACGATGATCGGAACCGATATTAACTCGTAAGGATCACGAACGAGGTATACGGCTAGGCATGCACTGCCGCTGACGATCAGCCAGCGCAGAAGCTGGATCCACCAACGCTGTCCGCGGCCGGAGACCAGCCCGGCCAATGCGCCCAATAACCATAGAAGCGGTATCAGCACAAGAATAGCAGACAACCACTGGATTTGATCAATCCAGTACAGGTCCCCCCACCGGACCGGATCCCCTAACCAGCTTATTTCAACGCATACCGCTAGAGCACCAACCAGCACATAGCCGGTTATATATAAACGGTTCCCAGTCGTCACCGAACTCCTCCTTTATTGTTCACACGGGATATCCGAATTGTAACCTCTAATTCTTCGAATAGGAATAAAAGATTTCATAATGAAGAAAAGGAACAATCCGTGCTGCAGGACTGTCCCTTTCATTTGTTACCCTTTGCAAGAGAAACGTTACACCTATGCACCTAGCCATGATCAATGGGTTAATGGATTAGGGAGCAAACCCCTTCTGACTTAACAAGACCTGCCCCTTCGGAAATACGCGGTTAAATCTGTCATACACGACAAGGTAAGCGGACGGATCGTACCATTCCGTTAAGCCTTGTTGCTCATACAACGATCGCATCCCTAATCGGCTCGTACGCTTGCCGCCGCTGCCGTCTCCCATATAATAGTCGTCCACGCACACCCGGTTTACCAGTGGCAGCAATAGTTCTGGGAAGGCTTCACTGCTCGGCAGGATTGGGGCGATGGTTGCTTGGGTCGGAACGCCTGCATCAGCTAATAACTGAAGCGTCTTTAATCTGGCCTTGATTGGAGGGGCATCCGGTGTAAAATGTTTTCGGATATCATCCTGATCCGTTTCTACCGTCATGCTCACCCGGACTCTGTCCTTTAACAGCAGAAACAAACCAATATCTCTTCGGACAAGCGGACTTCGGGTCTGCACGAATAGAAAATCAGGCGGATCCTCGACCATGACCTCCAATAACGATCTCGTGACCTTCTCCTTCAACTCCACCGGCTGATAGGGATCCGTACTGGATGACATGAATATGGTGACCTTTCCCTTGTCCTTAGCCCGTCGAAGCTCTTTGCGAAGCAAATCGGCTGCACCCTGCTTAATGTCCACCCAAGTCCCCCACTCCTGCTTCCGAAATGCAGCTACCGGCATTTGACGGACGTAGCAGTAAGAACATCCGAACGCACAACCCGTATAGGGATTCAGAGAATGACTGTAATCAGCAAGAAAGCCGGTTCCTTTATTAAGAAGGGTCTTGGGATTTTTGTATAGAAGTTCACTTTTCATTCCGATCGCGAGATGCTGTCATCTCAACTCTTCCTCCTTCGGTCGATCTGCTATTTCGCATCATGGAATAGGATTCCAAGGCTATATCTCGTGCCCGATGTTACGGTGCTGACGCCGTGGCGAATCGTGGTTTTGTAATAGCCGCGGGAGCCTGATACAGGCCGGTGATTCGTTGGGAAGATAAGACCCTCCCCTTGCTCCAATGTAATCACATGCCCTCTACTTTGCGCCCTTGGCCGCTGCTCCACGAGCAGAAATTCGCCGCCTGCGTAATCCGCGCCTCTCTCATTCAAGGCAAATACGGCTTGGAACGGGAAGGCGACTTCGCCATACAAGTCCTGATGCAGGCAGTTGTATCCCCCCGCTTCATATTTAAGAATCAATGGGGTTGAGCGCTGCTGCCCCTGCTGATGACAGTGATCAAGAAACGACTTCAGATCGGCAGGATAGACGGGATCGCGCCCAAGCCGGCCCAGCCAACGATTGGCTGTGACCGCTAATTCCGGGTATAACCCTTCTCGAAGCAGCTGCAGCAGGTCAGGCAGGGGGCTTGATAATATTTGTAGGTTCCGATTCCAAACCGGTACCTCGCCATATCAATCGTATTTCGAAAATGAGCTTCTTCCTCGTAGGTGTCCATAATAGCACGGCACTGGTCCTTATCCAATAGAGCGGGAATCGGAGCATAGCCCTGCTCGTCCAATGTCTGCTGTATTGAATTCCAATTCAACGCAGCCAGCCGTTCTAGAAGCCGATTAGGCATGCTTCCTATCATCGTGTAGGCTCCTCCATCTGGATAATTATTTCTATAAAGTTTGTTGTATTCGATTGTCCTATTACAGTATAACCCTCCTATCGGCCATACGTACGCGTTTTCGAATAGGATAGCAAGATATCGATATTAGACTGGAATGATTAAGGGGTATAATGCTATGCTCATTGAGATAACCGGCAGTTTATGACTTTGGATATCGAGGAGGGTGAATGTGAATACAGTTAACGGGATAGACTTTACAATCGGAAGAATTTGCAAATAATAGCCGCGGTCAGGACTTATATTTCTCATCCTGATTCGCGGCCATTATTTTATGTATTCTTGACGCCGTCAATTAAGTAAGAGGGATCTTCCCTCTATTACTATATGTTCAGCAGCTTCTAGCGTTCAAGCTTCACATCGAGTGTCGCCTGTCCGGATACTACTCGTTTAACCGTTCAAATATGCATAGCATTCAGCCGGAATCGGAATGCCCTGCAACTTGCGCTTCGCTTCTTGCTGCAATTCCGGTTCACCGGGAACCAGGACACGGTTGAAACCTTCTGCAGGAGGCGCAGCATGGATATTATCGATCATCTGGTCGATCTGATCCAGGAAACATTCAAGATCCGTGAAGTAAGAAGGATTAACGACACAGAAATATTGACCTAATTTCCTTGGCTGGGCAAGGTTTCCGCCATACATCGGGTTCACATGAGGTCCAAAGGCTGCGCCAAGCAAGATCGAGGAGAAGATATCTACAACCATCGCGAGTCCGAAGCCTTTGGCACCTCCGAAGTGCAGCATCGACTCGACTAGATGAGGGTCGGTAACCGGCTTCCCCTCGCCGTCTACTCCCCATCCCGGCGGGATGGGTTCGTTCCGAAGCCGATAATCGAGTACTTTGCCGTAAGCAACCGTGCTTGTTGCCATATCCAGTATAATGGAAGGATTCTTTCTTGTCGGAAATCCGAATGCCATGGGGTTAGTGCCGAAGAACTTCGCCTTGCCCCCGAAGGGTACTACGGCTTTGTCCGTGTTCGACATCACAATGCCAATCAAATTCTGCTCCGCGGCCATCTGTACAAAATAAGACAATGCGCCGCAGTGGCTGCTGTTGATAGCTCCTACCATCCCTACGCCATGATCCTGTGCAAGTCGGATCGCCTCTTCCATCGCCTTATAGGCAACCACATGCCCCAGACCGTCATCGCCATCAACTATCGCGGTCACGGGACCCGTTTCTTCAACCGAGATAGCGGGATTTGATCTGATGCCGCCCTGAGCGATTTTATTGATGTAATGCTCCATACGCATAATACCGTGCGAATCAACGCCTCGTAAATTGGCATGCACGAGAACATTCGCGCTTATTCTCGCATGGTCTGCAGGCACATTCCGTTCCATGAATTTTCTGACACATAAATCAATCAAAGTCTGATAATCGACAACTGTATCTTCCAATGATGACACCGCCCTTATAGACTTGAAATGTATGGCTCTGCAACGTATGGATTCCATTCGGATGAGGCCCTCTGCTGGTTCGACTTACTGATGTGAGACCGTTAGCTCCTTGGCTATGGCTCCTCTCATTCCTGTTACTGCAGTTTGATCTCTTGCTGATATATATTCAACCGTGGAGTAGATCATGGCCGCAAATTAACGCAGCAGAGTTATTTCCCCTAGTGTCATAAATCGCGGCTGAATATGAGGCAATTTCTCACGCATTTGCTCCAAGAAACCTGCGACATCTCCACCGGAATTACCTGGAAGCATCCAGAAATGGCAGGGGATTATGCATTTAGGATTCAATATCTCCGCGGCCTTCACGGCATCCGTCTCATCCATATTGCCGAACTTCCCGTTAATTGGCGCAATGACCAGATCGATATCGAAAGTATCCGCGATTCGATGAAACGCTTCTGCATCATAGCAGGTATCGCCCATGTGGTAGATGGTTGTGCCACTCATCTCGATCACAAGGCCGACAGCATCCGGGGCTAGCTCCCCGTGATCGGCAAACACAGCATGGATCGTCAGATCGTCACCGATTCGAACCGTATCCCCTTCTGCAATTGGAATACATCTCGATGTGGGTATATCCAATTCCTTCAGACAATCAATCGATGCAGGAGGCGCGTAGAATGTGAAGGCTTTGTTATTCATCTGTACGATACCCACCGGGTCAAGATGATCCTCGTGATGATGCGTCATCAGATACGCGGCCAGCTTAAGCTCGTCAACTTGTTCGGGATCAATCAAAGACGGCATAAGCCGTTTGAATGCAGGACCGATACGCTCTTCGCAGACATTCGAGAAATAAGGATCGATGATGACATATTGCTCAGAAGCCGACTTGAACAAAAATCCAGCCTGGCCAAGAAAGCAAATCGCGACGGAACCTTCATCGACTTGGAGCTGCTGCAGCTTTGTCAATAGCATGGGCTAACGTCCCTCCTATTGTAGAAAGAATCGGGTGCTTGATCCCCCGTCGACCGTAATCACTTGACCCGTTATAAAAGCCGACTCTTCACTCGCCAGGAAAGCTACGATTGGAGCTACATCCTGCGGATAGCCGATCCGGCCTAACGGAATCTGCTTCCCAATCCGATCTTTATCATGGGTTGGATCCGTTAATGAGAACTTCTCGACCTCCGTCGCCCCTGGTGCAACCGCATTGACATTAATATTATATTGGGACAGATCTAAGGCAAGCTGACGGGTAAGCGCGTTAATACCGCCTTTCGTCGAGGCATAAGCTGCATACCGAGGCATGGTTAAGCTGCCGTGTACGGAGCTGATGTTAATGATCTTGCCGCCGCCGACCTTCACCATCTCTTTGGCACAAGCCTGCGAGCAGAAGAAGGTCCCTTTCAAATTCGTATCCAGGATTGAATCCCATATCGCCTCTGTTACGTCAAAAAAGTCATTCATCGGATCGATCGCCGCGTTGTTCACTAGAATATCGATCCTGCCGTACAGCTCAACGGTCTGCCGGATCATATCCGTAATGGCTTCAACCTTCGAAACATCAGCCTGGATCGCTTCAGCTTGACCGCCAGCTTGCTTGATTTGTTCCACAATCTCCTGCGCCCCTTGTTTTGAGTTCGCGTAATTGACGATCACATGAGCCCCTGATTGCGCTAAGTGAAGAGCGATTTGCTTACCAATTCCACGACCGGCACCGGTTACGATTGCTACTTTTCCATTTAATACAGCTGGCATTGCTTTCTACCTCCATCGTTTTCCCATGTGTATGATGCCTTAAGTCAAGTCAATATTAAGAAACCACTCGTAGGTTCCTTCTGCGGGAAGCACGCTGTTCCTTCCCAGTTTCTTGGCAAGATCAGGTCGATCCGCAATTCCGGTACACATTTCCAAGGCTACATTGTTATGCCCTTTAAATCCGCCCTCGTTGACCCAAATCCCAAGATACGGCAGCTTTTCCTTCGGATTAAAGGTAACTCCCGTTCCATCGGACCGATAACGGTATGAGCACCAGCCTTGCGGAACGGATTGTTCGTAATAGAACTTATAGGCACTTGAGGTACCTGGCGTTACACGCCCGTCGATCTGATTCGAGCCCGCAATCGCAGGCTCGTTCACCCAAGACAGCTCATCGGCCTGCTGCAGCATGTCTTCTTCCGATGCGAAAATCATCATGACCCTCTGACCATTCTCATAGGGCACGATGATTTCCCCGCCCTCTTCCATATTGATCATGGGATGAGCGGCCCATATGAAATCGAAGTCATAACCGCTGAGATTCGTGACTTTATATTGCATATGCAGTGATTTCGGAGAAGTAAAGCGTATCCGTTTCTCCAGCTTATAGGGAAAGCGGACCCCGTACACATGCATGATGAGCGAATCCGCTTCAATATGGTAATGCCACTTCTGCGAACAAACCTCGCCATGGTCCGGGATCTCGATCCCTTCCCAAGGATAGTCCGGGTATTCGCAGGCATCAATCGTCGGAAACATATCATCGAAGCCGCTGCATTCACTGTCAACGTAATTTCCGCCATATTGAAGCTCCTTGTAGGTTGTTCCGGATTCCTGAACCATATATTCCCGTGAAATATCCTTCTGGAACAGGGACGCCATCTTCCCGCCGCTGCCTGGTAAGAATTGAACGCGAAGCAAGTCTGTTTCAAGGGTAATTGCAGGTAGGTCCTTATAAGTAGAATGATAGATTCGCTGCAAGACCGGTCTTCCTTTCCCGCAAAATCAGCGGACAACATGCCTTAGCGCAGGCAGGCTGACACAGCCGTTATGTATGTCATAGATTGTAGGGTAACCGCTCTGGACCATGATAAGCGGAATATCCGCCATCCACGTATAAGGTTGTGCCCGTAATGAATTCAGCTCGGGAGGAGCACAGGAATAAGGCCGCATCTGCTATATTCTCCGGTGTGCCCAGATGTCCGAGCGGCGTTCTTCGGACCATGTCCTCCTGATTCAATGCCCCGGTATCGAAGGCCAGCTTCAACCCATCCGTTAGAATGTAACCCGGTGTAACGGTATTAACCCGAATGCCGTCCAGCGCCCATTCACATGCCAATGTTCTGGTAAAGCTGTCTACTGCCGCTTTCGATACCGAATAAGGAAGCCTGCGCGGAATGCCTCCCAGAGCGTGAATAGATGATATATTCACAACCGCTCCGGATTTATTCGCCAGCATGATTCTACCCGCTTCCTTCGCAAAGAAATAGAGAGATTTCAAGTTCGTATTAAACACATAATCCCATTCATCCTCTGTGAAATCAACGATAGGCTTGCGGATCGTCAGTCCAACATTATTGATCAGCACGTCAATACTGCCGTAGACTTCCTTAATCTGGAGTACCAGCTGCTTGACTTCACCTTTCTGAGAAACATCGGCCGTGTATGCGAATGCCTTCCTGCCTTGGCCGACGATCTCTTGGGCTGTGCGATCCGCAGCCTCTCCGTCGATATCAACTGCGATAACCGTTGCTCCGTCCCGGGCCAATGCTCCAGCGATGGATTTTCCAATCCCATTCCCCGCTCCTGTAACCAACGCTACCTTGCTTTGAAATTCCATGTGGAGCCTCCTCTAGCTGCACCTGCTCTAGCGTTCAATGTTTCTGCTCCCCAGCCGAAGCCTATTCCTCCAGTCTGTTTATCAGAATGACCGCACTTCCGCGCGCCGTTGGAATAACCGCTCGATATCCATCCTGCATGAGCTCCCTGCCGGAAGCCCTTGTCGTTCCTTGATCCAGGTCCTTCAACAGGTAGGTCGCGTTCTCATCAAGACCAAACAGCTTGAACCGCTTCTCCGATTCCTCGTTCAACTCTCGTCGGAACAGCTGGATAACGCCCTCGCCCTTCTCCGGGTTAATGAACTCCCAGCCTTCCCATTCACGTTCTGAACGGTTCCATTGCGTCAGCGGGTAATAGTCCTCATAGAACAAATGATTGAACTGCTTCCACTCGTCGAGGCAGTCTTTAACGAATGCATAGTCGACATTATCCTTGCGCACATCAAAGCCAAGCGCAATCCAAGGGACATAAGCCGAGCGCATCGCATATTTGTCTGAAGGGTCGGGATATCCCGGCCCGGTAACAGGCGTCCCATAATACGGAAACCAATTATAGAGCGATTGATGCATGCAATGCTTGAGTGTGAAATCGGAATAATCGGCATCCGTCTTGTGAAGCGGCACCGAACACCGCATACTTTCCAGATCGTTCCGGCGTCCGCCTGATGCGCAGGAGTCGATCATCACTTGCGGATGTACTCGGGATACAGCGCCGTATGTATCGTAACTTGCAGCCCGGAATCATGCATTGCCGTAATGACAGCTGTTTCCTTGTCGCCGGCTTGACCGATCCGTTCTACCTCGATTGAAAATTGCTCATTCAGACCGTGATGGGCTTTGCCGTCATATACGAAGGAAATCGGAAATTGAGAAGCATTGGATAATAGGCTGTTATAAAATGCTCCAGCGCGCTCTTGTTCAGCCGCGGATGACCTGACTCTGTTCAAGATGGACTTCCCTCTTCGGATTGGAACTCTGAATGGATACAGCTGGTTGTGGATTTAGAAAGTAACAATAACTTTAAGCGCGCTCCGGTCTGCCGTCATTTGTACCGCTTGCTCAATCTCTTCAACCGGCATCACATGAGAGTAGTAATCCTTCGGGTTGATGTCACCCTTGGCGATCATCTCCATCACCTTATCGTGGTAATTATGCTCTCCGTAAGGCAGCATCAGCATGTGGATATTCGTATGGCTAGGGATGTCAAATAGATTCAGCATGCCATCATTCTGATCCAATACGCCGTATACGCCAAGCTTGCCGCCTCGCTTGAGAAGATTTACCCCTTCCTTAATGATGGATGTGCTTCCTACAGCGTCGATGACAAGATCAAATCTTCTCCCGCCAACGGCAGCGTTCACATCCGTTTCATGAGAATTAATGGCCAGATCGATCGCGGCTCTTGTTCGAATGATCTCGAGACGGTCATGATGATGTCCCACACTAGCAATATAAGACGCGCCTTCGAGTCTTAGAAACTTTGCGATGCTTAGACCGACTGGGCCATCCCCATAAACGAGGACCTCCATACCCGGTCGAAAGCCGAAATTATCCAGACAGCTGTACGTTTCTTTCAAGGTAAGCAGCATACCTGCGTCAGTATAATCAAAATCGCTGGGGATTTGGCGGCATGCGCCCAGCTCCAGCGGACTATCGGCAAGCCCCATCTCGAACATGGCTTTTCTGTCTTGTACGAATCCATACTCCATAAACCCTCCGAACGCGGAGTGAAACGGCGAGTCTTGGGGAAGCTTCGTCAGCGGATTTACGAATCTGTCGCCCACCTTGATGTACTTGACCTTATCCCCAACCGCCACAACTTCGCCAACATTCTCATGTCCCAGAATCGCAGGGTATGTAATAGAGAGGAAATTGATTTTGTTCTTGATGATCTTAAGATCCGTACTATTGCATATCCCGCAAGCCTTCATCTGAATGAGACATTCATAATCGCCAATTTCGGGCATCGGCAGATCAACTCGATTCACTTCGCCGTTTCCATAGACTACAACCGCTTTCATTGCAAGATCACCCTCACTAATCGGAATAGAAACTAAGCTATAATACTAGCCGCATGCCTTACATTGAAAAACAGCCCTTTCAGGACGGTGGTTGAATCAATTGACCTATAACGACCGGTTGAGCGGCAGGTAACTGATCCCAATAGAACAAAATAGAGTAGGTCAAACTATTTTAGTCTACAATTTCTATTAAAAGTTTACAATTATATATCTTGGTCGTCAACTACGCGAAGCACTTTTTTTCATGCAAAAACACTGAGGCCGATGGTTTATTCGCCATCGACCTCAGTGGGTTTGCAAACTGCTATTCGTGTTTCAGCTCAGCCACCCGCTGTGTTCTTCAACACTATTCCTTAACTCAATCAGTAGTTGCCCATTTCACTGTAAGGATTGAAGGATCCGATGCGCACCGTAGCAATCTGTGGGCCGCCATATCCCCTCATGCTCTCAAAAGCAAGAACAACAGCGTTCGCGATTTCGACATCCTGCGCGCTCGAGCCGCCGCTCACGCCCACGCCTCCGACGATAACGCCATCCCAGGCAAGCGGGATTCCTCCCCCTAGGATGACAATTTTCCCTTGATTAGTCGTATTGATTCCGAATGAGGGTCCGCCGGCTTGAGCGGCCTGGGCCAAATTAGCGGTCGGCATCTTCATGGCGACACTTGTCCATGCCTTGTTCTGTGAAATCTCAATGCCTGCAATACGTGCATTGTCCATACGATGGAACGCAATTAGGTGAGCACCGTCATCTACAATGGCAATATCAGCTGACAGCCCCATTTCCTTTGCTTTTCTTTCCCCAGCTGCAATCAACACTTTCGCTGCTTCTAACGATAATTTAGTCAAGCTCCTCTTCACTCCTTAGCCGTTAACTTATGCATTGTATGGTCATCTCCCCAGATGAGTGATTAACCATGCTCGCATTTTGTTAGAGGTCAAAGAATTTCGTTTCTCTTGCGAAGATTGACATACATATAGGTGCAGCATGCGGAGCACAGCAAGGCTAATAGACCGATAAAGGCATACCCGGCCTGAAGGCCGATGATCGGACTTTCCATTGCTCCGGGCTTAGCAGCTATTTTATTGACGAGCTCGATAATGAATCCAATGACCAAATTTCCGATCACGCTGGCAATCCCCATGAGTGTTACCGTGAAGGTAATAGCCGTGTCGGTGCCTTTCGGGTAGCGCTTGGCAAGCAGCGCCATCACCGTCGGGTAGATCGGGGCGATGCCAATGCCGGCTATGGCAAATAGAATCGCCCCCCCTTCGCCGATTATTACACCCGCCAAGCTGCATATTCCGGAGAAGGCTGCAAAGATCATGATGGAGACCGTATAGCCGATTTTATCCGTAATCGGTCCTAGGAGAAGTCTGACCAGCATGAAGAATAGAAAGAAAATAGACAGCATCCCCGAGGCGTCATCGATCGACCAGCCGTAGGCTTTCTCCAGAAAATTCACAAGCCAGCTCCCAATGGCCAGCTCGGAAACCACACCGAAGGACAGAATCGTCACGATCAGCCAAGCAATTGGATCCCGTATCATTTCTTTATAGGAGACCCGTTCGCCTCTCTCCTCGGTTCCTATCGGAAATTTGCCGAGTAGCGATGGAATAATCGGCAGAAGCGAGAGGGACAGCATAATCAGATACATCCCGTGCCATCCCAGTTCTCCTCCAAACACTTGCCACCCCATCATCGAAGCGGCAAAGATTGGTGCAACCGTCGAGCTCAGCCCATAGAAAAAATGCGAGAGGTTCATCATCGTTCCGGTGTTCTTCGTGAAAATACGAGCGGCCATAATAGCCAGACCGATCTCAAGCATGCCGTTGCCGATGTACATCAGAAAATAAGAGGCGGAAAGTGATGTATAGCTCGTCGATTGATACATCAGGAATCCAGCGACCGCCATCGATGTGAAGGCGGCGATGCCAGTCCACTTAATCCCGATTCGATTCGATAGTGCCGATGTGAACATACAGGCTACCAGATAGCCCAGGGAATTCAGCGCGAGCAGCATGCCAAGCTGGGCTTCACTCAACTGAAAGTCAGCTTGCATTTTGGGAATAGCGGGACCTTTAATATTTTCTGAGAAACCAAAAATAAGAAATCCGCCGAATACGACGAGTAAGAGTACAAAATAATTGGATTTCATTCGATTCAACAAACAAACCGTACCTCCCGCTTTATAATCTGGCTCAAATTAGGATCAGAGAAAAGAAAAACCCGCTTGATTAGCGGGCCGAAACCGATCTATATATGTGCCATTCGTTAGACATTGATCATCCATTGGCCTCTACAGCTTACAGCTTACTGGCCGCCCTGGCTTTCCTCATCCGATCGATCTCTACTAATTGCAAGCTCAAGAATAACATGACCGATGAGAACATGAGGCAACCTGCGCTAACAACCTGCCCGCTAGCAAAAAAGACGACGGAGAATACTAACAACAAATACGTCGCAACCTTCAACCACTTCGTATTCCATTTATCCAACCGTTTAACACTCCTAAACAAAAGATTTACTTTTGAAACATCGTATCATACTTGGCAGCAATTGCAAATGAATTTATAGGCGGAAATCTACTTCTTCTTCAGAGGAAACATTAAGGTTACCTCTTCTTGAGAACGATCGAATTCGATACTGTACGTCTCCGCTAATTCGAAATGCGGTGACGCATTCACCCACTTCATTAAGAACCCAAACGTTGAATCACCTGTTTTCTTCACAGAGGCATAGGTATAGGACGGGAGCTCAAGCGACACCATTCCAAGCGGAACATCATTGAGATCATCGACTTCCGCTCCGATTATAAAAGTGAATTCATCGGTTTCCACATGATAATCTGGCGGGTCGATTGAAACCGCATAGTCAAATGACGAATGAACCTGGTTGTTAATCTCAGCTATCCTCTTGTTATAGCTGTCATTCAACGGGACGAGGTTCGCCTCGGCATCCTGTAGTTTGGTTTGCACGGACATCCCTATAAGCCGAATCGCCTCTTTCTCAACCAGGTACACTTCCATCATACATCACGCCTCCTTGATCACGATTCAGCTGCACTTTTTGGCTTCATCTATGGATATTCGCGAGATGACATTCATTTCCTTTTATACGCTGGTCGAAATGTTCGGTTGAAGACTGCTTCTGCGGCTTATGACATTGTTTGCCGCAACGGCAGCAATGATGAGAACCATCCCCAGCCATTCCTCGAAGCGGACGTGATGTCCTGCGGAGGCAGCGATCAAGAAGGTCGTTACCGGTACGAAGTTAATGAACAAGATCCCGTTGACTGACGTTAGCAGCTCGATCCCTTTGAACCAAGCGAGCAGGGCAACAACACCGCCGATCACGATTAGGAATGCCAAGTATGGCAGCGTAGGCACTATCTGCGCCGCAGTCGGAAAGGTGAGTACGCCGCTCCATGTCATGACACTGTTCAGAATAAGCGATACGAGGGAACCCAATATACAGGTCATCGTGGAATACCTAAGCGCCGACCAGCCTTGAAAATACCCGCTGCCCACCGTATATACTACCCAGCCTGCAACACCGATCAGAATCGATAGAAGCGGTAATATTCGCAGCTCGCTGCTGCCCAGCATACTTAGATCGCCTTTCGTGATGACGAACAGTACGCCAATAAAGGCCAATCCGATACATGACAATGTTCCGGCCTGAGGCCGTTGCCGCGTCGTACTCCATACCAGAAGCACAACAAGAAGCGGCATGAATGCTTCCATGATGGAGGTAAGCAGCACCCCCGATGGCCCTAGCTGTTTTTGTCCCCAGAACAAGCCCATACTATTAATCGTAAAGCCGCATGTACCGAAAGCGACCAGCTTGCGCCCGCCACGTTCAAGCTTAAAGGCGCTTCGCCCTTCTTTATAATACAGAATACCCCCTAACAGGAGTGCTACTGTACCATATCGGAACGTGGTCATCCAGAAGGGATCCATATGATGCAGCGCACGCTCGGCAATCGGAAATACGGCTCCCCATGCTACCGCGGCAATGAAGCAATATAATGCGCCGATCCATAGCTGTAATTTACTCATGATGCTCCAACACTCCCATCCCCATCTACCTCGAATATATCCAACTCATCCTCGTACATAATCGGACCGTGACTATCGTATCCCGATTATGATATCTTGTACAATAGTTAGATATGATCTTATCCATCAATCGATTTGATAGATAAACTCCATTCATTGGGTAAGGAGCAGCAGGTATGAATATTGGAGATATTCGAATCTTCATGGCCGTCGTCGAACAGGGCAGCGTGAGCCGTGCCGCCGAACAATTAGGTTATGTTCAATCGAATGTTACGGCACGTATCCGTTCACTAGAGCAGGAGATTGGGCGCCCGTTGTTTCATCGCCATCGCCGCGGAATGACCTTGAATGTTGAAGGGCGAAAGCTCGTCACCTATGGGCAGCAGTTGATGCGGTTGATGAGCGAGATGAATAAAGCCTTCCAGGATGAGGATGATCCCGCAGGATCGCTTCGGATCGGATTGGTCGAAACGGTGGTTGGTCTGCCCGACATCCTATCCGCCTATTACCGTCAATACAAGCAGGTTGAGCTCTCGATTGTTACCGATGTGAGCGGCCGTTTAATGGAGGATGTGCTGGATTGGAAGCTGGATGGAGCCTTCATTGCCGGACCGGTCGATGTTCCTATTCTTGAACAAGTGCCGGTGTTCGAGGAGGAGCTTGTACTTGTGTGCGGTACGATCCGAGAAGAATCCCATACGGTACAAACAGGCAGGGAGCTGCTCGGCCTGCCCATGCTCGTGTTTAATCAAGGATGCGGGTATCGGGCAAGACTTCAGAGGTGGGCATTGGAAGAAGGTCTTCCACCTTTAAAGATCATGGAATTCGGTACGCTCGAGACCATTATCGGCACGGTTGTTGCCGGGCTCGGCGTTACGCTGGTGTCGCGTGCTTCCGTTGAGAAGCTGGAGCGTGAAGGTTCTGTGCGATTATTCGCCATCCCGGAGCCTTATCGCCATATTAGCTTCATCTATATACGTCGTTCCGATGCCTATCTCGGTGAGGCGGAGCGTAAGTTTATACAGCTGATCTCCGAGACGAAGCGTTCTAAGATGACGATATAAGAAAGAACAGGCTAGGAGCTGCCGCGGCAGCCCCTAGCCTGTTCTTAAGTTTATAGTGTTCGATATCTGATAGGCTATCTTGCTGTCCAGCCGTTGTCCACCATCATATTGCTGCCTGTTACGAATGTCGATTCATCGGAAGCCAGGTACAGTGCGGCATAGGCAATGTCAGACGGCTTGCCGATTCTTCCGGTGAAGCATCTTTCCGTTAAGTTATTGAACTTCTCAGGATCTTGCAGATCTCGCTGGGTCAACGGAGTCTCAATAATCCCAGGACTGATACAGTTCACCCGTACTTGATGCTTCCCGTAATCGAGGGCCAAATTTTTAGTCAGCAGATTAACACCCGCCTTGGCCGCATTGTAGGCCGGATGCTTGTAGAATGCACTTGTTCCTCCGACAGATGAGGTATTAATTATCGAACCACCGTGCTTCATCATCTCTGGAAGCACATATTTACAGCACAGGAACGGTCCTGTCAAATTAATATCCAGCGTCTTCTGCCAATCGGCAAGCGGCATGTCGGTTGCTGCTGCAATGGTGTACCACGTCGCATTGTTAAATAGCACATCGATTCGCTGATAATGCTCTATGACTTGGTCTACCATTCGAATCACATCGTCTTCTTTCGAGACATCCGTCCGAATGAAGATCGCTTCCCCGCCCTCTTGTTGAATGAGCTCTACCGTCTGCAAGCCATGCTGCTCATTAATGTCGATTACGGCAATCTTGGCCCCTTCTCGTGCGAACAGCTGACAGGTTTCTCTCCCGATTCCAGAGGCTCCGCCTGATATGATTGCTACTTTGGATTGTAACCGCATGTTCTCTCTCCCTTATTGATTTGAAATACACAACTGGATTCAAAATCCTAGTCTTCATGTGAGATCCGAATCCGGTACCCGCCCAGACCATTATGTAACCTTGCGATTCTGCGTGAAAGCACTTACTCGCTCCTCGCTATTATCGCATACCGCAACACGCTCTGCACCAAAAAATTCCAAGCCTATCACAACAGAAAACACGACTGCGAGAAAAGACCGCAATCGTGCTTGCATGTGGATTGTTGCTGTACGAGTGGTGATTGTTGGAGCTCTAGCAGTTGTTTAATCGGTCAGTAATAGATGACATGATTGCAGATTGATTCCGATTTGGAGCTAACTGTTCTTATCGCAAGCAAGCTCGATGAGATGACCATCTGGATCGCGTATGTAGATTTGAGCAAACCCGGCCACACTGTCCGGATACGAATCGTACGGAACCTTGCACTGCTCGAGCCACTGGATCGTCTTCTCATAGCTTTCCATCCATAACGCAAAATGCTCCGAATGCTGCGGTCGATCCAGCACATCCGATCCTGGCTGCAATTCCATCAGATGCACCTGCGCCCCGGATTCTCCTACCTCAAACCAAACCCCTGCGCTCGAGAAAGGAGGACGCTCCATCCTTCGGATGCCTACAACGTCCGTATAGAACCGAGTGGAGATTTCTAGATCCTTCGCAAAGATACTGACATGATGAATACGTTGACTTGAAAGCATTTGGCAAGCCTCCTCGGGTAAAGCTAGTTTTACCAATTTGCTCCATTGTAACATCTGTGATTGTGTTTGGTTAGAGGAGTTTGAAATTAGATGATTTTCATTCGGCTCCGGGCAGCCCCCCGCCAAAAAGAAACCTTGAATGGCTGCAGCCAATCAAGGTTTTCGGTCAAATCATGTCTTTTGAGATACTAGTCATCGCTCTCTTATTTCATGTTTAGTTGTACTGCTAATAAGAGCCCTTGTGCATGAGCAGCCCGATGCATCGAGGATATGGAAGGCTTCGGGAGGTTCTAACTTCGCATGAAGAACATTCGTTCGCATACCATGATACCCTATTTGTCTAGGTGGAGAAACATGCGTTTCATACTTCTCTAGCAGTGTCACTGCCGCATATCGGCGGGTTCGATCTTGAGGGCTTGCCTTGTGTCATGCTGAAGGTAAGGCTATTATCGATTACCGGGACGGTAAGCCCTTCCCGTCTCCAGCCTCTATCAGCGGCTCGCCGCCTCTCTTGATTCCCCAGCCTGCTTCGTTTGCATAAAGCTCAAACGTATTGCGAATTTCTTCCCCCGAGTTGTGCAAATGACTCTCCCCTTCTCTAGGAAACATCACCCGTTAGATGGTGTTTTTTATCTAGATTTTCCAGTATAGACACGATTATAGATCGGGGGAGTCCCCCGGACAACGCCGTGAATTTTTTGATTTGTTCCACTTTTTTTAGCAATTCTGCCTTTAAGAATCCTTGAACGAAAAAAAGGCTCCGCAGGATGTCATTCATCCGCGGAGCTTGGGCTTACATCAAGATTTAATAGGTAATGATCGGGTTCCAGGATGTAGAATCATAAGCTGAATTGGCGCGTTGATCCACCCGGAAGGAAATCGTATCCCCCTGTGCGAGGCTCAAGATGAAATCGTGGTTGACGCCGGTTGCATCGTTGTAGCCAATGGTCTGCCACTGTCCGTTGGTTGGCCATACCATCGAACCGTTCTTCCATATGCTCACATTCACGCCGTCTCCGCCTTGGGTATTCGCCTTCTTCACCAGTCCCTTCACGCGGACGGTTCCCGCCTTGGGAGCTGCCCACTCCAGCATCGCCTGACTATTATCAGGGTGCAGATACATCGTGCCGGGACCGTTCCATATCGCATCGTAAGTGCCGGGACCCCGCCAATGGTTGGAGCCATCCGGATTCCAGCTCATCGGGGTCGTACCGATCCCGCTCCGCCACACGCGATAGTACCAGCCTCTCGTACCTTGGAGATACCCCATATCCCATGCGGCATTAAACACATTATTGAATTGATAGTTGATCTCGGGATTCCATGAAGTGGTGTCATAAGCGCTATTCGTGATCTGATCCACCCGGAACGACAGCGTATCTCCCTGCGTCACGGCTGCCGTAATAACGTGAGGGATGCCGGTTGCATCGTTATAGGCGATCGTCTGCCACTGTCCATTGGAAGGCCAAATCATCGTATTGTTCTTCCATAGGCTGACCTTCACGCCGTCGCCCCCGCCGGTCGCCCCTTTCTTGACCCGTCCGGTTATCCGAACGGTACCCGTCTTGGCCGCTTGCCACTCCAGTACGGCCTGATTATTATCGGGATGCAGGTAGATGCTGCCGCTATCATTCCAGATCGCGTCATACGTATTCGGTCCTCTCCAATGATTGGAGCCGTCCACATTCCAATTCATATCTACAGCCGTACCTCCGCCTGTGCGGGTACTATAATGCCAGCCATCGCTTCCCTGCGCAGCCGTGAACTGATCCGACGCGTTGAACCGGGTTTTTGCCGTTCCACTCGCGCTTTTCACTTGAATCCGATTGGCATAGCCATTGATATTGAAATGCGGATCATTGAAATCGGCGACCTGATTGCCGTTGATGACCACATTCTCGAACAAGACATTGGATATTTGATGCTGATTATCCCAGCCCGCAAGCTTGATTTCATTGGTTCCGTCCGAATACGAGGTAATATTCCTATACGTGATTCCGTTCATCTCGCCCGGCCAAGACCAATTCCCCTGAAGCCCGCCAAAATAAAAGGAGGTGTCCATCTGAGCATTAATCAACCGCTTGGCCTTCTCCACCCGGATATCTTCAAAGACAATATCACTAAAGTGCGTGGCGTTCAAAGCAAAGATATTAATCGCGGAACGATCCGGCAGCACGTCGGGATGATACCGGTCATCATAATTATAGAGGATATCCATATTCTGAAACCGGATGTGCTTCACATAGGCCGCTACCGTCTCGGCTCCAATTCCGATCGCGTTATTCGCATCGGACCAGAGCTGCGAGTGCTTGAATTCAATATTATAGATCGGAAGCGCTCGCGCGGGCTCCGTCTCATCCGACAAGCCTTTGATGGCTACGGAATCGTCTGCGGAGCGAATGAACAAACCATCGAACGTAAGATCATGGCTGCTGTTGATGTCGAAACCGTCGCTGCTCGCGAATTTGGGACTGATCCCTTTGTAGTTGGTGATGTTCAAGAAGCTGCTGCCATGGACGGCCGACGTCCAGTTCGCGGTATTATTGTTCACGATGATATCCTGGACCTTCGAATTAGCAGCGAAATTCAACGCCATCGTAATATTGCCGTGCGCATCATTGGCTGTGTAGTCGTTCAGAAGAATGCCCCGGCCTCTTATCGTCACATTTGAAACGTCATTGGCCCTTACACGACCTCGGACCACCGCGCCGGCCGCGATATACAGCGTTTGGTTGGAGGCGAGATAGATCGGCGTCGACCCGGGACCGCCCAAATCATGATAACCGGGACCGAAATAGATGATATTCGGGTCGGAAGAGCCCGGTATATTCGTCTCGGGAGCTTGCGCGAACAAGTGCAGCACCTTGCCCTGATAATTCCCGTCCAATACGAGCGACACGTTAGCTGGATGGTCCAGTGTAAACGAAATCGTATTCCCGCTTCGGGTTCCGGTCAGTCCCAGCGACTGAGGGACCAGCTTATAGGAACCATAAGCGGCGTTCGGCGTGATGGAAACGGTTACACTTCCTGACATGTCGAACGCTCCGTAACTGACAGCATTCCCCCAAGCGTTGCTGCCTGCATTGTACACGGCCACCTGGCTGCCCTGTGCCGTTACGGCAAAATCCGACGAGGCATAAGCTGAGGGCAAATTGGCCGGAGCCGGATAAGCCGTTATGGTTCCCGACGCCTCGGCCATAGAGCCGGATTCCAGAATAAGCATGACGATGGCTGCGATCAGAAACATATAGATGATCTTTCTTCCCTTGCTTGCATGGACGTTAGACTTTACCATCTTGCCCACTCTCCTTCAAGGATTGTCGATTCTTAACGTGAACCCTACCCTCACTCACCTCCCTTCCGGAAGAATGCGGGATTGCGTCTTCGATCGCAATGAACGAGGGAAGTCACCGTTCATGCTTAAACACGCTGCCACTATCGGACGTTGATCGTTTTCGTATACTTATTGATCGTAAAATACGGTTCTTTTGTATTCTTGACCTTCTTTCCGTTGATGGTAATATTCTGAAAAGCGACATCCGAAATCAGATGCTTATCATCCCATCCAGCCACCTTAATCTCATTAGTCCCGTCCGAATAGGAGGTAATATTCTTATAGGTAATCCCGCTCATTGAGCCGTCCTCCACCCAGTTGCCGAGAAGGGCGCCGAAGTAAAAGGTGGTGTCCATCTGAATGTTGATGAGTCGTTTGGCTTTCTCCACCCGGATATCCTCGAAGGTAATGTCGCTGAAATGCGTCGCGTTTAACGAGAAGATGTTGATGGCAGACCGGTCCGGAAGCACATCGGGATTATTGCGGTCGTCGTAATTGTACAGAATATCGATATTTTCAAACCGGATGTTCTTGATATAGGCCGCGACCGTCTCCGCTCCGATTCCGATTGCGTTATTGGCGTCGGCCCACAGCTGGGCGTTCTTATACGTAATATTATAGATGGGCAATGCTTTGGCCGCTTCCTTCTCATCGGACAAGCCCTTGATGGCTACGGCATCGTCTGCGGAATGGATGAATGAACCGTCGAACGTAATATCATGGCTGCTGTTAATATCAAAGCCGTCGCTGCTCGCGAATCGGGGACTGATGCCCTTGTAGTTCAACACCTCCACGAAGCTGCTGCCGTGAACCGCTGACGTCCAATTATTCGTATCGTTGTTCACGATGATATCCCGAACCATGGAATGAGTAGCGAAGTTCAGCGCCAGCGTAATATTCCCGTGCTCGTCATTGGCGGTATAATCGTTCAACAGAATGCCCCGGCCTCTAATCGTAACGTTCGATACGTCATTAGCCCGTATACGCCCCCTGACGATCGCCCCGCCCGCGATGTACAGCGTCTGGCCGGATTTCAAATAAATCGGCGCCGAACCGTAGCCGCCAAGATCGTGATAACCCGGTTCGTAGAAGATGACGTTCGGATCGGTACGATCCGGGATATCAGTCTCTTCCGTCTGAGCGAACAAATGAAGCACCTTGCCTTGATAGTTGTCATCGAGCACTAACGTCACATTCGCCGCCTCTTGAAGCGTAAAGGTGATGCTGTCGCCCTTTCGCTTGCCAGCAATCCCCAGCGATCGCGGCACCAGCTTGTAGGTTTCGAAGGCATCGCTCGGCGTAATCGTGACCGTAACGCTGCCGGACATGTCGAAGGAGCCGTATGTCACCGGATTATTCCAGCTATTATAGCCTCCATTGTACATATCAATTTCCTTGCCTCCCGCTGCGACCGCAAAATCCGTAGAGCGCAAATGAACCGGCAAATCACCGGGCGCAGCATACGCGGTTACCTCACCCACAATGCGGGAAGATTCGCTGCATCCAACCATTAGCTGAAGAAGGATGGACATGATCACCACACGGATCAACTGCTTCATTCTCAAAACCTCCCATCGTTATCAATCATCGTTGAAGGGGAATGCGAAGCGTAATCGCCGTTCCTTCAAATTCCTGGCTTTCAATCGTCATGGCAAACGAATCGCCATAATAAATTCGCAGCCGATAATACACGTTTCTAAGACCGACCCCGGAGGAACGCTTGCCCGGCTCGTCATCGCTCTGTGCGCCTGCTTCATAATTGTCGTTCAACGAGCGAAGAATCTCACGAAGTGCGATGTCGCTCATACCGAGTCCGTTATCGCGAATTTGAATGCGGATTTCGTCCTGGAGCATCTTGACCCCGATATAGATTTCTCCTTGCTCGTAGAGCTCTTCGATTCCATGCTGAAGCGCATTCTCGACAAGCGGCTGCAGGATAAACTTCAATACAGTAATCGTAGGGGGAACCTCGTCATCGATGTCCCAATTCACGATGAACGCATCTTTGAAACGCAGCGCCTGAATCGTTAAATAATTGCGGACATGCTCAATTTCCTCAGAGAGCAAGACGACCTCGCTTCCGGTATTGATCGTAAACCGGAATATATTAGCTAAGGAATTCACCATTGCGCTGACCTCCATCGCTCCGTACTGCCTGGCCCTCATATTGATCGCTTCCAGCGTATTGTATAGAAAATGAGGATTGATTTGCTGCTGCAGCATGCCAAGCTCGGCTTTCATCTTGGAGGTCACCAGTTCCTTCTCCCGAATCTGTTTATTGATATTTTCTTCCATGAGATCATTGATTCGGGTGATCATGTTATTGAAGCTTAGGACCAGCAATCCGATCTCATCCCTCGGGTTACTATCCGTCATAACGGCCTCGCCGAGCGCTGCCCCTTCTTCCATCGCCCGCTTCAACCGTTCGATCGGCTTCACCAGATACAAGGAGAGATGCCACACCATGCCGAATATAGCCAGCAGAATCAGGACGATTAACAGCAAATAACGGTAAAACATTTCATTGATTTTCAAATAGATGTCATCGATCGTATAGAACAGTACAGAGGTCCATTCCGACTCGGGTATCGCTCGTTCCAGGATGACCTGATTGCTGGCCTCCACCTTCCCGAAATGGGCTTGCTCCTGCTCGAGCGCGCCAGCATTCAACTCTTGAATCGCCGCTTCCGTGAACCCCGGCTCCGACGTGCTGGTATACACGACCTCCCCGGATCGATCCATCAGGACCAGGCTTTCCCTGCGGCCCGAGGTGACGGATTGAAACGCATCTTCCTTGAGGACGACTTGAAGATAAGCATCCATCGACGTGCCATCCGAGGTCGGCAGGCTCACCTTCTTAATGAGCATGAGCGCCGTATGGTTATAGACATCCTTTTTCCCGGTAATCCAGATGATTTGCTCCGGCTTCAGCTTGCTTAGTGAATTCAACTCCGATGTCGAAAGCCGGAACAACGTGATATTGTTAATGAACGTGGAGGAAAACCGGGCAACCCCCTGGCTGTTGTACAGAACGAAATAAGATACATCTACAAGACCCGGATAACTGGACACCGGGAATTTATCGTCCATGATCGGGGCGTATTGATAAGAGAGAAATAAGTTCGTTAATCGTCCGTCGGCCGATATGCCGTTGGTCAGGCTCTCATAGTTGTCCATTCGATTGCGCATTTCCTTGACGAGCTGATCGGAGGATTGCACCGTCGACTGCACTAATTTGTTAAACAACGAGTGATACGTCAACGAAACATGAAGCGCTACAGCCGCAATGAACGGAATCATGACCGATGTGACTAACAGCAGCAGAATTTTTTGCCGGATTGATATCTTGGACAGCGCAAACTGTTCGAATCGTTCCTCCGGTATGTGCTGAAAATCGATATCCTTTTCCTTCTTCCAGGAAATTCGGGCAAGAACATTGAAGGGATACATAATCATGTTGGAGATTTTATAGGAGATGAGCAGGTTTACAACTAACATGATTCCAAACAGAATCACGCAGATTTGCAGCAAGCTTTGATCCCAAATGACATTACTTGCTTTTCTCTCGAAAAACATGAAGTCGATCCCGTAAGGCGCGATCGTTTCCGTTCTGACCTCATAATCGCTGCTCAGCCCTTGCGACCAATTCGCCAGCCCCTCTTTCCGCTGCTCTACGGCTTTCCGGATTGTCGCTTCATTCGAGAAATTGGACCAGAGCACATGAGAATTATTATCCAATACACCAATGTAACCGTCCCAGCTGTCCCGGTCAGGCAGTGCCAACGTGAATAATCGATTGTCCAGCACGATAACCGTCAATACGTTCAAATAATTGACGCCATTGTTCATAATCAAACGGCCCTCGATGCTTTCGAAGAAGGCTTTCAACCGGCTGCGCCGTTCTTCCGGTATCGATAGATCGTTTAATTTATCCGTGAACATCCCCTGCGGGATAAAGGAAGGCATGCCATAGTAGCGCGTGAATAAATCGATTAAACCGACGGCCCTCAGGTCATCGATCCAAGGTATTTCCTGTTCAGGGATCAGTCCTTGTTCTTCGAATGATTTCCCTAAATTTTTCTGGTTCTTGTTCTCGCCGATGATATAAACCCGCTCCACCATGTCCGGCTGTAAGTGAAGCTTGTTTAGCCGCACGTTTAGATCTCTGCCGATGCGCTCCGCCTCGACGGGCTCCCGAAGGTTATAGTACTCTCGGGAATAATTCATATAATCGGCAGATTCAAGGTGGGCAGCCAATGCGCTAATATCGTTAAATTTGGTTACCAACTGGCTTTCCGCATGTTTGGTTATATTTTGCTGGGCTGCATGATGGATTTCCAGGCCAACGCCGCTCGTATTCCAATAGCTGATGCAGATGAGAATACTTCCCGACAGTACACTGAGAAGAAATGCGATTAGGATCAAGCGGTTGCGATGGCGTTGGAACCTCATGTGTTATCCGTCCTTGGCATGCGATTTGTAGGTTGTATTTCGGTATTCAAGCGGCGTCTGACCCGTATACTTCTTGAAAATAAGCGTAAAATAGCGCGGATTCTCATACCCGACCATTTCCCCGACCTCGTAAATTTTCCAATTCGACTCGGACAGGATGGTCTTCGCTTTCTCGATCCGGAACTCGGTCACATAGTCGATATAATTCATGCCCGTTATCTCCTTGAACAAATAACTTAGGTAACTGGCATTCAAATGGACATGCTTGGCGACGTCGTCCAGCGTAATCGTCCGATCGTAATTGTGCTCGATAAACCGTTTGACTTCGAGAACCATACGTTTTCCATTCGTCTGTCCCGTTTTCGTCTCATTGCCAGCCGACGGGTTCTCGGAAACTACCCGAACGGCCTCTTCATTCGCGGGGCCATCTTCGAACTTGAATTCAGCATCGAGATAGGAATGGCGAATCCGCGTCGCTCTATGTACTATCGGGCCGATTGTATACGCAAGATGCGACTTGAACAGTCCGCGGAAGCGTCTCAGCGCCTTCACGATCCGATCCAGTTCCCCCTCCAGGTCCGTTCGGCCGGCCTCCAAGCTTCCGATCCACTCGGCATTGGCAACGATCAGAGCACATTGGCCATTATATGGATCTACATAATGGTACCCGTACCCGTTCTCGTCCCATAGATCCTGCAGGAGATTATCCAGCGTAAATACGATCAGCCCCCACTCGGAATCCTTGTCATAGCTTGGTCTTGGGGGATGGGACTGAAAGCGCAGCACGCACACCGCATACGTTCCATCCATCTCTAACATGACCTCAGCCGAGGCGCTGTCCAGCTCGATCGTTTCTTCCGTCAAGGAGCTCCGTAGAAGCTCGCCCAGGAAGTTTTTACGCAGCAGATGGGCGGATAGCTTGGCCTTGCGTTCCAAATTGGCTTGACGAAGAAGCTTCTCTCTTTCCTCGTTTAGAATGGCGGTTGTTTTGGCTAGAACACCATAATAATCTTCGAAATCAAGCGGCTTCAAAAGATAGTCAAGAACGCCGTACTCGATTCCCCTCTTGGCGTATTCAAAGTCTCCATAACCGGACAAGACGATTTTCTTCGTATAGGGATGCCGCTGAGACACTTTCTGAATCAGCTCAAGGCCATCCATCAGCGGCATTTTGATATCGGTTAATAGAATATCGACGGGCGATTGGTCCATCGACTTTAACGCTTCTAATCCGTTCTCGCACACATCCACGACCTCGATGTTGAGGGAAGCGTAATCGGCGTTTTTCAAACCTTGCCGAATTTCATGCTCATCATCGACAATAATCATCTTAAAACAATCACGGCTCGGATTCATCATGTTCTATCATCCTTTAACTGCAGAGGATACGACACCTTCAACCAAATAACGCTGTCCGATGAAAAACACGACGATGATGGGAAGTACGAACATCACAAGCCCTGCATTTAAAACCTGCGTCATTTCGATTCGTTGATCGCCCGGAAAAGCATATCCGACCGAGAAGAGCGCCGTTGCCAGCGGGTATTTGTCATCCTGGAGGAACATAAACGGCGTTAAATAATCGCCCCCCCATGAACCATTAAAGGATAAAATTGAAACGGTTGCAATAACCGGGAAGGAAATCGGCATAAAGATGTTCCAAAAAATCCGGAAGGTCGAGCAGCCGTCAATCCTCGCGGCTTCCTCCAAATCCTTCGGGAACGAGGAGAAAAACTGGCGGTATAGAAATATACTGAATGCGCTTCCGCCAAGCGCCCAGAATAACCAGGGCCAATACGTATTCAGGAAGCCTAGCTTGAAAAAGATGACATACGTCGGAATTTGCGTCACGATGCCAGGAAGCATCATAGTCGACAGCATCATCATAAATAAGAATCCTTTGCCCGGCCCGCGCAGCCGAGCGAATCCAAACCCGACCAATGCGCTTGTAAGCGTAGGAATAACAACGGAAATGCTCGTTAGGATGATCGAGCTCTTAGTATAGCTCCAATAATCGATCAAGGTTGCCGCGTAATAATAATTTTCAAAATGTAAGCCTCCCGGCAAAAAGCTGGAGGATGAGCCGACAAGCTGCAAGGAATTCGTTACAAGCCAATACAGCGGCATGACAAAAATGATCGACAATAGGATCAGCAAGCCATAGACGGTTACTCTCCCCAGCGTACTCCCCGTGCTTTGACCTACCATCTTATTTTCCCTCCTGCTCGACTTCGTAGAACACCCAAAGCTTACTGGTCGTAAAGATGACAATCGTGAATAGCAAGATCATCAAGAACAATACCCACAGTAAGGCCAGGCCGTATCCGAAACGGTTGAATGCGAATATTTGCTGGAAAGCATGAACGGAATACACATAATTGGGGCGGATCGGCGTCGACAATAAGCTGTTCGAGTTTGCTGCGAGCAAGACAGGCTGCACGAAAATTTGCAAGGACCCGATAATATTCATAATGAATTGAAAGAATAGCACGGGCGTGATCAATGGAAGCGTTATGCGGCTAAATCGCTGTGCGGTTGTCGCTCCGTCGATTGCCGCGGCTTCATACAGCTCTTTGGACACCGCCTTTAAACCCGCCAAATAGATGAGAATCCCTCCGCCAACTCCCCACATCAGCATAATGAACAAGGGAAGCATGGCATAATCGTAGCCGAGCCAGTCGACAGGCTCGAGTCCTGCTTGCACCAAATACTGATTAATGACCCCCTCCTTGGTAAACAAGGATCGCCACATGGTGCCGACTGCCACGATCGGAATAATGGAAGGAATGAAGAACAACGTCCGGTAAAGCCCAATGTTTCTAACGTTCTGATTCAATAGAATGGCCAGCAATAAACCGATTGCCATGCTTGCCGGAACATTGATGCAAGTGATCAGCATCGTGCGTCCAAGCGAATACATCGCATCATTATCGGTAAAAACCTTGATATAGTTGTCGAAGCCGACGAACTTCAACCGGTCCATATTAAACCCGGCGTAGTTGGTGAAGCTTAAATACAGGCCGTAAAACAAAGGAATCAATCCAAGCAGCACAAACACGATAAACCATGGAGAGATGAAGAGATAAAACTCAAGGGCGGCTTTAATGGATCTCCTCTTGGATGCAGGGCGCATCCGGGCTGTTTGCTCGGTTATGATCGCACCCGTAGATTTCGCTTGACTCATACTTGCCCTCTTTCCTATGTCGTATTTGAATAAAGGTTACCGGAGCTCCAAGATCGCTCCGGTAACCCCTACCCTCGATTCGTCAGTTCGTGCCGATCAGCTGCTTACCTTCATTGATGAGCGTATTGATTTCTTCCGTCATTTTTTGGCCCGCTCCATCCACGGTATCCTTGCCGAAGTAAACCGGTGTGAAATGCTTATCGAATACGGCGTTGACGGCTTGATAAGTCAAGTATGGATTGTATTTCAGATACCCTTCACTGTACTTCAATTCATTCTGAACAAAATCATAATTCATCTTATTGAATGGCGTATCTTGAGGAAGCATGTTCATGAGCGTTTTGGTCGCCGGCAGCCCATATCCGGCTTTCGCGCGATCTTCAGCCGGCTTGCCGCCGAAGAACCATTCGAACACTTCCCATGCTTCTTTCGGATGCTTCGTTTTACTGGAGATGATCGCACCCGTTCCCGAAGCTGACGGTGAGATCCGGGTTCCGCCCTCCATCATCGGCGCGGGCGATACGGCAAACTCGTCGATGCGGTCTTTCGTCAGCTGATTATCCTTCAAGAATCCGGAGAACCAGTAGCCGGCAATGATCATGGCCGCCTTATTATCCACGAACAACTGTCCGCCCCAATCCGTCTCCTGATGCAGCGGACTTGGTCCAACACCCGATTGCGCCGCATCTACCCAGAAGTTCAGCAGCTCTTTCATGACGGGAGTCGTCAAGTCAGAGCCTCCGAAATCTTCGCTGAACATGCTTGCTCCGCTCTGAATTAGCTGCAGGTTCAATAAATCCTGCTGTGCGGCAATGTTACCGTTATAATAGACCAAGCCATAACGCGTCACCTTCTCACCGTTCTTCTTGGTCAGCTTCTTCCCAAGCTCGATGAGCTCCTTCCAGGTCATCGCCTCCGTGCTGCTTGGCAGTGGGATGCCCGCTTCTTCGAACATTTTCTTGTTGTAATAGATCGTGAAGTCCGGTGACCAGTCTTTCGGGTATCCGTATATCGCGCCTTGGCCATGCGTGCCGGTCGCTTTGTCGAAACGGAATTGATTCACGATGGGCAAGAAATCGTTCTGCTTGAATACGGTGCTGGAATCAAAATACGTCGTTAAGTCGAGCGCCATATCCTTCAATACGTATCCCGGCACCTCGGTTACGCCTGCCGCCCGGATAATATCCGGCGCATTGCCCGCCGCCATCATGGCCATCAGCTTATTGTAATCGGCCTCGACTCTTTCGATTTTAATATTGGTATGTGTTTTTTCGAATTCAGCAATCATTTCGGATGTCATTTCCGGCTCGTACATGGTCGATCGAATAACGACACGCTTTCCGCTCGGTTTGACATCTTCACCCTTTTCTCCCCCATTGGACGAGTTATCCGTTTTGGATGAATTGTTTCCAGATGCGCCGTTATTGTTGCCGCCGCCGCATGCGCTGATCAGAAGCAGGCTGGATACGACGAGAACGGACAGCATTGTTGACCAAATCTTTTTTTTCATTTTGATCCCCCTATGTTTGTTTGCTAGATTAGTTCTTACATATGAAGTATAGATTTGATTGTTTATCTCAACAACGCGTATTCTTTTTCGATTCATTCCAATATTTTTAGGAATCGTGGTTTCTGATGTCCACTAACGGCGAGATAGGTTATAAAGAGGATAACAAATAAGCCAGCCAGAAATCTCTGGCTGACCGGTTTACCCGACAATAAAGTTGTAAAGCTTACATGCGCAATATACAATATTAGTTAATTAACCCTTTATTATGAATGTGAGGTGCACGTCATTGGAGGAGAAAGAACGGTACATGATGGCGGTCATATCCGTCCTGATTTCCTTTTCATCCTTCTTTCTGTTCATGTACCCGATAGCCGGAATCGTACTTGCGGTATTCTCTGGAATCATCGGCCACAAGAGCCGTTTCACGGAGGTGGAGCGCCACATGTGGGTTGGCGGCAATCCGGGACGAGCAGGAAGGGATTTAGCGATTTGCAGCATTCTTTTTAATTTGTTTATGTTCTATGTGCTCAACGAGGTGAATCCTCTATCATGAATACATCAGCGTGTATGCTCACCTGGAAACAGCATTATCACAGCCGATATTGATGAAGTTCACCATTACGTCTTCTCCTCCGCTTCCTTCTTCCTCTCTTCCTCTACATTCATAAATTCTCTTGTTCCTCTACGAAACTCGGACAAGGTTGAGCCAATCGCTCTGCCCAGCTTCGGAAGCTTGGATGGCCCGAATAATAAGAGACCTGCCACGAGGATGAGCAGCAGTCCCGTTACGCCGATTCCATAAGGCATCTTATCACCTCCTGTTCATTAGGAATTAGAAGTTCACCAGCAATGCAGTCGCATACATCAACACGATACCTAAAGTCACGCCGCCCAGGTTCAACCAGCTGACCGCAGGCAGCTCGAATCGGCGGGCATCCCGCACAATCATTTTACTGATGACAAAGATAACCTGTACAATTGCTCCGGCCCCAATACCGAAGAACAGTGCAGCCAACGTATCATTAAAGACGAATCCGCCGGTCCATGTTCCTAAGATAGCAGGTGCTCCGGCTACGCATGCCAAACTGAGGAAGGTTTTCCACGTGGGACGATCCTTCAAGAGCGGCGCTGCTATGCCCACTCCCTCCGTCACATTGTGAAGCGTAAATCCAATAATAAGGAAAGTACCAAGTGAAGCTTCGCCTGCAGCGAAAGCAGCACCGATCGCCAATCCTTCGCCAAAGTTATGCAGTCCGATTCCGCCGGCGATTTTGTATGAGACCCGTTTGCCCCCAATCTCGGCGAGGCTGCCGGATGTACGCTTACCACTCTGGTCCATAGCCATTAAGAAGAGAAAGCTGAGAATGGCTCCGAACCATACGAGTCCGGTTCCTTGAAATACACCCGGAGCCTCAGCTCCAAGCTCAAGTCCCTCCTGAATCGTATCTACGGCTAGAAAGAATAGTAAACCCACTGTAAAAGCCAATATCGTTTGTATGCCCTTGGTAGTGTATCGGCGCATAAACGGAAACCATAACAAGCCAAGACCCACCGGTATAACGCCGACGTAGAAGCCGATCAAGGCATATTGGAGAAAACGATTCGCATCCGCCTCAGGCGTCTTCATCGCAGCCGCTACTTCTCCGGAGAATAGCAATCCGTTCGTCGTAATCAAACGAATTTCATGCGGATCTCCTTCAACCCAAGGGTAAGGAATGTAAATGGTTGCTAGCTCGAATCGCTGCAGGGTTGGGCCGGGATCAAATTCGGCGTTCCAGAATGCATCATCCACAACAACCTGGGCAATCTCGACCTCCTTCGGTCCAGAGTTTAGAACGGTAACCTGAAATCCATCATCCTGTAGAACAATCCGTTCAATATTGAGAACCTCGATCGGAGCAGCCTGTTGATCTTTAACACCCGTTCCCACATTCGAAATGAGCAGAATGACAACGGCCAGAAGCAGCAGCGGAGCTATGCCCCACAGCCATACCATTCTCTTGTTCGGTTTCGGATTCATGCAGTTTCCTCCTCTCTACTCCGCTACAAAGAAGCCCATCCAGCCGAGCTCGGTAAATTCACTCTGATGCGCATGGAACATGTATCTTCCAGGGGCCGGGAACACCATTTCGACAATTCCCCGTTCCCCTTGGCACTGCATAATAGTATCCGTGAAATAGGGGCGTGCCTGAGGATCCGCACCTGTCGCATAATAGTTGAAGAAGTTCGCGTGCAAATGAAACGAGTTGAGCAAATCAAATTCAGTCATATTGCTAATATAAACACGTATAAGCTCTCCCGCTTTGACCTTGATCGGCCGTGACATATAAGCGAATGCGAAGCCGTTGACCGTATATATTTCGTTCTCCCCGTCTAAATCCAGATCAAAGCCGTTCATGACCATACTGAATTCCTTGGCTGGTTTGCGGGGAATCTTCGGATCGATGATAAAGTTGCCGTACAGCCCCTTATGAATGTGCCTGGTGAAGGGTTGGACGTGGCAATGATAGACCTGCATCCCCGCTGGCTTAGCTTCGAATTCGTAGATGAACGTTTCTCCCGGTGCAACGGGCTCCAAGCCGTCCATATCCGTTGGATGAATGCCGTGAAAATGAATCGAATGCGGATGGGCCGAACCATTGCGGAATGTGACACGAACGATGTCGCCTTCCGTACATCGCAGCGTCGGTCCCGGTATTGTACCGTTGAACGCCCAACCTGGAAACCTGATGCCTTTGGCAATTTCGAGTTCCCAATCGGCGGCGATCATGTCATAATCCCGCACTGTTCTCCCGTCCGCCCGCATACTTGCCTTCCCGTAATCGAACTGAGTTAATGCCTTCACAGCACTCTCCAGCCCTTCCGATGAATCCGTTCCAGGATCATACCCATGTGTCATACTGTGCTGCCGCATGTTCTTCAGTTTATCGTGCATGTCATGGCTGGGCTCCGATTGTGAGGATTTAGTAAATGCGGAAACGGGATTGACCAGCGTACTTCCAAGCACCCCCAAGAAACCCGCTGCTCCAACCTTTAATATATGGCGTCTGGATATTTTCTGCTTCGGATCTAACAAATGAAAGCCTCCTTTGTTTTTGAATGCAGGAAAATAAGTTTACCTAAGGCAATTTTGTGGACAAAAAAATATTATTTTCACTTCTGACAAAATGTTTCTCGAAGGAAACTTGAATTAAACTAACTATATGACACCTACCCTTCGTTGTAAACCATTTATTTCCATTGGTTGTCCTTGCCGGATACATCACACCTAACATGTACACAAGAAAAGAGGAGCTGCAATCCAAACTGCTGCTCCCCTTCGTATTAAGACTGATGTGCTTTCCCTAAATCATCTTGAAAAATATAGCGGTGCATGAAAAACTCCCCTACCGCGACCACGACCGAAATCAGCAGGATTTCCCCATTCGACAATCCCCAAGCGAACCATACTTCGGCCACATACAAGTATAGCAGCGTTAATAACCCGTCCGTTAATGTGGCGGCTGTATTGTTATACTGTCTGAGTATGAGCTGATCGCCGATGATGTACGAGATAAGCGTCAACAAAGCAGAAGCGATAAACGCCGTCCAGACTGAAATTCCCGTAAAATATTGAAGCATGAAAATCATAATGAGACTGTTTAACACCCATTTCAAAAGGTATTTAAACATGTGTCACCCGCTCCTTATTCAATTATTTTACGGTTATTGTTTCCTCCCAGTCCAAATTTTACACACACATCAACGGGGTATGACGGCGTTCTGATCCTGATGTGCCTTATGAGTCACTTCAACCCTTTGAAGATCTCTATAAAACCCGAGGGATCTTCTTTGACGGTGTACGAATACACGCCACGATTCGTATGCAAATATAAAATCCCGTCTTGACCGCCCATCCTTCGATACGACAGATCGAAGACCTGCTCGATTCCAAACACCCGAAAGCGGGTAACGATTTTATCCGGGTATAAATACATCTCGCGGTCCTGTAAGACCGTTCTTTGTTCATTGAAGATGATTTCCCTATGTACCTTGTAGTAGGGCTGCACGGCAATCCAACTCATTATATCCCCCCTGCTGATCATCATGTCCATATGAAACAATCATGTATTCACACTCATCCAGTCGCTCTCACGTTATGCAGCCGCATTCATTCCGTTCTATCTAGAGTAACAATAGCAAGGGACAACATCAATTCGTATCATTAATATTTAATCTCATAAACTATATATCAGCAGCAAGCCCCCATTACCTTAGAAGGGTATTGAGGACTTCTGCTTCTGCTTACATCACTCAAACTGCCTACCGATCACTAAGCGGCGGTTCACTCTCCAGCCAGTTCCACTCATTGTTTACCACAAAACGACTTACAGCCTTGTCCTCAGGAAGACCCCAATCGTAGAAGGAAGTAATACAGTCGACAAAGGCGCGGATCGTTTCCCCGGTTGGGGTGGCGAGCATCGCATTCATGAGGGCCAGGTAGCCCTCTGGTTTCTCCGGGGCTCCTTGAAGCACATGCATGAATGATTTATGACATGGGAACAGAATCCGATTATAAGCAAGAATCAGTCTGCCGCCGAACAGGGCGACCTGACTCACCGCGTGAGAGAGCAAATAACTGTTATTTAACGCCAAAGCACGTTCTGAGAAATAGCCGCCATACAAAGCCACTTGGGCATAGAAGTCTGCAAAATTTCGAATTCGATTGTGTTCCGGATACACCGCAATCCTGCTTACTACCTCGCTAAGTTCAGGTATACGGGAGAACGCGACGATTGCCCCATCGAAGGATGCGCGCGTCGGCTCGCTTCCCCGATCGGCAGCCGCTTGAACAAAATCGTAGTTGATGATTTTACCGTCATAATAACCGCCTTCATAATTACAGCCCTCTGTCGCATAGTAAAATAAATCATCCTGCTGCTTACGCATCTGAAACACTTCATCCGTTACGACCAGATAGCAATCCACGTCGGAATCCTCACGCGCAATTCCTTTCGCGACTGAGCCCGCAATGATAACGGCCAGATAATCGGGATTTTCTTGAAAGCGTTCAACCAAGTTGTCTATCGCTTCCTTATGATGCGCTCTTAAGCCGCTGACTTGTAGGGGTTCGTTCAAAGCAACTCCACAACCTTTCAACAATAGGAATGAATCGTTTCTTATGACCGTTGCGATCCTCTTTATCATGGCATATTTCTCTACCCTATAAAAGCCGACTCTTCCTTTTTTCAATAGGACATTAAAAAAAACCGCGGGATCGCGGATTTCATAGCATGCTAATGCTGTCATCTTATCAATGAGGTTACGATTCATCAACGAAAGCTATCGCAGTGTTAGACGGCTTGACTGTTGATGAATCTGCCGGAACACGCGAGGGGTCATCTTATACTTGCTCTTGAACATCGTATAAAAGAAGCTGAGATCTGAAAACCCGCATTCCAACGCGATTTGGGAGATGGCCATCTCATCTTGTTTGAGCATGTCCGCAGCAGCCTCCAGTCGAATACGGTTGCGAAACTCTATTAACGTCTCCCCTGTCCGTTCTTTGAATTCTTGGGAGAAGGCAGTCGGACTCCTATCGCTGATTCTGCTGGCATAGCTCAAGGTGAACGGCACCGTATAATTATGCTGAATCAGACCGATTACCCAATCTAGACGATCCACACCGGCTGGCGGCTGGCCATGGTTAGAAATTAAGGTCTGGTTAGCCGAGCATTCCGCCAGAATCAGCATCCACTGCCATAAGACGATCTTGATCCGTGCACGATTCATCGTCAACTCCCGGCAATGATCGGAGGCATCTCTTAATTGATTTTCTAAGCCCGATAGTATAGCCATAGACATATTCTGCTTGCGCCTCGGCCAGGATCGCGTCCAATCGGTCCAATAGGACCTGTCCAACGTTTCAAGATCTAAGGCCGACAGCGTGCTAAAGCAGGTCAGCAGCTCCTGACGATAGAAATTGACATCGATGAGAATGTTGTAGTGGTACAGAAACTGGTTGGCTTTCGTCCGGAAGGAATGCCATTCCCCAGGCCACACGATTAAGGAATCCCCTGGTCTCAGCTCCAGAACTCCTCCTTCTCCTTCATGGAAGGCTTGCCCGTCTATGACCACAATGCCTTCTATAAAATCATGCTTATGCGGCTCGACATGATCGCCTGCTTCTAAGTAATAAGGATGAATGGAAATGGGATACTTTGGATCCGAGGCAAATGATTTCATTTTATACGTATCCACATTAACAACCTCCCGTTGTCCCCAACGAATTCGTTAATATCACATGGATGTAAGAATCTCCAAGAAGTAAGCGCTACCATAATATTACTTTAAACGTGTACGTGAAGAAAAACAAGAAGCATTTCATCTCAATGGAGGAGGCTTAGTAATGAGAAGAAGTTGGAAAATGGCGCTTGGCGTAAGTTTGTGTACGGGGGTGCTGTTAGCGGGATCGCAGGGCTTAACCTCAACATCGGCCGATGGCACGCTGATCAGCAACAACATTCGCAGTCAACAGACGGATCTGAATTTACTGTGGGAAGTACAGGCAAGCAGCACGAACAAAATGACGACTTCGAGTTCTGCAGAAGCGGCACTGTTTCCGATGGTTGGGCAGGTTGCCTATGTGCCGAAGAGTTCAGCGACAGGCCGCAGCCCTCTCTATCGTCTGTATAACGGCTCGAGCGATCACATGGTTTCATTGACGGCCGGCGAAGGCGGTTATACGACTGAGGCCACGATTGGATACCCTTGGAACGCTGCAACGAAGCCAGCGGGAACGACGGCTATGTTCCGCGGACTCAACTCCTCTGGCGACCACGCACTGATGTCCGATCATCAGCAGTACTCGGGCTATTCCGTCGAAGGCTTGGGCAATGCTTATTCGTACCCCCGGTTTGGCAGCCAAGTTCCGTTGTTGACGCTGACCGGTTCCGCAATGACAGTGAAGTCCAATCTTGCAGCAGGCGGCGTGATCTGGGAGCTGTGGTGGAATGGCAAGCAGATGATCGACAACTATGATTACGGACGTGAAATCCAAGCTTCGATGAGCTTCCAAGACTCCAATGCCCTTCCGACCGAAGGCGGCGATTTCGTCTCGAATTCCAATAAGAATTATATGCATGGCTCGCCGATCGCATCATCCGGCAATACCATCACGACGACCTCCAAGAAACAAAGCACGCGTGCCGTCCCTTTAGAGTGGAACTATACGTCGTTTAATGGCGGATTGGCCGATGTCCCGGTCATCTACAAAGACTGGAAGCTAGGTAAAGACATAACCCTTGACGATCAGGGCATGGATCTTGGCACCGGGTTTAATAATTTACGTGCACAGATCATGCGCTACGATACCGTTCTGGATATTCCACAGACGTTATACGGATCTAATATTGAGATTCCTACCGCTTATCTGAGCAATGATCTCCGGCGCGGCTTCACGTTCGACGCTACTCAATCTGATATTAATGCAGGTTTATCGGAGAAGACCGTCAGCGATTATACGCAGCTGGATTCCCAGACCTACCATTTGCAATACAGCGTTGATGCCGGAGGCGTAATCTATGCAACCGATAATTTGCAGTATGCCCTTGGCATCTACGGCTCTCAGCCGAGTATAGGCGGGTCGGCCACATACTTCACGTTATGGAAATTCGGCAGCTTTAGCAGCCCGTTCGTCACCAAATGGTCTGCCGGCAATGGATGGTCCACGTTTAATGCAGGCGAAAACCGTTTCACGACGTATGTCATTGCAGGTACGCTGGACGATGTCCGCACTGCGATGAGACGTATGTATATGATGGGCTACCGTTAAGACCGGTCTGCATTCACCGTCTAACAAAGGAGAAAGCGGGGCGCTATTCCGATGGAATAGTCCCCGCTTTTCGGCTGTTATCCATTCATTCGAGACTTCAGCGGTGACGACGAGCATCGCCATGACATCGGATGCTGCAGTCTATGGCGAGTATGCTGTAGGCACGGTTTCAAATCGCTTCTTCCTTCATCCGGGGATGGACCTCAGCAATTTTAGCTTAAATTGTTGGCGACCACCTTGTGGGACCCGCCAGCGTCGTTTATGGCAGGGAGCGGACAGGAACTGGTATCATTCCCCGTTATGAGGTAGTAATCGATCGCTGGGTTAGTAATGCTGATGCCCCGGCCTACACCGCTGACATTCGAAGTAGAGATGACGTTGCCCGTGACGGAGTAGCCGCACTTGGCCGGGCCCGAGCCGTCGATCAGAATCCCCGTATTTTTGAATTGGACGATATGATTGCCTTCGATCGTAACTTTGCTCAATCCCTGATTGGCGATAATGCTGATCCCGTTGTCGTTGGCGCCGGAAATCTCGTTATTGCTGATGATATGGCCGCCCGAAGCGCCGGAGGTCGGGGCGATTCGTATGCCGGTGCCCCCGCCGATGATGTTGTTGCCGGCGATTTTCACACTGCTCGCGTTGGCAATGTCAATGTGCTTCTGAGGGTTGGTAAGGAAGTCATTGTTGTTGATCTCGATATGCGACCCGCCGGTTAGACGGATCACGCTGTCTTTGCCGTCATGATTGGCAAACGTGTTCCGGGAGAAAATGATTCGCCCGCCGGCGGAAACGACGAACGGCGAAGGTGAACCGACCCAGGAGTTGTCGATGCGGACGAAGGTCGCGTTCGTATCGCATTCGAAGGCTGCGACCGTCGCCGTTTCCAGATCGCAGTCCAGCAGCGAGACCCAGAATATCGAGGTGCAATCGGTAATCTGCACGCAGCGGGAGAAGCCGTTGTTATTGGCGATAATGAGCCGGTAAGCAGAAATGCTGTCGCACATGCCGGTTACCTTAAGGCCGGTTCCGCGCGCGGTGTCGTTGCCGTTCATGCCGATACGCCCGCCGTAGAACGAAACGTCGGCCGCCTTGCGGGCGTGGATGCAGATGTCGCAGCCCGCGATATTCGTATTGACGAACGTAAAGCCCAATCCCTTATGCGGCGTATCGTCGGACCCCAGCTGGATGCCCGTGCCGAAGCCTTCTACATACAAGTCCCGGGAGGACGAATAGTAAGCGCTGTAGTACAAAATACCGGTCCCCGTAACTGCGCCGCCATTCGTGAAGCCCGCGCGTTTGACCGCCAGCCGGTCCAGTACGGCTGCAGAGATGAAGCCGGTTCCGCTCCCTACCTGGATCGCAATAGAGGCCGATGAGACAATCCACGTTCCGTAGGTCGGAAAATCCCAATTCGAGCTTGCTTCCCCCACCAGCCCCCCATTGCTCGGGATGTACAATGTCGCTGTCGTTTTGTACCGCCCGCTTGGGAGATAGACCATCCTGCAGCTGTCGAGCGCGCTTTGGATGGCGGCTGTGTCATCGGTTACACCATCCCCGACAGCACCGTAATCTTTGGCATTGCAGCAGCAGCCATGCGTCTCTTCAGCAGCGTCTGCGCTCCGAGCGGGGAACGGCCACTCGCCCGACTTGAGCGCCATCAGCCCCGCTCCGGCAATGGCCGCTGCGCCCGCGGTTTTCAGCAGCTGCCTGCGGCTTATTCCTTTTTCCTGAACAGGCGCCGTTTCGTTGTCGGAGATCGCCGCCTGCAAGTCTTGCTCGCGTTCTTTTTGCTCATCCACCGTTAATCACTTCCTTCCTCAGATTAGTCGCCTTCACGCCATGTTCATGTTAGACCCGAAAACCGGCTGGCGGCAGTCTTTACAGGTACCGCCAGCCTTGAGCGCCTTTATTGATTGCAATTCAGTTACGCTTGGCCGGGTGTACGAGCAGCTTCTCTGTCGCGCTCATCGCGCCGTTGCCGGATATCGTCGCCGTTATCCGCGAATTTCCGGGCTTCAATGCGCGCATCAGCCCCGTGCCGGACTCTACCGTTGCCACTTTCGTTTTCTCGCTGCTGAAGACGATCCCTTCCGTTATTCGGCTGTCGACGCCGTCATTGTAATGGCCGATTACGATCGCATAGGCCGTCTTGCCTACTTGCAAGGGGGACGGCAGCTTCAAGCTGATGCTTTCCAGAATTGGCTCGATGACGATCCGGAATTGTCCGGTTATGCCGGGATTGCTCTCCGATGCGACCGTAATGACCGCTTCGCCCCGTTTGATGCCCTTCACCATACCGGTACGGGCATCGACCTTTGCTACGTTCGCATCGCTGCTTCGAAACGTCAGATCGCCGGGCGCCGGTTTCACGGAGCCGTCGGTGTAGACCGCCTGCACGTTGGCATCGGCGCTCGCACCGACCGCAAGCTTGGCCGGCAGTGCGATGTCAAGCCTTTCCATGCCGTTGAACGTCATATCTGCCCATAGCGCCTGATTGTCGCCGTCGCCGACCCACATCACTTGCCCCCACTTCGTATGGCCGTCTTGATCATCGTTATCCGTGGCGAGCAGCGACATGCCGATGACGGCGCCCCCCTTCGGCGTAAACGGATACACGTTCAACACGCGCCAAGGAATCGCCGCTTCGAGCACATAACCGCTGTCCATGGCCTTAGCCGAGACTTCACCGTCGTCGAAAGCATACTCGCGGACGCCGTCGTCATGCCCTTCCCGGATGAAGATTCTCGGATCCTCGGCACCCTGCTCGCCGCCGGGCGTGAACATGATCGCATAGTCGCCGTCACGGTAACCGCTGCCGGTTTTGTTGCGGTCGATGTCCAGGAATAGCATGGTTGCATCCGATAAATACATTTGCGCGCCGGTATTCGTGAAATGGATAACGTTATCCGACCGCTGCTCCAGCAAATACAGATACTCGTCGTCCCATTTGATTTTATAGCGGCTCGTCAAGTCGGCGGCGTCCGCGATCGCGCCCCATACTTTGCCATATTTCATGACCATCGGCGAATCGGGGGCAATCGTCAACTCGTCGGCGTCGTCCCATTCGCCGGCGGCCGCTTGCCCGTCGATCGTAATGGCGGGCGACGCCTGCTGCGCCCGATACGAAGGAGTCCCGTTCCTGACGCTGATCGGCAGCGCGTGAACCGTCTCCTCCGCACCGGCCGTCGCCTTCAGTTTCAGGCTGTATTCCCCGGCGGGCGTATCATCCGCCGCCGCCAGCGTAACCGCGACGACTTTCGATTGCGAGGAACCGAGCGCGAATTGCGAAGGCGCAGCCGTCACGTCCAGCGGCACCGTCCGCTCGCCGGACAGACTCGCTTTCGAAAGCAGGGCGCCATGCCCGTCTTCCGGGAAACTGTCGGCGATTTTAACATACAGCTCGCGATTGCCGGAGACATAGTCGCCAATGTCATAGACACGTTCCTTGCGGTTTCCCAAGTCGGTTACCGGTTGAAGCTCCCGATCCGCGACCGTCCAATCGGACGCGACGAGCGCCCACTGCGGATCGTCCGGCTGAATGGTCAAGCCGCTTGCGAATGCGACTTCGAATTGATTGCCGATATCGAGGGACAGCCTCGGATCATTGATCCCTTCCGGCAAGACGAATTTATAGATGGCATACCGGTCTCCGTCGGTATAGCGGAAGTTACCCGCGTTGACGCCAGACAGATGGTCCTTGACCAAATAAGGCGATTCGTCCGCGGTACCCGGAACGAAGGAGAGCAGCTGCTGCGGTTGGCTAATCGGCAGAGCTTCCAGGTTCACCTGCTGCGTCTGCCCGCTCCGGTTCGTCACGAGCACGTTCATCTGCGCAGGCCGTTCGCCGGTCAGATCCGCCCGGTCCGGTTGATGCGACAAGCCGAGCGGCGGCACCTGCTGCATATAGCGGACATAGATGCCGAACAGCGCGCCTCCCCATCCGTCGCCGGGCGAAGCGTCCCCGATGCGGACATAGAGCGTTCCGTCGGCGGCTTCATGCCCCTCCGTATCTACCGCGTATTTATCCCGGTTGCCCATGTTGTGCTCATCGTGTCCCGTCATCGCCTGAGCGTTCAGAGTCTCTTCCCAGGCAACCCCGTCCGGCGACAGCTCGACCGTGAAGTTGTTGGCCAGTTCCAGCATCAGCTCGCCTTGCGGAAATTCGTTCATGTTCAATCTGTAGACCATCTTGCTCGTGCCGTCGGCGAAGCGGAATTCGTTCGTTGAACCGACCTCACCGACGAAGGCGACCTTGTAGGGAGCATCCTCGTTGCCATTGTTCGTGCGGATGACGAATTCGCCGAGCTGCTCTTGCGGCGTATCGGGGACTGCCTGCGTCGACCAATCGACGCGCACCGTTACGCCCTTCGACTGATGCTCGAACTGCACGAGCAGCGTACGACTGGCGTTCTCCCACTCGGCGCGAACGGCTGCCGGTTTCCCCTCGGCGTCGGTTGCCGTCACTTGCTGCGGATACCGGCTCACCGAACCCAATCTCACGGCCGCTTGCGCATCCTTCGGCCCTGCCACCGTCAGCACGGTCTCGTCAGCCGTCTCCCGTTTGTCCGTTATTTCTCCATTGGCGAAATAAACTCTGGGTGCCGCGGACGTATCGATGTCGGCAAAATCGTACAACAAAGCGCTGGAGCCGGCCAGAATCGTCTTGTCGGCGACGACGCCGAGCCTCGGATCCCACAAATCGATATAGCGGCCTGGAATGACGGCCAGCTGCTCCATAGATTGCACCGCAACGATCGGACCGCGGTAAGCCGTCATCGTATTCGACTCGGCATAGGCGACTCCCGCTTGGCCGAGCGCATACTTGGTCAAACCGCGCAGTAATCGGGCCGCCTTGTCACTGGAGGAGAAGTAACCCGGCGACGCGCCGAAATAGATAACCTGTCCCTGTCCGGCCGCTTGCCGGAAGGAAACGGTATGCCCGTCATGCGTATACAACGGCTCCGCGTTGCCGGGCAGTACGTAAGAAGTGAGCGCGTACCGCTTCGGGACGCTCGCCGCCCCACCCCCGTCGATCGCCAGTGCGGCCGCGGTCGGCTGAAGCGTAGCTTCACGCTGCGCGACGGCCTCCGCAATCGGATTCGAGATCGCAAGCCCGAGCTTGTTCCACAAATCCTGCTGCGGGCTTCCGATGCCGGAGTCGTCCCACCATTCGCTTACGTTCTGGAAATTGTTCTCGCCGCCCAAATAGAGCAGCACGCCGCCCTGTTTCACCCAGTCGGCGATCGCTTGATTGTACGACGCTTTCAGCGGCTTCCACGAATCGTAGCTCATGACGAGCACCTTCGTATCGGCCAGCGCCGCTGCCGACACCCGTTCGACGGGGAGCACCCGGACCGGGACGCCCTTCGCGACGAGCGGCGCCGTCGGGCCGTACATAGCCTCGGAAGCCGCGGTCGGCCCAGCGCCGCGCTGATACGTCATCGTATCGGAGATCAAGAAGGTGACGCCGGGCGAACCGGCTTCCATCCGGTACGGCTGCCCGTGAATCGCTTTGGACGCTTCGAATATGTTCATCTGAACCGTCTTATAAGCCATCGGTGCCGGCACGAACGCGCGGGACGGCCATGGCATGATTTCGAACTTCTCGATTTTCGGCTGCAGGAATTGCGCGGAGATTGTCTGCTTATAGTACGACTCGACCTGATCCCAGTTGTTCGCCAAATTCGGGTCGTCCGCTTTCGGATCGGCCAGCGCGTACAACGATTTGCCATCCCCGGGGGTCTGCAGCTCGCTCAGCGACGAATATTCCAGATAAGCCGAATCGAATACGCGTTCTTGCTGTGCGCCTTCGAACGGGATCGGATAACGGGCCGTATCCGACCAGGCCTGGCCGATGAAACCGTCGATGCCAGGCAAGTCGTAGTAGGCCATGTTCGCGGCAACGATGCCGTAGCTGTTGTAATTGATCGTGCTATGCGAAGCAACCCATACTTCGATGCCGGGCTTGTAGGCCTTCAGCTCCGACGAGAGATAATCGAGCGAACGGGTATACAAATACGATTTCAGCTTCTCGCTCTTGTATCTCGCCTGATCGGACGAGGCGGGATCTTCCCACGGTTCCCCGTAGTAGGTCTGCCATTCACTTTTGAAAGCGCCTTCGTAACCGGCTTCGGTCCAATATTCCGGCTCTTCGAAGACGATCGCATGCGCGCCCTCGTCGACCGTTCGTTTCGCGATGTCGAGCACGTAATTGTTCCACCCTTGCGTCGGCGTCACGTAACCGGTGCGAGGATCGACATGGCGGAACGAACTTCCGTCCTTACGCGTTTGCACCACTTCCGGATGCGGCTCGCCGCTCAGCGTTCCAAGCTCGTAGATGCCTTCCCAATCGTGGCTGATCGAGATCATCGCATCCACACGATAGCCTCTGTCCCGCCAGGAACGGATAAGATCAGCCAAGCCTTCGGCTTTGGTCGCATACACCATGACGGCGTCCGACTTTACATCGTATTGATCGGCGTAGCCCGACTGGGTTTGAAATGTCGTGCGGATCACGGACGGCGCGCCCGTCCCACTCCCTGCATCGTCGGCCAGGGCGGCCGGGGTAAGCAGCGACACAAGCAGCATTACCGCCGACAGGCCAGAAATCCATTTTTTCATCCTTTGATAAACCTCCTATAATTCGGAATGGCGCATGATTCATCGCGACGCTAACCGCTTGTCGGATCGATTTACGCCGCGACGGTCGTTCACTGCACGACAACGTCATCGAACGAAGCGCTGGAGCTGCCCGTTCCCGTCTTGGCTGCGCCTCCGTTCAGTCCGGGCACGCCCGAACGGCCGCTGCGCATCCACGAATACGGCCATGTCGCCGGTTCCGTCGCACCGTCGGCCCATACTTTGCCGTATAGCGTCCCGCCGTCGGCCTTCAGCTTAAACCAGTACCAGACGCCGCTGGACCAGGTGAACGGATAAGAAGGTCCCCAGGCGACGCCGTCATCGAGAAATTGCACGGTGGAATGATTATTGTGAAAGACCAGATTGTAACCGCCGCCGTCTTTCATGTCATTGAACAGGCTGACGCCCGCACGGGCAAAGTCGCCGCCCGTCCAAGCGTCCACCCGAACTTTGGCCGTAATCGTTAAGGGGGAAGAAGGGAAATCGAATCCCGTCCTCCCGATCAGCATTTTCTTGGGATCGCCTTCCAACAGTGACGTTTGAGTGAGCGTGCCGCCGGTCTCGCTCCAGCTGCCGCCGAACGCGAACCAGGAAGGCCCGCGCTGGGCATCGGCGAACGCATCACTGAACAAGCTGCCGCTGCCGACCGTCTTCACGCTCCATCCATTCGACAAGCCCGACACGTTCCCGGCGGCATCCGAGGTCTTCACGGCGAAATAATAATCCGTTCCCGGACTAAGCCCCGATACGGTGAAGCTCTGACTGTTGCCCCCGACAGCCGGTGCAGGTTCGCCGACCGCTTGCATCGCCGAAGCCCAGTTCGCGCTTGTGATCGGCGAGTTCGAATAGCGGATGTCGTACGCCGCGGCCGTTCCGGCGTTGCCGTCATTGCCCGGCGCCGTCCAGGTCAGGGCGACCGTTCCAGACGTTACCGAAGAAGAACGCAAATCCGTTACGGACGTAGGCGCGATCGTATCCGTAAACGACGTTTGTATATACATGTCGTCCGCCCGGAACGTGACATGGTCGGTACGCAAATAAAATTCATAGCGCAGCTTGGTCGCCGTCGCCAGAAGCGGCACCGATCCGCCGTAGGACGCCCAGCTCGTTCCCGTGGCGATCGGCAAAATATCCGTCTGCACAATCGTTCCGGCCGCATTCATCTGACGAATCACCAGATCGACCGATCCTGCGCTGCCCTCCGACAAGAACTTCCCGCCGAACTGCGCCGTCCCCGCCGTTCCGCCGGGTATCGTTACATCTTGATAGATGCTGTTCGTTCCCGAGCACACACCGCCGCAATTGGTCGCCAGGTATGGCGTGCCGTCCGGCGAATTGTTGGGCAGCCGGTATGCAACCCAATTCGTGTTCGGCCCCAGCCTGTTCCAATTGTCGGTATTCGCCTTCCATAGGTTGGCGTTCAACAGCAAATTGCTCGATTTCTCCAACCGGTACCAGTACAGCCCGTCATAGTTCGGATCGGACGATCGCCGGCCATAGGCCAAATAGATGAAGCCGTCCGTCGGATCCTTAACCAGTCCGGCGTACTGGACGTTACAAGGCGGGATGGCGCCTCCGCTCTCCGCCGATTTGCTCGAATAGATGATCGGATTGCCCTGCGGATACTGCGACCAGGTCGTATTCGTCAGCGACGTGCTGCGGTAGAGACCGTAATCCCAGTTTTGGCCCGCCGTGCAGCCCAGATTGATATCGGAGGATTCGACCAGATGGTAGTAATAGCTCCCTTCGCGAATCATGCTGCCCGCGCCTGCGCCAATCGAGCCCCCGCTGTTCCAGCTCTCGCGCCAGCCTTGCGAATCGTTGCGGTCGTGAACGGCATCCGCCGGAACGCCCTGCGTGGGATTGCCGGCGATCCAGGTTTGGAAGTCCGACGACTTCGCGATGCCTCGGTAACCACGAACGCCGTCATAGCCGTGGAAGCCGATCCAGTAATGCGTCCCGTCATAGTCGAAAATATTGAATGTGCCTTCGTCGAATACTCTGCCGGATCCGCCCGCCAGGCTGGAACAGTCGTCAGAGGAGACATTGCAAATTTGATTCCAGATTTCGCCTGGCGTAATGACAGGATTGCCGCCGGCCGGGGCGATCGTGAACGGTCCCATCGGATCGGCGCCGTCCCGCGACAGCATGCAACCCTGCCACGGACCGCTGCCACCGAGGCATTGGAATAGGTAATGCCATTTGTTCTCGGCCGCGTTGTACCAGGCGTCCCCGTCCGTGGCGAAGCAGGAATAGGGTGTTCCGGGCACATGCGGAATGATCGTCGTCGGTGCGGACCAGGTGACGCCCTTATCTGTTGACCTGCGTACCTGTGTCTCCAGGGCCGTCCCGCCGGAGCATGCCGAATCGGTTACGTATTTGCGGTTGAACAGATACCAGGTCCCGTCGCTCATCATCTTGACCTGCGTGCCGTCGAAATAGCTCGGGAACCCCGTGCTCGCAAAGGTATCCTTGCGGAGATAAACCCACTCCGCGTTTCCGTTCCAGTATTCATCCAGCGTGCCGGGGACGCCGTCCGCGGCCTCGGCGCGCTGCAGGGCGGTCAAGCCCGCCGACATGGCCAGCATGTAGGCGCAAGCAAACAGCAATACCGTCGCAATCGTCTTTCGGAAGAACGTCTTGTTCATATCAACCTCTCCCTTATTCGGTTTCCCTTGCGCGGTCGGTCCAGGCGGCCGCAGCGCACGGATTGCTTCTTTCCCCCGAATCGCGATTTCTCGCCATTCGGCGGCGGACGTATGCCTTGCTTGCCGGTATCCGTCCGCGCTCCATCCTGTTACGAACTCCCCCCTTTCGTCGCTTGCCTGATCGCCCCCGACTTGCCAAGGTGCGTTTCTATTCAACCAGACCCGTACGGTCGATACTTTCGACAAACCACCTTTGCGCAATCATGTATACCAAGAGAGGCGGTGCAATAATCATGAACGCCCCTGCCATCTTCGTACCTTCGGTGATCGGATTCTGCGCCGAAATCTTCGCCCCGCTCATATCAGGTCCGAGCAGGACCGCCTCCAAATTATTCAGACGTATGGACAACGGCGTGAAGCTGCTGTTCAGAAACATCGAAGGCTCGTAATACATGTTCCAGTACCAGATGAACGAGAACAGAAAGACGACAAGCGCAGCCGGCCGCGCGAGGGGCAGCATGATCCGTGTGAATAGATAAAACCCCGAAGCTCCGTCCACCTTGGCGGCTTCCTCCAACGCTTTGGGAAGCGTGGAGAAGAACTGGCGAAAGATAATGATGAATAAGGCGCTTCGCAGCCCTTGGCCGAATAAGGCTGGAATAAGGAAAACGAGCGGCGTGTTCAGCCATCCCAGCTCGCCATAGATCGTGTATAACGGGATGATGATAATTTGAGGCGGTACCATGAACGACAAGATAATCAGGAAGAAAGCCAGGTTCCTTCCGAAGAAACGCAGCCGTGCCAGTGCATATCCGGTAATGGCACAGATGCCGACCTGGAAGATGGAGCAGCATAACGCGATGATCAGTGTGTTGCGGAAGGCCTCCGGATACTGCAGGCCGTACCATGCTTTCCGCAGATTGGACCAATCGATGCTTCTTGGAATCCACTTGATCGTCGGATCGAGCAGGTCACTGAGCGGCTTGACCATGGTCGTTACCATATACAGCAGCGGCTGCAAATACAGATACGCAATAAACGACAGCATCATGCATATGATGGCCTTGGCCATCAAGCCATCGTTGAGATATTGGCCGATGACCATACGCTTCACCTTCTGCGCTTTACGTCCGATCCAAACCTTACGAATTCTAGCCTTTGCTGCCGTCCAATGCTGAACGAATACGGCCATTACACTCGCCTCCTTCGGCGTGCAGCCTTGCGCAGCAGCAGGAAGACTACGCTTAATAAAATAAATATGATGGCAAAATAGATCCACGCCAGCGCGCTCGCATAGCCGTAACCCGTATCCGGCTTAAACATGTTGTTCTTAATCTCCTCAAGCACCGGATTGAGCGGGAACGTGAACAGATCCACAATGGTATAGATCGCATTCAGCCCGATAAAAGGTACGGCACCGGGCAGCGTTATTTTCCAGAAGCTCTCCCAAGGGGTCGCGCCATCGATACGTACGGCTTCATATACGGATTTGGATATCGTCTGAAAGCCGGCAATGAAGATCAGAATCTGCACGCCCGAATACCACAAGATGATAACAACCTTGCCCAGTATTCCCAGGATCGGCTCGGCAAACCTCGGGCCAAAATACTCCATTACCAGTGGTTTCACGTTGTATTGGTCGATGAACGGCAGCTCCCCCGCTCCTTGGCTGAACAGCTCTGTCAGCACCTGACCCGTGGCGAAGATCACCGGCAGGAAGAAAATTGCCCGGAACAGAAATCGGCCGGGAAAGCTTTGATTGAGCAGAAGCGATACGAATAGAGCAAAAATAATAATAATGGGGATCATGAGAATAACTTCCTGCAAATAGGTCAGCAGCTTAACCGGATAAACATGATCCAGCAGTATCGCATCGCGGAAATTACCCAGTCCCCGCCATGTATAGTCAAATCCATTCGGGGTCAGCTTCACTTTATTCAAGGTGAGGTATAAGGACCATCCAAGTGGAATCGCCATAAATACAAGAAAGCCTACTGCCCACGGCGCCATAAACAAGTAGCCCAGACCCTGCTCGCGCAATACCTCCAGCCACCGCTGCCGTCGCCTGCGCCTATGCTCCTCGATCCGTTCGGAACTCAATGAACGCTCCCTCCTCTCACCTTGAATGTCCCGCTGGCGTAATCGACTTCGACCTCGGTACCGTCCGCGTAAGTAGTTACATACACATCCTTGCTGATACGGCGGTGATCAATCATCTCCTGATTCAGAACCGGCGCCAGCTGCGCGAACATGGCCATCTCTTCTTGCACCCGCTTCTCCCACACCGCGAACTCGCTGCTGTACACACCCCATGTCGGCGTATTCTTCAATAATCTGGGCGCTTCATAGGTCAGGAGGAAGGAGGGGATCGCACCATATTCAATCGCCTTGAGAAGCTCTTCCTCGAACAGATCCCTCATATTCCCTGGTGGTCCGCTGTAGGTCACATAGCCATGCACCGCCATCGGCAAGAAAGGCACCGTCTCATCCATAATGAAATCATGGCTCGAGCTCATTGGCATATTCACGATATGATCCACACCGGAGAGCGCATAAGCATTCGTCCGGCGTGCCGACACATTGACGCCCTCGCTCTTCAGATGATTAAAGATACCCGCGTATAAATACGCGGTATCTTCGCGTTCAAGCGGCTGATCGTTGTTGTAATCGCGAAATACCCGGCGTCCCATCTGATCGAAGTAGATGCCGTCCACGCCCAGCCTGCTCATAGCTGTCCACCAAGCATCGGCTTGACGTACGCCTTTCACCGGATTCAGGACGAACTCGCCCATATTGCTGTAATACACGGTACCGTCTATGCTCCGAATGCCCTCTGCACGTGCCAACGCGCCCGTCCGGGAGTTGATCATGCTTACAAGATCCGCTTCCAGGCGGAAAGCCGTAACCCCCATCTCCTTGAAGGCTTCAGATAGCTTACTTAGCCCCGAGGAGCCTCCCAGTTCAGACGCTACAGTGAAGGCAGTATCCGCTTGATAATCTCCTTTAGCCTGCCATCCCGAATAAGTCACTCGAAGATCAGCAGCACCGGCTTCTATGAAACGCTTGGCAATATCCGAAGCTTGTGAGAACGTCGTTACAGGGATGAATGAAGTCCCGAATGCGGTCTTGCGTGCATTACCGCCTAGCAATGTCAGCTCGAGCGGCATGTTCTTCGCAGGAGCAAGCGGCTCACGAAGCTGCTGGGTCTCCAGCAGATACGTACGGTATGCTTGTGCCATGCCGACGTAACCCGCGGATTTGCCGCTAAGCAGCCGATATTCGACGACGCGGTCCCTCTCAATCCGCTCCTTCTGAATCATAGAAACCGGAGCGGATAGTCGACTCATCCGCTGTCCATATTCTTGGCGGTAAATAAATTCAACGTTAGCCGAATGGAAGGTCGATACTTCGCCCGAAGGCATTGCCTTAATGTTTGCGGTCATTTCACCCTTGTCAATAATTGCAGCATAAGCCTGCTCGCCGTCCTTCAATCCGAATACCGGATAACTGATCAATTCACGCTGCGATTCACTAGTGATCCGATTAGCCGTTTCGAACCCATAGATCGGCTGTGAATATCGCTTGCCTTCGGTAACGGTTCGTTCTTTGTTGAAATAGATCAGCCCGCCGGGACCATCCGGTACGAACAGGTACCCCTCCTTCGAGGTGACGGGTGCCGCCCCGAAGTAAGGAAGCAGATTGAGGGTTAATAATTTCCGATCCCCGGATTCGACAATGCCATCGCTGGGAATTCGGACGACCAAGCCATGCTCATTGAGTGCATACTGGATTGCAATGCTCAACCCCAGCTTCGTGAACCGGTAGGTAGCCTGCACCATACCCTCTTCCACGTGATAGTCGACTTCCAAATTCTTATTCATCGTATTGGCGATTTCCCGCTGGGTCTTCCCATCCTTGGAATACTCGAACGTGAAGGTCGATTTCAAGTTGGTCAGCAGCAGACCCTTCACCGTCTCCCCTGCCAAATCCGCTTCCCGCGGGTTGCTTCGCCAGCGCAATCCAGTCGCCAGTTCCTCCACTGCGATCTGACTCGTCTTCGGGTGCAGCCAGAGTCGGAATTGCTGATTCTCCAGAACCAATCGGTAGCCTTCTTGATCTGATCGTGCCTGCTTGGGCAGCCCGCCGCCTTCCGTCCAAGCAGGCAGTAAAACAGGCTTCGCAAGCTCAAGACCGAGGGAATCCAAGCTTGGAAGCCTCTTCTGCGGGAGAAGGAATAGAAGCATAGCGGATACGACGACGACAACAGCAGCAAGCAGCAGCCATCTAGACCGATTCGTATGCGGCAGCCATTTAACCATACAGCTTCACCTCCCGGAATAACTGGCCGAAGAAATCGAAGAGATTATAGCCAAGACCGGCCATAATCGTGACGAACAGCCAAATCAAGAGGATGGTGACGATGCTGATCATCATATTCCGTGCCGTTTCCATAAATTCAAAATTATGAATGACCTGCGTCATAACGAAGAACATCAGGATGACCCAATACCAGACGATTTGTACACCCGCATCGTAGATGACGCGTTCTTCCAGAACGAGAATATGCGAGATCGCGGTGAGCAGCGGCATCCAAACCATATATGGCACCATCGCATAGATGCTCGTCTGCAGCACCTCGTGGAATCGTCCTTCACCATCCTTAATGGTACTGATCAAGTAATTGGCTATGACCCATGTTATCCAAGGAATGATGAAAACACCCAATGTCCACACGAGACTGATTTGACTGCGGTCAACCGGTTTAAATACGAATCCAACCCCGTATGTAGAAGCCAGATGCACGCCGACGGTCAGGATAACGAACATCGCCAGCACCGCAAACGAAATCTTGCGGTCCTTCAGCCTGTAGAATCCCTCATAGGGATGGAACAGCAAGTACCAGGCTGCGCTGATCTCCGAGCCATAACGAGCTAGCCTCGGCGGCCATTCGCGCGACGCAATCCATCTCTTCAACAACCGGATGCCACGCAGAAGCAGCCATAAGCCAATCACCAACGTACCCAATACATAGACGAAATTGTGCTGTATCCACAGGAGACGTATATTCCAGTATGCGCTAGAGAACCCCTTGGCGTCGTATGCGATCCGGTAATAATCCAGCGCACCCTTATAGTCCTCTTCACGATTCAACGAATGTCCGAGACCACGGTAAGCCATGGACATATTGTCGTTCTGACTGATTAATTCCTGCCAGTATGGCTTACTCGCGGTATAATTGCCGTCCAGATCATGCTTGACTGCCTGCAGAGCCGTCTGCCCGAATGCGGTAGGTCGAAAAACTTCAATTAAATTCAAATGGGAATCGGCGATCCACACATCACTGCTGCTGTTTACGATAATGCTGGTGGGCTGGCTCAATACACCGAATTGCAGTGTTGTCGACTGACGGTCTCCAAAAGTAAATAACGGCATCCCCATCGCAGAGTAAATCGTCGTCTTGCCCGTATCAAAATCCAAGGTGTACAGCATGCCGTTACGATCTGTCGCCACATCGGTAACCAGCCATGCATTGGCCAGCGGTGGACCTCCCAGCATATTGACTCCGCTGGCATTCAACCGTTTCACCTGACCAGCATATTGCTCTTGCGTAGTCGTGTAGATGAAGCCTTCCGAGTCCATCGCGATGTTGCGCACTTCAGGTGGGCGCTTCGCCACTTCCTTCTCGAGCTGTTCCTTGGTCAGCCATGTGCTCTTCAGTCGGTCAAGCACGGTTAGCGGTGTTTTGTTCGCCCCGAAGAAGCCGGTAAATTCCCCTTCGGCATCCATTCGGAATATGCCCTGATAAGAGCCTTTCACAACGACATACATCACCCCGCGCGCATCCACCACGATCTTACTCGGTACGAAGAAATACTCTTTCGAATCGGGGAGCAATGGCGACTCCGGCCGCACATATTCGCGTAAATATGCACCATCTGCACCAAATACGGCTATTCGGCTGTTCCCTGTATCGGCCACATAGATTTGATCGGACGGGTCAACGAATACACCTTCCGGCTCCTTCAGCTTACCTGGGCCATCCTCCGTCCCGATAACCGAAAGGACGGTACCTTGCCGATCCAGGACGACGATTCGGCTGTTACCCGTATCCGCTACAAACACCCGGTCATCCCTGGTGATGTACAAATCGCTGGGTCCCGAGAAGGCCGGCCCCAGATCACTGGCGCCCGTGATATACGTATGTGGCACATAAATAGGCTGTACATAGATCCATTCGCTGCTGTTATATTCGTAATACTCCGTATCGTACGGCATCATGGCCAAGACCGGCGTCGATACCGTCACGCCTGCCACGATCCACATGCACAACATCACCGTAAGGCGGATTAGCCATCGCCTCGATCGCTGCCGGCTCATCTTCTGCAGCCAACTGCGATCCTCGTGCTGATTCCAGGAATGGCGGGCTCTGACCATCGTTTGTAGGCTCCTCCCTTCAGTGGATAGATACGAGAACGTATCGTATTGAACGTGCTCCTACAGATAGCCGGCAAAGGGAATGTCAGCACATGCCATCCATTCCCCCTGCCGGGCTGAATACGAGCTACTTCATAACGCCTATACTCTTCCAATACTCGGCAGCCCGTTTGTTGTAATCCTCAATAGCGGGCACAATAGCGCTTATATCCTTGTTCTCATTGAACATCGCCGCTATCGCCGGATCGACCGTCCCATAATAAGTGGAACCGTCGAACAATGCCGGCCCAATCCCCGTACAACAAGATGAGGTGCTGATGGTCAGCGCTTCGTAATTCTGGCCCTCATACTTACTTTGAAGCAGCTTATCCAGTTCATCGTTCTTGACCATGGACGGAAATCCGATATTCTCGATCCTCCACTTGTTGGCCTCGTATTCGAATTGGAACCGAATGAACAACCAAGCCGCATCCTTATTCTTCGATGCGCTTAGCATGGCGAGCGGAGACGTGTTGCGAATGCCTGGCTGTGAGACGGTCCCCCGCGGTGCAGGCAGAATATCCCATTCAAAGTCAACCATATCATCCAGCTGCTTGAGCGGTTGTGCGATGCTGAACAGCGCTTTGCCTGCGTGGAAATCCGCCATGTCGGCATAACCGGATTTCGTGAAGGTTTCAACGTCCATCATGACTTTATCCACGGTAAACAGATCCTTTAACCACTTCAAATCGGCCAATACTTCAGGCGTGTTTAGCATGCTCTGGGTATAATCCTCGTTCATGAAATCCCGGGCTCCGGCATGACCGTTCGCAACCGGCAGCAGATTCGCGAACGCCGATTTGAATACACCGTTATAAGATACGCCGTATTCGCCCGCACTGGGGTCGGTTGCTTTCTTCGCCATATCGCGGAAATCCTCATAGGTCCAATCATTCGGCGGCATTTCCATGCCGTGCTTCTCCATCAAGTCCTTGTTGATCACGATCGGCCACGGATCATCCGTCCATGGAATGGCATAGATCTTGCCGTTCATCTCCCAAGATTCCAGGAACCCGTCTTGGATGCCGAGCGTAGGCAGAATGGCGTCATTCTCCATATAAGGCTTCAAATCCTCCAGATTGCCGCCGTCCATCCATTTGGAAATCGTCTGCGGCCATACGATGTCAGGCGGTTCACCGGAGGACTGAAGCGCCGCCAGCTTGGACAGACCCTCGACGTCACCGCCGCCGGAGCCGAATGCCTTCACCGTAATCCACGGATATTTCTTCGTAAACTCTTCATACAAGGTGGTGAAGAAATCGAGGTCCCCGCCCCAGTTCATGACGGTTAGCGTAACCGGATCGTGCTTCTCCTCTACAACCGGCTCCGGTTCATCAGGCTCGGTCGTCTCTTCCGGTTCATTCGTCGTCGTCTGCTCCTTGTTATCCGGAGCTGCTCCTGAATTACTCGGTGTATTATTGCCGCTGCAAGCTGCGAGAAAAACGCTTAGAAGCATCGAAATACAGAGCAGGAGCACGATTCTTTTGTTAAAAGCCATGTTTATTCCCCCAATCGATAGGTTTGAATTACGAGTACCGGTTGAAGCAGATTATGGATTCTTAGCTCCTTGCTTGAACACCACCTCCTCTATGAGAAACTCGCTTTCATCGGTTATTTGACACCGGAATGGAGCATGGTCTGCATCACCCTTTTCTGGAAGACGAGGAAGATAATCAGGTTCGGCAGGAACATCAGCAAGGATGCGGCAGCCATCAGCCCTTGGCCGGCGACGTTATTTTGCGCTCCGCTAACGAGCGTCTGCACATAATAAGCGATATTCTTCAGCGCCTCATCCTGGACATATAGCGTCGAAGCTTCTACGTCACCCCACACCCCTTGAAAGGTGAGAATCGCTATTGTTGCAACCGCCGGCGCAGCAAGCGGCATGACAATCCGGTTGAATATGGCGACCTCCGATGCCCCGTCCAGCTTCGCAGCCTCGATGAGATCATTCGGAATTTGTCCGATAAACGCCATCATTAGGAACACCGCAACCGGTGAGGCTAGAAACGGCAGGATATGAGCGAAATACGTATCATTGATACCCAGCCCGCTGATGATCAGGTACCTTGGAATCGATACGGTTTCTGCTGCGAACATGAGTGATATGTAGATGAGGCCCATGATCAGACCCTTCAACCCGAATCGCAGCTTCGCAATCGCATAACCGGCCATCGAGCTGACCGTAATGACACAGAAGATCGTGATCACGGCAATGATGATGCTGTTGAACAGATAGCGGGTAAACGGAACCACATCGCCCGAAGTCGCAAAGAACAGCTTCTCGAAGTTTACGATCGTAGGCTCCTGCACCAGAATACGGGGTGGAAACAGGAACATTTCGTCAAGCGGCTTGAAGGCATGGTTGAAAATATACACGATTGGAATGAGCATGAATAAGGCGAGTCCCGTCAATCCGGCGATCAGCAGGACGCTCGATAGCGACAACCTTCTCATTCTGCGCCGCATGATTATTCATCCCCCTTCGGCGCGAATAAGTGGTAGCACAGCTTCATGACGGCATAGCTAATGATCAGAAGCACGACACAGAGTGAAGACGCGTAGCCGAGCTCGAACCGGATGAAGGCATAATCATCGATATGATTGATAAACAGATGCCCTGCGTAGGATGGCGTGATGACCGCTCCTGTGAGTTGGGTAGAGATCGCCCCCGCCTTAAGCGTACCGACAATCGTCATGACGGCACTGAACAGCATCTGCGGCTTCATGGAAGGAACCGTAATGTAGAACACCTCTTGCAGCGAATTCTTGATGCCATCGATTCTCCCGGCTTCATAGAGCTCCGGGTTGACGGTCTGCAGCCCGGCGAGCATCGCCAGAAAACCGACGCTGAAGCTGGTCCATAGGCTGACGATAATCATGATGGTCATCAAGTATTTGGGATTGGCCAGCCACAGCTGAGGAGAATCGATAATGCCAAGGCGCAGCAGCAAGCTGTTGACATAACCAACTTTATCACCGCTGAATGCCGCTACCCAGACGACAGCCAGGGCAACGCCGCCTGCAAGCGAAGGGGTATAGAAGGCCAAGGTATACACATCCCGAACTTGCTTGGGCAGCCTGGTGATCATCCAGGCGAAGAAGAAGGACAACAGGTAGCCGCCCGGCCCCACGAGCAATGCGAACTTAAACGTGTTGGGCAGCGCATATTTCATAAACACGAAATCCTGCGTAACTAAGGAAATATAGTTATTGAATCCGATAAACGTAGGAAACGAGAAGCCGTTGAATGAGGTGACGCTAAGCAGTCCAGCCATGAGGACCGGCAGCAGAATGAATACCGCGAAGCAGATGAGGAAGGGAGCTATGAACAGATACCCGACCCGATCTCTCCATACATTGCTCAGCATCTTCTCCAAACGGCGGATTAACAGGGGGGCGGGCTTGCGGTTATGGACGACGGTTTTCAGCTGACTCATGCCCTTCTCCCCCCTTCTCGTACGTATATGGCTGCACATATGGCTCCAGATCGAGGTCTGTGTCCGCCGGAATGCCAAGATCCTCCTGCTTCCGTCTCATTTCGCGCTGTAGTGCGATACGCGCTTGCTCCAGCGACTCCATGAACGGCATTCCTGTCAACACGGTACGGTTCCAAGCAAAGCTAAGCTCTCGTCCAAGGAAATAATGACCGGGAACGAGCGGAACATTCTTTACCCATCGGCCTTGTTCGTACAGTGCTGCCAGTTCTTCATCCGACCACGGGATATCTGCCATCGCCTCCACGTTAGCGGTATTCCAGCGATACTCGAGTCCGTACAACGATTCCATGCTGTTGCCGAACTCCGACTGAACGGCGGCAGATGTCCACCAATCCAGAAACTTCCAAGCCTGGTCCTGCTTATCGCTCTTCTCCATAATCATGCCGCTTACTGCACCTTGCGGCTGCCAACGCGCTACTGTCCCGTCTGATTGGCGAATGCCCGGAACCGGGGCTACGCCCCAATTTCCGACGATATCCGGCGCTGCCACCGTGAGCTGAACGTAGGTGGACAAATCACCGATACCGATCGGCAGATCTCCCAGCCGGAAGTGCTCGAAGAAGGCCGGTACTTCCAAAGGCAAGCTGTGCTTAACGAACATATCCGTCCATTGCTTGAAGGCCTTGACGGATTTGGCTTCGCCAAGCATGTTCTTCATCCCGGTCTCATCCCAGAATTCAGCGCCATTCTGATAGAAGATGGTCGTGAAATCAGCCGGCGGGTAGTAGAAGGTCATCCCCTTCTCCAGCAAGGTCGGCATAATTCGGAAGACATCCTCCCACGTATCCGGGGGTTTAATGCCTAGCTGCTCGAACACATCCGTCCGGTAGAACATGAGCTGGAAGTTCTGCAGCTCCGGCAGCGCATATGTGCCGCCGTCATACTTGTGTGCCAGAAGGACACCAGGGTGAAACCGCTTCACGATGTCATCAAAGCCCTTCATCTTCGACAAATCGGCAACGGCTCCGCGCATGGCGTATTCTACCGCCGTCTCTGAAGGGATACCGAGGGCAACGTCAGGCTGATCCCCTGCAGCATTGCCAAGAATGAGCGCATTCGGATTCGGCATCAGATTGACGTTGACCTGAATGCCTGTTTGCGGCGTGAATTGCTGCTCAATCATCTCTTGCATAATATCTACGTAGTCTCTGCCACGGCTTACCCACACCGTAATGGCCTTTTCCTTGTTTAGCGACTTACGGCTGTAATCCATATAGAAGGTACGGAAGAAATTCATCCCCATATAAGCCGTACGTTTGAATGCGCCCGATACCTTGAGCCCGGTTTCCGCCTCCGGTGTACGCAGCACGATATAGTCAAGCATCAGCTTCTGTTCGGACATCTGCGTAATCCAAGCTCCCAGTCTGCTCTGGGTGCTGGAGAATTCCTTCATTTGATTCGGGATATCATTGACATCCTCCCTCATCTCCTCGAAGGTGTACTTGGCCGTATTCAGGATAGAGGATACTGCCGTTTTACGTCCGCTCAAGCCGTTCACATAGTCGGATATCACGTTCATCTTGTCGATTAGTGATGTGAGCTTTTGCTCGATGTCAGGATCATAACGTTTGATTTCCCACGTGCGGTTCAAGTCCTGATCCGCACCGGTTACGCTGTAATTGCCCGTAATTCGGCGCATATCCTTATCCATCACACTGAGCTCCCTCAGTAGATTCTGAAGGGCATACACGGCTGGTGTTATTGGGGATGCATCTGCAATGATCCGCAGGGTATGTCTGCCTTTGGTCAAATAAATCCGATAGGCGGTACCGTCCTGAGCCTGCAGTGTATGCAGTTGAAAATGCGAATTCGTTGCCGTCTCATAGCCTTTCAGTTCCTGGAAGGGAACTTCTCCATCGACCGTAATCGTATGATAGACGCTCGATTGCTGCATGGATTGCAAATATTTCAGGTCCAGCTCATAATAGCTGTCCTTCGGTACCTCAATATCCCATTCCAGCCATTCGCCGGCTTTCTTCCAACGATCTCCCCCGATAACGTTATAGGCAATGCGCCCCTTGGGGTCAGGAGAGATGTATGGCTCCGAGTAGGAGGCCGTCTGGATGCTGGGGTCTGACTTGCGTGAATAGCTTTCTGCTTCGTAAAGTTGAAACCAGGTGCTGCTTTCTTCGGCTGTTGGTTGATTCTGTGTGTAGTGGACATAGTCCGGAATATCACGTGATGGTGTAAGTGTGAGGGTGTCCAAGGCTACCGGCTCGCGCCAGCCAATCATTCGAATGGTGTGCTTGCCCTTGGTGAAGTGCCATTGCAATGGCTCAGAGGAAACAGAATAATCTGTGATGGTTTCGTTCTTTAAGCCTTCCAGCTCGACTTGTACAGGACGCAGCTCGTTGCCAAGCTTGTCACGTTTATAAGGGTAGACGGCATCTTTCCAATTGCGCTTTAACATAACTCGCTGCGCTTCGGCGAAAGGATATTCCCCGTCGATTTGAATGCCTCGTATGATACCGGAGAAACTGCCTTTCAAAGGAATATAAGCGATACTTAGCGTATAGAGACCTTCTTCCGGGATGTCTGCAACCCACTCTACCCATCCCGCTGCATGGTCCCAGTGAAGGACCTGCCTGCCTAGCTCTTCATTGCGTGAAACCTTGATCGAAGCCTCGTCGGATCGGCTGGAAAATGAAGCGGCTTCTATCGTAACGGCGTCACCGCCAGCCGGCATTTTCGCTTGATCCCATCCTTGCAGATAGGTGAAGTAATTAGGCATTCCAACGGCCTGCGAATGTTCATCAAGCGCACTGCTCGCTACAACGGGATAATGCTGCCCGCTTATGAAGAAGAGACGGTAAATCAAGAAGAGTGCCAGGACTGCTGCGACGGCAATAACGGTCAGGAGCTTCTTGTTTCTGACGAACCTCATAGGCTGGTAACTCCTTGCGAAGTCAAGCTGCCCCCCTGCTCGGCATCGAAGAGATGGATGCGATCCAATCGGAAAGCAATCTCGATCTGATCCCCTGCCGCGAAAGGACTGCCCGCCTCCGTTCGGACGATAACGGTGGATTCTCCGATATTGACGAACAGGAACGTGTCCGAGCCCATAAGCTCGATCATCTCAATCGTCCCTGCCGTCATCCCACACGGATACTTCTTCGGCATTTCGCGATCAGCACCGATATGCTCCGGTCGAATGCCCAGCACAACCTGCCGAAGATTAGATGTGGCGGCCTTAAGCGAGTCCCCGTATCGCTGCGGCAGTTCCCATAGAACCCGCTTCGTCTCGAAGTAATACTTGCCCTCCCGCCGGTTGACAGATCCCGGTATTAGGTTCATTTGGGGACTCCCAATGAAGCTGGCGACAAATAAATTGCAGGGCTGGTCATACATTATCTGCGGTGGCGCCACCTGTTGGACTTCGCCGTCCTTCATCACAACGATCCGCGTGCCCATCGTCATCGCTTCCGTCTGATCATGGGTCACATAGACGGTTGTCGTCTTCAACTGGCTGTGCAGCTTCATGATTTCCGCACGGGTTTGCGCACGCAGCTTCGCGTCGAGATTGGATAGAGGCTCATCCATCAGGAATACCTGCGGCTCGCGGACAATTGCCCTTCCTAACGCAACGCGCTGCTTCTGCCCGCCGGAGAGCTGGCTGGGCAGCCTGTCGAGTAAGTGTGAGATCTCCAGGATCTTCGCTGTCCGGTTCACTTTAAGCTCTACTTCATGCTTCGCGACCTTGCGCAGCTTCAGCCCTAATGCGATATTCTCATAGACAGATAAGTTCGGATACAAGGCATAATTCTGAAACACCATGGAGATATCCCGGTTCTTCGGCGAGACGAAGTTAACGTAACGGTCGCCAATGTAGAGATCTCCTTCCGATATCGGCTCCAGTCCTGCAATCATACGGAGCATCGTCGACTTCCCGCAGCCGGAGGGACCGACCAGAACGAGAAATTCGCCCTCCGACACTTCGAGATTAAAGTCTTTAACTGCCGGTCGGTGCTCGCCCTTATAATATTTGAAAATATGTCGACAACTTAAGCTGCCCATATCTATGGTTACGCTCCTTTCATGACTTCCTTATGGATCTGAAATACGAATCCGCCTGCTCGCTCCCCCTATTGTATTATTTGTATCAAATAAAGCATTATTATCCACATCAACTACCTACTACCTTTTATGTAAGCACTTTCATGAAAGACAATACTATAGAACAATACATTAGTCAAGGCATTTTTTGTTCAAATAAGTCCTTGTATACCATAGGAAATTCGTCATTTTTTGCAGTTAATAGGATAAGAGACTCAAGTCATATGAAGTAAATTAGAATATTAGATCATTTATTTTAAATCCATTTTATCGGATGCCCTTATTCGTTGGAGATTCTATTCGAGGAAAGCTGCAGCGTGACATCATGCTACAAATCCCTATATAACGACTGTTAATGAAGAGAGAAACCGATCGGCTTCATAGCGAGGCTTATTCGAGAATGTAGATGCAAGAGAACTCTTCCAGAAGAATCCAGTAACAAGATCGCTGCAGATGCGTCTGTTAGCATGTAGCTGAAAGAGCTTTAGATTAATATTTTCGTTGATGGAGGATGCACGGATGAAGAAAATTGCTGCTGCTTTATTGGGGCTCGCATTGTCTGCGGCCGCTCTAAATCAAGCAGGTGGTCATGATCCTCCTAGACAATGGCATCAAGTATACCAACTCTAAGGGCTCGATAACCTTCACCCTCAAGAAGCGGCATAACGACAATTCTGCTGGCAGTGACCAATACCGGCGAAGGCATCGCAGCCGAGCATCTGGAACGGATCTTCGATCGCTTCTACCGCGCCGACCCTTCCCGGTCGCGCAAGCAAGGCGGATATGGCCTCGGGCTTGCTATAGCCAAATCGATCGTCGAGCAGCATAAAGGGAAGATCTATGCCAAAAGCGTGCCGAACGAGGCAACGACCTTCTATGTTCAGCTTCCAGGGATGAGTTAACCTGCTAGAAAGAAATCGGGTGCTCATCAGGTTAATCTTATGGAATCAGGCAGTGATCCCGGTAACTTGACCGCCGCTTGGGTGCCGATCAAATAGATCGCGTTATTTTCATGTTTGACAAATGCACGCAAAGTGGATAATATATGGAAAATGACGAAAACGATGAACCGGAGAAGTACCCGGCGCGCGCAGCACACAGAGAGCCGTCCCATGGCTGGGAGGACGGCGGCTGCGACCGGAGGAAAGACACCGGCGAGTTCTGCCTGAACGACCGCCCGGCTTACCCGGTCCAGTAGGAGCAGACGTACACCCCGCGTTATGGGGTCCGAGCCGATCGCGCTGTATGGCGCGATAATCAGGGTGGTACCGCGAGCGTTCAACCTCGTCCCTTTTGGGGACGGGGTTTTTTATGTTTTTTTATTGGAGCTGCAGCCGTGGAGGCTGGTACATAATTCAGATCGCTGTCAGCACATATGGGGTTGTTTGGAGACGAATTAAGGAGGTGATGCATATGGACGACGGTAACGATTGTGATGATGACGATAATAACAACTTCGTTTTGCGAAATACCCAATCGAATACAGGGAGTGTTATTCATGGAAACTCATTCAACGCAGCAAGTTCGTGTGCTTTGCGCCCGTGTCTCCGAACATATGGGACATCTTGTAACCGTGCACGGGTGGCTGCACAGTATTCGCCATCTCGGCCAGTTGGCCTTTGTCAACGTGCGCGACCGGAGTGGAATTGTACAATGTGTCCTCGAAGGGGAGCTAGCCAAGACGCCTCTTAGCCTGGAGTCGGTCGTCTCCGTCACCGGCTCTGCCGCTCACGCGCCTAAAGCGCCTGGCGGGATCGAGATCCACGCAGCGTCGGTTCGTTGCATCAGCGCAGCTGCCCCGCTGCCTTTCGAGATCAACAAAAAGACGATCGGCGCAAGGCTGGACACCTTGCTCGATCACCGGGTTCTGTCGCTTAGGCATCCGCAGCTGCACGCGACTTTTCGGATCCAAGCCGCCTTGGCGGGGGCGTTCCGCGACTACTTGTGCCAACACGACTTTACCCAAATTTTCACACCGAAAATCGTCGCATCCGGCACCGAAGGGGGATCCAATCTGTTCCCGGTCGACTACTTCGGCCGGCAGGCGTATTTGGCTCAGTCCCCACAATTTTATAAGCAAATGATGGTGGGCGCCGGTTATGAAAGAGTGTTCGAAATTGCGCCTGTATATCGGGCCGAGGAGCATCATACATCCCGGCATTTGAACGAGTATGTGTCTTTGGACGTCGAGATGGGTTTTATCCGCTCGGACGAAGAGCTGATGGATATGGAGCAGGAGATGCTGCGGTACATGCTGGAGAAGGTTGCCGCCGAATGCGAAGCAGAGCTGGCTTTTCTGGGCGTAGACGTCCAGTTGCCTGCGGATATTACGCGAATTCCAGTCGCGGAAGCGCAGCATATTTTGCAGCGGAAGTACGGCAAAACGTCCCCGAAGGGAGATCTCGACCCGGAGGGCGAGCGGCTCATTTGCCGGCATGTGGCGGAGGACGGCAAGCCGGCGTTCGTCTTCATTACGCGTTACCCGCGCGAAATACGCCCGATGTATGCAATGCCGGCACCAGAGAACGGCGCACTCACCGCTTCGTTCGACTTGATCTATAACGGCCTCGAAATAACGACTGGAGGCCAGCGGATTCACGATTACGAGGAACTGACCGCCTCGATACGCAGCCGAGGACTGAACCCGGACCATTTTGCCGGCTATCTCGACGTTTTCCGTTACGGCATGCCGCCGCACGGCGGGTTTGCCATCGGCCTCGAGCGCCTTACCTCGCGTCTGCTCGGACAACCGAACGTACGCGAAGCTTCGGCGTTTCCGCGGGATCGGACGCGGCTTACTCCTTAAGCGTTGGTTGTAGTGAATTTTTAGCCAAGAAAGAGACTTTGCATCCCTGCCTGCCTGCAAAGTCTCTTTCTTCCTGCATTTTACCTTTTCATCGAGTCTGAGCACCGCAAACAATCATGGGCCTTCTTGCGCTCGGGATAGCCGGACGCTATAGGTTCTGCTTATTAATAATTTCTTTTAAATGCTGATAGCCGAATGTAAGGCGTTCTTCCATCTGATCCAGATAAGGAATCGCCTCGTACTCCTCCACATTGGGAAACTCGCCGCTTGCCAGCTTCTTCTCGGTCTGCCATGCCAATTTAACAAATTGACCAAGCTCAACCGGGGTCAAGTCCGGGTTCTTATCGATCCATGCTGGATCAAATATGCTGACTTCAAACAACCATTTATGATCTTCAATCGATAGCGGCAAATGAGGGCTGTATTCACCCAAGATCGGGATGATTTGTTCAAAATCAACAATTCCCTGACCCGGGGCTTTACCTTGCCGCATCACTCCATTGTCGCTGAAGTAGATGATACCATCCTTCGTATGAGTCAGATGCGTATAAGGTGCAACCCGCTTCGCCGCGAGAACAGGATCTTCACCGCAAACCAGCATGTTGGCGGTATCCAGGCATATACCGCATATATCAGCTCCAACCGCTTCGACCACCCTGACCAGATCAAACGTACCGTCGCCATGATTCTCCAAGTTAATCCTACTCCCGCACTTCTCCAGAACGGGTCTTAATGATTGGATGAAATCGATACTCTGATTCAAATGGGTTTTCCACGGAACGGGATGGTTATAATTCTCGTCAGAATAGCAGATGACGCTTCTGAGCTCATGCCAGCCGGCCTCCGCATACGCTTGAATATGTTCGACGAGGGTTTCCTTATGCTCTTCCAACGATCCGTTCACTAATACCGGATTGCATGTTCCGACGCCGGAATAAACATACATCCCCAGCATTTCGGCATACTCTCGTATATCTATGAGTCTGCCGACATCCGCTTCTCGGCTGAGCTCAGCCATATCGCCAAATAGAACCCCTTCTAATCCCAGCTTCTTCACGTAATCAAGGGTTTGATACGCATCCAGCTTCAAATCTCTAATTGTAAAGCTGTCGATACCCACTCTCATGTCCATTCCTCCTTCCTCGCTATCCAACTGTAATGAGGCCGCTGTTATTGCCACGGTTGGGGTTCAATCGGGATGTTCACAACCCTGCCTGTTGACTCGGATCGATAGGCCGCCTCAGCCACTTCAACTGTTTTGCGGCTATCCATGCCATCCGTTACAATATTGGCATCCTCTCCCCTGAGACTCTTGACCCACTCCTCGATACATTGCTGATGTCCGGTTATCGTGTTATCGGTCTCCATCTTCACGAAGCTTCCTTCGCCTTTCATGTTATATTCGAATAGCTTCGATTGATTATCATGAATTTTCACATAAGTGCCTTTGCCGCTCATGAAATAAGCTTCACCCTTGGTGCCGGTAACATGGTTGAATTCATACCATAATCCATCCGGGGCTTGATGAGATTGCGTGTACCAGTTAATCGACAGAAGGGCGAGCGCTCCTGATTGCATCCGCGCGATGATGGCCCCTATGCTTTCTCCTTCCATTCGGCTTGCTTCCACCTTGGACATCGAGGTAACGCTTTCAATTTCACCGCCATACCAACGAAGAGAATCGATTTGATGCGTCAGACAGCTCATGATGGCGCCGCCCCCGATATTGTCCCGATATCGAACCCAGCTGTTCTCAGGAAATACAACATTCTGGTTATGCTCCAGCTTCCAGAACAGAATCTCTCCGAGCTCCCCTGAATCAACTACTTTCTTAAGCGCCTGCCAATCCTTGTCGTAACGTCTGTCATGGCAGACCGTCAGCGATACACCTGCCTGGGTGCAAGCCTCTATCATTTGGTCGCACTCATACACATTCCTGGCCATAACCTTCTCAGTCAGTACGTGCTTACCTGCTTTGGCTGCAGCTATAGCCGCTGGCGCATGCAGATTGTGGGGAAGAATGATATCCACGGCGTCAATGTCTTCTCTCTCCAATAGATCCATATAATCACCGACAATTTCAACTTCTTCGCCTAACAGCTGACGAATGTGGGCATGGCGTTCCGGGTTCGTCTCCGCCACAACCACCTCGCAAATATCCTGGAGACGAGTAAAGCCCGGGGCGTGAGCATTTAATATTCCGCCTCCGCCTAGAATTCCGATTCTCAACTTTTTCTTCATGATCATTTCTCCTTCGTCATAGGTTATCATCTATTGTTTCATTGCCTTGGAACACTAGTGGATTGCCTGATCACCAATTCCGGATAGAGGATGGTCTTCGCTGCCGTGTATTTCCTGGCGGTCTTATCCGTGTCTTTCTTCTCAATTTTCTCGATCAGCATATCCACTGCCCGGTCAGCCATCTCCGTAATGGGCGGGAATACCGTGGTAAGGGCAGGAATGAGATATTCCGACTCCTTAATATTGTCGAATCCGATGATCGAGACGTCTTCAGGAACCTTCAATCCCGCTTCATGCAGGGCTTTCATCGCTCCGATCGCGATATTATCATAAGTAGCAAACACGGCTGTAGGCATTTCTCCCTCCGCTAGAAGCTCTTTCATCCTCAAATAACCGCCTTCTTCGAATCTTTCGGTTCCATCCGTCTTAATAAAGTTCTCGTTGTATTCCAGCCCCCATTCGGCAAGCGCTTTCTGGAAGGGAGGCAGCCGGACCGGCTTGGATAACTTCTCGCCGATGAAACCGAAGGACTTATGTCCAAGTTCGATAAGATGACGAATGAGCAAGGATATCCCATGGGCATCGTCGACCGCTACGCATTCATGACCCGTATTATCGCCCGCAGAGCCAAGAAATACGATGGGCGTTTTTATTATATCCCTGACTGCAGCGGCATTCACTTCATCCAAGTTATCACCTGCAAAAATGATTCCGTCCACCGCTCTTCCAATGAAGACCTCCAGGTTTCTAAGCCCTTTGTCCGCATTAAAGTCGGTCGTGCCTATAATCAGGGCGTAGCCCTTGGCATACAGCTCACTCTCCACACGATTGACAATCTGAACGTAGTGATTGCTTGTGATCTCCGGAACGATTAGACCAATTAGCTTCGTACCCTTGCCTGTTAGAGCTCTTGCCGATAGATTCGGCGTGTAATGGAGTTCATTGGCAATTTTCTCAATTCTTTGGATCGTATGTTCACTGATCTTCTTATTGCGGGCCAAAGCGCGCGATACGGTGGAGGCGCTTACACCGGCTATCTTGGCAATTTCCTCTATCGTCGACATAAACATCTACCTTCCAGCCTCTTATTATGTACGTGTAGCTGTATACACCAAATTACCTGCTGATAATTTTAGAAGTCATGCAAACGTTTGCACTACCGTCACAATAACATGTTGTTTTTTGGAAATCAACATAAAATTTGAAGGGATGTCCGGAAAAGGAGATTCAACGCTGTTAGGGTAAGACTTTGATAGATACAATGGTGTTTGACGGTTCCTGCAGTTTGATAAGCATTCATGCTGAGAAAGATTGAACGAAGCCAACTGGAGCAATAAATATGAATCTACTTTATGCAAACGGTTGTCTTAAAAGGAATGAACTTGTCCTCCTGAATATGTTCTGTATTCAGAACGTTTCCGTTGCTTGAAATGGGTAAATAACATATTATTAGTTGAAGAAATGAAGTAAAAATGTGGATTGATCATAAACCTATTTCAATTAAAGAAGGTGTCGCAGATGGATGAGAAATCAAAAAAAGGAAGTTATATCGTTCCTGCTATTGATAAATCGATTGCAATTCTTAATTTCTTATCGCTTTCCGGTGAGGGGCAGACCATGTCAACCATTGGAAAAGAATTAAACATAGCCAAAACAAGTGTTTTTTCCATTCTACATACGCTCGAAACCCATAATTTTGTCAGAAAGGATCCGGACGGTTTGTATACATTAGGGCTAAAATTGTACAGCCTGGGGATCTTGTCAGTCCGAAATATAGATTCAAAAGCCATATTCGTTCCACATATGGAAGTATTAAGGGCGGAAACTGAATTTACCGTGCATATGGTTGCTTATGACAATGGGGAAACGGTCTGCCTGGAGAAGCTGGAAGGTCCTGGATCCATTCGTTTCTTATCTTATGTGGGAGAGCGCAAACGGCTGAATACGTCCGCGTGCGGCAAGGCGATCGCCGCCTATTTAACCGAGAAGGAATTGCAAATTATGTTCTCCAAGGGTCTTAATCACCTGACTCCCAATTCAATCTCAACCGAACCCGCGCTGCGCGAGCACCTGCATGAAGTTCGACAATCAGGCTATGCCATTGATGATGAGGAAGGTGAAATTGGCATCCGCTGTATTGGTGCTCCCATCTTTATGAACGATGGCATTGTATATGGCGGCATAAGCGTATCTACATTAAAGACCAATTTGCCCTTTCAAAGAATCCCCCACTATGCAGAAAAAGTATTGACTGCTGCCAAAAAGATTTCCAATGAACTCGGTTATACTGGCGACGCTTATTCCTAAATTCATCGAACCTGTATACAACCGCGAAGGGCCGCACCACATGCATTGTGGCGCGGCCGTCCTGCCAAAGGAACTTACCACATATCAAGATTATTCGAATACATAATGGTTACTCGATACCTTTTGTTAGCTGCTCCGCCTGCAACGCCGATATTTACACCATCCACATAGGAGACGGTCAACGGAACCATCTCGCCTGAACTGCCTTTGTACCAGGCCTGCACAATCAGGCCGGCTGCATGGGCGCTTGGAATGCCGTGTGCGATGTATCCGTTGCCGCTGGCGTCCAACGTCCCCGTGTATCTTTTAATTCCGAAGGGGACACCCCCGTCACCGAGCTGCATGTAATCTTCATTCACCAGATTTTTGTTCACAACCCCGGAGGAAACATTGCCAAATATTGTCTTGTTGCCGGTTGCCAAGTCCATTAAGGTCTGCCCCGCTCCATCGAAAATATTGCCCATAAATACTAGGTTATTAAAATGACCGGTTACTTTCCCTCCAGAATAGAAGCTGTTGCCGGTTACAGTCGCCGAGTTAAGCGCCAGATGAAATTCCCCGGCAAACCGGTTGCCTGTTATGGAGACAGGCCCCCCCTTCGTTAAATTCAGTTTTCCAGTAACCTCATTGTTTGCCAGCTGCCATTCCGTCACTGCCGTATTGGGGTGCAGATTAATGAAGTTCAACGACGTTCCGAGATTGATCGTCGAATTGGATATTAACAACCTCTGAATTTGGGATGTAGTCGCGCTGCTTGAAATTCCATTCAGGACATTCTCCATATGCGAATCCGTGATATAAATAATGCCGTTCGGGTTGTTGAATCCATCGAAAGTAATCCCGTTAGTCGGAGTCCCGCCAGTCGAATTAAATTGGCACCTCAGGAACGTAATCGTGTCCGCTGCTCCTTTAATAAGCACTTGGGAGATCGGGGTAAGAGAGAGCTCTCCCCCATTTCGGCCAAAGCTGGAATCAATGAATGTAGCCTGCGGCGTATCCACCACTTCCAAATAAGCTTCCGTTGCGCTTGCAGATATAACGCGGTTTGCCTTGACGCCCAGTTGACCTGTTATTTTATAACCAATCGCATGTCTGAATATATAGAGATCCTCAAGCACGGTATAGTCTGTAGATCCGACCAACAAACCAATAACACCTGCAGGGATCGTACCGTTTGCCCGCGTTATGGCCAGCTTCTTCAGAGAAGCGGAGGAAGAACCCGGCGAGCCGTTAATTTGAACGACAGGGCTAAGCGCCAGTGAACCCACTATGCTTACAGCAGCATCAGCCACATTCGAATTTCCGTTCACACCTTCCATGGATACGAAAGCAGGAATCGTAATGGTTGATGTGACTCTGTATTTGCCCGTTGGCAGATAGACAACTCCTCCGCCGGCCGCCTGGGCGGCTGCTATGGCATTATTGATTGGAATGGTATCGTCGGCTACGCCGTCTCCAACGGCACCATATAGTGTTTTTACATTATAAACATTATCGGCTGCAGCGTGAGCGCTTACAGGGTTAGGGGGAACTTGAACCAACGTGATCAGCATGGCCAGAACGATTGCAGCTGGTGCGATTCTCTTCTTATCCTTCAGGAACCTGACAAACCCATCAACTAATCTCATCATCATCTCATCCTCTCACTTGTTTTTTGTCCATACAATGTAGTGGCTCACTCCTATATCCTGATAATAAACGCATCTTGAGCCTTAACCGACATCCGGCCTTGCAAGTAAGCAGCCACCCAAAATGCGCATTACTCTCCATTAATCAAACTTCACTGTAACGTCCTGCTTACCCATTGGAATGTGGCAAATCGTCCACAGCCGCCCGTTCTGCCACCGCAGCACGTTATTGCTGTGAAGCAAACCGCGGACCTCATACGAAGCAGCCTTTGCCTTCCCGGGAAGCGGCAGCTTTACCAGCACGCCTTCAGGACAGTCCGTTTCGACCGTAAACCGGATGGAAGAAGCCCCTTCCTCCCCGTTCAAGGCTGGTTTCCATTCCGCGATTTCCAGCGCCGTCTGCGATCTGTCAAACCACCATTGACATATTCCATTCGTAGACAGATGGCGGATGCTGTACCCTTTCTTCCTCGCATATTGCAGGATCTCTTCAATTGCCGGCAAACAATTCACACTTCCGGCTTCATCCGCAATATAGACAGGGTGGATAAATACGTTTAACGTCCAGCCGAAATAAGCCGCCCGATCCAACGCAGCATGTATCCGATTCACATCTTCTTGTCTAGTCTCGTCATAAATTCTCGGCTCGAAGAGATTAATTGGAATGTAAACGTACGGAATCCTTATGTTATCATGCTCGAAATCGTCATAGACAAAATGCGGGTAGGCAGAACCGAAGCCAAAGCCCAGCAGATTAATCGGATTGGCAGGCGGCGAGAAGACATGAACCCGGGAGTTGTCTCCCTTCATCCCCAGCGCCGAAGCCCATCTGGCCATCTCCGCCCAGCCGGTTGCCATCGTCCAGTGATTAACCGTTGCTATCGGCATAATTCCAAACGCAGCCACGTATTGTTCAGCCTGCTCTTGCAGCTCGGCTTCCGTAAAAGGAGCTAGCGGCTTGACGAAATCAAAGTGGAGCGACAAATCATGTCCGTTCTTATTGACAATCTCATCATACTCCGCCGTGTTGATTGCGAAGTTCCCGTTCTTGTCGGGCATCAGATTAATATGATAGGGCAATCCCTTATCCTTCATGTAGTCCGACGCTTTCACCTGAATTCCCGGCTGGCATTCGTCATCCCCGCCGTAATGGAGCACCATATCAGGCACTGCCCCGTCCGGCTGCGGGGGAAGCTGGTGAATGAAGGGCTGCGGAATCTTGATTAGCGCCTGCTCAAGTACTTGCAGCCAATAGTCTGCATACGGTAATTCAAGATCAAGAGAACGGCCCAGCACGATATTATCGCTGGAACGAAAGTAACCATCTCCGTCCAAATCCGCGACAACGGGCCTGCCCTGATGAATAACCCATATCGTCTGCGGGAGATCAAATGCGAAGTAACAGGACTCCCCTAAGCCGACCTGCCTATGCACCACAGCGGAATATTCCGTTTCCTGACCCTTGGAATCCATTAATATCGTCGAGTCGGCCAACTCACCGCCAACTGGCTTCACCAATTCCAGATCGGAGAAAATAGGAAGCGATGCACCCTTAAAGTCATACAACGGATTAAGCTCTTCAGGGACATTCGCCGCGAAACGGCAAAATCCCGAAATCGTAAATTCATCATCCGGCTGTTTCATCGTTCCGTGGTTAACAATCCCAAACAGCGCTTCCGCTTCCCGGGTTGCGAACCCGATCAGTACTCCCCCTCCTGCCATCCAGTGCTGCAAACATTCCTTCTCGTGCGCGGACAAGCGAATGTCCCCGATAACGATGAACGTTAACCCTGCAAGAATATCGTTATCGAGTAGGTTCCCTCGTGATAGCTTAGCAGCCCGCAAGCCAAGCTCATCGAACAGTTCTTCTACATATCGATACCAATAATTCCGACCTTCCGCGTTCGCCTCCCGGCGATACTCATCCTCGTATACATAACCGGTTAGAGAGCGACCTGTTCCGTTTCCCATGCAATCACCTCTTCTCCCTAAAATCAGGTACGATCTTCAGCGTCCCGCCTTCATTCGACGATTCCGCTGCCAGAATAGCAGGCGCGGCTGTCTCCACTGCCTTATACACATCCATCTCCAGCTTGGCATCCGTCAGGATCGCTGAGATGAAATTATCTACAGGCCAGCCGTCAGCTCCGCCATGCTCGCTCTGCCTTGTGAAGTCTGTTGCCCCTTTAGCCGTAAGACTCCAATCCATGTCCTGCCAATCACCGTCATTTTCATTGACCGACCACATCTTCGGCTTATCTTGAAGCGAACGCGACCATTCAACCGTTCGATGCGAGCCTTTCAAATGGTACCAATGCGCACCTGTTCCTCCGCGGGGACCATGGGGCGACGTAAATCCGGCAGCCACCCTTAATACGGTATCATTGTCCGTATGCATCAAGGCGATTTCCATATCCCGGCCTTCATAATTCGGCACATAATAGCTCTGCGGTCTCGTGCCCATACAAGATACGCGTGTGACACGTCCTCCTATGATGCTCAGCAGCGGACTCAACGTATGCGGTAAATAGTATATGGGATTATAGAACCGCTTATTTCTCCAGGTTTTCTCCACTGCGCGGCCTTCCGGTGCAGTGGCCGATCCATAAAATCTCTCGCCCGACTTCGGATCGATGAAGTAATCCCATTCCGCATAATGCAAATACTCTCCTTCGGCAAACAGAATATGGCCGAATTCTCCCCGGTGGGCCATATCCCGCCATTCCTGAATAAAGCCCCAGTACCTCGTCTGTTCCGACAGCTGGTATTTCACTCCGGTTTGCTCCACCTTATTCACCAGCTCCCAGCACTGATCGATCGTGTAAGCCGCCGGTACGTCTGTCGTCACATGGATCCCCTTATCCATTGCATAACAGGCGAGCTGGACCTGAACATCCGGAGGAATAGCAATATATACCGCATCCAGCGCTTCCTTTGCCAGCATAACCTCATAATCGCTGTAGCAATGAATATCAGGATTGCCAAGTTGCCCGGCAATTGTCTCAGCCGTAGCGAGAACATTGTCACACAACGCAACAATGCTGCAGTTCGGATGTCCCGCATACAGATGTGTCATGTACTGCCCTCTTGGCCCCAATCCGATAATGCCGAGCCTTACTTTCCCGTTCCCCATTTCCACCATGCAGCTCTCCTCCATAATCCCTTTATTTCATTTGAAAGCCTCATTTGTAGTTCTATATACGGAACTTAAGATATATATAGTTCCATGAATAGAATAGTAGAGACTTCTTTATATGTCAATCATTTCTTTTTTTGTGCGCCTGCGCAGAGAGCAGCGAGGACAAAGTGAAAATCAGACCCGAACGGCGGGCTCCCATGGAATAACGTGTTCAGAAGTGAAAGAAACCTTTCCTTGTGAAGGTGTGAGTCCACCAACAAAGGAAAGGTTTCTTAACCATCCATCTCAAGCTATAGCATGCTCCGCGCACCATTCAATTTGTTTCTTTCAATATCTTCGTAATGAACGCGGTCTTGTTGTCACAGTAACGATCAACATCAAATCGGTGCTGCTCCGCTAACCTTATTTTTAATTTCTGGTATTCGTTACGTGCCGTTTCATTTTTCCGCAAATAATCTCTAAAGGCGATGTGTTCCAGATATCCTTTTCCATCCTTCGGACAGACGTACAAATGATACTTCATATGTTCATCCTGAAACTTTCGTCGGAATGCTTCTCTTCCTTCTATCCCCAACGATCCTTGGTGTTCGTATCCCTGTTCTTCCAAGCGTTGAACAATAATCGGCAGCTTATCATAGCTATCCATGACAACATCCAGATCAATAATTGGTTTCGCCGATAAACCCTCCACAGATGTACTGCCCACATGCTCGACTCCTATAATCACGTCACCAATATAACAGACTATCATCTCTTTGATCTGTTCGAACGCTGTTTTCCATTGCGGATCATACGGGACGATTTCAACAACAGCCGTTTTTTCTGCCACTCGACTCACTCCCTATAATCGGATAAGAATCCATCGTAATCCTGTTATACATGAACCCACTAGCATGGATATCGTTCCAGCAGCTCAGAGAGCCTTCTCCGGATCGCTTCCTTCAATTCCGCCGGCTCTTCCAAGGTAACCTCACTTCCAAGTCCGATGAAGAAGTCCGTGTAGAAAGGGATATCCCCGCGGGACACGTCCTTATCGATCTTGCCGCTTCCGTCCTCGCGTACAAGCAGCATAGGTGCCAGCCAAAGCTCGGCTTCGCAGCGCTGAACGCCGGTTCGGCTCAGCTCTGCGCGAAGACGTACAGGCTCCCTTGGCTCTGAAGCTTCCCGCCTGCTGAGGTGAACGTCGCCCAAGTCGAGTGGTTCCGTCCCGGTCGCATCGTAGGCCGCATCACGAATCCGGTCGCACCGGAACACCCGGAATCCCTCGCGCAGAAAGCAGTAGGCCGTACAATACCAGAATCCATTGTTCGCGTAGATGCAGACCGGCTGAATCCGGCGGCTACTCACTCCCTCCTCCTTCGATTCGTATTCAACGAGGAGCACCTTCCGATGTACAGCCGCGTCAAGAAGAATGGCCAAGCAGGGGGCATCGCCCCGCCTTGTCGGCGTTATGAAGTCGACCCGGTTCTTCATGCCGTCGATTCGATCTCTCACGTCCCCGGGCATATGGAGATAGAACTTGCTCAGCGCCGAGGCGGATTCCGCTTCGAACGGCAGCGAGGCGTAATGACGCAAGGCATGCACCGCGAAGAACATCGCCACAGCCTCTTCCTCTGTGAAGGCGATGGGAGGCAGTACCCTTTCTCTTATGACCTGATAGCCCCCATGAGGACCCACCTCCGAGTAAAGAGGCACGCCAAGCTCGCTTAGCTCCTGCAAATCCCTCAGAATCGTACGCTTGGAGACGCCGAATTCGTCGGCGAGCTCCTGCACCTTGAACCGCCGTTTCCGGTTGACGGTCATCATCAGTTCCATCAGCCTTTTGGACTTGAGCATCCTGACTCCCACCTTTGTAATAAATAGATATATCAATGACAGGTTCTGTCACCATTATCCCTTACGATAGATACAGCAAGCAACATATAACCATTAGGAGTGATCAACCATGCGTAAATACACCGCACTATTCTTCCTCATCATGTTCATGATCGGAACCGATACGTTCCTTATTTCCCCCCTGCTCCCGACACTGCAGACGGAATTCGGCGTCTCGACAGGGATCGCCGGATGGATGCTCGGCGCATACACGCTCGGATCCGCCATATTTGCGCTGATTGCCGGACCTCTGTCCGACGGCTGGAACCGAAGAACCGTTCTGCTCTGCGGCTTGCTCGGATTCTCCGTCTCGACGATCCTGTGCGGCTTCGCGGACAGCTTCTGGACAATGTGCCTATTCCGCTTCCTGGCCGGCGTCAGCGCGGCGTTCACGGCACCTCAGGTATGGGCATCCATTCCCGCCGTCATGCCGGCGTCCAGCGTATCGAAGACGATGGGAATCGCCTTCGGAGGGCTAGCTGCATCCCAGGCGCTTGGCGTGCCGATCGGCAGCTGGCTCGCAGTCGCCCATTGGTCCGTTCCGTTCTGGACGATTGGAACCGCATCGCTGCTGCTCATCGCCGTTGCCTTCTACTCGCTGCCCGACATGAAGCCTAGCACTCGCGAGCGAACGTCAATCCTTGGGCGGTATGTCCCGCTGATCAAGAGCGGCAAGGCAAGGAGCGGCTTCCTAGCCTACCTGCTCCTTCACTTAGGGAGCGGTACCGCATTCGCCTTCGTTGGCAAGTGGATGGCCGATCGATTCGAGCTTCCCATTGGACAGATCGGTACTGTGATGATGTTCCTCGGATTCGGCACTCTGCTGGGAAGCATAATTAGCTCTTATGCAGCTCGAAAGCTAGGTCTAACAAACACGGTTGCAGCAGGAATGTCGATGCTTCTGGTACTTTACACGGTTATACCTCATTTTACGAGCCTCCCGATCGTGACGATCGTCTATCTGATCATTTTCGCGACGCTTGGGATCATCTTCCCTCTTGTCATGGGGGCGCTCACTTCACTGAACGCGTCCATCCGTGGCACGATCTCCAGCTTGGCCAACTCGACAATGAACGGTGCGAACACACTCGGAGCGTGGATAGCGGGCTTGCTCTATGTCCAGCTCGGCGGATATACGTCCATTGGTATCTTCTCCGCGGTCTGCCTGGCACTCTCGCTCGGTATGTTCCTGTACGGCGGCCTCTTGGGAAGTAAAACGGTGCAGACACGCGAGGAATCGGCATCTGCTTCTTAAGCTGAGCAAGACAAAGAGCAGTCCATCAGCGGTCATATACCGCCGAAGGACTGCTCTTGCTTTGCCACGCTGAACGAATGGGTTATTTCCAAAGCAGCAGCATCTAAATTATGCATCGTGATCCAGCCTCCACACGCATGTCATGGCAAGTTGATTCCCATGTAATTCTGCGGTCAGCTGGCCATTCATTTTCACCATCAAACTTTTGGCTATCGCCAATCCAAGCCCTGTTCCTCTGCCCGACCGGGAGCGGTCCGCCGTATAAAACCGGTCAAACAGGCTGCTCAGATCGCTTTGCGTCAAATGATTCGCTCTGTTGCGGATCGATAATGCAACCGTCGATTGATGTTTCTCCATACAGATCCAGATCGGTCCATCCGAATGTTGAAGCGCATTGGTTATCAAATTCTCGACCACGCGTTTAATGGCAGATTCGTCTGCAGTCAAGCGTATCTGTTCTTCGGATAGCTGGATAACCGCCTCTTCGCTGCGTTCATGAAGCCTGTCATAGAATCCCAGTAAGATTTCAGGGATCAGCACGTTCATATTTACCTTGTCCATGTTCAACTCGTAATCCACCGATTCGATGACGGATAACTCGAAAAATTCATTCAGCAGCGCTTGCAGCCTCTTCGTTCGGCTCTTGGCAATCGTCACATATTCTTGCTTCTCCTCTTCGGTTCCTTGATTCGATTCCAGAAGCTGAATATAGCCGAGAATGGACGTTAATGGCGTTCGCAGGTCGTGGGAGATATGGGAGATACTTTGTTTCAGCTCATACTCCGTCCGTCTTCGGAGCGCCTTGGCATCTGCAGCGGAATCCATCAGATGATTAATTTCGATAGCCAGCTGCTCAAGATCACGTTCAAAAAACCGAAGATCGACTTTCTTCCCCGTTAATCCCTGATTATAGGTATGTAGTTGATGATGAATTCGTTTCAATTCTTTCTTTAAACGATATAAACGGATGAGTGCAGCAACAGCTATCATACTTACAGCCACAACGAGATAAACCAATCTGCCCTCACCCGCTTCTCAAGTTACTTAATTTCTTTCCGTTGATATACCCATGCGTTCATGATTCCAAAACAGACGAATGTAATGATCGGGATGAGGATCATCCGAAGCAGCAGACTGCCATCAGGGGAAACGGTTCCGATATCGTACAGCAGCTTAAATACCGTGTAGCTATAGATCGTTTCAATAAAAGGAATATATCGGCCTGCTACGGCAAAGAACATGTCGATGAATAGGAAGAACACCATCGTAAACGCAATCGTTTTACCGCCCTCCGCCATGAACGTAGCGATCAGCGTGGCGATTGATGAAAACCCCGCCGCAAAAAGAACAAGCAAGCCAACCGTCCTTACGAAATACAACAAAATCGATTCATCGGGCAGCTCCCCAACCCCGGACAGCATCGTCGCAACAATACCATTGATTAAGGGAAACAGCAGGCCAAGAATGATGCAGCCCAGGGCGTACACAAGCTGCTTCGCTACGATTATCCTTCCTCTTGTATTGCCGCTTGCGGCGATGCCTTTCATCACGCCGGTCGTGTATTCGCTGGAAATAAAGAAGCCTGCCAGCACACACATCCCAATAATCATAATATAATTACCCAATAGCGCGCTCATCCACATTTCTATCCCGGTAGGTGGAGCTTCACCGTCCATTGTGCGGTCGATATGTTGAAAGATGGACCAGAATAAAGCGGAGGCCGAGATAATCAGGATGAGCGCCCGGAACGACCGATCCTTCCGCAGCTTATACCATTCCGATTGGATGAGATTATTCATTATCGCTCACCCCCGATCCGGCTCGTAAAATAAGCTTCCAGATCCTCGCCCATAGGCATGAATTGTTCGATCACCAGCCCCGCGGCCGTCAGTGCCACGGAAACTTTACCGGGTGTATCGACATATTGGTACAATTTGATCGTCCCGTCCGGCATGACTTCAAATTCGGCCGCTGCCAGCTCCCCTTCGATAACGGCAGCCGCCTTCGCAGCATCATTCACCTTAATATGCAGGTAGTGCTGGCATTTCCCGTTAAGCTCATTCGCCGACAGTTGTTCCAGCAATTCGCCTTTATGAATAATGCCATAATGGGTGGCCAGCAGATGAAGCTCACTTAAGATATGGCTTGATATGAGAATGGTAATACCATTTTCGCGATTGAGTTTTTTGAGAAGCTCCCTCATCTCGACGACCCCCATCGGGTCCAAGCCGTTCGTCGGTTCATCGAGAATCAGAAACTCCGGATCTCCAAGAAGGGCGATCGCAAGTCCCAGCCTCTGCTTCATGCCTAATGAGAAGTTTTTCGTTTTCTTCCTGCCCGTATGCTGCAGTCCGACCAAGGTCAATGTTTTCTCGATGCAGGCTTTGCCGGGGATGCCTCTCAGAAGACGGTGGGTCTCCAAATTTTCAAGTGCCGTCATATTCGGATATAAAGCCGGGCTTTCAATGATCGAGCCGATTCGTTTTCTCGCTTCGCTTAGATCCTGTGCATCCTTCTTGCCAAACAATTCGATGAAACCGTCTGACGGACTAGCCAGCCCACTGACGATACGGATCAATGTTGATTTACCCGCACCGTTCTGTCCGATAAAACCGTAAATCGCGCCTTTTCTGATCGACATGTTCACGCGATGAAGCGCATAGTCCTGCTTATAGACCTTCGTTAAATGATTCGACTTTAGTACATATTCACTCATGGCCTCACTACCTCTCTCTTGGGGATAGCTTCATTATGGGAGGTAAGACATAAGCGATTATAAAGCGATGATTAAGAAAACCTTAAGTTGCTATTTGAGCCGGTACCCCATACCCCATAACGTTTCGATATAATCCGCTTCGGGATTTGCCTTCGATAGTTTATTGCGCAGATTGCTGATATGGACGTTAATCGTATTGTCGTCCCCTACGAAAGGATCCTCCCATACGGTCTCGAATAAATTCGCCTTAGAGAATACTTTTTTCGGATAGGACATGAACAGCTCCAGAATGGCAAATTCCCTTGCCGTCAGTATCACTTCCGATTGGTTGATCGTTACGGTCTTGGAATCCTTGTCCAGCTGAATGTCTTTATATTCGATTCGATTACTGGGAGCCATGCTCGTCAAACGGCTGTATCTTCTTAGGTGGGAGTCGATTCTAGCCGACACTTCTTCGATATCGAAGGGCTTCGTAATATAATCATCCGCACCGATGCGCAGAGCGGCGACTTTCGTCTGCTGCTCTCCTTTAGCAGAAATGACGATAACCGGCGTCGAGCTCTTCTCGTTGATATCAGCTAGAAGCTCCTCTCCCGTCAGACCCGGAAGCATCAAGTCTAGCAGCACCAAATCCCATGCTTGTCTTTCCAGATAGAGCATCGCTTCCGTTCCGGAATAGGCTGCTTGAGGAGCGTAACCGCTGTTCTTTAAAATCCTGCACAGCAATTGATTGATGTCATTATCGTCTTCAACCACTAGTATGTGTATGGTTCTATCCAATACTCTCACCTGCTATCTGTATCATTCAGAAAAGATATTTTCGACTAGAAGCGTTGCTGACTCTTTCGCGGAGCTCGCGCGGAGCCACTTCCAAGGAAATTGGTCATTTCTTTACTTTACCACAAAGGCACCCGAATGGGTGCCTTTCATTCAGCGGGATAAAAGTTAACCGCGGCGTGCCGTGTTATATTCCGGGCGGCCGCTCACCCATGATTCATTGTGAATCGGCGCAAGCAAGTCAAGCACTTCCTGGAGAAGCCTGCTGTCGATCGGCTCGTCGGTCCACATAATATTTTTCAACATGTTGGCTGGATTCGCCGTGCTGACCAGCGTTGTTGGTATCCGATCGTTCATAGTGGAAAATTGTATCGCCAGTCTGGCAATATCCGAGCCTTGCGACACGCAGTAGTCGGCGGCTGTCTTGCATGCAGCCTTCAGATCCGCGCTCGCCAAATGCCATTCCGGCGTGCTGCGTGTGCTGAGCAGCCCCATGGATAGCGGCGAGGCGTTCACGAGTCCGACGCCTCGCGTTTCCAGCAGCGGCAGCAGTTTCAGCAGTGATGTATCGTTCAAGCTGTAGTGACAATACGAGAGGATCGTATCCACTTCGATTTGCGGAAGCAGCGTTTCGAACAGCTCCAGCGGCAGGCCGCTGATGCCGCCAAACCGGATTTTCCCTTGTTCCTTCAACCGATGCAGCGCGGGAACCGCTTCTTCAATTATGATATCTGCCGGAACGAACTCTATATCATGCAGAAACAGCATATCGACGTAATCCGTGTGCAGCCGGGCCAAGCTCTCCTCGAGGCTGACAACGATCTTGTTGGCGGTAAAGTCGAACATGTCCACGCCGTAACGCCCCGCCTTGGTAGACAATAGAAACTTGTCGCGAGGGAGTTGACGAATAGCTTTGCCCAATACGGCTTCGGCCTTGGTCAGGCCGTAATACGGTGAAACGTCGATATAGTTGATTCCGGCATCCATAGCGGCATGCACTGTGCGAATACCTTCGCTGTCATCCGTCTCACGGAACACCGATCCGAGGGAAGAGGCCCCGAAGCTAAGAACGGAAACGTCCAATCCGGTATTGCCCAATTTCCGGTATTTCATTATACGATCACCCCGTCTTAGATAATGGCGACTCGTGGAATCTATTCGTTTCCTTGCGCGTATTGACCTGCTGTGTCCTTCATTCGCCGGTCAAATCCTGAATCATCGGGCTGTCCTATCCGCCTTCATCATCAAATATTGTCTAGGGGTGCAGCCCCATCTTCGTCGAAACAGCTGTGCAAAATGATTGGGATCACGGAAGCCGACAAGCTCGGCGATATGCTTGACCGGCAGTCCGGTCCGCCCCATGAGCCGAACGGCTTGATCGAGGCGATATTCATTCAAGAAACGTCCGGGCGATTGCCGGAGTCCTTCTTTGAACAGCTTGGAGAAATAGCTTCGCTCCAAACCGACATGCTCCGCCATATCTGTCACTGTCATAGGAGCGCCGTATCCGGAGTGAATAAACTCAAGCGCTTGATGAATATAGTCGCTCTGAGTGGGCTGCTGCTCCTCGCCTGGCTGCAGCCAACCCTTCCCTGCTTGCAGGAGAAAATGAGAACAAAGATTGTATAGCAGCGAATAACAATACATGTCCGAAGAGATGGATTGCTGACGGCTGTGGTAGAACAGCTCGCGGAACCATGTTTTCATCCCGGCACTTCGGAATCCGCTTACGATCGGCGTTTGAGGCGTTATTCCGGCGGAGCGGAGCAGTTTATCTAATTCAAAGCCCTGAACGCCGAACCAGCACAGCGTGCTCTGCCGTTCTGCTATAAAACAGCCCATTTGATTCGGAAAAATGACGCAACCTTCACCTGAGCCAAGTGTATACCTAACTTGCTGTGACTTAAAGTGAATTTCCCCTTGTATGATGCAATAAATAACGTACTGACCGTTGGCTGGATATACCCAGCTTGTGCCGGCACTCCTTTTACCACAGCCCCAATGAGCAAGCTGAAGCAATAAGGCTTGCGCTTGCGGCAGCCACCTTTCCACTACATTCAACCTCCCCCGAGAACTTAAATTCAAAACACATTTGACCGCTATTTCCTCACAAATGGGGATTTGAATCCAATACCGGTTACGGTATGTTATCGATATACCCTTTCTTCCTTACCTATTCCACTATAAAGGAGAGAACCACGCATGACGGCTTACGAACAAACCGCCTCCTGGCAAGCGACCTCCGGCGAATATTACGACTGGACGCAAACACGCCTTCCCGAACGCCCTTATATACACGATTACAGTCGAACACTGACCACGAAATTGGCCTTGTCCGTCCCGAACCCCGATGGCGGTTCCCGTGTGTTTAACACCTTCGAGCAAGCACTTGGAATCATTCAGGAGACGGACCGTCTTACAAGGGGCATCCCCAAGATCCTCTACCTGGTCGGTTGGCAATACAACGGACATGATGACAAATATCCGGCGATGGATGAAGTCAATCCCGCCCTGAAGCGTGCTGAGGATGCGACTGCAAGGGACAGCTACCTATGGCTCGTTCGCGAAGCGAAACGCTGGAATACGACCGTCAGCGTCCATGCCAATGTGACGGATGCTTACGACGACAGTCCGCTATGGGACACTTACGTCCGTAACGAGCTCATATCCCGCAACGAAGACGGCGCTCTGATGCAGATCGGTTGCTATAATGATAAGGCCGCCTACCAGATCTGTTACAAGCATGAATGGGAGCTTGGCTTCGCCGTGCAGCGCATGGAACGGCTGATCGATTTGCTGCAGCTGGAGCAGGTCGGCACCGTTCATTTTGACGCCTATTTCCCGAGAGCGAATGTGTACCACAACATCTCGCAAGAAGAAGAAACGAGCTATATGCGCCGCTTGATCCGCTATATGCGCAATCGGGGCATCGACGTCACGAGCGAAAACTTCAATCATCTGCGCATCGATCCGCTGCTCGGCCTGCAGCCTTGGACGTGGTGGTTCGATCAGAACCAAGAAGAGCATTTTGTCGAGCGTCCGGCCGCTTTGTCATGCGGTGCCATCATACGCGACTATTCCCAGTCAGGCATACCTCTCCGGCATGATCTGATGTTCTTGTTCGGAGCATCGATGCACGGTGAAGATATTTACTCTAATCATTCGGGTGAGCCGTCGAGAGAAAAGTGGCATTCGGATTTCCTGGAGCAATTTTGCCTGACCACCCTGACCTACCAGTTTTTGAATACACATGACCGTCTGCGGCTCGAAGGCAAAGACGAGGAACGCGTCATGTATTATTCGAACGGCTTAAGCGTCCATCTGGCCGATCGAACCGTCCGGCAGGACGGACGCATACTGCGTGAAGGCGACGATGGATGCATGCCCGCACTTTGGGCGAAATCGCCGGAAATGATCGCCTACAGCAAAAGCGGCTATCTCTCCCGGCATTGGACATTACCGCCGGAATGGGACGATGTTACGGAAGCGGATATATACGCCATCGATGCTGCCGATAACGCCCTCCCCCTTCAACGTGGAGTACGGATTGACGATAGGACGATCGACCTCCGGCTGCCACCGGCTTCGGCAGTCTCTATCGTACCATCTGCCAATACCCGATAACGTGCCGAGCCAGGCTATTGTCTCCTTATCGATCGTTCTATCGTCTTGTTAGCGGATCCGAGAATAAGCCCGACAGCCGTTTAGTGAGCTGTCGGGCTTCCTTGTGTCACACTATTTGATTGCCAGTTCGTTCATACTGTCGACAATGGATTGATAGTCGCCGATTTTTGTCAGCTCATCCTGGAATGCACTCCATTCGTCGAAGTTTCTTTCGCCAAGAATGAATTTGGAGAGATTCTCGTCCAAATAGGTTTTCACGGCGGTCATCACTTGCGCTTTCTTCGCTTCATCTTCCTTGCTCAGACGAATGACCGGTGCAAGATCCCAAGTAGGAATCGCGGATTTTCCGCTATGGAATTTACCTGTTCCTACGAATGGATTCAAGCTCTCATACTGACCTTTTCCATAGAATGGCATATCCTTATAGCCAGAAACGTCCGGCGCATGGTTTTGCGGCGCAAAGACAAAGCCTTGACGCGTAACCCCTTCGCCATACCATTCTAGTTTGGCATTCTTCACTTCCTCGGAAGGATCCATAATTCGCACTCTCTTGCCATCCTTCACTTCGTAGTTCATCCCTTCAATACCCCATGTCATGAGATCGATCATTTCGGGAGAGTATTGATAGTCCAGCAGCTGCACCATAATTTCGGGATATTTGGTTTTGGCGGAAATCATCGTGCCATAATTCGGATATGCCGTTAAACCCGGCAATGCCGCACCTTGCATCCACGGTTCGCCGTATTTCTCATTCTTCGGCAGAATGGCTGCACCCCACTCGATTCCTTGTTCCGGGATCGAATATTGCTCCCACCACCCGAGCCAAGCGAACGGAATCATGAAGGATTTGCCTGTTGTCACCTTCTGCTTCAGCTGATCCTGTGATTGGGTCAAAAACTCGGGATCAAGAAGCTTCTCCTTATACATCCGATGAACATACATGATGCCTTCTTTAAACGCTTCTTCAGTTGGTCCATACACGAATTTCTCACCGTTCCAATAGATATCGCCTTTCGTGTGGTTCGTGTAGTAGAATGTTTCATGGAATGGCGGCCATTCCTGCGCATTCACAGGATACACGTCCGGGTATAACTCTTTCAGCTTGACCGCTGCATCGTAGAACTCTTCCCATGACTCGGGCACTTTAATATTATGTTTCTTGAATATATCAAAGCGGTACAACGATCCGTATGCCGAATCGACCATGCCTGTATCGTTCTGGAATCCGTCACCGAAGAAGAACATTTTGCCTTCTGGTGTCTGCAGGGTCTTCTCCGCATATTGGGTCGATTCCAGAAATTTCTTGTAGTTCGGTGCATACTCGTCAATGTATGGCGCAATATCGAGCAATGCCCCCTGATTGCCGAATTGAAACATGATTTCCGCATCCTTGGTACCGCTCAGAATGTCCGGCACGTCGCCGCTGGCCAATTGCAGCTTGAGTTTCTCCGGATAGTCATCGCTGTGAACATAAGTCCACTCGATATCCAGCTTTTTACCGATATGGGCCTCCATTTTTTCCAACCATGCCTTATAAAGCCCTGTGTTCGACGGATCTTCTCCAAAACTGGACTGGAACGCACGCAATTTGATGACTTCCGGCTCCGCGCCTGCTTCTGGCGCATCTTTGCCTGCCTCCTTCGTTCCTTCAGAGGCTTCACCGGTTTTCCCCGTGTCTTCTGCTGCCGGCTTGTCTTCCCCTTTGCTGCAGCCCGCCATGGCGAGCGATGCAATCAGCAGCAAACTAATTACGAGCACAATGGTTCGCTTCAAAACATTCCCCTCCTGCTTTCATTATAATTTGTTAATCTATAGGAAGACAGATTAACCCAGGTTAACCTTTGACCGAGCCGACGAGCATTCCCGTCACAAAATGCCGCTGCACGAACGGGTAGACGAATAGGATCGGCAGGATCGTGACGATAACCGTCGCCATCTTGATATTCTTCGGATTGACATTATGCATCTCCACATACCGCTGCAGACCGCCATGATCATTCATATCCTTGAGCTCGACAATCATCCGGCGCAGCAGCATCTGGATCGGGTGAAGCCTCATATCATTGAGATAGATCATGGCCTCAAACCACATATTCCAGAACCCCACCGCCCCGAACAGGGCAAATGTCGCGAGCAGCGCTTTGGACAAGGGCATATAGATCCGGAATAAAATCTTCATATCGTTCGCGCCGTCCAAGTAGGCGGACTCCCGCAGTTCTTTCGGTATTTCCTGAAAGAAGGTACGGAATATAATAATATTGAATGCGCTTAAAGCGCCGGGAAGCACGATCACCCATAACGTATCAAGCAAGTGCAAATTACGTATGAGCATATAGGTCGGTATAAGACCTCCGCCGAAAACCATCGTAATGATCACGAAGATGGTCAACGGTTTACGCAATACGAAATTGCCCATCGATAACGGATAGGAGAACAAGGATGTCAGCAGCAATTGCAATACCGTTCCGACCAAGACATAGATAAGCGTGTTCTTATACGCTCTCAGCAAATCGTTGCTCTGGAAAATAAAGCTGTAGCCATCTATCGTAAAGCCCTGCGGATACCAGCTTATTTTCCCCTGCGCGATCAAATCCGGATCGCTTAAGGAAATCGAGAACGTATTCAGCAGCGGATACAGCATAATGACACAGAGTGCGACCATCAGGGCATAATTGAACACATCGAACATTCGTGAACCCAGACCCTCGTTGTATGTTTTCAAGCCTTTTCACCTCCTCACCATAAACTGTTTTCTGACACTTTTTTGGAAATATAGTTGCCGCTCGTAATGAGCACGAAGGCAATCAATGACAGCATCAAACCGACTGCGGAGCTGTATTCGTACTGCGTGCCCATGATGCCCAGCCTGTACACATAGGTTTCGATGACATCTGCCGTCTCGTAAATATTCGGATTGTACATCAACAGCACTTTCTGAAAATCCGTCGATAAGATCGAACCCAGCTTCATGATCAGCATGACTGTCGTAGCGGGAACAATCGCCGGCCAAGTCACATAACGGATGCGCTGCCACCGGTTCGCACCGTCGATGACAGCCGCTTCATATAGAGCGGAATCGGCTCCGGTGATCGCAGCCAAATAAATAATGGCCCCCCAGCCCAACTCCTGCCAGATCGACGAGCCGATGAACAACGACCGGAAATTGGCGGAGAAGTTCAATAAGGGTACCGGATCGACGCCGAACCATCCCATTACATGATTAATGATCCCGTCCATGGAAGCGAATTCATGAACAAAACCAACGATGATGACCGTGGACAAAAAGTGCGGGAAATAGGTGATCGTTTGCACGGCTCTCTTAAATAGTGTGATTCGCAATTCATTCAACAGCAGGGCAAAAACGATGGGAGCCGGAAATCCGAAGATCAGCGAGTACAATCCGAGCAGCAGTGTATTCTTGATGATCCTCCAGCTCATCGGACTATCGAAGAAAGCCTGAAAATGCTTTAGCCCCGCCCAAGGGCTTCTCAGAATTCCGTCCATCGCGTTAAAATCCTTGAAGGCGATCAAAATGCCGTACATAGGAAAATATTTAAAAACAAGCATTAATACAAACCCCGGCAGCACCATCATGATTAAATAACGCTGCTTGATGCACCTGCGCCAGAAGCTGTTTTTGCTTACAACGTTCCCGTTCAACTTCACCCCTCCTGAATATTCGATCTATAGAGCCCCGGGTCATTGCACCCCCTTGGTTGTATGGGGCCGTGAATTCAACATAACCTTCGGTAAGCGCTTCCACAAGAATCACTATTTCATATCGTTTTCAAAATTTCAGATTGTGCCGGTAGTCATTCATTCATCTGCTTGCCGTTTCTTCAAGTTCCTGTTCTTGTCCAACAATGCGAATTTTTAATATCGTTTTCAATAATTCATATTTCCGGCTGCGCCCTGTTGAACTACGGTAATCCACTCCACTATAATGAGCGTAAACCGTATGTAACAACATAAATGGAAGCGGTTTCAAAAAAGGGGTAATGGCATGCATCACTCCGTAAGCTCGGTCATCCGCCGGTTTAGACAGAGCAGTGTGATCAAGAAGCTTCTGCTCGCCAATCTGGTCTTTATGCTGTTGTTATCCGGTATCATGGTGTACAACTATACCTATTTAAAGGAGGGCGTAAAACGTCAGGTCCTGCAGACAAATCAAGAGTTTCTCAGCAAGCTTTCGGGCGACCTGTTTGCAGAATGGCAGCAAATTCGCAATGCCGCATACAAATTGAGTGTAGATCCGAAGAGCAAGCTGATTGCCAATTATCCAAGACATGCAGGCTCTTACTACACCAAAATGTTAGATTTCAAGGAAACACTAACAGAGAAAAACCTTACGCTTCCTTTCCGCTCACAGCTCATGGTGTATTTACCCGGTCAGAATCTCGTCGTCGGGAGCGATGGAACGCGCGATCTTGACGTGTTCTATACCACCTTCGGCACAGTCAATCCGGATTTCTCTTGCCGTTGTTTCCATCAAGGGGATGACATGGAGAATGTATATTTCTACGATAAAACAATCATCTATACGTACAGGGTGTTCCCGGAGGGGTATATATTTGTCCAGATTGACAAGATGTCCCTTCAGCTCTATTTAAAAAATCAAACGAAATTGCTCGACAACGTCATTCTGCTGTCCAGCCCATCGAACCGAAGCATCGTCAGCACGCATGCCTTAAGCCCAGCTCTCATCAACCAGCTGCAAGGGAATCCGGAGCACATCGCGATCAACGATAAGACGTACACACCGATTCAGCAAGCGAACGACATGCTGGTATTGACCACCCTCTTCTCGGATAACAGCATGCAGAAGCAGCTCAATACAGCCAATGCCTATGCGTTCTGGCTCTTCTTCGTCTTTCTCGCCGTCAATCTCGGCTTTCTATTCGTGAATTGGTCGATGTATCGACCGCTGCGCCGGATTGCCCTGGCATTATCGGAGTATCAGCCTTACTTCTCAAGCCGCAACGAATTCGAAATCATCAACGATACTTTCACTCAGATGAATTCGGCTACGTTATCCATGCAGCAAACCTTGGCCGATCAGTCGTCCATCATGGAGCATCATGCCCTGCTTCGTCTCATGGCCGATCCGACACAAGACCTTCATCCAAACGTATCCCGGTCATTGAAGGAGAAGTTCGACAGTTATGTCATTCTCGTACTAATCGAAGAAAACAACAAAGGCGTCCAGCAATGGAAGATCGCACCGCAGCTGGAGATGAGATTAAACCGGTCCCATCCTTGCATCCGTCTGTACGACCGAAATGAGATGACGGTATATATAGTATCCTGCAATGATCCTCGGGACGTCGCCGATATCGTCGATACTATCATGGATACAGTGCATGTTGACGGTGAATTGTCGTTATGCGGCATAAGCGCGGTTCATGACCACTTGCAGGAGATTGGCTCCGCTTTTCGAGAATCCATTCACGCCATTCATAAATTTGTTCCGGACATCGACCGTTTGCGAAGTACCGTCCTTTACCGTGCGGGCGACCGCGACAAAGAGTCCATGGTCCAATTATCGATCGATAAGGAACAGGAACTCGTCAATTACACGCTTAAAGGAAATAAAGACGCGGTCTCCGTCTTTTTCAGCGGCATCTTGGGCACGCTGCATTCCCTCACTTTCGAGCAGGTACGTAACCGGTTAAGATACTTGCATGATTTGCTGATGGTACTCGCAGGAAGCAAGAAAATTGAGATCGAACAACTGTGGGACATACCGCCGGATTGCTTCCGGTCGTATCATATCGCGTACCTGTTCTATCGGATTCGGGAAGGGTACATCATCGTAGCCAAAATGTCCGAACGTCACTCTGCTACGCTGCAGCAGCAAATCGAAGCGTACATTCACTGCCATTATGCGAATCCCGACTTATCCTTAACACGTATTGCCGATCATCTTTCGATTACGCATGTATATCTGTCAACATATTTCAAGAAACAGTCCGGCTATAATTTGAACGCTTACATCCATTCCGTCCGGATTCAAGCGGCGATTCAATTGATGCAATCCCGGCCGGATATGACCATGAAAGACGTTGCCGATGAAGTAGGCTATACGAATGCAGGCACCTTCATCCGACATTTCAAGAAAATATCCGGGACGACGCCGACGCAGCATGTGAAGCTTCAACAGGAATGAGCATCTTAAGAGGAGGAGTCTTGATCCTAGAAAGAAAGACCATCCTACACAAAGGATGGTCTTTACTTTAAGGCAAATGCGGTAACGTTGACTGAACTGTTCCCGTTCGTTTTATCCCTGATCAAGCTGCTCTATCGAAATCTTGTGATAGGATGCTAAAGTGATCAGACTCCTTAGCGTTCTACAGACTCTCCATTCTAACCTCGCCATTTCACCAGGCGGCTCCCACAGAATGGGCCAGCCGCCATCTTCCTCTTGTTGTGATTCCAGCGCCTCTAAATGATCCTGAATGATCTTATCGGAGAAAATCCTTCTGCAGTAGGAATCTGAGGCTGGAGAGAAGTCTAGCGGAGTGAGCCCATAGGTTCGAGACGGGGCCTCTAAACAGAAGAAATCCGCTTGATAAAGTTCATCGGACAGTTTCGTGTAAATCATCTGTGTATCATCGGTTTGAGGTAAGCTTTCAAGAAGGCAAAATGCATTTAATAGTGTATGTGAGTCCTTGTATCGTGTGGAAGAGATATCACTCAAACAGATGTCTACTGCTTGCTCCAACCAAGGATGCTGAATGCCCTGCCATTGTAATAGACCAACGATGCTCGTAAGCCTGCTAAACGACGCTAATTCTGATTGCGGATTATTCCAATGCTCAGCCCGGGGATAGCTGCCTGAAGAAGCCGTTATCGTGACAATTCCCTGATTCAAATCTGCATGCCGTGATACGTAGTCGCAAACTTTGAAGGCTAAATCTGCATCTTGTATTTTCGCATCGTATAGCGTTCTCAGGCCAAATTCGACATAGAGAGGCTGACTTTCTGGTGTGCGCAAATCCGGTTCCAGCGCATGCCCGAATCCGCCATCTTCATTCTGATAAGCCTTCATGGCATCCAATACGCTGCTCTTGGATCCCCCATAAAAGAAATATTCGAAAATTCTTCTTTCTAAAAGTCTTCCATTACTCCAAATGAAATTTGCGGCCTTCTCTACGTTCATAAGCCACCTCCAAGAATATGGGTCATCACTATATTTTGCAGCAAGGCGCCCAATTAGGTGAGGCACCATCTTCGATGAAGCCTTATTGCTCTTTGGAATAATTATGCTTGTACCTCGGTGTTTTCCTGACTGTTCGGCGTGGTATCGAAAAATTCAACAGTAAGATCCCAGCCACAAATATGAATGTCCCGCTCATGATGTAAATGGTTATGGGGTCTTGGAAAAACAAATAGGACCACAATATTGTAAACAGGACGGTACAATTGCCCGCGATCGCGACGACCGCGAAGGGTACCCGTTTGATTCCTTCCGCGAACCAGAAGAAACTAAGACCTGTAATCACCCCAAGCAGCACCAGCGCCCCCCATGCCGACACCGTAATCGGACCGGTAAAACCGTCAGATTGGATCGGAATCGGAACGGCAACTATGATGGCACTCATGGCGAATATAGATAAGTTCATGTTACCGTTATCAATGGTCTCCAGCAGCATCCGCTGGCTTAATACGTGCACGGCAGCACCGATACCGGAAAGCGTGAACAGCAGCGTCGTTAATCCGCTTCCACTGGCAAGCTCGTCTAGCGGCGTACCATTCCAACTGACAACAATGACACCAACAACGCACAACGCTGCAGAAACCCAGCCCCGCTTCGAAATCTTTTCCTTGAACAGCAATCCCGCTGCAAACAATAATACGACGGTCTGAATAGGCTGAACGAGAATATTGCCATAGGAATAACCGATTTTCAAGGCTATATTTTCAAACACGTAATTAACCGCCTTAGCCACTGCCCCTATCCAAATCCATTTCATCCCCACGCGGATTTGAATTTTACCATCACGAATATAGAGAAAAATCGCAAGACAGATGATGCCGAAAAAAAAGCGCGCAAACGAAATGATGGCACTGTCCACCATCATCGATGCTGTTTTGACTAGAACTCCGACGAAGCTCCATGCTACTGTCGCCAGCAGGAGTAACAAATAACCCACGAAGGTGCACCTTCTTCACAGATAAATTCAAATAAAAAAAGAGAATCCCTCTCTAACAGCTGCGAGATCCGGGAACTCTCTTATCAATCGATTACTTGCCAAGCTGCTCGCGCCACGTGTATTTCGGCTCCCAGCCGAGTACTCTCTTGGCTTCATCGCTATTGAGCAGTGCTTCATACCCCTCAAGCGGAGCGCGGAAGTCGGTCACTTCCGGATATCGCGTAGCCATCAGTTCACGGCTGGGAACAGCCATGCTCGTCTCATTCGCCCCGAGATTAAGCGCAACGGAACCAAGCCCCTCCGCTTCAATCGCAAGACGGCAAGCTGCTGCCGCATCCCGGGTATCAATGTAACTCCACAGAATCCGTTCGCGCTCCTCTGGATGATGGATCCAGGACGGGAACCGCTCATACCACTCCGGTGGTATAACGTTGCCAAGACGCAGCGACACGACTTGAATGCCGGATCTGCGGAAGAACATATCCGCTGTCAACTCGTTGACGATCTTGGACAAGCCGTAGCTGTCCTGAGGCAGCTGCGGATGCTCTTCATCCATGGGCACATATTGCGGACCGAACGGATGCACGGCGAAGCAAATTCCGTACGAAGATTCACTCGAGGCGATAACCGCTTTCTTGATTCCGAGTCCGGCCGCCGCTTCCAGCACGTTGTATGTAGACATGACGTTGTTGCGAAACGTCAATTCAGGCGGTACCATCCCCGCTCTGGGAATTGCCGCCATATGAACGACTGCTTCCGCTCCGGCCAGCGCGCTATAGGTTTGGCCTAGATCTTCAAGATTCACAATCAGCGTGGAGCACATCGGCTCCTCCGGTTGGCGTGTATCGACGTTTAGCACCTCATAGCCGTGCTCGACCAGATCCTTGACGACCCATTGGCCCAGCATACCGCTTCCGCCAGTGACGACTACTTTCTTACCTTGATTAGTCACCCCAATCTTCCCCTCCCTATCTCAGCTGCTCGGCAGTTACCCGTAATCTTCTCTATTATCAACGTACGCCCTGACTAAGCCTAATAAATCTTTGCTCCAACGCTAACAGATCTAGCTTAACAGACTTTGTTTATTCGGTAAATCAATTCGAGCATTCTCAATCGCAGATGAACTCTTGAGCACGCCGAACCTATCAAGAATCTCCATCTCTGCACTGATTATCGGGCCCGGTCCCCTGAAACAGCCAAAAGCCCCCGGTCCGTTAAGGTCCGGGGGACTTCTGTGATTCAAGTAAGTGGAAGCCTTTTTAATGATCCAATTTTGCTTTTCCTCGCCACAATTAAACCCTTTAATAGAACACCATAAGTCGCTTCACTTGATTCTATTATATGCGACATCGGCTTGTTTCACAACTTAAATTTAACATTTTTGTTATTTAATACTATACCCATACAATGCTCCGACTGCTTAGGAAAACTTCGTTTCGATCGGTTGCAGCTGATTATTCACGACATAACAGACATTGGTTTTCTTGTCACAGATCGACCAATTCTCCTCCTGACCATTCTCGCACCCTGGTGTCAGATCGCACATCACTCGCAGCTCCCTGCCGCTTGCGAATCTCATGACGAAATCATAAAAACCGTCCATGTTCATCGATTGAATGCGGTCGCCCTCTAATTCTTTGATTCGGATCAGATAGCTTTCTTGATCGTTCCATCCGCATAGGATGGAATCCGAATCGTTCAATCGCCAGCAGCAGTATAAGAAAAGCACGTAATTATGGTCGGCCTCAATAACGACCATGGAGCCGTTCGATCCGCCTGCGATGACCTCATTGACTGTGGAGCCGATTAAGTTCTGGACAATCTCCATCTCTGCGTTGCCTCCTGCTAGAATTTATGAGGGAACAGCGAGCGAACAGCATCCTCTAGTCCGTGGTAATCCAAATCTTCGCCTTGAATGGCCCGGTGCAGCTGCTGCTTCTCATCCTTCGTTAAATTGTACTTCTTGACAATATCATTAAACTGCTTATTCTGTATTTGATTTCCGCGCGGCCGATTCCTGCCTCCTCCAGTCATTCGCTCGAAGGATGAACCGTCATCGTCGTCATCTCCGCGGGACATCATCAGCACATTCGGCCCCATGCCCACTCCTGCCGCGGTTACCGCCGAGGTGGTGCTTACGCTTCCGCTTGCCGCAACTGATATGGCTCCTCCTGTCGGGCCTATGGGTAAAGCGGGAACCAATAACCCCGTAGACATACTCTCGCCAATCTCGCTTACTCCTTGACCCAATCCTCTGCCAATCGGAGCTGCCGCAGCTGTAATTGGTTTAGCCAGTGCACCGCCGGCCAGAGATCCAACTCCGAGTCCGAGGTTGAAGTTGGCTTGTTCTTCCGAGATACGATTGTTCATCAGATCCCGCTGACGTATGGACTGCGTAATATTCGCAGCCGTCAGCACGCCCCCGGCTACCGCTAGAGCCGTACCGACTCCCGACGCGGCGATGGCGGAAGAAGCTGCAGGCGCGATTACCGCCAAGGCGGCGCCGCCCGTCGCTACCACGGCGATTACCGCAGCCGTGACGGCGATGCCGATGACTAATCCTTTGAAGAAGCTGCTCGTGAAGAAGCGTCTCTCTCCGGAATCGCCACTCCCTTCCTCCGAGCCTGAAGACGATTCATCAGGCGATTCCGGCGGGGACTCGCCAGGTGGCTGCTCCTCCGGCGGCGGTTCAGACGCGGACTCCTCTGACGGTTCCGGAGGCGGCTGGCATACCGGTGCCTCGGATGCTGCCGATCCATCCCCTGCCCCGCTTTCTTCCCCTGGCTGGATTCTCTCGAATCTTCCTTCGGGACTGAGCTCCCACTTATAACCGTTCCACCGCTGCTGTTCGGGATGCGGATCGACGATCCGGAACCCGTGCCGTCTGGCGAACGCCTCACGGTCTGCCAGCGTCGAATTTTCTGTCAAGTGATCCTCGGATGTGCCGGGTATATCTCGTGTTGTTAACCCCTGCGGGTCAATATGGGCAACCGGACTATTGCGGCAATAGATGAAGAGGTTCGCCCCATCGGCGAATCCGGCAGGGTCTGCACTCGTCCATCTCCCCAGCCACGTAGCGTAATAGCGGGCTCCATAATAATAGAGGCCGGTCTCGTCATCGCGCTCCTTGCCGCAGAACCGGTAACGCTTCAGACTGATATCGGAGCCCGACTTGGCTGAGCGGTAAGCTGTGGTTCCAAAGGGGTGGTACTCTTCGTACGACAGAATAACGCCGTTCACGTCGGTTTCGAAGACAGCCGATCCAATCAAATTACCGTGCTGATACCGGATCAAAGGCATATGGAGCGGGTTCGCCGGGTCTCGCCCTCGATCATCCCTAGTCTTCGTATCTACTTGTGCGATGGGTCCCGTATCGTCGGAAACGGTGAGTGTAAGCCGTTCCAGGTGAACCGCGTCTTGGAGCCGTTCGCGGTATATCTCGACGGAACCCAAATAGAGGCGTTCGGTAACGGCACCGCCCGGACGTTCAATCACCTTGCGAATTCGCCGCCCTCCCGAATCATAGACATAGTAGGCTGTGCCGCCGCCGCCTAAATCCACAACGCTCAGCTGGTCCATGCAATTCCAGGCGAGGGCTTGCAGATGCGGCATTCTTGTCATATTTCCGTATGCATCATAATCATAGCCTGAGCCGTAAGGCCCGCCAACCGTATCGCCGGGAAGACTGGTAGAGCCCAGCCGGTTCGTTCGATTGCCCGGCGAGTCCTCATGAATATATCGGTAGTGCCGCGTCCAGCCATTTCCGATTCCCGCCTGTGTTTTATACCGGTGCCGCATTGCCGTCATATTGCCAAGTAGATCATAATCGTATTCCTCCGTGTACGTACGCACGGCCTCGGGTTGATTGAAATCGGGCAGCTGCTGCCGATAGTCAAGGTCGCTTTCGCTTCGGATCGCATCATTGGCCATACCTGCATGTTCTCTGCCGGTTGCCGAGATCAATTGATAAATCGCATCATATTCATACCGATATTCCGGTTTGATCACCGCATTATTGAAATAATAGGTTTGCTGCGCTTGGTCCGCGGCATGCGTCAGGTTTCCGGCTGGATCGAAGGTATACTGCATGTTTTGCAAGGCATGAAGCTCGGGATTGCTACCGAGCGGATAAGTCAGCATGCCGGTCAAGCGCAGCGACTCGGGATCGTACTCATAGCGGGTTTCGATGTCATTGCCGTATCTTGCAGACAGCCGCCTTCCCTTCGCATCGTAATCCTGCCCCTTTAGACAATCGATCCAACTGCCTTGCCCGCGAACTTGCACGGATAGCTTGTTCCAGAAGTTCCCTTCATTATATTCAGGGACCATGACCGATCCGTCCGGAAGGCGCATCTGAATCGGCCGGTTCAAGGCATCATATTCCGTTGCGGAAGCAAAGACTTCATCCATAGCCAAGCTTGGGCTAGCTGCGTCTTGCACGGCCTGATAATCGGTCTGGCTGCAGGCCGCTCGCCAATCCGGCGCTTGCTTATAGTCCTTCGCCAGAATTCGCTCCACGCGTTTCGGATTGCCTTTGAAGTCGGATTCCGGTATCTCGATCCGGCCTGCTTGATCGTAGACCTGATGCGTCACGCCAAGCAAATTAAGCCGCCGTGCATCCGGATGCCGATCACCGTACAGCAGATACCGGAATAAGAATTCGCCGCGTCCCGGTTCTTCGGCGAATATGCCGACCGGGCGATGCAGCGAGTCGTATTCGGTACGAAACCTGCGCCCATGCTGATCCCAAGATTTCACCAGCGCGCCTAGAACATTAAAGAAACTCCAGCGGCGCCCTCTCTCCGCGCTATCGCTCCACATCGGAATCCCGGACATCCCATTGAATCCGCTTGCCGCCTCGCGACCGATCTGATCGAATAATCGGGAGAACCTGCCCGATAGATCGCTGTCCGACCGCACAGCCGCCGTCCTGCCTCCCCCATAATCAGAGACGGAACAGACGATACGTCCCAGGCTGTCGAGATGTGTGATGCCCGGCGTATCGGCATGCTTCGCAGCCAGCCAAGCCGCTCTACGCTTCGGATCTTGCAGCGGCTCCGGCTCATTGAGCGGATCCGGACTGCCCCGGTCAGAATACCAGCTGCTACCCAGAACCGTATCATTCTTATCAAAGGCTCTGTGCTGCCAGCAATCGAATTCCACCTTCGTCTCCGTGCCGTCGGGATAGACCGTCCGGATCGTTCGACCCACGGCATCATAGAAGATGAGCGGCGTTACGCCAATCTCTCGGAGCTCCCTCTCATCTTCGAATCGCTCGGTCGTACTGAAGTAGGGCTCATATTGCTTGACGGGACTCCCTTTATTGTTGCGAATCGTCCGTCCGCTGCCCACCCAACGGGGATTGGCATCCACAAGAATAGTACCGCCTGCTGCTGCAAGCTGCAGCGCCTTTCCCGGATGCGCTTGGGCTTTCACCATTGCAATGCTCCCGCTGCCGTTGGAATACACGCAGCTCTCCTGCCATCTCGGGTTAACCGCTCCGTGCCGCTCTCGCGCATATACGTGAACAAAGTTAGGCTTCCGCTCGTTTCTCCATTGAAAGAGGTTGTAATCGAGACGGATCGTCGGGTCGGCCAGCGTATCTCCATCCCCGTCTCCAGGCTTTCCCATGAAAGCCGTCCGAACAACCATGCCAAGTGAATCCACCTCAACGGCCGTTCGATTATCGTTAGGATCAATAACGATAGTCGGGCCGAGCGTACGATAATCATTATGCGCGCGCATGACGTTCCAGGCCGCCTGCTTGACACGCACCTCTTCGACGAGCAAGTCGTACCGGTCAAGCGATGCAATCGTCTCCGTCCCGAGCGGATCCTTCGCTCCGATGGCGATGTAATAGTGATCCGCCGGATTAGACGGATAGATCGCGGTCCCCGATGGGATCCACCAGCCAGGTTCGCCGCTTAACTGAATATATCCCGCCTGCTCCAGCTCGAGTGCCGATACGCCGCCCGCATAATGAATATCAATGACCTCTGGCGTGAAAGCCAGCCGATAGCTTTCATATTCGAGCCCCAGCGTATCCCGCTCCCCGAACGGCAGCCGATTAAACCCATTGTCTAAGAACGAAACCCGGTTGTGCGCAATCAAACGCTTCTTTAGCGAGGCTGGGCTTACCTCTTCTTCGTATGGAGTCAACGCTGCATGCTCCAAGGCGTCCAGGAGCTCCGTTATAGTAAACAGCTGATCTGCAGGCTCAAGCCCGGACACCTCATAGCTTCGAGATGCAAATGGCACCTTCCGGCGATAAGCGGCATCAGGCGCCTCCCTATCCATTTCGGCCGTATATTCGATCACGCGGCAAACGATATGCAAACTTTGCTGAGCGCGGGTTACCTCCACCGGGAGCAGAGGATTCGCGATTCGGCGGCCATATACGACTGTGCCCGATTGAAGAACGTGGCCCGTCTGATCGATCAGCAGATTCAATTGATGGGAAATATGCGGATCCTCCGGATTGCGTTCGCAATCCAGCGTAACCGTTTCGCTGCCTACGGGAAGAAAGACCGCATAGGCTTGCCCGCGGCGGGGTTGAATTCGCTTGATCTCGTAGTTGTGTTCCACGATGCGATACGGATGGGCTTGCACATCAGACCCGTCGAAGCTGTATATTTCCTGGCGCAAAGGCAAGCCCTTTAACGCCCGCAAGCATTCCTCCCATTCCCCTTCTTCCAGCAGCTGCGGCAGCATCGGCTCCGGAACATACTGGACACTCTCGTAATATTCATTGCGCAGCTGATGCACGATCCGGTCCTTCCCGATGGATGCTCCCGTATGGAACCATGTCCGGGTTGTCACAGGCGGCTGAAAGAATTCGGGCGCGAGCTCTCCGCTGCCGCCGCTGCTCGCCACGCCGGCCGCATAGTCCTCATACGCCTCCGAATCCCATTGCTCGACCATGCCGAAGCCGCGAAATTCGCGTTCTTTACCGTCATAGTAACCGTGATGGTAAGCATAGCGCGTGGTGAAGCGGCTGCGCCCGACGTGGTCGTATTTTTCGACATATGCCACAACTTGAACAGGGAACGGAAGCTTCGTCGCCCATGGACGGCCTGCTGCCTTGTCGGCAAGATAGAAGGTCGTCGACGATACGTAGCTAACTTTTGTTTCCGCGCCGAAATTATTGATCGATCTCACCAGCAAGTGCGGCTTTATTCCACCCATCAGGTCGATATAGCAAAAGGGCTGGCGGGCATGCCCGGGCAGCGGGGAGGACCATACCAGACATGATGTCCCATTCCCAAGCAAATCTACGGCTGTCATCGTTGATAGATGATCCGGTGCGGAAAGGTGAGTCAGCAAAAAAGGGTCGCTCCAGCGATTGCCGGACTGATTGAAGTATAGGTGGACACCCTCGGCGTTCGTATAGATCACGTCAGTAACGCCGGAACCATCGATGTCGCACAGTAATAAGCGGCGTTGGTTGAATTGGTCGGGGTAATCGAACCAGGGCGAATGATCCATCGTCACTTTATGACCGAATCGGCCGTAACCCTGATTAGGCCAATAGCAGATTTCACCGTTGCGAATGCGTACGATGTCGGTCAGACCATCGCCGCACATGTCCGCGAGGTAGATGGATTGCGTATCTTCGGACACGACCAATCTAACGCCGCGTTCATCGTCAAGCGGCGGTTCCATCCGGATTGCGGGACCGAAGCCTTCTCCCCCAAGCGACGGGTACCAGGTGAACGCATGATGCTCGCTAAGCAGAATATCGGCAAGACCATCTCCATTCAAATCGATGAACCGCAAGTTTTTCTCGTGCCAAGGGATGTTCGGCAGGTGAGCGAAGGCTTTGAACGGCTCCCAATTCTGCTCCTGCGAACGCTCGGAATACCCGGAGGTCTGTCCAGATAACCGGACGACGTCCAGCTGCCCACTTCCGTTCAGGTCCAGCAGCAGCTCCTGCCCCCCTCTTAGATCCGCATGCGATGGCTGCGCGGCAACAACTTGCTGCGGTCCGAAGCGGCCGCCACCCAGGTTCGGTTTGTAATACCAGCAATCCGCTTGCTCCGTAAGGATGCCCGATATGCCTTCACCGTCCAGATCCACCCACTGGCATGCGGAATCAAACAAGCCTGAGGGCAGATTGTTCAGGCTGTCGCCTTCCAGCTCCCGAATCACGCCGTTTATAGCTGCTCTGCTGTATTCGAACTCCAACGGCGGCATTTCTTTCCGGCGATATGCGGCATAACGAATGCCGTCCCTGACTATTCCCACCTCCGTATCATCACGTATGCAGCCTGCCTGCACGATCGCGCACAGGAATGAAGCCAACCGCGTGCTCCCTTGATAAGCAAGCTCCTCCTTCGCGGAGAACGGCCGTGAATAGTCGAAATCCGCATATTCGAACGAGGTCGCTCTCACCAAGCAGGGCTCGCTGCCCAATTCATCGAACCGGTGGAACATTAATAAACGGCGGCAGCGGCGGTAAGTGCGCACCTCGAAGCCGGCTCGATGCGAGGAAATCGGATCTGGGCGAGCGGCCCAAGCATTGCCCGGTGAAGCGGATGCATACACGAGCTGCTCCGTATCGCCATGAGCAGCTGTTCCTCCGTCTTCTACATAATGATTCTCGTCGTAATCGAAGACGGCCTCGAACATCCATTCCATGCTCGTTAGATCCGGCTGGACCAGACGCGAGAGCTTATTGCCGTAATGAATTCGCTTCAGATACCGGTTTGCGGTGATGACGCGGCTGCTTTCGTTCATCAGCGACCGGTCGATATTAAGATCGTTCTCGGACGCATACTCGTAGAGAATCGCATTGCCCTTATCGTCATAGCTTTCGGAAATCAGCCATGAAAACGTGCGGAGCGGATCATCCGGATCGGCGATCCGGCTGTTATCCGACTTACCATATACCGTCGTCATGTTGTCGCCCGTAATCGAACGCCAATGCATGCTGCCGGTCGCTGTATCCGTCCATCGCTCGATACGCGCGAACAGGCCTTCGATACGCGGCCGGTAACGGTGAACGACGAAGCCTTCCGCTTCGTTATTATATTCGTGCCTGCTGCCGTCCTGATTGAGAACGGGTACCAGATCCTCAGCGCCTGACAAGACATAGATGTCGGATTCCTCCTGATCCCGGTATTGCGGCAAACCTCCATCCGTCTTGCGGACGATAGCCGGGATGGATAGCGACCAGCCGTACCCGAACAATCCGCTGCCTGCACCGGAGTCATGCGTGAGCGCAAGCTCGGGGCCAAATCCGGAACGTGTCGGGCTGACAGCCAAAGGAACCGTCATGGTACCGTTTCCGGTTACCGTGTTGGCGGAGAATTTCTCGGCGATGCCTCTAATCGCTCCTCCGCCCTTGGGCAAGGTGATCGAAGGGGCGGACGGCGCCGCGCGATCTTCAGGGTTCCCGTTCATATGCCTATCGTCTGCCATGACTTGCCCTCCCTCGAATCATGCTTGGGATCTTTATCGCGCAGTCCTTTCCGCATGCTGCATCTCATAGAGGACGATACCGGAGAGCGAGACGGAATGCGCGAATGAATACGGTCTCCTCCGCTCCTCCTCGTACTCCTCCATGGTGAGGACGACCACATCTACGGCAATCGGATATTCAAGAAAAAGCTGCTTCAGCCCGATCGCCCGAAATGCGCGGGGAACTTCGGTATCGAGCAGAACAAGCAGGTCGATATCGCTTCCTTGCGTGAACGTCCCTTTGGCGCAGGAGCCGAACAGAACGATGCGCTCGGGATCGCAATGTTGTATGATGCGCTGCACCATTCCGTCTATCAATCGTTCCATGGACATTCTCACACCCCCGTATCCATTCATGCCCCGAACCAGATCGCAAGGCCGTCATACCGACTTACCCAGCCCTAATTCGGGGCATTACTGTTGATTTGAATGATAGCTTTCTTAATTTGTCCGGTATTGAACGATCAAGTATACGCCATCTACATCATCCGGCTGAAGGGAACGGTCATCCGCGGCATCATCCGCCTTCAGCTTGAATGTCCAAGCACCCTTAAGGTCGGGTTCGCTGCCGGCTGCGAACGTCTTCTCGCCATGGTGAGCCGCGCCGTACGAGTAATCTTTCGCAAGTGCCATTGCATCCATGCCCGCCCCGGAAGGCGGCATAAACGACAGCGTATATCCAGTCTCGCCCTGACAAGGAGCAATTACATGAAGTGCGGTCACTTTAACCGCTTTGTGGCGGTCGAAGAACGGCACATGCTTGCCCTCGAAGGTAATGTTCAGCAATTGGTCCGCTCCCTGCTGCACCGGATGAATGAAACGGTACCATTCACTTGGAAACTCCTGCTTCAGATTAAAGATGCGCACGCCCTGCTGCGGCAGGATCGTCTGCAGCCCGCTGCGGGCGGCAGAGGCGAGCGCCGCACCGCCGTCGCGAGCCGTGTAATGGACATGCATGACGACATCCGATACTGTCGAGAAGTCGATGGCATTGCAATCATGCGGCATTTCGATACGCCACAGGCTGACCGCGCCCGCACCTTCGAACGGCAAGTACCGTTCATCATTGAAACTCAACTCAAACACCCCGCTATCATGATCTCCGCTGCTCGTGGCGATCGCCCTCGACAATCCGTATTGATCCGTAAACCGGCCATCGTCGATGCCGGCTCGGACATAGGCGCTGCCCGCCGTGCCGCTGATTCTGGTGCTGCTGCTTACGAGCGATAACGTGCAGTTTACACTCGTAAGCGGACCGGTAACGCATGGAATGCTGATACCGACTGATTTCAAACGACGCATATAATGACCCGGATAATCCAGATCGAACAGCCATTCCGGCAATTCGACCAGACATGCTCCGGTCTCCTTCAGCTTCATCAAGCTGAATGGTGCCGCGATGGCTAGCGACACATGCTTCACGATTTCCAGCTGCCGTGCATTCTGTTCGTAATAAGCCGCGTCAAGACGGTTCAAATCATGAGCCAGCTTATCGCCGGCAAGGAGGCCTTTCTTCAAGCTGTCCCAATAGCCGAACTGGATATAAGACGAGTCCTGCAGTCCCAGCTCGTATCGGAAAGCTTTCTCCGCGCGCTTGGCAATATCGTAAGCAAGCTGATAGCTCTGGAAGTAAAGGGTTGCAAGCTGCCCCTTCATCCATTGATAGAGCTCCAGATTCGTAAATTTGCTGTGCATGAACTGCTGGACCGACTTCGCTTGCTCGATCTGCAGGTCATGATTGCCAAGCTCCCGCTGGGACATCGCAATCCGGATGCGGGAAGCTTCCATTTGTTGATCGATCTGCGCCCCCTCGATGACCGCGAGCGCCTTCTGCTGATCCCACTCTTCCTTGCGGCGGTGATAGCTGGCTACGGTTGAGGCCATGCCTGCCATCTTCTCGAGCGATTGGGCAATGGCCGACATTGTCTGTACCATGTTCTCCGCGGCATCGCCAAACTTATCCCCGCCGGTTTCCGCAGTCGCTGTCGGCGATCCGCCGAATCCGGAAGCGCCGATTGTGAAGTTCGGTATAAGCTTCAATCCCCCCGCCATGATATAGCCCGCCGCGATTGCGGTATCCAGGACCGTGGAAGCGCCTGAGAGAGAGAGCGCGGTTACTTCCCATGCATTCATGAACGGCAAATTCGTATAATAAGCGATCTTCTGGTCGGCTGCCTCCTTCGATTTCTCCAGGCTCAGCAGCGTCGCCTCCTGTTCCTTCACCGCTTGAAGCTTCACATGCCGGATTTGCTCGAGCAGCTTGGTCTCATGGGACATCCGCAGCAGAGCCAGCGCTTCGGCGTCACTCTTCTCCAGCACGGCGAGCAGCTGAGAACCAAGCGCCTTCACTTCTTCACACAGCTCCTTTGCCTTCTGCAGCATGATCGGGAACCGGTAATTTGGATGCGGTGCGTTCAGATCGTTCAGTACACTGCCGATATCGACGCCGGCGGCTGCCGCTTTCACGAGCAGAGCGGGATCGATCGGCGGCTCGAACAGCGGCAGCTGGCGGAATTTCCCGTCGATGTTGAGGCTGTGGCGGATCTTGAACAGCCGGTCCTCCACGGTGTTCCAGTATTCCACCAGTTTATCGTTGTGCGGGATGCCGAAATAAAAGGTTTCCAGCCGCGGCAGCTGTTCGATGCCTCCATTCCCCGGTGTCATCTGCACGGGCGGCGGAAGCAAATTCTCGACCTCCACCAAAGCGTTGCCGAACGCATCCAGCTTTTGTTCCAATTCTGCGTAAGACAAATCCTCGACCGTATAGGCTGAAGGAACCCGCTCCGGGCGCCTTCCTAATATTTCTTCTGCCAATACGTATAGCAGCGTCGCCTCGTTAATGGATTCAAGCGTATCCCTTCGGAACTCCTGATCCGCCCATGCAACGAGATTGTCGATATATTTCATGACCACGGTCCGCTGGTAAGCGATTGGTCTCAGTCTAGCGATAAGATGCGGCTTGAACGGATCCTCCCGCCACATCTCCACCTGCTTCTCATACTCCGGGCTTCCGGAATTGACGAGCTTAAGCAGATTGTCGATTCGCTGGTTGCGGTAATCCGCCTCATTGTACTCGTAGAATGGCTTCGTCTTCCAATATTTCTGCGGGACGGGCTGGTTGTCGGTGCAGGTCGGGTCGAAAATATAATGAAACCATTGCATCGCTTCTTCGAAGCGTTGGTTCTGGCTGAGCCTTGTCGCGATCATAAGCGGCGCATGAAAGAATAGCTCCCAATTATACAGCGCATAAGCGCCCCCGATTGAGAAATCGACAACCTCCTTCCTCGCGCTTTCCCATGGCACCGTAGTTTCCAGAGGCCGATATTCATAGTCAAAATCAAATGAATTCACCGGCGGGATCGTCTGCGGCTCGGTCTGGACCTTACGGCTGAGCAGTCCCGGAATTCCCGTCCGGTTCAGTTCACGGATAAATAGCGTTGTGTACGGATGGTAGAAGGGATACATGGTATACCGGATCCGATATTGCGTATTGCCCGGATCCGACGGCAGATCGGTCGTGAAGTAATTGCCTGCCCTGTATTCCGTCATCGGTTTTATAAAGTAAGAGCGTTCAAGGTCCTGATAGAAGAACGGGCGGCTAGCCGAATCAAATTGCGTATCCTGCTGGGTAATTACGAGCGAGAACGGCGCATTCGCACTGTCCAGCAGGCGGCCGTCGTCCACGCGGAGCCCATGATTCGTCAATACGTTCAGATCGTCCAGGTTCAGCACTTGCGTATTGTTCACCAGATGCGTATTCCGGTAATGCATGCCGGCGGGAAGCAGCTGATGCGGGCTGCGGTGGTCAAAGCCGAGCAGCTTGATCAGGCGGCCATCCTCGCCGAAATGACGGTTGATCCCATCGGATACGGAACCGACTAAATTTTTCATGTATACATCAATGACATCTCCGTTATAAACGAACGATGAGGAATGCCACGGACGCGCCGTTTCATTAAATCGGATACTCGTCTTCGTTGCCCATTTGTTATCATCCGGATAGTAGAATTCCGTATCGTTGAACTCCCGGGAGGTAGAAATAAAGAGATCGATCCACAGATAGCCGCTGCGGAGGCGGGGCTTCAGATGATACGACGTTGTCGGACGCTCCCACGGATGAATGAGCTTCCGCTTCGATAGTTTCTTGGGCGTCCAGGCCCCGTTCTTCTTCACCGACCAGGCAAGCTTGATCTCCCAATATTTAGGCGACTCAGGTGCTCGTTTGGGTGCGTTGAGCTCCGTAGCCGGCGGCTGAATTTGACGCTTGGGCAGCATCTCGGTAAAGACCGGCCAGAAAATATGCAGCTTCCGGTTATGGACCGCGAGCGTCGCATGGTCGGTGTCGATCTCGAGATCGATTTTCTCCCAGCCGGTCCAGTAGCTGTTATCGATGTATCGGCGGTAATAATACACCGCAGGCGTCGCTTTGGTGCGCGCGAGGACATGAACGACGTTGCGGGTGCCCTCCACTTCATGGTACATCGAGCAAATATCCAGCCGTGCGACTTCGTCCAATTTATCCAGATAAGTCAGGTAAGCAGTCTCAACATGGTCGGATGTGATATCATTCTGCGAAATATCGCTTTCCAGCGCCTTGAAAAATTCCGACTTGTCGTCCCGCAGCTCGGGCTCCGTCCAGTTCTCCGGATAGAGAAATACTTTACGGTTCGCTTCCCATACGCGATAATTCTTCATCCACTTCCATTGATCCCAGCCATCCGACTCCTTGGCAATCACCTCGCCGCCCTCGAGATTCATCAGGCATCTTTGCACGAACAGCTGCACGGAGCTGATCGACTGCTTCAGACGCGAGGTCATTTGCTGCGGACCCATCTCTACATCCAACAGGAAATAGGCATACAGATCATTCACGCTATCCCAGGCAAGCGGATGCTGCGCAATGAGATAAGAAACCAACGCGTCTCGCTGCTTCTCGCGCAGCGGATCCCGCAGCGTTCTGGCTATAGTCAGCCACTGGCTGTCCTCGTATTTCGCCTTAACCGCCTGTTTGAGCGATGCAGCTTCAAGCGGACCGGGGTTTGCATTCGTCCAGGACCGGGCCGTTACGGGTTCTACGCCCAGCTTCTTCGACCATTGCATCACTTCGCATAGGCGCAGCAGCGCTGCCGGTTCACGGAAGCCTGCCGGGAATGCGATACCAAGCATGCCGTTATCCGCCAGATTATCCGGTTGTCCCAGCAGTTGCGCAAGATCGGCTGCCGGCCATCCTGCCGCTTCCGTTAGCATGCGCTGACAGCTGCGCTTCGCGGATAGCTTCTCTTCTTCGGACGCACCGCCGTCGAGGGCGAATACGACCGACATGACCGCGATCAGCTCGGCTTCCGTTATCGGCAGCCGGTCTCTCAGCTCAATCACCGCGCTCAGCTTTAACCACGCTGTGAATGCGGCGGTCGCGTCCGCTGCGGCTGTTTCCGTATCAGAACCAGGCAGGCTGCCGGGATGCAGCCATCCCCCGGCATTGGCACGGTCGCATACGAACACTATCAGCTCAGGCGTGAGCTTCCATCTAAGAATGACCGCTGCGAACTTCGCAAGCAGCGTATAGGTTTGGAATACGCCGGGATGGCCAGCCGGCGTAAGACGCGTATTCGGGCTGCTGCCCACATAGGACGGCTCCAGGAACGCGGCGATTGCCGGGCGCTTCAGCGCGGGGTCCGCTGCCGGACCCGCAGGCGATTGAACATACCGCGTGAGCAGCAGTTCCGTTATGGCGCTATCCAGCTTCAAGGCTTCGCCAAGCTTCTGCTTGACCGCCATTACGCTTAACGAGCCGCGGATGTGCGGAAGCAGCTTGCCGAGCACATAACCGTAGCGCTCGGCGGGCGTCCGGTCGCCATCGAACAGGCTGGCGATGTCGCCTTCTGCCAGGAACGGCTCTTCCGCGGCACGCGGTTCCACCGACTTGACTTGCAGCGCTTCGACCGCCGAACGAAATGCATGATCGGCCGGCTGTGCGAGCGTCAAGAGCATGCTCTTCTCCGCATCCGACATCACGCCGAGAAACCGGAGCTGCTTGGCAGTGAGATCATAATGCAATTTAGGCCGCAAATTATCGGGAAAGACCACATGCTCCGGCAGCTCGCTGAGGTAGACACTCGATTGGATGAAGGTGCCGGAATCCGGCCATGACTCAAGCTGCATGACTGCGCGTGCGTAATTCTCTTCGGCATACAGAGCAAGCAGCTGTATGCGTTCCGATGCTCCGATAGCCCCAACCGATCGAAGCTGGCTCGACGGCGCATCGTAGTAGAGCTTCGAACGAAGCGAGGCCGGAAATTCCAAGCCTGCGGGCTTCGATTCGAGGAAGGCTGCGTAATGCGTCAGACGAAAGCTGCGCAAATTGCGTCTGACGAATGACCTCGGCTCATTGAAGAGCTGCTGAACAGCCGTTTGATACAAGGCATCCGCTGAATTCTCCAGCAAATGTGACCGGCGAGCCTCCGTCATTGCGCCGGTGAACCGCAGCTTCTTGTTCGCCGCGTCATAGCTGATCGCTCCCCGTAATCGTGCTGGCTCGGAAGCGAGCGCCCCGATGGCCTGCCGATATGGAGCGTCGGCCGACGCATCCAGCAGCAGCTGCTTCTCATCAGGCGTCAATATGCCGACAAGGCGCAATTTCCGGCTGCTATCGTCATAGCTCAGCCGGCCCTGGAGCGATTCCGGAATAACGATTCCCTGCGGCATCGCATTCAGCTCCGCTTCATAGGCTCCGTTATCGTTGCGAAGCCTTATAGCAGAAGGTAAGGTATCAAGTGATGCTTCGAATACCGCCGCATCGCCCAGCATCGCCATGAACGGATCTGTTACCGCCGGGCTCCATGCCAGCTGCTCCAGCTTCTTGCGTGTAACGTCGCCGTTTGGATCGAGCGCGCTGCCGTCGCTGTCCGGATTTTCATCCGCTATGGTACGCAGCGCCCGGAGAAGCTCAATTAAGATTGCGGCTATACGGTCATTGGATGGCGCTAAGGACGACTCTAGCGGCCGTTTATGACGCAGCAGCCAGTCGAGATCCGCAGCGCTCATCCCGGATAGCCGCATTCGTTCGGACTGTTCAATGAACGTTATCGCTGAAGCAGTGCTCGGGAAGGCAAAAGGATTGACGGCGGATAACTCCCGTATGGTTATATAGTCACGGATTGATACCTTCAACACCTTGGCCATCGACACATGCCTATACAGCAAGGACAAATTCCCGAGATTCATCTCATCGGCAACTTGGATTCTCTCGATAAACAGATTCAAATCGGGCTCCGACAATCCGAAAGCCGCTAACAGCGCCGGTTTATGAGCGGTCAATGGATTCTCGTTTCCTACCGCATGCGGATGAAGCAGCTCGGATCTTGCGGCATTGAGCTCGAACGCCTCGTCCAGCGGGTTCATGACGGCTTTATTCCGCAGCAGCCGGTCGTAGATCGGCGTTTCTGCCGCTTCTCCGTCAAGAGAAGCATAGATGGAGGTCTCCATGTTGTTCCACCAGCTCAGGATAGCAGGCAGCGGAACGCTCCATTCAAGCTGCTGCCGCTTCACATGGGACAATCGAATGAGGAACGGGTCGCTTAACCCGTCCGACTGCATCAATACGCGCATGACTCGGTCGAGCTCACGGAAACCGCAGCCGGTCGTTCCGGCCAGACGGACGAATCGGTGCATTCGGTCTAATGCGGCAATGATTCGCAGCTCGCGTTCGGCAGCCGTCGGCGCGTTTGCTTTGAGCACCAGCTTTCTGAGCGTACAGGTGAGCGGATCGGCGGGGTCGAGCGACTCGATCACGAGCTGGCGAACGGATGATCCCGGTTCCAGCGGATTCACATAATGCGTATCGAGCAGCTCCAATAACCGCTTATAACCGCCGCCATTCTCTTTCAGTCCCCCCATGAACCCGGACCGCTGCAGGAGCAGATCGACTCTCGTTACCAGCTGATGCCATTTGCCTGCAAGCGTTGTATCCGGATCGGTCGGATCAGCCAGCGTGACATCCTCTGAGGGAAAGCCCCAGAATGACCAAGGCGGAGCGACAGATAAATCCACACCATCGACTACGGTGCGGGCACCCGTAACAATCGCCCAAGAGACGGGCGTCAGGCCGAGAAATTCCCGTGCATGATCTTTATCATTCAACGCCGCGTTACGCTCGGCATGCGTTGAGAATGCTTCCGCCAAACGATCCCGCTTCGTGCCCAGATGCGCAAGATAGACGCGTGTTTCCTCCTGCCACAGATGAAACGGCAAGCTCCATGGGTAGACTTGCGATAACAGCTTCTTATAAGCCTCGGCACGAACGTATTGCGGATTCGCAGCCAGCTCCACAGCCGAGCCGGATGTCTGCCTGCTTCGGGACATGACGCGAAGCACGCCGTCCTTCAGCTTTAATTGGTACCGAAAAGCGGTTTCTGCAATGGTCCATCTGACGCCGGGTTCCTTCGTTTCGATCGAAGCCGCATTCGTAAGCGGCGGAACGAAAGCATTTCGCAGCGGAACCGTGATTTCTCTGGCATCCAAGGCTGCAACCAATCCGCCCGGAAGATTAAACGGTACGAATGCGGCCAGAGGCGCGACCGCCTCTTCCAGAAGCTCGTTCACGAGGTCGATATAAGGCAAAGCAATGTTCGTATTCTCGCAGGATAGCTCGAGATCTCCGATGTCAGGGCGGCGCTGCAGCAGCACATGCTTGGCGCTGGACCCTGCCTTGACCGCGTCCTTCTCATTCAGAAAGCGGATAATATCGACCATGTAGGCTGCGGGACTGTAGACCGAGCGGCAATCCTTGCAAGCGCAATAATCCAGCGAGCCGAATAGCGCCTCTAGACTCGGGAAGTCCTGAATCTGCTTCTGCTGGTCCTGCGTCATTGTCCACGGCAGGATCGCCTTCGGCGTTAATTGCTGGAACTCAGCTCGATACTCGCTTGCTTTGGCTAGCAGCATGGCATAGTTTCGCGATGCCAAATCGTAGACCTTCCTCGACTCCAGCTTCGTGAACCCCTGTGCGGCGAACTTCTCTGCAAACCGGTTCTTTCCTTGAAAATAAACATGCGCCGAGCTGTGCCAGCTTTGCTTTAGCAGCGCGATGCCCGTATTCACGTTCGGAGCCATCTTGAACGCGCGCTGCATCTTCTTCAGTTCGGTAACCGCTTCTTCGCGCAGCTCGGCTTCGCGGCCTTTTTCTTTTAAGAATTGGTCGATATTCGTGCGCCGCAAGTCAAATTCCGGCTGCTTATCGGACATCGTCAGCAGCTCATCGCCATACTTAATCGTATCGACGGCCGGACTGGCTGCCGCTGCCAAGAACGACACGGTCGGATATAGATCCTCGGCCTTGCTCTTTAATATGGCAGCGAATCCGTTGATTTTCTCCGTCTCGTCTCCGCCATCGACATTGTCCGGATAGCCCTGCCCGCCCCGTGCCATATTCGCCCGTATATGAGCAGCCCAATCCTCACGGCTCAGCTTTGCCAAGTCGCGGGGATCTGCAATGATTTGCTTCATATAGTTGACCGTCGGCAGATGGTTCTTCGCGACAGCCGCAACAGCGAAGGTTTTCTTCAGGTCACTCACGACCGGTTCGGGGAAGGTGCCTGCATCGCTCTCCAGTGCCAGCCAGAACTCCCCGGTCGTACCGCGATGCTCCGCATAGAGCTCGGAGAAGCGGTTAAACCCCGCAGCCTGCAGCTTGGAATGCTCCAATACGGACTTCAAGTTGGCATTTCCGGTAAGAAAAGCACTATTCAGCGTATAGTTCGTCCGCAGCTGATTCAGCTGGATGATGACAGCTGCAAGATTAACTAGCAGCGTACGCGGGACATAGTTGCTTCGAACCGCCGATTCAATCGCCTGCTTCTGCAAAGCCTCATCCATGAAAATGACGCCGGCCAACGTATTTTCGACGAGCCGGTCGATCAGCTGCCACTGCTGCGTACTCTCGATCAGCGCGCCGGGCAAGCTGACAGGCAAGTTCTGACGGAGAAAGGCATAACAGATTTCCGGCGCTAATCCGCTCTTGGCCCCCATCCTGCTGGACAGCGCTAGCTTCATGATCTCCTCCGCCGATTTGCCCGTATGCTTGGCTAGGTAGGTCAGATCTTGATGTACTGCGCTTTCCTCCAGCTGTTCCAGCTTCAGCTCGCCAAGCTCGGGCTGGAGCGCCTTGACCAGCTTCTCAATCTCCGAGATTCCGACGAAAGGCAGATTGCCTTCGGTATAATTGACCCAAGCGACCTTGCCGGGATTTGCGATCGTTTCCGTTTTCAATACGTTTCCTTGCGAATCGATCAGCTTGATGACGACCGGCTTAACCGTTTTTCCGTTCTTCGGCGGCTCATATTTCAGATCATAGAAGCCGTTGATCAGCGATTCCCGTTCTCCTAGCAGCTTCTCGCCGCGTATGGACTTTTCGTACAGTTGAACCTTAATACCCTGCCGGCCTTGCCACAGCTCGTTGCGAATGGAGCCGCGGATGCGATAAGCGTCTTCCCCGCTAAGCGGAGCGGGATTGCCGGCTACAATGACCTGATTCAGCTTCTCCGCGGTTCTTTTATCCACTTCTCCCGTTATGGCTAGACCCTGCTGTTCTTGAAACTTCTTGACGGCTTCCCTCGTGCTTGTGCCGAACCGCTTCTGCTCGGCCTCGCGCATATCGATGTCAATCTTCAGGAAGCTGAGCGTCTTCTGAAGATCCCCGACGGTATCCTTCGCCATATTCAGCCGGACAGGATATCGAATCCTCGCGATATCATTCAGATAATCGACCTTCAGATGCCTGATAGCGGGCTGAACAGGCTTGGCGGCTTCCCTCGCGGCAATCGCTTCCTTCAGCTTCGCAAGCGTTGATTCGTCCAGCTCTCCGGTCTGCTGCAGGCGATGCGTCTTCTGAAATTCGGCGACGGCTTGCTGCGTCGTTGCTCCGAGAATGCCTTGCGCGTGCTCTTGCTCAGACACCGGAAATTTAAGCTTTCCCAGTGCCCGCTGCAGCAGTTTGACATCGTAGTTTTGTACATTCTTCGATAATTGTCGGCCTGGAAGTTTCATTGTCTTCCCCCTTGTGGCCAGGCGGTCGCCTGAACCCGGTATGCAACGCAAATATGGCCGGATGAATATTCGTAGCTGCCGGAATCGGATGGGCCATTCTAGCAAAGGGCACAGCAAATGCAGTGTTCATTCTGAAGCTGCCATTCGAATCCGTTTCGTTTCATCGTGTTTCTCGGTGCGTATGTCGTACAGGGAGTATGGGTGTGTCTATGGACGTCATTGAGGATGTTTCAGCTTTATTGGGGTGATGGTTCACATGGATGACGCGGCAAATTCATCCCCCATCTTATCAAAGCTTTCAGGTTGTTAACAATAGGGAAAAGGAGCCATGACAGCACGCGCAGTTCTCGTTGGATTTATGCGAAATTTGTAGGAATTTTGCATTGCTGCGCGGGCTTCAGCCATTCGGGTTTCGCAAGCGGACAATATAAAAAGCTTGATCGCTCAAGCTTTTTATAGGCTTCCTCCGCTATGTCATCTCCTACCGCGGACACGGTACTGATTGCTTGTATGCAGCTTCGCAAGCTACTTGACCGCTCTCACATGGTCAATGAAATATTTGCCCCCCCAGGCTTGATTGCCCCCGATTGCGCGGTGTCCGATTTCGATCTTCGTAATTCGGCTGCGATGAGCCCAGCTTCCAATGGATAAGGTATAGGGATTGAATTGATCCCAGTTGCCGACCGTATACGTCTGTGTCAATTGTTCACTATTTGATGCTGTCAGACGTATCGTTAATTGATAGGAAGTCGCCCCCGGTGCGCCGCCCCATCCGCTGGCTGACCAGCGCAGCTGGGAGAACTTCTCCAGATTGAGCGGCGTTGCGAAAGTGCGCTGCACCCACTTCTGCACATCACCGTTTACCGCGCTCATCTGAATTTCCAGCAGCTTGCTGCCCTGTGAAGGATTCGGCGTATAGGCGCTGCTGTTTCCTGCCGATGACAAGATCTGTGAGACGCCGTTACCGGCCGCCCAGCTGTCTGTGCCGAATTCAAAGTCGCCGAGCGTATAGCTGTCCGCAATGGCGGTTACATTGTCGACATGGAAGCGTCCTGCCCATGCCGTGGTGCTGCCCGTCGCGCGGAAGCCGATATCGATCCGGGTCACTTGATTCCGATAAGGCCATGAACGCATATCGAGATCAACCGTCTGCCACCCGCCAGTATAGGACACGGTGCGCTCCAGCGTCTGATTCGTGCTCGACGTCAGACGAATGAAGGTTTCATAACCCGCTGCTCCCGGCGCGCCTCCCCATCCATTGAAGGCATAGCGGATGATTTGATGCTGTGAGAAATCAACCGGCTTCTCGAATTGACGATACACCGAGCGCCATGCGTTCGCGGCAACTCCCGTGCCCGCCCCTTCCAGCATGCGGTAACCGCTGGAGGCTGCGGGAACCGTCGTATCCTGCTGCGAGAATTTCACGGAAGCGCTGCTTACATTCGTGCCCGCGCTCCAGGCTTCATTGCCAATCTCGAAATCCCCCAGCTTCACCATGTCATGGACAAGGCCTTGAGGTATCGGACGATTATTCTTGTAAGCATCAATATAACCCTTCATATACGTGAAGTACGCACTGCCGCTGCCGCCATCCTGCGGCTCGATATCCCGGCTGTATTCATCCGAATATCCGTCCACGAATCGTGTGTTGCCGCTTCCATCTTCGAACCGCTGCATGATCCACTCATTCCACCAGGTTAAGGTAATGATCTTCGGTCGAACCTCGAACGCGCGCTTCCACTGCTCGTAGAACGTTATTCCCCCTCGTTTTGGCGTTGCCGTATTGAAATAGCTTAAGTACGTGCTCTGCTTAGCCGTAATGACCGGCATTTGTTCCGGAACAGAGCCGGAATACGAAACTAGCTGCGGATAGCCTTGCAGGAACGACCACTCCTGCGGGGCTAAAGTCGATTGGAGCCCCCACATCTTGCGGACGGTGAATAGATTGGTCAGCGTGCTTGTAATTTGATCCGTGACGAGCAGCAGCGGCTTGCCGTTGTAATACACGAATAAGTCGTCATACGCTCCGCCGTAATACCGGTTGTAGATATCCGTTCCGGTGAAGGAGGGGTTGCTGTCGCTCGCGGCGGAACCCGTCCAGAAGACGATATGCGGGGTTGCGATGTTGCTTTGCTTCATCTGGAGCACCGTATCCAGCAGCACCTGGGTCGGATTGCGGAATATCTCGTTGTAATAGCTCTCCGGCCATCCGCTGCCGGCGTTCGTATTGTCCACGATGATGAAGTCGACCCCTGCTTCCTCCAGCTGGGTCATATGGGTTTGTATAACGGATACCGCATCGGAGCGGTAATAGCCCAATGCCGGTTTGCCCCAGAAGTGAAACGCGTTAAGGGGACCCCATACCGGGGCAGTCTTATTCATGCCCGATTGCGTTAATATTTGCGAGGTGTCATAAATAGGCAAGCCGGTTTTAACGACGGGATTAAACCAATTGGAGTAATGAATGCCCACCAAATTACTCTGATTCGTAATATCGAGCCCCGCTTCCGCGTCCATGATTTCCATCTCCCCCTCCACCGCTGAAGCAGCAGCTGGAAGCATGCCCATCAGCAGCATGATAGACAACAATGCCGCTAATACTGATGTATGCCGGTGAAATCCCGACTTGGTCATCTGCTCATTCCTCCATTCTCGTCATGATACCGATACACCTCATGTATCCGCACACCCAAATTATGTGGAATGGTCCGTTTCTATGACAATCCAGCTCAGATTGCATGCATCCCGTAAAAACCGAACAAAGGAGCTGCCCGTAAACCGGACAACTCCTTTGTTTCATCAAGCTCCTATCAGGAACCGAGGCCCATCGATTCTCCCTTAAGCTGGCCTTCATATAAGCTGCTGTAAAATCCTTCTCGCTTCAACAGCTCTTCATGCGAGCCTTGTTCCAGCAGCCGGCCATCCTTCAATACCAAGATGCGATCGGCCTTTCGGATGGTATTCAACCGGTGAGCGATGACGAAGCTCGTCCTCCCCTTCATCAGCCGCTGCAGTCCTTCCTGAATCTTGATCTCCGTTATCGTATCGATGCTGCTGGTTGCTTCATCTAGTACGAGTATGGACGGATCCGCCAGGATGGCCCGCGCAATGGCCAGAAGCTGTTTCTGCCCTTGACTGATCCCGCTGCCGTCGGCGCTCAGCTTCTTGTCATAACCTTCGGCAAAGCGAACGATGAACGAATGGGCATTAGCCAGCTTGGCCGCTGCTTCTACCTCGCTATCGGTTGCATTCAGTCTGCCATACCGGATATTCTCCCGGATGGTTCCCTCGAATAAGAATGAATCCTGCAGAACGAAAGACATGTGCGATCGCAAGCTCTCACGCCGTATCGAGGTCATGTCCCGGCCATCTATTCTGATTGTGCCGCTGCTGGGTTCATAGAAACGGGAAAGCAGCTGAATCAATGTCGTTTTCCCTGCTCCGGTCGGACCGACGAGGGCAATCATCTCGCCGGGCTTCGCTTCGAAGCTTATTCTTTCCAACGTGGCGCCGCCTGCCTCATACGCGAAGGAAACCTGGGAGAAAGACACCGCTCCTTCCACATGATCCAGTGTGACGGATGAGCCTTCATCCTTGGCTTCAACGTCCTCATCCAATACCTCGAATACGCGTTCAGCGCCTGCGATGGCGGACAATAACGTATTCCACTGATTCGCCAGATCATTGAGCGGCCGCGTGAATTGTCTCGCATATTCGACAAACATGATGATGACCCCGACCGTTATGGAGCCTTTAATGACCAGAATCCCGCCTATGCCCGCAATGATCGCAAAGCTTAAATTGTTCAAGCCGTTCATCAGCTTCGGAATGAAGCTCGAGATCGTCAACGCCCAGAAGCCCGAGCGATAGATTTGGTCATTGCGCTGGGTAAAGCCTTGAATCACGCGTGCTTCTTGAGAAAAAGCTTTGATCACCCGCTGGCCGGATAGCGTCTCTTCAATGTAGCCGTTCAAGTCGCCCAGGTTGCGCTGCCGCTGCTTGAACAGCGGGCCGGTACGGCGCGTAATCCAGCGCATGCCCAGCGCCATGAGCGGTACCACGGTAAAGGTAAGAACCGTTAGCAGCGGGCTTAGCCACAGCATGACGGAGATCGTTCCGACCAAGGTCAGCATGCTCGAGAAAATCTGGATCGCGGAGCTGTTCAGCGTCCCGCTCACATTCTCGATATCATTGGTCACGCGGCTCATGATCTCGCCCTGCTGCCGTTTACCGTAATAAGGAATTGGCAGCCGGTGGAGATGGGCGAACAGATCGGTGCGCATACGATAGACCGTTTCCTGCGCGATCCCGATCATCCATATATTTTGCAGCCAGCTCACGAATGAGAAGAGAATATAGACCGCCGATAGGAGGAGCAGGAATTGAATCCATGATTGTCCTCCCGTTCCTTCGATGTAGTCATCGATCGCAACGCCAATCAGATAAGGCCCGAGCAGCGCTAACGCCGAACTGAGCACGACCATGACGAGGACAAGGGCAAGCTTGCCTCTATGCTTGGCCAGATAGGTCCATATACGGCCCAAGGTGACTGTCCAGTTCTTCGCCTTCGCCTTTGCCTTCTTCCCCTCACTATCTTTCGCCGCGCGAAGATTCAACTCCGGGGAAGGATGGCGGAACGGCTCAATAAGTTCTTTGAACATGCTGCGCCTCCTCCCCATACTGGGATTGATAAATTTGCCGGTAAAGAGGCGAACGGGACATTAAATCATCATGTTTCCCTTTCTCAATCAATCGTCCCTCATCCAGAAGCAGGATCAGATCAGCGGACATCGTGGAACTAATCTTCTGTGTCACGAGGAAGGTCGTGCAGGACAGATCGGTTAACGAATCAAGCAAGGCAGCCTCCGTTCGAACATCGAGTGCGCTGGTGCTGTCGTCTAGGATGAGAATCGATGGATTCCGGACCAGCGCCCTGGCGATGGAGATCCGCTGCTTCTGACCGCCGGACAGATTGACGCCACGCTGTCCGAGCATCGTATCGTAGCCTTGCGGCAGCTGTTCAATCGTTTCGTGAATTTGCGCTCTCTTGGCAGCTTCCATAATCTGCTCCAACGTCGCATACTCATTGCCCCATGCAATATTGTCCCGCACGCTTCCTGTGAAGAGCAGCACTTCCTGAGGAACGTACCCGATTGCATCGCGCAGGTTCGGCGTGTCCAGCTTGCGGGCGTCGATTCCGTCGATTCGCACGGTTCCCTCATTCTCTTCGTAGAGGCGGGTAATCAGCTGCACGAGCGACGTTTTACCCGATCCAGTTGCCCCTAAGATCGCGATCCGTTCACCGGGACGGGCGGTGAACGAGATTCCTTCCAGCACATGAATCCCATTGTTCGGATAGAAGAAGCTAACGTGATTAAACTCAACATGGCCTTGTATCAGCGGCGTCTTCTGCTCTGCTTGCGTGTGACCAACAGCGTCATTGTCCGTGGAAAACAATTCTTCAATCCGCATGGCGGATGCTCTCCCCTTTGAGAAGGACACGACGAGCCAAGAGATTGCCGACAAGGCTCCTATCGTCCGCAAGGAATAGTTCACCACCGCGACCACTTCGCCCACGGATGCGCTGCCTGCTGCGATATCCCTGCGGCCAAACCACAGAATGGCGATGATGCCTGCATTTCCGATGAGGAAAATAAACGGCATCGTCGTTTCCGTCAAACGAAGGACCGACACCGTTCCTTTCATTAAATGAGCGCTAGCCTTGGCGAAACGGCTGACCTCATGACTCATTCGCACAAAAACACGGATGAGCCTGATGCCCGTCAGATTTTCTTGAATGACGCCATTTACGCTATCCAGCCGGGATTGAACAACCCGGAACAGCGCAGCCGACTTCTTGATTACCCATGTGATGAACAAGAGAAGGATCGGAACCGTGCAGACCATCAGCAGTCCGAGCTTCAGATGTACGACGAGTGCCATAATCATGCTGCCTATCACGATTAGCGGCACGCGCGTCATGAAGCGCAGACTCATGAAGACTAAATCCTGCACTTGGCTGACATCGCCCGTTAAGCGGGTAATGAGCGATGAAGTTGCAAACCGGTTAAATACCGGATACGTGAAGGATTGCACCTTCTCATACAACTTGTCGCGAAGATCATATCCGAATCCCATACTTGCGTGGGATGCATAGAAGGAACTCGCGATCCCGGATAAGAAGGCCAAGACAGCGCTAGCTGTCAGCACCCCTCCCCACAGCCACACGACCGATAGATCCGACTTCATAATGCCTTCGTCGATAATTTTGGAAATCATCAGAGGCTGAACCAGCTCTACAGCAAGTTCGAACAGCAACATGCTAAGAGCCACAATAGCCGCAACCCGGTATTTTTTTAGAAAAGTGAAGATTAAGCCCACTCTCATTCCTCCTGCCGTCCGGAGGGCTGCAAAGCCGACCTCATTCATTACCTGTTGGTTTTCATTTCGTTTGCAGCCCTATGATTAATAACCCGACTTTATCGATTTTTGACCGTTTGTCTATTATACCTTATTCAGGCAGGGTTTCGTAAACCGTTTCCATGACTGAAAACATGCAGGATTGCGCCAACTGCATCATAATACGGACATACACCGATACGGCTGCTCGCTGCATATTGACAATGTCAAGATTCCGTTCGTATCCAGAAACGAATCGGACTGCTCTTAGATACCGCTATCTTTCTCAGGGATTGTTTTATACTGCCGGTTGTATGGGCCGCCAAACTTAACAAGCACATGCCAAAGCTGTTTCAAATGCTGGAAAGTCTCGCTCTCCGTTCCCCAATCACTCCACTGCTTAGGGTTAGCATGCAGCGAGGCCGCCGCCCTACCTATCGCTGCTGCATCAATCAGGCCGGGAATACCGGTGAATTTCCAATCCTCCAATCGGCGCGCAAGCGGCGGCATTGCGGGGCCACGAAAGTAATCCGGTACGGCATCCGCAGCCAGCTGGAATCCCGAATGCCAGTGAAGCTCGATAGCGCATTGCGTACATAAACGCTGCAGCTGATCACCCGTCATTGTTCCTGCGAACGACGGATCCGCGACAAGCGCTTCTACGTCCTCAGCCAGATCGAGTCGTCCATGGACTTGGGCTTCAATATAATCATTGAGTGCCCGTCCGATTACACCGGTGGATGGTTCTTTGGCTGCATTGGGCCAATCAAGTATCCGCTTTGTGAATGTCTTGATATCTACGTCGTTAGAGCCGAGCGCCTTACGATCCGAATTTATTTCTTCTACTATTGAAGCAAGCAGCGGCTCGAACACATCATTGGTCCCTATGTAGGCCGGACCTATGTGACTGTCGCCAAATGTAAAGGTGCAGCGATCCGACAGCTGCGGGCGCAGCTTGAGATAGCACGAACCAAATCGCGGCGCAGCCCCGTCCGCATAATTCATTATATTGAGCGCACCATACTTCGGTCTCTCATCCAGCCGTACTTCGGGCATTTGGTACGCATTTGCGAAAAGCAGCTTCTCCCAATTGTCACGGTCACCGCCTGGATACGCCGTGCGGCTGCCGCTTGTAACCTGGGTTTCAAATTGGCTTCGGTAGATTCCATCCTGCAGAAGACCTTCCACGACCGTGATTCCATGCGGCAGAACCCGATCGGGATGAAAATTGACGGTTACGGGTGCATACGTGCAGATACAGGTTAAGATGGCCGTTATCCATGTTGGCGCAGGCATTCCGCTTCTGTTAACAATACTTTCTATCCTCTGGCGACTGTCATCCTGCATAAGCTTCGCGGCATCCCTTACATGCCGAAGCGCCAGCCGCTGCGCAGCCATTAAGATATTCCTTTCCTCCGTCATGTGGATGCATTCCTCTCCTTTGGAATCTGCCGTTCCAGCAGTCTATTCCAGTTCATATTTATGCTCAAGTTTACTGGCCCAGCAACTAAAAAAACCGCCCTCACAGGCGGTTTCGTCATTAGAATGGGGCTCTTGACAACCTGGTTGCCGCTTCAGCTTCATTCCTTGCGCTCATCCATCGACTGGACGAACTCATGCGGGTGCTGACGAATATACCGGGCAAGCCGAGCAATGGTTATGGGAGCAGCTTGTTGAAGCCTGATGTATAACGAGCTGAACGTGTTGAATAATTCCGAATCATACTCCAGATCCTTGGCCGTGTGATTGAACCGTTCCAAGCTTTCCGGGTAATTTCTTATTGAGAGCTCCCGCTCAATGTCATGTAGGAGCACTGTCGCTTCTTGATCCGTAAGATGGAGCATTCCGGCTTTCAGTGACGACCACTTAACAGGTTGAGCGTAGAAATAAGCACTCCACCAATATAAGTCTTCGATTGACTGACTTACGTGATCGTAATAGACCCGAAATATAAACAACATTTGCTGTCCGCCCGAAAGACCTTCATAAAACGTGCCTTCGTCTCCGCCTTGAACGCGTAATTCCTTGAAGCCTGCAATAAGGGGATTAAAGCACGCCGACCCTAGGGCCATGTCATCAAGCTCTTCAAATTGATGACGCATAATATTTACCATCAACTACACAATCACTCCTTCAACATGATTATATGGGAATTTACGGTATAGTCAATCCTTTATCCATTCCTCAACCTGGTTTGCTATAATAAAAATAAAACCGCAAGCCCACTGATTATCAGGGACTTGCGGTTATTGGGATTAGGAGGCCAAGCCAACATGATATTGCATAAGGGCGAGACTTTATTTCGCCAAGGCGAATCTGGTCCCCTCTTCCATCTGAAGAGCGGTCTATTAAAGATCATGCGCATTCATAAAGACGGCACAGCTATTCTTGTCAATATTATTACGCCGGACGAGGTCATACCCCATCATTCCTTGATTAGTCCGCATCCCTATTACGGCACTGCGATTGCGCTCATGACGAGCGAAATTGAGATTCTGCCTGCCGCTGAATATTATCAGCAGCTGGAGAGAGATCCACACAAATGCCGTCATATCGCCTTGGTTCTTCAAGAGAAGCTTCGCATGATGCAGCAGCGTATTGACCAGTTGTCGGAGGTTGCACCTGCAGAGAAGCTTCGTAAGCTGCAAGCTTGGTTCCAAACCTATATAGCGCCGGCAACCTTAACCGAAGTTCTCACACAAGACGAGATCGGGCAATTTATCGGACTTCGTCGAGAGACCGTGAACCGGCTGCTTCGCGCTCAGAAGGCGGCTTCGGATACCCGATAGCCGCTCCGTTGCCGCTAATAGCTAATGAGCCGTCTACTCCAAACTACCGGCTGGACCGAAGAATTCATAATGAATATCTGCGGCGGCAATGCCCCATGTTTGCAAAGCGCGGTTCATAGCCTTCATGAATGGAACCGGTCCGCAGAAATAGAAGCTCGCTTCCGTCGTCGGGACCTTGCTCTGCAGCCATTCCAGATCGATATAACCTTCTTTGTGGAACGTCTGGTTAGTCCTGTCCTGTTCCGTAGGCTGATTGTAAACCCAATAGGCCGACACCTGCGGATTCTTCCGGGCAAGCTCCTCCACATGCTCCTTCATGGCGTGAACATTCCCATTCTGAGCGGCATGGATGAAGGTCACCTGACGATCCGGCGCCGTCTCTGCCAATGTGTTGAGCATACTGATCATCGGGGTTAAACCAACACCGCCGCTAATGAGTACAACGGGGCGGGTATCCTTCTGGTTGAGCGTAAAGTCCCCTGCCGGTGCCGATAACCATAGAACATCGCCTGGTTTGACCTGTTCATGCAAGTATACGGATACCTTCCCTGCTGTGCGATTCAGATCGCCGGATTCTTCCTTCACCGAGATCCGATAATAGGGTTTTCCCGGGGCATCGGAGAGGCTGTATTGCCGGATATGGGTATTGCGCTCTCCGGGAATATCCATCTTCACACTAACGTACTGTCCCGGCTCGAACCCTGCCAATGCTTGACCGTCCTGTGGAACGAGATAGAATGAAGTGATGACATCACTTTCCTTGATTTTCTTCGCAATATGGAATGCCCGATAACCCGCCCAGCCTCCGGCCTGCCGTTCGGCCTGCTCATACATCTCCGCCTCTACACCGATGAAAGCATCCGCTATGACGCCATATGCTTCCGCCCAAGCCTGTAGGATTTCCTCTGTAGCCGCATCGCCCAATACTTCCTTAATCGCAGCAAGCAAATTTTCGCCGACGATCGGATAATGCTCCGGGAGAACACCAAGACTTCTGTGCTTGTGGGCAATTTGTTTGACGACTGGCAGAATTGCTTCCAGCTTGTCGATATTCACAGCCGCGGCATAAACCGCATTCGCGAGAGCCGTCTGCTGTCTTCCTTGCTTTTGATTAGCATGGTTAAATATATTCAATAATTCAGGATGATTCGTGAACAGCCTTTCGTAAAAACGCTTCGTGATGGCCGTTCCATGAACCTCCAACACCGGAACCGTGGACTTAATGATATCAATCGTATTCTTATTGAGCATGATCGTTCCCCTCTTTCGTTTATACTTGGCATGAATCAAGTATAAACCATGCTGCCCTGCTGCTCGTGTGATTGCAATCACACGAAAAATCAACGATTTGTGACTATTGAATAATCGCTTATGTCGACTCTTCTGGTAAATCGACGATCCAACGCATGAGCTGTGCCACAATTCGGCTTTACATTAACATTCGCAAAACATACGGTTACGATACTTACTGCACATCGTGCAGATCGAAACGGGCGGCGTGGCGATATCGTTTGGCAGTCAACCGTTCCAGCTAGTTAGACAGAACAGCTGAAGTGCTGAAGTGCCGATGATAGCACCTCTTGTCCATACCAACAACTCCGCCGCGGCCCATCCCGACTGTCAGCCCCACCTTCTACTGCTGTAACGCCAAAAACGGTCTTACAACTCGCATCCCACCGCCACGGCACGGCTGTAACGCCGTTTTTTACCCTCACAGCGCCGATTCTGACTGTCAGCCTCCACTTTCTGCGACTGTAACGCCAGAAAACGGTCTTACAACTCGCATTCCACCGCCGCGGCACGCTGTAACGCCGTTTTCTACCCTTACAGCGCCGATTCCGACTGTCAGCCTTCACTTTCTACTTCTGTAACGCCAGAAAACGGTCTTACAACTCGCATCCCACCGTCGCGGCACGGCTGTAACGCCGTTTTCTACCCTTACAGCGCCGATTCCGACTGTCAGCCTTCACTTTCTACTTCTGTAACGCCAGAAAACGGTCTTACAACTTGCATTCCTCTGCCGCGGCACGGCTGTAACGCCGTTTTCTACCCTTACAGCATCCATCCCAACTGTCAGCTTCCACTTTCTATTACTGTAACGCCAGAAAACGGTCTTACGTCTCGCATCCCACCGCCGCGGCAACGCTGTAACGCCGTTTTTACCCTCACAGCGCCGATTCCAACTGTCAGCCTCCACTTTCTATTACTGTAACGCCAGAAAACGGTCTTACAACTCGCATCCCACCGCCGCGGCACGCTGTAACGCCGTTTTCTCCCCTTACAACGCCCTTCCCGTGTTACTACCCCTGCCGTTTTCCACCGTTACAGCGCGCGTGGAGCCAGTACCGTCGAATCTCCACCAGCCGTCTGAACGACCATCTTAACCCACAATCACAGCTTGAACTCCTGCTTTAAATCCGCATAGAAACGCTCAAGGATACTCTTGCTTATGATGAAGGAACACTTCAACCTTGCCTTTGTAAAAATAAAGTCGAACAAGATAGCCTGAAGCGCCCAGACAATCCATTTCCCACATCCATTCGGACTCTTGATCTATCAAGGGGAACACAAATGAATCGCGCGCACCGTTCAATAAATCTGCCATTAATTCAACGAATTCCCTCTTGTTCTTAAACAAGAAGGAATCCTTCAGTTCCAGGCGTTCTATCCCGGCACCACGATTCGATGATTGTATGAAACATACCTCGATCGTATTTGTTCTTTGCCTGTGTAGAATCAGCTTAGTTCCGCCATCCGTATTCAATACAACCATCGCAGCTATTCCTTTTGTACAAATAGTCAACTCGGGTGCTGTCATCACCGCGAGGCACGCAACTCTGGATCCTTACTCTACTTCGATTCTCCAATCCGGGGAAACCTCGCCTGAATAACATCAATCAACTGGATGTATTTGCGCTCTTCCTCCGTGACATTCTCTTTCTGCTGCCAGTAGTCACCCTCCAGCAAATCATACATCTCATAAGCCGTAATTTCTTTGCATTCTGGATGACGAATTACAATCTGCAGCGGCTTAATATCATCATCCCAGTTAAAATGCAGCACAAAGGCATGTAAAAGTTCGGGTGTATTCAATAAAGGCAGCAGCGCCATGCGCTCCTCTTGATCCGAATAGATGACCTCCTCGACCAAGTCCTTCTCCGCTCGAGTCAGGGTCAAACGCAGCGAGCCTTCGGTTGCGAGCATTTTGTCCGCCATGGCAGGATAATGCCGGGCAATGAACCAATGGGTATGCGTAATGCCCTTTGGATGATTAAACTCAACACCGCGCGAGAGGAGAAGATCGACAGCACCCGAATTCCCGAACTTGATTGCCTTCCGCAGCACGGTAAGGCCGAGCTTATCTTGCAGCTCCGGATTCGCGCCATGCTCCAACAAGGCGGCAAATAGCTCAATTGGTGCTCTCTGGGTAATGACATAATGCAGCGGCGTTCTGCCAAGAGCGTCTTGTGCGTTGATGTCATGACCTTGATCAATAGCAGCAGTAAGTTCATCTAAGGAGTTGTTTTTGATGGCTTCAAATAGAGACATTAGCAAGTTCCTCCCCCTAAGCTGTCTGATTATGAATCTCTGATTTCAAGCTGCATCTGCCAGTGCCTAAAAACTGGCTAATTATCCGTACATTCCAGATGTATCGTGAACAGCCGGCCATTAGGATCATCATATGAAAAAAAGGCCGCAGCTTATGCGACCTCAATCATGACAACGGTCCTGCGGAGTAAACTTATTACTCCGTGTATGTCACCGTTACGGGAGACCATTCCCCGATCACAGTCTGTCCATGAACAGACACGCTACCTTCGGGCGTCAGATCCTTCTCCGTCATGATGCCGAGCGCAATGGTGAACCGGTTAAATTTAATTGGAACGCCCTTCTCACGACGCACTTCCTCTCCATTAACGAAGAAGACGACCTCATCGTTCCCTCTGTTGTAGGTAATCTTATAGGTATTGAATTCTCTTGCCTTGAAATTCGTATCTTCCTTAAAGACGCAGAAATAACGCGTTTTGTCCGACGGCGGTACTTGTACGCCGGGGAATGGCAGGACCGCGTATACACTGGCATACTTATCGTTGCCGGCAAAGAAATCAAGCGCGGCTCCCGTCGAGAAATCGAGTAAATTCAACGATACGTACCCGTCGTACAAATCCCCCGGCGCTGTATTCTGCGAACGCGCCCTAATTTGCAGCTCGAAGCTCACTTCACCCGCTTCGGGCACCTCTACTTGCTCAACCGAGTAATACATATGCTTCGCGTTGTCGAGAATTTGGACTTTATCATGAGATCTGCTTAGTGGAGCCCGTACATATAGAATGCCATTGCGGACGATTACGACCGCATCCGGCTCGCGGTAAGACCAGAATGTGCCGTCCTGCAGCGGGAATCCGCCGATTTTCCAAACATCTTCCTCGGACAAAATCGTATGAAAATCACCAAAGACCTGTTGTTTCTCCATGATACGCCACCTCTTCATTGTTGCTATCATAATGTATTCGTGATATAGATGAATCGGATATTTATTAAAGCAGTCCGTGCACCAGCAAAGCGATCCCCATCAATCCACCGCAGCGGACCGATGCTTTCAGCGATGCTCCCATCAAAGGAAGGTACGCTCGTGAGTCATTCTCGGCACCAAGCGTTCCGTACACGCGAAACAGCGGTATGATGGTAATGATTGCAATCAACGCATACCAGGGCAGAACTTGCAGCAGCACACATGCGATAAGCGATACATAGGCCAATATGGCCAGCATTCTCGAGAAAACAAGCGATTTGCGTTCTCCCCATACGACAACGAGTGTTTTCTTCCCAGCCTGCCGATCAGCCTGCCAGTGAAGGAAATGGTGATTGAACAGAACAAGCGTCGTGAGCAGCCCGACTGGGAGCGACAGCATCAGAGGGCGATATCCAAACAGCTCGACCTGCACATAATACGTGCCAATAACAGGCAAAATACCAAAGGAAAGCAGAATGGCAAGTTCACTATAGCCTTTCCCGCGATATCCAAACTTAAGCGGTGGTGCGACATAGAAGTAGGCAATTAATCCGCCCAACGCTCCAAATACCAAGGCCCACCAACCGCTCGCCAAGCTGACTGCGATTCCGCTGACAAGGGCAATAAAGAACATCAACCATGTCATGAGCCCGAAGGTTCGTTCTGACATAATCCCATTAGCCAAGAAACCGGAATTGGTCGAGATAGCGGCGGCTGTTTCTTTCGCAGCTACATCCACTCCGCTCCGGTAATCCCAGAGATCATTAATCATGTTCGAGAATAAGTGAGCCGCTCCGGCGCCAAGCAGCGTTATGAGAAAGAGCACAGGATGAAAGGTACCGTTCCACGCGAATGCTCCCAAACCGCCCAGAACGACGGGGATGAACATGACAGGCAGCACTCGAAACCGGGAGGCTTTCATCCACAGCTTCAGCTTGTCCATGAATGCATTCCTCCTTCCGAATAGATTGTGAAAAAAATTACATCATCATCTATCTTATTATAAAGCAATCCGTCCATGTCCGGGAATATATATTTAATGGTTTCGACGAATTTCGACTGTCAGTTATGGAAGGATTCCACGGTTTATTCACATTTGGAACATCATAAAGCCTCCAGTATGCACCGATACTGGAGGCTTCTCTACAGATATTATCTCTCAAGCGAGTTCATACATCCTTGGACCACATCCCCGATATCAATACAATTTCCCTTGAATATACAGATTGGTCGACAGCTTCATCACCGCATGATTATAGCAAATTTGACGCAGAGACCTGGCACTTTCGAAATAGGAGGGATAGACGGCATCCATGGTTGCTTGCATCTTGGCTTGTAAGAGCTGGAACACTTGGTCTTCCGTATAGAACTGCGTTTCCCGACCTTGCATCCATTCAAAATAAGAGACGATCACGCCGCCCGCATTAGCCAGAATATCCGGAATGACAATGCTGCCTTTATTCTGCATGATTTGATCCGCTTCACCGGACACCGGTGCATTCGCACCCTCCACGATGATCCGCGCTTGGATTCGATCGACATTATCGATGCGAATCTGGTCCTCCAGCGCGGCTAAGACCAGAACGTCCACATTCAAATAGAGAATATCTTCCCTGCCCAGAATACGGGCATTCACCCCAGCCTCGGAGAGTCCCTCCAGAGTCGTAGGCAGATCGCCATTATGATTGTTGGCATACGTAATAAGCGCGGGGATGTTGAGCCCTTCTGAATGGAATAACGTAATATTGCGGTCGCTGACGGCTACAACCTTATTCGTAAGATACTTACAGCTGAATGCTTCCAGAGCTACAACCGATCCCACATTCCCAAAGCCTTGAACGGCCATCGTTAACGGACGGTTCGCATAGCCTAGTGCCGTATGTGCGAAGGCATTACTACTCACCAATAATCCCTGTTGATTTTGACTGATGAAATCGTGAATCAGATAACGGAAGGTCAAATATACCCCCTTACCCGTCGCTTCCCTTCTTCCCAATGAACCGCCATTGATTACGCTCTTGCCTGTGAAGCTGCCGCGGTACGGCTTGCCGGGGTTAATGCTTTTATACTCCGCCATCATCCAGTCCATCTCGCGCTGGCCTGTTCCTACATCTGGTGCAGGAATGTCCTTGTCGGGACCCAGAATATCGCTGAAATATTGGACATATTTCTTACAGATCAAATACAACTCCCGTGCGGAATAGTTGCGCGGGTTAATAGCCACCCCGCCTTTGCCGCCGCCAAAAGGAACCTCATGCAGCGCATTCTTCAAGGTCATCAACGCGGCTAAATTAACGACCTCCTCTTCATTGACGGATTCGTGGAAGCGAATGCCTCCCTTATAAGGTCCCAACGTATCATTATGCTGTGTGCGAAAAGCTGGAATTCGTACAACCTCGCCACTGTCGAGTGGGATGCGCAGGAACGACTTGTGAATTTTATTGGGCGTCGAGAGAATAGAAGCTAAGGAGTGAAAGGCTTTAATTCTAGCCTCCTCCTGCAAATTCGGCAGGAAAGCAGGATCATCGAGCAAGTTGTGCAAGGAATTTTCAATAATAACACTGGTCTGGTTCGCCATATGTACAATCACCTCTGTAAATTATTAGTTGTCCATACATCCACCCACTCTTACAGTATAACCATACCGGTCATTCACAAAGCAAGCGGGATATGAACGGCAGCTGAACTATTCAGAAATACCGGTCTTTTCTTACAGCTGGGCATAAAAAAGAGGAATTTGTTGTACCAGAGACCGCTGGCATAACAAATTCCTCTAATCCATTATACGTTCTATTAACTCTGAGCCGGTGGTTCCTGCGTATTAGATGGTGCAAGAGGCGCCGTTTCGAGCAAGGTCACTACTGGTGCTGAGGAGGAGAGCTTATTCGCAGTTGCCCTAGTTCCGTCTGCAACAGACAGCACGTATACTCTGTACTCTACGTTATAAGCGATTGGAGCTCCGTTCACATCAACAGCCGCACTCGATAGATTGATTTGTCTTGCTGATTTAGCAACTTGTGTATAGTTGCGTTGGTTGTAATAGTTCGTTGCTTCTGCCTCCGATAAACCGTTAGCCGGCTGCGGCACAAGCAGTACGGCGTAATGTGCGATTCCGTTCTCATCCGAATTGGTGAAGGTAACATTCACACCAGTCGTTGTTCCGATCTGGTTCGCTGTCACATTCTGCACCTCAGGAGCAGGAATTGCTGCCGGTGCAGCTAAAGTGAATGAATTCGACGAAGCACTAGAGAGCGCGTTGTAACTGGAACCGTTGAGCGCTACAGCGAGTACGAATACACGATAGGAGAAACCTGCTCCTCTAACGAGCGTATTGCCTTCCCAATCTTTCAGATTCGAAGTCAAGCGCTGGTTAAAGTCGCTCCCATTCTTCGGCACCAATAAGGAATTGCCGTTGGCAACGGCTCTATTGGCATCAGTTAAACCAAACGAACTCGATATGCCCGAAGGAACGAGAATGACACGATATTCCTTCACAGCAGCTTCTGTTGCCGACCTGGTGAAGTACAAATGAACGTCACTAGCATCCCCATTGGTACCCATCAAGGTCGGTGTTACATTCGTTACTGCCGCAACAGTGGAATTATTCTTCAGCGTAATTTCTGGCGATGCTGCCGACAGGGCATTGGTTCCGGAATAATTCCCACCCCAGACGGACAATACGAAGACACGGTATTTCTCGTCGTTCTTGATCTGTGCTCCGTTCACATCTCTCGACGCGGAATTCAATTGTTGAGTAAGGTTTCCACCTGTTTTACCTACCCAGGTGTAGTAGGCAGGATTCGTGATCGCATTCGCGGTCTCCAATTTGAAGCTGCCGGCGTTGGCCGATTTAACGACGAATATGCGGTAATGATTAATATTGTTCTCATTTACAGCTTTGTTAAAGGTTACCTGTAAATCCCGGCCATCGTTATAATCACTCACATCACTGACGCCTAGATTCGTAACAGCGGATATGCTATTTTTGTTGGTCAATGTGATGTCAGGGGAGGATGCAGACAGTGCGTTACTTCCCGTATAGGTACCTCCGCCTACTGACATGACGAACACACGATAACTTACGCCTTCTTGGATCAGTGCGCCATTGACATCACGTGCTCCGTTTGACAGCGGTTTGATTAAGTTACTACCATCCTTGTAGAAGGTCGTATAGTTATTCGAATTCGTAATGGCATTTGCCGTTGCGAGACTAAAGCTTCCCGCGTTCCCGGATTTCACGACGAATATGCGATAGTTACTAATATTCGTTTCATCTGCAGCTTTGGTGAAGGACACCCACATATCTTGACCATTATTAAAATCCGACATATCGGTGACAGCAACGTTTGATACGGGGCTAACACCATTAGTGGACAGGGTTAGGCTGGATGAAGCGGTTGACAGCAGATTCGGAATAGAGGCATTGCTGGTGACAACACCCATGACGAATACGCGGTACGCGACTCCACTCGTAACGGTATTCCCCTTCACATCTTTCATGCCTGAAGGCAAGTTTACAATGCGGTTACTGCCGTTCTTCGACACATCATAATAGCGGCCTGAAGATACTTTGTTTGCCTCGGTGACATTGAAGCTTCCATAGTCGCCTGCTCTAACAACGAAGATCCGGTACGTGCTGATACGCGATTCATCCGATGATTTGTTGAAGCTGACCTGCACATCACGGCCATCGCCATAGTTACTGACATCCGCTACCTTCGTGATGACAGGTGCCTGTGTAGAAGTACCCAGTGTAACTTGAGCGGAAGCGGCCGACAAGCTGTTCATCGACGCGACCTGTCTGTCGCTTACGGACAGAACATACGCCGTATATGCTACGCCGTTCTTGATCAGTTCACCCGATGTGTCTCTGGAGGTCGAGCTGAATACGGAAGTCAGCGTGCTGTTATTATTTTTGGAAACGGCATTGTAATAAGCGCTTGTTACGGCATTCGCAGTGGTCAGATCGAACCTGGACGCATCCTTGCTCTTCACGATCATCACGCGATAGCCCGAGATGTTATTGTCATTCGAGGCTTTGGTGAAGCTAACCGAGAGATCGCGGCCATCACCGTAATCGTTAATATCGGAAATTTTCACATTCGATGCTGCATTAACGGTCGGATTGCTCAATGTCACCGTTGGAGATGAATCCGAGAGCGCGTAGCTGTCTTTGCCCACCGTCAAGATGAATACTCTGTAGGCTTGGTTGATCGTCAGCAAGGCTCCATCCACATCGCGTGCTTGAGAAGAAAGTGCTGTGCTTTGATTCGCATTGTTAGTCGAGACAACGGTGTAATTGGCTGATCCAACGAGCTGGGCCTTGGCCAGATTGAAGGAGGACGCGTTGCCTGCTTTAGTAACTAGAATCCGGTAATGATTCACGTTCGACTGATCAGACGGAGGAGCGAAGTTAACGTACAGGTCACGTCCGTCACCGTACAGATTGCCTGCAGCTGCACTCACATATTGTGCCGCGGCAACATCTTTCGAACGTGAGGTTGTAATAATGACGCTGCGAGAACTTGGATCCCACAAGACATCCTCGCCGAGCGATTCACTTACGAATCGGGTCGGCACCATGGTACGTCCATTGATCGCTCGTGCCGGAGCATCAAGGGTAACCTTCTGATTGTTAATCGTTGCTGTTGTGGCGCCAAGTTTCATGACTACCGTAATGTCTCCCTTGGTGGCAGTCACGGTCTGTGCCTTCTGGTTCCAGTCAACACTCGCGTTCAGTGCTTCGAAGATCCCGCGCAAAGGTACGAATGTACGTCCGCCAATCGCGACCGGCGCTTGATCGGTGACAAGAATTTCCCCATCAATGTAGATTTTTATTGCTGAAGCAGCGTGTGCCTGAGGTAGAAGAAAAACAGTAAACATCATGACAAACGCGATAAGTGTGGCTAGTGTCTTTTTCAATAGGTTCATCCTCCATTTTATTTTCACTTGAACATCTCGGATTCTGATACTTTGACGTAAAATGGGGCACAAATGTTTCTCAGATAATGCTAAATTTATAAATATATTTTTGCAGCTGAATGAACGCAAACAAAAAGGAGGCAGCGGTTCTATCCGCCACCTCCCATCCACGACTTGATAAGTCACTTAATGAATCTAATTATGGATTCCAGGCTGCATCCGATCCGCCTGAAACGTCCACAATCTCACACCCAAGTTTACTTGGATGATCCTTCACCATCGTATAATGGGGCAGCTTCCTGAGCACCCATAGCATCAATAGATCTCCATAGGAAGCGAGGAGCATGATAACCCCGAGAAGATAGACAAGCTTGACGTCCGCCATTAGTCCGATAACCACGGGGACTATGCCATACACAACAGGCAGCAATCCGACCATTCGATAGACTTGAACACCAACCGCTACCCGGCAATGAACATATGGAGTTAGCGATTTCCAGAGTACCCCAACCTTCACGTCTTTCCACGGCACCTTGCCAATATACACATATCCTAACGCATGGGTAAGCTCGTGCAGATAAGCAAGCACTAGAATCGAGAGCAGAAAGATGGCCATTTGCCCAACATCAAATCGCAGACGCAAGCTGCCATTATCGATCAGCCCCCAACCGTTGACAACTTCATACAGGACATAGAATACAGGAACGGAAAAGGCACATAGTAGAATAATGAGTGTGTAAGCTATGCCCTTATGTATGGTTATATCGTGATTCACAGGATTGCCTTCTTTCTTAAACGCGGAATTTACGCCCCAGGATCCAGAGGATCGAAGACGACGATAACCGGCATGGATTTCGAAGCGACTTCGAAGGCATACGATTGATGATCCTTATCGGTGTACCTTACCATATAGCTCCCGAACTGCGGCGAGAATTCAATCTGATCATATTTTAAATCTTTCTCGTTATATTTGAATGTCACATATACGAAGCTCGTAAATCGCGCTGTCGCTTGCTGCACAATGGTAAATTGGTTCGCTATCAAGACTAAAGCGATAAATGCGATCAGCAGGATGGATGTTCTTCTATACTTGACCATCTCCCTTCACTCCCGACCCAGAAACACCCGTAAATAAACGCTTCAGATTGTCTTACCTGACACAAGAAGCCCAGCTTCCTCCACGATCGCCCTTATGATTTCATCCGCAGTTTCATCGACATGATTCAGCTGCGCAGCACCTTGCCCTGCCCAAAGAGACATATAATCGGCTGCTGACAACCTTCCTGCCGCAGCACGAATCTCCCGTGTTAACTGGTTATGCAGCGGATATGGTAGAGGAGATAGATTCCTCTCCGCAAATGTGCGGGTCATGCGATTGGCGATTCCTCGAGCCGGACGGCCCGAGAATGCCCGCGTAAGCGTCAGGTCCGTCTCCTTGGCATTCCATACACTCTTCTTATAAATGGGATGGGCCAGGCTTTCGGTGCATGCCAAGAATCGCGTTCCCAGCTGTACACCGTCTGCGCCAAGCAGCAGTGCAGCCGCTAATCCGCGCCCGTTCATGATTCCTCCCGCGGCTATAATCGGAATATGAGGCAGCGCCTCACACAGCAGGGACACGAGGGGCAGCGTGCCGATAACCGCACCGTCCTCGCCGGGCTTCAGGGCAATCGTCCCCCGGTGCCCCCCTGCTTCACCGCCTTGCGCAACAATTGCATCGACACCTTCTGCTTCTAGCAAGCGCGCTTCTTCCAGGGTGGTAGCCATTCCGATCAGCTTCATGCCCGCTGATTTCGCCGCAGCCCCATACTTGCCGGGCAAGGAGAAGGCGACGCTGAACACGGGCACCTGTTCATCAAGAAGAACGTTAAAGCAGCCGTCAAGCGGCTCTTCATCGTCCGGAATGGAGCCGTCCCACGAATTAAGCCCGACCTCGGAGCGCATCAGATTGACCCATTCGATTAACGCCGGAGACGCAGCCAGCGGCCGTTCAGGGGGATCATACACGAGCATATTCACGCTGAACGGCCGCTGTGTTCGTGTCTTAATCTCCCGAATCGCCTGGCGCAGCGCATCTTTACTCATATAGGCCGCACCCAAAGTTCCCAATCCTCCTGCTTCCGACACGGCCGCAACCAAGGAAGGCGAAGTGATCCCTCCCGCCATCCCTGCTTGTATGATAGGTGCATGTATACCTAAAGTTTCGCACAATCGAGTGCGCATCTGAATGTGCTTCATCGTACCCTCCTTGTTCAACCGTAACCGCGGTTTGGCAAATCATTTATGATTTGAGCTTGCATGGGATATGGCAACTATTTAAGCATACTTGTATCTATTGCGCAAACATAGTGACCTGAGTAAGCTAGATACGTCATGGACTGGTTACGGCCACATACCATGCATACATGCCAAAAAACCGCGCAGCGCGCGGCTCATGAATGTCCTATCCTTTGGCTATACCGACACATCGCTCCGGATGAGTTTCAATAAACGATCCGGGTAATTCGTCGTGATTCTGGCCTCGGGATAGCGATGCAGGATTTCTGCCAATGCTGCCGGATCATCCACCGTCCATACGCCGATGTCAATGCCATGCGCATTCATCTGTTCCATTAATTCCATCGTGACATAAGCATGATGAATGGACACGCTCTTTGCCCCCGTATATTGCAGCTGTTCTACCAGAAGCGTTGGTTTGCCCAGGAAGATAAGACCGGTCGTGAAGGCAGGGTCGATTTCGTTGACCTTCTTCATCGATTCATGATCGAATGAGGACAGAACCACCTGATCCTTCATATCGTAACGAAGGATCAGATCGATCACCTTCTGCTCGATACCCTCGTACATATGCAAGGCCTTCTTTAACTCCACTGCAAGCTTACAGCGGCCTTTCGTCAGTTGAAGAACCTCCTCCAGAGAAGGAATCTTCTCATTGGAGAATTGCGGTGCGAACCAGCTTCCCGCATCCAAGCTTTGCAGCTCTTCATAGGTTAAGGATTGGACGAAGCCTGTACCGTTCGTCGTGCGGTCGAGCGTATGGTCATGGATGACAACAGGAATGCCGTCTTTGGATAGATGCACATCAAACTCGATGCAGGCAATGCCGGGTTCCGTTAACGCCAGCTTGAATGCGGCTATTGTGTTCTCCGGTGCGGCTCCCGACCATCCGCGGTGTGCGACGATATACGTCATTTCACATCTTCCCTTCGATAGTTATTATTTAACGCCGTTGTATACGAAAGCACGAATAATTTGCCGCTGTGAGAAGAAGAACACAATGAGGATTGGCGCGACCAAGATGAGGTTGCCGGCCATGAGGATATTCCATGTGGCAACGCCTTCGACTTCTCTGATCTTAGCAATGCCCAAGGGCAGCGTTCGCGCTGTCTCGTTCGTCGTCATGACGAGCGGCCAGAAGTAATCGTTCCAGTGGGCAATAAAGCTGAATAGGGTGAAGGTAACCAATACCGGCTTCACGAGCGGTACCATCACTCTCGCAATGATCTTCCATTCGCTCGCCTGATCTAGCCTCGCCGCTTCGATAAGCTCCTCGGAAATTTGCATGAAAGCCTGTCTGAGAAGAAAGATCCCGAAGGCGCTGGACGCAAACGGAAGAATAAGACCCAGATGTGTATTCAGCAGCTTCAATGCGCTCAGCTCCAGATAGACGGGCAGAAATATGAGCTGTGCGGGAATCATTAAGGTGACCATGACAACACCGAATAACAGCTTGGACCCTGCGAATTGATAACGCGCGAAGGCATACGCCGCTGGGATAATCGTGGCCATCTGCAGAATGAGAATGCCGACTGCAATGATCACGCTGTTCGTGAAGTATTTCAGGAAAGGACCTGTATTCCAAGCATCGATGTAATTGTGCCAAACCGGATTGCTTGGAATCCATTCAGGCGGAAAGATCATCGTTTCCGGCATCGTCTTCAGGGAAGTCGATATCATCCAGACGAATGGTAAAGCAAAGATCAACACCAAGGCGAGCAAGCAGATCACGTTCGCCGCTTGAAGGATAACGTTGACCGCTGTCTTCCATGCCGCTTGTTTCTTGCGTACAACCGTCATAGAACCGCCGATGACGGCCCCTTTTGCTGGGATACCGACGGTTTCGTTTGCTGCTTTCAAGAGATATCCCCCTTCCTACCGGTAATGGACGCGCTTCGACAGAAGCTTGAAGTAGATGATGGTCAATATGCCAACGATGCCCAGCAATATGACGCCGGCCGCGGATGCGTAACCGATTTTGAAGAAACGGAAGCCGTATTCGTAAATGTAATAAACAAGCGTATTGGTCGAATTAATCGGACCTCCCTGCGTCATGATCGCAATCGTCTCGAAGACTTGGAAGGAGCCGATCATATTGATGATGACAAGGAAGAAAATCGTCGGCGACAGCATTGGCAGCATAAGCTTCATGAAGGTCGTCCATGGCTTGGATTCATCGAGCGCGGCAGCTTCATAGATATCCTTCGGAATGCTCTGCAGGCCGGCGATGAATACAAGCGTGTTGTACCCGACCCCTTTCCACACGGCAACAATCACCAAGGAAACAAGCGATGTGCTCGGGTGGGACAACCACTCCAGCTTGCCGAATCCGAGCAGCCCGATGGCCCAATTAAGCAAGCCGTACTCGGGATCCATCAGCCAGCTCCACAGCAGGGAGATGGACACCAAGGAGATGATATGCGGACTGAAGATCGCTCCCTGCACGAAAGCATGGAACACGCCCTTCCTATTCAGCCAGAGAGCGAGCATAAGAGCAAGACCCGTCGTTAATGTAACCGTCAATAGTGTATAAATCGTCGTATTGGACAGCACCTGACGAAAATCGGCATCCAGCAGAAGCTCCTTAAAATTTTGCAGACCAACGAAGGTCTTGGTCGGGCTGACGAAATTCCAGTCGAACATGCTCAGATAGATCATGTAAAAGATCGGATAAATAAAGAACATGGAGAAGATGATGATCGATGGAGCAACCATGCTGTAGGGTCGCAGCTTTTCCCATACCGTCATCTCACAATCCCCCGGCGCTTACAAGCTGCTGCGAACGAATATAGACCTCGCGAATTCGTTCTCCGTCCGATTGAAAATAATAAAGATGCTCGTATGGGATTACAACGCTCACACGGGATGTTTTCACTAAAGACTCTAAAAAGGTTTTCACGAAGAACACGCCGCTTCCCGTTTTAATTTGATAAATATTCTCTGCACCCAAGCTTTCACTGGTGATGATTTCACCTTCCAGACAATAACCCTCCGTGTTCTTGTTGACTCCAATCAACGCTTGCTCCGGCCGAAATCCTACGAAGCCGACTCGATCGGCTGCTTCGAGCTCTAAGCCTTGAACATCACGGATGTTCATCACATTCATCGCCGGAGTGCCGATAAACTGGGCGGTAAACAAATTCACCGGATCGTGATACAGCTTGAGCGGAGAGTCCGCTTGCTGGATCATCCCTTTATCCATAACGACGATTTCATCGCCCATGGACATCGCTTCCATCTGATCATGGGTCACATAGACAAAGGTCGTCCCTAGCCTTTTGTGAAGCTGAATGAGCTCGGTGCGCATCTGATTCCGCAGCTTCGCATCCAGATTGGACAACGGTTCATCCAGAATAAATACCTTCGGCTTCTTCACCATGGCACGGGCGAGGGCAACCCGCTGCCGTTGTCCGCCCGACAAGTTCTGCGGCTTCTTATCCAGATGCGGTGTCAGGCCGACGATCTCCGAAATATCGCTTATGAGCGTTTGCCGCTCCTGCTTTCCGATTCCTTTATTCTTGAGGCCGAATTCAATATTGCCGCGAACTGTCATCGTTGGATACAAGGCATAGTTCTGGAACACCATCGCTACTTCCCGCTGGCCGGGGGCCGTATCGTTCACGCACCTGCCGCCGATCCAGATTTCGCCGCCGCTCTGCTTCTCCAGTCCGGCAATCATGCGCAAGGTCGTTGATTTCCCGCAGCCCGACGGACCGACAAGTACCGTGAACGATCCATCCTTAATAGTCAAATTCAAATCCTCGATTACGACATCATCCTTGAATTTCTTGCTTACATGCTTAAGCTCGATCTGCGCCATTTGCTGATCCTCCTTAAAGTTTTGTGAAGCTCAGCTTCCTCAAGTTACTTCGCAGCAAAATTAGCTTCGGAAGTATATTCAACTGGTGAAGTCACAGCATTTCGTTTGACCTGTTGAATGCTGAGCAGCAGCATCTCTAATTCCTCAAGCGTCGTTAATCTCAGATCCCATGTCTCGGTATCCACACTCTTGTACGGGGAGATAAAACAGGTTCGGCCTCCCAGCCGCTTCACGGGATGCAGGTCGTTCCACGTGTTGTCCCCGATGGACAATATTTCATGCGGCTGGTAACCCTGCTGAATCAGAGATTCCATATAACGTGCAATGCCGTCAGGCTTCTCCGCGCCGCAATGGACTTCATCGAATACGTGGTGAATCTGCATGTAATGGAGGAATTCCAGACCGGATTCCAGGTACGTGTTTGTCATGACGACTTTTCGCTCAACCGCATCCAGCTCTTCGAGTGCTTGGAACAGCTCGCTGCGGAACGGGAAGCGATACGGCTCGCATATCATTTCCTTGCGCACCCGCTGGAAAGCCTGTTTCAATTTCTGTTCAGGGATGCGGTATTTATGAGCAATAACTGCTGCAATGCACCATGGATCGCCGATATGGATCAGATCTGACATGGATTCATGAGAAAGCCTGCCATCCAGATCCGCCAATGCAGCGCCTTCCCAAGACAAGCCATGGACGAATGCGCCGTCCTGACGAACCAGGACCATGTCGTCCTGCATGTGATAGAAATGCCCGAATTGAAACGGATGCACCCCCGATCGAATAGCTTTGCCGACATGGACCGCGGCATCCGCTTCAAGCTCGTGATCCGTTTCCTCCAGCAAATAACGAATGTAGCGCTCCATGTACGTATCTTCCTGGTACAACGTGCCGTCCATATCGAATACAATTACTTTAATGGCCGACAGCCATTGTTCGCTCATCATGATGCACCTCTCCTCCTGCTATACCTTGATGAGAGATAACCTCCAGATCGGAGGTTATCTCGAAGCACAATGAAGGCTGTTACTTACTAAGCAGCTTGTTCGCCTTCTCAGCCGCTGCATTCATGGCATCCTGCGGCGCAACCTTAGGATCCAGGATCGCTTTCTCAATCGCTTCCTTAATAATTTTGGCTACTTCCGGATACGAGGTTTCCATCGGACGCGGTCTCGCGAATTCCAATTGATCGACAGCCACCTTATACTGTGGGAACGCCTCGAAGTGCGCTTTAATCTCGTCACTTTCGACGGCAGACATACGAGTTGGCAGGTAACCGACATATTTATGCTGATAAATCGTATTTTCCTTCGATGTCATGAACGTGATAAACTCCCACGCAGCTTCTTTCTCTTCGTCACTACTCTTAGAAGTCATGACGAGCTGGCAGCCGCCGGTCGGTACGCCATAGCTTTTGTTAGCCGGCATAAACGCGGTCATCAATTCGAATCCATTGCCCTTGGCAATTTCCAAGCTGCCGGATACGCCGGCGGTGGAAGCGAATTTGAATGCGGACATCTGATTCGCCCAGTCTTTATCCGCAGTAGCGCCTGCTTCGTCGCCTACCGGAATCTTGATCAATCCTTCGCTGGCCAGCTTCTTCCAGAATTCAACGGGAGCCACACCCTCGGGTGAGTTAAACGCAGCTGCTTTGCCGTCTTCGGACAGAATCGTGCCTCCGCTCTGAGCGACCAAGCCTTCATAGAACCAAATATCGGCCGGCAAGGTCATTCCAATCTTCCCGTTTTCCTTGAGTACGCGTGAATATTGCTCCAATTCATCCCATGATTTCGGCCCTTCTGGATCTAGACCGACTGACTTCAGCAATGTGATATTCTTGTATAGAATCGGGGTGCTTCTCATGAAAGGCAAGCCATACAGCTTGCCATCCACGTAGGCGTTCCCCATCAGCCCCGGATTAAAATCATCCAGCTGAACCTTATCCTTGTCGCGGTCGGCGAAAGCCGTCAGCTCTTGCAGCATGCCGGAGCGGGCGAATACGCCGGTAGATGCGATTTCCAGATCCGTAACAGCAGGAGCGTCGCCCGCAGCGAAAGCGGCCTGTACCTTTGCATGCAAATCATCATAATTCCCTTGATGCTCGGCGATGACTTCGATACGGTCCTGCGATGCGTTAAACTCCTTGACCATGTTTTGTTTGGCTTCCTCAATCTTCTCGCCGAACGCATACCAATACTTGATGGTGATCTTCTTCGCCGGGGAAGGATCTGCTGCTCCGGATTTGTTGGAGCCTGTCGAGCCGGTGGTGTTCGTCGTCCCTTCATTCTTCCCGTTCGCCCCGCATGCCGCCAATACAACAACCATCATGACCGTAAGCGTGAGTAAAGCAAGCTTCTTCACCATTGTCATTTCCTCCACCTTTTTTTGAATTCGTTTGGCCACAGCAAAAAGAAACCTGAATCCAGCTGCAGACGTTGATGTCCGCAGCTTGATCAGGTTTCTCCCATACTCCAACCTATTGCTATTTACTTTTCTTCCTCATCATAAGAGACAACTATTAATGCTGTGTTACCGATTTGATAAGATAATATAAATTCGTATTCGTCAGCGCTTCAATTATAAATTGCTGCAAAGCCGGTTCTCATTCCGTTGTTGACCTTGAGATACATTCAGGTGCTGCCAAAGCTCCGGCTTGGAGGTTGTGACGGCCGTGGCCCCATTGTTCAGGCATTCCACTGCCTGGCCCTGCTCGAATAACAATCCGCCTGTCAGGAGCGGGAGCGAGGTGAATGCTCTGACACTGCGAAGCATCTCCGGAATACGGGCAGGCATCACTTCGACGATGTCAGGCTCCACCTGGGACAGACTCTTGGCGATGTTCTCCAGTCCTTCTGTATCGATGAGGAAGAACCGCTGTATGGTGAGCAGTCCCATCTTCTTGGCCGTTTTGACCACGCTCGTCTTGGTCGTAATGATCCCTGTCGGTTTGATCGCCTTGGCCAAATAATCAAGACCGAAGAAATCCGTACTCAACCCGCCGATTTTCTCAAGATGAAGAAACACCGGCAGCTGATGCGCATGGAATACGTCAACATAGCCCTTCACGACCCCGATATGACCCGTTAACAGAAAAACACCGCTCAAACGGTTACGCTGCGCTAAAGCCTGCTCGATATGCTTGGGTTCTTTAATGGAAGCAATCATTCGATGCATCTGAAGCCCCTTGTAGAATCTGTCATGGTTGCTGCTCATCTTCATCGTAATAACCTCATTCCGGCTGTTTCATTTGCATAAGAGGAACGTGATACGCCCGGTCGGAATCCATTCCGCGCGCATTCGGGTTATGGGTGAAATGCTTCATATTCGCATATAATGTGGATGCATGCTCGATAAGTCCCGCTTCATCCAAGTCTATCGTGGAGAGCTGAATGGACTCTTCGGTAAATTCAACGATTCGAAATCCGTGCTGATCCAGACAGGCTGATAGCTGTATAAACAGCCATCCGCTTTGTTCAACGATGGAATCCACATGCGTGTGCCCATTGAAATAAATGCCGATTCCCTGCTTCTGGCTTAATATGCGCCACATATCGATATCCGGGTGAATCGACATCTTGTCCAGCTCGGATTTCGTCGTCGTGTTGTAAACCGGATGGTGGCCAAAAACGAGCAGTGGCTTCGTGCCTGAGGCCTGAACCATGCCTTCCAGCCATTCCAATTGTTCTTCATCGATCCTGCCTCCCCAATCATCTGGCGTCATCTCTTGGCAGGTATCCAGAAAAACAAGCATCGCTTCATCCGTCACGATCGCGTGATAACGCTGTCCGCCAGTGATAGCCAGTACATTCGATCTGGGCTGTGCGTATAAATCGTGGTTTCCCAATACGTGAATGAACGTTCGGTTCTCGCGTCGAAGCAGCTGATACACGTCTTGAAGCTCCGTGATCGATCCGAGATTCGTCAAATCGCCCAGCGATATGTGAAAATCGGCCTCCATATCCAGAAATCGTGCCAGCACGGTTTGATAGTAGGCTTCACGCGCCTCTGACCATCCCGGTAGTGCCTCCTCGATATCGTGATAATGCAAATCTCCCATCAGAACCAGTTTCATGCTCGCTCTCCTCTCGATTATCGACGATTTGTCGTTCCTAATCATATTACTAACCGCATATTGCATAATTGTTAAATAGAGAAGTTTTTTTTGTAAATATCAAATAAAAAAGTTATTCACCATCCATTCTCCTAGACATCTGTCTAATATGGATACAAACAGGATAAATCCCGTTATTTACACCTTCCCTGACGGATTGTTATGGTACGTGTATTAACCTTATGTTTCATGAAAGCAGGTGAGTGCCGCACATAGGGACGCGTTTGAATCGGCATCTTGCACAAGATCTGACGGCCATTACACTAAACTGGAGGGGTTTATACCATGCATAAGTCTAAGGCAATATTATTCCTGGTCCTATTCGTTCTGCTCGTTGTAAGCGCATGCAGCAATAATACTCCGAATCCAACCACGGATACGCCCGCCAACAAACCAACAACGGAGAATACGGATAAAGAGAATCCTGTCAAAGAAGAACCGCCCTCCGAGGAACCTGTCTTGGATATGAAGGGCGAACCCATCAAGATCATGCTGTGGTACGGAGAACCAGTAGCGGGTACGGAGGAAGGCGATCTCGTTATAGCAAGACAGAAGGAAATCGAGAAGAAATACAATACAACCATCGAGTGGGTCAAGGTGCCTTGGGGTGAACCGATCCAGATGATTACGGCCGCTGCCCTATCGGGGACTCCGGTTGCCGATATTGTGGCACTGGACAGATACCATGCCATACCTGCCATTAATCAAGGTTTGGTGCAGCCGATCGACGATTACTTTGACTTCGCTGATACCAAGTGGCCGAAGGGCATCAAGGACTTCGGTTCCTGGAACGGCAAGATGTACGGGTTTACGGAGCGGGTAACAGGCAGCGCTGGACTTTATTACAATAAGACGCTGTTTGAACGCGAGGGCCTGCCGGATCCACATGATCTGATTGCAGAGGACAAGTGGACGTGGGACACCTTCCTCGATATCGCCAAAAAGGCGACCAAGGATACGAACGGAGACGGGGTCACTGATCAGTGGGGACTTGCGAACGAAGCCGGTACGCTTGCCCGCATTATGGTCTACGCCAACAACGGCTCTATGATGGAGCAAAAGGATGGCAAGTGGGTGTTCCCTGCCGAGGATCCGAACATGATCGAAGCGCTCCGCTTCATGGGCGATATGTTTACGACGCATAAGGTCATTGCTCCCAATGACGGGAATGATGATTACAATGAATCGCAGACCCTGTTCAGCAGCGGGAAAGCGGCTATGGTAACCGGCGAGCTGTGGGAAGGTGCCGAGCGCAAGACGATGACTGACGAGCAAGGCTTCGTCTATTTCCCCAAAGGGCCGAAGGCATCGGAATATGTAAATAACGTGGCTAACTTTATTATGTGGTATATGCCAGCGAACGCCACAAAACCGAAGGAGGCTGCCACGATCTGGCAGGACTTGATTTTATGGGACCGCATCGATAAGCTAAAAAGAGAAGATGCCGAGAAACAGAATTTAGCCAGCGAACAAGATATCGAAATGATGATGAAGATCACGGACATCGTTCAGCCGGTCTTCCTGCCGCTCGGAGGATTGTTCGGCGAAATTACCAATTCCATCGCCATCAAAGGCGAATCGCCGGAAACGGTATTACAGCGATCCAAGCAGACTGCCCAAGAAGGGCTCGACACAAACCTGAACACGGCTGCAGCCAAATAAAGCAAGACAACATAGAAGAGGAGGCGGCCGCAGGGCTGTCTCCTCTTCTATGTCGTGATATCGATCCGCTTGGATTTGGTTAATCCAAAATAGCTGTACGTGACGGTCACATCGCTAACATTGCTGCCGTTCGTGATTCGAATCCCATAAAAGACCGGTTTCGACAATCTTTTCTTCACAATATCTTGATTATCCTTAGCTTTTCGCGCAGGCGTAATCGGTTGTTGATCAATGGCCATAAATGCAGCTTGAGGCGAGCTCTCGATTCCACCCAAGACGAGCTGAAGCGTATAGCTGATGCCGAGCTCCGCTTTCTGAGGCGCGTGATCGCCGTTGACCTCGACTCTCTTCAGATGCAGGTTGCCCTGCCCCTCGTTGATCACCGATAGGATAATCTGCTTCTGCTCGTTATTATAGGTCGTTACCCCATCTACACGCAGCGGATCGCTCAGGTACACATAGAGAAATCCAACAACGACCATGAGAGAGATGATTGTGCCGATTGCAAGCAACAAACGTTTATTCCTCTTCTTCATAATACCTCCGACGGACTGTTGTTCTTACTTTACCACAAGCCGCCTTTGTCACGGAAATTAATTTCTCCTCCCCTCCCTAACCTTTTCTTCAGAAATAATTCAGATTCTCCCTTGCTTGATCCAAAGATCTTCCCGTTAACATCGGAAGAGTAAGTCAAGGGAGGAAACCACATGACATTGAATATAAAGGCGCAGGTTCAGGAAAGATTGCTGTTTATCACTCGTTTCTTCAGCTCGCCGGGGCAGATCGGGAGCGTAACGCCAAGCTCGAAATTTCTGGCCAAAAAAATGATTGACGCCGTTCCTTGGAACGAAGTGCAAGCCATAGCCGAGCTGGGGGCCGGTACTGGAGCAATTACGAAGTATATTCCTTCTAGCGCACAAACATCTGCTAAGGTCATTCTCTTCGAGAAAGATGCTTTACTGCGTAATCAATTAAAGCGGCAATATCCAGCCTTCGCTTGCCATGCGGACGGCTGCGAGCTTCAGGTCGCTATGCGCCAAGAAGGCATCGAGCAGCTGGATTGTATTCTTAGCGGCCTGCCTTTCTTCAACTTTCCCAAGGCCGTTCGGGATCAATTAATCGAACAAATTCGGTTATCGCTCAAGCCGAGTGGACGATTCATCGCCTTTCAATACTCGCAGCAGATGAGAAAACAGCTGAGCGAACATTTTTTGCTGAGAGAAATTCACTTTGTACTGATGAACGTTCCTCCGGCATTCGTATATATATGTCAGAATAAAGGAGGATCATCCGTATGAAAAACAAAATCGCAGGGCTTCTCCCGCTGTTATGGCTGCTCGCTATTCCGGTCTTGAACCTTTTCTATACCATCTTGAATCATGGAGAAACCAACGTACGGAGCCTAGTGACCGGATTGGATGAGAGAATCCCTTTTGTACCCGCCTTTATTATTCCTTACGTGATATGGTACCCTTTCATCATTACCATGCTGATCGTTCTATTTCTGAAGAATCGGCGAACTTATTATCGAACGCTGCTCACCTTATGTCTTGGCCTAATTACGTGCTATATCATCTACTACTTCTACCAAACGACTGTTGGACGTCCGATTATTACTGAGAATGGACCGCTGTACGGGTTGGTTAAGCTGATCTACGCAACAGATCGCCCCTACAATTGTTTCCCAAGCATCCATGTGTTCACCAGCTATTTGATGCTGAAGGGAATGTCGGACTGTGCGAATTGGTCCAGGACAGCGCGTCTAGGATCGACTGTGATTTCGTGGACGATTATCGTTTCAACCCTCTTTGTGAAGCAGCATGTGTGGTTGGATATTGTGGGAGGTATCGTGGTGGCGGAAGTGCTATACGCGGTTGTACGCAAATGGATTATCATATCGGAAAAGAGGATCCCGCCTGCGATTTCTCCTAGTGAGGATCATCTGCCGGCATCAAGGCCATCCCGTTCATCTCACCGGTAAGGACCATTTGGAATCGATATAGCTCATAGTGGAAATCAAATACAAGAAGACGGCCTTCTGATTTATAATTAGGGAATGATGTCTTCAAGGGATTCTTTCATCCTACTCGTTGTTGTGTGTGTCCTGAAGTGATCAGCTTTTGTTTAGAATCGAATCGTCTTAGGAGTGACCCCTTATCATGAAGAATTCCATCTTAATTGTTGATGATGATCCGGAAATACGAGATGTGCTGCACATCTACCTGCGCAATGAAGGCTATCATGTGGAGGAAGCCGAGGACGGGCTGCAGGCTTTGGAAATTCTGCAGAATGAAGGGATTCATCTGATCATACTGGATATCATGATGCCTCGTTTGGATGGCATTATGGCCTGTCTCCGAATAAGAGAGGAGTCCGACATTCCGATCATCATGCTCTCGGCGAAGGAAGAGCCTCTGGACAAAATCACAGGGCTCTCCACAGGGGCAGATGATTATGTGACCAAACCGTTCAACCCGCTGGAGCTGCTTGCACGGGTGAAGGCACAGTTAAGGAGACAAAGCTTTACAGCCTCCAGTCCGGCGGTCAATGCAGCAGAAATTATTATCGATGATCTCGTCATCAACAAAGATCAGCATTCCGTGACCGTTCGAGGGGCAGACGTATCCTTAACCCCTATTGAATTTGCCATCTTGGAGCTCCTCGCCACTCATCGCGGACATGTGTTTAATATCGATAAAATCTACCAGAATGTATGGAAAGAACAGCATGCCTTCTACTCCGATAATACAGTGATGGTTCATATTCGGAATATTCGCGAGAAAATCGAAGTCAAGCCGCGTGAACCGCAGTATATTAAAACCGTCTGGGGAGTGGGATACAAGATTGAGAAATAAAATCTGGAACTTCATCATGGGAAAACGGAGCATCCGCATCCAGATGCTTTGGGCCTATGTGCTTAGCTTGATTTTCACCCTAATCACGAGTTTCTTAGCGGACCTCTTCCTGAAGACCTTTCTGTCTGAAGTCCTCCTGTCACTCGCATCCGGAGCATTATTTTTCTTCTTCTTCATACTCTTCTTCTTCTTATGGACCCGCCCCATCATGAGATATTTCCGAACGATTACCGATGGGTTAAAGTCGATTGCCAGCGGGAATTTAAGCCAGCGGATTCCTCTGGCCAGACAGGACGAGCTTGGTATCGTCGCGCACAACATCAATCATATGGCAGAACAATTACATCAACAGCTGGATAAGGAACGCCTCATTGAAAAATCGAAGATGGCGTTAATTACGTATGTATCTCATGATTTGAGAACACCGTTGACGAGCATTATGGGCTATTTGGACTTGTTGAAGAACCCTGCGCTGTTGAGCGAGGAGGAACAAGAGCGCTTCATTGGCAATGCCTATAACAAGACGCAGCAGCTGAAAAAGCTGATTGATGACTTATTCGAATATACGCGGTTAACGAATGGCGACGTGAGGCTGGTCTTTCAGGAGGTCGATTTCACCAGCCTATTGGAACAAATTATCTCTGAATTCGAACCCGTTGCGAAGGAACAGCACATCGCGGTCATCCCGCTTATCATACCCGTGCCCGTCAGGCTTCGTTTGGATATTGAAAAAATGGTGAGAGCCATCGATAATCTACTATCGAATGCACTGAAATTCTCCATTCAACCCGGTCAGATCAAGGTTCAGCTCACCGTGGTCAAGAAGCAGGCCGTATTGTCGATTGAGAATCTTAGCAGCCCCATTACCCCAGAGCAGGAGCAGCAGCTGTTTGAACGCTTCTACAAGATGGAGCCCTCCCGTAATGATCACAAGTGGCCATCCGGTTCCGGACTCGGTCTGCCGATTGCCAAGAATATCGTGGAACAGCATGGCGGACGGATTTGGCTTGAACATGCGAATGGGCATTACAAGTTCTCGATCGCAATCGACTTAGCTGCTAATTCGCAAGAAGCCTTCTAGTCTCGATTGAACGTCCGGCCACTCTTCCCTTATGATACTGTGCACACAGGAATCGCGAACATAACCGTCACTTAGTATTCGATTCCGCCTCAAGACACCTTCGTGAACGGCACCCAGTCGTTGAATAGCCCGATTAGAACGCTCATTCCGAATATCAGCAATAAACTGGACGCGAACCGTCTGCAGGGTATCGAAGCAATGCTTGAGGAGCAGGTACTTGCACTCCGTATTCATGCGCGTCCTCCAGACGGAAGGATGATACCAGGTCCATCCGATCTCCAGATGGCGATCTGCCCGTGAGATATTGCACAAGCGCGTCGATCCCACAATCCGGTTGGAGTCTTGATCGATAATCGTAAAGGGCAGTTCCTTGCCCAGCTCTTGATTGCGAAGCGCGTCTTCAATAAAGGTATGGGCGTCCGCTAAGGCGTGAATCTTCGTTGGCAGATACGTCCAGATTTCCGGGCTTTTGGATGCTTCATACAAGCCCTCCCCATGCTCCCTAGCTAGAGGGATAAGCTTGGCTCGAACGCCGATCAGGTCAATCGATTCTATGTTCATACACGCTTCTTCCTTTCCATATCAGTGTGTCTGCAATAATAAAAGAAAAATTGGATATGTCAAAGAGCCAATTTTTCCATCTTATATAGGACCACTTGCAAACAGAAAAAAGGCGTCCAATATCCATTGATTTGGACGCCTTACACGAAGCTATTCCGTTCAGTTAGATGGAAATCGGACCGAATACGGGCAGCGGAATACCCAGCTCATCCCTGACATTAACAGTCGGATTAAGTCCTCGTCCATGCCGCAGCTGGCAGGATTCCGGCGCCGGCTGCTCCAGCTTGAGCACGATACGCTGTCCGTCATTGTCCATATGGCCTATCAGCGGCAGAACCTCATTCCCGCTTGTGACCTGGAAGGCAAAGGCTCGCTCAACTGGCCGCAACCGGCCGTTAATACCGGAGAATTCCAATGTCAGCTCCGTGCGGTCATCATTCCAAATCGCCGCAGCCAGTCTTGGCCCGGTCTGAGTGGGAGATTTATCATGAACGAGACGTAGTGCCGCCCACGCCATGCGATGACCGATATCACGCAGCGAGGATGCATCGGGATGTATCGCATCCGCCAGCACCGCATCGATTGTCGGTACGAGCTCAGCGTTGCCGAGTACACTCTCAAGGAGAAGCTGATTGTCCTGAATGCGATTCCACGCTTCTTCACTGCCCCAATTCATTACGGTCGCGATTTGCGCGTAGATGAAAGGCAGTTCTGCATCTCCTAAATCCCGTCTCAAGCTGGCGACCCATCGAACCATTCGGTCATAGTAGAGTCCGACGACCGAGTCGTCCGCATCGCTCTCACCTTGATACCACAGGCAGCCCTTCACCTTACCTCCGCTTGCTTGTATGACACGAAGCATCGCGCCATACAACGAGCGTCCGCCTTCCTCGGCCAGCTCTTCACTCCATTGGCTCATCGAAGTACCGCCATGAGCGACCATGAGCAGACCGACCGGAATACCGGTGTGCTGCAGCAGCATTTTGCCAAACGGAATACCGAATCCCGCCCCTTGCACACGGTCTCTGCGGTACGCTGCCGCATATTCCTTCAGCCGCTCTTCGGAAGCTCCCTCGGGAAGATGCATCCAATGAATCGGATCGGGTGATTCGAACACCCAGCACAGTGGATCAACCGCCAAGTCCCATCTGTCCCCCATATAGAAACAGCTCACGCCCGACTGCGGCTCCTCGACATCGATCAGCTTGCCGCAGCCCTCCGCATTGGATTGACCGGCCACGATCCACAGATCGCCGACGAATACCGGACCGACTTCACCTTCAGCGAGCAGCTCCTTGCTGTCGGAAGATAGGATACGTATGTACAGCGTATGCTCCCCGACTGGTACCGCTTCCAATACGCTAGCGAAAACGGGCTCATTCGCCAGTCCCAGCGTTCTCCATGCACCTGCTGATATCCTGGCTTCCACGCGTCCGTTGACCTGTTCCGGTACCTGTACCGAGAACGCAATATCCGCCGTATTCCGCTCATCCCGTTGATATACGTGATGAGCGGCCGGACCTGAGAATTCTAATTTAAACGCCATCTGCCAAGCCACCCTCCTCTTCTTCTCGAATTCGATCCGCACAAGTTCCAGGGGCAATCGAATTGTTCTCGATATACATTCCACACTTCCCTAAATATTCCTGCTCCCTCTGATTCAACTACGGCATATAAGTCAAAACAGAAGGGTCACTCAACATCAAAGTCAAAATACTGCTTCGGGAATGGCTCGTTATGGAGGGTGAAGTGCCACCATTCCTTCGAATACGGATCGAAGCCTTGCTTGACCATCGCATTCTTAAGTATGTTCCGATTGGCCGTCTGCTCTGCCGTAATTAGAGCGGTACCATGATGCGAGATTTCACCAAGAAAATCAAAATCGCTGCCCATGTCGATTTCATTGCCCGTCTTCTTATCCACGATCGTCAAATCAATTGTACTGCCTCTCGAGTGCCCGGACCTCTTGGCAATGTAGCCGCGCTTAAACAGCGTTGCCTTCGCCTCATCGGGATAGAAGGTTTCTTTCATCAGCGTATCCCCGCTATCCTTCGACCAGCTTATAAAATGAGCGACTGCCTTCTTCGGACGATACGCATCGAACACCTTGAGCAGATATCCTTGACTGTCCAGCTCCTCACTAACAGCCTTCAGCGCCGCGGCCGCCTTGCTTGACATAATGCCAAGCGGCGCTTTATAACCATCGATTCGTGTCCCGATGAAATTATAGTCGCTATAATAACGAATGTCATAGACAGCGGAAGGGATGACTTCATCCAAATAGACGAAGCCTTTCGGTAATAGATGCTTTTTGACGACAGGCTCCTCCTTTAACTCTGATTTGGTTCCCGGGTCCGTTTCGCTGACGTCTGCGTTGACTGCTTCACTCTCATCTTTGATTTGGGGTTCACTACTAGCATTAACTGGCGGTAATGCAGCTTCACCTTGGATTGTATGCTGGTGTTCCGTATCGGCCCCCTCTATGAGAGCCTCTTTCTTATCATCTTCCTTATGATCGGTACGGCTGACTTCACCATCTTGTTTTGAATGAATAACGGTCTTGATTTCCTGTTTCAGAATGTGATCATGCGTATACGAGATGGCAAACATGATAAGACCATTAATTAAGAAGACTAATGCTATACTTCCGATAACGCGGAATCGATTCTTTCTATTTAAAACGGCGGTGATCATACCGGATAGAAGAACGAGAATGAATATTCCTTTGAGTACATAAGTCAGTGTGAGCATCATACGTTCCTTTCGTCGGTATTTTCCTAGATGCAATGCGGACCAGACTCCGATCTTTAATCGAAGTTGGCCATAATTCCCTGACTGCTTGTAGGCAGCTCGGAGCCAAACAAGTGTGAAGTATCGCCTAGCCCGAGGCAGCGGGGTACCGCCCACTGATCCGTTCTTTCATCCATGAGGATTGTCGTTACCGAGCTTGGCGCTTTCCAGAAGCCGACCCACATCGAAGGCACCGGAATTTCCAATAGATGCGATAACCACGTAAGGCCGAATCCAAGATGACAAAAGATCGCGATTTTCTGCTGATTCGGCTGTTCAATCCGGTATCGTCCTCCATCGCGCACATATCCCAGCGAAGCCAGAAAATGATCCGAATTCGCCTTCAGTTGATCGTAACGAGCGGCGAAATCCTGGTTGACGAATGGTCCAGACTCGCACCAATTGTTCCTCTGCGGGAATGGCTCGGACTCCCTGACAATCTCGCCATCCACATTCCACGCCGCCTTCAGCTGTCCATCGGCTCCATCGACATGCCAGCCGCCCAGCTCGGCCATCCATGGCTCAATCACAGGCTCCAAGTTCATCAGCTTGGCCGTGTATTCCATCGTATGAAGAGCCCGCGGTACCGGCGAACTGTATATTCGTTCGATCCCTTCCCGCTTCAATCGTTGCGCCAACGCCTTCGCTTCCAGATGCCCCGGCCCCGTTATGGTATCGTTCGGGTAATCCGGGTCAGCGTGACGAATAATATATAGCCGCATGAGAATATCCCCCTGTACATCCATCAATATAAACAGCACTTCCCTTATTTCAACAAGTCAGGTCGATTACCCTCCCTCATCGTCGAACATTCTTTCTAAGCTCTACAACTTCTACCACTAACGCGCCTGTTGGTCTCAACAAACACGTTAATAAACCGACGCTTGGCAGCAGTCGGTTTATCCTTGAATCGTATGTTATCCACCCGGACCATATGTTAGAAATAATCCGAGAAGTAGGGATGCTCATTCGGAATGATTTTCTCCAATAGTTGAACGCTGGCCCCGTCGGATTGAATCCGGCCGATTCTCGCGAGATAGGCAGGCCGCTTGTATCCCATTAGCATGCTCGTCAATGAAGGAATATCGGCAATAACCGAAGGCTTCCCGCCGCCTTCCTGCAAGCTGCCCTTTCCCTCCTTATTCACCGACAGCGTGAAGGTCCCTTGGTTCCATTCCAGCATAGGATCGTGCAAGCTGAATACCAGCTCGCAATCCGATTCCTGCGCTTTGAACGGGTACTGTCCGATGAAGAGAGTGACGTCCACGATCCGGGCCATGAAGTACGGCGCAATGGTTTCCTTAATATCGCCGTCATCCAAGATGAACGCCAACGGCTCATTCTTATAGATATCTCCTTTGACCAGCGTGATCATGGAGAAGTGCGCACTGACGAAGTTCCATAATCCTGTCCGCGCCTCTTCATCCAGGTACACCATCTCTTTCATATGAAAGATTTCTTCGGCCACCCAATATAACAGATAGCCTGTCGGGTGATCGTCGCTGTCATAGTATATGGCAACGGTCATATCATCCAGATCCCAGCGCAAATACTCTTCCCATGCCAGTTCGTTGCGGAGCATCGCTCCATGGTTTTGCAAGGCGAACTGCGTGTAGATCGTTCGGATATCCGGATGCTCGATCGTGACGCGTTCCACATTGCCGGGCACCATCCTCAGCTTCGGCAGCTGCGTATCCTGTACTTCAAAGGAAATTTTATCGGAAATGATCTCCCAGCCCTTGCGTCTATAATAAGGAATCGAGTAGGGATACAGATAGGATATCGATTGCTTCCGATCCCTCATATTACTAAGCGCATGCAGCATAAGCTTGTTCATTAATCCCAGATTCGCATACTCGGGGTAAGTGCCTACCCCCGTCAGTCCCCCCATCTCATAGATATGTCCGAATAGGTTCACTTGAAAAGGGTACACCGCCAGCTGAGAGATCAGCTTGTCGCCATCAAACCATCCTAACACATTCGCATGCTGCAGAACGGGCAGCTTGGATTTGGCGATCTCCCTATTCTCCCAGCCGAAGGTCTGCAGATCCCGGTTGGTGACTTGAAATACATAGCGCAGCAAGTCATTAAACTGCTCCCCATGACTCGTTTCGACGTTCTTGAGCTTGAGTCTGTCTTGCAGCTTCCGGCGACTCATCGGTCTTCTTCCTCCATTGTTAACCATAATATCCATTAGTTTCTGTTTCTAGGCTGCAAACTATGCATCTGGAGCAAGCTTTCCAATCGCAATCTCCACCCACCCCAAAGTAACCTCATGATCGGTGGAAACCTCAATCACATGAAACCCATCCTTCATGGCATGGTCTGGTATATGAAATCCAAAGACAGCTCCCTCCGGACACGGCTTCTCTAGAATTCGTTCACCTGCCCATTCGCATAACTGACCGTTCAAATATACCCGGCAGCCAGACTCCAACAGCCCTGCCCCATTCTCCATACCGATGAGGATCATCGCGGCTTGTTGATTCGGCTTCTCCCCGATATGTATTCGGATGCTCCTGCTTCTACCGGCTGCACAATGCACGGGCAGTATATTCGCGCTAGCCTCACCGGGCGCCCATGTATCGGCATACGTGACAATATGTCGCCGCGGCTTGCCGCGAAGGGTTTCCACATGCCCGGCTTCACGCAATAAATTCGGATAGTTGTGGAGGTCAGCCATCGCCGTCTGGGAATCCATGTAATTAAATAGATAAATCCGGTCCGCACCCCGATTCAAGAACGACATCGCGGCTCCCCTTACCGTTTCCAAAGTATTCATCTGACGCAGCTTGGATGCTGGATAGGCACGGATGAGAACCTCCAGACCCGCTGCGAGCGTAACCGTGGTGCCGCGGAGGAGCTGCTTCCATATCTCAATAGGCATATCGGTCTCAATGGTTTCCCAGAATGGCGTCACAACCAGCTGGTCTATGAGCCCTTGCTGGGCCCATTCCGCCGCGTCCATCCCAAGCGCCAATGCCGTTTCTGGACGAGAAGGCACGCGCGCTGACAGCTTGATTCGATGGCCGCGTTTCATCTCCCATTCATCCAGCAGCTTGCGGACGGAAGAGGTGAACTCGGTGAGGATGACAGCGCCTTCACTTTCGAAGCCGGGACGAAAGTGATAACCGAAGCGCATCCAATCCAGCTCGATGCCATCAACATCATATCGCTCCACAACTTCCCGGATCAGCTGGAAATGATACGCCCGCACCTCCTTGTGCCCATAATCGAATGCACGATCGGTCCACTCTTCGAACCTGCCGGTTATCCGGCGCAAATCCGGCCGCTCCCGCCACAGCCGATTATGCAGGTAATGCGACTCGTCATTCACATTGTGTACGTCATTCATTCGAATCGATATCCATGGAGAGATACCCAGCTGCCTGCTCCGCGCAATCCACCGCTCATACAAATCAATACCCTTCATGGACAGCTGCCAAGCCATGTGAATCCATTGATAAGCGCCGTTTCGTTCCGCTGGGCCAGCTGAGGCAAGCAAGGGCTGATCCTCTCCTCCTTCCGGGTCAAATCCAGACCACACAGGCTCCCATACCTCGCTTGCATAACTGGTTCGCATACAGTTCACATTGAGTACGAGTTCCTTCACTTGAGTCCCTGCATATTGATCCACCCATGCATCCACCTCAGCTGCGGTGATATCCGGGTTTCGGCGGGAGTTATAATAATGAGTGTTATCTTCATTTAAGACCAGTTCGCCACGCATATAAATGTCCTCCTCTTGATTCAATCGTTATGATCATCATCCCCGATTCCATCCCCAGAGGAAATATGAACATCTTGTTATTTTAGTAGGATTTATGCGATATGGCTTTCCTTACTAACTAGTCCTGAGACGAAATAGGTTATCGCATCAGCAGCCTGCAGCTTGCTGCTCAACTGAGCAAGCAGCTAAATTCTTCGCTGTTCTCGCCATTCATAAGCTCCTTGTATGTCCCCTTCATCTTGATTTGGCCATTGTCCATCACAATGATTTGATCGGCGTACTGCATCGCTATCCTTTTCTGCGTGACGACCAGACAGGCCGCCTCACTCCTTTGCCTCTCCTGATGCAATCTCTCCCACATGCGAGTCTCCGTTGTCCTATCAAGAGCGCTTGAGATATCGTCCAGAACCAGCAGCTCTGCGTTTCTAACGAACATTCGAGAAGCTGCAACCCGCTGCTGCTGCCCGCCGGATAGCTTGACTCCCTTCATGCCTATTACGGTATCAAGACCGAACTCCAATGATGCGATATCGTCATCCAATACCGACAGATGCACAGCATGGGCAAGTTCTTGATCGGAGGCTTGCTGGCCCAGCTTTATATTCGATTGGATCGTATCATTAAATAGATGGGGAATTTGAGGCGTATAGGCTGCATTAGGCGGAACGAAACATTCCGAATCGTCAGAGACGCGCCTTCCATTCCAATAGATATCACCGGATGTTCGGGGCAGAAGCCCGAGAATCACGCGCAGCAGCGTTGTTTTTCCAGAACCTACCTTCCCGCTAATGACCGTAAATGATCCCCTGGGCACTGTAAAGGTGATGTCGCGAATCCCTTGATTAGAACCGGGATAGACGAAAGCAAGTCCGCTCACCTCGATTCGTTCTAATCGTTCTCTCCGGGCACCCGCCTCCTCCTGCGGCAGGTCTTCTTTGAGGTAAAGCGTATCGCTGTCCGTAAGCTTATTGACATGATTGTCTCCTATGACCTCTTGAATTCTGGCCAGCGAAACAGCTGTATTGCGGAACCCCGCCCATGTCGTGCCGAGTAATCGGATCAAATTGGACACATATCCCAAGAAGTAGACATACAGAGTTAAATTTCCGATGGTGAATTGACCATCACGAATTTTCTGGCTGATCAATAACAATAAGAAGGCCGTTCCGAGGCTGACAATATTGTCATAGATGCTATCTAGCGTAGTTCTAAACACATCATTGCGCCTGTTTGCAGCTGCCCGCGCCTCATTGAACCGTTGCAACCGTTTCAAGAATGATTCCTCGGCATGATTGACTTTAATCGCCTGCGAATAGTTGAAGATGTCCGATAGCAAGCCCGTGACTCGGTCGGAGGTCTTCTGCTGTTCTCGATAGAACACGGTAATCCGCTTATTAAACCAATTCGTAATGATAACGGCCAGCAGCAGTGGGGTGAATAAGACAACGGTCACCCTCCAGTCAATGGAGCTAAGAATAATTAATCCGCAGCAGGAGAAGATGGCATAAGCCAGAAAATAAGGAATGCTCCACATCACAGACTCCGGGTTGAGCGTATCGGTGCGGATGACATTCATCAGCTTACCGTGATCAACGGATAAGGGGGACGCGCCTGGTTTGCGCAGAATTTCCCGAAAGATATTGCGGCGATAGTATGCGCGTATAATTTCGGTCCAGCCATAGCTTAAGGACAGATCGATAGAATAGCTTACGGCTTGGACAAGAGGGACTACTATTAATAACGCCGTGACGCCGTACAGACTATTCAACGTAAGTGTATGACCGGATACTTGATTGAAAAACCGCTGGATCAGTAAGCCGGAAAGAATCCCTAACCCTGCGTACCCGCCGATCCGCAGCAGAACAACCACCGAATAATTCAGGGGATAATACATGAAGACTCTTCTGAGGACGATCATCACATCACGCATATAATTCGGATCCGCCTTCTCTGATCATCCGTGAATAGGCCGAGCTCGGATTATGCGCAAGACATCCCGTTTCATCAAATTCCAGCACGCTGCCTTCCTGTAGAACGAGTGTATAATCGGTGTTCCTGACAGTCGATAGACGATGGGCAATAATGATGCAGGTCCGATTCTTCATTAATACGGCAATCGCCTTCTCAATTCTTCTCTCTGTTATAGGATCGATTCGAGAAGTCGCTTCATCGAGTATGAGGATCCGAGGGTTGCATAGAAATACACGGGTGAACGCAATCAGCTGGGCCTCTCCCCCTGACAAATTGCTGCCATCACGCTCAATTCTCGTATCCAGCCCATCAGCCATGCTGCGGAACCAGTCACAGAGCCCCAATCGATCGATGATCTGCACAATTTGTTCATCCGTTATATGATCTTTGTACATCGTGATATTGTCTCTTAACGAACCGGCGAACAATTCAATGCTCTGCGATACAATGCCAATGCTCGCCCGGAAACTATCAAGCGCATACTCCCGGCTATCTGTTCCATTAATCCGGATGGCTCCCTCTTGCGGATCGCACATACGGAAGAGCAGTCGGGCCAGAGTAGATTTACCGCTCCCGGTCTTCCCTAATAACCCGACTGTCTTATTCGCAGGAATTTGAAAGCTGACGTTACGCAGGACCTGATGCTGATCATCATCATAACGGAAAGACACATGATCGAATTGGATTGAAATTGCCGGATCCATAAGATGTGCACGGCCCGATGTGTCCACCTTGCCGGTATAATCGAGCAATTCATTCATTCGCAGCAGTGCCGCATGGACGTATTGCAGGTCTGAGATCTCGGCAACCATGCTCTTAAGCGGAATGAGCAGGATCGTGATGTAATAATAAATGAGAAATATCGTTCCGATACTCATAGCTTTATTATGAAGATGAAGGAGCCCCATAGAGAGCAGAGTTACAGCCAATACGAGAGCGAGCATCACTTCACCGGTGTTAATCACGATTCCAATCCGGAATCCGGTTTGCTTGCGGGTCCGATATAAGCTTTTCAATTTTGCGTAATACGAGTGAAGGGTATAGGTCTCTGCCTTGAATGCCCGAATATCCTCCCGTCCTGCAATCCGCTCATCGATAAAACCGACAGTATCGGCAGAATCCGCCATATAGTTCCGAATCGTCTTCGAGCCGAACTTGCCCATTCGAGTCAATACAACCAATCCGGTGATGGATAGAGCTAATACTACAAACCCCATGTAGAGATTTATGTAGAAGATGACGACAACAATACATACAATCAACAGATTATTGCTGATCATCTTCAAAGCAAAGGCCGATAAAAAATTGTTGAGCTTACCGACGTCTCCATCAATCCGCTCAACCATCTCCCCGGGTGTATGCCGGCTGTGAAAAGACAAGTCATAATTCAAGCATTGTCTCATGAGATCCAGTCTTACCTTATTGGTGATCTTCCAGGTTACATCGCTAGTAATGAATTGCATGACAATCGTTACCAGCTGCCTGATTACCGTCAGTCCGAGAAAAAACAGCGCAATCGTGAGAAGCTCCGCGGCTGCCTTCCCAGCTTGTGCGCTGTCTAGAAATCGCTGTATATATAGCGGACTATAAATTTGAAGAGCTATATTCCCGAAGATGAAGAGGAGAAGCAGCAGTAATTGAGCGCGGTGCGTATACAGATAACCATACATAAATTTGAACTGGGCTCTGTCTAGTCGAATAAACATATCCGGCCTCCCTTTGAGATGAACGATCGTCATAAATAAACTATAGGAAATCCCAAAAAAAGTATAGACTTAACCTTTTCTGTGAGATATACTACTATTATGGAAGGCGAGGACGCCTGAGTTGTATTAACTTATGTCAAATTCAAAGACTCCTATACGAAAGCATGATGCCACAGGCATTGTGCTTTTTTTTGTTCCGCTGCTCCTTCCACTTTGGACGAATAAAAAAACTCTCCTCCCCTTTCAGGGACGAGAGTTCTCGTTATACCGCGTGCTCAACCTTGTGCTGTTCCGTCTTCTGCTTCGACATGTCGCGCTGCGCGTTAATGAGATTATAATAAATGCCTTCTTTCTCCATCAGCTCGCGATGCGTACCGACCTCAGCCACTTCACCTTTGTTCAGTACTAGCAGGCGGTCCGCATTCCGCAATGTCGCAAGCCTGTGGGCGATCGCAATGGTCGTGCGGTTATGCGTAACCCGCTTCAACGCTTCTTGAATGGCCATCTCCGTATCGATATCGAGCGAGGCGGTCGCTTCATCCAGAATTAGAATACGCGGATTGTTCATGACCGCTCTGGCAATCGCCAGACGCTGTCTCTCGCCGCCGGATAAGTTGTTCCCGTTCTCCTCCAGCTTCGTATCGTAGCCATCCGGGAAGTTAATGATGAAGTCATGGGCATTGGCGATTTTCGCGGCTTGGATGACCTCCTCCTGGGTGGCATCCGGCTTGGAATAGCGGATGTTCTCCATAATCGTCCCGCTGAAGAGGAAGGTCTCCTGCAGTACGACACTAATCTGGGACCGGAGATCCTCCTGCTTAATGTCGCGAATATCAATGCCATCGATCTTTATCGTGCCTTCCGTAACATCGTAGAAGCGGGACAGCAGGTTAATCAGCGTTGACTTACCCGAACCCGAATGACCTACCAGTCCGATCATCTCGCCCTGCTTCACGTCGAAAGTGATCTGCTTAAGGACCGGCTCATACGATTTGTAGCCGAAGAACACATCGTTGAATGCTATGGTTCCCTTAATGTCATGCTTCAGCGACACCTCTTTATCGAGCACCTCAGGCTGTTCGTCGATCACCGAGAATACACGGTCAATCGAGATCACCGCATTGGCTACCCAACGAGGCATGAACATCATCCATGCGATAGGCCCGAATATCATCCCGGCATAGCTGCTGAATTGAATGAGCTCACCCAGATTCATTTCTTTGCCGATGATCATGTTGCATCCGATAAGAAGCACCAGATATTGTCCCAATTGGATCAAGTAGTTCGTGATGGGCGACAGAATACTGAACAGCTTCTCGGATTTAATCGCGGCATCCATAAACTGGCTGTTATACTTTCTGAACTTCAGGATTTCTCCATCTTCCTTGCCGAACGCTTTCACGACGCGTATGCCGCTTAATACGTCATGCAGGAACGAGTTGGCTTTGTCATAGACCCGCCACTGCTTGTGGAATAGCTTCCACAATACGTATTTCCAAATATACATGTGCATGTAGGCGACGATTGGCGCAGGAAGCAGGACGACTAACGCCAGCTTCCAGTCCGCATTGAAGAGCAGAATGCTCGCCGAGATCAGCATAATCAGCTGAAAGATGGCTGTTGTACACACTTCTTGAATGAGATGGCGGATTCGATCCGTATCGGAGGTGATCCGGTTCATAATATCACCCGAGCGCTGCGATGTCAGAAATCCAAGCGAGAGATTCTGAAGCTTATCGTAGACGATCTTCCGCAGATCGGCAGCGATTCCCGAGCTGACTCCGGCCATAATCCGGCCTCTGATGATGCCGAACAGCTCCCCGAGCACAAGTGCAAGCAGCATTGCGCCCAGGACGTAGAAGAATATCGTCTTGCTGGCGTCCTGCCCCTCCGGCGGCTGCAAGGAGGAGTTGATCAGGATCTTCTGCAAATACGGACCCACCAATGCAACCGCTGATGAGGCCAACAGGACGATCAACCCCAGGCTCATATTCTTCCAATGAGACTTGGATACTGTGAACAGCCGCTTGAAGGCTGCCGCTTTATTCATGCATCTAGGGCAAACTCTAGTGCCGTGCACGAGTGATCCGCCGCATTTGGTACAGACCGGCTCTACTTCGTTGTTGAAGATCCGGATTCTTCTCTGTGCGGACATGTCGTTGAGAATCTGCGCGATATAGCCGTATCTCGCCGCATGCTGCATCGTAACCCTGACCAGAATCCGTTTGGTCCCGCCCTCTTCAGCTTCCAGAACGGAATTACCGATAAGAGGGACAATTTTGTAATCCTTCATGGCAGCGATCAGTCCGCTGTCTAGAACCTTGCCATGCTCCACATAAGCCCATTTATCTTGACCGACGACAAAGTAGCCCGGCATTCTTTGGCCTGTTAAGGATAAATCGGCAGGCACCCCGTACCGGATTTCCTCGCCAACGGCTCGCTGAGCCGCCTGCAAATCTTGCTCTGACAGCGTAAAATTGAGATTCATCGAATCCTCCATCCCCTATTTGAAAGATGCCGCAGCAAGGCTACATGCACATTTCAACCATCCGGTATTCCCTGTCGCTCAGACGTTCCAGATCGGCGATAATGAAGCGGTTCCCGTCCACATCTGTAATCAGAAGGCGCTTATCCGATACCATCTTCGCATTGCCGCCGCCGTCCCGAACTGTAAACCGGCAGAGGCCCGCAGTCGTCTCCGCCTCCCAGTACGAATAGCCGAACTCTTGCTTCACGGCAACCACATTCGTGATCTCCGGCGCAAAATAGCGGATTTGAACCTGCTCTTCAAGCAGGTCGGCCATTTCCTTCGAAAAATCATCCAACGAGCGAATCATGCCGATTTCTTTATTCTCGATCGTACGGATCGAGAGATAAATTCGTTTGTTCGTGTGAGGGAAGGAGCAGTGGACATAGACGGTTGGATGCTCCTCTTCCGCCACCTTGACGGACAGCATATTGCCGGGTGTCTTACTGAACACGGTATTGTCCGCCGACAGATATCGAATCTTGGCCGCATCGGCTAAGTCTGACTCTGTCTTCACTTCTTCGTTCACGACCGGATTGGCTACAGATTGCATCATGCTATAATCACCTCATTCATTTTGAGCGCCTCATCGTGCTTCTTCACCAAACCATGATAGATGCCTTCACGTTCCATCAGCTGATCATGCGTACCATCCTCAACGACCTTGCCATGCTCCATAACGACCAAATAATCGGCATTGCGGAGCGTAGATAGGCGATGGGCGATCGCAATCGTCGTTCTTCCCTTGATCAACGAATCCAGCGCCTCTTGAATTTGCAGCTCCGTCTCCGTATCGAGCGAAGCTGTGGCTTCATCCAGAATCAATATCTTCGGATTATGAAGAATGGCCCTTGCGATGGATAGCCGCTGCTTCTCCCCGCCCGACAAGTTATGTCCGCCCGTGCCAACGATCGTGTCGTAGCCATCCGGGAGCTTCTCGATGAAATCATGAGCATTGGCGATCTTGGCGGCGTTAATAATATCGTCAACCGTACAATCAGGATCTGCATAGGCGATGTTCTCGGCGATGCTCCCCGAGAATACATACACATCCTGGGATACAATCCCAATGTTCTTGCGCAAGGATGCGGTCGTGAGATCCTTAATATTGATATCATCGATCAGGATCTCTCCTTCCGAGACGTCATATAGACGGGAGATCAAGTTCACGAGCGTCGATTTTCCGGCCCCCGAATGTCCGACGACGCCAATCATCTGGCCAGGCTTGGCATGCATCGAAACATTCTTCATAATCGGTTTATTCGGTTCATAGCCGAAGACCACGTTCGATACCTTGATATCACCCTTCATCGCCGAGAGTTCAACCGCATCGGCTTTCTCCGCGATTTCCGGCACCGTGTCCTGAATTTCGAATATGCGCTGTGCCGCCGTCATACAGTGCGACCACCAGTTCACGATGTTGTTCATGAATTGAATGGGGCCGTACAAGAGGTACATGTAGTTGACGAAAGTTAGAACCTTACCGAAGGAGAATTCTCCCTGCATTACCATCCAGCCGCCGAACGCCCAGATGAGAATGCCGCCCGTCTGTGTTAAGAAGTTAAGTACCGGGAAGACCGTGCTGCCGAGCTTGTTGACGGTCTGCTCCGCATCGGAGAACGATACATTGGACCGGTGAAACCGTTCCATCTCCTTCTGTTCCTTGCCAAAGGCTTTCACCACGCGCGTGCCGCGAATGGTATCGCTGATGATGGAATTCATGGCACTTACTTTGCGATGCCGTCTCCAGGATAGGCGCCACAGCCTCGGAAATACTTTCTTGACGATCAGAAATACGAATGGAAGCGGAATGAAGCACAGCAGCGTCAGCTTCCAGTCCATGTACAACAGAATCGCAGTGATACCGACAATGTTCATGGCATTGACAATAAAGTATGACATTCCGTCGACAAAGAAGAACTGCAGCTCGGTCGCATCGTTATTGACCCTCGTCATCAGCTGTCCGGTCTGCTTCTTCTGGAAGAAGTTGAGCGACAGCCGCTGCATAGCCGAGAAGACGCTTGACTTCAGATCGAAGGCGACGTTCGCCGCCAATCTGGCATTGATAACCCCGAACCAAACCCCGAATACGAGCGATAACGTTCGGAATGCAATGATGAGCAGAATAACAAGACCAATCTGGCCTGCGAACGAGCCTTTACCGCCCAGAGCCTGGTCGAACAGCACCGTACCCTGCAGGTAGGGGATGACGAGTCCCGTCGCAGAATTGAGCAGCATGAAAAGGACGATAAGGAACATGGAGCCTTTGTATTTGCCGGCGAAGGACAGAAGCCTTGCGAATATAGCATGCTTCTTCATACACTTCGGGCAAATCTGCCTGCCCTCCTCGGGATAAATCATCCCGCACTTCGGACAGGAGGTATGCTCCTGCTCATCGTCCAAATCCTGACTGTTTAATTCCTCGCTTTTCTTCAGCTTCGTGAAAAGTGATACCAGCCTTGCTGCTTTCCCCATGTGTCCGTTCGTGAACGCAGCTGCAATTCGTTCCTCCGTCTCCTTCACCACGATCAGCCCGGAAGCGACGAGGTTCACAATGGAAACGGATTCAATTCGTTCAAGCGGGACAGCTTCTACCGTCCATTCACCGGACTGGACAGGCTCCACGCTCTTTTTCTTCCGGGGCATTGCGTACCCCTTGTAGATCTTTTCTTTGGAAGGCTCTCTGCCGCTGCCGATCGTGATCAGCCGATCACGGCACAGAATCAGGTACGTATCGACAAATCCGCCGTCCGGCGTTCGGTCGCAGACCATCCAGAACAGAATATCCTTATCGAATACCTGCTCCTTCTGCAACAAGGTGGAAATTTCATTAGGAAGTATCTTCATCATCTCTCCGACCATATCAAATTGGTTTTTTTACAAATCCGGCACAACCAATCATACACCTTACTCACTTACCATAAAAGATCAAATTTAATAAATTTTAGATTCTTTTTTGCTCTCTTTGAGACCACTTCGTTTCGTGCAAAGACCACCATTCATTGTTGACAACTTGTAGGTTTCGACCCTGCTGGAAGCTCTGTCCTCCTATCTCTATTGAAAGCACGATAATTTCGCCCATATTGTACAATACATTTTATTTAATAACAATCATTATAATTTTATCCTTTTTTATAGGAAGGTTGACTGCATATGACAAGGATTTACCCCACCATTGCCACGCTGCCAATTACGGTTAATTAAAGAATCGGATATGCCGAACTTGCGTGATCAGACGGTCGAATGCTTTCCTAACGAGCCCCCTATCATCTGGCTGTAAGTCCAGGCCAAGCAGCCTGGCAATTGTTTCTGCGACTTCTGGGGTCGTTAATGGATCCGTCTCTAGATGCGGCTTGAATCGGTCATCGGACAGTCCTGCCATACAGCGGTCGATCTGCTGGACAGCCCAAGAGTGTTTGCCTTCTCCCCTGCTTCGAAGTCTACGCTGCAGCACGTCCCTGGATGCCCACAGTGTAAAATGATGAACGTTCACATTATCATTTCTTAATTTTCCGATCAACTCATCAAAAATCTGCGGGTTTACGATCGACATCGGTACGAGGATCGTCCCTTCATATTCACGATAGAGATAGGTCAGCATGGAATAATTGATCTCTCTCCACATCGTATAGTTCTGAAAGTCGTCCTCCGCTATGGCTTTGGGAATATTCTTTCTTATAAAATAGCCGGCATTCTCAGGATCAAATACGATAGAATCCGGCAATCGCCGGTGCAGCTCATAAGCCGTTTGTGTTTTCCCGGAGCCGAATGCCCCATTAATCCATATAATCACGATGTTCCCCCCCGCGCAGCGTAAATGTACCATCAAGACGAGCGCGGATGGAAGAATGTTGCTTTGGCCGGCATAATTGCCTGCAAGATCAAAGAAAACACTCCCGGAGTAGGCGAGTGTCCTTCCAACCTTTGGCTTCCATATCACTTAGCCTGTTATTGTGTCTACTTTTACTTGCGGCGCATTCACGCATCTCTTGCATACTTTGTGCTGTGTTCCATCGGTCTTCGCCCGCGGATACAGCAGCTTAATTCGTGTTGCGCTGCAAACCGGGCAAGTCCCCCGCCCTCGCGACGGTAAATTCCAGAGAGGCCGGCCTCTCTTCGTTTTTGCCATTCATGGTTTCCTCTTTTCCGGATATAGGATCACTGCTGAATCTTCCGCTTAAGTGTAATCCCTCTGACGCGGACCAAGATAGGGAGAGAATGATTGTAATCAAACTATCCCTTAAGATAGAACAAAACCGGTCTTAACGACCGGCTTTGTCTCATGCTGTAACTAAGGTTTATTGAAATTCCTCGAGCAGATTCGGGGGCGTTAAGCCGCTTAAAGCCGCAACCAGGTTCTGTGCCGCGAGCATACCCATATCGAATCTTGTCTTGGCAGTGGCCGATCCAATATGCGGCAGTGTCAGCACATTGGGCATCTGGAGGAATGGATGTGCGGGATCGATCGGTTCATTCTCGTATACATCAAGCCCTGCCCCGCTGATGGTTCCTTCCTGAAGAGCCTCGATAAGCGCCTCCTCGTCCACGGTTTGACCGCGTGAAGCATTGATGAAGATGGCTGACGGTTTCATAAGCTTAAATTCATTGCGTCCGATCATCCGCCGCGTTCCTTCGCCGAGGGGAGCCATCAATACGATGAAATCCGATTCAGACAACAGTTCCGTCATGGGCGAATAACGGACGCCAAGCTGCTCCTCCGCACTCGGCTTGCGGCTGCGGTTGTAGTAGCTCACATCCATATCGAAGCCGAACCTCGCCCGTTTGGCGATGCATTCCCCGATACGGCCCATTCCTATTATCCCGAGGGAAGCATGATGTACATCGGTTCCAAACCAATTGGCACCGTCTCCAGGCTTCCATTGGCCATCCTTCACATAACGGTCCAATTCCGCGACTCTTCTAGCTGTACCTAACATGAGGGCAAGCACCAGATCCGCCACGGTATCGTTCAACACATGGGGCGTATTCGTACCGACCACGCCTCGCTGCTTCATAGCCGCCACATCAAAATGGTTATAGCCGACGCTGATGCTGCTCACCACTTTGAGATGGGGAGCTTGCTCCAGCAGCTCGGCATTAATTTTGGAATTGGAGGTTAGCAGCCCGTTCACATTCTTGAGCTTCTCTAGCAGCGTCTCACGAGGTATCGGAGATTCACTTGTCCATTTGTCGACCTCGCAATACTCGGCAATATAAGCCTCGACCTCGGACGGGATTCGTTTATCAATAAATACGGTAGGCTTCACGAACGATGCTCCTCCTCTTCAGATCTTTTCCAGCAAGTTCCATACTGCGCAAACTTATTATAAAACCTTTTCAAGATAAGCCATAGCATTATTATTATTGCATGATTTCGCGGATTGCGGAGTCGACCAGCCTCGTTGTCTCGGTTATGAAGGAAACATGATCACCATCATCAATCAACCGGTACGCGTACGCGATGGGACCATCTGTATAGAATACCATGATATAGCTGACTGGAATACCACCTTTATTGCCGGGTTCATATCTGCTTGATCCGTTCCGCTATTCAGCAATTGTATGAACCGATCCATTTCGCTGCCTGTCAACGACTTATACGGCTTCACTTCATTCTCCTTGTGGAGATCTAAACGAATGACCTTCTTCTTTAACATATCTTGATAGTGTAATCCCAAGTTGGATTCAAAGTCTTTGCCTGCAAATAATCGGTATCCCCCAATATGCTTCCTATCCTCAGCGGCAATTAAATCCGTCTCCTTAAAGCCTTTCACACGATACAGCCTAGACCCCTTCTCCAAGGAACTGGAATCGCCGCTCTTCGTCCGATATTTCGGATTCGAAACATTGCTTACATTAAATTTGACTTCTCCCACGACCACATCCGTTACGTCATCCGGGTTCTTTACGACATTTTCTCTAAACCCCGTGTACATCTTTCCATTCATCTTCACGAAGTCGATCCATTCAATGCTCGCCTTCCCCGTGAAAGGATTCTGCGAGCAGCCGCACAGCAGGACGATCACCAGCGTCAGAGCGAACAGAAGCTTACCCTTCATAATGAAGCCCCCTTTACGCTTCAGACATTCCTTATTACATTTTTGTTCCTCCATTCCCTATTTTTGTATTGACTCTCCTTTCGTTATAACGTCTCCACTTTCCTGTTCATGCAAAAAGCACAAAAGCTGCCGCGGCTCTCCCGCGGCAGCTAGCTCATGTGTACAACCTTTGGCTTTATCCTCGTATGAGGGATTCCGCTCCATCAATGTATATTTCCGTTCCGCTTATATGCGATGAGGCGTTGGAGGCAAGGAACAGAACAAGATCGCCGCATTGCTCAATACTGCCCGGATGTCCCGATAGCGGCTGATCACCCTCCGGGAATTCGACCGGAATTTTCACCTCATCCAGATTCGGCGATATTTCGGTGTTCTCATCGATATTCGTCTCGATAGCCCCCGGGCAAATGGCGTTGACGCGAATCTTATACGGCGCAAGCTCCAGTGCCGTCATCTTCATTAAAGCGACCTGACCTGCTTTGCTTGCGCTGTATGCGGTGGCACCGGTGTTGGAAAAGATCCGGTTGCCATTGACGGAGCTGGTAATAATGACGCTCCCGCCATTCTTCTTCAAGTAAGGGACCGCATATTTCAAGGTCAGGAAGGTGCCTCTTAAATTAATGGACAGCGTCTCATCCCACTCATCCACAGACAGCTCTTCAAGCGGTGCCCACACGCCGTTAATGCCTGCATTGGCGAACACAATATCCAGCCGTCCGAACTTCTCCACAGCCTTCTTGACTCCGTTCTCCACCATTTCCGGCACGGAGACATCGGTTTCAATGACCTCGGCTCGTCCGCCTATACGCTCAATCTGCTTCTTAACCTTCATGGCGTTATCCGGGGTTCGATCCAGAAAACAAATACTCGCTCCGTGCTCGGCAAGCCGCAATGCAGCTCCCTTGCCAATACCGGAGCCCCCGCCAGTTACAATCGCTACCTTGCCTTTCAAGCTTTGTTCGATTCCCATATGCAATTCCACTCCTTCGATAACGAATGATGCTTATTGTTAACACCAAAGAGAACGGGTTGAACCACCCCACTTAAGCTGCCTGTCTAATCATTCATTCCCCAGGAATGATAGCTTGATTCATCGGATCTGCCTGGCGTTTATATTTAACCTACGTGTCTGCTTTATGAGCAGCAGATGAACGGGGCACTTGTTGTTACTCAAATTTCTTCATAGAATAAGTCGAGCCCTAACAAACTACCCTGACCTGAGAGTCGCTTCCACGCCTGCTTATGTGGTTTCGTATGATGCGGGGTCTAACGAGGATTTGCAAGACAAGATTCGCAATCGGTTCTTCATGTCATCGGCATTGAGTCAGATTAAGAACCTTTCTTGAGGCTGATCATATCAACAGGCAGAGTCCCAGTGCGGGCAATCTCTCTATGTAGCTGGCAAGCGCAAACGCGCAGGCCGGGAGCTTCATCCCGCCTGCGCGTTTGCGATTCGCCTCCATCAACCGAAGCGTTGGATGAGTTCGATCGTCCTGCGGGCGCCTTCGATCTCATCGCCATCTGCCGGAACGCTCTCTACTCCCCATATTCCATGAAAGCCATTCGACTTCAAAAGCTTGATGAACGCGGGAATATTCTGCGTTAATTCTTGACCCTCATCCGTGAAGTGGAAGGTTTTGATATGCGTGGCTTCCGCATACTTGGCACATTTCAGCCATCCTTCCGCCTGTTTGCCCGGCGCCCAATTCCATGAATCAAGGAGAAGCTTCAGCTTAGGTACGGCTTCGAGCAGTTTCACAAGTTGATCCGGAAATCTCGTCGGCCCCCAATGATTCTCAACGACGACCTTAACACCTGAATCATGTGCACGTTGTATAACATCCTCATAACCTTTAGCAATGACCTCGAACGCTTGGTCATCAGGCGCTTCCGGGCCTCCGGAATCGATTCGAATATGAGAAGCACCCAGCCGCTCGGCAATCGAAATCCAGCGGTAAGCTTTTGCCCGGTTGCGCTCCCTCGCTTCAATCTCTTGTTCATAAATATGGGCACCGTCCACAGCGATACATCCGAATGGCAATCCCGCTTCATCGGCAGCTGCCTTCACCCGATCCAAGTAATCGTCATCCATAGCCGTCAGATGGTGGGATTGCTGAGGGTTCGAGCCGGCGTGGAGAACGTCCTGTCCTTGATCGATATTAGCCAGATGAGCATTCCACGGCTCCAGATGGGTACAACCAAGCTTCTTGCTGTCTTGAATATATTGAAACATATCCTGCTTGCCAGCTGCCAATAACCGGTGAAAACTGAACGAACAAACACTGATTTCCATAAATCAAGACCTCCTTTGAATGAACAAGCTTGTCATTTCATAGATAAACATGGTTACATCTACACACGAGCGTATGCCAATGTTCCATCTGCCATCAGCTGGTCAACACAATCTTCCCCACTCCACTTCGAGTCTCCACGGCTTGAATGGCCTTAATTGCATCATGAAAATGATAGTGCTCCCTAATCGTCATGAGTTTCAACTGCTCGCGTTCAATTAAAGAAATCACTCTCCGAAACGTTTCCTGCCATCTATCAGCCGTTACCGTCTGCATCCAATTCCGGAGATGAAACAGCCGGACATGGACTCCGGTACCAAGCGCGTGCTTCGCGATATTGACCGAAATGCCCGATAAGAGGCCCATGCTGATCAATGTCCCGCCAGGCCGAACGCAGCGAAGAAGTGCTGCACCCTCTAGTCCACCTACACAATCGATTGCCGCGTCTGCACGTTGTCCATTCGTAAGCTCCAAGATGGCCTGTTTGGCTTCGGTTTGCGAACCATCCACCACATGAGAGGCGCCCAGTGCTAACAAATCCTTCGTATGTACGTCATTTCGGGTAATGGCGATGAGCGAAAACCCTATGATCGAGGAAAGCTGTGCGAAGATACGCCCGATCGAGGATCCGCATGCATTCACAATCACAACATCTTCCGCATGCAATCCGAGCACGTCCGTACAGAGGATCCATGCCGTTATGGGATTGATATACAATTGACAGGCATGATCGTCTTCAATAGAATCGGGTACGGCAATGGCCCATTGTGCCGGAGCTGTAACGAAATCCTGCCACGTCCCCTCTCCGCGCAAAGGAAGCACGCGTTGTCCAAGGAGCGACTGCGATACAGCAGGACCTGCTTCCTCTATAATCCCTACCCCTTCATAGCCCGGTATGGAGGGCAGCGGCGTCCGATGGGGATAGGCGCCCCTGATCGGAATCAAATCGGATGGGTTAATAGAACGCGCTTTCATTCGCACGCGTATTTCACCGGCATTCAGATTCGGCAGGTCCCTGCTCTCGATTCGCAGAACCTCCGTTGGCTCACCGAACCGGTGATACCGTATGGCAGTCGGATGCATTAGTTATGATCCCCTTCCGCCTTACAAATCCTGAGACAGGCGCACCATATCGATCACCTGTATGCCGTTCTCGTAAATTTCCTCGTCATAATGGCGAATAAAGAAATCCCGGTCAATTCCAGTCATCCGAAATCCGCATTTCTGATACAAGGCAAGCTGGACGACACCTGAATTTCCCGTGCCGATCTCAATGGTCTTATACCCCATCACCCTCGCCTGTTCGACGGCATGATTGACGAGCTGCTTGCCGATTCCTTGGCCGTGATGGCTCTCTTCGACGGCTACATTCACGATTTCAATCGTATCGGGCCTTGTGGGCAGCAATACATAAACCCCCACAACCTCATTATTCATTTCGGCGACATAGCAATATCCCCGCTGCAGATATGCAGTGACCAGCCGCTCGGATGGATCCGCGAGCAGCAGCAATTCCATCGGAGGCATTTCGTTCGTGCCTAATTGTCCGATAACCATGTTGTACTCCTTTCATTAACTTTCGAGCTTTCCTCGCCGAATGATCCTTTCAAGACTCGTGCATCGAATACTAGCCCAGTTATTATGATAGCATAATTCTCCAATGGACTTGAGCAGGTTTTCTTGAACCTGGCTTCGAATCGGCTTGATGAGAACAAAAAAAGGCCAGAACTCGGGGGCGAGCAGCGGCCTTCAGGTATGGTTGTGCCGATTAATTCAATTTGCTCACAATTTTCAATACCGCGTCTCTTGTTAGCTTATTTCCGCCTGCTGCAATGAGTTTCACGGTAGCGTGGGCGAGCGCCAGCGGTATTTTGCAGAATTCAAGGGCCGGCCCCTTCTTCAGCTCTGCCGTATATTCGTCGGCTACCTTCAAATTACGCCGTGTGTAAGCCAGCATGTCCTTAAATTCCCAGCCGTCCGGGAAGAAGTCTACCCCGCGCCTTAAGTCTTCCGCACGATTACGAACGATGTTGACCGCTTGCAAGCCTCTTCCGAAAGCAACGGCTTTCACCATGTCCGATTTGGTGCCGTCGTACCACAGCCACAGCTCGGACAGCATCTCGCCTACCATACCCGCAACACTGTACGTGTACCGGTCCAGATCCTCTTCTGTCTTGATGCTGAATCCTCGATCGACCCAGTCGGCCATCTGCTCAGACATCTTAGTCGTGTAACGAATCACGGTTGGTACTATAGAAGAAGGGCAGAGAAGCACCCATTCCGGGAGCTGCATCGTCACGGCCGGTAGTACCGCCGCATGCGGAGACAGTAGTTTTTCGGTTTCTTTGACAGGATCCGCGGTTTGGAGCGTATCACGAATACCATTCAGAAGCTCCACTTTTAACTTATCAGGCAGATCAACATGATCCTCAATTTCATCTATAGCACGCATGCACAAATAGGCAGAAGAAACGGCTTCCTTCAGGCCAGCTTCCATGCGGCTAATAGGAATATAGAAAGTCCGGCTCGTTTTCTGTAACATGGTCATTGCATCATTCACGGCGACGTTAGTAATGAGAATTCCCTCCAAAAGGTAACTTGACGTTCAACAATATTTTCGCTTTTAAATCATGATACCATACGTTGATATGTTCAATCTACATTACGCCAATTGATCCAATGAAAGATCTTTGAAAATTCTAGGTTCCTGCTAGCGGTATAACGTTGACAGCCGGTTATGGAATGATTAAGGTAGGAGCATATACAGCTTAACCTTTGAAGGAGGATACAATGAGACAGGAAACGATGGAGATGTTTCGCATTCTGACTGAGCTGCCCGGCACTTCTGGCTACGAGGACGAAGTTAGGCGCTACGTGCGCGCTCAGCTCGAGCAGCATACAGAAGAAATCGTAATGGATCGGCTCGGTAGTATCTTCGGCGTCTTACGTGGCGATAATGCGGGACCGAAAGTGATGGTCAATGGACATATGGATGAAGTCGGATTTATGGTAACGAAGATCACCGATAATGGCATGCTGAAATTTCAAACGCTCGGAGGCTGGTGGAGCCAGGTTCTCCTCGCGCAGCGGGTTGAAATCTGCACGAAGGACGGGAGAATTCCGGGTGTGATCGGCTCAACGCCGCCGCATCTTCTGGAGGAGTCTCAACGCAGCAAGCCCGTTGAAATCACTGCGATGTTCATCGACATTGGCGCAGACAGCCGCGAGCATGCCATCGAGATGGGCGTCAAACCCGGTCTCTCCATTGTACCTGTCTGCCCCTTCACGCCGCTGGCAGAAGGCAAGAAGATTATGGCCAAGGCCTGGGATAATCGCTTCGGCGTCGGACTCGCCCTCGAGCTGATCAAGGAGCTGAAGAATGCGTCTCTGCCTAATGTGCTGTATGCGGGCGCAACCGTTCAAGAAGAAGTCGGACTTCGGGGCGCACAGACAGCCGCGGCGCTTATTCAACCGGACATCTGCTACACGCTTGATGCGGGTCCAGCCAATGATGCGAGCGGCGACAAGACAGCATTCGGCCAGATCGGCGGCGGCACCCTTATCCGAATACTGGACAGCTCGATTGTACCGAATCGCAAGCTAATGGAGTTCATCCTGGATACCGCAGAGACGAATCGCATTCCGTATCAATACTTTATCTCTCCGGGTGCGACCGACGCCGGCCGGGTCCATCTCTCTGGACAAGGTGTACCGACAGCAGCTCTAGGCATCTGCGCGCGTTACATCCATACTTCCGCTTCTATGATTCACACCGACGATTATGATGCCGCCAAAGAGCTCATGATCCAACTGATCAAACAGACAGACCATTCCCTGCTGAAGACCGTAACTTCGTTCGCATAAAAATAACAAACGGGTGTATACAGATTATCCTGTATACACCCGTTTCATATGTTCAAGTTCATAAGAACGCTCCCGCTCGATGATCGCCATGCTCAGGTAAGCGCAGATACGATTTGCTCGAACGCCATTCCCCTCGATCCTTTGATCAAGATTGCATCGGAAGGCTTTAGCATGCTTCTGAGCTCTTGAATGAGCTCCTTGGTGTCATCGCAAGCCCGTACCCGTCCTTCTGGAAAATGCTTTGCCGCTTCATTTGCAATTTCCCGCCCAAGATCCCCTAATGTATACACATAATCAATTCGCTCCGGATTGATAGAGCTTCCGATCTCCCGATGAAACACTCGTTCATGCTCACCGAGCTCAAGCATATCTCCGAGCAGGACTATTTTACATGGATACTCGCTTAGTTCTTCGAATGTCTGAATGGCTGCTTTCATCGAGACCGGACTTGCGTTCCAGGCATCGTTAATAATCGTAAACCCCGATGAGGCTCTGATGACCTCCATCCTCATGCCGGACATGGACAGCTGCTGCAAGCCCCTCCTCACGTCCTCTACATGCATGGACAGAACATCCGCAACGGCTATGGCAGCAAGTGCGTTAAGAACGTTATGCTTGCCAAGTAAGGGAACCTGATAAGAAGTCCTACTGCAGGTAAAATGAGTGCTCGTCGCATCCATGGATATGGAGACTGCACGATAGGTATTGGATTCCTGTTCCCCGAAGCAAATAGAAGAAATCGATTGTTTCAACTCTTCAATTCGTTTCATAAGCAGGGGTTCATCTCCATTAAGCAGGAGCACTCCGCCCGGAGGCATCCCCTTGATGATCTCCAGCTTGGCAGCGGCGATCGCCTCGCGTGAACCGAGCGTTGATAAGTGCGATACGCCGATCATCGTAATGACAGCTAAGTCAGGCTTTGCGATTCGTGATAGACGTTCGATTTGTCCGCGCTCACTCATCCCCATCTCAATTACGGCAAACTCTGTATCAGCGGCTATGTTCAGTATCGTCAGTGGAACACCCACTTGGCTGTTTAAATTTCCCTTGGTCTTATGTACCTTATAAGTCGTTCGCAGAATGGAATCAATCATGTCTTTCGTCGTTGTTTTCCCGTTGCTTCCGGTAATGCCGATCACTTTCACAGGCAATTGATCCCGGTAGGCGCCTGCTAGCAATTGCAAAGCTTCCAGGCTATTGTCAACGAAGATAAGCGGCGTATGAAGCGGAGGATTCGGATGATCGTTTTGCCAGAGGGAGGCTGCTGCCCCATTTGCGACAGCTTCGGCAGCATAATCATGGCCATCCTTGATTCTAACAATCGGGATAAAGAGATTTCCCGGCTCCACGGACTTCGAATGAATCGAGACGCCACGAATCTCGATTTCATCCCATTGAGATTGCAGGCCGCTGCCGCCTGACATTTGCTCGACTTCCTTGAGTGTCCGGGCAAACATATCATCATCGCCTTCCTGGATTAGAAGTAGGTGCCGCCGGCTATCCGGTTACACGTTTAACAAGGCTCAGCAAATATTCGTCCAAGCGCCTTTCCATCATTTCATCCGTGAGACCGGTAATTCCGAATGCCGCCCAGCCCGAGTACACGGTTGGAGGTCCGAAGAGGATATCCATGAACGCTACCAAGTCCCAATAAGGATCATAGCTGAAAGCTTCACCAGCATAGCTCACGTAAGCACATAAGAATGCGTCCGCTGTGGCTACGTCGAACAGCTGGGCCAGATCCACCCTGCAGTGGCCGACATCGACTCCCCTCGGCCCCCGGCAAGCATTCGCCCAATCGACAACACCGCTGACCCTGTCTCCCGTCCACAGTACATTAGCCGGATGATAGTCCCGATGAATAAAGCACGGTTTCACGTGAGGACGCGGCCCCTTTACGATGTCGAAAGCAATGGGCCACAGCTCCGGGTGACGTGACCATGAAGGTATCTCCAGCGCAGACAATTCCTTATAGGTGAAATAATTCCACTTGAACCCGTCCGCTTCAACGGCATGAATCCGGGTAAGCGTCTGTGCGAGACCGCTCAACCAATGACTCCTGCTGACCGGCTGTAAGTCCACGGTTCCCGCTAGCTTCGTCATCAGGACAGCGGGAATACCACAGATGCTTCCCGTTTCATCCCAAGCAATGATTTCCGGTGTCGGTATATCTGCACTCAAGGCAATCTTCAGGCTCTCTGCTTCGTGCAGCGCTGCATCCGGTTCCTCGCTCAGCCATTCTGCGTTATCAATCTGCCGCAGCACTACGTTCTGAATGCCTTGTGCATTACGAAGCGTAACGTTATGCATTGAAGAGGCGGTACCGCCATGCAGGCGCTGAACGGATGTTATGCTGGCATCCGAGCCGACAGAATCTACGACCCAATCCTTAACGCGGCTCGTCAATGTGTTTTCTGCGGCGTTCATTGAGTGATTCATAGTGGACATCCTTTCTTCTGTTGGTATATAGATTTTATTAGCAAAACCACGGAATCACGAATTTATGGGAAACGCAACTGCCTCATAAACAAGTTTTGGAATTCTTTCTTCTATTAAATCAGTCCCGATATACATGCCCATCGCGTCTGTCCACGCATTCTCTTCACCCGAGTGATAACCGGCATGAACAACGGTATAGTCCGTGGCACTCACACTGGCTTCAATATGATAAGTAGCCGCTGATGAGAACCTTTCACCAAGTATTTCTTGTAAATCGAGGTGATAGAGATGACCTTCGTTCACACTGAATGTTTCTGCTTCCGCAGGCTCCCCTTCGTTCTTGAGCGACCAAAGTACTTCCTCTTCCGGATCGCCTGCTGGCGTTCGACCCACGGAAGCAAGGAGTGTTCCCACTGATTCATCATAGATATCTACCGTATACATGTGAAATTCAGCACCTGAATTCATCATCGCAAGCTTAATTTTAACGAGACCCGTTGTGGGTGCCGCTGCTTTAAATTTATAAAAAATCGATTCACCCGGACGCCTGCCGCTCGGAATGTTGGCCGTCATTGCAATGGCCAGCTTCTTCTTGAAGCAAATATACACATAAGCATCATAACCTAAATCTCCACCATCGTGACAATACCAGCATCCATCCTGATGCCAACCAAATCCGTACGCATTGTGAACTATTTCAAACGTTTGTCTCCAACTGCTCTCACTTAGTATTCTTCCATCCAATACCGCGTTAAGCCACAAGGATAGATCCTCCGTTGTGGTAACGATACTGCCATCGCCTGCACAGAGCTCGCCGCGTCCAAGCCGCACCCGCTCCCCATCGAAATCATCATAACTAACCGAAGTTGAGTGCTGCGACCCCACACAGGTATGCGTCATGCCTAGGGGTTCGAAGATATTTTCACGCAGATAATCGTCAGTGGATTTACCGCTGACACTCTCGATTACACGGTCAAGAAAAACATAGTTTGTATTGGAATATTGCATCCTCTCTCCCGGTGTAAATTGCAGCGGAAGCTCGTTTACCATAGGCAGAACATTCTCCACTGTAAAGTATTCACCTTTGCTCTTCTTACTGTATATAAAGAAATCGCGTGAGGAGCGTGTTGTCGCTTTCTCTTCCTCGCACAACCGGTCGTTGATCACATCGTTCAAGTAGTCTGGAATACCCGATGACATATTCATCAGCTGGCGAAGGGTGATTTCCTTGGCATGAGTATATTCGGGCAAATACTTGTCTAACGTATCCTCAATATCAAGCAATTCTTTTTCGTACAGCAGCATGATGCAGACCGCAGTAAACTGCTTCGTGACAGAGGCGATATAGAAGGTGGAATCCATCGTATTGGGAATATGATCTTCAAAGTCAGCAAGGCCATAGGCGCCTTCAAACATTTTTTCACCCATGTGCGTAACATAGATGATACCGTTGAAGCTCCATTTTTTCATGGCATCATCAATCTTCATGGATAGGGACGGATTCATCATTTCCTCCGCCCATAAATCGCCGCGAGTTGCTCCTGCACTTATATAACAAACCTCCTTAATGATTGTATCCTATTATCATATGAGCCCCATAACCCGGTTACAATTCCCAAAACAGTTCTGTATGAAAATAGAAAAGCTGCACCGGTATTATCACCAGATGCAGCTTTTCTGTGAGTGAATCATCATTTTTGTCTTTCAATCGCTATAATCTTTCGGATCGTATTCTCGGAGAGGAAATATTCATGGACCAGATCCGTTACCTTCTTGCCGGCATAATAAGCTTCATAGATTTCTCTATTGCGCAAGACATACCTTCGCTTGCTGCCATTGATTTCGCCCCACGATTTTTCATCGCCTTTTTTGCGGGGAATATACAAATATTCACCACTCACATATTCCTGGATCTGAGCTAGCAATTCAGCAGGAAGAAACTCCGCATTCTTATACCTCATCTATCTATTCACTCCTTATCGCTCCTATTTATCGTAAGTCCATGAAGGACTTTACTGATAAAAGATAAGCTTGAGAATGAAAATATAGATTCGGACAAGAACACCAATTACATGTTACCCTCGGCGGCACCTACCGTAGATTTTGATCATGAATAATAGCCTCCTTCGAAGGAATAATTTTCCTTTTTATTATAGGGTTATATGGGTGATTGTCAAGTCGTTTCATGTTCTTATGATTTGATTCTAGTTGGTGGCAGCACGTGACCTCATTGCTGTCAGCGAAGCCGCGGAAATTCCCTTACACTAGGATTTATCTAGCGGTTGAAGGTTCCTCTCTCCCCTACCTTCCGCCTCCAGACTGGAGCATTTCGACTTGAAGATCGAGTTGCTTGTTAAGCGATATGGGATCTCCTGGTCCGAATAACCGAATATCAACCTCGTAGACGCGATAGGCCTTAACGGCCGGAAGACGATCCCAGATACCGCTTTGTTTTACCTCGGTTGCCCGTTTATCACCGCCTCCCTCAGCATTTATCGTCAAGAAAATGTGATCGCCGGCATACTCCGGAAGCTGCTCCAGCGAAATAAATCGAAAAGGCTACTTGTCAATAAAATGCCGTAAGACCAATTCGGGGGCTTTTAATTCCAAAGCGTTGTATAAATTATAGCCGCCTCTTCCCCAGTTATTGCCGAATACGAATGGGCAAGAAAGGTCGACTGCAGAATGATGTTATATGCGGTCATGTAATTATACGATACCTTATACAAGTCGAGGTCATTCCGTTAATAGATGTCTACAGATGTCCTCTATTTTTGAAAGCATAATGTCGTCTGATTGAACACCTTGATCACTACCATGCTGTATATATACTTGATTATGTCATTTTCCTTATTACATCCTATAACAGATTACTAGGGGAGGGTGCAAGTCCCGCCATAAGCCCCTCTGGAGCAGCGAGACAAGGATCTATAGTATAAGAAGCTGTCCCTCAGGTCAAGTCTACGACCTTAGGGACAGCTCCATTTTTTCTGCAACCTTTTGGCAGGCGAATCGTTAAGGCTCGACCGATTCGGCGACCTTCATGGCCTCGTCGCCCGAGATCGGGCCGGCTACGCCATACTGAATCCCGTCAACCACCCAGAACAACTCCGTGAACGCGGCTTGCTCGAAAATATAGCCCTCCGCTCCCCCTACTTGCGTCGGTGTGAACATGTCCGTCGGGAATGCCGCTGGCATGCGGCTCGCGCTGAACGTCACCGTCTTTTCACCCGAAGCGTAAGTGAAGTTCAAATCCCTGAGCGGTTCACCTTCCATTCCCACGCCGACCATCTCCGCCAGCTCGAAGCCTTCCGGTGCGACTCGGGGAACAAGCACCCCGGCTCCGAATGCCGTCTTCGCATCCTCCACTGAACCGAACTGTGTTGTAATCAATTGGGATAACTCCGAACCTGCTGCACTTCCGTTTCCGGGCAGGACGGTTCCCGCCGAATTATCCGTTGGTGCCGGTACTGCCGCGGGTTGTTGCAGCGACGGCAATCCCGTCGCGATGACAACCGCCGCGACCAGTGCCGCCGCTCCCGCAAGCCAGACTTTCGGAAGAACGAATCGGCGGCTTTTCTTCTCCGCGGCGGCTTGCTTCTTGATCCTCTGTTTAATGCTATCGCTCAATTCCATTCCGGAAAACAACATATCATCCGACTCCTTTCGCAAATGTTGATGCAAATTACGCTCCATGTCCGTCATCGGCTGTCTCCTCCTTGCGCATTTCACGGGCTAGCGCCTCGCGCGCCCGGTGCAGCCTGTTTCGCACGGTACCCTCGGGCGACGACGTCGCTTCCGCAATTTCCCGTGTGTCCAGGTCCAGATAGTAATACAGATACAAAGCCTCCTGATACGGCAGAGGCAAGCGCAGCAAATGTTGTAAAATCTCGCTTTTCTGCAATCTTCTTAGCGCCTCGTCTTCTACGTCGAATGTCCGTCCCCGCTCCATCCGGCTGGGATCGGTCGGCTGTTCCGCAAACATCCGCACGCCCATCTTGTCCCGGCAGACGTTGATGGCGATCGTCGTCAACCAGGTTTTGACTGCGCTATCTCCCCGAAACGAGTTCCAGCTGCGATAGGCGCGCAGGAATACCTCCTGGCTGATATCCTCGGCAAGATGCCGATCGCCGGTATAAAAATAAGCGGTGCGAATGATCGTCGAGCCGAAGCTTTCCATGAGCTGTTCCAGCGCTAGAGAGGGATCCTTCGGGAATTTTTCCTTGTTATTCGAGCCGGCCGGCTTCACTGGATTATCACCTCCGCCTTATTAGACGGCCTGAACGCATTTTTCGCTGCACTGCACGCTTAAGAAATTTTTATAAAAACAACTCCCGTGTTGAGATCGCCCTGTTGTACGACACTTGATCCGCAAGGAAAGCGCCATCGGTATGCTCTGACACAGAGAACGGGAAAAAACCGCCAGTGTGCCCTGACGGTCCATTAAAGCTTCCACCTTCCATGAATCCACGATTGTTGTTATTGCTGAAATTTCCATCAAAAACTCATTCACATCACTTCTGTAATAAAGTACTCATTCTCATGGGTCCATGCTTCTATATATTCATCAATAGATTGGTAGCGATCTTCTTTATTGGGATTGATGGCTTTCAATGCAATCCTATACCGCTCTTCATCCGCTCTCCATTGTTCCAACGAACGGTCACGTCCTCCGCCAAACAACTGGAATGCGGCAGCCCCCATAAGAAACACATTGGATCTTTCATCGATTTCTGCACCTAATTGAAATTCTTCAGTGACATATACCGGCTTGACCCCCACATCCGGCCTAGCGTATTCATGACCGGTTTTTTGCTGTAAAATTCGATATCGCAAATCATAGTCTGGCATGAACTGAATTGATACATGATGCAACCATCATAAAAATCTATTGCGATGTATTCACGCTCGTTAACATGTTGATGGAAGTTAAGGATATCCTGATACATATCCATCTTTTCTTCTAACTGCAAGTTTACAAATTTATCGAAAGAATCATATTGTCTGCCCATACATTCGCCTTCAAACCACTCAAAGACGGTTAGATACCCCTGATTGATCTCTTTGTGTTCGATGATTTCAATGAGCTTGGGATGACGTAAATCTTTGTAAATAGAAACGGTCGATTTCAGTCGTTCTATTGCTGTTTCTTTAGTGATACTGCTCCTTAACGTTGCCGCGCCCGCCATCTTTAAGAACAGCTTATTATTTTCATTCTGAACTCCAAAACATAAATAGCCAGAATCCTGCTTATCGAACACAGTAAATACTTTTCCATATTGGGATAGAAAAGAAAAATCAAAATCCTCTTTCAGCTCAAATGACACGCCATCGATGTTTTTTTCGACCATCTCAACCCTCCGCCATTTGCTCTAAATGATTGTTGTATTAAAAGTGGAACCAATTCAATCTATAACGATGTGATTGAATTAAACCTGCCTTCTCCGCTGTTTTTTGCGAAGCGATATTGCTCTCCATACAATCCCACCACGCAGCCATATTGTTGAACGTGCCCCAGTGTAAAAACTTTAGCCGGTTTTAAAAAGGATTTCCCAAGTATCCAATTCGACCTTGCTATGAACAGCTCCAAAGCCATTTTGGAAGACATCCATTTAAATAAAATCGATCTTGGCTTGGTATTTGTTAATACGGACACATTAAGAACGAATGATACCAGATATGTATTCGAGCCATTTTTCAAGAGAGAAAATTTTCGTTTGCGTAGGCAAAAATAATCCACTCGCATCGAAAAAAAACGTCATACCGGAAGATTTACTCCCTTACTCTTTCGTTCTATATAGTGATGAGACGCATCACGTTTTCGATAAACTCGTTGAGCAGGTCGGATCTTTACATGTATTGTTTACAACGAATAATACGGATGCGATGGTTAATGCGGTGGTTGAAGGGCTAGCGATTACGATAGGGTATCGATTTCCTAATCTTAACCATAGTTATGTAACAAGCGGGGAAATCGTGTTTCTGGACTTAAACCAGTTTGGGCAACCCTCGATTTCACTCGGTTGGATTAGGACCGAGGATAGATGGAACGGCTACTAGGCACTCTTCAAACAAAGGATCTCCCCATAAGACGATCGTTCTGTCCAACTTCAACGCCAGAGAGAAACCACGTCCTGCAGCAATAGCCGTCACCTCGCTCAGCCCCTGCGGGACACTGGGTTTCATTTTACAGATACTGTATTCGTTTTCCAGGGCTCTCGATTGGAGGTGAATGAGTTATTTATTTTCATAATGTACTAAGCCGTAGTTTATAGAAATACTGCACAATTGGATGCTTTAACTTCATCTTCTCGGTCATGTTTAAAATCCGCTTTTTTCCAACTCGTCTGTCCACCAAAGCTAGAATATTCAATAAGATATCATTGCTTTCAAGGCTTTCCTCTATAGAAATGGATAAAAACTTATTAGCTACAACGATAAAATTTGATTTACTTAATGAGGACTGTGCTGACAGAAGTTCCTTTGCATATTCTGATATTTTTCTACTTCTCGCAATTACTTTTAGACGATCCTCCGGAACGACCCCCTTGGTATCTTTTCTGACCGCTTCAATTTCTTCATTGTTGATAGGTATTTGGATATCTGAATCATTCTTAATTTCCAGCTCCGTCTGATACCATCTGATTAAGGTAGTTATATCACTCATATTGAATACGTTCTTTTTATCTACCGCAATATAACAAAGTCCTGCTTTATCAGGTAAATAACGGTAGCTGGTTGCACGATATTCGACCCTTCCATATAACGCAGGACAGAGAAAACTCTCCAGTTGCTGCTTCAATTTACTCCAGGACATGTTTCCTCCTATGTTCATATTATTAATACCTATTGAGGCAGTCGTTCTATTATCCATAATACAATAACCAACGTATCGATCATACTAAATACAAGTATTTGCATTTCTCAATTTTCTTCTGGGGGATATGGACACTTAACTATAACTTAAAGACTGATACTATAGGGATTTATTTTCAGATGCTTATGGAAGTAGTGATATTGACAGTGACAGACTGAATTATTTTACAAGACTGATTAAAGTCACCAAATTAACAGTCTTTGTTCAACAAAAAAGAGGGGTTCGCCGCCCCTCTTTACTATTTTCGCCACTACATCTCCGATTTAATTGTTCTGCCACACTAACAGTGAACAGCACTCCACATGTGTCGAGTAGACAGTGTGAACAAACTTTATACGATGAGCACCATCCCGGTGACTTATCCTCTAGCAAGACGATCTCCTCTCCTCGCTGTTGTCTTATTTTAATATTTTCTTTCCCTCAAGAACACATTATGCGCCGACCTATTCAAAGGCTGCAACCGCATTAACCAACGCTGTCAACTGAGTCTATAACGTCTCTGTATTGAGCGTAAATCCTTCGATTACGGCATCTTCGTCGATCTCAATCAGGATGCATCGTTTCCCTTGATAATTCACCTGTCTCACATACTTTAAATCCTGCGGGCTGACCGAAATCGAGGCTACCTTTGTATCGATCTTAATCGATTTTGAAGTGAATTTCGGCATAACGCTGCTTGCCTTCATTTCATAGTTCCTATCGTCGACGATCGTTTGAAACGCGCGTTCCACTTTTTCCGTCGTCACGTTCTCTATGCCGCTTACTGTCAGCACACGTTCCACATCTTTATAATCCAACTTTGGGGGTTCTTCCTCATCTTCGTTGGTTTCGATTACCTGGTGGATCTCCTCGTACACCTGTGCGAGAGTGGCTACGTCGAGTTGTTCGCCCACCACTTCCTTCACGATGTCTTCGAAAATAGCCCTCTCTTCCATTGCCGTCATGGATCTTTCGGCATTTAAGACCTGTTCGATGAAATGCGGATCTGGATAATTCGATTTTGCCGTACAATACAGAATGCGGTTCACATCGGAATAGTTATCCGTCACGCTAGGATAAAAGAACCCGTGCTCCGGCGAACTTAACTTGATAATCGGATCTACAATGACATTGTACTTAAATTCCCTCTCCACATAATCGAACAAGAGGGTTTTCTTTTGCTTCTCCGTGGAATTCACGCTGCATAGAATGAACGGATGCGCGAACAGTTCGTCCTTCCCGCTCTCTTCGGCTTCTTCATTTCTGCCCTTGGTCGGCCGGAAATACTGTCCACGAACGAACGTGACTACTGTATCCTGTTCATACTTGGCATCCACCAACATTTTATCCACCAACAGCAGCATCAGGTCCTTCCATTCTTCAGGATCGCCTGTCGCCAAACCTTGGTGAAGCAGCACTCGCGTTGGATCCTCTGCTTCCTCCTGAAACTTCAATTCGAACAACTTCTGATCCAATTCTCCGGTCAGCAGTTTTTTGAAATTCCCCATATACAGCTCCTGCTTCTCTCTATCCACCAGAGCAAACGCCTGGCGCTCCCAATGATAGACCTCGTTGCTTTCCTTCATAATATACAGGTTGAGAATGTCGTTAATAATCATCATATCGTGATCCAGCTTAAATTGCTTGCGTATATGCGCGACTTCTTTCTTTATCATGATTCGCTAGACAACTCCTAAGAAGTAAATTGGTTTTATCAGTATAAACGATATAACAGCCCTTCACTAGAAGGGCTGTTAATGTTACTTCTCTTCAGTTCCGTTCCAAACCAACACCGCCACACACTCAACATGCCTTGTGGCGGTGATAATGATGCCGTATGAAGCTGGTAGCCCCTTGGCGACATGGTATATTTTCGAAAGATTGCTTTTTCAACAGTAATTGCATTTATTCTCTACTAAAGCTTTTGGCCCATTCAGCAACCCTCCGACTACTTTCTTCTTCTGACAAATCCTCAATCCTAGTCATAATAGACCATCTTACTCCAAAAGGATCCAATATACTTCCGAATCGATCACCTGAAACAAAGCTTGCAACCGGTTCCCTTACTTTTGCTCCTCTTGCTACCGCATTTTCAAATACCTGGTCAACATTAATTACGTAAATTCCTAAAGAATAACACGCATTGGCTTCATCTGGCGGCATGGCCAATTTATAAGTCGGATTCGCTGCTCCCAGCTGTAAAAAACCATTTCCAATATCTAATTCCGCATGAACAATTATTTTTTCCCATTTCCATCAGGATACTCAGTAATATCCTTAACCCTTGCATTGAAAACAGTTTTATAGAACTCTATTGCTTCAGAAGGATTCTTCACTGTTATAAATGGGGTAATAGATGTAAAGCCGTTGGGTGTTCCATTCTTTGTATATTTACCTGACACTCCCATATCTTTTATGCTTTCAGTCATTTTTACTCCTCCTTAAATGCTGATACCTTCATTGTATTGAATTCATCAACTCATAGTAATATTTAGAATCACTAGTCTTATTAAGGCTATACCAGGCGTCTAATGCTTTTGGAGAAAACACATCCAAAGCTTTCAAGATGTGTACAGAAAATTCCAACGGAGCTATTCCAGATGCTGTGATCAGTTTTCCATCAGTTACAGCAGACTCCATTTTGTAATACTTTTCTCCTGTATAAGTGGGACAGATCATTTTAAGGTATTCTAGATCATTGCTTGTATGCCCACGTGAATTCAGCAATCCTGTTTGGGCAAGTCCCATTGTAGCACCACAAATCGCTGCAACCCATATACCTTCCCTTAAACACCTCTCAGCGATTTTTAAGAGGGGGTGGTGAATGGTTTCTGTCCATGTATCTCCACCGGGTAAAATCAATAGATCTGATCTTTCAATGCTGCACTCATCCAATTTGATGTCAGGCAGTATTTTCAATCCGCCCATTGTAGTTACTGGAGTCTTATCAATTCCCACGGTAACTATTTTTGATGGGGCCAGCCCCTTTTTATAATATCTTCCCGAGTGCAGTTCGGCATTTAAGTAACCTATTTCCCAGTCTGCCATTGTGTCAAACACATAAAGATATACCGTATTATTCATTTGCAAGTTCTCCTTATTTTACAATTCATCAAGTGATACCAACCATCCATCGGTAATCAATGATTATCATCATTATAAAATGACTTCACTGACATCCGCTGTCAGTGAAGCTATTAAAGTTGATAATATTCCATTAACTCCGACACAACACCAACAAGTTTTTCCTTCAAACTCTGTGGTTCGATTACTTGAATGGATTTCCCGTAGGATAAGAGAAAATAAGGAACATAGGTATGAATTGATTTTTCCTCAAGTAAAAAGATTGCTTGATTTGATGTACGCTCTTTCAGATGATGCCCCAAAAACCAATGCAGGCATAAGTCATCCAACGCCTCTGACCTACCTTCGATAATTAAAGAAATTAACCCGTCCTTGCCGACTAAATCAGGTAATAGATTTCGCATAAAAAATTCCCGGGCCGAAAAAGCTTCGGAACGCTTAAATATGATTTGAGTACGCTTGATTTGTAAAATCCGTTCTACCCGAAAGCTGCGGATCTCATTCCTCAGGTGGCAAAATGCAACAATATACCATTTATTGTTCCAGTAAACCATTCCATAGGGATCTATCACCCTAGTCTTGGGTTGATCATCACGGCGTGTGCGATAATCAATTTCTACAGAGAATTCGTTTGCTACAGCTTGCTCCAATTCCGCCAATACTGGCTGAATAGAAGGGTCTCCCATACGGTTTATAACTTCAAATCCGGCTAAATGACGGATGAGAACACTTTCCTGTTCCTGATTCGAATACATTTTCAATTTGGATGTCGCATTACCTAATGCCTCACTCAAAGGGTATCCGGCTTCTTTTGCAAAAACAGCAGCATGAAGAAGTGCTTTTTTTTCTTCAATATCAAATAGCAGAGGTGCTCTGATAAAATTATTCAGCAAGCTATACCCGCCATTATGACCAGTGTCGGATATTATAGGCACTCCACTGGCACCTAGCGCATCAATATACCGATAGACTGTCCTTATATTTATTTCTAACTTTTCGGATATTTGTTTTGCGGTCATTTTAACGCCCGAATTCAGCATCCATAGGATTGCCAACATATTATCGTTTTTTGGCATAACTTGAACCCTCACCTTTTATTAAACCTCAATATTAATAAATATCTTTTTTATCTTATCAAAGATCGCACTAAATTATTAGCTTTGCGAATCGCCTGCATCCCTTTATTCATCAATCTTTCAGCCTTTCAATCCTCACGCAGCATTCAACGTGACTCGTCTGCCTATCTTTCAACTTCCTTGAGCGGTACTGTCACATCTCTTTTCATACCATCAATATTATACACTCCACATGTGTGGAGTGCGTGAAATTGACGTAAAGACAGTGGCACATTACGCCCCCGACGACAACGGACTCCCAACGGAGCTTGAACGCCACCTCAACCCGGTCATGGTATACACGGATACCGCCGATGATCGTGCGAAGCATCATCTTCCTTTTAGCAATGCTTGCTGCCTCGAGTACATCCCGCCATTTCGGGATGTACTGCTGGGGCGTCTCCATTTCAGCACGTTCAACCTTCTTAGCCGCAAACTCCTGTTCCAGCTTATCACGCTTCGTTTTGATTCCTGCAATTTCCATGTTCCTTCTTCTTGATCAGACCGTTAAACAAATCCCGGTCGAAGGAGCTTTCTCCCCTCATTACCATAAGCCCTTCCTTTGCAGGAAATACTTGATCTTTCTCTGGCTCGTTCTTGCTTCAACCATTGAAATGAATTGAGTACATCAGACGCTGTCTTGATCCATTCTGGTAAAGGCTGTCGCTCCAAAATAAAATCCCCTCCCAAGGTAAAAGTACGGATTTGACGGATGATTCCAATCAAGAACGCTTTCGCAATTTCGTCGGATTTATGATACGATTGGTTCGGTTTATTTCCTTATTTTTTCGAATCTGGGAGGCTATCATGCGGCAAAACAATTTGGCAAGGGTACAACATTTAGGGGAAGGCGCATCATTGACCCTATAAACTGCGATTCCCCTTTCATATAAGGGGTACTATTCGAGTGAAACACCACAATGAAGCTCAGGCGTCACGTTTCATCCTGTGGCTCTGCGTTTTGACGTTTTTCAGCGTAATGAACGAAACTATGTTTAACGTTTCACTTCCAGACATTTCTATTTATTTCCACATTACTCCGTCAGCGGCCAATTGGATCAGCACCTGTTTTTCTCTATCATTCGCCATTGGCGTCGCAGTGTACGGCAAAATATCGGAACATACAGGCCTAAGAAAGCTGCTGTTATTCGGTATACTGACCTACGGCTTCGGTTCGGTCCTCGGTCTGTTGAGTCATGCCTGGTATCCGGGCGTGCTGGCAGCGCGCTTTTTTCAGGGCATTGGAGCTTCAGCCGTTCCGTCGCTAATTATGGTGATGATCGTCAAGATTGTCGAACCGGGAAAACAGGGCAAGGCTTTCGGCCTGATTGGCACAGTTGTGGCATTTGGCGAGGGGCTCGGTCCGGTCATCGGAGGCGCGGTTTCCGGCTATATGCATTGGTCGCTGTTATTTGCGTTGCCATTGCTGTCGTTGCTGGCTCTGCCGTTCGTACTCCGAACGCTGCCTGACGAGACTACTCCGGGAAAAGCATTCGATATAACCGGAGCGGTACTGTTGTCTGCGGGTATCTTGTCATTTGCGCTGTTTACGACGCTGTACCATTGGGTTTATCTGACTGCAAGTCTGGTGCTGGTCGCGCTTCTGGTCCTTCATCTCCGCCGGCACCGGGAGCCGTTCCTGGAACCGTTTCTGTTTCGGAAGAAAAGGTATCTTTCCGGTGTGTTCCTGGGTGCATTGCTTATCGGCACGGTTGCCGGTTTTATTTCCATGGTGCCTTATTTGATGAGAGCGGTTTACGATATGCCGACCGGCCTGATCGGAAGCGCTATTCTGTTCCCCGGCACGTTGAGCGTCATCTTGTTCGGGATGCTTGGCGGGATGCTGGCCGACCGCCGGGGCCATACCGCCGCGATGTTGTCCGGATTAAGTATGGTTATTGCAGGTTTTCTGATCATTCTGCTTTATACGGACCGGGTGCCTTGGTTGATTGCTGGATCTATGATTTTGACTTTTGGCGGCCTGTCGTTTATAAAAACCGTCGTTTCCGCAAGTGTCGCAAATACACTAGAATCGGATGAAGCCGGTTCCGGTATGGGAATGCTCAACTTCGCCTGCTTCTTCGCTGAAGGAATTGGCATTGCCGCTGTAGGCGGACTGCTGACGAAGCCCTGGATAGACTTTCCCCTTGTCGGAACCGTAAAAAGACAATCAGCCGCGCTTTACAGCAATATGATGCTGATTTTTATAGCTCTTGTGACGGCTGGCGGCATCCTCTTCGTCATACTGCATAAGCGAAAACGTTAAAAAGTTTATTGATTCTACCGTAAGAGGGAAATCAATATCCACTCTCGGCTCATCCGCTTGATCGGGACTTAAGCAAATTAATTTACTGTTTTCGCCATTCCGCGATTAGATCGCCGCGGATCGAACGTAAGCTCTGAATTTCTTCGATGATTTCCTTACGCAGCTCCTGGGTCGTACTCTCGCTTGGCTGCTATGCTCAAGAGTGAGCTTGCAATGCTTTCGGGCGCTGAATAGGAGCATCTGCGTCTGGGTATCGTCCAGTTCGATGTCGACCAGTGAACTGCGGTACGATTCGCGTGTATCATTACAGATATGAGCAACAGTGTCATGTCATATGAAAACCTCCCAAGCACGTTAACTTGCTTGGGAGGTTTTCCGCAATCTCTCATGGAGCTTCAAGTTTTTCAATTCTTTCTTTGAGCCATACCGTCACATCTCGACTATCCCTTGTGACCCATCAATATTAAGCACTCCACATGAGTGGAGTGCATGACCTAAATCTCAACAAAAAAACCGCGCAATGCGCGGCTCTCACTCCATCCTCTATCAATTCAACTTCGGCAGCTGTTTTATAATATCCTTCAACGCTTGGTCCAGATTCGATGCACGAACCGTGATCCGTCCACTTGCATACTGGTCCATCGCGAATTGATAACGCGGATCATAGTAATGTTCTAGCAGCAATCGAGCTGCATCGTCGTAACGCTCGCTCTCCAGCGATTGGCGGATTTCAGCCGCGACTGGCGTGTGGATCCGTTTCTCGATGCGTGCAAAGGATTGGAGATAATCCTCTTTATGCGCCTTCGGATCATAGTCGGTAATCAGGTTCGCTACCCTGGCCTCGAATGGGACTTCAACAAACAGCGCTGTCCCTTTTTCCTTGGCTTGCATGAGAAAATCTGGTACAACAGCTTTCCCCACCCGCTTGCTCTCACCCTCCAAGATCAGGTAAGGCGCGTTCTCATATCGAATCAGCGCTTGAACGAGCAGCGACTCGAATGATTTCTGATTATGGGGCCGAAGTCCGATATGCCCGAAGATCGATCCCCGATGCTGTGCCATCGCTTCGAGATTAATAACCGGATACCCCAGCTGCTCCAGCCGGTTTAACAGCTCCGTCTTGCCCGTACCCGTATAACCGTTGATCACGTAACAGGGCGGCAGCTCCGTGTAGCTCTCCAGCATCTGAACGACCCATTTGCGATAGGCACGAAAACCTCCATTCAGCTTGTACATGCGCAGCCCCATCAAGGAAGCAAGGGTCGCCGATGTTTTGCTTCGCATACCGCCGCGCCAACAAAAGACGACCTTGCGCGAATGCTCGGTATCGCCGATGGAGCGTATAAATTCAGGCAGCTTGCGCGAGACGATTTCCAACCCTCGATCCTTGGCCGCATCCACACTTTCCTGCTTGTACAGCGTACCGACCTCCGCCCGCTCCGCGTCGTCGAAGAGCGGGATATTCACGCTGCCGGGTATCGTAGAATCCGCATATTCAGACGGAGAGCGCACATCAATCAATTCGACTTCACCTTTACGTTGAAGTTCAAGCAGCTCTGCTACGGTGAGATCTTGAAACATAGTGTTGACAGCTCCTTTAGATTAACCTACGCCGTTACCGTAATATGTCCCGCTTGCCCGGACGTCACTTCGCCGATCAGATGCGCATCGACGCCTGCACCGCGCAGCTGATCCAGCAGCGTATCGGCCTGCGCCGAATCGACCGAGATGAGAAGTCCGCCTGAGGTGACCGCATCACACAGAATCCATTGATCGATCTGATCCAGCTCCTCTGCGAAAGTAACCGAGCCCTCCAGATGGGCATAATTGTTCTTCGTCCCTCCGGGCACGAAGCCGGCTTCTGCTAATTCACGCACGCGAGGCAGCACGGGAACGAGCGATCGGGATATGCGGATGCCGGCGGAGCTGCCCTTCGCCATCTCCGAAGCATGGCCCAGCAGGCCAAACCCCGTCACATCGGTGCAAGCATGAACGTCATAAGGCTCCATAGTCTCAGCAGCCGCTTTGTTAAGCGTCGTCATGACCTTGGTCACCCTCGCAATCTCTTCATCATCCAGCTTGTTGTTCTTAATGGAGGTCGTCAGAATCCCGACGCCGATCGGCTTGGTCAAGATGAGCTTGTCTCCTGGCTTCGCTCCTGCGTTCGTCCTTACTTTATCCGGATGGACAAGACCCGTTACAGCAAGGCCGAATTTGGGCTCTTTATCGTCGATGGAATGCCCGCCGACTAGCGTGGCTCCCGCTTCCTTCACTTTATCGGCCGCGCCGCGCAGGATGTCGGTCAAGACCTGCTTGTCCAGCGTATGGATCGGGAATGCAACGATGTTCAATACCGTAAGCGGTTTTCCGCCCATCGCATAGATATCGCTGATCGCATTGGCCGCAGCCACTTGGCCGAAATCGTAGGGGTCATTGACGATCGGGGTGAAAAAATCGACCGTCTGCACAATGGCCATTTCATCATTTAATTTATATACGCCTGCATCATCGCTTGTGTCGAGTCCGACTAATAGATTCGGATTAGGCTCTGCTGCAGGAAGATTACGGAGCACCTGAGACAGATCGGCCGGCCCGATTTTGCAGCCGCAGCCCCCTTTACTTGATAGGCTGGTCAGCTTGATCTTGTCGCCTTGAGACATACACGTCAATCCCTTCTCCAATAGAATTATTCCGCTCTCAAAATAATACGTTTGCCATATGGATTCAATTATTCAGATTACCATAGTTACGGCCAAAAACAAAGAAATGATGCCCGGGTTCAGGCATCATCAGATTTATTGCGATTGCGATCTATCTTCAGCAGACTTCTCGGTCGAACGCCGATTTCTTCGCCTCACACGCGTGTACCCGAACATCAGCATGGCGCCTGCCATCACGTCGGTGATCCCCACGAAGATCCCGTTAAACGGATAACCGCCCATCTTCGTGATGTAATATACGATAAAGATGAATATTCCTGCGGCACTAACGAGATAGATACTGTTTCTTCTTAGCAGCAGCGCCGCTCCTGCCGCAAGTATCGCCCCTACTGCCGACGTGCCTAATACAAGAAGATTATGATCCTTCTCCATATTCGTCGGGAAGAGGATCCGGCTCGATTCCGCATAGGAGAAGTACCACTCCCCTTCAGGCAGATCATTGAAGTCCGCCTTGTATGTGACCGAGTCCACCTTCACCAACGGTAGGTTCGAGTGCAGCGTATTGCCTAAATCCGGAAGCCGAATTTCAAGCTCGACAAACGGCTTTCCTTCCCAGAACTTCGCAGGCGACAGATAGTACAGGTGAGAGTAAATCGTGTTTATGACGCCTCGATCATACATTCCACCACGATCGGTATAGCGGATCACAATCGACTTCGTCTCGTTTGGTTCGAAGGTCAAGGAGAACTGGGTTCCAACCGCTTCTTGACCATAGCTGCTCCCCCGCATTGGGAGCTGCTTGCCGCTGATCGGCTCGATTACATTATCCTTCATCCCGGGTGCCCAATTGACCAGTCGTGGATCAGCCGCCTCCGCCGAAGGTAACCGCTTCGATCCTTCTGTTACCATCAGATTCCCCTGTGCGGGTGTTAGAAAAATAATATCCACTGTCGTCCTGACTTCGTCTTGGTTGTGAAGCTCGTACGCAACCGACACATTCGCTTCCGTCTCGTAAGGATTGGTTCGTTGACCTATATCGAAGATGACCTTCTCGCGGACTAAGCTGATTGCAGACTGTTCGTCCAGCTGCAGCAGCCCGTAGCCGCCGGCAGCATTGACTAACGGTCCTCCGTTCGCACTCGCCATAATCGGCTGCAGCATCAAGAGGGTGATGAAGGTCGCCGCCATCGACCGGATCCATACCAAAGACATCGGAATGCACCTTCGTTTCTACATAAAGTCACTTGGTACATTTTACCTCTAAATCAGCTTATAGTGAACCTCCCTAACCAAGAATGTACTCATTGCCAGTTTAACGATCATGCATCGCCGCCTGGCGCTTCAATTGATCCTCCAGGACGATGCAGGCCATCGCCTCGACGACGGGGATAATCCGCGGGCAGATGCAGGGATCATGTCTGCCTTCGGTTACGATGGTTTGTTCCTTCCCTGCGATGTTCATCGTTTGTTGAGGAACCGTGATTGAGGAGGTCGGTTTCACGGCGACTCTGAACACAATCTCTTCGCCATTGCTTATGCCGCCCACAATACCACCAGCGTTATTAGTCAGGAAGCCGGTTGAATTCATCTGATCATTGTGCTCGCTGCCCAGCATGTCCGCGGCGGCAAAGCCCGCCCCAAACTCGATGCCTTTAATCGCTCCGATCGAGAGCATCGCCTTAGCCAGCTCGGCATCCAGCTTATCGAATACAGGTTCGCCAATCCCCGGACGCACCCCTCGAATTCGGCATTCCACGATACCTCCACAGCTGTCGCCGACGGATGATAAATATTCGATTTTCTCGACCATGCGCGCAGCCGCATCCAGATCGCAGGCTCGAACTGGATTCTGCTCAATAACCTGTTCGTCGAAGGTTACGCAGCGAATGCCGCCTATTTGCTTCGTATAGGCTACGACGCTCACACCTCGATGCTCGAGCAGCTTGCGTGCAACAGCCCCGGCCGCCACTCTGCCTGCCGTCTCTCTACCGGATGCTCTCCCGCTGCCGCGGTGATCCCGAATGCCGTATTTCATCAAGTAGGTGTAGTCGGCATGTCCCGGACGAAAGGAATGCTGAATATCGTTATAAGCTTCAGGCTTCATATCGGTATTATGCAGCATAATGAATAATGGCGTTCCTGTCGTCTTTCCTTCGAAGACGCCTGACATAATGTTGATCCTATCATATTCTTTTCTTGGCGATGTCACGGAGGATTGCCCCGGCTTTCTTCGGTCCATCTGAATTTGAATGTAAGGCTCATCGATTTCTACACCGGGGGTAACGCCATCTACAATAACACCGACGGCCGCGCCGTGTGACTCGCCGAATGTGGTGATTTTAAAGTTTTCTCCGAACGTATTTCCAGCCATAATTGATTTCCTCCTCGTTGCCCTCAACCCTGAACGTATTAGTTCCATTATAAATTCCGGTTTGGAATAAATGAAATCGAAATACAATGGTCTTATCATAGATGGATTCTATGACAAAAAACCGCGTAAACACACGGTCTCGGTCAAATTAGATTCACTCCAGTATTAGGATATCCACAAGATCAATGCAGAGTACGTTTAGGCTGGCTGGGGTGTCTTTGCTTTCTCCAGCATCAGCTGGGCCAATTCCACGACACGGCTGGCATATGCCCATTCATTGTCATACCAGGCCAGCACTTTGATCTGATTATTCATGACCATCACCGAGGGACCATCTATTACGGCCGATTTGGGGCAGCCAATGTAGTCGGACGATACCAGAGGCTCGTTCGTGTATCCCACATAGGGGGATAATTTAGCCGATTCAGCCGCCGCCTGTAGAACGGCTTTCACTTGCTCCATAGAGCTCGCGCGAGATACTTGAACCGTCAAATCGACCAAAGACACATCCTGCGTGGGTACGCGCAGTGAGATGCCTTGAATATGGGGAGCCAGGTTCGGCAGCACGTCAACGAGCGCCTTCCCCACCCCGGTCGACGTAGGCACGATGGATGACGTGCATGAGCGTGCCCGGCGTAAATCTTTATGCGGATTATCCAGATGATTCTGATCGGACGTAAAGGAATGGATCGTCGACATCCAGCCCGTCTGAACCCCGAACGCTTGATCGAGAATATAAAGCAGCGGCGACAAACAATTCGTGGTACATGAAGCTGCCGATACCAGCTTATGTTTATTCGGATCGAATAAGTGATCGTTAACCCCCATCACAACAGTCAGGTCCATTTGTTTGCCTGGTGCGGTTATGAGAATACGTGAAGCGCCGGCTTCCAGATGCTTGCCGGCTCCTTCCCGATGATTAAATTTACCTGTCGCATCAATAGCAAGCTCTACGCCATGCCGGCTCCAAGGAATGATCGACGGATCGCGTTCGGAGACAATTTGAATTGGATTTCCATTAATGATGAGCCGGTCGTCGTTAACGGTGATATTGGCGTCCCATCTTCCGTGAACCGTATCATACTTCAAAAGATGAGCAATTGTTTCCACGGGATAACTGCAATTAATCGCTCTCAAATCAACCAACTGCTGTTTCTCTGCGAATATTTTTCTGACCAGCAGCCTACCGATTCTACCCATACCGCTTATACCTACGCCAATTCTCACCAAAATTCCTCCCCAGTTCAATATACAGTGTGTATGATTAGATATAGTATACACTATATGTTTATATTATGACCACTAATAAAGCGTAATTGTTTTGGAAAACGGGTTATATGCACGATATTCGCATTAAATAGGTTGCACTAAATTAAATATGTTGTATTTTATGTCTAATATGACATCCTTTTACCAATCCCCCCTTCATCCGCCAAGTCGCGACCAAGGTCTAGTATAAAACCTAAACCCCGGTCAGTTTTGGATAATCCTGATCTCCTCTACACTTAAGAACATATTGATAGTCCGGTTTGCCGTGAGGAGAGAGTACATGGAATGGATTAGCACCCTGTTTGAACAGTATGGATATTTTGTTCTTTTTGCCGGCTTGTTTGCCGAATCGCTTGCCCTCCCGTTTCCCGGAGAGCTGGCTATGGCCATATCTGGTCACATGAGTACGATCGGAAGCTTTCATATTCCGGCGATCATCATGATCTCCTATTTCGGGGCAATTCTCGGTACGGTTGTCACTTACTATCTCGGCTCCAAGCTGGGCACAACCTTATTCGAACGAAACGGTAAATTTCTATTCATGAACAAGGAACGCCTCGATAAAATAACCCGATGGTTCGATAAGTATGGCAATAAGCTCATTCTTGTCAGTTACTTCATCCCCGGCCTGAGGCACTTTACAGGCTACACAGCAGGTATTCTTCAAATCCGTTTCCGCACCTTTCTGCTTTATAACTGTTTGGGCGGATTCGTATGGGTATTGACTTATGTCATGATTGGCAATTTCTTCGGTCTTCATATCGAGCAGCTGCTGCATACCTTCTCGCAGTATTCGATCGCCGCATTTATTCTCTTGGCCGTCATCTTGATGATCATTGTTCTGCTAAGACGCCATAAAGAAGCAGTTGTTCAATGGATCCTGAAGCGCAGACGCCGCCATAGGTAGTCCATATTCGATAGAGCATCGTACACACATAAAAGCGGCCTCGCCTGGACATCAGTCCGCAGCGAGGCCGCTTTTCGTATGGTATGTAGTCCATTCTGCTGAACTAGTTGTTCTCGCTTCGTTTCTTGCGGCGTGACAGGGAAATGCCTCCAAACCCGCTTATGACGGCGATATAAAATCCCAAATCATACCACCAACCCGTATTATGGATTTCATAAATTCGAATCGTGCCTTTAAATAGGCCGATAATTAAGGAGATGGGCGCTACCCATCCATGCCAGATCCCCCAGAACAACCCGGCCGGATTCTCCGACGTATTCGTTCCGTCACCAGGAACACAGCCGGTTAATGATATACACATGAGAACGAGTCCGATTATAACCAACCACGATTTTCTGTTCATACGCGATTCACCTCCGATCCTATAATAAAGTATATTCTACAACCAACCGGATGCACCCTTCCGCCAAGTCTTCCATACAATGGACTAAAACACCATGACATTAGCCTAGAAAGGTGTGACGGCTGTGAAGACGGGAAACATATTAAACTTTTATGCAGGCGGCAATACAGCTCAAGGCTTTACAAACCTGTTCGATTCGTCATTGCAGGGTTTGGATCGGATCTACATTCTTAAGGGCGGTCCCGGTACAGGGAAGTCAAGCCTAATACGGACAATCGGCAATGAATTGGTTAAAGGCGGTTATGATATATGGTTTATTCACTGCGCCTCGGATAATGACTCCCTCGACGGATTAATTGCTCCAGAGCTGAAGATCGGTATCGTGGATGGGACGGCTCCGCATGTCATCGAGCCCCGGCTTCCGGGAGCCGTCGAGCAATATGTGAACCTGGGTGCAGCCTGGGATGCGGATCAGCTGAGCGACCGCAGACTGGAGATTGAAAGCTTGAATGCCGGTATGAAGGAGGCCTACGAGCGCGCCTATGCCGGATTCGCAGAGACGCTTCGTATACATGATGATTGGGAAAAAATCTATATCGCGAACATGAACTATAAGGCTGCCGATGAGCTCACGTTAGAATATTCGCAACTCCTATTTGGCGTTAAGAAGCAGGATAAGAAAAGCCGGGTCGACCACCGGTTTCTGGGAGCGGCCACGCCTAGAGGTGCTGTCGATTTTGTACCGAATCTGACAGAGGGGCTCGCCAAACGTTACTTTATTAAGGGCAGAGCCGGTTCCGGTAAGTCCACTTTATTGAAGAAGCTTGCCGCCACGGCCATAGAGCGCGGCTTCGATGTCGAAATCTATCACTGCGGCTTCGACCCCAACAGCCTGGATATGATCATTATGAGAGAGCTGGGTATCGCCATGTTTGACAGCACAGCCCCGCATGAATATTTTCCAGACCGTGACACGGATGAGCTTGTAGATATGTATGAGCGCTGCATCAAGCCCGGAACAGATGAGCTTCACGCAGACGCTCTGAAGGCCGTTAAGGACCGCTATGCCGCCAGTATGAAACAATCCATCGCATACCTCGCAGAGGCGAAGTCCTACCATGATCAACTGGAGGAAATCTACGTGCAGGCTATGGATTTCAGCATTGTGGATCAAATTACGAAGAGCATTCGTCAGGAGATTGCCAGCTTGGTCATCATTAGCGATTAAACTGGCGGGAAGTTGTCCGACAAAGGAAGAAGGGCTGTCCATGGTCATCTTTCGATGACTTCTGGGACAGCCCCCTGCGGTTCAATGATACGATTGTGTCGAATGCTCCGAAATTTCACTTAGAGCTTCTCCGGCTTCATTCACGAAGATTTCACGTACAGCCAGATCACCCAATGAAATAACCCCCAATAATTGGCCATTCTCCACAACGGGAAGACGGCGAATCTGCTCTGAAGCCATGATATTAGCTGCTTCGTCAATGGACATATCGGGTTTTATTGTGCGTACATCGCTCGTTAACACATCATTCACAGATGCAGAGCCCGGCTGATTGTGTGCATACCCCCGGATCACCAGGTCACGATCCGTAATAACGCCAATCAAAGAACGGTTGTCCACGACTGGAACGAAACCAATGTCATGGTCTTTCATTAAGACAGCTGCATCATGGATGGAGCTCTGACTGTTGACTGTCACACAATCCGGTGACATAATATCAGTAATTTTTCTCATGGTAGCCTCCTTTGTGAACTGTATGTAGAATATCCATACGCGAATAATCTATACATGAACGAATCGTTATAATATTGATCATTCCAGCAGATAATACCTTTCAATATGCTACATATTGGAGGGCAGCACTATGATCACGAAAGAGTCGTTACTGTCGGTTGTTGCTTTAGGCGGCGTCAATGAAATCGGGAAAAACATGTATGTGATTCAATATGGGGATGACATTATTGTCATTGACTGCGGCTCCAAGTTTCCGGACGAAAGCCTGCTCGGGATCGATTTAATTATCCCGGATATTACCTATTTGTTAGAGAATCAGAGCAAGGTCAAAGGCATTATAGTCACTCATGGCCATGAGGACCACATAGGCGGCATTCCATATATATTGAAACAATTGAATATGCCTGTGTATGGTACCCGGCTGACGCTAGGTTTAATTGAAGGGAAACTCAAGGAGCATGGTCTTCTTGCCAGTTCCAATCTGATCATCATCGATTCCGAATCCCAATTTTCGTTGGGTGCGATTGGCCTGCGTTTTTTTAGAACCAATCACAGTATCCCCGATTGCCTGGGAATTGCATTCACGACACCGGAAGGCACGGTTGTACATACAGGCGACTTTAAATTCGACTTAACTCCGGTTAACGAGCAATACCCGGATTTGCACCGGATGGCCGAGATTGGCAGGAATGGCGTCCTGGCTCTTCTGTCGGAAAGCACTAATGCGGAACGTCCCGGCTTCACCCCTTCTGAACGGCTTGTCGGCGAGCATATTGAAGAAGCCTTCTTTCAAGCGCATCAGAAAATCTTCATCTCCACCTTCGCTTCCAATGTGCATCGCCTTCAACAGGTGATCGATGCGGCTGAGAGAACCAACCGAAAAGTCGCTTTGCTGGGCAGAAGCATGCTCAATGTGGTGTCTATTGCAAGTGAACTTGGCTATTTGAAAATTCCGGATACGATGCTGGTTGAGGCAAGCGAAGTGAATAAATATGCCCCCGAGAAGATTGTTATTCTGTGCACAGGAAGCCAAGGGGAGCCGATGGCTGCCCTATCCCGCCTGGCTAGCTCCAGCCACCGGCAGGTTAAGGTGCTGCCTGGCGATACGGTTATCATTGCCGCTACGGCTATCCCGGGGAATGAACGAAATGTAGCGCGTGTCGTGGACAATTTATATCAGCTAAAGGCGAAGGTCATCTATGGATCAGGGACCGTAACAGGAATGCATGTATCCGGACACGCCAGCCAAGATGAGCTGAAGCTCATGCTTTCCTTGATGAAGCCCAAGTATTTTATTCCGATCCACGGCGAATTTCGCATGCTCCATCAGCATCGTTTGTTGGCGGAAGCCGTAGGCGTTGCGAAGGATAACACCTTTATTGTGAATAACGGGGATGTTGTCGATTTTTTGCATCATAAAGCCTATCAATCCCGTAAGATCCCAAGCGGCAATACGTTTGTCGACGGGCTGGGAATCGGCGATGTCGGGAACATCGTACTGCGTGACCGCAAGCTGTTGTCTGAGGATGGCATTCTGATCGTGATCATCACGCTCAGCAAAATGGACGGTACGATTCTATCGGGACCCGATGTGATCTCACGCGGGTTTGTATATGTTCGCGAATCGGAGGGCTTGCTGGATGAAGTGAGCCGAATCGCCGTGAAAGCCATCGAACAGCAACAGGAAACCGACGTGCATCAATGGGGCGCCTATAAACAAACGATTAAGGATTCGATCGGACGATTCTTGTATTCCCATACGAAGAGAAGACCGATGATTCTCCCCATCCTCATTGAGGTCTGACTTACAGCCGGTCACCGCCGCTTGGTACTTCTGCTTGTCCCGTCTATCCGTTTCTCTAGTGCGCTGACTGCTGGTGTGCAGGACTTCGATGCTGTTAGTGTAACGGTACTTTACGGAGTTACAGGGTACTGAAGTTGCCCGCCTCTCCGCTGTAAGTCTTAGTTATGGGCGTTACAGAGTGCCGAGGTGGACCACCTCTCCGCTGTAAGTCCAGTTATGGGCGTTACAGCTGCTGTTTCTGGTACTGGACCGAGTTTCTGGACCTGTAACGGTACTTTGTGGCGTTACAGAGGTGCCGAAGCGGCCCGCCCCTCGCTGTAAGTCCAGTTATGGGCGTTACAGCTGCTGTTTTCTGGGGCTGGACCGAGCTTCTGGACCTGTAACGGTACTTTTCGGCGTTACAGAGCGCCGAAGCGGCTCACCTCTCCGCTGTAAGTCCAGTTATGGGCGTTACAGCTGCTGTTTTCTGGGGCTGGACCGAGTTTCTGGACCTGTAACGGTACTTTTCGGCGTTACAGCCCCCTCCGCTGTAAGTCCAATTATGGGCGTTACAGCTGCTGTTTTCTGGTTCTGGACCGAGCTTCTCATCCTGTAACGGTACTTTGTGGCGTTACAGGGTACCGAAGCGGCCTCCCCCTACTCTGTTAGACCAGTTATGGGCGTTACAGCAACGGCTGGCTGTTACTATGCGGACTGACTGGATGCAGAGGTTCACATTAGACGGCTAATCCACTCAGCACTACATCTTATTCGACACAGCAAAGCACCGCAGAACGAATTCTGCGGTGCTTTGCTGTGTTTCCGCCATATGCTGCCTTCATCCTCAGGCAAGCACTAGACGCTTTTAATTTTGAACAATCTGCTGATGGATCCCCCGTGTATGTTCGTACGAATCGCCTCAGCCAGCAAGGATGACACGGTTAGAACCTTCACATAATCGGGACATGGCTCCTGCAGAGGAATCGAATCCGTGATGATGAGCTCCGTGATGTTCTTGTGATTCAGACGCTGCAGCGCCGAGCCCGAGAATACCGGATGGGTCGCGCAGACATAGGAATCATGCGCTCCTCTTTCCTTCAGCCCCTCAACAACGTTCACGATGGTAGAACCGGTATCGATCAAATCCTCGATGATAATCGGAGTATGGCCTTCGACCTCGCCGATAACATGCGTAATGACCGACTCATTATGACTCGGACGTTTCTTAACCATAATGGCAAACGGATAATCCAAGTAGTTCGCCAATTTCTCCGCGGTTTCCGCGCGTCCCGCATCCGGCGAGACAATAATCGGGTTCACGATATTCTTCGATCGGATATACTCGCAGATCAGATCGAGCGCCGTTAGATGGTCGACTGGGATGTTGAAGAATCCTTGGATTGCAGAGGAGTGTAAGTCCAGTGTGATCACTCGGTTCGCACCGACGGTGGTGAGGACATCGGACAGCATTTTCGCTGAGATTGGCTCACGTGGAGCGCTTTTCCGTTCCTGCCTTGCATATCCGAAGTATGGAAGGATAATATTTATCGTTTTTGCAGAAGCCCTCTTGGCGGCATCAATCATAATGAGGAGCTCCACAAAATGCTCGTTAATGGGATGGGAAAAAGATTGGATCAAATATACATCACGGTTACGAATGCCTTCTTCATAATGCACATAGATCTCGCCGCTTTTGAAACGGGAGCGTTTCATCTTCCCTAAGGGCTGATCTAATTGCTGGCAAATTAGCTCCGCTAGCTCTGGATTCGAAGAACCCGTAAAGATAGCAATTTTGTCGTTCAACAGATTTTCCTCCTTCATTTCCGAGCAAAACCATTCTGCCGGATTTCACTACTCAAACACCATATGTATTCATTGTACACGCTATATGAATTCTGTCCAAGTTTTTATACTTTAATCGGACCGGCTGCGAACTTGTTTCCAAACGCGGTATATGCGGCAAACCCGCTATTCCCGCTGGTTTGATGGGAAGGCACGGTTTATGTCGAAAAATGTTCACAGATCACAAGCGAGTGTTTATATTATAATAGCCTATGTGTGTGTTTTGAGAACATCCACAACTAGACCTACTTATAATGGAGATTAATGATCATGCTATTACGACTGAAGCGCTTTTGGCCTTTATCCACCATGCTTGTTTTCCCTGTGCTCGGCATGCTGTACGCGATGTTTAACCAGCCGCTCGAAACCGTATACAGCCTAGAATCCGGATTCGACCGAGCCATACCGTATATCAAATACTTTTCCGTTCCGTATTCGATCTGGATTTTTTACATTTATGTGTGTCTCATCTATTTCTTTATCAAGGATCCGAAGTTCTACTACCGCTCACTTCTTACCTACACGTTATGTGCGTTAATCTGTTACGCGATCTACTCCGTCTTCCAGACGACGGTCGCGCGGCCTGTGCTCACGGGTGATGATGTATTTACCGCCGTAACGCGCTTTATCTATAATCGCGACCAGCCGTTCAACTGTTTCCCGAGCATTCATTGCTTCTCCAGTTATATGGTCATGAAGGCGTTGTTTACCAGCGGTTTCCGCAACAAGTGGAATCAAATTCTGATTTATGGCATGTCATCCCTGATCATCGTGTCGACCCTCTTCGTCAAGCAGCATGTCATTATCGATGTGCTGGGCGGTATACTGATCGTTGAAATCGTGTATCGCGGTATCGTTTATGCGGAGCGTACCTTCTTTAACCCCTCTGCATTGTCCAAAAAGAACCCCGTCAGCAAAAATGCGGACGCCTGATAAGGCGATCCGCTTTTTTTGTTTGCTTATTTATCCAAAATGACCGTCCCAGGCTCTCCACTTATGATCCGCCCTTAGGAAGGATGATGATTGAAATTGATAGGCGGACATCTGCGGCGTACGAAATAGCGAGACTCCATTATAGACAACTCCGCAGCCGTTGACGAATCCGTACCGGTTGGTTCCGGTTCCGCCCTCCCGGACGAATGAGAAGTCGGCATCCGTCCCGATTATTCCGTAATTGATGCACCCTTGCTCCCAGGTGTATTTCGGATAACCTCCGTACTCCCCTATTCCTTTATCCAGATCAAGCTTATATGTAAGATGTATCGATTTCCCATTGGCCGTGTAATGAAGGGCTAGAAGGTCGTTCTCAGGTGAAAGCTGGCTAATCTGCACACGGTCTCGAATCGGTATCACGCTATTAGCGAGTGCATAGGGAGTCAGCACGGTTACGAAACAATTCATCGAACCTTGAGTCACGCGGCGGGTGTCCAGCTCGTAGACCATCTCACTATCCGCGTAGCAGCGTTTGATTGTTTCCTGACCGTTACGGCGGGTGCTGCCTGGAAACTCAATGAGCAGCGCAAGTTCGGTTCGATTCGCGAGCGGATTCGCATCACCTGGACCCTTATGAATCTGCTGAACCTGACCCACATAGTGGCGATCGCCCGATTCCAACACGGTACCTGGATGCCATAAATTTAAGGTACTCAGCACTTTATCGCCCTGTGACTGGGTCCAGTCCACTAGGATGAATATGCCTTCCTCCTTTAAATAGGTAATCGCGCGGTCCCATGTGACATTGTGAAAAGGCTCCCGCATACGGGTACGGCTGTAGTCCAGCTCGCCATAGGACTGAAAATGAAGCTTCTCCGTGGAGACACGCTTATAGGTACCATCATCGTGGATGAAATCGAAGACGGAGCCGTCCCCATCCGGGACGCCATCCCGAAAGACGAGACGATTGTGATAAATATCCGCACGATACCGACCGTTGGGCGCTCCGTCCCGGTACCCGCCGTCATGCAGAAGGATTTGCTGCTGCTTGGCAAAGAAAACGATTGAATTCTCATCCGCGTGCCCATGGTGAGCCTTCTCCGCGGGAGCATTGATCGTGCGCCGCAAATATTCTCTGGGAATGTACGCGTAGTCACCCTCATCGCGATAATTCAACAGCATGTAGGTTGAATCGTCCTCCCAGCCATCGCGGAAGGCAAGCTTCTTCCCGATGACGTCCTCCAGCAGCTCTTCGCTCTGCCAGCTTGGCTTAACGGATTCCAGCTCATCATCCGACCAGAGATAGGCGTTGGAGAAATAGGCGGCGAGATAGACCGAGGGCGGCCCTTCCTCATGAGCAAGAAAGTACTCGTGAATTTTGCGGGCGGCATACTTCATATGTCCGCATTGATAGTAAGACGCCCCCTTCTCCAAGCAGGCCAGCCATAGATACCAATAGGAATTGTAGTTGGAATCACCAAAGTCCGGCAGTTGACCGAAGGGTGCTAGAGCATGCGTGATGTAATCAAAATAATACTTCGTCTGCGGCTTCGCGAAGTAATCGTTCTCCCGGCCGGTCTGCTCGGCGTAGGCAATGCAGGAGGACAGCCATAAGGGCAAGTACAGCTCAGCGTCTTCAATCGACCATCCGCCGTATGATTCTTCTGCCAAATAATCACGCAGCTTCGCCCACTCCCGCGTCTCCTCCGTATCCCCAAGCGCCGAGATGGCCAATGACATCGTGTAGACGCGAAGCATGGATCGGTTATGTGCTCCCCACTCCGGGTAATGGATCATCGCTTGTACGCTGCTTCGGATCGATCCTTCAATTTGCCGCTTATCTTCCGGCGATAGAAGCGCTGAATCCTTCATAAACAGGTAGCCTTGAATATAATGCGTACCCTGAAAGAGCGGCTCGAAGGACGTAACCCCATGGGTATATTCAACATGGCGCTCCTTGATGAAATCAGGCACAATGTCCTTGAATGACTCGACGGACAGAAGGATCCGTCTTGCATGTTGACCATACTCTTCCTCGCCGGTCACATGATAGAGGAACCCTTCAGTTTGTGCGAGAATAGGAATATTTCCCGGCGGGGCATACATGCCTAGGAACTGATCCGGTCGAAACGACTGGCGCCATTGCTCGATACCCGCTTCATAATGAGTCCTCCCTTCAAGAACCGCCGCTTTAATATAAGCTAAATAGGTTTGTTTGTTCATATCTTCTCTCCTCCTCCAATTCATTTCCCATTCGAATGAGTTTGCACAATCAATAGAAGAGAAGACCGCTGAGCATTCAGCGGTCTAATCGTTTATTCAGGCTGGAAGTTAATGTTGTTATAAATTTCAGTCAATTCCTTATCGTATTCTTCGCCGCCGAGCTTCTTCCAGCCTGCGATCATGGCATCGTATTCTTTGTCAGGATCGGAGGATACGATGATTTTCGTGATCGACTCATTGATGAATTTCGCAATGGCATCCTGATTCTTCTGTGCGAACGGTCTTGGCTCCGATAGAATCACATGCTTCGGCGTGTACGTTTCGAAAATCTTCCACCAGTTTATTATAGTCGTTGCGTAGTATTCAGGATCGAATACCTGCTGCTTAACTGCATTATTCTTAAGCTGCTCATAGGTCGATTTTGGCTGCCCCTGCTGAATAAGGGATAGATCCCCGGGACCTGCGTACCATCCCACCTCTTTAGCGGTCTTATCCGGATCGATATTCTCCCACGAGCCATCGGCAGCCTTCTGGCGATGGACGCCTTCAATGCCGGATTGCATCGTCAGAATAACATCGGGATCAGCCATCCAGTTCAAATATTTCACCGCCGCGATCGCCTGCTCTTCTTTACTTGCCTTCGGAACCATGATCAGCATCCCGTAGTCAGCCGAGCCTGCCGCATACCGCTTGCCATTCGGACCGATAAGCGGCTCCACCGGTACCCATCTGGCTTCCGGAACCGCCCCTCTCGACGAATCCGTCGAGGCTAAGCTCGAATCATTGTTCTCCATGAAGCCAGCTACGCCTTGTGCAATATACTGGTTAAACTGCTGATTGTTCACATCCGTGCCAAATTCCCTTGGGATTAAGCCTTCCTTATACAGCTTATTCAAAAACTTGAACATATCGCGTCCGCCCGGTGAGGCAATATTCGATACAAACTTGCCGTCGAGCCAGACCCCGCCATACATATCCGTGCCGTTGCCCACCAACTGCGGACTAATACCGAATGCACCGGAGAGGTTATACATGAATGCTTTGCCGATTGCCGGGAACGCATATGGAACGACCTTGTCCTTGCCCACATTGCCCGGATCCTTCTCTTTGAACGCTTTCAGAACCGTATACAGCTCATCGGCCGTGGTCGGCGCTTTCATATTGAGCTTATCCAGCCAGTCTTGACGGATTTTGATCGTCGGACCTCCGAATGGATTCGCTCGAATGGCCGGTATCGCATATCTCTTCCCTTTGTACGTACCTGCCAGGTCAAGCGCCTTCTGATTGTTAGCCTTGATTTGCGGGCCGTACTTCTCCAGCAGCTCATCCAGCTCCCAGAGACCGCCCTGCTCGGCATATTTAAACAGCGTATTGGTATCGTAGGAGTAGATAATATCCGGCGCTTCGCCGGAGGCCAGCCAGACGTTGAGCTTGCTCTCCGCTTCACCGCGCGGAACGGCAACCATCTCAAGATCGATCCCCAGCGGCTTCACTTGCTCCTGAGCCCATTTGACGATTGGGGCTTCCGTCAGCTTCATTCCTTCCGGCGTATTCCCACGATCATAAATCATAACCCGGAGTTTCACTTGCTTGACCGGCTCTTCGTTTCCTGATCCGCCTTGGTCTCCTGTTGACGGCTTGTTCGTGCTTCCCCCGGCATTTCCCGATTCTTTGTTGTTCGAGCTGCAGCCGGCCAGAAGCAGCGAGAAGGTGAGGATAATCGCCATCATGAACTTGACCCCATTATTACGTATTACCACATTCGTTCCTCCCTCGGTTTTCGTTTACAGGAATCTATATACGGGACAGCCGCCTTACTGCCAGCGGCCATCCGGTCCTGTCATGGTTCACACCAGCACCTGTACCACCACTTCATTACCCTTTTACAGAACCGAGAAATGATCCTTTGACAAAATATTTTTGCAGGAAGGGATACACGATGAGAATAGGCACGGTTGCAAAAACAGCGGTTGCTGCCTTCAACGACTCCTCGATCACCTGCAGCTTACCCTCCTGCTGCATGACCTCCAGCGAAGTATCCAGTTGGGATAGCAGTAAGATGTTCCGCAATCGAACCTGCAGCGTATAGAGGTCTGGATTATCGATCATGATGACAGCGCCCATGTAGCTGTTCCAATGTCCTACCGCGTAGAATAATCCGATCGTGGCCATTACCGCACCGGAGAGCGGAAGCACGATTCGCAGCAAGTAGCGGGTGTTTCCGCAGCCGTCAATAATCGCCGCTTCCCGTAATTCTTCAGGCATATTCTGAAAGAATGACTTCATAATGATGACATTGAATGCGCTGATCGCACCAGGAATCATAATGGCCCACAGCGTATTAAGCATGCCAAGGTTCTTAACGAGCAGATAGCCGGGAATCAAGCCTCCGCCGAACATCATCGTGAAGATCATATAATTCAAGAAATATTTGCGTCCGACCAAATCCCGTCGTGACAGCGGATACGCCATTAGAATGGTGAAGATCATATTAATGGCTGTTCCTACCAATGTAACGAAGATCGTCACAGCCATGGCGCGAATGACATTATCGTCCCAGAAGACGGATTTCATGGCATCCAGCTGGAACTCAACCGGCCACAGTACAACCTTCCCGGCTTGGATGGCATGACTGCTGCTGAACGCATTCGCAAATGTATTGACGAAAGGGAAGATGCAGATGAAGGCAATCAAAGCGATTAGCGTGTAATTGATGACATGAAAGGATGTATCCCAGAGTGAGTATCGCCGTCTCCGGATAAGTCTTCCACGTGTGGGGTTCTGTTCTGACATAGGCTCACTCCTAAAAGTTTTGTGGAGCTATACTTCATGGAATTCACATCGCAACAAAACTTGCTTCGGAAGCATCTACTTCGTTTTGTGGAGTTATACTTCATGGAATTCACATCGCAACAAAACTTGCTTCGGAAGCATCTACTCCGTTTTGTGGAGCTATACTTCATGGAATTCGCTGCTTACCAAATGCCTTCCCGGCCCATTTTATTAGCGGCATAATTTGCGCCAATGATCAGAAGGAGATTGACAACCGACTGCACCATGCCGATTGCCGTCGTCAGTCCGAAGCCGCCCTGCCGAATGCCCAAGTCGTAGATATACGTGCTCAGAACGTCTGCGACGTCCATGACCAGCGGGTTCATCAGTGCATAGGGCTGCTCGAAGCCGATTGACACCATATGGCCGATATTGAGAATAAGCAGGATCACGATCGTCGGCATAATGCCGGGAATCGTGATATTCACGATCTTCTTCCATCTGCCCGCCCCATCGATGGATGCGGCTTCGTACAAATGCGGATCCAGCGTCGTCATGGCCGCCAGATAGATAATGGTCCCCCATCCGACACCGGCCCATATGCCGGAGCTGATAAACACGGTGACCCACCAGCTGTTATTCGCCATGAAGTAAATCGGGTCCAAGCCGATCCATTGAAGAATGAGGTTCACGATGCCGAATTTCGGTGACAGCAGGGCATAGATCATGCCGCCCATCAGCACCCAGGACATGAAGTGCGGTAAGTACAACAAGGACTGCGTGATCCGTTTGAAATATTTGTTGCCTACCTCGTTAAGCATAATGGCGAGGATGATCGGCGCCGGGAAGCCTACAACAAGGCCCAGCACGTTGAGCATCAGCGTATTGCGGATGATCTTATAGAAGTCCGGCAGCTGGACCATTTCCTTGAAATAAGCGAAGTTGTTCCAAGGACTATCGAGCACGCCTCTGAAGATGTTGTAATCCTTGAATGCAATTAACAGGCCGAACATGGGGATATACGAGAAGATGAAGAAATAGATAATGCCGGGCGACAGACACACATATAAGTCCCAATTTTTACGGATCCTTTTCCACATCGTACGATCGCGTTTTGCTTCCAGGTCCAGGTCCATGGTCACCAAAGGGGCTGCTTTTGTTTGCGCTTTCATCAACTCACTGCTTTCCTTGTGGAATAAACTAATTGTAGCCTGAGATGTAAGCGTTTTACATGCGTGGATTTTTACATTTTATTAGTTTTCTTGACCTAGATTCGCTGCATGACCCGCAGGGCATCATCCAGATCGGCGAGCAGCGAATCCGTATTTTCTAGTCCGATCGAAAGCCTCACCAGTCCTTGCGGGATGCCGGTTCGCGCCGACGCATCCTCGTCGAGCCACAGCCCCGGCGTGTTAATTAAGCTCTCGAACCCGCCCCAGCTCGGCCCTTCCTCGAACAGCTTCAACGATTTCATGAAGCCCATGATTTGCTCCCGGTTCCCCTTCGGCACGAAGCTGAACAGACCCGAATACCCTGTCATTTGTCTGCGCCCCAGCTCATATTGCGGGTGGCTCGCAAGACCAGGATAATATACGCGCTGCACCATCGGATGCAATTCCAGGAAAGCCGCTGCTTTCATGGCGCTTTCCTGATGCTGCCGCATGCGGACGGGCAGCGTGCGCAATCCTCGAATGAGCAGCCATGCCTGATGCGGGTCCATTGCAGCTCCGAACATCCCTCTCTCCCGATGCGAGATTTCTTCCATGACCGATTTGCGGCCGATCATCACCCCGGCTAGAATGTCGCTATGGCCGCCCATATATTTGGTAGCCGAGTGCACCACGATGTCGATCCCCAATGCGATCGGATTCTGGTACAGCGGGGTTGCCCATGTGTTGTCGACGATCGTCACGATCCCCTTCGCCCTCGCTATGTCCGCAATGGCTTGTAAATCCTGCAGCGTGAATAGATTCGACAGAGGCGTCTCCAGATAAATCGCCTTCGTGCTTGGACGCAGCGCCTGCTCGATCTCACTCGTGCTTTCCCCGGAGACGAATGTCGTCTCGACGCCGAACTTCGACATGTAGCTTTCCAGAAACGCCTTCGTCGGTGCGTACACATTAGCCGGACAGATGATGTGGCTGTCTTTGTCCAGCACGCTCATCAACGCTGCTGTAATTGCCGCCATCCCGGATGAGAAGCACCGCGCTTCCTCCCCTTCCTCCAGAGCCGCAATCTTCTTCTCCGCTATCTCGGTCGTCGGATTGGAGACACGGGTGTAGGTATACCCATGATTCATGGTCTTTCGCGTAAACAGCGTATTCTGGAATATGGGCGGAACGATTGCGCCCAGATAACGATCATAATCATCGCCATAATGCGTGCAAATGTCTTCCTTCGTTAAGCTGCGTTGTAATTCATCCATCTGATTGCCTCCCATTGCCGATTCAAGCTCATTTCACCTTTCCATCGCATCCTATAAAGAAAAAGGCGCCCGTTATGATGACGGGTCACCTTCACATTCCATCCCAGCTTACTGCTTCTCCAAATTCCCAAAACGATGTACGGCCCTGAAGGTGGTGCTTCTGCCGTTACGACGTACCAGGACGCCCCAGCGCAACAAATCAAGCCGGTGCTCGTAACCTCTGAACAAATACACACTCGTTCCTGGGCAACCCTCCATCTGTAGAGTCAGCGTCTTGCCCGGCAGAACCCAGCTTACTTCAAAGTCCTCGTCGGTATCGCATCGGCTGACCTCCTGCATGAGCTGATAGCCGTCCGCATCGCCCGGCTGTTCAGACTTCTCGAAGACCAGATTCGATTGCACCTCTCCCGAGCAATGGAACAACCAATCGATCACATGATCTTCCGGCTGCTCGCCAGAAGCTTTCACCTCGAATTCATCCTCGAGCCGATCCGGGAATAATTGAAGCCGGCGGGCAAAGTCTACTCCCGGGTAGACATCCGCAGCGGACGCGGAGCAGCAGTTGCGCTCCTGATCGAACGCGAGCATCTGACCTGTCGGCCGGTTAGGCTGGGTGTGCTTATCCACCATAACCGAGTTATGGGCGACCGTCTTGCGCTGCCATTCCCGGAATAGATCCGAACCGTAACCGCTGTTCGATATATCGCGGGAAATTACCTCATCTCGCAGAAACAGTTCGATATTCATCATATCCGCATGCGAATGGCCGCGAAGAACGAATCCGTATTTGAGAAACACAGCCGCCTCCCCGCACTGCAGCAGTCCGAAATAAATATCGGGGTCATATCTGGACTTCCCATCCGGAAGTCCCGGATCGAGCTGACTGTCTTCGAAAGTCTCTTTACTCCAATCCCGTCCGAACAGCAGCCGATCAATGCCCCCGATACTCTCCGGGCGGTTGTAGCAATGAGCCAGCGCGTAACGGAAGGGTGCCTCGTCATGGATATGTCTAATCCATTCATATTGATGCGCATAGCTGTCGAAGGTCAGCAGCGGCCAGCCATCGTTCGGATTCGGGAACTCGCCGTTCCGGAATGCATATTTGACCGGATATCGGTACATGCGGAGCAGCGCATCCTCCATCTCGGGAAACGCATACCCGTATCGTTTGCAGAAGGCGAGGTAGTAGGTGAGTCCGTTCGCATTGTAGAAATGATAATGGAAGGATGCCTCATACCAGAAGCCTTCCGGCAGCAAGCCGTCAGAGAGCTTCTTCTTAATTCCGTATTCCCCTTCAGCGGCGCGCTCGCACCATATTCGCTCGTTGAAGAACAGCCCGATCATGCCGGCGGCGGCTTTCATCCAGATGATAATATTCGGCGTGCAGCCGACCTTCTCGATGAGAAACGCCGCCTCCGGCAAGAAGAATTGATGCTTGTAAGTGTCCAGCTCTTCCGCGGTCAGCTCATCCTTGACGAGCTCAAGACCCTTCAGCATGGAAATCACAGCTACAGCGTCGGTCAAGTCGGTTCCCGAGAACATCCCTTCCTGACCCGGCGGCGTCCGGACGAGGAATGTACCGTAATGTTTACAATAGAAGGCCATGACTTTACGAATGAAGGCCAGATAAGACGGATCTCCGTACAATTGGTATAGAACCGCCGCATGAAACACCTGGGAGCTGACTGTCGATCTATAGCTATAACACCACGCATCATCCACTTCCTGGGCGACACGCAATTGGCCGCAGCCGCTGCACCGGTGTTCGCTGGGTTTAGCCGCATCGAAGATCAACGATGCAAAGCACTTATCGCAGAAGTAGTGATGTCCCCAGCCGGCGACTCTGGCAGCGTCATCCTCATAGTGGGCAACCCACCAGTCGGTCTGCGACTTGATCGTATCCACGATTTGCTTTGCCCATGAATGCGCTTTAATTTTGTCGCGTATTGCCGGCCAATCCTCCACCAAACGCATCGTATCGTACATTCGCGCCCTTGCTCCCTTCGCTTTGCCGTTATATCTTCTGCGGATGCTTCAAGCTCTCCACCAGCATCAACAGCGTCATCGCCTGACCGTAAGGCATCGGACAGACCGAGATCCCCTTGTAATACTGCAGGGTGTCTCCAACGCAAGTGCCATAGGATACGTTCTGAACCATGCCGTCATCGTCAATGCGGCTTACGACCGCTTGAAGAGCCTTCCAGCCGCATGCCCGGAAGGAATCCGGCAAGTAGCCTTTGCGGACCGCCTTAAGGATTCCATAAGCAAAGCCGGCCGTTGCCGAGCTCTCCACATAGGAATCGGGATCATCCAGCAGCGTTCGCCACATGCCCTCTTCTGTCTGCAGGTTTACCAGGGCTTCCGCCTGACGTTCCAGAGATGTAAGCAGGAACCGCCTAACGCCATCCGGGACAGGCACGATATCCAAGTAATCGATCAACCCCGCCGTATACCAGGCATTGCCCCGGCCCCAGCGCGCGCCGGCAAAATGATGGTTTCCGAGAAAAGTCCAACCGTGAAAGAATAAGCCCGTCTTAACATCGGTCAAATATTTGAGATGAACCAAAAACTGATGGATGCTCTCCTGTACATATTCATCCTTGCGAAGCAGCACGCCCATCCGGCCGAGAAACAAAACGGACATATACAGCGTGTCATCCCACAATTGTCCCTCATTCGCGCTGCTTACCGTCAAATGGGAGATTCCGCCTTCAGGCGTGCGCGGCATCTCTTCATAGACATACTTGACCCACTCCAGGCAAATTTCGAGGTAATCAGGCCGGTTCAGCTCTTCGTACAGATAACTCATGGTCAGCAGGGGACACATCGTATTGACGTTCTTCCCCGGCAATCCCTTCTCGATCTGCCGGTCAAACCAGCTTGTCAGATTGTCCAGTATATCCTTGTTACCTGTTTCCTTATAGTACAAATACATGGCGAACAAGCCCACGCCCTGCGACCAATCCCATACATCCATCGAAATGATGCTGTCCTTGACGTTCTCCTTGATGGTTGGTTTCAGATTCTCCATAGCCTGCAATACTTTTGCGATTGCGTCCTCGGTATCCGCTGTGCTCATTGCGCCTAACATACAGATGACTCCTTCCTTCGTCTGGGTTGGTTTTTATTTTACAAGAATGACAAAGGTTTTCTATTGGAGTTTCTTGCTTTTATATTAGCTATTTTGACGAACGAGTCGCGAGACTCCACTTGCCAGGCGGTCGGCCCCAAGATGGCCTAACCTTGACCGTGCTCGCCATCCAAGAGGGGCAGCCGGATTTGAACCGTCGTTCCGACGCCGGATTTGCTTCGTATGGTTAATCCATATTTCTCCCCATATAAGATTGTTGCGCGCTTGTGCACGCTTATTATGCCTACATTCGTATGCTTGTTCGTGTCGTCCATGGAGCCATAACGCTCGGGGTTGAGCAAGCGCTGCACCAGCTCCGCTTCCATCCCGATGCCATTATCCGTTACTTCAATGATCAGATCCCCCTCCTCGGAGCGGCAGACGATATGGATCACACCCTTGCCGGGCTTCGCTTCGATTCCATGTATAATCGCGTTCTCGACCAGCGGCTGAAGAATGAATTTCGGTACGCGGCAGCCCATCAGATGATCGTCAAGCTGGTACACGACTTCGATTTTTTCGCCATAGATCATTTTGTGGATCGATAAGTAATTTTGAATAAACGAGATTTCTTCTTGGAGTGTGAGCACATCGCCCTTCTTGCCAATGCTCTCCCGAAGCAGCTTGCCAAGCAGGTAAATCATTTCGCCGATCTCATCTTCCCCTTTGATCTTGGCCATGCTGTACACCGATTCCAGCGTGTTATATAAGAAATGCGGATTCATCTGAGCCTGCAGCGCTTTGTATTCGAATTGGAGGGTCCGATACTCCGCTTTCTGCTTCAACAACTTCTCCCGGTAGACAGAGTTGAACAGGTCGTTTATCTTCTCCGCCATCGAATTGAATTTGGCCGCCAGCAGCCCCACCTCATCGCGGCTCTTCGGTACGATGACATGATGATTGAAGTCGAGCGAGAAGCTGGACATGCTCTGCAGCAGCAAGCGGATATTCGCGGTAATGTTCTTGGAAATGAATACAGCCATCAGGAAGGCGATCAACAGCGATACCAATATGGTACTGATCGTCCAATACGTAATGCTCTCGGTATCGCGGGTCAGCTGCCGGACATCAATGATTTGGACGACTTTCCATTTATCATATAGCGTCGAGATGACCGTCGATATATAATGGCTGCCGTCGTACGTAAAGCTATTCTTCGACTCGCTGGCGAGATACAGCTTATTGTTCAAGAAATAACGCGCGACCTCGCTGCGCCGCACGGTAGGGGCGAACAGCTCATTGTTCTCGTTCAGAATAAGCACGTCGCCATCCATTAATTGATTGACGTTCGTCACGATGCTGCTGATGTAGCTGCTATCCAATCCGATCACGATCATGCCCACATATTTGGCCGTAGGAATGTCGAACATCGCACGAGCCATGAACAGCGTCCCGTTCTCCCCCTGAAACCACAGCGGCTTGCCGCGTTTTTGCTGAACCTCCCGGGCATCCAGCCGCTGCATCAGCTCTTTATTATAGTTCTGAATCGTTTTGCGCTGGACGGAATAAGGTTTGCCGTCCAAATCGATGATCATCACCGTCAAGAAATCCTCTTTGATGAACATGAGCTCGCTCATATAATCATTGATATATTTGTTGCGAAAATAGATAGCCTCTTCTGTCGTATCGGTCTGGCTCAAGCGCTCGCTCAAGCTGGAACTGCGAAACTGCTGGAATGCAATCTCCTCGATATCCTTCGTACGCTTGTCCAGATTGATTCCGATTTGTCCGATGAGATACTCGGAGAACTCCCCCGAATTGCGCTTAATGGCGCCGACGGAAACAAAGTAATTAACAACACTAATCATTAACACCGTTACAAGAATAATGGCGGTAAAGGAAATGAGAAATTTCGTGCGAAGCTTCATGTTTACCAAATAATTCTTGATCATTCGCATGGTTTCACCTACAGCTCTAGATCGTTCTAGTCATCAAAATGATGCAGATACTCGACCAGCATCAACAGCGTCATGGACTGTCCATAAGGCATCGGGCACTGCGGAATTTCCTTATAGAATTGAAGCGTGAGCCCCATTCGGGTACCGTACGAAACGCCATGCACGATCCCTTGAGCATCAATATGACGAACAACCGCATGAAGCGCTTGAATGCCCGCTTCCCGATAGGTCTCACTGATATAGCCCTTGCGCACCGCCTTCAGAATGCCGTAGGCAAAGCCGGCTGTCGCGGATGTTTCCTCGTAAGCTTCCGGATCGTCCAGAAGCGTTCGCCACATGCCGTTCTCACTCTGCAGCTCGCTCAGCTTGCGAGCCTGCTGCTCTAGGGAGGACAACAGGAACAGCTCGATTCCCAGCGGTAAATCAATAATATCGAGATAGTCAACCAGCCCAGCCATATACCACGCATTGCCGCGCCCCCAGAGCGCTTGGGCATAATTATCTTTGCGTACGAAGGACCATCCATGGAAGAACAGACCCGTCTTCGTATCCGTCAAATACTTCAGATGGATCAGAAACTGACGAATGCTCTCCTGCACATAATAATCCTTCTTCAGCAATATCCCCATCCGGCCCATAAACAGCACTGTCATATACAGCGTATCGTCCCGAAGCTCGCCTTCATTCGCACTATCGATCGTGACATGCGTAATGCCGAATTCGGGGGTTCTCGGCATTTCATCTGCAGCGTAGCTGGCCCACTCCTCGCAAATCTCCAAGTAGAGCGGCTTCCTCGTCTCTTCATACAGATAACTAAGCGTGAGCAGTGGGCACATCGTATTTACATTCTTCATCGGGAGGCCTTCCCGGATCCGGTTGTCGAACCACTCCGTTAAGTAGTGCAGAATCTCCCGATTGCCCGTTTCTTTGTAATAGTGATATAACGAGAATAGCCCAACCCCTTGAGACCAATCCCACTTGTTCATATTAATAATGCTGACCGGTGTATCCTCTTCAATCGAAATCGCGAGATTCTGCATGCTGGTAATGACCTTACCGATCAAGGATTCGATCTGCTCCCGTTGTAATCGAGCGGCTGCCATAGTCTTTCTCCTCCTTCTGCTTCCAGATGTAACCGCTCCTGCGATACTTAATCGCCACAGAGCGGCATATACATCTCACCTTAAGACAGAACGACAACGTAGGGTAGAAGGCAAATTAACGGTTATATTAGTTTTCTTTACTTCTATTCTTATACTCCTTCGGGGATATGCCCTCGACCTTCTTAAAGACTTGATAGAAATAGGCATACTCTTTATAACCGACCATCTCTCCGACCTCATTCACTTTATACCTCGGATCCTTGAGCAGCCGCTTCGCTGCTTCGATTCTTGCTTTATAGACCAAATCGACGAAGTTAATCCCAGTTTCGGTTCGCAGCAGGCGGCTCAAATAACTCGGACTCAAGCCGAAGTGATCGGCTACGATGGTCAGGCTTAAATTCTCCGAAAAGTGACTGTTAATATAGTCGATGGACTTTTTCACTACTAGACTGTATTGCTTGTCATTTCCCTCCAGCTTGGATTTGATATTCTTCACAAAAGATGCCAGGTAGTCGGAAGCCTCCTTCATGTTCGGCAGCCGGTAGACATCCTCCAATATTTCGTCAATGCTTTTGTTCAAGCCGAATTCGTCTCCGGTTGCACGAAAATAATAGCGTGCCGCAACGAGGCATACATCGGACAGAAGCCCCTTGGCAACCAGTATATTCCCTTCGCAATACACTTGGATTTGCTCTAGAAACTGCTCCAGATGAGCAATCATCTCTTCACTGGTAGCGTGCTCGAGCATCTGGTTAAATTGCTCCAAATCACGAATGATGGAGAACTTACCGACTTCGTAGGAATTAGAGCCAGCCTCCGGGAAGAGAACCGGCTCCTCCGTGCGGAAGAAGCTCGATTCCATCAATGCCGAGGCTTCTGCGAACGCTTGGCTAAGATCGGTCAGCTGCTTATATGACGAGCTCACCGCAATACAGCAGAGGAGCCCGTACCGCATTCGGACCAGCTCGATAAAGTCATGGCAGAAGTTCTGCAGCTTTATTCTCAGTTCGCGCGGCGTTAAGACCTTCGGGAACAGGCAAGCGAACACGAGCTCATCGCGATGATGAGATTCGATGAGGTCGAACTCACGCTTGGCTGCGGCTGTTTGTGCCATCTCGGTCAGATTCGCATGTATGCCTGGATTGATCCGGTTGCTATCGACACCCTGTACCGTGGCAAACGTCTGCTTCGAGCGAATAATCACGACTGCGCAGCGGGAGCACGAGAGGTTCAAATTAGTGAAGGCTGCATTCAGATCCGGCTCAAGTGAAGCGCTTCCACCAATGAGCTCGGAGATATACTTGCTTCTCAGCGACGGAAGCGAGCTTTGATGCCGCGCTTCCAGCATGGTGCAGGTCGCGGTCATCTGCTCCAGTTGAGTGATCTCCATCTGTTTGTTGCTGAGTTCTTCTACGGCAAGTCCGATCACTCTTTGCAGCTCATCGTTTCGGACCGGCTTCACAATGAAATCATAGACCCCCAGCCGAACCGCACGCTGCGCATATTCAAAGTCCTGATACCCCGTGATTAAGATTGTTTTAGACAACGGGAAGGTCTCATTCATATAGGCTGCCAGATCAAGACCGCTTAACCCGGGCATCTTAATATCCGTAATCAGAATATCTGGCTGATGTTCGAGGATGACCCGTTTGCCTTCGATACCGTCCTCAGCTTGGCCGACTACGACACAGTTCAGCCCGTTCCAATCAATCGTCTGCACGATGGATTGGCGGATAAGTGGCTTGTCATCAATGACAACTACGGTTCTTTTCATTCATGTCCTCCTCCATTTTCATGCTGTGCTGCTGCTGTTGTCACACAACCATTCCTAGAAGATTCCACAGAAAATGAGCCAACTCCTTTAATTCTTCCCGATTTGTAAAGCTAGAGAGATCGAATACCTATTGTAATATCCGGTCAAAAGACAACAAAAAAAGCCGTGCATCACACGACTTATGCAAACCCGCTATATTATCGTCACACCTAATCTCTCGGATAATCCACCCGCATGATGTCCATGAACGGAACCTTCGTCGTCACTTCATTCGATTGAATATGTACGCGTCCTGTGCGGGGATCCATTAGTACGATCTGTCCGCGTACCTGCTCGTCCTTGCCCCATACCGTCAGAACAATTTCGGAATTCTCCTGCTTCGCTTCACTCAATTGATTGCCAATCTCCTCCAACACGAACTCATCCCGCGTTGGCCGCTTTGCTACCTTTGCCTTAGCCACATTGATTCCTCCTGAATAATACCCCTTGTTTCCAAAAGCTGCTTCTCACTCTCGTGTATCTTCCTAGTAATCATTCTATTATACGTTAAATAACGAGACGGCGCACTTCGCATATTTCATTCCCAGGCTTTAACACATACTGCAATTCCGATAAAATAGCGAACGCCGTCACGCGGCTTCTCGAAGGTCACGCCCCGCTGATAGTAAATGTCCACCTCTTTGAAATCGACGAACAGCTCCGGGAATTGCTCGGCCGTTAACTGGTGGACATGGAAGGGCTCGCCGCTCGGTATCCCCCTCCCACGACCGAAAGGGCTCGAGAGAACAAGAATGCCCCCTGGCTTCAGCAGCTGATATAAATTATCCATCACGGCACGTTCATCTGCTACATGCTCAATCGTTTCGAAGCATAGAATCGTGTCGAACGTCCCAAGACGCTCTGGAAGTGTACGATCGGTAATATCCCCTTGCTGATAAGTGATCTTCTGATGATTATATTCGACATTCGCATAATCCAGCGTTTCGCTGTCCAGATCAACGGCCACGATCTCCGTCACTTCCCGCTTCCGCTCTTTAGCCGTCATATGGGAGCCATAGCCTGTCCCGCAGGCAATATCGAGTACTCTCCCCTTCACGTAAGGTGTCGCAAAATAGTATCGTGCAAGATGCTCCAGCAGCATCCCGTTCATCGGCTTGATCAGCTTCGGAATGATTCGTTCTCCCGTATATTCAAGCATGCAGCTCACCTCTTCGTCATAGCTTGCGATGGTTGTGCTATCATACCATGATGGCATACTTGCATGCTATATCCGCTCCATTCAAGAAGAAATAACAAAGCCGCAGAGAGCTGAGCTCTCGCGGCATGCTTTGTGAACGTTATTCATTCGTCGTCTCTACGGTTCCGATTCGTTTGCTTACCCGCTTCGCTTCTGAGCTCCCGCCTGCTTCGCTTCTTATCTTGGTTAAAGCATCGGCAAATTGCTGTTCATCTACATACATATAAGGGCTGTCCCAAACACTATTCACTTGCTGAAAGGAAATCTGATTGGGTTTCATCTCTTTGTAGTTCATAATCCAATCCTTCAACACATCTTCCGGTATGTCCGTCTTCATGTTCTGACCCACAATGTCCAGCACTTTTCCCCATTGGGTAGCGCCCTGGAACGAAGCGAGCTTATCTAATAACTGCTGAAGAACCTGCTGCTGCCTTACGTTCCGAGCCGTATCCGAGGATTCACCGGTTCCTTGGTTAGACTTCCGGTAACGGACGAAATCCAGTACCTGCTTCCCATCCAGATGCTGAAGCCCCTTCTTCAAATTAATGTTGGTACCGTCGGCACGGTCGGTATATCTCATATTCATATCGACATCGATGTCCAGCCCGCCGACTGCATCCACAATTTGACGGACTCCGTCGAAATTAACGGTGACCATATGGGTGATCGGAATGTCCAAGAGCTCTCCGAACCACTGCTTCGTATTGGCTAGAGCCGTCTCCTTGTCTTTAATCGAATAATGAGCGAAATAATAATTCGCTTTATGTGCGCTGCCTTGTTCGGTTTCAATTCTCAAATCGCGCGGGATCGATAACAGACTCGCCGAGCGTGAAGCAGGGTTATAGCTGGCAACCATAAGGACGTCGGAATTCAATGTGCCTCCACTGCCCTCGCGGCTGTCTACGCCGGCTAACAGAAATGTCAGGGGCTCCATAGCTTCCGGCTTCTCCTCGCCCTCTTCTGCTGCTTCTTCTTGTCCTTCTTGCTTGGCAGGCGTTGGCTGCGGATCAGCGGCGATATTGCGGATCGCATTGTCCGCTTTCTGATACAAATAACCGGCATAAGCACCGACCCCGATTAAGGTCGATCCCAGTAGAACGAGTACGAAGATCATTATTCTTCGGATGATAGTTTGTTTCCTGGATCGTAAGACGGACATATGCTCCTCCATGATATGCATTGTAGGGAATGTTTTACCTATCCATTTTACGGGTATAGTCAACCGTTGAATAGTTAATTTTTTCTTAGAATTTGTCGAATGCGTCCCTTGAATCGACATAATCAGCTGCCTGCGTGCCCGATGATTCCAGCTCATGATTGAAGGTTTTCAATGTTGGAAAAACTGTTTGTATCCTTGTTCAACGGAGGTCTGTCATCATGAACACTGCACGAATATGGTCCGATCGGTTCAAATTCCTGTTCTTAAACAACCGGTTTGTCCTATTTCTGCTCATCCTTTTTTTGATCGCCATTAATATTTTCGTCTTAAGCAAGATTTCGTTTGTCTTCAAGCCCTTTATCGTGCTGTTCAAAACCGTGCTTCTCCCCTTGCTTCTAACGGGAGTCGTCTACTATTTGCTCAAGCCGCTGGTCGATTTCCTGGAGCGGAACAAACTAAGACGGATTTATGCGATCATTGCTCTATATCTGCTTATTATCGGTACCGTGGCCCTGCTGATTATTGCGGTCATACCGCTCATCCGGGTTCAAGTGACGAGCCTGATCGAGAACATACCGGTCTACAGCCGTGAGATCGAGGAGAAGTTCCGCAGTTTAATCGGCAGCACATTCTTCAATGATGCCCAGCAGGCGCTTGGTTTGGAGAATATGAATATCATGAGCAGCATTACCGAACGGGCTTCCTCGATTCTCAAGAACGCCTGGCAGCGGGTCGGTGGCGTGCTCGGTGCCGTAACCGAGACGATCCTCGCCATCGTCACCGTCCCTTTCGTCCTATTCTATCTGCTCAAGGACGGACGCAAGCTGCCGGACCATCTCTTGTCTTACGTTCCGACCTCGATGCGCGAGGAAACGAGGCGCATTCTGGAAGAAACCAATCATCAAATCAGCTCCTACATTCGCGGTCAAGTTCTAGTAAGCTTCTGTATTGGCGGGCTTCTCTATGTCGGTTACCGCATCATCGGCTTGGAGTATTCACTCGTTCTGGCGATTATTGCGGCCTGCACGAGTGTCGTGCCTTATCTCGGTCCTGCGATCGCCATAACGCCTGCTCTCGTTGTCGCTACCGTCACTTCCCCGGCCATGCTGCTGAAGATGATCGCAATCTGGACCATCGTTCAGCTCATCGAAGGGAAGTTCATATCGCCGCAAATCATGGGCAAGACGCTGCACATTCATCCGGTTACGATTATTTTTGTCATCCTGACAGCCGGCAATTTATTCGGCATCGTCGGCATAATACTAGCCGTTCCGGGCTACGCGGTGTTGAAGGTTCTCATGGCTCATGGATTCCAGTGGTTTAAGGTGCGTTCGAAGCTGTATCATGAACGTCACAACGCAAGCAGCAACGCATGGACCGCTCCTGCAAATGATGATCATACATAATAACATGGCAGAAAGGCTGCACCCCGCTGAAGTGAACGGGGTGCAGCCTTTCTGTCTTTCTACATGCGTTGTTGGATTAAGCCTTCTATGTGGTCAAATTATTAGTGACGACTTTGTTCGTCGAACCGCCGTCGGATATTTGCGCGGATGCATTGCCTCTTACAATATTCCCCATGAGGATGTAATTATTAACACCGGTATTGATTCGGATGCCCTGACCTAAGGTGGCATTGCCGTTCGCCGAAATTGTATTATTCGCAATATTGGCACCCAATACCGTGACATCCGTCAGAATAATACCGTGACCTCCTCCTGTCCCCCTTCCATTGTTGTGGAAGCTGCTCCCGGTGATGGTCCACTTGCCGCCCTTGGAATACACGCCCGAGCCGAAGGCGTTGAAGATGCGGCAGCCGCTTATGATAATATCGTTCAAGCCCGTCGACGTATTCTCATAGTGAAGGTTGCTTCCATTCGGGTACCCGCCGGAAGCCGTGCTGCCGCTGGATGCGAGCCACGTATTATTAAAATGCAGGAGTGCGACACCGTTCGATTTGACGTTAACGCCATGCTTCCCCGCGCTGTCAATAAAGCATTCATTGAAGAAAATTTCGCGGTTAAGCACACCGGACAGTGAGGTATCGATCAAGGCATTCGTCTCGCATATGATCACATCGGTAGATTCAACGACAATCCCCCCGCAGCTTCCTCCAAAATGCAGCCCTACGCTTCCGGCGATCGAATTTGTGCTGATTCGCGAACCATTCATGATCCATAAATTCGCCCCCCAGGATTGATCGGATTTACCTTGGGCGGTAATGCCGCTGTGCGAGCAAAATAATTGAACGTTAGACACGAGACAATTATCAAAATATTTGAAGTAAAGCCCATCATATAAATTATAGCTCGTCATACCCGGATCATCAGCCTTGACGCCTTCGATCACGCTTCGCTGTGCATGCTCGCCGAATATAGCTGCACCTGAAGTCTTCTTCACATTAGAAGTAATGGTGAAGTCCTTGAAATAGTTATTAATCGTACCTGTACTTGTCGTCGTACCGCCGAAATAGATGATATGTCCAGCAGCGAACGTGCCTTGAATAACGCTGGAACCGCCAACGCCCACCACGCCAATATGATGACCGGTTATATTCAAGGTTCCACTGATGGCATATGTGCCTTTCGGAAGGAAGACGACTCCACCGCCCGCGCTTTGGGCCGCATTGATCGCCGTTTGAATCGCGCTTCTGTCATCCGTTATTCCGTTTCCTGCAGCACCGTAGTCGGTCACATCATAATAGGAATTGACGCTTGTTGCAGCCGCAGCCGCTGCAGGCCATCCCACCGATCCCGCCGTGTACATCCCGATACCGGCAAGACTCGCAGCTCCCATTGTCTTTAGCAGCTGTCTTCTGCTAAGCCGACCATCCGGTCCTGTCATGGTATCGTGACTCGCTGTCTCCTTATTCTGCTCTTGCCCTTGCCCCTGTTCATGTCCGCGTTGATCTTCCATAATCCATCATCTCCCGATAAGTAGTCGATTCAGTATGTTTGGTGATCGTCTGCCGGTTACAACAGATCGGTATGTAATCGTTTTCAATAAAATGTTAATACGTTCCAATACATAAGTCAATACAAATTTAACTTACGGACTACATTTCGCCATAAATGTCGATTAACACTCTATTTAACGTTGATTATCTCTATAATCCGATGCATACATGATACACATAGGATACATACATTTGGCAATACTTTTTCTGTATTAATGCTATAACAAAAAGGATGCATCAATAATGCATCCCTGAGAATCACGATGGATTAAAAGAATAAGCGCAGCAGCATCATACTCACCATTCCCGTCAAGACGGTCATTAATAGGCTGCGCGACTTGATTGCGACGACTAGAGTCGGTAAGGCTGCGACTAGCTTGATATTATCCGCTAAGGATGAGAGCTCACCATCCTGTGTGAACAGCTCTTGTCCGACCAAGGCAGCCATGACCGAGATGGGCACATAATGGAGCCATCGCATCCCCCAGTCGGGCAGTTCAATGCGGCTGAGCGCCATGAGCGGCAGAACTCTGGGAATGAAGGTTACGATTCCGGCACCTATTATAATGACGAGAATATCCCATCTTACTTCCATTTATCTATCACCATCCCGATCGTGGCTGCGATTACGGTTGCGGTAATGACGGCGGTACTGCCCGATGCCAGCATACTTACCCCTACGACGATGGCAACGGCTGCTGCCGCTACGATAATATCGAGCAGCTTATTGCTTCGGCTTGCTATGGCAAGCGCGAGAAGCCCGATAAACATTGCCGGCAGGGCAAAATCGAGGCCATACCTCTCCGGATTGGTCAGCCATTGACCGAAGAAGGCTCCGGCCATATTGGCCGCAAACCAATTCAAATAGGCGGTAATGTTGAGACCATGCATCCATTTCTCGCTGATCCGTCTCTTCTTTACCGTTTCGTTTATGGCAACGCCGAACGTTTCGTCCGTAAGCAGCGATCCGATCAGCATATTTTTGAGCGGACTAAGATGGCGGAAATAGGGTGAAAGGGCTGCGCTAAGCAGTAGATGCCGCAGATTGACGAACAATACCGTCGTGATGATCGCCAGACTCGAGCTGCTCGCCGCAAGCATGCCCGAGACGATAAATTGTGCCGACCCTGCGTACAGCAGCAAGCTGATCAAAGCAATTTCCATCATACTCAGTCCAGCCGTTTTCTCCACGACACCCGCCGCAAAACCAATACTAAGATAGCCTAGAAGCGTAGGTATGCAATCCTTCACCCCTTGCCAGAAGCCTTCCTCCACTTCGGGAGCGGTTGGTCGTTCGATTCTCACATCCTGTTGATTCATCTGTATCGCTCCTATTGACGTTATGCCTGTCGGCGGACCTGGCCCATCTCCGCCGTTCTTGAAGTATTCTAACTACGATAAAATCAATGAAGCGGATTGTCAATCGATTCGGACCTGCGGCAGACCTGCCAAAATACAGAAATAAGACCCGTAATAGACGGGTCCGGTTGGACATCTGGAATAACAGAAACGGCAGAGAACCATTTGTTCACTAGCCGGGCAAGAGCTACCCTTGCAAGAATTCGCCTTTTAACAACCCCATAATAATCTCATCGCAAGGTTCTCCGTTCGTGTAAATCATATTCCGCAGCCGGCCTTCCTGCTTGAATCCAAGACGTTCATGCAAGCGTATGGAGCTTTCATTGAACGCATAGATATGTATGGTTACTTTCTCATAGCGCAGTTCACCGAAAAAATATCGAAGCAGGATCTTCACCGCATCGGATGCATATCCGTTACGCCAATGAGCACGAAATACAGCTACCCCATATTTGAACGTTCCGTTCCGGGGATCGCAGCTATGTGAATTAATACTACCCACATGCGTACCGTCTAGCGTTTCGATCGCAAGCATGATGTTATCTCCATCAGCCCCCTTCACGGCCTGCAGCTCAGCCCATGACTTCGTTCCTTCATCTGATCTTGGGAAATGGATGGCATCTGATAATCGAGCACCTTCCGAATCCTGATCGTTCTCATGAAACTTGATCCAGTCGCCAGGTACGATTGCTCGCAATCTGACCTTCTTTCCTTCCCAACTATTCATCGCTATTCCCCCTTTCCTAAAGTAACGAAGAGACCTACATGTTCTTCTTATTCGACATTGTGTTCTCACTGTCCTTGCTGCCCGAGATCGCGGAACTGCGCCCGGTCGTGATCCAAATACGTTGTCGCAGCGCCGTTGAGACGGTACAACCATTTGAATGGCGTGCCTGCAGGAGGAGGGACATAGAACCATTTTTGGTTGGCGCGTCGATTTGCTATTTACAGCATATGAGCCCCGTGTTAACGTATATCTGTATCTGAAATGGAAGTTCCAGGAAGAGATTTTCCAGAAGTAAGGAGAACAATTCATGACACCGATAAAGGTGATGCTGGTGGAAGACGATCCGTTCTGGCAGACCCATCTAGCAGACGATCTCTCTCACATATCCGATATCGAGGTCGTATGTACGGCAGCTAACAAGGAAGAATGCCTGCATGCCGTACAAACCTTCGATATCGATGTCATTTTGATGGATATCAACTTAACCGCGAATCACCTCGATGGCCTAGATGCCGCCCAGGAAATTTGGCAGATGCCAAACCCCGCCAAAATCATCATGCTAACCTCCCTGCAAGAAGCGGAAGTGATCGTCAAATCGTTTCAGTGCGGCGCCGCCAACTTCATCAATAAATCAAGCTTGGGCGATGTCGTGCAGGCGATTCGCGACGCGCATGCGAACAAGTCATCAATCCATCCCGACGCGGCTTCCTCCCTCATCCACGAAATTCAATTGATGGCTCTAACCCCTATGGAAAGACAAGTATATGAGCTCAAGAAGCAGGGAATGAACAAAATCGAAATTGCCCAAGCGCTGCAAAAATCATTCAATACGGTCAAAACGCAGTTGAAAAGCATTCGGAACAAGCTGAGCATCCGTTGATCGGCCGGTTCGAATTATAACGACGAGACGGGGTTCGCAATGATTGTTTATGTTTGCATGTTTCTTTCGCTCTGGACAATGGGCGTCATCATCATCCGCCTCAGCAACAGCCGTTACGGCCGCTCTCACGGTTATACCCTGCTTGCGGCCGGCTGCGGCAGCTTCGCCTTTTCGCTGGAACTCACCATCTTGCCCTTCCTCTCACAAATAAGCGAAGTCCCGTCCTTTCTAGCCGAATCGCTTCGCATCCTCAGCATCGCGGCATGCTACGTCTACTGGATCGTCTTCCCGTACTGCTACTGGCTGACAGCCGTTTATTTCAGCGAACTGAATAACCGGTCCCGCTGGCACCGGCTGCTCATGCTTCCTGCCTTCGTTTCAGCAATCTATCATCTCGCTTCTTATCCGCTGCATGAAATTCACATCGAATTTCTCCGTGTGCCTGCGGCTGTTTATTTCGCTTTTGGAATCTCTCTTTACATATGGGCTTATCTGAAGGAAAAGCAGCTCTTCATGAAACAAATCAAATTCCGCACCGTCGTCGTGTTCAATTCGGCGATCGTCTGGGCGTTCATTTCCGATTTTGCCGGCATGTCTTTGATCACGGCAGCGCCGTCCGCGTTTACAGTCGTGAGCAACGATGTCTGGAAGTACAACTATTGGCTCATTGCCGGACTCGTCGGGTTTCATCTTTATTTCGGGGCTCGTTATGGATTTCTCGGCGTGAAAATGAGACTGCAGCGGCAAAAATACAATTATTCCATGCGCGCCCTGACGATGGGAACCACCATACTCAATCAATCGCTGAAGAACGAAATTCAAAAGATCAATCAGCTCGGCGAACAATCCAAACGGCTGGCGGCCGAAGAGAATCGGGACGAAGCGCTGCAGACGGTCGGAAGTCTATCCGGCGTTGCCGTTCATCTTCTTACTGTTCTGAACCGGATCAAGGATAAGGCGGACGACATTCATCTGCAGGAAACCGAAGTGCCGATTTGCCCGCTGCTGCAGGAGCTGGTCTCTGAGATGCAGCTTCTGCTGCGAGAGCGGAATTTGCAAGTTCAGACCGATTTTCGCATCGACGCGACGCTGAGATGCGACCGTACCCATATCCGGGAAATGTTCAGCAACCTGCTGCTCAATGCGGCAGAAGCTGTGGAGCCGGGGAAGGGCTTGATCTCCGTACGTACGGAAAGTCAGGGAAAACGGGTCATCGTTGAAATTGCGGATAACGGCTGCGGCATACCGAAGAAAGATTTCTCGAGGGTGTTCGAGCCGTTCTATACGACCAAGCACGACTCGTCCCATTACGGTCTTGGGCTCAGTTATTGCAGCAGCGTCATGCGCAAGCATGACGGCAGCGTCTCGATCGCGGGCAGCGCAGCGGGAACAGGAACGACAATCGCCGTCGTGATTCCAGGCAGCCGGGTAATCTGCCGGACAGAACCTGGTGCCAAGGCAAAATAAGCCGCCCGCAGGGTGAAAAAAGTTCATCCTCCCGCATTCTGTTCCCTCCCCTTATAATTCAAAACAGAGCGAATGAGAGGAACGGATGGGCGGCTCGGAAACGGTGGCCGACCGGTAGGCTGACGCGATGTCCGGCAAACGCCCATCCGATTCTCGCATGATGATCTCCTTGCTTGATTGCAAAATGGACACTGGAGGTGAACAAGATTTCCGGAGGAAACGCGAAGCTTGCCGATGAACACGATTCGGCCGGACACCCCGGCCTGTGATGAATCGGAGCCAAGCTCGATGGCATGTTAAGTTTTTCAATATCAATGAACGATATGAAGGAGGATTTCATTACAATGTCCAAGATCAAACCTTTTCTGTTAACGATTATGATTGCAATCGCAGCGCTGGTAGCAGTTATACCTGCATCTGCACGTATGGGTGAGGATGTCGAGCCTGGTGGTGGAGGCGGTGGAGGTTCGTACCCGCCTCCGACTTCGACAAGTACCGGTAATTCCCTGACTCAGGAGTCCTCCTGGCAAAGCTCGAACGGCGGACGCTATATGTATACAAAAGCAACGCTGCAGCGCGCAGGGGCATTGGCGGGCCAACTGGATGTCGTCACCCGCACGAAGAACAATGTCAAACTGACCGGCTTTACCGGCGGCGTATTTATTTTGCTGCGCAATATCGACGGTGCCGTTATCGGCGCAACGTCCATTCAGAAATTCGGCGTGGACGGCCAATGGATCGGACGCTACGACCGCACGGATTACTGGTCATGGTCCTTCGATCCGCAAGTAGCCGCCGCAACACATTCGATCGAAATCATTCAACAGCATTCCGCCAAGGAGCTGGATGATCAGCTCGCTTATTGGCAAAGTACCATATGCGGCAATCTGGAACGGCTGGGATTGCCCAAACCTCCTTACGGCTGCCCATAAACAATGTCTGCAGCCGCGGTCAATAACCGCGGCTGCTTTACGTATTTTCTTAACCGAGGAGGCCGAACCGCTTTGCTAATTGTAGTCATGTTCGCATCATTATGGGCGACGGCTGTCGTTCTTTTGCTCATTTATCCTCGCGACGTCTATACACGCTGGGTCAGCGCCATGTTTCTCACCGGCGGCTGCAGCGGGTGTGCCGTATCGATACATGCCGTCATGATTCCCTTTATGCATCGTAACGGATTCGATACCGTAACAAGCGACGGTCTTCTGGGTCTGATCAGCTTCAACCTGATGTCCATCCAGCTTCATTTTCTCAGTTATGCCTGCCTGATGAGCTCGATTGTGTTCAACAAATCGCTGGCGGGCAGGCCGCTATGGCTGGCTGGCGTACTCCTGCTGCTGCCTCCTCTCGGCTTGCTTGTATTCGAGCAATGGGCGCCGGGCTTTGTAATCGAGCTTCAGATACTCCGTATATACGCTGGCGTATACATTGGAAGCAGCTTTATTCTTTATATCCTCGGCTGCACCCGGGAGATGAACCGGCGGGCCAAGTATAACCAATTCCGCACGACTGCTCTCTATATTCCTGTTCTATTATGGATCTACGTCAGTTATTATTTGAATGTCGATCGGATTCAACTGGATAACGGCGGACTGACGATCGTCGGCAGCGGATGGTGGCGTTATAATTATGCGATCATCTTTCTGCTGCTCGCCGCGATGGTCTTTTTTGGCCTTCGATACGGAATTCTAGGCATCAAGCTGATCTTCGAACGGCATCTCTACGATCATTCCATGAAGACGCTGACGCAAGGAACATCCATTCTGAATCATTCGCTCAAGAACGAGATCCAGAAAATCGTCTACTTGAGCGAGCGCATCCAATCGCAATTGGGGGACGATCATTACGACAAGGCTGTCTGGTCGATCGATCAGCTGTTCCCGATTACCAGCCATATGCTTCGAATGGTCGAGCAAATGAAGGAAAAGGCCGACATCATTACACTGCGCGAAAATAACGTGCGAATCGCCGAGCTTCTCGACGTTTCTCTGATGTCCTTGCAGCCGATGACGGACATCAAACACATCCGCGTCCACAAACAGTACGAGTGCGACCCCGTAGTACAATGCGACCCGCTGCATATTTCGGAGGCGTTCAGCAATTTATGCATGAATGCGTTAGAGGCGATGGAAGACGGCAAAGGTGTACTTTGTATTCGGCTGTACATGAGCAAAAAGATGCCTGTCATCGAAATAAGCGACAACGGTACGGGAATTCCTCCCGAGCAAGTCGACCGCATTTTCACACCCTTCTTCACCTCGAAGAAAGGCCCCAACCATTACGGTCTCGGCCTCAGCTATTGCTATGGCGTCCTTCAAAAGAGCGGCGGTTCCATCAAAGTCGTTCAAACGGCTCCCGGACAAGGAACGACGTTCGCCATGACCCTTCCTAAACGAAAAGTGATCGCCTGCCCCAGCCTTGAAACTATTTCTTCATGACGGTTTCGCACTTCTGTGCATGGTATGCCATCTTTCGCACGCAGCATGGCTTCCCCAAGCTTATCTGTCATTATCAGGCCTTCTAAATCCGGCAAAATGCGGGGTTCGGAAGGCTTGATGGGCGATCCGCGATGCTTGTCCAAAAAGACAATATCCATATCTGGATATATATTCTATAATAAGTTCTGAACCCTATTCTCCTATAGAAAGGATTGTGTATAATGACAAATGAAAGCGGTAACAAAATGAGCAGACGGCAGGCCCTCGCCACGCTCAGTGTCTCGACTGCCGCACTGGCCGCAGGGATGCTTCTCCCGCCGCAGACCGCCTCGGCAACCGTGCCGTCTACGGTTATCAATGTGCTGGATCATGGCGCGGTTGGCGACGGCGTGACGAACGACTCCCCTTCCGTCGCTGCGGCCGTTGCTGCACTGCCTGCCAACGGCGGGGTGCTCTATTTTCCTGCTGGGAGATACGTACTGAACCAGCCCGTGACCCTTGCGAACAAGGATGTTACCGTACGGGGTGACGGCATGCAGCTGTCGCAGCTGTTCTTCCCTGCCAGCAGCGGCATTGTGTACAGCACGACGAATCAGTTCAACGACGCCCTGCAGGTGGAGGATTTATGTCTGGTCACCGTCTCGGACAATCTGTATGTCGGCATTAAAGCGACCTATCCGAACAATGTAGGCAGCCCCTGGAAAAATACGATCATCGAGCGCGTTATGCTGTCCGGCACGACATCGATCGGCGAGTATAATAACGGCGGCAACAACTGCAACTCGGGGCCGCAGAATTGGCAGGCCGGCATCGAGCTTGAGAACAGCGCCGTCTCCCATGTCCGGGACTGCGTGGTGCGCGGGAGCGGAGGACACGGCATCCTCTTGAAAGGCTATACAGTGGATATTCTGATCCACGGCTGCAAATTTTACGGCGCATCGGAAGCCATCTATAAAGTCGGACCGTCCGAAGGTATCATCATCGACAACTGTATGGGCATCAACGTCGGCACATTCGTCTACCTGAACCCGAACGCCACGTCGAATGCCGGAGTCTATGCCTCGATCCAGAACTGTCATGCCAATTACTTCAACAATGGCATTATCATCAATTATCATCCGCAGATGTTCATGAGCAACTGCCTGTTCTATAAGAACGGCACCTTGAACGGCGGCTTCGATGTCCTATTGAACGGATGCGAACGCAGCCATATCACGAACTCGACGTTCATCGTTCGGGCCTCTACCGGATATGGCAACGGCATCGTCGTCCAGAACAGCAGCTCTGTGCTGATTCAAGGCAATATCATTCAGGAGCGGGAAACCGCCGTCTGGTTGCAGGCGTCGTCCTCCGATTGCATGGTGCAGAACAACCGGATCAGCGGGAATGCCTCGAACATTCTGAATCTGGGCACGAACAATTTGATCGGGCAAAATCTCCATTAGCGCGATAGAGGCAACGCATACAACCACAACGTTCGGCGAGAATGGATACGAAGTAAGAGATTCACCCACCTGATGCATTCGCTTCCACTTAGGGTTTGTAGGAGTAGAACAACCTTACCGGCCTGCCGGTAAGGTAAGAAGCGGCGTTACAGCGAGGCATGTCGGCGAATGCTCGAGCTGTAACGCCGTTTATGGGCGTAACAGCAAAACTCGCTCTACTAGCGGGCTCCGCTCCCTAACCCGCGAAAGAAAGAATCCGATGCGGCGTTCGTCAGCTCCGCGCAGCGGCTCACACAGGAAAAAACCACGATCAGCATCGTGGTTTTTTCACTCCAACTTCCAACAACAACTATTCCACAGGCCCAAGCTCCCTAAACCGCTCAATGATGATCGGAATTTCGTCATCCTTCACATGCAGCGGATTTAAGAAAAATTGATTCGATCCGTCCCTTGCGAGTCCGATCAGAACAGCGGGTTCTCCGCTCTTCATGCGCTGCATAATGCTCTCCGCCGTCCTGCCGGTTCCGCGCATATCGAACATCGCATACGGATAATCCTGTCCCGTCGGTCCGGGGTAGACCCGGTTCGTGCTGTATCCGAGAGCGGCGAGCTCGTTGCAGAAGGTCTCCACGACCCTCTCGTGCCGGCTGCGTATCTCCTCATGATCATGCTTCAAATACAGCTCGATCGCCGCGTACAGTCCAGCCATCTCTTCCCTGCCTACCTTCATCGGCCGGCCAATCGTATCGGAGGCAGGCCCTGCCTGCAAGCGGCACATCAAGACGAGCTCCTTCCTCCCGACAATGAGCCCGGTCGATTGAGGACCCATGAGCGTCTTCCCACCGGAGAAGATAACGAGATCGACGCCCCGCTGCGTGTACCTCCACAAATTATGAACGGGTGGCAGCTGAGCGGCCGCATCCACGATGACGGCCGTCCCTTTGCTGCGCGCGATGCGGACAACCTCATCCAACGGCAGCGCTTTGCGAATGAAGGCGCTCGTATCGAAGTAGAGGATGCAGGCGGTCCGCGGTCCAATCGCATCCTCAAGCTCGCGGGCAGTCGTACCCGCCTCGCTGCCGATTTCCACGATCGTGACACCTAGATGAGCCACCGTCATATCGAATCCGTTCCGCTGGCATCGGTGAATGATTACCTCATTGCGAAGCCCCTCCAGATGGGGAAAAGCCCGCCTCTTCGCAGGATCCTCACCGGCTATACAGGCCGCCACCGTAAGGGCAAGTCCGGCTGCCGCACCGCTGGTTACCATCGCGGCCTCGTTACGGGTCAGCTCGGCAATTCTCTCTCCGATTCGGTCATGCAATACATCGAGCTCGACAAAATGCTCGGCAGCTTGTCTCATGGCTTCCAGAACTGCTGGCGGCATTCGTGATCCGCCAATTGTCGTATAGGAATCCGCCGCATTGATGAAAGGACGAATTCCCAGCCGGCTGTAGATATGGTTGTCTTCCACATGAATCCCCCTCATGCTTTGTTGACCTTACCCTTTGATCGAACCGACCATGATTCCTTTAACAAAATAACGCTGCAAGAACGGATACACGCAGATGATTGGAATGACGACCACAATCATTGTAGCCATCCGAATCGTTTCGGCTGTGAAGGTTTGTGCGGCGTAGGTCGCCGCCCGTTCCGCATCTGCGCCCTGCACGGCCGTCAGATTGGCTTTATTGATCAGTTCCATGAGCATGAATGAAATCGTTTTCAAGTCTTTATCTGTGACGAAGAAAGCAGCATCCAGCCAGCTGTTCCAGTGCTCCACGCCCGCGAACAAAGCGACGGTGGCAAATACCGGAGCCGATATCGGAATGACGATACTGAAGAAGATCCGCATATCGCTCGCGCCGTCCATCTTGGCCGATTCCTTCAGTTCCTGAGGAAGCTCCCTGAAGAAACTCATCATGATGATCGTATAGAATGCATTAAGCAGCAGCGGGATGATGTAGACCAAGAACGAATTCATGAGATGCAGCTTCTTGATCAAGATAAAATAGGGGATGAGCCCTCCGGAGAAATACATCGCGATAATCAATAGTGTGATATAAGTCGTCCGAAAAATCAATTGATTATTCGCTAAACTATACGCGAAAAGCCCCGTGAACAGCAAGGTCGCAAAGGTGCCGACAACTGTACGGGAGATGGTAATGCCGAAGCCTGTCAGCAATTCATGATTCGAGAAGACGGCTTTGTAATTATCCAAGGAAAATACGCGCGGCCAGAAGTAAATCCCTCCGCGGGAAGCGTCGATTCCATGGTTGAATGAGATAACCACCGAATAATAGAACGGATAGACGGTCATGACGAAGACAACGATCAAGATAGTATAGATGATAATATCCATGATGTTGTCTTCCATCGTTCGCCTGATGCCCCTTGCACCCATCGCATAGCCCCCTTCAGAATAACCCGACGCCCGAAAACCGTTTCGACAAATAATTGCTTAGATAGATGAGAAGAAGTGAGATGACCGATTGGATGAGCCCGATTGCCGTTGCATAGGAATATCGGCCTTGCGCCAGTCCCATCTTTAACGTGTAGGTTTGCAAGATCTCGGACACGCCGTTGTTCACGGGATTGCCGAGCAGATAAGACTGCTCGAAGTTGGAGCCGCCGAGGCCGCCCCCGAATAGATTGCCGATGCTTAAGATCAGCACGATGATAATGGTCCCCTTAATTGTAGGTAGCGTAATATACCAGATCCGCTGCATTCGGGATGCGCCATCCACAACAGCAGCTTCATAGAGAGCTGGATCTACGCCGACGATTGCAGCCAGAAAAATAATCGTCCACCAGCCCATTTCCTTCCAGATATCGCTCAGAACCGCCATCGGCCAGAAGTAAGCAGGATCGGAGAGGAACGAGATCGGTTTATCCGCTAATCCCGTAGATACCAGAAAGTGATTCACAACGCCGGTCTGCTCGTTGAAGAATGAGAATATCATGCCGGATACCACGATCCAGGAGATGAAATGCGGCAGGTAGCTAACCGTCTGAACCGTCCTCTTCACGGAATGTTTGCGAACCTCATTCAATACCAAGGCAAACAGGATCGGAATCGGGAATGTGAAGAATAGCTTGAGCAAGCTGATGGCGACGGTGTTGCGGATAATTTGCCAAAAATTAATATCGTTATAGAACTCTATGAACCACTTGAATCCCACCCATTCACTCGTAATGAACCCTGGAATGCCGGATGTTAATTTGAAATTTTTGAATGCAATGATGAGCCCCACCATCGGCGTATACGCGAATACGAGCAGAAAGGCGATGCCCATCAGAGCGCAAACCTGATAAAACAGCTGTCCTCTCAGACGCCTCCAAATATTCGGCACTAGTCTTTCCCCCTTTCCTCCAAATTGAACGCTCTTGATGCAACGTTGGACGCGAGCCCGAACATAATCTTTCTTATTTTTACAAAACCGGTAAAGGAGCGAGTCGCCCCCTTACCGGCCCGGAACCGTCTTGCGCCCGGCCTATATTTACTCGGCTACGGCATCATATTTTTCTTTCGCTTTTAGATAGCGTTCCGTCATATATTTCTCCAGCTTCTCGACGCCGATTTTCTTCGCATCCTCCAGCATCTTCTTATATTTGGATATGGCTTCATCCTCGTTAGCTGCCGTAATGATCCCGACCTGCGAGTTTAGATAGAGCTCTGTCAGCTTGACATTGATGTTGAACTCGTCCGTGTCGGCCTGCGGCTTCGTGAAGGACAGGGCGGGATTCCGCACATAGCGGGTTTTTCGGAATTTCAGCAGCTCCACACCGCTATGATACTTGCTATTCAGCGCACCGGAAGAAACGGCTACACCTTCACCAAGACCGCTAGCTTGGAAATACCACGGTCCGATCCCGGTTTCGGTAACCTTCTTATTGATGAAGTCCGGGGAACGCTGGAGCAGCCCGTCGTCGTTCAGCGTATAGTGCTCGTTCTCGATTCCCCATTGGGTCAGGCTGTCGCCCTCGGGGCTCTTCAGAAATTGCATATATTGAATGGCCCGTGCCGGATCCTTCACCTTCTTCGAGATAAACAAGCTCGCCCAGCCGACGGAGGCATCGATGATCTTCAGCTTATCCTCGCCTTTATACGTAAGCGCCTTGGTAATGGGGACGAAATGTCCCTTGATCCCGCCATCATCGAAGATCTTATTCGTTTCATCCGCCAGTCCCGAGTTGTAGGAAGCAGCGAATACTTTGCCGCTTCGAACAATTTGGAAAAACTGCTCCGGCTTGTAGGCGAAGCTCTCTCCGCTTAAGAAGCCCTCCCGGTACAATTGATTCATATATTTGAAATATTCTTCGAAATCCGGGTGCATAAAGCCGAATCGGATGTTGCCTTGTTCATCCTCATACGGATTAGCAGACCTCAGCCCCAAGAAATCCATGAAAGCACTCGTCCAAGTCGGATGAGGAAGATAGACCACCATGTCCGGATATTTTTCCTTCACCATCCGAAATACGTTCAGCATGTCTTCAAAGGAATCCAGCGGCGGGTTCCCCAGCTCATTCAGAATATCTTCGCGAACGTATAAGCCCGGATCGCCCGGCGACGGAAGGTTGCGCGGGTCCGCCCATGCTTTCTCATTGTTGTAGTGCGTCTTCAGCGTGTAAAAGTGTCCGTCATCTGCCGTGTTGTTAATGATCTCGATGGGATCGATCAGATGCATGAAATCCGGCGCATACTTCTTAATCAATTCGTCCCATGCCCAGACCAAATCCGGATTATAGAACCGTTCCACCTGTTTGTCAGTGAAGATCAGATCCGGCAGTTCATCCGCGGCAACCAGCACCTGCAGCTGCTGCGGATCGGAGCTCTTGGTCACCTCCAGCGATACCCCGGTTCGTTTCGTAATTTCCTTCGAGACGTCGTCTTTCCCCCACGTATCGATCGGATACCAATCGAAGTCCAGGTAGGAGGTAAAGGATACCGGCTCCGTTGCCTTCTTCCACGAAATCTCTGGACTGTTCCAGTCGACGTTCTCGTACTTCTTCAGTTCTTCATCCGACATGGCGTTCGATCCGCTGTCGCCATTCTTGTTGCTGCTGCAGCTCGTCAGAAAGACGGTTGCGATTAATAATACCGATGTGAGCATCAATAAGATTCTCCTCATCTACGACTTCCTCCCTCTCTATTTCATTGATTTTGGCGATGCTGTATGCAAGTGATCATTGCTAACGTTTTCTATTTCAGTTGTTTTCGTTATGGAATAGTTCATCCTATGTCCTGATCCCATTTGTCATACGGAATTTCGATAAGTTTTTGAGACAGCTGTTCGGAATCGATGTATGATAGTCTTGTTGCCAGTTCCTTCCACTGTGGAACATGCAGTCACACGGGTTTACTCGGCAACGATCAGACGAATGTGATGTTTATCGAACAACTCCAAAAAGGGGGTCGAAGGTATACGATCGGTGACAACGGTGCTGACCGAAGTGAAATCATCGATACCGAACAGGGTTTTGTTGTTCAGAAATTTACTGTGATCGACCATGAGGATCGTTTCCGAGGAAGCGGCAATCATCGCCTTGCGAACCGATGCTTCGAGCATGCTGTTGTCGCGAAGCCCTTCGGGCAGGATGCCTTTCGGCGAGATGAAAGCCTTTGTCGCATACAGCCTTGCGATCATCTCCTCCGCGAAGGAACCGACGAACGACTGCGTAAGCGGGTTCAGAATACCGGGGATGCCAATCAGCATGCCCGCTTTATAATCTTTGAATAATTCAAATACGGGGATCGAATTGCTGATGGTCGTTACATTGCACAGCTTGCGCACCTGCAGGGCCAAGTGCGAGATGGTCGAGCTAGAATCGAGGAAGATGCTGTCCCCCTCTTCAATAAGAGACATGGCAGCATTTGCAATCGCTTTCTTTCGTCCGCTTAGAAGATGATTGGATCGCGGGAAAGGTACCGTTCCTTCTTCTTTCCATACGGCACCGCCATATTTCCGCTCAATCCGGCCTTGCTGCTCAAGCTCACGGAGATCAGAGCGGATCGTGACCTCGGATACGTCAAACAGCCTGCTCATTTCGGATACTTCAACAAAACCCCTTTCCTCAATCATCCGGATGATTTGCTTTTTACGTTGCGTCGCCAGCATATGTGGGGTAAGCCCTCCTCAAGACATAAATAATCGAAAGAAATAATAAGATATGGCAGTGGTAAAAAGACCGAGGTTTGCTGGGGAGAACCCCATTCATCGGGTTACTTACCATATTATTCTAGAAAGTGAGTTATGCGAGCGAAGGATATAATTCAGCAATCGTCGTGAACCGAAACCCGTCATCACAAGAAAACGAAGAAAAATGAAAGGGCCGCAGAAGTCAACGCGAAGGCAAGCCTCTGGCTTCGATTACATAGATGAACCGTATCATCGGCCTGTCAGACCTGAATTTATTCATGACGAGAGGGGTATGAGGATGATTACGAAAGAGCATGTGGCATTTTTTCGGGAGAATGGCTATGTCAAGATTGAAGGTGTAGTTCCGAAGGAGAACTGCGATCGCGTCATTGATGCGATGTGGGACTGCTTGGGGCTCGATCGCACGAATCCAGACAACTTGTATAATCCACCGAAGGGTGTCTTGGGCGGCGCAGGCATGCTGGAGATGTACCATCATCAATCGATGTGGGATAACCGGCAGCACCCTGCTATGTATCAAGCGTTCTCCGAGCTGCTGGGTGAGAAGAAATTGTGGGTCAGCCTCGATCGCGTCAATATGAAGCCGCCTGTTCGCAGCGATCACCCCGAGATGAATCATGGCTTTATCCATTGGGATACGGATACCTCCAAGCTGCCGGATCCTATTCCGAAACCATTCGGGCTTCAAGGCGTGCTGTACTTGGCCGATACAGCGGTCAATCAAGGCGGCTTCCAATGCGTACCGGGCATCTACCGGGAATTGGAGGGGTACTTGAAGGCGCAGCCGGCCGACCGTAATCCAGTCGTTCCTGATTTGACCGGCTATGAGGTGGAAGCTATTCCTGGCAAGGCGGGAGATCTCGTGATCTGGGACATTCTTTTGCCTCATGGCAATGGTCATAATTATGCGGAGTCTCCGCGGTATGCGCAGTACATTCTGATGTCCAAAGCGCGGCAGGAGAATAATGAAGTTCGCCAAGCTCGAATCGAACAATACCAGAAGCGCGAGAACCCGAGTGCCAAGGCATTCCCAGGCGATCCGCGCAGATGGGAGCAGACCCAATTCGACGGGCCGCCCGTCCTTACGCCTCTGGGCCGCAAGCTGCTCGGGCTCGATCTGTGGGAGGATGAAGCATGAATCCTTCGTTAACCGTTCAAGTCATCGATCCGCGCCATGCATCCAGCTATCCGGCGCATCTGATACCTTATAAAGACGGATACAAATTGGAGCGCAGCCACTCCTCGAGTACAGAATTGCAGCCGGAATTTTATTTGAGCCCGGGTTGGATCGACCTTCATACACATATCTACGACGGCGTCACGCCATTAAGCATTCCTGTTGACGAGGTCGGCTTGAATACCGGCGTACACTTGGCGGTAGATGCCGGCAGTGCAGGGGAAGCGACGATCAGAGGTCTGTACGAATATGTCGCTCCACGGTATCATACGCAGATCATGTCTTGGCTGAACATCAGCTCCATTGGGCTGGTTCATCTGAGAGAAGCTTCCGATTTAAGTTTAATCAACGTGGATCGTACGGTCCAAGCCGTACTGGCGAATCAGCCATTCGTCTGCGGAGTTAAGGTCCGCTCGAGCGGGATGATCGTAGGCACGATGGGTCTGCAGCCGCTGCAGCTGGCGCTGCTGGCCGCAAGGGAAGCCGGCGTTCCGCTCATGGTCCATATCGGGGAAGCGCCGCCATTAATCGAAGATGTGCTGGACCTGCTGCGTGAAGGCGATGTCATCACGCACTGCTTCCACGGCAAGCTTGGCCATCCTTGGGAAGCAGACGGACGTCCCGGACCGGCGCTGGAACGCGCGTTGGCCAGAGGCGTGCTGCTCGATGTCGGACATGGCGCTGCGAGCTTTAACTTTGATATTGGGGAGCGTGCATTGAACGCGGGTTATCCCCCATTCTCGATCAGCACAGACATTCACATCGGGAATATTGGCGGCCCTGTGTACGATCTTCCCGCGACGATGAGCAAATTCTTATCGATCGGAATGTCGATTGCAGACATTATAGCCGCTGTCACGATCGCGCCTGCGGAGGTGCTGCGTATGAAGCAATGGTGCAATCTGGATGGCATTCTGGAGAAAGCGACTTTGTTCCGGATCGCTGACGAACCGATTCCAGGCCGCATGTTCCGGGATTCGCAGAATAATGACCGGACCGCGGGGGATACGATTATCCCTACAGCCGTCATAACAGATCAGAAGCTTCACGATCTCTCTTATCCTGGCCGTCTTCTAATGTAATTGTCATAGGCTCAAGCCGATTGCGAGGCTGCCCTTGTCAGCAGTAGGACTGCTGCAGGGACGGCCTCTTTACTTCTCACCTCTTCATCACGGCGGTAAACGATTAATCGTTTACTAATGATAACGCAGCCCTTAATCTATACATAGAGGAATACGAGTAGGAATCAGGAGGGATTTGACCATGACAGCGAGGAACAGATGGCATCCAGATCATTATCTTGAGGCGATGTACCAGGAAATCACGCCGAAATTTCAGTTTCAGGCACGGAATGAACAGGAATGGCGAGCATGGCAGGAAGGACTTACAGCGCAGTTCATTCAGGATGTTGGCGGATTCCCCGCAAATGCTGCACCGCTTGAGCCGACACTCCTCGAGGAAACGGATTGCGGTGAATATGTACGGCAGCTCGTCGAATTCACGACCTATCCCGGACTCTCGATGCCGGCCTATGTTCTTGTTCCGAAGGCAGCCTCCAAGGCTGGCGATCGATTACCTGCTGTTATCGCATGTCATGGACACGGCGAAGGGAATACGGAGCTGGTGGGACTGCAGCCAGACGGGGTAACAGAATCAGCATCCCCTGGCTATCAGAAGAATTTTGCTGTCGAGTTGGTCTTGCGCGGCTTCATCGTCATCGCACCCGACATTCTCGGCTTTGGCAGCCGGAGGCTATGTGCAGAAGCGGAGAAGAACGCGCCAAACTCCTGTAACGCCATCTCGACCTTTCTGCTTCAGATGGGATTTACGATGTCTGGGCATCGGATCTATGAGACGATGAGAGTCATCGATTATTTGCAAACGCGAACCGACGTCGATCCTGAGCGCATCGGCTGCATGGGAATTTCCGGAGGCGGTCTTGTAGCTGCATTCACCTCCGCTCTGGACAAGCGGATCAAAGCGGCCGTAGTCAGCGGCTATGTCAATACGTTCAAGGCGAGCATCTTGTCCATCCATCACTGTATCGACAACTACATCCCTGGATTAAATCGACATGCGGAGCTGCCCGATCTCGTCGGCCTTATCGCACCTAGACCCCTTCTCCTAGAGATGGGCACGCAGGATACAATATTTCCGATCGAGGCTTCAATAGATGCTGCTCAGCAAATTCGCAGCATCTACCGGATCCTTGGCTCAGAGGACAAGTTCGATCATGATATGTTTGAAGGACCCCATGAAATCAGCGGGGCAAAGGCCTATGACTGGCTGGTTCGTTGGCTTGCCTGATCCAATCAAACAGCCTCCAGTCCCGGTCGGCGGGGCTGGAGGCTGTTATATTTGCTGCGTGATGCATTTATTTAAACGGCCATCGCCCGGCAGGCCTTCGCACATTCGAGGCATGCTTCTGCACAGCGCTTGCAGTGATCATGATCATGCTTGGCGCATTCATTGCCGCAGGCTTCACAGATTTCCGCACATATCCGGCATATCTCACTGGAATAGGAGCTGCGCATTGACATTGCATGCGCGGCAAACCCGCATAGATCCGCACATTCCCGGTCCAGGCGTATACATTCCTTCATGGCCTCGATATGGGATTCCTCCAAGCATGCATCATAGCAATGATTACAAGCTTGCATACATTTCAGACATTCATCGATACAGGCTTGATACTGTTCATGTGACATATGAAACGCCTCCTTGGTTAAGTATCACTTTGTTATTAACCAACTAGCCGCTTCCTAAACAAGCCCAGCATGGATACAGGCCTTCCACTACTAACTGCTCTCGGGCATCCTCATCAGCACGACGATCGCTTCCGCTCGGGTCATGATACCGCTCGGAACGAACCTGCCGTCTCCCCGTCCGGCTACTATCCCTAGCTTGCGGATGGCTTCCACAGCACCCTTCGCCCACTGCGGAATATCACCATTATCGGAGAAGCTTGCTGAAGCTTTCTCACTCATCGGTATGCCGAGTGCCCTTGCGATCATAATGGCCATCTCCGCGCGAGTCATCGGCGCATCCGGCCGAAAGCTGCCATCTGAATAACCTGTCACGATGCCTGACTGAACGGCCTGCTCGATGGCTGGTTTCGCCCATGCACCGATCCGCTCCGCATCTGTAAATACAAGTGCAGATCGATTCTCATTCATCCTGAACGCTTTCGCCAGCATGACGACAAATTCGGCTCGGGTCACCGGACGGTCCGGCTTGAACGTCCCGTCGGAATAGCCGCTTACGACGTGCCTAGCCGCTGCTTCCCGGATCGATGCTTCCGCCCAATGTCCAAGGATATCGGTCAACATCACAGGGTCTTCCGGTCTGCTCGGTTTTCCACCCGGCTCACTTGGCTCCAAGGCATCGGATTGCCGCCGGATTGTAACAGTATACGTCCTCTTCGTACCATTCTCGGCCTGAACGATCAGTTCAAACTCATTATCGCCTTCCTTGAGGTCGACCTCTGTCCCTCCAGTCAACGGCTTGCCCTGGAGGGTCAACTTCGCCGCCGGATGTGCCGCAATCCCTCCAATTTCGGCCTGAGCACTCTCGGTTAGAACGGTATAAGCTGTCGTTTCCGAAGCGAAAGAAGGCGTTAGAGGCAGCGACTTGCCATCCACCCGCACCTGCAAATCCTTCAGACCGGCGTCGCCGGAGAGGGGTTGAAGGAAGCCGCCTGATGATCCTCCGTCCGGCGGACGCGGCGTAGACGGTGGGGTTTCCAGCATGAAAATTGCCGTATCCCCGCGTTTCATCTCGTATTGAAATCCCCGAATTCCTTCGCCCATAGAACGATTGCCAATGATATCATATACGTTCGCAGCCCGCGGCAGCTTTATCGTCTTGATACCGTCCGCCACTGCATGCATACTCACCCACGATTGGCTGGCCTCCAGATTGTCGTAGCTCTCCGAATAGAGATGGACGCCGGCTTCATTATAGATGCGCTTCAACAGTGGTGCGGCGATCGGGGGCGCAGGTAGATAAACGGAGCGCCAATTCGGGAAGTCACGAACGACAACCGACGGCGCACCGTCAGGTGAAGAATAACCCCACACCTGAGCGCCCGCGGCTTCCGGACGGAAGACCGGATCCAGCTTCATATCGCCGTACACGGTCGTCGAGCCCGGGAACAGGCTGGCATCCAGTCGATACTGAACAGGAAGCTCGATCGGAACCGTCGCATCCTTCTTGATGACGATGTCGTCGACGGCCAGCGCACCGCCGTTATGCAGCCCCCATATCAAGTAGTAATCTTCATAGCCTTTCAGCGTAAACGTGAACGACTTCGTATATGGATCACCCGGCGCGTCCGTCCAGTTGTTCACGCCCACGTCCTGCGCATTGCCGCCCGACTTCGTCCTGGCCAGGAAATAGAAGCTCCCGGAGGCTCCAGGCGCAGCAAGTGTCTTTGCTTTGAAAGTCACCGTATAGGTCGCTCCCGGCTCGAGCTTGATTTTGCTTTTGTCCGTGAATAAGAATTCATGCCAGTCCACAGATGCATCCACTGTGCTGTACGCGGAGTAGCTGCCGCCGATGACCTTGTCCAAATCCGCGACGATGGCACCATTGCCGCTTCGCTCTCCGTCCGTATAGTCGGACTGCGGAAAGCTCCCACCTTCGAAGTTCTCCGTCCACTCGCCCGCTGCAGAACCTCCACCACCGGAAGGGTCGTCGCCGCTGCTTCCTTGCGTAAAGCTGATTCCCGTCAAGCTTTGCATACCCGCGGTGGACAAGCCCGACTCCGATACGTATCCCGGCGCCCAGGTCCATACCAGCGACCTGCCGCCGCCCTTCAGCTTCTCGACTGCAGCCCGCTGCGCATCAGTCAGATAGAAGGTATCGATGAAGATGTAAACCTTGTAATGGTCCGGAACCAGTCCCTGCTCCAGATCCTCGATCAGGTACCGGTCGAACGGCGCTCCCGCCTTGCTCAGCTCCCCTAGTCCCTGTGGTCTAGTCGTGGACGGACCTTCATAGAAGGCTGCCGAAGTATCCGTGCTGCCGCCCAGGTAGAATTCACTTTCATTCGATGAGATGACGGCTACCTCCGAATTTCGCTGACGGGGCAGCTTCATGGAATAGTCGCCCCACTTCTTCAGGTTCTTGAACTCTGCCGCGAAGGCCGAATCGTTGTACCAAAGTCCTGAGGAGTGATCCATGTACCACATACCGGTTGCATGAGTGACCGCCTGCCCGAAAGCCCGGCGCAGCAAACCAAGTGATTCGCTCATGTTGGTTGCCTGAACGAACGAGGTGCCCGGCGGTGCAAGATGCGTACGGTCATCCGCCTCGTCGATGAACAGCTTGCCATGCAGGGCAAGACTGTCCGGATAGGTGCGAAGTGCACCGTCATCTCCCGGCGCCCGCCGGTAATACGAATGCGGCGAGGTGAACAGATCGACGTTCGTCAGCCGATGCGCCTGCGCGACTGCACGGTGATGCACCTCTTTGGGCATATAGCTCATGTCCGGACTGTATCCGTAGAGAACCGAGGTTAGCAGCCTGCCCTCGCTCTCCTCCTTGACGATTCCGGCAAAGTGGTTAATCGCATCCACCGGCGCCTGTTGGTAGGCTTCGTAATAATCAATGACCCGCCGCGAGATCGTTGGATCACGGAATAGGCCGACATCGCTAGCCCTGCGTTCCTCAACAGTCGGAATCGAAACGCCTTCGAATGTAACGGCAGGATCACCCCAGCCGGCACGAAGCAGTGACAGATCATTGCTGTATTTGTCACGCAAATAGGCGATGAAAGACTGTCGCATCGGTTCGCTCGCATCGGGCAAATATTCGGCGTTCCAGTTATGCCATTCGCCATAGGTGCCGCCCGCCAGCGTCAATCCGAGCAGCCTGTCGGCATAAGGGCCATCAAGCAGATGGCGGACTAATCGCCTCAACGCCTCGCCCGCTTCCTGCCGCCATTGCTCGGATGCCATTGACGCATCTTTGGTCAGCGCTCCGGGATCCGGCGGCTGCATGGAATAACCCAGCTGCTCCGTTTCGTTGGCGGCAAGCCACCATTGAGGCGCCCACAAGTGAATGCGGGGCAGAGCCAGACCCTTCGGCACCCGTTCGACGAAGGTTTGCATAACGCGGTCGATCGTCGAGAAGTCCTGCTGCCCCGGTCCGATCCAGCCTAGATCGAGGAAGCTCGTTTTTTCGATGAATGAATACAGCTTCACGTTCGCATCTTGGAACACCTGTGCATCCTGCTCCGAAATCTCCTGCTCAAACAGAAACATCGGGAACTCCGGCTCACCGTTAACCAGCAGAGCCGGTGCGCCCCCATACGTACCGATTCTCAAGTCTTGCGTCACAGGGGGTTCCTGCCCGGAGCCCGAATCTTCGGCCCTCACGGGTTTACCTGGCGGAAGAACACTTGCGAGCAGCATAATAGTCATAACGATCAGGAGCAATTTGAATTTCCATTTCCCCATGGTTCGCGATCCCACTCTTTCTTATCCATTTTGCAGCAGGCACTCCCATTCCTCTCCTTCTATCTCTCTATCATCTACCGCTCAAGAGCTCCGTCAGGATCGCCCCCTTCCCCGCAGTGTGTTCGTGTGCAAGCTAGTACCAGCAATCAAGTCGAAAGGCGAATCACTTGCTCTGGCATGGCTTCCTCTTCTCCTCTGTAAACCTTCTCATATCAATTGTTCTTTTCTCCAACCGGGAAGCTTCCGCAGCAAAGGCCAGCAGATGACTTTGAATGGAGTTCTCCGCGGACGTTAGACCTTTCTCACTGCCGCCGCTTCTGACCAGACGAATGAAATCGCGCATCAGGTTCGTATCGCCGCCGCCATGGTTTCCAGCCGGGTTCCGCAGTGTAATCAGCTGCTCCTCTCCCGTATCGAACCGTTTGAGGATCAGCTCGTTCTTGTCCATCGCGGCCCGAATTTCGCCTTCTGTCCCGGTAAGCTGGATGAATCGGCCACCATCCCTAGAGAAGGCGCTCATCGTAAAGACGGCGGCCACTTCATTGGCAAACTCGAAGTTAACGACCTGATGATCAACGACATCATTATCGCAGTGATATACGCACCGGCCATAAGGTCCTTCCTCGAGAGCCTTCACCCTTCCTTCATAGGACAAGTCCGTGCTGATCACAGAAGTCGGCCAGCCGATATGGTCTGTCAAATATTGCTTGGGCGCATAATACGCGCATGAATCCGAAACGGGGCAGCCGTCGAGACATCTGGCCGGTGCTCCCGCAGGGGCATTGTCGGATCGGAAGTGGGACAGCGAGCCAAACGAGGAGACGTATCGGCATTCCGCGTCGATTAGCCATTGAATAATGTCCATATCATGACAGGCTTTGGCTAGTATCATGGGGCTTGATTCGGCCGAGCTGCGCCAGTTTCCTCTCACGAAGCTGTGGGCTTGATGCCAATAACCGACATATTCATTTAACTGGACGGTCATGAGCCTGCCGATCTTACCCTTCACAAGCAGCTCTTTTATTTTGTTGAAGAATACGGTATGCCTCAGTACATGGCAGATGGACAAGACGACGCCTGCATCCCGTGAACGTTCGCCCATGGCCATGCATTCTTCCGGCGACGGGGACATCGGCTTCTCAAGAAGAACATGGTAATTCTGCTCCAATGCTCTCATCGTATGTTCATAGTGATCACGGTCTTGCGTACAGATCACGACCGCATCTGCTAATCGCGCCTGCTCGAGCAGCGCAATAGCATCCGGATAGGCGTATGCGTCGCCGATGCCGTGCTTCTTTTGAAACTGCTGCCTTCGGACGGCATTCGACTCGGCGACTGCAACGACCTTCATTTCTTCCGGATGCTCGAGCGCATAATCGGCGTATGCCTCTCCTCGCGTCCCCGCTCCAATTAAAGCCACAGTAATCCTTTTCATAGCTGCGAAACCTCCGTTTGCAAATAAGTGCATCCCATATCCCTCGCATAATGCTCATGATCCATGGGTCAACCCTTGATCCCGCCCATCGTAAAGCCGTTGATCAGCTTCTCCTGCATCACCATATAGACGAGCAGAATCGGCAGCACTGCAATCCACATGGCTGCGAACAGAACGGTGTAGTCCGCACTGTACTTCTGCGCTTCGACTAGATAGGATAGTCCGACCGCAATCGTGTATTGGTGTTCGCTCTGCAGCAGGATTAGCGGTTGAAAATAATCGTTCCAGATGCCAATCAGCGCGAATGTCGCCACCGCCACGAGACCCCCTCTAACCAAGGGCAGCATGATGGAGAAGAACACGCGAAAATGGCCGGCGCCATCCATGAATGCCGCTTCGGCATACTCCCAGCTAATGCCTTTGAAGAACGAGTACAATACCAGCATGTAAAAGCCAATCCCGCCGGTATAGCCGATCAGCACGCCAGCCGGATTGAACAAGCTCAATTGCTGCATCAGCATGTACCAGGGGCCGAAGGTGCCGATGCTGGGAATGAGAAAACCAACGATCGCCAAGCCATAGACGGCGTTCGAGCCCTTGAACTTATATTTCGCCAGCACGTAGGCGGGCATAGCCGCAGACATAACCGACGTGAATGTGCCGACCGCCGTCATCCATATGCTGTTGAAGAAGAACCGGCCGATACGGGCCGATTCCCAGGCATCGGCATAATTTTTCCACGCCCACTGCTCGGGCAATGACCAAATATCCTGGAAGAACTCTTTATTGCTCTTGAGCGAGTTGATTAACATCCATACGAACGGATAAATCAAGGTGATCGCATAGAACAGTAGAATGATTTCCAAGATCAGGAGAATGATTTTGTTAAACTTACGCTGTTGACCGGTGGTGTTCAATTCGCCCTCTCCTTTACCGGATTAGTATTCAGCCGTGTCGAACCGTTCCGTCAGCCATTTCACACACCACACGATAACGAATCCGATCACCGTGAAGATAATGCCGTATGCCGATGCCATGCCATAGTCGTTCTTCTCAATGACCAGCCGGTACATCTCGAGCCCGACCGTCGTAGACGAGGTGAACGGCCCGCCGTTGGTCAATAGCATCACCTGCAGGAAAATGGAGAACGCCCCGCTCGTCGAGACGATGATTAACGTCGATAGCGTCGGCCATAACAAGGGCATGATGATATAGAATAATTCCTTCCAAAAGCCGATGCCTTCCAGCTTCCCGACTTCGAAATAATCATGCGGAATCCGCTGCAGTGCACCCGTCAGAATGACATTGCTGCCCCCGATTCCCGCCCATATGCAAAATACGAAAATCGAAATCAAGGCCGTCTGCGGATCACCGAGCCAGGCGCGCTTGAATTGTTCCAGTCCAACTGCGTCGAGGAGACCGTTGACAATCCCCTGTGTCGGATTGAGCGCGAACGAGAAGACCATCGTAATGACGACGATCGAGATGAGAGCCGGAAAGAAGTAGACGATACGGTAGAATCGTGCCAGAGGCACTTTATGATATAAGAGAATCGCGATCACGAGTGCTAGCGCTACGGCCAATATATTGACTGGTATAAAAAGCACGGTATTAAAAATAGCGGAGGTCCACACACCGTCGGAATTCATCGACCGGAAAGCGGTTATGTAGTTATAGAACCCGGTCCATGTCTGCCTGCCGGTGAGCGGATTCCACGACTGGAAGGAATAGAGCAGCGTTTGAACCTGCAAGTAAAGTCCGAACACCGCGTAGTGGATAAGCGGCCAAGCCAGCATTACGGCGATAAACAAACCTTTCTTTGTTAGTAAACCCTTCATGGCGTCCACCCTTTCCCAGTACTCGAAGAAGCTGCGGAACGTTCCGATATCATGAGATTTCATCGCTTCGGAACGTCCCGCTTTCATGCTGCTATTGGCTGTTCAACACCTTCTGCTGATCCTTCCATTTTTGAGGCGCTGCAGAAACATTGGTATCCATGACCTGCTGGACCGTTTTCTGACCGGATAGAAGGGCTGCATAGGCGTCAATCCCCGGGCTTTCGCCAATGGACTGCGGCTCATAGTTTAAGGTCAAATTCTTATAAGTGGACGTGACTTCGATGCAGCTCTTGGTGAATTCGGTAATATCCAATCCATCAACGGAATATTTCATAGCTTTAGCCGAGCCCGTCAATTCTGTGAATTTACGGTTGGCTTCCTCTGTCGAGGCGAACATGAGAAACGCTTTGGCTGTCTCGATATGCTTCGAATCGCTTGGAATGCCTCCGAAGCCGAGCAAGTCGACCGGGATGATGGATTCTTTCACAACAGCGTCTTGAGCAGGAGGAATCGGCGCCATCCGCATCTTAAAGCCATCTGGAATCGCATCCTTCATTTCGTTCTCCATCCAGCCTCCGTTTGGAATCATCGCCGCATTGCCGCGCAGAAACTCCATCTGCGACTCGGTATGATTGAGTGCCAGTGAACCGTCCAGGAACCATTTGTCCTGCACCATCTGTTCAATGAGCGAATACGATCTTTTTATCGCGTTGTCGCCGTATAGACCGGGAATGTCTTCCTCTTTCGTATTCGTCAGCTTCTCGAGGAAATCCAGGCCGCCATACTGCAGGTATCCGCTAATTCCGACCGGCTGCACGTAGCCCGGATATTTGCCGGGGTAGACGAAAGGCGCAATCCCCTTGGCCTTGATTTTCCCGACAAGCGTCTCCATCTCTTCCCATGTTGTCGGGTATTCCCAGCCGTTCACCTCAAACATGCCGACATTGTACACGATCCCCCGGGGCGATGCCGCCCAAGGCACACCGTAGATTTTGCCGAGCACGGTCATCGACTGGTTCACAAGCTCGTCGGCCGACTGCTCAATGGTCTTGCCATCCGGCAGCTTCTCGTTCTTGTAGGTTTCTGTGAAATCCACAAGCTTGCCGGAAGGCCCCCACATCTTCATAAAGCTGGCGTCCACGAAGGCAACGTCGGGAACATTGCTGCCGCTCTTGATCCTTGGCTGGAGAATCTCATTCATCTTCGGACTGCCTTCCAGCTCGACGGTCACATTCGTATGCTCCTTCTCGAACTCTTCCTTCAACCATTTGAACCACGAATCGCCATAACCGCCTTGGAAGAAAGCGACCTTGAGCGTCTCGGGTTCCTTTTCTTCGCTGTTGTTCCCACCGTTTGCGGTTATTGGCTCATTCCCGTTGTTCGCGTTCTTCGGCTCATTACCGCCGTTTCCTCCACAGCCTGCCAGCAAGCCAACCAATACCATCAAGACAACCGTTCCAAGCAGCATGTTTCTTTTCATGTGCAGAACCTCCCCATAATATTGTGAAGATTGTTTTATTGGAATTCGCACAACCAAACTCAACTTGGAAAGAGTGCGTATTTACGTCAATCCCCTGATGTAAACGCCACCAAATGGGTTGTGCTTGTCCCTCTTAATCTCATCCTAAGTATACAAGACAGAAATTCATATGATATAACGATTTGGCTATCTCGATATCATCGTCCGGCTAATTTATACCAACATTCGGCGGTTATTCATAAGGCAAGGCCCCCTCGGCATCCTTACATCAAGTCAGAAGTCCCCTCTTGGCGAACAGCTGCATGAGCTCTTCCCCTTTTACTTCACTGCACACTTTAACATGCGGGATTTCCGGCAATTCCTCGGAGAAAGGAGTCTCGAAGGAGAAGGTCATGCCTCTGGTGTGCTTGCCAGCCGTTTCGATTCTGACGACTCGTTCTTCCGTCTGGACGATTCCCTTATCCATCAAATAAACAAGCGGGATCGCGTCGAACATAATGATCGGCCTGTTGACTCCGACCTCCTTCCACCTTGCCACAAGGATGGCCAGGAAGCGGGATTGCACCGTATCGGCATCCTTCAGGACGCGGATCGCCTCGTCCGTATCGATCCTCAGATCCAGACATACCTCTAGCCCGGCAGCCGTAACCGGGATACCGGATTCGAATACGATTTCGGCAGCTTCCGGGTCACAGACGATATTGCATTCCAGGTAATGAAATGTAAAAGCGCCTCCCATCAGCACGATTTCCTTGACATTATCCCGGAAGGAAGGCGACCTCTCGATAGCACGGGCGACATTCGTAAGTGCGCCGATCGCAACAATCGCCACTTCACCTGGATTATGCTCCGTAAGGCGGATTAGCAAATCCACCGCATCTTCATCCGTGGTGATTGACGTATGGGCAAGTTCCTCGCCGTACTGGTTCGGCACATCCCACTCGTTCCATTCTCCGACGAACGGATGCTCGAAACCCGCCGCTACCGGCACATGTCCCATCCCATTCAATTCCAGCAAATGCGCAGCGATCTTGGCCCTTTGGTCCGAACGTCTGCCAACTGTCGTCACCCCTTCGATGACAAGCTCTGGCGAATGAATAGCCATGCTTAATGTGAGCACGTCGTCGATATCTCCCCCGACGTCCGTATCGATGATGATCCTTCTCAATTTGTCCCACTCGCCTTTCCCATTAATCGCTCGAATCACGCGATTTTCTATTTTCTTGCTTGCGAACAGTATATAATTAATCTACAATCGTCTATATAACGATTCGGCTATTTACTATCACCGAAAGGCTGATGAAGCATGAACTTCAATTTGAGCTTCTTGCAGTTTTACTTGCTCCGTGAATCTACCAGCGTTGAGTATCACAAGCATTCCTGCTATGAAATTGTCTACTATAAGCGAGGCACAGGCATCACTCACATCGACGGAAAGAAGTACAAATACGGTCCGAACACCTTCTCGATCATTCGTCCGAGGAGTCTACATGACGAGAGACATATCGAGGATACGGATCTGCTGTTCATTGGCTTCCACTATGACGAGGTGCCCGTCGAGCTGCCAAACGGTGTCTACAACGACGCTGCACACCGTCCGGTGCAGCAGATTTTCGAGAGAATGAGAGATGAAATCGTCAATAAGAAGAGCTATCATACTCTGCAGCTTAATCTGCTTGGCAGCCAGCTCATGCTGGAGATTGGCCGCACGCCGGGACTGAAAGCCGCTTCGGTCGAGCCGGATGACCGCATTCAGTACGCGCGCAATTTCATCAAGGAGAATTATATGCAGCCCATCCAATTGAAGACGCTCGCTGCACTTTCCGGCTATAGCACTGACCGCTTCCGCCACGTGTTTAAAGAGCGAACCGGACTCTCCCCTATGAATTTTCTGATGATGGAGCGAATCGAGCACGCCAAGAAACTGCTTGCCAAGCCGGATCTGAAGATCGCCTCGATTGCGATCGAATGCGGCTTTTCAACCGCCTCCCAATTCAGCGCTCTGTTCAAACATGAGACAGGGGTGACACCCAAGGAATTTCGCGAATTGCCTGCCCCACCTATTGAAGAGATCGTGGAGGAAGAATCCGTCGCATGGCCAGAACGGGCGGCGAGTTACGAATTGAATGGCAAATGGCTGGCATCCTCCTTATACAATAAGCCAACGATCGGAACGAATATTTAATGAGTTTTCTACTATGGAGAGGGCGAGTGATTCTATAGAAGCGTCTGCGTTCGCCTTTGTTTCCGGAAACAACAGCGATCGGAAGAACATTTGCCCTTGCAGTGCTTTTGCTTAACTTTTCACTTTCGTTTGTCCAAAAGAAGAGGGGCTGTCCCACAAGTCATCCATAGATGATTCGTGGAACAGCCCCTCTGCATCTTACTTATTACTTATTACTTCAACCACCTTATCCCACACGCTATCGAGTGTGACCGAAAGATTAGATCCTCGATCGGGATGGACATAGGCAGCATCGCTGCGAAAGTAATGCGGATGTCCTCCCAACAGCGTGATGTTTCCTACGTGACCAGGTGCGTACTTCAATCGATTCCAATACCATAAGCCGAAACGGCTTCGGCTCCAGCCCCCCCAGCTGCCGATGCGGGTGATCGGATCGCGCAGCGTTCCTTGTTCGTCGATGGCGGAGTAATAACTGACCCGCATGCGGTCATGGATGCGAATCGGCACCTTCGGAGATCCGACCTGCACAATGCGATAATCCGGGATAATACCTTCATCATGAAGCATGACCGCCGCTTGATACGCAGCGACGCCGCCGCCGCTGTGACCGATCAACAAAACGGGCCTGCCCGTAGAATGCTCGCGCACTTGCGCTGCAGCCGCTCTCCCACCGTTCCTCCCCGCACCGCTCAATCGCGATAGATCACCCCGAACTTCGATAATTTGACGCGTGAGCTTCTGTGTATGATCGCCATAAGGAAACAGCTCGCGAATCACAGGCGCATGACCTGTCTCTTGAAACCTTCGTTCCAGCTCGAGCTTGCAGCTGCGAAACAAGGTCAACGTCGAAGCTACCCCTGCAAGTAAATAGATATCCCAATCTGCATGGCGTTCTGCTGCCGTCATGCTTCATCACCACCTTGTAGTGCCCCTGAAGTTATAGATCAGATAGAATTCAGAAATTATAATTGACACAATACATGAACAAATGGTACCATCTTCTTCCTTTCACTTTAAAACAAATTCGGAGGAGACCATTGTGATCAAGGTTAACGGAATAAGTAAGAGCTTCAAGGTCGCGAAGCGATCAACGGGAGTCGGACATGCGCTCAAGGGACTCTTCCATCGTGAGTACACCACGGTCGAAGCACTGCGGGACATCAGCTTCTCCATCGAACCCGGCGAAATCGTAGGCTACATCGGACCGAACGGAGCGGGAAAATCGACCACAATCAAGGTCATGAGCGGCATCTTGGTTCCGGATCGAGGAAGCTGCTCGATCATGGGATACACCCCATGGATGGAACGCGTCCCTTATGTCAAGAACATCGGCGTTGTGTTTGGACAGCGCTCGCAGCTGTGGTGGGATGTTCCGGTCATGGATTCATTCCAGCTGTTGCGGGATATCTACAAGGTGCCTGAACCGGAATACCGGGCTAATCTCACTTTACTCATTGAAACACTCGATCTGAACGAAATTGTCAACACACCTGTTAGACAGCTCAGTCTCGGTCAACGAATGCGCTGTGAAATTGCCGCCTCTCTCCTGCACAGCCCGCAGATTCTATTCTTGGATGAACCGACCATCGGCCTCGATGCGGTATCCAAAATCGCGGTACGTCATTTCATTCAGACCATTAACCAGGAAAAAGGCGTAACGGTCATTCTGACCACACATGACATGAATGATATTGAAGCCTTGGCAAAGCGGATTATTCTAATTGGTAAGGGAAGTCTGCTGTATGACGGCAACCTGCAAGCATTGCGCAGCCGGTTCGGTACCCGGAAGACCATCACCGCCGATTATCGCGAGACCGACATACCGCTTGATATTCCAGGCGTCTCCGTCCTGTCTTGGTCAACGGAACGGGCTGTGCTCAGCGTGGATACGGAACAGGTCATGATATCCGACGTTCTCACCCAGCTGTCCAGGCAGGTTGAGCTGCTCGATGTCACGATCGATACACAGCCGATCGAAGACATCATCGTCCAGTTGTACAAGGAGTACCAAATATCATGAAGATGTATATTTCGGTATTCAAGCTTCGTCTCTACAATGGCCTGCAGTATCGTTCCGCGGCGTTGGCGGGAATCGCAACGCAATTCTTCTGGGGATTCATCATCATCATGGTCTTTGAAGCCTTCTACAGCCAGCTTGCCAATACCCCGCCGATCTCCCTCACTCAGCTGATTACGTACATATGGCTGCAGCAATCCTTCCTTGCTTTCATTATGCTGTGGTTTCGGGATAACGAGTTGTTTCAGTTAATCACGACCGGCAATATTGCCTATGAATTATGCCGGCCGAGTGAAATCTATGGCTTCTGGTACGCTAAGCTTCTGGCTCAACGATTAGCAAGCGCCATGCTGCGCAGTCTTCCGATTCTTATCGTCGCATTCTTCTTACCGCAGCCTTACCGCCTTTCACTTCCACCCGATCCATCCACATTGCTGCTATTTTCGATCACGTTGATTCTAGGGTTGTTCGTATTGGTGTCCATCTCCATGCTGATCTATATTTCCGTATTCGTCACGATGTCACCCGTCGGCTCGCTGCTCATGTTCGGTGTCATCGGTGAATTTTTTGCAGGAATGGTCATCCCCATCCCGCTAATGCCCGTATGGCTGCAGCATATCGCCAACCTGCTTCCGTTTCACTTGGCCGCGGATTTCCCGTTTCGGGTGTACAGCGGCCACATTCCTAAGGAGGAGGCGCTCACAGGAATCATCACCCAATTCATATGGCTCGCCGCCCTCGTCGGATTAGGGAGCTTCGCTATGCGAAGAGCGCTCCGAAGAGTTGTCGTGCAGGGAGGATAACGGTTATGAAGCTTTACTTTCAATATTTGGTCATTCTGTTCAAGTCACAGGTGCAATACCGCACCTCATTCTGGCTGCTAACGCTAGGGCAGTTTTTTATCCCCTTCTCGATCTTCGCCGGCCTGTACTTTCTGTTCGAACGGTTCGGGCAGATCAAGGACTGGAATTTCTACGAGGTCGCGTTATGCTTTGCCGTCATTCATATGGCGTTTGCGATCAGTGAATGCTTCGCCCGCGGCTTCGACGCCTTCTCCAGTCTCGTGGTAGCCGGAGATTTCGATCGTCTGCTTGTCCGTCCGCGCTCGACCGTCGTCCAAGTGCTCGGCTCTAAATTTGAGTTTACGCGATTCGGACGATTGGTTCAAAGCATCATCGTTCTCGTCTTTGCCGTTAGCAACCTGCCGATTGAATGGACGGTGCTCAAAGGAGTCGCTCTGTTTCTCATGATCGCCAGTGGAGTCTTCATCTTTACCGGCATCTACATGCTCGCCGCTACGCTGTGCTTTTGGACGATCCAGGGGCTTGAAGTGGCCAATATCTTTACGGATGGCGGAAGAGAGATGGCACAATATCCGCTTAATATTTATCACAAATGGGTTTCGCGGTTCTTTACTTTTGTCATTCCCTTCGGATGTGTCAATTATTTTCCTCTATTGTACATTCTTGGGAAAACCTCCGCTAACAGCGATCTCTACGTGCTAACGCCGCTTGCGGGCTTTATCTTCATTCTGCCCTGCCTGCTCGTATGGCAATTCGGCGTCCGCCGCTATAGATCGACCGGCTCATGACGAATCTTCAGTCAGCTCATTCCAAGATTCAATAATTTGTGACATCCAAACGCCGTATCATGTTGTATTTACGGCTGAGATTGTCTATTCTAATTGAATAAGAGCAAATGTGATGCTGTAGATCTGTCGGGAGGTAACCAATGAAGAAATCACGCAACTTCACACCTTTAATCATTGTTTTTTCTGTAGTCCTAATAGGCATTATAGCACTATTGTTTTTTCTTCCGGAATATGACGGGGAAATCCAGATGGATGTTACGATATTCCCATTGTTGAATGCGATTTTCAATTTATTCACCTTTTCGTTCCTGATCATTTCCCTCGTTTTCATCAAGAAGAAGAACATACCGATGCACCGGAATTTCATACTACTCGCCTTCGTGACGACATTCTTGTTCCTGGTGTCGTATGTCATCTACCACTTCCTTACCGAGCCGACCAAATTCGGCGGCAGTGAGTTCATGAGATATGTGTACTTCTTCATTCTGATCACACATGTATCGCTGGCAATCTTGAATGTGCCGCTCGCTTTGATCTCAGTAACGAGGGGCTTCAATATGCAGGTTGCCAAGCATCGCCGCATTGCCCGTTGGACAATGCCGATCTGGCTCTATGTCAGCTCTACCGGCGTAATCGTCTACCTGTTAATTTCCCCCTATTATTAAGAAATATAAGAAGCTTACGATCGGATTCGGTCGTAAGCTTCTTCTTATTGCGCACCTCAGGACGGTTGCTCATCTGAATCCGAATCCGAATGCCAGAATGGCCGTTCTCTATCTCAGGTTAAGCGGCAGCTGCTTCACGCCAAAAATAATTGAGCTGCTCATCCGTTCTAATCGGTGTGAACGATCGCGTTCATAATGAGGAAATCGCTCAAGCAGCGTTCGAATCGCGATCTTGCTTTCCATTCGAGCCAGCTGAGCCCCCAAACAGAAGTGGATTCCGTACCCAAAGGCCATATGAGGGTTAGAACTGCGGTGAATGTCGAAGCGTTCCGGATGATGAAAGATGTCTTCGTCGTGGTTGGCCGAGCCGATTCGTATTTGCATTATCTGATTAGGAGGCAGCAGATGACCACGAAGCACCGTGGCCTGCTTCACTCTTCGAATCATCATCTGCACTGGAGAGCAATAACGAAGCACCTCCTCGATTGTTTGAGGGATGAGTCCCGGTTCCTCCATCAGCTGTTCCTTCACGTTCAGTTGACTGTCCAAGCACAGAATAGCGGACGTAATCAGATTGGTTGTCGTTTCATTCCCGGCTACAAGCAGCAGTACGCAGAATCCGACGATCTCCAAATCGGTTAACTGCTGGCCTTCAACCTTGGCATGGACAAGGTTGCTAATTAAATCATCCTCCGGCTCATGCCGCCTTCGATCAGCGATGCTGGTGAAATACACGCTCATTTCATCCTGGCATTGAACGAAGGCCGGGTAGTCGTCTCCTACCAGCGCTTCCGACCATAGCTTGAACTTTTCCCTGTCCTCTGTAGGAATTCCCAGCATCTCGGCAATGATGATAATGGGAAGCGGACTTGCATAATCATGGAGGGCATCCATCCGTCCGGTTGCTTCCGCACGATCACATAATTCATGGGCGATCGACTCGATCTTCGGCGCCAACGATTCAATGACACGGGGTGTGAAGGCTTGAGAAACGAGCTTCCGCAGCTGCCGATGCTTGGGCGGATCCAGTCGTAGAATACTCGCATCCAGCGGTTCGGTTACATTCTCCGTCGTAACGGAGGAATAATGCTCATGATCGGCGAAAATCGATTTGACATCCTCATATTTGAAGACATCCCAGACACTATGCTCAGCATTGAATGTTACTGGTGAAGAGGCACGCATGTGTTTATACCATGATAAGGGTATCAGTTCATCATTCGTTTCCCAATTCATACGATACACCGCCGTTTTTTATTCTAATGATCCCGTAACGGCTACACGTTTATCTTGAACAAACCGGTTGTAATGATCGTATAGAGAAACTGCTCAAGATCGTCGCGATTCAACGCATCTGGGTGAGAGATATAATAATTGCAAGAGCTGTCCAGTAAACCTACAATTCCAGCTGCGGCCAAACGACAATTGATAGAACGGAGAACGCCATCCTTACACCCTTCCTCCAATACACCAGCCAGAAAATCGATGTATCCCTCCTTCAGCCCCTTCAGTTCCTCCAGAACATCCTGCTCAATCCCGTTGGATAGTTCGTTAAATACGATGTGCGCAAAACCGCGGGACTCCAGAAACAGATCCAGATTATGTGTAATGATTCGCTGGATCTGCTCTTCCAACGTGAGATCCGACTCCATGACAGAACGGATCCGATCGCTGATTTCTTGAAATCCATCCATCACAATCGTCTTGAACAGCTGCGCCTTTCCTGGAAAATGGTAATAAAGAGTCCCCTTCGCGACCTGCGCGCTCAGCGCAATTTCGTCCATACTTGCCCGGTGGTAGCCATGCTCAGAGAATACATGGATGGCTGCTGCGATAATCTTGTCTTTGCTCACATGGGATCTTTCCTTCATCTGAATTTTATTGTACTGACTAGTCAGTTTAGTTGTATGGTATCATATGGTATTTTGATTGTCAATCGTTCTCTTTCTCCGTTTCATGAGCGGCTTATAGAAGCTATAGACGAGGATTAAGAAGATGGCGTAGACAGCCACTGCAATCATCCATTTTCCTACCCCGTTCTGAATGTGATTCCCAATGTATGCGAACACCACCATAACCGGGATTTTCCCAAGCACGGTCGCGAGCAAGAACGGCTTGAAGGACAAACTCATGACACCCGCATAGATATTAATGAGAAAAGCCGGTACAATCGGTAGCATCCGGGCGAGGAGAATAAAGAGAAACGTATGCTCCACCCACGCTTGATTCCACCGTTTTAAACCCATAGAACGGGCAAGAACAGCGCTACCCCACGTTTGAAAAAGATATCGGACCGTTAAGTAAGCAACCCCCGCGGCGGCTGTCGATGCGGCTACGTTAAGCAGGCTCCCCCACATTAAACCGTATTTGGCGCCAATGATACCAGCTACGATACCGAACGGAATTCCCGGGACGGCCGCAAGCACAACCACAAGCAGGAACACGACAAGCAGATTTGCGGAGTCCCGCACTTCCATCCATTCCATAATCATTTCACGATTCCAAAGGACGACGAAGATAATAATGACATGAAGTGCAGCCGTCAACCATTTCATACTGCGCAAGTGCAAGACCGACTCCTTATGAGAAAATAATCGCAAACGTGATGATTCAGCGTCCATTATATCATTTCATCATTTCTATACCCCTGGGAGCCGCTTCATTAAGGCAATACGAGGAATCACGATCATGAGTTGGTATTGTTATAAAAAAGGCTCTCTACACTGCAGCAGCTGCCGCGGCGTAGAGAGCCTTCTGTCCAAACCATATCTATCCTGTCATTGAGCGGGTGTCTGAGACTGGCCTGCCAGCTTGACGAGCGCATTCAATGCCGCACGTATCTCCGCATCCACCGCTTCGGAAACAATGTTGCGATGCGGATCGTAGCCTTCATCCACGGCTGTCGAATCACCATCCAAGGCGAGGATTGCACCTGCCCGGATGCCGCGCAGCAAGGCAACGACATACAGAGCGGCAATTTCCATCTCGACTGCAAGCACGCCAGCCTTGCGGTACACCGCATGCGGCAGCTCGACTACGCCGCTGAAGAACGCATCCATGGTCAGTGTGATGCCTTTGCCTACCGCGCCTGGAGCATCCGCTTCTAATGCGGCTTCATACAAGGCATCCGTAACTTGGCTGTCCGCAATTGCGGGGAACGCGATTGGCACCAGTTGACGTGTGAGCCCCTCTTCCCTTACGGCGGCCGTGCTAATAATCAAGCTGCCCATCTTGTATTGATCCGACAGCGAGCCGGCTGTTCCAACACGGATGATCGTCTTGACCCCTGCCTTGACCATCTCTTCGAAACAGACCGCTGCTCCAGGCGAACCAACACCATGGCTAACGACGGCCATGGGAACACCTTTATATTCACCGGTAAACGTGCGGTATTCACGGGAATAAGCAAGTTCCTTCACCTGCTCCAGCTGACGGGAAATCATCTCGGCACGGAACGGATCGCCACATACAATGGCAAGCTCCGGCATATCTTCCGGATTGACTCGTAATATTGGCAGAAGCGCCATCTTAATCAAACTCCTTCTTCGTCCATTCATCTTCCGGTATCGGTAGGTTCTCACCGGAGAACCGCTGTTCCTTGAATGGATCTGCATAGTTATGAAAACCGTTGCGTTCCCAGAAACCAGGCCGGTCCTCCTTCATAAATTCGATGCCCTGCAGCCACTTGGCACTCTTCCAGAAGTACAGATGCGGCACAACCATACGCAGCGGATAACCGTGCTTGTCCGTCAGCGGCTTGTCGTCATAGCGAAAGGCGAGCAGGACATCATCATGAAGCAGGTCTTCCAGCGGTATGTTCGTATCATAATCTTGATCGGCGTGGAGCATCACATATCTCGCGTCAGGCTTAACATCGAGCAGCTGGAGAAAATCGCGAAACAAGATGCCCTCCCATGTCGTGTCAAGCTTGGACCACCGCGTCACGCAATGAATATCGCAGTTCACGCGAGTTCGCGGCAGCGCCAGAAGCTCATCCAGCGTGAAGGTTCTCTCGGTCTCCACCTCGCCGAATATGCGAAGGCGCCACTGGCTCAGATCGTAGACAGGCACTTCCCCTTCATGAAGAATGGGGAAGCGGTCCGTCACCATCTGACCGGGCGGAACGCGATCCTGAAGCTGCTCATCTACCTTCACTTGAGGAGCTTTCGTTTTCTTGAGCTTGTCTGCTTTATTATGCATGGCATGTCACCTCCTGTTCCTTATTTCCCCGCAATTCGGCCGGATTGGCGCAAATACGATTTGTCCTTGAAGAACAACATCACGATAATCGTCATGACATAAGGCAGCATCATCGTGAAATGAGTCGGCACGGAGAAGCCCTGCAGCCTGTTGCTCAGCGCATCCATTAAGCCGAACAGCATGCTGGAGCCCATAACCCCGAGCGGGTTGCTTTGTCCAAGCATGGTCGCGACGAGTGCAATAAACCCTCGACCTGCCGTCATATTCTCGGCGAACAGCGTAACCTGGCCGAGCGACAATTGCGCGCCTGCAAGCCCGCATAACACGCCGCTGGCGATGACCGCACCATATTGATAACGGCGGACACGGAGCCCAAGGCTCTTGGCTGCTGCCGGATTCTCCCCTACTGCATTCAAGCGGAAGCCGAGCACCGTTTTAAAGAGCACATATTGCAGTACCCCTACCAGCAGGAAGGCCGCATAGACGAGCGGCGTATGGCCGGAGATGATCTGGCCGACAACCGGAATGTCCTGAATCAACGGAATGTTCCACTTCGGCAGGCCGGTCATCGATTTGTCGTAGAATTGGCCTTTGACGTTGAATACGGCGAATAGACAGAAGGCGGTTAGCCCGGTCGCCAGAAAATTAATCGCGACGCCGACGACGATCGCGTTCGCCTGAAGATGAATACTTAAATATCCGAATAAGAGGGATACTGCGGCTACGCACAAGCAGGCGAATAAGAGCGCCAGCCACACGTTGCCAAACCAGTAGTTGCCAAGAATCGCCGAGAAGGCGCCGGTCAGCATCATGCCCTCCAACGCGACATTGAATATACCGACTCTTGCACAGAGCGCTCCGCCAAGCGCGGCAAGCAGCAGCGGTGCAACTACACGGAACATCGAGCTAAGCAGGGACCAATCAAGAATGGCTTCCATCGACAGCCCTCGCTTTCTTGCGTTTGATAAGGGATATAGTAATCCGCGCGGATACGAACAGGATCAAGCTCGCTTGAATAACACTTGATATTTCAAGGGGCACCTCCGTGTTCCGTTCCACACCCATTCCACCTGTTTGCAGCGCTGCCAGCAGAACAGCAGCAAAGGCGGCACCGATCGGATTGGAGCTGGCCAGCAGCGTCGCCATAATGGCAGACCAGGCGTAGCCAGGCGCTGATAACATGTTATCGATGTAACGATACTGTGTACCCAGCACCTCGAATGTACCCGCTAGACCAGCCAGCGCACCGCTTAACATCATGCTGAGGAGCATGAGCTTGCCGCGGCGAACGCCGCCGAATGCTGCGAACAGCGGATTGCTCCCGAGCATGCGAATTTCATAGCCCTTTGTTGTATAGCGGAAGAAGAGCGCCAGCAGGATCGTCGCCAGTGCCGCGATGATAAATCCGGCATGGAGCGTCATGCCCGAGAACAATTTAGGCAGCCAGGCGCTATTATCGATCATGGCCGTCTGCGCACCGCCTGAACCCGCCTTCTCCTTTAACGGAAAGGACACCATGTATCCCGCGAATAACACAGCAATATAATTGAGCAGCAATGTCGTAATGAGCAAATTCATGCGGAACCGCGTATCGAGCCAGCCCGCTAAAGCCGACCATAAACCGCCTGCCAGCATGCCCGCGATCATGGCGCTAATAATCTTCACAATACCCGGCCCCGGCACATACAAGGCAGCGATTGCCGCTGCGAGCGCCCCGAAGATCATTTGACCCTCGGCACCCAGGTTGAAGAATCCGGCCCGAAACGCAAGCGACACGCCTAGCGCAGCCAATATGATGGGCGTTGCTCTTGTGAGAGTGCTAGTTGTGAAATAGAAGCTGCCAAACGCGCCATTCCACATCTCGACATAGGTGGTGATGACGGATCCGCCTACCGCCCAGATCGCGATCGCCCCTACCAACAGACCGAGCAGTACGGCTATTAGGGGGTTCAACAGCGCTTGGGCCGATGCCGTCCAATTAATTCGTTTCAACGCCTGTTCCTCCTGCCATCAATATACTGATCCGTTCTTCGGTCGCTTCTTCCGCGCTGAGCTCGCCGGCGATCCGACCCTCGAAGAGGACGAGAATGCGATCGGACAGTTTCAATATCTCCGTTAACTCGGAAGAAACGAGCAGAATGGCCCCGTTCTCTTCCCGGCGCTTCAGCAGCGCATCGTGAATGGTTTCCATCGCTCCAATATCGACGCCGCGCGTCGGTTCAGCCGCAATGACGAACGGCGTACCGTGCGCCATCTCCCGGGCGACAATCAGCTTCTGCATATTCCCGCCTGATAGATGCTTGCCTCTCGTGTCAAGAGAGCCGGTCTTCACCTTGTAGGCATCAATCCATTGTGCGACCGTTTCCTTGATCTGTCCTTTGCGGAGCAGTCCGTTACGGCTGAACGAACGAAGATGGCCCATAATGGCGTTATCGGTAACCGTCTCTTCCTTAGCTGAACCCCACATGTACCGGTCTTCGGGGATATGGGCCAGTCCGGCATCCCGGAATGTTCCCGGCGTCTTGCCGGTAACATCCTGCCCGTCTAGCAGAACCTGACCTGTGTCCGTATTTCGAAGGCCGGAGATTACTTGCAGCAGCTCGGACTGTCCGTTGCCTGATACCCCCGCGATGCCCACGATTTCACCGGCTCGGACTGTGAAGCCAATCCGGTCAAGAACAGGCTTGCCGCCTTTACTGCCGGATAGCGTGACATCGCGGACCTCCAATATATTCTTACCCGGTTCCAGCCGCTTCTTCTCGGTCAGGACCAGCTCCCGGCCGACCATCAGCTGGGACAGCTTAACCGCATCTGTCTCTTCAGCCGTTACCGTACCCGTCACCCGTCCATCCCGAAGCACGGTGATCCGGTCCGAGGAATCCATAACCTCATGCAGCTTATGGCTGATCAGAATGAAGCTAATACCTTGCTTAGCCAACCGTTTGATCGCCTTCAACAGCCATTCGACTTCAAGCGGTGTCAATGCGCCGCTCGGCTCATCCATAATAATGATCTTGGCACCTTGGTTCAATACCTTCAAGATTTCGATGCGCTGTTGAATCCCGACCGGACAATCCGCCACTTTCTCCCATGGGTCAACCGGCATACCATACTTCTCGGACAATGCCTTGACTTGTTCAGCCGCCGCTTTCCTGTCGAAGCTCATGCCCGCCCGGGGTTCGCGGCCAATCACAATGTTCTCTGCGACAGTGAAGGAAGGGAAGAGCATGAAATGCTGGTGAACCATCCCAATACCCGCACGTATCGCATCCGAAGGTGAACTGAACGCATGCTCTTGACCGGCAATAAAAACATGCCCCTCTGTCGGCTGCTCCTCGCCGTAAAGTATTCGCATCAGCGTCGATTTGCCGGCCCCGTTCTCTCCGATCAGCGCATGAACTTCCCCCTCCGCCAACGTGAAGTTAATCGCATCATTCGCGGTCAGGCTGCCATAGCGCTTCGTAATCCCTTTCATTTGCAGCAGCATGACAAGCAGCACTCCTCTCTTCTCATTCATCCTCATATCAGGGCTGTAATGCGAGAAACCGGCTGCTTGTCGGCAACCGGTTCGATTCGCTATTGCGCTTTAGCTATTAGGGAGCCAGTGGATTCGTAACGACAATCGTACCTGCCACGATATCATCGCGAATTTTCTTCAGCTTGTCCACATTCTCTTGACCGATGAACGGGCTCAAAGCCGATTTGGATTCTGCAGTAACGAATGTAACGCCCACGCCGTTCTCCTTCAGACCATAGCTGACCGATCCGTAAGTGAACTTGTCTCCGGCAAAGTCTTTCACCGTTTCATACGTAACGGTGTCGGTTTCTTTCAACTGGGACAGAACAACATGCTCCGGATCTTCACCCGTGCGGTCCGTATCTTGTCCAGCTGTGTAGAAGCCCTTTTCTTTCGCGGCTTCGAATACGCCGGAATCGCCAACGGCTGCCATGCCAGCAATAAAGTCAGCGCCTTTGGAGAATTGCACCAGCGCAAGCTCTTTCGCTTTGGCAGGATCCGTGAAGCTGCCGACATAATTGACCAGAAGCTTCGCATCCGGCTTAACCGACTTCAAACCTTCATCATAACCAGACGTATATTTCTTCAGAATTGGAGCGTCCATGGCAACAATGGCTCCGACAGTTCCGGTCTTCGTGGAAAGTCCCGCTGCCGCACCAAGCAGATAAGCTGCCTCGTACTCGCGGAATTCGATGCTTCGTACGTTCTTCGCGTCAACGACTGTATCGATGATCGCGAAAGCTTGATCCGGGTTTTCGTTTGCTACTTTTACAAGTGCGTCTGCAGCCGTATATGCCGCTGTAATAATCAGATCGTATTTCTCCGCCACAGCTGCGCGAAGATTCTGTTCGACTTGAGAAGGGTCATTGGACTCAATGACTTTAGTCTCAACATTGAATTCGGCTCCTGCCTTGTCAAGCCCTTCAACCATCTGCGTAAAGAATTGGTTGACGCCGATTTTCTCCGGTGTAACCAATGCAATGCGTTTCTTAGGCTGCTCCGTTCCGTTGTTCCCCTCAGCAGCTCCTGAATTATTCGTTGTACCTTTATTCCCGGTTTCGTTATTGTTTTTTGCTCCGCAACCGGCAATAAGTGTAACCACAAGCACTAATGCAAGAGCTAGGGTTGTCCACTTTTTCACGTTCTCTCCACTCCTCTATTTTTAGGTGACAATAATTATAAATTTAGTAGGAAATAGAGCCCTTGTCAATGATATGTTGAAAATGTCGAATAATCGATTTATTTGCGCTAGCCCGCATAACTAGCGCTTTTTTCCTATAAATTCGCTTACAAAACAAATCCTGCCGGAAGGGGCTGGCCGTTCCCAGCCGCCCCCCACCTGTTTTATTCGTCATCATGCTCCGCCGCTCGATTCTGATTCGCTTCAATCGATACTTCCTCTGGCAGCTGATTGGACATTCCCGGCACTTCCCGCGGCTTGTATTCGATCACGTCGGAGGAGTAGATCGCCACAAACATCTTTCCCCCGCCCGCGGAAGCGCGAATCAGAACCGGTTGATTATACTGATTCTGAAAGACATAATCCGGGCCGTCCCAGCTTACGGTAGCATCGCGGCCAGGCAGCACATACGGAACATTCCTGCTGTGGGAATAGCGCTGTATAACCTTAAGGCCGGCACGGTCTGTCGCATTGTACAGCGTTGAGGAGACCTGGCAGATTCCCCCCCCAATTCCCTCCGACAGCTCCCCTCTGACAATAACCGGGGCCTGCAGATAGCCCCTTCCTTGCGTCCGTTCACCGACACTCTGATTAAAGGAGAACCGCTCACCCGGGAACACGACAAGATTATTGATCGCCTTTGCTGCAAGCGAGATGTTATGGGATCTGTTCGTATTGCGGGAATTATAGTACGTCACATATTGCCCGATCGGCTTTACCCTGATATTCGCAAGCAGCTCGCTGTCGATCCGCGGATACAGCACCGTTAACGGCGCATCGATGAAGGAGGAACCCTTGCCGTAATAGAAGGCATAGAACCGGTCCGTGAATGTACGCCTGTTCAGCTTATAACCGACCTGCTCGGGAACGATTCCCCCGTGATCGCCAATAAAGGCATTGCGGGGCGCTTGATGTATGTTTTTATCGAGCTGGCTCACGAAAGAATCGAATTTATCCAGATCAATCAAGGAAGATCCTGGAATTTCATAATCTACCCGATTGAGCGTCCCAGCCGATTGCCCCTTGTGAACGATCGATAATTGGTCAACGATTCCAACATCGCTTTGTGGGAACAATCCTATCGCTACGGCTAGCAGCAGCCATTTCATGAAGAGGCACACCTCGAATTTTGGTTTAGTTATTGGAGCATTGTATTATCGGAAGACCACGCTCTCCACCTTCCAAGGCTGCCATACCGCGCTGCGCCGCAGTTGGAATACGATCGTACAGTCTTCCTTCCGTAATCCAGACCGGTAGACGGTCGCCCGTACCGCTGTTTCATGAACCAGCATATCGTCTGGCTCTTCCATCTCATGCTCCGTTATTCTGCGTATTGCGGTTATATTTGATACTTCTTTCTTCACATCGACCAGCTGTTCATGCGCACGATGCGGGAAGATCGCCGTCATCATTTCCGGATCCTTCTGATTAATGGAAGTAAAGAAGAGCTCGACGATACCGCTTGGAGACGACTGGGTCAAATAGTGCTCCAGACTGCCGGCAGCCTTGTGCACCATGATTTGGTGGTCATGGTCAACCTGTCCCGATCCATGCGTGATACTGCCGGGAAAATGAATGCAGAAGTGACCGCTAAAGCCATTATCGGGTATTCCGTCTCCACCGTGCGGCATACCGTGCATCGACGCGGCAACGGCTTGTCCGTCCTTAATGACCAGAATCGCTTTTCTTCTCCAGCTCCATTTGCCATCATACATCCGTTTCATGATGTCGGTGTCCTTCTTGGTCAACGGTTGAACGTCAGCGTGCGTGCTTCCCGCCCTTCTTTGCCCTTGAAACCTTAAGCCCGTCTGTACATCCATAATCGTGAAGACAGACTTTAACGGCAAGAACGTTTTGGCTTCAGGCCAAGACAGCCGCAGGCCATAATGATTCCCCCTCAGAAATTGCACATAGCCTCTCAGCCGTTGGCGCTTCGAATCCTCCAGCCGGATCGATACCGATCGTGCAGGATCATACAGGTCGTAAGACGCGTCGACAACGTACATGGTCTGTTGAATCGTTACATATGTATCCGAATTGGGGTATTCGTGTGCCTCTCGCGCTGCACCCTTCCTCACAGCCTTATCCCAGGAGGCGACATCAAGCGGCAAGCTGGACTCATAAGCAGCGTCTGGAGAAGCTTTCACGATCAGCCGTGCCTCCTGGGCAGAAGGTGACGGCGAGGCATTCGCTTTGCCGCTGCTCCATATCGTCAGTACAATCAAGAACAATCCCATTTTCATAAACCTACCGTGCATCCTGCACCCCCTCCTGACTATAATGATGTCAAAAAAGGGCAGCGTCCATGCATGGAATCATTTTCTGTTCATTTCCATCCTGTGCCGGGAATGACGAAGAGGCCAGGGAAGCAGCTGATGCCTCCTTGACCTCTTGCTTACGTGGAATCCTCTTGCCCGTTTTCATCCAGCATATATCTCTTTATGGATGGCATCTTGATGAGTCCTACGATCGCGAAGTACGCAACTACGCTGCCCACCGCTGGCTGCAGGACACCGTGATGGGTCACTAAGGTCACCCAGATCAGCAGAAGCCACAAATTGAGATACATGTATTCAAACAGCTTTTTCATCTGATCACCCTGCGATATTCTATGCGCGAGAGTGCTTAAGTTGATGATTTTTACGTTTCTTCTTTAACGATTTCTATTTTGCGGATCCGATGCCTGTCTTTCTCGAGAATCGTGAAGGTCAGCTGCTCATGTTTCCAAGGAATGCCCTTCTCTAGCTCCGGTTGATGGCTGTACAGCCATCCGCCTATGGAGTCCACCTCTTCATGATCCAGATCAGCGCCGATGGTACGGTTCACGTCATCGATTAACGCGTTGCCAAGAACGACATAGTTATTCATCCCCATGGGCTCGATCTCGAGCTTCTCATCGATGTCGAATTCATCGCGAATTTCTCCGACAATTTCTTCTAATATATCCTCGATCGTAATCAATCCGGATGTACCGCCATATTCGTCGAGCAGCAGGGCAAGCTGAACCTGTTCCTGCTGCATCTTCTTGAGAAGGGACTTAATAGGCATCCCTTCGGGTACGGTCATAACGGGCTGAAGTAATTCTTTAAAGTTAAAATCAGGGTTATTGTCATAGTTCAAGAAAAATTTCTTGGTGTTCACGATTCCGATAATATTGTCCTTATTGCCCATTGCCACCGGGAAGCGCGTATATTGTTCTTTCTTAATCGTGCACATATTTTCTTCAAGGGAATGATTGGCATACAAACAGACCATATCCGTTCGCGGAACCATAATTTCTCTGGCGAGCAGCTCGTCGAAGGCGAAGATCCGGTTGACGTAGCTTAACTCGGTTTTATTGATCTTACCGCTCTCATAGCTCTCGGACAGGATGATGCGAATTTCTTCCTCCGAGTGGGCTTCCCCATGCTCGCTTGCAGGCTTCATGCCCAGAATGCGGACAAAGGCGTTAGCCGAACCGTTCAACGTCCATATAAAAGGGTACATGATCTTATGAAAGAAAATAATGATCGGCGCAGTAAATACCGAAATTGACTCTGCCCGTTGGATCGCCACTGTTTTCGGCGCCAATTCACCGAGTACAACATGCAGGAAGGTCATGACGACGAATGCAATACCGAAAGACAGAATGCTGCTCAAGCTTTCACTGATCGCGAAGCGTTCGAACAATGGATGCAGCATCTTCTCCACCGTCGGCTCTCCCAGCCAGCCTAATCCAAGCGCTGTGATCGTAATACCAAGCTGACACGCCGATAAATAGGCATCCAGGTTGGACGTGACCTTCTTGACAGCCTGTGCGTTCTTCAGTCCTTCCGCTACCATCTGATCGACCCGGCTCGGGCGCAGCTTGATGATGGCGAATTCAGTTGCTACAAAGAATGCGGTTAACAGAATAAGGACAGCGACCAAAAACAAATTTAATACCATTTAGACCTTCCCTCTACTCGATTTTTGAGTTGTTCTTGCTATAAGTTCATATGAACTATTCTAATAAACCATCAGACAATTCTCAAATGCGATTTGCGTTTAAAAATGGTGATTTTCGTTCTGATTTGCCCAAAACTGACCAACAATACCTTCTTTTTATGGATTATTTCCTTTTGACATCCTTGCACGGGCACTTTATGATAAGTTCATAAGAACTGTTCAGCAATTGAGGTGAGAAATTTGGAAATGTTAACATTAAGACGTAAAGATATGGCGGCACTCCTCTTTGCACTGAACGGACAATCGGATCGTCCACCCCTTGCCATCATCCAGGAAATATGGCGTGCCAATCATCAACAAGCCTTAGATCAGGGTAATTCGATGTCCGCTTTCGTTGCGACCTCATTGCCGCCGATTTTCGAGCGTATGATTAAGGCTCAAATTAAGCCGGCATTTTCCTTAAGCGATATTGTTTCACTAGGCACACAGATCGAGTATACCCAATTCAGCGTGACTTCGATCCAGAACTGGGTCAAACGCGATTTCAAAGATTTTATCGGCCAACCCGCTGAAGGCAAGAAATACTCGCTTCAGCAAGTCGCCTTATTCTTCATCGTCGAGGATTTGCGGTCTACGCTCGATTATGATTCCATTCGGAAGCTTATGGATATCGTATTCGGACCGACTGCGACCGATCAGAAGCTGTCCATCACGCCTATGGCGTTCTACGCCGCATACTCGGATCTTTATGAGATTCTAGATGAGCGTTATCGCAATTTCACCGGCGAGAGGACGGATTTCATTGCCAAGTGGGATCAGATGATCGATGAGCTGTCTAAGGAGTGTGTGATGGATCGGGGCAATCTGACTGCCAGCCAGCAGGATGCATTGAAGAACGCTCTGCATGTCTCGGTTATCGCCGTCCATACAGCGAGCTTCCATTCCCTGGCACGCCGTTATGTGAACGGCATGGTATTTCTCAACAATTTATGAAGCAAGAAGGCCGCTTACCGAATTTCAACTCGGTAAGCGGCCTTTGTCATGAAGCAGTAGAGGTCCGTCCCAACGTGCCTCTATTATCAAGTAAACATTACCGCTGAGAGAGCTGTTTCTTTTCGACCATCAGCTCTTTGAATTCCTTATCGAGCGCATCATACTGGGGGTCGCTCATCGAATACTTGCTAAGCTCTCCGAGCACCGACAAGATCCGGTTCTCCACAATCATCTTCTGTTCTTCGACCTCCTTGCTGTTGTTCCTCGGAGCTGTCTTCGTTTGTTTGGCCTTATCCATATATTCATTAAAGCCGCTCTCGAATTTACGAATCGTGCCGTCCTGAAATACGAGCAGCTTCTGACAGATTCGCTGGAGAAAATAACTGTCATGCGACACGACAATTAGCGTGCCTTGATACGAATCAAGCGCCTCCTCTAGCTGCTCCCGGCTTGCCAAATCGAGGTGATTGGTTGGCTCATCCAGAATGAGAACATCAATATCTCTGAGGATCAATTGAGCCAGCTTCACCCGCGTCCGCTCACCTAAGCTCAACTGGTTGATGGGCTTCCTCAGCATCGATTCATCAAATCCCATATTAGCAAGAAGCGTACGGGCCTTGCTGGCCTCGCTGCGAATGTGATGCTCCTCTTCAATGAGCTTCAGCACCGTCCGTTCCGGATTAAGATCGGTGACATCCTGTGTTAAATAGCCTACTTTGGCCGTTGGGCTCAGCCATAACTCTCCCTCATCGACAACTTCCTTGCCGGTGATAATCCGAATAAGCGTCGTTTTGCCGCAGCCATTCGGTCCCAGAAGTCCGATCCGGTCTCCGCGTTGAATCGCGAAGGAGCTGTCGCGGAATAAATTCCGATCCCCATAAGCCTTGGATGCCCGCTTAGCTTCGACGATCCGCCGCCCGCGCTTATCGGGGCTGTCTACCTCAAATTGAACCTTGGCTTCTTCTTTAGGCTTCTGAACGCCCTCGACTTCAATTTTTTCCAGCCGTTTAATTCTAGACTTTATCTGCTGATCCATCTTCTTCGCCTTGGTTCGATAAAACTCTTTCACGCCTCGCATCTCGGCCATCTTCCCTACTTTGCCTGCTTCGCGATGCGACTTCGACGACCATTTCTTAAGCCGCTCGATTTCCGATTCGATCTTCTGCTCTATTTTCTGTTGTTCGATATATTGATGGAGCTGGCTCTCATATCTGCGTGCCTTCTCCTCACGATAGAACGTGTAATTGCCTGCATAGGCATGGGCTTCGCCATCTTCAAGCTCAATAATGCGTTCCACCGTCTGATCCAGAAAGTATCGGTCATGGGAGATCGTCAGCACAGTGGCTCCGAACGTTCTCAGCTCGTGGATTAGCCATTCGACGCCTTGGAGATCGAGATGGTTCGTCGGTTCATCGAGAATAAGAATGTCCGGCTTGGATGCCCATATATGGGCAATGGCCAGCTTCGTCTTCTCGCCGCCGCTTAAGCCGCCGTAACGTCCTGCATCCCAATCCTGCACCTTCTTCAATCCGAGATGGCTGGCCAGCTCCAGGAAAGCTTCACCGTCACCTTCATCAATATAGTCATCCGCCATGGAAGAGAATGTGTGAACGGTATAGGACGTAGATTGCAGCAAATACCCGATTTTCAATCCTCGGTCATGTCGGGAGACAGAGCCCCCATCCGGCTGCAGGCTGCCGAAGATAATATTAGCCAGCGTCGTTTTGCCGGCCCCATTCATACCAACCAGTCCGATTCGTTCTCCTTGGGCGATATCAAGATTAACATTCCGAAGAACGGTCAAATCGCCAAAGCTTTTTGTTACATTGCGACAATTAAATAATGTCATAGGATCACCTCTTAGGGGTTCATTTGTACGCCGCCATTGTGCTAACTCTGCTTGAACGACATCAACGTACCTAAGCCGAATCCGAATTCGAATACAAAAAAACACCGCTCGGCTTCTGCCGGCGGCGTCGGATATGCGGAATGATGAACGTACTGAGCCCCTCTTCAATACCTAAGTAAGGCACAGAGATGGAGCTAACCCAGCAATTGTGTGCGAAAATAAAACCTTGTGCCCACAACAGACTCAGGTAAAGGAGTATTTCCCTTTAGACGTACGTATCCTATTCCGCTCCGCTTACGGGCAGAGCCTCTTCAAAGTCATTCATATTGAATTCATGATTGACTAGAAAGTTAGGACCACATCGCGTCTAATTGGATACCTCCCTTGACAAATATACACTCATTATAACATGGAGCAGGATATATACAACTCTAAAGTAAAGAAACGGGATCGAATTTAGGTCTGCTTCTATGCAAACAAATCTTAAATCGCGATTCTGCGCAATTCCGGCAAGTCTTCCAAGTAACCCGCGGCTTGGAGCTCAGCCAGCGCTTTACGGATGCTTTGTTCATCTTCGTCCGTCTGGTCGCACAGGACAAGCAGCTCTTCTATGCTGGACACCGGATTCTCCTTGCAGTAGGTCAACAGCCCTTTAGCCGCCCAAGATAAACGGTCATCCTGGAATTCATCGATCATTTGGCGATAGAACTTATGCGGAATCAGCTTGTTTTCGACGAGCCGCTGCATCGCATTCATGGCCTGCTTTGTAGTCATCCGGCCTTTCTGCGATAGTTCGGCTAAGCTCGGTTTATTGGATTCCGACATATAAGAACTAAGTACGATATAGATCATTTGAGCATAGATGTCTAAATTGGCATGCATGAAAATCTCGCTGGATAGCGTGAAGTTTCGCACACTGGTCGTGGATGGTTCGGTGTTCATTCAAGGTCTCCTTTCAAGATTGCATGTGAAATAGGATGCAGCGCATCTTTACAAGGATTCGAAGGTATGATCCGGTTTTGGGGGTTTATGAGAAACTTTTAACGAATGAGGCTTGGCTGACTCTCATGACAAATACCGAAGCTTTGTAGTATTTGAGCAAGTATGGAAATCGATATAACAAAAAAGTGTGCCCCGGTTGTGGGCACACTTTTTCTGTTCATTGAATTAATTTGGAGCCGGTCCCGTAGATTCGCGCTTAATAAGCATAGGACCGTTCATATTATCATGCGTGTCCATCTGCCGGTCGCTCGGGTCGTCCTCAGCCTCTACCGATGCAATAATCATCTCAACGGCAGATCGTGCCTTGTCGGCTATATAATGGTCCACCGTCGTGATATGCGGCTTCAGGATACGGGAGAGATAGATGTTATCAAATCCACAGACCGATATATCCTCCGGAACACGCAGGTCCGTTCGCAGAATGTGGCTAAGCGCTCCGAATGCCACCATGTCATTAACACCGATTATCGCCGTCACGCTATGCTCGCGCAGCAGTTCTTCGGTTAAGGAGAAGCCGATATCGATCTCAAAAGAGCTGTCATTGATTTCTTTCTCATCCTTGCCTTCCTTAACGACCAGACCGCTCTCGAGGCCAGCAGCCTTCATAGCTGCGATAACGCCGTCCAATCGCGATTTGCGTGAAAGCGAGAAGCCGGAGAGCGGCGAGGTTACAAACCCAATCCGTTTGTGACCTAGTTCAATCAGATACTTGGCCACGATTTCGCCTGCTTTGTAACTGTCGAGCGATATGGTCCTGAATCCTAAATTCTGCTCGTTCTCGCCAAAGATAACCATACGATCTGCCGGTATAACCTGACGTACCTTGTCCGGCAGAAGCGGTGCGAACGTATAGATAACGCCGTCTGCCGATTTGCTCTTAAGCAGCGATATATAGGACTCTTCTCTGTCTGCCAGACGGGAAGTGTTACATAGTAAAATATTATAGCCTTTGCTTGCCGCAAACTCTTCGATATGCTGAGCCAACGTCTGGTAATAAGGGTTGGAGATCGTCGGCAGCAGCAAACCAATCAGACGTGATTGATTGGTCTTTAAGCCCCTTGCGAATTGGTTAGGAACATAATTGAGCTCTCTTGCGGCTTCTCGTACTTTACGGCGCGTCGTCTCCGGAAAAGTCATATCGGTCCTGTTATTTAGGATGAGCGACACCGTCGTTTGGGATACTCCGGCCTTTTTGGCGACATCTCGCGAAGTTGGCTTTTTTTTCATCAATGACCCGGTAGCCCGGCATGGCCTAGTTTACGTTGATACTCGCTAATGCCGGGAACAATAGGTGTCCACCTCTTTCTTCGACTTGGACCCATCCAAGTGTTCCAATCCTAAACTGATGTTTGCAATCATGAAGCGTTATGTTAAACATCCGTCGGAAGGCTTACATCACATGTTAGTCACGTTTATTATACACTTCTCCCTGTATGACTGCACATCCTATTTTTCCAAGATATACAAATTGATGCGGAACAAGCCTAACGGACGGCTAGTCTCTTGTATGGCTAAGATCCAAGTTCTATGCGAATTATCGCTCACATGCCAAGACAGCTTCATCAATCTGCCTCTCGTTCTTCACGCCGACGATAGCCGAGACGACTGCTGGCTGCTCCAAGATCCAGCGTATGGCGAATTGCGTCATTGTAAGACCTTTAAGGGAAGCGTTAGCCTCGATCGCCTCGAGTTTGGTGAAGAGGGCATCGTCGAGCTGCCACAACCAGTCCGGCTTCTCCTCCTTGCGCGATCCTGCCGGAAGCGGCATTCCCCGCTTATACTTGCCTGAGAGCAGCCCTCCTTGCAAAATCTGATAGGGTGCGACCGCGATGTCTTCCTTGCTGCATAACGGAAGGAGATCCTGCAGTGCATCCTGCTTCAGAAGGCTCATTGGCGGCTGGCACATAACAGGCCTTGGCGCTCCACAGGCATCGGCAGCATGGAGCAGCTTCTCAAGCGCTGCCGCATCGTAATTACTTACGGCATAATGTCGGATCTTGCCTGCTCGAATCGCATGATGAATCTCGGTTACGATTTCCTCCAGAGGGGTGGCCGGATCCGGCTTGTGTAAATAGTAGATGTCGATATAATCCGTCGCAAGCCTCGACAAACTGATGTCCAACTGCTTGCGGATTGCCGCAGGACTCGTAAATTCATCCTCGGCTGCCAGGCCAACCTTCATCCCTACTTTCGTAGCGACAATCGCATCTGACCGTCGGCCGGCCAGCGCTTTGCCGATGATTTCCTCTGCAACTCCACCGCCGCTTCCGGCAACTCTCGAGTACCCCTCATACATATTGGCGGTGTCAATGTGATTGATGCCTTTTTCGAGCGCATAATGGATGAGCCGGATGGCCTCCTTCTCTTCCACAGGTGTTCCGAATGTCATCGTTCCGAGGCAAATTTCCGAAACCGACAGACCGGTACCCGGCACCTTACGCATATTCATTCCTATCATCCTTTCCTTGCGGCAGATATCCTGCCGTCACAAGCACCGGTCCGACTACTAAACAGCCGCAACAAGACGATTGACTGCATCCATTCGTGTATAAATATCAGGCAATATAGCGGCAGCTTCATCGGATGAAAGCCGTGCAAACGGCGCTCTGAAGCTTTGCTGAGCGAAATTCTTATCCTTCATGATGGCTTCGAACACGGCTATTACTCCATGCTTCCAAGCAAGCGCCAGAAAGTCCATGAAAGCATGCTGAATGCTCATAGCCTCGCTAATTCGTCCCGAACGTACAAGTGCATAGACCTTTACGTACATATCCGGAAATAAGTTGCACCATGTTCCGATGCTTCCGTGCGCCCCGTACTGCAGTCCTGCGGCTAACAGCTCGTCATATCCGTTATAGATAATCGCATCCGGCCGTTCTATGATCAGCCTGCGAAGCAGGAACAAGTTCCAGTCCGTCATCTTCAGGCCGGCTACTCCCTCGATCGATAAGAGGTCCAGAAACTCCTCGAAGGCCGGGGTATAATATGTCATAGCCGGTATATGGTAGATAATGACCGGAATGCCTGCCGTATCGGCCAAATGCTTGTAATAGTCTTGTAGAAGCGCGCCGGACAGGCCAACCGGCGGAATAGCCGATATCGCTGTGGCCCCAGCCGCAGCCGCATGTGCCGACAGCTCCTTTGCTGTTCGCAGCGACGGCGAGCCGACGTGAACAATGCTCTCTTTGCCATAAGCCTTGGCCAGCTCGACTGCGATGGAGCAAGCATGCTTCCGTTCCTCTGCCGTGAGCTTGAAGGCATCTCCTGTTCCTCCGCATACATACAATCCGTGAAGTCCGGCATCGAATAAACGCTTGATATTGTCGGCAAACTGTTGATCATTCATCTTCTCCGATTCATCGCACGGTGTAACGATTGGAGCGAATATTCCTTTGAGTTTATCCATCTGCATAACGTTCCTCCACAACCTTCATCGCATAATGTCTATCGGACTATCTTTTCACTTCGCTAACCCATGCATCTGGATTAACGCAATGCTTGGGCGGCAGCCCTTGAAGAACGAGATTCATATTATCGAGCGCTAGGAGCGCCATCGCATTGCGCGTCTCGAATGTCGCACTGCCGGCATGTGGTGTGATGATCACATTGGGAAGCCCAAGCAATGGATGATCTTGCGGAATCGGCTCCGGATCCGTTACGTCCATCGCAGCACCGGCAATGATGCCCTCTGCTAAAGCATGGTATAAGGCATCGGTGTCTACCACGGCTCCACGGGCCATATTGATAAGTACGGCCGACGGTTTCATGAACGATAGCCGTTCTGCGTTGATCAGATGATGGGTTTCCGCCGTAAGAGGGGCATGCAGGGAAACGAAATCGGCTGTCTGCAGGAGCTGGTTCAATGACGTGTATTCCGCCAGCTCCGGAGAGAGGCCCGGCTTAGGCTTGCGGTTATGGTAGATCACCTTCATTCCGAAGGCGGCTGCTCTTCGCGCTGCCGCTTCGCCGATTTCACCCAATCCGATAATGCCAAGCGTCTTGCCTCGTATATCCGTGCCGAGCAGCTGCGTCGGCGTATTCATCTTCCACTGGCCGGAACGCACGAATTGAATTTGCTCCGGCATTCTCCGTGTATAGTCAAGCAGCAGGGCAATGGTCATGTCGGCCGTCGCATCCGTCAGAACGCCGGGCGTATTGCATACGGCAATGCCTCTTGCCGTGCATGCCGCGATATCTATATTATCTGTGCCTACCGCTACGTGGCTGACCACTTTCAAGCGTGGCGCATGCTCTATTACCTTCTCACTCAGCGGATCGCCGGAGCCGTAATATCCATCGCAATCAGCGATCCATTCTTGAAGCAGCTCAAGTGGCATGGGACCGGGTTCTTTCCATTCACGCACATCGTACAGCTCTCTTAATTGGCGCATCGTGTCGCCAACGAATTGTCGTGATACGAGCACTTTCGGTTTACTATTCAAAAGCTCTCGCCTCCGATCTAAGTAGGGAATCCTGGTTTAATCAAGCTTCTCGTCCCATCGCTTTCATAACTTTCTCCGCCGCCTCAAGGGTATAATCCACATCGGATTGCGACAGGGCGTACATCGTATGGTTCCGTTTCATCGGAAGCGGGATCATCAGCACGCCCTGCTCAATCATGCCCCGTCTAAATTTCAAATCCGACTCCACATCGACTTTCATCAGATCTTCGTAATTTTCTATTGTGTCTCTGGTGAAATAAGGCACGAATACGGAACCAAATCCTTTGACGGTTACCGGCAATCCGTTGCGGTCCGCAATGTCCTGAATACCGGATCTCATCGTTGCGCCCAACTTGTAGATATGATCGTACACAGGCTCTGTTTCCAGAATGTCCAAAGTCGCCAAGATCGCCGCCGTACCAACGGCATGCCCGTTGTATGTTCCGGCAAACAGCGCATTTCCACTAGGATTCGTCGTGAAATAATCCATAATCTCCGCTTTGCCGCATACCGCAGCAATGGGATACCCATTCGCGATGGCTTTGCCAAGCGTCGTCAAATCCGGCGTCACGCCGCAAGCCTGCTGATAACCGCCGAGTCCGTGGCGAAAACCGGTAATCACTTCGTCAAAGATCAGAACAATCCCGTGCTGCTTCGTCAATTCTCGAAGTCCTTCGAGGAAACCGCTCTGCGGCAGCACGCAGCCGATATTGTGCGGAATAGGCTCCACGATAATGGCGGCAACCTCATCCTTGTTCTGCTTGATTGTTTGCTCCACATCGTCCAGATCGTTATACCGGCATACGAGGGTGCTATCCACCGCTTCATCGAGCATGCCTGCCGAGCCTGGATCACGCTTGCCGATGAGCTCCTTGGCACTGAGCATGTTCCGCGCTACGTAATCATGCCAGCCATGATAGCAGCCTTGGAATTTGATGATTTTCTTTCTACCCGTGATCGCTCTGGATACCCGGATAGCGTGAAACGTCGATTCCGTTCCGCTGTTGGTCAGCAGCACCTTTTCTGCCGAAGGTACATGCTCGACGATTTTTTCGCAGCATCTGATCTCGTATTCGGTTGCGCCGAAGCCGAACAAATCCTGTTCCTGCAGCGCCTCCGTTATGAAATTCGTAACCTTCGAATACGCATGGCCCAGAATGATCGGACCAAATGAAGCATGAAAGTCGATATATTCCTTGTTATCCTGCGTCGTTACTCTTGCGCCCTTACCGGACTTGGGCATCAGCTGGGGAGTGATGCGTCTTGTGTTCGAATGAACGCCCCCCGGCGCTACCCGCATGGATCGGGCCATGAGATCTTCAGCATGTTTCACAAATGTTACCTCCAATGGTGTTGTCGCTATCCTGTCGGACCCTATCTAGCAATCATTCGTAAGAAACGAGAATCGTACTATAGGCTTGCTTTTCTTCACCCGGCTGCAGAATCTGCACACCTGTCAGCTCGGCATCCATCGGCAAATTAGGCGCATTCGTCACCCAGGTGTACGGCTCTGGGCATACATAACCCTGCTTGCCGTCATCATTGTAGACCACCCAATGCTTGAACGAATCATCACAGCAATAAACCAGCTTAATCCCCACGTTACGGTCGTGCAGCACCGTCTCATTCTTCATCCCTCCATCCACCACGGATGATAGAAATACATCATCCAGACTGTAAGCGGACAAGTCCAAGCCTTCGTTCAAAGCTTGACGATAACCGATATCGACGATTTCACCCGTTGGCAAAAATCTCTCATTCAGTGTCCACTGGCGGTTCGCCGTAAGAGTGAACGTACAGTTCTCCACTGGGTCCCCTGGACGAAACGGGAAATTGAATGTCGTATGATAGCCGAGTCCCCAAGGGAAGGCCGAATCGCTCTTATTGATCACGCTGGCCGTCTTGTGCAAGGTCGAGCCTTCAAGCTTGAAGCTCATGCGGACGACAAAATGATGCGGGAATTGCTTCAACGCCTCAGGATGCTTCGCTGCGTCGAATTCCGTCACGATCTCGACTTGCCCGTTTGCCTGCTTCGTCTCGACCAGCTCCCATGGTTCCTCGAAGAGCAAGCCATGCGAATGGTTGTGCGTCTCCGGTTCATTCAGATTAAAGCGGTACGTCTTGTCTTCGAACGTAAACACGCCGTCTTCGATGCGATTCGGCGGGAATAGCACGGGAATCCCATATAGGAAAGGCATTTCCCAGAATTGCTCCGCCGATTCGGGCTTACGGAGCAGCTCAACGCCGGTCCTTCTGCACGTCAAAGAGACCAAATTACTGCCCCATGCCGGTACGAGAACCATCTCCAGATCGGTTGTCCGGGCCATAACCGCATGCTCACCGCAGAATTCAATTGACTCCACTGTCGTTTCCATTTCCTTCACGCTCCGTCCGTTTATCGGGATGGAACGAATGCTTCGAACGAAAGCCGCCGTGCAGCGGAATGTTCATCCGATTATCATTCGCCCTTCTCCGCTCTTATTTCTCATCCCTAATTAACCGCTAACTTCTGCCAACGACCGGCGGTATGAATGCGGCTTCCGCTTTACAGCTTGGCCGGAGAAAATCCATATCACAGCCTTGAGGTGCTTGGAGTACGGAATTCGCGAACAGCCTCGGATAACCGCGGGTATGGGCTGCATCCGGCTTGACCCACGCTTGAAGCCGCTCCGTGATGACCGCATCCTCAACCAAAATGTTGATGGTTCCGCTCGCGACATCCAATTCGATCCAGTCGCCATTCTGCACGACAGCCAGAGGGCCGCCGACCGCGGATTCCGGAGCGGCATGAAGGATGACCGTCCCATAGCTCGTACCGCTCATGCGGGCATCACTGATCCGCACCATATCGCGGACGCCTTGGCGAAGCATTTTTTGCGGAATCGGAATCGATCCCCATTCCGGCATACCGGCGCCTACGGGGCCGCAATTCTTCATGACCAGCACAGAGGATTCGTCGACTTCGAGATCCTCCCGATCAATGTTGTCGAGCATATGCTGATAGTTGTCGAATACGACGGCTCTCCCGCGATGCTTATGCATATGATCGGACGATGCCGATTTCTTCAGAATCGCGCCTGCCGGGGCGATGTTGCCCTTCAGCACGGCAATGCCGGATACGGGCTTGAACGCTTCCGCCAAGGAGGAGATGATTGCTGAATTATCAATTCTGGCAGCAGCGTATATGCTCGCAATACTCTCCCCGGTCGCGCCCAAGCATTCCCCGTTCAATACCGGAAGCAATTGGCCGATAACCGCGGATAGGCCGCCAGCCTCATAGAACTCATCCATGCTGCCGGTACCGCTCGGCTGAAGATTGACCAGCAGCGGAATCCTTTCTGAGCATCTATCGAACTGCTCCAGATCCAGAAAGATTCCCAGTCTTGCCGCAATCGCGGTCAGATGAATGACTGCATTCGTAGAGCCGCCAATCGCGGCCAGCAATTTCATTGCATTGTGGAACGCCTCTTCCGTCATCAGCTTCGAGGGCATAATTTCCTCCTCGACCATGGCTACGATTCTGCGTCCCGTTGCCTCTGCTGCTGTCTTCCGGGCTGAATGAGCCGCCGGAATGCTGGACGTTCCCGGCATCATCATACCCAGCATCTCCGACATGCTCTTCATCGTGGAGGCCGTCCCCATGACCGGACAGCCCCCAAGGCTGCAGTTCATGCAGGATTCAAGCTCTTTCCACTGGCTCTCATCCAATACGCCGGCCTTGTAATCGTCCAGGTACTTCCATAGATCCGTCCCGTAATTCACCTTCTTGCCACGGAAGGAGCCGGAAGAGCGATGACCAGCAGCGAGCTGCAGAGTAGGCAGATTACAGCTTGCAGCGCCCATCAATTGCGCCGGCGTCGTCTTGTCGCATTCGCATAGGAGCACGACACCGTCAATTGGCAGCGAACGGATCGTCTCCTCGACATCCATCGCCATCAGGTTGCGGTATGGAAGATCGGAGGGCTTCATCAACTCCGATGGAGTCGTAATGGTATGAAGCTCGACCGGATACCCTCCTGCCATATACACACCACGTTTGACATATTCCACGAGCTCTTTATGCGGATAATTGCAGCTGTTCAAGTCATTCCATGAATTCAGAATCCCGATGATCGGTTTGCCCAGAAACGATTCAGGCACATGCCCAAGAGCTCTCATTGCGGTCCGATGTTGAAAGGAAGTATCCTTTGCGCCTTGGAACCACTCTGCGCTTCGCAATTTCATGTTACATATCCCCCGCGCCTATTAATTGTCTGCCATACCCAGTGATATGGATCAGATCGCCGCCGTACAGCCGCCGTCGATATTAAGGCACGAGCCCGTGACGACGACCGATTCGTCCGAAGCCAGAAACAAGACGCCATATGCAATTTCCCGCGAAGTGGCCATCCGTCCCAGAGGCTGCTGCGCTTTGATCACGGGATACAGCTTATCCATACCGCCCATTTCCTCCGCAAGCTTCATATTCATATCCGTGTCCACCCACCCCGGGCTGATCGAATTGCAGCGAATGCCTTTCTCTGCATACGTGACGGCAATTTCCTTCGTCAGGCCAAGAATGCCTGCCTTCGATGCCGTATATGCCGTATATCCCGGCTCGGTCAGATGAGCCATGACGGAGGAGGTATTGATGATTGAGCCTCCGCCCCGCTTCAGCATCTCGGGAATCGCTTGTTTGCACATCAAGAACATTGACTTGAGATTCACGTCGATCACTTGGTCCCACGTCTCTTCCGTGCAGCCCAGGATATCGGCCGTCGGCATGATCCCGGCATTGTTGAATACGACATCCAGTCCGCCAAATTCGCGAACCGCGGTCTCTACGACCTCGGCTGCCGTACGTGTCAGCGACACATCACCGCATACGGTGCGGCAATCGCCGCCCTTCAAGCGAATTTCTTCTGCCGTTCCTTCCAGCTTCTCCATATCGCGATCGACGAGTATGAGATTGGCGCCTTCTTCTGCGAACAATATAGCCGTCCCTTTGCCGATGCCCGATGCTGCTCCTGTAATAATTACAACTTTATTCGCTAATCGTCCTTTTCTCACGAGTGTCATCTCCAAACTATGATTTAATCAAAGATCATTCATCCTTGGGAACGTTTGTGATAGATCTTCATGGACAATGCCGGAAGGTCGCTGTCAAACACGAGTCCGTTCTGATCCTGGCGAATCGTGACGGGGCGTCCGCTTGGATCGGCCCGGCTGTATTCGGTCCAGCCCTCCAGCTCCATGCCTATATCTGTCAGACTCAATTCATCCACATGATCCGCGGAAGCATTCACGATGGCTAACGTTTCTCCTCCTGCAGCATTGAATCGATAGACGGATACGTGAGGAGCATAGCTCGTTATCATTAATGGCGGCTGTTCAGACAGCTTCTGCAAGGACTCCTGTATGACCGCACGGCGAATCGGACTGAGCAGACCTTGATACCCGGCATCCCCTAATTGCCCATACGGCAAAATGAAAACACGGTCATTCACTAGGGTCATACCAGGACCTGCAGCATGGCCTTGACCATTATGGACATGCCCAATAACCTCAGCTTTCGTCCTATCCGAATATTCGATTTCCAGATAATTCCCAATCGAGATTTGAGCTGTCATCCGCCCTGAACCGATACCGACGTATTCACGGTTATTCGTTATCTCCTCATAGGATTGGAAGCCGCTCTCGTAATGATGCCAAACGGCTCTCATTACACCGCATAACATGCCAAGGCCCATCTCACAAAGGGTATGAACCGCCTCTCCTTCCAAGAGAACGGTATGATTATCGAACAGATCCCGAATCGCCGCCTCGCCCATATTGCGGAACGCTTGCCCCGACACGGCAACAATGCCATTGTCTTCCGGCAGCCCGGTTGTGAAACGATTCGCAATGCCGAAGGCCGAGAGGTAACTCGCCCATAGCGTTTCATTCGGATAGAGCTCCTCCATCCGTTCCCCTTGGGCGGTGTGCAGGGAGTATGATGAACGTTCATTAACCACAACATGGATCCCGGTCTGGTCCTTGACATGTAAATGAAGTGCGACGATGGCATTGAGATAATCCTTCTCGTCGTTCAGCCAGCGCTCATAATACTCTTGCGGATAAATACCATTGCCCATCATATCGAAGATATCTAAGGTGATTCCACGGCTGCCAATGATCAATGACGTTTCCAGCTGAAACTTCTGGAAGGCGATCGACTTGGAATACCGCGAGAACGGATAGTTTTCGAACTCCGGATAGGCTTCGGTATGCTCAGGGATAAGCGCAGCCGTGAATCGAGATATGCCATTAAACATCCACCAATATTTGTAGCCGGCTTCCTCTGTATAAGCAGGCAAATGCGTTCGGATTATAGCCGTGTTCCCGCCCTCGCCATCGAATGCGGTCATGATGCTATGCCAGTCTCGCCCTTCGGCGGCATGCACGCTCGGACTGCTCGTCATCAGGCCAATCCGGGTATCAGGGGAGACCTCATGTACCGCGTCGCTAATTTTGCGCGCCAGCTCCACCAGCGTATCCCGGCAGCTATCGAGCCAGATGCGGCGGAATTGATGAGGATCGCCAGGCTGCAGGAGACCTCGCTTGAAGGTTTCCCTGTCAAGCGATGCCACTCCGGCCTTACGGGCGAATTCGCGCATGTGCTCGTCACAGAAGCAGCCGCCCCATTGCAGCGGATCGTGATTATGGAAGCGGAAGTCGTCTTCTACCCATAGAACGGCCGGCTTAATCGAAGCGTAGAAAGCATACATTTCCGTTATATACTGCTGCCATTCCGGGCAGGTCGGACATACGACCGCCGTGGACTGATTGCCATACGGATCGACCATTAAGCGGAACCGGTGCCGCTCCTTCAATTGGCGCCCCCGTGCGCTGTGCAGCAGGGTAATCCAAGGATTGATAGAGGCCGTTACGCCGTAAGGTGCCAGAGATTTCTTCGCACTGTCAATCGTCTCCAGCCACGGTCTCGTTTCTTCCACGGTGAGATGCCCGTTGTTCAGCTCTTCCGCATTAATGAAGAACATAACATCCTCGACTCTCCCCTCCCGGCAGAACCGGGCCAGGTCGTTCAGCCGCCTTTCTTCCAGATGTCCTGGCGGCAAGCAAATGCGCAGCATATAAGCATAACTGGAACTTGTCATCGTTGACCTCCATCGTTCTTAATTACGGCACGCTATGTGTTGCATGAATGATTCTTAGATAGGCCTAATATTCTTTCTCTTTCATTGGTTTTCCGTCGAGAGATTTATAGGCATCTGCATAGTCTCCCCAATTCGATCGCAGCGGCATCGATTCTGATGCGATCTTCATGTTCTTGAAAGCGCCGGTGCTCCGGTTGGTGAACAGTCCCAGCTTGCCGGAAGAGAAAGCATCCTCCTTGATAACGACATATTTGGCAGGAGAATCTGCAGATTTCTTCACAGCCGCCTTCAGAACGCCGTCTTGCATATCCATCTGCATTCCAATCCATGCATGCGGTTGCATTCTCTCCAGCATGATTCTCCTCAGAATGGTGACAGCGCCATTCTCCTGCATGCCGATTAATAGATAGGCATCCTGTTCTTGACCCGCTGCTGCTCCCGGGGAGCGGAATTCATTACAAGGTATTACGATCGCGGCAAAATAATAACTGTCCCCGTTCACCTGAAAGGCGATTCCGGTTTCCCCATCTGCCCGAACTTCCGCATAAAGATGAAAGTCATCGTAGCTCTCTTCCCCAATAACGGAGACAGCCCCCAGTCTTACGGAATCGGTCTGTTCGATAACGGCTGTGCGGGCATATTCGAATGTCGTCTGAAGCATATAAGCATCATGTACATACTGGAAGGCGGCATCCCCAATGTTCCGCTGCGTGACGGCAAGCATCTTACCGGGAGATACCTCCGCGATCTGACCGTAATAGCTGTTCCCAATCTCCAGTTCGTTCCAACTCGCTCCGTCATCGCAGGTATAGAGAATGTTCTGCAAGGTGTAGTAGAAGATCGTTCCATCACTGGCACGGCGCATATACGGGTAGCCGCTATGCTTGAACAACGCATTGGTCGTCGGCGTGCTCTCCTTCCATTGCCCCGAATCCTCGCGTTCCAGATAAGTCTGCAGCATATGGGTGGACAAACCGTCCGTCCGCATAATCATGAGCAGTCTGCCATCGTCCAGCTCGACGAAGTCGAACTCCTCACACATTCCTTGCGGAACCAGATAGTCGTCATTCGTTAAGAGCTTCTGAACCGGCGACCATGTCTTGCCCTTGTCCCAAGATTCGGTAATGGAAACCCAGTTCTTATCGAATGCGTTCACATGCGACGGGTTGACCGCCCCGACCGCTAAGATGCTGCCATTGCGCAATGGATGAAAGCCGGTAATAAAGAAGTTGTTCTCGGCCGGAAACGAGTAGATTTGTTCCCAGGCTTCACCGCCATTCCCGCTGGTCCAGATTGTAGGCAGCTTCTTCAAGACCGGACTGTTCGGTTTCTCTTCGAAGGGAAAGGCTTCCCATGATTTCGCTTCATCATAGGTTGCGCGATTCCCGTTCACCGTGAAGCCTTCCTGCGTGCGGCAGAAATTGCGAATCAACTGTCCATTCTCGATTTGAAACACATGGCGGATATGATGATCGGCGTTAAGATCCCACCGTTCATCCAGCCTTTCCTTCCAGCCGGTATCTTCCCAGCTCTGTCCGCCATCGCTGGATTGCAAGGTTTTCAAGTAATATTCCATACCCGGCCTGTTGAAATTATAGGAAGGCGGCCAGCTTGTAAGGTCTCCTGCGACTTCTGTGAAGGAGAGCTTCAATGTCCCCTCCGCTTCCGTCCACAGGATTGCCCAGCATACATAGCTGGGCTCGGCTTCGGACCGATAGATCTCATTCTTGAGAATGTTCCACACATTTAATGTATCGTAGGACCGCCAATTCCCATGTACGGCCTGAACCTCTTGTCTTAAGTCAATCGCCCGCATCTGATAACACTCCTTATGAATGGGTACCTTGCTGCACTTCAACGCCATAGAACGATAAGATGGGCAATCGGCCCCAATCTGTCGGGGTCGGACCCGGCGGATTCATCTGCCACACGCCGTGGACGACGCAGTGTCCAATAACCGGTCTGGATGGCGTCAAATAGATTCGATTGTCTTCCGCGAACCATACCGCTATGTCATTACGGCCTGCTTCGTCCTCGATGGTGAACGGAACCGATGCCGGTGGAAGATCAAATAAATGAAAGCGATTATGAACATTCGCGAAGACGAGCGCAATTCGTCCGTCATCCTGCAGCAGCAAAGCCTGCTCGATATCCGGCACGCCATTCCATTTGCCTCTATCGTATAATTCGGTTAATGCCATTCGAGCCAGTCGTTCCCCCAGCATCATGTTGGCAGCAGCACTGTTATGAATAAGATCATAGAGCATACAGTCGGTCGCAGGTACGACATAAACTTCCGGCAATGACCTTGACGCCTTACGCTGCGCTTCCCGGATTCGGCCCCAATGCATGTCCATCTCCGGATCGGACTGGCGCGTACACCGGTTCAGCTGCACCGTAAGAAACGGCAGCTCCGGCAGCCCGAGCTCGGCTCTCGTACGTTCAACCATACTGCCGAAGCGCTCAAGGTAATCATCGCTTCGTTGCTCTAAGGCGTCCGTACACCCTTGATACCAGAGTACGCCCCGAATGCGGCCGCCGGCGGCATCTCTAGCAAGCTGAATCATATTATGGTAGAGCTCGCCTTCTTCCTCGACATCCCAGAACCGGAGCGGCATACCGCCCAAAGCGCTTTGAATGAGTCCAATCGGATAGCCCAATTCGCGCTTCAACTGCTTGGCAAAGTTGAGATAAGGACTATGAGAGGGATTGTGATACTCGTAATGAAGCGGATATATGGAACGCGTAGACTCGTTCAACGGATGCGTCGCCAAGGACCAATCTCCGCTGTTTCTGAACATGTGGACACCGATCTCGGGCGGATCCATGACCGGATCCTTCCCTCTGCCGGATGCATTGCTCTGCCCGGCAATGAGATAAATATCTCCAATTCCGATATGGTGTATCATATCCCCCCTCGTGATGACAACATCCATGTTATATTCACGGCTCGCAAGCATCGTTTCAATGCGATACAAACCGCCGGCGGGTATCCCTTCGATAATCGTCTCCCAATAGCCCGAAGGCGTTTCTCTCGATTCAAACCCGCGTTGCCGTGAAGAGAATCCATTATCGTCTTGAGTGCTCGTCCACTCCTCCTCTGAAAGTAACCGGGCTTGCTGCCACTGCTTAACAGGCTCGCCGGAATCCTCGCTCACGAGTCTTACGATTACATTCACGTTACTATCGTCAGGAATGTCTCTTTTCGCATATGCACCCGCAAGACGAATCGAAGCTTCGCCATTGATCTGCTGAATGATCTGCCAATCACCAGGTCCCTCATCGATGACGACACCTGCCATTCCGTATATACCCGGCATAAATTAATTCCCCCATGAGTGGCGGGCTGCACATGCATGGACCAGGATGGTCCATGCACGGCGACTCGCCGATTAATCAGCGTTTAGCTATTCTTTAATTTGTTAATGGCTGCTTTAAGTGAATCCACTACGTACTGAATCGTTTCGTCATCCGGAGCGCACCACCACGGAAAGCTGAAGCTGTTCTCCCAGAACTCGTCAAGAACGGGACAATTCGCTTCATCCAGGCCAAACTTCTGGAACAATGGGTAGCGATACAGCGGATAATACTGCACGATACAGCGGATCTTGAATTCTTCGGTTAAGCTGTCCATCAGGTCGTTGCGGTTCTTGCCGAAGGCGGAGCCGTCAAAGTGCATGACGAACTGATGCATCACATGGCGATAGCCTTCCGGAATAACGTTAAAGGAAATTTCCGGCGTATCGCTCATCCGTTCTCTGATTTTCAAGCCGGCCTCGATGATCTTGTCCGTATTGGCCGTTAGCGTATCCAGCATGACACTGCCGACTGCGCACTGCGCTTCCCCCATACAGTAGTTATATGGCCACACACCGTCGATATCGGTGTCGACATTACTCATGGCAGGCACCCAATAACGTTCCCGCTCGCCTTCGAAGCCACGGATTCCGCAGAAGCGCAATCCGGGAACGAGAGCTGCGTCCTCGTCGCTCTTCACGAGCAGGGCACCGCCTTCACCAAGCGTAGTCATCGTCTTCGCGCCATGGAAGCTGAAGCATGCATAGTCGCCGAACGAGCCTACATGCCGGCCGTTGATGCGGGCATCCAGCGCTTGAGCGCAATCCTCGACAACCTTCAAGTTATGCCTGCGTGCAATGGCCATGATCGCTTCCATATCCGCCGGCATCCCGAGCAGATGAACGGCCACAATGGCCTTGGTGTTGGCGGTAATCTTCGACTCGATGTCCTTGGGATCGATCACCCAAGTCTCCTTGTTGATATCCGCCCACACGACCTTAGCGCCCGTTCTTGCGAAAGAAATAGCGGAAGAGCAGAACGTATAAGCCGGAATGATAACTTCATCGCCGGGACCTACCCGGCACAGCGTTGCTGCCAAGCCTAGCGCATTCGTACAATTGTCAACCGCGAAGGCATGATTAGCTCCTGTATATGCCTTGAGGTCCGCCTCGAATTTCCTCATATGGTCGCCTTGTGTCTGGCATTCCGTATTTCGCATCACATCAACGACGGTTTGAATTTCTTCTTCGGAGTATGGCCGTTGACGCGCCGGGAAAGGAACCTTGTATCCGCTTAGCGAGCCTCTGCCTGATGGATCATCCATCTTTTTAATGACCTTTTTCTCTTTTTCCATTGGAAATAGCCTCCTAGCCTGTGTCTAGTTGTGTTTCAGAGCGGTTCGGTAAAACGTTGTCAATCAGAGCGGTTCGGAATTAACATTGTGTATCAGAGCGTTCAGAGCGTTCTTACAGCAAGGTCGTATCAATAACGTCGCACATGATCGTTTCTTTGTTGGCATCATACGCGACCAACAGCTTGTCCCCGTCTATCAGACAGCACGGATACTGCATGCCGTTGATCTTAAGCAGACCTTTGCAGCTCATTTCAGTCGGATCGTCGTTGACCATGTATACCTTGTCGAACGTGAAACCATCTTCACTGATGAGCAGCATCAAGGCACTGCGGTCAAGCAGCGTTCCAAGCGTATTGTTGCAAATGTAATACCGGCCATCCGAGAATCGGCCTGCATATAGACGGCTCATCGAGTCCGGGATGTCGGTCAGAATCGGCACCGAGAAGGTGCGTCCGCCATCAACGCTCCAGTTCACATACAACCGGCAGGAAGCCGCTTCGTCCCTCCAGAAAATAACGATTCTGCCTTCATCCGTCTGATACCACGTCGATTCGCCATAAGGGAAGCTCGCGCCATCCGGCTCCGGTATGCTGATAAGCTCCGGCTTCTCGAGAATATCGTCGCCCGGCCACAGCATGATAGCTGGCCCATTGCCGTTCGTGGTGCAGACGCAAAGGAGACGCCCTTCCTGCGTGAGGCGCGGTGCCTCGAATATCCACTTGATCTTGTTGCCGAACGTGCTGACGTTCTCCCAGTTCTTCGCATCCTCGGATACGAAGATGTCCATCGTGATCGTCTCCGGATTGATGCGGCGCATGCCGGTTGCCACTTCATCATGGATCGTCTCTTCCGTCATCACGATTTGATACAGCTTGTCTTCGGTAGCATGGAGGGCTACGCAGTTATGCGCTACGCAATCTTCCGCAGGGGAAGTCACGACGACCCATGGATCGGACCAATGGCTGCCGTCACTGGAAGTGGCCATCAGCACTTGCTGTCCGGCATCCTCTTCGTTACGGATACCATTGCTCCATGAATAATAGTATTGGCCTTTGAATTTGGCGATTTGATTGTGGTGGTTATACGAACCATTCGTACGGCTGCCATAATATACAACCGATCTGCGTGCTGATGGCGGATAAGGAATAAGAGGCGGATTCACGCCTTTCGGACCATGATCGTCATCCTTCATCAGACATTCGAAGAGCATGAAGTTGCGGCGCCAGAAATATTCACGCAGCTGATCCGCTAATTGCGGGCTTAGCATCTCTGCATGCTGCCGTGTCGTTACTTTTACTTTCTCATCCAGTTGTTTCGTCATATCGGTATCCCTCCAGCTTCAATGCTATTCTTCCATTTCAATCTTATCCAAGGTTCTCGAAATCCACTTTCAGCTTCGCTGCTTGTTCGTTCTTCGCATCGATCAGCTGTTGAATGCCAGCATCCTGCAATTCCGTAACGAATTTACTCCAGCTGCTCTCGACAAACTCAGGACCGCCAACGATGAATTTCATGTACCACGTATCTTGTACTTGCTTCACTTTTGCTTTGATGGTCGAAAGATTCTCGTCCGTGCTCCAGATCTTTTCAGCGAAAACTTCATAAATCGGCTGCAGCTTGGCTGCCGCCATATAGGCTTCGCCGTATTTCGCTAATGTTGGGTTGTTCTTGGCTGCCGCTTCCATTCCGAAGCTTCTGCCTTTCTTGATCGCATCCATCAAATCCAATGCGCTGTCGATCTGATAGTACATTTGCTTCTCCAGGTTGGAGAACGGCGCCCACTCCTGGCGATCTTCGCCCGGCATGTAGATTTGCGTGACTTCATCGCGGAATTTCTCGTAGTTGAAGCCTTCCACGGTACCGTCTTCCTTGATTTGATCGTAATGAACGCCTTGAATTCCATACCACTTCAGATTCTGGCCCTCATTAGACATGATGTAATCAATTACGTCTAGTGCGCGATCCGGCGCATCAGAATCAACATAGATCGATGTTGCGGCTTCCGCAATGGCTACTTCAGGCAGCAAGTAATTTGCGGAACCCTTAGGACCTGTAATCGGCTGCGTGTCGACCATCAAATCTTTGCCCAGCTCTGCGTTTGGATTAACCTTCTTCCATTCTTGGACGAACCAATCCGCACCGATTCCATATGCGCCTGGGGAGTTGCTCAGGAATACCGCATATTTGCCATTCGCGAAATTGCCGACTGCTTCAGGAATACGGTCGCTTCCGCGAGTCAGGAAGTCTTTCTCAATAATTCCGTCCGCATATAGCTTTGCGATTTCTTTCCACACATTCTTGGCGTCTTCACTTGTCGCGGTTTCTTCATACTTGGCGTCGCCGTTCCAATCCTCGATCGAATACGGGTCAACGCCATGCGTCCGGAAGAAGAGCGAGGAGAACATGATCCACAGGTTGTTACCGGCATCGATACGACCGCTGAGCGGTGTAACGTCAGGCTTTGCTTTCTTGACGTTATACAGATAGGCGATGAATTCATCATATGTCGTCGGCGTTTTACCGCCATTGACCTCATTGATCAATGCGCCGTTGTACATCGCCATGCCAGCAGGCGGGCTAACTAGACCCCAGAAATCCCACATCACATAGTTTTTGTTCTCGTCACCAAACATGAATTTATTCGTGAATTTCCACAATGGATCGTTGAACATTTTATTCAGCGTCTTGTAGCGTTCAGGCTCCTTGGCGACGATGGCTCCCATGTCGGTCAGCATATCTTCCTTGAATGCTTTCATCGTAAAATCGTTCAGGAAGTAGCCGTCGTTGACGATATCGGTCATCTCGCCGTCAGCCAGCATCATCGTCAAAGCTTGATTGTAACCAGGTTCTTTAGGGCTTTCGAATTTCAATTTGATGTTCAGGCGTTTTTCAAGTTCTGCTTTCAGCGGGTCCTTATCTTGGTTCTCTACGACCAGCCAACGGTCCGTCATCTTCAGATTGGCAGTTGGCAGCTTGCTGTAATCGACTTCCGTTGTACCTTCCGCGTTATTAGCGGATGCGACCGGCTCATTATTTGGTTTCTCTTCTTCCGCCGGTGTATTCGTATTTTTACTGCATGCTGCAACTGTTACCATCGTCAGGATGAGTACAGTTAACAAGAAAAACGTTTTGAAATTCCGACTTTTCCCCATGTAGACATTTCTCCCTTTTCATTTTTCAGCCCTCACCTACGCGGGAATTGGCTTCCCTGTCGCATAGCAAGGTGACTTTTATGTCAACCACACCCGAACGATAATCCGTTCAAATTATTGGCCCGCTTTACTCGTCAAAAAATAAAATATGTCTATTACCTAGCTCAGAATAGGGCTTATCCTTTTACCGCACCAATCAATATGCCTTTAACGAAATATTTCTGCAGAAACGGATAGAACAAAATAATAGGCAGCATAGAGAGAATAATCGTTGTCATCTTCAATCCCATTGGCGGGAATGCAGCGAGATCCCGGCTCATCTGATAGATGTTGCTCCCGGATGCCCCGGCGGAAGCGGCAGGGTCGGTCAGCATTTCCTTCAACACCCATACAAGCGGTTTAAGCATCGGCTCACGCTGGGCGTAGATCAGGTAGCTGTACCAATCATTCCATTGGGACACGGCCTCGAACAGAAACACGGCAGCCATAGTAGGCTTGGATAACGGGACGATTACGCGGAAGAACACGGTAATATCATTCGCGCCGTCGATCTTGGCCGCTTCCTCCAAGTCTTGAGGAATAGCCGCTACAAAGTAGTTCCGCATAATGATGAAGTTCGTGGCGCCAAGCAGCCAAGGAAGCGTGAGACCCCAGAACGTATTCAGCATGCCCAGCTCTTTGACCAGCATGTAGTTCGGAATCAAGCCTCCTGAGAAGAACATCGTGAGGATGACCAGCCAGTTAATCGTAGGCATTCCCCGTACATGGGTTTTGGATACCGCATAAGCCATTGTCGCCGTCAGAAGCACGGATAAGCTTGCGGCGAACAACGTCTTTGCGAACGATACCGTGAGCGCATTGTAGAACACGCCTGTCTTAAGTATGGCACCGTAATAACTGAAGTCGGGCACTAACGGCGGCAATACGGGAATTGTTGTCTTTGAGAAATCACTGTAAGGCGTTATCGAACCCAGCAGCACATACCACATGGGATAGAAGCATAGAAGCGCGAAGCCGACACAGAATACGGCGACGAACACGTCATAGAAGTTGAATCCCATTTTCATCCGCATAGACTTGCGATAGTTTGATTGGCTTTCCATCTCCATCTTGCTCAACAATCATTCACCTCCAAATAGGCGGAGTATGCGGCTTTCGAATGATTCGACCACATGCTCATACAATCCCGACTACATTCATTTTTTTGATGATCTTGTTGGCGATCACAAGTGTAATCAGACCGATTATATTAAAGACGAGACTCACTGCAGTTGATATTTCATACTCGCCTTTTTCCAAGCCCATCCGGTACAAATAGGTAGGAATGACGTCGCCCGTCTCATATACGAGCGGATTATACAGCGTATAGATGTGCTCGAAATTAGCGGAGAAGATCCCGGCAAGATTCATGAGCAGCATAACCGCGATAGTCGGATAGATGGCCGGCAGCGTAATGTGAAGCATCATATGCCTGCGGTTAGCTCCGTCAATCGTAGCGGATTCGTATTGCTGCTGATCGACGCTTGCTAGAGCCGCCAAATAGATGATCGTTCCGAAACCGGCATTCTTAATAATATTGGTTACGGTTACAATCGTGCGAAAGTAATCCTGCTCAATGAGAAAATACGTTTCTTTCCCGCCGAATGCCTTGATAATTCCATTAACGAGCCCTTCCGACGGGGACAGGAACAAGATGATGATGCCGCCGAAGATGATCCACGACAGGAAGTTAGGCAGATAGACCAGCGTTTGAAGAACGCGCTTCAGCTTGCTGCTCATCAGTTCATTCAGCATAAGTGCCAGGAAGATGGTGAACGTAAATCCAAACACGATGCCGTAGACGTTAATGATGAAGGTATTCCAAATGACTTTAAAGAAATACGGGTCCGAGAAGAGATTGATAAAATGCTTGAACCCGACAAAATCACTCCCAAGTACTCCGCGCCTCGGTCTATAATCCTGAAAAGCTATCAATATACCGTACATCGGCACATAGCGGAAAAGCAGAACGTACAGCAATCCGGGCAGTACGAGCAGGTAGATGAACCAATGTTTCTTTAAACTGGTTTGTAGGCCTAGTTTCTTTCCCTGCGCCTCTTTCATTGACGTTCCTCCCGATGCCTTAAATAACCGCTAAGCATGTTCACACGAGTTGTACAACAATTGGTCAGCGTCATTGTTACCCTTGCTTTCCCCCCTTTGCGTTGCGCGATACATGAACCAATCCGCAACTAATACGTATTACTGAAACGTATTACTAAAATAGGCAAAACTTTTAACGACTTCCTTTTGAGATAACAATTACAAAGCAGCGAGCGGTTATAGATTCCAGAGAACTTCTTCATTCTCTCGTCGCCAAAGCAAATCAGCTATCAAAGAAATATCGTTAATACGTATTAATAACGTTATTATAACCGCTTACATTAGGGCTGTAAATAGTTTTTTCTTGTATCGCGTTCGAATTGACTATACCCAATAACGCTCACCCTGCTTGCCTGCGGGTTCTCCACAGTTTTGCAATGTGAGCGCTAACAGTAAATCCCCCTCTTACTTGCTCTTATATAAACAAATAAATCTCTCGACACCCGGATACTTCTCGCCTATGCTTCTCGTCTGGAAGCCGATCTGTCTATAGAAATCAACGGCATCCCTATCCGTCTCGGCTTCCATCCGCCGGATCTGATTGTCTTGGATGTACGCCTGAATCATCGTTCTCCCTATTCCCTGATTGCGGTAAGGCTCTTTAACCGCCATGTGCAATAATAGGACCTCATGGGGTGCTTCATGCGAAATTCCGATAAGTCCAATCAACTCATCGTTCTTGGTGAAGCCCAGAAGACTTCGCGAAGCATCGGCTCTATATCTGCTGAACTCCTCCATGACCCTCAAGAAGCTAGGTCCCATGCAAGCAGCAAGCAGCTCAATCACATCCGCCGTATCTTGCGAGGTTTTCAAATCGATCATATTCTCATCCTCTTGTTTGTCAAAATAGTTAAGGACTGGCGTTCTTCATTCGAATCATAGAAAAATTGACTGTCGACGAGAGGATATCCGTCTGCAAATGCCGCAAGGAGGGAGTTATCCTCAGTTCAATGCCGAGTTCCAGGATACGTTCGAGCAGGCCATCCAGGCGATCAACCGATATGGGTTCCACCGTATCCAGCGACGTGTAATAGCCGGCCTCGGGACTATGACTATAGAAGGAGTCGGTCATGAAGCTGTAGCGATATATACTGGCCTTCTTCACTCTCTCGTACCACCATGCTGTCTCGATTGCAATGATATGCGAGGTTCTGGAATGGCCGAAAAACCGCCGCATATCCGCCTCGGTCGTATCCTCCTTCTTCCATACGCATACTCTTGGACATTCCCTTGGAAAATAGTAATGTGGAGCGTGGAACTCATCGATCGCCCACACCATGGCTGGCTCGTCGCTCCGGTACTCCAGCTTTCTTGGTTTGAATATGGCAATGTCAGACTCTTCGCTAAAGTGAAATAGATTCATCCCCTCGGACACCCTCTCTATTAATGCGCTTTCAGCGATCCAATTGCTGGGTCGGATTAGGGTGCTTCTCGGATAACACCCCTTTGAAACGGTAATACAGCGGGGAGACTCCATATACGTGCTTGAATAGCTTGGAGAAATAGAACAGCTCCGAATAGCCGACGGCCTCCGCAATTTGGGTGATCGTCATGGACGTCTCGGCAAGCAGCACGGTTGCCCGCTCCATCCGCACGCGGGTGATGTATTCTTTCAACGATATACCCAGATACTGCTTGAACAGCCTGCTTAGATAACGGGGCGAGCAGTCGAATGCATCTCCGATGTGCTGAGGCGTCAGCTTCTCGCGCATATTCAGGCGCACGTAGTCCGACGCTTTCTGAATGCGCTGACGGTTCATTCGGGATATAGGCGGTTCCTGTTCCAACTGATCCGCTTCCCGTATCAGTCTCAATAATGTCAGCTTAAGCAGCAGGTCAAACTCCTCATCCTTCCAACGGGTCACCCACTTGTCGACTTCCAACAGCCTCAGCAAAAACTGCTCCAGCCATTGCGGGTCTTCCAGGCGAACGTATCGCGGCAGCCGCTCCTCCTGAACGAGCTGTCCCTCAGCCCGCTCCATTGTGAAATGGATATAGACGACCGTTAACCGGTTCTCGGGATCATGGCGGGCTTCAACGATATCCCCCGGCATCAGCAGCATGCAGGTTCCTCTGGAAACGGAGTAATGTTCGCCATTGACTTCGATTTCCCCCTGACCATCCATAACATACCAGATATCATAATCCCTCATTGGAGTCCGGGGCTGCCATAACCATTCCGGCTCGCAGATCGCCTTGCCGCAATCCTTCGCATTGTGCAATTGATAACCTCTGAGCCAATCAGCAAATCCCTCCAAGACGCACCTCCTTCCGATGCCCAAACGGCCTATCGTGCAGCTTCCTACAAAAACAGCCCTTCTTCCGCCATTCGGATTCCTTTCGAAATCCGTTATCTTAAAAGGTATAGTACAGCATAATTCAAACGATAACCAAGGAGCTGATTCTGTTCATGAGCAAGCTTTCCATCGATCCGCAGGAAATCAATAAGCGGCTATATCCGTTATTTCACATTCACGAACCGCTGGCTTCCCCATCAGAATGGAAGGAAGAGCATATTTCACAGTTTCGCCAGCAGGGCTTCCTTGCCATCGAAGGCATCTTATCGGCAGCCGAAATCGAATCGGCCAAGCAAGCCCTCTCGGATATTATCGCCGCTCCCGATGCGAAGGGGCTCGTCGAATTCACCACGCCCCGAGGCGAGCTGCATACGGTGGAAGAGATGGAATTAGCCGTACGCAAAGTGTATAAATTCGTTGACGGAGAAGAGCGGCTGGCTCAGATCTCCAAGCATTCGACGATGTTGTCCATCGTTGAGCGGCTGCTCGGCGAATCCTCGAAGCTGGTCCAGGATATGGCGCTGCTCAAGCCTCCCCATGGCGGCGGCGAAAAACCGTGGCATCAGGACATGGCGTACGGTCCGCTGGCATTTGATAAGTCCGTACTTGGCGTATGGATTGCACTGGACGAAGCCGGTATCGACAACGGATGCATGCATGTTATTCCGCGCTCGCATATGGAGGGCGCAACCCCGCATTATGCCTTGCGGGACTGGCAGATCTGCGATGCGAATGTGCCCGTGGAGCGCAATATCGCCGTTCCGTTAAAGCCCGGCGGCATTCTTATCTTCCATGGACTTCTCTATCACGGTACCCCCTATAACTTCTCGTCCAAGCGCCGCCGTGCACTTCAATTCCATTACGCGCCGGAATCGGTCGTGAAGCTGGGGATGCAGGAGTACAAGCGAATATTCACCAATGAACTGACTAATGCGGAATGCTGAGATGGATCGGGTGTGAAAACCTGCCGGTATACGGATTTCACACCCTGCTATGTTTCGAGTCGGTATGCAAGAACGACAGCAGCTTGTCATCATCCCAGTCGTACATCTGCAATAGAGATTGATACGGGTCGCCTTGTATGCCCAGATACGAACCGAATGCCGGTTCGGTTTTGAGCCCGCTTTCCTTCAAGCCCCTGATTCTCGCTTTCCCTTCCTCATTCAGAGCTTCAAGAATTCGATGCTCGATCACCATATGTTTAAATCCGTTCTGCTGCATCGTCCTCACGGCTTGTCCGAATAGCTCAATCGGCCACCCCTCATAGTTAAATTCCACTAAGATTCGTTCGATACCCGCTGCGATCCGCCTGCGTACGTTAAAATTCTCATTCGCTCGATAGAGCTGTGTAACGATATCTTCAAATCGATCCATGTCCATGACTTCACAGATAATATCAAGGTCGCTGCCCGCCACATCGACTCCTATTGGGATCGTCCCCACTAATATGGGATAGTAAGGTTCCAGCCTTTCAAAAATTCGAAGCGCTTTCAATGCCAGATAGGCCTCTATCTGTCTAACGCTGCCACTTGATAAATAAGCAATGTTCAAGAACCGGCTTTCCAGATGATCCACAGTATGTCATCCCCCCTGACAATGCCCTTCATTACCGAAATATTTTACCACAAGATTCCTGCTTCAGGTATGCAATTCCTAACGGATGCGATACTAAGAATGGGAACTCAACGGTTATTATTTACACACCTATTTACCGGGTTATTGCCATGAGAAATAAATATTATGACAGGAAATAATAATAAAGATACCATAAAGAATGTATATACTAGGACTTATGACGGTTTATTTCTGATTGAAAACCCTAAATAATAACAAATGGAAGGAGAGATTTATTTGTTCAAGAAGCGGAAGCGGTGGATGAAGCGTGCCGCAGCTGCTCTGCTGGCAACTGCTTTCATGTGGGTCTCTGCAGCAGCGATTCATCCGGATGTAACGGAAGCAGCGACTACAAAGGCAAGCTACGGCGGCTTTAATGAGGTGTCCACCAAGGGGCCTGTTATTCCCGGTCTGACGGGCAGCAAGGAATGGGTACCGCAAGGGCTGGCCCTTGTACCCGATCAAAACTGGGTGATTGTATCCCATTATTGGGGCAAATCAAGCGCGAATCAGGCAAGCGTCATCTCTATAACGAGCACCACAACCAAGAAACGGCTGAAAACCTTCTACCTGTACGAAACCAGCAGCAAGAAGCATACCGGCCATGTCGGCGGACTTGCGGTGAGCAAGAATCACCTGTGGGTCGCCTCAGGTACAAGTGTCTATAAAATTTCACTCAGCACCCTGTCTGGTAAAAAAGACTTCAGCAATGTCGTCATGACCGAATATGCTCTCGGACACAAAGCTTCCTATGCTTCCTATTCGAGCGGCGTTCTATGGATCGGTGAATACATGGATGGCGCGGACAAAGGCAAGGCCATGTGCTCCTCGGGCCCAAAGGGCAAGGTTTATGGTTACAAACTGAATGCACAGGATGGGCTGGCTTCTAAGCCTAAAGCATCCTATACATGGAGCACGCCCGACCGTATTCAGGGCATGGCGTTAACCAAAGATCGAGTGGTGTACAGCCAGTCCTGTGGCCGTAATCATTCAAGCAAGCTGCTTGTGTATACACAAGGCGCCAGCGGCAGGCTGATCAAGCAATTGACCATGCCGCCGATGTCGGAAGGCATTGCTCTAACCGGCAATAAGCTGTATGTCAGCTTCGAATCCGGCGCGAGAAAGTATGCTAACGGCAGTTATCCGCTTAAAAATATGTACATCATCAATACCGGCAAGTTTAAACTCTAATGATCGGCTTGAGGAAAAAAGGCTGAACAGGTTGGAATGAACCTGTTCAGCCTTTTTCATCATTTCGATGCTTAATCCATTTCTAGCCGCTTCATAAAGTCTTCAGCCGCACTGTACCCTTGTTGACGCAAATACCAGTTGTTAGCGGCCGCTTCAATTAAACCCGCCACGTCCCGGCCTGGCTGCAGCTGAATTTCGATATGCGGTATGCTTACATTCATATACTCCGTAAAGCTCGGCGTAAGCTCGAGTTCATTATTCAAGCAATCGTTCTGCCACTGCGTAAGCTCAATGTCGAGTACGATCCTCGTTTCCTCTTGAAACGCCTTCCGTCCGTAAAGCCGGCTGACATTAACCAAGCCGATGCTGCGAAGCGCAAGAAACTCCTTCGTCTTCCCATCATGCGTGCCGAGCAGCGTTTGCGGGCTGAGCTTCTTCAATACGACGATGTCGTCCGCCACTAACCGGTGGCCGCGCCTAATCAAGGTATGAGCCGTCTCGCTCTTGCCGACACCGGATTTCCCTCTTAGCAGAATACCGATCCCTGCCACGTTGACACACACGCCATGTACGCTTATCTCCGGAGCCAGCATCTTCGTTAAATACGCGGTCATATTGCCAAGAAAGTCCGTTGTTAACGCACTCGTACGGAGCAGCGGGATGCCTTCTTCATTGCAATACTTTTTCAAATACTTCAAGCCCTCTTGTCCTGCTGTCACAATAAAGCATGGCGGATGATACTTGACGATATTACCTATATGATGATTCCGTTCCGCTTCCGTCAATGTATGCAAATAATTAATTTCCTTTTTGCCAAGCACTTGAACATGCTCCTGAGGAAAGAAATCAAAATAACCGACAAATTCCAGCCCCGGCCGATACACGCGCGATTTGGTGATCGTCCGATGAAGCTGCGTCTCTCCGGCCAACACTTCCAATGAAAACCGGTTCACTAATTGTTGTACATCAATCGCCTTCATGTGCCTTCCCCCCTGGATTCAAATCAGAAGCCTATTGTATCGAATTCATACATCCATATCAATGACGTTTCTGTGTTATTCAGCTATAAAATCATCAGGCCGATAGGGTGCTCGTATCCGGCCTTTCCTTTGGCAGCAGCCTACCGGCCAACGTAACCGTAAGACAGAATACGAAGCATATGGCGAATAAAATCCGGATTGGCATGCCGAAGGCTTCTCCTTCTCCCCCCGAAGTGCCCATAGAGCCCACCAGCAGTGTTGCCAGGCCGATGCCTGCAATTTGACCAAGATACCGAACAAGAGCAAGCAGGCTTCCCGCCAGGCTACTCTTGGATGCCGGCGCTGCGCTCATAATCTCGGCATTATTGGTGGCATGGAACAGCCCAATACCGATCCCGAAGAGCGCCAACTGCAAGCCGATACTCATTGCCGAGACATTCGGCATGAGGACGACGAATAGCATGGATAAGGCGCATAAGAGCGCACCTGCCGCAATCGGGAAGGATCCGCCATACTTATCGCGGAACCAGCCTGCGAACGGTGCGACGATCCCCATCATCAGCGGCTGCAGCATTAATAACGCGCCGGTCGTCCATGCCGAGTAGCCCAGCTGGCTCTGCAGGTAGAACGTGACCGGAATCAGCGTTGCGGTCTGAGCGAGATTGATCATGAACGAGCTTGCATTACCCAGCCAAACTTTCCGGTATTGGAACAGCTCACGGTCCACAATGCCGTAATCGATACGCCGGCCTTGCAGCCATAGCGCAATCAGGAGGAGGATGCCTATCGCGCCTTCCATCCAAGCAGCCGAAGAGATGGAGAACGCCCCGTCCTCCTTCACCGATTCGGCTGCCATCATAAGCAGACAAGCACCGGCTGCGAGCAGCGCCGTTCCTATAATATCGAAGCGCGTTCTAGCCGCGTTACTCTTGATCCGCGGGAACCAGCGAAACCCGAGCACGCAGGCAACCAAGGCGATCGGTACATTAATCCAGAACAACCACGGCCATTCGACGAATTCAAGCATGAGTCCGCCAATGGCCGGTCCCGCTAACGTGCCTACGGATATGACAACGGCATTGACGCCAAGAGCGCGGCCGCGTTCATGATCGGGGAATACTTCACGCACCATAGCCTGGCTGTTAGCCATGATCATCGTTGCGCCGATTCCCTGCAGGCAGCGGGACAGCAGCAGTCCGAGGAAGCCACTCGAGACGGCAATGCATAATGAGCCAATACCGAATATAAGGAAGCCATAGCTGTAAACCTTGCGCCGCTCCAAGCGGTCCGAGAGCTTGCCCATGAATGGCAGCAAGACGACCATCGTCAGCAGATAGATGGTGGCTACCCACTGGACTTGTGCGAGCGAGACTGAGAATTGCTTCGCCATGATCGGGAGCGAAACATTAACAATTCCAACATCAAGCGTGGAGATGAGCGTCCCCATATTGACAATATGCAGAATTCCCCATTTGTTGCTAGCTGTGGCAGTCATAAATCAAGTTCCTCTCTTAGATCGCCTTGATTGCATCTATCCTAAAATACGATTGGATCGATCAGCTCTATCCATTGCATGCTCGATTCCCCGTCGTGATGTCCAGTAACAATTCCAACGGTTACTACCTGAAGATGCGGATTGTCGCAATAGTGCTTGAACACGTGTTTCAGGGTTGAAGGCAGGTTTAAGGTCTGTACATCGTTGACTGGAATCCAATAAAGCTCGCCTTCCTCCGAGCTTACAACATCTTACGAAGACGTGCTACCAAAATATATAAAATGCTGCCTGACTTCATCAACCTTCTTTCTGAGCACGATGTATTTTAATTTCAAATCCATCAGATCATGCCGATGGATTCCAGCCTCTTCGAATACCTCCCTGTAACATCCAATCATCGGCTGATTAAGCCCCTCAGGCTCGAGATGACCGCCTATGCTGCTCCAGTGCTCGCCATTGAACAGCCTGCCGCTTGGTTTTTTGATTAGTAACACCTCATTTCGGCTGTTAAACAGAAATGCAGACGTCATCTGCCGAAATTCCATCGTAAGTTAGCCTCCCTGTTAATAAAGCACCGATATGTATTCATTTATTTCGTATTCGACGATACCTTATCAATGCCGTCTACCTTTTCAATGCATCCCTCTAAGAGTTTTACGCAATCATTGATTAACTCTTTTATCGTCTCTAAGGTTTGCTTATAGGATAAACTCTGATCCCGATTGTATTTATGTGCTTCCATCCTCATGAAGAAGCAGGCATGAGATACGGAGGAATATGTACCCCTTAGAATTCCTTGCAATTCAACAGGCAATAACGAAATGACATTAGCTCTTACAGCGGCTTCGAGGTTATCCGACTTCACGTGATCGACAGCCAGCAGCAAGCCTTCAAACACGATTTTGATATCTGCAAGAGTGTTTATCTTCTTATCGAACAGATCCGTCGAAACGCCCAGAAAGTGCCAGTTGTCAACAAGTTCGGATCTAATCAGGGATATATACGATTCTTTTGATTCATCCATCTGATTATTTTGCAGCTTCATGTTCTGTGAATAGCCGAATTTTGCACCTAACCAAGCACCTAGAAAGACCCCGATCGTACCAAGTATAGCGCCGATAGATGACCACATATCGTCAGTTAACACAGTATAAACTTGATTCCATTCTATTTCCGGAAGATTTTTTAGCATGATACCGTCCAACTCCAAATCTACGATGATTGTATTTTACAAATTGGCATCTGATAGCGGCTTCTCTCTTAACGTAACTCTCCATACAGGTATGCCATCCATCAGGTCAAGTACAGCATGTTCCACAGCAGCCGTTTTGCGTTTCTTCAACTTGACGTCGCCATGCAGCTTCGTAAACTCCGGATAAAACACCTCTTCGCTGTTGAGGAGAGCTTGAACCGCTGCCTCGTCGAATTCATAGGGCTTCACATCCGGATCGCGAGTAACTCCTTGGTTATCAATCAATTGGAAGAAAACTTGAATCATGAGCGCACCTCCGGTAGAAGTTATTTAAACATTTGAAAATACCACATACTGAATCCCAATTCCTCGTAAAACTTCGCTGTCTCTTTCCATCTGCGGTTGGACGATCCGACCAATAATCGAGTTACTTGGTTCTTCTCTGCTTGCTCCATTAAATGACCGACTAGTTTCTTGCCCATTCCTTCTGAGCGATGATCGGGATGTATATACACTTCGAAGATCTCGAGGTAAGATTCGTCTGGCGGAATAATCTGTCCCGCATTGCCAGACCTCACCTCCCCGAATGAATAACCTACTATTCTCCCCTCCGCTGCAACCACATAGAAATATTCATTCAGACGGTTCAATAATTTCTCTTCCGACCATTGTACATTCTCATAGCCCACAGTTATGTCTTCTTCCGCCCATTTCCTCGATAGTTCTACAATCTCAGTTAGATCTTTTCGTTCAGCTAATCGATAGATATACATGACCGCTCCTCTCCTATCAAGTTTTGAATGACCTGTACGACGATTTCGGGTTCATCCCGTTGAACATAATGACCGCTATTTTCCGCTACGATAAATGTGCTGCGCGATGATAACTTCATTTGATTCCTTTGCAATTGCAGCCAGAGCACCTGATTTTCACTGGAATAGTGCTGCTTTTTCCCCGCGCGATCTGTGGGATTTATCATTGTTGCGAATGCCCCACATTATTGAAATAGCTTCGCCCTTCGAGTTTCAACTGTTTTATGAGACCCTTAACCTGCTTTGTCGTGCGGATGACGATAATAGCCTTACCGTCCTTATAGGCATCCATTTTCTCCATAATCCCGGTTCGGCTTGTCTTCTTGAAATTCCATACCCATTTCAGAAAAGCCCAGTCCAGCCGTTCCGGGCAACCTTCGTTCAAATCAGGTCTCGTTATGCCATTATATTGTACCCGACGTTTAATCACCCGATAGGTTGTAATCCATCGCGATAAATCAAAATAGATGATCACATCCGCAGCATTCATGCGAATAGGAAGTGTTCTTCCATAGTTGCCATCTATAATCCATTCTTTCTGAGCAACAAGACGCTTCTGAATTTCATCCCACTCCTGTTTTGGGGTCGGTACCCAGCCCGGTTTGTAGTAATAAGCATCCAGATGATGCACAGGCAATCCAAGTATAGAACTCAGCTGACGTGCAAAAGTCGATTTACCTGAACCTCCGGAACCAATGATCATGATTTTCATGGGATGATTTCTCCTGTTATGTATTAACGATTGTCTATCCAGTATCTCCTCAGTACGTTTCCATCCTCTTCCACAACATCCACATCTGGAATTCCGCCATTATTCAGAATCGTTTTTTCCGAGGCGGCATTGCTTGCATCACACACAACAAGCACTTTGTGTATACCGAGTTCTTTAGCTTTTTCTAGTGATAATCGCAGCATTTTCGTTGCATACCCTTTCCTTCGTTCGGATGGTCGAATCCCGTATCCGATATGTCCCCCGCAGTTCAGAAGCTTCTCGGTTAATTGATGTCTGATATTGACGGCGCCAATGACTTTATCATCTTCGGAGACTAACCAAAAGGTAGAATCCGATACCCAGCCCTCAGGTAAATTCTCACCCTGTTCGTTATCATGAAGGGATTGAAGCATGCCTGCAAAATCGGTTGGATCCTTACTAATCACCCAAGGAACCATATCCTCGCCACTTGCTTTCCACTCTTGGTAAAAAGATAAATAGTGCTTCTCTAGGTGTAGAGTCGGTTTTGTTAAAAACACATTTTTCTGCATCGTACATTCCCCCGTGTAAAAACTGCTTAAATCCTATCCCATTTCACTCTATTCACTTCTTCTTTCAGAAAAACACTTTATTCAAGATTGACTCCATGTACATTAGCTATGGTGTCTATTTCCCCTTGGTTGATAGGTATCTCGAGCGCTTATTCACCTTGAATATCTTTCTTATAGTAATAATGAGTGCATCCCCTTGGTGCGTTCTCAATGGTTCCAATAACTTGATACCCTTGCTTTATATAAAAAGCTGGAGCTTGAAAACTAAATGTATTCAGTTTAATGAATGTGCATTTCTTGGCTCTGGCGATCTCTTCTATTTCGTGAAGGAGCTTCGAGCCATAATTCATCCCCCTGCACGTTTCATCAACCCAGAGAATATCCACTTCAATCCAGTTCCAGCAAAATACACTGTTCAGACCACCGATGATCACACCATCATTGCTCTTGATTACAAGATTGATTTCTTCATAATTACTTTTCAAATCATCCGGTACATGCTTAGCATTGTATTCAATCAGCTTGTTCCTGACAAAGCTGCTTTCTTCATGACTGCTTCTGCCAATACTCGAATTTGTCGACATAACTCATCCCCCTCATTTATGTATGCTCAGAAGTTCACTGACTTCCCCAAGGCATCGTCCACAATATCGATCAGTTCGTGTAAGTTATTGAGGACATGCTTCGGTGCATCTACACTCGCATCCCACTCCATGAATCCCTTCAGCCATGCGGCGTTGATGCCTGCCTCTCTAGCCCCTTTTATGTCATTGATTGGGTGATCACCAATGTACCATGTATGTCTAGCGCCCGCATCCAATTGATTTAAGGCCATTTCAAATATTCGTTTATCCGGCTTTTTAACCTGTACTTCATCTGAAACAAGAATGGAATCAAAATATTCTCTAATCATCACCTGATCGATTTTGGAGTATTGTGAACGTATGGAACCGTTTGTGATTAGACCAAGCTTGATCTTCCTCATCCTCAGATAATCTAAAACTTCCTTTGCGCCTTCCATCAGAAGGGTGCATTTGAAAAACTCATCAAACCAGAACGTTAACAGCTCGTCAACCGACGTTTCACGATTCTTTAGTTCTAAACTCGACCTTAGTTCTTCATAGAGCTCTCGTTTCTTGCGATAGCCATCTTGATCGGCAATTCGAATGTGCTCCATAACTTCGATTCTGTGTATTTCATCCTTTATAACGATAAATTGATCTATAAATCGCTCTGTAAACACCTTGAAGGCCTCTCTTCGGTTAACGAGCGTATTATCCAAGTCGAAAATAACGGCTTCAATCCTCATTCCACTGGTCCTTTCCAAGAAACTCCTGCACGATTAACTAGTGACTCACTTCAGTTCTCTCCAACCAAGAGCAGCTTCTATTAATAGATTATCTCCAATATGAATCTCTTTGCTCCTAATAAACTGTCCCCCTAGCTTTTCATAAAATGCCATGGAAGGGTTTTGTTCAAGTACCCAGACCATCATGAAAGTATAATGATCATTCTTTAATTGTTCGACCAATCGGTTATACAGTTGTCTTCCATATCCCTTTCCTTGTGCCTCTATAACCAAGTACAGAGCATAGAGCTCCGCGTCATAATCCATCTCCACCTCTCTGCTCTTCCCACCATGGATAAAACCAATAATTTCTCCTTGATCCTCAGCTACATAGATCACATCGGCCGGGTTCAGATGATGAAATACCCACTCCCAATTCTTTTTACGTCTTTCATATGAAAGTTGGTCTAAATATGCATCTGAAATCATTCCTTTATAGGTGGTTTTCCAGCTATCAACATGAACGAGCTATACCATCAACATCTTTGTAGTCTGCGAGTCTAATATTCATCGAATTGTTTCCTTTCTATGATGACCACTGACAGTGAACACAGCTTTCACAAACCCTATGAAAATCTTCAATGTCTGTAAATTTCTTCGTATTACGGATCCACAGAACGAGTTGTTGTGCTGTATCGATTGGACCTCCATTGTTAGCAAAACAATATTCCCAGCATAATCCTTCATCAATAACTTCCTCTACAGCTGGACAGAACCAGAAAAAAGTTATCCCGTTCCCACCTTTCAAGGGTCCATCGAATTCCGTAACCATTTTTGATTGTTGTACCACCTTTACCGACTTTTATGAAACCAAGACGTCGATATATTTTAAAGCTGCCCTGTTCTTTCTAGTAGCCATCAATCGAATACGGATACTTGAAACTTCTCAACAGCTTGGTCCCCATCACAATGTTGAGCTTCCAGCACCCTTCTTGTTCCTTCTTCTTTCGTGTGCTCGGTTTCAATAGAAATCCCTTTGCACACCACTTTTACAATTTCCCCAGTTGAATAAGCATCCCTGGTTGTATCTATTCGTATGATCACTTGTTTCCGTTCTATACTAAGATCATATATCCAATATCCCCCCTCCAATGTAGGAGAAATGATAAGTATATAATCTCCTTTACCTTCCTCAAATCTCGAAATAAATGCTTCTATTCTCTTGAAATCCGCTTCATTATTATGAATCAGGATATTATCCGAACTCTCTCTATTTGTCGGCTGCTCTTGTTGCATACAGCCACTAGTTATCAGCATAATAATCACGATAAGCACAACCGCTGCGTTATAGGTCATTATGTTCCCTATGCCGTTCACATTATGCTTCACAGCTTCACTCCATCTAGGAACGAATTCCAATAATCATCTGAGCTTTATTCTCCGCCAGCATTCATGGTAATATATGTATGACTGCGGTGTATACAAAATTAGGAAGAGGTGTCACTGTTATGAGTATCCTCAAGAACTTTTTTCTTGTTGTTCTGAATTTAGTCGGTGAGCTCTGGACTGGTGTTTTCCATCGCAATCCGGATTTCTATGATAAATATACCGTCACGAAGTCAAGAACTGGTTATGTGTTCTTTGTGGCCCTGTCCACGCTTGTTACGATCGGAATAGTCGCATGGTTTTATGTACGAATATATGGACCCTAGCTTATGATCTCTGATGATAACAGCTCGTGCGCTGTTCGAACGTTCCTTTTCTGCTCCTTAGCGCTAACCTCTCATCTAGGTGATATAGACATTGTTGCACAAGACCACCGAAGTCTCGATCTGCCTCGTTGAAACCTTCCAATATTTGCGAAGCAGGAGTTCCTTATCCTCGCTTGTGACGACCCGAAATCCTTCACGCTCATAAAAGGATATCGCCCATGCTGCCGCTTCCCATGTCCCGATCAGGATCGTCTTATCCGTCTGGCTAACGATTGAGCGCAATAATTGACCGCCGATTCCCTCTCCACGCCTCTTCGTCCTCACATAGGCATGCCTGATCAGCGCGACATCACCTTTATCCTGAATCCCCATTACACCCAACAGCTCACCTTCTGACTCATAGCCCCAGAACAGGACGCCATCGTTCACTTCACTCTTGAGCTCCTCCAAACTCATATAAGGGGTATGATAGCAATCATTCGGAATGGCGTTCTCATAAGCGGCTGCTGCGTCATTGATAATAATAAAGATCGTCTCCATGTCATGTTGTTCACAGACTCGTATCATAATGCTTAACTTCCTTTCATGCCAATCGGCGCTGCTAGATGTATCACCTGTACTCTTAATTCGACAAATGGACATATTTCCCTTTTCTTGTCCCGTTCTGGTTCCTTGGAGCTCAATACCCCCGTGATGCCAAGGTTATATTTATGGCCAAAAGCAGTAAAACAAAAGACAGCCCTGATAAGAGCTGTCTGTCGTTCCATCTTTATTCGCCTCAATCGTTATCCTCTTGGTTGCTATTCTTCCCTCCGCGTGGAGGGTTTTCGTTGTCCCGTTCCTTGCCCTTCTCTTTGCCTTTATCATTTCGGTTATCCCGTTTATCCTCTTCCTTGTCCTTCTGCTTGTCCTTATCCTTCTTCTCCTTCTTATCTTTCTTCTTCACCTCATCGTCCTTACGATCTTGATCCTCGTCCGTCAGGCCATCCTTCTTCTTGACGTTGACGCCTTTCGCGGCAGGAAATGCCAGAACGGGCTCGCCTTCAAGCGCTTCAGCCAGCAGGGCTTGGAACACAGCGGCAGCGGCCTTGGAGGATGTTGTTAAATAATGCTCGCTGTCGGTCTTATCGTAGCCGATCCACACCGCTCCGACGAGCTGAGGCGTGTACCCCACAAACCAGTTATCCTTCGCCCCATCACCGCCTGTTCCGGGCATCTCCGTCGTCCCCGTCTTACCGGCTAACTGCCGATCAGGCAATGCGGCAGCTTGCCCGGTTCCTTCGCGAACTACGCCTTCAAGCATGGCGGTCATCGTACGGGCGACCTCCGGTTCAATTATTTTCTCCCCAGCTGCGCCATTGACATCTGCCAGTACAACCCCATCCGCAGATTCGATGCGCAGGATCGTATGCGCGGGTATTCGCGTTCCATCGTTGGCATACACCCCGAATGCTTCAGCCATATCGAGTGGCGACACACCTTCTTGCAAGCCGCCGAGAGCTAGCCCCAGTGCACGGTCCCCGTCTGTCAGCTCAATTCCGAAGCGCTCCGAAGCTTCCATGCCGGCATCGATTCCTACCTCGTTCAGCAGTTTTACCGCAGGTACATTGTAGGAATGAACAAGCGCCTCATATAGGGTTACCTCGCCATGATAAGACCCGCCGGCGTTTCTCGGACGATATCCGCCAAAGTCCACAGGCTCGTCAACCAGAGTATCGCTGGGACGATAGCCCCGTTCCAATGCCGGGGTGTATGCGGCGATCGGCTTCATCGTCGAACCCGGCTGCCGCTTCAGCTGGGACGCGCGATTAAAGCCGCGGAAGGGCTGCTCGCCCCGTCCGCCTATCAATGCCCGTATTCCTCCATCGCGCGGATCGACCAGAACGGCACCGCTCTGAATCAGCTGATCCGCTTGACTTGGAGGGAATAACTCTTCCTTCGCATACACCTGCTGCGCAGCCTCCTGCATACGTGTATCCAATGCGGTATAGATTCGCAGACCGCCATGCAGCACCTCATTCTCCGTCAAACCATATTGGGCTCCCGCTTCACGAATCACTTGATCGACATAATACGGATATTTCATCGCTCCCGGCTTATTAGCTGAGATGCTGCGAAGCTTAACGGGCTCGCGGCTGGCAATATCGCTCTCGGCACTCGTGATTTTCCCTTGTTCCAGCATGAGCGAAAGCACCAAATTCCGGCGCTCCTTAGCCTCCTTCGGATGTTTATACGGTGTGAGAGCGGAAGGCGCCCGGATGAGACCGGCCAGCATGGCCGATTCCGGAAGCGTAAGCTTATCGACAGTTTTGTTGAAATAGGTGGCGGCCGCTCGTTTAATCCCCCATGCGCCTTCGCCAAAATAGATCTGATTCAGATACATTTCCATAATTTTCGGCTTATCATAGTTTTCTTCGATTTTCTTGGCTAAGAGAACCTCATTCCATTTGCGTGTCCACGTGCGCTCGTGGGTTAGAAAGACGTTCTTGGCCAGCTGCTGTGTGATCGTGCTCCCGCCCTGCACGGTTCCGCCTGCCGTCAGGTTCGTATAGAATGCACGCCCGATCGCCCACAGGTCCATTCCTTGATGATCGAAGAACCGCTTATCTTCCACCGCTGTCACCGCATCGACCAGCACTTGTGGGAGCTTACTGTATTCAACGGCTTGAATCTCGCTTTGGGATAACCGGTTTACTTCCTTACCGGAGCGATCAAATAATACAGTTGATGCCGGCAGCGGCTCATCGAGCTTGCTGATATCCTGCATGCCAACCATGATTCGAAAGAGAATCCATCCTGCCGCCACAGCCGCGATTATGATGATCACAACACTCCACAAGAGTGCTTTCCACGTCCATTTCTTTTTTGTTCCGCTCGTCTTCTTGCCTCGTTTCGTCTTCTTTATTGCCGGATCATTCCCGCTCGGCTGCATTTCATTTTACCCCCAAACTTACGTCTAATCCGCTCTCGATGTCTAAATTACACTGTTCGCAGCGAAGTCGCTTTTTGAGTACGTCGTGGGAAGCAGCTCGGCTGGGAATCTCTTGCAAAGCAGAAAGCAATGACACGCTTTTATTTCATATTTCTTTAGTCAGTGCGCTTAGCGGATGAACTAGTCGTTTCAGCTCATTTTTCAAGCGGACTGTTGTCTTGCAAGGTCCAAGTCTGTATAATAGCGAAGCAAACATATGTTTGCATGGAGGGACAACATGAGAGACGGAGGAAAGGTATGAAAGGATCAACGCATCTTACCATCGGCGTCGCGATTGGACTTGCCGCTGCCGCATACTATCCCTTCACGCCTAAGAGTGCTGCCTTATATGTAGCTGTTGCGGGCTTCTCCGCACTTAGTGCGGATCTGGATGGGAAAAGCATGCTCAGCAGCAAGCTTGGACAAGTATCCAAGCTGCTGCGTGAGTTTGGCTTGTGGGGCGGTGTGCTGCTCGCTATCGGAATCGCCTACTTCTATTACACGCAGCAAGTATTTCACCGCGAGCTAGCCCTCATTGCCGTTATCGTCTTTCTCCTCGGCTTCATTACCAAGGAAGGCATCATCCGCAATGCTCTCGTAAGCCTGATCGGAGGAGGGCTGATCTACTGGGGCTGGGTCACGGAGCTGAACTGGCTCATGGGCTTCGGATTGTTCGTTGCGTGGGTGCCTTGGCTGAACCATCGCGGAATGACCCATACCGTCTGGGCATTAATTGCATGGGCCGCAATCGGTGCGGGATTGGAGAATCATCTGCAGCAGGACGGAATCATGGAGGTCGCCGCAGCCGGCTATTTATCGCATCTCATTGCGGACACCTTGACACCCGCAGGGGTCAAATGGCTTTATCCCATCTATAAGAAATCGATCAAGTTTCCACTCTAGCAAATCTTACGCAATGTGTATCCGACAAAATAAGGGTACGATCCCCGAACCCGGGGGTCGTACCCTTACTACTCTCCCTATTTCCTTGAACGCACCGCCCTGCCTGGACGTCTCACATACTTACACCTACTCAACGAGCTTCTTTGCAATCTCCTCCAGATCCTTCCAATCTATTTTCCCGTTCGCTCGCATGTCTGCTCGTTTGACCTGCTCCCAGTCGGGGCTCTTTTTGTTCTTCCCATAATAGGCTGCTGCCAGCGAGAGATCGCCAACGGACACGGTACCATCTTGGTTGATATCGGCATCCAATTTCCGGTGTCGATTCGTCATCTCCCGTGCATCTAGCGTGGAAGGCATCGCTTGTATTTCATTCCCTTGGGCGTCTCCCAGAGCAGCACTGGAAATCGACACATAATCTGCAGCCGACTGCAAGCTTTTCTTAGCTTTGAAGGTCAGCTCCATCACCTCTGCCTGAAGCGTCACCGGATGGGCGGTTCCTTCGCTAGCCAGCACGAGCCGCAGCTTTCCTCCTGGCTCCTTTACGATACGGACAAGCTTGACTCCTTCTGCAATTGGCTTAGCGGAAACAAACTCAACGGCTGAAGGATCATAATTCAACTTGATATCTTGGGCCAGAACTGGTTCAGTCAGGTTGTTCAGCTCATAAGTAAGATTGAACTTCTTCCCGGCCTGGGAAGAAGCCGATCCTGTTAACGCAGCCTCCGGACGATTCGATGCTGGGTTGAAATCCAGTGCATACAGTCTGCCTTCACCCGGAGCAAACGCAGCGGAGAAGCTTCCGGTTCCCGCATTATAGCCGGTTGCTATTTCAAGTCCAGTCGCTTTGGATACCTCTGTGACGGATTGCGCTCCATTGGATAACGTAAAGGTCTGGGTATGGGTCTGCACCAGATCCTTATTGACCACCATCACATATTCCCGTCCGTCCTCATCAAGGAAGGACGAAATAATCATCGGCATCTGCTCATCGGCGCTTGAAGGCTGCCAGAAGAAAGAGGACGGCAGCGCAGTCGTACCTGATGGCAGCACATCCGTTTCCGCATGGTAGACAGCCTGCGAAGTAAGCTTCAGCAGCGTTGGGCCAAGGTTCAGTACTTCCGCATTAATATCTCTGGCCCATTCGTAGGAGATATTCTTGCTGCCATCCGGCAGTATAAGGCCATCGCTGAATTGTTCTGCACCTTGATTCTGAGGTGTTGTGTACGTGAAGTAAATATACCCCTTGGCCCCATATGCCAGACTCGTATAGATATGATAGTTGAGATCGCCTTTCGAAGGAGGACGTAAATAATTGTCGATTCCAACCGACTGAATATAAGTCCAGAAATCAACATCGCCTGCTAACGACTGGCGGCGAATCACTTCCATATTGTCGTAATAGCCGCTGCTAAAACCATCATTAATACGAAACGGATAATGATCGTATACCAGCACGTCCGGATTCGCTCTCACCCACCGGTAAACGTAATCCTCATAGGTTCCGGATTGAAGGTTCTGATTAATCGTATACCACAGATCAGCATCGATCGATGCCCCATCGATATAGGCCGTTCCATCGTAGAAGGCCTTCTGTCCGATACCGGAATGGACGACCCATCCGACGGATCCATCTCCCCCGCCTGCATGCGTTAATTCCATATAATAAAGGGTATCCGGTGTGACTGCCGTATTCAGTGCAAACTGGGGCCAGCTGTATCCGGTTCCGGACATTGTCGTTGTGGCGACTGCCGTAGTTTTAGCCGGGGAGTCCCACAATGTCAATGTTAATTGTTCATTAGCCGTCCACTGCACCGGATCAATCCACAACTGGATGGTGGAAATATACGATTCGTTCTCGCCCGTCTTGAATGTCTGCCCCATCGTCTTGGTTGCTGTGACGTAATTCCCATCATTGGGAGTCGTACCAAAGAGCTGGGATGTGGACGCATAATTAGGAAGAAGATTGACGAAGGACATCCGATCCGGGTCATTCGCTCTCAGACGCCTCGTCATTTCCTCGAGCCGGGACATCTTCTCCGCATTCGGCTCATCGTACAGACTGTATCCGAGAACGGCCGGTTTCGTGCTGTAATGAGCGGTTATAGCATCCAATGTGGCGTCGGATGGTCTTCTGCCGTCATTGTAAGCAAACTGCTCGAAGTGCACCTCGAAGGACAAATCTTTGCTTAGAGCGCTGCCGCCCGCATACAGTTGACCTCCAGCGTAGACATCGCTGGATTGAATGGCGACATTCCCGTAGGTTCCCAGCGGACTTCCGGACAATTCCATATAATAAGACTGGTTCCCTGCCGCGGGAATGCCGAAGCTGAATGCAGCCCGATTCGATACGGTCGGAACGGGAAGCTGGGCACTGCCCAGCAGGGTGGTTTTCGCTGGATTATCATATAGCTTGAGGGTAAGCACGCCGCTAACCGGACTAGCCATCGGCTCGATGTTCAAAGCGATATACCCCAGATAGTATCCCGTCCCCGCAGGAGAGGTGAACGTTTGTCCGATCGTGTCCGCATCTTGAAGAGGCATTGAGCTGTCGGTATCCGGTTGCTTCACGAAATCAGACCGCCAAGAGAAATTCCAATCGCTGACCAGCATTGACAGGTCATTCGCATCGGCCTGCACCAATGCGGGATCGATACCTCCCGGATCCACGAGCCCATTGCCCGCTACGATAAAGTTTGCGTTCATATCTTTGATCTCTTCGTACTTGCTGAATGAGGTTTCTTGGGGACTTGGCGGCCAGAAGATGCCGATCGGGAACGTATCTGACGCAGACCGCGCAGCCGATTCATCAGCGGACACGTTAATGCCGGTCAGCAGTGTGATCAATAAGCTGATCGCAAGAAGTGAAACCGTTATTTTTTTTCTAAACACGATCCATCACGCTCCTCTTATTCTGACTGCCGATTAATCCTGTTCAAGCTCCAATAGCTTCCCTTCCCCCGGCTGCAGCGATAATGCGAGAATGCCGTTCGAATCGATATTCACGCTCGTTCTGCTGCCCTTCGTCCATATCGCCGCATATCTTCCGGCTTCTGCACGAAAGGTCAAGCTGATCTCGGCCGGTTGACGGAAGCTTTGATTCACCACAATCAGCTTCTCCTTACCTTGCGTGTCTTCGAATCCTCCGATTATGACAGGGTCTCCGCTCAGTGCTTGGATTGGTGCTACCGTCCCTGTCAGCACGGGGATAGACTCCGGCTCAAATCCGTGAAACCGGATCCCTGTAGACCGAAGCCCCAGCAAGATAGGACCGATCGCATGCAGCTCCCTGTTAACGGCTTGAACCTCTCCATAATGCCTAGTCTTGTTCCCGTCACGATCAATCATGGCATCTCCGAACGTCTCCACCCCATTCTCAGGCGTCCAGTAGGTAAAATATTGAATGCCCTTCGCACCGTAAGCCAAGCTTGTGTACACCTGCCAACGGATTTCTTCTTCCACGGGATCGCGATTCGTATTATTGAAGGATAAAGTCTGAATGAACAACCAGAATGGGACATCGTGCAGGAGCGCTTGCTCGCGAATGAGATGCAGGTTATAGAAGTATTGAGGGGAGATATCCGGGCTGTCATCGTGCTTCGCAACTAGAAAAGGATAATGATCGTAAGATAATACCTCCGGCTTATAACAGGACATGAATTGTTCCAAATAATCCGCATACGTTCCCCCCAGCTGCTGCTCGCTGGCATAGGTTGGGAACAAATTGACGAATGGCAGCGCATCAGGCAGATCCATTCTGTACCTCTCAGCCAAGTCGGCAAGCTCTGCGATTTGAGCAATCGACGGTTCATCGCAAACATTATGGCCCATGAATGCAGGGTGACCGCTGAATTCCTGCAGAATCTCTGGAAGCATGGAGGTATCCCTAGCCATTGCATGCCTGACCCGGGGATCCGCAATAATGATCTTCAGTCCATTTTCCTGCGCCATATCAAGCGACTTGCGTATGATGTCTAAACCCCCGGTCCATTCCGTGAACCCGGACATGAAGGTGATCCCCGCTTCCCTGATTTCCCGATACCGCTCGGACGAGATTTCGTCTACCGGAGGCGTGACCCATATCCCTACGGGGAACAAATCGTTTAACCAACGCTTCTGCTCTGCCACAACAACCACCACCTTATCTGTCTGGGTACATTCACACCAATAGGGTACCAGGGGAATAATGAATTTCCAAGTACCCCATTAGGTGTAATAAAGGCGTTTACCAGCCTAAGAGCTTCCGGCTCTCCAGCGTCTTCTTATTAAAAGCCTCGACTTTCGGTATAATCGCATTCAGATCGCTCCCATCATACATAGGCCCAATAATGGCGGTATCGATCGTCCCCTGATATTCGCTCCAATCCGGTACGGAGGCTCCCGGCATACCGCAGCACATTGTAGTTGTCATCTTGACCGCTTCTTTGTTCTTCCCCTGCCAGAGCGGCACTTGGTCGATGTAATCTTCCAATTCCGGATGGATCACCCACGTGTTCGAGCCGTTCCGCATCATCCACTTTTGCATTTCCAGCTCATACTGGAAGCTCAGCCACAGGAAGGCTTCCGCTTTATGCTTGGATGCGCTTAGAATGGCTGTCGGGCCTTGAATTTGCAGCGTGGCCTGCGTCGCTTTTCCCCTTGGCATCGGAAGTATATCCCATTCGAACTTCGCTTCCTTCTGATAGCCTGGCAGCAGCCAATCCAGCCCCATGGAGAACAGAACCTTGCCGGTCAGAAAGTTGTTCCCTCTCTCCCAGCCAAGCTTCTCTCCCTCCGCAGCCGTCGGCCTTACATGCCACTTGGTCGTCAGGTCCTGCAGCCACTTGAGATCGGCTATGACCTCCGGCGTATTGGCAACGCTTTGAGTCAAGTTCTTATTCATGAAGATCAGGTTATCCGCGCTACCATTGGCCACCGGATAGATCCAATTAAGGAAGTAGTACATCGTCTGATCATACGAAATGCCGTATTCACTGGCAGCCGGATCCGTTGCCTTCTTCGCCATCTCTAGAAAATCATCATACGTCCAATCATTGGACGGCATCTCCATGCCATGCTTCTTCAGCAGGTCCTTGTTCACCACAATCCACGCTGCGATTCGGGAGAATGGCATGGCATAGATTTTGTCTCCTGTCCGGAATGCATCCGTAAAGCCCTCCACAACCTCGGCATTCTGAATCGTCGGATCATTCTCTATAAAAGGGGTCAGATCCTCCAACAAACCGCCATTGGTCCAATCGCTTAGTCCCTGCAGCCAGGTTAAATCCGCCGGATCGCCTGCCGTTTGCATAGCTGCCGCCTTCTCGATCAAGGCATCATCGGAACCCCCGGTAATGATGGGCTCAATCGTGATCCACGGATACTTCTCATGGAACATATCGAAGGCTTCTTGATAAAGCCCTACGTTCCATGTAATCAGCTTTAACGTCACTGGCTCCTTCTTCTCATCGGCGGGCGGCGTTTCGTTTTCCTTGTCACCCTCTTGATTTGCCGGCTTATTTCCTTCTTTCTGCTCATTCTTTTGGCCGCTGTCTTCACTGGCCTTCTCTTCCTCATTACTGCCGCATGCCGAAGCAAATAACAAGAACGTAAGCAGCACGGATAACAGCAGAGCGAGCGTTCTTCCCTTATTCACAGCTATCAACCTCCTCTATTTGGGGACTGCTATGCAATAGACTCGCTTACGGTGTTATTCTCACGCGTTATTCGAGCCAGCATCGTTTCACTCCACGGTACATGGATATCCTCCAAACCAGCTAAGAACACGCCAAAGACAGGTTCGAGCCGGTGTGTCACGACCGTGAAGGGCTGCTTCATTCGTTCATGCAGCCTGCGCTCGAAGGACTCTTTCATCCGGCCTTCGATTTTCCAGCATCCTCCGGCACGCCCGATCGGTATCGGTCCAGTGCCGAACGCCAAATAATCGCATAAAGATACGGCCTGATCGGCCAGCTTCCTGCCTGCCTCCTGTAGAATGGAGATGGCCACCTGATCACCATCTTCCGCACATCTGGCAACAGTCCTGCTCAGCCCCGCAATCAAATATCGGTAATCGTGGGGCAGATGCCTTCTCGCGACGTCAGTCAATAATCGAGTGAGCGGATTCATTTCATCAGTTGGCCGAGCTTCGGGTGCGGTGACGTTCCAAGTCCCGGAAATATCCTCCGCAAGCCGCGTTGGCTCTCCCCATCCCTCAAGATAGCGCAGCGCTGCGCGTAAACCGTTCAAGCCGATCTCATATCCGCTTCCATCATCGCCAAGCAAATCCCCCAAGCCCCCAATTAGCCGGGACTGCCCATGATGGTTTTGGCCGTATACGAAGGATCCAGTCCCGCTTAACACCACCATACCCCGGTTGTTCGAGATCGATGCGTAGAGCGCTGCCCTCGTATCCGTGCAATAGCGCGACTTGCTCATGATACGGCACTGCTCCATCGCATCCTGAACGGCTTCAACTGGACCAAGCGTAGATAGAAACACGTGGGATATACGGTCCGGATTGATTCCGCCGGTCTTCAATGCTGTCATTATTGCCGTTCTATACGAGTGGGCGGCTTCACCGGTCGGCATATTATTCGCAGCACCGCCCATACCCCATCCCAATAGTTCACCATCCAGCTTTTGAATCAAGCACAGCACTTTGCTCCCTCCGCTATCAATGCTCATCACATGCCCCGGCAAAATGGCATCACCCCTTTACCTGTTCTCCGTCTGCTTGTTCTCTTCACTGATTCACTCGCTTCCCGCCAGTTCAGCTAAACGATCCCCCTATGCAATCATTCATTTCGGGACGCTCAACCATCTTGGTTCCTCTAACGACCCTATGCAAAAACAAAGATGAATCGAAAGTTATTCTTTCGTTTATAACCGATTAATAAAATCACACGTTCACCAGACTAGCATATGAAGCATTTTTCGTAAAAATTCCCTTCCTTCTTATATCTGGAGAAGCTTCAAACGAAAATGTTTATTTTCGTTATACTCCATTGCCGTAGGTTCTCATGCTGCTACGAAAACACAAAAAAATCCGCGATGAACTCGCGGATTCTAATAGTTGAATCTGTACGATGTTGTTATGCCGGCAGTGCATAGAGCAGAATCGCAAAGAAATGAGCCGTCGAGCCTGCCAGAACGAACATGTGCCAGACGGCATGGTGATAAGGAAATCCCCGCCAGACGTAGAATATGGTGCCTACCGTGTAGAAGACGCCGCCCAATACAAGCAGAAACAGCCCCCCGCTTGCAAAGTGCTCGGTCAACGGCCGCCAAGCGAAGACGATGAGCCAGCCCATCAGCAGATAGAAGAGCGTCGACGTCACAAGAAAACGTTTCGTATAGAATGCTTTGAAGGCAACCCCGACCAAGGCGATGCCCCATACAAGACCGAAGAGCGTCCAGGCCAGCGGGCTGCGGATGACGCCGAACAAGATCGGGGTGTACGTCCCAGCGATGAAGAGATAGATTGAGCTGTGATCGAAGATCTCGAACAGGTCCTTCACTTTGCCTTCTGGAAAACTATGGACAAGCGTCGAGGCTGTATAGAGCAGCAGCATGGTCGCACCGAAAATCGAGAAGCTGACAACATGCCACACCGTTCCCTTCAAGCTGGCGAAGACGATTAACAGAACAAGCGCGGCTATGCTGAGCAGCATGCCGATTCCATGGGTAATCGCGTTCGCGACTTCCTCCCTGCGGGTGTACGTATGCGTAAGGGCCAATGGTAACACTCCTCTTCTGCGTTCATTCGTAACCATAGTATACCATAGGAGGACCTCATTCGTTGATTTTGTCCAACCGTCAGCAGTATGATATAATCCGACCATCCCTATTACTATTCCCGCGGAGGCGAATATGCTTACAATTGAACAGAAAATCGAAATCCTGGATTCTTTCCCGGAGCTGCAGCGCAAAGACGTCTCGCTCGGACGTATCAATTATCATTATGAAGACAGCGCATATGACAAGAAGAATGTCGTCTACCATCTGCATAAGAACGGCAATGGCTATGTCTATGTCGGACAGCTTCCCGGATATTCCCCTGACGATAAGGGCTTCGTAAATATACGGGAATACGACGCAGATGAGCTGAGGGCTGTCGTTGAAGCTTCGATCAGCTTCTTATCGACCCCGCCAGTCGTCCCTGCACCCAAACGGCGCAAACCCAAATCCGGGCCGGAAACGTGGACCGGGCCGGATGATCAAGTGCTTGAGCTGAAATTCGAGGATGACTTGTGGTATCTGTACACCGGCTTGAACCTGGAGTCCGCTTTCGAAACGTATGAAGAGGCCGAACAATATTTGGCAGAGGAAGGGTTTGTGCGAACCTCAGCGCGCTAGCTCAATCCGGTTCAGGCCATTGCGATATGTAAAAGAACCTTCAATCCTACGATGTGTGGGTTGAAGGTTCTTCTTATGGGAGAAAGCCCCCGAATCACGACTATATTTTACAGCGTCTTTTGTCCTGGACGCCAGTTAGCCGGGCACAAGCCGCCAGCCTGAAGCGCCTGCAGAATACGCAAGGTCTCGTCGACACTGCGGCCGACATTCATATCGGTGACCACTTGGTAACGCAGAATGCCCTCGGGATCAATGATGAACAGCCCGCGGTGAGCAGCGCCTGATTGTTCGTCCAGAATTCCATATGCCGTTGCAACTTCTTTGGTGAAATCCGATGCCATCGGGAATTTCACTTCACCTATTCCGTTCTTGTCCACAGGCGTTTGGGTCCATGCACGATGCGTATGCACACTGTCAGCGGACGCGCCAACGATCTCGCAGTCCAGCTTTTGAAATTCCTCATAGCTGTCGCTGAAAGCCAGAATTTCGGTAGGACAAACGAACGTAAAGTCGAATGGCCAGAAGAACAGCACGAGCCATCTGCCTCGGTAATCCTTCAGCGATACCTTCTCCTCAAGAGTGTCCATGTTTTTCGTAGAGAGCATGTTGAAATCCGGGGCAGGAAGCCCTACTTTAGCATAAGGGAACGGTGTGTTATTAATTGCGCTTACTACGGTTTGCGTCATGTGATGTCAATCTCCTTCGATGTATGGTTGTCGTTCGTTTAGTTGTGAATGTCGGCTAAAGCTTTGTTCAGCTGAGTCTGATTAAAGCCCAGAATGTTCGTTTCTCCGATAACGGTGACGGGAACAGACCGCATGCCTGTGTTCCACAATTCCTCGGCGTATTTGTCGTCCATGTCGATGTTGCGTTCCTCATAGTTCACGCCGCGTGCTTCCAGGAAGCCTTTGACCTGTTTGCAATAATGGCAGTTCGAGCTCGAATATACGATTACGTTCGTGCTTTGGGACATGTTCAATCTCTCCTTGTCGTTGCTATTTTATTCATCCTTCTCAGGCATGTATCTTTTCGTTCATTTCGGCTGCTTCCAAATAACGCTCGCAGTCCAGTGCTGCCATACAGCCTGTTCCAGCTGCGCTGATCGCTTGCCGATAACGGCTGTCTTGAACATCTCCGCAGGCGAACACGCCAGGTATGTTCGTTTCGGTCGTACCTGGATTTACGAGGAGATACCCGTGGTCATCCGTTTGAAGCTGTCCGCTAAGAAAAGCGGTGTTCGGAGTATGTCCGATGGCGATGAAGATACCGTCAGTTTCAATCGTCTCTTCAAGACCCGTAACATTATTACGCACCTTCAAGCCGCGCACGCCGTTCTCTCCGCTGATCACTTCAAGCGGCGTACGGTTTAGCCCCCAGCTGATCTTCGCGTTCCCGCGGGCACGATCCTGCATAATTTTCGAAGCACGCAGCTCATCGCGACGGTTCACGACCACGACCTCAGAAGCGAAGCGTGTCAAGAAATTGGCTTCCTCCATCGCCGAATCTCCTCCGCCGATGACGATAATTTTTTTGTTGCGGAAGAAAAAACCGTCACAAGTCGCACAGGTGCTTACACCGCGGCCAATGTTATCCTTCTCGCCGGGAATGCCCAAATATTTAGCGGAAGCGCCCGTAGAGACAATGATTGATTCGGCTTGAAGCTCGCCCAACCCTTCAACAGTCAAGGTGAACGGCCGTTTCGACATATCCACCGAATTGACCCAGCCGGAGCGGAATTCAGCCCCGAAGCGTTCTGCCTGCTGGCGCATGTTCGCCATTAAATCAGGGCCCATTATGCCTTCGGGAAAGCCGGGGAAATTCTCGACCTCGGTCGTCGTGGTGAGCTGGCCTCCCGGCTCCGGACCTTCAATCACAAGCGGGTTCAAGTTCGCTCTCGCCAAATAGATTGCAGCTGTAAGTCCTCCCGGACCCGTTCCGATAATGATCGTTTTGTACATGATGATTTCCCCCATTTCGTAGTTACATTCCAACGTTTATGCAAGTTTATATTTAAACTAAGTTTACCTCTTGCTCATACATAAATGATATCATCCTTGTGCACCATGATCATGAAGGTACGATGAAGGTATGATGAATGTGTGATGAAGGTATGATGAGGATATAATGAAACCTTCATGAAGGCTTCATGAAGGTCTCAGATTAATGCTTATGAATCGGCAAATCGATAACCGACACCGCGAACGGTTAATATATATTGAGGATTCTTCGGGTTATCGCCAAGCTTCTGCCGCAAAGATTTGATATGAACGTCGACGGAATTGCTTCCTCCGAAATAACCTTCTCCCCAGATCTGTTCCATGACCTCTTGGCGGGACATGACGCCCCCGCCGCTCGTGGACAATACCCGAAGCAGATCGAACTCTGTCTTCGTTAGGCTAATGGGGCGGCCTGCGCGTTGAACGGTCATACGTTTCAAATCCATCCGTATGTCCTTCAATAACAGCTGGTCATCGGAGAACGCCTCGGTCGATTTCTGTGAAGATGGGCCTTCTTGGCTTCGGCTGGCCAACGCCTCGATTTGCTCCATAGCCAGGTCGATTGCGCTCGGCCATACGAGAACATCGCCTTCAACAGATGAATCGGCATACTTATCGGTGAGGAGAAGAAGCGCGGAATCCTTGCCGATCCCCAGCGGGGGCTTGCTGGTAGCTGTAACGGCCTTTCTCCGGTCAATTATAATAAGATCCGCTTGTATGGTTGTCAGAATCGGGTCATTCTCATTATGGAAGACCAATACGTCATAGCATCGTGTCGTTAATGCCGACACCAGCGTCCGCAGCGAAGCCGGCAAAGGACTGACGATGACGATACGGAGCGTAGAATCACAGAAGGCTCCTTCATCGATCGTATCCCATTCCTGCAGCGAGGGCGATAGTGGAAGATGGCTTATCGAGCGGCTGTTTTCTTCGCTCTGCATTCGGTACACACCCCCTTGAATAGAAATTGTTCTTCCTCGATGACGTATCCAGTCTCTTCGGCAATCCGCCTCAGCCATTCCTCCGGTGCTTGCACCATGACTTCATCGACTTTCCCGCACGATGTGCACAGAATATGCTGATGGTCCTCTACCCGCGCGTCATAACGGCTTGCATCCCCTTCAAGCTTCAATTCGCGAATCATCTTCTCTTCCGTCAAGTAACGCAGCGAGTTATATACGGTGGCATAGGCAAAATGACACCCGCGGTGCTTCAGCCGGTCCATGATATCCGATGCGGTCGGATGATCCGAGGCGTCAGTCACGATTTCATATATCGTTCGTCTGGGTGTCGTAAGCTGTCCCTTCCGACTCATAAGGATTCCTCCCATCCGATAATAATTTTAGAATTAGTTTAAGTTTAATAAATATTGCGCCATATGTCAAAGCGTTTCCTCTGATTTCCGCGGTAACAACGCAAAGAACCGCCATAGGGACACGTTCCCATGACGGTTCTCGATTATTCGAAGCTGCTTTCCGCAGAAGCGCTATTGCCAGAGCTACACGGTCAAACGCTGTTCTAATATGGCGGCAAGCTCCTCGCCTTTGTCCCAGACGACAGGCCGAATCAGCTTAGATGGCAGGGCATTCTGATTCGATTCGCCTCGCTTGATCGTCCATATAACCGGAATCTGCAAGCCTAGTGCCAATCCAGCCGCATAGTACACCTCCGGATTAGGTTCAGTCAGATCTGCGATCAGCAGCTTGCTCTCTGTAACAAGCCTGACAATATGATCGCCGTACATTTCTGTGGTTGACGGTTCCGGCAGCTGCGGCAAATACCCGCATTGCTCTATCTTAGGGGATACCTTCTCGTTCCACTCTACGCGAAGCTCTTCATTATCCGGAATCAGTACGAAGCATGGCTTGAGGCGTCTCCCGCCTACCGTAGCAGCGGCTTCCCGCCAGCCCTTCTCTGTAAGCTTGAATGTGGAGCCCGCCCGTTCGATCATCTCCATCTCCCGAAGCCTTTCGATGATATAAATGAGCTCCTGCAGATTCGGAGAGTAGGTTAAATTGTAGCGGACCGGCAGCCGGTGAATGATGACAGGCTCGTTCGGTCCTTTCGAATGACGGTGCAAATAATGAAGCAGGCGATTGCTTTTATCTTCGACTGTGATTGGAACGCGCGGCGAACGCTGAATCATCTCCAAGTCATCGAATGATAGTGCAACCGTCTCCTCGCAATCGGTTAATTCACAAATATAAGCAGATATAATTGGGAACATCTGCGCCTTGGTTGGATAAGATAGTTCATTATATAGGTCGTAGCTATCCTTACGAAGTCCATAATAAGCCCCTGTTGCACAGTAGCAGCCATCGAACCATTCGTAATCCCCTTGAGCACGAACAGGAACAATCTGGTCGCAGAATAAACAACGCTTCATATCCATCTGATTACTCACCCCTTACTTATCTATTCGACTATTCTACAAGAATATAGGGTGCTGTCAGGATTAGAATTTTCTCAGTACACTAATGTTTCTCTCAGATTTCACTGGCAATCAACCTCAAGCACTTAGTCGCATACGCTATCTAGAGGAGGGATATCGAGTGCCAAGATACCGCATCATCGTCGATTTATCGGATCGCCAGCTCTACTTACTTGACGTGAATACAGTCGTTCGCGGGTTTCCCGTCGGCATCGGCCGCATGGTGACCCAGACACCTACCGGCGAATATACCATCATCAATAAACAGCCCGATCCGGGAGGGCCCTTTGGTGCATTTTGGATGGGATTATCCAAGCCCCATTACGGCATTCACGGGACTAATGATCCTTCGTCGATCGGACGCCTTGTTTCGCATGGCTGTATTCGAATGTATAACGAGGATGTTCTTACCTTAGCTGCCCTTGTACCAATCCACACACGGGTCACCATACGTCCTTGATGAAGAAGCAAGAGAGCGGCCGCCCCCTTGGGTGACCGCTCCCTTTCATGAAACCTCAGATCTTTCGTTCCGTGCACCATTACTAACCTTACTTGGCTTCCACGACAATACTGTCGAGCTGTTGATCTCCAATGTAGGGAAGCAGCCGCCATACCCCCGGTTCCGGCAGTGACATCATCGAGACCACGCTGCGGTCCGCACCATTTAACGGACCTCCCAGACGATCGGCGGTGAAGACCTCCACGATATGCCGCTCCCCCTGCTTGACCGCTTTGACCGTAAATGCGCCTTCAAGCTTCATTCCGTCCTCCCAGAAATGCCATACATATTTCTGCTGCATCCCTGCAAGAAAACCGGCGTCGATCAATCCGACCTTTCCTTCGCTTCCCCTTAGCATGTAGGCACCCGATTTAAACATCGGGCTGATCTCCCAAGAAGGCTCCGGCACCTGCAGCACGACATCGCCGTATGCTTCGCCATCCAATTCAACCACATAACGCCACATGCCGGATATCGGAAGGTTGATAAAGGCCGTATACCTCTCCAATCCCTGATATCCGCTGCTGGGCTTTTGGATTTCCTCCGGTGCTACAGCAGTCATGCGCTGACCCGATTCGATATGCTCCGCCCGTATGGCTAACATTCGGCCCTTCAGCTCGGCGAAAGGCGCCGTCATGTGAAAGATATATCCGAACGGCTTACCGGCAACCAGCTCTGGATCGGGATAGACGGCCAGCTTCAGCACGCCATCCACTTCGTAGGCGAGCCGTTCCTTCACCTCCCCGGAAGTCCCGGTCAGGGAACGGTGATTCGGTGCAAAGCGCTCCATTACTCCCGAAAGTCCTATAACCACACAGAGTATAACGAGTGAGACGAGAGCAACAACCCATTTGCTGCGCCACTTTGTTCCCGTTGTTGCAGTCATGGCCTTCTCTTGCACCCGATTCATCATTTCAATGGTAAAATGCGCGCTTGCAAAAGGCGACGACACCATCTGTTCCGCCCAAGGCTCCCGCTGCCGTTCCTCCTTCATACGATCACTCTCCCTCCGTTTCATTGTTCAACAAGGCGGCCATCCTTCGTTTCGCGCGGTTCTCCCGCGATTTCACCGTCCCCTCGGAAATATGCAGCAGCTCGGCAATTTGTTTGATGCTCAGCCCATAATGATAGTCCAGAATAAGGACCTCACGGAACTTAAGCGGCAGCAGCATGACCCGGCTCCATAGCCGCTTCGCCTCCAAGTGCTTAAAGGTCACTTCTTCGGCCGAAGGGGAATGACCTGCAGGAGCCTGCACAGTGTCCCGCAGCGTGACCTTGCGAATGAACGCATTCCTGAGATAATTGAGCGATTTATTCCGAGTTATGCCGAGCAGCCAGCTCTTAACGGAGCAATCGCCGCGAAAAGCATACAGCTGCTTGTAAGCGGCCAGGAATGCATCCTGCGAAATATCGTCAGCAGCATCTGCTCGACGCGTCAGGAAGAATGCGAAATTCCAGACATCCTCCCCGTAATCCGCCATTAGATCGCGCAATACCCGATTGCGATCAAACCCTGGCGCCAAATCATGCAAGTAATGCCGATCCAAAATGAATCACCTCTATTAATAAGACCCGCTACCCCAAAAAAAGTTCCCGGTTTATTAATTTTTGAGCCGCTCAATTGCTTCTGCTCTGATCGCTCGAATTCAAGTTCCTTCGCTGACATGCAGCGAGCCGAGCTCCGGATATCATCCAGAGCTCGGCTCGCATGCGTATAGGTCATTCTCCACTGACAATTAAGGGTCTAATCTTGCCTGGACTGGATCTGATAATCTGACATCCCTGATCCGGTTATCTCTCCTTACCTGATCGCGTAGTCCACCACAACGACTTTATCCAGAATGCCGTCCAAATTTTTGACGAACTGTTGATGGATAGGATTGGGACCATATTGGCGAAGCGCATCAAGGCTCTCGAAAGTGACGCGCAGACCGATCGAATAGCCGTGAGCGTTCTGCGCCTCTTCTCTGAGGTTAACGCCTGCCGTTATGTCGATGATGCCAGGTATAACGCCCTTGAACGCATACAGCTCGTTAAGCAGCTCTTGCTCCTTCTCCGATGTCAGCTCACCTTTGAAGCGAAATGAAACCAAATGCTCGTACATATTCAACCGACTCCTCTCTTCATTACCCTATGAATGTCGTACTATCCACCCCATTATACGGAAGCCGCGCTAATAATTACAGTCTGTATATTGGCGGACACCGAATTTATCATGTTCATGATCTTCTGCGATGAAGCTCTAATCCGCCCTTCATGCTGACATGACGAAGGCAGCCGGGTACCTGCACCGGCTGCCTTCTGCCCACAACGTGAGTCACATCCTGCCCTGCTTTCTGATCAGCGGCGTCAGGTTGGCTTAGACTCCAGCCTGCGCGCAACAATGGAAAGCGCATAATTGACGGCAAAGTAGAGCGCCGCGACAAGCAGCAGCGTCGGAAGCACAATCGAGATATCCTGCCCCATGACGATATTCGCGTTATGCGTCAGTTCCGCCAAGCTGATAATGACCGCCAGGGAAGTATCCTTCAACAGAGAGATGAACTGGCTGACAATCGGCGGGACCATGCGTCTGAGTCCGATCGGAAGAATGATATGCCGCAGTGTCTGCATATAAGATAATCCCGATGCTCTTGCGGCTTCTATCGTTCCCTTCTCTACCGACTTCAGTCCGCTTCGCACGATCTCCGATATCATAGCAGCTTCGAAGATCGAGAGGGCCACGATTGCCGCCCAGAACGGCGACAGCTTGATCCCTAACTCGGGTAGACCGAAGCGCGCGAAGAAGATCAGCAGCAGGAGCGGCAAGTTTCGGATAATTTCCACGAGTATGCCAACCAGCTTAGACAAGACAGGGACCCGCGCATAGCGGATCACTCCTAGTACACAGCCGATGATGAAGCTCAGAATGATCGCAACAAGCGCAAGACGAAGCGTCATGCCTAACCCTTCCATGAGAAAACGCAGATTATCCGGCGAGTACGCCTGCCCAAAATCCATGGCTGGCCTCCTTTCCCATTCACTTAACCGCTTCTCGCGAACCTTCGCTCCATCAGACGGGAAGCGTAAGCAAGCGGCAGCGTAAGAATCAAATAGAACAAAGCAACGAACATGTACGTATCCACCGTATTATACGTATCGGCATTGACCAGATCCCCGTAATACATCAGATCGAGCCCGGCTACGACGCCGAGGATGGAAGAATTTTTGACAAGATTGAGAAATTGGTTCGTAATTGGCGGAACGACGATTTTGACCGCCTGCGGGAGGACAACATAACGCATGGTTTGTACGTAAGTAAGCCCTGATGAGCGAGCTGCTTCCGTTTGGCCTTGGGGCACGGCCAGGATTCCGGCCCGAATCGCTTCGGCGATGAAAGCGGAGGTATATACCATGAGGCCTAGCGTTCCGGACACGAATCCGTTCAAGGCAATCCCAAGAGCAGGCAGTCCCAAGAAAAACATATAGACAACCAGCAGCAGCGGAATGTTCCGAAACAGCTCCACATATGCGGTCCCACAAGCCTGCAGCACCTTAATGGGCGAAATACGGAAGACCGCAATGACCGTTCCGAGAGCGAAGCTGCCTGCCAGAGCCATCAGACTGGCAAACAGCGTATTCCGCAGTCCTATGAAGTAGGACTCCCAATGTTCGGTTAGGACAGTTAAATCGATCATAAGAGGTTATTCGTCGGCCGGCTTCTCGCCGATCCATTGTTCATAGATTTTGTCGTACTCCCCGCTCGCCTTCATCTCCTCCAGCGTTTCATTCACGAGCTTCACTAAACCGGCCTCGTCTTTCTTGATGGCAATGCCGTAAGGTTCATCGGTGAATGTACTGCCGACCACCTCATAGTTGTTATCCTGCTTCATCATCCCGTACAGAATGGAATTATCGGTGGTCAATACGTCCCCTTTGCCTGCCCGCAGAGCGGTGAACGCTTCTTGATAGTTCTCGTACTGCTGGACCTTCAGACCCGGGACCTTCTCTTCGATATTCTTAATGGAGGTTGCGCCTTTGACGCCCAATACCTTCGAATCCTTCGTGACATCGTCGATGCTGCGGATGCTGCTGCCTTTCTTTACGAGAATGGATTGGCCCGCTTTGAAATAAACATCCGAGAAATCGACCTCCTTCTTGCGATCCTCCGTAATGGTCATCGTCGCGATGATCAAATCGATTTCTCCGTTATTCAGCATCGGAATTCGAGTCTTCGAAGTAACTTCCTTCAGCTCCAGCTTACTCTCATCGCCAAGCAATTTTTTGGCAATCGCCTTGGCGATGTCGACATCGAAGCCTTCTACCTCTCCAGATCCCGGATCCTTCAACCCGAACAGCTTCGTATCGAACTTCACGCCGGCAACCAGCTTGCCGCGCGCCTTGATATCAGCAACCACGCCTTCGTCCTTACTGCCGGGGTTCTCAGCTTGGTTACCGCCCGCCCCGGGCTCGGCACTGTTATTCGTACCGCCACCCTTGCTGTCATTGGCATTATTCGCAGCTCCGCATCCAGCAAGAACCAGCATAACTGCAAGCATCAGTCCAATCACTCGACCTCGTGTTTTCATTATTCATTCCCCTTCCGATTAGTGGTTGATGACACGGCTTAAGAACAATTTCGCACGTTCCTCCTTCGGCTGTGCAAAGAAGTCGGCGGGTGCCGCTTCCTCGACGATCCTCCCTTGATCCATAAAGACGACCCGATTCGCGACTTCCCGCGCAAACCCCATCTCATGAGTAACGACTACCATAGTCATTCCTTCGCGCGCTAGCGATTTCATGACGTCCAGCACTTCGCCAATCATCTCAGGATCGAGTGCCGAAGTCGGTTCATCGAACAGCATGATCTCCGGCTTCATAGCCAGTCCCCGGGCTATGGCTACCCGCTGTTGTTGACCGCCTGACAGCTGCGAAGGATAGACGTCGGCCTTCTCGGGAATTCCTACCTTCTCCAGATAGTAGAGCGCCGTTTCCTTCGCTTCCTGCTCCGGAAGACCGAGCGCTTTGATAGGGGCAAGCGTAATGTTGTCAATCACCTTCATATGGGGATACAGGTTAAAATGCTGAAAGACCATTCCGATTCTTCGGCGGAGCTTATTGATATCCGCTGTTCTGTCATTCACTTTCACGCTGCCGACGGTTAATTCACCATCCGTAATCGTTTCCAATCGATTAATGCAGCGAAGCAAGGTGCTCTTGCCCGAACCGGAAGGCCCTACGACGACGACGACCTCCCCCTCATCAATGTGCAGATTGATGTCCTTCAGAACATGGAACCGGCCAAAGTGCTTGTTCACAAGCTTGAAACTAATCAAGGGCATCCCTCCGTTTGGATTGGAATCGTCTCTCTCTCTTAAAGACTGTGGTACGAAAGTCAACTGCTTACAAGCTGAAGCACTAACTTTCGCATGTATATTATGTAGGTGGGTATTTAATAACCTAAATTCCACCATTTCTAAACAAACAGAACGGCTCCAACTCGATGCTGGAGCCTCTATTTCGTTCATTTTATCGTTTATATTCGCATAGATCCTGCCAATACTTTCGTTATTTGCGCAGCTTGTAAAGATAATAAAAAACAGCAGCATCCTGCAAATCAATGATCCCGTTATGATCAAAATCGACTCTGACGTCATAATGCATCGATGCCGGTGTCGTCCCCAGAGCCCTCATAAATTCAATGAGGTCATTCGGCCCTACGATACCGTCGCCATCCAGATCCGCGGTAGGTTCGGATGGTCCGGGGGTATCCGGTTCAGGGACCACGACGGTAACAACCGCGGAGAGGTTCCCGTAGGAGACGGTAATGACTGTCTCTCCTTGCTCGACAGCTGTCAGCTCTCCCTTCGCAGAGACCGAGACAACGGACGCATCGGCAGATTCATATGAACTGCCCAGCGTGACCTCCTCGCGACTTTCATCCGAATAAACCCCCTCGACTTTCAGGGCTAGCAACTCTCCTGCTTCCAGCTCCAGCGTATCGGGTACGTTCAGCAGCAGGCTTTCCAATACAGGCTCCGGTTCAGGATCGACGCTATCGGCTGCCGTATACCAAGCTGCTCCTAAATAGATATTCCAACCGCCGCGATAGAAGCTCTTAGCCGCATCTAGCGTGAGTCGTTCAGGTTCCGAACGTCCTTGTTGGCCGTTCCGGCTCATATATAACGTACCGTTATCGGTGAATGTCACACTGCCGTCTGGTGCAATTGCATCAAGCCGGCTGCTGTCCGAATCGATCGCAGCAATCACTTCTTCTACGCCTTCCGGCGAGCGCGCCCAGTATTGCCGAATACCCGAATCATTCAACCGTGCAAACGCGATCCATCCCCCGGCCGTTAGATAGCCGCCTGACATGTTCGCGCCTTCCAGAACGGTTTCTTGCCCGTCCTTCAGCATGACGACGTCCCTCTCGTTCTTCGTGTACAGAACCGTTCCGCTATCAGCAACCGGGGACGAGAACAGCGCATTGTCCGCCTGGCTAATCGGCTCGGTTATACCGGAAACATAAGAATATCGGTGAATCTTCCCCGATTTTGCATAGAACAGCTCGCCTTGCTCCGTTAAAAAATAAGACCGGTCATCCGTCACATCAACCTCCCGCTCCTCATTCGTCAACAGATCACGAATCATAAGCCGATTCGTATCATTGCCCTCCTTGCTCGTCTGCTTGTACGCAGCGAATGTCCCTGTGACGGCCAGTCCGGTCATCGGCATATCGGATAACTCATCATTGTGCCATTCAAAGGCCCGAAGCTTTCCCATGGGATCGCGCCCGTTAGCGATGTAACCATCCCGGATCACCAGATAGGGAGCTCCTGCGACATCCCTCGCAGTCCCAATAACGCCTGTTGGGGTCAATCGGACAGATAGGTTCCATTGCTGAGCTACGACCAGCGGCAGCGCCTTCTCCTCCCCTGAGATCCGATCCTTCACGACGATGCGGTGGTAGTAAGCATCCCAATAGACGATTCTTCCTTCATCCGCATCGAGCAGAAGTCCTTCTCCTTGCTCGACAGGCTGCAGCTTTGGATTGCTCTCCACGTAGACCGGGTGAGTATTCAGAACCTTTTGGCTTAGCGCATCCAAGGCTTCAAGCTGAAAATCGATCTTCTTTCCGTCATAGGCCGTAAGATCGAGAGTCTGCTCCAGCCGGTCCACGCCGCTTGCCAGCGTGACTCCCTTTACTTTCGCAGTCAGCTCCCGGCACCCGCCTTCTTCATCGTCCGTGCAAGCTGCGGATAACGGCGCACTCGGCGCAACGACAGCAAACGGTAACGGGGAAGTGACCTGAATGCCCGGCGGATTATTAAGCGTGTACGTGACAGTGAGATCCGCATCGATGCCATTATCCGCATGGAATACCGCCTTCAGCGTGCCTCTAGGTAGATCGGACAATTTTAATACCCCACCATATTGACAGGTCGTCGAGCACACCGATGAGATTTTGGGCAGGTCATAACGCTTTTCCGCGATGATCACATACACGCTCGAGACGGGATCGAGTGAATATACGCTAACCCGCGGAAAGAAATCATCCGAGATGACCGAGCCGCTGCTTGGAATATCTACCGTAATGCGGGGAATTGATTGTGCGCTTGCACGCGACGGTGCGAGCTGCATGCATAGGATGACGGCCATAATCAATGACATACTCATTCTCATCCAGCTTCTTCGAGCAATAAATTCCATTATTTACCTCCTTATAGTCAAATAAATTCATGTTAAGTATGATTTTCGTACCATTAAATGTAAATAGGGACATTACCCTACGCCGCTGGGCCCTTTTTACAGCATAAAAAAGCCATTGGATCATTACCTGATCCAATGGCCCTGTATTTATGTGCTGAATGGCTCCATGCGTTAATCCAATACAGCCGTAATGTGCTTGTTCGTGATCGACCAGTGGGATGTGTTCCATACCGACTTCTGGTCCTTGAACAGAATAATTTGCGGCGATGCATGCTTCACGCCTAAATCTTCCGCGATTTGATTGGAAACCGGACGCGATTCAATAACCTTGACCAGGTAATAATCCGTATCTTTATTTGGCGCTTTGGACAAATAGTCGTCGTATTCCTCGAGTGCGCTTGCACTTACCGGACATGTGGTGCTGTGCTTAAAGATGACCGTTTGTTTCTCGTTTGATTGCTCGAGCATTTGCTCCCATTCTTGAAGCGTGGTGATTTCCTTCCACATATCAGCAACCCCTTTCTATCTTAGCCAACCTATCGATAACTCAATATACCATTAACCGCGGCGATGTTACAAGAACCACAGCAGCGCTGGCTAATCCAGTAAGCTGTAATTGATTACCGGGCGTTTCCTCGCCAGTCTTAAGAATGATTTAGAAGAGGCTCTTCTTCGCGGGCTGTCTCTTGATCTTCTTCTGCAGGGCTGGCAGATGCCGCATGCTCCGGTGCATCGGTCCTTTGCAGATCGGGCAGGCCGGCGTCGTCTCCGCAAACTCTTCCCTGACCCAGGCTTTGCATTCAGCGTCCTTGCATTTGTAGATCTTTGTTGGCAATAGCTTGGGCTTGTTTTCTTCTTCCGTCACGTATGACACCTCGCTGTGAAAATACTCATTCTCTGTAACCGTGACGAATTCGAATACATACTCTCTACGCAGAAAGAAGCTTTCTACGGTAATTGAATACAACATCGACTGCAACAGCTATACGATCAACCTGATACAAAACAACAATAAAAGAAGCTGTGCCGTGGGTTAGACGGCAAGCTTCTTCCCTATTACGCAGCGCATAACGACCCTTGTTGATGAGTATGGTGAGCCATTATGCGATCTTGACCTTCGGAACTTAACCTTCAAGAAGCAGAGTTTCGGGATCTTCCAACAGCGTCTTGACTGTAACCAGGAACCGTACGGCATCCGAACCATCGACAATACGGTGGTCATAAGACAGCGCGATGTACATCATCGGCCGGTTCTCCGATCTTTCTGCATCGATCGCGACAGGACGCAATTGAATCTTATGCATGCCGAGAATACCAACCTGCGGCGCATTCAGAATCGGCGTGGATAGCAGCGATCCGAATGTCCCTCCGTTGGTGATCGTGAACGTGCCGCCCTGCAGATCGGCCAGCGCCAGCTTGTTATTGCGAGCCTTGCCTGCCAGCTCGACAATCTGCTTCTCGATCTCGGCGAAGCCCAGACGGTCAGCATCACGTACGACTGGTACGACAAGACCTTCCTTGGCGGATACCGCGATGCCGATATCGTAGAACTTCTTGACGAGAATTTCTTCGCCTTGGATTTCCGCATTCAGCAGCGGGAATTGCTTCAGTGCGCCAACAACGGCTTTCGTGAAGAAAGACATGAAGCCCAGATTAACGTCATGCTTCTCTTGGAACGCTTGCTTGCGGCGTTTGCGCACATCCATAATCGCGGTCATATCGACCTCGTTGAAGGTGGTCAGCATGGCTGCCGTGTGCTGCGCTTCAACCAGACGGTTCGCAATCGTAATACGGCGGCGGGACATCGGCTGGCGGTCAACAGGCTTCCCGGGAACGGCCGGAGCCGGAGCAGCTGGCGCCTTCGGAGCGGCCGGCTGGCTTGTGCTGGCCTGAGGACGGTCCGTAAACTGCTTGACATCCTCCTGGCGGATACGTCCGATCGGATCGTTCGAGCTTACCTTGCTCAGGTCGATTCCGCGTTCTCTTGCCAGCTTGCGGGCTGCCGGGGATGCTGCGTAATCAGACGATCCGCCGCTCTCCTGCTTGCGCTCCTCAACAGCTTGAGCTGCTGGCTGCTGCTGCGACTCTTGCTTCGAGGCCGGCTGTTCTGCTGCCTTCGGCTCTGCACTGGCTTTATCCGCTGCCGGTGCCGCCGATCCTTCGCCGATCTGTGCGATAACCTCGCCGATTTGTACGGTTTCGCCTTCTTGTCTTAGAATTTGCGAGATGACGCCGTCTACTTCAGCGCTAATTTCGATATTGACTTTATCTGTCTCCAGCTCGGCAAGCACATCCCCCTGCTTAACCTGCTCGCCTTCTTTTACAACCCATTTGGCAATTGTGCCTTCTGTTATTGATTCGCCCATTTCGGGTACTTTAATATCGCTCATGCCGTAGCCCTCCTCGTAGTTAGGAATGATCGCCTCAGTTCTCTTAACGGTTCATTGCTTCCGCTATGATACGCTGCTGATCATGCTGATGGATTTCAGAAAAACCGCTTGCCGGGCTGGAACGCTTCGGCAGTCCCACATAACGGACGATCGTACCGCTAGGCGCACGCGAGATAATTCTTGGTTCCATGTAGTTCCAAGCTCCCATATTTTGCGGTTCCTCTTGGAGCCATACGATCTCTTTCAAATTCGGGAACCGTCCGATAATCCGTTCGATATCCACCTTAGGGAATGGATACAGCTGCTCAATCCGAGCCACATGCAGCCAGTTCCATTCACGCTGCTCGGTCTGTTCCATAGCGGCAGCCAGCTCGACGCCAATTTTTCCGCTGCATAGAATAAGCCGTTCCACTTGATCAGGCGTTTCGCCTTGGCCTGACGGCTCCAGCACTGGCATGAACACACCTTCGCTGAATGCTTGCGGATCCGAAGCAACCCGGGGATTGCGAAGCAGGCTCTTCGGCGACATGAGAATAAGCGGCTTCGCTTCTTCCGTCTCCGTTAATGCTGCTTGACGGCGAAGCAAGTGGAAATATTGAGCAGCCGTAGTCAGATTCGCAACGGTCCAGTTCTCGTTCGCCGCTTGCTGAAGGAAACGCTCCAGTCTAGCGCTCGAATGCTCGGGTCCTTGACCTTCATAGCCATGCGGAAGAAGCATAACAAGGCTCGATTTCTGCGACCACTTGTCCCTTCCCGCTGCGATAAATTGGTCGATAATAACCTGTGCGGCATTGGCGAAATCGCCAAACTGCGCTTCCCAGATTACTAGTGTTTCCGGCGAGTAGACGTTATACCCATATTCAAAGCCGAGTACCGATGCTTCGGACAGCGGACTGTTATAGATCGAGAACGAAGCCCGTGCCTGCGGCAGACGGTGCAGCGGACAGAATTTGCCGCCTGTTTCCGGATCGTGCAGAACCAGGTTCCGGTGTGCGAATGTACCGCGCTCCGAATCTTGGCCCGTGATGCGAATGGGCTTGCCGTCGGCGAGAATCGTTGCGAACGCCATCGTCTCCGCAAGACCCCAATCGACTTTACCGCCTTCTTCAAATGCGCCTTCACGCCGCTTGAGGATGCGCTCCAGCTTGCCATATACTTTAAAGTCCTCCGGCCATTTCAACAGGTCGCGGTTAATCGCCTGCAGGTTAGGCAGCGGAACGGACGTTACGATCTCCGGACTGCGCCGCTTGGTTTCGGCATTCGTGATTTTGGCCGGTTCTTGACGCTCTCCGGCATTCTTAACTTCGTCCAGCGCGCTTTGCATCCGTTCGAGTACTTCCTTCTTCAGCTGCTCGAATTGTTCCTCGCTGACAAGGCCTTTGCTGATCAGGTTATCCGCATACAGATTGCTTACGGTTTTGTGATCACGCAGTTTTCTGTACAGAATAGGCTGGGTCGTCTCTGGATCGTCCGTCTCATTATGTCCATGACGGCGATACCCGACCAAGTCGATCAGAAAATCCTTCTGGAAGCGGTAACGGTATTCACAGGCCATCCGAATAACAGCCAGACATGCTTCTGGATCGTCAGCGTTGACGCGGACGATTGGTATGTTGAAGCCTTTAGCCAAATCGCTTGAATAATATGTGGAACGCGAATCCGAGCTTTCCGTGGTAAAGCCGATTCGGTTATTTACAATGATATGGATCGTACCGCCGTTCTGATAACCGGCCAGCTTCTTGAAGTTAAGCGACTCCGGTACGATTCCCTCGCCTGCGAATGCGGCGTCCCCGTGCATAATAACAGCAGCTGCGGAACCATAATCCGACTGGGCGTAACCTGGAGCCGTACGATTATCTTGAGCAGCCCGGGTGAAGCCTTGAACGACAGGGTTCACATATTCGAGATGGCTTGGGTTGTTCGCCAAGGTAATGCGGGTCTCAATGGTTTCGCCTTCTTTAACCGAACGATGAGCACCCAGATGGTACTTCACGTCTCCCGTCCAACCGAAGCTGATACCGGAGGATCCTTCCGAAGGCATTAAATCTTTATTAGGTGCATGCTGGAACTCGGAGAATATCGTTCCGTATGGCTTGCCCAGAACGTGAGCCAGAACGTTAAGCCGTCCACGATGCGCCATGCCCATCATAATGTTCTTTGCGCCGTCATGAGCGATCTCGCGGACGATCTCGTCCAGCATCGGAACGAGCATATCCGTGCCTTCGATGGAGAAGCGCTTTTGGCCGACAAAGGTTTTCTGCAGGAACGTCTCGAATGACTCCACCTCGATCAGACGATACAGCAGCGCCTCGCGTTCCTTCGTATTAAGGGTTTTACCTTGCATGCCTGTTTCCGCATGACGATTCAGCCACAGACGCTCATCCTCGGCATGCACATGGCCAAATTCGAAACCGAATGATTCGGTATAAATATGTTTGAGCTCTTGAATGGCTTCCCAGCCGTTCTGGATCGTTGCAGGCGCATCCTCCCATATGAGTGTTGCAGGAATAGCCGTCAGATCTTCCTTCGTTAAACGGAATGTCTCAGGCTCCAGCAAGCGTGTGTCCGCTTTCTCTCTCATGCCGAGCGGATTCGTATCCGCGGCCAAATGTCCATACGTCCGGATATTAAGCACTAGCTTACCGGCATCCACTAATTTCTTATAGAAAGAGGGATCCGCCGCGATCGTGCCGCCCCCGCCAGCCGCTTGCAATCCCGCATTCTGCCTCGATTCGGTGTGCTGCGGCGCTGGCGGCGCCCCCCACTCACGAAACATGCTCTGATACGAGGGATCTACGGAATTAGGATCTTCCGTATAGCGCTCATACTGCTCCTGAATATAACCTAAGTTAGGACCGTAGTAGAGCTGCCAGGGCGACTGGCGGTTAACAATATCTGCCGTCATGTACGTTTTACCTCCGCCTTATCATTGTCATAACCTTACAATAGTTCTTCTATTGATTAACCAATTACAACTCCAATCATACATGCAACCTGCAAAAGTACATAAAAATGCGCAGGCTGGATCGATGATCAGTCATTAATCAAGTTTAAGAAAGTTCACACCGCATTACAAATAGTTAAATTCGATCTGATTCATCTCAATACTAGATCGGTTAAGAAGAATCATTACATTTAATGTATAATTCCACTCATTCATCGAATTTACCGCCGAACGGCTTTATCGAATACTGCAGAAAGCCGGGAATCCTCAATGGAGAGTTCCCGGCTTTCTTAGCAAATCATTCCGATAATACTATTATTTAAATACTTTGAGACGCTCATCGATCGGCTGGAACTGCTTCTCGCCCGGCTGTGCGGTCGGCTTGCCGAAAGGCATTTGCGCAAGCAGCTTCCATTCTGCAGGAAGGTTCCACTCCCGTTTCACTTCGTCGTCGACCAGCGGATTGTAATGCTGCAGCGATGCGCCATAGCCTTCCAGCTCAAGCGATGTCCATACGACGAATTGCAGCATGCCTGCGGAATGCTCGGACCAGATCGGGAAATTATCTTTATATGCAGCGAACTGCTCCTGCAGACCTTGGATGACGCGCTGATCTTCGAAGAACAGGACGGTACCGTAGCCGCTGCCGAAGGCGTTCATCTTCTCTGCAGTCGAGACGAATCTCTCTTCATCATTAACGACCTTGCGCAGCGTTTCCGTTGTAATGTTCCAGAACTTGTCGTGCTGCTCTCCCAGCAGGACAACGACACGTGCGCTTTGGGAGTTAAACGAGGAAGGCGTATGTTTAACGGCATCTGCGATCACTTCTTGAATCCGATCATCGGATACGACCGTTTCTTTGCTAATTCCGTAGATGGAGCGGCGCTGTTTCAATGCAGTATTAAAATCTTTAGACATGTATTTTGCAACCTCCCGAAGTTAAGTAACGTACTTTTTTATTGTAACATTGTTATTTAAAAATGCAACAGCTGCCATCATGACTCATTCAGTTTCTGAAATGAACGTTCGTTTTATCCTGCTCCCCCTCTGCATCATACATCCAAGTCCGGCCATAAAAAAAATGACCGCGAAACAAACTCGCGGTCAGATCATAACTGAAATTACTCTTAAGGCATTTGTTTGATTCGGATAACAAAGGACCTCATATCGCTTATTCCGCTATTGCTGATGACAGCCGTCATCGTAACGGTCGCATCTCCTTGACCTTGGGCCGGGCGGTTCAGAACCGCCCCCGTGTTGGAAATAATCGCTGGCATATTCGAATACCACATGATCGTGCTTCCATGGTAACCTTTCGTCGGCAGGCCGATCGGCTTCGTTACGCTGGCTGCCGTATCCTTCTCCGCGAAGGTGATCGCAAGCTCCGCTTTGTCAGCCGCAACCTTCTCGGCAATCGTAAATTCCTGCTTCACCGTTACGATGAAAACCTTATAGTCGGTTATACCGCCTGAAGTAATGCTTGCTGTGAATATAACCCCTATATCGCCAGCACCATTGGCAGGACGGTGAACGGTCTTGCCGTCATTGGAGATGATCGCGGGCGCGCTTGAGGTCCACGTGATTGTTGAACCATTCATGCCTCTTGCTGGTAGCGCATCGAATGGGCGGGTTACGCTTGCAACCGAGTCTTTGCCGCCGTAATCGATCTCCAATGCCGCTTTGTCTGCCGCTACGCGCTGTGCATCAGGCATCAGCTGCTTAACCGTCACCTGAAACATCTTCACATCGGCAGCGGAATTATATTGAATGACAGCCGTCAATGCCACAACCGCATCGCCTGTTCCTGTTACAGGCCGGTTAACGATCTTACCGTCGCTCGATATGATGTTCGGCGCGCCTGAATACCATTTAATCAACGAACCGTTCTTCCCTTTGACCGGCAGCTCTTTGAGCGGCTGGGTAACGCTCGCAGCGGTATCGGAACCATTGAATAGAATCTGCAAAGCAGCTTTGTCCAGCTCTACCCGCTGCACATCCGTTAATGCAGCTGCTGTTCCTTTAACGCGCAGCGTGAATGATTTAGTTGCTAGCGCTTGTTTGTATCGAATTGTCGCCGTCATGATAACGATCTCATCCGAGCCTGAAGGACGGTTTACGGTGAGCCCATTATGCGAGATGATGGCCGGTTTATTAGAGCTCCACTCCACGCTTGATCCGTTCTTGCCCTTCTTATCGAGCACGACCGGTCCAGTTACATGGCTTGCTGAATCACCCTTGCGATAGCGTACTTGAAGCGCGGATTTGTCCTTGGACACGCGCTGATTGTCCGTCCATTGATGATGGTTGTCATCATCGTCATCGTCATCATCGGCTTTACATTTCTGTTTAATGGCTTCGATGGTCTGCTTGATCGCTGACTTCGCTTTCTCTGTCTTGGCTTTCTTCAGTGCATGCTGCAGTGCTTCGACTGCATCCTCACAATCTTCCTTTTTTCCCTCACCTTGCTTGTGCTTCCCGTCATGTCCACCTTTATTGCCTTGTTTGCCATGAGCCATCGCGGCTGTTCCGCCGGATAATACAAGCGTCAATACGAGCAAGCCGACTAACCACTTCTTCATACATCATCGCTCCTGACCTTATATAATGAACCCGAATGTCTTGTAGATACGATTCGTTTCACTTTTCCAGTTTATGGGGGTGATGGAATGATTTTTAATCATGAGCTCCTTTTGTATCCGGCAACCTTTTGTATAGGTCTGTTGAAGTTGTCAATGCGATCATTTCACCTGCTATCTTCGTCATCTGAGCCCCATGCCTGCTGTCATCGCATTCACTCCAGCTAAAATCGCGAGCTCCTCCGTTAATTTTAACTTGCAGCTGATAGCTGACGTGCGGATCCTTATTGCATGCATTAGAGAGCTTCTTCTCACCGAGAAAGTTCGACAGCTTGAGCTGTTTATAGATAGCCTGCATCTGATCGGGCCCAAGCTTGAAATCCGATACCTCCGTCACCTCTCCGCTCTGCAAATCCTTCACCAGCCTTCCCTGGATGGTATCGATGATGTTCTTCTCCCCCACACCGTATTGAAGCTCGAATGCAAAGTAGTCCTGCTTGGTCAGATCGTAATCAATATCGAGCACCACAATATCCTTATACTCCCCTGTACAATTCTTCAAGGTATACGTTAATGAGGTATCCGTTTCAGAACGGTCGAGACGTCCGCAGGAATAGTTGTATACCTTCGGGGTGCCGAATTTATCTTCGGTCGTGTCGTACCGAAGCGCAATACCTTCTTGCGAAGCGGTCAAATCATGATAGATCGGATCGCCTTCAATCGTATAATGCGTGATTCTAAGCTGCTCCAGATCTCCGGCTATAAAGGAATCCAACAGCTCGATGTTCTCCACATTGCCGTGCATATCGATGACTTCGCCGGGCTTTCCCATCTTATCTGTGGAAGGCTCGGTAATCTCGATCTTCGTGCCATATGACGCGTGGCCTTCCTTCCATTCCGCGTTCAGCTCAATCATGTAGACGCCTGCCTCAGAAGGGAGCGTAATGGCATCCTGCTCTACAGGAACTTGAATTGCGCCTCCTTCTCCCTCCGACTGGAGAACGATCAGCTTCTGCGGTGGATAGCTGAAGGTTATGTTCAGCACTGCTCCGGGAGCCGCCTTCGCGGCTTTCACCTTCTCTAGGCCCTCCCTTACAGGAGCAGCATCGGTCATCGAGGTTCCATGCTCAGTGGTCCACGAGAATCCTCCGCCAATATAAGGTACAGCAACGCCATCCACTGTTAAGCTCGGTATTGGAGGTTCTGTGGGGCTTGCTCCCCCTTCGACCTTGCCGCCTTCCTTCGATCCGCAGCCCATGAGCAAGCCTACAAGACTGGCTACGATAAGCGCTTTCCATTTTATATTCACGTACATCCCCCTCACAGCTTGTTATGCAGCATTCCCAATGTTATCTTCAAGACGCCGGACTGTACGGAAGAGTTGCAGTTCCCAGGAAGAAAAGAAAAAATCCGCGATATTCGCGGATTTGATGGTCAAAGTATGTTTCGCAACCAAATTGATTTGGCGAGGGTACCCGATTAATAGGCAAAGACATGGTTGCCGATTTTTTTGATGATTTTCCGGGATCGGATCCAATCTGAGCTTGCCGTATCGGGATTATAGTAGAACAATGCGTTCCCGGACGGATCCCAGCCTTTGACCGCATCCTTGGCGGCCTTAAACGCCGTAGCATCCGGTATCAGCCAATATTGCCCGTCATTGATAGCGGTGAATGCCCACGGCTCGAAGATTACGCCTGCCAGCGTGTTCGGAAATTGGGAAGATTGCAGCCGGTTCATCACGACCGCTCCAACTGCGACTTGTCCCGTATACGACTCGCCTCTGGCTTCTCCGTAGATGACACGCGCCAGCTTCGCGAGCTCGGGTTTGCTGACGGATACCTTCTTCAGCTTGTTCCAAGTTCGAGGTCCGACGACTCCATCTACGGGCAAGCCATGATTAAGTTGGAATTGCCGGACCGCAGTTCGGGTTGAAACCCCGAAGGTCGTCGTTACGGCCGGTTTAAAAAAGCCGAGAAGTTGTAGTCTGTACTGCAGGTCCGGCACATCAGGACCCGTGCTTCCATATTTCAAGGTAGCCGGCGCTGCCGCTTCGGCCTTGCCTTGAACCGCCCCTGCCGCAGTTGCGATGACAAGCGCGAACAATACGAATATTTTTAGCTGTCTGATCATGTTGCATGAATCCCTCCGTTGCTAGCATTCCTAACGTCAACTCGACGTCCGAATCATTCTAGCATGCGGTAAGGGCTGACAAACCCATTACTAGAAACATTTAATGATATTAAAAGTTTCTCATATTAACCTTTGTTTTCTCCTGCTCCCTACCCTTGCGGGCCTTCTGCCATCAGTTTCTGAATTTCTTCCAATCGGTCGATCATTGTTCTGAGCTCGATCGCCAGGAAGTCTTCATCTGCCCGTCCGAACGCTTCTTTCAGGAGCTGAAGCTGGTTCATCGTATCCGGGAGAAGGGCATACGCCTGCTCGGCATGCCGGTAATAGTCATGGACAGGCTGCTCGCCTGCCAACTTGCGTAGGTCGGTCATTTCGCCACTCACTCCTTCATGCCTGTTATTATAGAGGCTTCACCATAGCCACGTGGGGAATATCCGCTTCCAAGAATAGATCGGATACCTGCTCATAACCCAGCTTGGTGTAGAAATCCTGAGCCTGGGTTTGCGCATGGAGCTTCGCCTGAGACAGCCCTTTACTGCGGGCGACCTCTTCTAGGGCAGCCATCACTTCGCGTCCGAATCCGTAATTCCGATATTCGGGCAGAACACAGATCCGCTCCAGCTTGGCTTTGGAATCGAGCACGCGAATCCGGCCTGTCCCGACAGGCTTGCCTTCATAATAGACGAGCACATGAGCGGAGGCTTCCTCATACTCATCATATTCCTCTTCTTCCGACACACCCTGCTCCTGTACGAAGACGGTTCTACGAATATCATAGACCGACTTCAGCTCTTGTTCACTTGTGGCAATTGCAGCCTTCGATATATTCATCAGCTTACACCCTTTCTTAGTTAGTGACCTAATAGGTCTGGCAGCCTTATACGCCTTCGAAGGATTCCGGATACCGAAGCTCTCCGGTCACTCCATTCAATCCGTTCAGCTCGCATACCATGAATACGTCATCAGGCACATCATACTGCTTCAGTTCCAAACCATACACCCTCCCCGGCTTGAATCCGAAGCGCGGATAATACGATGGATGCCCGATTAGCATAACGGCGGCATAACCGAGCTCATGACTTCTCCGCAGCCCTTCCTCCATTAACAGGGTTCCTACCCCGCTCTTCTGATGGGATGGCTTAACCGCAAGTGGTGCGAGCACCAAGACCGTATGCTGCTTATCCCCTTCTATGACCAGCGCCTCGCTGATCAAGAGATGACCGATGATTTCTCCATCACTCGACTGGGCAATAATAGACAGCTCGGGAACAAATTCCGGCGCACGGCGAATCCGCTCTACGAGAAGCGCTTCATCCTCCCTGTTATCGAATGCTTGAATGAGCACCTCCCTGACCTGATTTAGGTCTTCGACCGTCTCGTTGCGCACAAGTATCGACATCTATATCACACCTCCTCTCCCATAATCCAATCCAACTGCCTCACCTGAAAAGCTGCCGGAAGCGAGCGCAGCAGTCCATTGCGCAGCGCAACCGCAAGACCGTTCTCCAGCTGAACGAGCCGTCCCATCCTGCGTGATTGCCGAACCATCTTAGTCGTGCGGCCAATCCGCAACCGTTCGTACATCGCCAGCGCAGCCTGAATATCGGAGGGCATCTTCTTAAGACACCGTCCCAAGACCACTGCATCCTCCATCGCTTGAGCGCCTCCTTGTCCAAGATTCGGCAGCATCGGATGCGCGGCGTCCCCAAGCAGCGTAACACACCCGACGCTCCAAGAAGACAACGGCTTCCGGTCATAGATCGGGTGGGATAGAACGGCGGTCTCCTCCGTCGCCTCAATAACCGCTTCAATGGGCTTATACCAGCCTTTAAAATGATTCAACGCCGCTTGCTTCCGCATACCTTGCTCAACAAGCGCATCCGGGGGCGAATTTAGGGCGGCAAACCAAAAAACACGCCCTTGTCCGAGATGGGAGAAACCAAATCGCTTGCCGGGTCCCCAGGCTTCGAACCCCCCGCCGAGCTCTGCCCCGTACCGCTTATCTTCATAGGCCGCAATACCCCGCAGCGCCGTGAATCCGCTGTAACGTAATGCTTCAGGACCGAATAAGCGCTCGCGGACGACGGACCGGACCCCATCAGCGCCGATAAGCAAAGCTCCGGTTGACTTGCTGCCATCCTCGAAGGATGCAGACACGTAAGGCCCGTCCATCTCCCAAGAGATCAGCTCACACCCTAGCTTTACATCAGTTCCCGGAAGAAGCTGCTGCAGCAGCACCTGCTGCAATTCGCCCCGGTGGATCAAATAGCCGGGCGTACCATATCGCTCAGCTTGACGGGACGTAGGCAAATCCACAATCAGCCTTCCATTCCACGTGCGGACTTCAGCCTTACCGACAGCTGCTCCTCTGCTGCGAGCCTGCTCGGCAGCACCAAGGCGATCGAGCGCCTTCATTGCATTAGCAGCCAGAACGATACCTGCGCCTACGTCCGACAGCTTGGACGCCTTATCGAATATCTTCACCTGCCAGCCGATCTGCTGCAGCGCGATTGCAGCACTGAGCCCGCCGATCCCGGCACCGATGACAATCGCGGTCTTATCTATTGAATGCTCCATCCGTTATCATGCACACCTTTCCCCAATAAAGATACCAGCCTGTGGGCATCGGATCAGACGGATACGGACCTAATTATTCAAGGAGTCGGATCATCTGAAACACTTCACGGTGGTCGCCGTGCAGGATAGCTTCGGCACATCTCATCTGCGAGGAACCATCGCCGTCCAAGAAAATGCCATCCACCCATTGCCCCTTGCCGCCCAGCTCCAGCACGGCAGCCCGAAATTCACCGGCCGTCGCCTTCGTCTCGCTGACGATCAGATACAGGGTCTGCTCGGCATCGTATACGGCTCCTGTTCGCAAGCGACGTTCGCCCGGTGCTGGCAGCTGCTCTGCAGCAGTCTGCATCTCCCATGCAGCATCATTAGCCGGGAGCATGCTGACCCCGCCCTGCGCCCAATAACGGCTGCGATCCGTTACGATAATTTCATCGGTGTGCTGAACAACCTGTAGACTGAAGCTCCCCAGCGCTTCGTCCCAGACCAGCGTCCCCCGTGCATACTTGGCATTCTGACCACCGGAGCCATAGGCATTCCTATTCCCTTTGACCGGCACATCATTCACGACTGCCATGCTTAACAACGCTCCTTCATAGAAGAAACCGCCGTTCACGCCGAAATAGGGCGTATCCGCCACATTATCGGTGATGGCCTCAAGTGTCACATTGGATGGCGAGGTCCGAATGACATGCAGCTTCACGCCATGGGACGACTCAAAATTCAGATAGCTGTATGCGGATGGACCGACAGGCCTATTGCCGTCTTGAAGCCTGATGATCAGCAAAGCAGTGACCACCGCCAGCATAAGAAGCGCAATGGATACGGCCGTTATGACATTGCGTTTATGGTTGAGAACTTGGTTTGACACGACCGGCTCCTTCTCGCAGCAGACAATGTATTTCTTTTCACATTACTAGACTCTCGTATCTTGCATCATGTTTCGATGATTATATCATAGAAGCGACTCTTCCCGTTGTCACTTGGCCAATCATCTTGCATGGAATCAAAAAAAACCGGAAGCCTTAGGCTCTCCGGTTCAAGAGATCGTTAGATCGATAGGTGATGACGTCTTGGTATCCGCCATTAAGCGTTGGAAGACCAGTCCGCAGACCAATTCGTTTCCCAGCCTCTGAAGACCGGAGCCGAGATTTTATTCGAAGCTAACAGCTTCTGCGAATCATGAATCCAAGCTTCGATATTGGCGGCTTGGACGTAGGTGGCCAGCTTCTCAAGCGTTGTCTCCAGGCGCACCAGCTCATGCATATTGCCTCTTTCAACAACTTCATCCGTGAACTTATAGAGACAATCGAGAAAGAACTTGCGGTTCGGACAATTTCTGTCGCCCGCCAGCTCGATCAGGACAGGTAAGTTATTAAAATCATTCAGAGTTAATGCCCAATGCGCATGCGGAAGACTGCTGCCTTCGTATGCCCATCCTCGTATTTCGTCATGCGTAGGGTTCCATATATTATGCATCATCATTTGTTGTACTGCTCCTTCCTGTAGTGCCACTTGTTCCATTGCAGCCTTAGATTCTGTACTTAACCTATTCTATGCAACAAGTAACAACTCTATGTTAAATTGGTATTAATGATTTTCAAATATTGCGGGAGCAGTGCATGGACACCGCATCTCCCATGATGAGGTGAAAAAATGGACTTCGGTATGCTCATGATCTTGTCGATAACGGTCCCGATTGTTCTGCTTCTTGCCGTCATTATAGTCAAGATGATTACAAGGAAAGAAATCCCCGATAGCCGTTACACACCGTTCGACTATATTATGGGACAATCCGTAGTTGAAATTCACCAGCATAAAGACGAGAAAGAAGACAACGCCGAAGAAGGCGACGACAAGGACAAAAATAATCGCAAACCATTTGGGACAACCTAGTAAGGCAGCCGGCGGACACGATGCAAGAAATTGGGATTCTGACTGGCCGTCACAGAATGATAAGTGAAATTCAGCCAAGGCTTGGAGGTCGTGTTACTCAGATGAACGAATCAACGGGTGAATTTGTTGCGAAGACGAAAGACACGCAAGAGAAAGATAAAAAAAACCGGGAGCATTACGGTAAAGGTACGCCCTCATCTAAGCTTCCCACTAAGCAGCACAGCAATAACCCTTAATGGTAGCGACCTTCGAAGGCTGCATATATGCAGCCTTCGTTCTTTATATAATCTTCAGGCAGCGGACGCGCTACCGAATTCCTTCGTACATCTAGAACAAGCTTTGGCCGAAATGCAGCATGCCCGTGAGAGCGCTAGCTGCTAATGGTTAACTATTCTAACACACAACTATACGTTTGTAAATAATTAGGACGAATATGCGATTCACTTTTCATGTTTGAATCACCTCTGCTACAATAGAAGCATTGCATGGCTAGCAGGATTGGCTTTTCGCCATTAGTGCTTCGGAGGTGAATCGGCTGTGAACATTATTAAGATCAAAGACCGGCAAGAGCTCGACCGCAAGACGCCGTCGATGCCATGGTATGTCGAGAAATTCATCAATTATAAGCTGCCCGACCTGTCTCCTTCCTCCCTGTTGGAATACGTGAGAGATTACGAGACTTTCTTCTCCTGGCTGCTGGCTGAAGGCTTGTCCAAGGGTACAACGCTGCGTGAAATTACGCTCGATGAGCTGGAGAAGCTTCATATGGACAGCATCGACAACTTTAGGATGTTTCTGGCCACCCACCCGGATCATATGAATGTCAAAACGACGATTTCCCGCAAGCTCGCCTCCCTGCGCTCGCTCTTCCACTACTTAAGCCAAATCGCAGAGGACGAGGAGTTCTACCCGCTGCTGAAGCGGAACGTGATGGCCAAGGTGTCCATTAAACGGAGCCATAAACCGAAGGATACCGCAGCCAAGCTGGAAGGTAAACTGCTGCAGGAGCAGGAGATCGATGAGTTTATTCGTTATATTAATGAGGATTATGGGACAGATGTCGCGACAAACAAGCAAGCGATGTACGCCTACACGCTCAATCGCATCCGAGATACCTGTATCGTCAGTCTGATTCTTAATTCCGGCCTGCGCGTATCGGAGGTCGTCAACATGAACGTCGATGACTTCGATCTGAAGAAAAAGCTGCTGTATGTGTACCGCAAAGGCAAGAACGACGACACATTCAAGACGCCCGTCTATTTCCGGACGGAAGCGATTCGCGAGCTTCAGCTTTATTTGAATCAACGAGAGTCGCAATACAAGGCGCCCAAACGGGAAAAAGCCCTCTTCCTCGCCATTGCCAACGGCAAGAAAGAAGGCTCGCGCATGACCAAACGCGCCATACAAGAGATGGTCATTAAGTATGCCAAGCGGTTCGGCAAACCCTACCTGTCCGTACATAAGCTGCGCCATTCCTTCGCGACGGACTATTATCTGCGCAATGACTTGTATAAGACGCAGGAGCAGCTCGGCCACGCATCGCCGGAAACGACGCAAATCTATGCGCATTTGACCGACCGCACGATGGCAGAGGCGATCGACCGACAGAAGGAGTCCTAGCTCTACGACAGATTATAACCCAACTTCTATGTGATTCATGACATTAATGATTAACCTTATGGCTCATAGATCATCTTTCGTGTCATGCCGCCGTCAACCGTCAGATTGGTACCGGTCACAAAACCATTATCCGGGTCGGTGAAATACATGCACGCCCGCACAATATCTTCGGGCCGGCCTACCCGGCCCGACGGGTGCTGCTCATGATCGACTGGTCTGAGCGATGCGTAATCGCCGGTTTCGATCCATCCCGGACTTATGCAGTTGACGGTAATGCCATCTGGTCCAAGCGATAGGGCAAAAGCATGAGTCAATGAAGCTATACCGCCTTTTGACGCAGCATAGGCTTCACTGAATGGCTCAGACATGGCTGCCCTTGTCGAGGCGATATTGACGATGCGCCCCGCTCCCCGTTTCTTCATCCGTTTCGCCGCCTCCCTGCTGCATAAGAAGGTTCCGCGCAAATTTACGTTCATGACGCTGTCCCACTCGTCCACGGAAAGTTCGAGGGGGGATTTCCATATTCCGAATCCGGCATTGTTTATCAGAATATCGGCTAAGCCGCATGTCTGATCCACCCGTTCGAACAGCTGTTCAATCTCCTCCGGCCGGCTCAAGTCAGCCGCTATGAACCGCGCATACCCGCCTGCTGCTTCAATTTCGTTCACTAGCTGGTCCCCGCCCTTGTCTTCACGGTCTGTGGCGGCAACCTGTGCTCCTTCTGCGGCATACGCCTTAGCCAAGATTCGGCCGATCCCTCCTGCGGCACCGGTCACGATTACGGTCTTTCCTTCATACGCATTCATAATGCTTGCCTCCTTTCGTCTTCTATGACAACAGCTTCTCCCGGATTTGCCCGATTACTTGCTCTGCCGGCACCTGTTCCACGGTTCCAGTCCGCGCTTTCAGCTCAACTCGACCTTCCGCGATAGCCTTGCCGACTACAACGCGCAGCGGCAGCCCGATCAGATCGGCATCCTTCAGCTTTACGCCGGGCCGCTCGTCCCGGTCATCGAGCAGCACCTCGATGCCCGCGGAGCGCAGCTCCTCATACAGCTTCAGCGCAGTTTCCCGTTGTGTATCGTCCTGCATCGACATCACGATGATGTGAACCTGATAGGGTGCTATCGACTTCGGCCAAATCATACCGTGCTCGTCCTGATTCTGCTCGATAATAGCAGCCATCAGTCTAGTCACCCCGATCCCGTAGCAGCCCATAACGAAGGTCTGCTCCTTGCCCGCAGCATCGACGAACGTCGCCCCCAGCTTGCCGCTGTATCGACTGTCCAATTTGAACACATGTCCAATTTCGATCCCGCGGATGGTCGACAGCTTGTTTCCGCAATGCGGGCAATCATCGCCCTCCTGAACATTACGCAGGTCGCCGGTGAGATGCGCAGTAAAGTCCCGGCCTGGCACGACATGCTTCAGATGATAGTCCAGCTCATTGGCGCCGGTTATCGCTTCCTTCATCGCGCCGACATGCTGATCCACAAGTAGCGGCGCCGCCAGCCCGACCGGCCCTGCGAAGCCGGCGGGAGAGCCTGTCAACGCCTGCACGGTCGCTGCATCGGCAAGCTCAACCGTCTCTGCGCCAAGCAGGTTTTTAATCTTCGTTTCATTCGCTTCATGATCACCGCGTACAAGAACAGCCGTTGGCTGCCCGTCTGCCATATAGATCAGTGTCTTTACGATATGTTCAGCCCCGCAGCCGACCGATTGGACCAACTGCTCAATCGTCTTCCAGCCTGGCGTATGAAATTTGACACAGGATGCCATTGTGCCCACATTCGAATTACTTTCATCGGTCGCTGCCGGAAGCATCGATTCCGCTTTTTCCAGGTTTGCGGCATAGCCGCAGGATTCGCAGGACACGATAATATCTTCGCCGGATTCGGAGAAAGCCATAAATTCATGTGTTCCGCCTTCGCCACCGATGGCGCCGGCATCGGCTTCTACGGCTCGGAATGCTATACCGCACCGCGTAAATATCCGATGATAGGCTTCATACATCGCATCATAATGACGTGCGAGCCCATCCCAATCCGTGTCGAAGGAATAGGCATCCTTCATGATGAATTCCCTGCCGCGCAGAAGCCCGAATCTGGGCCTCCGTTCGTCGCGGAATTTCGTCTGAATTTGATAGAGCGTCACCGGCAGCTTCCGGTAGGACGTGATCTCTTGCTGAATCAACGAAGTAATGACCTCCTCATGCGTCGGTCCGAGAACGAATTCTCTTCCATTGCGGTCATTCAGGCGAAAGAGATCCTGCCCATACATATCATATCGGCCGGATTGCTGCAGCAGCTCCGCCGGCTGCAGCGCCGAGAGCAGCATTTCTTGTGCTCCGGCACGCTCCATCTCTTCCCGGATGATCGTCTCCACACTGCGCAGCACCTTGCGTCCGAGCGGCAGGAAGGAATAGACGCCCGAAGCCAGCTGGCGAATGAAGCCTCCCTTCACCATCCACCGATGGCTTACGGCTTCCGCCTCCGCAGGCATCTCGCGAAGCGTTGGTGCAAATAACTGACGTTGTCTCATCCTTACCCTCTCCTTCATCACCTTAATGATTATTTTTGAAATCCGACTAATGGGTATACAAAAAAACGCACCCATCCCCGGCAAGGGACGAGCGCGCTCGTGGTACCACCCATAATTCAATCGCTTGCTGTGTAACAGTACAGCTTGCGATCCTCATGTTATCGGATAACGGGGGTCTCCCGGCCGCAGATACTGTACGCATTCCTACGTTCCCTGCGGCAACTACAAGGTGGGAAACTTTAACCGCTACGAGAAGTCTCTCAGCCGTGGACTCCTTCTCTTTGCGTAGACGACGTCTAAAGTTTATTTCCTTGATTTTGGTTATTTTTGCGAATAGTTTCATTTAAAATACACCAAATCGTCATACAAGTCAACGTGATCTCCCGTTACCGGCCCGTCCTACTTAAGGTATACTCATAGAGGACAGTGATGAAACAATCCTATTACGGAGGTCATACACAAGATGTTAAAAACTGCTGTCGGACGCTTTCGATTGGTCAGCTTGATCGAGGGCGTATCCTTCCTGGTCCTGTTATTTATTGCGATGCCCCTCAAATATTGGGCTGATATGCCAACGCCGGTCACGATCGTCGGAGGCATACACGGCGCGTTGTTCGTCTTATATGTACTAACGCTCCTTCATGCATGGCTCGCTGCCCGCTGGTCATTCCTGCGTGTGGTTATGGCCTTCATTGCATCCTTTCTCCCATTCGGCACCTTTGTTATGGATTCGCATATCCGCAAAAACCCATAAGCAACGAAGCCAAACAGGCGCAAGGCCCCCATACGGCCCTGCGCCTGTTCCATTATTCCTGCAATTTCATTCTTCCCCAGCCATCTCACGAATCAATTGAGGCAGCCAATCCTTCCAATGGTCAAATGTGAAGCCCGCCGACTCCGCAAAGGATGTGTCCATATACCAGGATTCGGGAACACCGTATGGTGACCGGTCCGATTCATCGGATTCTGAAGCGATAAGTGCCGGTTTGCCTGTCGCTTCCGAAATAAGCGCCATGATTTGACCAGGAGAGATTTCACCTCTGGAGCAAGCATTCACAGGCCCTTCCAAACGGGAATGAGCCAGCCAAGCGAGAAACCTCGCCGCTTCGTCGGCGTGTATGAAGGAAAGCATGGCATCCGGGTTCGGCATTCCAACGGTCTTTCCGCTTTGAACATGCTCCACATGGAAGTGCAGCCGCCTTGTATAATCCTCATGCCCCATGACAATCGGGAAGCGAACCGCCACCACCGGGAAAGACGCTTGCTGGAACAATACCGCTTCGACGAGCCGCTTTCCTTCCGCATACTCGACTTGTGTGGCATAGGGCTGCGGAATAGGGCAGCTGTAGGGGTCGAAGTCGCCCTCTTGCTTGCGCGGCTCGCCGAACGGATAAACGCTAAGTGAAGAAGTCACGATATATTTGCCCGCTTTGCCTGCAAACAAGGTTACGGCATCAGCCGCCTCGGCTGGTGTATAACAAATGTTGTCGTACACAACATCATACGAATCATCCCCTATTGCGCGCGCAAGCGCAGCCAGTTCGGTACGGTCCGCCTGCAGCCGTTTCACCGAATTACCGAATGAATCAGGCGTGTTACCCCTCGTGATCATGGTGATGTCAGCCTGCTGACGAATAAGCCGTTCCACAAGCTTCTTACCAAAAAACCTCGTACCGCCCAGTATGAGCACTTTACTCACCAAGAGCACCTCCATCTTGATTTCGCTAGTTATTCGTCCCTTCCGAAGCCAGCGCTTCGAATGAACCAATTGAATGAATATTAAATATTACGATGAAAGGCAGCTGAGCTGCTGCGAATCCTTCTTCTTGATTGGTTAATCCGCAGAGCCTAAACTCTTCTGCCTATTGATTTCATAATAGATAATAGATGTCGCGCATGCAACATTCAGGGAAGAAGCCGATCCCCCCATGGGTATGTTGATCATCGTTTCTCTCATCTCCTTAAACTTATGACTGAGTCCATCCGTCTCGTTCCCGATAAGCAGAACAGTCGGCTTTCTAAAATCGCAATCATACACCTTCCGGCTTCCCGAAACACTCGTACCTACTACTTGTAGTTGAACATGCGTCTCTCTAAGCCCAATGATCCAATTCCGCACTTCATCGGGCGACTGCATTCGGATGATGGGGACATTGAAGAACGAGCCCATAGATGCACGGATCGTCTCAGGGTCGTACAAATCAACTCCATGTCCGGTTATTATCAATCCATGGCATCCTAGCGCGTCGCAGGAGCGGATGATCGTTCCCAGATTCCCCCGATTGGAGGGTCTGTCAAAGACAGCCACCAGCAATGGATCAGCAGCTTGGATCCGTTCCGGCTCATCCCTCGGCATGGAGACGATCGCGATCAGCTCGGAGGTATCTTCTTTATCGCTTAATCGTTCCAGCAAATCTCCTTCCAGTTCATAATGATTCATGGCTCTGGAGCTTGCTAGAATCCCTTTCGCCCAATCAGACAGAGGCTTGTGCCTGGCATAGAGAAATCCATTGATCACCCAGTTATTTCTTACGGCCTCATTGATGCTGCGAACGCCTTCAACAAAAAACTCCTTATACTTATGTCGCTTGTTCCGGTTTCTCTTCAACACTTCGAATCGTTGATAATCGTTATTTTCCGAATAAATTGTGATGATCCTTGGCATAAGTTGTTAGTCCTCCCATCCGTTCTTCAAAGTAAAATAAGATGAAAATAGAAAAAAGCCGCGAGTGAACATAGTTCACCCACGGCTCATTGCGTGTAAAGACGCTTAAACAAGACATCGCTTGCCCGGCTCTTTACACGTATGCAGTGATGATATCGTTCCAAACAGAAGTACATGATCATAGACGCAGTTAAAGAAGCCCCGCTCATGAGCAAGGTTTCTCCGGTCGCAATCATGAGTTATTCGGTTAAATAAACGAACCGTTAACTTCTGTCAAGAACACCGTCATCATCACTGCACGTATCCCACTTTCAACATTTTTTTTCCAGTATAACCCATTTATAGGCGGTGTCAATATCATTTTTCTTGTATCGTTACAGCTTCTATACGTTCACTGCACGACGATCTTGACGATTCCCGCTGACGAATATCACTATTGCGTCCGATTGTGTCGACTCCTGCGCTTTCCCGGGAAATCCGTATTCATTCAGCGATTATTCCCCGCAGCTTCCGTTATGAATTAGTGCTATTGCCAATGACATCCGAGCAGGTACTATGAAAAATTGGTACTGTCTAAAATTCGCCAGTCTTGTACAATGAAAACGAGCCTTCAGAAAACTGCGCTGGTCAGACGAACAGGAGGGATATCATGAAGCAGCGTAATATAATCGTGCTCGGCACGGGCAAGTATTTACCGAAGAAGCGGGTAACCGATACCGATATGGATATACGTTTAGGGGTTAAGAAAGGTTGGGTTCGCAAAAAATCCGACGTTCACGTTCGCTACTTCGTCGAGGATGAAACCGCATCGGAAATGGGAGCGCGGGCAGCATACGACGCGCTTGAGGCAGCCGGACTTGCCTTTTCCGATATCGATTGCCTCGTCTGTGCAAGCGGTACGATGGAACAAGTCATCCCTTGCACCGCAGCACTTATTCAGAAAGCAATGGGCCAAGAAGCCTCCGGGGTCCCTTCATTCGATATCAATTCCACCTGCCTTAGCTTTGTCGCTGGGCTGGATGTTATGTCTTACTTGCTCGATGCTGGCCGATATCAGCGGATTCTGCTTATTTCCACGGAAATTGCGTCCCTCGGCCTGAACTGGAGCCAGAAAGAGAGTGCCGCCCTCTTCGGCGATGGCGCTGCAGCCGTTGTGCTCGGGCGGACCGAGCCGGGCGGAACATCAAAGCTTGTCCATGCCGATATGCAAACGTTCAGCGAGGGCGCACATTTATCGGAAATTCGCGGCGGCGGATCGAAGCAGCATCCGAAGTATTATAACGCGTTGAACATGGAGGATTATTTATTCGATATGAACGGAAGCGAAATTTTTCGCTTAGCATCGCGAAAATTGCCGGATTTCGTCGATCGTTTGCTTCAAGCTGCAAATACGCGAATGGAGGATTTCAAGCTTGTTATTCCCCATCAAGGCAGTGCGATGGCGATGCGGCTTATTAGCAGGAAGCTCGGGATCGCCGAGCATCAGCTGATGTACATTACGCCGGATCACGGCAATACCATTGCCGCCTCGATCCCGATGGGGCTCCATGAAGCTATACGGCAGAAGAAAATCGACCGCGGCGACCGCATCTTACTCCTCGGAACATCCGCCGGCGTGTCGCTTGGAGGCGCCATCCTTGATTACTAAGCCGCGCCCGGCAAGCAGCGGGGCTCGATTAAATATATTACTAACCGGTGGACGGGCACCGGCTGCCCTTGAGCTTGCACGGCAGTTCGCGGATGCGGGACACCGGGTATTCGTCGCGGAGAGCGCACCCTATCATCTGTGCCGGGTATCACGCGCCGTCGTGCACAGCTTCCGGGTTCCGATGCCCAGCCACGAACCCGAAGCCTATGTGGATGCGCTCAGGACACTCATCCTAACTTATCGAATCGATGTCCTGCTTCCGACTTGCGAGGAGATTATGTATATTTCGAAGGGGCTGGACCGGCTGCAGGATGTTTGCCGCGTATTCGCCGAGCCTATTGAAGTATTGAACCGGCTCCACAATAAACACAAGTTTATTCAGCTGGTCGAGGAGCTTGGGCTGCCGGCTCCGGCCACACAGTTGTTAACCTCCGGAGAGGAGCTGCAGCAATTGGTGTCTGCTTGGCGGGATGAAAGCTTCACCTTCTCTCCAGGCAAAATCGTGCTGAAGCCGGTTTATTCCCGCTTCGCAGCTCATGTCATCATACTGGATGCTGCGGACGATCCCGCCTTGATGGACAAGAAGCTGGCCGGTCTTGTACCCGGCCTATCCACCGCATATCCTTGGGTTGCGCAGCAGTTTATCGACGGTAGACAAATCTGCACCTATAGCGTAAGCCATAGTGGAACCGTAACCGCACATGCCGCCTATCAGACCTCTTATAAAGCCGGTCTTGGTGCCAGCATTTATTTTGAACCGATAGAGCATCCCGGAATTCGTCATTGGGTGCAAGCATTCGCTGGGCAGCTGCAGTTTAACGGGCAGCTTGCCTTCGATTTCATCGAGACGAATGAGGGCGTTCTGTGTCCAATAGAGTGCAATCCGCGAACCACGAGCGGCGTCCATTTATTCGGACCCGGGCAAGGGCTGGTAACGGCTCTTCTGGAGCCGGCAACAGCTGCAGCCATGCCTGCCGAGCCCCTTCCCGCAACCCGAACTATGCTTGCCATGGCCATGCTTTCTTTCGGTCTGTGGAGCGACCGTTCACTGCGGGGATGGAAACGATGGCATCGGGACTTCCGGCAGGCACGAGACGTCATCTACCGGCGTCATGACTCGCGCCCCTTTTGGGAGCAGCTTCGAACGTTTGGAGAAACCCGCCGCATTAGCAAGCAGCGCGGCGTCTCCCTGCTCGCCGCAACAACTTATGATATCGAATGGAATGGTGACTATGACAGAAGCTAGAGCACTCGTTACCGGAGGTACCGGATTTCTGGGCGGTCATCTCGCCCGCCGGCTGCAGACATCCGGTTGGGATGTAACGGCGGTTGGGCGTAATACGAAGAACGGAGCAGCATTAGCCGCGGATGAAATTCGCTTCAGAACTGTCGACCTGAGAGATCCGCAAGCTGTTGAAGCGGTTTGCTCCGGCATGGATACCGTGTTTCATTGCGCAGCACTTTCTTCTCCGTGGGGCCGGTACCAAGATTTCTTCGCGAGCAACGTCGAAGCAACGCGGCATATCATTCATGCTTGCCAGCGTCAAGGCGTCCGCCGTCTCGTGAACGTCTCGACACCCAGTCTCTACTTCGACTTCTCCGACCGGCTTGGGATCCGTGAGACTGACCCGCTCCCCGCCTCGGCCCCAAACGCTTATGCGGCTACCAAGCGGATCGCTGAAGAAGAAGTGCTCGCAGCCCATAACCCAAGCTTCGAGAGTGTAAGCCTAAGACCCAGAGCTCTATTTGGACCTGGCGATACGGCTATTCTGCCGCGGTTGATCCATGCTAACGACCGGATTGGCGTCCCCCTGTTTCGCAGAGGCGAAGCCATCCTTGACCTGACATACGTCGATAATGCCGTAGATGCGCTTCTCCTTGCTGCCGAAGCACCTCCGGCTGCCATGGGCAGGACTTATAATATTACGAACGGGGAGCCCGTCCGTCTTGCCGACGTTCTGCATAAGCTGTTTGATCGGCTTGGCGTTCCAATGAGAGGCCGGCCTATCCCTTATTCAGCCGGATACATGCTCGCCGGTGCCATGGAATTGGCGGCACGGCTGCTGCCCGGCCAACCCGAGCCGCTGCTGACCCGATATACGATCGCCTTGCTTGCCAAGAGCCAGACGCTTGACATCTCTGCTGCTCGGCAATGGCTGCGTTATTCGCCGCGCATTCCTAACGATGAAGGCATTGCGCGTTTCGCAGATTGGTGGCGAAACCCTCGATGACGAATCAGAAGCAAGTCGAGTTAACGCTTCACGCCACCGGTTATTGCACACATCCGGAATGGATCACCATGCGGGGAGGCTCCGTGCGGAGCATTCGTATTCCTGCCGGCTTTGCCCGGATCGTCCATCCCGAGCACGGTACAATCTTGTTCGATACCGGCTATGCCGCCCGCTTCTTCGACGCTGCATCCCGCTTTCCTTATTCCATCTACAGACGGGTGACACCTGTTGTACATGATCCCAGCGAAGGCGCAGCAATGCTGTTGAAACGGCAATTCAATCTCGATGCCGGTGAAGTGAATCTGATTATTCTATCGCATTTTCACGCCGATCATGTGGCGGGATTGTGTGATTTTCCTAATGCCCGCTTCATCTACCTTCCAGAGGCCTATGAAGCCGTTCGCGGACTCCGGGGGCTTGCAGCCGTGCGGGCCGGCTTTCTGCCTGATTTAATGCCGGAGGATTTCGGATTTCGATCATCGCCGGTCCCTCCTTCAGCCCGCGTGCCTCTGCCGGAAGGCTGGCCATTCCCGGATGACGGTTATGACCTGTTAGGTGACGGCAGCCTTATCGGTGTCGATGTTTCCGGACATGCCACTGGACAGATGGGGCTGTTGTTGTCCACCGCAGAGCATGAATACTTTCTATGTGCCGATGCGGCCTGGTCCGGTCAAGCCATACGGGAGAACCGTCCCCCTCACCCATTGGCAGGCCTGATCATGCCGGACCGCCGGCAATATCTTCAAACCTTCACTAGGCTGCGCCTGCTTGCGGAGCGGTTTCCCCAACTGCGCATCATTCCCTCCCATTGCGGCGAGGTGTGGAGAATGTATATACAAAGGAATGAGCGGCTATGAGCAGACTGAATCGAATCATAACGTTCCTGCGGCACTATTCCGCAGCGCGCTACTTCCGCCGCTGGACGGACCGGGAAGCATTCGAACGCTGGCAGGAACGCCGGATCGTCCGGCACCTGGACATCGTACGTAAAGATTCATCATTCTATCGGAATCATTGGAAGGATCTACCTACCAGCAGATGGCGTGAATTCCCGCTTATCGATAAGAAGACGATGATGGCACACTTTGATCAATTGAACACCGTAGGCGTCCGCAAGGAAGAGGCCTTTGCCATCGCCTTGAAGGCGGAGACCACACGGGATTTTGCGCCTACGCTAAGCGGTATAACCATCGGGTTGTCCTCGGGCACCTCCGGCAACCGCGGTCTCTTCCTCGTCAGTCCGCAGGAACAGCATGCGTGGGCGGGTACGATGCTCGCCAAGCTGCTGCCAGGCTCGCTCATGCAGCGTGAGCGCGTCGCTTTCTTTCTGCGCGCCGACAGCAATCTATACCAGTCCGTTCAAGGGCGGAGGCTGCAGTTCGCGTTCTTCGATTTGCTTGATCCGCTGGAACAGCATCTTTCCCGCCTTCAACGGTACGGACCCACGCTGCTAGTGGCCCCCCCGTCTATGCTGCGTATGCTGGCGGATAACATCGCAGCCGGCATGCTTTGTCTGCCGGACATGCCGCGCAAGGTCATCTCGGTCGCAGAGGTGCTTGACCCGCTCGACCGGCAGCATATCGAAGCCGCCTTCGGGCAGCCGGTCCATCAGGTGTACCAATGCACAGAAGGGTTTCTGGCGTCCACCTGCCGGTACGGCACCCTTCATCTGAATGAAGATCTCGTCGCCATTCAGAAAGAGTATGTAGACGTCAAGGCTGGCAAGTTCGTGCCCATCGTAACCGATTTCTCACGCTCCGCGCAGCCGATTGTCCGGTACCGGCTCGATGATCTATTGACCGAAGCGCCGGCCTGCCGATGCGGATCCGTATTTACCGCCATCCAGTCCATTGAAGGGCGCTGCGACGATTGTTTCTATCTCCAGGATTCGCTTGATCCAGAACGATTCGTACCGGTCTTCCCGGATTTCATCGCTCGGACGATTATTGCCGCTTCAACAGAGGTGACGGCCTATAAGGCCGTGCAGCACGCTTCGAGCCGCATCGAGGTGAGGCTCAGCGTCGCAGATGCGGCATGGCCGCAAGCGGTACAAGCCGTACATGCAGCTCTGGTTTCCTTATTCGAGCGGATAGGCTGCCGCCTGCCCGAGATTCAATTTCCCCCCTGCGAAGCCGAAGAAGCTACGGCTTCCTATCGGAAGCTGCGTCGGGTTGAAAGGAGATTCACCATCCATGACACCATCATCAGCAGCAACCGCGATAGCGCATCCGCAGGTTTCAGCGAAGAAATCCCGTCAAGCTTCCCGCATACAACTCTATGACCGTCATACGATTCATGACCTTCATTGGCCGGATACGGAAGCCGGAAGCTACGCCATGCGCTATCTGCTGCCTCTGATGACGCAATCCCCGGATGCCTATATTGCGAATGCCCATACGGAGCTTTATGCTCTCGTCCTAGATGACCTTGTCATTCCGGTGACCGTGAACGAGGATGAATACGACAATTCCTACGTCTGCTCCCCCTATACGCATTATGTCAGCTATGCGAAGGAAGAGCTTAACGTGCTTAACAACCGGATCCTCCGGAATACACTTTCGGGTCTTCTGTCCTGTACAGGCCTGCTGCTCAAGGCATCCAAAATAAACAAGACGGTCCACTTCAACAATTGGCTGCTCTCTACGAACCTGTATGCGAATCTGACGCCTGAACAAACGACAGCAGTGCTGCATTTTCTGAAAAAAAGGTTCCCGGCACATGCCATCGTGTTCCGTTCGCTTAACGCGGCTACGACCGGCATCATGCTGGAAACGCTTCGCAACGAGAGCTGCCGGTTGGTGCCTAGCCGACAAATTTATTTGCTCCGGCCCCATGATCCGGCCTCCATGAATGCCAAATCGCGTTGGCTGATCAAGAGAGACTACAGTCTATTGCGCAAGCATGGCTACGAAGTTTCAGGACCCGCCGCAATGAAAGAGAGCGATATCCCGCGGATATTGGAGCTATACAATGCCCTGTATTTGCATAAATATTCTTTCTATAACCCTCAGTTCCAAGAGTCCTATATTCGCCTGGCTTTGCAGGAAGGGACATTAATGCTCTATGGGCTGCGCAAGAACGGACGACTGGACGCCGTGCTTGGCTTCTTCAGCCGTGAAGGTGTGATGACAACCCCGCTATTCGGCTATGATACCTCGCTGCCTCAGCAGCTTGGCTTATATCGGATGCTCTCCGCCGTCCTGCTGCAAATTGCCGCCGAGAGGGGCCATCTTCTGCATGAGAGCTCTGGTGCCGCGCAGTTCAAACGCAATCGGGGCGCAGTCGTTGATATTGAATACAGTGCCATCTACGACAAGCATCTCCCTGTTCTCCGGCGATCAGGCTGGATACTGCTCAGCATGCTGCTCGAGGGCGTCGGTGTGCCAATCATACGAAGATTTAAATTGTAGCTTTTTGAATTGAAGAAGAAGAGGGGTTGGTCGAATGCAGGGCTTCAAGCAAGAGCCGAGAGGAATCGAGGGCAAAGTCGCTTTCGTAACAGGTACATCCAGCGGAATCGGGCTGCTGTCCGCCGTGGCTCTCGCACATGCGGGTTACCGGGTAGTGGCGTCCATGCGGGATTTGGACAAAAGCGGTCCGCTTTTGGAATCCGCTTCCAGACAAGGTGTTGCAGAGCGGCTAAGCTGCGTCCAGCTGGATGTGACCGACCATGCTGCAATCGATCAGACAATAGAGGAAATTGCCGGCAAGCTCGGCGGAATCGATCTGCTTGTTAACAATGCAGGCTTTGCCGTCGGCGGCTATGTGGAAGAGGTGCCCATGGAGGCTTGGCGGGCACAGATGGAAACAAACTTCTTTGGGCTTGTAGCGGTAAGCCGGTCCATCATCCCGATCATGCGCAGGCAGAGAAGCGGTCACATCATTAATATCAGCAGCTTGAGCGGCCGCTTCGGCTTTCCCGGCTATGCCCCTTATGCGGCGTCCAAATTTGCGGTCGAGGGCTTCAGTGAAGCTCTTCGTCACGAGCTGCTGCCTTTCGGCGTGCATGTGATTCTGGTCGAGCCAGGCGCCTTCAAAACCTCCATCTGGCAAAAAGGCTTTGAACAAATCTACGCTCAGCCGGATTCCCCTTATCAAGCCGGGATGGAGGCCGTGCTCCGCTATTCCAGGAAAGCGGCCGAGACATCTCCCGATCCACAGCAGGTCGCGGAGCTTATCGTGCGCATCGCCCGCACTGAAGCACCCCATTTGCGCTATCCCGTGGGCAATGGAGCGAGAATGTCTCTGCTGGGCAAAGCGCTGCTGCCTTGGAAGTGGTTCGAGAGAGTTACCGGCCGGATGCTGCGATAGACGAATTGCTGCAGCTATTCACCTAATAACGGATAACTGATGTTGCGCAAGATACTCCAAGCCGATTTATAGCAATGAGCAGCATCGAGCTCCCCGATGCCGGCCTGCTCGATCAGCGCCTCCGCGCGAGCCAGGTTATCCTCGAGCCCTGGATAATCCATACGGCGCGGCGATTGCTTGCACCTCTGCAGTAAATCCATCAGCTTGGCAAGGACCTCGCTTGCCGGTGCCGCCGGCGCTTGAGCTGCCGGAGCCGGCAGGCTCGAGGCAGCTGCTGCTTGTTCGGCTCCACTCATCGAACTCAAGCTAATCTGCGGCCGGCTCGCCTCCCGCAGCACGCGAATACGCTCCTCGAGCGCTGCCTGCCGCGCTTCTTCCTCAGCCCGTTCCTGCTCATCTTCCTGCAGAATCAAGCGCAGACGCTCGCAATAGTCCCGGATCGTATTCTGTTCCCGCGCCTTAAACAATTGGAGCATCGCCTGACCGTTCATATCCAGCCATTGTCCATCCACAGCGAGCAGATGATCCAGCGGCAGCTCTTGCGGTTCGAACAACAACCGTCCCCACTTGTCACCGCTCATCTGGAATCGGGCCAGCACGGCCTGCTCCTGGGGCACGTCCAGATAGATAAGACTGCAAACCGGCTCCCGCATCAGCAGCGGAGGCATAGCTAGTTCACGCTGCCATAACTCATCATAAGGATTTGCAGGCGCACGCATATCGAGCTCGGAGTGGTTGAACGAAATATAGGCCGATTCCGTTACCGCGAGCCAGAAACGATCGATGAGAAAGAGAGGCTTGAAGCCATGCGATCTGTAGCAGGCAAGCCGGTTCCGAAGCCGCTTGCGATAGGCCGCGTCACCTTTCAATGAAACGATATAGTCAATCGCCCATCGTTCCCCGTTCCTTGCCGTCAACAGAAAGTCAGGAACGAACCGCAGCTCCTTCTTGTACAAGTAACCGTCCTCTGCTTGATCTCCCTCATCCTGAAGCGATAGAAAGATGCGCCGCAGCAGCTCCTTGCCTTCCGAATGCTTGATGGCAAGCTCGCGAGCTTTTTCACGTCCGGCTGTATAGTTGATGTAATTCCTTTCCCCTGCGCACGCTTCGCTATCATAGTGACGGAATATCGCTCTGTCCGCATACAGCACCATCACGACACGGCTGCTGCAGCAGGCACAGACGAAAGCACCCTTCTCACGCGAATAAATCCGGTATTTGTCCTCCAATCGTTCACGAGCCGCTTCCGGCGTAAGTCCTTGCCGGAGCAGCTCCGATCTCTCCCGTTCCACTTCGATGACCTCGCTATGCAGCAGAGCTGATTCCATCCCCGTTCCCTCCGTCTGTCATCCTATCTTTGTTCTATTATATCATGGAAAGCACGGACCGCCCCACAGGAACAATTCAGCTAACCGGTGAAAAGAGACGATATGCGGAAGAAACAATCCCATTGCTTCTATATAGCAAACAGGCGCTCCCCGACTTGCGTCTTGGGTGCGCCTGCTGCTGTTCTTATTCGTTGTGTTCATGATCCGATTAATCTATGTTGCTGATACTTATGCTTTACTTCATGCGATTAACCGATTACCAAGCAGCCCCGTTCGCTGCTTCCGTGGTCACAACGGAAATTTTGCCCGTCATGCCTTCCGGTAGTTGAATATCAAGCTCGATATTAGCCGGAGCGGACACATCCAACTTCATTACGCTGTCTTCTACGCGCCAGCTCACTTCGATTAATCCGCCCTGCGGCAGCGGCACCTTGCCTCTTGCCCAGCTTAACCCGCACGGCTGCGGCTTGATCGCCGCATGGCTCCAGCCTTCCCCAGTCCTCGTAACCCCTAGTACACTCGTTCCGAGGAAATAGCCCGGGGCCGCCGACCAAGCATGACAATGGCTGCGCGAAAGAAGATCGGCATTCGCGCGATTTTCGGTGAAATTCGCATACATCTCCCAGCAGGTCGTCGCGTCATGCTCGATCATGAATCCGTAATTTTTGCGGATATCGGCCAGCATATGCTCATAGTTCCCCGTTTGTACCAATGCTTCGTAATAGAAGAATGACATGAACGGACTGCCGATTTGAACGAACGATTGCGGCGGGTTCAACAGATAGGATTGGATACGTTCCATACGCTCCGCTTCCGCAACCTCGCATAATACAGCGACAACCTGTGTCTGCATGCTAAAGTTATCCGATCTTCTGCCGTCTGCATGGATACAATCCAAGTAAGCTTGGCGCTCCTCATCCCACAGGTGCGTGTTGATTGCTTCCGTAAGCGCTTGGGCTGCTTCCTTGAAGCCTGCTGCCTCTGAAGCGGCGCCAGCGGTTTCGGCAAGCTCCACAGCTTTGCGCAGCGATTTGGCCAGGAACAAATTCTGATGGGTAACGATGCCGTCGCCAGGTTGATCGATCGGCGCCCAATCGAGCAGGTTCCACCCCTTCATGTTCAATAAGCCTGATCCGTCAAGCTTCTCAAGATAATGGGTTAGCGTGTGCTGGACCGCCGGCCAAATCGATGCCGCGAACGCTTGGTCACCCGTATGCTCGACATATTCTTCACAGGCAATCACCCAGAAGAACGTCCAGTTCGGAATAACGCTGTTCCATGCGCTCGGCACTTGATTGACGTACAGGGACGTCATGTCCTTGGAGCCCGGCACTAAATTCAAGCATCGTTTGACGATATCCAAGCTGCCGAATACATAATAATTGACCAGGGCTTCATTCCGGCTGTCGCCGACCCAGAAGACTTGCTCATAGGCAGGACAGTCCACGAAGGTGTCTTCCATACAGAGCTTAGTCGTATGACGGCTAATCTCCCAGATTTGATTCAGTAACGGATCGGAGCTTTGGAAAGCACCCGCCTCCGTCACAGGATAATTGCTTTGATTCACATATACTTCGAACAGCTTCACCGGCTTTACGGCACCCCGTATGGTCATGACCAAATATCTGAAGCCCCGGCGAACCGGAGAAAGATAATGCTGTCTTCCACCCTTGGCCACATAGCCGATCGTATTGTCCAGTCCGTACGTGTGCTGACGGAAGTCATCTCGCACATACTCCAGTCCGTATAGATCGATGGTTGTTCCAGCCTCGGCTTCGAGCTCGAAACCAATAAATCCGGACCATTCCTTACCGAAATCGATGAGCAGCTCGGTATCGTACCCTTCAGCAAGCGGAATAACCGCCGCATCAGGTGATGCCGTAATCCCGCGAATCAAATCAGGCGTTACATTCCCATTGATCGCTTCAGGCAGCCATATATTCGAGCCCATCACATCATGCTCGCAATACAATGCAGCGGATAAAGGCTTCGCCCAAGCCGCGAAAGGCTGCAATTCTTTGACATTGGCAATTCCAGCGGCTGCAAGATAGTCCGGCTGCTGCAGGTTAAGCGGAGGTTTTTCGATATAATCGATATCCATGGTTTCGTGGAAGGGCCCGATGATTGCAATCGGCGTCTCCGTTGGATGTTCGCCGGCCAGCGGCGATACAAGCTCGAACTCCCCTCTGCTGTCGATTGCGAAATGAAAGCTGCCTCCATGATCGTTCGCCGTGATATCCGCTAAGATGAAATGTTCGCCGGCCGTCAGCTCCAGATCGCAATAACGCTCCGGCAAGACACCATACCATTGTTCACATTTCACTCCATCTACCCATACCTTGCCCGTTCGAGCTCCTGTTGGAAACCCGATCGATACATGAGCCGCTTCTTTCATAATCAGTTTGGTTGCAATATAACCGGAATAGTTGACCTGATTCGCATGATTAGCCGTATCGGGCATGAAGGCTGCACGCAGATCTATTGCAGCTGTCCATGACGGCGCCTTCACTTTCCGTATGGATTGGATCCGGGAAGGATACACCTTCTCCTCGGTCAAGAACGGAATATCCCGCGGAACGAGCGATTTCCACGGTCCAGTTCCAACTGCGCCAATGGATTCTGCGCTTGCCCAGTCCGAATCGTCATAATCGGGTTGAATCCACTCCTCATCCCACTTCGAAGCGTCGATGACTTCAGCAAAGCCTTGCTGACACGACATTCTCGGGGAGCCCGTAAATTGCCCATCGGATTTCATCGTTTTCCATGTGGCATCGGTCGCTGTAAGCAGCTTCCTTCCGGTACCCTTATCATCAATCGTCAGCTCAGCAATTAATCCGCCGCGCCCACGGAGATAGTAGAAGTTTGATACGCCAAAATGGATGACAAGAACGGCTATGGCATTCTTCCGTCCTGGCCTCAGCAAATGCCCGATTTCATACGTGTCGTAGAACTGCTCGGCCGGCCATGATCTTACCGGGCCGCGGCCAACTTGAGTTCCGTTCACGTAGAGGACGTAACGGGAATCCGCGCTTATGCGAAGCTGCGTATCCTCCAGCTCCTGCGGCACGTCAAATGTTTGCCGGAACCACCGCCACTCGTTGCGCGGGCTTTCGACCTGGCCTCCCCATATCCATTCGGCCATCCATTGTCTTGTCACGATTAACACAACCTCTCCGTAGTATCCTGATTAGTGTAATGAAATAGGTTATAGGAACAATTTTAAGGGATTATTAGTGAGATTAAACGGTTGTTCCTGCCACATATAAGGGGGTATAATGACATACGGAATGCTACTTAGCCGCTTAACTCCATTGATTACCTCAAATGGCAGCAAGCGGCGGTCATTGGAGGCGTATGACTATGATTCAAACACCGGTGGACTTAACCTCGTGGTCTGTATTCGACGAGGCGTCGCTGCCCTTCTTTTTCAATCGCGTAAGCGAATCCTTTCACCTGCAGCTGCACCGTCATGATTTTATGGAGCTGGCTTACGTTGCCGAAGGATCCGGCTTTCATTATATCGATGAGTGTATACTCCCCGTCGCCAAAGGCGATTGGTTCATTGTGCCGCTCGGCACTTCACACGTTTTTCGCCCCACAAGTACCGGACCCAGCCATCCGCTTATCGTCTACAACTGTATCTTTCAACCCGACCGGCTGGCCGCTGAGCTGTCTTTCATGCCAAGCGCGGCATCCTTGACTCATGCGATGCGGCTTCTCCAGCTCACCCCGGACTCGGAACACGGCTGGCATCAGCTTAAAGATCGGGACGGGCAATACGGGGATTGGTTCCGTTTAGCTGAGCGCGAGTATATGCAGCGCAAGCCCGGCTTCGTCCCCCGCTTGTACGGGTTGTTTATCGAGCTAGCCGTTATGCTGGAACGGCAGCTTGCAGGGGATGCCGGAAAGTCAGCGGATCATAGCTTTGCAGCATCCGATTCGCTCGACGAGGCTATTCGTTATATAGATCGCTTGATCATGGAGCCAATAACTGCAAGCACAATTGCCAGTGCATTTCAGATGAGCGAAAGACATTTTCACCGCGTATTCAAACGCCAGATGGGTATGACCTTCACCACCTATATTCAAAACAAACGGATTGAAAAAAGCTGTAGGCTCTTGTTGACGACTCAACTCCCCATACAGGATATCGCCCAGCAAGTCGGCTATCAGGACAAGAAATTTTTCCTGTCGGTGTTCAAGAAGAAGACCGGACTGGCTCCTCGGGATTACCGCCGGCAGAACGGACAGTCCTGATCACATAAGAAAGCCCGCCTCATCCAAGGATGGGCGGACTTTCAGCTTAAAGCGTCATGTGAATATCATGAACGCGGCCGTCGTCGATCAATGGTACAATCGCTCCGTCACCTGCATCCGCTTCGTTCCGGCCGGTGTCGCGGCCATCGATAACAAGCCTCGAAAGACCGGTCGATCGCCGATCGGGATTCTCGACTGTAATGCGGTATTCCGCAGTGCCAAACCGGTAGTTCACCTTAAACGCTGGCCAATCTTGCGGGATACATGGACGGATGTGAAGCTGCCGGTCCCTTCGCTGTATGCCCAGAATCCATTCAAGCCCTACCTGGTACATCCAGCCGGAAGCCCCTGTATACCACGTCCAGCCGGCATGTCCTTTGTTCGGCGATGACGTGTAGACGTCGGCGGCCATCACGTAAGGCTCCGCTGCGTAACGCCGGACTTCACTAGGCGTCAGCGTATGCGAGATCGGGTTCATCATATGAAACAGCTCGAATGCCTTATCTCCTTCTCCGAGCCCGCACCAGGCCGCAACACTCCAGATCACGCCATGCGTATACTGGCCGCCGTTCTCGCGAATTCCGGGCGGGTAGCCCTGAATGTAGCCCGGACTTGGGTCACTTGTATCAAAAGGCGGCGTTAGCAGCGCAATGAGCGAATAGCTGCGGTCGACAAGCTCACGGTCAAACGAATGCATCGCCGTAACCGTTTTGTCCCGCGGAGCTGCGCCCGATATGACCGACCAGGATTGGGCAATCGCATCGATACGGCATTCAGCCGCTTGAGCCGAGCCCAGCCAGACGCCTCCATCATGAAATGCGCGGCGGTACCATTGCCCATCCCAGCCATGCTTGTCTTGAGCGGCAGCGAGTTTCTCGCAAACCGCCCTGTAATGGCTCGCAAGCCTATCATCGCCCCGCTTCTCGCAAACGAGGGCAAACCGTTTCAGTACATCGATGAGAAACCAGCCCAGCCAGACGCTCTCGCCGCGTCCTTCGACGCCGACCCGGCTCATTCCATCATTCCAGTCGCCTCCTCCAATCAGTGGAAGTCCATGCTCCCCGAACTGGAGACTCCGGTCCAGAACGCGCAGGCAATGCTCGTAGATGGAGCCTTCGTTGCCGGATCGAACAGTCGGTTCATAACGCTCATGTTCATCTAAAGGGCCGCTGTACAAATAAGGAGCAACCTCATCCAGTAAGCCTTCGTCCCCTGTATGCTCGACATATCGCGATACTGCATAAGGAAGCCACAGCAGGTCGTCCGAGAATCGTGTTCGGATGCCCCGTTCGGTCTCCTCATGCCACCAATGCTGCACATCCCCTTCCTCGTACTGATGCGAGGCATGGAGAATGATTTGCTGGCGAGTCAGCTCCGGCCGGCTGTGAAGCAGGGCGAGCGAGTCCTGCAGCTGGTCGCGGAAGCCGAATGCGCCCCCGGCTTGATAGAAGGCGGTTCGTGCCCACATCCGGCAAGAAAGGGTCTGGTACAACAGCCAATTGTTCAGCAGCAGGTCCATCTCTGGATGCGGCGTCGTGACCGTCACCTGATCCAGTAAGCTGCCCCAGAACTGTCCCAGCTTATCGTAAGCCTGCTCACAGGCTTCATTCAGCCTGTACTTATGAACAAGCTCTACGACTGCTTCATGGGAAGCCTCGCAGCCCAGCAGGATATACACCGTTTGTTCCGCATCGGGAGCAATTGTCAGCTCTTTACGAACGGCGCCGCAGCTGTCGTACATCGGTCCGGACTTGTTCGACAGGTGTGGCCTGCCCATAGCCGCAGGACTGTCCATAGAACCGTCCCGTCCCAAGAATTCGCGCCGGTTGCTCGTATAGGAGCAATCACCCGCAGGCGGCGTGCCGAAGGCCAAGAATGCCGTCGCATCGCGGAACGTTTCTTGGTAATGATTGCGGGCCGTCATGATGCCGTTCTCTTCTTCCCACTCCGACACAACGAACGGCGCATTGCCCTCGCGCCTAACCCCCATTACCCATTCGGCATAGTATGTGAGAGATAAGCGTCTCTCCTCCGAAGTCTGATTGCGCAGCCTCAGCCGTATGATTTTGATCGGGTCATCGACCGGAACATAGACGGTCATCTCCTGCTGCAGACCATGTGTTTCATGACTAAATCTCGTATAGCCACGGCCATGGGCAAGCTGGTAGGCCGGGATGCCTTCTCCTCGTTCTGTCGCAAACGGCCAGTATTCACCGCTTTGTTCATCCCGAAGGTAACAAGCCTCTCCCGGCCGGTCCAGAGCAGGGTCGTTCGACCATGGGGTAAGTTTACATTCGCGGCTGTTTCGCCACCATGTATAACCGGTATTCAGCTCCGATACCAAGCAGCCGAAGCGCGGATTAGCCATCACATTGATCCATGGCGCCGGCAAATAATGCCCATGCTTGATCGATATCCGGTATTCACGGCCGTCCTCCGTAAACCCTCCCCAGCTATTGAAGAACTGTAGCCCTTCCATCTCGTCATGCTGCGATGCAGCCTTGTGGACAGAAGCGCCAGCATGCCTCGATTCCGAAGAAGACTGTTCCTCGCCCGTGCCCGGCGAGTCCGCTGTCTTCCCCGCTTTTGCTGCTGAATTCGAAATCGATGACACCCCGGCAGGACGCAGTTCCACGACATTGTCGAGCGGCTCTGGCGCGGACTGCGAATCGTCCGGCAGCGGAGAGCGGAGCTGCGCTTTCAAGCTTGGGCCATCTGCTCTCAAGCTAACGCGGGCGACAGCGGCGAACAGGATTCGCTCTTCTTGCGTTAACTGGCTGGCAGGAACGATTGTGATCGTCCCCTGCCGTCCCTCTTGTTGGCCGCTAATGCGCTCACGCGCCCGCCGGAGGTTTTCTTGCAGATCCTGCTGATAGCCTTCTTCGGATTCATTGAGCACGACAAGATCTAGGAACAGCCCCATGCGGCGTAAATATTCATGACCTTGAAACAACTTGACGATAAAAGACAGTCCGACCGCATCTTCGATCCGGACAAGCACGATCGGACGTTCTCCTGATACACCGTGAGCCCAGAGGCCGGATTGCCCTTTGCGGTTCTCCAGAATACTAGCGGCACGTTCCGGACGGAAAGGCGCTGTAAACAAAGCTCGACCGGCCAGCTGCTGGTAGGCTAGCGCATCTGCAGCCGTTATTTGCAAGTGCCGCTGCTCAATCTGATTGCGTGTCCAAGCCAGCTGAAATGCCCGCTCGATTTGATGCGGCTGCGACAGAAGGCTTGCGGTTTCCAGCATATCCTCTTTGCTGATGCCCGCTCCCGTGAGTGCAAACAGCTGTACCGTTTCGCCTGGTGCAATTGCAATGCTGCGGCGCATCACGAATGCCGGATCTGCTACTGCACCTACCATCCCGGTCAGACGATGATCGATACCTGCCGGACGGGACAGCTTGTTTCCCCGGCCGATAAAGCGGCTTCTGCTCGTTTCGAATTCTGCCGGACCCAGCGAATCTCCAAAGGCCATCAGCTTATGAAACGCCCACACCGGCCGCTCCCCGTCATCGCGTGGACGTCTTCGTGCCAGCAGCAGCTCTTCGTCAGCTGAATACTCCGTTTCCACGAACAGCTTGCTGAAAGCCGGATGCGACTCATCGGCAATTGGGCTTGTCAGTACGATTTCTTGAAACGTCGTCACTTCCAGCCTTCGCTCTTCACTACCGGTATTCGTTAGTGTTATTCGGCGGATTTCTGCATTCGATTCTGTCGATACTCCAACATCCATTGACGTCCGAATAACGCCGTCCACCCGCGTGAAGGTCGCTTTATCGAGTGAAAACTGAACATGCTGCTCCGGTGAAGTCACGCGGCATGGCTGGAATGACGGGGACCACACACGATCCTCCAGAACGTCGCGAATGTACAGGAAGCTTCCCCAGTTATCCGCTATGGGATCTTCCCGCCAGCGGGTAACCGCAAGCCCTTCATACTGACTGAAGCCGCCCCCGCTGTTCGTGACCATCGTCATAAAACTGCCGTTTGCATATACGCCTACCTCCGGGGTCAGCGTATCCGGACCAGGATATTCCAAGGCGGGTTCCAGCTCGGACGGCCTCTTGCGCGGCAGCGTACGAAGGGGAACACGGCGTTTCATGAAGGCATCACGAGCAGGAATACGCTCTTTCAGCAGCAGCTCAGCAGCTTGAACACGCTTATCGCTGTGGAAGCGGTCGTACATCTTCTCTGGCAGCAGCAGATTGGCAAGCGTTAATAAGCTCATCCCTTGATGATGCGCCATATAGCTGCGGATCATCATGTAATGCTGGCCTTCGGGCAGCCGCTCCGGCGTATAATCAATCGCTTCGTAGAAGCCGTACTTGCCAAGGGCGCCGATGGCCTCCATATCCTTCAACGAATCGATCCCTTGCTCAATCGCAAAGGGGAGCGACATCACGGTTGCGTAAGGGGCTACAACTAAATCCTCTTCCAATCCCCGCTTGAATCCAAGCCCGGGCACGCCGAACGCCTGGTATTGATAATTCATCTGATGGTCAAACGCGTAATAGCCGGATTCCGATATGCCATACGGCACGCCGCGGTCGCGGGCATACTCCATCTGCCGCTTTACTACGCCGCGGTAAGTGCTGTCCCATATGGTGTCCCGGTAAGTCCGCATAAGCAGCCAAGGCATCAAATATTCGAACATGGTTCCCGACCAGGATATCAGCGTCGGGTAAGGTCCCTGCCTCATAACGGATCGACCTAACCGGAACCAATGGGAGACGGAAATTTGACCGAGCGCAATGGCAACGAAGCTGGTCTGCCTCGCTTCCGAGGCCAGAAGATCATACAGGATTTCGTCACGTCTGCCTGAATCCCCTTGATAGCCCAGTACAAACAGCTTTGCCCGTTCGTCATAGAGCGGACGAAAATCCGTTTCGACGATCAGCGATTCGATTCGCTTGACCAAATTTTCTGCGCGCTTCTTCATGTAGCCTTGCGGCAGATCCGCCGTCTGAGCCTGACCATGCACCAGCTCCACGGCAAATTCTGCGTTCGCCATTCCTCGAATCGGTGTTGCACCTCCGTTGAATGCCGCTCCGATCCAGTCAAGCAATCCCTGTTTAACCGCAATCAAGCTTGCCACAAAATTGCCGGAGTCCACCGTAGACACGTAGCGGGGCGGAAGAGGGGCCAGCGAGACCGTATCGTACCAGTTGTACAGATTGCCGTTCCACTTGTCCATGCGTTCTATGGTGCTAACCGTCTTCTCCATCCGGTCAATCATCTCGGGAGTGTCGATGAACCCAAAATCGCGTGCGCTCAAGATCGACGTCAGTAAGAAGCCGATATTCGTCGGGGAGGTGCGATGAGCTACCCCGTTCGGCGGATCGAGCTGTACATTGTCAGGCGGCAGATAATGATCCTGAGGACCGGCATAATCAGCGTAGAACTGCCAGATCTGTCGTGCCAATTGTGTCAGCTTCTCCCTGTTCTCCGGGGCTATCGGCTGTTCCTCATGAACGATCGGCTGATCCAGCCAGCGCGCGCATAGTGGCGCTAGCAGCCAGATCAGACAGAGTGCCCACCCCGTCCACCGCCAGCCGGCATGATCCTGAAGCGCAACCAGAAGAGCAAAGGCAGCGATCAACATATACCCGCCAGGCATGCCCAGCAGCACGGGATTGCCGGATTTTCGATTCTGCCTTTCGACATCTGCTGAGCTGACCCATTCTAGCAGCTTGCGTTTACTGACAAACAACCGGTATAGCGTTCTGCCGATTGCATCGATGAGCATCACGCTTTGGAACGGCAGTGTCCAGAATGTCACGGCCGCATGCGATAGACTCGCCGCCATATGGCGCGAGCGCCACGCACGGCCTGGTGATTGGGCCAACTGGCGAAAGACCGGCAGCAGGAGCGACAGCAGAATGAGCAGCAGCCAGCGGCCCGGAGTTCCAGGCAGAACGGTCAGCCCGAGCGCCAGCAGAACAAAGTATACGATTGGAAGTACGCTGCGGCGTAAATTATCGATCAGCTGCCAGCGTGCAACCGCAGACAAATCGACTGGCTGCGGCTTACCCTGACGGTCGCAGACGTTGGGCAGCAGCCAGCATAGCAGCTGCCAGTCTCCGCGGGCCCAGCGGTGCTGCCTTTTTTGATAGGAGCTGAATTTGGCTGGATGATCATCAATCAGCTCGATGTCCGACAGTAACCCCGTGCGCAGAAAACCGCCCTCCAGCAAGTCATGGCTGAGTACACGGTTCTCCGGAATGCGGTCGCAAAGCAGCTCGGCAAATGTGTCGACATCGAATATGCCTTTCCCTGTAAAGATGCCGTGCCCGAGCGCATCCTGGTACGGATCCGAAACGGCAAACGCGTAGGGATCGATACCCGGGGTGCCTGACCAAAGCCTGGTCAGCCTGGATTGCATCGCCCCCTCATAGCTAATGGCAATTCGAGGCTGAAGCATGCCGTACCCATCCGTTACCCGGGTTCGCGACTTATTCAATCTCGGACGGTTATAAGGCAGATACATCGTCCCGATCATCCGCTGCGCGCTTCCGATCGGAAGCTGTGTATCAGCATCCAGCGTAATAACATAGCGAATGGCAGCAAGCTCAGATACGCCGGCTGTGCGATAATGATAGCTCGTCGTATTACTGCCTGTAAGCAGCTCCACGAACTCAACAAGCTTCCCGCGTTTTCGTTCCCATCCCATATATACGCCTTCGGATTCATTGCGCTGCCTCTTACGCATAAACAGATGAAAGAGCGGTTTTCCATCGCGCGGATATGCGGCATTGAGCGCTTCGATTCTCTTCTTAGCCGCGTCAAGCAGCCACTCGTCTCCAGGCATGACAGCTTCAGGGGCATCCGCGTAATCTCCCAGAACAGCGAACTGCAGATTCTCATCCCGGTTGGCCAAATAATGCAGCTCCAATCGGTCTATCGTTTCCTGAACATCCTCGATTCGCGTCCAGATGATCGGAATCACAACCATCGTCCGCGCATCGTCCGGTATTCCGGCAGAAAAGTCATATCGAAGCAGCGGGCGCGGACGCGTAATGCAGCCAATGGCGTAATGCAGCCAGGTGACGGCCCACTCGCTTGCGGGTATCAGCAGGGCGATCAGGACGACCAATGCTCCTGCCAACGTATAGCCTATTCCACTGCCGATCCAAGCGGCAAAGATGGCAATGGCTAACACGGTCAGAACAGCAAGCATGGAGAAATAGGTTCCGGCCGCCCTTTCAGACATAGCGGAGCCGCGCAACCGGCGAGGACTGCTGCAGGATTGAAGGGATTGCTGCAGCTTCCTAAGACCAGCAGGCTCGCTCAGATAATAAGCCAGGAAGGCTTCGCGCGGCAGGGATTCCGCTAAGCTTGCCGCTTCCAGCCGATCAGGATCCGTTGTAAGTTCCCCTGCCTTCTCCTGCTCATGTCCTTGAGAAGCCCGAGCAAGCATGGAAGCCTGCTTGACCACAAGCGATTCCGGTACGTGCATCCGTCTGGCGGCCAGCTCAACGCGTTTTCTTATCACTTCCCGGCTTGATCCGTCAAGAAGCGGATAAATGCCCGAACTCTCACGGATGAGGGTCTGCTCAACCAAGCTGATCTGGCCGAGCAGCTCGCTCCAATCCAGCCGCTCCAGCAGCCGTAACCCCGTTATCAGGCTGCCGGCCTTTGTCTGATAGCTGGACTGAAGCCTAAGCTCATAGGTCATAATCCGGTTCAGATCGTCAGTGCCGTTCTCCAGCTTGCACAGCAGCCACTCGTGAACTCCGGAGGAATCCTCCGCCCATTCCCGCAGGTGACCGATCAAATGAACGATCCAAGGGCCGGACAACGGCGCCTGCTGCCCCGCTTCCTCCAGAGCTGCATTGATCTTGCCCTGGGCCATGTCAGCAGGATCAAGCCGTTTCAAGAAACGGTCGACCTCCATGCACACTTCCCGTCGTTCTCTTACAAGCGCCATTATGCCGGCTAATTGCCGGATTATCGTGACACGCATCATAAGCGGCAGCGACCAAGTCTCAGCCAGTGAAAGAACCGATATTTCCTGATAAGCATTCATATAGCTGATGAACGTATGCTCCGTAAACGTGTCATCGACCGATTCCAGATAGGCATCGCAAACCGACCCCACCCGCAGCATGGTCCCGCTCTGGCTGCGCAGGACGGGCAGATCGCGATGGGGCAGGTCGGCTAGCTCATCCTTGATGCCGATAGCCTGTTCCTCCAGAAACTCAGCATTGTCGAGCAGCCATTCTTCGGCAGTTTGGGCGCAACCCGGAGGACTTTCCTGCAGCAAGCGTACGAACGATTGCAAGCGATTCATGTCCTCGTCAAATACGCCGAACAGCTTTCTTGATAAGTTCCTGTGTTTAGACGGGGTATATTCCAGCGCTAGCTCTCTCGCTTTTTGACAGAGCTGTTCATTATAAGAAACCATAGGACCTCCGATAAAAGTGGTTTAAGGAAATATTAAGCAGTCTGCTTGATTGTTTCCTTTATGGACCGCTTTTATTCGATCGGAGGGGTTTTTACCCGTTCTCATACAGGTTTGGCGCTGGACGCAAAGAGGCCGTCGGTTCGAAACCGACGGCTTGCTTCCTACCCCTTCAGCGTGTTGAAAATCTGGTTATTGCCCTTTTTTAATCATGTCCGCAACCGATAATAGCCGCTTGGTTTGGTGTATGACGGCGCCCTTAACGTCTCCCTTGATGTTGCCGTCCTGATCGACGGTTGCGCTTGTCCCGTATGGGTTGCCGCCTGCCGCATAGATCGAATTATCGGTATAACCCGGCGATACGACAATAGCTCCCCAGTGAAACATGGACGTGTATAGGGACAGAATGGTCGCTTCTTGCCCGCCATGCTCGTTCTGCGCGGAGGTCATTGCAGACACTGCTTTATTGACCGTCTTACCTTGGAACCAAATACCTCCGGTCGTATCCAGAAACTGCTTCATCTGCGAAGCCATGTTGCCGAATCGGGTTGGCGTGCTGAACATGATCGCATCCGCCCATACGATGTCGTCATTCGTAACAACAGGAATATTCGCAGTCGCGTCGACATGAGCCTTCCAAGCCGGGTTAGAAGCAATAACCGATTCTGGAGCGAGCTCTTGCACCTTGAGTATTTTGGCCTCTGCGCCGAATTGCTGTGCGCCTTCTGCTGCCATCTGAGCCAGCTTGTAATTCGTTCCCGTCGAGCTATAATACACAATTGCCAGTTTTACATTGCCCATCGCTCTTCGTCCCTTTCTGAAATAAATTCATTCAACCGGCATATTGTTTCACATCAAACCTGATATTATGTTTGGCGGTTTACAGATCAGGACAACAGGGATCCCACGAAGAAACGTCGAAGAGCATTAATAACCTGACAAGCCGAATAAATGCAGGATTTACTCATTCCCCTTAAAGACGTCGTTCATTTTCTTGCGGCCATGAATGGCGACCTCTAAGGCACTTAATCCTTCATAGTCCTCCTTAAATAGCTCCAGCGATAAATACCCGACGTACTCCGCCCGCTCCAGCTGCTCTCTCAGTCTCTTCAGAGGAGCTTCGCCGTCGCCGGGGAACAATCGGTCCTTGTCGGCAACATCCGCTCTGGCAGGAATGGCTGGATAATCATTAATATGAACGATGCCGATTTGATTGCCTTGCAATTGTTCCAATGTGCTCCAATCGCTTCCCCCCTTGTACATATGGAAGGGATCCACCAGAATTCGCGAATCGTCAATCCCGCTCGCAGCTGCCACTGCCAATGCGGTTTCAAGCGTCGACAGCTGCTCTGCCATACCCCAGAACTCCAGGTAAGTCTCGATCCCGAGGGAACGACCAAGCTGAACTAATCTGTTGAAATGATCTCCCATCGTTCCAATCGAGACATGCTTCACTTGACCGAACGGAGGTGCGGCCACGGCCCGGCAGCCTAAGCTTGCCAGCATCCGCATTTCCTCCTCGGCCTGGCGAAAGCCCTCCTCCCTAACGTTCTCATCCTCGTCCGCCCATTTGAAGAAGGCGATCGCATTCACAAATTCAACCCCTGCCTCATGCAGCGCGTCCTTCAATTGCTCAGAGGTTCCCCCGCTGCTTAGGTAGCTCTGGATATCTGAGACCCACAGCTCAATGCCTTCGTAGCCGGCTTCGCCGGTGATCCGTATTTGTTCCAAGACAGGCAAACGAAAGGACAGCAAGGTAGAAGTATTCAATGCAAGCTTGAATGAATTCAATGAAAACACTCCTCTTCTCTCCATTATCCTGCAGCGTTCAGCAGGTCCATGTTTTCGTGTGAAAGGGTTACCGACGAAGCGCCTGCGCTGCTGGCAATACTTACGCCTCGGCTTGCGCCCGGAATAGGAATCATGACCGGGGAAAGCTGGAGCAGCCACGCGAGAGCCGCTTGCTGAGGGGAAATACCGTGTTCTGCCGCGACACGTGATAGAAGGTCATTCTCGCCGATCTGACCGGCCTTCCCCATCCCGTTCAAGGGACTATACGGCAAGAAGGCGATGCCAAGCTCTTCGCAGCGCTTTAGCACTTTCATCGAGGAACGGTCGAATACATTCATCCGGTTCTGAACGCTGGCAATAGGCACGATAGCGTTCGCTTCCTCCAGCTGCTCGACCGTAATGTTAGATAGGCCGACATGTACGATTTTCCCTTCCTTCCTCAATTCGGCCAGTAAGCCGATCGATTCTGCGAAAGGAACTTTCGGATCGTGTCGATGATATTGGTACAAGGTAATCGCATCCCGTTCTAACGCCCGGAGACTGGCTTCGCACGCCTCTCGAAGACGTTCCGGGCGACCGTCACACTCCCATCTGCCCTCCGGGCGGATCATCCCTCCTTTGGTCGCCACGACGATGTTGGGGTGCCCTCTGAGCGCCTTCGCGATGACGCGTTCATTATGGCCCATTTCGGATGTCTCCAGACAATAGGAGTCGGCCGTATCCAGCAGCGTAACGCCTGCTTCCAATGCGGCATGAATCGTTCTGATTCCCTCTGACTCGGAGGGCCGTCCGGTTACCGATATCGGCATGCAGCCCATTCCTATTTCTCCAACGCTAACTCCTGTATTCCCGAGATCTCTCTTCTTCAAGGCACTCATCCTCTCGTATTCGATATCACAGGCGCTTCCATATATTTCCCAACCTTATTCCATTTCGCTTTGACTGGCTGATTCTCCTGCTCGAGCATTCTTTCTCATTCGGTCTTATGCCTGAACAGCCTCCGGATACAAGTAACAAAAAAGACAGGCGCCGATCTCACCTGTCTGATTATATCGAGTATCTGATCTGATCAAAGCGGCATCAGCAAAGCGATATAAGCAACCTTCCCATCATCGAAATAGAGATGGAATTTCAAATAATCGCCGAGCCGATAGCTCCACTTGCTTGTCGTCTTGCTGTTCGGCTCTCCCAGCTTATCGATCACCTGGTCCGGTGTTAAACCCACCTTAACCCCGTCCTTCGTCGTATGGCGATCGCTTTCGAAGAACACATAACCGCCCAAGGCGATGATGTCGTCATCCTTCTCCTGTACGGATTCGATCTTCTGCAGGCTGTCGTCATAGTAGCTCAAGCTACTCCCGGCCTGCTGCTTGGACAGCTCTGCTTCCCATCCGTTGATGTCTTTCCCGTCTACGGCAAGACGATCACTCTTATAATTCACTTCGCTCTCCGTTGTCCCCTGCTCCATCTCCATACGCGCCTGTTCTTCCAAACGGTCTATTCGGCCAAGACGGGATTCCGGAGCAAGCAAGCCTTGCATCAATCGCAGCACCTGACTATCGGCATAGAAGTGGGACCCCCGCCATTCGAACGTATTGGTATTCGGCCAGTAGGGAATTTCGAAGGTATCGTCATTCTCCTGAATGCGTATGATTACACTGCTGTCCGAACGGGCAGCATCCGCCGTGGAATCCAGCCCTCCCGCTTTGGATTTCTCAAGATCCAGCCAATTAAAGTTTTGCAGGATCACATACTGCCGATTGGAAGGGATGGTGATGTCCTTATTGTTCAATTTGTCATGAATCGTAAGCGATAATGCGGTGCTCTCCGTACTGAAAGGCAGTTGATCCTTGAGATACCCAGTCAGCGGAACCTCCTCGTTTGGCTCTGGTTTATCATCCGGCTCCGGATCGGTCACAGGGGGTTTGGGCTGCGGAGTCGGCTTCGTCGATACAATGGGGTCTCCAGTCTTATCGAGAATGCCTCGAATCCATCCGGTGTAGGAGCCCTGCGGCAGGAGCCCCATCACGACAATGAGAACGGCAATGCCCGCAGTGATTGCAGGTATCCAGCGGGTTCTCCTTCCGGTTGTCTTCATTGTCATGCCGGCGGCCTCCTTCTCGATGGCTTGCATCTTTGCAGCTGTGAATGTTTTCTCCTTCAGCGGTTCAGTCTTTAATTTCGAGTACCATTCCGGTTTAAAATCATTCATATGCGGCCTCTCCCTCCTTCCAGTGAGCCGACACCCTTTGGCGCGCGCGCGACAATCGGGACTTTACCGTTCCCTCCGAAATACCAAGCGTATCCGCAATTTCTTTGACGGACAAATCGTATTTGCCATGAAGGATAAGCACCTCTCTGAATTTAAGCGGGAGTTTAAGAACGGTTCGCCAGATATCGTCTGATAGCGATTGCTCCACGACTTCATGCTCCGCCGAAGGGCTCGTCGCTTTGCTGCTGATCCAAGCGGTCAGCGTCACTCTTCGCATGAATGCCGTTCGCATATAATTGACCGATGTGTTGCGCGCCATGGACAGCAGCCATGTTTTTACAGAGGATTCGCCTCGGAATGATTCAAAATTCCGGTAAGCGTTCAAGAATACATCCTGCGTAACGTCATCAGCCAGATCATGACGCTTCGTCATTATATAAGCCAAGCTCCAGACATCCTGCCCATACTGCTCCATCAGGTTTCGCAAGAGCCCGGCATCCAGGTTCGTTAGATGCTTCCAATGGGATTCCTCCAACTCCAACATCATCACCTCCATAGATTAGACAATGCCTCCTGCAGATTAGTTCCCCCTTTTATGAAAGGCTATGTTAAACTTTATTGTTGATATTTGATATATACGAACAAACGTTCTATAATGAGGGTAATATCACTGTTCGGAGATGATTTATCCATGGATTTAAAGGAACTGAAAAAGTTTGCTGCTACGTTGGACGATAATGGTAAGCGAGAGCTTATTTACTTTTTGCAGTCACGAACCCAGGGAGTTTCGGTTCCAGTTCGAGCGATTGATGAAATTCAAGAGCAGAAGCATAAAGATGGGCTTGTTTGCCCGCATTGTAAAAACCATTCTGTCGTGCGATTTGGAAAGTACGCTGTAAAAACACGTACTGGAGAGGTTAAACGTCAACGTTACCGTTGTAAGTCCTGTTTCCAAACGTTCAATGACCTTACAAATACCCCTCTGCAACGAACGAGGAGACCTCATATTTGGGTTCGTTTTATTGAATGTATGATTGAGGGCTTCTCTCTGAGAAAATGTGCAGAGCAGTTAAACGGTGAAGTCACGCATGTCACTTTGTTTTACTGGCGGCATAAGATTCTTGCCGCTCTGAAGCAGATTCCAACCGAAGCATTTCAAGATATTGTTGAAATGGACGAGACCTACTTTCTGTACTCGGAAAAGGGCAAACGGAATATTGTCGAAGTAAGCCATGTAAACGTGGCGGGAAAGCCAAATATCGTGGCATTAGTAATGACCAAGTATGTGTACTCGTTGTCCGTGACCGTCAGAAAATGACGTACTCTGGCGTACTTGGGCGTGGACGTATTCGGACTACAAAATTGGATGAAGCGATTGGTGGTCATCTATCTGACTCAAACGTGCTATGCACTGATTCATGGAGAGCTTTCAGTTCCTATGCGAATTCAAAAGGCTTGGCTCATTACCGATTCAAGTCCGACGGAAAGCAACGTGTTAAAGGCGTGTACCATATCCAAAACGTAAACAGCTACCACAGCCGTTTGAAGAAATGGATGGATCGCTTTAATGGTGTTGCAACTAAATATTTGCAACATTATTTGGCTTGGTTTCGTTACTTAGACAGCAAGGAATATGAGAATACCGCATCGAATAAGAAAAATATGTTGGTCAAATCGTGCCTATTTACTGTGACCGACACGAACACCAAGCTTCGGCTTTCTGCTTATTCTTGTTAAGCTAAACGGAGTTTACTTCAATCCGCAAGTTTTATTTAGAACAATTTGATAAATGAACGGAAGTGACTAATGAACATTCGTCTGTTAAATGACTCTGATGCCCAAGTGTACAAGGAAGTAAGGTTGCGTGCATTGAAAAATGATCCTGATGCATTTGGATCAACGTATGAGCAAGAAGAAACTAAACCCCTGGGGCACATTATAGAAAGGATACACCATACAAAAGATCAATTTGCATTGGGATGTTTTGACGACAATAACACATTAGTTGGCATTGTCAATTTTTCACGTGAAAACAGGCTTAAGACGGCACATAAAGGAAATATTTACGGCATGTACGTAGAGCCTAAATTTCGAGGACGGGGGTTAGGTAAAGCCCTTCTATTAGCCTTGATTGAAAGAGCAACAAAAGAATGTGAAGGGTTGGAACAGATTCATTTGACGGTTGTGTCTAATAACAAATCAGCAAAACGCTTATATGTCTCGCTGGGGTTTGAAGTTTACGGTGTAGAACCACGTGCATTAAAGTTTGATGAACAGTATTTCGATGAAGACTTAATGATTTTAAGATTGCGACTTTAAACTAAAGGGCACGATAGCTCAATGAACCGCCTTTTCAGCAAGGCGGTTTTCTTATGGTTTATTATCAACATTAGAATTTAACATAGCCTTATGAAAAAAAGAAAAAATGGCTGAACAGGTTTGAGAGCCTGTTCAGCCATTCTACATCACAATCACGATTTATAGTTCGTGCCTCCATAAACCGATACAAACCGGTACGTTCCCGATGCGATACGATATACCGAGCAGCCATCCTCGCGGCCCAGAAGCTCGACGTTCCGGGCGGCAATAGCCAGTGTATCGTCTTCCAGCACATCCGATCCTTCTACGGAAGGAATATAGACCAGTGCCGATACATTCGCGGGGATGATGACTTCCAGTCGAAATTCACCCTGAATTAGCTGCCAATCCGTCTTAACCGGACCATATAACGAATCATACGTACAGCGTGCCGAAGTCAACCTGCCATTGATTCGCGGGCGAATGAGCAGCTTCCGGTATCCCGGCTCCGAAGGATCGCGGTCGATGCCTCCCACGTTCCGGTAGAGCCATTCGCCAACCGAACCGAAGGCGAAGTGGGAGAACGAGTTCATCCCGGGATCCTGGAATCCGCCATCCTTGGTCCAGCCATCCCATCGTTCCCAGATCGTCGTCGCACCTTGATTCACGGAATAGAGCCAGGAAGGGTAAGCTTCCCGAAGGAGCAGCCGGTAGGCAAGCTCCGCATGTCCGTTCTTCGTAAGCACGCTCATAAGGAATTTCGTTCCATGAAAGCCCGTTGTCGCCATACCGCCTGCCTGCTCGATCTTGGAGACCAGCTTCTCAAGTACGGCTGACCGCAAATAATCCGGAAGCAGATCCATCTCCAGCGCCATCGCATAGGCCGTCTGGGTATCGCCCTTAATGCTGCCTTGCTCATCGACGAATTGCTCGATAAAGGATTGACGAATCATAGCAAATCTCTTCGCATACAACGCTTGGTCTGCCGTCATGCCCAGCACGCCGGCAATGTCCGATAACAGCTTCGCATTATAGGCCATATAGGCGGTGGAGAAAATATCATAGGGCGTCGTTGAATGATGGCTGACCATCCGGCCGAACTCGGCGATCACTTCTTCAAAGGGACGTTCGTTCACCGACAGCCAATCCCCATATTGAGGAACGTCTTTACGAATCCCACCCGGAAACTGCTTCCAATTGAACCCGACCCACTTCTTCATCGCCTCGTAGTGCTTGCTCAATATCTTCTTGTCGCCATAGGTTTCATACATCGACCAGGCGACAATAATAGGCGCATCCGCCCAACCGGAAGATGCCGTATGGGTATACGTGAAATCATTATCGAATTCCGTCTTCGGCCCGAAGATGAATGGAGCGAAGTCGGTGAAAGCGCCTGTCGGCTGCTGGGCGTCTTCAAGATCGACGAGCCACTTGGCAAAGAAGGCTGCAACATCCATATTATATGCCGCTGTGGGGGCGAAGATCTGAGCATCTCCCGTCCAGCCATGCCGCTCGTCCCGCTGCGGGCAGTCGGTCGGCACACTCATGAAGTTGGCGCGCTGCGTCCAGCGGATGTTCGATATCAATTGGTTTACGAGCGGATGCGAGGTTTCCAGCTCGCCCGCCACAGGCAGGTCGGAATGGACGACGATACCCATGACATCGTCGATCGCAAATCCGGCTCCGCTGGCTTCTACATAACGAAACCCGTGGTATGTGAATGTCGGCTCGAAGGTTTCCGCCGTTCCGCCCCTGCACACATACGTATCGATCTGCCGAGCCAAGCGGAGATTATCCGTATACAATTGTCCATTGTCATCCAGTACCTCGCCAAACTTGAACGTACATCGCGCTCCCGGCTCACCAGTTAGGGTAACGGCAATCCAGCCTGCCATATTCTGTCCCATATCGATGATAACGCGCCCATCTTGAAGCGGGCGAATTTCGACGGGCTGACGTGTTTCTGTTACCCGGATCGTGCGGGACATCTGCGAAACGAGCCATCCCCGGTAATCGTACATGATATCAACGCAGACCCATGCCGAATCGTCGAAGGATAGCCCGTTCCAGCCCGGCATCTCCAAGCGCGCGTCTACGGTCTCGCCCATCTGCAGATCCGAGGAGACGATTGGACCATGAGAGGCTTTCCAATCTTCATCGGTGACGAGGCAATCTGTCGTCCCGTCCTCGTATTCAATGTTCAGCTGCAGCAGAAACGAGGGATCCATGCCATACTTTTGAAACCCGTACATCCCGATATAGCCGGCATACCAGCCTTGGCCGAGAGTGGCGCCTGCGGCGTTGTCGCCCTCCTGCAGCAGCCCTGTCACGTCGTAGGTCTGGTATTGCGTGCGGACATGGTAATCGGTCCATTCCGGCGAGAATACATCATTCCCGACCCGCTTTCCGTTCAGATACAGCCGATACAAGCCTAGCGCCGTTGCGTAGGCCGTTGCCCGCTTCACGCCCTTCCTCACCTGAAAATCACGCCTCAGATAGATGGAAGGCTTGGGCTGTTCCTTCGTCGGCTTATGGTCGTTCTTCAAGCCGATCCAGCTGCCCTGCCATTGATCCCGAGCCAGAAGCCCCATCGACCACATCGCCGTGCTGCTCCAATTTCCACCGTTTCCCGCTTCATCCCAAAGCTGAACCTTCCAATAAGCGCATTGCCCGGATACAAGCTCCGTACCCTCGTAGACAATATGCTGCGATTCCTCGGATTCTATCTTCCCGCTATCCCATAGGTTTCCCAGATCGAGGTCGAGTGTCTTCTGATCGGTTGCCACAAGCAAGCGATATGCGGTTTGCTTCGCTCCGCGGTGATTTGCAACTGCAATCCAGCCTAAGCGAGGTGCGCTCACATCAATGCCAAGCGGATCATCCAAGTATTCGGTGCGCAGCCGCCCTGCAGTTAATCGTTCCAAGTCTATCCCTCCATATCCATGAATAACGAAGCTCTTTCTTTAACCTTTGACGCCTCCGGAAGCCATACCTTCAAGCACCTTACCGGAGAAGATGAAGAATAGGATGAGGATCGGCACCGTGGCCATCACGGATCCGGCCATAGCCAGATCAAGGTTATACATCAGATTGTTCGAGAATTTCATAATCATCAGCGGTATCGTTCGATTACTGTCGCTTTGCAGCATAATAAGCGGCACGAAAAACTGATTCCAAATTTGAACCGACATAATAATGCAGATGCTGTAAATAACCGGACTCGCCAGCGGGAACATGACGCGGATAAAGGTGGTCCACTCGCCAGCTCCGTCGATTTTGGCTGATTCGTACAAGTCCTTCGGCAGCTTCTCGAAGAAGGTCGTCAGCAGAAATACCGGCAGCGATATGCCTGAGGCCAGTACGAGGACAACCCCCCACTGGGAATTAAGCAGCCCCAAATCGCGAATAAGCAGGAAGATCGGCACAATCCCGAGCTGCACCGGAAACATGAGTCCAATTAAGAAATAGAGCAGCACGACGCTCTTGAATCGGAATTGATAACGCCCGATTCCATAGGCGACCGTCGAGGACAGCAGAATCACGATGACGAGCGTCGCAACCAGAATCCAAGTGCTGTTGGCAAAATATCGTAGAAAGTCCGCTTCCACGAACAGCTTTTTGAAGTTGGCGAAATTAAACGTCTCCGGCAGGCCGAACGTATTCGACAGCAGTTCTTTCTTGGACCGGAACGCCTGATAGGTCATATAAGAGAGCAGGAATAAAGTGAATGATGAATAAACCCACAAAATGGTTGAGCTTACGTAAGTTTGCTTCGGTCTCAAGTTCATGTTCAGTCCTCCGTCCTGCGGTAGGTGAGAACCACCTGTATAAGCGCCACGATAAAGATAACGGCGAACATCACGCAGGCAATCGTCGTACCCATTCCCATTGCATTCACATTCATGGTCCCTCCGACGGCGCTGTTGTCGCCAAAGGCAATCCGATAGAAGAACAAGGCCATCACATCGACGCTGCGATTAATGCCGCCGGCAACGCCGCCTAATATAAAGCTGAAATCAAACATGGTCATGGCGAAAATATAAGTCAGAATCAGCATATTCAAGACCGTCGTCTTGATTTGGGGCAGGACGATGCTGAAAAATCTGCGCCAGTACGAAGCCCCTTCCAAATAGGCGGCTTCCATCACTTCATGAGAAATCATCTTCATCGCGCCCAGGAAGAAGATCATACCGACGCCGATTCCGGACCAGGCTACCATCATCCATACGACGAAGATCCCGAGCTCCGGCAGTCCCAGCCATGGACGGGTCCAAGACCCCAGCCCCACCGTCTCCAGCAGCTTGTTGAATACCCCGATATTACCGTCGAAGATCAGCGTGCCCATAAATACGATGACAGGCGTGGCAATGAATTGCGGGGAGAAGATCATCGCTTGGAAGAAGCGGTGCCCCCGGATTCCGCTGTACAGCAGATAGGCCATATACAGCTGTGCCGGAAGAACGGCCAATGCGTTAAGCAGGAATAATGTAACGCTGTTACGGAACGCGCCCGTCAGCTGGCCGAACAGCTCCTTGTTCGTGAATAGCTCGATATAGTTGTCAAACCCGACAAACGTTTTCTCGCCAATCCCATCCCACCGGTTAAAGCTGATCTGCAGCGCCGAAAAGATCGGATAGACGGAAAACAGGGTGTACAAGACGAATCCCGGTAATATAAACCATAGAAACGGCCTCTTCCTCATCCAAGTCAAACCCATGCACCCTCTTTGTTAGGAGAAACGGCCAAGCGACGTCAAACTCGCGTCTCTTGACCGTTTCTTCGTATTCTGTAGTCGTTTATTTCGCCGGGTAATTGGCCGCTTTGTCGAGAACAGCTGCCGCTTCTTCACCCGTTGTGGCTGCAGTCATCAGCTTCGGAATAACATCCTTCATCAGAATGTCAGCCGCATTCGATTCTTGCGTCGAAAGCGCCGTCAGCACCGAGTAGATGTTCACGCCGGCTTCGTCGAATACAGCAAGCTCTTTAATGCCTTCGTCTTTAGGCGTGATATCTTTAATCGTCGGCACCAGACCTACGGAATCTTCCAATATTTGTTGAGCTTCCAGCGAGTTCAGGAACTCCAAATATTTGACCGCTTGATCCGGGTGCTTCGATTCATTCGAAATCGCGTACGTCATGAAGTTGCTGTAGCTGGATTGAACGATCTTCTTGCCTTCTTTGTTCGGAATCGGGAAGCGGCCCAGATTCATGCCTGAATCGACATAAGTCGCATTCGCCCAAGTACCGTCAATGATGGCAGCAGCTTTGCCGTTCGTGAAGGCCAGCTGTGCTGCAGCATAATCCTGTGCCAGGAAGTCTTTGCCGAAGTAGCCTTTATCCGTGAAATCACGGAAGGTTTGCAGCATATGCGCGATCGCTGGATCAGTCAATTTGCCTTCGCCTTTCTGAGCTTTTACAAGCGCTTCATTCGACAGGGCAGGAGCCAAGGCGAAGATCGGCCATGCACGATCCCATTCGCTCTTGCCGGCAAGCGCGATCGGCGTTAAGCCGGCTGCCTTCAGCTTATCCAGCCCTTGGACGAATTCATCCCAGTTAGCTGGCGCTTGAACACCGTTCTTCTCGAACAGGTCCTTGTTGTAATACACGACGTTCGTATCGAAGAAAGAAGGAAGAGAGCAGTATAGCTTGCCGTCGATCGTGCAGTAAGCTTTCTCTGCATCGGCGAACCTTGACAGGTCCATGTTATACGGCGTCAAATCTTTAAGAAACCCGTTCTTAACCATTTCGGCCATCTTGGATGTCTTGTCGCCTTGTACCCAGAACAGATCCGGCAGCTCGTTCGCTTGCAGAGCAACGTTCAAGCTTTGATCGTTCTGCGCGAAATCGTATTCCAGTTTGATGTTCGGGTATTTGTCTTGGAAAGCCGCGTTTATCTGTTTGAACGACTCTTCCAGCGTTGCCTGGTTGCCCAGATCGCCCCAAACCTTAAGCGTGACTTTCTCGTCGCTAGGCTCTTCGCCCTTATTATTCGTCGTGCCGGCCGGCTCTTTCGTGCCGCTGTTTCCGTTGTTGTAACCGCCGCAGCCTTGCAGCAGTGCTCCGAACATGGCGACAAGCGCCAGCACAAGCACGAATCTCCGTAGCTTCACTTATAACCCCTCCAATATTCTCGGTTGTTAACTAGCTTCTTACGATCGCGATCAATTTCTATTGTAAGCGATATTATGAAGCAGACCCATGCAGGATGAAATGAAGAAGATGCCAAAAGAAACGGAAGACATCGCTGTCTTCCGTCCTATGTTCCATATCCTACGATCTTGATTCCATTACTTACGGCCTAGAAGCGCTGCTTGAATTGCTTGACCGTTTGTCCCGTTGCTTTCTTGAATACCTTAATGAAATAATTCGGATTGGTATAACCGACCCGGGCGGCGATTTCCTCCGTTGAATAATCCGTCTCGCGATACATGCGTATCGCTTCGCGAATCCGAATCCGCACGACATAATCCGAGAACGATTCACCGGTTTCCTGGCGGAAGCGTTGGCTGAAATGATTGGCGCTGAAGTTCACCTTCTCCGCCATCTCCTCCAAGCGGATCGGCTCCCCATAGAAGCTCTCCACATACTTCTTGACGACGAGCACCCAACCTCGGCTTGTCTGAATCGACGCGATCGTATCCTGGGTCTTTGCGGTCATGTCATATATAACCGCCATAAATTCGTGATGGCTGCGGACCCGCTTCATGGCCTCCGGCAGCGGCCATAAGGAACCGAAGCGGCTCCTGATCTGGTCGATGTCCAGATCATATCGCTCGATAAGCAGATCCGTCAGCTGAACAGCCACGGTTTCGCCCACACGAAGCCACTCGGAAGGGTACCAGCGGGTTCCCGGATCTTCTAATCGAGCTTCGAGCTCATCGGTTAATTCGGTGAAATTCAAATATTGAATGCGGTTCTTGATGCGTTTATACCATTCCAGCCATTCCTGCTCGGCAATTATTCCGAGATCATACTCTTCTCTGACATAGATGCCGGCTCCATGATAGAAAGATAGCGAAGCCGCTTCCTCCGCCTCATGCCTTAATTGCCCCATTCGGGTAAAAGGCGCGCTGGAGCTAATACCCGCAATAAGCCCGATGTTCAAATTTTTGGCCCAAGCCGCTTTCAATTCCTCCGCCATTTGCTGCAATCCCCACAGGCCTTCCTTTAACGAATCCGCAGCCGATACCACGCATATGCCATGAATGAAACCGGAGTCCTCTCCGATAAACTCCATATGCTTCAAGCGGCGGAATATCTCTTCTGCCTGCAGGGCCATGGCCTTCAGTTCGGCTTGTGAATACAGGACATCTCTTGGAATGGGACGAAGACATATCCAGCGCACGGTATCGCCCCACCGGTCGAATCGGCCGCTAATGGCGGGATAGTCCGATGCGGCCCGGAAGAGCCGTTCCCCGGCTGTCTGCTTGAGCAGCTGCTGCTTCTCTTCCAGCAGCCGCTCAGCCTCCTCCCGCACCTGATCCTGCTTTTCGTTCTGATCGCCTGAAGCTGCGGATGGTTCTGTGAATTGAAGGGAATCGAGTACCCGAAGCAGCTCCTCCGGTTCCATTTCATACTTAGAGATGTAGTCCTTCACGCCCAATTGAATCGCTTGCCGCATATAATCGAAATCGTTATAGCTGCTGAGAATAATGAATTTGAGCTGAGGATCGATGAGCTTCAGCTCCCTGATTAATGCCAGTCCATCCATGCCGGGCATCCGAATATCCGTCAGCACCACATCGAAGGCCTGCTGCCGCGCCGCGGCTACCGCTTCCTCCCCGCTCTTGAATACGCCGGCAATATGATAGCCGCGCAGCTCCCATTCGATAATGGACTGAAGCCCGATACGGACCAGCGATTCGTCATCGACGATCATTACTTTACGCATGCTGTTCTCCCCCGTTGTCATCTGCCCGAATCAGCGGGACCTTCACTGTAATTCGTGTACCCTCGTTTGCATCACTCTGTATGATTAGACCATATTGGGGTCCATAATGAAGCTGAATACGCTCATGAACGCTGTGAAGTCCAAAGTGCTGATCCGGATTCATCAAGCCGTTCGTCATTTCTTTCAATCGTTCCGGTGTCATTCCAATTCCGTTATCGCTGACCATGACCATCAATTTCTCGTCTTCTTCCCAGGCTTCGACGATAATTTCGCCGGGATGCTCGGATGGAGACAAACCATGAATCAAGGCGTTCTCGATCAAAGGCTGCAGTAAAAATTTCAACACAAGCGCCTTCTCTAAAGAAGCTGGAATAGATGTCGTGAATCCAAAATGCTGATAGCGCACCTTCTGAATCGCCACGTAATTGGATAGCATGGCGATTTCGTCTGCCAGCGTGACCGGATCACCCGACCTGCGAAGCGCATAAGTCAGAAGCTGATTGAGCGAATCCACCATCTCTTTGATGTTATCCTGCTTTTGAATCATGGCCATCCAACGAATCGAATTCAATGTATTATATAAAAAATGCGGGGACAATTGATTCTGAAGCACCCGGATTTCCGCATCCTTCTTCTTCTTCTCCTGCTTGGCGACCTGATCGATCAGATGCTCGATTTCATACATGACAGAGATGAACGTGTCGTTCATCTCCACCACTTCCACAGCCCCCTTGAGGTGCTTCAATTGCCCGGGACGGACACCCCTGATGCCCAATTTCATATTCACCATCAAACGGCGGATCGGAATAACCAGGTCCAGTGCCAGCAGGTGGGTCACGATGAGCCCGAGCAGGATGCAGACCAGGACAAAATAGACGGCTAGCCGCACATTATTATAGATCGGCTCGTACAGCTGCTTGAGCGGCAGCTGGGCTGACAATGTCCATCCATTCTGCAGCTTATCCTCCGAGAAGGTCAGCAGCTGCTTCTCCTCGGGGGCGATCACGACGCCGTTATCAATCAGAACGCCGCCGTCCTTCGCGAGCAGCTTGAGCGCGGCATCCTCTTGGAATCTCGTTTGGTTGAAAATATCCGTAAACGCTTCCACCTGAATCACGATCGTAAGCGTGCCAAGTTCATTCAGCTTGGAATCCCGGATGGTCCGCCCTAGCCGGAAGGCCTGAAATTCAATGTAACCGTCACCATATGTCTCCGGCTCGAACCACCGCGCAGCCCCTTTCATATCGCCGACCTGGCTGCGATATTCGGAATGGTTCACGCCATAATCGCCGTAGGCCGACTTGCCGTAAGTAAACAAGCTCTTCGGGGTTTCAACCATGATGGAGCGGATATATTCGTTCTGGTCGGCACCCAGCCATAAGACATTCAGCTTCTCGTTAATAATGCCCTCGAGCTGGAATCTGTCGTAACTGGAGACGGGATCGGCTTGAATGGCCCGTATAAGATCGCCATCGGTCATGATTTGTTTGCTTAGCTGCTGATAGCTGCTCATGCGGTCATTGATCTTCTGCCCCATTAGACTGAGCAGATCTGTCGCATATTCAGCCGTTCTCATTTTGGAGGCGGAGGTATAGCTGTCGGTGACATAGTAAATTCCTGCGAGTGCAGGCAGCAGAATAAGCGGCGTATAGACAAGCCCCAGCTTATACGGCAGGCGCAGCTTGCGCCAGATTGAGGATATCCGTTTGATCATCGATGTGCATTCCTTTTTCAGCCGAATGAGGTTTTTCCCATTCTAACACAAATCGCCGCCGCCATCTGATAAATTACCAGAGTGGCGGCGGCGATTGAACGGTGACTTAATCGGCCCTATTCATAACGGAGTTAATGGATTTCCATACCTTTACAATTCCGTCTACGATCTCCGTCACATCCTGATCCGTCAGCACCGGACTGACAGGCAAGTAAACGGTCCGCGGCATGAGATCGACGGCGGTCGGGCACATATCCGCCGTATAAACGACCGGATTGCGGAAGGGATAATCGAAGGGGAAGCCCGTTTTATCGACTGTTTTCTGGTGAAATATTTGCGGAAGCATATAGACCGGACGGCCCCCATAGAGCAGATAAGTGCCGATGTTCTCCGCATTCAGTGCCTGAATGAATCGTTCAGCCACAGCGGCGCTTGGCAGGAACATCCCCAGATTCGAGCCGATATCGCCATCAGGATCGCTTGATCTGCGAAACCGCAGGTCGGGCAGCTCGGCGGACAGCATGGATCGAATCGCTCTACACCGCTCCCTCATGCGGGTAATGACGCCCTCCAGCTTATTCCACTGTTCGACGAGAACGGCTCCGCTCAGGTCGCTCATCCGGTAATTTTGTCCAAGAAAGGCATGCGTCTCCTCGGGAGACTCCATTCCATAACGATCCTTATCGCGAAAAATCCCTTGGTCATGGTAACGAACGGCACGATCGAATAGGACCGGATCGCTTGTTACCACCGCGCCCCCTTCACCAGCGGTTAATATTTTGTTCATCTGGAAGCTGTATACGCCAATATCCCCGAGCGTCCCGGCATAACGGCCTTTGTAAGTCGTGCCAAGGGATTGCGCCACATCTTCAATGACCGCGATTCCGCGTTGCTTTGCGAAGGCAAGAATGGGATCCAAATCAACCGGGCTGCCCAGGATCGGTACCGTGATAATGGCTTTCACTTCGTCGTCCATGATCCGCTCCAGATCGTCTGGATTCATATTCAAGGTATCGTCGACATCGACAAAGACCGGTACGGCATGGCTTGCTACGACCGCGCCGGGCGTAGCCAGAAACGTATTGGCCGGAACGATAACTTTATCGCCGTAGCCAATTCCAAGCGCTTTGAGCGCGACCACGAGGGCGGCCGTACAAGAAGATACGCCGAGTGTGTACGGTACGCCGAGATCCCTTGCCATCAGCTCTTCCAGCTGCCGCACCGCGTTCTGAGGATGAGGGCCGTAATATCGGAACGGCGATTGGGCCTTTAGCGTTATCCCGGCCCGATCGGCTTCTTCCACGCCCATTACGGTTGCACCGGGATAGTTCGGCGGCAAAGGAACGCTGCGAGCGGGGGTGCCCCCGTCAATTGCCAGTTTGTTCATTGCTAGCATTCTCCTTTGTTTCGCCATGGGCAAGGGTCGTCATGCTCCCTTGCACATGCGCGTTTCTAGTCATCCTGAAGCTGCTTTAGACAGGGTTAGCCAGCTTTGCCGCCGATAATTTGCGGCATGTCACACCATAGTGAACCGCGAGCTCTTCGCCTTCCAGTTGTGTGTACGACTCCGGAACCGGAATCCAGATCACAGCTCCTTCCGGTGCCTCACCGGTCAGCATAATCGGATTGCCCCGGTCATCTGAAGGGCACAGGGCTATGTTACGCCGCACCCGCTCCCAGTTATTGATCTGCTGTCCTGTCCAGAAGACGAAGCCACGGTCTTGCGCTTCCTCCACCACCCGGCGGAAAGCAGCACGCACGGTCTCCGAATTATGAATATGAACCTGATGAAACAGAAAGTGGGCCACCCCGTTCACTCGGGCCACACCATCCAAGAAAGGCTTGATAATGCTGCTATCCGCCCAATACGAAGCGAGGTCGAGATCCTGTGTCAAGAATCCGATCTCGAGTACGTCATACATCCGGTTCCGATCCCCTGACCATGCAATCGGGAAGAAGGGGTGACAGGTTCCGAATAAGAATCCGACATTCCCCTTCTTGCTTGGCCCTCGCGTCTGGTCGCTCTGGATGCCGCCCTTCTCGCACCACGCGAACAGCTCCCCCCATCCCTCGAATCGCGTGTAATGATTTTTATTCGAGGCGACGGTCTCGAGTGCTGCGGCTTCTTTCAACCAGGCAAGCTGCCGATCGAATTCATTCTCCTCCCATTTTCCACCCTGCTCGTCGAGTGCGTTATAATGAAAAGCCAGCTCATGACCGGCTTCTTTCACTTGGTCATAGATAGCCGCAGAATAACCGGGCTCGATCATGCACCAGGTCGAATGGATTCCGCATTCGGCAAGGAGCTTCAGCGTAGATTCGGCATGGATGTCTTCATTAAGGTCGCTGTCATGGGAAATCATGGCGACCCGCTCGACACCCTCCGGCCATAAACCGACTACCGGCAGCGCAAGCCCCTTATCCAGAGCCGCTTGCAGCAGGTGTCCGATAAACAGCTCCCTCCAATAATCGGCATATGGATACGCAATGTAAGGCTGGCCTGTTTCCGTCAACAGCCGATCATGTCCCCAATCCACCGCCATCCGGTCGTCTGCCTTCAAGATTCCCTCGTTGATAGCAGCGGAACCGTCCGGAGCCGGCTCTCCGTCGCCCAGTACAGGGCCTGTGCCCTGCTGTAATTCGACGATCGTGCTGCACAGATCAATCGCCCAGCGCTCCAGCAGTCCCTTGCCGATCCGAAACGTCTGTTTGGCCGCCCCATGGACGGTACCGTCTGGCCGTTCCTTCCGCAGAACGCCGGTTTCGTCAGCGACATGCTCGTTATCCGTTCCCACCTGCCATGGATAAGCCCTTGAATAACGGATTGACGTAAGGTCCCCCTTCTCAAAAAACGCATAGCCTGGACCTGTTGGGGGGAGCGGTACCGCCCCAAGTCCAGCGGCCAGCACATTCAATCCCGAGCAGGCGATTACCGTCCCCCCTTGCTCCATATAGGATCTCAGCAGGGAAGCTGAGGCCGCATCGTCTGGGACGAGAGCCGCGATCACCAAATCATACGCTTGCTCCGGAAGTGATTCGATCTCATCCATGCGTTCGAACGGAATACCCGCATGCTGCAGCACTTCCTCCATATAGTAAGCAAAAGAGTTCAATCCGTATTGCCAGCGGCGCTCGGCAACCCGGCGGTCCAGTATGACACCAACGCGAGCCATTCTCATATCATCTGTCGTCCTTTCATATTCGGGTATCGTTACATCGGGCTTCTGCTATAGGTATCGTACTTGTACTTTCACAGTCCATCTTCCTGCTATATAATAAGTCTAGTCGTGAACCTGCGCTTTCTTATACTAGCAACGAATGGATGAATGATGGATGAGAAGAGAGAATGAATTTCGTTATTCCAAATTGGCGAACATCTTGCGTGAACAAATCTTGTCAGGCTACATCAAGCCCGGCCAGTATTTATTATCCGAGAATGAGCTGTGCAAGCATTACGGCGTGAGCCGCACCTCCGTCCGCAAATCGCTCGACGAGCTGTTGAAGGAAGGGCTCATCGTGAAGAAGATGGGACAGGGTACGATTGTCTCCCCGGATGTCGTCGTTCCGGATAATCCGCGCCGAACGCTTCGCATTGTAGGCACGGCCCCTTCATACTTTGCGGACCACTGCATGCAGATGATGATCGATGCCTTCCACCGGGAGAATCCGCAGGTTGAGGTCAAGTATTTGAGCTTGCCTGCTTATGATTTCTGGGATTCCGTCCAGGCAAGCATCGAGCTTGGGCTTCAACCGGATCTTATCTTCTTAGCAGACCGGCAATGCTTGGAAATCCACCATCCCGAGTCGTTCGTCGATTTGCGCGAACCGCTCGCAAGCAGCTTTGCCAAGCAGTATCCCCGGATCATGAGCGCCTTCCGCCGCGAGGAATCGGTTCTCGCCGCTCCGGTTACGTTCTCGCCCGTATATTTGGCTTACAACCCCGGGCTGTTCGAGAAGTGCGGGATAGCCTTACCGAAGCCTGGATGGACCAAGGAGGATTTCATCCGTACCGCCCAGAGGCTGACCGTCGATACCGACGGAGACGGGATCACGGACCAGTATGGGCTTTCCATGTCCTCGGCTTTCAGCAGATGGACCGTGTTCGCCCTGCAGAACGGCGTCCGTTTTGACGGCCCGACAGACCGTCAAGCTATCTTGAGCACATTGAACTTTCTTCATGATCTCCTGTATCGTTACCGGATTGCCAAGCTCTCTCCCATGCACCGGCATTCGTCGGAGGCATTCGTTCACGGGAAGGCCGGCATGGTTCTCACCACCTCCATCGAGCTGGCCGGTTGGCGGAATGAAGGATTGGGTTTCGAGCCTCAGGTTGCTGCGCTCCCCTTCGGAGACCATCAATCGACGCTGCTCATCGCGAACGCCTTCATGCTTCCCGCGGCATGCAGCGATAGGGAGCTGGCGCTCCAGTTTCTCGAATTTACACTCGGCGATTCAATTCAAGCCGCGATAAGCCGGGACCGGTACTTCCTGTCCGTCCAGCAATCGGTCAACGAGAGCCTCTGGGACAAACCTGCACTCGACTCGCTGAATATCGTCAACGACAGAATCGAGAACAGCCATTTCTTATCTGAGGTATTCGCAGCTCCCAGCCTTATGGATGACATGCATGCCGAGATGGGCTTGTTCTGGCTTGGACTGGAGTCCGCCGAAGCGACGACGGACCGAATTCTAGGCCTGCTTCATGATCAAGACCCCTCTTCTGCATAGCTCGGCTTATGCAAGGCAGCGAAGAAACTCTTCGCTGCCTTATTTATGTTTGCCGGTTATGAAAGTGATTCGCGACCTTCCGGATCGCCGAGCCGACTTCATCTATATCCTGATCGGTATAAAATTCGTTGATGGAGATCCGAACCGCCGTCCGAAGAATCTCCTCCGCATTCGGGCATATCCCGCTTTCATAGGTAACGCCAGTAAGGTCGAACGGGAAATTCGAGCCGGCATAGGCTTCCCGCCTCTGGAACATGGGCTGCATGTATACGACCTCCGGTATGTAACCGGGAACATTGGGAATACCTTCTGCTGCCAGCGCCTGGCAAAATAGCTCCCTGGGCGCGCCGAGACTTCCTTCATCCACACGCAGCATATAGAACCAGTAAGAGCTCTCGTTTCCAAGATGGACTCTTGGGGCGGCGATACCTCTCAAGCCTTCTATTGCCTCCGTCAGCCGCTGTCCATGCCTGCTTCGCGATTCGCAAATCGCGGGCAGCTTGCGCAGCTGTGCGATTCCGACTGCGCCTTGAAGCTCGGTCATCCGGTAATTGGGCGCAAGACCATGCAGATCGCGAATGACTTCAAGACCGAGACGCCGATAATTTTTGTCCGCAAAGGCATGAACGGTGTGATAGTCGGCTTCATTGCCGGAATTCACCGTCACAATGCCTCCGTCGCCGGTCGAGATATGCTTGAAGTCATTCGTGCTGAAACAGCCGTAATCCCCGATCGTACCGGCCAGCCTACCTTTATAACGGCACATATAGCTTTGCGCGCAATCCTCGATCACCTTCAAGCCGTGTTTGCGGGCGATCGCCATAATGGCATCCATCTCGCAAGGATTTCCGGCCAAATGAACCGCAATAATCGCTTTCGTCCGCGCGGTGATCCGCGATTCGATGGAAGCTGGATCCATGTTATACGTGTGCGGATCCAGATCGGCGAAGACCGGGATCGCGTTCTGGTACAGGATGCCAACGACCGTTCCTTGATCTGTGATCGGACTTGTGATGACTTCGTCGCCGACGCTGATCCCCGCCGCACCGAGGGCAATATGAATTGCAGCGGTTCCCGAGGATGCCGCGACACTATAGCGTACCCCGTACAGATCATTGAAGCGGGACAGGAAGGTCTTCACCTTCTGACCGTAATGATAGAACAGCGTGTTCTGTTCAAGCGCTTCCTTCAGCTCCTTCAGCTCTTCATCGCCGAATCGTTGACCGGTCCCGAAGGGGATTGTTTTACTCTTCGGTCCTCCATACATCGCAAGCAAGCTCTCCTCCACCGTCAATACCTCCTTGAGATTGCAAATACTTGTATCTAACTTGTATTATATTATGTAATCGATGATCTGAACAGAGAAATGTTTCTACCGCACCGTTCCGCCGCATAATTCAACCTCTAATTAAACAGGAAGAATCCCTGTGCGCTTCTCTTGCGAGGCGGCAAAGGGATTCCTGGTATCTTCCTAGTAGATCAACGTATTCATGTCATAATTCTCTAGTGTATGCTTGACGCTGTTCAGAAAAGAAACGCAAACCGGCGGATCGTGCATGTGATGATTCGTCGATAAACAGAGGTTGACGATAAACCGCCCGCCAATCATATCATTCTTGATAACCGGCCTTTGAACAACCGTGCCAATGAACAGAAGGGCCGATTGCGGCTCCTGCATAGCCGGATGTGCAATGACCGGCCCGGAAGGACCCGCAGCTTGGAACGCGAAGGTTCCTCCCGCAACCGCTGCCGGTTGCGGAACATCGTTCCTTCTCCCATTCGCCGCTTGCCGCCCAAGCTTGAACGCGAAGCCGGCAATGCTCATGCCGTCCGCATGCTCGATGAGAGAGGTGACCCCGCTATCTGCCGTTATCGTAATATGAATATCCTTCTTAATCGCGATCATACCGGATTCCCAGACGGCATTCATCGCCGGATATTCTTTCAAGCCATTCACGATCGCCTTCAGGTAGAACGGAACTTGGGAAAGCTTCACCCGCTCTTTCTGCCAGAAGGTCTCTTCCATCCCACGAAGCAGCTGCACCAGATTGGTAACATCTGCTTCGATCAGCATAGTTGCAGCCGGATTTCCCGATGGCACCTGAGGATTGTGAAACCCCGGCTGAGAGGATGACCCCAGATCCGCTTCGGCAGCCTTCATCAAGCTTCCCGAATCTGCTGGAATCTTCCCGGCTTCGCGCTGCCGGATCAGATCCAGCACATCCTTTCTCGTGATCCGGCCGTACAGTCCGCTCCCCTTAACCGCCCGCAAATCAATACCATGCTTCGCCGCTAGATGCATAACAGAGGGCGAGTAATACGGAATCCGGTTCTGTGCGTTCCCGACCTCCTGGATGATGGTGCCGCTCGGCTTCGGGAGAGCTTCCTTGCTGTCATACACATGAAGAAGCGCATCCTCAGGCTTCGGATATGCGGCCTGCTCTGCATAACGGGTCGACTCATTGAGCTCGTTCTTAATGGCATCATGCAGCAGAAGCTCCTGCTCCTCGTTAAGAATTCCACATTCCATTAAGTAGCTGCGAAACTTCTGTATCCCATCATTCTTCTTATTCCGCTCCACTTCTTCCTTAGATCGGTATGCCAAATCGTCATCTGACGTAGAATGTGGTGATAACCGGTACATCTTCGCTTCAATGAGCGTTGGCCCCCCGCCCTCCAGAGCGCGCTTCTTGGCCTCCTTTGTTACACGGTAGACGTCCAGCGCATCGCTGCCGTCGACGAGAATACCCGGAAATCCGTATCCGGACGCACGCCCGGCAACACTTCCGGAGACCTGCTTATGGGCAGGTATGGAGATCGAATATTGATTGTTCTCACACATGAATAAGACCGGAAGACGATAAATCCCTGCAAAATTAAACGCCTCGTGGACATCCCCCTGGCTGCTGGCGCCTTCCCCGAAGGTAACAAAGGAAAGGCGATCCTGCTGTTTGATCTTCATCGACAAGGCGATTCCAGCTGCATGAGGCAATTGGGTGCCCACCGGACTTGAGCCGGTCACGATCCGGAGCCGTTTGCTTCCGAAGTGTCCGGTCATTTGCCTTCCCCCGCTGTTCGGATCCTCTGCTTTCGCAAAGGCGGAGAGTATGAGCTCCTTCGTAGTCATCCCAACGGCTAATACGAATGCGTAGTCGCGATAGTAAGGCAAATAGTAATGGAGCTCTTGCCCCAAGGCAAAGGCTGCAGCCGTTTGAGCCGCCTCCTGTCCGATCCCGGACACATGGAAGACGATCTTTCCCGCTCGCTGCAGCAGGAGCAGCCGCTCGTCGAATTTTCTGGCGAGCAGCATGCAGCGGTACATCTCTAACGCTTGGTCGTCCGTTAACCCGAGCAGCCGGTGCTTCGGGAGATTCGTCTGGTCCGACATGGGGAATCCCCACCTTCACTTCGATCTGGATGAGAAGCCGAAAGAATCAGAGGCATCAGCTTATATGGCAAACAGATCGGTAAATGCTTGAACCGGCGTCTGTGACAGCCGCTCCCCGCTGCTCATGAGCTTGAATATTTCCTCTGCTTGTTTGGCCGGCAAGCGGCTCATTACATTCGATTCAAATTTCTGCTGCAGAAGCGGCAGGGCTTCAGCGCGTCTACGTCGATGACCGATCGGATATTCAACTTCAATTGGATCGGTTGCCGTGTGATCCTTGAACAAGACTTGAACCGCATTCGCAATGGAGCGTTTCGACTCATCCAGGTAATCGAGAGAGTAACGCTTCTCCTCTATGGTGACCATACGCTGTCTAAGTGCATCGATACGAGGATCCTTCGCGGCGGTATCCTCATAATGATCGGCGGTCAACGTCCCATACAGGAGCGCGATGGCTACCATATACTGCAGACAATGATCGCGGTCCGCCGGATTATGAAGCGGTCCCGTCTTATCGATGATCCGCAGTGCAGACTCATGCGTCGTGAGCTTGATATGGTCGATATCCTCCAGCCGGTCCTTAACGAACGGATGAAGCTGCATGGCGCACTCAACAGCCGTCTGAGCATGAAACTCCGCAGGAAACGATACCTTGAATAGGACATTCTCCATCACGTAGCTTCCGAATGAACGGTTTAATGTAAGTGGTTTCCCATGGAAGAGCACATCATAGAAGCCCCATCCCGGCGTGCTTAAGGCCGATGGATAGCCGGCTTCCCCCTTGATCGCCATCAGAGCTAGCCTCACCCCTCTGCTTGTCGCATCACCAGCAGCCCAAGACTTGCGAGGACCCGTATTGGGAGCATGGCGGTAAGTTCGAAGCGGATGGCCATCGAGCCAAGCGTTCGAAACAGCATTCATGATTTCATTCTTCGTGCCTCCGAGCATATGGGCAACCACGGCGCTCGTGGCGACCTTCACGAGTATGACATGATCCAGTCCAACGCGATTAAAGCTGTTCTCAAGTGCAAGGACACCTTGAATTTCATGAGCCTTGATCATGGCCGTAAGTACATCCCGCATGGTCAAAGGGGGCTTCCCTTCAGCGATGCTCTTCCTGCTTACATAATCGGCTGCCGCAAGAATGCCGCCTAAATTATCCGAAGGATGACCCCACTCTGCGGCCAGCCAAGTATCATTATAATCAAGCCAGCGTATCATGCAGCCGATGCTGAAGGCGGCGGTAACCGGATCGGTCTGAATCATTGTCCCGGGAATGCGCGCTCCGTTCGGTACGATGGTTCCGAGCACGATCGGCCCGATATGCTTCGCGCATTCCGGATAGCGAAGCGCCAGAAGCCCGCACCCAATCGTGTCCATCAAGCATAGACGCGCCGTTTCATAGGCTTCCATGCTTACGACTTCACCATGTACGACGTATTCGGCAATATCATCGAGCAGCTGATCGGGTTCCGGCCTGTCGTTGCTCACGCGCAAAGTCATAGGGGAATCTCCTTCCTAGCGTAATGGGCGGCTTAGCTGGCAATCCATCAAGGCCGCCTCCTGGCTGTGGGAGCACACGCATGCATCAGGTTCGCATGTCGGGCGAAAGCCACATCTTGGGCTCTGGACCGGAATAATAGGCATTCGGCCGAATGAGGCGATTATTGGCACGCTGCTCGATAATATGGGCCGACCACCCGCTTAGGCGTGCAAGGACGAATATCGGAGTAAACAAGCCGGTTGGGATACCCATCGACCGATAAGCCGACGCGCTGTAAAAGTCCAAATTAGCAAAGAGCTTCTTTTCCCTCTGCATGACCTGTTCGATGCGTTCGGAGATGACATACAATCTCTTATTCTCCGCATCAAGAGCAAGCGTCCTCGACCATTCCTTGATAATATCGGACCGCGGATCCGAGACCGAATAAACTCTGTGACCGAAGCCCATAATCCGCTTCTTCATGGCCAGCATCTGAAGGATGCCCGTCTCGGCATCGTCAGGATGCCGGTATCCTTCGATCAGCTCCATAGCCGCCTCATTCGCGCCGCCGTGCAGCGGACCTCGAAGCGTGCCGATGCCGGTTGTAATCGCCGAATAAAAGTCAGAGCATGTGGATGCCGTAACACGTGCTGCGAAGGTCGAGGCATTGAACTCATGCTCCGCATACAAAATAAGTGATACGTCGAGCGCCTTCTCATGGAGCTCGCTTGGCCGTCTGCCATGCAGCAGATGAAGAAATTGTCCGGCAATGCTCTCGCTGCTTGTCTCCGCTTCGATCCTTGCACCGCTCGCTTGATAATGATGCCAATACAACAGAATAGATCCACAGCACGCGAGCAGCCGGTCAGCTATATCCGCCTGGGTTCGTCCCTCTTCTTCCGGTTCAATCGCTCCAAGCGCTGAAATCCCGGTACGCAGCACGTCCATCGGATGGGTCGTGTCTGGCAGCAGCTCCAATATCGTGCGCAAACGGGGCGGCAATGACCTCAATCCGGCCAGCTTCGACCGATACTGCCGCAGTTCCGGCTCATTGGGCAGCTTTCCGTGGATAAGGAGATAAGCGGTTTCCTCGAAGGTGGCGAAGGCTGCCAAATCCTGAATGGAGTAGCCCCGATAGGTGAGGCCTATACCCTGCTTTCCCACCGTTGAGATCTCCGTCTGCCCGGCAATAACCTCGGCAAGCCCGCCGTCTTTTTTGATCGCCATTTACAGATCCCTCCGATCCGTACCGAACAGCTGATCCAGCTTCTGCTCATAGTCGTAATAGTGAAGAAAGTCATACAGCTCATCCCGCGTCTGCATGAGTCCGATCGCGTTTGTTTGCGTCCCTTCCCAGCGAACGAGCCGATAAACCTGCAAGGCGGCCTCGCACATCGCCCGGAAAGCCGATAACGGATATAAAGCCATACGAACGCCTGCGCCTCCCAATTCCTCCACCGTAAACAAGGGCGTCTTCCCGAATTCCGTAATATTGGCAAGCACCGGCACTTTCACCGCTCCAGTAAAGCGCTTATACTGCTCCAGATTCAGAACGGCTTCCGGAAAAATCATATCCGCACCGGCTTCGACGCAAGCGCATGCCCGGTCGATGGCCGCCTCGATGCCCTCTACAGCCAGCGCATCCGTGCGGGCCATTATGACAAACTGCGGATCTTCCCTTGCATCCGAAGCGGCTTTAATGCGGTCTACCATCTCACCCTTGCCGACGATCGCTTTATTCGGCCGGTGCCCGCATCTCTTGGCCATCACCTGGTCCTCGATATGGACGCCCGCAGCTCCCGCCCGCCCCATCTGCCGAATCGTACGCGCAATCTGGAGAGCGCCGCCAAACCCGGTATCGGCATCGACAAGCACCGGAAGCTCCGTCACGCTCGTTATCCGGCGGACATCCTCAAGCACATCCTGCAGGGTCGTCATGCCCAGGTCCGGCAGGCCGAACGAAGCGTTCGCGACACCCGCACCGGAAACGTACAAGGCACGAAACCCGACGCGCTCTGCCATGATTGCCGTATAGGCATTTATCGTACCAGCCACCTGAAGCGGCTTTTCCACCTCTAATGCTTCACGAAACCGCATACCCGGAGATTGATTCATATCGTCACCGCCTTCTTCTATCCCTTGCCTAGCAGCTTATTTCCGATTACAATCCGGTGAATTTCGTTCGTGCCTTCATAAATCTGGGTCACCTTGGCATCACGGTACAATCGTTCGGCCTTACGTTCCTTGGAGCATCCAGATGCGCCTAACATTCGGACAGCTTCTCCAGCTGCCGCGACAGCCGTATCCGATGCGAACATCTTGGCAATGGAAGCCTCCTTGGTGCAGGGGCGTCCTTCCTGACGAAGCCATGCCGCCCGGTAGACAAGCAGCCGCGCCGCTTCAACCTGGGCCATCATGCCAGCAAGCCTGTCATGGTACGGCTGCAGCCGCGTACGCGGAGCCATTAGCTTCAAGGATGAAATCAGATGCTGCTTCATCTCCTGAAGCGCCGCTTGGGCAATCCCGAGCGCTTGAGCGGCGATGCCGATTCTGCCGCCGTCGAGCGTTCCCTTGGCAATCGTAAGTCCTTCGCCTTCGGCACCCAGCCTGCGGCTTGCGGGGATCGCCATATGATCGAATATCAGCTCACATGTATTCGAGCCGTGGAGCCCCATCTTCTTTTCCTTTCTGCCAATTAGCAGCCCTTGCGTGTCCTTATCGACAATAAAAGCAGACATTCCGCGAGAACCCTTAGCAGGATCCGTCACGGCAAACGTAATATAGGTATCTGCTGCACCGGCGTTCGTAATGAACACCTTCGTTCCGCTAAGAATGTACTCCCGTCCGTTCCAAACCGCCGAAGTTCGTATGGATGCGGCATCCGAGCCTGCATGGGGCTCCGTTAAGGCGAAGGCGCCCAATGCTTCGCCGGAGGCCAGCCTACTTACATAGGTCATTCTCTGTTCATCCGTCCCATACTGTACAATCGGCAGCGTACCGACAGAGGTATGAACCGACAGAATCACCCCCACTGCCGCACTGATGATGGAGATCTCATGAATCGCGATAATGTAGGAGATGAAATCCGCACCTAAGCCGCCCAAGTGCCGCTCTATGGGAATGCCCATCAGACGATGCTGCGCCATGGCTCTAACAAGCTCGGAAGGGAATTCGTCACTGCCTTCCATCCGTGACACAGCAGGGGCGATCTCATGCTCCGCAAAATGACGAACCTTCTGCCGCATTGCTTCCTGTTCCTTCGTAAAACGGAGCTCCAACGTCCGACACTCCTTTTCCCGCCAGTTCGCCGCCGATCTTAATCGTATGCGAAAAAGCCCCGGCCCGCCTTGCGTCCCAGCCAGCCTCCCCTAACGTACTGCCGCAGCAGCGGGCACGGTCTATATTTGGAATCGCCGAATCCTTCATGCAGCGTTTCCATTATCGCCAAGCACGTGTCCAGGCCGATGAAGTCGGCGAGCGCAAGCGGTCCCATCGGATGGTTCATCCCGAGCTTCATCACTTGATCTACAGCTTCGGGAGACGCTACCCCTTCGTAAACCGCGTAAATCGCTTCATTAATCATTGGCATCAGAATACGGTTGGACACGAAACCCGGAAAGTCGCTCACCTCCACCGGAGTTTTCCCCATCGCCTGCGCCAATGATTGCACGCTGTTAAGCACTTCGCCTGACGTTGCCAGTCCCCGAATGATTTCCACAAGCGGCATAACTGGGACGGGGTTCATGAAATGCATCCCGATTACACGCTCCGGCCGCCTCGTCGCCCCTGCGATTTCCGTAATCGACAAGGACGAGGTGTTCGTCGCCAGGATGGCGCTGGGCAAGCAGATGCGGTCAAGCTCTTGGAAGATGGACCGTTTAATCCCTTTATCCTCCGGAGCAGCTTCGATTACCATGTCGGAATCCCGGGCCTCTTCCAAATCCGTTATCAAGCGGATCTGGGCAAACGCGCGATCCATCGCTTCTTTCGTTATGCGCCCTTTAGCGGCGGAACGTGTCAGGTTCTCGAAGATCAAGGCTTGCCCCCGCTTCGCAGCTTCCGGATGGGAGTCATATAACGTAACCACGAGTCCGCTCTGAGCAGCCGTTTGAGCAATGCCGCTGCCCATTTGTCCGGCGCCGATGACCGACAATGCCCGTATTTCCACCAACCTCACCTCGGTTTTGGCTAACTATCCACCCGAATCAATATCGCATCGCCCTGCGCGCCACCACTGCATATCGCAGCTATGCCGAGCCCCCCGCCCCGGCGCCTCAGTCCGTTGATCAAGGTAAGCAGGATTCGAGCTCCGCTTGCCCCGATGGGATGGCCTAAGGCAATGGCCCCGCCATGTATGTTGACCTTCTCATCATCCCAGCCGAGCATTCTGCCGGTTATAAGAAGAACAGCCGCAAAAGCTTCATTCACCTCGAATAAATGGATGTCTTCCATTGCAAACCCGGTTTGCACCAGCAGCTTGCGAATCGCCATAGCCGGCGTATCGGCAAGCTCCGGCGCCTCTGAACCGACGGCGGCGTGCCCGATAATCGTCGCGAGCGGCCGGTGTCCGCCCTTGACCGATGCCTCCCTCGACATCAGGATCATGGCCGCCGCTCCATCATTTACACCAGGGGCGTTGCCTGCCGTTATCGAGCCGCCCGGATCAAAGATCGGCTTCAGCCGCGCCAGCTGACCGGCATCCGTATCGGCACGGGGACATTCGTCGGAATCGATCAACAAAGCATGACCTGCGGAAGGACATGGAACGATTTCATCCTTGAAAATCCCCTGCTCAATAGCGGCCACTGCACGCAGATGGCTTCTTAACGCCCAGCCGTCCTGCTCTTCCCGGCTGATTCCGTATTTCACCGCACTGCGGCTGCCATGAACTCCCATGGGAACATTCGCGAATGCGCACCACAAACCGTCCTTAATCATGAGATCAACCAAGCTGGAGTCTCCCATCCGGCTTCCCCATCTCGCAGCAGGAACGGCATACGGCGCGCTGCTCATGCTTTCCATACCACCAGCCACCAGGGTATCTGCATCGCCTGACCGGATGATTTGATCGGCTAACGTAATGGCCCGCAATCCGGAAGCGCATACTTTATTAATCGTTTCCGACGGGACGCTCCAGTCCAGGCCGGCAAGCCTTGCGGACTGACGCGATGGAATTTGTCCTGCTCCTGCCTGAAGAACCATTCCCATCAGAGCGCCTTCGACCTGAGCGGCATCGACTGCCGCTTTATGCAGCGCACCTTGGATGGCGGCCGCACCAAGCTCGGCAGCACTCACGCCTTTAAACACGCCGCCGAACCTGCCAAAGGCCGTTCTGGCTCCTTCCACGATAACCGTCTCGCGCATAGCAAGCCTCCTGTACCCCGATACGTGAGGAATGCGGCCGGCGGTTCAGGGCTGACATTCCGCCAGCATCCGCTCAATCTCTTCAGCAAACCATCCGCCCATTCCGAAGTCTGCTTCCAGACATTTGGCATCCCGCATATAACGCTCTACCTGATACTCCTGCATATAACCGTAGCCGCCGAGCACTTGAACCGCGTCGACGGTTATGGCTGCCGCCATTTCTGCCGTGAATTTCCAAGCCAGTGCGGCTTCCTTGCGATACGATAGGCCCGATTGATGACACCATGCCGCTTGATAATTCAACAATCGTCCGGCTTCGACGCGCGCGGCCATATCCGCTAGTTTGAATAAAATTCCCTGATGACGGCCAATCAGCTGTCCGAATTGCTTGCGTTCCAGCGCATAGCCGGCCGCCGCTTCCATCGCCCCCTGAGCGATCCCGACAGCTTGAGCGGAAGCGCTCAGATGGGCGAGATCCAGAATTGATAAAGCGATCTCGGAGCCCTGACCGGCCTTGCCAATGCGATTCTGTTTCGGGATGCTGCACTGGTTCAGCCGGATGTCACCTGAGCTTCTTGACCGAAGCCCCAATGTACGATCCTTGCTCCCGATTTCCAAGCCCATTGTTCCTCGTTCAACCACGAAAACGCTGGTTCCCTTTCCTCCCCTCCTCCCTTCCCCTTTTGCGAAGACGACATACAGATCCGCTTCCTCCACATTCGGAACATGCCGGCATTCCCCATTCAAGACATACCGGCCATCCTCCGATCGATACGTAATACAACTAAAGTTAGCCGTATCATGCCGCCGAAATGATGGGAAGACGCCGGAGCCCAGCTTCGTTCCCCGTGCCAGCTCACTCAAATGCGCCAGCTTCAGCTCTTCTGAGCCAAATGCGAGAATGGGCCAGGCAGCGAATCCGACATGTGCGGACAAGATCGCCCCGGTCGATGCGCAGGCCTTGGAGATTTCCTCCATTGCTACCGTAAAGGTAAGCAAGTCGCTGCCTGCCCCGCCGTACTGTTCCGGCCATGGTATACCCACTAAACCCAGCTCGCCCAGCTGCGGCATCAGCCTACGGTCAAACCGCTCTTCCTCATCACGCTGGGTGGCTGACGGCGCGATTCTCTTCGCTGCAAAATCCGAGACCATGGAGCGGGTTAATTCCAATTCCTCGGAACAATGATAATCCATCTCCATCCCTTCTCTTCCGTTGAATGAAAGCCTGAAGCTGTTGGACAAAGTTCGACGATATCCGCGCGTACCCTAGTATATGAGCGGCATTGAGACTCCATGATACCTGTGGATGGGAGAAATAAAGCGCTTGTCATAAACGGGGGATCAATTCGTGAGCAAAGTGCCGATAACGAATAATGGCTGAACAGCCTTAAGGGCCTGTTCAGCCATTTCTTTATGTAAAGCTCTGTAAACAATTCATGGTCATGCCGTACCTTTAACTTCTTGAACCGTTCCGATTTCTTATGATTGAACATCTATTCCCAAATTATAACATTAACATTATACTGGGATAGGCAATTCTCAGTTGCATGACATCGAATAAGGGGGATGATTGAGTATGGAAAAAATCAGACTTCGGGCCGCCGCGCTCATTATTGAGAATGATGCTATCCTGCTCGTAGAATTTAACAATGACGCCGGCCAGGAAGAAGGCGTGCATTACAATCTCCCGGCAGGCGGAGTTGAACCCGGTGAAACCTTAGTGGAGGCCGCCATTCGGGAAGCCAAGGAAGAGGCTTCCGTTGATATAGAGGTCGGCCCGGTTGCCTTTGTTTATGAGTATCAACCCGCCAAGAATAATGGCCTTTACGGCGACGTCCACTCGGTTGGGATTACGTTCGAGTGCAGACGGAAGAATGGCTCGGTACCAAGGCAGCCGGACCATCCGGACTCCAATCAAACCAATGTGAAATGGATCCCCCTCTCGCAGCTGCCCTCCGTTCAGCTGTATCCGGAAATCACACAGGATATTCTAGATTACTGTGCCGGCGTGAAGTACAGGAACTATGTGGAAGAGCATGAAATTCAAGAGGAGAAGCGCTAATGCGCCCCTCCCCTTATCCTTCACCGGTCATCCTCTACGTCGCGCCGATTGCATCAAATGCTGCTTGCAGATCCGCCCTGATATCTTCGGGCTCCTCCAAACCGATATACAGCCTGACGTATGAGCCCCCCTCTTGCGACGACGCTGCATGAACAAGCGCTAAGCTCTCGTACCCTCCCCAGCTCACGCCTATCCGGAACAACGTAAGATGACCCGCCCATGCCTTCATTCGTTCCAGCGAAATATCCGTTTCGAAGGACAGCAGACTGCTGAAGCCGCTCATCTGGCGCTGTGACAGCTCATGCTGGGGGTGCGATAGGAGACCGGGGTGAAGCACCCGGCGGATGAAGGGCAGCCCCTCCAAGTACTGTGCGATCAACAGCCCGCTTGCTTGATGCTGCTTCATCCGGACCGGCAGCGTTCTTAAGCCCCGCATGACCAGCGCTGCCGACTGCGCGGTCATAATCCCCCCGATCAAGCTGAACTCATTCTGGAATATCCGGTCCATTAGATCTGCCTTTCCGGCAATGAAACCGCCAAGCGCATCGCTGTGTCCGGATATATACTTGGTAATCGAATGAATGACCAAGTCGGCTCCAAGAGCCAGCGGGTTCTGATACATCGGCGTCGACCACGTATTATCGATCAGCACCAGAGCACCCGCTTCATGGGCTATGCCTGCGCAGGCACTTATATCCTGCAGCTGGAAAAACAGGCTTGACGGGCTCTCCAAATAAAGCAACGTTGTATTAGGCCGGATTGCCGCGCGAACCGCATCAAGCGAGGTGCCGTCTACAAAGCTCGTTTCGATTTGAAACTTGTTCAGATAAGTGCCCATGAAGGCTCGCGCAGGGCCATAGGCTTGATCGACACATAGGATATGGTCGCCGCTTCGGACTGCGGATAGAATCGCAGCGCTGATCGCAGCCATTCCCGAAGCGAAGCATCTCGCTTTCTCTGCGCCTTCAAGCATTGCCAGCTTCTTCTCCAGCTCGTTTACGGTCGGATTATTGCCTCTCGTATACAGATGACGGTTCAGATGATCGGCTGAAGCCCGTTCGTATTCATCCATTCCGGGGAACGTAAATAAACTGTTCTGATAAATTGGAAACGTCACTGCGCCATGATGCCGTTCATCATGGACGTCGTGAACGATAAGCGTTTGCTTCGATGGTATCTCTTTCTTCACCCCACCCAACCTCCACAAATAAATTTTAGAACATCCGATAACAAGATCTGACGTGAAGAGGAACGCTTGTGATACAATAAGAAAATTAACTTGCAACCGCATGTCGAATATTGAGCAGACACAGTCATCCTGTTATAGGCAATTCCCGTGTCACCGGCTCCAACGGAGGAAACCTTCATTATGTATCATGCACAATCCTTGAAACAAAAACTGTTCTTATTCTTATCTATTCTCGGACCGATCATCGTAACCCAAATTAGCTATATCGCGATGAATGTCCTGGACACCATGATGTCCGGCCGCGCAGGTACGAATGATCTTGCCGGCGTCGCGATGGGCTCCAGTCTCTGGATGCCGCTCATGACTGGGATAAACGCGATATTGCTGGCTGTCACGCCGATTATCGGCCACCTCATCGGCCAAGGCAATAAAGACAAGATTGCGAATCCAGCCACGCAAGCCATTTATCTATCCACCTTGTTGGCTGTCCTTATTATTGGTATAGGGGTATTCGCCCTTGATCCGATACTTGCTGCGATGAACCTGGATCCAAGCGTCAGCTACATCGCTAAGCATTACCTTATCGGTATATCGTTTGGACTCGTTCCGTTGTTTGCCAGCTACGTAATCCGGTATTTCTTCGAGGCGCAAGGTTATCCGCGCATTACGATGATCATTATGCTCATCTCGGTCCCGATCAACGGGCTCCTGAATTACGGGCTCATTTTCGGCCATTTCGGGTTCCCCCGCTTAGGCGGTATCGGCTCCGGTTATGCAACGGCCATCACGTATTGGTTCATATTAATCGCTAGTATCTGGATGACGTTCAAGAAGAAGGAAATCCGGCATCATCAGTTATTCGTCCGCTGGTACAAGCCCTCTCTCAAGCTATGGAAAGAGCAGCTTGCCATCGGCATCCCAATGGGACTCTCCACTTTCTTTGAAGCGAGCATATTTGCAGTTGTAACGTTATTCATGGGCATGATGTTCAACACGGCGACAATCGCGGCTCATCAAGCGACCTTGAACTTTACATCCTTGCTCTTCATGATCCCGCTCAGCATCTCAATGGCTTTGACGATTCTCGTCTCCTATGAAGCCGGCGCTGGTCGCCGGGCACATGCCAAGCAATATGGCGTTCTTGGCGTCAGCATGGCCGTAGGTCTGATGGGTTTAGGCGCCATCCTGCTGTATTTCATGAGAGGTCCCGTAGCTTGGCTGTATACCGAGCAAACGGATGTCATGGAGATGATCAAGCACTTTTTATTGTTCGCGATATTTTTCCAGCTGTCGGATTCGGCCCAGGCCTCCCTGCAGGGCGTGCTTAGAGGCTATAAGGACGTGACGATTCCCTTTATCGTTGCCTTTGTATCCTATTGGATTATCGGAATTCCAGCCGGTTACGCGCTATCTGCCTACACGGACTTGGGTCCTTACGGTTTTTGGGTCGGCATTACGGCAGGGCTCACCTTTGCGACGATCGGATTTTTCATACGTCTGAGGAAGATACAGAAACGGCCATTGCCGGAATCTGTTTAGCAAGACTCAACAAAGCCGATGCCCCCTCGAGAGTGCATCGGCTTTCTTCATTCATGTTATCGATTATAGCAGCTGCTTTAAATTGCGCAGGCTGATTGCCAGACTTTCGAATGGATCGCGCTGGCAGGTATCCTGCTCGACTACGTACCATTCAACGCCCGTTTCCCGGCATGCTTGTATGATGTTGCGGAAGTTCATGCTGCCTTCCCCAATCTCCGCAAACACCTGTGTATCATTCACGATAGCCATATCCTTCAGATGAATGACGCTCATGCGCCCCTTCACATGGTGGATCCATTCCACGGGGTCGGCTCCTCCGGCTTGAACCCAGTAGGTATCCAATTCAAATCCGAATGCCTCCGGATCGCTCTCATCCCGCAAAATTTCCATGCCGCTTTTGCCGTTATACTTCTCATACTCGAATTTATGGTTATGATAAATGAACTGCAAATCATACTCCTTCAGCCGCTTGGCGACTTCCGATGCTTCCTTGGCAAACGCCGCATAGCCTTCGCCGCTGCGGAATTCGCCCGGGATCCCGCCAAGGCCGACATACCGGCAATTCCACAGCCTGTGCTGCTCTACGACGCTTTCGATATTGTTCTTCATTTCATCATAGCCTACATGCGTTGCGCAGATCGTCAGCCCGGCTTCATCGGCAAGCGCCTTCACAGCCGCCGGCTCGATCGGTCCGATTCCGGAAAGCTGCACAGATTCATAGCCGATCTCTCTCACTTTGTGTAACGTCTTCTTCAGGTCCTCTGCCGTTGTACAATAATCTCTCAACGTATAAAGCTGGGCAGCAATGTTGGATAATTTCATGGGACACCTCCATAGGAATCTGTTAATGATCGATTGCTCTGCCCTACCATTATTAACCTTATCCGCCTATTAGTAAAGCGCTTTCGATATAAATCCTAACAAAAAGAGCACCGCCCGGTGCCCCCTTTGCGAGATTATTTGGATTGATCCAGCACACGAATCAGTACTGCTTCGATCTCTTGCGCGACTGTCGTTAATTCCGCATCGTCCAGCATGCTCATGAATGCAGTCGGTTTGATTAAACCGAGCTTCGTGATCCCGGCAGATTTATAGACGGTAATTTTGCAGGGGAGAAAATAACCTGCCAGCTCATTGTGATTCAAGACGCGGGCAGCTTCCCTTGGGTTGCACACTTCAAGAATCCGGTACGGATTGGTGTAGGTGTCCACACCCTTTTCCTGAAGCTTTGAGGGGATATCCATTTGCCACAGAATGCCGAAACCTTCTTCCTTTAAATTCCCCTCCAGCGCCAAGATCGCTTCATCGACGGACTGAACGGTTTCTACCGTATAATGCTCGAGCATGCGCTTCGCCTCCTTGATTCATGTGAGCTTTCTAGCATGAGACGCTTATTTCGAAAGCGGCCCTTCCCATGACAGGATTCCACTTTGAAGGTTCGTTATATTCGCAAATCCGTTTTTCTTCAAAACCGCAGCAGCCTGCCTGCTCCTCATTCCGCTTCGGCAATATAAGAAAATCTGGCGATCCTTCGGAACTTCAGCCGACCAGCTTCTAATTTGCGATAAAGGGATGTTGACGGCTCCCGGAATGTAGCCGGACTTATATTCATTCTTCTCTCGAACATCCAGGAGCAGCTTATCGGTGCTGCTCGATAATTGTTTCTGGAACGCCGCGGCATTCACATTGTTGAGTCCTTTAACAGGAGCCATTCTCTTGTATACAAACCATGCCAGCGCCACGATGAAGATCGCGGTAATCCATTGATTGGTGTCCATGCATGTCCTCCTGTGCGATAATTACCGGCTCTTCACCAGCAGCTCGATGGCTTCTTGCACCATCTTGCTCGAATCCCTGCCGGCCGCTTGCTCTTCCAGAATGCACTGCTGCAAATTCTCGGCTACGATCTGCGCGATCGCCTTATCTGCTGCATTACGAACAGCAGACAATTGACTGACCACGTCCTTGCATGATTTCTCCTCCTCCATCAAGCGAAGAACACCGCGAACCTGCCCTTCAATTCGGCGAAGTCGTTTTTTAACATCGTCTGTGTAGTTATAGCTCATCCGAATCAAACCTCCTATAAGTTTTGTGGAGCGATGCTTCCATGAGTTTCTTCGCAACAAAACTCAATTCGGAAGCATAACTTCGTCTTGTGCTGCCAGGCCACGCAGATGTTCATCGCTATAATCGACATCGGAAGCGCGACTCTTATAATTCCTATACCTGTATAGGTATACTTTACACCAAAAAATAAGAGCCGAACAAGTTTATATGAATAAGTTCACTTTTGCGTCAACCGCATCGCCCAAATAACCGGCAACTCCGGCGTATTCCATTCCCGGTATCAACTCCTCCTGCTGGAGGCCAAGCAGATCCATCGTCATTGTACAAGCGACGAGCTTGACGCCCTGCTCCTGAGCAAGCTCAATCAATTGGGGCAATGTGAGCGCATTATGCTTTTTCATGACATGCTTGATCAATTTGGGCCCCATTCCCATGTAGTGCATATTGGAGAGCCCTAATTTCTTCGCTCCGCGCGGCATCATCCAGCCGAATGCCTTCTCGAGGAATCCCTTCTTCACCTTCACGACTTCATCTCTGCGCATCGTATTCAATCCCCAGAAGGTGAAGAAGATCGTCACCTCATGGTCGTAAGCGGCGGCACCATTGGCAATGATAAATGCTGCGATCGCTTTGTCCATATCGCCGCTGAAGAGAACAATGGTCGTTTTTTCTTTCTGCTCTGTCATGTTCGTCGCTCCTTATCCTAATATAGAGAACCAAATTTTAATTGATGTTGCAGCAATGAGCACAATTAAAGCGTAACGCAATAGCTGTACGTTCAACCTGGCACTCATTCGTGACCCTAATGGCGCTCCCAGCAAACTGCCGATCACCGTAAACATCGTGGGCATAATCGGAATGTGACCTGCTGCGATTTTTCCGAATATGCCACCGACTGCCGAAATAAAAACAATCGCCAGTGAAGAAGCTATAGTCGTCCGGGTTGGAATTTTCAATACGGTCAGCATGATCGGAATGAGAATGAATGCGCCGCCGGCGCCGACAATTCCGGAGACGATCCCAACCGTGAAGGCCGAAACAATCGCGATTATTTTGTTGAACGGCATATCCCCTTGGGGTTGAAGATCCTGGCCCTTATTCGGGATAAGCATTAGAATGACGGCTATGATCGCTAAGACGCCATACACGACATTAATGGCTGCGCTGGATAGAAACTTGGACACAACACCGCCGAACAAACTGCCGACCAGGATGCTGCTGCCCATATAGATGACGAGCCCTCGATGAATCAAGGCGCCGGATCCGGGATCCGCTTTCTTCCTTCGCTGGAAAGCCAGCATGCCGGCTAATGATGCGAAGAACACTTGAAACATACTGATCGAAGACACCTGCTGCCCCGTAAATTCCGCCAGATTGAGTGCCGATGGGACAAACAGAAGCATCGGATAATTGATGATGGCACCGCCTATGCCGAGCAACCCGGAGAAGAAGGAGCCTACGAACCCGAGCAGCACCATGACAAGATCGAGCATCCAGTCCATAACACCCTCCTTACCCTGCTTAGATATGGAGCACGACCCATCTCGATGGGAAAATTAACATTTGCATTTAATGAAAAAAGGCCTATAATCAATACCAAGTAAACTAATTGGATATAGAGGTGTTGGCGATGCTGTCTTACGTGAAACGTCTCCTTACGAATACTTGCCCGTGCTGCAACGATCCTCTTGCGCATGAACATCATCCGCTCGGTTACGTAAAGTCATGTGCCCGCGGCCATTATAAAGAAGAAACCTTCAGCTATCTGGGCGTTCGGATCGTATACAAGGATTTGGAATAAACGGACACGGGAGGTGTCCGAATTCCCTCCACTACTTCTTTCTTACGAAAAATTTATAAACGCCCTGTTCTTCCTCATGCTTCACTAATTCATGGTTCGTTTGCTTCACCCATGCTTGAAAATCATTCAATGATCCTTTATCCGTCGATTGAACCTCCATGACCTGTCCCGATTCCAGCGTATCCAAAGCCTTCTTCACCTTGACGATCGGCATTGGGCAAGCCATACCTTTGGTATCCACTACTTTTGTAATCTCCATGTGTAAACTCCTCCTTATTTATCATGAACCGCACAGCGGTTAGGTCCGATTTCCATCTCGCGCTGCTCTTCGTCATCCGGTGTAATCTTGCCCATATTCGTTTGGCGAATTTCCTGATAGGCATTCGGCTGCGGCGGCAGCTTCTCCGTTACGGCACTTCTGAACTCGGTTTCACTTGTCATGTTCAGTCCAGGGTTGTTGCGGAACAAGTCTGCCAGTTTTGCCGATACGCTCCCATCTTGCCCTAACTCAGCTATGCTGCCAAAATGGGCAGGAAGCACCGTCAAATCATCCGGCAGCTGCTTGTAACGCTCATAAAGCGTTTCGCGAAGATCGCCGACCCAATCCTCTGCTTTGCCGGCCAAATCCGGACGGCCGATCGAGGCCACAAACAGGATGTCGCCCGAAAGCAAATACTTTCCGTCTACGATCAAGGAAGTGCTTCCGATCGTATGCCCCGGGGAGTATAGCGGCTGAATGGTGATCCGGGTACGGCCGACGGTGATGTCTGCGCCATCCACAAGAGGATTAAAGTCGAATACCACTTCATCTGCATCCTTGGGCGGCAGCCAATACATAGCTCCAGCATCTTCCGCAAGCTTGCGTCCGCCAGAGATATGATCCGCATGGAGATGCGTATCCAGCGTGTGCTTGATCACAGCTTGATGCTCGGCGGCGAATCGTTCGAATTCACCGGTCATCCGCAAGGTATCGACAACAACCGCTTCACCTTCGGAGATAATCATATAAGAAAGGCATCCTTTACCGATGCGCACGAATTGATAGATCGAGCCTCCATCCGACAGATCGCCGATCTTGACCGGCTCCAGATGCTCACTCCACGCCTTCATACCGCCCAGCAGATAGGAAACCTTGCTTTTTCCTTGTTCAACCAGCTGCTCGGCAACAAATTGGGACGAGCCCTCTTTCGCACAGACGACCAACACTTCGGTTTCGTCCGGAATTTGATCGATGATCTCATCCACGCTTTCCAGCAATTCAAAATACGGCTTATTCAGGATTTGAATCTGCTTGCCTTCAATCTTCCAATTCATGAAATCGGACTCGTTCCTAACATCCAGTATAAATAACGGCTCATGATGAAATACCTTCACGGCCAATTCCCCTGCAGTCATTCCTTTAAGCTCGGTCTGATTCATCGATTTCACTCTCCATGAGGTTAGTTAGAAACGTAACGATGCGTCGGCATCGTAGGCAAAAACCAAGAAAGTCGCTTCTCCTGGCAGACCCCGTTAGCGGCAATAATTTGTACGATTAGTTTTTCTCTGTTGGACCGTTCCATTCCGACATGCCCGGGATCACATTCATGACCTTGTTGAAGCCTCTTGAGGACAACAGCTGCGCTGCCATGTCGCTGCGGTTTCCCGTACGGCAAACCATATAGATTTCTTGCTCCGGATTTAGTTGGCCAATATGCTGCTCCAGCTCTCCGAATGGAATCGATATCGCACCCGGAATACGGTTGAAAGCATATTCGGCAGGCTCGCGTACGTCGACTATGACCGGAGCGGTATCATTCGCTAGCTTCTGCAAGAGTTCGTCATTCGATATGGTATGGGGATAAGCTTTAGCTTCCTTCACTTCATTCGGATTGGACTTTCGTATGAAGTGATGAAGCACATCCTCTTCATGAGTGGATCCCAAATACTGATGACCGGTTGTCTTCGCCCAGCTTTGGATATCAGCGAGCGATCCTTTGTCTGTGGCCTGCAGCTCCAGAACTTGTCCAGCCTCCAATTCATCCAGTGCTTTCTTCGTTCGAACAATCGGCATCGGACATGCAAGACCTTTGGCATCCACCGTCTTGTCTACTCGGATCGACATCTGCGCAACCTCCTGTAATGTTCTTAGTCAATTTCGTTATACTAATACCCGTATGGGTATATGGATACTATAAATTGATTTCATGCTCGCGTCAAGTGCCGTATCAGATCCGGTTACGTTTACCAATTGAATTTTCACTTTTTCTCCAACTCATCTCCGCAACCAAAAGTTCTACTCCCATTCATCTCATGTGTCATCTCAAATTAACAACTGCGGGCTTATACCTTTCATGACGTCTTACCTCTTCGAAACGCAAACAAACCGCCTCCCCAATCGATAGGAAGGTCGGTTTGTTGAAGCTGATATCACTAGGTCTTCACTTTATTATTTCTTGTTATCGTAAGCGGCTTGGTAAATTTCCAGATAACGATTCAGGTTTAACCCGTCGAAGCCCTTCACGTATTTATCCCATTCGCCGTCATTCAATTTCCTGGATCCAGTCACGAATTGAGCCATGTTGGAACGGACGTATTCATTGATTTGAGTACGAAGCAGGTTGGCTTCCTTAGCGTCTTTGTCATCCATGAATATCGTTAGCGGGAATGTAACTTCCGGCTGCTTGTTCTCATAATTGTTCGCCGTCTCCATATACAGACGGTACTCATAGCCCACCTGCGAGAACGGATCTTCCGGCACAGCCCATGACTCACGGATATCTCGCGTTCTGCGGGTGATGCCCATCTGATCCCAGGTGTCGTTGAACGTCGTGCCAATATCCCAGTAAGCGGGCTTCAGACTGTACTTGGCCTGATTACCATGCACGTCCTTCTCGCCTTCCTTGGCTTTCTCCCAATACTTTCCTTCAAGTCCGTACTCGTTCGTGATCGCATGCTCCTCGGAATACAAGTAATCCGCGAGCTTGATCGCCGCAATCGCTTCTTTCTCTGAAGCTTTATTCGTAATCGCGAATTGACCGCTGCCATAAGCTTTATAGTACCCTGCGTAGGCGACTCCATTAGGCCCTTTGAGCGGCGGTACGGTGATATATTCTTTATGCCGGTTCTGGCCCTCCACCATGCTGAAATACATGCCGATATGTCCAGCAGTAACGCTTCCGGAAATATTGTCGCCCTCTTTGTTTCCGACTTGCATCATCTGATCGTTATTTTGCGTGAAGGCTTCTTTGTCAATCAGACCCTCAGCGTACAGCTTGTTTACGTACTCCAAGCCTTGACGCCACTCCGGCTGATTGGCAGCCAATTGGACCTTACCATCCTTCATATAGAAGAAATCCTCGTCATTGTTGTAGATAAAGGAGTTCATTAAGAAATTGGACGGTATACCGTGCCAGGTATTGAATGCGCCGGAAAGTGGAACCTCGTCCGCTTGCCCGTTGCCATTGGGATCCAACGTTTTGAACTTCTTTAATACTTCGTAGTATTCTTCCGTAGTAGTCGGCATTTCAAGGTTTAATTTTTTGAGCCATTCTTTGTTAATCCACAGCTTCTGCGAATACCAGCAGTGGAAGCAGTCGTTGATGTGCGGAAGCGCGTAAATGTTGCCGTCCGGCGCTGTTATCGCTGCTCTTAGATCAGGATCCTCATCGAATGCTTTCTTGATTTCATTGCCGTACTTATCAATCAGGTCGTTCAGCGGGACGAGAATGCCCTGCTTACCGTAATCGATTTGTTCCGCTTGGGTGAATCCTCCCGAGAGAAAAACGTTCGGATAATCGCCGCTGGCCATGATCAACTTCTTCTTATCATCCGCATTGGCTTGAGGTGTAGCATCGAACTTAAACTTAATATTCAACCGCTCTTCAATAAACTTCGTCACGGTATTCGTACTAATATCTTCAATACGTGGAGGAACGACAATATAGGCGTTAATCGTGACGGCGTCTTTGCTGTCTCCACCCGCATTTTCTGAGTTTCCTTCATTGCCGCCATTACCTGAATCGCTGCCGCTGCTGCAGGCGGACAATAGCATGGATAATGTAAGAACCATTGCAAATACGATTTTTCTAGTCTTTTTTCTCAACGCTGACTCCTCCTTCAAATGGTGTGCAGACATACGTAATCTTCATCGTTGTGATGGAAGCGAAAACGATTCCTCATCACAATCCATATGGTTCAACCACCCCCTTGACATAATGAAGCTTGGATCGATTCGGGAGCAGGACACATCATCCCTTGAGCGATCCGATCATGATGCCCTGGACAAAATACTTTTGCACAAAAGGGTACAGCGCCAATACCGGCAGCGTAGCAACAACGATTAGCGAGAATTTCAACAGGTCACGCAGTCCTTGCATAGCCGCCATCTGGTTGGCGTCGACCATCATGCTCGCATCGATCGAATTCAAGATGAGTATGTTGCGCAAAATAATTTGCAGAGGATACAGCTCCTGCGACTTCAGAAAGATCAGTGCATCAAAATAGGCGTTCCAATGCCCAACCGCATACATGAGAACCAGTACGGCCAAAATGGGCTTGGACAAAGGAAGCACGATCCGCCAGAGAAAGCCAAGGTCTGTGCAGCCATCCAATTCAGCGGCTTCTCCAAGCTCCTTGGGAATGGTGGATTGAAAGAATGTACGGGCGATAATGACCTGCCATACCGCCAGAGCGCCAGGGAGCAGCATCGCCCATCTTGTATCCAATATGCCAAGCGATTTGACTGTGAGATAGTATGGAATCAAGCCTCCGCTGAACATCATCGTAATGACGAGGAGCAGCATGATGAATCCACGTCCGTAGAAGGTGCTCTTGGATAGCGGATACGCCAGCATCACGGTCATGGTCACATTGATCAGTACACCGAAGAACGTATAGAATAATGAATTGGCATACCCCGTCAATATTTGCGGATTGTTGAAGATCGCCCTATATCCTGCCAAGCTGGGCTCCACCGGGAACAGCCAGACCTTCCCGCTAATGACGGCACGCGGAGAACTGAAGGATGAGCTTACAATATAGATGAGCGGATAGAGCACAATGATAAGAACGACGATCAGGAAGGCATATACCAGAAAGAGAAAAAATTTATCGCCGAACGATTCTCGGATTGCTATCGATTTATTCATATCGTTTCCCTTCCCTCCGTTACCATAGACTGTTGTCTGAAACGCGTCTGGCGAAATAATTGACGGTTAGCAGCAAAATGAGATTGATGACGGAGTTAAATAAATCGACTGCCGCAGAGAAACTGAAATTGGCTCCAAGCAGCCCTATTTTGTATACATAAGTCGAGATTACTTCTGAAGTGCTCGTATTCAATGGATTCTGCATCAAAAAGATTTTCTCGAAACCGACATTCATGATCTGCCCGACATTAAGAATAAGAAGAATAATGGCTGCCGGCATGATCCCCGGTATATCGATGTTAATGACCTTCTGAAATCGTGAAGCTCCGTCAACCTTGGCAGCTTCATATAACTCTGAATTGACTCCGGCAAGTGCAGCAAGGTATATAACAGCACCATACCCGATGCCCTGCCACACATTGGACAGCACGAAAATACTGCTGAAATAGCTCGGGATTCCCATAAAGTTTATCGATTCCATACCGAGCAGCTTCACGATCAGATCCACGAAGCCTAGACGAGGCGATAAGAATAGGATGATCATCGAAACCATGACAACCGTAGAAATGAAATACGGCGCGAACGTCACCATTTGAACTGCTTTTTTAAATCGCATACTTCGAATTTCATTCAACGCGAGCGCAAGTATAATCGGTGCCGGAAATCCAATAGCAAGCGAATATAAGCTAATAATCAAAGTGTTCTTAATGAGAACCCAAAAATTCGGAGAGTTAAAAAAGTCAGAGAAATTTTTGAGCCCGACCCATTCGCTTCCGGTGAATCCCTTGACCGGACTAAAGTCGCGAAAGGCGATCTGCGCTCCGTACATCGGTATGTACTTGAAAATAATGAGGTACGCGAGAGGCAGTAAAATAAGTAAATACAGCTGCCAATGCCGCTTCATTTTTTTGGATGTACCTTTCATTAGAAGCGGCTTGTTACTCCTCGCTAGCTTCGGCTTCTTTGCTTCCAGCGCCCCTGTTGACTGCATCCCTGAAAACTCACTCCCTTTCCAATATTTCGCCTTAAGATGTGGATTGGTGATAACGATAAGGGAACGCCGGAAGAGGGTCAACGATCAGTATTCAACCAGGAGACGATATTCTGTAATCGCTTACTTTTCAGGCGAGCGGACGGAACGCGCATTATTCTGTCAGCGCTCAAAATTCCGCCATCGCCCAGGAATGGGTTAAGCGCTGTTCCCCTAATATGAAAACGGCAAAAAAACCGATTTCCGGAATTATCGGAATCGGTTGTTGGAGCTGCCGCTAATTCATCTTCATGGCAGGACTTTGATGGTTCTCGTATAGTTGTCATACGCCTTCTGATAGATGTGTAAGTAACGATCCAGTTTCAATCCTTTGAAGCCCTCCAAATAAGCTTCCCATTCCTGATCAATCTGCTTGGCGCCCGTAATAAACTGAATCATGTGGGCTTCGATATATTCATTCATCTGTACCCGGAGGCGCGCTGCTTCGAACGCTTCCTTCGGATCGACATATACATTCTCGGGAAAAACCTCCGGAGGCTCCTTTCCCTGATAATTCTCCACCGTTTCTAAATACAGGCGATGCTCGTACCCTTCCTTTGTATTCGGATCCTTCGGCACGGCCCATGATTCACGCAGATCCCGGTTGCGATACAGAATTCCCATCTGGCTCCAGCCTTCATTCTGGGTCAGATGATCCCAATATTCCGGGTTCAGCTTGAATTTGGCCTGTCTGCCGTGTTCGTCAACCTCTCCCTGCGTTCCTTTCCGCCACCACATATTCTCAGGTCCGAATTCATTGCGGATCACCGCTTCCTCGGAATAGAGAAAATCAGCCAGTCGGATGGCCGCAGCCGCTTCGGTTTCCGTTGCTTTATCCGTTATCGCAAACTGCCCATTCCCTACCCGGTTGAAATAACCCGCAGCCTGGTATCCATCCGGACCGATTAACGGCGGGATTGTGCTGTATTCTTTATTCCGCTCATTATCCAATCCGCTGAATGCCATACGGATATGTCCCACCGTCGCGCTGCCTAGTATATTAGCTTCCGGATGGCTTGCCAATTGGATCATGCCATCCAGCGTCTGGGTAAACGAGGAGGGATCGATCAGCCCTTCGCGGTAAAGACGATGGATATAAGTGATCCCTTCCTTCCATTCCGGCTGTGCGGCAGCCATCCCTACCTTGCCGTCATCCATGTAAAAGTAGTTCTCGTCCGTGTTATAGATAAATGCGCTCATCAAAAATCCAGTAATTTTGGTATGCCAGGAATCGGTGGCACCAGACAGCGGAATTTCGTCCTGTATGCCGTTCCCGTTCGGATCCATCGTCTTGAAGGCCTTCAGCATCTGATAGAACTCCTCAGCTGTACGGGGCTCCGGCAGCTGCAGCCGTTCCAGCCATTCCGTGTTGACCCACAGCTTCTGGGAATACCAGCAGTGAAAGCATTCATTAATATCCGGCAAGGAATAAATATGATTGTCCGGGGTCGTAATCGCTTGCCGCAGCTTGGGATTCGCTGCGAAAATTCGTTTCATATTCACCCCATACCGGTCGATTAATTCATCCAGAGGCTGAAGAACCCCAGACATGCCATACTTGATTTGTTCATCCGGCGTGAAATCGCCGCTTAGAATAATAGCGGGATATTCACCGCTGGCAAATAGCATTTGCTTGCGTTCTTTTTTGGCTGCCGGGCTCGCGGTAACGAACTCTAGTTTGATATTCAGCCGTTCTTCTACATATGTGGTGAATAAATTCGTATTAATATCCTCCACTTCCACCGGAGGAACGGCATAGATCCTGAGGGTGACTGGCTTATCCGCAATCGGAAATTCTCCAGCAGGCCGTATATCAACCGCCTCGCTTGTTCCTTGATCCTTCAGAATGGGATTTACGAACAGCTGGGTGCAAGCCGCAGCGACGAGCGCCATAACGATAAGAGGTATCCCAATCATCCATGAAGCCTTCAATGGCTCATTTCCCCCTTCATTGACGAACAGGCTGACGATAAACACGAAAGGATCAACCTGTTTGTTCACTGGTATGATGCTTGCGATAATCCATAGGCGAGATGCCCTCCACCCTGCGGAATACTCTTCGGAAGGTAGCGGCATTGACATAACCTACACGCTCACCGATATTCTGAATGGAGTCTGACTGCTCCAGCAGCCACCGCTTCGCATGCTGAATTCTGACCTCAGCGAGAAAATCCAGAAAGTTCTCCCCGAATTCATCCTTAAACAGCTGGCTCAAATATTTGGCATTAATCGAGAATTGGTCGCTTAAATAATCGAGTGAAAGCTCGGGATTCGCGTAATGATGCTCAATATATTCCCGCACCTTCTTCATCGATTGATGATATTGCCGCCCTTCGCGAAGCACGGCCAGACGTGTGGAATAATCCTCTAATATCCCGCGGAGCACCTGCTGCAGCTCATCCAGCGTATCGAACTCTCCGATGATTTGCCGCACATACGGCAGTGCGGATGCCGTCCAGTTCTCATAGTAGTCCTTGGAGATCTGTGACATGTTCAGGTCCATATGCGCAATAAAATAGCGGCCTTGCTCAATAATTTCATTCTTGGATAAGCAGCACTTCCGAATCCCTTCGAACCAATGATCATAATTCGCAAGCCATTCCTGGTCATTGCAGCGGAAGGATTGCACGAATTGGTGGATGGCCTTCAGATGCTTACTCGGTTCTTTGTTGGAGAAATTGCGCGCCTCCTGGAGCCGGATGATCCGGTTGTTGCCCAGAACAGCTTTGAACTTCAAGGATTCCAGCGCTTCGATATAGGATTCCGGCACCCCGAGTCGCGAATCCGTTGATTCCCCGATTCCGATCGTGACCGTAAAGGCCAGGTTTTTATTTAGCCATGCCACGAGACCTTCGCAAACCTCGTCAACATCGGCCTCTGGATTCTCCAAAAAGACAATGCCGGTCAGCTGCAAGGAGGAGGTCCACTCCAGCCATAGGTGAGTGGTCGGCTGGGTCATCATTTCATGGGTGACGCTGCTGAGCACAAATTTAAATAAGGCTTGATCTCTGGTTTGATACCGGTAAAAGGATTGTTCTGCATGATCAATTTCGATAACGAGAACTTTAATGAGGCTGTGGGGAGGCAATGTCCATTCGGATGAACTCTCTTCACCGGAAAGCAGCTGTGTAAAGAAGGTTTTTCTTCGTTCGAGCGCAGCTTTCTCGGATTCTTTCTTGAATACTTTCGATTGCTCGGCAAAATTGTTGATGGCAGATTCAATAAATGCGAATTCGTCAATAGCCACCCTTCCTAGCGTGTGCTTCTCCTGAAAGAGGTTGTCATTAATCCGAACAACAAGCTCCTCCAGAGGTTTGTAATTTTTTCTGGTCACATAAATAATGGAGATGACGCCGGCAATAAACACTAGCAGTCCAAATAACAGCCATACGCTGGAAAAGTTCGAAACCACGCTAACAAGCTTGCCATTATATACGCCGCTCTCCGCGGTCCAGTTCGTATACTCCGATGCAACGCTAGCGAGAATTTCCTTTTTCCCGGGTAGATCATCCTGCTTGAAGAATGGATTCCCGTTTCGGTCATATAGGTTCACGAAAGCCGTCTGAGGATCGTACATATCCATGATATTGTCCTGCAGCGACGACACGTTGATATTGACAACGAAAAGACCTTCCGATCCAAGACTTACCGGAACCTTATGTACGAGGCTAACTACTTCTTTCTTCTTCTGAAAGGAAAACTCGCGGTACATCCTGACGTCCGTCCAAGGCGATTTGGAGTCGCTGCTCTGCATCTCGCGTATAAACGCAGCATCCTCGAATTCATCCAGGTTTCTAATCAGATTGCCGCTGTAAACCAATTGATCGCTGTATCGGACCAAATAGAACGAGGCTATGAACGGAACCTCCTGCTTCAGCTTCTCCAGCTTTTTGACCACCTGATAGTTCAAATAAACATTGCTGTCGTCCTTCTCGTCGAAGAAATCGCTAATCAGCTTATTGTTCATAATCTCCCGGATAATCATATAATCCACGGACTTCAAGGACACGTCGATGGATTGAAGCAGCTGACGCGTGAAGACTTTGCTTGATTCCTTCGTATTCTTGTTGTTCTGCTCTACCAGAGATTGAAAAAACATAAAAAAAACAAATGAGAAAATGATGAAGAAAATCGGGATATACGACCAGATCATTTTGCGCAGCCACGTTCTATTCATCGGAATCATCCCTTAACAGGCTATTTCGAACAAATAATGTAAGCGCATTCATAAATTTCTCTTCTTCATAGCTACACCTGATATTAAAACAAATGCACCTTTAAAAGACATGCAGGATATTATTATGTTTTTGTACAAAATTAAGATGATATAGGCAGGTTATAGATTGGTCCGATATTCGGTGGGGCTGTAGCCGATCTCACGGCGGAACGTTTTCGAGAAATGATTCGCGTCATCGAAGCCTGTCCGGGCACCGATTTCTTTGATGCTGAGCGAAGTCGTTTTCAAGAGAACCTTGGCCTTCTCCATCTTTTTGCGGATCACATACTTGAGGGGTGAAATACCGAAATGCTTTTTGAAATATTTAATAAAATAATTCGGATGCAGGTGCAAATGTGCCGCCATCCCCTCCAGGGTTACCTCGTCATGGAGATGGGAATCGATATACTGCTGAATGACAGTCAGCCGCTCGATCTCCGGCGTCCGGTTCTGATGGATCAGCAGTGGCGCTGCTGTAAGCAGCTGTGACAAAATATCCAGCAGGATGGCTTTCTCCTTCAACCTTGCAGGTATGGAGGCCTCTTGGTGGAGCAGGAACAGCTCATGGAACAACGCGGTCATCTGTGTTTGATCCAGCGAATCAAAGCAATAAGGGACGTCCAGCCATTGGAAAAAGTCCAGATCTCCCGCAGTCGCGGTGAAGTGGCACCAATACTTCAGAAAAGGCCGGTCGCTAATGGCGGAGTAAGACTGCTCGACATGGGCAGGCATGAGAAAAAGCTGTCCCGGCGTTGGCCAGAACGGTTGTCCGTTAATTTTTAACCAGCCCTCCCCCTCTACGATGTAATAGAGCTTGCTGTAGCTTGGCGTATAATCAAGCTCTCTCCACTCCGGCCAGCATTGGGTATACTGAGCATTGAGCACGTGAACCTGCATATTGCGAATGATATCGTGAATGGCGGTCTGGTTAGTAGGATCGGTCTGTTTGGGATTCATGGATTATCACCTGCAGAAGTTAATTTTATACCCGTCTAGGTTAAGAGTGGATCTGTTTATTATAGCATATCATTGATAAACTTTATTGCAGTTAGTCAAGCATTCCACGCATTGGAGGGTATTTAATGGAGAACATTCAACAAGATCTCATACAAGAACGAACCGAGCGCACGCGCTGGTTTCAAAACGACCGATTCGGCATGTTTATCCACTGGGGACTGTATGCCATACCAGCCAGAGGCGAATGGGTACGCAGTGTCGAGCGAATAAGCGTCGAGGACTATCAGCCATACTTTGATCAATTTGATCCCGATCGTTACAATCCCAAGGAATGGGCTAAAGCGGCCAAGGAAGCCGGCATGCAGTATGCGGTATTGACCGCGAAGCATCATGATGGTTTCTGTCTGTTCGACAGCAAGCTGACTGACTATAAAGCAACCAATACCAAAGCAGGCCGCGATCTCGTTACCGAGTTTCTGGAAGCGTTCCGCGCGGAAGGCATTAAAGTCGGTCTTTATTATTCCATCATTGACTGGCATCATGAAGATTACCCCGCTTACGGGGATAGGCATCATCCAATGAGAGAGAACGAAGCATTCAAGCGTGATCCCAATACATTCCACCGTTATCTCGATTATATGCACGGACAAGTCCGCGAGCTGTTAACCAATTACGGCAAGCTTGATATCATGTGGTTCGACTTCTCCTACGACAATATGGCCAGCGAGACATGGAAAGCAACCGAGCTTATGACGATGATTCGTTCGCTGCAGCCGCATATTCTGATCGATAATCGTCTAGAAGGTAGTGGTGAACAAGGCGGCAGCCTGTATACAAGCAACCCTTCCATCTATGCCGGCGACTTTGCTTCACCGGAGCAGATCATTCCTCCTGAAGGGGTAACCGATGATAACGGCAATCCTATTCCATGGGAAGCTTGCATCACATTGAATAATAACTGGGGCTATGCAGCTGCCGACCATTCCTACAAGACGGCAACAACCGTCATTCGGAAATTAGTGGAATGTGTCAGCAAGAACGGCAACATGCTGCTGAATGTCGGCCCGACAGCCAGAGGCGAGATTCCTCAGGAATCGCTCGATATATTGGCCGAGGTTGGTCAATGGATGAAGCATAATGGGGCAAGCATATACGGCTGCAGCAATGCGGATCTCCCTAAACCGGAATGGGGCCGCTACACGCAGAAAGGCAACCTCCTCTACGCGCATGTTTTCGAGGAAAGCATCGGTCCCGTCAATCTCAACGGACTTGCTGGAAAGGTCAAGAACGCTCGTCTATTGGCTGACGGATCTGAACTGTTCTTGATCAGACCTTGGAGTGCAGCGCTCTTCGAGAAGGATGCCTTTGTCAGCTTTGCCCGTCCCGAGCATCTAACCTACCCGCTGCCGGACAAGAGGAATACGGTCATTGAGCTTGAATTGAATTCATAATATAGCGGTCAAAGAGAATCCCGCCCTTCCCCGATGGTTATCGCTGAAAGGGCGGGATTCTCTTGTCTGATGCAAGCAGCCGATTGACACGGCCGTTTTCTGGTTGCAAGAGATAGCTTGCTAGCGCAGCCTTTGCTCGGATAAATTCCATGATGGCCATTGATCTCTCGACCGGGACCGCTCTTTCAATTGGTCGACTACCTGATTCAAGGACTCGATGTCCGGCTGCTTCTCCTGCAGCTTGAGCAGAGCTGGAGCCGCATCGGCCGATAACGTTCCCAGGTATGCTATATCGATGATGCCCGTCCGTTCATATCGGGCAATATTATTAGATGCGATTCGTGCATCAAGATTCACGTAATTCATCACCACGTAGGCGATAACCGCACAGCAGATATATGCTTTTGACAAAGACAGGCGCTCCTGCCAAATCCGGATGAAGGCTGTCACGAGCAGAACGCCAAGAAACAGCATAAAGCCATGTGCCAGCAGCCTCGTTTGCGTATAGCCATATGCGTCTTCGTATAAGGAAAGGCGGCTGTAGGCCGATACCAGCATGATGACTGTGCAGATAACCAGCATACTGAGCGAGACCTTGCGGACTCTTTCCATCCATACCCCTTCACGGCGAACGAAATGCAGTCCGCACAGCAGCAGTACCAGATTGATAAGCGCGACGAGAACCAGCTCTGTAAACCCCCTTCGCGCATATTCCGCATAGGCGGCTCCCTCAGGCAGCAAGCCGTTCGCCGCGCCGAACAAGTAAGAGAATTGAATGACTGCAAATAATATGTAGACCAGATTTACGCTTATCAGCAGCGTTCCCGCCGATATGGGATCCAGGGCCATCTGTGCCTTCTGCTGCGCCTCATTGCCTTCTGCCGAATTCGAGCTGTTAACAGCAGCAGAAGAGCCAATCGTTGAATCCGCCGGCTTATGAACTAATAATCCCCATATGTAGCAGAATGTATAGAGTGCAATACCTCCTGCAGTCATCACGCGTACAACACCTTCTCCAACGGAAAGCCCTTGGAACCATCCGGGGATTTCAGTCAACCAGGATTGAAAGATCCGGTCAGCTGAAGCCAGCAGCGCAATAACGACAATGAGGATCGGCGCAGCAAGCAGCAGACCCAGGGAAACTTTGCGTAAAGTCCCTCTGGCTGTACGGATGCCTTCACTGGGCAGCACCAAATTGCTGACAATGCCGAACGGGACGGACACATAAGTGAACGGCTTCACGATGCAGCGATGAACGAGATCCGGGAAAAATCCGGCCTTGTGCCAAGGCTGCGAGCCGCTGCGCGTAAGCAGGATCGTCTGGGCAGCGACTAAGATCATGATGGCCACCCCGTTCAGCAGATGGAAGAAACGGTTGGCGAATATGGCGTATGTCATGACAAGCAGCCCGATTGGCACCATAAGCAGCCACCCTGAACGCGATTGTCCCTGCCACTTATCGAAACCGCCCATCCTCCCATTCGCGGCATAGAAGAACAACCCATAGAAACCGAGTATGAATATAACAACCGAAATCCCAGCCGCATTCCCTACAAATAAATATTGACTCACGATGCCCAAAGCAAGAGCCAGAATCCACATTCTTACGTACCTCTTTTGCCATGGCGCTGGATCTCTCAAGAAAGCTCACTCCCGTGTTTAATATCATCGTCACATTTGTTTACTGCGCCTATTTATTGTAACCTAGAAAACAGGAAGAAAAAGTGCAAGTTCTTATGATGAAATTACATGTTTTATTTAGGAGGTCGCGTCCATGAAGATTCGCCGCCACTATTTGACTCTTCGGAATTCCTACCCGCTCATCTTGGAAGACGCCCCGTTCGAGGTTACCGTCGAGGAGCTCTCAGGCATGGTGGATTGCACCCATCGCAATATGGTGCTGCTGTTGAAACGAATGCAGCTTGAAGGCTGGATAAGCTGGACGCCAAGGAAAGGCCGCGGCAATCGGTCAAGCCTCGTCTTTCTCGCCCGCCGCGAACAGATTGCCCTGCAGGAAGCGCAGGAGCTGGTCGCCAAGCAGGATTTGCGCGCAGCCCTGGAGCTCGTTCAATCGATGGAACCGTCTGCTCTACTGAAGGAGCAATTTCAGGAATGGCTGGCCGGACGGTTTGGTTTCCATACGGAGCTCCAAGGCGCGCGGCGAACGGATACTCTGCGCTTCCCATTGCAGCAAACGATTCACACGTTAGATCCGGCAGCCATTCATTACACAGGGGAATCACATCTCGTTAACCAGCTGTTCGACGGATTAGTTCGCATGGACCCCAAAGGAGCCGCCATACTGCCGCATCTCGCCCATGCTTGGGAGGTGGACGCTTCCCGGACGTTATGGACATTTTATTTGTGCAAGGGCGTTCTATTTCATCATGGCAGGGAAATGCGTGCCGCGGATGTGAAATATTCGTTGGAACGTCTAAAGGGGCTTGCTCCGCGAGGATTATACAGCTGGGTTTATGCGGGTATTGCATCGATTGAAACACCGGATGACACGACGATCCATATTCGGTTGACCGAGCGCAACGAAGCCTTTCTAGCTTTCTTAACGACTAATCGGGCATCCATCGTCCCCCAAGACGTGTGCGAGGGTTCCGGTTTACAATTTGGACAGACTCCTGTCGGTACAGGACCCTTTCGTCTAACTAGCAAGGAGCAAGGCGTGTGGATCCTGGAAGCTTTCGATCGATATTTTCACGGCAGAGGATTTCTCGACCTTGTTGAGGTCTGGACGCTGCCCGAAGGGAATTCGAACGGACCTTCCGCCGAGCTCCCTTCATTCCAAGTCATGCACAATGTGCGAATGACCGATAACGCATCCGATCAATGGCAGCAGGTCCGGCAATCCGGCATGACATGCAAATTTGTAACCGTCAACGAATCGAAGAACGGCCCTCTTGCGGATGTCTCTCTGCGCGAAGCGATCGATTATGCGATTGACCGGCAATACCTCATGGAGCTGCTGTCCGGTGATGTCATCGAGGAAGCGAACAGCTTCTGGCCGGAAGTAGAAGGCGTACATGAGCACCGGACTCCAAGAGACTTGAATGATATCGCAAGGAGATTGCAGGCAGCCGGTTATCGGGGGGAGACGCTTATCTTGGCGACCATCCCTCAGTATGAGGCCGACGCTAAGCTGATCCAGGAGGTATGTGCGAGATCAGGTATAGCGCTTGAGCTTCAGCTCATTCCTGCGGAAGAATTCAAGGGTCATGCGCGCATGTCAGCAGATTTGCTGCTATTTGCGATCATGCTGGATGAGCACCGGGAGCTGCGGCTGGTGGATCTCTTCAAGAGCATGCAGCAGCATGCGCTGCCGGGCATGCAAACATTCTTAGACCACCATATTCGTCTGCTTCTTGCGGAGCCCGATGTCCACAGCAGAACGGCGATTTTCAACCAGCTTGAGCAGGAATTAACGCGCAGACACAGCTTATTATTTCTTTATCGGAAGCATCTAAAAACGGCATTTCATCCTTCGATTCGGGGAATTTCACTTGAATCCTTGGGGTGGGTGCGGTTCAAGGATCTTTGGTTTACTTAAAAGCAGGCAAAATAAAAAGGACATCCATATGCAGGACATCCTTGTGAATCGTATGTGACAGTGTTACTTGCGAGACTTGATCGCTTTGTTGGAATTCGCAAGCGAGGGAAGCATCTTAAAACTGCTCACCATCTGTGAATGGCATAACGGACAAGTCGGCATAAATTCGAATGCAAAATCATCCCGTATCCAGCCATTGCATTCATCCTGCGTACAAGTCCAAATCGCTGTGTTTTCTTGAGGGAGATCCTCTACTGATTTTCTTCGAAAATACATAGTTAACCCCTCCTGCTTGAAATAAAAAACTGCCCTTAACACTAGTTAAGGGCAGTGCATGTTGCGTAAGCTTACAGTTTTACAACGTTCTCAGCTTGTGGTCCGCGGTTGCCTTGTACCACGTTGAATTCTACACGTTGACCTTCGTCAAGCGTTTTGAATCCGTCGCCTTGAATTGCGGAGAAGTGTACGAATACGTCGTTTCCGCCTTCAACTTCGATAAAACCAAAGCCTTTTTCTGCGTTAAACCATTTTACTGTTCCTGTTTCCATTTGAAATGACCTCCAAAAATTTATTAACATGTTTTTTTTGATACAAACAAAAAATCACACATTGAGAAAGGTACCATCAGACAAATGATCACCTTTTTCAATATGTGAATTTAAGGTTAAGATTTGCTATAAACGTATCATAACACATCGATAATCATAAAGCAACTCGAATGCTCCATTATAATTAAAATATCATTCGATCGTGGACTAACATAAATAAGAAGAGACGCTGATAATAATGGAGCGCCCCTTCCTATTGCTGCGTGTCGGGTCGAGCAAGGACTTCACCTGTATCAAGCATCAATAAGCTGATGGATGAGCTCCTCAAGCTGCACATCCTCCATCGAGCTTAGCCGCCGTCTTACCTCCGGGAACGTTAACGCGCTCGTGGTCAAATTCGGCACAATGACGCAATGCAGCCCTGCTCTTACGGCCGCCAAGGCGCCCGTCGGCGAGTCCTCGAAAGCGATGGCTTCATTCGGCCGGATATTGAACTCGGCGATTACTTGTTCATATAGCTCTGGATCCGGTTTGGCTCTGCGAACATAGTCAAATGTGCGAATGCACTCGAAGAAGGGCGTGAGCTCCAGCCGATCCAGTATCGGCATCACCCAGTCCAGTGAAGAGCTCGATGCAAGACCGATTCGGAGGTCCAGCCGCTTGGCTGTATCTAAATAGTGCAGGACACCGGGTCTTACTTGCTCGCAGCTGAAGCGTTCGTTAAACAAGCTGCGCCTGAATTCCGACAGCACCCCGCGATCCATGCGGGGCTCTCCTTTGCGAATAATGAGGTCCTCGTAAGGATCGAAGTTGTCTCTTCCGCCTATTCGACCCAAGTAGACTTCAGCGGGGAAAGGTACGCTGTGCTCGGTGTACAATTGACGGTAGGACTCCATTTCGCATGTTTCCGTATCGATAATTAGACCATCAAAGTCGAAAATTACCGCCTTTATCATACCAGATCATCTCCCCTGCTGAACGGTTGTCAGCCTTCGGTTCAGTCCAATATTCCGATCGTCTCTTCCACCCTTGCTTTCAATAATTCAACAAGCTCTTCATCCATGTATCGATAATCGTCCGGAATGTCCAAGCAGACCATCTGCTTCTCGCTCAGTATGAAATCGAATTTACTACGAAGGCGGCGCAGATGCTTTCGTTCCATGACTAGAATCATATCCGCCCAGCCGATATGTCCGGCTGTCACTTTGATTCTCGCCTGCTCTTCCGTTCCGGCGGATCGCACGTCAAGGCCGTTCAAGCCGTGAAAGATATGCTCGGCTGTTAAGCTCCTCCATTTGTTCCGGCTGCATACAAACAATAGCTTTATGGGTCAGCACCTCATTATTTTATTTATTTCAAAGCTTGTTTAACGGGAGTTTGCCGCTATCCGGTACGTAGAACCGAAACGGTTCCCCCTCATGGAGTCCCAGCAGCTGCCGTCTTACGGGATCGGTGATTTGGCGCATTGTATCAGACACAGCATGATAATCGATCGGACGCAGCCACAAATAGCCATAACCCATAAACAGCTGACGACGCGTGAATTCAGAATAATTATGCGTAGGCGCATGCCATAGATTTTGTGCAAAGAGGCAGACGTCACCCGGCTTGCCGCAAACGTCGACACCCTCGGTCTGCGGGTCACTTCCGCTAAAGCCCGGATGGTAATGCGGAATTTTGTGGCTCTTCGGCATGACACGGGTGTTGCCCCGGCCAGGCTGTGACATATCGCTTAAGAAATATAAGGCTTTCATATAGAAAAGTGGTGTCAGTCCATTTACCGCCGGGAAAGAAGGCACCGGTCCGTCGGCATGCCAGCCGATGGGCGGCTGCGGCTGCCCGTTAAGACGAGGAAGCGGCTTCCGCACGGTCAGGTGGGACGTATGAAGCTGGATATTGCGGCCGAGGATATCCATGACGATCGGTAGAACCGTCGGTTCATCGATCAGCTCCAGAAAAGCTGCATGTCGTTCAATGGCATTGCGGATATCCAAATTCGGCTCACTGTCTGGATGTCCCTCCCCAACTTCATCGATCGCTGCGTTTAAGCGGTTTACTGTTTGGGAAGAAAGTACATTTTTCACGATCACATAACCGTACTCACGAAACTGCTCGACCAGCCGGTCACGGTCGAGTGTCTCTGTATCGAATGATTGCATCCGCCAGGCACCTCCAAATTTCTATGTATATATATGTTACATTTTACCTATACAATGAGTGAATAGAAATGAAGAATACAATCATTCTTGTATCTTCTATTTCATTTTGGGAGGCGTTATGGCGATGGAAGCTCTTCGATGGAATGCAACACACAGAATTGAAGTGCTCCATCATTTTGTATGGCATTTAGGAGATCGATTCGTGCATGAAGCCGATACGTATGAGCATATGATGATTTTCGCCGTCGAAGCCGGCATGTTTGCCTATCGGATGCAGGATCTGGAGGGCGTAGCATCCGCCGGAGACCTTGTCTGCTGTCCGCCAGGTATTACGCTGCATCGCAGAGCGTTGAACGATCTTACCTTCCATTATATACTATGCGATGTCGTGGATGAGCAGGGAGTGACTATACGCGATGCCGCATGCTTGCCGCTCGGGCGGATAAGCGTCAAGCATAATCAACGTTTGCACAATACATACGAGCTGCTGCGTGAAGCAAGCCGCATCCCTGCACCACAGCAGCCGTGGGTCGATCACCTTGTTAATGATATATGGCAATTAATCTGCTTCGAGACCTCTTCAGCGGTCACTCAGGGTGGGACCATATGGAGCGATCGGTGGAAGCGCCGGCTTCATGAAGCGGCATTCAACGGAGAGAGTCTGTCTGCCCTCGCGGATGAGGCTGGTCTAAGTCCTGTTCAATTTTCGCGGAAATTCTCGGCTGCAGCAGGGGTTTTGCCTTCCGAATACATATCCGGCCTGCGAATACAGCGTGCATGCGACCGCCTGCAGAATAGTGATGCCAGTATAGAGGATATTGCGGCAGATTGCGGACTATCCAACCGATATTACTTCACAAGGCTGTTCACCCGGCAGATGGGCATTCCGCCTGCGAAATACCGCAAGCTGCACCGGATATGAAACAGACATACCGTTCCCAAACTTAATAACCATGCACCCTGGCGATGGACGTTGGAATAGGAAGTTTCCCCATTCCATCCTTCATCGTCTGAGGTGCATGGTTTATTTGCGTTCGATTATTCAGGCTCCACTGTGCAGCGTTTTCTGGCCTCCTCCGAAATGAACGGACTCCAGTCCCCGATCGTATATAGATGCAGCTCATGCATTGCACGAGTACAAACCGTGTAGAACAGCTTTCTCTCTCGTTCCCTCCCGTAACCGCTAACCGAACCATCGTACACGATGACCGCATCGAACTCGACCCCTTTAGCTAAGTAGGAAGGAATCACGACAACGCCCTGTTCGAAATCAGACGTTTCTCTCTCCATCAGACGGATATCGATGAACTGCTGCAGCGCATCGTGAGCCGTTCGGCTCTCAGCAGCCGTCTTGCAGATGACCGCGATCGTCTGATAGCCCTCTTCCTTCAGCGCCGTAATCCGTTCAACTATGTGTGCATGAAGCGCTTGGCTATCTTTCACGGTTGTGAGCGTCGGTTTCTCGCCGCTCCGGTTAAACGGCTCGATACTCTCTCCTCCAGGAATGAGCATACTGGTAAATTCAACGATCGGCCGGGTCGATCGATAACTGCGAGTCAGCATGACTCTTTCCGTTTCTTCCGGATCATACAGCGCTTCGACTGCAGAGAACCCGCTGCCGCCGCTAGATGTATGCGCATTGATCGATTGATTCATATCACCTAGCGCAGTAACTTTGGCCCTCGGAAACAGCCGCTTCAGATAAGCGAATTGAAAAGCTGTGTAATCCTGCGCTTCATCGATAAGAATATGACGCACGGACACATTCGTCTGGAATCCGCGGATCCGTTCTACCGCATACAGAAACGGTGTTGCATCCTCGTAGGCCATCTCGCCTTCATCCAAACGTTCCAACGTCCGTGTGCAGATTTGGCTCCAGCGGGCCGGCAGCGAATCGCCTTCCTCCAGGTAAGCTTGAGCGAACGTCGGATCAGCAAACAATTGACGGTATACCGCCTTTAAATTGATAAAATTTAATCGTTTTACGCGATTACGCAACGGCTTAAACCGTTCGCGGACGACATACTCGGCCAGCATAGCCCTCTCCGCCTCGAAATCGTCGAAGGAATCCTTATTGAAGCGTTTCTTCCTTCTTAGCTGCTGATAAATCCTCAGATACGTATCCTTATCCAGCAGTTCGATATCATCTTCTACCCAACGTTCTTCAAGTGCGGCCGTTTGACGTTCCTTCAATCTCTCCATTAACCGCTCGGCAACGAGACGAAGCCGGTTCGGAATCGGAATCGAATGATCGAGTGAGTAGAAGTAGTCATGAATATCATCCGCTTGAATGAAAGGCTCCCCGCGAAACGACAGGCTTCGGAAGATGAGCCCCCCGTCTTTTAGAGAGGTTAGATAACGCTCCATCAACTCCACGAACGTGCCGGATGCTTTGTAGCGAATGCTCTCCATCCGGGCTTCATAGCCCGGATCTTCCATCGCGGACAAAGCGTACTCGAGCTGCTCGTAAGGGTTCTCCAATCGAAATGACTTGCTTAAGCGAAAATGCAAATAATCCTGGAACGTGGTTTGTTCCATATTATCTTCGCCAAGCTCTGGAAGCACGGTCGACACATAGCTATTGAACATCGGGTTTGGCGAGAAGAGGACGATCTGATCTGCGCTCAACGTCCCTCTATGCCGGTATAACAAATAAGCTACCCGCTGCAGTGCTGCAGATGTCTTGCCGCTCCCTGCGGCGCCTTGAACGACAAGCAAGCGGCTGCGGTCATTCCGGATAATTAAATTCTGTTCACGTTGAATCGTCGCGACGATGCTCTTCATCTGAGCATCCGAATGCTTGCCGAGAACTTCCTGCAGCATCTCGTCACCGATCGTAACACCCGTATCGAATAGGCTCGCAATGACACCATCCCGTATGACAAACTGCCGTTTCAGCTTCAGCTCGCCGCCGATCATGCCCATGGGTGTATCATACCGGGCCGGTCCCGGCGGATAATCATAATACAGACTCGAGACCGGCGCACGCCAGTCATAGATGAGATAATCCGTATCAGTGGCGTCACGCAGCGAGGCAATGCCAAGATAGATGGGCTCGGAGGCAGACTCCCCATTCTCCACAAAATCGATCCGTCCAAAGTACGGCGATTGTCTCAGCTTCTTCAGGGTCCGCAATTGCTTATCGCTTTGCCTGTGCGCATGCTCGCGGTCGAAGAGCATCTCGGCCTGCTGCCTTAAGCTTGCTGCAGTCTCGGCCAGCTCAGCTGCATCCTCGAAGTTGACGGTGACATCATCCCAGAAATTTTTGCGGATTTCGACCATTTCACTTCTGGCCTCAGATGTCTGGCGCTCTAATGTCGCCATTTGGCCGTCAATTTCTTGAACAACCTGATCGACCCGCAGCTGTTCACATTTCCAATCTTGAGCCGGTTCAGACATTCGACAACGTTCCTCTCACTATAATGTACATTCCTGAATTAACGGTTAGCGGGCATAACGGAAACCGTATGGAAATCAATGTTGACATCCCCGGATTCATTGTGCTATAATTATTTTGGGAAATTACGTTTTTTTCACACATCTTTGCCGACCATTTTCTATTGTACCAAACCTTTTACTAAAGTTCAATCTCCATATTGGATTCCGTTTGATCCATTATTCAACCTACGCGCCCCCTCAAGTTCATCACAGGAACTTGGGAGGGCGCTTCCTTTTTAACAGTAACACCACGAAAAGCAATGCAATAGCTGCTTCAACCGCGTTTGACCATGTATCGGTTCTCATCTAAGTCGGAGTCTTTTCCCCTACGCCGCTTAACATGAGTCCGCTGAGAAACAGCACGATTGAACCCAAGTAGAACATGACATCAAGCGTAAATAGATCGATAAGAACGCCTCCGGCCATAACGGCCAGCCCTGAACAGATCGACACGCCAATATGATAACGGCCGATCTGTTCGCCCCTGCGGCCTTCCTCAGTCATATCGGCCAAGAGCGCTTTCTCGCATGTTTTCTGCATGGCGCCGAAGACACCCATTAAGATTTGCAGTGCATAGATCTGCCAAATATCCGTCACGATCGGAAACACCAAGAACAGCAGCGCCGTTCCCCAAGCGCTAAGCAGCAGAAACCGCTTGCGCCCGTAACGATCCGACGATTTGCCAAACACGCCGTTCAAGTAAGCCGAGCATAGCGTGAACAAGCCGTATGCAATGCCGTACTCCGTGAAGTCCCCGCCAATTTCCTTCACGAATATCAGATAGAACGGAAATACGATGCCTCCGCCGAATGTCATCATGCTCTGTGAAAGCATCATCCATCTCAGCGCCGAGCGCTCCCGGCCTTCGTGTATCTGTTTTCTCATCGCCCATACCTCGCATAAAGTTCATTCATAAACAGCAGCCCCGGATCCCATACACGCTTCGCAACGTAGAATGCATCTATATTCGGATAGGCTTCCTTGATCTGCCGGGTCGTTCCATACAGCTGATAGGGCAAGTAATACGTTCCCCCTTGTTCTAATGCCAAGTCGATCAGCCGCCTGGTGGACAGCTCCATACGTTGAAGGGCTGGCGCCGTCCGCTTCGTGTTGAACAGCAAGACGAATGCATAGCTGTCATGGCCAGCATATGAGAGCATCGCTTCTTTGTTCTTAGGTACATAACGGATGGTTACGTTGAGCAAGTTCAATTCATCTTCACGAACAATACGACGCAATCCGTCCACGAAGGGCAGGAAGCGGTCCACCGGGATGAAATATTCCTGCAGAAGGTCGGTTTTCTGCGTGTCGGCATACTCCATGAAGGATGCAGCCGGACGCATCGCATTGTTCCGGGAGATTCGCTCTTCCTCCTCCACCAGATAGCCCTTCTTCTGCAATCTCCATACGGCCCCCTTCCCCCAATCGAATTTGCGGGACAAGCCGAATGCAAATTTAGTGATACCGACGAACCGCTCATCGTTAAGCTCCGCCAAGTCTTCCGTTAAAGCCTCGTCTGTCTTCAAATAGGCTGTTACGAACATGTCCTTCAAGAAAGAATCCGGGGCAACCGACATCCGTGCGATCGCCATCACCGAATCCGGGCTTCGAAGCACCTGCTCTCGAAAATACTCCGGAAAAGCTTGATAATCGAGGGGTACAACATGCTTCTTGTATACCGCATCGTCCGTTAGGCGCAAATCAGCATCGAGAATTATACCAAACAATCCGTAACCGCCTATCACAAGCGGGAACAGCTCCGCGTTCTCTGTCCGGCTTATCTGCAGCTTCTCTCCGCTTGCCAGCAGAAGACGGAACGATTCCACCGAATCGATCAGCGGCCCTTCTCCGAGGTCGCGGCCATGCGCGTTCACACTCATCGAACCGCCAACCGTAAACAAATTTTGCGATTGCATGATGCGCATCGCCAAGCCCAGCGGCTGGATCGCCTTCTGGATCTTCTCCCAGGTTGCGCCGCTCTGCACGCGGATCAGCTTCCGGTCTTCATCAATATGGAGAATGCGGTCATAACCCTTCATATCCAGGACGATTGCATTCTCGTATAAGGTTTGTCCGCCTTGACTATGACGCGCGCCTGATACCGATATCGGAAGCTTCTTGCGTTTCGCCTCCGCAAGCGCATCGACAATGTCATCCGTCTGTTCGATATGCACGACCTTATGAACGCGAATCTCCATTAAACGGCCCACATCGGATGCATACTCTCCTGCCGGCATCTTCATGCGCGTGAATATCGACAAGGCCAGCAGCAGCGCATAACTAACAATGGCGAGCCCCCATACACGGCGTCGCATCAAAATGCAGTCCCATCTCCGGTAATTTGCCTGGCAAAATGGGCGGCAATCGGAGGAAGCGGATCGTCAGCTCGCCATACGAGCACGATTGGATTAACCAATTTCGCATCGGTGACATCAACGCGGGCGATCTCCCCCCGGGCTGCAGCATCTTTCGCCTCCAAGGAGGAAACATACGCTGCGCCGAACCCAGCTGCCACATGGCGTACGGTTTCTTGCACACCGTCTACCTTTAATACTGCGGTTGGCTGTCTTACACCGCGAACCCTGCATAGGGAGAGCAGTCTGTCCATTGCGGCGCTCCCTGTTTCGCGCATCACAAACGGCTGCTCGATCATCGAAGACAACGCGAGGGATAGACCGGCAAGCGGATGCGCAGCCGGCACGACGAACCATAGTTCATCCTCAAGCAGAAGGCGATGTGACAACCCTTGAAATTCCTCCGAGCTGCCGCCGATCACCGCCAAATCTGCTTCATAGTGCAGCAAAGCGCGCCTGGCATCACGCGCATTGCCTGTGACCAGCTTCGCAACTACAGATGGATAAGCCTCCCGGAAAGTCATCAGCCAGCCGGGCAGCAGAAAGTTCGCAGGAAGCGATGTAGCCGCTATACGTATAACACCACTCTCGCCGGAACGGAAGGCATCGACATCCCGCTTGATATCCCGCTCCAATGCGGCGACTCTAGCCGCGTGGGCTGCAACCCGTTCTCCTGCGGCAGTAAGCAAGATCCCTCTGCCCCTCGGAGCGAGCAAGGTCAATCCAAGCTCATGCGATAAATTACGCACATGAGCGGTTACGGCAGGCTGGCTGATACGCAGCTCTTCGGCTGCCTTCGTCACGCTGCCCATAACAGCTACATGATGAAACACAATAAGCCCGTATAAATTCACCCAGCACCTCCGGCCAACAGATTCATAATTTAAAGTTATGATTAACGTAATTATTGGTATTAGAATTATGATTCAACTACCGTTATTGTAAAGCTAACCCACATGTGGAACAAGCGAACACATAACAAAATTAGGTTAAAGCAAGGAGTGGAATTAGGCCATGAAAGCAGTATGTTCAGAGTGTCGTAAAGAAACAGAATTGAAGTCTCCCATGCGTTACGAATGCGAATGCGGGGGGCTGCTCGAGATCGTCCATGATTTCAGCGGATTAGACCCGGATAAGCTTAAACGGCTTTTTCATGAGCGCCGTTCGGAGCGGAGCACGATCTACGCCAGCGGTGTCTGGCGGTATAAGGAGCTCATCGCGCCAGAGCTTGGGGAGCAATCGATTATAACGAAGCAGGAAGGCAATACGGGACTGTATGAGTCGAGACGGGCTGCGGAGTATGCATCGGTACGCAGGGTTTGGTTGAAAGCGCAAAGTGAGAACCCCAGCGGATCGTTCAAGGACAACGGGATGACGGCTGCCGTCTCGCACGGTTATGAGCTGGGCTATCGCCGATTCGCTTGTTCCTCTACGGGCAATACGTCCTCCTCGCTTGCCATGTATGCCGCAATCGGCAGTCAAGCTTCCGTCGTGCTTGTCCCTCGCAACGGCGTGTCGGATAATAAAGTGCTCCAATCCATCGCCTATGGAGCGGAGCTCCGCACATTTGAGGGTACGTATGATGACGGAATCGCTTTCTTGAAAGCCCATGCCGAGGAGCTCGGTCTATATGTGTGCAACTCGATTAATCCTCTGCGCATCGAAGGCCAGAAGAGCATCATCTTTGAAATCGCGCAGGATATGGACTGGAAGCTTCCCGAATGGTTCATCCTGCCCGGCGGAGCGCTCAGCAATGCGGCTGCGCTTGGCAGAGGGTTGTATGATTTGTTCTCACTGGGCTTCATTGATAAGCTGCCCCGCGTGGCCGTTGTTCAGGCCGAAGGCGCAAGTCCTTTCCACCGTCTAGTCGCCAGCTTGGCGGGACATGATACGCCGCACAGCCAACATGCCGCTTCTCCTCGTATTCAGCCGGAGCCTCAACCGCACACCCGGGCTTCCGCACTTAATATCGGCAACCCTCCCAGCTGGCGCAAGGCCCTGCATACACTGAATTTAACTCATGGCGTAACCGTATCCGTATCGGATTTCGATATTATGGAAGCCAAAGCGGTTATCGATCGCAGCGGTATCGGCTGTGAACCCGCATCCGCCGCTTCGCTTGCCGGTCTCCGCAAGCTGGTTCTGGATGGAATTATTCATCCGGAGCAGACCGCCGTATGCTTGCTTACGGGCCACCTGTTAAAGGACACGGAGGCGATTAAGGAATACCACATCGGGCAAAGATGGGGCAAATTCATGGCGAATGCACCCAGACATGTCGATTTGAACCGGATAAGTGGTTTGGAGATTCTTTAAAGCCTATTACAGATATTAGCCCACATCCGATTAATGTTTCCACAATCATGCATAATACCCAGGACACTTTGGAACAATATGACAACGTCATAATAATAATCCGGGTGATTGTGCAATGATAAACGCCGTAACTAAAATCAGTTTTTTTCAAGCCTGCTTGATTCTGATGCTCGCGATCGGATTGACGAATCATGTCATCATCAATCCCATGCTCTTGGATGCGTCCGGAAGAGATGCTTGGATTGCGGTGCTCTTGGCAGGAGCATGCTATCTTCCTTGGTGTGCGCTTCTTGTGCTGTTCATGCGCAACTCAGGCGGGCAGAAGCTTCAGCCTTGGCTGGCAAGCCGGACAGCCTCCTGGATTTCGTGGATTCTTGTTTTTCCGCTATGCGTCCAGGTCTACCTGATCGGATGTACAACCATTATCAATACGGAGACCTGGACCTTGACTTATTATTTGCCGGATACGCCTAAGTTTGTGCTGGTGATCACGTTAAGCCTGGTTTGCTTTTATTATGCCCGCTCAGGCATTCGCATGATTGCATACAGTTCCGGAATCCTGCTTCCGATCGTCATCGTTCTCGGTTATTTCGTTTCTTTCTCCAACAGCCCCAACAAGGATTACACCCTGATGAAGCCCATACTGGAACACGGATGGCAGCCCGCCTTGAACGGGATGCTATACGCTGGAGGGGGGTTCATCGAATTAGTGCTGCTGCTCACGATCCAGCACCGGTTAAAATCAAGGCCTAAGGTATGGCAGCTCGTATTATTAGCGGCCATTCTTGTCTATATCACAGTCGGCCCGGTTATCGGTGCAATTACGGAATTTGGCCATAAAGAAGCCGCCAAGCAGTTCGAATCTCCTTATGAGCAATGGCGCCTTGTCAAGCTGGGTAACGATCTCGAACACGTCGACTTCTTGTCTGTTTTTCAATGGATGTCCGGCGCTGTGATCCGGGTCAGCTTTGCCCAGTATATTCTGGCCGAACTCCTTCCCTTTCGCTCGGCCAAAGCACGTGACTGGTTCATCCTCTTCATTACGGTAAGTTACATCACCATCGCCATGTACCCGATCGAACAGCACGACTTCTACCGATGGATGACACTGTATTACTTCCCGGTATCTCTGCTTGTGGCTTTCTTTGTGTCTGCGGTGTATATTGCCATCTCACTAATAAGGAAGAAGAAGGGGAAGGAGCAGGTATGAACGATTCTATGCTTTGGCAAGGCCAACCTGAGAAATGGACATTTGAGAAGCTCGAAGAACTGTTCATTGACGCAGTAGATGTCAATATCAAACGAATACAGCTGAGCGCGGAGGCATCCTCAGAGGTTGTCCTGCTATATGGCGAAGGACTGACTGACACGTCCATGATCAGCAGAGTCGTTCTTCCGGAGCTGGAGCAGCTGTTTCGTAAGCAGGGCTTCTTGGAGCTGCTTGACAATCCGGTGCACGGCACCCTTCCGCTTATTTCAACCCCGGCGAAGGTCACAGTCAATGATCTGTCGGAATGGATCTTTCAGGGGGATCTTCTTCTCTTCTTTCCTGCAGCCGACAGCGCACTGTTCCGATTGAGCATCTGCCATCGTCCCGAACGCACGCCCGAGGAATCCAGCACGGAAATTACGATCAAAGGTCCAAAGGACGGATTTACAGAGGATATCCTGACCAATGTGGGCTTAATCCGCAAGCGGATTCGCAGCCAATCCCTGTGCAACGAAAATTTTGTGGTGGGACGGCGCACGAGGACGAAGCTGAGCTTAATCTATTTTCAGGATATCCTTAACCCCGGTATTCTTAATGAGGTTCGCAGTCGGTTAAATAAGATTGATATTGACGGATTGTACAGCATCAACCAGCTTGAATCGTTCATAAACGATACCAAATACTCGTTATTTCCTTTGCTTGACTTCACCGGACGTCCCGACAAGGTTGTCGCCAGCCTGCTTGCCGGCCGATTCGTCATCATCGTCGACGGCAACCCGATGGTCATGATCGGGCCGGGAAGCTTCTCTCTCTTAATGAAGTCGCCTGAAGATCTGCATTTCAATTTCGAATATGTGTCGTTCGCGCGCCTCATCCGATTGCTCAGCTTTGCTATATCGGTCCTGCTGCCGGGCGCATGGGTTGCGCTCTCTTCCTTCCACCCGGATCAGCTGCCCTTTCGATTGATGGCGACGATCGCCTCCTCACGCTTAGGACTTCCTTTCTCCGGGCAGCTGGAATTGTTTATCCTGCTCGTCCTGCTGGAAATCTTCCGGGAAGCCGGCCTTCGCTTGCCGAGCTCGATCGGCCAGACCTTGACTGTAGTCGGCGGATTGATTATCGGCGATGCCGCAATCCGGGCCGGTCTTGTTTCTCCGAGCGTCGTTGTCGTAGGCGCATTGACCGCTGTGGCCGGTGTCACGCTCGTCAATCAATCACTCAGCGGTACGGTGAGCGTTATTCGATTTGTCCTTTTCTTCATTGCTTCTTTTCTCGGGATGTACGGCCTGCTGCTTGGCATAGTCGTCCTTGTCGGTTATATGTGCAGCCTTCGCTCATTCGGTATTCCTTATATGGCTCCCGTATCGCCTATGTACAGCTGGAGCAGTATGTTTAAATCTGTTCTGCGATTCCCATGGCGAAAGATGAACAATCGGCCTGAAGGACTGCAGCCAATCGACAAGGACCGGTATAAGGAGGAGTAGCATGCATCGGATAATCAAGTTATATCTCGGATTGCTTCTTCTCTTCGTCCTATCCGGCTGCTGGAGCTCGAAGACGATTCAGCATATGGATTACGCAACGGCGATCGGCCTGGATTACAAGGATGGATTCTATATAACGTATATACAAGTATTAAGCTTCTCCCAGGTGGCCAAGACCGAAACCATGGAAATCGGGAAAAGCATTCCGGTCTGGGTCGGTAAAGGGCAAGGAAAAACCGTATCCGAAGCGTTATCCTCCCTTTATCGAACCTCACAGCTCCGCGTATATTGGGGGCACGTTAGAGCTATTGTGTTCAGCGATGCATTTGCCAGAAATAAGCAAGCCTTACAGCAAGCTTACGATTCAATCAACCGATATCGGGAGATCCGCTATAACATACTAGTCTATGGCACGAAAGAACCGCTGCCCAAAATATTAACGCAGCAGTCCATTCTGAATCTCTCCCCTCTGGATACGATCTTGGATTCGCCTCAAGACAGCTATGAGCAGCAATCCGAAATTGCACCCCAATATGCATTTAGAGTGATTTCGGAAATAAATGAACCTATGCGCGCTACCTATCTTCCTACGCTCGCTACAACCGACGAGAGCTGGACAGAGAATGAGAAGAAAAAATCCATGTTCCTTAACGACGGCGCCTACATTATGCAAAATAAGGAGTTCAAGGGCTGGTTCTCGCTCGATGATCTCATTGGCAGCAAATGGATGGAAAAGAGGACGAAACGGTTTCTGATCAATGTTCCTGCCGGCGACAATCCTCATATTGCGATTTCGCTAAACAATCCCCGTTATCGGATTAAACCATATATCGATAAGAACGAAGTTAAGTTCAATATCGATGTGCGGATAAAGGGCAATGTCGAGGAAATGACAGAAAACTATTCGATAAGCAAGCTGGAAGCCGAAGCGGCAGCAGTCGTTCGTAGCCAGATCCTTCACACCTACCGGAAAGGGCTTCCGAATCAAACGGATATCTTGAATCTATTAGGTGTGTTCTATCGTAATCAACCGCGTGAGTGGCAGCGGTTGAATAAAATGAACAAGATCGTGCTTAAAGAGGATACCTTGAATAAGATTTCAGTCAAGATTACGCTGATTCACACCGGTAAGTACAAGGCCAGAATATAAGACAAAAGCAGCTGACCGGCGTCCTAGTGACGTCAGTCAGCTGCTTTGCTATGCCTCACTTACAGAAGCGGATATAGAATCTCGGTCTGCAGCTTATACGGATCCTCATCCCAATGGCCGTAGATTTCCATGGACGGATAGGTCCGCTGCCTGCCTGAGGCTTGAATCGCTTGGCGAATACTGTCATGCGTGGCGCCTAACTGGCTGTATGGGCCGATATGTTTCCAGTACGCATAATGATGAAAGCTTACTTCCCTCTTCATCAGCACAGAGTCCGATTCTACCGGCGAAAGAAGCTCAACGCCCGCAAACAATAAATTATCGCAATCATAGAGGACATGATTGATACCGTTATGAGACAGCTTCTTCCCCCGAACTTCCGTCCAAACCTCATCCAGCAGCTTCTTGATCGCATCGCCGTAGCTTTTGCTAGGTTCAACCTGCTTCGTAACCCCATACAGCTGAAAGGTTCTTGTTTCATTCATAATCATCAAATTCATATCGATACGCTCTCCCCGCACTCTCATTGCAATTCGCCTTGAAGGCTGCCATTCTATGTAAACCGTACACTATCAATATACCGAACATATGATCTTGTGTAAACCATTAAGAAATCTTACGGTCACCAAATCGTATATGTCAGCTTTCCACATCATTTCATAAACCTTCGCTGCCCTCGCTTTTTCTCGAGCATTAGTTACGAGTCAGCTTGATTGTAAATTTCGGGAGGCCTATTGCTTGATTTCTCGTTACTGCGCCGACGGGTCAATGCCATCCTCTCAAATATTTGCGGCAGCTGGGAGCGATCACTGGGCAAAGAGACCCATGAACGGTTGTAACGTTCATGGGTCTCTATAAACCTTTTACCGATTGTACTGAGCGTGATGCAGCCGGCTGTAGATACCGCCCGAAACAACCAATTCCTGATGCTTGCCCTGCTCGGCAATGCCATCTTCATTGACGACAATAATACGGTCCGCATTCTTGATCGTAGTCAGCCGATGTGCGATCACTAGTGTCGTTCTTCCTACAGACAGATCGGACAAGGACTGTTGAATGGCCGCTTCCGTCTCCGTGTCCAGTGCAGAAGTTGCCTCATCCAGAATGAGGATAGGAGGATTCTTAAGAAACATTCTGGCAATCGACAGCCGCTGCTTCTGTCCCCCTGACAGCTTCACGCCGCGTTCCCCGATAATCGTGTCGATTCCTTCTGGCAGCTTATGGATCAGCTCTTCCAGCGAAGCACGCCTTGCCGCTTCCCAAATCTCTTCTTCCGTGGCTTTCAAATCGCCGTAAGCAATATTCTCGCGAATTGTCCCGGAGAAGAGGAACACATCCTGTTGAACGATACCGATATGCTTACGCAGCGACTCAAGCTCAATCTTCCGTATATCGACCCCATCAACAGTAATTCTGCCTGTATCCACATCATAGAATCGCGGCAGCAGGCTGCAAATCGTCGTTTTGCCGGCCCCGGATGGTCCTACGAACGCAATCGTTTCCCCCGCATGAATGGTCAGATCGATATCCTGCAAAATTTTCCGGTTCGGCTCATACCCGAACGTGACGCCTTCGAATTGAATGTCCCCTTTGACCGCATTCATCCGAATGGCATCTGGCGAATCCGCAATATCCGGCTCCGTATCGATGATCTCAATATACCTTTTGAAGCCCGCTATACCTTTAGGATAGCTCTCGATCACAGCATTTATCTTTTCGATCGGGCGGAAGAAGATATTGGACAGCAGCAGGAAGGCCATAAATTCGCCCATATCCAGCTTGCCTTTAATAAAGAACCAGGCGCCGCATATCATCACGAAGACCGTAATGAGACGCATCATCATATAGCTGACCGATATGCTCTTCGCCATCGTTTTGTACGCTAGCAGCTTCGTCTCGCGAAACTTCTGATTGTCGACCGCGAACAGCTTCTTCTCATGAGCTTCGTTAGCGAACGATTGAACCACGCGAATGCCGCCGACGTTATCCTCGATACGGGCATTGAAATTGCCCACGTCTCCGAATAAACGTCTGTACGTTGATGTCATCTTGCCGCCGAATACGATAATCAGCCAGGCCATCAACGGGATAATGATAAAGGTCAGCAGCGCCAGCTCCAAATTAATATAAGCCATGAGAGAGAATGCACCGACGAGCGTCATCACTGCAATGAAAACATCCTCGGGACCGTGGTGGGCTACTTCTCCGATATCGTTCAGGTCATTCGTAATTCTACCAATCAGATGACCGGTTTTATGATTGTCGAAAAACCGGAACGACAGCTTCTGAATATGCCCGAACATCTTTCTGCGCATATCCGTCTCGATGTTGATCCCCAGCATATGTCCCCAATACGTCACGACATAATTAAGTGCCGTGTTCAACGCATAAATACCGAACAATGCCAGACAAGCCAGCACGATGAGCGGCCAGTCCTCTCCAGGCAATAAGTCATTGATAAAGGTGCTTACCGCCAGCGGAAAGGCAAGCTCGAGCAATCCGGCAAGAATCGCACAAGTGAAATCTAAAAAGAATAGCCCTTTATAAGGACGATAGTATGAAAAAAAACGGCGCAGCACGCAAAATCACTCTCCAAAATCAATCCATAATTTAGTTTTCTTCGTTCGTCTCAACGAATGCATCTTGCTGCTCCGGCTTCATCCTGTCATCTTCCTGCAGCTCGAATAAATACATATAGTCGCTGATCACCTGCTCAATGGCTTTGAGTTCACCGCTGATTACCGGATGGATCGATTGAAACTCTGTTTCCCCAAGCTGTCTCGACAAGGTCGCGCGCTTAATATGCAGCTGCTCCAGAAAGGTCAGAATTCTCCCTCTTCTGTACGTTTGGGCACCGCCGCTTCCCGGTTCACCGCCACGCCTTCTATGATGCTCACCACGATGCTCTCCACGATGACCGCGACCTCTTCCTTTCCCACGGTCGTCTAGCGGCGAGACAATTGCAGGACGAGCTTCCGGTCTGTCAAATTGGCCTTGTTTCATTACAGCCTCCTTTCTGTATACATTCGTATACATCTGTTGATGTATACGAATGTATACAATCCCAAGGCGGTTGTCAATAGGCTCGCGCAAGATTTTCCGGATTATTTTGTAAACTTGCTCTTAAATCCCCTTTACAATTCGCTCTGCCCGTTGACGAACTTGCCTGTACAGCTCGTCTTCATTAATGGTCAACAGCTTTCTTCCCTGCATAAGGAGCCTGCCATTCACCATTACCGTGTCGACATCCGATCCGCTGGCTGCGTAAGCCAGCAGCGATTCGATATTATGAACCGGCTGCAGATGCGGTTTTCTCATATCGACGAGAATCAAATCCGCCTTCTTGCCCGCCTCCAATGTGCCAACCTCGTGGTCAAGACACAGCAGCTTCGCACTCTCCAGTGTCCCCATGCCGAGCGCATGGCTTGCAGGTAGTATCGTTGGATCACCGTAATCGAGCTTCTGCAGCCACGCTGCTGCCCTCACGGTTTCGAACATATCCAGCGTCGTTGCGCTGCCCGCTCCATCCGTACCAAGCCCCACCGTAATACCTTGGCGCAGGCATTCTGCTACGGGTGCAATACCGCAGCCCAGCTTCAAATTGCTAATCGGATTATGTGCGATACCGCCTCGCATACCGTGCAGCAGCCGAATATCCTTTCGCGTCAGATGAACGGCGTGTGCAAGCAGCACATGGGCGCGATCGAACATTCCTATGTGGGCCAAATATTCCGTTGGCGTCACACCGTACTTATCACGGATCTTGACGACCTCTTCCTTCGTCTCCGCCAAATGGATATGGATGGGAAGCTTCCGGGATTCCGCATAAGCAATCGTTTCCTTCAATGGCTCAGGGGGACATGTGTATGGCGAATGCGGCCCGATCATCGTCGTAATTCGGCCATCCGCCGCTCCCGACCATCGTTCGACCAAATCAATCGCTTCGCTCATTCGTCGCCCGCCGTCATCCTGCAGAAACACTAACCCGCGGGTTAACGATGCACGCATGCCCACACTCTTCACAGCTTCAGCGATTTGGCCCATTTGGATATACATGTCCGCGAAGCATGTCGTACCGCTCCGTATCATCTCCGCCATGGCCAGTTGTGAGCCCCAGTAAATATCCTCCGGCGTCATGTTCGCTTCCGCTGGTAGCATCTTTCGGTCGAGCCAATCCATCAGCTTCATGTCATCGGAGAAAGCCCGCAGCAGGCTCATCGGCGAATGCTGATGCGCATTAATAAAGCCCGGCATAGCGGTAAAACCTTCACCTTCGATCACCTGATCAACCTCTGATATATCAACAGATACACCCAGCTCCACGATGCGGTCATCCTCAATCAGAATATTCCCTTTATAGGGCGCTTCTCCTTCTATCATCGTAATGATCAGACCATTTCGTATCCCAGTTCTCATTCTCTCATCGTCCTCCCTGCAATCAGATGCTCCTGTTTTCTTGGACACATCTTCCAGCAATCATATTGGCAGCTAAGCGGCTACATATGGAAACGATAAGCGTTGACGCAGCGTCAACGTCAAGTCTTATTAGCTCACAGCATACACCTAGCTAATTTTAACTCCCAAGCGCTTCCTCTCTGTGAATATTTTCTTGATAATTTTCAGGACTGTATGTCACAAAATCAACCGTCCATCCGTCTTGTGTAGGAACGCTTATGAAACAACAGACCATTCAACAGGAGTGATGATGAAATGAGATTCAATTACCGTGACGCCAACCCGCAAGCCTTCCAAGCTTTGATCCGAATGGAACAGTACGCAAGCAGTACCGATATCGATCCCGCATTGAAGGAATTGATAAAAATCCGCGTCTCTCAGCTCAACGGCTGCGCCTTCTGCATCAACATGCACACCAAGGATGCGCGAAAACATGGTGAAACCGAACAGCGTCTATACTTGCTGAATGCATGGAGAGAAACCTCTCTCTATACAGCAGAAGAAAGAGCGGCATTGGCTCTAGCGGAAGCCGTCACCCGTATCGGTGACGCAGGCGTCACCGATGATCTATACGAGTCGGTAAGAGCGCACTTTAACGAGAAGCAGTTCGTCGACCTCATCTTTGTTATCAACACGATAAACAGCTGGAACCGGATGGGGATCAGCAGCGGCATGGAGCCTGGCGATTACGAATAAAGACTTAAGCTGCAATTGCCCAAAGAGGAAACCTCCGCTTCATGCGGGAGATTTCCTCTTTGGGCATTAACTTTAATGTAACGTTATCTACGGCTATATGAAATTATCCAACTTCCACAGCTGGTACAGACGGTACCTCGGGCAAGTGCGACACGACCACCGTATAAATCGTTACCTTGTTGCCGATAATCGGACCATGGGCAGCGGCATCACTGCCATGGGCCGAACCGGATGAGTGACTGCCATGGCCTGCGGTTGTGTCAGGATGGGGACTTCCATGAGCCATGTTCTCACGCTTCCCTTCACCGGCTGACGCCGAATGTGCCGACTCGTTGCCCGCTGCCCGTTCAGCTGCAGCCGCCTCGGCACGTCGTGCATGAGCATGCCGGAAAGAGTCGCTATTCGACCAGCCATGGAAGGCCTCCTCATTCTCCCATGTTGTGCACACACGGATTTCTTCGTTCCCTTGAGCATTCTTGGCATGGAGTACATCCATCCTGATGAATCCCGGGAAGGTATGTACGCTTTTGGGCGTCCGAAACCGCTCCATCACCCCTTCTGCATAGCCTGCACGCACTTCAATCACATTCTCAACTACGATCATGCCTTTATCGCCTCTCTCCTCCATCTTGTTAAGCGACTTCAGATAGTCAGCTACTTCCATGGCCTGCTCGCCGCCCATTAGAGCATGCTGCAGCAAAGGAATTCCATGAGGCCCTGCGGCAGCCGCCATACGCGGAAATCTGCCGATCATCGCCTTAACCAGCTCCAATTCACCCAACATTGCAGCGGCAAATACGTCCATCCGCGCTCCCTTGGAGAGCAGCCATTCCGCAATATCCCTCCTGCCGACATGCGATGCTGCGCCTAAAGCTGTCTCCCAATCATCACCGCCCCAATTCATAGAGGCATGCAGCAGTCCGGGTTCCTGCTCGAGAAGCGCTTGAACCTTATTCAAATCCGCGTGTGCCGCCCCTACAAACTCCCTTACTAAAGCCATATCCAGGCTCGCTCCTGCCATTATTTTCATTCCTCCCGATAATCCTTATTTGGTTTAAAATCATGCGGCAGCGCGCAACCGCTGAATAGCTGCGGGTATAAACGTCTATGTCCTCTTTACAGTGCCGCTGATGAGGCTTTCTCAGGATATGGTTGCTGTCTTACGACGCCGCAAGGGAGGTATACAGGCACACCCTCATCGTCGTAAACCTTCGCCTCGATGCCAAATACGTCACGAAAAAAATCCGTCTTGAACAACTCGGAGGGCCTTCCTTCCCGTACGACCGCGCCTTTCTTGACAGCGACGATTCGGTCGCAATAGCGGGCCGCCTGATTCAGATCATGCAGCACCATGATGACCGTAATTCCTTGCTCCCGGTTCAAACGCCGAATCAGCTCCATCAGCTCCAGCTGATGGGCAATATCGAGATAGGTTGTCGGTTCATCGAGCAGCAGCGTTTCCGGACTTTGAGCCATGCACATTGCAAGCCATGCACGCTGCCGCTCTCCGCCGGACAGCTCCAAGAGCGACCGGTGCTGCAGCGATTCCAGACTCGTCACCTGAAGCGCCCAATCCACCACGTCCTCATGCTTGCCCCTGCATTCCTCATACCATTTCAGATGAGGGTTCCGCCCCCTGCGAACGAGCTCGCGAACCGTAATATCGAGGGAGGACTCTTGGGTCTGAGCCAGCATTGTCAAGCGCCTTGCGATCTCCTTGGTGTTCATCCCAGCCATATTCTGTCCGCCCATCATGATGACGCCCCGCTCCGGAGGAACCAGTCTTGCCAGCATACGCAGCACAGTTGACTTGCCGGATCCGTTAGGCCCGACGATGCCGAGCCATTCGCCTGGGGCAACAGAGAGATCGAATCCGTCAACAACAGGCTCTGACCGGTAGCCGTATTTCAAATCGGATGCACACAGTGCATCGCTCATCTGTTAAGCCCCCTTCGAAGTAAGTAGAGAAAGAACGGCGCGCCGAGCAGCGCAAGCAGAATGCCAACCGGAAACTCAATCGGGTCAAACCAGCTGCGTGCAGCCGTGTCTGCCGCAATGACAAGCATACCGCCGCCTATAGCGGATATAGGCAATAAGAGCCGGTAATCGCTGCCTACCAACAGCCGCACGATATGCGGGACGACAAGCCCGACGAATCCGACCATGCCGACAATGCTGATTGCAGCTCCCGCCATGAAGGTCGAGAGCAGGATAATCCATAATCGTCCAGCTTCTACCTTGCTGCCCAGCACCTTCGCCGCATCGTCTCCAAGCACGAGCAGATTGGCCTGTTTAATTAAGAATATCGAAGCCATCATGCCTATTACCGTGTAGGGAAGCAGTGTCTCAAAGTGCGGCCAGCTTCGTCCATTCAGACTTCCCGACATCCACGGCAATACCGCCTGAACCTTCTCGCTGTTCAAAATCATTAATGCGGTCATTGCGGCTCCGAGCAGCGAATTCACAGCAACACCCGCCAGTATTAGCCGTAAGGGAGAGGCTCCCCCTTTCCATGAGAGCGCATAGACAACGATAGCTGCAGTCAGCGCCCCCGTGAATGCGGCGATTGGCAGAAAGGCGATTTGTTCGGGGAACAAAATCATGATGACGACAGCCGCCAAACCTCCGCCGGAGGATACGCCGATAATCCCGGGATCAGCCAGCGGATTGCGGAACACCCCTTGCAGGAAAGCACCCGCTGTCGCAAGGCAGATTCCTGCTAGCATGCCGGTTAAGATCCGGGGCAGCCGCAAGTTCCATACGATTTGCCTTGCTTCCGTATCCGTTGCGTGGAGAAGGGCGGTCCATACCTCTCCCGCAGGGATTGGTATGGAACCTGACATGAGACCAACAAGTACGGCGATAAGGAGCAGAGCTATACTACTGACACATACCGTAACATTGCGAATGAATCTAGGATTCCGTGCTCGCTCGGCTGCTGCTGGTTTCCATGCTACGATTGCCATCCTGTTACTTCACCTGAAGCAGCAGTTTATTCATCGTTTCGATTGCTTGCGGCGCCCTCAGGCCTGGATTCGCGGCGAACAAATCGGCAGGCAAGACCTCGAACTGCTCATTCTTCACGGCACCCAGACTCTTCCAAGCGGCATTTCCTTCGAACTGCTTCTTGAAGCTTTCCTTCACCTCGGCAGCATCACCGTGGGTAATCAACATAATGATATCGGGATTCGACGCAACGATGCGTTCCATGCTGAGCTCCGCATATTGGGGCATCGTATCCATCTTAGGGAATGAAGAAGCAACATTCTTACCTCCCGCTAATTCCAGGAAGCTGCCCGGATAACTAGTTGGCAGCGCCACGACGAAGCTGCCGGGCGAACCATAGACGATCAGCGTTTTCGGCTTCTCTTTCGGCTTGCTAAGCGAGTTCACCTTACTGTCCATTCCCTTGATCAGCTGCTCCGCTTTATTCTCCTGGCCTAGAATACGTCCATATAACCGAATGGAATTTTGGATTTCATCATACGAATTATGTGAATTGAACATCACTTGAGCGCCAAGCCGCTCGATCGTCGCCTGCTGAGATTTCAGGGATGGGCTGGCAATAACGAGATCGGGTTTAAGTGTCGCCAGCTTTTCGAACAGAATGCCATGTGTACTGCCAACCTCCGGGACAGATGCAGCCGCCTGAGGATACACAGCTCCGATGGCGGTTGGTCGCCCAACAACGGTGCTGCCGAGCGCGTAGATGATTTCCGTGTCTGATGAAGATAACGTCACAATACGGCTTGGTTTCTTCTTTAATGTAAAGGAACCCGAGCTCGTCTTAACGGTGAGGGTGCTGCTTAACTGCACCGTATTTATGCTTTTGTTATAGCTCACCCATTTGCCGAATGCCTCGGAAATAAGTCGGAGCGGCACGAAGGTTTTGCCGTTGATGAATACGGGTGCCGCATCCATCTGCGTTCGAACCCCGTTTATGTATGCGGAGGAAGATCCAACCGTAAGCTTCACATTCACGCTATCCCGGTCTGCCGAAATCGTCTTTGTTTTCGCATCCCATGAAGCCCTGCCTCCAAGCGCGCTAACGATTCCGCTATAGGGCACCAACGTCCGGTTGTTCACGATTCGCGGCTGTGTATCCAACGAAACCTCCCTTCCATCCAAAGTAACCTTAATCGGGCTGCTTGCCGCTGACGCCTTCGCGATCCCCCACTGTCCCGATGCAACTGGCGCAAGCAGCACCGCTGCAGCCAACAAACTATGAATCAAACCTTTACGCAACATTTCCCTGCCTCCTATTAATAATGATAATCAATATCATTTATGACTCCTTCATTTTATTGATAACGATTATCATTGTCAATGGATATTTTTAAATTTTTCCATATTCCTTTTTCCCTATTATTCTTGGTTTAGCTGCACCTCTTCTTACGATCATCTGTGATCCGCGATTCTCAGATTGAGCCATGCGCCATGCCTAAGCTATGCGGCTATTCGAACGCAAAAAAGCAGCTTTCGGCTGCTCATGCAGACAATTCCGCAATAAAGGGGGCCATTTTCTTCAAAATGGCTCTCCTGCGGAACGCCTTCATTCGATGCCAGAAGCTGCTTCATTCTATTCCTAAGACAATCCTGCAAGCCGCCGGGTTTCTTACGGCTAGTATCCCACTTCGACGGAAGCAATGACCACGTAGATCAAATCGTTCCGGTCCTGCTTGTCCTCCAGTACGATGCCGCTAGTGGTCAGCATCCCTCCATCCACTACCTCGATCGTCACTGAGCCATAAGGCAGCACCGCTCTGATGGCATCGAGATCAAGCCGTTCACGGTCGCAAGGGACCGCGAGCTTCACATTCACTTTCATCCGATCCAAGCTGCCCTCCGGAAGCACCGAAGGCAGGCCCGGCATTGAATTGTGGTGAATGGCATTCTGAACGGCGCGTACCGCTGCCTTGGTCACGTTCTGTCCATGCAGGTCGGTACCCATGCCGAGCTGTACAAAAAATAATTGTTCCATTCGTTACATGCCTCCCATGGCGATATTAATAAGACCGCTGCTCATGGCCGATCCATTCCTCATCTAGAACGGCGGCTCGTCATCTTCCTGCTTCTTCTTGCCGACCTGCTCCAAGACCTCCAGCAAATCGGGCGGCTGCAGCAGCTCGACTGGCAGCATGCTGCGGTCGAATTGAAAGCCGTCGCCTTCGATAAGAGCCACATAACGGCCGTTGTAGACGGCAAAATGAACCGAGTTTCCGAACTCGGCTAACGGCGCTTTCACCGATACGCCATCGAGCTTGAACGTCAGGCTCAAGTTCGGCTGCTGCTCCACAAGCCGCTCAGTCGCCACGGAGACCTGCTCTTGCGTCCACTGCTCCTGCAGCTCACGCTTCTCGCTATGCGCCCAGAGCTCATAGACATTCGCTTCCTGCTCCCGTTCTTCCCCCTCCTGCCCCTGCCACTTCTCCTCCATGTATTCCGATACGATGGTCAGCATATGCTCCGTCATAAGCTCAGGCATCGCCTTTTCGTAGCTGACGTAACGGAGAAAATCCTCGAAGTAGCGGGCATGGGAAGACTGATGGATTTTAAGCTCCCACGGCTCGAGAATGCCTTCCTCCGGCATGAATGGGTACTGGATTGATTTCATATTCCGGGCGCTGATGGCCATCTCGACATGCGATATCAGCTTTCTCTCGTCAGCAATGCGGGCAATCTTCGGCTCGAAATCGCATTTGAGAACAAACAGCAGCGGCTCGCTTGAAAACTTGACTGGTGTTGCCTGCACGACAATCAAGGCCCCGCCCCGAACAGCCGCCGCATCCATATACATCCGTACGAGCTCGTCCGCAAAGCCGTGGTACTCTTCCTTGCTGCCCGCTGATCTCAGCCGCTGCATAAGATTATAATTCGGGTTGCTATCCAGATCGTAGCCCGGCTCGGCGACGAACCGGCCAATCTTGGTCGGGGCCGCCTCCGTGTTCGGGTGACGCTCCGCCTTTCGCTTGCATATCCGTTGAAATTCCCCGTCAAGGAATGATTTCAATTCACTCTCGGCATACTCATCCTGGTCTAAGGTTTGAAAATGTTTGAACGTCTTCGCGGCTCCGTCAGGCCCTTCCGTCTGGATCACGAAGAACGATAAATAATGCACGGTAAAATCCATATCGCGGCTTCCCCTTTGCTCATGATCGATGACCATTAGCATAGCACATTTGCCGCCTGTGCGACACGCTTTGACAGGAAATGCATGCTCATCAGCGCATGGCTTGAAGACTACCCCCACTCATGAGCGCCCACCTTCCATGGGACTGTCTAACGCGAAGAAAGCCGCAATCCTCCCCGCGTCATGCGTCAGAAGATCGCGGCTTTCCGTTTGCTCGCTTGCCGTTTACTTGACCCCGGCTGCTTCGCCTAGCTTCAGTTGCTCCAGACGCTCAAGCAAGCGGCGCTTACTGTAGAGCATCCTTGCCGCCTCGGAGACATCCTGAAGCGTGCCCCGGTTGATAAAGGCACCGAACAGCATACCTGCGATCGGGATGAGCTGGAACAGCTTCTTCCAGCCGAAGTTGTCCCGGTAGGTCGTCATCACTTCGCGCCAGCCTTGAATTTGCGAGGCCATTTGGCCATGGGACTCCGGTTTCCCAAACAGTGCAAGCTGTTCCAGAATGGCTCGTTTGCCGACAATATCCGACGAGGCGAACTGCAGACATTTGACGGCGAAGACGCGCTCCTCTTTCTGCTTCGGATCATAACCGTAGCTAATCGCAATTTCCTGAATGACCTTCAGCGAAATACCGAGCAGCGCCGGGATATCGATAGCAAGCGTGAACAGTCCGCCAAAGCCCGTTGTCGCTCCTTGTACGGTCGCGAATTTTTTGCGGCTTTCGGAGAAATCTTCCGCAGTCTTGTTCATGCTCGCCAACGGCAGTCCTGCTGCCTCGTCAAGCGTCTGAACACCCAGCTTGCGCAGCACCTCCCGCTCGGAAATGATATATTGACCGCCGGTCTGCATAAAGCTGCCTACCTCGTCAAGCGCTTGTCCGACCTTCTGCTGGAGAAACCGCGGCGTCAGCTTGTCGAGCAGCATAAAGGGGATCCTCCCGAGCTTCTCCCAAAAAAAGATGTCCTTCTGCTCTCGTTCCCATTGCATAATCTTCTGCAGCGCTGCGTACAGCTCTTCCTTCGTCTCAGGCACCGGAATAGGAGCTCTATTCTGCTCTTCGTTCCGATCCTGGCCCGTCAAGATCTCAGCGGGTGCCAGCTGCTGGCTTGTCACGCGTATATCGTTGTTATTTATCGGCCTATTGTCAGTCAACATCACTCAACTCCTTCATCCTGTCTTCCTGATCGTACGAATGACTGTACCGTTAGGATGCACAAAAAGTGAAAAACCCGCCCTAAGTCGGGCGGATCGTTATAAAAAGCGCTGCTATGAGCAGTCACGGTTGTCATGCTACGATTGGATGAGAGTAGTCAGCGGGCCTGCATGCAGCAGCTTGAGCTTATGCAAAGCGCGGGTGCAGCCGACGTACAGGAGCTTAGCGTCATCGGGTCCATATTGATCCGCATCGGCATCGGCAATGAAGACGGCGTCGAACTCGAGCCCTTTGGCTAAGTAGACCGGAACAACCGTCAGCCCGCCGCCATACGCTTCCTGCTTGCTGCGCACCAGCGAAGCATGCAATCCCTCCGCTTGTAGATGCTCCCATATCGCTTCGCAAGATTTGGCCGTACGGCCCAAGATGGCTATCGTCCGGTATGATCCCTCTTCGATCCATTCTCTTACTGCCGCGCTTATATGGCTCAAGCGTTCTGTCTCGCTGCACGCTACGACGTCGACCGGCTCGCCGCTGCGGAATACCGGTGCCGCGGGCTTGACGTTGTCTCCCATGCCCCGAAGCACCTGGTTGGCAAAGTCGATAATTTCCATGGTCGACCGGTAACTGCGGTCCAGCTCGAAATACCCGCTGTCATCCAAATCAAACAGTGCCGTCAGTTCGATCCAGCTGTGAATACCAGCATAGCCGTGTATCCCTTGCTGGAGATCGCCAAGCACCGTCATGGACGGCTGGCGCTGGCATAGCCTTAGCGATTCAAGCTGGAATGGCGAATAGTCCTGGGCTTCGTCAATAACGACATGATCATACGTCGGTTGATCCGAGCCATACAATCGCAGCTGAATGTAAACAAGCGGCGCCAAATCCTCCGGAGCAGCCGTTCCCTGCTTCATCCGCTTCTTCGTCAAGGTCCGCACATCGGCCGGCAGCATTGCCGCGACTGACTCGTCGTCCATGAGCGAAGCATACAGCTGGGCAGCCGTGAAGGACGGAATTTTCTTGCTGTAGGCATTAAGCTTGGCGCCCGCTTTGGTCTTGACCTTGGAATCGGTCATCCGCCGGTTCTTCCACTCGGATTCGAACCAACGCTTCAAGCGGCTGACTAGACGTGTGCGGCGTTTCATTAACGGTTCATTGCTCTCATCCGTCAGCACCCAGCTCTTGATGACATCCGGCGTTAATACCATACCTTCAATCGGCTCGAACGGCTGCTGCGGCAGCAGTGTCGCTTCCATGCTCGCAAGCTTGGCGTCGACCGCCTGCTTGAAGAGCATGCTTCCCTTCAAACGGCCCGGAGCGCGTTCCATCTCCTCCCGCGTCCTTGGCTGCTCGAACCAGTAGGCCAGCGAATCCGAGCTTTCATCAATCTGGACTGTTTTTTGCAGCTGCTCGATGGCCCACTCCGTATACGTGGTCTGCATAATATCGCCTACGCCCAGTTCCGGCAGTACCCCGGAGATATAATCGAGGAACATTCGGTTCGGCGCAAAAATGACCATCCGTTCCGCCCGGATCCGGTCGGCGTATTGATAGAGCAGGAAAGCAAGGCGATGGAGCGCAACCGTTGTTTTACCGCTTCCGGCAACGCCCTGGATAAATACCGCTTTATTCTTCTCGGTCCGGATGATGCGGTCCTGTTCTTGTTGAATGGTAGACACGATATCACGCAGCCGGTTATCCTTGCTCTCTCCGAGCCGATAGAGCAGAAACTCGTCGGTAACCGATTCATCCTCCTGGCCTCTGACATAGCTGTCAACCAGACGGTCGAGCTTTCCCTCGCGGACCATCAGGTTCCGCTTCAGATGGATGGTGCCGCCAATTTCACCATCAGGAGAATCGTAGGCTACAGGGTCCTCCCCGCCGCTGAAAGCATAGAATAGGCTGGCAACCGGGGCACGCCAATCGATCACAAGCAATTCATTCGTTTTCTCGTGTGCGACGCCGGCTTTACCGATATAGAGCGGAGTCGGTTCCGTCTTCATGCCTTCTTGAAAATCAAGCCTCCCGAAGTAAGGCTCGCGATGGGAGACTTCCAATCGCTGCCTGCGCTGCTCCTTCTGCAGGTCGATCATTTGCTCGGTGAAATCGTCCCCCGTATACCGTGGACCAATAGCCCGAAGCTGAGTGCGAATATGCGACAGGACGTCCTCCAGCCGCTTCTCCTCGTGTTGAAAGGCACTTTGAATCGTCATTTCAGTTACCCCCCATTATGGATATGATTAGAAACCGATAGCCGCATTCGCATGCGGCTTAAGGTGTACATATAGGGTGAGCGCGGATCAATTCGCATTAAAACAAAGTCATCCGCGCTTCACGCGAATGACCAATATATCATACAGCATACGCAGCAGTCAATATCCCCCATATTCAGCCGGTCAATTCCAATCCCGCTGCCGCATTGTTATTCGAGCAGCCAGCGAAACAGCGCGATCACTGCACATATATGGATAATGAGCAGGACGGGCAATCCGACCGAAAACTTGGCATGCTTCGTTTTGTGACGGTATCTATGCATGGCAAGCCAAGCGCCTAACGAGCCGCCAACAGCTGCATAGGTGAGCAGCTGGCGCTCGGATATCCTTCGTTTGCGATGGAGCGCATAGGTTTTATCAATGCGCATCAAGGTGAATGCTGTAACGTTAATGATTACGAGATAGATGGCAATAACAATCATAGTTGTACTTCCCCTCCTGTATGGGTTCCGGCTACAAGCGCGGCTTGGCGCGGCTTGTCGGCGCGGCCTCCAGTGGATTGTCCGGCCAATAATGCTTCGGATAACGGCCTTTTAAATCTTTTTTCACTTCAAAGTAAGCCTGCTCCCAGAAGCTCGTCAAATCATTGGTAACCTGAACCGGCCGATGTGCGGGGGAAAGCAGATGAATCGTAATCGGCAGCTTTCCTCCTGCGATCCGCGGCGTTTGCCGCAGGCCGAACAGCTCCTGCAGCCGGACTGCAAGAGCAGGGGCTTCGGGATTGCTGTAATCGACAGGTATGCGTGACCCGCTGGGCACAGTTAGGTGCGTCGGCACTTCTTTCTCCAGCGTCTCCCGCTCCTGCCATGAGAGGCGGCTTTCCAGTATGGAGGTCAGATTCAGCTTGCCCAGATCGGCACGGCTTCGCATACCGCCGATATAAGGGCCTAGCCACTCCCGCAGCGTGTCGATCAGCATGCTGTCCGAAACATCCGGCCATTCCGGGTTATGATGATGCATCAGCTCTATCCGGGCCTGAAGCTGTCTCGATGCCTTCGTCCACGGCAGAATGGCGATTCCATGCGTCATGATCCCTTCCATCAAGGCTTGCATGACAAGCTCCGGGTCCGGGTCTGGGAGAGGTCCTTCCTTCAGTACGATCGCGCCGATCCGCAGCCTGCGGCGAGCGCGAACCGATTCGGATGCACGGTCCCACTTGACCTCCTGCTCGATATCCAGCTGCTCGGCGCAATGAAATTCCAGCTCCTCCTGCGTGATGGGAGCTGCCAGGCGGATCCGGCTGTCGGTCCCCCCGTCCTCAAGCTCCGCGACTGCCAAATAAGCCGCCCCGGATAAGGATTGGAGTTCTGGAACTACCGCGCCCCTGCCGCTGCGAAGCAGAAACCGGCCATCTCCGCGCCGCTGTGCAATCCGGTCCGGATACGCCATTGCAAGTAAAATCCCACAGCTATTCGAGCTGCCGCCTCCTGCGGCCTTGCGTACACCGACTGCCCGCATCCACTGACTAGCTTCATTCGCGATGCGGCGTATGGCGGTTTCATCTGCTTCTCCAGCCGAATGACCGCCATGCAGCGCTTCCTGGCGCAGCCGCACATCTACGCTTCGGCTGCCTGGCAGCAAATCACGATCGCTCAACAGGGCAGCAAGCTCGCAAGCCTCGGCCCCAATCCCGAGCTCCACAGCCTTCAGCACCATATGCGATAGACGTGGATGCATGCCCAGCTCCGCCATAGCTTTACCATGCGATGTCAGCTTGCCCGGGTGCAGCTGATCAAGTGCGCCCAGCTGGTTTAACAGCTCCACGGCATGCTTATATGCGCCAATGGGCGGCAGGTTCAACCATTGCAATTCCTCTGGATCGCCAACGCCCCATGCGGCAAGCTCAAGTGCCAGCGGCGCCAAATCCGTATTCATCAGCTCAGGATCACTCTGCGGCTGCAGTTGACGGTGCTCCTGCTCTGACCATAGCCGGTAACAGACGCCCGGTGCTTCACGGCCTGCGCGGCCTCGCCGTTGATCGGCGGATGCCGCAGATACCGGCACCGTCTCCAGACGCGCCATCCCCGTCCTCGGAGAGAATCGGGGTATTCGGCTAAGCCCGCTGTCGACCACGATTCGCACACCCTTGACGGTAACGCTCGACTCCGCAATGGAAGTAGACAATACGATTTTCCGTTCGCCGGGTGCAGATTCCGCCACCGCATGATCCTGCGCTTCGGGAGAGAGATTGCCGTATAGCGGCGTGATCCGGATTTCCGCACCCAAGGACATCGATGCCAATAGACTATGTACACGGCGTATCTCACCGGCTCCAGGCAAGAACACCAGCGCATCTCCATCATGCCGCTGAATGGCCGATGCCACCGTCCGCGCTGCCGCATCCTCGATCCGGCCCATACTCGGACCTGCCAAGTAATGCGTATCGACCGGGTATGCCTTCCCTTCGCTGATCACGATAGGAGCTCCCCCCAGCAATTCTGAGACGGAAGCGGTATCGATCGTAGCCGACATGACCAGCAGCCGCAGATCGTCCCTCAGCAGCGATTGGGTTTGCAGGCATAGGGCAAGACCCAGATCGGAGTGCAGATGACGTTCATGAAACTCGTCAAAAATAACAATGCCTATCCCTTCAAGCGCCGGGTCGGATTGGAGCATTCTCGTTAAGACCCCTTCGGTAATGACCTCGATTCGCGTCTTCGGTCCAATCCTGGTATCCAACCGAACCCGGTAGCCGACCGTTTCACCTACCTGCTCTCCAAGCTGGGCAGCCATATATCTCGCAGCCGATCGGGCTGCGATCCGTCTTGGCTCCAGCATAACGATACGCTGCCCGTCCAACCAAGGCGCGTCCAGCAGGGTTAGCGGCACGCGAGTCGTCTTACCCGCACCGGGAGAAGCTGCAAGCACGGTGCTCTTATGTTCGTTCAATCGCTCCATCAATTCCGGCAGTATTGCATCTATCGGTAAGTGTCCCATCTATTCTTCCCCTTAATCTATCGGCTGACGCCCAAGCCGCAGCTATATAGCCGCGGCAGCTGCATCCCTAATTATAGTAACGTTAGCGGACAAAAGAAAGTTGAGTTCAAACGGGCATCGTCTGCTGACTTTTTAATGGCAGTAGATAATCTATTTATATTAGACTCCTTTATCTATGATAAGAAAATAATAGTTGCACACCGCTCGTTATTCGTGGTAAATTCTTTATGTCTTTATTCGCGGAGCTGTGGTGTAGAGGCCTAACATGCCTGCCTGTCACGCAGGAGACCGCGGGTTCGAATCCCGTCAGCTCCGCCATTATTTTATTATATGAGCCGAATTTTAGGAGCAGGAGCGCAAGCGTCCCTGCTCTTTTTTGTCGGTTAAACCATACAAATACGTGTAAACTATACCTATGCTTCCGCAGCAAGTTTTGCTGCGTTGTCTATTCAGAGGAGTATCGCTTCACAAAACTAAGCCTATGCTTCCGTAGCGAGTTTTGCTGCGTTGTCTATACAGAGGAGTATCGCTTCACAAAACTAAGCCTATGCTTCCGCAGCGAGTTTTGCTGCGTTGTTTATTCAGGGAGTATCACTTCACAAAACTTTTAGGAGCTGGTAGACATGACGTTGACTCCGGTACGAGGACGATTTGCACCGACGCCTTCGGGGCTCATGCATATCGGCAATATGCGGACCGCCCTTATCGCCTGGCTGCAGGTCCGCAGCGCGGGCGGGCAATTCGTGCTGCGCATGGAAGATATCGACAAGCCGCGCTGTCGCCCGGAGCTTGCAGAGCAAGCGCTTGCCGACCTGAAGTGGCTCGGTCTGGATTGGGATGAAGGACCGGATATCGGCGGCCCATTCCCCTCTTATGTCCAGAGTGAGCGTGAATCGTTATATAGGGATGCGTTAGATAAGCTTGAGCAAGAAGGCAGACTCTACCCCTGCTTCTGCACCCGGGCTGAGCTGTTGATGGTTGCAAGCGCCCCTCACGGCTTGAACAGCGAAGGGCCGGTTTACCCCGGAACATGCAGGCTTCTCTCCAATGAACAGCGCGAAGAGCGAAGTCGTGATAAAACCCCTTCGCTCCGAATGGCTTCACCCGGCCATGATATTTGCTTCCAAGATCTTGCGGCAGGGCCGCAGCGCTTTCCTGCCGATGCGGTCAGCGACTTCGTCGTGAAGCGCGCAGACGGTATTATTAGTTATCAGCTGGCCGTCACGATTGACGATGCCGCCATGCGCATAACCGATGTGCTTCGAGGATACGATCTCCTTGACTCTACTCCGCGGCAGCTGCTGCTCTACGAGGCCTTAGGCCTCCCTGCGCCAAGATTCACCCATATTCCGCTTTTGATGGGGCAGGACGGCAAGCGGCTTGCCAAGCGGCATGGCGGCATGGCAATAGCCGCCATGCGGGCAAACGGCGTCCATGCCGAGCACCTTGTCGGATGGATAGCCGCGCACAGCGGTTTAATCGATAAGCCTGAGCCCGTCCGTCCCCATGATCTTATTCAGGAGTTCAATCTGGACCGTATTCCGAAGGATCCCGTGACCGTAACCGACCTTATGCTTCAATCGCTGCTCGGCTAGAACGAACCCTTTCTCTAAGGCTCGCTGCGAGTCGCGACGGACTCATATACCGTTTCGTACACGAGTCTCCCGATTGCATTGCCGATCGTTGTTGCCGCACCTGCATATAAGTGCTGGCTTTCGTACCGGTCGGATTGACTAACCGCAACGAGGATCGCATCAGTCGTTGTGCCTGTAGCATGGCCTCCAATCAGTGGATCGGCAATATCCAGCTCCTGCAGAGCAGCAGCTTTCGCTTCGGTAGCCATAATGACGGCATTCACCATAGCGGAGGATGACATTCTTCCGTCAATCATCAAGAAGATATTGATCGTTCCTGCCGTATACGCCGAGAAGGACGGCCGGCGAACGCCCGCTCTTGCGGCATTGCCTATTCCGGAAGTCGTCAGACAGACGATCGCGAACTGATCCCCTGCTTCTTCCAGGACAGATGCATGTGTTAGTTTAGCGGCTGTCATATAACCGACGGTTGTTCCTTCCGGATACCCCCATTCTGCAAACATGCTCCGAAAATCATGTACGGGATCGCCGCAATCATAATCTAACGGCACCTTCCAGTTAACGAACCGCTCTGCGAGACCAAGCCCGCCCCCATACACGGCACTGCTCAGCGATTGGAGCGGATTCTTGCTGCTGATTACGATCCGTTCTTCATGCCACTCGATCGTTAAGTCCGGCCATGCCTGCGATGTGTAGAAAGACGTTTTATTCCGAAAAGGCTGACTCACGACGGACTCCCTTCACTAATACCCATTGCTACTTTCAAGCGCTTGATGTCTACATGGCTGCGTACATGCTCAGATAGCCGCCGGAACGACTGCTCTCGCTGATCGCGGATGTGAACCGTTATGGGCAGCGGCTTCCAGCCACGAGCTTCCCGCAATCGATTTACCCACGCCCGCCGAAGCTCATCATTGTGCATGACTCCGTGAAGGAACGTCCCCCAGACATGACCGTCCGAAGATGATATCCCCTCTGCAGCAGCGTTCTCCTCCTCGAATGCCCGCAAGCGGAATGGCCTCGTCCAAGAATGTGAATGATCCAGCTCCCCATCAATCTTCTCTAGATGGTCTGAAGCCGTAAGATCGACGGATCCCATATGGATTTCATACCCTTCCACCTGGTACTCGCCGCCCAGCCCGGGGATATTTGCCCTCCCTTCCACTCGTACCGTTCTTTTCTCCGCTGCGAACACGACATTGAACGGAAACCAGCCGAGCCCATCCGACATGTCCAGATCCGATTCGGTATGGAATGGATCGAGAAGACGCTGGCCAAGCATCTCATAGCCACCGCAAATCCCGACGACATGGCCGCCGCTGAGGCGATAACGTTCCAATAAATCGGCCAGCCCGCTTTCACGCAGATAAAGGAGGTCGTCCACGACGTTTTTACTGCCGGGGATAATGACGGCATCCGGGGCTCCCCATTGCTGCGGGGTGGACACATAACGAATGCCAACATCCGCTTCCTTATAGAAAGGATCAATATCCGAGAAATTGGAGATATGGGGGAGTCGAATGACCGCAAGATCGATCCTGTTCTCATTCTTACCATTATTCATAGTCGGCTCCGCTCTAAGCTTGCTATCCAGAGACAGTGAATCCTCGTCCTCCAGGCCAAGCTCCGGCAGATAAGGAACAACGCCCAGCACCGGCTTTCCGGTTTTAGCCTCCAGCCAGTCCAGTCCTGGGGTAAGCAGCGATACATCGCCTCGAAACTTGTTGACGATAAACCCGCATATCCGATCCCTCTCGTGAGGCTCGAGCAGCTCCAGCGTGCCGACGATGGAGGCAAACATTCCGCCACGGTCAATGTCAGCGACCAATATGACCGGTGCATCCGCCCAGGCAGCGGCCTGCATGTTCACGATATCCCGGTCCTTCAAGTTGATTTCCGCCGGACTTCCCGCTCCTTCCAGGACGACAATGTCATAAGCCGCTCTCAAGTTCGCGAGCGATGCCGTTACAATCTCCTTTGCTTCAGCCAACACCTGCTCGCGGTATACCTTTGCTTCATAGTCGCCGAGCGGCTTCCCATGAATAATGACCTGTGAAACCATATCCTTCTTGGGCTTAAGCAGAATCGGATTCATATCCGTCGTCGCCAATATCCCGCATGCGTCGGCCTGCATGCCTTGTGCACGCCCAATTTCCTTGCCATCCCATGTAACATAGGAGTTCAATGACATATTCTGCGATTTAAAAGGCGCCACCCGGAACCCGTCCTCCGACAATATACGGCACAATGCCGTGGTGATAATGCTTTTGCCGACATCCGAAGCCGTACCCTGAACCATGATCGTACGAGCAAGAGCAATCCGCTGCTCATTCATCATTTACACACTCCTCTCGTTACCGGGTGTTCAACCGTTCAAAACCAGCTTCAATTCATCAAGCAGCCGGAGGTGGTCTTCACGAAAGCGAACGGCAATTCTGCAGTAGGTCTCGTCAAGTCCATCGAACCTTGATGCATCCCGGATCAGGACACCTCTAATCCCCATTTCATGCTGCAGCTGCTTCGAGGTCATATGGAATTTCGCCGGCATGGAGAAGAGAATATAATTCACTTCGCCTGGACAGACCTTCAACCCAAGCTCCGACAGCTGCGAGACAAGCCAAGGCCTTTCCACCTTCAGCCACTCCATCGTCCTCTCCCCATACTGTTTCTCATCCAGCACAGCTGCTCCAATTTGCTGTGCAAGCGAATTGACACTCCAAGGCACTTGGAGTTCACGAAGCGCGGCAATCGTTCGCGGAGCTCCTGCAATATAACCAAGACGTATACCCGGAACGGCATAGAACTTCGTCATCGACCGGACCACAAGCAGCCGCTCATTCACGGCAGCCTCCCTCAGAAGACTGTAGCGCGCCGCATCCGGCACAAAATCCATGAAAGCCTCGTCGACGATGACTCTTTCACCTTCGAACAGCAGCTCCCGCACAATCTCAGGATCCACAAGCTGACCGGTAGGATTATTCGGGGACCCCAGAAACCACAGTGCCCGGCCAGGATGCATTCCCTCTTCCCTCAGCTCATGCAGCGCTTGCCTCGTGGTCTCGACCGTCAGCCGAAACTGCGTCTCCGGGCTTAGAAGCAGGGTATGAATGGAACTGCCGCATTTGCGTGCTGCATCCGCGTATTCAACAAAACAAGGCGCCGTCACAACCGTGACCTCAGGTCGATACAGTCGTACCGCCAAATCGATCAACTCGGCAGCTCCATTGCCCACCAGAATACATGCTGGATCAAGATCGTGATGATTGCCTAGTTTATGACGAAGCTCACGTACAGATGGATCCGGATATTGAGTAATGGTATCCGCGTAATGGTTAAGCACATCCGCCACGCAAGCAGGCGATCCGAATGGATTCATATTCGCGCTGAAGTCGATGAACTGTTCGGTAGGAATTCCAAACAGCTCTTGTGCCGTACGTAAATCACCGCCGTGGCCAAACCGCTCTAACATGATGAACACTCCTCTTTTGCAGCTAACGGTAGTTTCCGTCCGTCTATCGTAACAAGATTACCTTTATTAGATCATCCATCTCCAGCTCTGCGCTTAGCTGTTATTCCGATTCCCTTCAGCTTCCCAGCCACATCATGGCAGCGAATAGCAGCACGCACTCGAGCACCTCGTTCATCGCGCCATAGGTATCTCCGGTTAACCCGCCAAGCTTTCTGCTCAACCATACGGCCAAGATCAGACCCGTTACGAGCATGACGGCAGCTCCACCGCCAATCAGAAGGCCGCTCACTGCCCAACTGAATCCAGATAACTTGAATAAAGCAAGCAGCAGCGCCAAATGAAGAATTGTCCCGAATAATAAATGCTTCGGCTTCACACTTGCGAACATTGAACCCATACCTTCATTCTTGCGGGCTTGCGGCCAGATGGCAATCGCCGCAACCATCCACATTCGACTCCATATGCAGGCTGCCGTTAGCAGCGGTGCAGCGCCATTGTGGAAGCCGCCGGTTTGCAGCAACTCGGATAGGATGGCAAATTTGAAGAGGAACAGACCCGCCGCGGCGATGACGCCCATGGCGCCGACCCGGCTGTCCTTCATAATTTCCAGCATACGCTCACGCGATCGATGACTCAGAACGCCATCAGCTGTATCCATCAGTCCATCCACATGAAGCGCTCCGCTTAGCGCGACCCAGAGCAGCAGCAGCATGACCGCAGCGGGCATTGACGGCACGTACGATTCTAGCAGCCAGCCCGCCGAAGCCGTTATCCCACCTATGACCAGACCGACAATCGGATAATAGATCGTGCTTCTCGCCAAGACCTGGGGGGTAAAGGGGATGTTGACCGGAATCGGAATCCGGGTAAGCAGCTGAAAAGCAGAGCCTACCGCCTGCAAGAAGCTGGTTAATGCACGCATAGCCATCCGATAAGCACCCCCATGAATACGATTATACTTGTGATATACAGCAATTGGACGGTACTTAGGATGTCCCGCCTCTCTAGCGGACGAAGCGGCCAACCCAGACGCGCCCGTTCGCTGACAGTGCCAAAATAAACGTTGCGGCCTCCAAGTTCAATTCCGATTGCGCCCGCCGCAGCCGATTCAGGTATGCCGCTGTTTGGACTCGGATGCCGATGAGCGAACTCACGAATGGACCGAAATGCCCGCTTAGAAGAAAGTCCTGGAATGAATATTGCAGCCAACGTGAGCAGAAGACCGCATAACCGGGCAGGAACATAATTTAACACATCGTCAAATCGCGCTGATGCCCATCCAAAATGAATATAGTTCTCGTTCTTATATCCGACCATCGAATCCAGTGTGTTCGCCGACCGATAGAACATGGCCAGTGGCGCCGCTCCCAGAAGTGCAAACAAGATCGGCGATACGAAGGCATCGACTGTGTTCTCCGCCACCGTTTCGATCGCCGACCGGGCCGTATCCCGTTCATCCATAACGGATGTATCACGGCTAACAATGTAACCGGCGTACTTTCTTGCCTCATTCAAGTTTCCTTCCGCCAGCGGTCGATACACGAGCATCGCGGCATCCTTGAGTCCTTTAACGGCAATGGTCGTGGATATAAACCAAGCGGACAGCGCGTACCCGATCCAAACATGAATCAGACTCCCCAGCTCCGTCACTCCCCATAGAATGCCAAAAGAGACGGCAGTCGTGACCGCTGTCAGCACGGCACCGCGTCTTCTTAATTGCCCGGATGAGAAAGATGCTCCACTTGGCCTCAACCTTACTTCTAATAGTCGGATGAACCGGCCGATATAAATGACCGGATGCGTCGGCCATTTGGGATCACCTACGATCCAATCGATGAGAATTGCGGCTGCAACGATTAGCAGGATTTCCTGCAGCGAGTAGAAGATCATTCGTTATTCAGCCGGAAGGAATGCGCCTTCAAATCAAGGGGGAAGCCCGCCACAACCAAATAAGCTTCTCCGCAAACGGCAGCCAGCTTACGGTTCATTCTGCCGGCAGCATCCCGGAAACGGCGGCCAAGCGCGTAGGCGGGCACAATGCCGCTGCCTACTTCATTGGTTACCAGCAGCAGCGGACCACGGTATGAGATTACTGCCGTGATGAATTCATCGATGACATCCTCAACAGACCGATCGTCCTGCGGCACCTGCAGGACGCCGTCTTCTTCCCACGGCTCAACACGCAGCATCCAATTGGTTAACCACAGCGTCAGACAATCCACGACTACGGCGGGCCGCTTCAATTCTTCATAGCCTGCCGCATCAAGCTCTCCCAAGCTTCGGGCAAGGTCATAAGGTTCTTCAATCGTCCGCCACGGGAAACCAGCGGCTTGCCTCGTTTGACGATGCTGCTCCACGCGCTGGGCCATCTCCTCGTCCCTGATCTGGGAAGTAGCGATATAGATGCCGCATTCGGACAGCTGCATCGCATATCGTTCGGCAAAGTCACTCTTGCCGCTTCGAGCCCCGCCCGTAATAAATACCGCCATTAGGCAATCCTCCTATTCAATGGTAGCTAGAGCCTTCGCAACGGCTTCCTTTGGCCCATATTCACTCGTCCTGCAGCCAATCCTATCCTTGCGAGACACCAGCACTTTCAAAGGTCGCCATCTCGCGCATGATCAGCAGCGCGGCGTCTACAAAGTGAAAGCATAATACCGCGCCTGTGCCTTCGCCAAGACGCATATCCATATGTATAATGGGCGATAATCCCACTGCTTGGAGCAGCTGACCATGACCCTGCTCATGTGATAGATGTGAGCCAAGCATGTAAGGCACTGATCGCGGCGTAATCTTCGAGGCAACCAAAGCAGCAGCGCTTGAAATAAATCCGTCTACGATAACCGGACAACGAAGCGCGGCCGCACCCAGAATTACGCCGACGAGCCCGGCAATTTCGAGCCCGCCCACTTTGGCAAGCGTATCGATCGCATCGGCTGAATCCGGACGGTTCCGATCGATTGCCCGATTCACGACATTGATTTTATGCTGGCGGCGTGCTTCATCGATACCGGTTCCCAGCCCAACCGCCTCTTCGATCGGCATGTTTGCCAGTACGGCGCACAGCGCGGCGCTAGCCGTCGTGTTTCCGATTCCCATCTCTCCGGTTGCGAACATCCGGTAACCCTGGTTGTAGAGCTCCTCTACCGTGTCGATACCCGCAATAATGGCCGCGACCGCTTCCTCTTTCTTCATTGCTGATTCCCGCGTCATATTCGCCGTTCCATACCGCACCTTGCGCCCGAGCAGCTTCGAATGCGAGAGATCGGCATTCACTCCGACGTCGACGCAAAACACATCGGCATTCGCCTGACGGGCGAGCACATTGACCGCAGCTCCGCCTGACAGAAAATTGTAAACCATCTGCGGGGTAACCTCGGAAGGAAATGCGCTTACTCCTTCCTCACATACGCCATGATCACCGGCCATAACGATTACCGCACGGGTAGATAGATCAGGTGTCAGTTCTCCGGTAATCCCGGCTGCCTGGCGCGCAATGTCTTCTAACTTCCCAAGACTTCCGGGAGGCTTGGTCAGATTATTCAAATGGCGCTCCGCTGCCTCGATAGCCTCGCGATCAGGCAGAAGAATACGGTCTATCGTTGCCGTCAGCTTCTGATCGTTCATCCTTGTTTCATCCTCTCGTTTCTACTGCTCCGCTCTCTGCAGACGGCTGCAGCAGCAGCTGCGGCACACCTGTGACCGGATGCGGCACGACAACCGCCCTCGTTCCATATACGCGATCGATTAACTCAGTTTCGATAATCTCCGCTGGGGCTCCGAACGCAACAAGCCGCCCTTCATGCAGGACCAGAAGCTTGTCGCAATAGTGCGCGGCCAAATTCAAATCGTGCAGCACCGCGACAACCGTGAGCCTCTCCTCCTGCTGCCAGCGTTTGACCGTATCCAGCAATCCCACCTGATACCCGATATCCAAGAAGGTTGTCGGCTCGTCGAGCAGGAGTAATCTGGGCTCTTGGACCATGACCTTAGCTAGCGCGACGCGCTGCCTCTCGCCGCCGCTGAGCCGGTCGATCTTCCGCTCCGCAAGATGAAGAAGCCCCATCTGCTCAAGTGCCCGGTCGATCAAGGGTCCCGTATCCCGCTTCTCTTCGCCCAGCCAGTTTTGGAACGGGTACCGACCCAGCGACAGCACCTCTTGCACCGTGAAGTTCGCCGGGTCGAGACCACCCTGCTGCAGTACCGCAACCCATCTGGCCAGCTCCTTCCGGCCATATGCCGATGCCGCTTTTCCTTCCAGGGTTAACTCGCCGGAAGTCGGCGCATCCACACCCGACATGAGACGAAGCAGCGTCGATTTACCAGCCCCATTCGGTCCGATAATTCCATACATCCCGCCATGCTCCATCGTAAAGGTTAACGCATCGAGAATAAGATTGCCGTCGATCGTTCTAGTCAACTCACGCGCTTCAATCATATCGCGCCTCCTTGCTTTGTCTTCCGCCGATATAATAAATACGCGAAGAACGGCGCCCCGATTAAGGCGGTTACGACGCCCAGCGGAATTTCCTTTGGACTTAACGCCGTTCTCGCCAGCGTATCCGCCCATACCAAGTAGATGCTCCCGCCGATTGCCGAGAGGGGAACGATCAGACGGTAATCTGACCCGACAAGCAGTCGCACTAGATGCGGGACGACGAGTCCGACGAATCCGACCACACCGGTCATCGATACGGCCACTGCCGTTAACAGCGTCGAGGTCAGGAGTACGATCAGCTTGGTACGCTCCACCTGGACGCCCAGATGCGCCGCATGCCTCTCGCCGAATACGAACAGGTTAAGCGGCTGTGCGAAGCGGATCAGGACAGGAAACCCCACAATCAGAAAAGGCAGCACAACCTTCACATGCTCCCACCCGCGGCCGCTTATGCTGCCCATCAGCCAAAACATAATTTCATTCACCACGCTGGAGGACATGGAAACCATAAAGGAAACAAAGGCCCCCAGAAAAGCTTGCACGATGACGCCCGACAGAATGAGCGTCTCCACATTCATCGCTCCCCGGGCACGGGCGAGCGCAAATACGACTATGAGGGTAATCATGCCGGTACCGAAAGCGACGACCGGTATCGTCCATATGCCAACGATGGTTTGATAACCGAACAGAATGAGAAAAGCGGCACCGACTGAACAGCCCGATGCCACGCCGAGCGTGAACGGATCGGCGAGCGGATTCCGCAGCACCCCTTGGAAGCCTGCTCCTGCGAGCGATAAGCAGGCGCCGACCAGCACGGCAAGCAGAATGCGGGACAGCCTTACCTGCGTCACGATCGCAACCGAGCTTTCATCCCATTTCGCGCTTCCATCGCCAAGCCACGGCAGCTGATCAATTAGAATTCCCCATACCTCACTAATCGGCAATGCGGCGGAACCGATTGACAAACTAATGACGATAGATGCGGCAAGGAGGAGCATGGCTGCTCCTCCGTAGACGTATAATTTCAGGCGCATCTATTTGAATAAATCCGGATGAAGCTTCTTCGCCACATCCTGCAGACCCTCTGCCAGGCGAGGACCGACACGTACGAGGGGATCCTGATCTACTTCAAATACTTGCTTATTTTTAATCGCTTGAATCGCATTCCAGCCCGGCCGTTTCTGAATCAGGTCCAGAATAGGATTGATTTCGCCTTCCTTCACGATCATGGATGCATAGATAATGACATCTGGATTGGTTTTGATAACTTGCTCGGGATCGATTTCGTACCATCCCTGCTGATCGGCGATATTGATTCCGCCAGCAGTCGCAATCAGCTCATCAAGAAATTCGCCGGCACCGACCGTCCAGCCCGGCGAGAACTCCAGGTATACATTCGGCTTCGCCGCGTTCTGCACAGCATCCTGCACCTGCTGCCTGACATCCTTCATATGCTGCGTGACTTCAGCTGCTTTTGCGGTTTTGTCCATGATGATGCCGATTTGATCAATTTTCTCGATGACGGCATCATATGTCTTCGGATCGGTCGCGTATACGTTCAGCTTCAGCTCCCTGAGCTTATCGATTGCCGGTTTACTCATGCTTGAGGAAGCCAGTACGAGATCCGGCTTCAAGCCAACGATCGCCTCGATATTCGCTTCCATTCCGCCGATCTTCGTCTTCGCTGCCGCTTCCTCCGGGTAGTTGGTATAGTCGTCCACACCTACCACTTGATCGCCTGCACCGATGGCGTACATAATTTCCGTCTCGCTTGGAAGAAGCGTGACTACCTTCTGAGGAGCTGCGGCAAAGGTCAGCTCAACATCCGTCGCATCCTTCACCGTGAGCGGATAGACCGTTGCAGAAGGTGAGCTGCCTTCATTGCCGCTTGCCGCGTTTCCGTCATCCGTATTCGTATCCGCAGGTGCATTAACCGCGCTACCGCCGCCCGTGGTGTTGTTCGTCTCCTCTGCTTTACTGCCGCAAGCTGCGGTCAGGAGCAGCATCGCAGTCAGCATGGCCAACATGCCTAACTTTAGCCAACTGTATGTTTGTCTTCGTTTCATTATTCTCAGCACTCCTTAAATATGTGGTGAGCTTGCTTGGAAAGCATAACTCCCGCTGCGTGAAGCCGTACATCATCCATCTAAAAAAGAACACTAAAAAAAGCATCCCCAGGCAAAGCGTGCCGGAAATGCTCTATGTTCCGAAGAACAGCGGCTGTACAGGGTCTCGCCCCACGGGCGGAATTCGTCCCCCAATTCGTATCACAGCCATCCCAACACCTCCTATACCACGTAGGTAGCGTTCTAACGTAACAGGCAGGTCTCCTGACTCAGAGCATCCGCAGTCGGCGTCTTCCCGAATGAAGCTTCCATTCAGTGACTTAGGCCGGTGCGGCGTCAACAGCAGGCTGGTCGTTCATGCTGCCTCGTATTGACGCTCCTTACAGTGGCGGGTCCGTGCCGGTCTTTCACCGGTCTTCCCTTTTAAGTCGAATCCTTCGCTGATCAATATGACAAGCAAACGAGCCGACACCTGAAACATATATGCAATTATGCATCTGTTACTATATCATCCCTCCATCGGGTTGTCTACTAAAATAGATGGTTCAACGAAGGTCTCGAGAGCCGTATACATGCATATTTCTTAAGGAGCGCCTGTCGCTCTTATGAACGCTTCTCCTGCTTTGTTTCTGGAATATCAGGTGAAGGAGCGATACTCATGAACAGTCCTTACAAGAAGGCAGCTGCAGGCATATCGGTCCTACTAGCCGTAATTGTCCTGATTGCCGCCATTCAGACACATGCTGGAGCGGACGAATCCCCGCCTGCGGTCGTCTCGCAAACCGTCAACGGGTTGAATGCGGAGATGCAGTTCGGAACTTATCCGGTCAAACGGCTGCAAAACAATGATTTTACAGTTATTTTGACGGATTCGGAAGGTAAGCCCGCAAGCCGCTATAATCTTCGTGTCCGTTTGTCCATGTCGAATATGATGTGCGGCGATGTTAGCTTCATGCTGAAGGAGACCGCGCCTGGCGTGTATACAGGAGAGGCGGTTCCACTAATGGCGGGGCTGTGGGATGCTGATGTAGAAGCGCATGATGGCGATCGCGTCGTCAACTTTTCTCGTACCTTGGAGGCTGAGGCCGCACATTAATTAAGCTTACTTATGACCGGGAGCACAACCGTTACCGACGTTCCGGTACCCAGCTCGCTGGTGAACGAGATTGACCCGTGATGGGCTGCAATGATTCGATTGCAGATCATCAGTCCAAGACCGGTTCCGCTGCTCTTCGTGGTATAGAAGGGTCCCCCTAATTTCTCGAGCTGCTCCTTGGGAATGCCGACACCGTGGTCCGTAATGGTAATGGCCAGTGAATCGTTCCGCTGAGGCGCAAGAGCAAGATCAATATCAACCTCACCGCCAAGCGGCATCGCATCAATGGCATTCTTCAACAAATTGATGAAGACCTGCTTGATTTGATTCTCATCGCATCGTGTTACGGTTGAATCGCTAATGATGCTTAAATTTATTTGAACATTGTTCATGACGGCCTGCGTTTCCAGCAGTGTCATCACGCTTTTGATGATTTTGGCCACATCGTGATTCCCATAAAATTCGTGAGCCTGAGGCTTGGCAAGCGCCATAAATTCTTGGACAATCCCATTGATGCGGTCAAGCTCCGTCAGCATAATGTCCAAATAGTCGTGATGCTTGTCGAACTTTGTTTTTAACAGCTGGGAGAAGCCTTTCAAGGAGGCAAGCGGGTTGCGGATTTCATGCGCGATTCCGGCCGCCATCTGTCCGGCTACAGAAAGCTTCTCGGAATTAATGAGCGCTTCCTCAGCTCGTTTGCGGTCGCGAATGTCCCGGAAGACCGTCTGAATAACGAGTTTCCTGCCGAGAAAATTATGAATGCGGATACTCGAAGCTTCGACTTCGATGGTCTGTCCGTCCAACCCGATCAGCACGGTTTCCATAAAATCAAGCGGTTCGTCTGAGAGCACGACCTTCGCTAAACGTTCTCTCATGCTTTCATGATGATCCGGATGCGTAATTTGATCATTCGTCAGACATAGGATCTGTTCCGGGCTATCGGCCCCAAGGAGCTTAAGGCCTGCATTATTAATGTAGATCATCTCACCTTTGTCATGTACGATAATCGGTTCGGGCAAATATTTGATAAGACGCTGATAGCGAAGATCATGCTCCACGATCAGTTCACTGGCATGTTTCTGGCTGGTCACATCAAGCACCGTTCCCATTAAGGCAGGCTTTCCCCCATATGTAATGAGTGAAGCATGTGTCTCATAATAAAAGATGCTGCCATCCTTCCGGACCCCCCGCAGCCAATATTGAGCAGTCCTCTTCATACCCTTGAGCCGTTTTCTTGTTTCTTCAAGCATCCGATTACGATCCTCCGGATGCACGAACTCCACAGGATGAATACTCAGCATCTCCTCCTGAGTATAGCCGAACATCTCGGCTAACCGCGAGTTGACGTACAAGACGCGCTCATCTTGAACCAGATACACGCCCGTTAAGTAGTTTTCCAGGAGACCGTTGATATTCTCGGTCAATAAGCAGTGCGGGCTAAATAGCACTTTTTCCTTTAATTTTTCGACTGGCTTATTGTTCAAATAGCTGACTCTACATCTCATGGCTCATCCTCCGCTACTATGAAAGGAACGATTCAACAGAAAATTCGCTACGATACGGTAAAATCCCTCCCTCCTTTAGAACCATTTTATCCTTTGCTCCTGTCTCACCACAGCCAAGGCGTTATGCTCGGAACCATTCCCGATGCCGCAAGGCCCCGCATAATGGCCAATAGACCGACAAGTGCCGCTGTCACGGTTCCGGCCTTCCCCATCGCCCGCCTCCAACGCCTGCCCGCGCGCCCCGCGAGCAATCCGACGAAGGCAAGTGCCGGGAAGGTCGACAAGCCAAACAAAGCCATGACTCCAGCGCCCCCCCAAGCGGTACTGGAAGCCGCAGCATTCATCTGCATGGCATAGGTTAGCCCGCAGGGCAAGAAACCGAACGATATACCGGTTGCCAGCACATGAACCGCCTCTTTGCCTGCTGCCCGATTAGGATTGCGGAGAAGCTTGCGGTGCAAGAATGAGGTCCATGCCTGCATGAAAGGCAGCTGAAACCTTCGCCACAGCCACAGAAGCAGGAAGAGGCCGCCAATAATAGAAGCAAGCCCTTGCAGCCCGGCAAGCTTGCCGGCCAGATCCACGAACGAGCCTACGATTCCCATAGCCGCACCCAAAATGGTATAAGATAGAATCCGTCCCGCATTATAGAGCGCAACCGCACGAATAGGCGCTGCCGTCGTCTGAAGCGTCACGGCAGAAACGATGCCGCCGCACATGCCCATGCAATGCGGTGCGCTCAGCAATCCAGTCAATACGATTAATCCCCATTCGGGCGCAGCCATGTACGTACGTCCTCCTTCAGGCTTGGGTCTGTCTCAATCGGACCGTTTCAACGCTCGCCGCATCTGTCCATTCAGACGCAATGAATTGCCCACAACCGAAACAGAGCTGAACGCCATCGCTGTACCGGCCATCCAAGGCTCCAACCCGCCGAATGCAGCGAACGGGATGACAACCGCATTGTAGACAAATGCGAAGGCTAGATTTTGCCGGATGTTCCGGACGGTTAACTTACTGATGCGAAGCGCATCGCTAATCCCCGTTAACCGCGGCCGCAGCAGAACGACATGCCCGGCGGCAAGCGCCACTTCGGTTCCATTGCCCATAGCGATGCCGACATCCGCCGCCGCAATCGCCGGCGCGTCATTCCAGCCATCACCCGCCATGCCGACCTGCCGGCCTTCGGCTTGCAGCTTGCGAACGAAAGCGGCTTTGTCTTCAGGCAGCATGGATGCTTCCACTCGTTCGATGCCCGCTGCAAGTGCCGCACCCCGAGCCGCAGCCGGATGGTCACCGGTTACGAGCAGCACCTGGACCCCCTCTTCCCTCAGCATTCGAACCGCTTCGCTGGAGGTTCGTTTGACCGGATCGTTCAGCGCGAAGGCACCCGAGCATCGTCCGTCTGTAAATATGTAGAGAACGGTCGATCCGGTATCCTCCATCCGCTGAGCGAATGCTGAGACGGCATGCGTGATCTGCCACTCCCGGTCAGTTATTAATTTGGCGCTGCCAATGGCAATCAGCTGACCATCGACGGCAGCCTCCACTCCCTTGCCCGGCGTAGACCGAAATCCTTCGGCAAGCGGGATAACAAGCCCTTTACGCTTCGCTTCGTCGACAATCGTCCTCGCATAGGGATGCGAGGAGTCCTGCTCTACAGCTGCCGCGAGTCGCAGGAGCATGCTCGGAGAAGCTGGAGCAATCGAGATCATCTCCGACAATACAGGCTTGCCTTCCGTAAGCGTTCCCGTTTTGTCGAGCATAATCGTATCCAGCTGAGCCAGCCCCTCCAGCGTCCCGGCTTCCTTCAGGACAATGCCCCTCCTTGCCAGCTTTCCGGAGGCAAGTACGAGCGATATTGGCGCAGCCAGACCGAGGGCGCACGGACATGCGGCCAGCAGCACGGCGAGCGCATGCACGGAAGCCGTGCCAACATCTCCAGGCTCCAGCACCAGCAGCCAGATCAGCAGCGTCAGACATGACATACCGATCATGACCGGAACAAATACGGCAGCCAGGCGGTCTACCTTTCGACCGATCGATGACTTCGTCGACTGCGCTTGGCGCGTTAATACCGCGATTCGGCTCAGCATGGTATCGCTTGAAGGGGTTTGAACCTGTATGGCGAGGATGCCGCCTGCGGGAACGGTTCCTGCATAGACAACATCACCTGGCCCCTTGACGGCCGGCATGCTCTCTCCGGTCAAGAATGACTCGTCCACTTCCGCATGCCCGCTGAGAATGATGCCATCGACAGGAATCGGCAGCTTAGGCTGAGCGATAACCGTTTCGCCAGTCCGCACCATTTGGACCGGCACCGATTGCTGCAGCCCGCCCCGCACGACGACAGCCTCTTTCAACAGAAGCGAAGCGAATCCGTCGCTTTCCCGCATCGCCCGTTCCGAAGCGGCGGACTCCAGCCATTTGCCAAGCAAGATTGCTGTAATGACGACCGCCGAGGTTTCAAAATAAAGCGGCTGGGACGTCAGCATCGCAAAGTAGCTGTAGGCGAATGCCGCCGTCGTTCCCAGCACCACCAGAACATCCATATTGGCCGTTCTTTCCCGCAGCGCATAATAAGCGCCAAAATAAAAAGGCATCCCAAGCCCGAATTGTACGATGGCGGCCAGGACGAACTGCAGCATCGGATCCTGAAGGAAACCCGGAACCGGAACGCCGCGCAACCAATCATAGTGATGGACCATTGCCCCTAACAAAGGAAGGGTCAGCAGCAAGGAAATCACAAACCTCAGCCTTAAAGCCGACGTCTCGTCAACATTCTTCTCGTTCCCATAAGGGAATGCTTGGAACCCAAGCTCACCGATGCGTTCCATAATCCGGTTAGGCGACACCCGTCCAGGCGCGTATTGAACGCTTCCTGATTTCGCCGCATAATGAACAGATATGCCGGAAACCCCATCCAGCTTGCCGATTGCTTTCTCGATTCGCGCCGCACATGCCGTACAGCTCATACCTTGAATCGACATATCGAGAACAGCATTGCCGCTATTATCGTCCATGACTGTCCCTCCGAGATGAACAAGATGTCCTTCTTTTCACTATATGACCAGATATCGTCGATCATGAATAGAAGCCGGACAAAGTTCGGGAACCGTTGTTATGCAAAAAAAAAAACACCTTCGCCTTCAGGCGAAAGTGTTGCATGTATGCACAATGGATCAGATAGGCGCTAATCTCCCTCGACAACCTCGCCAGGCCAGCTCATCATACCGCCCAGCATATTAATGACTTGATAGCCTTGTGCGGACAGGAAATCGCATGCTTTACCGCTGCGGTTGCCGCTTCTGCAGACCATATAGATCGGCTGATCGTTCTTGTCCAGTTCGTCGAGACGCCCCGTGATTTCGGATAAAGCGATATGCTTAGCTTGTGCGATATGCCCATCCTGCCATTCATCCAGCTCCCGGACATCAACGACTTGAAGCTTCTCGCCGTTGCGCAGCTTCGTTTCCAGCTCGCTCGCGGTTATTTCGTCGTACATCGGTTATACATCTCCTTCGAGTTTGTTTCGCACTTTCTGTTCATATTGGGCAAAAACAGCTGAATCGGCTAGCCCTTGCGATTCCAGCAGCATCCTAAGCCGGATCCGTTTCTCGTTCAGCTGCTTCTGCAGCGGCTCCCGCTCCGCATCGCTCGTGCACATCGCGATCAGATCCTGCAGGGACACCATCTCCTTGGAGATCTGCATTTCCACGGGAATTACGCCCGCGTTCTTAAGCAGCTTATAGCCGACGCGCAGTTCTTCGGGAACATGCGATAGATCCTCGAGCTCAAGCGGTTTCCCTTTGCCCGGAAGCTGTTCAAAATCGCCGCGTGCCATCGCATCCTTGATCCGGTCCTCCGCCATACGGGCATAAACATCCACTAGAGTGTCACCTTCCTTATCGGCAACTGCGCAATCCGTCCACTCACAGCCAAGCGGAGTGCCTCAACTTGCATTTTACCAATGGAGGATTGTTCATGTCCAGTGGACGGAACCTGCGTGATAACGCTTATCGCCTTGTGCGCTTCTTGGCCGCGAGGAGACGGTTGATGCCGCTGCCCGCTTCATGATCCTGAGCAGGTTGTTCCGTCTTGCCCGCTGCTGGCGACGGTCCGCTCTTCGCGGTTTGCTGAACTGGCGAAGAAGGGATGCTGCCGGTAACCGATCTTTTTCGTTCCGCCTGCCCGCTTGCTTGATCAACCGGTCGTGCCGGAATCGCTCGCTTGGCGACCGTCTCGGCTGTTTCTGCAGAAGGTGAGGAAACAGGCTTAGAAGGCTCTCGTTCCTCCGTGCTTCTGCCATAGAACGTATCCGCCCGCCTCTTTCGCTGCTGAAGCTGCGCTAATCGCGCCCCTTCTCTAGAAGCTCCTGTACGGCTTGTGGAGCTTCGGCTTAGCGAACGGCCAAAGGCTTTGAAGACTGCGCCTATTCGCTGCCATGGCAGCGCCAATCGACGCAATGCAATGTCGCACAGCCAGAGCAGCAGGGCCGCAATAAGCAGCTGCCGCGTAATATTCACATACTCACGGCTGTTTGTCGCATCGAAGAGCAGCGCTTCTTCCGGTTTGGCAGAATCCAGGATACGGCCGCCGGTTAAGGCAGCAAGCTTATTCAGCTTCTCCGTGCCGTCGCCTGCCGCGAGCCGATATTCCTGCGAATAGGGGATCACGAACCCTGCCATAACGCCCTCTCCCCCGTCTTCTCCGGAAGCACCGCCACTTGCTTTCGCGGCTATGCGCGTCATATAAGCGCCGGGCTCGGCTGCGGGTATCCGCACTTCGAACTCTCCTGGCTTGACAGGCAGAGCGGACAGCTCGCTTCTCTTACCTTTATCATCTGTTACACCGACTTGAATACCGCCTGTTAACCCTTCATCCGTCCCGGTCTGGGCAATTTGCAGCCGTGCCTCTCCACCTTCTAAGCTTGCTGTCACCTCATAAGGCTCAGAGACAAACTGGGGAAAGGTCCACTTGACCCACGAGGCAAATACATTCGGAAAATCGCTCCAAAGCGTCCAGTCATGCGACCATTTGCCGGTCAGATCACTCGTCCAGGCAACGGATCGGCCTGAGCCGAACTGCCAACGGGCAAGCAGCGGATCCCCTTCTGGCGTCAAAAGAGCCGTTTCTGCCGTTTCTTTCGCTGTTGTCGCTATATAGGCTTGTATCGCGGGTACGCCCTTCGCGAATAACGGCGACCAGCTGCCCGCCTGCCCGATTGCCGGGACAAACGGTTTATCGACAATATAAGTGCGTGACATCATAACGGCTTCCCGGCTGAAGATCGCCGGCAGCGTACTCTGATCATTGGTGAAATAGTAACGGCCTTTGGCTGCATCAGCCAGCCATTGAAGCAGCCTTGTATCCGATCCTTCACCGACAGCTACCGTAGAGAGCGTCATCTTCTCTTGTACCATCGAAGCTGTCAGCAACTCATAGCCCGGATTCGTCGCGGACTGCCCATCCGTCAACAGAATGATGTGCTTGCGTTCCGCTTGAATCCCGTGCAAAGCTTGATACGCGGAATCCAATGAGGAATAGATCTCCGTGCCGCCATCGGCTTGAATGCCTTGAATGCCGGCAATGACGGCATCACGGTCATCCAGCTTCGTCGGCTCAACGACCCACCACGGCGTGGAATCGAAGGCGAGAACACCGACCGTATCCTGATCCCGCATCAGCTCAACCGTCCGCATAGCGGCTTCCTTGGCCAGCTCGATCTTCCCATCGGACATGCTTCCCGATTTATCGATGACCAGAATCAGCCCGAGCGACGGAATTTGCCGTTTCCCCTTCAAGTCCATGTAGACGGGAAGCGCGCGTTCGACGGGTGTTTTAAAATAACCGCCGAGTCCATAGCTGTCCTCGCCGCCAACCATGACCAGTCCAACGCCGAAATCGGAGACGGCTTTGGACAGCCACTCCATCGGCTTCCCTGAAATACGTGTCGCGGGTACATTATTGAGCACGATACTGTCATAGCGTGAATAATCGGCCAGCTCCTGTGGGAGCTGCTCCGGGGGAATGGTCTCCGTCCCCATCAATGAGGCTTCCAGTGCGGACACGATATTGTCGGAGCTGCCCGGCTTGCCCTCCACGATCAGCACCTTGGGAGGACCGCTCACCCGGCTGTATGCAAAGCCGGCATTATTCTGCGCACGTTCATCGCCGGCCGCATAGAGCTCTGCCCGGTAGCGGTGAAAGCCCGGGGAGGCCGCTACGCTTTGCAGGGCGAACCGGTTCTCTCCCCGTTCCAGACGAACGGTCTGCTGCATGATCTCCGTGTTGTCCTCATACAGACGAAGCACGGCATCACCGGCGAACGTGCTGCTAAGCGTAATCTCGAAAGCGAACTTCTCCGCCTGATGCAAGCTCTTCGGCAGCTCCAGCCGCTCGACGGCCGCATCCTTCCGCTCGCGCGGAGCAATCGGCAGAACGTCGACGATGATGCCTTGATCGCGGAGCAGCCTGCCCTGCCGCAGCATGTCGCCTACGTTTTCTTCCCCATCGGATAGAAGAACGACACGTCCTCCTTGGCCCGGAAGCAGACCTGAGGCCAGCTGAAGCCCCTGAGCCAGGTGGCTGAACGAATCGCTAACGTTCGTACGGAATGCAAATGCCGAAGCATCTTCCATCACCGCATCCGCGATAAGCGGCTGCTCTACAGCAGCATTCAAGCCAACAGAGATGACGCCCGTACGGTCCTTATCCTCTTTATCCTTGACCGCCTGCGCAATCCAAGCTCCCATCGCGTCCTCCGCTTCCAAGCTGGCGGAGCGGTCCGCTACAAAAACCACATTGCGCTGCGTGATCTCCATATAGGGGTTTATCCCAGCCGCGACAACAATGACGAGCAGCATGATTAAGGCTCGGATGCCGACCGCTGCGGGCTTCCGCCAGCCGGTTAACCGGAGCGTTGTAAGGTACATCCACCAGAGCATAACAGCCCACGGCGCAAGCAACAGTAAAAACCAAGGGTGGTCAAATTGCGCGCCCACGACGGTACACCCCCCATTCCAAAGCAATGATGGCAAGCAGGAGAAGAGCAATCCAGCGGATCAGCGAATCGGCGGTTTGCCGATCCATACCAGCTGCATCCGAGCTTCCTGCAAGCGGCTGCTTGGATCCAGCTCCATCTGCAGCCGAAGCTTGCTTCAGGGTAAGAAGGCGGCTCGAATCGGCTGAAGCGAACTCCCTTGGATCTGCTGTAACGTGAAGCATTCGTTCAGAGACCAGAGCGCCTTTCGCATCCTGCTCCTTCAGACGGTACAAGCCCGGTACGTCTGGAACCGTCTGATTCGGCGAAACAATGCCGCCGTTTGCCTCCGGTTGTTTCAGCGGCGATGCTTCGGCATAACGTTTCATTCCGGGCGCGCTCTCGATAAGCTCCCACGAGGCGCTTGCGGCATTCGGGGAGAAATCAATATCGATCTGCGAGCCTGACACAGCCTCACCGAGCTGACTCTTGGCGCTGCCTCCCATCCAATCGGCCGCCTGCACGACAAGAACGGGAAATTCCGGCCGCAGCGGCAAATCGGAATCATGAAGATCGAATGCAAACAGAAGCATTGGACGCCCGCCCTCTTGTCCGGCATACACGGCCGGTATGCCGCCGAACGTGACGATGGCCTCACCCCAAGTTACGTTCGGCTGCTGGACGAGCTTAGCGATATGAATATCTTCGAAGGACAGATACCTTGTGACCGGATGCTCGACAATTTGAATGGACCCGTTCTTCGGCTGGACGCTCTCTGAACCAACTGGAGCCTGTGCTATGAATCTCCAGATCGGTTTAGCGGCAAGCAGCTGCTGCCAAGCCTTCGACTTCAGCTCTTCGTCTTGAATACCGTCCAGCACGATCCAATCAACGGTTTGCGCTGCTTTCTCTCCAGGCTCATATGTCTCGGGATTCGCAATAACCGTCTTGATCCCCGCAAGCTGCAGCGCTTTGTCCAGAAACAGATTGCCCCTCGTCACAAGCAGCGCTTGTTTCTGCTCGGTTGAGGCCGGGAATCGAAACAAGGCGTCATCTGCCGTGTATCGTTCATCCGGCTTCGACATCTGAGCTTTGTAGACATCTGCCTCAGGAAGACCTGGGACGGTCACGCTCTCCCATTCCCCGGGCTGGACGTTTGCCGTCGCTGTGGCAATCGGCTTCTTGCTGTCATCGGCATAAATATCCGCCCCCAGAACCGCCGGCTTCTTCCCGTCATTGCGAAGCGTAACGACGGCAATTTGCGTCCCAGACTTGGCCGGATCGCTTTTCACACCGAATGCAGCAACGGCAGCCCCCTCGGTTGAGACCGCATCCGCAATGGCCATCATTGTTATCGGTGATTGCAGCTTGAGCTGCTCTGCCGATGCTGCATCCGACCAATCACGGTCCGTCACCACGATGACGGATCCTTCCTTCTCTTCACGAAGCAGCGCATCCGCAAGGGAGACCGCTGCCGTGCCGTCACTCTCTCCGAAAGCAGGCTGCAGGTCCCCGATCGCTTGCTCGAGCTTGGATTTATCCCGTTCACGGAGTGCTGCAATGCTTGGTTCACTGCCAGTCGTAATGATCGAGACCGTCGTACGGCTGCCCATCTGCTCGTCCACCCACTGCAAGGCAGATGATTTTGCAGCTTCCAGTTTGGTTTCACCAGATGGCTTCCCGTCCTGACCGGATGCCGGCCCCGTCATGCTGGCGGATCGGTCGATGACAAGAACGACATGCCCTTCCGCTGCGGCACTTCGCCACCATCCGGGCTCCATGAGCGCCAAGACGAGCAGCAGGGCGGCAGCCAGCTGCAACAGAAGCAGCAGCGACCGGCGCAGCTTCTGCCATGGCCGGTTCGCTTCCTGCTCCTTAAGCACCCGGTTCCAGAGCAGGTGGCTGGATATTGGCGTATCGATGTACGTCCGTTTCAGCATGTACAGCAGCGCTATGGCAGGCAGCGATAACGCAAACCAAAGCGAGCCGAGCGATTGAAAGAACATGTCATTCTCCTCCCTTCCTCTATATGCAGCCGCCCTGTCCCGTTAACCACGCAGGAACCCCGCTGCCCTGAAAATGCTGTGCAGGGTCTGCTCCAGCGGTATGCCGGTATCGACGAATAAATAGCCTGCACCGCATTTGCCGCATAACGTGCGGATATCGCTCTGATGTTGTTTCAACGCGCGTAAATAGGATTCGATGACACTCGTTCCTAATGCGACGTCCTTGCCTGTTTTCAGCTCGCTATCAATAAGCCGCAGCTCGCCATTCAAGTCCGGCCGAAGCTCAGCGGGGGAAAGCAGATGCACGAACACCACCTCTTGCCTTGCTCCGATCAATGCGGAGAGAACGCGTTCCATCCCTTCCGCGTACAAGCCGTCGGTGAACAGCCACGTCTGTCCCGCTAGGCGCGGAAGGCTTGACGGTGACATGAAGGCATTGTACATGTCGTCGCTTCCAGCTGCCGCTGTTCCCTCCTGTGCTTGACGATTGGTCTGCCAGGCATCTGTCAAAAAATGAAACAACCGCCGCGCGCTCCCTCTTCCGCGAAGCGGCGGAAGCTCGCCTGTCACCGAGTTCGCGAACAGCTTCGCTGAGACGCGATCCTCACCGGCTAGAGCCGTGTAGCCCACGGAAGCCGCTAGCTGCAGCGCATAGTACAGCTTGTTAGCCGCATGATGCGCCGCGGCGGCTGCGCTTGCCCGTGCGGGATGATCTGGTTCTCCCACTAGCGAAGCCTGGCTATCGAAGCTCATCGACCGAGATACGTCAACCATCAGATGAACCTGGAGCTCCTGCTCATCCCAATACTGACGCACGAAAGCTCTTCCTGAACGTCCATACACATTCCAATCGATTCGACGGATATCATCGCCGGGCACATAGGGCCGAAAATCCGCAAACTCCAGCGAGCTGCCGAGCGAACGTGAACGCCGCTTTCCTTGCATCGTTCCACGAATGCGTCCTTTGGCCGAAACGGACAGCCGTTCAAGAAGACGAATGGTGGACGGATCCAGTAATGGATCCGTATGCATACCATGCGACTGCTGATTAGGCTTACCGCCGGAGCTGCTCCCGTTCATCGCCCGGCCTCCAGCGTCTCCAATATGGCGCTCACGACGTCATCGGTCCTAATCCCCATCGCTTGCCCTTCATAGCTGAGTACGATCCGGTGGCGAAGCGCAGGGACAGCCGTTACCCGGATATCCTGCCAGGAGACATGAAGTCTGCCGGAAGCCAGTGCGCGAACCTTGCTGGCGGCAATTACCGATTGAATACCGCGCGGGCCTGAACCGAAGCGGACATGCTGCTTCACGATCTCAGGCGCATCTGCTTCCTCCGGATGCGTCATCATGAGCAGCTTCACCGCACGGTCCAGCACATCGTCCGAGACGAGCACTTCCTTGGCGAATGATTGCAGCTCCGTGAGTTGTTCTGCGGATACGATACGCTCTGCCGCATCCTGGCTGGGTGATGTCGTCCGCTGCACAATCAGCTTTAGCTCTTCGCGAGTCGGATAGGTGACATCGATTTTGAGCAAGAAGCGGTCCAGCTGCGCTTCGGGTAACGGATACGTACCCTCCTGCTCGATCGGATTTTGCGTGGCCAGCACGAAGAACGGTTTGGGCAGCGTGTACGTTTCTCCGCCGGCCGTCACTGTCTTCTCCTGCATCGCCTCCAATAATGCGCTTTGCGTCTTCGGCGTCGCGCGGTTAATTTCGTCAGCCAGTACGATATTGCCGAATATCGGGCCTTGCTGGAACCGGTACGACGTCTGTCCTTGGGTACCGAACTCAACCAGATTCGTGCCTGTTATATCGGATGGCATCAAATCCGGCGTGAACTGAATCCGTGTAAAATGGAGGTCGAGCGTATCGGCTACGGTCCGGACGAGCATCGTCTTCCCGAGTCCAGGAATGCCCTCCAGCAATGCGTGCCCGCCCGCTATGATTGCCCATAGCAGCTGCTCAACGCTCGTCTCCTGGCCGACAATGACACGGCCTATCTCCCGCTTAATAGCGGTAATCGTCTCCATCGCTTCCTCGAGCTGCGCCTTCGTTTCAAGCATGCCATCACCTCTCCTAACCGCTAAATTACTGACCGAGCCTATCGATTCGGTTGGATTTCTTCAAAATAATCGCGCACCCGCTGCTGCATGCTTTGCGGGAGCTGATTGCGGGACAAGGCCTCTTTGGCTTCCGTCGCATATTCCGCATACACCTCCGCATAAGGCCGCGAAACGCCGTCGATCATCGGCGATTTTCCGCCGGTTTCGATCTGGCCGCCTGTCGTAGGGCCTCCATCCTGCTGAACATTCCCAGAGCCGGCAAGCGTGCGGGGAGTCGTCACGAGATCACGATTACCATTGCCGAAGCCTGCGCCTTGGCCGCCGGCGCCTTGACCCGTTCCACCTGTACCGGAGCCCGAGCCCGAGCCCGAGCCTGATCCTGATCCACCTGCGCCCCCGGATCCTCCTGAGCCTGATCCTGCACCTGCTCCTGCACCTTCTCCTGAGCCTTGACCGCCGGCGCCTTGTCCTTCTCCCGCTCCCTCACCTGCACCTTCCCCGCTGCTCCCGGATGCAGACCCCGCTCCTGCGGTTGGCGTGCCGGAGCCGCTCGAGCCGGCCGCACCGGCAATCGCTCCGCCTGACGGCTGATTGCCTCCGCCGAGCTGGCCGGCCATTGCGGCGGCCAATGCAGCGGCGTCGCCCTGCGACAGCTCGCCGGCCAGCGCCTGCTCCAGCGCCGCCAGCGCATCGCCGTCGCCTTCGCCCTCGCCCTCGCCCTCGCCGCGCGCTTGCTTCGCCGCATCCTCCAGCGCCTTGCTAAGCGCGGCGCTTTCGTCAGGCGTCTGCGCGGCTGCGCGCTCCAGTGCCGCCGCAAGCGCTTCGCCTTCTTGCGGCGACAGCCGCTTCATCGCCGATCGCAATTCGTCGATCGACGACTTCGCTTCCGAAGCGTCGCGCTGCTCTAACGCTTCGCCCAGTTTGCGCAGCTGCGGCTGCTTCTGCAGCGCAGCCGCTGTCTCATCAAGACGCTTGGCCGCTTCACCGGCCTCCGCGGCCAGCTTCTCCAGCTCACGCTTAGCCTGCTCCAGCGCCTCGAGAGCTTCCTTCGGATCGTCCAGCTTCGCAAGCCGCTCCTTAAGCGCCTTCACCGGTTCTTCGAGCTCCTGCTTCACCTGATCCGGCAGCTTCTCCGACTCCAGCTTGGCTGTCATGTCTTTCGCGGTTTCCTCCAGCTCGGCCAGCGCCTGCTTGGCTTCCGCAATCGCCACAGCCTTCTCGTCCATGGCACTCGGAAGAAGCCACAGCGCGGCAATAATAGCCCACGCGGCGATGACCCCGTATACGTAAGGCTGCCGCTTCCCAAGCTGCGGCAGCGGCAGATGCTCCTTCATGGAAGTCGTATACTCATCTGCTGCGGCTGCTGCATCCTCCCGCTGCATCGAGGCGATGCGTGAATCGCTATCCAGCAGCCCGAGCGCTGTACCGACCGCGTCGCCTGTGCTTCGATCCATCGTGCGCGCAGCTTCAGCGGGCGTAACCCGGCGCAGGAGGCCTGCAGCCGCACCGAGGAACGGTGCCGCGGCCAGCAGAGCCAGTGCAATCCAGCGAGCGTGCAGAAGCGGCACCAGACGGCTCAGAATGAGCACAAGAAGCGCTGCGGCACTACCGGCCAGCAGCCCGATCGCAGCATACCGGATGACGCGAAGCAGCCGTATCCGGCGCTGAACTTGCTTTATTCCCTCCAACAACCGCTGAGCTGATTCCACCGCAATTCCTCCTCCTGCTAACGGTTTAATTGTCTATTGCCTATGCTTGCTCCTCTTATAGACGGGACGAATATACCGAATGCTGAGTACGATCGCCACGATGGAGACCACGCTATAAATCAGGATAAATTCCTTCCACAAGTCAAAATGCGCTTGACCGCTGTTCAGGTGGAACACCTGCTTCGTAATGCTCGTATCAAAGATGCTAAGCAGCGCCGCTACCGGATTCCAGGCAGCGATGTGGCCCACCCAGCCATAGGAGGCAGGATTATAGGTAGCACTGCCGCGGTTCAGCTCCTGCAGCACCTGATTCACCAGCAAATAAATAAACCCGGTTCCGCCAAAGATGAACAGCGTCGTTCCGTACGTAACGATAACCGATACCATCGTTCGTTTGAACAGCGTGGAAAACAGTATACCCAGCGAACCGAGCGTCACCATCAGAAAAATAAAAAACAAAAATACGAGCAGCATCTGCCGCGGCGATATGCCGCCATACAAGAAGACGACGCTGTATACCGGCATCGTAGCCGTAACCAGCAGCAGCATGAAGCTGAGCGAGGAAGCCAGCTTGCTGAGGACAATCGTCGTCGAGCTCTGCTGCGTCGTCAGCAGCAGGCTGAGCGTTTGCTTCTCCCTCTCGCCGCTAATAACGCCGGCAGTTAATCCCGGTGCCATGAACGCGATCAAGCCAAGCTGAACAGCACTAATAAAGTAAAACATCATCCGGCTTTGGCCGGGGTCGAATACCGAGCTGCCCCGGTTCGTAAGCACGGTCGTTACATAGATGAAAGCGAACGCGAGCCCGCCGATCACCAGCAGGTAAAAGAATAGCGACCACATCGAACGGGGTGTCCGCATGCGCAGCCGGAACTCTTTATCGAGTACCGGATTAATCAATTTGTTACGCCACGTACGAAGGCCACCGCCTAGTGAGTTCCGGCTCATTGCGCACCGTCGCCCCCTTTCGTAATTTCAAGGAATACATCTTCCAGATTCGTCTGCGCCTCGCTGAACGAAACCACCCGGAAGCCGTTTTCCACCAAGCTTTTGATGAGTCCGGCCTGTTCCTCGTCCTGTCCCTCGTAATGGACATGGATGCCGCTCTCGTCGCGCATCAGCCTGCCAATATGCGGCTGATCTCTCAGGAAGCGCTCCGCCTCCTCCAGCATGCCGAGCAATCGGATATACAGCACCCGATTGACACGCAAACGGCTCTGAATATCGGCAATGTTCCCTTGGGCGACGAGCTGTCCGTGCTCGATGACGCCGATCTCGTCGACCATCTCGGCCAGCTCCGGCAAAATATGCGAGGAGATGATAATCGTTTTCCCCATCGACTTCAGCTCTTTCAATATCTCGCGCATCTCGATACGAGCCCTCGGATCAAGACCGGAAGCCGGCTCGTCTAGAATTAACAGCTCCGGATCGTGCACAAGGCAGCGGGCAAGGCATAAACGCTGCTTCATCCCTCGCGACAGCGTATCTACATAAGCATCCTTCTTGTCGCTCAAATTAACGAGCTCGAGCAGCTGAGGGATCAGCTCATCCCGTTCCGCTTTGGGAATGCCGTAGCTTGCGCCGTAGAAATGCAAATATTCCGTCGTCTTGAATTGGTCGTACACGCCGAAGAAGTCCGGCATGTAACCTATGCGCTTGCGCACCTCTTTCGGATGGGTGGTGACATCGTAACCGTCGACCTTCGCCGTTCCGGCCGTAGGCACGGCCAGCGTAGCCAGAATGGACATCGTCGTCGATTTGCCCGCTCCGTTCGGTCCGACAAAGCCAAATACGCAGCCTTTCGGAATAATGAGATCGATCCCCTTCAATGCCTGGAAGGTACCGAAGGTTTTCGTCAATCCGCGTATCTCTATCATCGGCCTATCCGGCTCTTGATCTATAGGGACATCTACATTCGCTCCCGAAGAAGTTTGCATCATTTCTTCACCTTCCCTTCCAGTGCGATTTGCGGCAGCACCGTCTCGACTCTCGCATCGGCCCCAACGGTATATTTCATATTCACCGTACCAGCAGCCGTCACGAAATCCGCAGCATTCATCTCCCAGGTCATCCCGCTGCCGGTCACCGCCGCCCATTTGCCTTCTCGTTCATTCCATATGCTAAGATCAGGCTGAAGCTGACTACCCGCCGCGGTTGCCGTGACGCTGAGCTTCTCGTACACAGCCCCCTGTATAGCAGGTAACGTATAATTAAATAGTAGATCGCCTTTCGTTAAAGCCATCCAGCCATCTGAGCGGCTCTCCGTTTGATTCATCGTCGTCGATTGAATCGTAGGTTGAAGCATGCCGTACGGCAGCGTGATGCGATCATCCTTCACAGGGTCGATTGTAATCCGCTGCACCCACATCGTTAAGGTGTCGCTCTTCACTTGCTTGCCGTTGACATCAAACCAAGGCTTCGCGCTGGCCGTATAGCCGATGATGACGGGCTGCGTTGATCCGAGCATGACTCCTCCGCGGTTCGAGGTGTCATTGATGTACGCATTGATCAGCCTGCGTTCTCGCTCATATTGATCCAGCCGGTTATTAACCGGGTAAGGGAACATGATCGAAGCATAGTCGACATACCCGCTCGTGTATGGCGTGGTCTTCGGCTTCACCGTTACGTTCCCGGATTCGCCAACCTTTAAATCGCCTACTTTATAGGCTTGTCCGTTCCAGAGCACGTGAATGTCGGTCATGTCCGAGACGGTGCTGTTCGTTAAAGCCATCTCCGTATTCTGTCCCGCTGAATCGATGGTCGTTTGAATTTGTCCCGTATCCGCGACCAATGCACGGTCTGTATATGTCTTGCGCGTCGACCAGAATGGAACCTCCAGCCACTTGATCTCTGCATTCTGCGGACCGGCATAGACCGTCTGGAGCGCTTCGTCGTCAACCCCGCCGCCCGATCCCCCAAACCCATTATCGTTCGAATAGGGTACGAGGGATTGCGGCTCATTAAACTTGACCTTCACCGTCCCACCCGTCGGCGCGAACACGGCCGTAACGCCTGATTGGATGCCATCTCCCGCACCCGTCAGCTCGACCGTTCGCACCGTATGCGTCATGGTGCTGCTCTTGTCCGATGCCCCGATGAAGAAGATCGCCACAGTGCTGATCACGGCAATCGACGGAATGATCCACCAGGCCCATTCCCGGCGGTCCAGCCGTTTCAGTACGATGAATAAGAGCGGAGCCACTATGAATAAATAAGCTAGAAATAGATAGAAGAGTATGGAGAATCGCGGCATCTTAATAGATGGAAACATGTCCGCGATCGTTTGCAGCTCCCAGAACGAGTTTCCTCCCATTTGGACGAATCCGACACCTGGCTGCATGAGCTGCAGATGGCTCTGCAGCAGCTTCGCCCATAAACCTGGGCTGCCGTTCCAAGAGGCCATCGGCTCGAGTGAAGGGTCGAAGGCCACGTATACGACTTCTCCACTGCCTACAGACCATTTGACAGCAAGCGGGATTCCCTCTTCCTGCAGCAGCGTCTGGCTGCCTTCCTTGGCCGCTCCGGCTGAAACGGTGAGTGGCGAAGACAGCTTAAGCGATTTTCCTGACGCCGCCTCCAGCGCGGTCGTTGAAGTAATGGTCTGCGTTCCGCTCGCGGCGACCGGAATGATCTCCGCGAATGGAGCGGCCGTCTTTCCGTATCCGGCACCGCCGGCTACGACCAGCGTTCCGCCTCGTTTGACCCAATCCGTAATCGCTTGGATCTGCGCTTTGCTCCAGCTGTCTGATGCTGCGTCATTGAGAACAAGCAGATCGAGTGTGTCGAGCATAAGCGCTTCATCCGGCAGCTTTGCCGGCTCGAGCGGAATGGTTTGAATATTATAGCCCTTCTGATTCAATGTCGGCATGAAATTAAGGGTGTCCGGATCCCTTGCGAGGACTCCGATTGTGTTGTTAGAGGTCATTGTGTTCGTTAAGTAATTTTTCGTGCCGGTCAGCGCAATCTCCTTACCGGACTCTGAAGTGCCTTCGTAATACCGGATGCGATGATTATTCTTCGCAAGCGACATCCCCGGCAGCGCAATAGATAGCTCGATCGGCGTCTCCTTAGGCAGCTGGGCTTTGATCGCATAATTAATCATTTGCCCGCTCCATGGCGACTTGACCGAGATAACCAGCTCTCCGTTCATATCACGTCCGGTCTGGTTGGTCAACGTGAAGAAGACAGGGAACCATCGCCCCTCCTTCACTAAAGCTTGATACCCGACGGAAGCCTGCATGTCAATGCCTTTCGCGGCGTCGTTCGTTTCCGCATATACCTTTCCTGTCGGCATGCCCGCAACCGGAAGTGACCAAATCGTCAGCAAGCAGACAAGTAAAGCTACAAAAGTGGTTCGTCTGAAAGACAACACGTGCGGTTCTCCTCTCTGCAATTGATTTCCTCTCTTTGACGACAATGACAATTGAAAAGTTTCGCCGGCAATCTATGCAACGAAAAAACAGCATCTGTCAGAAACAGATGCTGTTTGATTCGAATTATATACGGACTGCCGTACCGCTAACCGCAACCATGAGCATCCCATCACGGATGACCTCGTAGTCCACATCAATGCCTACAATGGCATTGGCTCCCATTCGGGATGCTTGTCCGCCCATTTCGTTGAATGCTACATCCCTGGCTTCCTTCAGCTTCGCTTCATATGCGCCCGATCGTCCGCCGACTATATCGGTAATCGAAGCGAACAGGTCACGTACGATATTGGCTCCCATAATGGCTTCCCCGGTCACGACACCCAGGTAATCGATAACCGGCCGTCCCTCAACAGTTGGCGTTGTTGTAAATATCATATTCAATTCCCCCTATCATAATGATTCATATACGCTGACGTTTGTTTCACGTTTCAAATGAATCGGTAGTGCGATCCGTAACGGCCAACCGACTTGCCATCCTCGGTAAATTGAATTTGGACGATGTGCTCGGAGTCCTTCTCGAACCAGATCTGTACTTTAACACCGAACTGGCGCGTTCCGCTATTGAGCAGCAGCTTGAAGGATTCTGATATCACGCCCGGACGGTCCGTTTTTCGGCCCAAATGCTTGTAGTCGACAATATCGGCCCGGTAGCGTTTGGCTGTTTCCTGCATCGCAATACGTCCCCACTTGGCATAGTCAGGCTCCGCCATAACCTCTCCACTATGCGAATAGCCAAGCCCTATACCGAACAGAACCAGAATGACGAGCGCTTTGACTCCCATCTTCATGTATAACACCTCCGCTAAATTGCGTAACGGTGGTATTGTTCCTCTGGTAGCATTTCCCTATTCATTCTCGCATACCGGAGTGGATTAGTCCAATCCGCCGAACTTATCGAGCGGCCACAACCGGAATATCGCACGTCCCTCGATGCTCGATATCGAGATCGGTCCCAGCTCGCGGCTGTCCGTGCTATGTTCCCGGTTATCTCCCATGACGAACAATTTGTCCTCCGGCACCTGATAAGGAACCTCCAGCCCGTTCGGATACGTACTGCCTTTCACATAAGACTCCTCCGTCAGCGTTCCATTCACGAAGATTTGCCCATCTTTCATGTCAATCACATCACCGGGCAAGCCTATGACCCGTTTGATCAACCGAAGCTCGCTCTCAGGACCGTTTATGATTACGATATCCCCCCGGTCAGGCTGTTCGAACCGGTACGTTATTTTGTCCTCGATCAGACGTTGTCCGGCGAACAGCGTCGACTGCATGGAGACGTTCCTGACCTCCGTCTGCGCAAACGCATAATTCTGGATGAGCAGCGCTGCAATAACAGCGACGGATAACGAAACGACCCAATCCCGGGTTTCTCGCAGCCAGCTTTTCTTGTTCTGTGTGATCGGTCCTTCGGTCTTCTTGTTCATGGGCCCATCTCCTTCCGCGATTTGAGACGATGCGGTCTCGCTTGATAGTACCCTTTCATACGCTGGATTTCGCTATAAAGTTTCTGATGCGGGTTCCTTTTTTAGAAAAATGATTGCTGCTCCACGCCGCTTGCGATAAAGTTAGGAGGCTTACGATTCTAATTTGAAGGAGTGGCATTCGTGCAGACTCAGCCCGCCGCCGCCCATAACCGCCCCTCAATCGTGACGGGCCGGGCGGATCATTTGATCTTTATCGCGGTTACCCTGCTATATTGGTCGACCTTATATGTTTATGTTCCTATTCTACCACCGTTTATGAGCGAAAGCGGCCATTCCGCGATGCTGATCGGAATCGTCCTGGGCAGCTATGGCTTCACCCAGATGGTGGTCCGCTTCCCTCTTGGACTCCTCTCTGACAAGCTGCATAAACGCAAACCTTTCTTAATTCTTGGCTTGCTCTCAGGAGCGTTGAGCTGCTTATTGTTCACGATCCCAGGCTCTTGGCTGTGGCCCCTTGCAGGTAGAATCATGTCCGGCGTTAGCGCATCGGCTTGGGTGGCCTTCACCGTCTTGTATGCCGCCTATTTTGCGACCGGTGAAGTGACAAGAGCCATGAGCAATATCAGCTTTATGACAGTTGCCGGCCAATTGTTCGGAATGACGCTAAGCGGATGGCTGGCAGGTGCCTACAGCTGGAACGCTGCCTTCATTGCCGGAATCGCTTTCGGCGTGGCCGGTCTCGTTCTTGCATTTGCCATCAAAGAACCCAAGGAGGGCGTTGCGCGGGCTCCAATATCACTCACCCTGCTCGGTGAAATCGTCCGTGAGCGGACGCTTGCCCAGGTCTCGACCTTATCCATTCTGGCTCATGGCATTCTATTCATTACGATGTTCGGCTTCACGCCGCTCCAGGCAACGGAGCTCGGCGCCGATAAAGGGGAGCTTACCCTGATCGTGATCGCATTCATGGTGCCTCATGCGCTCGTCTCGCTCATTACCGGACGCTATCTCGCGCCGCGGTTCGGCACTTGGAATGTTATCGCCGTCGGCTTCGGCTTAAGCGCCTTGTTCACGGTTGCCATCCCGTTCTCCCCTTCACTTGGCTTACTCGGTCTGACACAGGCCTTCAACGGATTGGCGCAAGGCTTGCATTTCCCTCTGCTGCTCGGTCTTGCGATACAGCCCTTCGAACCGGCCAAACGCGCAACGGCAATGGGGTTCTACCAAGCCGTTTACTCGACTGGGATGTTTGCGGGGCCGTTTCTTGCGGGCTTTATCAGCGATCGCTTCGGTCTGGAAGGCGGTTTCTGGTTGGGAGGCGCGATTGGCTTGGCGGCCCTGCTGCTCACACTCTGGTGGAAACGAGCTGCCCGCCTCCAGCAGCACGGGATCAGCCGATAAATTGTAAAAAGCCGTGATGTCTGCTCGGTGCAGGCATCACGGCTTTTACGTTCACCCTATGGCGGGGTTAGATACGTTGTAAAAAATTAGACGTCGCAGTTCTCCGGATCCTCTGAGGTCACGTCTTCCATATTGATTTTCTCAGCTACCGTATCACGGATAATGGAAACCACCGTTTGCAGCAGGTAGTTGATGTCCGCCTGGCTTTGTTGAAATTCCGTAATGATCGGGATACCATCAAGCTCGTCTTGGAGCGTCTCGATCTCGGCTTCGATTTTTTTGACCATATCCGCATTCTTGAAGGTCGTCTCGAAAGCTACGATTTCCTTCTGCTTCTTCTTGAGCTTGGCGATCATCTCTTGTATGCGGTCATTGCCTTGAATCTGCTGTTCAGCGCGGCGGTACTGCTGCACTTCCTCGGATGTGAAGAGCATCTCGGCCAGCTCTTTCGTCTTGGCCATGATGTCCTCGCGAACGATGATATCCTCCGTATTGAATTGCGGCACCCCGCATCCGTCCTCATGCCCATGCTCGTACGAATGATTCGCTGTTGTTGTTTGCTCGTTTGCCATCTGATTCCCTCTCCTTGCTTCGTTTAAGAAACGGCTTCTTCTCGTGCAGGCGCACTGACCGGCTCTGCTTTGGTATACCAGGTTTGCGGTTCGGTCAGCTTAACGTGAACGAATTCGCCGATCCACTCTTTCGGTCCTTCCAACAGGACGAGTTTATTCGTCCGTGTCCGGCCAGACAGCACATTTGCATTATTCTTGCTTTCACCTTCTACCAGAACCTCGACGATTTCGCCGCGCTGCTCCTCGTTCTTAGCCCGGCTCAGCTTCGCGATCAAATCATTGAGGCGGTAGAGACGTTCCTTCTTCACTTCGATCGGGATGTTATCCTCCAGGTTTGCAGCAGGTGTCCCTTCACGGAGCGAATAGATGAACGTGTACGCCGAAGCGAACCCGACCTCCTCTACAAGCGAAAGTGTTTCTTGGAACTGCTCTTCCGTCTCGCCAGGAAAACCTACGATGATATCGGTCGTCAGCAGCGCATCCGGAATCGCCTGCTTGATTTTCCCCACCAGCTCCAGATACATCTCCCTCGTATAATTACGCCTCATCCGCTTCAGGACGGCGGAGCTTCCCGACTGTACCGGAAGGTGGATATGCTCTACCAGGTTGCCGCGTCTTGCCAGCACTTCAATCAGATGATCGTCAAAATCACGCGGATGGCTTGTCGTAAACCGGATACGCGGGATATCGATCTTGTTGAGATCTGCCATCAGATCGCCAAAACGGTATTCGATATCAGCAAAATCCTTGCCGTAGGCATTGACGTTCTGCCCGAGCAGCGTAACCTCTTTAAAGCCTTGGCGCGCCAGCTCGCGGACTTCGGCAATCACATCCTCCGGACGGCGGCTGCGCTCCTTGCCGCGCGTGTAAGGGACGATACAATACGTACAGAACTTATCGCAACCGTACATAATATTGACCCAAGCTCGCATCCCTTCGCGCTTCTTGGGCAAGTTCTCGATAATGTCGCCTTCCTTGGACCATACTTCGACGACCATCTCTTTGCTGAACATCGCGTTCTGCAGCAAATGCGGCAGCCGGTGAATATTATGCGTGCCGAAGATCAGATCGACGAAGGAATGCTTCTGCAGAATGCGGCCGACAACCGATTCCTCTTGAGACATACAGCCGCATACGCCCAGAATGAGATCCGGCTTCTCGATCTTCAGATGCTTCAGATGTCCCAGCTCTCCGAACACCTTGTCCTCAGCATTCTCGCGAATCGCGCAGGTATTCAGCAGAATGACATCCGCTTGGTTCCGGTCTTCCGTCGACACATAGCCCATTTGCTCGAACAGGCCTTTCATGACCTCGGTGTCATGCTCGTTCATCTGACAGCCAAATGTATAGATTAAATAGGTTTTCCCATGGCCGAATGTCTTCATGTCTTCCGGAATAGCAAACTCATAATGGACCTGAACATCTTCTTTGCCCCGGCGTTTCTCGTCTTTGTAGCTCGGAGCAGAGCTGATGGTAATATCGCGGCCTTTGATTCGGTATGTGGTATTGCCGTCTTGTTCCTTAAGAATCTTCGCACCCGAGAAGTCAAAATATTTGGAGTAGTCCTTCTCGTTCTTAACGGGCTGCATGTCCGAAGAGTTGTTATTCCCCTTAGTCATTCGTAATAAGTCACTTCCTTTTACATGGCATCCATGAACGCATTATAACATTTTACCAACCGCTTATCCATTCGAAAGATCTAGAAGTCTGTGAAGAAATAACGGATCTTCTATGAATATATTCAAAAAAACCTCATCGAGGAAGGATCTGCTCTTAAGGCAGCTTCATCCTCGATGAGGTTGCAGCAACTAATTTCCGATAATTTCAGCCGAATCGCCTGTTTTGGCACCTGCCGCATTGGCTTCATCGGTATCGATATGCATATCCAAGGCATAGCTTGGCGAAACGCGGGCCACGACGTTCTCAAGCACAAGGCCGCGCTCTCCCTGCAGCCTTACCGATAAGCGCTGCTTGTCCGCAATCCCCCACCGCTCCGCATCACTCGTATGAAAATGGATATGCCGGGCAGCTACAATTACGCCTTCCTCAATCTGCAATTCACCCGCAGGTCCTTTGATCGTAATCCCGGCAGAGCCTGCTATATGGCCCGATTCCCTTACGGGAGGGTTGATCCCAAGCGAGAATGCATCCGTTCGCGATACTTCCAGCTGCGTCTCTTTCCTTACGGGTCCTAATATACGCACTTTGGGGAAGTTTCCCTTGGGACCGATCACTTCCACCGTCTCATTGGCCGCGAATTGGCCGGGCTGAGAGAGCGGCTTCATCTCCGTCAGCTCCGCCCCCTTGCCGAACAAAATCTCTACATGCGCTGTGGATAAATGGATATGTCTGGCCGATACACCGACCGGTACGATTTTCATATGCTGTCTCATCCTTTCTAGTTCCTCCACATTATATCAATGAAGCTGCATTGTTCAAAAACATAAAAAGGCATACGGCCCATTTGGTCCGTATGCCTTTAGAGGGGTCTTGAGAGGTACAATCTTATTTAAACTCAGTCAGCAGCTTATCAAACTGCTCTTGCGACATTTGGATATCCTGGTTGGCAAGACCTTGCTCTTCGAAGCCGACTACGAGATCCTCGTACGACTTGCGAACCGTGTTCTGGTAGATCAGACCTGTTAGCATACCATTCGTCTCCATGATTTTGTTCATGGCGGCGATGCGGTTTGACGGATCGTAATCAGGGAATTGATCCAGGTTAACGATATTCTCTTTAAACCAATCATACGTGTTCACTTTGTTGAACGTCACGCATGGGCTGAATACGTTAATGAGCGAGAAGCCTTTATGATTCAGTCCCGCTTCAATTAAAGCCGTCAGCTGCTTCAGGTCGCTCGAGAACGATTGTGCGACGAACGTCGCGCCGGCCGACATCGCAATTTCAAGCGGCGAAAGCGTCGACTCGATCGAACCCTCCGGTGTCGACTTGGTCTTGAAGCCTTCCGCACTGCGCGGCGAGGTTTGACCCTTCGTCAAACCATAGATTTGGTTATCCATGACGATATAGGTGATATCAAGGTTACGGCGGATCGCATGAACGGTATGGCCCATTCCAATCGCAAAGCCGTCGCCGTCACCGCCAGAAGCGATAACTGTCAACTCACGGTTGGCCAGCTTCACGCCCTGTGCGATAGGCAGTGCCCGGCCATGAATACCGTGCAGGCCATAGGCGTTGATGTAACCGGAGATACGGCCGGAACAGCCGATACCTGAGATAACAGCCAATCGTTCCGGCTCAAGTCCCACGTTCGCGGCAGCACGTTGAATGGACGCCTGCACGGAGAAGTCTCCGCAGCCTGGGCACCAGTTCGGCTTGACGTTATTACGAAACTCTTTGAATGTCGCCATCTTAGATCAGCTCCTTACAAGCTTTGTACACTTCGGAAGGAAGGAACGGGTTGCCGTCGTATTTAAGCACGCTCTCGATTTTGTCCGCATTGCCCGCATACAGCTTCACTTGGGAAGCAAGCTGGCCCGTTGCATTGTTCTCGAGTATGACGACTTTCTTCGCTTTCTCGAGCTCCGCTTGAACGATACTTGTTGGGAACGGATGAATTTGACGGATGGTAATGTGGTTCGTACGCAGACCGTCCGCATCCAAACGGCTGCGGGCCTCGTCGATTGTCCCGCCTGTCGAGCCCATGCCGATGATAAGTAGATCCGCATCATTATGAGGCGCATCCGTACGCACGGCATCACGGATTGTCATTCCATTAAGCTTGTTCAACCGTTTATCCATCATCTTCTGACGGTTGACGGCATTCTCAGATGGCCGGCCCACCTCATCATGCTCAACGCCTGTCACATGGTGAATACCGGATTTATCTCCAGGAAGCACGCGCGGCGAAACGCCGTCTTCCGTAAATTCGTAACGCTTGAAATATTGATTGTCTTCCAGCTCCGGCAGCTCGCGAACGAGCTTGCCCCGTTTGATTGGAATTTCGCCCAGATTCAGCGTACCGCATGATTGCTTGCCCAGCGAGAGCTGAAGGTCTGTCATGATAATAACGGGAACCTGATATTCCTCCGACAAATTGAACGCTTCGATCGTATCGTAGAAGCAGTCTTCGATGGATGCCGGCGAAATGACGATCTTCGGTATTTCACCATGTGTTCCATACACCATTGCATTCAGGTCGGATTGCTCCTGTTTGGTAGGCAACCCTGTAGATGGGCCCCCACGCTGCGTATTCACGATAACGAGCGGAGTTTCCGTCATTCCGGCCAGTCCGATTGCCTCCATCATCAGTGAAAGACCAGGACCTGCTGATGCGGTCATGGTACGTACACCGGCGTAGTTAGCGCCGATTGCCATCGTGACAGCCGCAATTTCATCCTCGGTCTGAACGACGGTTCCGCCGAATTTCGGCAGCTTCTTAATCAAATATTCCATGATCTCGGAAGCCGGCGTAATCGGATAGGCGGACATAAGACGGCAGCCGGCTGCAATAGAGCCAAGCGCAATCGCTTCATTGCCGATCATGAACAGCTTCTGCTTGCCGTCAGCCGGCTCCAGCTTGAACTCGTCGAGCGGACCTCCTGCTTGCTCCAGCACAAATTCCGAGCCGCGTTTAACCGCCTCGATGTTTTTTTCTACGATAGCCGGACCTTTGCGTCCGAATTCTTCTTCCACCGCTTTGTTAAACACGTCTACCGGCAGTCCCAGCAGCGCCCAGGAAGCTCCGGAGGCCACCATGTTCTTCATCAACGAAGTGCCGAGTTCTTCGGCAATCGCCGTGATGGGTACCGCAAACAGCTTCGCATTGACGCCTTCTGGCAGCGTCGGATTGAATTTTGCGTCCGCTACGACTACCCCGCCCGGGCGAAGCTCATGTGAATTTAAATCAATGCTCTCTTGGTCGAATGCGACCAGTATATCCAAATCATCGGATATCGCGCGAATTGGATTCGTGCTGATCCGAATTTTATTATTGGTATGACCGCCTTTAATACGGGATGAGAAATGACGATACCCGTACAAGTAATAGCCAAGTCGGTTTAATGCCGTCGAGAAAATACGGTCTGTACTTTCGACCCCTTCCCCTTGTTGTCCCCCGATCTTCCAAGACAATTGACTGATCAAAATGAACATCTCCTCTTTTTGACGAACATGCGATGACTTGCGGCATCTTTTAACTAATAAATAAAATTTTTCAACAGTCAAATAAATTTTATGACTGTAGGTCCTAAAAAGCAAGGTATAACCGTGAATTATACACATAGCGGTTTTCGATTGAACCCATATCGAAAAGAGATTGAATACAGCGGATTCAGCTCGGAAGATTATTCAATAAAAACCGGTTTGCGTTCCTGTGAAAGAACGAAGCTACTTGATCCTCTGCATATTGTTTCAGCAGCGCTTCATGTAGATTCGATAATTCACCTGGGTTGGATAAACCCTCTACATATGTATCGATCCCGTCGAAATCGGAGCCAAACATGATGTGCTTCTCGCCACCGAGCTCGCATACATGCTCGATATGTCGAATTATATCTGCCACAGCTGCCGATTTGCCTCTCACTACGAATTGCGGCACGAATGTAATGCCTATCATTCCGTCCATGTCAATTAATGCTCTTATTTGATCGTCGGATAAATTGCGAGGGTGATCACAAACCCCCTTGGCGTTAGAATGGGAAGCGATCAACGGCTTAACGGACCGGTCGGCCATATCCCAGAATGACCGCTCGCTTAAATGAGAGACATCTAATAGTATACCCAATCTATTGCATTCTTCTACAAATGCGAAACCTTTTCCTGTTAAACCGCCCTGCCTGGGCTCCATAACGCCATCCGCGCCCCAATTCGCCTGGTTCCAGGTTAACCCTATCGCTCTTACACCGAGCTCATATAGGATGCGCAGCATCCCCAAATTCCCCTGCAGACCGTCCGCGCCTTCCAGCGACAGCATAGCGCCGACCTCTCCGCTCGTCTGAATTCTTTGAATATCTTCGGCGGTTTTTACAAACCGAATACCAGGGGTAACAAGAACTTTTCTATGAAACAGATCGATACTTTGCAAGATCGGCGTCATCGACTTTTCCATTTTCTCCGAAATATAGATCGCGAAGGCTTGGAAGATCGCTCCTGATTGGCGGAGTCTCGTGAACGTTACGTCCAACTGGCCTGTTTGGTCATCGGCAAAACTTAGATTTCCCTGCTCAAGCAGCTTCCACAGCACATCGCAGTGAAAATCGACTGAAGCATGTCTATTCATCGCGTGTTCCTCCTTCTATATTACAGCTTGGACGCGCTAATAGGCGCAAAAAAACCTGTTTACGGCGACGTAAACAGGTTCACTGTTCAAAGAGTAGTGTCTTCTTATCCGACTTCCGCTATCTCGGCTCGACAATGAGCTTAATTGCGGTCCGATCTTCACCATCAATTACAATATCCGTAAATGCCGGAATACAAATGAGATCCACCCCGCTGGGTGCCACAAATCCACGAGCTATGGCGACTGCTTTGATCGCTTGGTTCAACGCACCAGCCCCGATTGCCTGCAATTCGGCAGCTCCGCGTTCACGCAGAACACCTGCAAGCGCCCCTGCAACGGAATTTGGATTGGATTTTGCTGAAACTTTTAAGACATCCATGGAAAGTACCTCCTCGGGAATGATGGATACCACTATTTAAATAGTATTCGAGAGCGGTAATAAAATTCCTGCTTTCTTCATGGAGACTTTGCAAATTTTTCCGAATTGCGAGAATTTTCAAAGTTTCATAACAAACGTTTACATCATCAGCCAATCTGTTTCCGTCAAGCGGATCTTTTGCGTGCGCTTCGCCTTACCCGTCGCTTCATCGATTTCGACAAGAATAGCGTGAACGTGCCAATCGCCTTCATCCACGACGAAACGTACAGGCAGCTGTGTCCGGAACTTGTGAATGACCGCATTGCGCTCCATCCCGAGCACGCCTTCCTTCGAACCGCACATTCCAACATCGGTTAAGTATGCTGTTCCGCCTGGCAGAATCGTATCATCATTGGTTTGAACATGGGTGTGGGTTCCTACAACAAGTGACGCACGTCCATCCAGATACCAGCCCATCGCGATTTTCTCAGATGTCGCCTCAGCATGGAAATCGACAAGAATGCATTTGGTCTTCGAACGCATCTCCTCGACCAGCTCGTCCGCCTTGCGGAATGGACAATCGATAGGCGGCAGAAAGACTCTGCCCTGTAAATTGATGATGGCTAATTCCTTGCCGTTTGCCTTGATAATGGCCGCGCCTTGTCCAGGTGCCTCTTCAGAGAAATTCGCCGGCCTAACCATGCGCGGCTGCTCATCGATCCATTCGAAGATGTCTTTGTTATCCCATGTGTGATTCCCCATCGTTATTCCATGTACGCCCGCTTCCAGCAATTCCTTCGCGATTGTAGAAGTAATGCCGCGTCCTGCTGCCGCATTCTCACCGTTCGCAATAATGATGTGTGGGTTATATTTGCTCTGCAGAGCCGGCAATACTTTCTTCACGGCACTGCGTCCGACATTGCCCACGATGTCGCCAATAAATAATACGTTCATGCGATCTGTACCCTCTCTTACGACTAGAAAAGTGGCTGCATCGCAGCCACTTTACGAGTGTCGTTCTATTCATTATTTGGCGTATTCCACCGCGCGAGTTTCACGAATGACGGTCACTTTAATGTGTCCCGGATAATCAAGTTCATTCTCGATTTTCTTCGTAATATCACGTGCAAGGCGGAATGCCTCCGTATCGTCGATTTTATCAGGCTGTACCATGACGCGAACCTCGCGACCGGCCTGAATGGCATAGGATTTCTCTACGCCTTCGAAGGATTCGGTAATATCCTCGAGTTTCTCTAGACGCTTAATGTACGTTTCGAGTGTCTCTCTTCTAGCGCCAGGGCGAGCAGCTGACAATGCATCAGCAGCGCCGACCAGCATGGCAATAACCGATGTAGCTTCGCAATCGCCGTGATGAGATGCGATGCTGTTAATGACAACTGGATGCTCCTTGTATTTCTTGGCAAGTTCCACGCCGATTTCGACGTGTGAGCCTTCCACTTCGTGATCAAGTGCTTTTCCGATGTCATGCAGTAAACCGGAACGTTTCGCCAACGTGATATCTTCCCCAAGCTCGGCTGCCATCAAACCTGTCAAGTAGGCGACTTCCATCGAATGCTTGAGCACGTTCTGCCCATAACTTGTCCGATATTTCAAACGCCCTAAAATTTTTATCAGATCTGGATGCAAACCATGGACTCCGACCTCGAACGTTGCCTGTTCGCCGTACTCACGGATACGCTCGTCCACTTCTCTACGCGATTTCTCGACCATTTCTTCGATTCGTGCCGGGTGAATCCGTCCATCCGCAACCAATTTTTCTAGTGACGTACGTGCGATTTCGCGGCGAATCGGATCAAATCCGGACAATATGACCGCTTCCGGTGTATCGTCGATAATGAGATCGATACCGGTCAACGTCTCCAATGCGCGAATATTACGGCCTTCGCGTCCGATGATGCGGCCTTTCATTTCTTCATTCGGCAGTGCGACAACGGAAACCGTCGTTTCTGCCACGTGATCCGCTGCACAACGTTGAATAGCGAGCGAGATGATGTCGCGTGCTTTCTTGTCCGCTTCTTCCTTCGCCTGCTGCTCGATCTCTTTAATCATTTGCGCTGTTTCATGTCTGACTTCTTGTTCAACGCTCTGCAGAATGATCTGCTTCGCGTCTTCCATCGTCAAGTTCGAAATGCGCTCCAACTCGCTAAGCTGCTGCTTGTAGAGTGAATCGATCTGCTCTTGCGTTTCCTCGATCCGCTTCTCTTTGTTGGCCACTTGTTCTTCTTTGCGCTCCAGCGCTTCTATTTTCTTATCCAACGACTCTTCTTTCTGAACCAGTCGTCTCTCAAGTCGCTGTACCTCATTACGACGTTCGCGAATGTCTCTCTCAGCCTCAGTACGGATCTTGTGGACTTCATCTTTCGCTTCGAGAACCGTTTCTTTCTTCTGCGCTTCAGCTTCTTTCTTCGCGTTGTCAACAATTTGACTAGCGGCTTGCTCTGCGCTTGAAATCTTGGCCTCAGCGATCGACTTTCGAATAAAATAGCCTAGCACAAAGAAAATCAAACCAACAAGGATCGTGATCGGGAGCCAGATATACCACTGCATCTTCTCACCTCCTCGTTGCTTTCACCAAGTCAAACGCTTGGGACATATTTGGTTTTCAGCCGGATTTCAATCCGATTTTCATCAATCAAACGTTTTTCAATAAAAATAATCATTTTCGAATCAATTTTTGGAAGGAAAATCGATTCAATAAAGAAGAATACAAAATCATTTTATCTTTTGTGAAAATCAATTGTCAAGCATATGCCCTTCTTCATCTAACTCCTCTTGTGCAATCGCAGCCTGAATCGCTTGTTTCACGATGCTCCCCGGGAACCCTCTGCGCAGCAAGAACGTAGCTAGCTTGCGTTTCCGGTCTGTGGGTTCTCCTTTTAAATAAGGCCATTTCTTGCAGGCAGCACGGATTGCAACTTCTGCTTCTTCGGACGTATCGATCCGGTCAATAGCTTCATTGACCGTCTCCTTGGCAATCCCCCGCTGTCTCAGCTCCTGCTGCAGCAGACGGCGTCCCTTCATCTGGCTGCGAAGCCGTCCGGACGCGAATTGCTTGGCGAAGGCCGCATCATCTACGAACCCCTCTCGAATGAGACGCTGTATCGCCTGCTCAGCCGACATCTCATCGATTCCTTTGCGTGCCAAATACCGCGCAATTTCTTTGTGCGTCCGCTGCCTGGCTCCCAAGTAGATCAATCCCAGTGCATAGGCACGATGCTGCGTGTCTTCCTCCGTAATTTGCTTGAGCTCGTCTACATGTATTTCACGACCCTTAAGCAGCCGGAAGCGGATCATAATATCTTCATGAACAGAGAGGAACGGTTCTTCCTGTCCGTTATTGACGAATAATTGGTAACGGTAACGCTCCTTACGGTCCTGCTCCACCGCTGTAATGGTCAGCATGCCCTCGGTATTCTCTTCATTCATAGTTTTCTCACACTCCCCTCCAAACTCGAAAAACAGAGAAAAGCACCCTCGCAGGTGCTTTAGATCCCTTATTCTCGAAACCGGGCTTAATTCAATTCGAGTTCCAATTCATCCTCGTCTTCATCGTCATCACTGCTGACTGCAGCACTGTTCAACGCACCAGCCGCAAGATTGTTGGCATCGCGAATTTGTTGTTCAATTGTATCGCTAATATCCGGGTGATCCTTCAGGAACTGCTTCGCATTCTCACGGCCTTGTCCCAAACGCTCACCATTGTATGAAAACCAAGCGCCGCTCTTCTGGACGATGTCCATATCAACGCCGATATCGACGATGCTGCCTTCCTTGGAAATCCCCTCGCCGTACATGATATCCACTTCCGCTTGTTTGAACGGAGGCGCTACCTTATTCTTGACGACTTTAATGCGCGTCCGGTTACCGACCATGTCGTTCCCCTGCTTAATCGACTCAATCCGTCGCACGTCAAGCCGAACACTGGAATAAAACTTCAATGCACGTCCGCCTGGTGTCGTCTCCGGATTACCGAACATGACGCCAACCTTCTCACGCAGCTGGTTAATGAAGATGGCAATGGTCTTGGATTTGCTGATGGCACCGGAAAGCTTGCGAAGTGCCTGCGACATTAACCGGGCTTGCAAACCAACGTGGGCATCGCCCATCTCGCCTTCGATTTCTGCTTTCGGTACGAGCGCTGCCACGGAGTCGACGACAATAATATCGACAGCGCCGCTGCGTACAAGAGCCTCGGCAATCTCAAGGGCTTGTTCGCCCGTATCCGGCTGCGAGAGCAGCAATTCATCGATGTTAACGCCTAGCTTGCTCGCATATAGCGGATCAAGCGCATGCTCAGCATCGATAAATGCAGCTTGTCCACCGGAACGTTGAACTTGTGCAATGGCGTGGAGCGCCACGGTTGTTTTACCTGAAGATTCCGGTCCATAAATTTCAATAATGCGGCCTTTCGGATATCCGCCGATCCCGAGGGCAATATCTAATGCTAGTGATCCGCTGGATGCTGTTTCGACATGCATATTAGCAGATTCACCGAGCTTCATAACCGAACCTTTACCAAACTGTTTCTCGATCTGACGTAGAGCCATCTCGAGAGCTGCGCGACGATCTGACAACGCATTCACATCCTTCACGGTTATTGTTTATATATTCATGATACCTTGTTTTGTTCGCGTTGACAAGAGTTTTTGCGAACATATATTCTTATTTATTTCTTCTCATTGGCCAATGAGCAAAAAAAGAACCGCAGCAAAGTTATCTTCGCCACGGTTCTTCCGTCAACTAAGGAAGATTATAGACGAATTCCCCTGTTCTGGCAAGCTATAAAATAATAGCACCAGATGCGCCGCAGGTGTTATTCGTGTTCGACTAGCTCCTGCCACAGCCGGTATAGAGCCGACTTAGCCGCCCGCAAACGAATGATGTCCCGGCTGCCGTTCAAGTTGAACGTGTGAACGACCGGAGGCTTGCCAGGCCTTGCGATTCCCATATAAACGAGCCCGACAGGCTTTCCTTCCGATTCTGAGGGACCTGCCACACCGGTGACCGATATACCATAATCGCTATCGGTCCGCTCACGGATCCGTTCTGCCATCAAGGCAGCGGTCGAGTCGCTAATTGCGCCAGGCGCCCCGCTGCCTTCCAGCTGCGACATCGGTATCCCAAGCAGCTTATGCTTCATTAGGTTCGTATACGTTACGACACCCCCGACAAACTCGCCGCTGCTGCCGGGGACGTTCGTTACAAGCTCAGCCAGAAGGCCTCCAGTGCAGCTCTCAGCGCTTGAAAGCGTACGGCCGGATGCTCGCAGCAGCCGAATGACCGCTTCCTCTAAAGGGATGTCTTCGCGCGCGTAGAGGTGCTTGCCGACAATAGCGTTAATTTGCTCTTCCGCCAAATCCAATCTGGTGTTGGCTTCTTGTTCCGTCAACGCCTTGGTCGAGATGCGGATCGCTACCTCGCCCTCCTTCGCGTAAGGCGCTATCGTAGGATCCGACTGTGCTTCGATCAAGCCAATCAACGCCTGCTCCAGGCTGGATTCTCCGATTCCGGCGAATTTCAATACTCTTGAGAACAACCGGCGGCTTTCTCCTGAGATTGTACGCAGCCAAGTCTTGCCGGGACCATCGAACATCGGCTTCATTTCGCGTGGAGGACCGGGGAGAAGCAAGTAATGGCTCCCGCCTTCCGAAATCCCGTTGCCGACCGCTAATCCAGCTTCATTCACAATCGGAACAGACCCTTCAATCATATGGGCTTGTCTGCGATTGCTTTCAACCATATGTATGCCGCGTGAAGAGAAGAGGGCTGCGATTTTGTCCATGGACGGTTCATGTATAACGATTGACCGGTTCAAATACGCGGCCAATGCATCTTTTGTGAGGTCATCCTGAGTCGGGCCGAGTCCCCCCGTAAACACGATGAGCTCCGCGCGTGATCGGGCGAGTTCGATGGCTTGGCCGATCCTTGCTGCGTTATCTCCTACTACAGTTTGAAAAAATACGTCAATGCCCATTTCAGCCAGCCCCTGCGACAAATAGGTCGCATTCGTATTAACGGTCTGGCCGAGCAGAAGCTCGGTACCTACTGCAATTATTTCAGCGCGCATGAGTACAACTCCTATGGCAGGATGAAATGAAAGCATCATTCCCTCATAGAGAATGATGCTTCATTAACGGGATAGACTCATTCCGACAGCGGAATGAGGTTTTTGTTTTTGACGAAATAATCGACTCCCGAATAGACCGTAATCAAAGCCGCAGCCCAGCTGGAGATGAGATCGAATCGGAAATCCAATAAGGCAAACGGAAAATTGTTAAGCAGCAGTGCAATAATCATCGTGATTTGCACAGCCGTCTTCCATTTTCCCCACTTCGATGCCGCCAGGACCCGGCCTTCAAGCAGCGCAATCTGTCTGAGGCCCGTAACGGCGAACTCCCGGCTGATGATAACGATTGCGATCCAAGCGTCTACCTTGTCCATTTCAACCAAAGAAATAAGAACAGCCGCTACTAGAAGCTTGTCCGCCAGCGGATCGAGCAGCTTGCCAAGGTTGGTCACGATCTTGTTCTTGCGAGCGATATAACCATCCAGTCCGTCTGTGCTTGCTGCAACGATAAAGATAAGTGCCGCCAGTATCTGGTTCCATGTGATCGAGAAATCTGAGAACGTGAGCGGCTTCAGATCAACATTAATCAACAGCAGAAACATAATGATGGGTACCAGAAAAATACGGGCGAGCGTTATTTTGTTAGCTAAATTCACGAGAGCCCCTCCCCGGACATATCAAATTCGTAGGCATGCGTTACTCGCACCCTTTGAATTTCTCCGATTCCCGCTTGACAATTCGATATGAAGACTTCGCCATCAATTTCCGGGGCATCGTATTCTGAACGCCCGATATAGATATCACTGCGTCCGTCATAACGCTCGACAAGCACGTCGATTTCGCGTCCTATATATTTGCCACTATTGTGTTTGGATACATCGCGTTGTATTTCCATAAGCGTATTGGAACGCCATTCTTTCACGTCATCCGGCACGTGATTCGGCAATCGTACTGCAGGCGTGTCCTCCTCAAGGGAATATGTAAAAACACCTAACCGATCGAACTTCATCTCTCGCACAAAATCACAAAGCTTGTTAAAGTCTTCGTCCGTTTCACCCGGAAAGCCGACAATGATGGAGGTGCGCAGCGCAACATCCGGGATACGGGATCGAATCTTAAGAATTAGCTCACGCGCATCCCTCTGCCGTCCAGGACGGCGCATTCGCTTCAGGATGATATCCTCACTGTGCTGAAGCGGCATGTCGATATACTTGCACACCTTCGGATTGGCCGCGATGGTTTCAATCAATTCATCCGTAAAAAACCCAGGGTACGCATAATGCAGCCGAACCCACGCAATTCCATCGACTTCGCTAACCCGGTTAAGCAGCTCGGGCAGCATAAATTTATCGTACAGATCTGTTCCATAATTCGTCGAATCCTGTGCAATCAAGCTAACTTCCTTCACACCCTGTGAGGCAAGCAGCTCAACTTCGGCCACAATAGAATCTATGGACCTGCTGCGGAACTTCCCGCGCATGATGGGAATGGAACAAAATGTGCATGCATTGTCGCAGCCCTCTGCGATCTTGACATAGGCCGTATAACGTGGAGTTGTTACAAGTCTTGGCAGCTTCTGATCGTAGTCGAAGGCGGGATTGCCGACCTTCATCGGTTTCTTGCCATTCAACGCCTCATCCACAATCGCATTAATGTGATGAAAATCTCCCGTGCCGACAATGCCGTCAATCTCGGGCATTTCGTCCATCAGCTGCTGCTTGTAACGCTGTGTCAGACAGCCAGACACAATGAGCGCCTTCAGACGTCCTGTCTGCTTAAACTCCGCCATATCCAGAATGGTGTTCACCGATTCTTCCTTGGCGGCATCTATAAATCCGCATGTGTTGACGATTATGACAGTCGCATCGTCGGCCTGTTCGACAAGCTGATATCCACGCTCGTGGATAAGTCCTGACATGATCTCCGAATCGACCATGTTCTTCTCACAGCCTAAGGTTACCACTTTAATTCGTTCTGTCATGGTCCCACAGATCTCCTCCGAAAAGCTGCTTTTTCAAGTATAATACAAGGCCTATACAGTGTCAAAACAGCAGAAAGTCCTGATTTGACGGAGCTATAGTCGTGGAGAGGGCCTTAGCCGTGCATGCTGCGCCCGGATTATTTGAAGTTCATAAACTGCAGGTCAATCGGCAATTCAGCACCGCGAAGCAGCGCCATTACAGCCTGCAAATCGTCCCGGCTTTTGCCAGTAACGCGGATCTGGTCGCCTTGAATTTGACTTTTCACTTTGAGCTTCGAATCTCGTATCAAAATGTTAATCTTCTTGGATATGTCCTGCTCGATCCCCTGTCTTAGCTTTAATCGTTGTCTAACCGACCGTGCAGAAGCTGGTTCGATTTTGCCATAATCCAGGTTCTTCGTTGGAACGCCGCGCTTAATCATCTTGGACGTCAGAATGTCGATAACGTTCGTTAGCTTCATTTCATCGTCTGAAACGATAACCAGCTCGCCTTTTTCAAGTTTGATGGAGCTGATGCTGTTCTTGAAATCGAAGCGTGTTTCAATTTCACGCTCTGCCTGTATAATGGCGTTCGACAACTCCTGCATATCGACCTTCGATACAATGTCGAAAGAATTTTCTGAACTCATGTAAGACCGACTCCTTTTCCATCTCTTTCATGTCACGTATTATAACCGATCTTAACGCACAAGAAAAGGCACACCCCCAAGTCGCCTTGGCCGGAATGCCTTTTCATGCTGTACCTATGTTGCTGCAGGAACCTTATGGGGTCGTTGTATTGGTTTCTGAATTTGAGCTTGTGTCCGTGTCTGTACCCGTTTCAGTGCCCGTTCCAACAGCTTCCGCGGGATCAAGCTGCATCTTACGGGAGCCTTTCTTGTTGCCATCGTCAATGAGCACACCGTCGATCGTAACGTCGGTTAAATTGGCATGGGCAATATTGATATAGACAGGGACGGTTACATCGATCGTTTCGGATTCGCCGTCCTTCAAGGTTTTGGTCAGAAGATACTTGCCTCCGACTTTATTCTCGCTCACACCGACCCAGCCGCTGCCTCCAACGACTTTCAGCTCGAGCTTATGCGTACCTGCTGCAGGCGAAACCTCGTAATAATTGGTTTTTCCGGTTGATCGTATGAACGTTACCGTTGTGGACGGCGGTGTAACAGGCGGCTCCGGGTCAGGAGTATCGGTGCCTGCATCCGGGGTATTGTCTGGTTCATTCGTATCCGGGGTATTGCCCTTGTTCTCCTCCGGCGGCTTCGTCTGGTCGGTTATCTTTGTACTGTCATCCGCTGTATCTACCTTTTTATTAACTGGATTGTTAATGTAGAAGACGTACACAATGACAACGATCAAGATGAAGAACAACCACATGAGGGACCGGAAACCCCAGCGGCTCCATCGATCCGAGCTTTGGGTTTGGGCTCGGCGTGGACGCTGAACGGTTTCGACGACCGGCTCGGGCGCAGGTGCGGGAATCTCTTTCTGATATAAGCGAAGCACCTCTTCGGCATCCAACCCGACATTCTCCGCATAATTCTTCACAAAGGCACGTACATAGAAGCTTCCAGGGAGCACAGCGTAGTTCCCTTCCTCGATCGCTTCTAAATAACGCTTTCGTATCTTGGTTAAATCTTGAATATCTTCAAGCGATAATCCGCGCTGCTCACGGGCTTTGCGGAGCAAAGCGCCTAAATCCGACATGACCACACCTCCCTTGACTTATAATTCGTTATAGTTAGCTGTAAAGTCAAAATTAATTTCTTCTTCCGGTGTATTGCGAAGCTCGATAATATAATCAAAAGTACTAAGGTCATAAGCAGATTCTTGGATAAAAATGTCCGGATGCTCGATTACCTTCGTTGAAGGCATCGCCATGATTTCCTGAAGAAGCGTATGATGCTTCTCGTTCGAGCGCACCGTGCTGACAATTCCGTCAATGATAAAAATATTATTAGGATTCATTTCTTCTTCAGACAGTTGACTGCGGACGGTTTGACGAAGAAGCGTCGAAGACACGAACGTCCACCGTTTGTTCGAGCAGACGCTGCCCGCAATGATGGATTCGGTTTTGCCGACACGCGGCATCCCGCGCAGTCCGATTACCTGATTTCCATCCCTTTTGAACACTTCACCCAAGAAATCGACAAGCAGACCCAGCTCGTCCCGCGTGAAGCGAAACGTCTTCCGGTCATCTGAATCCCGCTCGATATACCGTCCGTGGCGTACGGCTAATATATCGACCAGCTTCGGTTCGCGCAGCTTCGTAACCGTAATATTATCGACCTTTTGGAGCATTCTGCCGAGTACTTCGATTTTCTCATCGTCATTCGTTTGGAGCAGCATTCCACGGGTCCGATTCTCTACGCCATTAATCGTTAATATGTTGACTTCCAGCATCCCGAGGAGGGACGCGACATCGCCGAGCAAGCCCGGTCTATTCTTATGTATCCTATATTCCATATACCACTGTTTGTATTCCATAAGACACCCCGCTCTTGGGAATTTTTTTCCCGTCATCCACTAATGCTTCAGAAAGATTATTCTACAATATTCGTCATTTTCCTGCAACGTACTTCAGGAAAACATTGCAGAAAAGCCTCCAATTGGGAGGCTTTTCGCAAAGAGAGCTACGATTTACTTGACAAGCTTGACCATCAGCCTGGCGATTGTTTTCCGTTCTTCCTCGTCACCGACATCCCAAATATCCTTGAGCACGCGTTCCTGCTCATTCTTGGGATCTACCTTCTCATCTAAGAAGGAGCCAATTTCAAAGGCAAGATTGGAAATCGTGTCTTCACTTAAGCCCATTTTTTTCGCTTGGCCTACCCGCTCAGCCAAAAAGTGTTTCCATGTTTCGAAATTAGTAAGGACGGTTGACATTGTGTATGGCCTCCTTTTGCATGTTGACCGTTCTCGGCAACAGTCGTATTGTGCACGCAATAGGCTTTTCTTATTCGACGACACACCGTCCTAAAAAGTTTCAACGGTCCCTTCGGCCTCCATCAGGTGAGCCATCCGCCATTGGGACTAATGATCTGGCCGGTTATGTAGGCGGACTCCGGGAGCGACAGGAAATACACGAGTGAAGCAATTTCATCCGGCTGCGCGAACCGGCCGACCGGGATCTCGGATTCCAATGCCGTCTTCTCATCCGCGTCCAGGTTGTCCAGCATGACGGTATCAACCGCTCCCGGCGCAACGGCGTTAACCGTTACGCCCGAAGGAGCGAGTTCCTTGGCAAGTGCCTTCGTGAAGGCATTCATGCCGCCTTTGGTTGTGGAATATAGCACCTCGCAGGAGGCGCCGGACATTCCCCAGATGGAAGAAACATTAATGATGCGTCCGTATCGCTGCGCGATCATCTGTGGCATAAATATCTGGGTGCATAGAAACATACCCTTCAAATTGACGGACATGACATCTTCCCAATCCTCTTCGGTTACATCTGCAAGCATGCCGTAATGGGCGATTCCCGCATTGTTCACGATGATATCCGGAACCATCCCGTGCTGCTCCAATTTCTCGCGCATACGAAGCAGCTGCTCTTTGGACCTGATATCCGCTGTTACGGTCATGACGTTAGCACCCAGCTTCATACAACTGCGTGCCGTCTCATTAGCTGCTTCGTGAGATTTCATATAATGGATGACGACATTCATGCTCTCCGCGGCAAAGCGGCGCGCGATCGCCGCCCCAATTCCGCGGCTTCCCCCGGTCACGAGCACCGTCATCTCTTTCAGTGTTTTCAAATCGGATCTTTTGCGACGATCGAAACGGCCATACGATCCCAATTAAAATGTTCCCGAAGCCGTTTATTCGCTTCCGCAAGCGTAATATCTTCAAAAATCGGCACTAATTGAAACAGATCAGCACCTCTAAATCGATAGCGTGTAAACTCGCCGGCAATCGCTTCTGGAGAATTAAGCAGCCGGAGGTATCCACCGATTCGTTTGCGTCTCGTCCGCTCAAAGGACTGTTCATTCAAACCGCTTTCCTTAGCGGCTTCGATGGCCGCACGCACCCTGCCGAGCAGCTCATCGGGATTGCGCGTCTCACCGCCAATGATTGAGAATGCGTAGTCCGGACTGCTGTTGAATTCATGGCCGAACGAATCCGAGATCAAATTATCATCGTACAGCTCATGATAAATAGGAGAGCTCGATCCCAGCAGCGTATCCAGCATCAGCTTCGTCGTAATTTCTGTGCGAAGCAGCTCTTCCGGCGATAGCTTCGGCAATTCTTCTTTGAAGCCGAATAAACATTTGGGCAAGGAGACGGGAAGAACGGCTGTTTTTCGCTGCTGCTTGACCGAGGCCGGTTCCTCATCAAAGAATCGGTTTATCTTTCCCTGCTCTTCGAAGGTTTTACGGGCTTGATTGTTCCGTACAAGCTCGAATACCTTCTCAGGCTGTACGCCTCCTACAACAAACAAGAACATGTTAGAGGGGTGATAGAAGGTTTCGTAGCACCGGTAAAGCGTTTCTTTGTCGATCTGACGAATCGAATCTGCAGTACCGGCAATATCGATGTGGATCGGATGCACATGGTATAAAGCATCAATCAATCCATAATAAACCCGCCAATCGGCATTGTCGCGGTACATGTTAATTTCCTGCTCGATGATCCCCTTCTCCTTCTCCACATTCTCGTCCGTGAAATAGGGATGCTGGACAAAATCGATCAGTGTTTCCAGATTGGCATCAATCTGCTCCGTGGCCGAAAACAAATAAACGGTCCGGTCAAAGCTGGTATAGGCATTAGCAGACGCCCCTTGCGAGGCGAACGTTGCGAAAATATCGCCAGTCGGCTCTTCGAACATTTTGTGTTCGAGGAAATGGGCAATTCCGTCCGGTACCGACAACGGAGCTTGATCGCCGACCGCAAACCGGTTATCGATGGAGCCATAACGGGTTGCGAACGTCGCATAAGTCTTGCTGAAGCCTTCCTTAGGAAGCACGACGACTTCAAGACCGTTCGACATGATTTCGCGATACAATGTTTCTTGTACGCCAGGGTACGTTAAGGTTTCCATCGGTCACTCCTCCTTCCCGTCACGCAGGAAATAGATCGTATCCAGTTCGGTCTTGCGGGCGATAGCCGCGATTTGCTCGGCACTGACCGCTTGAACCTGCCGAAGCAGCTCATCGGCTGACCGTTCCTTGCCTGATAGCACCGTGTTAAAATCATAAGCGATCATCTCGTTTGCCGAGTCCTGCAGCTCCCGCAAATGATTCGCGATCATGGCTTTCGTCTGATTCAATTCCAAATCGCTATATTGGCCGGAACGCATACTTTCCAGCTGCTCTTGAATAATAGCCGTCGCACGCTCATAATTGGCTATTTCAATACCCGACTGAATGGTACAAATGCCCTTATGACCATCCAATCTAGAGGCCGCATAATAGGCCAGGCTTGCCTTCTCGCGAACATTCAGGAACAGCTTAGAATGCGGATAGCCGCCCAGTATGCCGTTATACAGAAGAGCTGCCGGGTAATCGTCATCCGCGTAAGCCGTATGTACGCGAAGCCCCATATTCAGCTTCCCTTGATTCACATCCATACGTTCCACAACGGTTCGAACTTCGTTAACAGGTTTCGAGACAGAAGGCATGACATAAGAGGCGGATTGCCCTTCTCCGATCCGGAAGGCATCAGACACAAGCGCTTGTACCTCTTCCAGCGTCGTGTCACCGACTACGTACAGGTCAAATGCCGCTTCTGACAGCCATTTGCGGTACATGGCCGTTAAGGATTCAGCCGTTATGGCCGGAATATCAGCACGTTGACCGAGCGCATGCAGACGGTAAGGATCGCCTTGACACATGACTTCGATGCATCGTTCCGCAGCATAGCGGATTTTATCGTTAATAATCGCTTCCATTCTTTTGCGAAGCGTTTCTTTCTCTGCATTCACATATTTGCTGCGAAGCTTCCCGCTCTCTGTTGCGGGATCCGTCAATACTTCGCCCAGCAGCTTCAGAGACTCCGCGAGCAGCGGCTTATCGAATGAAACAAACCGGTCGTTAATGACATCCATACGAAACTGAATAATTTGCGAATCGCCTCGTTTGTACACGTCGAACCCAAAGCCTGCTCCATACAATTCATCCAATCGTTCACGAAAAGCGATCGTCTCTGGTGTCGATGCCGTTCCGCGGCGCAGGACGAACGGAATCAGGGCAACCGGTGTCACCGTATCTTCGGCAAGCGGCAAGCCTGCAAACAATGAAATAGAAAACGTCTTAAACCGTTTAGTTGGCATGACATGCAGCCGAATGCGGTTTAGCTGTCCTCGTTCGAATCGGGATTTGATCACGTTTGGCTTCCCCTTCCGCTCAAGTTTATAAAGTAAATCTATTCCAATAGGCTTTAGTCTATTCCATTCTACCCGATTGGAAATGGAAGAAGCAACCCGCTCAGCAGCGGGTTGCTTCGGTTGCGGCGGCTACATGCAAAAAATATGTTTGCCGATCGTCTTGACCTGTGGACGCGTCCAAATCCATTTGGAGGTTGCCGTTACCGGATTAAAGTAATACTCGCAGCCGCCACTAGGGTCCCAGCCGTTGATGGCATCTTGAACCGCCCGGCTTGCCTTCTCATTGGGCGTTAACCAAATCTGACCGTCGGCTACCGCCGTGAATGCACCCGGTTGGAATATAACACCCGAAATCGAGTTCGGAAAGCTCGGTGATTTCAACCGGTTAAGGATGACCGCTGCAACGGCAACCTGACCTTCATACGGTTCGCCGCGGGCTTCCCCGTACACGGCGTTTGCCATAATCTTCAAGTCGTTCGCGGATAAACCAAGCTTGTTTGACTTTGGCAAGTTTGACGTATTCCCAGTTGGTTCTTTAGCAGGTTTCCCTGCATTGCCTGTTCCTCCTGGGTTAGGAGTGGTCTCATCACCAGTTGGCCGCCATTGCTTGGTTGCTTCCCAGAGCTTGAGTTTGGTCTTCGCTCCGACGATGCCGTCTGCTTTCATACCAAATTTCCATTGAAACCATTTGACTGCGTTCAATGTAGCCCAGCCATATTGGCCATCGACTTTACCATTGAAATAGCCGAGATACTTCAAACGACCTTGGAGCTCAAGAATGTCTTTACCGGAAGAGCCGACTTTTAAGGTTGCATTGCTGAACGTTTCGGCCGATTGGCCCCCGCCCGCATGCTTCAGCGTGAATGCGCCGAACAACAGAAGGACGATGACGAGAGTCACCGCAATTAATCGTTTTCTCATCCTTAGGATCTGCCTTTCTCCTGCATGTGGATTCTTAAGGGAGCAAGCAAGCTTAAACCTAGTATGAGAAACGAAGCTGCCTTCTATGCACGAATTTGCCTTAAGAGCTAATCTTTCCGGCATCATATTGATCGACAGTCAGGAGAACCTCGCGAGGCTTACTCCCTTCATATGGACCGATGATGCTTCGTGCCTCCATCTGATCGATAAGCCGGGCTGCGCGATTATAGCCGATTCTCATCCGGCGCTGGAGCAGCGAAACAGAGGCCTGCTTGGCTTCAAGCACGATGCGGACGGCCTGCTCGAAGAGCTCGTCTTGCATCTCGTGCTCCTCGTCGCTCGCCTCGTCCAACTCCGGAACGAGATCTTCCTTATATTCCGCCTCCCCCTGCCCCCGGGAGAATGCTACGACAGCTTCCACCTCGTGATCGGAGAGGAAGGCTCCTTGCACACGGATCGGCTTAGACATGCCTACAGGCAAGAAGAGCATATCTCCGCGGCCAAGCAATTTTTCGGCACCCGCCGAATCCAGAATAGTACGAGAATCCACTTGCGAGGATACACCAAAAGCGATCCGGGACGGAATGTTGGCTTTGATTACACCCGTAATAACATCCACTGAAGGGCGCTGTGTCGCAATAATCAGATGGATACCTGCGGCGCGGGCCATCTGGGCGAGGCGGCAGATCGCATCCTCGACATCGTTGGCAGCCACCATCATGAGATCGGCCAGCTCATCCACGATAACGACGATAAACGGCAATACCGCCGCCGGGTTATCGGCCACCAGTGTATTATACCCTTCAATATTTCGGGTTCCCGATTTCGAGAACAGCTCATAGCGTTTTTCCATTTCGACCACGATTTTCTTGAGGGCAAGCGAAGCGCGCTTCGGATCCGTTACGACCGGTGCGAGCAAATGGGGAATCCCATTATATACGTTCAGCTCGACCATCTTCGGGTCGATCATGAGAAACTTCACTTCATCCGGCCGCGCTTTGTACAGAATGCTCGTAATAATTCCGTTAATACAGACCGATTTACCGGATCCGGTCGCACCTGCCACGAGCAAGTGGGGCATTCTAGCCAGATTCCCAACGATGGTCTGGCCAGAGATATCACGGCCGAAAGCGATAGATACTTTCGATGTCGCATTTAAAAAGGACGGCGTCTCCATGACTTCCCGCATCGTAACCATGGACACCTCCGTATTCGGCACCTCAATACCTATCGCTGATTTCCCTGGTATAGGCGCTTCCATACGAATATCTTTGGCGGCAAGCGCAAGCGCGATATCGTCGGTTAGCCCCACGATTCGGCTTACTTTCACGCCCGTTGCCGGCTGAACCTCATAGCGCGTAACGGCCGGACCGCGCACAACATCAAGCACCTTTGCACGAACGCCGAAGCTTTCCAGCGTTGCTTCCAGCTTCCTTCTGGAATCGACAGCATCTGCGCCATCGCCCGACTTTCCGGAACTCACCGGTTTCGCCAATAAGCTCATCGGAGGCAGCTGGTACGGCTTGACTTCAGCCAGCTGACTGGCTATTGGCGACGACGAGGCTGCTGCATCCCCATCCGCTTGTTCGAATGCAGGACTTGTTATCGCTGTAGAGGCCGCAGGCTTGTCCAATTCGTTTTCTTGTTCATCCTTCATTACCTGCTTGGGTGGCATATCTATGTAGTCATCGTCGTCCGAATCCGGTAAGCTGCCTTCTTCCCTGATTGGAGGCACTTCCGACGGCTCTTCCTCTTCCCACGGCAAGCGCTCTCTCTCAGAGCCAGGGTTGACGGCACCGACTTCTTCGACGGCAGGATATGCCCGCCAATCGTCCTCGCCGGCCTCTTCATCCTCAATCCATTGATTGCTGCGGCGCTTATCCTTGCCGGTTTGTGCGGGCAGCTGCTCATCGTCATCCAATAACCATTCTCCGTCCCTGGACGAAGGATGCCCTTCCTGCACCGCGGCATCGTTAAACCACGAGAAAAAGGGCAATTTTTTTGCCTTTGTACGCGGTTTAGACGGCTGCTCGTAATCCTCGTCATCATCATCCAGAAGGCGGTCATCGTTCACGATCGGCCGTCCGCTGCTCTTGCTGACTGCCTTGACGGCCGAAGACGCTGCAAGAGATCTGCGGGAACCGGCGGTCATCCTGGCATGCAGCAGCGATAGAAGACGTCCACCGCGTCTTTTAAGTGTACCAGCTAGCTCTACATATGATTTGCCTGTCATGAGCATAAACGAAATCGCGAACATGACGATCATTACGAATTTGGAGCCGAAATAACCGAACAATAAGTACAAGAGGGTGTACTGGAATGCCCCTATATACCCGCCGCTGACCGGCTTACCTGCCACCTGCTCGACACTTCCGGGTGTCGGAGCCGGACTAAGCAAGGTTTCCCGTATGTCGCTGCCCAGCTCCTGCAGAATATAACTGGCATCCAGTCCACCGGTCGGTTCTGTCTTCTTGTCCATGACTGCTATGGAGCTGTACAAGGTCAGTGCGAGCACCAACAGAAGGAAACCGGATTTACGGTTGGACCACCCTGAGGGCCACGTCCGTTTAATCATGACCGCAAGGCCGACATAAATGCCGACCAGTGCGAGGACAAAGTAAAACTTCCCGAGCGCGAGACCGAACAGCTTCGATAACGAGCGTCCGACCGTCGCTTCTCCGGAAAGCGCAATAACCGAAAGTGTGATGAGCAGAATGCCATAAACTTCATATTTTAAATTCGCGCCGAGCGAGCTTTTTCTTTTCTTTTTTCGTTTCGCCAAAATCGTCACCTCTGGTTGTCATTATACCATAGGTTGGACAAATGTTCCTATTGCACGAATGCTCGAATTAAGAGTCTTGGGCGCCGTAAGCGATGACCGTTCCAGGTGTATAACCTGGGTGGAGATACGCATCCAGCGGACATTCCAATAACCGGACGATGCGTCCGATCCCCGGCGATAACGGCTCAACCTGCATCCGAATGCCTCCGATTGCGATGTCCACGAACGGACCGGGCTGTTCATTCAACCCATTCAACACGACCTCTAGAGGAACACTTGTGTATAACATCATTGAGGCAATACCACCGTTCTAGCCCGTTTGCTCTCTTCGACAAATCGATTCAGCTCGCGAAGCGCATCCCCAATCCCGCCTACGGCATCAATCAATCCATCTTTCACCGCATCGCCACCTATAACGGTTGTTCCGATATCTCGGGTGAGCTCCCCGGTTTTGAACATTAGCTCTTTAAACCGCTCCTCGGTCACATTGGAATGAGACGTGACAAACCGCACCACACGCTCCTGCATTTTCTCCAAGTATTCAAACGTTTGCGGAACTCCAATAACAAGTCCATTCATTCGGATCGGATGAATCGTCATTGTGGCGGTCGCCGCTATGAAGGATTTAACGCCCGCTACCGCGATGGGCACGCCGATGGAATGTCCGCCGCCGAGCACAAGCGTTACTGTCGGTTTACTCAATGAGGAGATCATCTCCGCAATCGCCAATCCTGCTTCTACATCGCCGCCAACTGTATTCAAGACGATGATGATCCCTTCAATCTTCGAATTTTGCTCAGCTGCCACCAGCTGGGGAATGATGTGTTCATACTTTGTCGTTTTGTTCTGCGGAGGCAGGACAATATGCCCTTCCACCTGACCGATAATCGTCATACAAAATATGTTTGATTCCGCCGCAGGCGTGGTCGTTTGTCCCAACTGCTGGATCGTCTCCACGACCGTATTGACCGGCTTCCGTTCGATGCCCGGATCCGGCTGTTCTGTATCTTCCGTAAATTGTAAGTCCTCTTGCATACTCTTGCCCTCCTCACAGATTGTCTGGTTTCTTTGACGTTATGACCTGTAGTCCCAGCTCTGCATAGTATGGAGTGGAGAAATGGATTTATGCAAAAGTAAGCAATGCAAAAGACGGTTTCCTCTCAGCCCATTGGTTGGGTGTGGAGAAAACCGTCTGTTTACGCATTCGCGTTATCTATACTTCCATAATGATTGGCAGAATCATTGGACGGCGACGTGTCTGCTCGTACAAGAAACGGCCGAGCGCATCCTTCACATTCGTCTTCAACGATGCCCATTCATTCACTTTGTCATTCATAAGTTTCTGAAGCGTCGACGATACGATGCGGTTCGCTTCTTCCAATAGGCCTTCGGATTCACGCACATAGACGAATCCACGAGAAATGATGTCAGGCCCTGACAAGATCGTTCCATCCTGCTTGCTTAATGTGACGACGACGACTAAGATGCCGTCTTGCGAGAGAAGCTTGCGGTCGCGGAGTACGATATTACCGACATCGCCAACTCCCAGTCCATCAATAAGGACATTTCCTGCAGGCACTTTATTGCCCTTGCGTCCAACGCCATTCTGAAATTCTACCGTATCCCCGTTATCGAGCAGGAAGATATTTTCTTTCTCGACGCCAACCGCCTCTCCGAGCAGCGAGTGCTGACGAAGCATCCGGTATTCACCATGAATTGGGATGAAGTATTTGGGACGAATTAGATTAAGCATCAGCTTGAGCTCTTCTTGACTGCCATGGCCGGATACGTGTACGCCCGACACAGAGCCTGGACCATAGATGACATTCGCGCCTAATCGGAACAGCTCATCAACCGTGCGTCCAACATAGCGTTCATTGCCTGGGATAGGTGTAGCCGCGATAATGACGGTATCACCCGGCAAGATATCGACTTTCCGGTGGGTCGAACGGGCCATGCGCGTCAGAGCGGACATCGGCTCGCCTTGGCTGCCTGTTGACAGGACCACGACACGGTCAGCTGCCATCTTGTTAATTTCCTCCGGCTCGATCAGCATCCCTTCAGGGATATTCAAATAGCCGAGCTCCGAGGCAATTGTAACCACATTAACCATACTGCGTCCAACGACGGCGATTTTACGGCGCGTAGCCATGGCAGCGTTGATTACTTGTTGGATACGGTGCACGTTCGAGGCGAACGTCGCCACTACGACGCGTTGTGTCGCCTTCCGGAAGATATCTTCCAGCTCCGTCCCGATATTGCTCTCAGAAGGCGTAAAGCCTGCGCGTTCTGCATTCGTACTATCGGAAAGTAGGGCAAGCACCCCTCTTCTGCCGATATCTGCCATACGCTGAAGATCAGCATATTGGTTATTAACCGGGGTGTGGTCGAACTTGAAGTCACCGGTATGAACAACGATGCCTTCAGGGGTTTCTAAGCAAACGCCGACGGAATCCGGAATACTGTGATTCGTTCTGAAGAACGATGCCCGAATCGTGCCCAATTGCACTTCCGAATCCGCGTTAATGAGAATGCGCTTGGTTTCGCCGAGCAGCCCGGCTTCCTTCAATTTACCTTCAATGAGGCCGAGGGTGAGCTTCGTTCCGTATACAGGAACGTTCAGATGTTTCAATACATAAGGCAATCCGCCGATATGGTCTTCGTGACCATGCGTAATGAGAATGCCTCTTACTTTATCGCGGTTCTCGGTCAAGTATGTAATGTCCGGAATAACGATATCGATGCCCAGCATGTCCTCCTCTGGGAATTTAAGTCCTGCATCCACGACTACGATATCGTTCCCGTGCTGAATGACGTACATATTTTTCCCGATTTCACCGACGCCGCCCAAAGCAAAAATAAGCAACTTATCCTGGTTGTTTTTTTTCGACAAGTGGATCTATACCTCCTATAATTTTCCAAAATATTATGGAATTTCGCCCTTTAAATGGGGGACAAATTCGTTTTTTATAATCCTATCGGATTTGATACCGCTCTAAACCTTACCCTTTTTCAAAAATTTGCCGCACACTGTCTCTTGAGAACATTATACATGATTGAAATTAAGAAACACAAGTAAGCGAAAAAAGGCGTTTACAAAAAGAAAAACCGATGCAAGCGCACCGGTTTTTCGCGGGGTGCAATTCGGAAGCTTACGCGAGCAAGTCGCGAAGCGCAGCCAGCTCGGCTTCCGTTGCGCCGACAAGCGGTAGACGGACACCGCCGACAGGCAGCCCGCGCAGCTCCAAAGCTGCCTTGACGAGTACAGGATTCGGCACCGGATTCGGCAGCTCGAACAAACCTTTAAATACAGGATGACATTTTGCGTGAAGCGATGCCGCCTCTTGAACGCTGCCATTCAAATAAGCTTCTATCATTTGCTTCATCTCTGCGCCGATCACATGGCTTGCTACGCTCACGATTCCATAACCGCCGACGGCCAGAACCGGCAGTGCTGCACTGTCGTCTCCGCTGTAAACTCGGAAGCCCTCTGGTGCACCTGCTACGATTTGTGTGACTTGATCTGTCGAAGCGCATTCTTTGGTTGCAACGATATTATCCACCGCCGCAAGCCGCAATGTGGTTTCGGCTGACATACTCGTTACCGTTCGCGATGGAACGTTATACAGCATAACAGGCAGCTCTGTTGACGCTGCTATCGCTTTGAAATGCTGGTAGATGCCCTCTTGACTCGGTTTGTTGTAATAAGGCACCACGAGCAGCACGCCATCAACGCCGCATTCCCCGGCGATTTTGGTCAGATGTATCGAATGAGCGGTATCATTGCTCCCCGTTCCCGCGATGATCCTGCAGCGGCCGTCAGCATGTTTAACGGCAAATCGAAATAACGCTTCCTTCTCCTCATCCTTCAACGTCGGCGATTCGCCTGTCGTACCGGAGATAACAATACTGTCGCTTTGTTGTGTTTCGATCAAATAATCGATAAGCCTTCCTGTCGCATTCCAATCAATAGCACCACTCGCGTCAAACGGTGTTACCATTGCGGTGATCAGTCTACCGAATTCCATTATGGCTCCTCCTATTACACTGCAACTATTTCGTTGCGGTATTTATCGCGTGCCGGTTGTCGTAGCATAGAACCGATCGTTGCGGAATATGCCGCGTGTTTCATCTATTCGTATCATTCATGGAGCGAAAATTTGGTGTGCAGCGCACGAAGAGCACCAGCCATATCCGACTCGCGGACAAGCACCCAAATCGTGGTGTTGGAATCCGCAGATTGAAGAATCGGTATCCCTTGTTCCGTCAATGCCTCTACGATTCGTGCCATGATACCAGGTACACCGTTCATACCGCCGCCAATAACGGATACTTTGGCGCAGCCGCTAACAGCAATCGGCGCATAACCAATCTCCTGCAGGACCGTAACTGCCTGAACAGCATCATGGTCAAATACGGTGTATACCGCTCCGCCAGGTGTAACATTAATAAAATCAACACTTATATGATGACGCGCCATCGCTTGAAACACTTGAAGCTGAACGTCTGTGTTTCCTTCCCTAGCGTGAACCGTAATCTGCGTAACCCCGCTCACATGGGCTACACCGGTCACAGGTCGATCCTTAACCGCCGAAGCCTGCGCCGGGCTTAATAGATCCGTGACCAGAGTGCCTTCATCGTCGGAAAAGGTCGAACGGACCCGGATCGGGATTCGTGCTTGTTGAGCGATCTCTACCGCACGCGGATGTATCACTTTCGCACCTTGCCGCGCCATATTGCATATTTCTGCATATCCCACTATAGATAAAGGCTTTGCATCCTCTACAATGCGCGGATCCGCTGTTAGTATTCCATTCACATCGGTATAAATATCAACCCGCTCTGCCCGAAGCGCGGCTCCAAGTGCTGTTGCGGAAGTATCGCTGCCGCCTCTTCCGAGCGTGGTCATATCACCGGTTTCAGTTATTCCCTGAAATCCGGTTACGATGACGACCTGGCCTTCTTCCAAAAAATGAAGCATCTTCTCGGTCCGAATCTCCAATATTCGCGCGCGCCCGAATTGATTGTCCGTCACGATGCCCGCCCCGCCGCCCGTTAGGACAACAGCCGGTATCGATTTGGATTGAAGGGCGCTGCACAAAGTGGCCGCGGAAATAATTTCTCCGCAGCCAAGCAGCAGATCCCGCTCCCTCGGGGGAAGAGACCCCCCGTCGTCACGGACCAATGTCAGGAGCGTGTCCGTAGCATACGGGTCACCCTGCCTACCCATCGCGGAAACGACAACGACTAATTGATAATGTCGTTGCCGTTCTCTTTCGATGTGCCGTAGCACATATTGTCGCGATTGTTGGGTCGACAGTGATGTCCCGCCAAACTTTTGAACGAGGATGGGCATGATCAAACCTCCGTATTCGACCGTAAGACACTGCCGAACCGTTACCGCCCTGACAATCTGCTGCTTTATTTATTATTTATTGTGTGCCATGTATTCTGCAATTTGAACGGCATTCCATGCCGCGCCTTTAAGCAGATTGTCCGAAACGATCCACATGTTCAAGCCTCGATCTGATCCTAGATCGCGACGCAGACGTCCGACGAATACATCCGGTTTACCGGCTGCTTCTGTAGCCAGCGGGTACAACTGGTTCGCCGGGTCGTCAACGAGAACAATACCCGGTGCGTCCGACAGCAGTTTTTTCACGTCTTCTAGGTCGTAATCGTTTTTCAATTCCACATAGACAGACTCCGAATGGCCGTGAACAACCGGGATCCGAACACAAGTCGCTGTCACGTCTATGGATTCGTCACCCATAATTTTTTTCGTTTCCCGAACCATCTTCATCTCTTCCAGCGTATATCCATTCTCGTGGAACTTATCGATCTGCGGAATCGCATTGAACGCGATCTGATGCTTAACCGGCAATGAGCCCACAGGCAGGATATCCGGTTTCAGATCATTACCTTCCAGCGCCTCGCGTGTCTGGCGGAGCATCTCGTCAATGGCACGGCTGCCCGCACCTGATACCGCTTGATAGGTCGACACGATAATACGAGCGATGCCATAACGATCTTGAAGCGGCTTCAATGCTGCAACCATCTGAATCGTAGAGCAGTTCGGGTTCGCGATAAGACCCTTATGTTCGCTTACTTTCTCAATATTCACCTCTGGCACAACCAGCGGTGTATTCGGATCCATACGGAATGCATTCGTGTTATCGATACATACGGCACCGCGCTCTATGGCGTGCGGAGCAAGCGATTTGCTTACATCCCCGCCTGCGCTGAACAACGCGATGTCAATACCATTGAAGCTATCCGGAGTGGCTTCCTCTACTGTATGCTCCTGACCCTTAAACATGATTTTCGTACCGGCTGAGCGTGCAGACGAAAGCAGCTTTAGTTCGCCGATCGGAAAGTTCCGTTTCTCGAGCAGACCGATAATTTGTTCTCCTACTGCGCCTGTCGCACCTACCACTGCGACGTTAAACAATTTCTGATTCGACATGTCGTCGTCTCCCCTCAAAAATGAAACTTATGTCAAGGATTGCTCCAATTGCATACATGCAGCTATGAGCGCGTTATGAATGTGAACGTTCGATGAGAAGCGGCTGCAGCTGCTGGCCCAACAATGCCGCTTCGCAGGCTTCGGGCACCAGATCCATCTTCGCTACGAGCGAATTGGGCTTCTGCTGCGGATTATCTTGGCCGAAGGGAACGAAATAGACGTTCTTGCACACGAGCAGCTTGGCGATATTGGCTGCATTCAAGCCCAGTCCATCATTGGTCGATATCGCAAGCACCAGCGGGCGCTGATTGCGCATCTGAGCCTTGGCCGCCATAAGTACCGGACTATCCGTTACGGCGTTCGCCAGCTTGCTGGTCGTATTCCCCGTACAAGGCGCTATAACCAGTACGTCCAACAGCTTCGAAGGCCCCAGAGGCTCAGCTTCTACGATCGTAGAAATCAAATCATTGCCTGTAATGGACTTCAATTGACGCTGCCAATCATCCGATGTTCCAAACCTTGTATCCGTCGTCAATAAAGTTTGGGTGACGATAGGTACCACATTGGCACCCTCATCCACAAAGCGCTTAATGACCGGCATTACCTCTGCAAACGTGCAGTGAGAGCCGGACAGCGCATAACCGACCGTTTTACCTTGCCATTTCATTGCTCATTCCCCCGCTTACTGGTCTCTTCCGTAATCAACCGACATAAACAATCCGCAATGATGCGTCCAGCGGTTTTAGGTGCGACGATTCCTGGGAGACCCGGGGCGAGCAAAGCTTTAATACCCCGCTTCTCGGCAAAGCGGAAATCCGTTCCGCCAGGCTTGGAAGCAAGGTCGATAATGACCGCTCGTGAGGGCAAATTTGCAATAATTTGCGCTGTGACTATCATAGTCGGAATTGTATTAAAAAGCAAGTCAATATTCCCCACATTCTGCAATAGCTCCTTGATATAGAAGGGCTCAAACCCCATTTCGTATGCCCTTGCATAATGCTCTTCGCGCCTGACTCCCACCTTCACCTTCGCACCTAGTCCCTGAAGCGTTCCAGCTAGTGTGAGACCTGTTCGTCCAAGCCCCAAGACCATGCAGGAAGATCCATGAATGGTAATATCCGTGTTCTGAATCGCCATCATGACCGCGCCTTCAGCCGTAGGAATCGAGTTATAAATCGCCACGTCATCCCTGTCGAACAGCTCGACCAGACGGATCCCGTGTTTGCTGCACATGTCACGTAAATATGATTTTGCCATGCCTGCATAGACCGTACAATGCTTAGGCAGCAGCGCTACTAGCTCTTCGGTTAAGATAAGCTCCTGGTCGCTAAACACCGTCATGATTCGGCCATCCTCATCCGTACCGACGGCCGGTAAGATTAACGCATCTGCTATCTTTACCAGCTCTTCGTTCATATCTGCCCGCACAGCACCGTCGAGCGGTGTATGCAATTGGTCAAAGCCGGCTATCGCTACTGAAGCGTCTAGCTCGGTCAGCTTGCGAATGACTTCAAGCTGGCGTGCATCTCCGCCGAGCAGCACGACCTGAACCCCTGTTAGCATCAGGGAACCACTCCTTTCCCACTGCAACCGTTAACGGCATCCCACCGCTATCCCGGCTGTCAGTCTGCGCACTTGGATATAGATCATAGTATGCGACCGCCCACAATGGGTGCTTCTCTTCCGCTATCTGAAGACAATGAAAAACCCGGAGCAAATTAGCCCCGGGTTGGTATCACTTATGCCGTCATTCTCTATACGCCAGTATGGCCGAATCCACCTTCGCCGCGGACGGTGTCCGGCAATTCATCCACTTCTTCGATCGTTACTTTCGGCACGACCTGGAATAACATCTGTGCAATCCGTTCACCGCGCTCGATCGTGAATGGTTCCTGACCTAGGTTAACGAGCAGCACCTTCACTTCCCCCCGGTAATCGGCATCGATCGTTCCCGGCGTATTCAAGCAAGTAATACCATGCTTGAATGCCAGGCCGCTGCGGGGCCGGATCTGGGCCTCCAGCTCGGCAGGCATTGCCATGGCGAAGCCGGTAGGAATGAGCTTCCGCTCTCCAGGCGCAAGCAAGACAGGCTCGTTGACGGCCGCATGAACATCGAATCCGGCTGCAAGCTCGGACATTCGACGCGGCAGCTGAATATCTTCATTACCGGGCAGCCGTTTAAAGGATACTTGATACAAGACTGTCCCTCCCCAATGTGGATGCCGCTTTGTCGTTGCTGCCGACCATCGCGACTGCGAATGGCACGGATAACATACGCTTGGTCACATCCTGAATATCTTTCATCGTCACCGAATCGATCCGCTCCAGCATTTCGTCTAACGTATAATGACGGCCGATCATCAGCTCGTTCTTACCAAGCCGATTCATCCGGCTGCTCGTGCTTTCCAGGCTAAGAATAAGGCTGCCCTTCAGCTGTTCTTTACCACGGTGCAGCTCGACATCCGACAACCCCTTCGCCGATAGTTCATGCAGCATCTCCATCGTCAGGTCGAGTACATCCTTCGTCTGCTTTGGCGCTGTGCCCGCATAGATGGTAAACAAGCCGCTGTCCGCATAGGAGGTATGATAGGAATAAACCGAATACGCAAGGCCGCGTTTCTCGCGAATTTCTTGGAACAGCCTTGAACTCATGCCGCCGCCAACCGCATTATTTAACAATATCATTGCATAAAGCTGCGGATCCGCGATGGAACAGCCCGGGAATGATAGACAAATATGATTCTGCTCTGTCTTTTTCTTATGGAATAAATAGGTTCCGTTGAAGGTTGGAGACGAAATCGGCTGTTCGGATCCGGAGTTCGCGAATCCGCCAAAATGATGCTCCAGCAATTCGAGCAGAGGACCCTCCTCCACGTTCCCGGCTACGCTGATAACCGTGTTGTCAATCCGGTAATGATCCGCCATATAGCCGCGAAGCGTATCGCTGGTCATCGATGTGAGGCGCTCTTCCAAACCGAGAATCGAATAGGCGAGCGAATGATCTCCGTACGCAGCCCGGGACGCTTCATCATGCACTTTGTCATCCGGCGTATCGTCGTACATTGCAATCTCTTCCAGAATGACATTCTTCTCTTTGCTAAGCTCGCCCGCGTCAAATTGCGATTCAAAAAACATATCGGACAAAGCATCAACGGCCAGAGGCAGATGCTGATCCAGCACTTTTGCAAAATAACACGTATATTCCTTCGCGGTAAAGGCATTCACGTTGCCGCCGATCCCATCGAACAAATCAGCGATATCCTTCGCCGAGCGGCGCGCGGTTCCTTTGAAGAGCATATGCTCGATAAAATGTGAAATCCCGTTATTGTCAGGCGTTTCGTTACGTGAACCCGTCTTGACCCAAATACCGAACGCAACCGAACGGAAGGTCGGGATATATTCGACTACTACACGCAGCCCATTGCTAAGGGTATAATTATTCACCGCAGTTCCTCCTGAAAGTTTTCTGCATCATCTCAAACCGGCTTCCCTTCAGAGCGGAAAACTAGCTTCGAAAGCATGCGCTTGATTCCCACCTCATTCATACGTGCTGAAAATCAATGATAACACTATAACAAAATTACAGCCCCGCCTCAACTAGCCTCACCCGGTCGGACGATAAGGTTTCGCTGACGGTACCCAGCACCAAGCCTTTTTGTTTGATTGCTTTAATCATTCCAAGCAAGGCCCCGCTAGCGGAATCGGTCGGATGCATGAGAATGAGAGAGCCCGGCTCGACGCGGGTACTTATCTTACGGACGATCGAATCTGGAGACGGGTGCATCCAATCGACGGTATCCAGCGTCCATAGCACCGTTTTTAAACCTTGCTCCGCTGCTACCTCCACCGTCATTCGATTGAAGTCACCGGAAGGTGGCGCGAAGAAACGGTTTGATACGCCGAGAGTCGATTTCAGGAGCGCTTCCGTCTTCGCAATTTGATTATACTGCGAGGTGCGGTCAAGCTTGCTCATATCTGGATGAGAATAGGCATGGTTGGATAGTTCATGCCCATAGGACTGAATGACACGAGCAGCGTCGGCATTCTTCTTCAGCCATGAACCGTCGAAGAAGAATGTCGCTTTCACGTTCTCTTGCTTAAGTGTTTTGAGCATGGGCTCCAAAAATTCATTCCCCCATGCGACGTTAATCATTAATGCTACCATCGGCTTCTCAGGATTCCCTTTGTAGATCGGCTCCGTACCGAGATCATCCAGTCCAATCTTCGGTTTGATCTCATTGAAAACATACTGAATCGGTGCTTGAGGCGATGCTTTTCGCATGTGCATATAGGTCTTGTTCACATCAACCTCTAGCCCGTTATAACCGGGGATGGCCTTCCATACCCGGTCCACCCGGGCATCTATCGGAGCAATTCGCCGCTTCGCGGCCTCTTCCTCAATCCGCAATCGCAAAGCCTGATCTTCGTTCCCGGATAATAAAGAAGCGCTGAAAGTGTCCATGGTCCTGCCTGATTTCATAACATCAACATAGCCCGATAGATCGCCGTTCAACCGAACGGCAAGAAGCAGCGCGCCCATGATTGCTACCATCGCAATCACCTTCTTCAGTCTCATCGCTTCGTCCCACCCTTCTCCTTCTCATCATATTATGGCTCGGCCAACAATATGAGAGATAACCTCATCTAAGGTCTTCGAAGTTGAGCGTTCGCATTTCGGGGCTGGATTATTCGCCCTTCATAAAAGAAAACTGATTGAATGGGTGCTATCTTCGCCATGGCATGCAGAAAGGCAGAAAGGCAAAACAAAAAGAGACAGATGAAATCTGGCTCTTTCTACTTACCCTATCGGGAGCTGATGTGCGCGTTTCGTTCTATGATTGTGCTGGCTCTTGTACCGCCAGAACGGCTTTACGTGACAGGTTGATGCGGCCTTGTTGATCAATTTCGGTAACTTTCACTGTTATTTGATCGCCAATTTTGAGGACATCCTCGATTTTGGCCACCCGCTCAGTGGAAACTTGCGAAATATGGACAAGCCCGTCTTTGTTTGGCAGGATTTCAACGAATGCGCCGAACTTCTCGATCCGTTTGACCGTTCCGAGGTAAACCTCGCCCACCATAACCTCACGAACAATGCCTTCGATAATTTGCTTGGCGCGCTCGTTCGCTTCTTGATTGGAGGAAGCGATGAACACTTTGCCATCCTGCTCAATATCGATTTTGACACCGGTCTCTTCGATAATTTTGTTGATGATCTTGCCCCCTGCGCCGATTACGTCGCGGATTTTGTCAGGGTTGATCTGCATGATGATGATCTTAGGCGCATATTGCGATAAAGTCGCTCGCGGCGTCTGCATCACTTCCATCATTTTACCGAGGATGTGCATGCGGCCTTCACGTGCCTGCTCCAGCGCTTCACCTAAAATTTCACGGCTGATTCCGTCGATTTTGATATCCATTTGGATCGCAGTTACGCCCTCAGCCGTACCCGCCACTTTGAAGTCCATATCGCCCAGATGGTCTTCCATCCCTTGAATATCGGATAGAACCGAAACGTGGTCGCCATCTTTGATTAGACCCATCGCTACGCCGGCTACCGGTGCCTTAATCGGCACGCCCGCATCCATCATCGCCAGCGTACTGGCACAGATACTGGCTTGGCTCGTTGAGCCGTTCGATTCCAATACTTCGGAAACGAGACGAATCGTGTACGGGAATTCCGCTTCGGACGGAATGACTTTGGCGAGCGCACGCTCACCAAGCGCGCCATGACCAATCTCGCGGCGTCCTGGCGGACGAAGCGGTCTTGCTTCACCAACGCTGAATGGCGGGAAATTGTAATGGTGCATAAACCGTTTGGTTTCTTCCAGATCGATGCCGTCCAGAATCTGAACATCACCGAGCGCGCCAAGTGTACAAATGCTCAGCGCTTGCGTCTGTCCACGTGTAAAGAGACCGGATCCATGGGTACGCGGCAGCAGAGCTACATCGCATTCGATCGGACGGATTTCACTCAATCCTCGACCGTCTGGACGCACTTTATCATGCGTGATCAAACGACGTACTTCTTCTTTCACAATGTCATAGAGTGCTTCTTTGACGTCGCCAAGCAGTTCAGGCGTCTCCGCATACTCCACTTCGAAGTGAGCTACCGTGTCTGCGTTCGTAGCGTCGATAGCATCTTGACGCGCATGCTTCTCATGGATGCGTACAGCTTCGACCAGACGAGCCGCTGCAAACTCGCGAACTTGCTTGTCCACCTGCTCGTTGACCGCATGGAGCTTGACTTCCATTTTTGGTTTGCCCGCAAGCTGCTGAAGCTCTTCAATCACCGTGACGATCTTCTTGATCTCATCATGTCCGTACATGATCGCTTCAAGCATGACGTCTTCGGAAACTTCGTTTGCTTCTGCTTCCACCATCATAATCGCGTCTTTCGTTCCCGCGATAGTTACAAAGATATCTGTCTTTGCTTCTTCTTCAACAGTCGGGTTGATAATGAACTTCCCGTCGATCCGACCGATGATGATACCTCCGATTGGACCGTTGAATGGAACATCCGAGATCGATAGAGCCGCTGAAGTACCGATCATGGCCGCGATTTCCGGCGGGCAATCTTGGTCAACACTCATGACGATATTAGCGACCTGAACTTCATTACGGAACCCTTCGGGAAACAAAGGCCGGATTGGACGGTCCGTCAGGCGGCTCGCCAGAATGGCTTTCTCGCTTGGACGGCCTTCTCTCTTGATGAAGCCCCCTGGAATTTTGCCGACCGCATACAAGCGCTCTTCATAATTCACAGTCAACGGGAAAAAGTCCAAGTTTTTCGGTTCATTGGACGCCGTTACTGTACATAGGATGACCGTTTCACCGTAGCGTACCGTAACTGCCGCATTGGCTTGTTTGGCTAGACGGCCCGTTTCCAAAATAAGCGGACGTCCGCCAAGCGTCATTTCTACACGATGCAACACTTAAATCCCTCCTCTTCGCCGCCATATGGTCCCTTATTAGTGCGAACCGTGCAGCATTATTCTGATTTCCATTCGACAACTTTCATGGTATTTCCTGCTGATTCCGATGATAAAAGAAAAGCTCCTGTAGATCGGAGCTGTTCGAAAGAAGGAACTGGATATGCGGAGTTCCGCCTCACCATGAGGCCTCTCTCTAACATGATCGCATTCATTCGTCATTATATGTAGCTTTTCATGTTTCACGGTTATGCATACCTTCGTTAAACATAAACGTCCCTTAGCGTTACAAAAGCAACCCAGTGCAGCCATATCCGGTAATTCCGGACAGCTGAACAACCGGGTTGCTCTTATCACCGCATCTTATCGGCGTAGGCCGAGTTTCTCGATCAATGCGCTATAACGTCGTACGTCTTTGTTTTTCAGGTAAGCGAGCAGCTTCCGGCGCTGACCGACCATTTTGAGTAGACCGCGGCGGGAGTGGTGATCTTTCTTGTGCTCCCGAAGATGATCTGTCAAATTGACGATGTTTTGCGTCAGGATAGCGATTTGAACTTCCGGTGATCCGGTATCGTTCGCATGCGTCTTGTGCTCATCAATCAGTTGATGTTTACGCTCTTGTGTAAGTGCCATCCTTGTTCACCTCCTTTATCATAATCGCCAATTGCCTCGCAAGCCGTCGGTGAGATCGAGCATGCCAAGCAAAGGTTCGAAGTGCGTATGCCATGAAGTGCATGAAAGAAAACACATCACCTACGCAACGTCTAGTAGTATAGCACATGGAACGCTAATAAGTAAATGCGGTTCAATTATTTAAATGCCGAAAGCACAGAACGGGCTCTGGCCGCATCCGCACCGATCTGCTCAATGAGCTCCTGAACGGATGCGAACTTCTTCTCCGAACGGAGAAACGTGATGAAGCTGATCCGAATCATCGCCCCGTACAGGTCTCCCTCATAATCGAACAGATGAACTTCCATAACGGGCATGGGCAACGAGTCATGAAAGGTCGGCTTGACACCAACATTCAATACACCGGAGTATCTCTCCCCGCTGCTCAGCTCGACCATTACGGCGTACACGCCCAGTTTTGGGGTAACATACGCCCCAGCAAGCTGTATGTTCGCGGTTGGAAACCCGATCTTACGACCTCTGCCTTCGCCTGGAACAACTTTACCCCGTAAGGAAAAAGGGGCTCCCAGCAGTACCTCCGCCGCTTCCGGCCGACCCTCTGCAAGCGCCTCGCGAACAAGAGTGCTGCTCACCTTATCTCCGTTCATCATCAGAGGCTCGATGATGTCCACCAACATGTCCGGATGACCAAGCTCGCGTAACGTTTCCGCCCTGCCTGCCCCTTTGGCTCCAAATGAAAAATCGAATCCGACTACCGCACGTTTAACATGCAGGGGACGAAGCATCTCATCGACGAAAGCTGCAGGAGACACGGAGGCAAACGTAAGGTCGAATGTGACGACATAAACGACATCAACCCCCAGGCGGCGAAAACGCTCGATCTTGTCCTCAAGCGGAGTCAGGCAGGTCACATATTGGCTGCCTCGACCGAGAACTTCCTTGGGATGAGGATGAAACGTCATGACGGCAGCGTCCAGCCCTTCAGCACGCGCACTTTCCACCGCTTGCTTGATGACACTCTGATGCCCCCTATGGACCCCGTCGAAGTGCCCGATCGCTAACGTCTTAGGTCGAATCGAACCATTCGAATCCTGTCCTTGCAGCGGGTATTTAATTGTAATGATTTCCACAGTTCTCACACCTGCTTTATGGTCTTCACTATATTTCGGTAGGTGTAAACACCTTCACCGGCTTTAACGAGTCGCTCGCTGTATCGAGTTCGAATAACCCTAGGAACCTGCCATCCTCCGTAAATAATCGGACTAGGCCTTCTTCATCGATCGTTTGCACCATATCAACACAATCCATGGAAATGGTTTTCCCCTGATACGCATGCTTCGCAGTCTCGTGATTAACATTCCCTCTGGGGAAATGATCCACAGCCGTCTCTGCAGGCAGCAGACGCGCCTCCAGGTCCCCGGAAGCGTGAAGCTCCTCGATTTGTTCCAGCGTTAAGCAATGCTCCTTCTTAAAACCGCCCGACATCGTCCTCACCAGCTCCGCCATCGTCGCCGGCAGACCAAGCGCTTGTCCAATATCGACGCACAGTGTGCGTATATAAGTGCCCTTGGAGCATACGACAGAAAATCGGATCTGGGGGTGCGGCTTGTCCAGTTCCATGCTAAGCAGCTTAAGCTCGTGAATGGTAACCTTGCGCGACTTTCGTTCGATAACCTGGCCTTCTCGAGCCAGCTCATAGAGCCGCTTGCCATCGACACGTACAGCCGAATACATAGGCGGAACTTGCTCGATCTCCCCGACGAAGGATTCGAGTACAAGACGAATGTCGGCCTCGGTAACATGTACCTCGGTTAATTCTTCTATGACGGTTCCGGTCATATCCTCCGTGTCGGTTGCAATGCCAAGCTGCAGCACGGCCTCGTACGCTTTGGGACGTTCCTGGACGTATTCAACGACTCTTGTCGAACGGCCGATACAAAGCGGCAGAACACCCGTCACTTGAGGGTCAAGCGTTCCCGTGTGACCGATCCGTTTGACCCGGACAATTCTTCTAACCTTGGCTACGACGTCATGTGACGTCCACCCTGCCGGCTTCCAAACCGCCAAAATGCCGTCCATCATTCCTTCAGCGCCTCTCTTGCCGCGTCAACAACCCGGGTGATTGCATCTGCTATCGGCCCGTCCATACGGCAGCCTGCGGCACGAACGTGACCGCCGCCGCCGAAAGACTGCGCAATGGCAGCAACATCGGCCATGCCCGAAGAACGCAAGCTAACTTTCACCTGGCCATTCTCCGTCTCCTTGAATAGAAGGCCAACCTCGACCCCTTCAACATTGCGCGCATAATTAACGAGCCCTTCCAGATCCTCTCCGGTCGCACCGGTGTCCAGCATGTCGGAATATGGGACATACAACCAGGCGATTCGGTTATCATCTGAGAAAGACAACCGGTTTAGCCCGCGCTGAAGGAGCAACAATTGCGCCTTCGTCATGCGCTCGAGCAGATGATCGGCCAATTCATGCCCGGATACGCCTAATGTCAACATCGTCGAGGCAATATGCATCACCCGAGGTGTTGTATTCGAGTACCGGAATCCGCCAGTATCGGTCAATAGGCCGGTATATACCGCTGTCGCTGCTTCCAGATCCAGCTCTAATCCGGCATACTCGATTAAATCATATAGAATCTCCACCGTCGCTGCCGCGTCGGTCCGAATGAGATTGGACGTACCAAAGGCATCATTCGTTGGATGATGATCGATATTCAGCAGCTGAGCGTCTTCCGCAAACCACTGAGATACAAGTCCAATACGTCGAAAATCCGCACAATCCACTGCTATGATCCGGTCAAAGGTCTGGCTCGCGGTCTCCTCGCTATAATTTATAATAGAAGACGCGGTCTCCATATAAGCCAGACGAGAAGGAACGGCTCCCTCGTTAATGAGAACCGTTCGCTTGCCCAGCTGATGAAGCATCCAAGCCATAACCACAGTGGAGCTGATCGCATCACCGTCTGGCTGAACATGCGAAACGACGAGATATTGATCGCCATCACGCATGAATGCCAATGCAGCCTCCAGCTTCTTTTTATAAGAAACTGGAGGCGTGTGTCCTACCGTCATTGGCTCTTGCTCCCGTTATTGATTTGCTCGAGGATCGTTTCAATTCGGCTGCCATACTCGATGCTGCTGTCGAATTTAAAGATTAGCTCCGGGATATGACGGAAACGAATTCGCTTGCCAAGCTCGGAGCGGATAAATCCGCTACCGCTTCCGAGTGCCTTAAGCGTGGCCTCTTTCTGTTCATCACTGCCAAGCACACTTAGGTACACCTTCGCTTGCGATAGATCGCCCGTAACCTCGACCCCCGTAACGGTAATAAAACCGATGCGGGGATCCTTCAATTCCGTTTGAATAATTTGGCTTAGTTCTTTCTTAATTTGTTCACCGACACGTCCTACGCGAATTTTCGCCATAGGGTTATCACCTCTCTACTTTCTCCATAACGAAGGCTTCGATCGTGTCTCCTTCTCTCATATCATTGTAACGATCAAGCGTAATACCGCACTCGTAGCCTTGAGCTACATCCTTGGCATCGTCCTTGAAGCGTTTCAGTGATTCGATTTCCCCTTCGAATACGACAATTCCGCCGCGGATCAAGCGGGCTTTTGCCGAACGGGTGATTTTTCCCGAAGTGACCATACAGCCTGCGATCGTTCCCACCTTGCTGACTTTGAAGATATTCCGGACTTCGGCTTGGCCAATAACGACCTCTTTAAATACCGGATCCAGCATCCCCTTCATAGCATGCTCAATTTCGTCGATCACGTTGTAAATAATATTGTGCTGACGAATATCAACTTTCTCCTGCTCTGCCGTTGCCAGCGCCTGCGGCTCTGGACGAACATTAAAGCCGATGACGATCGCATTGGATGCCGATGCCAAGTTGATATCGGATTCCGTAATCGCGCCTACGCCGCTGTGAATAATCTTCACGCGCACGCCTTCGATGTCGATCTTAGCAAGAGATCCCTTGAGCGCCTCGGAGGTACCTTGAACGTCTGCTTTAATAATGACGTACAAGTCTTTAATTTCGCCTTCTTTAATATGCTTATACAAGTCATCCAGCGTAACGCGCGAATTCGCGCCGAGCTCGGATTGACGATGTTTAATGGCACGACGGTCTGCAATTGCACGCGCTTTGCGTTCGTCTTCGAACACGAGGAAGGGATCGCCTGCAAGAGGCACTTCCGTCAAGCCGGTAATCTCGATCGGCGTACTAGGTCCCGCTTCTTTGAGGCGGCGGCCTTTATCGTTGACCATGGCCCGTACGCGGCCGAAGCAGTTACCTGCGACGAATGCGTCACCGACCTTGAGCGTTCCGTGCTGTACCAGAATACGGGCAACAGGGCCTTTGCCTTTATCCAGCTCGGCTTCAATGACTGTACCGCGTGCCCGTTTGTCCGGATTCGCTTTGTAATCATTGACTTCCGCAACCAGCAGAATCATCTCAAGCAGTTCTTCCAGTCCCATGCGCTGCTTCGCAGATACATTGACGAAAATTGTGTCTCCGCCCCACTCTTCCGGAACGAGTTCATATTCAGTCAGCTCTTGTTTAATCTTATCCGGATTAGCGTCCGGTTTATCGATCTTGTTCACAGCTACGATAATCGGCACACCAGCCGCCTTCGCATGGTTGATGGCTTCGACCGTTTGCGGCATGACGCCGTCATCGGCTGCGACAACGATAATCGTAATGTCCGTTACTTGAGCACCGCGTGCGCGCATGAGCGTGAACGCTTCGTGACCAGGCGTATCCAGGAACGTAATTTTCTTGTTGTTGATCTCAGCTTGATACGCACCGATGTGCTGCGTAATTCCGCCTGCTTCTCCGGTTGTAACGCTAGTGTGGCGGATCGCATCAAGCAGCGTTGTTTTACCGTGGTCAACGTGACCCATGATCGTAACAACTGGCGGACGTGTCATGAGATCTTCTTCTACGTCTTTCTCTTCAATCGTCTCGAACTGATCTTCCTCTACCGGTATTTTCACTTCGACTTCAACACCGTATTCGGATGCGATCAGCTGGACGGTATCGAGATCGACCTCTTGGTTAATGGTCGCCATAACGCCCAGGAAGATCAGCTTCTTAATAACTTCGGAAGCATCTTTATGAAGAAGTTTCGCCAAGTCGCCGACGGTCATTTCACCGCGAACGATAATTTTCTTAGGCGTGTTATCGATTTTTTCGCGGCGTTCCTGCTGCTGGCCGCCTCTGCCGCGATTGTTCTTACCTCCGCGGTTATTGCCTTTGTAGTTGCTGACTCTTGCATCATCAAAGCGTTTGCCCGCAGGCTTCGTCTTCTTGTTCGACTTCGATGCGTCTTCTCCACCTGTCGTTGGACGGGTATCGAAGGTGCGGCCTTGCGCTCCGCGGTTCTGATCCGATGGACGCGCACCGCCGCCAGGACGGTTCTGTGAAGCTCCTTGACCGGCTGGGCGTTGACCGCCCTGGCCGCCTTGGCCTCCTGGACGCTGGCCGCCTTGACTACCTTGGCCGCTCGGACGTTGTCCGCCGCCTTGACCTTGACCGGCTGGACGTTGACCGCCCTGACCTCCTGGACGCTGTCCGCCTTGACCGGCTGGACGCTGTCCCCCTTGACTGCCTTGGCTTGGACGTTGTCCGCCTTGGTTTTGACTGCGTTGTCCGGATTGACTTCCGGATTGGCCACTTTGGCCTTGACGCTGCTGTCCGCTTTGCTGCGCGGATGATTGATTATTGGATGGCGTATTCGATTTAGTTATGTTCATATTCCCCTGTCGATCCTGGTTTGTATTTTTGTTATCATGGGCTTGCGCCTGTGGTTGACCTTGCGGACTTGCTTGTGGTACCGAACGTGCTCCGCTTTCTTGCGCAGCAGCGTCATTGCTAGGTTGTGGCTTGGCTCCGCCCTGCTGAGCCGGTTTGCGGTCCTGTTGGTTGGATGGACGATTCGTCGTTGGCGCAGATGTAGATACGGTCACGTTCTCTTGTGCACGCTTAGCGGCTGCGCTCGCTTTAATGTCACGGAAGAATCCTTCGACTTTGTGTACCATCTCATTCTCCATCACGCTCATATGATTGTTAACCGGAAGATTAAGACGTTTCAAAATCGTAATGATTTCTTTACTGCTCATATTGAGCGATTTCGCATACTCATAGACACGCAATTTATCTTTATTGTCCTTGCTATTGTCTTGTTGTTTAGTCAATATACTCCACCTCCGAAGATTGGCTTAAGCTCCGTTGTATACTTGACGAAAACCCTGCGTCCGTTACGGCGATAAGCACCCTCTCCGCTTTACCGATGGCGTGACCGAGAACTGCCCGATCAAGCGCTTCGACCACCTTCACGCCGTATGTCCCGCATTTGTCCCGATACTTCTTCTTCGTATTGTCCGATGCGTCTCCGGCTATTATGACAAGCTTTGCTTTTCCCTGCCGTACCGCTTTCAACACCGTCTCGTCTCCCGTTACAAGCTTACCGGCGCGCATCGCCATACCAAGCAAAGACAAAGATTTATTCATCGTCATCATTCCGGTCCTTATTCGCGATGAACGTATCTTCAACTTCGATAAAGTCCTGTTCGAGCTGGTCGTAAATTTCCGCACCCACTGGTTGTTTGAGTGCCCGGTCCAGCGCCTTCGTCTTCTTAGCCAGTTTAAAGCATTCCACTTTCCCGCAGAGATAAGCGCCGCGGCCTGCTTTCTTGCCTGTTAAGTCGATGAGGATCGCTTCCTCGGGCGTACGTACGATACGAATAAGTTGCTTCTTGGGCATCATTTGCTGACATGCTACGCATTTGCGCAAAGGTATTTTTCTTGGTCTCACCATTCATCCCTCCTTCAAAACTTATCGAAGCCAGCTTCGCTTCGTAAGCTACGGCTCTAGCTTGACGCCGCTAGTCGATGGAGACGGAGTCCTGATGCATAGCGCTCATCGGCGACTTAGGCCGGCCGTATTCTTGTTCCGCTTGCGCTTCACTCTTGATGTCGATCTTCCAACCTGTTAGCTTAGCCGCTAGCCGCGCATTCTGCCCCTTGATCCCGATCGCGAGCGACAGCTGGTAATCCGGAACGATTACGCGGGCCATCTTCTCCTGTTCGTACACGATAACCTCGAGTACTTTGGATGGACTCAGCGCATTGGCGACATATTCCTCAACATTCTCCGACCAACGGACGATATCTATCTTTTCACCCTTAAGCTCGGTAACGATGGTTTGTACCCGCATCCCTTTTTGGCCGACGCAGGAACCAACCGGATCCACTTCCTCATTGCGCGAATGCACCGCAATTTTGGAGCGGAAGCCCGCTTCACGGGCAACGGAGCGAATTTCAACTACTCCGTCGTAAATCTCCGGAACTTCAAGCTCGAACAAGCGCTTGAGCAAGCCAGGATGTGTACGCGAGAGAAAAATTTGCGGACCCTTCGTCGTGTTCTCTACTTTCGTAATGAACGATTTCACGCGGTCCCCGTGCTTGAATTTATCCGTCGGCATCAGTTCTGTAAGCGGCATAACCGCTTCGACCTTGCCGAGATCGATGAATAAATTTCGCACATCCTGACGCTGTACGATTCCGTTAACGATATCTTCTTCTTTATCGATAAAGGCGTTGTATATAAGTCCGCGTTCCGCCTCGCGTATCCGCTGCGTTACGACCTGCTTCGCCGTTTGAGCGGCGATCCGGCCAAAGTCGCGTGGCGTTACTTCGATTTCAGCTACGTCATCAAGCTGATAATGCGGGTTAATTTCTCTCGAAGCTTCAACGGAAATTTCCAGCCTCGGATCAAATACTTCATCAACTACGGTCTTGCGGGCATACACTTTAATAACCCCGGTATGACGGTTGATGTCGACCCTAACGTTCTGGGCGGTGTTAAAATTACGCTTATAACTCGAGATCAGTGCAGCTTCGATGGCCTCTAGCAGCACATCCTTAGTGATGCCCTTCTCTCTTTCAATCTCCGATAGTGCTTCAATAAAATCCATGCTCATCGGAATGAGTTCCCCCTTTCGAATCATTTCCTCACTGCAAAGGCGGAAGCGTCAATGGGCATCTCCGTTTTAGAAAACGATAGCCAGACGGGCGCTTGCTGCTTTGGTATAAGGAATCGTATGTGTTTTCTTCCCGACTTCAATGACCATGTTTTCACCGTCGAATGAAATCAGTTTGCCTTCGAATTCTTTGCTCTTGTCGATGGGCTCGTAAGTGGTCACATAGACATGCTTGCCCACGGCTTTCTCCACGTCTTGCGGTTTTTTAAGCGGCCGCTCGGCGCCCGGCGACGAGACCTCGAGAAAATAGGCATCCGTAATCGGATCGTTCTCATCTAGCTTTTCACTCAAAAATTCACTGATTCGGCCGCATTCGTCGATATCGATGCCGCCATCTTTGTCAACGAACACGCGCAGGAAGAAATTGCTGCCTTCCTTGACGTATTCGACGTCAACCAGTTCAAATCCATTGCTGTCGAGAAAAGGTCGCACCGCTTCTTCGACAACGGTTTTGATTTTTGCTGTGTTCAAACTTGTTCCTCCCTACTGCAGCCGTGACCCGGATATGCGCCGAAGACGGTTGTCAGTCTTGAATACAACCCCGATTTCAAATTATTACTGAAACGCGCAGGGCGCTTATGACGCCGTGCGCGATAGCAGACTTCGTGTCTGAGCGTACAGATAAAGCCGATCACACCTAAAAAGGTGCGGACAAAACGTAAAGAGTGGGTTTCCCCACTCTTCTGCGAAAGGTCGTATCATCAGCATTGCCAGAAATATTATACCATAACCATGATGTGGTGACAACAATGAGTTTGTTCTAGACCCTCGCGCCGCGCTTAGTTTATGCATAAAAAATGCCAATGTTAGAACAAGGAAAGCTGATTCGATTCCGGTAATCCGCGGAAGCAGCCCATCGAGGTGAGAACCTCGATGACGGTCTTGGTCGCCTTCGATTTTTGTTGAAAATCTTCGATCGACAGGAATTCCCCATGATCGCGAGCGCCCGCAATATTCCGGGCCGCATTGTCCCCAATGCCCCCAATAGCGGCAAATGGCGGAATTAATGAGCTTCCGTCGACAATGAAGCGCGTGGCTTCCGAACGGTATAGATCAATCGGCTTGAATGTAAAGCCGCGCGCCGTCATCTCGAGCGCCATCTCAAGCAGCGAGACCGAGTTCTTCTCTTTCGGCGTTGCGTTGAAGCCTTTGCCTTCGATCTCGATCAGTTTACGCAGAATGGCATCATAGCCTTGGCAGAGCAGCTCCAAATCGAAATCCTCCGCACGGACGGAGAAGTAGGTTGCATAATATTCAATCGGATGATAAAGCTTGAAGAATGCGGTCCGTACAGCAGAAATGACGTATGCAGCGGCATGCGCTTTCGGGAACATATACTCGATCTTGAGGCAGGAATCAATATACCATTGCGGTACCTTGCACTGCTTCATCTCCTCGATCCATTCCGGCGTAAGCCCTCTGCCCTTCCGCACGCTCTCCGTAATTTTAAACGCCAGCCCCGCGTCCATGCCGGTTTTATAGATCAAGTAGAGCATAATGTCATCCCGGCAGCCGATAACGGTCTTAATCGTACAGGTGCGGTTCTTGATCAATTCCTGAGCATTCCCGAGCCATACACCCGTTCCGTGAGACAAGCCGGAAATTTGCAGGAGATCGGCGAACGATGAAGGCTTCGTCTCCTCAAGCATTTGGCGGACGAATTTCGTCCCCATCTCAGGTACGCCATAGGTGGCGACAGCAGACCGAATTTTCTCCGGCTGCACGCCGAGCGCATCCGTTGAGTTGAACATGCTCATAACCTTCGGATCATTCATCGGGATCGTCGTCGGATCGACGCCGGTCAAATCCTGCAGCATGCGCATCATCGTCGGATCATCGTGGCCGAGAATATCAAGCTTGAGTAAATTTTCCTCGAAGGCGTGGTAGTCAAAATGGGTCGTTTTCCATTCGGCATTGACATCGTCAGCCGGGTACTGCACCGGGGTCACATCTTCAACCTCGATGTAATTCGGTACGACAACGATACCTCCGGGATGCTGCCCGGTGCTGCGCTTGACGCCCGTACAGCCGCCCGCGATCCTTGAAAGCTCAGCGCCCCGCCACTTTTTCCCTTGATCCTCTTCGTATTTCTTGGCATAACCATAGCCTGTCTTCTCCGCCACGGTTCCGATTGTCCCCGCTCGGAAAACATTTTCAGGGCCGAATATTTCTTTCGTAAAGTTATGCGCAACCGCTTGGTACTCCCCGGAGAAATTGAGGTCGATATCCGGAACCTTGTCCCCTTTGAAGCCCAGGAAGGTCTCGAACGGGATGTCCTGGCCCTCCCCCTTGAGCGGCTTGCCGCAGTTCGGGCATAATTTGTCCGGAAGGTCAAAGCCGGACGGATAGCTGCCGTCCAGAAACCATTCGCTATACTTGCATGCTTCATCCAGACAGCTGTAATGGGCCGGCAGCGGGTTAACCTCCGAGATGCCCAGGAAGGTGGCAACGACCGAAGATCCGACGGATCCCCGCGATCCGACCAAATATCCATCCGAATTGGATTTCTTTACCAGCTTCTCGGAAATGAGATAGTTCGCGGAGAAGCCGTATTTGATAATCGGAACGAGCTCCTTCTCGAGCCGCTGGACTACGACATCCGGAAGGGGCTCGCCGTAAAGGCGCTTGGCCGTGTCGTAGCAGGTGTTGCGGATTTCTTCGTCCGCCCCTTCGATAATCGGCGTGAAGAGTCCGTTGTCGCCAGGTCCGCCCTTGCTCGGGAACAATTCGAAAGGCTCGAAGCGGTCGACCAGCTCGTTCGTGTTCTTCACGACGACTTCATAAGCGCGCGCTTCACCCAAAAAGGCGAATTCCGCCAGCATTTCCTTCGTCGTTCTGAAATGTGCGTCTGGCTTCTTGAGATCCTTGAGCGGGCTGAACCCCGTTATGCCATGGATCGTAATATCTCTGAACATCTTATCGCGCGGCTTCAAATAATGGACATTGCCGGTCGCGATGATCGGTTTCCCGAGCTTGTCACCAATTTCGCATACGCGGCGAAGCGCTTGCTCCACCTCTGCACGGCTGCCGACGAGTCCCTTGTCTACCAGATGCATATAGAACCCTACAGGCTGGATTTCCAGAACATCATAGAAACGGGCTGTATCTTCAGCTTCCTCGAATGATTTGTTGAGCACCGCTTCGAAAAACTCGCCCTTCTCACAGCCCGAGATGACGAGCAGACCATCGCGCAGCTCGGTCAGCTTGCTCTTAGGAATGCAAGGAACCCGCTTGAAGTGCTGGGTATGCGACAATGAAATGAGCTTGAACAGATTTTTTTTGCCGGCCGCATTCAATGCATAAATACAGCAGTGGAACGGCCTCGTATTGGAAATATCCAGTCCTACATAATCATTTAACATATGAAGTCCGGTAATGTTGCGTTTGGCGGCATCGCCGATAAGTCCGTATAATACGCCGCCTAGCGCTAAGGAGTCGTCAACGGCGCGGTGATGGCTTTCCAGGCCGACTTTATATTTGTCCGCGAGCGTATTCAAGCGGTGGTTTTTCATGGCCGGGTGGATAAATCGCGCAAGCTCCAGCGTATCGAGTACCGGATTATTAAGCTCCGGCATCCCGATCGCCTTGTATGCCGCTTGTATAAAGCCCATATCAAAACGGGCGTTGTGCGCGACTAGAATCGAATCGCCGATGAACTCCGCAAACTCCCGAATCTTGGGTTCGAGCTCCGGTGCGCCCTTCACCATTTCATTTGTGATGTTCGTCAGCTGTTGAATATGATAGGGAATGTCTTCGTGCGGATCGATGAAGGTGGCGAATCGGTCGATTTCTTTACCTTCCTTCATTTTTACGCCTGCTAACTCGATAATCTTGTTGTTAATGACGGATAAACCGGTGGTCTCGATATCAAACACCACATATACGGCGGTCTGAAGGGGTTCTTCACGCGAGTTCAACACCATCGGAACCGCGTCGTTCACCACGTTCGCCTCAACGCCGTATAGCATTTGGATCCCGTTCTTCTTCGCCGCTTTGGCTGCATCCGGATAGCAATGAACACCGCCATGATCCGTAACGGCAATCGCCTTATGCCCCCATTTGGCCGCCTGCTTGACATAAGCATCAATAGGCGTCACCGCATCCATCGTGCTCATCGTCGTATGAAGATGGAACTCGACCCTCTTCTCCTCCGCATCATCCTTCGGCTCAGGCGGAGCTACCACCTCATGCAGATCGGACGGCATCATCACGAGCTCGGGTTCCATCATAAAGCGGTCATATTCGACCCGGCCGCGCGCCTTGATCCATTTGCCGTTAGAGAGCTGGTTCAGTACCTTGACATCGTCTTTCGTCTTGGCAAACATCTTCATGGCAATCGAATCCGAAAAGTCGGTCACGTTGAACGTGAACAAGGTGCTGCCATTGCGCAGCTCCTTCACATCAAGGCCGAAGACCGTCCCCTGTACGGTAACCTTCTTCTCTTCCTCCAGGACATTCATGATCGGTACAGGCTCTTCACGGATATCATAGCCGACCACAAGGCGGACCTCGCCTTCTTCAACCGGCGGCGCCTCTAACGCGGCGCTGTTCATCATTTGCTCTACAACCTCGCGTTCTGCCTGATCCCGTTTTTGGGCAAATTGCTCATAGAACTCTTGGTTGGATTGCATGACGCTCAGCTTCACGCGACAAGCCCGTTCGAACTGCTGCTGATAGAAACCGATAGCAAGCTCGTCAAGGCGTTTCTTACGCGCCAGCTCCAAGCTCATCTCATCCAGCATGGCCAGTGTAATAAGCCCGTCCTTAACTTCGATCATCGCTTTCCCGAGCCATCCGTTCACCGAAGCGTTCTGCTGCTGAACCCATTCGACGAAAGCCGGCCAATATTCAGTCAAGATATCGTCTGTCTGCACCTGAGCCTCATATTGGACCACAAATGAAACAGAGGCTATATGCGCAAATTTCGCCTGAACGGAACGGCAAAAAACTCCATATGCAGCTAAAGATATTAAAGACGTTTTGCCAATGCAAAACGTCCACTCCCGGTTGTTCCGGCTAACAATTACCTTCTCGATATATCCATCTTTGAAATGTTCGTCTGTCAATTGCTGCGGCAGCTCCGCCTGCTTCATCAGAAGCTCGAAGCGATGCCGTTTTTCCCCGGTGTGGCTCATCATTTCCTCCCCCGAAGTAAGTATAGAGACGTCAACAGACCCGCTGCTCTTCTCTGGAAGCAGCGGCTCGCCGTTCCATGGCGGGAAATTTTGCTGATTCCCTGGCATTTATTGAATTAGATTTCATTCGATAAGGCAGAAAAAGCGGTGCCGCGATTCTCATCGCGGCGCCTCTACCTGCTCTATTAATTAGTACGCTCTTGCAAATACGACGGTGTGCTCTGCTTTCTCGCCGCAAACGAGACATGTGGTTTTCTTCTCCAACGGCTCGAACGGAATATTGCGGCTGGTTGCGCCTGTTTCTTCTTTCACTTGCTTCTCGCAAGCGGCAGAGCCGCACCAGCCTGCCAGCGTGAATCCGCGCTTCTCTTCCTGCAGCGATTTCATCTCGTCCAGCGTTTCTACCGAATTCGAATGATCGGAGCGGAATTGGCCAGCCCGCTCAAACATATCGCGGTGGATCTCTTCCAGCATCTTTTCGATTTCAGCTACGATATCGCTTTGGGCGACGACACGCTTCTCGCCGGTAATCCGGGAGACGAGAACAGCTTGTCCATTCTCCATGTCTCGAGGGCCGAGCTCCATGCGGATCGGCACGCCGCGCATCTCGTACTCATTAAACTTCCAGCCGGGGCTGACATCGGCGCGATCGTCTACCTTGACACGAACCCCCGCCTTCTTCAGCTCTGCATACAGCTCATCCACCCGGGCAATCACCTGTTCACGCGTCTTCGGCGGTCCGATCGGAATCATCACCACTTGCGTAGGAGAAATCTTCGGCGGGAGCACAAGGCCGCGATCATCGCCATGAACCATGATGAGCGCGCCAATCAAACGAGTGGATACGCCCCATGAAGTGGTGTGCGCGAATTGCAGAGTATTGCCGCGGTCGAGATACTTAATATCGAAGGCAACGGCAAAGTTGGTACCCAGATAGTGCGATGTCCCCGCTTGCACGGCACGCCCATCCTTCATCATCGCTTCGATAGAGTACGTATCCACAGCGCCTGCAAATTTCTCAGATGGCGTTTTCTGTCCGACTATGACGGGAATCGCCAAGAAGTCTTCAACAAATTCGCGATAGATGTTCAGCATTTGCATCGTTTCTTGACGCGCTTCCTCTTCATTCTCATGAGCGGTGTGGCCTTCCTGCCACAGAAACTCGCTTGTACGCAGGAATGGCAGCGTCCGCTTCTCCCAACGGACAACGTTCGCCCATTGATTAATGAGGAGCGGGAGATCGCGATACGATTGGATCCATTTCGAATACATGTGGCCGATGATCGTCTCCGAGGTTGGACGAATGGCAAGCCGTTCCTCGAGCTTCTCACCGCCGGCTTCCGTTACCCAAGGCAGCTCCGGATTAAACCCTTCAACGTGCTCCTTCTCTTTCTGAAGGAAGCTTTCAGGAATAAACAGCGGGAAATAGGCGTTTCTATGGCCCGTTTCTTTGAAGCGGCGGTCCAGCTCGCGCTGTATGTTCTCCCATAGCTCGAAGCCCTCCGGCCTGAACACGATACAGCCGCGAACCGGCGAGTAATCCATGAGGTCCGCTTTTTTGATTACATCAATGTACCATTTCGAAAAGTCTTCGCCCTGTGGCGTAATTTCGGTCACAAATTGTTTATCTTTCGACATGAACGACTACTGCTCCCCTCTAACCAATCGCAAAATATCGTTATACGTGACGGCCAGCATGAGCAGCATCAGCATCGCAAAGCCGATGAAATGCACCATGCTCTCCCGGTTCGGATCAACCGGCCTGCCGCGCACGGCTTCCACGCCCAAGAATATGAGACGGCTACCGTCAAGCGCTGGTACCGGCAGCAAATTAAAGATGCCCAGATACAAGCTTAACAGTGCGGCCCATGAGGTCAGCTGCGTAATCCCTTGCTTCGCGATTTCGCTGGTTACCTGTGCCGTACGTACTGGACCTCCTAAATCATCCAGCTTGAATTCACCGAAAATGAGCTTTTTGAATCCTTCGAAAATACTGATTGTCATGTTCTTCATAGCCATGCCAGACAGGGAGAATGTCTCTCCAAACCCAGCTGCCCGAGTCGGAAATGCCGCCGAAATGCCCAATTTACCGTCCCCTGTATCCTTCTCAGGTTCCGGTGTTATCATCATCGTAATTGGCGTTCCGTCACGAATGACCTTGAATTCAATCGGTTTGCCCGGGGATTTGCTAATTAACGAAATCATCTTATCAAAATCCGTGCCGATCTTGACGCCATTGACGGAATCAATGACATCGCCCACTTTAATGTCGGCCTTGGAAGCCGGCATGCCTTCCGATACATTGCCGATTAACAACCGGTCGGGCGTTTCCATAGGTACGCCTGCCAATTGAAAGTAGACAAAAAACAAGACATAGGCAAGCACGAAATTCATCAGCGGCCCGGCTACGATCGCCATGGCACGCTGCCCTACGGTTTTGCTGCCGAATTGACGATCCTTCGGTGCAATTTGCGTTTCTCTTCCTTTGGCGACCATGAGCGCCTGCGGATGTACATCATAGGTCTCACTGACGCCGTCAGCCGATAACGTGACCTTCAGCCGGTCCTCGATATCGATTGTTTCAACCTCACCGCGAATAACATTGGAGCGCTCATCCAGTCTGTCCAAGTATAGACGTGTTACCCGATTGTCGTTCAAGCGGACGGCTATCGTCTGTCCAGGCTGTATTTCCACCAGCTCGGGATCTTCCCCCGCCATCCGGACGAATCCGCCAGCCGGTATTAATCGAAGCGTGTAACGCGTTTCGCCACGTTTGATTGATATCAGCTTGGGTCCGAATCCGATGGCGAATTCTCTAACCAGAATGCCTGCGCGCTTCGCGAAATAAAAATGACCCCATTCATGGATCGTTACGATCGCGAAGAAGACCAGCACGGTCATAAAGACGATTTGTATCGTATGCATCGTTATAGAGCCTCCTGTTCGTAACGGCCTGTACTTAGATTATCATTATTCTCCCGTCCGTTACAAGAGAACCAGTCGTTCAAACAGCTGCTGCTTCGATCCTGGCCCATGCATCGATTTCCATAATCGCCGCCACATCAGGCACCGCGGTTACTGAATGCCGCTCAAGCACGTTTGCAATGACCCGCTCGATATCAAGGAACGTAATCGCTCCTTCAAGAAATCGTGCTACTGCAACTTCGTTTGCCGCATTATAGACGGTTGTGGCAGAACGTCCGATCCGGCCGCTCTCATACGCCATCCGAAGACAAGGATATCGATTAAGGTCCATCTCGCGAAAATGAAGAGCTCCCTGCTTCGCTAAATTTAACGATGGCGTAGGCGAAGGCCTTCTATCCGGATACGTGAGAGCGTATTGGATCGGTACCCGCATATCCGGCAGTCCGAGCTGAGCAATGATGCTGTGATCAACAAACTCCACATAAGAGTGAATGATGCTCTCGGGATGTATCAGAACATGTATATCCTCATAATCAAGACCGAAGAGCCAATGCGCTTCAATCACTTCCAGCCCTTTGTTAGCCATCGTTGCCGAGTCTATGGTGATCTTAGCCCCCATGGACCAGTTCGGATGGCTAAGCGCTTGTTCAACCGTAACTCCAGCCAGCTGGTCTCTCGAGAGGTCGCGGAACGATCCGCCCGAAGCGGTTAACGTGATGCCTTTGAGAGCCGAAAGGGTTTCTCCGTTCAAGCATTGAAATATGGCCGAATGCTCGCTGTCTATCGGAAGAATCGAAACCCCTTTTTCAGCCGCACGCTTCATGACGAGATGACCGGCTGTAACGAGCGTCTCCTTATTCGCAAGACCAATATGTTTGCCCGCTTCTATAGCCGCAAGCGTCGCTTTCAGACCTCTGCTTCCGACTATAGCCGTCACGACAGTATCTGCGTCGTTATCGGCTGCAATCTGAACAAGCCCTTCTTCCCCGTAAAGCACCTGCGTTCCTGCAGGCAAATGAGGGGCAGCTTCCTCAGCTAACGCCTTGGTCGATAAACAAACGGATCGCGGCCGAAAGCGATTTGCCTGTTCAATCAACAGAGCCGCATTATTGCCGGCGGCGAGTCCTTGTATCTCGTAACGATCCGGCTCGTTAGCAACAACGTCAAGCGTTTGTGTTCCGATTGAGCCCGTAGAACCGAGTATCGTCAGTTTTTTCGTCATGCCCGTTTCTCCTATCCCTCTAATTCAGCGGCAGCAGCCCGGTCATGAGCAGCAGCGGGAATACGACCAGCCAGCTGTCGCATCGATCCAATACGCCGCCATGCCCCGGAAGAAGCGTCCCTGTATCCTTGATGCCCCTCACACGCTTATAAGCGGATTGGATCAGATCGCCGAACTGTCCGGCAACGGCCGCTATTAGTCCGATCAACAGCGCTCTTCCGATTCCGATCACATCCGGAACCGCCAGTGCGAAGGCGACCGCAACGAGCAGCGACAGCAGGATACCGCCAAGCGAGCCTTCTATCGTCTTGTTCGGACTGATCGATGGCCACAGCTTGTGCTTACCGATTGCCCGTCCCGTGAAATAAGCGCCGATGTCCGAAGCCCATATCGCTCCAAAAGCCATCAAGCTCGTTATCAGACCATGCGAGTCCGCATTGCGGACTTCGAACATCGCATTGAATCCAAAACCGACATACAGCACCCCTAGAAGCAGCAAGGCCGCACCGTCGATGGTCATCTCATTCTTTGTAACAACCGTAACCGCCAGCAGAAGAAACATCAGCAGCCACAGCATATGTAAGGCCGAAGGCGAACTCATCCCGAGCTCCTGCCAAGGTACGATAAGCACAAGCATCCCCGCATACCCGAGCAGCGCTGCTGGATGCGTGCGCTTTACCCCGTTCATGCGAACATACTCGGAGTACCCGATAAAGGATAGTGCCAACAGAAGTCCATAATAATACCATGTTCCAAGAACCGTTAGCAGTATAAAGACTGTACCGCCAATAACTCCGGTTACGATACGTTGTTTCAATGTACCTAACACGCTCCAGATGAAGCCGGTGGCAAGCTACAATCCGCCATAGCGTCGTGCCCGCCTCTGGTATTCCCTTACGGCTTCATGAAAATGGTCTTCCGTAAATTCAGGCCAATAGACATCCGTAAACCACATCTCGCTATAGGCAAGCTGCCACAGCATGAAATTACTTAGCCGCAGCTCACCGCTCGTTCGGATGAGCAGGTCAGGATCCGGCAGTCCGCAGCTGAGCAGCTTTTCCGCAAACTCTTGTTCCCCGATCTGATCCGGGTCCATCTCTCCGTCCCGAACCGATTCCGCGATTAGCTTCACAGCTTCAATCATTTCTTTGCGGCTGCCGTAATTCAGAGCAAAGTTAAGTACAAGCCCGGTGTTATTCGCCGTTTGCCTAATGGCTTCTTCCACCGCCTCGAGCGTGTAAGAAGGGAGATCTTCTTTATGGCCCATCATGCGGACCTGCACATTCTTCTCAACCAATTCATTCAACTCGATGGAAAGGAACTCTTGAGGCAGCTTCATCAAGAATTCCACTTCCGCTTTAGGGCGTTTCCAATTCTCGGTCGAGAACGCATACAGCGTCAAATATTTGACCCCAAGGCGGTCAGCGGCCATCGTGATCCGCTTCACCGCCTTCATTCCTGTATGGTGGCCAGCGATCCGCGGCAATCCGCGGTTCTTCGCCCATCGTCCGTTGCCGTCCATAATAATGGCAATATGCTTCGGTATATTATCGGTGTCCAGCGCCAAAGGCGACGCCGCCGTTGCTTTACCGAATTTCGCTTTCAGTCGCTTAAACATACGCCTGCCCTCCCACCGTAAATGTCGATTTATGCAACAAACCCCACCTGTCGGAGGGGCGGTGAGCACGCATTATACTTCCATGATTTCCTTCTCTTTGGCAGCCAAAACTTTATCGACTTCCGCGATAAATTTATCAGTCGTCTTCTGAATGTCATCCTGGTAGCGTCTTGATTCATCCTCGGAAATATCCGATTTCTCTAGCTTCTTGATGTCGTCGTTGGCGTCGCGGCGAATATTGCGGATCGCGACTTTCGATTCCTCGCCCAATTTGCGGGTCAGCTTGACCAATTCGGCACGACGCTCTTCGGTCAATGCAGGAATCGAGAGACGGATCATGCTGCCGTCATTGGAAGGCGTTAATCCCAGATCGGATTTCATAATCGCCTTCTCGATGGAAGCAAGCGACGATTTATCCCAAGGCTGGATCATCAGCGTTCGGGAATCCGGCGTATTAATGTTCGCCAATTGATTAACCGGTGTCATCGCTCCGTAGTATTCCACCTGAACACGGTCAAGCAGCGCTGGTGTTGCACGACCTGCGCGCAGCGAAGTCAAATCGCGTTTCAATGCGCCAATTGCTTTATCCATACGTTCTTCAGCATCTTTTTTAATGGATTGAGGCACTAGTCGACACTCCCTTTCACAATGGTTCCGATTTTGTCACCTAGAACGACACGTTTAATATTTCCTTGCTCCGTAATCGAGAACACGACTAACGGTATATTATTATCCATGCAAAGGGACGATGCAGTTGAATCCATGACGCCCAAATTACGGTTGAGTACATCTAAATAGGTTAGGGTCTCGAACTTCTCGGCCGTGGAATCCTTGAATGGATCCGCGGAATATACCCCGTCCACTTTATTCTTCGCCATCAGAATGACTTCAGCTTCAATCTCAGCGGCCCGCAGTGCAGCGGTCGTGTCCGTGGAGAAGAACGGATTGCCCGTCCCGGCGGCGAATATGACGACGCGTCCCTTTTCAAGGTGACGGATCGCGCGGCGCCGTATGTAAGGCTCCGCAATTTGCTGCATAGCGATAGATGTTTGCACGCGTGTCGGAACATCAATTTGCTCCAGCGCGTCCTGCAGTGCCAGTGAGTTCATGACCGTAGCCAGCATCCCCATATAGTCGGCAGTCGCGCGGTCAATCCCTTTTGCCGTCCCGGCAATACCACGCCAGATGTTGCCTCCGCCACAGACAATGGCAACTTCAACATTCAGCTCTACAACTTCCTTTACTTGCTCTGCAATCGATGAAATCATCGTAGCATCAATTCCGTATCCGTTATTGCCTGATAGCGATTCTCCGCTTACTTTGAGTACGATCCGTTTGTATACGGGATTTTGCAACGTGGTTTCCCTCCATCTGTAACCTCTTATGAGGCCTTATCCATTTTTTCTATCATCTATAGGTATAATAACATAAAAGGCGGGGCGGAAGCCCCGCCCCGCCTAGCGTGTTCGGATTACAGTTTTGCTTGAGACATAACTTCAGCGACGAAGTTGTCTTCTTTTTTCTCCAAGCCTTCGCCCAGCTCATAACGTACGAAGCGACGGATCGAAATGTTTTCGCCGATTGCGCTGACTTTTTCGTTCAACAGCATCGAAACGGTCTTGTCTGGATCTTTAATGAAAGACTGCTCGAGCAGGCAGAACTCTTCGTAGTATTTGCCAAGACGGCCTTCAACCATCTTCTCTACGATGTTAGCCGGTTTGCCTTCGTTCAACGCTTGAGCCTTCAGGATCTCGCGCTCTTTATCCAGCTCGTCTTGGGATACTTCTTCACGACGAACGAATTTCGGATTAGCTGCAGCGATTTGCATCGCAATGTCACGGGCAAAATCACGGAATTGATCGGTTTTGGCAACGAAGTCGGTTTCGCAGTTAATCTCTACGAGAACGCCGATACGGCCGCCAGCATGAATGTACGATTCTACTACGCCTTCAGTTGCGATACGGCCTGCTTTGTTAGCTGCTGCCGCAAGGCCTTTCTCACGAAGCAATTCACCCGCTTTAGTCAGATCACCGTTTGCTTCTTCGAGCGCTTTTTTGCAATCCAGCATACCTGCACCCGTTTTTTCACGCAATTCTTTAACTGCACTCGCATTAACCGCCATAATATAGAGACCTCCTGAGTTCATCGTATGTTTACATTCGAAAAAAGGGCGGTGAGAGGTTATACACCTTCAGACCACCCTTTCTTGCTGACTATACATTAACGACTTACGCAGTCGTTTGCTCGCCTTGGTTCGCTTCGACAATAGCGTCGGCCATCTTAGCAGTCAACAACTTAACTGCACGAATAGCGTCGTCATTGCCTGGAATGACGTAGTCAATTTCGTCTGGATCACAGTTAGTATCTACGATACCGACGATAGGAATACCCAGTTTGCGAGCTTCTGCAACAGCAATGCGCTCTTTGCGCGGGTCGATGATGAACAGCGCGCTAGGCAAACCTTTCATGCCTTTAATGCCGCCGAGGAATTTCTCAAGACGATCTTTCTCTTTGCGGAGAATGATGACTTCTTTCTTCGGAAGTACGTTGAATGTACCGTCTTCTTCCCACTTCTCAAGAAGCTTCAGACGATCGATACGCTTTTGGATCGTTTGGAAGTTAGTCAGCGTGCCGCCGAGCCAACGTTGGTTGATGTAGAAGTTTCCGCAACGTTCAGCTTCTTCTTTCACCGAATCTTGCGCTTGTTTTTTCGTGCCGACGAAAAGAATCGTACCGCCTTCTTCCGCTACAGAGCGAACGAAGTTGTAAGCCTCTTCGACTTTCTTAACTGTTTTTTGCAGGTCGATAATGTAAATGCCGTTCCGTTCAGTGAAGATATAACGATCCATCTTCGGATTCCAACGACGAGTCTGGTGACCGAAGTGTACCCCAGCTTCAAGAAGCTGTTTCATGGAAATAACCGCCATCCTCACAACACCTCCTAGTAAATGGTTTTTTGTGTTTTCCTCCGCCAATCTCATTTTTCGGCAAAACTCCGGCCGGGCCGAAGCACCCTTGTCGAAATTAATCGGCGTGTGATTTTAACACCGTCAATTACTATACCATAACTAATTCCAGCACGCAACAGCAACCGGCGGGCGTATCGACAAGTTTCTGTCCTGCCCGCACTCAGCCTTGTCCGAGCGAAATTTCTTTCTTTGCTTCCTCGGGCGAAAGCGGTTTGCTCGTGATGATCGCCTTAACCTCTTTAACGGTCTTTTTTCCTTCAAATGGAAAATAACCCGCGCGTATTTTGGTGCTTCGCATCAGGCTCGTAAATGTTTTTTTATCACTGATAATACCTTTGTCCGCAAGCAGGTCCGCTATTTCCGTAACACTGGACCCGGGTTCAATGCGAACGATAATGCGCTTAGCTGCCGGCTCGGTCTTCTTCACAGCTTGATCGATCGCTGCGCCAGTACCGTTTCCAGCTGCAGCCTTCTTATTTGCTTCGGGGTCTGCTTGGCCAGCTGCGGGTTTGCTCGCAGCCGGAACTTCCTCCGCCGGCTTCCCGCCGGCAGGCTCCTGCTTCTTCTGGGCCTCCTGCAGCTCTTTTGTAATGCGCTCGCGTTCCTCCGCGATTCGTTGATCCAGCTCTGCCTGGCTATAGGAAGGCGCATCCGCCTCGGTTTGCTCGTCTTGTCCTCGGTTCACAAGCCTGTCCTTCTGCTGCTGGCCGACAATCATCAACTGGAGGAGCATGGCGCCCACAATGAGACCCGTGCCGAGTCCCAATAAAAATGGCCGTTTATTCATCGTGTGTTTGTTTCCTCCTGCTTGGACAACTGAAGAATAAGCTGAACTTCTCCCTTATTCAAATTCAGTTTTTTCGCAATTGCCTCCACCGATTTGCCGTTATCATAGAGCTCGAACAGCTCCGAGTAACGGGCGCGAATGGTCGGCGGTGTATCCTGAACGGAGATATCGCTCTGTACCTCCAGCACCGCTTCTGGCGCTTCTGCAATAATCGGAAGCGGCTCTGGGCTGCTGAATGAATCAGACCGTGCTGCCGGTGTCTGCTTATTCGATTCTAATAACGATTGTTCAAGCTCGGCACAGCGTTTCTCCAATTGATCGATACGCTCCTCGCGAAGCATAGCTTGCGATTTGTGCTCTTGCTGCACCTTGGCTACTAGATTTACCATATCGCGATTGTCTGCTTCCATGTTCTCCATGAACGTTTCTAACGCTGTCTCCATATTACGCACGGCCAAGTTACCTTCCGCTGGCGCATGCTTTCTAGGCTGTATGAAACCAAATACGATCACTACCGCACCCAGTAACACGATGTAAAGCCATGGATCCATTTTAACTGTCACCTACAATCTTATAACGAAATGTCAATATGCTGTCCTTTATAGGGATGTACGGCGGGTTGCGAGGAGGCCTCTTGAGATTCGTCGCCGCGCTTCCCCTTCTTATTGCGCTTATTCGGATTGTAGGAACCGCCTTCACGCTGCTGATGCTCGTGAATATCCAGGTGGCTGCTTTCCTCTACCGCTGCGTTCTGTGTACGCTGCAGCTCCGTTTGCTTGGCGGCCTCGTTTTCCAACTTCGTTTGCTCGATCATGGTTTTTTGCAGCAGCTGATTATGCAGCGTGCTGGTTTCAGGTGAACGCTGAACCGATACCTGCAAATCGATTGACCGGTAAGGCATCCGCTATTCCCCCTCACTGCTCGGACAGATACGCCGGGCTTGTGATCAGATTCATGCTTATTTAGTAGTAGGGCAGCATCACGATATCGCCTTCCGAGAACCGGAATGATACACGCTGGGTAGGGTCCTTCACAAAACGAGTGTAGCGTCCGATTACGATCTTGGTCCCTCCGTAAATCAAACTGACGGCATCTACCTTAGCGGAATCCGTGTTTTCGAGCGATTTCTCAATCTCCAGCATTCTCTCCTTGGACGCGGCTATTTCATCCACAGCTTGACGCTTCGTAGCGGTAAGTTTAATTCGCAATGCCATCTTATCCGATGAAAGCTGCCCTGCTGCGGCAAGCTGGTCTAACAAGACAAGCGCCTTCTCGGTCTTGTCCAGATTTCCCATTGTTGTCTTCAGCTGCTGTCTAAGCTCCTGCAGCTCTGCTCTTAACTCCGGACGGACGCCAACCTCAATAGATGTAGCCGTTGACATCGTGTTCCCGATCGTGCGGGCCGAGACGCCCTCGCCGGCTTGAATGGAGCCCCCAACGATCAAGCCCTTGGCTCCGATGCAAATCACTTTCCCGCCTGCACGAACATGCGAATGCATGATGCTCTGCGAGACGAGAACATCTTCTGCAGCCGAAACATTGCCGTCTTGAATAAAGGAGCTCTTCACATTCTTGCCTGCCCGGACATAGCCTTTATTGCTGGCGAGAATGCCTCCGGTGACTTCGACAGAGCCTTCTGCCTCCAGCTCCGCTCCTTCTACACCGCCGATGACCCGAATATCGCCGGAAGCTTTGATTCGGAACCCCGTCAGCACATTGCCGCGTATAACGACTGTTCCTACGAAATCGATATTGCCGATATTATAATCCACGTCGCCGTTAACCTCATAGATCGGAAATACATTGATCTTGCTCTTATCCGTCATCGTAATGAGCCCGTCAATGGCGGCATATAGAGCCGTTTTTTCCGGATTCATCACGACATTCTTGCCCTGCTTGAAGTAGGCTTCCTTGCCGTTTTTCCCGGGGGCGATATCGCCAGTCACCAGCTTGCCCGGCTTGCTTTCCGTCGCGGGGATTTTCTCGGCTATGAGCTGTCCTCGTTTGACGTTTTTCAATTGCGAGATTTCTTTAAAATCGACTTTGCCATCCTCAAGCTCTGTTGGGCGGCGGTTCTCTTCATTCATATTGTACGCGAATCGGATCTGTCCATCTTGACCGTTCACAGCGGGATCTCCTTGAGCGATAACCGTTTGACTGTAAAAGAACAATTTTGGCTGCATCGCGATTCTGGCCAATACGTCTGTATCGATCCCAAAGTGCACCCCATTACTCCTGACGAATGCTTCTAACTCGTTCAACGTGCACGAAAATTGTTCGTCCGCGACGTTAAACTGTAAATAGGCTGTTAGCTTGTCTTGAGATGTTTGGATAACTATGCATGATTCCAATGTACTGGAAATCGTCATTGCCGCCCCTCCTTATCGAACGATTAGTGTTGCATCAACTGATCCTTCTGCTTATCCAGCGCACCTCGCAGTCTTAATATCGCTTTCGAGTGCAGCTGGGAAATGCGCGATGGCGATAATGACATAACTTCGGCAATTTCACTGAGCGATAATTCTTCGTAATAAAATAAGGAAATAACCGTCCGCTCCTTGGCAGTCAACCGTTCAATTCCGCGCGTGAGCGATTCTTTCAAAAAGAATTCATGAACCTTGTAATCCGGGTTCTTGGCCTTCTCATCGATGAGCAGAGACAGCCTCGTCTCCGACTCCTCTTCACGAATGGGATCCTCGAGCGAGCAAACGGTCGTTACGGCAATTTCTTGGATCATATGCTGGAATTCCTTCTCGCTCACATCCAAGTAAGCACTGATTTCACCATCGGACACAGATCGAAGCAGGTGCTGCTCCAAATGCTGATACGCTTCTTCGATTTTTTTCGCTTTCTCGCGAACCGAGCGGGGAACCCAATCCCCCTGCCGCAGCCCATCGATGATCGCACCGCGAATCCGCCAGGACGCGTAGGTTTCAAACTGCAAACCGCGCGTATAATCAAATTTTTCGATCGCATCAATAAGTCCCATCACGCCATTGCTTGCCAAATCGTCTTTCGAAACATTCTTCGGAAGTCCAATGGCCATGCGGTTGCTTACAAAATCGACCAAAGTCAAGTAATACTCAATCAACCGCTTCTTAGCATCAATATCTCCGTCTTTTTTCCACTTTTGCCAAATCTCGATGTTAGATAAATGAGGCGCCTTCGACTCAATCATCATCTCACCCTCCTGTCAGGTGACGTATTGCTTTGGCCAATTCATCAGGCTCTTTGTTCGGTGTCGAAACTAATTTCTCCGGCTGCAGCGGTTTGAACGGCGCCTGTTCCTTCGTATCCTCGGCAGGCCTGCCATCCAACTGCTGCTTTAACATCCCGCTCAGCTCATCGCTTTCATCCGGGGTCGACAAATCAACACGGGTTCCCTTTTCTTCGGGAACATCCGTAACCATTTCATTCGGCAGCTTATCTGCTGGCGTGTGCAAAATAAAAGCCAATATCGCGCGAAACAGATAAGCGAGTACAAAAAATACGACGAAAGCATACACGCACCGCATGGCGGTGATAGCCAAGCCATTGCTGCTTAACGAGAACAACAAGGTAAGCAGCCCTCCGCTTATCCCGAGCACAGCATTCCAGCGCCATGTTCCAATCATCATTAAATCTCCTTTACGCCAAACTGAACGCTTCGGATGACCAGCAGGCCGCTTAAGCTGCTGAATTCAATCGTTCGCCCGTAGTTGCCGCCCGTATCCTCTGACAGAATCGGAATCGAATAGCGGGTTAACTCCTTTTTGCATGCCTCCACGTTCCGAGGACCGATCCGCATCGCCTCGCTTTGCGTGGCGAAAGCAAACATTTGCGCCCCCCCTGCGAGCTTGGCGATCAATCGATCGGTTACAGCTCCCGCTTTCTTCATCCGCTCGATCAGATCCGGGATGGCGGTGTCTGCATATTTCGCAAGATTAATTGAAGTCTCACGGGCGATACTTGACGAAGGCAGCATCACATGCGCCATTCCAGCTACTTTGCTTCGTTCGTCGAACAGCGTCAGACCGACGCACGAACCCAGTCCGGTTGTTTTCAGCACGGCTCCTTCTATCGCGATATTCAGATCCGCCATGCCCACTTTCACCAAGTTTTGCTGTATCATTCGGTAGGCACTCCCAAGGCGCTGAAAATTTTATCAAAGGAATCCGGATCGGGAATGAGGAAGAAATGACCTTCAAGCGACTCCCGGTCTTCCATGAATTTGGTATCGATCAACAAGGCTGAATCTCCCATCTCGCCATATTGCATCAAGCCGTAGCTCAATATGGCACCCGCCATATCTACCGCAATGGCGGGAACTGTCGGCGACATCGAAAGACGGGTGAAGTCGGCCAACGAGGACAGATAGGAGCCAGCCAATATATTGCCGATTTCGGATAAAGCCGAAAACTCCATTTCCGAATAGCTTGCATCGTCCTGCACTTCTATGGATAACAGGTTTTTCAGCAGCTTCTTCGCGGAATCCTCATGGATCAGAAAAAACATATTGCCTGGGGCGTCCCCTTCTACCCGCAAAAAAATCGCAACGACGACCTGCTCGAAGCCGCCCACCTTATCCGCGATTTGTTCAAAGGGAATCAGGCTGACCGTCGGCACCTTCATATCCACCGGCTTGTCCAAGAGACAGGATAGTGCGGTAGCTGCATTGCCTGCCCCTATATTGCCAACTTCTTTGAGCACGTCTAGTTTGAATGCCTCGAGCTTATCTAGTGGATTGTTCACCGCTTATCCCTCGAGCTGCTCAAGCTGGATGATCTCATTCTTATTCAACACTTCGGACAGGTTCAGCATAATGAGCAGGCGATTGTCGCCTATCTTAGCTACGCCGCGCAAATACTTAGCCTTAATGCCTCCGACAACTTCTGGTGGCGAATCGATGCTGTCGCTGTCTATATCAATAACATCGTTAGCCGCATCGACGATAAAGCCCACTTCCAGATCATTGGCTGCAACAATGATAATCCGCGAGTTTTCCGTCGGCTCCGACTCACTCAGCCCAAAGCGTCCCCGTAAATCGATGACCGGGAGAACAACACCGCGCAGATTAATGACCCCTTTAATGAAAGCGGGCGTTTTTGGAACACGCGTAATGGGTGACATCCGTTCGATCGTGCGTACCTTGTCCACTTCGATGCCATACTCTTCGTTAGCCAAGCCAAAGACAATGACTTTCATTTCCTCTCCCATATGTAACCCCTCCTTATTTAATAAGTGCGTTTGGATCGATAATTAAGGCCACTTGGCCGTCACCTAGTATCGTAGCTCCGGATATAGCTTCAATGTTTGTTAAATACTTGCCTAACGATTTCAGAACAATATCGTTCTGGCTAATAAACTCGTCTACCATCACAGCTACGAGCTTATCTCCTTTGCGGATGACGACAATTTCGGTCTCCGCTTCGTCTGCCTCGTTATATGATGTAGATTCAAGCACCTGGCTGAGGGAAATGATCGGGATCACCGTGCCGCGGAATTCCATCATGAGATTGCCATGGATTTTGCGGATATGCTCTCTGCGTATGATGCTCGTTTCCACGATCGACGAGAGCGGAATCGCATATTTCTCAGTTCCGAGCTTAACCAGCATCGCTGATATGATAGACAGCGTAAGCGGCAATTGGATGGAAAATTTGGAGCCCTTGCCTTCTACGGAATCAACGGTAACATGTCCGCCCAGCGTGGAGATTTTGGTTCGAACCACGTCAAGCCCGACGCCGCGTCCGGAAATATCGGAAATTTTATCAGCCGTACTGAATCCAGCAGCGAAGATAAGCATGTTGATTTCTTTATCCGTCAGGCGCTTGGCTTCGTCTACGGTAATAACGTCATTCTTGATGGCAATCTGTTTCACCTTTTCTTTATTGATCCCGCGACCATCATCCTCGATTTCGATGAAGACATGGTTGCCGCTGTGGAAGGCGCGCAGATGAACGGTTCCAATCTCCGGTTTGCCAGCCGCAATACGGTCTGGAATCGGCTCGACGCCATGGTCCAGCGAATTGCGCAGCAAGTGTACGAGCGGATCTCCAATTTCATCGATTACCGTACGGTCAAGCTCGGTTTCTGCACCTGTAATGACCAAATCGATTTTCTTATCCAGCGACTTGGCCAGATCGCGTACCATACGGGGGAAGCGGTTGAATACCGACTCGACCGGTACCATGCGAAGCTTCAGAACAATGTTTTGCAAATCTCCGCTCACCCGGGACATATGCTCGACCGTTTCGGTCAATTCCGTACGCCGAATCTCTGACGCAAGCTGTTCGAGACGCACGCGGTCAATGAGCAGCTCGCTGAATAAATTCATCAAGGCATCTAACCGTTCAATATCGACGCGAATGGTGCGTGACAGAGCTGTTGATCCGCCTTGTCCGGATGAGGCTACTGCAGGGGCAGCAGCCGGTGCACTCGCGGGCTTCGCTTCGGCACTTGATGCTGAAGCCGCGACCTCAGCTGCGGCCGATATGTTATGAACGTTAGAAGGCGTTGATGCACCCGCCGGACGCCCGCCAAGCTGGAATAACGATTCTCCGTCCAGCTGCGTGACGACAGCACTCTCGATCTCAGAAACCGATTCGATCCCCTTCTGGAGTTCGTCTTGGCTCAAGGACGTTATCGTAAAGACAGTAAAGGAACGGTCGAACTTCTCTTGTTCGATATCTTGAACGCTGGGTTGCGATTTCACCACTTCTCCGCTGCGTTCCAGGAAGTCAAAGACCATGTAAGCCCGTGCCGCCTTGAGCATGCAATCCTCTCGAATCGTTACGACGGTATGGAAGACGGAGTGGCCTGCTTCTATGGATTGGAGCAAGACGGAGGATTGGAATTCATCCAGAATCCCTTCTGCCCCTGAAGATCCTTCAGCCGAAGCAGCGGAAGCGGATGGAGCCGATTCCGCTTTGTACTCCCCCTTGAAGATTGACTGCAGCGAGACGACGATGTGCGAAACGTCCGCTCTGCCCGTACCGCCGCCAATGATATCCTGTACCATCGACTCCAGTGCATCCAGACTCTTAAATAACGTATCGAAGATGAAGTTATCCATCTTCAGCTTCTCGTTGCGCACGAGATCCAGCACATTCTCCATTTCATGGGTCAAGGATGCAAGATCCTCGTATCCCATCGTTGCCGACATCCCTTTGAGCGTATGAGCGGAACGAAAAATGACTTGTACGATGCTTAAATCAGCAGGATCGCTCTCCAATCGCAGAAGATTTTCATTCAGCGACTGTAAATGATCATTGGATTCGTCGATAAACATTGAGAGATAGGCATTCATATCCATATTCATGCACCTCCTGCATATTAGTTGCCTTGTTTCGAGTGCTTCATTTACTTCATTACCTGATCGACCAATGTTGAGGCGATTTTCTTCAAGGGAACAACTGATGTTGCAACGCCTGCTTCAATGGCCGAACGGGGCATCCCGTATACCACACAAGATTCCTCAGCCTCGGCTATCGCACTCTGGGCTCCACTGTCCTTCAATGCCTTCATTCCCTTGACGCCATCGCTCCCCATCCCTGTCATAATGACGGAGTGGCGCTGCAATTCAGGATAAGGGACGCATGACTCGAACATCACGTCCACGGATGGCCGGTGTCCGCTTCGAGGTTCACTTTGTGTAAGCTTTATGTAATACCCGGATGCGTCCTTGGCTAGCTCCATATGAAAACCGCCCGGAGCGATATATACGATGCCGGCATATACCCTTTCGCCCCCCTCCGCCTCCTTCACATGCAAAGCGCTGAATGTATTCAACCGCTGTGCCAAGGAATGCGTGAATTTGGGGGGCATATGCTGGACCACGAGCACCGGTGCAGGAAAACTACCAGGCAGTGACGATATGACCTCATGCAGAGCACGTGGTCCGCCCGTTGACGTGCCAATCGCAACAAGGTGGCGGAAAGAAAGCGTCGGCTTTGGTTTGCTGCTTGACTTCGGAGGCTCTGCCTGCTCGGCGAATAGTTCTTCAGGACTAGTTACGGCAGGCTTGGACGGCAATACAGCTGGCTTTATGCGTTCTTTCTTGAGAACCGGTTCTAACTTCGGACGTACAGGTTTCGTTTCCGCCGCTTCCTTCTTGCCTGGCTTTAACGGCTTCTCTTTCCCGTTCTGCTTATGAAGTTCGGCAGGAGCGAGCGGCCGAGTAAAGATGCTGTCCGCCGGTATCGACGGCCGCCTTGTAAGTACGGCAATTCGCAGCTTCTCCAGCAATTGCTCCCCGACATTCTGAATATCAGGAGAGAGCGGACCAGCCGGCTTGCGAATAAAATCAAACGCTCCGTACTGAAGCGCCTTAATCGTTTCGCGTGTCCCATCATCGCTGGTGCTGGACATCATGATGATGGGTGTAGGCCGCTTGCGCATAATGTGGCCGAGCGCTTCGAGACCGTTCATCTCCGGCATTTCCAAATCCAATGTAATGACGTCCGGCTTCCATTGTTCGACGGCGTCGATTGCTTCTTGGCCATTCGTCGCGGTAGCAATAATCTCGAATTGCTTGTCCGCTGTAATGAGATCGCTGATGATCTTTCGCATAAAGGCGGAATCATCCACTACAAGTACGCGATAAGAGGTCATGGGCCGCTGCCTCCTACTCTTCAAAGGATTTATTTCGATAGCCTGAACATCTTATGCAAGAATCCTTTGACGCCGCTTGCGCCTGCCGCAGGTTTAGGCACGTCGCAAAATTGTTTGGCAATGGTCATCACGTCTCGTGATGCATCCGATCCCGGATAGGACAGCAGGAACGGGGATTGCCGTTTCACAGCTTTTGTTACATGAGAGTCATCGAGGACGATTCCCAGAAGCGGCAGCGGGGTCTGCAGAAACCGCTCTGCGACGAGCGCGATCTTGTCAGCCGTCGCTTTCCCTTCCCTGCGGTCCTCAGCCCGGTTAACTATAAGATTGAACTGAACATCATGGTCCATGGCCTTCACCATTTTGATTAATGCATACGCATCTGTTATCGAAGTCGGTTCCGGTGTCGTGACGACGAGCGTCAGCTCCGCGGAGGTAATAAATTTGACGGTTTCTTTCGACAATCCCGCTCCGGTATCAAACAAGATAAAGTCATATTCTCCATGCAGCTTCCCGATTTGATCGGTGAAATACGTAAGCTCCTCCGGTGATAACTCCAGCAAATCTTTGAATCCCGAACCGCCGGCTATAAAATGGATGCCCGTCGGCCCCTCTTGAATGATGTCCCAAATCGTTTTCTGCTGCTTAAGCAGATGATACAGGCTGTATGGGGATGAAATCCCCATAAGCACATCGATATTCGCCATCCCGATGTCGGCGTCAAACAAGAGCACCTTCTTGCCGAGCTGACGAAGCGCCAGCGCAAAATTCAAGCTGAAGTTTGATTTGCCGACTCCGCCTTTGCCGCTCGTAATGGTAACCACGCGGGTAGTCTTCTCCACTTCTTGCCGCCCGCGGTTACGAACGAGATGACGAAGCGCCTCCGCTTGATCATTCATTGATTGGGTGCCCCCAGTAACTGCTTGACATAGGCAGCCTTACGAAAAGGCGCGATATCGTCAGGAACTGTTTGTCCATATGCAATGTAAGCTGGTCTCATCCCTTGCTGCAAGGCCAAATTCAGAACAGCTCCGGAAGCGTGTGTCTCGTCCTGCTTCGTGTACAGCACTTTCTGCACCCCGTATTTGGCAAAGTGTTCCGCAACGACGGACATGTCGCTGAACTTCCCGGTCAAGCTAAGGACCAGATAGGTTTCGGCACGATCCTTTGTCTGGAGCAGGCTGTTTACTTCCGAAACATAGAGCTCATTACGGAAATTGCGTCCTGCCGTATCCATGAAGATTAATTCGCGATCCTCGAGCTGATGGAAGGCGCGAGTCACCTCAGCCGGAGAGAAAACGACCTCAAGCGGAACATTCAAGATCGTCGCATACGTTCGAAGCTGATCGACGGCTGCGATCCTGTACGTATCGGAGGTAATGAACCCCACTCTCTTCCCTGCTTTAAGCGTCTGCTCCGCAGCCAGCTTCGCAATGGAGGTGGTCTTGCCTACACCGGTCGGACCTACGAAATGGACAACACGCGTATCGCGATGGATCCCCTCGTCTTCAAGTCCTTCCAACCACTCCGCCAGTATTTCGGCTGCAGCTGTCCATACCAGCTCCCGATTCACGAGTTCAGCGTCCTGACCTTCAAAGCGGGCTTCAACTTCCGTTATCAACTTTTCAGTGATGTCACCGTGAACCTCTTGTTCATCTAATCTCGTTTGCAGAGCTTGAATCGATTCCGGCTGCTGGGCGGCATGCTGCTGTTTGGACATTCGAACAATCCATTGCTTCATATCTCTGATTTCATTCAGCAGCTCGTCCTCAGACATCTTCCCCGGTTTCTCAACCGGCTGATTGGGTCTTGCCGTCGCTGACGCGGCTTCGCGTTGTGCCCGATAAAGCTCCGAGGCTTGTCCGCCAATAGAAGCGGAAGTTCCATTCGTATTGGATTCAGCCTGCTGCTGCGGAGGGACGGAGGAAGCGACGGCTTGCTGCAGCGAAGCCGCGAACGCGGCCGCAGCCGTAGCAGATATCTCATCGCCTCTGGCTAACGCAGGTTTAATTTTGGCTTGCGGTACCGACTTTGCAGCCGGTTTGGCAGCCCCTGCAGCCCCTGCCGCTTCAACGGCGGCAATAACTTCCATCTTCTTCTTCCCAAACATGCCCAGAAATCCGCCTACTTTGATTTCCTTCGTATTCAAGATTATGGCATCCACGCCAAGGTCGCTGCGAATCATCGGCAGCGCCTCAGGCAGCGCATTTACGACATAGCGTTTTACCTTCATAGATTCACCACCCCAATGCTTTGAACTTCTACACTAGGCTCAAGCTCGCTGTACGATAGCACCGGGATGTCCTGCATCGTCCGTTCAACGATTTGCCGTAAATACATCCGAATCGTCGGAGAAGCCAGAACGATCGGCTGATAGCCGGATTGAATCTGCTTACTCACCTGTTCATTCAGCTTCTGGTAAATCGTCTGTGTGGCGATGGGATCAAGCGCCAAATAACTGCCTTGATCGGACTGCTGGACAGACTCGGCGATTTTCTTCTCCAATGAAGGCCCTACCGTAATAACCCGCAGCGTATCGCTGTTTTGCGAGAATTGCTGCGTGATTTGTCTGGATAGCGCTTGTCTGACATACTCCGTCAGAATATCGGGGTCTTTCGAATAGGCGCCATGATCGGCCAACGTTTCGAAGATGGTGACCATGTCGCGAATCGATATTTTCTCACGCAGCAGCTTGGCAAGCACCTTCTGGACATCACCAACCGTAAGTATGGAAGGAATAAGCTCGTCCACCAGCGCAGGGTATGTTTCTCTGACATTCTCAACAAGCGTCTTCGTCTCCTGCCGGCCGATCAGCTCGTGTGCATGACGCTTAATGATTTCCGTCAGGTGTGTGGCTACGACGGATGGAGGATCAACGACCGTATACCCGGACAGCTCCGCACGCTCTTTGGTCTCTTCGTCGATCCAGATCGCCGGTAGTCCGAAGGCAGGCTCCGTTGTTTCTATGCCGATGACCGAATCATCATCGAAGCCCGGACTCATAGCCAGATAGTGATTAAGGAGCAGCTCGCCTCTGGCGACCGTGTTTCCTTTGATTTTGATTACATATTCATTCGGCTTTAACTGAATGTTGTCCCGTATTCGAATAACGGGAACGACAAGACCAAGCTCAAGGGCGCACTGCCTGCGAATCATGATGATACGGTCCAGCAGGTCTCCGCCCTGCTGCGTATCGGCCAACGGAATCAACCCATAGCCAAATTCGAATTCGATAGGATCCACCTGCAGAAGGCTGATCACACTTTCCGGGCTCCGCACCTCTTCGATTTGCTGTTCCTCCTCCATCTGCTCCTCTTGCTGCTGACGCTTAGCCAGCGTGTTCTGCATGCGGTAACCAGCGAATATGAGAAGTCCTGCAAGCGGTAGCGTGGACAACATCCCGATTGGAGTTCCGATACCCAGCAGTGCTATCGTTCCAGCTACAATATAAAGCAGCTTCGGATAGCGGAACATTTGGGATGTCATATCGTAAGCCAGGTTGCCTTCTGAAGCAGCCCGCGTAACGATAAGTCCAGCCGCCGTGGAAATTAACAAGGCCGGAATCTGACTGACCAGACCATCCCCGATTGTTAGAACGGAGAATGTGCTGAGTGATTCGCCGAAAGCCATGCCGTGTATAGCCATGCCGATTACAAAACCGCCGATTAGGTTAATGAGCAATATAATGATCGAAGCGATCGCATCACCCTTGACGAATTTACTGGCACCGTCCATCGAACCGTAGAAATCAGCTTCCCGTTCGATTTTTTGGCGGCGGTCTCTCGCTTGCTGCTCGTTGATGAGTCCTGCGTTCAAATCCGCATCGATACTCATCTGTTTACCAGGCATCGCATCGAGCGTGAATCGCGCCCCGACCTCGGCTACGCGCTCCGAGCCCTTCGTAATGACGATAAACTGGACGACGACCAGAATTAAGAACACAACGAAACCAATCGCGATCTCACCGCCGGCAACCCAGTTCCCGAACGTTGCCACGACATGACCCGCTTCCCCGTACTGCAGAATGTTACGTGTGGTCGAGATGTTCAAGGCGAGCCGAAATAATGTCGTGATGAGCAGCATTGCCGGAAAGATGGAGAAATCCAGCGCATCCTTCGTATTCATAGAGATGAGCAAAATCATAAGCGCCGTGGAGATGTTTATGATGAGCAGCACATCTAGCAACCAAGTGGGAATCGGAATGACCATCATGAGTACGATGCCGATAATTCCTATTAATATGGTCAAATCCTTTGCCTTCAACTTAATCCCTCCTCCAGTGCATATGACATCTTACTTCGTTCTTCCTTTTAACTTATATACATGAGCCAATACTTCAGCCACAGCTTGGAATAAATCTGCCGGAATCGCATCACCGATCTCCGACCTTTGATATAACGCTCTGGCTAGAGGCTTGTTTTCCATGGTTATAACGCCGTTTTCTTTCGCAATTTCCCTAATGCGAAGTGCCACGAGATCCATTCCTTTGGCGATGACGGTCGGCGCTTCCATCTTAGAACCGTCATATTGCAGTGCGATTGCAAAGTGTGTCGGGTTGGTAATGACGACATCAGCTTTGGGCACTTCCTGCATCATGCGCTGCAATGCCATTCTCCGTTGTCGTTCACGGATTTTTCCTTTTATCAGCGGATCCCCTTCCGACTTTTTGTACTCATCCTTGATGTCCTGCTTGGACATCCGGATGCTTTTCTCATGCTCATAGCGCTGGTAGATATAATCCATAATCGCTAGCACAACGAGCAGCGACCCTATTTCAATACCGAGCTTAACCGAAAGTCCTGCCGTATACGAGAACATCGTTTCAACAGGAACACTCGCCAGCTGCATGATATGATGCCTTTCGTTCCAAAGCGTTAAATATACGATCACGCCGATTACGATGAGCTTAATAATATTTTTCAAAAACTCCACGACAGACCGCATCGAAAAAATTTGCTTAAAACCATTGATCGGATTGAGCTTGCTTAATTTAGGCTTGATCGGGTCACCGCTAAATAAGAATCCAATTTGTACCATGCTGCCGATCAAAGCAAGCAAGACCGTTATGGCAAAAATAGGGGCCAGCAGTATGAAGCACTGCATCATCAGCTCTGTAAATAACGTAATCAGATTGCCTGTTGACAGCTGCAGGTTAAGCTTGTGTTCAAATATGAAGGCGAACAGCTTGATCAATCGTTCCTTATAGTAGCCTCCCAGCATCATGAAGCTTAAGAACGTGAACAGCAGAATGAATGCGCCAGGAAGCTCTGCACTTTTGGCCACCTGACCCTTTTTCCGGGATTCTTGCCGTTTCTTTTGCGTTGCAGGCTCCGTTTTTTCCTGGGAGAACATCTGCAAATCGAGCGTCCATCGGTATGCTCGCATGTCAGCAGTCCTCCTATTGAGTCCCGGAACCTTGCACGATTCCGAAAAGCTTCTCGACGGCGGTAAACATTTGAGCAAATAAATGCTCGAATACGGTCACAAGTCCGGGCATAATCACAGCCAGCATCAGAAAGCCGACGATGATTTTTAGCGGAATACCAATTACGAATACATTGTACTGAGGCGCTGTCCGTGCGAGGAGACCGAGCCCCACATCGGTAAGAAACATGGCCACAACCAGCGGTGCCGAGATTTGCAAGGCAAGCATGAATGTATCGGCAAAAGTTCTTGTTAGAAATTCAGAAATGCTGCCATTGTAAATTTGACTAAAAAGAGAGTTTGATAATGGTATCCATTCATAGCTCTTCAATAGCGCCAACAGCAGGTAATGATGTCCGTTGATCGATAAGAAGATCAGCGTTAGGATCATATATTTGAAATTACCTAGCAGTGGCGACGAAGCCCCGGTCATCGGGTCAATAATGTTCGCCATGCCAAAACCCATCTGCAAATCAATGAACCCGCCGGCGGTTTGCACGATGGTGAAAAACAAGTACACGACAAAGCCCAGCAGCACACCAGCCATAATTTCGCGAATAATCGCCAGGATGAATTCGGCATCAGGAACCACGGTTTGTTTTAACCCATAGGTTAGAAAAACAAGCAGCGATATCATGAAGCTGAATCCGATCTTAAACGCAGTCGGCACGTTTCGAGCCGAAAAGATCGGTGCGACGACGAAAAATGCAGTTATTCGACAAAATATAAGCAAAAAAATAGGAAACCCCTGTAAAAAAAGCGCCATCGATTTCTACCCTCAGCTTATCCAATGTATTTATACAGATTGTTCAGCAGATTGTACGTAAAATCGACGAGCGTGTTTAGAATCCATGGTCCAAACAGTAGAATGGAAAGTAAAACCGCCACAATTTTCGGAACAAACGCCAACGTCTGTTCCTGGATTTGGGTAGTGGCTTGGAAAATACTAACCAGCAAGCCGACTACAAGACCGAGCACAAGCATTGGCGCGCTCGCCTTTAACACGGTGTAAACCGCTTGTCCTGCTAAACCGATGATAAAGTCCGAACTCATGCTTGCATACCTTCCTTCGCGGTCGTCACGTGTTGAAACTGAGCAATAGCGACTTAACGATTAAATACCAGCCGTCCACCATCACAAAGAGCAAAATTTTGAATGGCAGTGAAATCATAACCGGCGGAAGCATCATCATCCCCATCGCCATGAGCGTACTCGATACCACCATATCGATGATAAGAAACGGAATGAAGATCATAAAGCCCATTTGAAAGGCAGTTCTCAGTTCACTAAGCGCAAAAGCAGGAACCATGACCGTAAGCGGAATATCTTCATACGTTTTTGGCTTTTCCGTCTTGGTATAGTTCATGAACAGAAGCAGGTCTTTCTCCCGTGTCTGATTGAACATAAACTTCTTCATCGGATCTGCTGCTTTATCCAGCGCCTCTGTCTGGGTGATTTGCCCCTTCAGATAGGGCTGAAGCGCAACCTCGTTTACTTGGCCTAATGTAGGCGCCATGATGAAGAAGGTGATAAACATGGCCAGCCCGATTAGGACTTGATTGGGCGGCATCTGATTCGTACCTAGAGAGGTACGGACAAAGCCGAGTACGATTACGATCCGGGTAAAGCTGGTCATCAGCACGAGAATAGCTGGCGCTATGCTGAGTACCGTAATTATGAGCAGCAGTGACAACGCGCTTGTTCCCGGTTGCTCCCCTTCACCGCCAATATTCACGCTGACATTGGGCAGAGGCTCTGCAAACGAATGGGAAGCCAGTACCAGTGCGACAAGCTGAAGCACGACAAGGGACAGCACGATTTTCTTATTCATTCGTCCAACAACCGATCGTTTTGATTTTGCTCGTTAAGAAGCTCTTTCATCTTCTGCTTCCGCTCCGACTGACGCTTTAACCGGTTATTCAGCAGCGTCTCGAACGACTCCGCCTCCTGCCAGCGTTCAGCGTTAGGCTCGGAAGAAGAATCCGTATTACGCTTACGGAATCGGCCCACCATCTCTTTCAAGGATGATGCGTTCCATGCAAGGCCTGTTTGCTGTTCCATATCATCCAGTATCATCTGAGCTTCGACTGGATCATCAATTTTGTCGAGCAGGGACACACTGTCGCCAACTCCGACAATATAGACACGTCCGGATAATTCAACGACCTGCAGAGACTTGTTCTGGCCCAGAGGTATACCGCCGAGGGAACGCAATGCGCGATTGGCTCCCCATCCGCGATTACGCTTCGACAGCAGCTTGATGACGAACACAATGAGGCCAATGACGAGCAGCAGGGCAAATATTACCCAGATCAAGTAACCGGTCATACTGGAGGCGGGTATAACCGGTGGCTTGTCATTCATTGTGGAATCCACAGTTTCTTCTGCTGCAGCCCATCCTGCCGTCATCAACCAACCGATTGAAGCAAGTCCTGCAAGCCGCAAAGTTTGCCAATGTTTCATCGCTCGTTAACCGAGTGTTTTTTTGATGGCCTCGATAACGCGGTCGGCCTGGAATGGTTTGACGATGAAATCCTTCGCTCCAGCTTGAATCGCGTCGATAACCATTGCCTGTTGTCCCATAGCGGAACACATAATGACCTTAGCGTTACCATCAATTTTCTTAATCTCTTTGAGCGCGACGATACCGTCCATCTCAGGCATTGTAATGTCCATCGTCGTCAGATCCGGCTTGAGCTCCTTGTACTTCTCGATCGCTTGAGCGCCGTCCGATGCTTCCCCCACTACCTCGTACCCGTTCTTCGTCAAAATGTCGCGAATCATCATTCGCATGAAAGCTGCATCGTCTACGATCAATATGCGGTTTGCCATCGTTGTGTTCCTCCTAGATTCCTATCTAATGTGTTGTAGAGCCTAACTCCCCTGAACCAATGCCGCTTCAAAACTCGTTTTTCGAAGCTTGTGCTTACTCACTAAGCAAGCCCCCATGCAAGCATGAAACTTACAACGGAAGCGCTCGCTCAGTTTGCGCAGCTGTATCGCCAAGCCCGTACGGGAATGAACCGGTAGGGTGGAACCAGCATACGCGCGTTTTACTGCAGTTTTTGGATCCGATCCCACTGACTGACAATATCCGTAACCCGGACACCAAAGTTCTCATCGATAACAACAACCTCGCCTTTGGCGATTAATTTGTTATTGACCAGAATGTCGACCGGTTCCCCCGCCAGCTTGTCCAGCTCAATGATGGATCCTTGTGACAACTCAAGAATATCCTTAATTTGCTTTTGAGTTCTTCCTAATTCTACCGTGACCTTAAGCGGGATGTCGAGCAATAAATTAAGGTTTGATTCTTCTGCTTGAACGTAGGGCGCGCCTTGAAAATTCGCGAATTGCACGGGCTGCACATTAACGTTGCGATTCGGAAGTCCGCCGTATGTTTGCGGTCCGCTCGGGGCTGCCGCATACTGCTGCTGCATGGCTGGCGGATAGGGTGCCGGCGCTTGCTGGGCATGAGCCGGAACGGCCGCTTCCGCATATACCGGCGGCGCTGCCGGAGCGCTTGCAGCAGGAGCTTGCACACTTGGTGCCGGCGCTTCGATTGCGCTCGGTTCGGAAGTGCCGCCCATCAGCGTATCCACCATTTCTTTGGCGAATTTAATAGGCAGCAGCTGCATGATCGTAGAGTCAATCAGCTCCCCAATCCGCAAGCGGAAAGCGATTTTTATAAACTTATCGTCGGGCGGAAGGCTGTCGATGCCCTCACCGTTCGAAACATTCAGTATGTCAATGCCCGGTGGCGAAATGTTGACAAAACGGTTGAAAATCGTTGACATCGATGTTGCGGATGACCCCATCATCTGGTTCATCGCTTCCTGTACAGCACTGATATGAATATCGTTTAGTTCATCACTCAGCGCCTTGCCTTCTCCACCAAGCATCAAATCCGCGATCGTTTGGGCATCTGCGGTTCTGATTACGAGTGAATTAATGCCTTGGAATCCATCTACATAATGAACGGAGACAGCCACATGCGGCTTCGGAAACTCATTGTCAAGCTCGCTTCTTCTAATCAAAGATACTTCTGGAGTCGTAATGTCGACTTTCTTACCTAACAGGGTGGAAAGTGCCGTTGCTGCACTGCCGAATGTAATGTTACCGATCTCACCGAGTGCATCTTGTTCCATGGAGTTTAAATATGTATTCAGCTCCTCGGTCTTTCCTAACGACGGCATATCTGGCTCGTCGGAGGATTGACGCAGCAAGGCATCGATTTCTTCTTGCGACAAGTAGTCTTTACTCGTCATAATCTTCTTCAACTCCTTCGCTGACTACCTCATCGATCTGTATGGCCAATCGTTCCTTGACCGATCCAGGGCTGCCCTTGAATTTGAGCTTCTCCCCAAGTTTAATGTCCAAACCTTCTGTAATGGGTTTGTTGAGCGAAATGACGTCGCCAACAGCAAGCCCCAAAAATTCGCGGATCGATATACTGGACTGACCAAGCTCGGCAACTATCGGAAGCTTTGCCTTGCTAACGCGTTGTTTCAATACTTCCATTTCTTCAGGAGCACGCGTCTTCTTCTGCGATACGAACCAATGATGGACAGACAGACGCGGCATAATCGGCTCGATGACGACATGAGGTATACATAAATTAATCATCCCCGTCGTATCGCCAATCTTGGTACTGAGGGATATTAATGCGATCGTTTCATTCGGCGAGACGATCTGCATAAACTGCGGATTCGTCTCCAGCGAATCCAGCCGAGGCGAAATATCGATGACCGTCTTCCATGCCTCCTGCAAGCTCTCGAAGGTACGGCTGAAGATCCGCTCCATAATATTCGTTTCGATTTCAGTCAAGGCATTAATTTTCGAAGGCGCCATTCCTTGTCCGCCAAGCAAACGATCGAGCATGGCATAAGCGACGTTCGGATGAACTTCGAGCACCATCCGTCCTTCTAAGGGCTCCGCCTCGAAGATGTTCAGAATGGTCATCTTAGGGATGGAACGAATAAACTCATCATACGGCAGCTGTTCGACTTGAACGACGTTGATTTGGACGAACGTGCGAAGCTGCGCAGAGAAATAGGTTGTCAGATATCGCGCGAAGTTTTCGTGTATCCGGGTTAAGCTGCGGATATGATCCTTCGAGAACCGTACCGCGCGCTTGAACTCATAAGAGCGAATCTTTTTCTGCGTATCTTCTTTTTTCAGTTCTTCAGCATCCATCTCGCCGGATGATAAAGCAGCAAGCAAGGCGTCGATCTCATTCTGCGATAAAACATCAACCAATTATCTCACCCCCTTCGAAGGAATGCGGCATGTTCTTACATTTGTGCAATAATGATGTTCGTGATGTCAACATTGACCAGCTTACCTTCCGTTGTTTCCAGCAGCTTCTGGTTGATTAGATTCAAGAGCTTCGATTTCAATTCGTCTTTGCCCTTCGAACCGTTCAGCCCCTCAGGGGTCATATCACCCAGCGTACTGATGATGATTGGTTTAATGACAATATCTTTAATTTTGTCGAAGTCTTCCTTTGTCTTCTTGTTTTCCAGCTGGAAAGCGAAATCGACTTTGACAACGAATTCAGCGTCAATAAGATTCGTACTGATATCTTTAATCTCACTGGTTACACCAACGCGTTTATCCGCACTGATGCGCTCGGCTTGAACATTCTTCACGCTGTTTGCGGCTTTGGATTGCGGATCGCTGTTCTTATCATCACCCAGTATATTGTTCAAGAGGATGATGGCCACGATGGCAATCAACGTGATGGCGAGCAATATCGTAATTAACCAGGGTAACATCTTTTTCATGTTGAAGGTCCCTCCGTTTGTCCGCTCTTGATGGTCGCCACATTGACGCCGATCGAGCGAAGATAGTGCTGCATGGAGGAAATAACTTCCGCCGCTTTTTCCACAACTATTAGCTTTTTGCCCGTCGTCAACGTCAGCAGCGTATCTGGCGTCTCTTCGATTGTTTCGATGAGCAGCGCGTTGATATGCAAAGTGCTGCCGTTCAAACGCGTTACAGCAATCATGAGTTACCTCCTAAACCTTGCCGGGAGGCCGCTTAAGCCTCCCTGGCGGTTAATGGCCTATCGTTTCAGGTTAACGACTTCCTGCAGGATTTCATCGGAGGTCGTAATGATGCGGGAGTTGGCTTGGAAGCCGCGTTGTGCCACGATCATCTCCGTAAACTCGGATGTCAGGTCGACGTTGGACATCTCTAGCTGTCCGGAAATAATGGCGCCGGTGCCAGCTTCAGGATCGCCTGCTGTCGTGATTGCAACCTCACCATCGAGATTCGCATTCGGCGTTACACGGTAAAGGTTACCGCCTAGTTTCTCAAGGCCCGCCGGATTGACTACTTTAACGATACCAAGCATAATGCCTGTCGGCGCGCTAGTCCCATCAACGCCTACAGCGATGATTTGACCGTCTTGAGCGATAGAGAATGCTTTCACTTCCGCAGGATCAAGGACAATTGGGGCTCCGCCTGAATCAAGAACGAACAATCCGTCTCCATTCACAAGCTGTCCGGCAGCATCCAAAGTAAAGTTGCCTGCACGTGTCAGATACGGAACCTCGGCTCCGTCTCCAGACGAGACCGCGAAGAATCCGTCACCGTCAATACGAACATCCGTCGGGTTGTTCGTCGTCATCGCACTGCCTGGCGTATGCACGGTATCGATGGATGCAATTGCTACACCCAGACCGATCTGCTTCGCATTGACACCGCCTGTGGTCCCTTCTTCGGGACTGGTGACACCGGAAACCGTCTGGCTCAAAATATCCTTGAACATCACGCGTCCAGCTTTAAAGCCAACCGTATTGACGTTGGCAATGTTATTACCAATAACGTCGAGCTTCGTTTGAAACCCGCGCATACCCGAGACACCGGAATACATCGATCTTAACATGCGTTATTTGACCTCCTAAAAGTTTTGCGAAGCAAAACTCGCTTCGTAAGCATAGACCTAAAAGTTTTTGCGTGGCTTCGCCCGACTTGGTCGAGCAAAAACTCACTTCGTAAGCATCTGCTAAGTTTTTGCGTGGCTTCGCCCGACTGGGTCGAGCAAAAGCTCAATTCGTAAGCATCTGCTAAGTTTTGCGAAGCAAGACTCTATAAGAGCTGTATCAGTCGATCCACAGCTCATGGGCTTCCTCATCCGAGGTCCAGCCGATTAATTAACGATTACAGCACTATCAATTTGGGTGAACACATTCCCTTGCAGCGACTTACCGTCCATTGCCGTAACAACGGTTCTGCTGGGGATGTTTACAATCATCGCTACATCACGGTAGACAACAAGCGAGTCCTTCGCCCCCTTGGCGGCGGCTTGATCGATTGCATTCACGATTTCATTGATGGTTTCTGGTTTGAATGAAATTCCCCGCTGCTGCATGCGAAGCTCCGCGTGCTGGCTGAACTTGAGCACATTGCGGTTTAATACTTCTTTAAATGAAGCGGGGCTGCTTGAGCTGTCCGCTTGCGCCTGAACTTGTTTACGGAGCTGCGCATTCGCGCTGGTCAGACGAAGCTGGGCAATGGTCATCCGGTTATCCATCTGACTTCTCACCGCCTTCAGCGATCGACACGATCTTATCAAGCGGTATTTGACTATCGCCCACGATGGCATACTGTACGCTATCCTTGATAAGGATCGATTCGACTTGGCCGGAATAAGGAACCAGCTCGCCCGTTTCAGTGTAGTCGTACCAAGCGATGTCTTTACCGATCATGCTCGAGGCCATACCGAGATTCTGCCGGAGCATCGTCATTTCATTAGACATATTCATCAACTGCTCGACGGATGTAAACTGCGCCATCTGTGCGATAAAGTCGCTATCCTGCAAAGGCTGCATCGGGTCTTGATTACGCAGCTGGGTGACCAGGATGCGCAAGAAATCATCTTTACCGAGCGTTTCTTCTTTCTTTTTTGCAGCTGCCGTCTGTACATTGCTTTTATCGTAATACGGCCATACGTTACGCGTGGATACGCTATCTGACGCCATTACACGCTTCACCTCCATTCTTGCAACGGTGCTAAGAGCAGGCCGGGCTAAGCTCTTGCGTTAACGCCTCTTCCGAAACCGAGCGTTCGATCAACCGCTTGCTCGATAGCCAATTCTTCTTGTTCGGCATCTAATTGAACCCTGTCGAAGGAGGAATCATCCTTCGATTTATTACGCTTGGTCGCTTGTTGATCACGGTTGCTTGAGCCGCCCCGATCGTGAAACAGGTTCGCTTGATCCGCGTTCTGGTTCTGGGAAACCTCCAGCTTATCTACTTGCAGCCCTTGTGCTTGAAGTGCCGACCGAAGTTGAGTCATCTGATTCTCCAGCATGTCTCTCGCTGAAGCCGTATCAGTAAGGAACATCGCCGTCAATTGACCGTTATGAACCGTTATACGGACGTCTACTTGACCCAAGCGCTCCGGATACAAGGAGATCCGCGCTTCCGAGATCCCATTGGCGGACGATACTTGCAGCTGCTTCACGACTAAGCTCTCCATCGTCTCTGCGAATTGTTGAACTGGAACCGCATGAACAAGGGTTGGTTTCACCGGCTGCTGCCGTTGAACCTCTTGTGAGCCTACCGCTTGTTGAAGCACGGCTGTCGGTAAGGTTACCGGTTCCACCGTCAATTCGGCGCCAGCTTCGTCCTGGGTAGGAACGAGCGAAATGAGCCCTGCATGAAGAAGCTGATTACCCAATCGCTGTAAATGCGAGCTTGCGGCCGACTGTGAAGTCATTGAACGAACCAAGTCGGTTAATTGCGCCTCTGCCTCTGTCAGGTCGGCAGAAGGGATTGCTGCACCTTCCAGCACTTGTTTGACAGCCTGCAGCTGCTTACCGATCATGGCATTCTGCTCGATTCCGGCGGAAGAGCCCTTGCTCCCTTGCAGGAATGAACGAAGATCCGCCAGTGCGCCTTCCAAAGCTGACTTCATCGCTGCAAAATTTTCTCCCGACTGATCCAGTTTTACCCCGGTTTGCATCTGTACAGTCAGGTTCTCAATAACCGCTGCTGCTTGGGCCTTTAGCAGATCAGCCTTCACGACGGTAGCTTGAGCGAATGCAGCAGCTTCGGCAGCATCGCCTTGCAGCGACAAATCAGGTTGAACCATCGTTTGATCAAGCATAGGCTGCATCGCCGGTACGGCACCAAGATAGGCCAACAGATTATCGAGCTCGGCGATCGCGGTGTTCAGATCGGCTTCCGTCACATTCGTTTCAACGTCTTCACCACTCAGTTCTTCCACCTGTTTCATAAGTGCCTCGATAGCAGCTAGAAGATCGGCAGTTGTTACGCCCGCTCCGATAAGATTGGTCAACGCAGACGTTGCTGCAGACGTATTACCCGCGCTAGCTTGATCGGCTTGTCCAGCATTGCCGCTTACGCCGGTAATTGTTTGGCTCAATGCTTGGCCGAATGCTTGACCGTCTGCTCCTTTAGCCGCCTTACCGCCAGATGGAGCTTGTACGCCGGTAGCGGAAGCTTGGGAAATTGCCATTTGCATATATTTTCACCTCCTTTCCATACCAACCGATACACCGTCTACTTATTTGCCAGCCATTAATTTAGATACCAGCTGCGCTGTTATGCCCTTGTTAATCTCGGACATTTCTGCCAGAATCGCCGATCGCGACGTACTGTCAACCGCGTTCAAGATTCGCAGAACTTTACTCGGGCTGACGTCCGACATTTTAATCAACAGCTCGCCCGCGCTTTTCGCATTCATTTTTGCGAACGTATCTTTCAATTGTGCCGTATCTAATACCGATTGCGGCTGCGTTTGCGCCGACTCCTGCTTCTTGATCCGCGCTTGAAGCGCTGCGATCTGACGATCCTTTGCCGATGTAGCGTCCTTCAGCATAACGGTTGCGTCCGCAGCTTTCTTCGGCGTCATCTTCTCCAGGATGCGTACCCGGTCATCAGGACGCATGGCATCCAATACAAGCACCGCTTCCGCGAGTTCCATGCTTTCGAGTATCGGCGCCGCTTTGCTAGGCGTAATCTTGGCGTACATACCCGCAAGCTCGCCTATTTTCGTCTGGTATTGATCGTCTTCAAGCTGCTGCTCGCTATTGACTCGCTTAAGCTGATCCACCTGTCCCTGCAGGTCTTTGATTTGCTGCTCCTGCCGTGCACGCTCATCCGTCGCCTTTTTCAAATCAGCTTCCTTCGCGGTCAGCTGTGCTGTTAGCTGGGCTACTTTAGCCGACGTATTCTCGCTTTTCAGCTTTTCTTCGTCGAGTGATAGCTCGGGCGATGCCGGATCCGGCAGAATCTGCTCCAGAAAAGGAATCGAGTTGCCGACGCTCAGCAGTTTATTGCGTAAATCAAAGTCAAATAGCGTCAAAAGCACGCCAAGCAGGATGAGCGTAAATAAGATTGGCGTCACGAAAAACATAAATCGTTCAAATCCGCTATAGCCTTGCTTTTCCATTTCTAAGTCCGCCATGATTATCCCCTCCTCGGGCAGCTTCACCCGATTCGTCAAACCTAATTTCTTTTACCGTGCCGGAGCGACGAAACGAACAGTTGCCATTTCATCCAGCTCATTCTGTTCCTTCGCCAGCGCGACGAAGCGGAATCGGTCCCGAGCATGATCCTTCGCTTTCAACCAGACCTTCTCATCCATCATCCGGTCCGTTAAGTGAGATCTGCTGGACTCGACTTCCTGCTTCGCCAGCCTTACATCGGAACGTTTCTGCGCAATGCTGCTCTCGATAAATTCCAAATACAGCTGTACGACGCGAATGCTTGAAAGCGAGACAACCTTCTCAGAGGCTTCCTGAAGCTTCTCCAGCCAATCGGATCGTTCCTTCAACAAATTTTCCAGCGTCATCTCTTCGGCATTCAACTTGCTTACCGCCGAGGATAGCAGCCATTCGGCTTGCGTCTTCTCGCTGGACTTCAAATCTACGATTTTTTGATAGGTATACTGAAACTTGGCCACGAGTGGAATCAACTCCAATGAAAATCGTTAACGAGCTTTTCTTGCGCTTCCTGATAATCAACCTTTTCTGACGTCTTTTGCCTTGTAAATGCTCGAATATGATCGATTTGTTCGATAGCGCGATCAATTTCTGTATTTGAACCCCGTTGATACGCCCCTATATTTATCAAGTCTTCCGAATCTTTATAAATAGCAAGCAATCGTTTCAATTCGTTAGCCGCATCCTGCTGTTCTTCGGAAACAATTTCTTTCATAACCCGGCTAACCGAAGAAAGAACATCAATCGCTGGAAAATGGCCTTTGTGCGCTAAATCGCGACTAAGCACAATATGTCCGTCCAAGATTCCGCGAACGGCGTCCGCGATGGGCTCGTTCATATCGTCTCCGTCGACGAGCACCGTGTAGAATGCGGTGATGGAGCCTCTGAGCCCCGTGCCTGCTCGCTCGAGCAGCTTGGGCAAATTGGCGAATACAGATGGTGTGTAGCCTCGTGTAGCCGGCGGCTCTCCAATCGCGAGTCCTACTTCGCGGAGTGCCATGGCGTACCTCGTTACCGAGTCCATCATGAGCATGACATTCAAGCCGCGATCACGAAAATATTCAGCAATCGTCGTGGCGATCAGGGCACCCTTCATTCGGATAAGAGCCGGCTGATCGGATGTTGCGACGATCACAACGGAACGGGCAAGTCCTTCCGGACCGAGATCCTTCTCGATGAATTCGAGAACTTCGCGTCCCCGTTCACCAATGAGTGCGATCACATTCACATCGGCTGATGTGTTCCGGGCCACCATGCCAAGCAGTGTACTCTTGCCGACGCCAGAGCCTGCAAAGATGCCGACGCGTTGGCCTTGACCGACTGTGAGCAGACCGTCTATGGCACGTACGCCTATGCTTAACGGCTCCGTAACCCTAGGTCTCATCAGTGGATTGCTCGGTGCGCTTTGAGTTGAATAGTGCGGCATGCGGCTTGGAATGAAGGAACCGTCCAACGGTTGGCCAAGCCCATCAAGCACTTTACCGAGCAGCTCGGATCCGACCTGTACCGTGAGCGGTTTGCCTGTCCCGACAACGTCGCATCCCGGACCGATCGAGGTCAGCTCGCCAAGAGGCATTAGTATGACTTTGTTATTTCGAAATCCGACAACTTCCGCCTTTAACGGCTTGGACGCTTTTACCGGATAGATATAGCAAAGGTCTCCAATGCTGGCATCCGGTCCTTCGGATTCGACGGTCAATCCGATGACCTGCGTCACTTTTCCGTTCACACGAACGGGATCGATCGGGCGAAGATGCTCGATATATTTTTGAGCATCCAGCTTATTGACTGTCATCGGTTTTCCCTCGCTCTTCAGCTTGCAGCGCTAGTTGAATCAGTTCCCGTTTGATTTCGGAGAGCTGTGTGTCAATTCGAGCATCAATGCTCCCGAAGACCGAGCGGATGACACAACCGCTATCCTTGACGGACACATCGGGTACGATCTGCAGTTCAGCCTGTGAATCGATCGCGAGGCTTAGTTCCTCTCGGGCTGCCTGTACGAATGTTAGCTGCTGAGGAGCGACGCATAGTGTAATGACACCCTGCTCGCGTCTGCGTTCAAGCGATTTGCGTATCAGATCAAGCGACCACTCTGGTGAAACATTCAGCTGCTTGCCAATTATTTTCTCAGCTATTGCGGCACTGAGCTCAACCAGAAACGGTTCCGCTTCTTGGATGATTTGTTCTTTCGTTTGATAGGCCGAATCGAGAATCGCTTTGGCTTCGGTTAACGCCGATTCCCATTGCTGCCATACTTCCTGCTCGGATTCGGTCTTTCCTTCCGTATATCCCTGCTGGTAGCCTTCGCTTCGGATTTGCTCGAAATGCTGCAGATCCTGCTCGCGACGCTCCTGCCACCATAGATTGATTTGCTCGTTCGCATCTGCGATCATCGCTTCGATCTGCTGACCGGTTTCTTCTAATCGCTGTTTAGCGACCAGCTCGGCGTCATTCAGTATCTGCTGCTGCAGCGAAATCGTCTCTTCATCCGGGCCGGCAGGCTCCGGTTCAGGCGCTGCGGTTTGAAAAGCGTGCTGGTTATACCATTCCAGCCGTTTCAAATCCTGTGCAGAGATTACTTCAGAAGACTTGTACAGTCTAGACAATGATATCGTCACCTCCACCACGTGCGATAATGATCTCTCCAGACTCTTCGAGTCTGCGGATCGTCGCTACGATGCGTGTCTGAGCTTCCTCAACATCACGCAGGCGGACAGGTCCCATGTATTCCATTTCTTCCTTGAAGGTCTCTGCCATCCGTTTGGACATATTGCGGAAGATCGCTTCTCGGACTTCTTCGCTTGCCACCTTAAGCGCAAGCTGCAAATCGGCATTCTCGATATCGCGGATAATGCGCTGTATGGAACGGTTGTCGATGTTGACGATATCTTCGAAAACGAACATCCGTTTCTTGATTTCTTCGGCCAATTCAGGATCCTGAATTTCCAAAGCGTCGAGGATCGTACGTTCGGTTCCACGGTCAACACCATTTAATATTTGAACAATTGATTCAATACCACCCGCACTGGTGTAATCTTGAGTAACGGTAGCAGAAAGCTTCTGTTCAAGTATACGTTCTACCTGTGAAATAACTTCAGGTGACGTGCTATCCATCAGTGCAACACGACGAGCGACATCCGCCTGCTTTTCCTGTGGCAGGGAAGATAAGATTTGAGCGGATTGCTCGGCTTGCAAGTAAGATAGCACGAGTGCAATCGTTTGTGAGTTCTCATTCTGGATAAAGTTCAGAATCTGACTGGCATCCGCTTTGCGGGCAAAGTCGAATGGACGCACTTGTAAGGTAGCTGTCAAGCGGTTGATGACTTCAACTGCTTTCTGCTCACCGAGTGCTTTCTCCAAAATTTCTTTAGCGTAAGCTATACCGCCCTGCGAAATATATTCTTGGGCGAGACATATTTGATGGAATTCGCTTAAAATCATTTCCTTGTCGGTGTTTTCCACTTTACGCACATTGGCGATCTCAAGCGTCAATTGCTCGATTTCTTCTTCTCTCAAATGTTTGAAGATTTGAGCGGAAACTTCGGGACCAAGCGAAATCAACAATATGGCTGCTTTCTGACGTCCGCTGTAACCTTGAGCACCTTTTGCCATTCGCTTCTCCTCTATTCATCGACAAGCCATGTGCGAAGAAGATTAACGAATTCTTCTGGCTTGCGTTTAGCTAGTGTTTCGAGCTGTTTACGCACTTGGCTTTCGTTATTTGCACTGTCGAGGTCGATCGTCGGATATTCCAGTTTTCCTGGTACGGCAAGCTCTTCCTCTTGTTTCGCTTGTTTGCGTCTGCGAAGCACGACAAAACCGAGGCCGCCGATCAGAGCGAGTGCCGCAAGTCCGATTCCGATTAGCCATGGAGTGGACAATCCTGAAACTGCGGTTGCTCCGCTTCCTTCTGCGAAAGTTTGCGCGATGATCGCAACTTTTTTGGCTACTGCTGCGTCATCATTAACATTCTGGCCTGATTCGACTAACTGCGAACGTACGAGAGAAGTCAAGTAAGCGTTAATGTCATTCTTAGCTTCATCGCTTAACCTGGACTTTTCGACCGCGACGCTAATGGACAAATCTTTAATGACATATGGACCGGATTGAATCTGGTTCTTGATTCGATTTACGTCATAATTCGTAGTACGCGAATTCTCTTCGGTATTCGTGTTACCGCTGCCGTCTGCTGCCTGATAGCCAGGCACGTCCGTCTCGCCGGTTCCCACTACACCGCCAGCGCCGCTCGAACCGGTTGCGGTTTTGGAATTCGTCTGTTCGCTGATGATAATACCGTTGTTGTTGTTGTCGGTGAGGGGTGCTACTAAGTTCTCGTCAGTCACTTTCTTGTCAAAATTAATGGCGCTTGAGACGCTGACGACCAAGTTGTTCATGCCGACCATCGGGCTTAGAAACTGTTGAATATTCCGTTTCAGGTCGTTTTCGTATTTGCGTTGGATTTGAAAATGCGTTTCTAACGCCATTGCGCTGCCGGCACCGTTACCGCCGACTTCGTTCGAAGCGATGAGCTCGCCTTCCGCGCTAGAAATGGTAATATTGTCCACGCTCAGCTTAGGAACGGCCGTCTTAACTAGGTTGTAATACCCATCTACTTCTTTTTGCGTAGGCCGATATCCCGGTTTGAACGTAATCATGATCGAGGCAGAAGCTTGTTCTTGCTCCTCTGTGGATAGAAAGACGCTTTCTTCAGGCAGTGTAACAAGAACGTTAGATTTTTGTACGCCCTGCATACCGTTCAGCAATTGTTGAATTTCACCGTTGAGCGCACTGCGGTATTTAACATCGAATTCCCGGTCGGTTGCGCCAAAGGGCGATGAACCTTCATTGAAGACTGAAAATCCCATTGAACCATTCTGGACAAGGCCTTGTGATCCAGCTTCGACCTTTGCTTTGGCGGCGTCCGCAGCCGGGACCGATATGCTCGTGCCCGCTTCCGATAACTTGTAAGGAATTCCACTGCTATCCAGGTAACCCATGACTGCTGCAGCATCGGTACTATCCAAATCGCGAAACGCTAGTTCGTATTCCGTTTTGGAGAAGATTACTGTTAGCAAGATGACAGACAATAGTAATACGCCTGCCGTTGCCGCAAGCCATATTCTTTGTTTCTTTCCTACTCCGCTCCAATACTGAGATAATCTTCCTCTGTATTGGTTTAATTTCTCGTTCACGATTTCACCTCACTTTATAGCTTTGCTGTGTCTAGGAGTATAATTACAGCTGCATCCGCATGATTTCATGATACGCATCGATCACTTTGTTGCGGATTTGTGAGGTTAACTGCAGACTCAGTTGTGCTTGCTCAGAGGCGATCATAACCTTCGTAACGTCAACCTGCCCTAGAAAAAATTGATCGGTCAGCGCATGTACGTTTTTTTCTTGGGCATCAACACTGTTCAGCGCCTTATTTAAATAATCGCCGAAACTTTGTGTCAATTCCGCTGGCGTTTTGTCGGCAGGCTTTCCTAGTTCAATGGACCGTAACGCCTGTACCGGATTTATCGTGGTTTGCTGTATCACTCGTATCCCTCCGCGTAAGTTAACTACCTTCCGATCTCAAGCGCCTTTACAAACATGGCTTTGGTCGCATTCAAGGCTGTTACATTAGCCTCATACGACCGTGTAGCAGATATCATATCCACCATTTCTTTCATGACGTCAACATTAGGTAATTTGACATAGCCTGCTTCATCCGCATCCGGGTGTGTGGGGTTATAGAGCAGCTTGGATGGCGAGCTATCTTCGATAATCCGCGTCGCTTTTACGCCGGAGGCTCTCTCTGAACCGTTGATTTGATTGTTTAGAACGTCAGAAAAAGAAGGCTGCATCGGTTCGATGACAACCATCTTCCGTTTGTAAGGTTCATATTTTCCATCAACGAATTTGGCTCGAGTCGTATCGGCGTTGGCAATGTTGGATGAGATGACATCCATTCTGAGACGCTGTGCCGTCAAAGCCGATGCGCTGACATTAAATCCGTTTGTAAGCTTCACTATTTAAGCTCTCCCTTCTATCGCTGTGCGCATCATTTTCATCTCATGATTGACCTGTTGGATGTAATAATTGTAAGTCAATTGATTCTTGGCAAGAAGCGTCATTTCTCGCTCAATATCGACATTGTTCGAGTTGTTATTCATGACTGTATTTTCATCCGTAACGATCTCCGCCCCTGGAACCGATCCGGACTGTCCGATAACGAAATGTCTAGTATCCGTTCGTTTTCCATTGATTTGGGAAGCATTATTTCCCATTTGCTGTTCCAAAAGCTGTTCAAAAATGACTTCAGACCGCTTGAAATTCGGCGTGTCGACGTTAGCCACATTGTTAGATGCGACCTTCTGACGCAACTCCGCAGCACTGATGGCTCCCTCCAGTCGTTTAAATACCGGGCCATTCAGCAGGTTCATTGAAATCCCCACCTTCGTTCTTGATCCATCTAGTTATTCAACAGAATTTTCCTCATTCCTTCTTTGTTCGACAAAAGATTATTAAAAAAATGAGAGAACTGTGTCGAAATTCACTTAGTTTTATAATCCGCAACTTACTAATATATTACAATAAGAAAAAAGCCCTATCTTTTGGTCAGATAGGACTAGTAAAGAGGAAAATGGTACTGTTTTTGTATCATTTATTAAATTTTTTTCTTATTAAGCTCCATAATCAGCTGTGAATTTAAAATTTTGATATATGTCCCCTTCATGCCCAGAGAACGTGTTTCGATGACTCCCGCACTCTCAAGTTTGCGGAGCGCATTCACGATGACGGACCTCGTAATCCCGACACGATCGGCAATTTTCGAAGCAATCAATAAACCTTCCTTACCATCCAGCTCATCAAAGATATGCTCAACCGCTTCCTGCTCGCTGAAAGAGAGTGATCCTACCGCAACGGCCACTACAGCGCGGCTTCTCGCTTCCTGCTCGATCTCATCCGTACGTTCCCGCAGGATCTCCATCCCGACGATTGTAGAGCCGTATTCGGCCAAAATGAGATCATCGTCACCAAACGGATCCTCGCTGCGAAGAAGGACTAAAGTCCCTAATCGGTCTCGGCCTCCGACGATCGGCACGACCGTCATCATTTCTTGTTCGGCCATCGACGGAAACGCATCATGAATGCCTGAATCAGGCTTCACATTGGTAACCGTTTCCTGCATGTTCATAAAACGTTCATTGCATTCCACCGAAAAGCGCAGTTCGTCACCGGACATAGCCCGGAGCTGTTCATGCTGAAAAGGGCCTACGGCTGCACAACCAAGCACCTTTCCCCGACGGCTGACGACAAAGATATCCGCTTGTATCGTTGTGCACAGCACCTCCGCCATATCCCTAAAATTGAGCGCTCCCCCGGCTGCACGCTGCAGCAGCCGATTAAGCGTTCTTGTCTTTGCAAGTAAAATCATTTTTAAGCCTCCTACTTTCCACTCCATACCTCTACAAGATATATTGACTTAAATCTCGGTTCTTAGCAATATTGCCGAGTTTATCCCTAACATATTCCGGTGTGATCGTCATCCGTTCAAGCGATAATTCCGGTGCTTCAAACGATAAATCCTCAAGCAGCTTTTCCAAAATGGTATGGAGACGTCTAGCTCCGATATTTTCGGTGTTTTTGTTCACATCAGCTGCTATAGAAGCGAGCTCGCGTATCGCGTCCTCGGTAAAGTCGATTTCAATGCCTTCTGTCTCCAGCAGTGCCGTATATTGCTTCGTCAGCGCGTTTTTCGGTTCCGTTAATATTTTGACAAAGTCGTCTAAACTGAGATTCGTCAATTCGACCCGAATTGGAAACCTGCCCTGCAGCTCCGGAATCAGGTCGGACGGCTTTGCCACATGGAACGCTCCCGCGGCAATAAACAAGGTGTAGTCTGTTTTGACAGGACCGTATTTGGTCATGACAACCGAGCCTTCCACAATCGGAAGAATATCGCGCTGTACGCCCTCACGCGAAACATCAGGTCCAGAGCCGCGCGAAGGACTCGCGATCTTGTCGATTTCGTCGATGAAGATAATGCCCGATTGTTCAGCGCGGCTGACAGACTCCGATATGACATCGTCCATATCGATTAGTTTATTCGCTTCCTCCTGCGTCAGCACCTTGCGCGCTTCTTTCACGGGAAGCTTGCGCTTCTTCGCACGTTTTGGCATCAGTTGGCCGAACATCTCCTGCATGTTCATCCCCATGCCCATTCCTTCGCCGCCTTGACCCGATAACATATCCAGCATGTTCGGCGAAGTATCCTCAACCTCAATCTCGATCAAGTCCTGCTCCAGCTTACCGGTTTCAAGCTGCTCCTTGACCTGCTTCCGGCGATCGACGATAGAAGCATCCGGTTCCGGCTCTTCCTCTGCCTCTTTCGTGTTTTGGCCGCCAAACAGCATTTCCAACGGATTTTTACCTGTTTTGGGTTTAGCAGCTGACGGTACCAGAATCGCAACAATGCGATCATTCGCCATTTTCTCGGCTTTATCCTTTACCTTCTCGGTCCGTTCAGCCTTGACCATCCGGATCGCAGTCTCCACCAAATCCCTTACCATCGATTCAACATCACGGCCGACATAGCCGACTTCTGTAAATTTCGTCGCTTCCACTTTTACGAAAGGCGCATTGACCAGCTTGGCAAGACGGCGGGCAATTTCGGTTTTTCCGACACCGGTCGGTCCGATCATGAGAATGTTCTTCGGTACGATCTCGTCCCGCAGCGTCTCATCTAAACGGCTTCGGCGGTAACGATTGCGAAGCGCAATCGCTACCGAGCGCTTCGCTTGCTTCTGGCCTACGATATATTTATCCAATTCCGTGACGATCTGCCGCGGTGTCAAATCTTCATTCTTCATCGTATATCCCTCCACTCATGTAAGAGACGTTATTCAATTTCTTCCACAATGATGTTGTGGTTGGTAAACACGCAAATATCGGCAGCGATTTCAAGCGACGACCTTGCCATTTCTTTTGCTTCCAAACCGGTAGCATGCTGTTTCAGCGCCCTTGCCGCGGCCAATGCGAAGCTGCCGCCAGAGCCGATCGCAAGCACGCCGTCATCCGGCTCGATAATTTCGCCGCCCCCTGAGATAAGCAGCATTCCACTGCTATCCATAACGATCATCATGGCTTCCAGCTTGCGGAGAACGCGGTCTGAACGCCAGTCCTTAGCCAGCTCGACTGCGGCACGCTGCAAATTGCCGTGATGCTCCTCCAGCTTGTTTTCAAACTTCTCGAACAAGGATATCGCATCAGCTACCGAGCCCGCAAAGCCAGCTACGACTTGCCCCCGATATAACCGGCGAACCTTCTTGGCTTGATGCTTCATCACCATACTATTGCCGAAGGTCACTTGACCGTCACCTGCGATCGCCCCCTTGCCATTATGGCGGATGGCACAAATCGTCGTGGCGTGAAATTGCATTTCCATGAACGCGTCCTCCTTCATATCCTTCATACGTTGCTATGTAAAAAAGGAAACAGCGGCCGTATATCTAATGCCGCCGCACCTGTTGTGTCCTTAACTAGCGTTACTTGGTCGTGGAATCCAGCACCGCACCGTATTCCGCACGGAATCGGTCCAATTGATCCAACGAGCGGTTTGCAATCGCCTCATTCTTGTCCTTCTTGCTCCGAAAGCGGTTCTCGAAAGGCGGGAACAAACCGAAGTTTGCATTCATCGGTTGGAAATGCTTGAAATCTGCGGTCGTAATATACTGCGCCATACTCCCAAGCGTCGTGTCAGGCGGAAAGATGAGCGGATCAAGCCCACGAGCGAGTCTACCTGCATTCATCCCCGCAATTAATCCAGATGCCGCAGACTCCACGTACCCTTCCACGCCAGTCATCTGCCCGGCAAAGAATAGCGTATCGCGATTAGCGGACTGATAGGTTGATTTAAGCAGCTTCGGTGAATTGATGAACGTATTGCGGTGCATAACGCCATAACGGACAAACTCCGCTTGTTCCAGGCCCGGGATGAGGGAAAACACCCGTTTCTGCTCGCCCCATTTGAGATGAGTCTGGAAGCCCACGAGATTGTACAAGGTTCCGGCAGCGTTATCCTGTCGTAGCTGGACAACGGCATAAGGCAGCTTGCCGGTATGCGGATTAATCAGCCCTACTGGTTTCATCGGTCCGAACAAGGCCGTTTGTTTGCCGCGCTGCATCATAACCTCGATTGGCATACAGCCCTCGAAGTATTGTTCCTTCTCGAAATCCTTCATGGCCGCTGTCTCTGCCGTAATGATGGCGTCATAGAAAATATTAAATTCCTCTTCGGTCATCGGGCAGTTCAAATAAGCGGCCTCTCCCTTGTCATAGCGGGATGCAAGATAGACCTTATTCATATCGATCGAGTCTTTCTCTACGATCGGTGCCGCCGCATCATAGAAGTAGAAATACTCCTGGCCTAGCAGTGACTGGATCTGCTGGGAAAGCCTCGGTGCAGTCAATGGACCTGTTGCAATAATGACAATGCCGTCCTCCGGAATGTCGGTAACTTCCTCGCACCGGATCTCTACAAGCGGGTGTTCCTTCAGCAAACGAGTTACATCGCCAGAAAAGCCATCACGATCGACGGCTAAGGCTCCTCCCGCCGGCACAGCGTTGCGGTCCGCGCAATCCAGGATAATGGAATTCAACCTTCTCATCTCTTCTTTCAAGACACCTACTGCGTTCGTCAGGCCATTGGCCCGGAGGCTGTTGCTGCATACGAGCTCAGCGAATTGATTCGTATGATGCGCAGGTGTTTTGGTCTCAGGGCGCATCTCGTATAATGTTACGGGCACACCCTGCGACGCGATTTGCCATGCCGCCTCACTGCCGGCCAAGCCGGCGCCGATAACGGTCACTCGTTGTTGATCGGACAATGTCATTCCCTACCTTTCCCCATAAAGCGAATACGCCGTTAAATATCTGCCTGTTCCGGTTCTTCAATCACTTCTTCACTGAAATCGCACTGCGTGCATTGATGGCGAACCCCATTGCGATTGCGCTTCTCGACAAGCATGCTGCTGCACTCCGGACAAGGCTTTCCTGTCGGTTTATCCCATGATACATAATCACAGCCGGGATATTGGTCACAGCCGTAGAATACGCGCCCTTTCTTGCTGCGCCGCTCGATGATCTTGCCTTCCGCACACTTCGGACATGGAACGCCGATATCTTTGACGATCGGCTTCGTGTTGCGGCAATCAGGGAACCCGGAGCAAGCAAGAAACTTACCGAAGCGACCCATCTTGTACACCATATGACTGCCGCACTTCTCACATGTCTCATCGGAGATTTCATCTTGAATTTCGATCTCCTTCATTTCTTCCTCGGCCACTTCAAGGCGTTTCTCGAACGACTCGTAGAAGTTCCCGAGTACGCGAACCCAATCTTCCTTGCCATCCTCGACATGGTCAAGATCGGCCTCCATATGGGCGGTGAACTCCGTATCGAGAATCTCCGGGAAAAATTCCTCCATCAGCTGCACGACAAGCTCGCCCAGCTCCGTTGGGAAAAATTTCTTCTCCTCTATGGCCACGTAGCCGCGCTTCTGGATGGTCTCCAGCGTAGGCGCATACGTACTTGGACGGCCAATTCCGACTTCCTCCATCGTACGAACCAAGCGCGCTTCCGTAAATCGGGGAGGCGGCTGCGTGAAATGCTGCTTCGGCTCGACGGACTCCGGTTTGGCGATATTCCCGACCGCAAGAGGCGGCAAAAACTTCTCGTCCTCCGTCGTTCCGTCATCATTGCCTTCCACATAAATTTTCATGAAGCCATGAAATTTCACTTTAGAGCCGACTGCCCGGAACGTAGCCGTTCCGACTGTCAGATCCACCGTCATCGTATCGAGAACAGCCGAGGACATTTGACTTGCCACAAACCGCTCCCATACAAGCTTATATAGCCGGAATTGATCCCGACTCAAAAAGGATTTCATCGATTCCGGATCCCTCAGGACGGACGTTGGGCGAATCGCTTCATGCGCATCCTGCGCATTGCTGTTCTTCTTCGCATATACGCGCGGCTGCTCGGGAACGAATGCCGCTCCGTATTTCTCCTCGATGTAACCTTTAGCCTCATCCTGCGCGACTTGAGAAATCCGTGTGGAATCCGTACGCATATAGGTAATGAGACCGACCGTTCCTTCTTTACCGAGATCCACACCCTCATAGAGCTGCTGGGCCACGGACATCGTCTTGGAAGCACGATAACCAAGCTTACGCGCAGCTTCCTGCTGCAAAGAGCTCGTAATGAACGGTGCGGCCGGATTGCGAAGGCGCTCTTTCTCCCTAACGTCGGCAACGGTGAAGGAGTCTGAGCCCATTCCCTTCAGCACTTCCTGTACGTCCTGCTCGGTGCCGAGGTCCCGCTTCTCGCCGTTCATCCCGTAAAACTTCGCTTCGAACGATGCGTTTTCATGCTTCAGCTGCGCGGTGATGGTCCAGTATTCCTCCGGAATAAACGCATCGATCTCATTCTCGCGATCCATGATCAGCTTAACGGCAACCGACTGAACGCGTCCTGCGGATAAGCCCTTCTTAACCTTCTTCCACAAGAGGGGACTTATCTTATACCCGACGAGCCGGTCCAGAATTCGCCGCGCTTGCTGGGCGTTGACCAGATCCGCATTGATCGGGCGCGGAGATTTGAACGCATCCTTCACGGCTTGCTTCGTTATTTCATTGAATACGACTCGGCAGGGCTCTGTTTCATCGATTTCCAAGTAATGAGCAAGATGCCACGCAATCGCTTCCCCTTCGCGATCCGGGTCAGCCGCGAGGTACACTTTTTTCACTTTCTTGCTCGCATCCTTCAATTCCTTCAGAACGCTGCCTTTACCTCGAATGGTTATATATTTAGGTTGAAAATTGTTTTCAACCTCGACGCCAATTTGACTTTTCGGTAAATCGCGAATATGACCCATCGATGCCTTGACAATAAACTTGCTGCCTAGGTATTTCCCGATCGTCTTCGCCTTTGCCGGTGATTCTACGATGACTAATGAATCCGCCGCCATATATGCGTCCTCCTCTCTGTTGCTATGCTTACGTTACGCTGTATATAGAACCCGGGTGCTGTTCAATCTTCCGTTTTATAGTTAAATTTATCAGAACGGAATGCAAAAGTCCAAACGGAAGCGACGAGAGCTCGTGAAGTTCGTCGGTCGACCGCGGTTGATCCAGCAGCAGCCGGTACAAAAGCTCCTCATCCTGGGTAAGCGGATCCTCAGTTGACGGCTTCTTTTCTTGCTTGTTCTCCAGCAAGCTGGACAGCCACATAAATTCTTCCATAATATGCTCCACATCGGATATAAGCTTCGCACCGCTCTCCCGAATAAGTTTATTCGTTCCTGCGCTCTTCGGGGAGGACACCGGGCCGGGAACGGCGAATACCTCGCGGTTCATCTCCAGCGCCTGATCCGCCGTTATTAACGAACCGCTGCGCTCCGCCGCCTCCACTACAACCGTACCAATCGAGAGCCCCGCAATAATCCGGTTTCGCAGGGGAAACAGTCCGGGATGGAACGCGGTGCCAAGCGGCACTTCCGAGAGAATCAAGCCCTGCTCGGAAAGCGTTCTGTACAACCCGCGGTTCTCAGGGGGGTAGACGACGTTAATCGGCGTACCCAAGACTGCTACAGTCCCTCCCTCGCCGCGCAGCGCGCCTTCGTGAGCAACGCTGTCAATCCCTCTCGCTAATCCGCTCACAACAGTGATACATCGCTTAGAGAGCCCTTCTGACAAGTCTGAAGTGATCTTCCGGCCATAGGCAGTAGGTCCTCTTGTACCTACGATGGCCATACAGATACCAGAGAGCAGCTCTATGCGTCCGATCGCATAAAGCACCCAAGGCGGCTGAGGTATATAGCGAAGCATCTCCGGGTACGTGGAATCATACCGGGTAATAACCGTTATTCCAAGCTTATTCATCTTCTCATCGCGTTTCCCGATATCCATGAATCGCAGAGACTGCGCAGCAGCTGCCGCCTGTTCCGGCCGAAAGCCGACCAAGCGCCATTCGTTAGGCTCGTAGCGAAGATAAGAAGACCAATCGCCATAATCAACCGCTTTGTTAATGGCATGCCAACCGATTCCGGCTGTCTCATGCAGGGTAATCAATATTTCGCGAATCAAGCTTTCTTGGATGTGTTTCTTCATTATATTAGACACGTCCCCTCGATGGGCGCACCTGATATCCTTCTCCTATTGTGCTTGACAAGGATTCAGAATGCAAGCCGCACTCAAAATGTTGATAAAAAAAAGCAACCTCTCGGCCCCAATAAGTTGGGAAACGAAAGGTTGCTTACCTTTAGTGAAGAGCTATTCAATTGAATCCGGCGAAGCTCAGTGCGTTTTGCACTTTTCGAGCAGGCCTTGCTTCTCAAGAACACGAACAAGTGTCGAGCCCATTTCGGAAGGCGTCGGCGCTACTTCAATGCCGCATGATTCCAGCGTCGCGATTTTCTCAGCAGCTGTTCCTTTACCGCCTGAGATAATAGCGCCCGCATGGCCCATACGCTTGCCCGGAGGCGCCGTTGCGCCGCCGATAAAGCCGACAACCGGCTTCTTCATGTTTGCTTTGACCCACTCCGCTGCTTCTTCCTCTGCGGAGCCGCCAATTTCGCCGATCATGATAACCGCGTAGGTATCCGGATCTTCATTGAACATATTCAAGATGTCGATGAACTCGGAGCCTTTAACAGGGTCGCCGCCGATACCGACAGCAGACGATTGTCCGATGCCGCGTGTAGACAGCTGATGAACGGCTTCATACGTCAGCGTACCGCTGCGGGAAACAACGCCCACATGGCCCTTCGTATGAATATAGCCCGGCATGATGCCGATTTTGCATTCGCCTGGCGTAATAACGCCTGGGCAGTTCGGACCGATCAGGCGAGTTTTACGGCCTTCCAGATAACGGCTGACCTTCACCATATCCAGAACGGGAATGCCTTCCGTGATACAGATCGCGAGCTCAAGCTCGGCATCGACCGCTTCCATAATCGCGTCTGCAGCGAATGCCGGCGGTACGTAGATGACAGAAGCCGTGGCGCCTGTTGCTTTTACCGCTTCAGCAACCGTATTGAAGACCGGCAGAGAAACCGTTTCGCCATTCTCGAGCACGATATCCACGTTCGTACCGCCTTTGCCCGGCGACGTTCCTCCGACCATCTGAGTACCGTAATCCAAGGCTCCTTTGGCGTGGAACAGAGCTGTTTTACCCGTAATGCCTTGTGTGATGACTTTAGTATCTTTTCCTACCAAAATACTCATCTCAGAAACTCACATCCCCTATATGAATTCGTGTGCCGCTAAGCGTATGTTCGTTGATATGTGAAGAAGTTACTTCACGAGCGCGACGATTTTTTGTGCACCGTCTGCCATGGAGTCAGCGGCCACGATGTTCAATCCGGATTCGTTAAGCATCTTCTTGCCTAGCTCAACATTCGTGCCTTCCAGGCGCACGACGAGCGGACGGTCAAGGCCCAGCTCTTTCGCAGCTGCGATGACACCATCGGCAATAACGTCACAACGCATAATGCCGCCGAAAATATTGACGAAAATCCCTTTAACCTTCTCATCGGAGAGAATGATTTTGAAGGCTTCCGTAACCTTCTCTTTCGTAGCACCGCCCCCTACGTCGAGGAAGTTAGCCGGGTCGCCGCCATAATATTTGATAATATCCATCGTCGCCATCGCCAGACCGGCTCCGTTAACCATACAGCCAATATTACCGTCAAGGGCGATGTAGCTCAGGTCGAACTTCGACGCTTGGATTTCTTTATCGTCTTCTTCATCGAGGTCGCGCAGCGCTACGATGTCTTTATGACGATAGAGCGCATTGGAATCGAAGTTCAGCTTGGCGTCAAGCGCCATAACTTGTCCATCGCCGGTTACGACGAGCGGATTGATTTCGGCAATAGAGCAATCCTTCTCCACGAAAGCCGTATACAGGGAAACCATGAAGCTTGCCGCTTTGTTTACCAGCTCATTCGGGATTTTGATTGCAAATGCCAATTTTCTAGCTTGAAACGGAAGAAGACCTACTACCGGATCAATAACTTCTTTGAAGATTTTTTCCGGCGAATGCTCGGCAACCTCTTCAATTTCCGTTCCGCCCTCTTCCGAAGCCATCATAACAACACGGCCTGTTACACGGTCAACGACGATACCGATGTAGTACTCTTTCTTAATGTCGCAGCCTTGCTCGATCAGCAGGCGCTTCACTTCTTTGCCTTCCGGACCCGTTTGGTGGGTGACGAGTGTCTTACCGAGAATTTCTTCGGCGTATGTACGCACCTCGTCCAAATTTTTAGCGATTTTCACGCCGCCCGCTTTACCGCGGCCGCCTGCATGAATTTGCGCTTTAACGACGACAACCTTCGTGCCCAGTGTTTGAGCCGCTTCTACTGCTTCGTCAACAGTAAAGGCTACTTTCCCTTCGGGAACAATAACACCATACTGCTTGAGCACTTCTTTGCCTTGATACTCATGGATATTCATGAACGAAAATCCTCCTATCCGCAGTCAAATCCTACGTGTGTGAACACAAACCGTAACCATTGTAACATACTTGTGCTACTTTTCCGCAGAAATACTTCTTCCTTTTTGATATGGGTTTCATCTCAATTTGAGATTGAATTTTGCTAATCCATCTCTTTACAGTGAACTATCAACCTATTGTTATCGAAAGGGCTTCAAGCCAACATGTAGTATATCCAAACATTAGAAATTTATTGCTTCTTGGCATCGGCGCGTGATTGAATCGTCCCTAAGCAAGCATTGACAGACTCTCCAAGGCCGTACTATGATGACATTAATTAGTAATAAACGGATCTGTGAGGAAGCACCTTCATCCGAATGACGATGGAGGTGTTTTTTGTTGTATACGCGTCTTTGCAGCGGTAGTGTCTATGGCGTCGAAGGAAGATTGATTGCAGTGGAAGCCGATATCGCCAGTGGGCTGCCCCAGGTGAATGTGGTTGGGTTACCTGATCCGGCGGTGAGGGAGTCTGTCGAACGGGTCCGCGCTGCAGTTAAAAATTGCGGATTCGCGTTTCCACTGGAACGAATTACGATCAATCTGGCTCCTGCGGATTTGCGCAAGGAAGGAACGGCCTTCGATCTTGCGATTGCATCGGCCATTCTTGCGGCCAGCGGGCAGCTCAAGCCGGATCCGTTTCAAGATACGCTCGTGCTCGGCGAGCTAGCTCTGAATGGGGAAATTCGGTCGATACCAGGCGTACTGGCTATGGTGGAGCAGGCCAAGCTGACGGGAATGAAGCGCGTGCTGCTGCCGCAAGGCAATGCCGTGGAGGCTTCCTTCATCGATAACATGGAGCTGTACGCCGTATCGCATCTTCGTCAGCTAGCTGATTGCAATCAATCGGATTCGGGATGGGATTCCTTGCGGTATTGCCCAGGATCAGACCCGCTTCTCGCGGAAGGAAGCGACAGCTCCTTCCCTCATGGTGATTACGGCGACGTGCTCGGACAGCATCATGCCAAGCGGGCGCTGCTCATTGCAGCCGCCGGTAATCATAATGTGCTGCTTTCCGGTCCTCCCGGCACAGGAAAAACCATGCTTGCCCGCCGTCTTCCGGGCATCATGCCTCTCCTCGACGAGGAGGAAGCGCTCCAGGTTACGAAAATATACAGCTCCGCCGGCAAGCTCCCCTACGGCGTCGCATCGCTCATGAAGGAACGTCCTTTCCGGACACCCCATCACACGATATCGCCCGCAGGACTTATCGGCGGCGGCTCTATACCGCGCCCCGGCGAAGTCACGTTAGCGCATCGGGGGGTGCTGTTTCTCGACGAGTTCCCCGAATTTTCTCGTGCGGCTCTTGAAGTGCTCCGACAGCCCCTGGAGGATCGTGAAGTAACGATCGCCCGCTCCCGGGCCGTTTTTCGCTTCCCCGCTCATTTTGTACTCGCCGCATCCATGAATCCCTGCATGTGCGGTTATTTGGGTCATGATACGCCTGATCAACGCTGCCAATGCAGCTCATCTCAAATTGCACGATACCGTGCCAAAATATCGGGCCCTCTGCTGGACCGGATCGACATGCACATCGAGGTTCCCCGCCCCGGCTCCATCGCCGGTCTCAAGCCTGGCTTGAACTCTGCGGAGATGCGCACGATCGTCAAGGCCGCCCATCAGCGGCAGCGGGCTCGTCATCATGATAACGGCGGCAGCCCTATCGCCGATTTGGCAGGCGCATCCCTAAGGCGGGCAGTCTCGCTGACGTCCGAAGCGGAGTTACTGCTGCGGACGGCGTTCGATTCCCTTGGGGTCAGCTTGCGCGCCCATGACCGGATTCTTAAGCTGGCGCGGACGATAGCCGACATTGAACAGGTTGACCCGGTCGAAGCGCATCACATCGCCGAGGCGATCGGGTACCGTAGTCTGGACCGGCAGCTTCATACGATTAACGGTTAAGCAATATTTCGAGCCATTCGACATTAAGGCTGTTCAGAATCTATTACGGGACCTAACGTATTTAATCTGATAAAGAACCTTCTTTTCCACACGATTGTGGGTTGGAAGGTTCTCATGAAATTTCCATACGCTTGGTTTTCTCGCTCGGGTCTGCATTCCTGGACAGCTCTTGTTATTACCGTTTCCATTGGTCAGTTTTCTTCAGACGCTATGACACACGTTCTGCAAATACAAACCTTGCCTCGCATCTCTTCTGGAATTCGTTTAATGAGTTCTGCCGGGATCTTTGTGTGAAAACACCAGCAATCGCCTGTCTTGCCGCTGCATGCATTCTTCAAACCGCACAAGGGGCAATGCTGTTCGTCAATGTAAATGGTCTTTGTCATCAACCTATACATCCTCCCAACCTTCGAAGATGCCCGCCGCTGCCAAAGTGATTATTACCGAAGGCGTCGTCACTTCGATTGATACTAAACATCTTGGAACTAATTTCATAAACTGTTGTCACGCCATCAGCGATCTTATCTCCATCGTTTAGCAGCATTTGGATCACCATGTACATCGAAGCTCCCCTCCCCTCCATTGCGGTCTCGAGCCTGGCATGAACTCTACTTATTGTCAGCACCGAGGTAAAAAAGCCGATCACTCGATAAATGAACGAGGATCGGCTTTACAAGCCATTCGCTAAAAAGCACCTTGAATATGGTGATAGTCTACGATTTCACTAGACATGCGCTCGATCGTGATTGCAATGACGTCGAATCGGACGGATGCTCCCCGATACTTGAACGCTTGCAAATAAACCTCTGCCGTCGCACGGACCTGCCGCTGTTTTCGCGGGTCGACCGACTCAAGAGCCGTCCCGAAGCGCCCCCCTGAAGTTCGGGTACGCACTTCAATGAATACAAGGATTCCTTGCCCTTCCGCAATAATATCGAGCTCTCCCGACCGGCAGCGCCAATTGCGCTGCAGAATAACGTAGCCTTCATCTTCCAGCTTCTGGGCGGCGTACGCCTCGCCCAACAAACCCGTGGCACGCCGGAGATCCGACTTGCCGGATGACGATGATGGATTCACGATTCTATGCCACCCGCCTTCTTGTCCGAACGGTAGACGAAGCTTAGTATTTCTGCGACAAGCAAGTACAGCTCCTGTGGTATTTCCTGGTCAACATCCAGCTTGGATAGTACTTCGACCAGCGAGCTGTCCTGTTGAATAGGGACACCGTTCTCTGCCGCTTTCTCCAGAATCGCTTCAGCCAATCTGCCGCGGCCTTTGGCAACGACGACGGGAGCGCTTTGCTCGCCAGGCTCATATTTTAGAGCAACGGCCTTTTTCTGCGGATAACCAGCCTTTGCTGCGTTTTCTTGGCTGCCATGCTGATCATTCATACGCGGAAATCGACTCCTTTATACGGCTTAGCGGACCATTCCGCCGGTGCCCCGCCATGGACGGCCGTTTGTGCAGCCGTTGATCCTGCTGCCTCCCGATCAGGCAGCGGAGTCGAACGAAGCGTCAGAAGCTGATAGCCCGCTTGACGAAGCGCTTCGGTCATCTCCACTCGTGATGACTCCATCAGCTCAGGCATCGCCGGGTGGTTGTTCCACAAATTCAAACTGACAATTTTATCAACAACCTGGACATCGACGATAGTGCTCCCCAGTGACTTCATCGTCAAATCGAACAGCAAACGGCAGTTATCGGGATCCAGCTCGCCCTTGCTGCCACGACGGGTCTGAATATGAACAGAAGCCGTTTGCCCGCCATCCGGGCCTTGCATAGGGATAAACATCGTTACATGGGTAAACGGCGAACCATTCCGCTCCTGCGAGAGCATCAGCTGCTGTCCCGTTATTTGCTGCACGAGCTGCTGTGCCGTCTCCTTGAGTGAGGGCGGTATATCATCGCTTGCGGCCAAGGACATTAGAACGCTTTTCAACGTATCTGCACTCACTTTTGCCGGATCGGGCATAGAGCTGTTCTCCAGCGCGACGCCAACTTGCGGAATAGGAGCGGACATCACGGTATGCGCTTGAATACGTTCGCCCTGCGCTCCGCCCCCGGCACCTCTATCACTTGATGCAGTGGAATTCGACGTCCCTGCAGGAAACTGCGCTTGCGTTCTCGACTCTGCCGCATTCGTTTTCCCGCTATCCGCATCGCTTGATTTATCGGCTTGTGTTCCGGAGCTTAGAACGGATTGAGCCAACAAGCGCTCATGGTCGACGCCTAGCCATTTCATAAGGCCGTTGATCCAATTAGACGAACCATTAGCAGTTCTGCTGGCTCCTCCGCCCGATGATGGAGTGTCTGAGCTTGCGGCCGCTGCTCCGGCGGCCGCAGCAACTGAGGCCGTGTTCGACGATTGTGCTGCGAATGGGCGTGTAGACTCTCCGACAGCCGGTGCTCCATTCCCTTGCTTGGCTGCGGCGCTTGCAATCCCGGCTGCTGAATTTGCGGCTGCACTAGGCCCGGCAGCGGTCGTTAGAGACGCCCCTGCACTGCCTACAGCTGCTCCAGCACCAGAAGTGGGAGCTGCCCCCAGAGAAGCTCCAGCGCCTTGCCCTGAGACTATTCCTCCCGTCTGGGCAGACGCCGGGCTCCCTGCTGTTCCGGTAACCGGTACAGCCTGGCCAGACGCTGCATTACGCATGATTGCAGCTCCCTCGCCAAATAGTGCTAAGGCACGCGACACCAATGCCTGTGAAGCGGTATTCGTTCCGCCCGTAGAACCCCCGCCGCCATCGGAAGTAGAACCACGCCATGCGCTAAGCCCTTGCTCTAACGATTCCATCAGCTTATGGGCCGGTGGACCTGACAGAGCCTGACGGATCGCGCCAATGACTGCTTCCGTCATCGGCAAGCCTCGTTTCACCGCAACCGCGGCAGCCTGCATATACGTCTGCGCATCAACGCCTGGCGGCTTTGCTGCAACCGCTTGTTGAAACTGCGTGCTCAGCTCGCGCGTCAAAGTCAGGCCTTCCCGTCGAAGCTCGCGGACAAGATCGCCGGCCCACTTCTGATCGGGAAGCCCGAGAGCCTTTAACCATTCCATCAAGCGTTCCGGCGGCATAGCGCCAGCCTGCTGATCCACCATCTTTAAAACCAGCTGCCCGCCCGCGGATTGCGGCTGGACCTGCAGAAGGGTAGACTGGCCTGCCTGCAGGAGCGTTTCCAGTTTAGCCCGGACCTGTGTTCCATTGATTTGAACGATCGCCTCTTGATTATCCATCATCTGCACGATCGTACCCCGAACGATTTGCCCGACCTTCAGTTCCAACGCCTTTCCGTCCGCCGCCTGTGCATCCCCGAGCAAACCGCGCATCAGCTGTCCGATATTCATTACGCCGTCGCTCCCTTCCTCAACCTGACTGCTGGAAATACAATAATTTAGTTCGTGTTCATGTCCCGAACGATCCACTGACTATAGCTTTATTATCGGCTTGAAGCCCGATTCCGTTAACCTTTAATCGCCGTCCACTTGAGCAGCCTTCTCTTATGAACAAAAAAGCCGGTTAAGCCTCCCGCGCATATCCCTCGCAGTTCCGCTTAACCGGCCATTCGTCTCGTTCACATTCACAATCGCTAACCTAGTCGAAACGGCTTGCGCTGCCCTGCGGCTGCAGGATTGTGATGTATTAATTTCATATGATTAAAATAATAGCTGCTGCTCTATCTGCAGCTTACCAAGAAACGATTGCCGATGCATCGGGCTTGGCCCGTATTCAAGCAGCTTCTCCCGGTGCAGCTTCGTTGCATACCCTTTATGTATAGCAATACCGTATTCGGGATATAGAGCATCCCACTCGCCTGCGCACAGCCAATCCCTCGTTACCTTGGCGACGATGGAAGCCGCAGCGATGGACTGGCTCAGCGCATCGCCCTTAATGATCGCTAGCTGCGGGATCGGGCTGTCTACCTTCTCCGCATCGACCAATAAATAATCGGGCTGAACTGCAAGCGATAAGACAGCCTGCTTCATGGCTAACCGAGCGGCTTGCTTGATGTTAATTTCATCGACCTTCCTGGCATCAACTCGGGCAGCGGACCATGCTGTTGCCTCGGATAAGATGACCTCGTACAGCAGCTCCCGCTTTTTCTCCGATAGCTTCTTCGAGTCGTTAATGCCCTCGATCTCCAGACCTTCCGGCAAAATAACAGCTGCCGCCACCACGTCACCGAACAGGCAGCCGCGCCCGACCTCATCGATACCCGCGATCAGGCGGCAGCCCTGCTCCCATAACGGTCTTTCATAGGATAGCATTCCGCGTCTCCCCCATTCCCGCGGTCACTAGATACCACTTCTGCTTACTTGACTGACTATATCATCATATCCGGCGTCTCTAACGTAATTCGGCCCAGCTTACCGGCACGCAGCTCACGCAGAATAATGCCTGACGCCTTCTCCAGATCCACGCGTCCACCGCTGACCAAGCATCCCCGCTTGCGTCCGATATCTTCCATGATACGTACAATTTCGTCCGCATCCTCCAGATCGCTAGGCGGCTTGTCCAAGCCAAATCGCTCAGCTATGGTTGGCCAGTAGCGATGGGCCAGCTCTTTGACTGCGAAGAACGCAATATCCTCAACGTTCAGGATCTGCTCCTTTATCGCACCTGTCATAGCAAGCCGGTGCCCCACAAGCTGGTCCTCGAATTTCGGCCAGAGTATGCCTGGTGTGTCGAGAAGCTCCATGTCCTTACCGACCTTAATCCACTGCTGTCCCTTCGTGACGCCGGGCCGGTCTCCGGTCTCCGCTATGCTGCGGCCTGCAAGCCGGTTAATAAGTGTGGATTTGCCGACATTCGGTATCCCGACAATGAGGCCCCGAATCGCCCGGGGATTCATCCCCTTCGCGATTTGACGAGCGATTTTCTCATGTAAAATCTGTTTCGCCATAACCGGAATTTCATTCACCTTAGTTCCTGTAGAGGAATCAACAGCTACGCTGACATGTCCGGCAGCTTTGAAGGCGGCTATCCACTGTTCCGTTGTTTTGGAATCCGCCAAATCGGCCTTATTCAAAACAATGAGCCGCGGCTTGTCCAGTAAAATCTCGTCAACCATCGGGTTACGGCTTGAAAGCGGGATCCGGGCATCCAGAAGCTCGATCGCAATATCGATCAGTTTCAGCTTCTCCTGAATTTGCCGCCTTGCTCTGGTCATATGACCAGGAAACCATTGAATGCTCATGCTGCGTTCCACCTCATCCGTGTTTGACCAATTTAACCTGATTCAACGGCCAGAAAATAACGTCCGCCCGGCCAATGATCCGGTCGAAAGGCACATAACCAATATCTCGTCCGTCCCTGCTGTTCCGGCGATTATCCCCAAAGGCGAGGACCATGCCCTCCGGAACGACATCCGACTGCACCTTCGCGTTCGGGAAATTTTTATCATAACCGCCGCTGTTGAAGATTTCGCCGCGGGCTTTGGCCGCCTCGATCGATTCCTTCAAGTAAGGCTCCTCGACCTTCTTGCCGTTTATGTATAAATTATCCCCTTCATATTTTACTTTATCACCGGGAACACCGATAACCCGTTTGATGAAGTCGCGCCCTTCCTCCGGCACTTCGAAGACGATCACTTCACCATGCTTCGGATCGCGGAAGTCGAAGAGCAGCTTGTTCACAATGAGACGTTCACCTGTATAAAAATTCGGCTCCATCGAGGGCCCGTCGACAATAAACGGAGCAAACAATAACCACCGAATAACAAATACGAGCAGCGCTGCAATCGCAAGCGCCTTCACCCATTCGAAAACTTCTTTCTGCGCTTTGCCCCCGCCCGGCTTTGCTGGTCCGCCCTGCTTCTCCGGCAAATCGCCGCCTTCCGTTTGCGGATCGGTCTCTATTGTCAGTTCCGAGTGATTCTTCGGTTCATCCTTACGACCTTGCTGATCCATCAATTCCACCCTTTTCTATACCGTATGAATAACCCGTATAAAAAACGAAAAGGGACTTGTTTGCGCAAGCCCCTCTTGTCGTTCATTAGCGACGAATCTCTTTAATTCTAGCTGCCTTACCGCGAAGATTGCGAAGATAGTACAGTTTCGCACGACGGACTTTACCGCGGCGAGTCACTTCAATCTTCTCCAGCTTAGGCGAATGTAACGGGAACGTTCTTTCCACGCCAACACCGTACGAAATTTTACGAACTGTAAAAGTTTCGCTGATGCCGCCGCCGCGACGCTTGATCACAACGCCTTCGAAAAGCTGAATCCGTTCGCGGGTACCCTCGATAACTTTAACGTGTACCTTGAGCGTGTCCCCTGGACGGAAGTTCGGCAAACCTGTGCGCAGCTGTTCTCGCGTAATCGTTTGTAGTAAATTCATCTTTGACTCACTCCTTCCACACAGGCGTTCATATCAACTCACCGGCTCCCTATTGAACCGGGTCATAGTGGTATAGCGGACCGCCCGACTTTACAAAAGCAACACCAGCAATTTTACCACACGGAGAGACATAATACAATCCTAAATTGCTGGATTACTGATAATCTAGCAGATAGATTACTCGGATTTGGTCTTGTCCCTCATCTGCTCCAGCCAAGCCCGTTCTTTGGCTGTCAGCTCGGCGGATTCCAGAAGATCCGGACGGCGGTTCAAGGTACGAAGCAGCGATTGTTCACGCCGCCATGCTGCGACGTGAGCATGATGGCCGGACAGGAGCACCTCCGGCACCTCCCAATCGCGAAATACAGCCGGGCGCGTATAATGCGGATGCTCCAACAGTCCCGTGCTGTAGGAGTCCGTGATCGCCGACGTTTCATTGCCCAGCACGCCGGGCAGCAGCCGTACGACGCTGTCAATGACGGTCATGGCAGGCAGCTCCCCGCCAGTGAGTACATAGTCACCGATAGACAGCTCATCCGTCACGAGATGTTCCCGTATCCGCTCGTCATACCCTTCATAATGCCCGCACAAAAACACGAGATGCTCCTCACCGGCGAGCTCCTCCGCTTTACGCTGGCTGTACGTCTCCCCTTGCGGACACATCAGGATAACCCTCGGGGGAGCTCCATCCTCCGGCACCAAGTCCTCCACCGCGGCAAACAGCGGCTCCGGCTTAAGCACCATACCGCCGCCTCCGCCATAGGGATAGTCATCGACCGTATTATGCTTATTATTCGCAAATTCACGAAAATTAACCGCATTCAGTTGGACGATTCCTTTGTCGCGTGCTTTTCCGAGAATGCTTGAACGGAAAACGCCGTCGAACATCTCCGGAAACAGCGTTAATACATCGATTCTCATCGGTTAGATCAGCCCTTCCATCAACCGGACCGTAACCATCTTCTCCTCGACATCCACATGCAGAACAACCTCATCGATAACGGGAATAAGCACCTGCTTACCCTTCTTGGCTTCCACAACCCATACATCATTCGCGCCAGGACTCAATATTTCTGTGATCGTCCCAAGCTCTGCGCCTTCGTCCGTGACGACGCGGCAGCCGATAATTTCGAAGTAATAGTACTCGCCTTCGTCCAATTCCACGCGATTATCCTTCGAAACCTTGAGCATCCAGCCCTTGTACTTTTCGACATCATTAATGTTGTCGAAGCCTTTGAGCTTAAGGATATACATGTTTTTATGTTCGCGTGCGCTCTGTACCTCAACCTCAAGCTGCTGCTTCAGCTCCTCATTCTCCATCAGCAGGGTGTTCCCGGCTACGAAGCGTTCTTCCGGAAAATCGGTCTGCGACACCACCTTCAGCTCGCCGCGTATTCCGTGTGTATTCACAACCTTGCCGACTTTAAGCCACTCGTGCTCCATGTATGATTAACCCCCTTCTATATGCTTTTCTTCCATCGAAAAAGGGCTAGGACACATATCCTAGCCCTGCTTCGATGTACGATCGCTACGAAATAATGTCGACCATGACGCGTTTATCCGATTTAACAGCCGCCGAAGAGACGACCGTCCGGAGTGCTTTCGCAATCCGACCCTGCTTGCCGATCACCTTGCCGACATCGGTTTGGTGAACGGTAAGCTGGTAAACGGTGCCGCGATCGTCTTCTTTCACGTCGACGCGCACATCCTCGGGGTGATCCACTAAAGCCTTAGCTATGACAAGAATCAATTCTTTCATTTCAAGGCCCTCCGCTAAAGAAATTGTTATTTCTGAAGCTTCAGTTCATGGAACTTCGTCATGATGCCTGCTTGGGAAAGCAGGTTGCGAACAGTGTCGGAAGCTTGAGCTCCATCTTGAAGCCATTTCAATGCTTTCTCTTCATCGATGTTCACTAGAGCCGGTTGAGCAACCGGGTTATAAGTGCCGATTTCTTCGATGAACCGACCGTCACGCGGGGAACGGGAGTCAGATACAACAACGCGGTAGAACGGCGCTTTGTGTGCACCCATCCGTTTCAAACGAATACGTACTGCCATGATAATTCACCTCCTTCAAAATTTACTCAACGAATAGCAATATCGTCCCTGCAAACGAATTTATGCTTATGCCGGTCAAAACGGGAATTTCATTCCCTTGCCGAGCATGCCCTTCAAGCCCTTCATACCGCCCTTGGGACCCTTCGGACCCATCATCGAAGAGAACTGCTTCATCATCTTGCGCATATCGTCAAACTGCTTGATGAGCCGGTTCACTTCCGCGACAGAGGTTCCGCTGCCGGTTGCAATCCGTTTGCGGCGGCTATGGTTCAGAATTTCAGGCTTCCGCTTCTCATCCTTCGTCATCGATTTCACAATCGCTTCGACGCGGGTGATCTGCTTTTCGTCCACCTTCATATTCTTCATGTCCTTCATCTTGCCCATGCCCGGGAGCATATCCATCAGCTGATCGATCGGGCCGAGCTTGCGCACCTGCTCCATCTGCTCGAGGAAATCCTCGAACGTAAACTCTGCCGTGCGCATCTTGCGCTCCATCTCTGCCGCCTTGTCCGCATCAATGCTCGACTGTGCTTTCTCGATCAGCGAGAGCATATCGCCCATACCGAGAATACGCGAAGCCATGCGTTCCGGATGGAATGGCTCCAGCGGTTCGATCTTCTCGCCCGTAGCAGCAAATTTAATCGGACAGCCGGTTACGGCCTTGACCGATAACGCTGCGCCGCCGCGCGTGTCGCCATCCAGCTTCGTCAAGACGACGCCGGTCAGCTCCAGCTGGCCGTGGAAGCTTTCGGCCACGTTAACCGCCTCTTGACCCGTCATCGCATCAACAACAAGCAGCACTTCATCGGGCTTCGCCACATCATGGATTTGCCGCAGCTCTTCCATAAGCGCCTCATCGATGTGAAGCCGTCCCGCTGTATCAATAATGACGTAATCGTTACCGTTCTCCTTCGCATGCTGGAGACCGCTGCGTGCGATATCGACCGGTGAGGTCTGGTCGCCTAGCGTAAAGACTGGCGCGCCGATCTGCTCGCCAAGCACCTGAAGCTGCTTAATGGCGGCTGGCCGGTAGATATCGCAAGCCACGAGCAGTGGACGGTGGTTATCCTTGAGCAGCATCTTGGCCAGCTTGCCGGAAGATGTCGTCTTACCTGCGCCCTGCAAGCCCGCCATCAGAATGACGGTCGGAGGCTTGTTCGACTTGGCAAGCTTGCTCTGCGTGCCGCCCATCAGCTCCGTCAGCTCTTTATTGACGATATCGATGATGACCATGCCCGGCGTAAAGCTCTTCATCGTTTCTTGGCCGATCGCACGTTCTTTCACCTTGGCGATGAAATCCTTAACGACTTTAAAGTTGACGTCGGCTTCCAGCAATGCAAGCCGAACCTCGCGCATCGCTTCGTTAACGTCGTCCTCCGACACCTTGCCTTTGCCTCTCAGCTTGCCGAATACGTTCTGCAGCCGGTTTGTCAATCCTTCAAACGCCATGATCGTCACCTCCTATGAAACTCAACCTAATTTGCTTGTTTCTAAGATTCCGTGCGGAAGCCGATCGCTTCCATATCCCGCAGACCCTGCGCGATCTCATTCAGCTTAGGGCCGAATGATTCGTTATGGGCTGCTGCAGCGCATGCTTCGAGCTCTCCGATCCACTTCGCGGCTGCTTCGTGCTTCGCAAGCAGCCTAAGCTTCGCCTCATAGCCTTCTAGCATGGAATCCGCCCGTTTAATATGTTCGTATACCGCCTGTCGGCTAACCTCGAATTCAGCAGCAATTTCCCCAAGCGAATAATCATCGTGAAAATAATATTTAAAGAACGTCCGCTGCTTCTCAGTGAGCAGCGATTCGTAAAAATCGAACAGCATGTTAATTCGGTTCGTCTTCGCTAGGGCATCGGATTCATGTACTGTCACCGCGCAACCCCTTCCGTCAAGGGAAATCCCTTTACACCTTAACCACTTCGTCTATAATAGCTCAGCGGATATCCCCTGTCAAGTTATTTCCCTTGTCACCGAAACAAGCTACTCTTCCGCTGCTTCCGACTCTTCGGAAGATTGGATTAGTCCTGCGAATAGAGCATGAACAAATTGCTCGGAATCGAATTCCTGGAGATCATCCATCTTTTCGCCCAGACCTACGAATTTGACGGGCAAGTTCAGCTCATTGCGGATCGCAATGACAATGCCGCCCTTGGCGGTCCCGTCCAGCTTCGTCAATACAAGTCCGGTCACGCCGCTCTTCTCGCCGAACAGCTTGGCCTGGCTGAGTGCATTCTGGCCCGTCGTCGCATCAAGTACAAGCAGCACCTCATGCGGTGCGCTTGGCACTTCGCGCTGAATGACACGGAAAATCTTGTTCAGCTCTTCCATCAAATTCGCTTTATTCTGCAGGCGGCCCGCCGTGTCGCACAGCAGAACGTCGACATTTCGCTGCTTGGCTGCTTGCACGGCATCGAACATAACGGCTGCCGGATCTGCACCCGTCCCCTGCTTGATGACCTCTACGCCAACCCGCTGCCCCCAAACCTCGAGCTGCTCGACCGCGCCAGCCCGGAATGTATCGCCCGCAGCCAGCATAACCTTCTTGCCTTCGCTTTTGAATTTATGGGCGAGCTTCCCGATCGTCGTGGTTTTCCCGACGCCGTTCACGCCGACAAAGAGAATAACCGTCATGCCGCTATCAGCCATACGAAGCTGCTTGTCCCCTTCACCCTTCAGCAAGCCGACCAGCTTCTCAGATAGAATCGGCTGCAGTTCCGCAGCGCTTTCGATTTTACGCTTCTTCACTTCAGCGCGAAGCTCATCGATAAGGTTCATCACCGTATTCACGCCTACATCGGCGCCGATTAGAATCTCCTCCAGCTCCTCGAAGAACGCTTCATCAATTTTTTTGCGGCGCGTGATCAGCTCCTCGACCTTCTCGACGAACGCCGTCCGGGTTTTGGTAAGCCCCTCTTTAAACTTGTTGGTAACCGCCTCGGTCTTCTGTGAAATGCTTTCCTTCAACTTCTTGAAAAAACTCAAGCGCTATCCCTCCATCCCTCTATTCGCAAAAGCCGGAGGCGAGCGGAAAACAGCTCGGCACCGGCTTTCTTGTGCGATTCTCTACCGGCATCGCCTTAAGCGGATACCTGGTCTTCTTCTTCAAGCCGCACGGACACCAGCTTGGAAACGCCGCCTTCTTCCATGGTGACCCCATACAGGACGTCCGCTTCCTCCATCGTGCCCTTGCGGTGTGTAACGACGATGAACTGCGTAAGCTCCGAAAACTCACGGAGGTATTGTGCAAATCGGGCGACGTTCGCTTCGTCCAGCGCCGCTTCAACTTCATCGAGAACGCAGAACGGAACCGGCTTTACCTGCAGTATGGCAAACAACAAGGCGATTGCGGTCAGCGCCCGCTCCCCGCCGGACAGAAGCTGAAGGTTCTGCAGCTTCTTGCCTGGCGGTTGTGCGACGATATCAATTCCGCTCTCAAGCACGCGATCGGGTTCGACCATCACAAGATCAGCGCGGCCGCCTCCGAACAGCTTGGAGAAGACGACGGCGAAGTGGCCGCGTATCGATTCGAAGGTGGAGCTGAAGCGCTTGGACATCTCATCGTCCATCTCACGAATGACTTGATACAGCGTCGTCTTCGCGTCAATCAGATCATTCTTCTGTTCACTCAGGAAGTTGTAACGTTCCTTGACCCGCTCATACTCTTCGATCGCTCCAAGGTTGACCTCGCCAAGCGAGGAGATGCTTCGTTTCAAATCACGAACTTCATTCTGCGTTGCCAGCACATCCTCTGGAACCGGATAGCGCTCCTTGGCCAGCTCGAAGCTCAGCTCATATTCTTCGCTCAGCTTGCGGAGCAGGTTGTCCAGCTCCACGTCGAGACGGTTCGCGGCGATTTCAGTCTGGCGAAGCTGGTCTTCCACAGCCCGCAGCTGCGCCCGCTGTTCCTTCGTCTCGCTCTCCCCATGCTCCAGATCCCGTATCATATCCGCGCGCTCCGACCGCTTAAGGTCAGTTTGCTCCGAGCAGGCCGACTTCTGCAGCCGCAGCTGGTTGAGCTGTTCGATCTGTCGCACGCTTTCTTCCGCATGCTGGGAAGCGTCTTCCTCCTGCCTCGCCAGCATATCACGCAGACCGGCTAATTCCTGCTTGGCGCGGCCAACGTCGGAGCGTACGCGAGAAGCCTGGTCCTCGAATGATTGCTTCTCCTGATCGGTCTTGGCGACCGCGATTTTCAAATCGGTTAATTGCTCTTGAAGCTGTTCCTTTGCCGTTTCACTTGCTTTACGGTGATCTTCAGCGCCCCGTATCGCTTCTTGCAGCTTGGCCTCTTCATATGTCTTCTCATCCAGCCGCTTTGCAGCGTCTGCTGCCGCAGCCTTCAACTGCTCGCGCTCCGCCTTTTGGCCTTCATGATCCAGCTCGTACACCTGACGCTGCTCATCCAGATGCCTCCGCTCATTATCGAGCTGCTGCAGTTCCGCGCGGAGATGCTGCTCTTCGATCCGGAATTGTTCCCCTTGGCTGCGAAGTTCATCTATATTCTGGCTTCGGATCGACTGTTCTTTGCGAAGATCTCCGATTTTGTCGCGCAGCGTGACGAGCTGCATGTCGGTCGATTTAATATCGCCGTCCAGCTGCTCGATTTGGCGCTGCCTCCCCAGCAGGTTTGCCCCTTTCTTCTGAAGGCTGCCCCCGGTCATCGAACCGCCCGCGTTGACGACATCGCCTTCCAGCGTTACGATGCGGAAGCGATATTGACATTTGGCCGCGATCCGGTTCGCCTGCTCCAGATTCTCCGCAATCAGCACGTTGCCAAGAAGGTTATCGACGATCGAGCTGTACCTGGACTCACTCGAGACAAGCTCGGCTGCCACACCGACGAAGCCTTCAATAGATGCGATCGTGCGTTTGTCATGCTCGGGAATGCTGCGTCCGCGAATAACATCCAGCGGCAGGAACGTTGCCCGGCCGAGCTGGCGCTGCTTCAGGAACGCGATGGCTGTTCGAGCGCTTCTCTCATCATTCATCACGATATGCTGCAGCGCACCGCCAAGCGCGGTTTCAACCGCGAGCTCCAGTCGCTCAGGAACGCGAATGAGCTCTGCTACGGCCCCATGAACCCCTTCTAGACCGCCGGAAGAACGGCGCGATGCCTTCAGCACCTCGCGTACCCCCTGCATAAACCCGTCCAGATCATCCTGCATTTCTTTCATCGTATCGCGGCGGGAACGAAGCGCTTCTAGCTTCTGCTCCCATTTGCGCGCAGCGGCTTGCGCTTCTTCAAGCAGCTTCTGACCCGCCTGCTGACGCTCGCCTTCGCTTATGTATTTGTTGCGCGCCGCGGTAATCGCATCCAACGTCTCGTTCAGTCGCTGCTGAAGCTCTGCGCGTCTTGCGCTCAGCTTCGCGTGCTGCTCCTGCCACTTCGTCTGTTCATCGCCGAGGCGTTCCATACGACGTTGAATTGCTTCTTCCTGCTGGTTGGCGTACCGAATTTCATTGCGCAGCTGCGCCATGGCGCTCAGCACATCAAGCAGCTCACTCTTCAATGACTCCACAGCATCGCCCGATACCGAAGCAGTCGTACCGAGCAGCTGCGCTTCCTCTTGGAGAAGGCGATCCCGCAGCTTAGATAATTCACCTTCCAACGTGGCCGCTTTGACGCGAAACTCGGCCTCTTCTTTGGCCAGAGCAGTGATGCGTTCCGTCTGAGCAGCCAGAGAAGCCTCCAGCTGTGCGCGATTCTGCTCCAAATTACGCTTTCGTTCCTTGAGGACTTCACCGTAGCCTTCGCATTTCTCATATTCTTCACTGTACTGAAGCATCGCTTCATGAAGACGGTCCAGCGACTCCTCCAGCTCCCTCAGCCTCAACCGGTCTTTCTCGAGCAATGCATCATGCTTGCTGACAACCGTAGTCAGTGCGAGCTGGTCCTCATTCAGCTTCTTCAATTTCTCGCTAGCTTCGGTCCAAGAGGCGTGTACACTTTGAATATTGTGCACGTACATCGAAATTTCCGACGTTTTCAACCGTTCCTTCAGCTGCTTGAAATGGATGGCCTTCTCCGACTGCACGCGAAGCGGCTCTACTTGATCTTCCAGCTCCGATACCAAATCGTGAATCCGAAGCAAATTTTGTTCCGTCTCCTCGAGCTTCTTCTGCGCCTCACGCTTACGCGACTTGTACTTCACAATGCCGGAAGCTTCCTCGAAAATACCGCGGCGATCTTCTGAACGCGTACTTAAAATCTCTTCAATCCGGCCTTGTCCAATAATGGAATAGGCTTCTTTCCCGATGCCCGTATCCATGAACAGCTCCGTTATATCTCTCAGCCTGCACGGCTGCTTATTAATCATATACTCGCTGTCGCCGCTGCGATGTACGCGACGGGTAACCGTGACCTCGTTATACTCTAACGGAAGGGCATTGTCGCTATTATCCAGGGTCAGCGAAACTTCACCGATATTGACCGCTTTGCGCCCGTCGCTTCCGGCGAATATAATATCCTCCATCTTGCCGCCGCGCAGGCTCTTCGCACTCTGCTCACCGAGCACCCAGCGGATACTGTCGCTAATATTGCTCTTTCCACTGCCGTTCGGACCTACGACCGCCGTTATTCCACGGACGAATTCAAGCTCCGTCTTATCGGCGAAAGATTTGAAACCTGCAAGTTCTATCCTTTTCAGGAACATAAATTAACCTTCACCTCAACGCTTATTGTACCATACTTAACCGAAAAGGACATGTCGAAATCTCTTCAATCCCTTGCTCCGACAGCGTTAATCCGCCCTTCTCCCTTCCTGGACAGATGAATTCTCCAACCTGTTCACGACGCAAAAAATCCCGGTCTGCAAACCGCATACCAGGATTCATCATTAATGCTTTCCGCGCTCGTCCAGTAACTTACGCCAGGCCTCCGCAGCTGCTTGCTGCTCTGCTTCCTTCTTCGTCCGGCCGACTCCGGTACCATAGATGCGATCACCGATCTGTACTTCCGCAACGAACTCACGGTCATGCGCTGGACCGCGTTCCTCGGCAATCCGATATTCGATGACGCCAAGATTATTGTGCTGTGCGCGCTCTTGAAGCGTCGATTTGAAATCCTTCACAAGCAGTCCGCCGTCACTATCGATATGCGGAAACATGTGCTGGCCCAAAAAAGTTCGCACGGTTTCAAGGCCCTGATCCAAATAGATCGCCCCGACGAAGGATTCGAAGAGGTCAGCTAGCAGAGCTTGGCGCTGCCGGCCTCCCAATTGTTCTTCGCCGCGGCCCAGCAATACATGTGCACCGAGATCGATAATTTCCGCAAAACGCGCAAGAGATGGTTCACAGACGATGGATGCTCTCATTCGGGTCAACTGGCCTTCCGGCCGTTCAGGGAACGTACGATACAGAAATTCTGAAACCGTCAGCTGCAGAACGGCATCGCCGAGAAATTCAAGTCGTTCGTTATGCTCGGCGTTGCTCTGCCGGTGTTCATTCACATATGAGGTGTGAGTGAACGCTTGCCGGAGCAGACGCGGCTTCCGGAAGCGGAGCTGCAGACGCTGCTGAAGCTCCTCAAACCGTTCATGCTTCATATTTCTTCATCACGATCGTCGCGTTGTGACCGCCGAAACCGAACGAATTGGATAGCGCGATGCGAACATCGCTTGGACGTGCTTTGTTCGGTACATAGTCTAGATCGCATTCCGGATCTTGATTATCCAAGTTAATCGTCGGCGGAATGATGCCGTTCTGGAGCGTCAGGCCAATAATGACCCCTTCTACGCCGCCGGCTGCGCCAAGCAGATGACCTGTCATCGATTTGGTCGAGCTGACCGCAAGCTTATAGGCATGGTCGCCGAAGGCTTTCTTGATGGCGGACGTTTCGGACTTGTCGCCAATTCCAGTCGAGGTGCCATGTGCGTTAATATAATCAATCGCCGTCGGCTCGAGTCCGGCATCCTTCAAGGCGCGCGTCATGCAGCGTGCAGCACCGTCCGGATCGGGGTCGGTCATATGGAAGGCATCCCCGCTCATTCCATAACCGATCACTTCGGCATAGATATGGGCGCCACGCTTCTGAGCATGCTCAAGCGACTCAAGAATGAGAACGCCAGAGCCCTCGCCCATGACGAAGCCATCGCGCTCCGTATCATACGGGCGGCTCGCTTTCTCAGGGGCATCATTGCGTGTCGACATCGCGCGCATCGCGCAGAATCCAGCAAGGCCGGTAGGGCGTATCGTAGCCTCTGCACCGCCGCAGATCATCACATCGGCATCGCCGCGTTGAATCAATTTGTATGAATCACCTATGGAGTGCGTACCAGTCGCACATGCTGTAACAGCCGTGCTGTTCGGGCCTTTAGCACCGGTTAACATCGACACTTGGCCGGAGCCCATATTCGCGATCATCATGGGTATAAAGAAAGGACTCACACGCTTAGGACCTCGATCGAGCAAGATATTATGCTGGTCCTCCCACGTACCCAAGCCGCCGATCCCCGAACCGATCATGACGCCGACGCGTTCTGCGTCTACATCCTTTCCGATTTCGAGCTTGGCATCCTTGACAGCAGCTAGGCTTGCCACGGAGGCAAACTGAACGAAACGGTCCATACGGCGCGCTTCCTTCTTGTCAATGCCGTAATCCTCAAGATTGAAATTTTTGATCTCTGCTGCGATCTGCGTCGGATATTCCGACACATCGAACGCTTCTATGCGAGACACACCTGATTTACCTGCCATCAAGTTGCCCCAAAACTGGTCGATCTCGGAGCCAAGCGAAGTCATGACCCCCATGCCTGTTACAACGACTCTTTGCTTCATTCTCTTCACCTCTGATGGACAACTTTTATAACCTAATAATCATCTATAAAAACGCGAATGCGTCTGCTTCATTCATAAAAAAATGTGTCTATGCGCAAGACAGATGGAGAGAAGTCCCGTCGATTAACGGGACTCATCATCCTTAGGTATGAGATTGTATGTAGTTTACTACTTCTCCCACACTTGTAATTTTCTCTGCATCTTCATCAGAGATCTCCAAATCGAATTCGTCTTCAAGCTCCATGACGAGTTCGACGACATCGAGAGAATCTGCACCAAGGTCGTCTTTAAACGACGCTTCGATCGTGACCTCAGATTCTTCCACGCCAAGGCGGTCCACAACGATGCGCTTAACACGTTCCAAAACATCGGACATCCGGTTCACCTCCTCCTATGGTATTATACGAGAATCGCGGACAAATTGCCACATATCCGCAACGTTCGTAATCTATAGACAATAAGCCCATAAATACAAGTGGATCGAGCACAGGCCGAGCCTGCAATTACATGTACATACCGCCGTCGACGTGAACCGTCTGCCCTGTCATATAGGACGAAACATCGGATGCGAGAAATCGAACGATATTGGCAATATCTTCGGGTGAGCCCAGACGTTCAAGCGGTATGCCCTCGACAAGCTTAGCCTTCATATCTTCTGGCAGCTTATCGGTCATATCGGTTTCAATGAATCCAGGCGCGACACAGTTAACGGTAATATTCCGCGAAGCGAGTTCACGGGCGGCTGCTTTCGTCAAGCCGATTACGCCAGCTTTCGCCGCAACGTAATTCGCTTGACCGGGGTTACCCAGAGCCCCTACAACGGATGAAATATTAATAATGCGGCCGGAGCGCTGCTTCATCATTGATCGAGTGACGGCTTTGATTCCATTGAATACGCCCTTCAAATTCGTCTCAATGACTTGATCGAACTCATCTTCCTTCATTCGCATGATTAGATTATCACGCGTAATGCCGGCGTTATTCACCAGAATGTCGATTGATCCGAACGCATCAACCACCTGCTTCACCATTGACTCGAACTCATCAAGCTTGCCGACATTCGCTTGGAGCACGAGCGCGCGGCGACCGAGCGCCTCGACAGCTTGCGCGGTTTCGGCTGCAGCAGCCTGGCTTCCCGCGTAATTGATCGCGACATCTGCACCGGCTTCTGCCAGCGCAACAGCAATTGCACGTCCGATTCCCCGGGACGCCCCCGTCACAAGCGCTGTTTTCCCTTCTAATGATCCAAACACGTGTACTCCCCCTCTCGTTAATCCCTAATGGAACCGAGGATCTGCACCCTACGGTAATCTTAACCGCCCATGAAAGACTTTTCCGATTCGTTAGCCCGCTGAGACCGCCTCAAGAGCGGACACGCTGTTAATGGAGATAACGGTTGCTCCTTTGTCAATCTTCTTAATCAGCCCTGCAAGTACGGTACCAGAGCCGATTTCCACGAAGGTGTCTACTCCCTCTCCGATCAGATAGCGAATACTATCTTCCCACAGAACGGGGGAGTATACCTGCTCGGCTAACAGCCGGCGGATATCGTCCGCGTCCGTAACGGGCTTTGCCGTAACGTTGGCTATCACCTTCACGGCAGCATCGGACAGCGGAAGCTCGGCAAGAACATCGTCCAGACGGTCCGCCGCCGGCTTCATAAGCGAAGAATGAAAAGGTCCGCTTACTTCAAGCGGGATTACGCGCTTTGCTCCGGCTTCTTTGCCGCGCTCCACAACGCCTTGCACCCCTTGGGCGGTTCCGGATACGACAATCTGTCCCGGACAGTTTACGTTCGCCAGCTCAACCACACCAATTTCCGATGTGACCGATGCACATAGCGAGGCCAGCGCTTCACGCTCTAATCCGAGAACCGCTGCCATCGCGCCTTCACCGCCCGGCACCGCCTGTTCCATGAATTCACCGCGGGCACGAACTGTACGCACCGCATCCTCGAACGATAGCACGCCAGCCGCTACAAGGGCGCTGTATTCACCAAGACTGTGTCCCGCTACGTAATCGGGCTTCATGCCGCGGCTGCGGAAAGCCTCCAGCAGCGCAACGCTGACGGTAAGAAGCGCCGGCTGTGTGTAGGCGGTCTGTTTCAGCTTCTCTTCCGGTCCTTCGAAAATGATATCGCTCAGCTTGAAACCGAGCGCTTCATCGGCACGCATGAACACATCGCGCGCTGCATCTATTGAATCATATGCGTCTTTCCCCATCCCGACCGCCTGCGCGCCTTGACCAGGAAAAACAAATGCTACTTTACCCATTATCGTACAACCTCCAACCCATGTGCATTTCCTTTACCAGACAAGCACGGCTGCGCCCCAAGTCAAGCCGCCGCCGAAACCGACAAGCACGACCCGGTCGCCTTCGTTCACGCGGCCCTGTTCTACGGCCTCGGCAAGCGCAATCGGAATAGAACCGGCGGAAACGTTGCCGTATCGATCCAAATTGATCATGCACTTTTCTTCCGGAAGATCGAGCCGATTAAGCGCGGATTGTATAATTCGAATGTTCGCTTGGTGCGGAACCAGTAAATCAATCTCGCTTTTATCCATACCGGCTTTGCGCAGCGCATCCTCAGCTGCTCCACCCATAATTCGAACCGCGAATTTGAATACCTCGCTGCCAGCCATGTGAATATAATGCTTCTTCTCCGTGACGCTTTGCTCCGTGGACGGCAAGCGCGAGCCTCCGCCGTTAATGCACAGCAGATCGCCGCCTGCACCGTCTGCGCCGAGCTCGAACGATTTGAACCCGCGGCCTTCGGGCACACGGCCAAGCACGACCGCTCCTGCGCCGTCTCCGAACAGAATGCATGTGTTGCGATCGGTATAGTCCGTCACGCGCGATAAGCACTCCGCTCCGACCACGAGCACATGGTTGTACATGCCGGACGCAATCATGCTGGAAGCTGTGGCAAGACCATAGATGAACCCGGAACAGGCCGCCGACAGGTCGAACGCCGCCGCTTTCTTCGCGCCTAATTTATCCTGCAGGAGGCATGCGGTAGATGGAAAGAACTTATCTGGCGTAATCGTTGCTACAATAATTAAATCCAAATCTTCGGCCGCTACATTGGCTGCCTGAAGCGCCTTCTGGCTTGCAAGAAAGGCAAGATCAGACGTCGCTTGCTCGCTGGATGCAATCCGGCGCTCACGAATACCGGTCCGGGTGACGATCCATTCGTCATTCGTCTCGACCATCTGCTCAAGCTCGCGGTTTGTTAAGATGCGGTCCGGAACGTATTTACCGGTTCCGAGTATACCTACGGGATGTAATTGCATGTGACACTCTCACTTCCTGCTGAATTCCGTTGCAATTGACTCAACAAGACGGTTTTGCACGGCCGTTCTGGCTCTGCCGATCGCATTCTTGACCGCCTTGCTGTCCGAGGAACCGTGACATTTGAGCACGAGTCCGTTAACACCGAGCAGCGGGGCAGCCCCGTGCTCCTTATAATCCATCTTGGCGCGCAGCTCTTGCAGCTTAGGGCGCACGGTCAGCGCTGCAAGCTTCGTGATCCAGCTGCTCGTCAGCGCATTGCGCACCTCTCGCATCAGAGCACTTGCCGTGCCCTCCATCGCCTTCAGCATAATGTTGCCTGCGAAGCCGTCGCACACCAGAACGTCGCAGTTGCGGATGAGCACATCGCGCGCTTCGACATTACCGATAAAATGGACGGGAGCGGACTGCATCAGCTCGAAGGCAGCCTTGGTCAGCTCATTACCCTTCATCGCTTCGGTTCCGACATTCAGCAGCCCGACTCGCGGTTGTTCCAATCCATGTACCTTGGAGCGATAAATGCTCCCCATAATAGCATATTGAAGCAAATGCTCCGGCTTGGCGTCCATATTGGCACCAAGGTCCAAAGCCAGGACGCCGATATCGTCCATCGTCGGCAGCATAGGAGCCAACGCCGGACGTTCGATGCCGTTAATGCGTCCAACGACGAGAAGCCCCGTCGTCATAAGCGCACCGGTATTGCCGGCGGAGATCATGGCCTCTGCCTCTCCGTCGTGTACGAGCTGGCCGGCAACAACCATGGATGCGCCCTTTTTCCGTCTTACCGCCTTAACCGGTTCATCGTCAGGACCGATAACGTCATCCGCATGGACGATCGTCAAGTTAGCGGGTTTCTTTCCACTCAGAAAGGATTCGATTTGCGCCGTGTCCCCGACGAGCAGCAGCTGTGTATCCGACCACTCCGCCGCCGCCTCCAGAACACCGTGAACAATCTGTTCGGGAGCATGATCGCCACCCATGGCGTCAATTGCGATCCGCACGTTCGTTTCCTCCCTCGATGATAGGCTCTCCCGCGGATCGGTAAATGATGAAATGCCCTTGAAAAACCATCTCGTCGCCAACGTATGAGAAGACTTCCACCTTCGCTTTGCTGCGTTCGCCGGAGATCGATCTCAGATAAGCTTTGGCAATACACTTCTCGCCAAGCTTGACGGAGCGAACGAAACGAATGTCCGCTGCAGCGGTAAGCGCAATTTCGTCATTGATCACCGCTACGGCAAGCGAATTCGCTTGCGCGAATACATGGTGTCCGCGGGCAATGCCGGTTCTTGAAAATACATGCTCTTCTTTAATTTCAAATACGGAAATACCGCTGCGGTCAAGCTGCAGATCGACGATATCTCCGATCACCTCATGCAGCGGCAAAGAACGGACCGAGTCGTACGACCGTTCCGCCATCAGCTTCAGCCGCTCCCTCAGTTCGGGAATACCGAGCTCCAACCGATCCAACCTAACTGTTTGTATGCTTACTTTAAGCTGCCGTGTGAGCTCCCGGTCCGTCATGAACGGATTCTCTTCGATTAACCGGGAAAGCTGCTGATGCCGCTGACGTTTTGGAACGCGTTCGATGGTCCGCACAACCTTTGTCATTTAATCTTTGTTATAACCGCGGCTGCCATTCATCTCGCTCATGCCCAAAACCAAGAAGTCGCAAAAGGTCTGGGGATGAGCCAGCTGACAACGGCCGTAAAAAACCGATTCCTTTACAAGCAGCTATTATAACCAGGTACTAACAGTATATAAGAGAACACAACCGGAATCAATGATTAGCGCGATTTTACTCTCAGAAGCCCCGCGGTTCCGGATAAAAAAACAACGCTCCACCATGAGGTGAAGCGCTGCTCAAGAAAAGAAAACTATTGTTTAATGATCTCTCTTGTTTTATAAACTCCGCATACTTTGCAAACGCGGTGACTCAATTTCAACTCTCCGCATTGCTCGCATTTCACCATACCCGGCACCGCCAGTTTGAAGTGCGTGCGGCGTTTGTCACGACGGGTTTTGGATGTTCTTCGTTGTGGTACTGCCATATTTCCCACCTCCTTCACAGAATTCGAACCAACGCTGCTTTTTACGATTCCTTGAATAAATCTTTTAACGCGGCAAGCCTTGGATCGATACGATCCTTCGAGCAGCCGCAATCCGCTTCGTTTAAGTTGGCGCCGCAAGTATGGCACAGCCCCTTGCAGCCTTCATCGCAAAGTGGAACAAATGGCAAGGAAAGCATCATCGTCTCTTCGACGAGCGGTTCCAAATCTAACTTGTCCTCATCGATAACGATCACATCTTCGTCTGCTCCGCCATTATCGCCATTCTTGGCGTTGGCAGGCTTGAAGCGTTCATGAAACGGGACGACAATTTGTTGTTTAACGGGCTCCAGACAACGCGAGCAGGCCATCTCAATGTCGAGCGACAGCTCCCCGTCAAGATGAACGACGCCGAACTTCCCCGATGCATCGAGCTTCACTTCCAATGGACTTACATGCAGAATGTCCTTGCGGACCTCACGCAGCCACTCGGCGTTCAGACTCTCGCGGATCGGAATTTCCGTTCCCTTGGATGCCAGTTCTTGAATATGAATCTCCATAAGATCACTCCAAACAAACAAAGTTTATTATATCGACGTTTGAATCGTTTTGTCAACATTTTCACGCTGTAATATCAAGAACTCATGCAAAACCCGCCAAAAAAAACGTTTATGCCGTTTTTGTTACAAAAAACCGCGTACAAACCAGGGTCCAGCGCCCTATTATATCATTTGCAATGATCGATGAAAATAACGTGAAAGAGCCGAATTTGTTGAATGTATGTTTACGGGTTCTTTAACGCCTGCACCCCGTCGCTGAGCGTGGCGACAGGAATGACCTTGATCCCGCTGCCTATTTGGCGAGCCTTGTCGGCTGCCTCGGCGGCATTCCGTTCAGGCACCAGAAACAGCTGCGCCCCTGCCCGGTCAGCCGCTACCACCTTGTGGCCAACGCCCCCGATCGCCCCCACGGTGCCTTCCGGCTTGATTGTCCCGGTACCGGCTACCTTGAAACCGCCCGTCAAATCTCCCGGCGTCAATTCATCCAGAGCTTGCAGGGCAAACATCAGCCCTGCCGATGGCCCGCCGATACCTTCAGCGTCGATCGCAACCGACCTCGTAGAATCGTCAGGCACAACGTGGCGCAGCTCAGTTAGCTGCTTCACACCGAGCGCCGCTGCCGCTTTCTCGACAGCGCTGCCCGCTTCGCCCTGCACCTGATGCAGCCGAATCCGCACCGTGATCTGCTTGTCGTTCCTTATAACTGTAAACTCGGACTCCTCCCCGGGCGGCATTCCCTCTATCGCCGCAGCGAGCTCTGACAGGCTGTTCACCGCCAGGCCATCGACCTCGATCAGTTCGTCACCGGTGAGGAGCCTCCCGCTCCCCCCGGACTTCGCTTCGGTCCCCGCTTCGCTGACAACCAGCGCGTAAGGCGCAATTTTGTATACGATACCGGCAGCACGGTAGGCGGCTTCCAGCGCGTCGGTCTGCGATCCCAGCATGATGACAGACAACCGCTGCTGGTACTCGCCTGTCGTCTTCCCTTTCAGTAAATCCTTTTTCATAAATAGCTCGATGTTGCGATCCCAAGCGGATCGGAGCGCCATCCAGAAATTAGCGTAGGTCAGCTTGACTGTCGTCAGGAAGAATGCTCCCTCTCCGGGTGAATCGGGAGATACCGCCCGTACAAGCGGCTTCGTCGATATGGCGATCCCTGGTTCATAAGCAGCAAAGGGAGTCGGCACATAGAGCAGCAGCGTCATTACTAACGCTGCGCAAAACGGCCATCTCCACCATCCGCTCTTCATACTGAGCAGCCTTGTCCGCTGCCGATGCTTGCCCATGCCGGTCACCGCCTTTGTAAATAGTGGTCTATCCCAGTCAAGACAAGCGTACAATGTAGTGCTGAAGCGGCATCGCCCCATTAACCAGCACTGGAGTTGATAATACTTATGCTGCGTACGATAACGTTCGCCAGTTTGTCCCTCATACTCGTGGCTGCCATCATATACCGCCCTGCAGAGGCGTTTCAAGCATCGCTGCAGGGGCTCACCGTCTGGTGGAACATTGTCTTCCCGGGCCTGCTTCCGTTTCTGTCCCTGCTTGAGCTGATGCTCGCGTTCGGAGCGGTGCATGCCTTCGGCACCCTCCTAGACCCCTTGATGAAGCGGTTGTTCCGCTTGCCGGGTGAAGCCGGCTTTGCCATGGTCCTGGGATGGACAGGCGGTTTCCCGGCTGGTGCGGAATCAGCTGCCGCCCTTCGGAAGGCAGGCGTCCTTACACAGGGTGAAGGTCAACGGTTGCTTGCGCTTGCTCATATGCCCAGCCCGCTCTTTATCCTGGTCGTCGTCGGGGTTGGATTTCTGCACCGGCCCGACCTGGGTATTGCCATAGCATGCACCGTGTGGCTGACCGGACTGCTTGCTTCTCTCCTCCACGCACGCTTCAGCCGCGAACGGACGCCCGCCGCTGCCGAGCCGCTCCGGCACGACGGAATATTACGGCGGGCCGCTGCCGCTATGGCAGAAGCACGGAATCGCGACGGGCGCTCCTTCGGCAAAACGTTGGGGGACGCCGTTACAGTTTCGGTTGCGAAGCTGATGGCGATCGGCGGGTTTATGATGATGTGCGCAGTCATTGCGGGATTATTCGAATCCCTGCTGCCTAACGCCTTGCCAGCCCCGCTTCTTAATGGGCTTCTCGAAAGTCATATCGGCGCCTTCTCTGCCGCTACTTCGCAGCTGCCAGGCGGTCTCGCATGGAATGTAGGCGCTGTAGCCGCCATTATGAGCTGGGGGGGATTAAGCGCGCTGCTGCAAGCCGGCAGCGCCTTAGCCGGCACAGACCTTTCAGTATGGAAGCTTGGCGTGCATCGGCTGCTGCAGGCTGTACTGGCCTTCTTGATGTCGTTAGCCATTACGAACCTGATTGCCAACCTGGCCATGCGATTTATACCAGCCTCATCGCCTGCCATGCTGCAGGACGGATCCTATGGATTCATAACGGGTCCGCTGCGTGTAAACGAATTACCGCATATCTGGCCATATCTGCCTGTTATGCTGCTATATTTTGCGGGAACACTCGCCTTGCTCTGCCTTATATCGTACGGCGCAGTAAAACGAGCACACTCCGAATGATTGTGAGCTAGCTCTTCGTATATTTCAACGACATCGCGCGATCCACCTCTGGCGGCACCAGGTCCTTCACATTCCCTTGGAAACGTGCGATCTCTTTGACGATGCTCGAGCTCAAATACGAATAGCGCGGGTTCGTCATCATGAAGATCGTTTCGATCTCGCCGTCGAGCTGATGATTCGTTGAAGCGAGCTGCAGCTCATATTCGAAATCCGTTACGGAACGAATCCCTCTGACGATGACTTGAGCATTGCGGGACCGCATAAAGCGGACCAGCAAATCGCGGAAGCTGTCGATCGCCACGTTCGGCATATCGCGCGTGACTTCCCTAAGCAGCTCCTTGCGTTCTTCGACCGAGAACAACGGATTCTTACTCGAATTGTTCAATACGGCGACAATCAAATGATCAAACTGCTTGGCGGCACGATGGATAATATCAAGATGGCCGAACGTGACTGGGTCAAAGCTGCCTGGGTAGACGGCGATTCGCTCCCCTGGGCGCTGGTTGTCCGTAAATTGCATGTGTTACTCCTCCGTTTGCGTCCTGCCGCCTTCTTCAATGGGACGGTAACGATAGATCGTTACCGCTGTATCCCCGTAAAGGGCGTGCTTTGTTTGTTCGAATGCTCCTGTTGTTTCTGGATACTGATGATCAGCGTCATGCTCGACGACGACTGTTCCTCCGGCTTCAAGAAGCCCCCGGTCAGCAAGCTCCTGCATCAAAATATCCATTTCTTTCATCTTGTATGGAGGATCGAGAAAGATAAGTGAAAACGTCGCTGCCCGCTTCTCCAGAACCTTCAACGCCCGACCAGCCTCGTTCCGGTATATTTCTGCGCGTTCAGCAACCCTCGCAGCTTCAACATTCCGCTTAATAACCTCTATACTCTGGCGCTCCAGATCCACAAATACCGCATGCTCCATACCGCGGCTCAGCGCTTCTATTCCCAAACCGCCGGTTCCGGCAAATAAATCAAGCGCCCGTCCGCCGTCAAAATAAGGACCGATCATACTGAAAATCGCTTCCTTCACCTTGTCCGTCGTCGGCCGCGTATTCATGCCTGGAACTGCTTTTAGAGCACGGCCTTTAGCCGTCCCTGCAATGACTCTCAACGTGCTGACCCCTCTCTAGCATTCAACTGCTGATATAGTACCACACTTTTCCGCCCTTGTTAAAGCATCGGCGGCTTCCCCGGGTCTGCCGTTGTCCGCCCCTCCGATACGGCAGACCGAGGAAGCGTCCTCCAATTCAAAGCTTGTTTGACCGCGTTCTTAGTCATGAGTCTTGATGAGCGTGCCTATATATAAGGATGATGGCGGTTTTTGCCTTACGCTTGTTCGCCTGGCCTCAGGCATGACTGCAGCTGAAGGAGTGTGATCGTATGGATATCGGAACGCGGCTGTTCCGGTCTGCTCTGCTTGGCTTGGCAGGTAATCGCGTGGCCAAAAAATTCTCGGAGCGTTATGGTATGAAGCTTGGCGCCAGCCGGTTTGTAGCCGGCGAAACGATGGAAGCAGCCATTGAGCAAGCGAGGCGGTTGAATCAATCCGGCGTCATGGTAACGCTCGATTATTTGGGTGAAAGCGTGACAAGCATCGAGGAAGCCGAAGCCTGCGAGCGTGCTTACATCGATCTCCTTCAAGCGATCCGCACCGCTAATATTGAAGGGAATATCTCGCTGAAGCCCACCCAATTCGGTCTGGCTCTCAATGAAGACCTTTGTCTGGCCGGTATTCGGAGGGTGACCCGTGAGGCCGCTGAACGAGGCATTTTCGTTAGGCTGGATATGGAGGATAGTCCATGGACGGATGCAACGCTCCGAATTGTACGCACGCTAAAGGCAGAAGGCTGCGGCAATATCGGAACGGTCATTCAAGCCTGCTTATATCGAAGCCGCCAGGATGTCAGAGCTTTATCCGCCGAAGGCATCAATCTGCGGTTAGTCAAGGGGGCTTATAAGGAACCGCCAAGCATCGCTATAGCTTCGAAAAGAAAAGTCGACGCCAATATGCGGCATCTGATCAAAACACGGCTGGACAGCGGTGTTTATACAGCCATCGCCACCCACGACGAAGAAATTATTCAGTGGGTCAAATCGTATACGAGGACCCATAACGTATCCCGCTCGGCCTTTGAATTTCAGATGCTGTACGGAATACGAACGCCGCTGCAGGTGTCACTCGCCCGCCAGGGATATACCGTCAGGAGCTACGTTCCGTTCGGAAGCAGCTGGTATCCTTATTTCGTCCGGAGACTGGCAGAACGGCCGGCCAACGTCCTGTTTATCGCACGAAGCCTGTTTAAAAAAGGCTGAATCGCAAGCTGGGCACGGGGCAAGGCCAAAGCAAAAAGAACCGGCCAGGAGGCTTACCCGGCCGGTTCTTGCTTGCATTACCCTGCTTCCGGAGCAGCTGGCGCGCCGCTTTCCGTACTAGCATCAGGTTCTTTTTTTAGATGATTCGTAATTTTCGCATTCGCCTTCAGATCCGTGATCCAGGTTTGAGATAGCTCGCTTATCTTGGTGCTGATCAGCGACTCTTGGATCTCCGCTTTATGATCCTCAAAATTCGCGGTCGTGGCCGCCTTATGCTCGGTAAACTTAATGATGTGATAGCCGTGGCTGGTTTGAACGATCGGGCTAAGCTCGCCTGGTGTCTTCAAGGCGAAGGCGGCCTTCTCGAATGGCTCCTCCATCTGGCCTTTCCCGAAGAAATCAAGATCGCCCCCAGCATCCTTCGATCCGGGATCGGTTGATTTTTCCTGTGCCAGCTTGGCGAAGTCCGCACCATCTTTGAGCTGTGTCATTATGGCTTCTGCTTCTTCCTTCGTCCCCACCAGGATGTGCGATGCCCGAACCTGTTCAGGCGTATCATACGTGGTCTTGTTCTCGTCAAAATATTGCTTCACCTGCTCGTCGGTTACGCTCTCCTTAGCCTTAGGCTCCAGCAGCTTGCGCATCTGGACTTGGCGTGGAATCTGCTTCTTCAGATCGTCAAGCGTCATGTTCGACTGCTGAAGCGCTGCGTTAAAATCTTCCTCGGACGGGAAGTTCTTCTTTACTTCTTCGATTTCTTTGTTCACATCTTCATCCGTAACCGTGATTCCGGCTTTCTTCGCTTCTTGGTCAAGCAGTTCTTCGTTGATCAGATTGTCCAGAATCGAATCGCCGCCCAGCTCAATCATCGAATCGTACAGCTGATCCTGCTTGATATCGACACCGTTCACCGTGGCAACGACTTCATTGCTTCCGCCACCGAACGGCGGCTTTATAAGTGCAATCGCCAGCAGGACTACCAGGCCGATGGATACGAACATCCACCCTTTATTGTTTTTGCCGCCTGCAGCTGCTGTTTCACCGGCTTCGGTTCCGGAATGGATATCGCTTGGTTTATCATCCATATCCGTTCCATCGGCAGCTGTATGCTCCCGCTCGATGTCTGAATTTACGAATGTCGAGGGATCCGAGCCCTCATCGCTTCCAGGAACCTCTTCTTTGGATGCCGCAATTTCGCGGACCGCACCTTCCGGTTGATCGGCTGCACGTGTTTCTTCTTTACCCCCTGCTTGATTGCGTTCTAATTCCTTCTGCTGCTCATCTTTCTCGTTCAACTAAAAAACTCCCTTCCGAAATGTGGTTGCCAGTAAGCTTGTCTGTATGCAGTCACTATATCAGAAGCAAGTTAGCGAAACCTTAAGAGAAGATAAAAAAGCCCGTATTCCTACAAAATAAACCAATTTACTGGTATAAGCAGCAGTGGCGTGAAGATGGCGCAGGCAGCCATCGAGAAGCTGCTAATCCCGCCCTTTTCCTCTGAATCCGCAAGCAGCTTCGCCGAACCGATCCCATGCGATGAAGCTCCGATCGCAATGGAGGCTGAAACGTAATCATGCACCCGGGCCAGCCGCAGCAGCGGAGGACCTGCGATGCTGCCAAACAATCCGGTGACAACCGTAAGCGCTGCAGCAAGCTCGGGAGAACCGCCAAGCCAGCTGGCCAAATCAGCCGCTACAGGAGCCGTGACGGATTTGGGCAGGACCGCATACAGCAGCTCCTTAGAGCCGCCGAGCAGGATGACGCAAAGAGCATTGACCGTAATACCCAGGACGCTGCCGATAAACGCACCCATCAGAAGTTTGGGCAGCATCGGCCTAAGCCGCATGGCTTGTTTGTACAGCGGCACCGCCAATGCCACCGTGGCGGGTCCAAGAAAGAAAGAGACAATGCTGCCTCCCGCATTATAAGTCTTATAGTCAATCGATCCGGCTAGCAGAACAAGATAAACGATGAGCGGCGCAGACAACAAAGGATGCAGCCACCGGACCTTAGCATAAATCGCAAGTGCCGCTCCGTAAGCAAGCACGGTGACCGTCGTACCGAACAGCGGATTAGAAAACAGAGTGCTGCTGCTCATGCGCAGGCTTTACCCCCTTCTTACGGTCGACGAGCAGCCGCATTACAAGACCCGAAAGCAGCGTTACCGCAGACGTGCCCGCAATAATACTGACCGCTATAACCGGCCAAGCTTCGCTCAACATGGGAATAAATACGGATACTCCTGCCAGGAGCGGCACGAAAAACAGCATCATATGCCGCGTCAGCAGCGTGGCGGCCGATTCCACCCACTCCAGCTTGATCAAACGCGTGAACAGGGCCAATGTCAGCAATAACAGCCCCAAAACATGCGAAGGGAGCGGTACGCCCGCCCCTTCATGCAGCAACCACCCCAAGCCGTCAAAACCAATGATAATGATGAATCCTTTCATTCTTTGCCGTCTCCTCCGATTATGGATGCCGGGTACCGGCAGCTGCCGGCTCAATTCACCCGATTTATGTCCTTGCCTCCTTGAAACGCTTGTAGATTGGAAGCAGCTATCCCCATCAGCCGTTGGCGGGCTTCAACCGTCTCCCAGGCGATATGCGGAGTGATATAACAATTCGATACCCCGATCAGCGGGTTATCCACCGCCGGCGGCTCCACGGACAAGACATCAAGTCCAGCGCCGGCAATCTTTCCTTCCTGCAGCGCCTCAGCCAATTCCTGCTCGACAACATGACCGCCCCGTGCGGTATTAATGAAGAAGGACGTCGGCTTCATTAGCCCCAGCGTACGTTTATTAATCATGCCGGAGGTCTCTTTCGTCAGAGGACAGTGGAGCGTGACTACATCCGATTCAGCGAACAGCTCCTCCTCGGAAACGAACCGAACCTCCTCGAGGCCATCGATGCGCTTCACCGTACGGGTATGAACGATGACCTTCATACCGAAGGCAAGGGCCACTCTGGCTACCTGTTGGCCGATTTGACCAAACCCGAAGATACCCATCGTCTTATCCGCCAGCTCGAGGAGCGGATGGAGCGTGAAGGTGAAATCCGGCCCAGCTGACCAGCGTCCGTCATGAACCGCCGCATTGTGGGCAGCGACAGCGTTACAGCTTTCCAGTAGAAGCGCGAATACCAGCTGAGCGACCGAATGCGTGCTGTAATCCGGAACGTTCGTTACCACGATGCCCTGCTCTGCGGCAGCTTGTATATCTACAATGTTATAGCCTGTTGCAAGAACACCGATATATTTTAAATTCGGCAGCTGCCGGATTACTTCGGCGTTGAGCGGTGTTTTGTTCGTGAGCACGACTTCGGCGGAAGCAGATCTTTCCAGAATCTCGTCACCAGACGACCGGTCATGCACGGTTACGTTTCCAAGCTTGGTAAGCGGCTCCCATGACAAATCCCCAGGGTTGAGCGTATAACCATCCAATATGACTATGTTCATGCTTCATCAGCTCCTATTGTGTTCCGTAGTTTACTTCAATGATAGTCCTGTATGGGCTTGCATGTCCAGCATGAGGAACGCATCTTTAACCGTCCGGAAGAAATTGAACGAGGTTCTTTTAAGCTTCGATGTATATTTCTCTGGGCTTCCGGTAATCCTTATCATATCGGCATCGCGAGGTGCCGTAGACAACCGCGGAGAAGACTTACGTTTCCCCATAAGCTCTTCGTCCGGTTTCTCCTCTCCCATGAAAAGGGGCCCCCGAAAGGGGGCCCCGGTTTTTTTATAATCATGAGTAATGTTACGGATTTACATGCGTCACTTTGTAAAGGAAATTCGTTTAACACCATAAATGATAAACCAAGAAGCAGTCTGCCGCGGCAGACTGCTTCTTGGTTTATTACCTATCACATGAACATGGCTTATTGATTATCGCGCTGGCTAATACGGATAGTAAATCACCATACTGATTCTTACCAATGAATGACCAGAATTATGATAAGCATGGGGCCTGTCTGCCCTAAAACGTATGGAATCGCCAGCTATCACGGTGTATTCTTCATTATTTACGCGGACAGTCAGTTCACCGTCAAATACAGTTAAAAATTCCTGAGTGCCTTCTCTGTGTGGTTCAGAACTCAAAAAAGCTCCTTTTTTCATCTCAATCGAATACATTTCAAACCGTCTCCCTTCTTCGTAAGGGAAAAACGGATAAAGCACAAATCTTTCGTTATCTTCCTTTAGTGTTTGGATTTCGTTCTTATAAACCATAACTGTATCTGATTGTGGCTCGTTAATCAGGGTCGTGAAGGAAACTTTTAAACCATTTGCTATTTTCCAAACCGTTCCAATCGAAGGATTGGATTCGCCGCGTTCTATTTGACCAAGCATGGTTTTACTTACCCCTGTCATCTCAGCTACCTTATCCAGACTAAGTCTCTGCAGCTCACGCAGCTTCTTTAAGTTATTGGCGAGTACAAAATTTATATCCTGCACATAACTTCCCCCTCTTGTGCTTTATAACGGCCATATTGTATAATCATAACGCACATACGTTATGACGCACATATGTACAATTATAGCACACGAGAGGCAGATGCCAAATGTCGGTAATACCTTTTTTGTTGTATGTTATTGTAACCTCAATCACACCCGGTCCCAATAACATCATGGCCATGGCCATAGCTAACAAATATGGTTTCAAAAGGTCACTCAACTTTGTTTATGGTGTCGCAACTGGTTTTTTGCTTCTAATGCTGCTCTGCTCTTATTTCACTTTCTCCCTGTACAGCTATATACCCAAGATTAAGTTTGCTATGAGTATCTTAGGAAGCCTGTACATGCTTTATCTTTCATTTAAAATAATGAAGAGTGCTCTTCATAAAAACGATAAAGATGATAAAGACAATAATGACGGTCGGTGGAACTCATTCTTTTCCGGCATGATGCTGCAGTTCATTAATTTCAAGGTGATTTTATATGGGATTACAGCGATCTCCTCTTTCATAATTCCATTTTATACTTCTCATATTAGTTTGATTTTATTTTCGTTTTTTCTAGCTTTTGTTGGACTGGCGGCAACTTCTTGTTGGGCGGTCTTCGGTGCGTTGTTTCAAAAATTTCTATTTAAATATGAAAAACATTTCAATATTTTCATGGGGATCTTATTAATTTATAGCGCAATTTCTTTACATTTATAGGATTCGGTCTAATGAACAAGTAAATCTGCAGCGTTATTGTTATTACCACTGCAACTGTCTGCTATTGCACTCCTTTTTTGTACGAATTGAAAATACGGATAACCCCTCCCGGCATATGAATGATGTAATCCGTTTCTGAAGGGGTTCGTGACGCATGATATTTATGAAGAACATCCTTGCCGTAATTACACTTTTCCTATTTACTTATCTGTTCATTTATCCCGCTATAATCTTCGCTATTCTAATACTGGGATTTACAACTTCGTGGAGCTCCGGCATATCCATGCTAGCTGCAGCCATCATACTGAAAATTATCGTACATCTATATTCGACTGATAGACATTCTGCGCAAAGAAAAAGTCAACGGGACATCGTTTATGTCGAACCATTCTTGATCAATAAGACACCTCCTCCATTGAATGAAATTGATTATGAGGTCCGTTCTTTGCAATGGGAGGAAGATCTAATATTAGAGATATTGCAAGCATGCGGACCCGAGGATAACTATTATGAACAGTATCCTTATAATAGACAGTGTCATTACTGCAAAGAAACCATGGCCAGAAACAAATAAAAACTCCCTCTATTACGGAGTAAAGGGCTGCCGCAAGGCAGCCCCTTTGCTGTCGGGAAGCCTCAACAAGTATTATACAATAACCAAATAATCAAACAGTTATATAATCGTTTACTTATAATAATTAGCTGTATATAATACAGTTACAGTTAGCCTTTACATGGAAGGAGACGTTGAAATGGAGAAGATCGATGAGTTAGCGGAGTGCATGAAGCTCCTCTCGGACAAGACGAGGTTAACGATATTAGCCTTGTTGAAAGAACGAGAAATGTGCGTATGCGATATCGTCGATATATTGGATACAACCCAGCCCAACATCAGCCAGCATCTAAAAAAGCTAAAACTAGGCGGCCTCGTCAATGAAACCCGGCGCAGCCAATGGATTTATTATTCCTTGAATATGGACAACAAACCGCATCTACAAAGCGTTATGAAGCAGCTTCCTTCCATGAAGGAAAGACTGGAATCACGAACGGCTTTGCGATGCGAATAATCAGGAGGCAGCATGCTCGCTATCGCTTCTATAATATTTTTGGCGACGTTGGTGCTCGTCATCTGGCAGCCCAAAGGGTTGAGTATTGGCTGGTCCGCTGCCGGCGGGGCTGCCATTGCCCTTTGTTTGGGCGTTTTTGTGGGATGTCACCCAGATGGTGTGGAATGCGACGCTCACATTCGTTGCCATAATTTTCATTTCATTAATTTTAGATGAGATTGGATTTTTCGAATGGGCTGCGCTGCATATGGCACGCTTCGCCGGAGGAAACGGCCGTCTCATGTATGTGTATGTCATTCTGCTGGGTGCAGCAGTTGCGGCCTTCTTCGCGAACGATGGGGCTGCCCTCATCTTAACGCCAATCGTTCTTGCGATGGTCAGAGCGTTAAAGTTCGATGACCGCATGATTTTCCCGTATATCATGGCCAGCGGTTTTATTTCGGATACCGCATCCCTGCCGCTGACCGTAAGCAACCTCGTGAACATTGTATCGGCAGACTTCTTCTCCATTACATTCGTGGAATATGCCAGCCGGATGATTGTTCCGACGTTGTTCTCGGTTGCGGCCAGTTTGCTTGTATTGTTCTTCTACTTCCGAAAGAGCATTCCTGCACATTACGATTCGCAACAGCTTAAGAAGCCTGCCGATGCGATAAGAGACATGCGGCTGTTCCGCCTTTCCTGGGTTATTCTGAGTGTACTCCTGGTCGCGTACATGCTAAGCGAATCCATCCATGTCCCGGTATCTATTGTCGCCGGAGCTGCAGCCATCATATTTCTGTTTTTCGCAAAACGGAGTCCTGCCATACATACCTGGAAGCTGGTAAAAGGTGCCCCCTGGGCTGTTGTCATATTCTCGATCGGTATGTATGTTGTCGTATATGGATTGCGTAACGTTGGCCTGACTGACGAGCTCGGCAAGATTTTTCAATGGTTCAGCGAGCAGGGATTATTCGTTTCAACGGTGGGTTCCGGCTTCATCGCAGCCATCTTGTCGTCCATCATGAATAACCTGCCAACGGTTATGATTAATGCTCTAGCGATTAAGGGGACGGTAACAGAAGGTGTTATACGAGAATCCTTGATCTATGCCAATGTTATCGGCTCGGATTTAGGCCCCAAAATCACGCCGATCGGATCACTTGCTACCCTGCTCTGGCTTCATGTCTTATCCAAGAAAGGGATTAAGATCAGCTGGGGGTACTACTTTAAAGTGGGCCTGATTCTGACTGTTCCCACCCTTCTTATAACGCTCGTTGGGCTTTACCTCTGGTTATGGATTATCGGTTCCGCGGGTATCAACGTCTGGATCATCATCGCCGCCATCGGGCTCGCCTCCGCTCTTGCTATGATCGTACTGAGCGGCATTCAATCGGCAGCCAAACAAAATGCAGCGCGCATCGTAAAGGAAAAATAACGTATGACCTTCCATTCACACAAATAATAAGGAGGACTATTATCATGCAGAAGAATTACCAGAACCTCATTGATGACAAAATCTTCTTTGGCGGCGCTGCCGACGTCGAGGATATGTTTAACAACGAAGGGATTGAAGTCGTCGTGGATTTGCGCGGCGAAGCAACCGAGTGTGCGTTTCCAAACAATGGCCTGGAGTGGATTCAGGTACCTCTTGGCGATAACGCTAACGGACCTCAGGACAAGCTATTCAAGGATGCCATTCACCACGTAATTGAGGCGTATAACAGCGGCAAGAAAGTTGGATTCCATTGTGGCGGCGGTGGCGGCCGAGCGGGTACAGTGGCGGTTGGCACACTGATTGAGCTGGGCAAATGCCAAACGATTGAAGAAGCCGAGGCATTGGCAAAGTCCATTCGTCCGAAGGTAAATATCAAGCCTCCACAGCGTGAGGCTCTTGATAAGATTTACGGTTAATTATAATACAGGGATGAGCCGGGCTATTGATGCCCTCCTCATCCCCGTTTTTATTTTCTACACCAAATAAGTCTGCCTGCTCATCGTTTACACCGCCGCCGAACGTCTCGGCACCGCAATGCTGTCAAGTTAAAAAAAACCGCATAATTCTAATCTTCTTCTAATAATCGCACTGAAGGGCATGCCTAGCCAGGGATCACTTCTTCTATAGTAAGTTCTGGGCTGTTTGATATGTGTTATATTGATTCCGGGTAATCGCCATAACCAATTCATACAACCAGATGGAGGGGACAGACCGAAATGACAAACATGAAACGAATCGGAAAACTAATTGCTGGAGTCACGATCAGTCTATCCGTTATCTTATCCGGTAACATAATACTGGCACCACAATTCGCTAAAGCTGCAGCTGCATCTTCTAATACGGTCGCGAATAGCATTCTTACAGACGGACAACAATTCTTAGGAGTTCCTTATCACTTCGGAGCAAAATCTGGGCAAACGGATCGATTCGATTGTTCATCGTTTACGCAATATATCTATAAATTAAACGGGATCGATATCCCGAGATCGTCGAAAGAGCAATCAACAATCGGAACTTATGTATCGAAAGACGAGCTGAAGCCTGGAGATTTGGTTTTCTTCTACTCACCGATTCACCATGTCGGTATTTACATGGGCAACGGTAAAGTCATTCATACGTATGGCAAACCCGGTGTAACGATAACCGATATGGATACCGGCTGGTGGAGCGATCATTATACGACAGCTCGCAGAGTCATACCCAATAACGGACAAGCAGTAACGGAATCGGCCGATAAGCAGTCAGCAGCAAAGTCTGGCAAAGCACCTTCGAATTCCGCACAAGACAATCAAGCAGACTCAGCGGACGACCTTGACGATTAGTATGGATGAAATAAATTCGATTGATCCGGTTGATGCAGAATCATTACAAAACGTGCAGCCCGGTCCTCGTTAGGGGACAGGCTGCACGTTTTCTTTTTTCCTCTATGACCCAGCGGCAACAATGTCAGATTAGGCTGCCTAGTGCAAGGCGCCATCCAAACAACTACATGCTCTATATCACTTCAAGGCCGTACGCATCAGGAAGCGCCGGATGGGCTTGATGCGGCTCCGACTGATACCAGAACGCGACAGACGCGATATCGTCCTGCAGCGGCAGATACTTACCGTGTGAACGCCATCCGAGAGCCTGTACCGTTACTCGAAGATCGGCTTCAAACCGGATCGGATCCATAATGTGCCACCGGTACATACCGAATCGCTGATTCGCTTTGTATAGACCGTCGGGTTTGATATGCTGGTGCATCCCAAGGAATGGCGTCGAATACGTAACATATTGGCCGTTCATATCCCAGTTCCAAGCTCCGCCGAAATAATCCTCCGTACCTGTTCCGCAGATCGTAGGGAACTCGCCATCCCCATCCATGAAAAATTTCACTTCGCCCTCGCCAAACCAATTATTGCTGTTTACCTGCCAAGCCAGGTAAGTGCCCACATAATGTCCTTTACCTTGAATGCCATCCACAATCGTATGAACATCCTTGTATTGAAGCGGATTGCTGCGGCGCCATTGGGCATGGAAATAGGCCATATCGCCCGGCACTTCAGTCAGTGTATAGTCAATTTGATAATAGAGTACGTGGTTATGATCGCTGACATTGTCCATTACGATTTTGGCCTTTTGACGAAATGGCATCTCCCAGTAGCTGTTGAAGCCATTCGCTGGATTCACCGATACCGGCAGTGAGTTGACCAAGCTCCGCTCGCACCATCCGTTGCAGAAGAAGTCGCCTACCGGTACGCGGACAGATGGCGTTTCTTCATCATCCCAATAGATGTTCAGAATCAGATGGCGCCAGGATTCCACCGGGCATGTCAGCCAGATGTGCTGAATGACGCCGGGACCGTCCATTTCCGCCATGGTGAAGGAGGTGTTAGCCGGCACAATAACCGAAGGCGATATTTTCCAGCCTTGACCGAGATTTCCGGAAGCAGCCAAGCCTGTCCCTTCGGTGGCCATGCCTCCCTTTCCCTTCTCGCCTGTAAAATTCTCCGGCGTTATTGAACGCGTCTTCGCATTGGATAGTCTCGCTAAATTACCAAGTCCCATTCCTAGTCCGTTAAAAGCCGTCATCTTGTAACCTCCCGCTTGTGGTAGTCCTTCCTGTAGCCAGTATAGAGGGTTTCGGTTTGTTTGGATTTAGCAATCGTTTAGATTAATTTAGCAAAAGTTCACTTTTTTCTAGACCTTTTCCCGATTCGTTTCTCCATTGTTCTTTATTTTCTCTGGTTATGCGAATACAATGAAGCCATACGGCATCAAAAACTCATTTATCAATTCTTATTGTATGCCCCGCCGATGTTCAATGTTGTCACCTGTTTGGAGAAGAGGGATGAAATTGCTGCAGCATTTATCGCCTTACGTTCGCGTTGCAATGGATCACTGGTTACCCTTGAACGCCTATATACCCGAGAGAGTTATTTGGGATTATGAACTTTTATTCGTGAAGCACGGCGAATTGGAAGTGACGGTCGAAGATACCCTGTACAATGGCACAACAGGAGATGTGTTTCTCTTCAAGCCGAAGCAGCGCCATTCGATCCGTGTCGTAGGGCAGGCGCCTGTCGAGCAGCCCCATGTCCATTTTGATTTAATCGAAGACTCCGACAGTCCATTTATTCCGGTATCCTTCAAGCCCGCTTCAGAGATGGATGAAACCGAGTTAGCGTGGTTTCGCCAGGACTTGTTATCGGGTCCTGAGCTGCTGCTGCCAAGTCGTATTCGGCTTCGCTCACCCAAGGTTTTCGAGAAGCTGCTCTTTACTATCATCCAAGAATTTCGGGCACGCGCCCCCTTCGCGGAGCTGCGGTTGAAAGGACTCATGCTCGATCTGCTCGTTACCTTGATCCGCGATTCGCATTGGCAGATACGCTATGATGAGCCCGATCGCGTAACGCAGCTAACGAGTATGAAGGATTATTTGAACCGGCATTCGGATCGTACAGTTACGCTGGATGAAATGTCAGCCCATTTTCATATGAACAAAAGGTATCTGATTGGGCTATTTCGTCAAGCCTTCGAACAAACCCCGATTCAGTACCATCAACAAATGCGCATGGAGCAAGCCAAAAACCTGTTGAAATTCACGCAGCTGTCGATGCAGGAAATGTCTGAAGCGCTTGGATATCCTAATCTCCATACGTTCAGTCGTGCTTTTAAAAATAACTCCGGCTGCAGTCCTACCGCTTACCGCAATGCATTCCGCCACTCATGAGAACGCCTTCAAATAACCGAACGCCCAGCCCCTCCCCCGCATAGGATGTAGGACCATTCCTATAGGTACGAGAGGGTGTTTCCCAAGTGGACATTCAGCTTACTGCGCTGCACTGGGTTTATCTGGCATTCATTGTGTTTATCATGTCGCTTCTCATTAAACGCAGGGATACGTCACTCATTTGTGTGGTCGGAATTTTTGCGCTTGGCTTGCTTGCGACGGAAAGCCTCAGCGGGTCGGTCAGCGGCGTGTTCAACAGCTTTATTTATGCAACCAAAGAGTTGATCGGAACCATCTTCATCATCTCCATCATTGTAGCCATGAGCCGGATCCTCATCATTACCGGCGTAAACGAAATGATGGTAGCTCCCCTCACACGATTTATCCGGACGCCGGCGCTCGCTTTCTGGGGAATCGGAATTATTATGATGGTCACCTCATGGTTTTTCTGGCCTTCACCGGGGGTTGCCCTGATCGGAGCGGTTCTGCTTCCGGTAGCGGTCCGCGTCGGCCTCCCGGCGTTAGGTGCGGCGATGGCAATGAACCTGTTCGGTCACGGCATTGCCTTATCCGGCGATTATATTATCCAAGGTGCGCCGAAGCTGACTGCTGATGCGGCTGGGTTGCCCGTTACCGATGTCATGCAGGCCAGTATTCCACTTGTTATCGTTATGGGGCTTGTGACCACGGTCACCGCGTTCTGGATGATGAGGCGGGATATGCGCAGAGGGACATGGAGGAACGGTCTGGTTAAACTGGGACCTGGCGGCGGAGCGGAAAGCGACCCGACCCGCACCGACCCTTCCGTCCAAGTCCAGCTGCCGCTGCAATTGAAGCGATGGCTTGCTGTAATCGTCCCGGTGCTGTTTGCCGCCGATGTTATCGCCATGTTCGTGCTCGATTTGCAGGGCGGCGATGCAACGGCCCTAATTGGCGGCACGGCAGTGCTCATTTTAATTGCCATCACAATGATTGCACATCGCAATCGCGGGCTTGAACAAACAACTGTTTATTTAATTGAAGGATTTCAGTTCGGGTTTAAAGTGTTCGGTCCTGTCATTCCGATCGCCGCTTTCTTCTATCTGGGTGACGCGGCTTTCACGGAGCTGTTTGGCAAGTCGCTCCCTGATGGTTCCCATGGGATCGTGAATGATCTAGGGGTCGCGTTAGCTAACCATGTTCCGCTTAACGAAGCAATAGGCGCAATTACACTGACCGTAACAGGTGCGATCACAGGTCTCGACGGCTCCGGCTTCTCCGGTATTTCATTAGCAGGCTCGATCGCTCAGCTGTTCTCCTCCGCTATCGGAACCGGTGCCGATACGTTGACCGCGCTCGGTCAGGTAGCCGCCATTTGGGTTGGCGGCGGAACACTGATTCCCTGGGCACTCATTCCAGCAGCTGCTATATGCGGCGTCGACCCGTTCGAGCTGGCTCGGCGTAATTTGAAGCCGGTGCTCATCGGTCTGGCTGTGACGACGATCGTCGCTATGTTTCTCATTTAGAAGGTGTAGAAGGCCGCCCCAATTGTCACTCTCAATGACATTTGGGGCGGCCTTCTACTTTCTTTCTACCATGCGCTTACATCATGGTCAATCGACATAGGCTGGGCTGTTTACACCCAACCATAAAAAGAGGCCGCGTTACGCCATAATCGTAATTCCGCGTCTTCCTTCGCGAGCCCCTTCAGCTCCGCAATCTTATCCACTACTTGTCTTACCATGAGCGGCTTCGTCCGTTCACCGCTAAAGGGGCCTTCAAACGGCCAAGGGCCATCGGTTTCGGTCATCATCAGCTCAATCGGGTAAGCCCTCACAAGCCGCTGAATCTCAGGCTCATATTCGACATCTGGCGTGATGGAGATGTAATAACCTGCTTTAATCATTCGGTCAATCGTGGCAGACGATCCCTTGAACCAGTGAAAATGCGCTTGACGTACGCGATGCTTCTCCAACAGATCAAGCGACTTATCCGCATCCTCATAGACAGCATGCAGAACGATTGGCAGCTGCGTGTCAGAAGCAAGCTTGATGAATTTCTCCAGCAGCACTATATAAGGCATCTCGTCAAACGGTCTTCCCGCCGCTTCCGATTCCGTTCGCGTATAATAGGGCAATCCCACCTCGCCGATGACAAACCGTTCACCGGAAGCGAAGCGGACACGAATCCAGCGAAGCAGCTCTTCGATCGCGGCTTCGCCTGGCAGCGGCTGCTCGGGATGGAATCCGTATGCAGGCCGTACTCGGCCGGGGAACCGACTTGCCAGCGCTTGATTCGTCCGGGAGGATTCCAGGTGCATCGATACCGCCACCACACCGGTTATACCGCCAGCGAATGCCTCGGACAACAACGGTTCCCGCTCTTCCTCGGGATATAAATCCACATGCAGATGGGCATCGAACCAGCGCCCCGCCACCGGCTGTGAACGCTTTGATGATGATGCACTGTCCCTGCTTTCAAATCCGCGATTCTGGTTCACGCTGCCTTCTATATTCCCGTCCTCAGATTTCACGAGTGTCCTCCCTTCGACTCCGCGGGTGTGAGCAGGCTATAAATTTCTCGTTTCAGCTCGTTGAATACCGGATCGCTCCAAAGCTGCTCCCCGCGCGGACGCGGGAAAGGCACCATAATCTCGCGAATCACCTTCGCAGGTGCAGTAGAGAGCACGAGGATACGATCGGATAGCAGCAGCGCCTCTTCAATACTATGCGTGATGAATAACACGGACCGCCTGTCTTCCTCCCACAGCGAGAGCAACCACGTCTGCATATGCTGCCGGGTTAATGCATCGAGCGAACCAAAGGGCTCATCGAGGCACATGAGCGGCTGCGGTGACAGCAGCGCACGCAGGAACGAGACCCTCTGCTGCATGCCTCCTGACAGTGCATGTGGATAGGAATCCGCATCCCTCTCCAGCCCGATTCGCGCTAACCATTGGCGTGCAGATTGCCGGGCCTCCATCCGGTCGATACCGGCAATCTCGAGGGCCATCTCAATATTCCCTGCAACCGACAACCATGGCAGGAGCGAGGCATGCTGCGGCATGTATGAAATCAGACCGCGTTCTAACGGAGCAATTCGCCGACTGCCGATACGGATCTCGCCCGCATTCGCCTTCTCAAGACCGCCGATCAGATGAAAGAGCGTCGATTTGCCGCTGCCCGAAGGGCCGATAAGCGAGACGAATTCACCTTCCTTGACATGAAAGGATACATCGTCCAGAACAGCCTTCGAGGTGCGCCCGGACGCAAACGTCTTTGATACACCAACTACATCCAGAGCATGCGTCATCGTCCTGCCTCCTCCTCGCTCCGTACGCGCCACCGGATCATCATTCGCTCTGCAGCTGTGATTAATCCAAACAATAACAAACTAATGGCGATGATTGTGACAATACCGACGAATACCCGGCTCGTCTGCCAACCGTTCGAAGCCAATTGAATGAACTTACCAAGTCCCTTATCCGCCGTTGACTCCGCATAGATGGCGCTAATGACACTGTAGCTAGCCGCGATTTTCAAGCCGGAGAACAAATAACTGATCGAGCCTGGCAGCTCAAGCCGCCAGAAAAGCTGACCTTTGGTCGCTCCGATCATCTTCATATAGTTGACAAGTTTTGGATCGGCCTGCGTAAGTCCGGTTAGCATCGCCACCGCAACGGGAAAGAAGCATACAAGCATAAGCAGCAGCAGCCGGGGCAGCATACCAAAGCCGAACCAGATAACGAATAAGTTGATCAGCACAAAGACGGGAACATTCTGGGTCAGCACGAGCAGTGGATAGAAGCCTGCCTTTACCCAAGGAACCAGATGCAGCAAAGCGGCGAGCAACAAGCCCGCCGCCGATCCCGCTGCAAACCCAAGCAGCGTAATACCAAGTGTCGCAGATGCATGCTCGAACAGCCGCGGTGCAACGGACACGAACTCCCTAGCAATGTCAAGCGGCGAGGGAAGGATATACTCCTCAACTCCCATTAGCCTTACAGCCGCTTGCCAAATAACGATCAGCGAGGCAAGAACGACAACAGGCGGTCCTGCCTTACGAAGGCTGAACCATCTTCTATTGCCCATCAGGGTATTTCTCCAGCAGACGGTCCATCGAAGCCCCGCTTCCCGGATTGTGATACACTTTGATCTGGGAAATAATCGACGGGCAGCCCATCTCAGTCATCGCCTCGTTCATGCGCTGGACGATGGCAAGCAGCTCACCCAGCTCGCCCTCCATCGTCGTTTCGAGCGGCGCTACCCGGTAGGGCACGCCAGACGCTTTAATGATATCGATGGCACGGTCAACATAGGGAAGGACGCTTTCGCCTCCGGGGGTATGAGGTATAATTTGAATGCTTAGCAATGTGTTAGCCATGTTGTTCATTCTCCTCTCGAATTGCTGATCTTCATAGCAGACAATCAGTATTTCCGGTATGACACCAATGGTTTATTCCGGCAGAAACTCGTTCGTGAACGCCTTCTCCGCATCCAGCTCTTTATCCAGCAGCTTGTGCTCAAACATCCACTGTGCGTAGTTTTTCCAAACGTCGAGCTTTTGCTCACCCCACCGCGGCGCATCGTCTTGGTATTTGGGGCTGAGCCATTTCTGACTGGCACGAACCAGTTCGGGCTTCAGTTCTGGCTCTGCCTTGATGAGTACTTCTGCTGCTTCCTCAGGATGATCGATTGCGAATTGATACCCTTCCGCCGAACCTGCTACAAACGCCTGCACAATTTCTTTGTTGCCTGCAATCATCTTTTCGTTAGTCGCCAATACCGGTGTATAATAATCCAGCTTGTCGCTGTAATCGGTCAAATATACCATGTTCAGCTTATCGCCGCGCAGCTCGGCCTCTACACCCGTCCACGCGTAGAAAATCCAGGCAAAATCGATATTCTGCTTAACGGCCGTGAAGAAGTCCACATCCCCTGTACTGACGATCTTAACCTTCTTCGCGTCTGCTTTCTCCTCCTGCATCAGTGAATCAATAACCGCTTCCTCTGCCGGGGAACCCCAGCCGCCGTACGTCTTCCCTTCAAAATCCTTCGGCGTCTTGATGTTCTTGTCCGCCGGGGAAGCAAAGCCCGAGGTATTATGCTGAATGACCGCCGCGAGTGAGACGATTGGAACGCCTTGAATACGCGCCTGCGTAATGCCTTCCTGATAGCTGACGCCGAATTCCGCCGCTCCTGTCGCGACCATTTTGTCGGCACCGGCTTCACCAGGCTGTATGATCTCGACATCCAGTCCGTGATTTTTGTAAAATCCGTTGTCACGGGCTACATACAGGCCGGTATGGTTCGTATTCGGTGACCAGTCGAGCACCACCTTCACTTTCGTCAGCGGTTTAGCCGCCTCCTTATCAGCGGTTTCACCCGTACTGTTCCCGCCAGCACCGCTCTCCTTCTCCGGCGCATTCGCTCCATTGTTCGCGCCACAGCCTGTAAGCGCAAGCAGCATGATAACGAGTGCGATCCCCCATTTTGCCAAAGTTGTGTTTTGTTTGCCGTTCCTCATGATCAACTGCTCCTCTCCGTATTGCTTGGTGAGCGACAACCATTAGACATTACCATGAACCCATAAGAAAAAGCGTCCCCCTGGAATGGAAGACGCTTCGACATTGCTCTCTTGTCCCGCACAGCTTCCTTCCCTTAAAAGGCGAAAGCGGCACGGCTTGACGCGCAATTCCTACGCTGGCATTATCCAGATCAGGTCAGTGGGTCGGGATTCATCGGATCCCCTCTCAGCCGGCCAAACTCCAGCTCCCCGTGTCATATTCAGTTTGTCGCAAAACTTATTATAGCACTTGTCGGGCAAAATACCACTCTTTTATATCCAGAAGGGTTACGCTTCATCCTTCGGCGGGATCGAACAAATCCATTCTAAAGCTTATTTTTCAGCCGCCGCCCCGCCATCGACGCCTTTATTACTCCCCAGCCCTCTTAAAGCCCCGATGACCAGCAGCAATAGAGGAATGACAATTTGAAACAGAGGAAAAATTTTCACGCTGACGGTCAAGCCAATCCAGATGAACGTCGTATGGTCTGGCTCCAGGAAAGCCATGGCGGCGATAAGAACGATAATCACGACCGCATATGTGCGATAAGACTTCGGAAAAATCCCATTTACGACGAGGATCGCGGCCATATAAAACAGCGTCATCTTGACATAAAGTCCGATATAGAGCAGCAGTGTAACAAACACATCGACCCGCTCAAGGAAACTGGCGAAGCGGATCAGTTGAACGACTTCAAGGAGCGGCAGCGACGAAATCGATGCGATTTCCGGACCGAGTATGGAGATCGTGAGCGCGTTCATCAGCGTCAAGAAGAACGCCACGACGATATACGCCCAAACGGCGGCTCTTCCTAGCCGCTTGTTCTCCTTCACGCGGTGCCAGAACACGAGGAACACGACCATTTGCCCGAAAGGGAATGATACGATGTCGGGAAAAGCGGCGTTCAGGACGGGGGCTACGCCGTGCTCAAGCATCGGCAGCAGCCTGTGGTAATTGGACAGCCGGGAAACGATTAGCAGCAGCAGGATGAACGCATAGCTGACGAACACGATCGGAAATAGCAGTTCGACCACCCGGAAGAAAACCGTCGTTCCTTTCCAGGCGGCGTACAGCCCGATTAGACAAACAATTGCGATAATAATCCATTGCGGCGTCTGCTGCAGAATCGTCATGACGGTCAGCTCGCTGAAATCGCGTACGTTACGGCTTGCCTCGTAAATAAAATAAACCGCAAACAACAGACTGACCGCTGCTCCGAGAATTCGGCCAAGGTGGGCTCGAAGCAGTTCGTTCAGGCCATAGGAAGGAAAGCGGAGTTGAATGCGCAAATAGATCCAGGTCAGGACTAGCCCGGCTAATGACGCGAACAACATGGCAAGCCACGCATCCTGCTTGGCTTCGATGCCGAGCTCGAACAGCGGCGTGCTTCCCAGTTCGAACATGACCGTCATGACCACGATTTGGTACTTTCCGAGCGCCCCCATCGTCCTTCACCTCATCTTTGTCCGCCTGTCTTTTCCTGTGCCGCCTTAAAGCTGTTATTGCTCATACCGGTCCGGGAAACGGACACCTTGGTTTCCAACCGGATTTGCACGTCTTCCAGCTTGTCATTCCAGCCGGAACGGATTTTGTTCCACGTTTGCGGATATTTCTCATGGATGATGGTGCCGAAGCCGACAATATCCGCATGCTGTTTCTTCACCGCCACCCATCCGGCACTCATCATACGGTTTATTTCGCCGGCAATTTGGCTCTCCATGCGCCGAATGGATTGGGGCTTAGACAAATCGTCTATGCAGCGGTATTCGGTCAGGACGCCTTTCACCTTCGTACGGATTTGCATGACGAAGCCGTCCTTCGTGCGTTCCGGCTTGACCGTCGTCTTCGCTTCTTCGATGCGTATAGAAGATGATCGCGTCGTTTCGCCATTGACGCAGGCGAATGCGACCGTGGTCTGTTTAATTCGGCCGGATAGCCACATGACCCCCCGGCTCTGCTGTTCATTCAACCAGCCGATCAGCTTGTCCCCCTGAATGAGTCCGAGCTGATGGAGACGGATCTTCTTATTGGAATGCGTCTCCTTCATAATGTCGACGGAATCCGCCAACTCGCCTTCTCCCGATAGGGTCAAGCTCGGAATGCCGGCCGTATGGGTCGGACCCAGCAAGTCGAGCAGAATGCGATGGATTGACATCTGCGGAAACGACGAGCCGTTCTTCTGGTCGTTCTCGATCATACGCTGAACGGCTTGCCCGGGAATCTTCTCGAGGGGCATCAACTGCTCGAGAATGCTGCGCGCTTTGCCCCGTGTCAGAAACACGGTAACCGTTTCCCTTGAATCCGGGGTGCGCAGATAGACGTCAAGGAGCGGACCGATTCCTTGGCGAGCCGCCTTCTCACTGATGACGACCATTTGGTTATGGGGAAAGTATAGCTTCCGCGACAGCTCCTGACTCGTCTTGTTGACCGCCTCGCGTATACTGTCACTCTCCGTGGAGAATACATAGACGGGAGCTCCACCGGTCGAAACGCCCGTCGTGGCGGAGATCGCTTGAGGAATGATCAATTGGTAGGACATCCGCCATTTGCCGTTATCCTCCACATCGACTCCGGTTGCTGAAACGATACTGATATCGTTCAGCTCGATCTGGTTCCAGCAGCCACATTGAACAAGCAGGAGTAGAACGGCCGCGACGATTCGGACTATCCGTTGAATGAGCATACCGTTACTCCTCCTCCGGACCGGAGCTTCGGCGCTGCCATGGCGGCGCTTTGGCGTCCTTCTTGCGCTTTCCCCCGCCGATCGCGAGTGGTCTCGTCGACATCGCCCATCTTGGGACGCGGATCAGAATATCTTTCAGACTGCTAGGCAGGAGCGGCGCTGCAGGCGTCATATACGGAACGCCGAACGAACGCAATCCAGCGAGATGGGTTAACACCACGATAATTCCCGTAATAATGCCGAAGAAGCCAAGCGCGCCTGCCAGAAGCATCAAAGAGAAGCGGATCAAACGGGCAGCGATGGCGATATTGAACTGGGGGGTGACAAAGTTGGAAATCGCCGTGAATGAGACAGCGATGACCATCGCAGGCGATACGAGCCCCGCTTGCACCGCCGCTTGCCCCAATACGAGGGCGCCGACGATCGAGATCGCCGGGCCGATTGCCCGGGGCATACGAACCCCGGCTTCGCGCAGAACCTCGAAGGTGATTTCCATGAGAAGCGCTTCCGCAAGCGCCGGGAACGGGACTCCTTCCCTCTGAGCAGCCAAACTGATTAGCAGCGTCGTCGGCAGCATTTCCTGATGAAACGTCGTGACGGCGATATATGTAGCGGGCAGCAGCATGGAGACGACAAACGCAAAATGACGCAGCATCCGTAAAAACGTGGAAATATCGTAACGTTGATAGTAATCTTCCGCCGATTGGAAAAATTTAAAGAAGGTGACCGGCGCAAGAAGAACGAAAGGCGTTCCGTCCACAATGACCGCCACCTGTCCTTCCAGCAACCCGGCAGCCACCACGTCGGGCCGTTCCACGTTCATAAGTGTCGGAAACGGTGTAAACGTCTTGTCCTGGATGAATTCCTCTACGTATCCGCTCTCGAGCACGCCGTCTATATCGATTGCACGCAGCCTTCGGTTCATTTCATTGACGACGCCGGCGTCGGCGATTCCTTCAATATAAACGACAGCGATCCTGGTGTTGGTATGCCTTCCGATATAGAGACAGTGGATGCGCAGCTCGGACGATCGGATAATACGCCTGAGAAGGCCGATATTGGTCATACAATTTTCCGTAAAGCTGTGCTGAGGGCCGCGAATGACGGTTTGCGTGCTCGCCTCAGTAACAGCACGCTGTTCGCCCCCGCTCACGTCCGCGGCTAAAGCCGTCTGCTCGGATTCAGCGAGAATAAGGCATGATCCACCAAGCAAGGCTTCCAGCGCTTCCTCAATAGTCGTGATGGATCGAATCGTTCCAATGGAAAGAATGTGCTTGGCAATACCGACGATGATGCTGCCCTGTCTGTTGTTGTCCTGTCCGCTGTCCTGCAAGTCGAGTGGCGGTATCGGGCTATCCGCCAAGGGCGACAATATCCCTTCCTGGATCATCCGGTGATCGACGATGCTATCGATATAAACGACTATCAGCCGGATCGACTCTTTCCCGGCGCTACGCAATTCACGGAGCACGATATCGAGGCTCCCGCCAAGACGATCGCCAATTACGCGGGCGTTAACGTCCAGATCGGCCGTCAACGGTTCGACTTTATCGGTCTGCTTCCCGCCTTTTCCTTTAGTGGATGTATAGGTGTCGGACTGACGTGCGGAGCCTTTACGTTTGGAGAAGAAAGCCATAGCGTCCACCTTTTTCTTGGTAAGAGATCCACCTTATTGTGGGTAGACGCCAGAGTTATTATGTACTGCTGGGGAAATAAATCGGGTATGTAAGAACCGGTCTATTGGGGAGAACCGCTGCGGCCGCCGCGGAATTTCTGGGTATGCGCCTTCGCTTCGTCTGTGTTCGTCACCCGGTTGCGGCTCCATTCGATCAGGATGCGATCGATGTAGCGGAAGTGGAGCTTGCCTGCAAATACAGCTTCCTTCAGCGCAAACCGGATAAGCTCGTCTGGATACTTGTCCTGATCCAGCCAGGCGCTAATCGTTTCGCACTCCATCGGAGATAAGGGACGGCCGAACTCCTGCTCGAACACCGTAAATAGATCGGATGCTTTGGGCTCAACTTCGCGCTCTTCACGATTGTTCTGCATGGATTGGCGGGCGCTGTCCGACAGCCACTCCGCCGAACGGAGCATCCAACCATCCCAGTTATAGCACTCTGATCGGATGCCCGTAATCGGATCGACTTCTTCATCGATGGAGAGCAGCCCTTCCTTCATCAGTCGTCCAAGCAGCTGATGGGCGGCCATGGGTGTGACGCCGAGCCGCTCGGCAAGCTGCTCCGGTGTTGGAAAGTCGATTTGCTCCAGCTGCCGGAACATCAGCAGCTGAAGCAGCAGCAGCATCTCGGTATCGGATAATCCGATCGCTCTATAAGCCCGCAGCAAACCTGCGGGGATTACAACGCTTCCGCCGTTCATGGCAGCAGCCATGCCCCGTGCGTAAGCCTTCCACATATCATTGTTTTTCAATCATGTACCCTCCAAAAGTTTTGTGAGCGAATGCGTCCCTATAACCGGCTGCTTCACAAAACCCATCGGAATCGTACGAGGGATTGGACGCTCGTTTACGGATAGAGCCGGTGAAGCAAGCGCGGGAACGGAATCGTTTCCCTTACGTGCTCCAAGCCGCAAATCCAGGCGACTGTCCGCTCCAGTCCGAGGCCGAAGCCGGAGTGGGGAACGGTGCCGTAGCGGCGCAGATCCAAATACCATTGGTACGCCTCTTCAGAGAGCTGATGCTCATCAAAGCGCTCCGTGAGCAGCTGCGGATCATCGATCCGCTGCGATCCGCCGATAATTTCACCGTATCCTTCCGGCGCGATCATATCGGCGCATAGGACGACCTCCGGCCGTGCAGGATCCGGTTTCATATAGAAAGACTTAATGGCAGCCGGGTAATGCGTAATAAAGACAGGGCGGTCGAATTTCTCGGCGATAGCCGTCTCATGCGGCGCTCCGAAATCCTCACCCCATGGCACATCGAAGCCGTTCTCTTGAAGCAGCTTGATGGCGTCATCGTATGTCATGCGGGGGAACGGTGCTTGGATGGACTCCAGCTTGCTAATATCCCGACCAATCGTCTCCAGCTCTTTGCGGCAATGCGTGAGCACAGATTGAATAATCGACGAAACAAACTGCTCCTGTACGCGCAAGCTCTCCTCATGATCCACAAAAGCCATTTCGGGTTCAATCATCCAGAATTCGATCAGATGACGGCGGGTCTTCGATTTCTCCGCACGAAACGTCGGCCCGAACGAATAGACTTTACCCAGTGCCATGGCAGCGGCCTCCATGTAGAGCTGACCGCTTTGCGTTAAGTAGGCATCGTCGTCGAAATATTTGGTGTGAAACAAATTCGTCGTGCCTTCGCAAGAAGAAGGCGTCAGAATGGGCGGATCAACCAGCGTAAAGTCGCGATCGTCGAAAAACTGTTGAATCGCGCGTATAATTTGCGCACGCACGACTAGAATGGCACGCTGCTTCGGCGTTCGCAGCCATAGGTGCCGGCGGTCCATCAGAAAGTCGACGCCATGCTCCTTGGGTGTGATCGGATATTCCTCGGTTAGCTGGATGATCTCAATATCCTCTACGAGCAGCTCGAAACCCGAGGGACTGCGCGGTTCTTCACGCAACGTTCCTCGGACGTATAAGGAGCTTTCCTGCGTCAGGCGCTGAGCCGACTCCCAGACGGCTTCGGTCACTTCGCTTTTCACAGCAACGCCTTGAATGTAGCCCGTCCCGTCGCGAAGCTGAAGAAATTGGATTTTACCGCTGGAACGTTTGCCGCTGAGCCAACAGCCGATCCAGACCTGCTGCCCGGCGTACTCGCTTACTTGCTTGATCGTTCTTAACGTTTTCATCGTGAAATCACGTCCTTTCGGATCCTATCCTTCCCTTTTCCGTGGAACAGGCGGGCGTCGGTTAGCTGCTGACCAAGAAATATCCATCAATTCTGTACGCTTCCGCGGGAAACGAAGGCTTCTATAACCTATGCTTCCACTTCTACGATATTGCGATCTTCAGCTTGCTGCATCAAGATATGGTACGTATCCCGCGCAATAAGCAGCTCCTCGTTGGTCGGAACGACCAGGACAGCGACGCGCGACTCGTCCGTCGAGATAAGACGCGCATCCTTCGAGCGCTCCTCATTGCGGGCGCGATCGAGCTCAATACCAAGAAACGTAATCCCTTCGCATACCGTCTGCCTGGTGATCACGGAGTTTTCTCCCACGCCGGCAGTGAAGACCAGCGCGTCTACACCGTTCATGGCCGCCGCATAAGCTCCAATATACTTCTTCACTCTGTGCATGTACATGTCGAAAGCAAGCTTCGCCTGCTTATTGCCTTCCTCCATCGACTCCGTTATTTCGCGCATATCACTGCTGAGGCCGCTAATAGCCTGCAGGCCGCTATGCTTATTCAGCATGGAGTTCACTTCGTTCAGCGTCAGGTCTTCCTTGTTCATCGTGAACGGGACGATGGCCGGATCCAGATCTCCGCTTCGGGTTCCCATCATCAGGCCTTCCAGCGGGGTAAGCCCCATACTTGTATCGTAGGACTTCCCATGGAGAATGGCGGTACAGCTCGCCCCGTTGCCGATATGGCAGGTAATCATCTTCAACGATTCGAGAGGTTTCCCGAGCTTTTCCGCCGCCTGGCGGCTCACATAATCATGAGAGGTGCCGTGAAAGCCGTATCGGCGGATCTTGTGCCGTTTATATAGCACCATCGGAATCGGATATAAGAAGGTTTCCTGCGGCATGGTTTGATGGAATGCCGTGTCGAAGACGACTGTCTGCGGAACATCCGGCATATTCGTTTCAACCGCGTTGATCCCCATCATCGCTGGCGGGTTATGTAGAGGCGCCAGGTCAAACAGCTTGCGGATTTCAAGCTTCACGTTGGCATCGACGAGCGTGGAATGCTTGAAGCTTTCCCCCCCGTGCACCACCCGATGGCCGACAGCTTTGATTTCGTCCATGGACTTCAGCACACCGTACTCGGGATGAGTCAATAATTCGATTACGCGCTTGACCCCTGTAATATGATCCAATATTTCACTTACATGTCTAACCTCAGGCTTACCCGCCGGTTCATGGGTTATGATGGAGGAGTCGAGGCCAATGCGCTCCACCCGGCCTTTAGCGATTACGCTTTCGTCATGCATGTCGTAGAGCTGATATTTAAGCGATGAGCTTCCGGCATTCATAACCAAGATTATCATATGCGATTCCCGTCCTTATCATAATTGAAAAATCCGACTCCGCTCTTCGCGCCGAGCTGACCGCCGCGAACCATCTTCTTTAATACGATTGAAGGACGGTATTTCAATTCCCCATAATCGCGGAACATCCGCTCCAGTGCCGCCAGCACCGAATCGAGTCCGAAACGGTCGGCCATCTCAAAGGGTCCGTTCTGAAAGGAATATCCGATCCGCATCGCGCTGTCGATATCATCGGCGGAAGCAACGCCTTCCTCCAACACATGCAAAGCTTCGTTTATAAACAGACAAATGAGGCGCGTCGTTACATAACCGGGCGATTCGAACACCATGACGCCCTTCTTCTGGATAATGACCTCGACAAAATGCTTGGTACGTGAAAAGGTATCGTCTGAAGTCTTTAAGCCCCGCACGATTTCAACCAAATCCGTCTTCATGACCGGGTAGACGAAATGCATGCCGATGACTCTTTCCGGGAAAGCGGTAACACTGGCAAGCTCAGTTAAACTGAGCGTAGAGGTATTGCTAGCTAGTATGACATTCGGTCCGCATATCCGATCAAGCTCTTCAAATACGGTCTTCTTGCTGTCCAGATCCTCGGTTATCGTCTCGATCACAAGCTCGCACTCGTGCATGGATAACATCGTGTCCACGATATGAATCCTGCTGATGACCAGCTTCTTCTCCGATTTGGTTATGGCCCACTTCTCGATTTGCTTGTCCAAGCTCTGCTCAATCATGGCCAGGGCTTGCGATTGCCGATCCTCCGAATGCTCATATACATATACGTCCAGCCCATGAAAGGCAAGCATCTCTGCAATACCTTGACCCATCGTACCAGCTCCGATTACGCCTACTTTACGTACACTCAATTATGTCATCCCCCATATGCGCAAATAAAATCGAAGCTTATCCGCTTTCACTCTCCGTCTCTTATTATACCGTGTTTGTTTCACCGGGGCTAGGGAGAAACCTGGATGAAACCGTCTTCCTACGGGCATCGGGCAGTCTTAATTGTGACAGTACATGTACGAAAAAGACAAAAAAGGCGGAGCTGGACTCCGCCTTCCATTCGTTTATGCCGTTACCAGCGCGCTCGGGCTGCCGAGTGATTCAAGAAGCTCTCTGAACTGGTCGCCGCCTAATGTTTCCTCGCGGATGAGCACATCCAGCGACTTCTCAAACACGACTCGCTGTTCCTCGAGAAGCTGTTTAACCTGAATCATTAAGCCGTTCAGAATCTCCCCATTGACATGGGCCCACTTGTCGGGAGTCATCATCGAATTGTCGACAATTCCCATCTCCGTCAAGCCGGATTCAACCAATGTCCGCACGATGCTCATCGCTTGATCAAAATCACCGCGCGAGCCCGTGCTGCGATCGCCGTAGAACATTTCCTCGGCGGCGGCACCGCCAAGCGCGATCATGATCTGTCCCTCCAGAAATTGCCGCGTGTACAAATAACGGTCCTGCTGCGGATTGTGCCGTACATAACCAAGCGCTTGTCCGCGCGGGGACAGCGCAACCTGAGATACGCTGCCGGGTCGGACCAGCTCGGCGGTAATAGCATGCCCCAGCTCGTGCAGGGCTACACGCTCCTGCTCTTCCTTCGTTGCCTCCCGGTCTGTCTTCTCGCCCATCATGACCTTGTCAATCGCCATTGACAGATGGCGGTGCGAGATGGATTCCGTTTCATCACGCATCGCATAAATCGCCGCTTCGTTCATCACGCTCTCCAGCTGTGCACCGGAGAAGCCGAACGATTCCGCAGCTACCTTGTCCAGGTCAGCATCCTCGCCAAGCGGCTTATTCCGCGCATGTATGCTCAGAATATGCGAGCGGCCCTTCTTATCCGGAAGATCGACGGAGATATGACGGTCGAATCTGCCCGGACGCAGCAATGCGCTGTCGAGCATCTCCTTCCGGTTCGTAGCCCCCATTAACAAGATTCGGGGAGTATCGGACGTATGGATACCATCCATCTCGGTCAGCAGCTGGTTCAGTGTCTGATCGTATTCGCGATGCTGCCCTCCGTCCCGCTTGCCGCCGATCACATCGATTTCATCGATGAAGACTACAGCGCTGTTTAATCCGGCCTTCGCCGCCTTCTGCCTGGCTTCCTTAAAGATATCACGTATGCGGCTTGCCCCTACTCCGACATACATCTCGACAAATTCTGAACCCGATGCGGTCACATAGACGGAATTGGTATACTGCGCTGCTGCTTTGGCCAGCAGCGTCTTACCGGTTCCCGGAGGACCTGTCAGCAGTATTCCTTTTAACGGGCGAATGCCGAATTTCGCAATTTGTTCCTCGTGAACCAAGAAATCCAGAGCTTCGATCAGCTCCTGCTTAGCCCGCTCCTGACCGCCAATTTCATCGAAGGACAGCTGAAGGGGCGGCCGGGACTTCGTTCGGCGATCCCCGCCGACCGCAGCCAAATTGCCGCGCGATCTGATCATGAACAGCAGTCCGCCGAGAATCACGATGGACAGAACTAATGGCATGACGTTCATGCCGACGAAAAACTGCAGAAAAATTAAAAGCACGGGTACGAAACCAATGGCAATCTCCTTGATGTAATTACGCATTTGGCCACACCCCCAGCTTGTCAGGCGTACGCGGAAGAACGATATACTTCGTTGATGCTCCGTCCTTCAAGGTGATGTAGACGTTCACCTCATCCATCTCCGATGCTGCTTGCACACCTTTATACTGCGTTTCGATCTGCTTCATAGCCGCAGGGATTTCCGTATATTTGCGTGTTTCCATCGCTTGTGCAACGTCGAACAGCACGGAAGCCCATACATCGTTCAAGGTGGAGTCCGACTGCTCTCCCTGAATATTCAGGCGCAACTCGCGGGAGCCAATAACGGATTCGCCCTCACGTGCTATTTGATCATATATATTGCGAATGTTCGCGTCTTTATTAAGGGTCAGCTCCATCGTTACTGCATCACGGCCGATCACCGGCTTTGCCGTATCTACGCCGGGCACACTCTGAACGATTTGCTCGAGCGGCTTCACAGCAGCAAAGTTCCGGTACGTATACCAGCCTCCAATGAGGAGGGCCGCTGATATCACGGCAGTTATAATCGTAGGAAGAACTCGAATTTTCATATCTGCAAAAAGCCCCCTTTCAAGGATGCTGTAACTCTCTTTATAGCAACAAGTGTATACCCGTCTGCTATAAAAAAGTATATCACATCAACTTGTGTAAGGGGGTGTGTAATAGATGGCAGAGCTGGGTGCTGCACATCCGCTGGCAATCGCCGCTATTGCTTGGGCAGGCTGTACGTGATGATATAACCGCCGTCGCTATACCGGTAAAAATCATAATAATAGAAGTTCGTCCCCGACTGATCGCGGGAATAGAACAGCTCCCAGACGGGCTGGCCATCCTTCCATCCGAGTTTGATATGCTCCAAATCGGCATCGGGCTTCGAGCTGAGAAGCTTTTCTTTCAATTGGTCTTTGGTAAAGCCTTCTTTCACTTTGCGGATGACTGGCTGCTTGGTTATGTCCGTTTGTTCCGCCTGTTCTTCGTTCAGCCACACATATACATCGTCGCCCTGCTCATCTTTTCCTTCGACGATCCATACCGTTTCGTCCCATACATAGGTGTAGGAATCGCTCGTTTCCTTCAATGCGGCCGCCTTCATGGCCTGTGCTTCAACCTTCGTTTGCACATTCCACAAGGGGGCTTGAACATAACGGTAATATCCATTTGCTCCGATCAACAGGACGATCAAACTAGCGATAACCACTGCGGCTATGCGCGCCGGGGTCATCGAGGACGGACGCTTGCGGCGTGTAGCGCGCATTACCGTGCCAGCAGCCTTTCAAAGCAGCGCTGCGCCTCTGCTTTTACTTTCGACTCGTCGAGAAGGAGACATTCTCCCGATCTGACGACCTGGCGTCCGTCGATCCATACATGCTTAACGTCCCGTCCAGAACCAGCATACACAAGATGCGAGAGGATTTCCGTCTGCGGGTAAAAGTGAGGCTGGTCGGCATCGATCGCGATAAAGTCCGCCTTCATTCCCTGCTTAAGCATCCCCATTTGCTTCTCTTGTCCTAAAGCGCGGGCGCCGTATACCGTTCCCATCTTAAGCGCCTCGGAGGCAGGCACCGCAGTCGGATCGCCCGACACTCCCTTATGAATTAGTGCTGTAAGACGAATTTCATCAAATAGATCCAAGTTATTATTGCTCGCCGCACTGTCCGTACCCAGAGATACCGTAACTCCTGCTCTTAGCAGCTCCGGCACGCGCGCAACACCGCTGGCCAGCTTCAGATTGCTCGCCGGATTGTGAGACACCGCTGCTCCACGCTCCGCAAGCAGGGCAATTTCGTCATCGTTCAGATGAACCGCATGTGCAAGCAGGGCAGGACGTGAGAAGAAACCAAGCTTGTCCAGATGCTCGACCGGCCGGCAGCCATACTCATTCACATTCTGCTGCACCTCCGCCATGGATTCCGACATATGCGTATGCAGCGGCAAATTAAGCTCATGTGCGGCTTCAACGATACGCTCGATATAATCCGGGGGACAGGTATACGGCGCATGAGGAGACATCATGGTCGTTATGCGGCCGTCTGCCTGACCATTCCAATCCTTGGCGAACTGCTTGGCTTCCATCAGCTTCTCGGTTTGAATCTCAGGCAGACATAAGCCAATTACACCGCGGGTCAAAACGCCGCGAATACCCGATTGCATGGCCACCTCGGCTACAATATGCATACGGTCATACATATCCACGAAGGTGGTTGTACCCGATTTCAACATTTCGGCCACAGCAAGCGATGTGCCCCAGCGGACATCCTCGTCGGTAAACTTCGCTTCCATCGGCCACATTTTCTGCTCCAGCCATACTTGAAGCGCTTCGTCATCCGAATACCCCCGCAGAAGTGACATCGCGGAGTGCGCGTGCGTATTAATCAAGCCCGGCATAAAGACAAGCCCTTGTCCGTTCAACCGCTGCGCCCCTTCCGGGGCCGGGCTTGGCGCCTCTTCTCCCAAATAGACGATACGGTCATTCTCTACGACCATATGTCCTTTCAATACGGGACGGCTATCATCCATGGTCACGAATGTGCCGTTCTCAATCCACAGCCGGTTCATCGTCTTCCTCCTCTTTCTTCTCCAAATAATACGCTAAGCTCAGCAGCTCCGTTGTAAAATCGGCATAATGGATCCGTATATGATCGGGAACGCGCAGAATGGTCGGCGCAAAGTTCAAAATCCCTTTCACACCTGCATCTACGAAACGGTCCGCCACATTCTGCGCTTCAACTGCAGGGACGGTAATAATTCCGATCACGATGTTGAGCTCTTCCACCTTCGGCTTCAGATCGTCCATCGCTTGAACGGTCAGACTGTTTATTTGCGACCCCACTACGGCAGGATGCGCATCGAATACGGCCGTTATTTTCATGTTGTCTTTCAAATACGTATTGTAATTGCATAGTGCCCGCCCTAGATTGCCGGCACCTACAAGCCCGACGCTAAGCGGCTGGTCGAGCTTGAGGATTTGCCTTATCTTTTCAATGAGATACGAAACGTCATAACCAATTCCTTTACGTCCAAACTCGCCGAAGTAAGCCAAATCTTTGCGGATTTGCGCCGGATTAAGATCCAGCTTGTTGCCGAGCTCCTGCGACGAGACAGTCTGGACGTCCCGTTTATGCAGATCATTCAGCACCTGCAGGTAAACTGGCAGCCTGCGCACGACCGCTTCGGATATTTTCTTCATGGCTTACGTCTCCTCTCTTCCAACCGCTAACCATTCCCTGATCCTTGGTACGATTTGATCGAGATGCATATGCTCGATCTTCGGCCCAGGCAGCGAATACAAGAAATACTTACCATAGTACGTATCGATAACGCGGGTATCGTAAATAAGTACAATTCCCCGATCATTCGCCGTTCGGACAAGCCGCCCGAACCCCTGCTTAAATCGGATCACCGCTTGCGGTATAGAAAGCTTCATGAACGGGTTCTGCTTCTGCTCCTGCAGCATCTCCGACTTTGCCTCTACGAGCGGATGGTTCGGCGGTTGAAACGGCAATCTGACAATGGCCAGGCAGGTCAGAGCCTCCCCGGGTATGTCCACCCCTTCCCAGAAGCTGCTCGTCCCCAGCAGCACCGAAGCGGTCTGCTGCTGGAAGCGCCTGGTCAGCTTGCTCCGGTTACCGCTGTCAATGCCTTGTGCAAGCAATTGAATGCCGCTGGGGGCCAAGGCTTCCTTGAGTGGCTCGTAGACCTGCTTCAGCATACGATACGAGGTGAACAGGACTAGCATTCTTCCTTTGGTCTCCGTCGCTGCATCGGCTAGCGAGCGTATGAGCATTTCGTTGAATTGCGGGTCGCCAGCCGCCCCTTTCAATATGGGGAAATTGCGCGGAATACATACCAGTGCCTGTTCCCTGAAATTGAACGGAGACGGAAGCTGCACGGTTTTCAGCCTTCCCCGCTCCTCTTCCTGCAGCAGCCCGAGCTGCTCACTCGCATATTGAAACGATTTCTGAACCGATAAAGTTGCCGACGTAAGCACCACGCTTTTCTTTGCATCGAAGAAGTAGGTCCGCAGTTGGCCGCTTACGTCTGCCGGCACGGCATACAGATGAACCGATTTGGCGCGAAAATTGTTATTGGCTTCCAGCCAATAAACAAACTCCTTTTTGTCCGCTTTCATGAAGGCACGAAGATCGTCGCGCGCACGCATCAAATCCTTGACCGTGCCGCTTAAGTCGGTAACCAGCGCTACAACCGCTTGCTCATTGAGCTCGTCCTTCATCTCCGTGAACATCTTATCCAGCGCGCGGACGATTTTGTTCAGATGGCCGTGAACGACTTCCTCGACGCTCTGAGCATCCTTCCAGCTGCCCGGCAGCTTAGCGGATCTTAGGCGCAGCACGAACTGACCCGCTTCGCCGGATGAATCCTGAGCCCCGCTTCCCATTAAAGAGAACAGCGTTTCGAACAAACGGTCCCAATCATCGCGCAGCTCACCGAATACCGGCACCACATCGTCGATCGTTTCCCGCCATGCCTCGCTTTTCTCCGCGTCTTCATTGTTCAGTTTATGTTTAAGCTGAATCAACAAGCCGTTGCGGGCGTCCTTGCACAGTCTTGCAATTGGATGATTAACGGAATGATACGATAATTGCGTCCCCAAATGCTTGCCCGCCACTTCTTCCAGGTGATGGGCTTCATCCACAATGAGATGCTCATAGCCAGGCAAGAGCCGGTGATCGGCCCGGATATCCGTGAACAGCATGGAGTGATTGGTAATGACGACATCAGCTAAATTGGCTTCCTGCTTGGCGCGGTGATAATAACACCGTTTGAACCATGGACAGCTGCGGTTTAAGCAGGAGTCGGCGTCGCTTGCAACCGTTCCCCAGAAATCGGCGCCTTTATTGCCAAAGTTCAGCTCCTCCTGGTCGCCGTTATCCGTTTCCCCAAGCCATACGACCATCTGCGAAGCGGTTATACGATCCTCATTCGGTGAGCTGAAGTCCTTGGTGACGACTTTACCTTCGAACTTGCGCAAACATAAATAATTGCCGCGCCCTTTGAAGACCGCGGCCTTGAATGGATAAGGGAGTACGGATTGCAATAACGGTAAATCCCGTTGTCTAAGCTGTTCCTGAAGATTAATGGTATGGGTGCTGACCAGAATCTTTTTGTCCATCTTCACGCCGTAATAGAGCGCAGGAATGAGATAACCGAGTGATTTGCCCGTTCCTGTACCTGCTTCAATCATCAAATGCTTGTCCTGCTCGAAAGCCTCAAGCACTTCCTGAAACATAATATTTTGCGGTTCGCGTTCTTCATAATTCGGAATGATGGCTCGAAGGTTGTCTTTCATATGAGCAAGAAAGTCGGGGAACGTCCATTCTCCTACTGATTCTGCCTCTCCTGCACCGCTTCTTGGCGGCTCCTCATCCGTCCAGTCGCCGGTATTCATGGCGAATTGACGAAAGTAAGCATGGGCGCCCGGATCCACGGACGAAGAGAGCTCCCGCTGAACGGCAATTTCCTGCACAAACCAGCCTAAGTCATCAATATCATCCCCGAGTAAGATGGTTAGGCGTTGAAGCGTCAGTAGCGGAAGCTGTTCCAGCTTCCGGTAGCACAGCGCAAATAATTCACCGGTCGCAATAGCATCGCTGTCCGCACGGTGATGCTGATCATGTGCGATACCAAAAAGCTCCGTGACGGCTCCCAGCTGGTACGTTGTCAGCATCGGATACAGAATGCGCAGCAGATCGATTGTATCCAAGCGTCTCCCGGCGAAGGGCATATACCCGCAGCGATCGAGCGCTTGATTCAGAAAACCGGCATCGAATCCGACATTATGGGCAACCAACACGGCGTCATCCAGCAGCGGTATAAGCTCAAGCAGTACATCTTCAGCAGGCGGGGCATCTTCGACCATGGATTCGTCGATACCCGTCAGCTGCGTAATAAAGGGTGGAATCGGAATCGTGGGCTTGACGAAGCTGCTGAACGTACGAACGGTCTGCATATCCTCGTCAAGCAGCACGAGCCCCACTTGTATGATTTCATCGCCGGCACTATGTCCGGTCGTTTCCAAATCCAGTACCGCATAATTCATCCGAATTTCGATCCTCTCCCAAATTCTAAAGCTGCCCACTCCCAAAATATAGAGATAAGTGCCCCTGATCATGCTGCCGGCATGAATTCAAATTGGAGAGCGGGTCGGTAAAGGCGGGGTCGGTCTCATGAGCCTTCAAGAAGTATCTCTCCGCCTGCTCCAGATTCATCCTTACGGCCTGTATGCAGCCCAGCGCATTATAGCCGAGCGCCTGCCATTTGGGATGATCTGTCAGCTCCACAAGTAGTTGAAAATGGCGCTGCGCCTCCAGCCATTCCTGCAAATGCATATAAGTCATGGCTAGGAAAAGGCGTGCTCCATTGTTGTCTGGCGCACAATTGACTGCTTCCTGAAAATGTTCCGCGGCATGACGGAACATGAATAGCTTGAAGTATCCCTGGCCTTTCATGATCGCAGGGATCTCCTGGCCGTTGGAATCCGTCGTTGACAGTGAAATAAGATTAGGCGGAGATGAAGCGGAAGCCGTTTGAATACAGCCGGAAGCATGCGGCTGCGCCGATTGCCCCTTCTGCTGCTCCTGAACGGGTTTGTCGGCAGCGTCAAGCTGCTGCTCCCGAAAGTCAGCCATTTTTTCCTCAAACTGCAGCCATTCTTCAATAAATGTGTCACTTATTGATTTTAACATGGAAAGTTGCTCGGTGTATTGTTTCTTTTGTTCAAATGCTGCATGCGGATAATGAACCATAATGTCGTCAAGCATTTCGTGCATCGTTGCGAATACATGCCGGAACAATAGCCTGCACCTCGCCTTCGCTCCAAAGTTGAGTGAATTGTTATGCTCATTCTTTGCGCGGGGCATGGTTTTCATACTCCATGGCAATCGTTACACAAGTTTGGGATCATCATTAGGCTGTGGCCAGGCCGTTATATTATGGTGGCGTGAACTTCCTCGTTCATCGTCTCCACCGGACGGTTCGCTTCGTCCAGAATAACAACCTTTGGCTTATATTGGCGGGCTTCCTCCTCCGTCATCATGCCGTATGAAATGATAATGACGTTATCGCCGGGCTGAACCAGCCGGGCAGCCGCTCCGTTTAAGCAGATGACACCTGAGCCTCTTGGCCCGGGAATAACATAGGTTTCAAGCCTTGCTCCGTTGTAATTGTTGACAATTTGAACCCTTTCATTGGCCCAAATATCGGACAGCTCCATTAAATCCTCGTCAATGGTTATGCTTCCTACATAATTCAAGTTAGCCTCCGTCACAGTGGCCCGGTGCAGCTTGGATTTCATCATTGTTCTAAACATGACTTACACCTCCATGGAGTCCAGCAAGCGGTTATCGATCAGCCGCGTCTTGCCGAATTTTACAGCGAGCGCGACGATAAGTTTATTCGGGTAGCGGGATAAATCGGCATCAGCCGGAGGAACCGTTAGATCGGGATATTCCAATATTTCCGCATAATCAATGTCAGCCAGCGGCGCCTTCGCAATTGCTTGGCGTATTCGTTCCCCAAGCTGCTGCGCCGTAATCCCCGGTTCTTTCACCCATTGCTCTGCAGAAGCCAGCGCTTGAGACAGAACGACGGCTTGAGCCCGCGCCTCAGGGCTTAGATAGACGTTGCGCGAGCTCATCGCAAGACCATCGGCTTCACGCACCGTGTCGCACGGCACAATCTCAACTGGAATATTCAAATCGTATACCATTCGCTGGATAACGGCTACCTGCTGCGCATCCTTCATTCCAAAATAAGCACGATCAGGCTGTACGAGATGGAATAGCTTGCTTACAACCGTGCCAACTCCGTCAAAATGACCTGGGCGGGACGCTCCGCACAGCCGCTCGGTGACCTGATTGACAAGGACGCTCGTGAGCGGCTTCGAAGGATACATCTCCTGAACCGAAGGCATGAAGATGAGATCGATGCCGTTTTTTTCCGCCAATTCGATATCACGCTTCGCATCTCTGGGATATTGATCATAATCTTCATTAGGGCCAAATTGAAGCGGGTTGACGAATATCGATAATACGGCATAACCGCACTCCGTTCTCGCCCGGCGCATCAGACTGGCATGACCCTCGTGCAGATAACCCATGGTCGGCACCAATCCGATCCTGCCTTCCGAGGCCTCACGGCGATACTGGCGAATCGTGCGCTTCAGTTCTTCAATCGTGGTAACAACAATCATGCTTGTTTCCCTCCGCTTGTAGGACGATCATCAGAAGCTGGCTCATGAGCCGCAGAACCGGCACCGTATAAGTGTTTAACGAGCTCCTGATCCATCGGGAATGAATGCTCTTCTTGCGGGAAGGCCTTCGATTTCACGTCGGACACATACGCGCTGATCGCGCTGCGAACCGTCGTACCCAGATCGGCATACGTCTTAACGAAGCGCTTCGCCCGATAAGGTGATGAATATTGGAGGATGTCATGGTACACGAGCACCTGACCGTCACAGCTGCGCCCTGCTCCTATGCCAATGGTCGGGATTTTCAGTGCAGAAGTAATCGCCTCCCCGAGCGGCTCGGTGACCAATTCCACGACAATAGCGAACGCGCCGGCGGCTTCCAAAGCGAGGGCATCCTCGACCAATTGCTTTGCTTCCTGCTCTAGCTTGCCCTGCACCTTATACCCGCCAAGCTGGTGAACGGATTGCGGCGTAAGTCCAATATGGCCCATTACTGGAATTCCGGCTTGAACGAGTGCAGCTACCTCTTCGGCGATGTCTGCGCCGCCTTCCATTTTGACCGCATGAGCATGCCCTTCCTGCATGAGCCGCGCAGCATTGCGGAGAGTCGTTTCTTTTCCAAGACGGTAGGTCATGAAGGGCAAGTCTGCGACGATGAACGTCTGCCTTGCTCCGCGCGCCGCAGCGCGCGTATGGTACACCATGTCGTCCAGCGTTACCGGTATAGTTGTATCGTAGCCAAGCACGACATTGCCAAGCGAGTCACCGACGAGAATGACGTCAATACCCGCTTCCTCGGCCAACTTGGCGGATGGATAGTCATAAGCTGTCAGCACCGAGATCGGTTCGCCGCTTTGCTTCATTTTTTTCATTTTTGTAATCGTCAATGGTTGTTTCATTCTTCTCGTCCCCCTATGGGTTTAGGATAAACGCAAAAAAACCTTTTAGCCGCCGCTAAAAAGGTCCCAAACCAAAAAGGAACAACCCTCGCGCTTGCAAGCTTCCTTCTGTCTCGGTCCCTAACGGCTCAGAGCAGAATACGCAATGCCTTGCTACTACCATTATGTCGATAAATCGGGTCTGTTACTCTAAAGGCGCTCCGTCTTGAGGTGTGGTTCGCGGCTGCGATACCACCCTGCAGAGGCCTCTAATCACGATCAGTATAGCAGAAAACCGCTATATCGTCTATCCGCGGACATCCGGCGGCCCGCTTGTCACAGCCGAAAAGACATTGACTTGTGACCCGTCAAGCTTCTGTACAATAAGCGCGCCGCTCTCGCTGAGTCCGATTGGCGTTCCTTCAACTACTCCCGCAGGCGTCGTCAGCTTTACGGGCTTATGCAGCGTGACCGACAAGGCTTCCCACAAGGTCTGTATCGGTGAGAACCCTTCCTGCTGATAGAGCGTGTAGAGAAGCTCGAATTGACGGAAAAAGGCCGCGATGACCTCAGTCCGGTCTAACTCATTTCCCTGTTCAATCCGGAGCGACGTCGCAATACCGCGAAGCTCTTCCGGATAATCCTCCTCCGTCAAATTCACGCTGATCCCGATTCCGGCTATTATGTACCGGATCCGCTCGTCTTCAGCCGTAGATTCCAGCAGGATGCCGCTTATTTTCTTGCCGTCCACCAGCAGATCATTCGGCCACTTGATTCCGATATCCAGCGTTGTGAGCTCCTTCAATGCACGGCATAAGGCAACAGCGGTAAGCAGAGTTAGCTGCGGGGCGAATTGAAGGGAAAGGCTAGGGCGGAGAATCACGCTCATCCAGACTCCTTTGCCCGCGGGCGAAATCCAATTGCGCCCCATTCTGCCCCGGCCATTGGTTTGCTGCTCCGCGATGACAAGCGTGCCTTCCGCTGCTCCATCCTCAGCTAACTGCTGGGCAGCATTATTCGTCGAGTCCACCGAGTCCAGCAGCTTAACGGAACATATGAACGACGTATCCTTAAGCTTGGTCAAGAGCTCGGACAAAATCAGCTTGGACGGTTTTCCCGCCAGCCGGTAACCAAGTCTTCGGGAAGCCTCGATTTGATAGCCAAGCTCCTCCAGCTTCTTGATCTTTTTCCAGATGGCCGTCCGGCTTATGCCGAGCTCCTTGCTGATCGTCTCACCCGAAAGATATTGCCCGTCTTGCTGTTCCAGCATTTCGATAATCCGGCTGCTCATGTCTTCTCCAACTCACTTTCGTTTTCTTTCATGAAAGCCAGCAGTGACTCCCGGTCGTTCCGTACATGTCCATGGATAACGGCCCGCAGCAGCCCTTGAAGCAGCTGACCCAGCCATGGCCCTTCCGGCCGCTGAAGCAATCTGACTGCATCCGCGCCGCCAATTGCAAGCTCTCGCAGCGACCTTATAGGCATGTCCGATAGCCATTGACCGAGCTTGACTACTAATCCTTCAGCCGCAATTATTTCGAATGACCGTTCTTCCTCGGGTGCAAGCAGCTGAGGAATTGTACGCACCGCCGTTAGCCACGTGGAAGCATTCCCGATCCCTTCCCGAATAACCGTATCCAGCCATAGCTGACGGAGCTGTTCCTCCGAGCGATTCCCGTCTAATGCATGGTCAAGCTCTATTCCCATTAAATTCCCAATGCGTACGGTGGCGGCTAACGCGGCTTTGCGAACATTCGAAAACTTGAGTGCTTCCGCCAATTGAAAGGCATCCTCCGAGGTCAATCCCAGCGCTAGACATAGAGAAGTCCACCTTGTATCGGTTTCACTTAGCTTCTCCAACTCTTTCATGGCCATCACCTGATTATGCCGCGGTTCAGGCAGAGGCGTTGAAGCCTCCTTCTCTCCTGACAAGATCAGGAGCGTCTGCGGCAGCGGCACCTTTGTATGATGAAGCAATCCGCTTGCTGCAAACAAAGCGGCAGCCCGATGTGGATGGCTGCCGCTGATCATTTTGTCCGCTTCTGCACCTATCCGTTCCATAGCCACATGCTGGAGAAGCGCTCGATGACGTATCAAAGCATTCCATGTGCCCATCTCAAACCGTAGACGAAACTCAGCTGCAAACCGGATAGCTCTCACCATCCGCAGGGCGTCCTCTTGAAATCTCGCATCCGCCTCGCCTACGCACCGCAGTGTGCCATGACGCAAATCATTTAGCCCGCCGAACGGATCCACGAGCTGACCATTACCGCGCATAGCCATCGCGTTGATCGTAAAATCGCGTCTTAGCAGATCCGCCTCCAGATCGGTTACAAATTGAACCTCTGCCGGCCGGCGGAATTGCTCATAGGCCGATTCCTTGCGGAAGGTCGTGATTTCATACACGCCATTGCCCGTCATCACCGTGATCGTCCCATGCGCGAGCCCTGTCGGCACATGACGGGGAAAGAGCGCCATCACCTGCTGCGGCTCAGCAGACGTTGCGATATCGACATCCTTAAGCTCACGCCCCATCATCGTGTCCCGCACGCAGCCGCCGACGAATACTGCCACGTACCCATGCTCCTCCAGGAGATGAAGCACCGGGAGCGCTTCGTTTAAAGCTTTATTCAAGCGCATAGCGCTCCCTCCTTCAATCCGATCATTCTTAATCGCATACCGGCTGCGGAATATTGGCTTCGATTCCAAGTACCCGGTAGTAAATCCGTTCATATTCAGCCGTAATGAGGTCGTTGCAGAATTGCGTTCTCGCTCTCTTCAAGCATGCGTCGCGGAACTGCTCGTAAAGCCGTTCGTTCTGAAGCAGCCGGATCGCGTTCTCCGCCATGCTGTCCGTGTCTCCGATCGGAGACAAGTAACCGGTCTCTCCGTGTGTGACGAGCTCCGGAATGCCTCCTGCTTGAGAGCCGATCGTCGGCACGCCGCATGCCATAGCTTCCAACGCTACGAGACCGAAGCTTTCCTTCTCGGAAGGAAGCAGCATCAAATCCGCGATAGAGATCACATGTGCGACGTCATCCTGTTTGCCTAGGAAGTGCACACGATCTTCAAGTCCCATACTCCGAATTTTATGTTGGACCTTCGGCAGATCCGGTCCTTCTCCGACCAGCAGCAGACGGCTTGGAACCTGCTTTGCCACCTTGGCGAAGACATCCACGACATCGCTGACTCGTTTGACGGGACGGAAATTCGAGATGTGCATTAATATTTTTTCGCCGGGTCCGACATAATCATTGCGAAGAGACGCGCAGCTGCGCGGATAATAGATGCGTTTATCAACAAAGTTATAGGTCAAATCAATTGGCTTAACAATATCAAGCAGCTCGCGCGTTTCGCGGATCAAGTCATTCGATACAGCCGTAACCGCATCGCTTGAATTAATAGCCAGGCGGATTAAATCCTTCAAGGTCTCATCCTGCGCCAAAACCGTTATATCCGTGCCGTGTAGCGTGGTCACCGTACGTAAGCCGTCGCCCGCCATCTGCTTCGCGAGAAACGCACATATGGCATGCGGGACCGCATAATGAACGTGAAGCAGATCTAGCTGCTGCATCTTGGCTACCTGGGCCATCTTACTTGCCAACGACAAGTCGTAGGGCGGATAACGGAATACATAATAGTCGTTCACTTCGACTTCATGATAAAAAATATTTTTATGAAATTGTCCCAACCGGAACGGGACACTATGGGTTATAAAATGAATTTCATGTCCCTTCTCTGCCAAAAGCTTGCCCAGTTCCGTCGCCACGACGCCGGAACCACCCAATGTCGGATAACATGTTATGCCGATTTTCAGAGGTCTAGCCACGTAACCACCTCCATATGCGCTCTCTAGTGTAATTTATATGCGTCCGGTGACGAATTCTGACATCACGTTAAAATAAATTGACCGGCTGCGGTCGTTTAATGGCGAAGCCCTCGGCGTACGCCCACTGGCGTGTCTGGCCGAGCAGCAAATCCCTGGCTTCCACCCGCTCCACATAGCGGTCTGTCAGCGGGGTTTGTACCCGGTCTTCTCCACCCGCCACTTGCTCAAATTGAGAACGGTAGGCGCGAAGAGCGCTAATTTTCTGATCATAATGACCGCTCACATCCACGATAAGGGAAACGTCCGAGCTGTCATTAATATAATAAAAGAGAAGCTGCTCGACATGAACAGGTGGAAGCTCCGGCAAATATTTGCGCAGCTTGGCATTGAATACAGCTTCTTCTACCAGCCTGCTGCACGCGCCATGATCCGGATGACGATCCGCCCAATAGGGAGCGAATACAATGCGGGGACGCAAACGGCGAATTTCCCGGACGATGGCTTCTATTTGCTCAGCCGAGCCTGTTAGACCCCGGTCAGGCAGCGCTAGACAGGATCGGTCGTATAGACCCAGCACTGCGGCAGCTTCCGCCGCCTCCTGCCGCCTGATCTCCACTGTGCCGTTCGATGACATCTCCGCTTCCGTCAAGTCGCAGATAGCCACACGATAACCGGCCTCTACATGTTTAGCAATGGTGCCGCCCATACCAATTTCCACATCATCAGGATGAGCGCCGAAGGCCGCTATATCGACATATTCACTCATTACACTTCTCCTGGTTTGTATTTGTGTACAAGCTCCCGCCATGCGAAATCGCCGCGCTGGAGCGCCTTAACGAGCAGCTCGGCCGTTGCAACGTTCGTCGCGACCGGAATACCCTGCACATCGCAGAGCCGCAGCAGTGCGATAATATCAGGCTCATGCGGCTGCGCCATCAGCGGATCGCGCAGGAAGATGATCAGATCCATCTCGTTCTGCGCGACCAGCGCCCCGATCTGCTGGTCGCCGCCAAGCGGGCCGGACATGAAGCGGTGGATCGATAACCCGGTGTTCTCCATAATCCGCATTCCGGTCGTTCCGGTTGAATACAAGGTATGCCCATTAAAAACGGGCTCATAAGCGATTACGAAATTGACCATTTCTTCTTTTTTGCGGTCATGTGCGATAAATGCGATGTTCATGATGTAGTTCCCCTCTCCCGAAATACCCGTCAATCAAACGTATTAATCCATAATGTGCTCAAAACCGTAGATAAGTCCGGTATAGGTCATCACTTTTTTCACGGCAACAGCTACACCCGGCATATAACCTGCGCGCTCATAGGAATCGTGACGGATCTTAAGTGTTTGACCGAAGCCGCCAAAAATAACTTCCTGCTGTGCAAAGACGCCCGGCAGTCTTACGCTATGTATGCGAAAGCCGTTGTAGTAGCCGCCGCGCGCGCCCTCGATCGTCTCTTCTTCTTTAGGATTACCCTGACGAAGCTCCTGGCGAACCCCGGCGATGAGCTCGGCCGTCTTGATCGAAGTTCCGGAAGGCGCATCCAGCTTCTGGTCGCCGTGATATTCAATAATTTCGAGATGCGGAAAATATTTGGATGCCTGCGCGGCAAATTGCATCATGAGAATGGCGCCGATTGAGAAGTTCGGTGCGATAAGCCCTCCGATTTCCCGTTCCTGACAAAGCTTGTCCAGCTCTTCGATTTGCTCCGGGGTAAATCCCGTCGTCCCGATTACCGGGCGAACACCATGCATGATGGCGGTTTTTGTGTTCCCGTAAGCTGCTTGTGGTACCGTGAAATCAACGAGCACATCCGCGCGCGCGTCTGAAAGAGCGGTCTCCAAATCAGCCGCCACGGTAACGCCGCAAGGCTTGACGCCGACCATCGTACCCGCATCGATCGGCCCCGCGGAGGGACTGACTGCGGCAGCCAGCGTCATGTTCTCATCCTGCAGCACCATCTTGACTACTTCCCGGCCCATCCGGCCTCCGGCCCCAATAACCGCCACTCTTATCGTATCTGTCATGATTTGATCACCTGTTCCTTCTTCTATTTCTTCTATTGGATCCCTGCCCCTGTTTCCGCCCTTTCCGCGTCACATCGGCATATAGCCTTCGAGCGGCAGAATGCTGCGGGTCAAGCCGAATCGCTTCTTTGGCAAATTCAGCCGCTTGCTCGTAGTCCGCAAGCGATTCATACAGCGCGCCCAGCAGAAGCAGCGCCTCTAGGCTTAAGGGGTCCAAGTGGACCGCAAGGCGAAGCTTCGTGATCGCGCCTTCCGAATCGGGGGGCGTCATCGCCAGAAGCGCTTCGGCTTCCTGTGAAAGCAGCTTTGCTTGAACGGTCTGCAAATGGTAATGATATTCCTCATGATCCCCGTTAAGCTTGACGGCTTGCTCGGCATAATGAAGCGCCTTCGGCCATTTGCCGCTGCGGGCGCATGTTATCGAGCATTTATAATGATAATCCGCCTCTTGCGGGGCAAGTGCGATAGCTTCCTCAAACCGCATAACGGCCAGCTCGTAGTCTCCATTAAGGATGGCTTCATAAGCTTTTTTCATGCTGCTTTCTCCGTTCATCTGCCCATCCTCCTTGTACACAGGTGATGGTACAGCATATGTAGGGAGCTTGTTTACGGTTCGACGTTTTTTGGTGTCCAGCGATTCGCATCCCGGGTCGCGAATTTATTCATCACCCGATTATGCGCTTCCGTCATATCTATTCCTAGCGAGTTGGCAAAGCAGCATACAATGAATAAAATATCGCCCAGCTCCAGCTCGATCGAATTATCCGCTTCATCCAGCTTCTTCGGCTTCTCGCCAAATTGGTGGTTCACCTCGCGCGCCAGCTCGCCGACTTCTTCACTCATGCGGGCAAGCATGGAAAGCGGGCTGAAATACCCCTCTTTGAATTGTGAAATATAACGGTCCACCTCGCGTTGGATCTCCGCAAGCGATTTTTCGGCCATGATCGGTCGCAGTCCTTTCTGTCCTCATATTCTCTCCATATGTTATCGTAAAGCGCAATCGAAAACAATGCTTTTCGATTGCCCTCAAATCAGCCATACTAAGCCATACAATCCATCTTCGTTCCTGAAAGGAGCTAAAGCCATTGTGAACAACCGATTGTCAGCACTGCTGCGTACTCTGCCGCTCGTGACGGTGGGTACAGCCATTTATGCATTTGGCCTTCACTACTTCATTCTTCCGAATCAATTGATGGAAGGAGGCGTGACAGGCGTTGCCGTGCTCTTGAATTATGCCCTTGGCTGGCCGCTTTGGGTATCGACGCTTGTCTTGAATATACCTTTATTTATCATTGGATGGAGGATCCTGGGGTTTGGTCCGATGAGCTACTCCATATACGGAACGGTCTCGCTCTCGCTGTTCCTCGCTTTGATCGAGAAATGGATCGAGGCGGGCTGGATTGTCCCTTTCCAAACATCGAATGATTTCATTTTGGCCGCTTTATACGCGGGGGTTACGCTCGGGGCTGGCCTTGGCATCGTCTTCCGGTTTGGAGGCACAACGGGAGGGGCGGACATTCTGGCCCGGATCGGCTCCAAAATGCGGGGCTGGAGCATGGGCCAAATCATTTTGACCCTTGATGCCGTTATCATCGCCATATCGTTGTTATACATCCCAAAGGAGAAGGTGCTCTATACGCTGGTAGCTGTCTTCATAGCATCCAAAATGATTGACTTTATTCAGGAAGGCGCCTATGCCGCCAAAGCATTCTCCGTCTTCACTGACCACGGGGAGCGAATGTCTGCGCTCATCACTAAGGAAATGGAGCGGGGCACGACGTTGTTTGAAGCAAAAGGCGGGTATTCGGGCAACAAAAAGCAGGTCCTCTACTGCGTCGTCGCCCGCCATGAAATTAGACGGCTGAAGACGTTAATACGCAGTATCGACCCGCTTGCTTTCATCGTGATATCCGATGTGCACGACGTGCTTGGAGAAGGTTTCAAGGAAGAATAATAGGACATGAGCTGTGCATCGTGATCGTTCACGATCCATCAGCGGCGGCGAGCCTCATCAGAGAAGCCGGTTGGCGGATAGGCCGCCCCGTGATTCTGATCGAATCGATACCTTCTCCAGCCGGCATAGCCCAGTACGCCGAGCACGAACGCCGAAATATACATGGTGGCCAGCTGCTCTTTGCCCCTCCGCGCATCACGGATCGTTTGCGGCAGCATTGCAGGAAGCGGAGCTTCGGCCACAGCAGCATTGGTAACGAAAAGCGCTTCAACCGTCTGATCGAGTGCTATGAAAGCACCTTCGACAAGGCGCTTGTGTTCCTTATGGCTCGAAGCAAAGGCCAGAATACGTTCCGTGCGCTCAATTTGGTCATAGAACGCGCGAACCTGCTCCTGCGGGCGCCCCATGAGAGCCGCCACCTCGATCCGCTTCGAATGAAGCTGAAGAACATTCAAATTCGCCAGTGCGGCCGCCGGCCGGTCGATACCTTGTGCAGACCAAGCTTGGCGCATCCGAACAAGGTCGTTCTTCAACACCTCGCGGTATTGCAGCCATAACGGCGCCTTCCGGAATAAAGCATCGGCAGCGAGTTTCAATCTCGCAGCTTGCAAATATGCCGCATTCCCCTTATCATCGCTTAATGCCTGTCTGGCATCGCGTAAACTACGGTCGAAAGCCTCCCAGCCTGGCAGATTGCCAATATTGCGGATTTCCGGCTTGGCGGCAGCTTGCTCCAGCCGGTTAACCATTGAATAAGCAAGCTGGCGATTGCCGGCATTAGCTGCGGCGTATACTTGGTCCGCTAATTTGACGAAGAGCGCATCCGCTCTAGCGGCCGTCAGATCCGGCGACTTTGAATTAGGAACCTCGGCCGCCGCCGATACCTTGTCCCAACTATAACCGCCAATCGCCACCGATAATAGAGCAGCGAATAGTAATGAGATTATCGACCTTTTCACAAAGCATCCCCCCATACTAATGTATGAGGGGATGTCCTAATTTAGACTTCTTGAACGCTGGGCTAGGCGAATAGCAAGCACGGTCAACAGGAAACTGAATAACGTCAGGCCTACTGTGAAATTCCGAACGTCCGGCAGAATATCATCCAGCACCTGCGGAAGCCAGGGATAAATGTAGTACGAATAATCGATCATATCATTCAAGAACAGCCAGCATGCCGCCCCGAATGCCGCGGCAACGCCATAGGCGAAGAATCGGGTGAACAGCAGCGCTTCGATGGCCATCGCCAGATGAGAGGCGATCAGCATATAATTCTCCCATACCATCGGACTGCCTTTCATGGCGCCCGCAATAATCATTGCAACGGCCCAAATGCCGTATTTGATCGATGTCACGACGCCCAACGCTTCAATTGCTGAGCGCAGAAACTTTGCAGGTCCCGTCAGCGCCCGCTTCGGAGGGAAGAGCAGGTACAGCAAGGCCAATGTAAAAAACAAGCTTGCCGTCGGACTATCCGGAACGAATATGAGCTGCCATGCCGGATTATGCTCATAGGTTTCGATTAGCTGATCGCCGTACCAGATATAACCGTATATCGTGCCAAGCGCGTTGACGGTAAACAGCAGCCATAGAAAGGATCTGTTCATCAGCAGCGCACGGCTCCAAAACCATGATAGGGTCGACATGGACAACTCTCCTTAAAAAAAACCTGATCGCAGATTACGATCAGGTTTTGCGTTTGCTTATTCGGCCGGCGCTTTTTGCTTGGCCATCCAAGTAGAGATTTGCTCAATCTCGTCGGCGGAAAGCTGGTCTTTCTGAGCCGGCATGTTGTTCTTGCCGTTCGTAATGATATCGACGATCTCCTCTTTCGAGTGACGATCGCCTACGCCATTAAAGCCCGGAATACCTCCGCTTTCATTGCCTTTCATATCTGGTGCGTGGCAGCCCAGACAACGAGCCTTCAGAATATCCGTTACGGGATCATTCTTGTCCACGATCGGAATCGCAGCAGCTTCTTCCTGGGTTCCGCCTTCTCCTTGGCCTTTCTCAGCCGCTTCGCGAGCTTTCTCTTCGCGAAGATGATGCTCAGGGATCGTGTTCGTTTTCTCAAGCTCATGCGTGTAATGATCCCACGATTGCTTCGTAAGATAGAACAGCGAGATAAGTGACAAGAGCATAAGAATCGACGTGATCGGACGTTTGTAGAAGCGGCGCTCTTTACCGGTATCCAGGAACGGCGCTAGCAACAACGCACCGAATGCAATACCCGGAATGCCGATCGTTCCGAGAACGACATAGTCTTGCGCTACATACGGATATTTCAAAAATTGATACAGGAACAAGAAGTACCAGTCCGGCATCGGAATAAATGCCCCGTTCGTCGGATCCGCCGGGTAACCGAGCGGTGCCGGCTCCGCGATCGTCAGAACGAGGAAGCCGACGAGAACAACGACGCCGACCATCCATTCCTTCAGCAGGAAGTTCGGAATGAATGCTTCCGACTTACCCGGATAAGCCGAATAGTCCGGCGGTACTGTATCGTATCCGCCTGGTTTCTTCTTTACCCTGGAATCGCCGACGAATACGACTTTTTCGTTCGATTTGTGGCCGTGTGCCATTCGCAAATTGCCTCCCTTCGGCTTATAGTGGTCCCGAAATGCCTTGCTTCCGGATCATAAAGAAGTGAGCCGCTAGAAGCGCAAGGAGCGCGCCTGGCAAGAAGAAGACGTGAATCGCGAAGAAGCGCGTCAGTGTTTCCGCACCGACAATCTCGCCGCCCTGCATCAATTCTTTAATGTAAACACCGATATACGGAACGGATTCCGCAATCTGAATACCGACCTTCGTAGCAAAGTATGCTTTGTTATCCCATGGAAGCAGGTAACCTGTGAAGCCCAGACCGAGCATGATGAAGAAAATAAGCATCCCGACGACCCAGTTCATCTCGCGAGGCGCCTTGTAGGAGCCTGTAAAGAAGACGCGGAGCGTATGCAGGAACATCATGACGATAACTAAACTTGCGCCCCAGTGATGCATACCGCGAACGATACCGCCGAAGGCGACCTTGTGCTGCAGGTAGTCGACGCTCTTGTAAGCGTTGATGATATCTGGCACGAAGTACATCGTCAGGAACATACCGGACAAAATTTGAATAACCGTGATAAAAAACGTCAGACCGCCAAAGCAATACACGAATGCGGAGAAGTGGTGCGCAGGGTTAACGTGCTCCGGCACTTCATGGTCGGCCACGTCCCTCCACATCGGCGTAATATCGAGACGTTCATCAATCCAGTTGTAAACACCTTTAAACATCTGAGCCTACGCCCTCCTTTATTGTACCCGTGTATTAGGCTTGACCGGTCCAAGATAAACCCAGCCATTCTCGCGCTTCAATTCGTATTCGTCAAGCGGTTTCGGAGCGACGGTCAAGTTTTTGCCGTCTTTCGTATAGTGAGCGTTATGGCAAGGACACACGTATTCATTGTTCTTTTCCGTGTTCCAAGTGATCGTGCAGCCTAAATGCTTGCATATAGGCGAGAGCGCAAAGAAGTTTCCTTGATCATCTTTGGAAATCCATGCGGACAGCTCAGGATCGCTCACATACCAACCGTCGACCTGGTGAATTTTGAATTTGAACTCCTGCGGCTCGTTCGTGATCTTGGATTCCTCGACCACTTTAATGTATGTACCGCTTTCTTTCTTTTTCAAAATCGGATCAACCGCAAAGCGAATCATCGGCAGCGCCATGCCTGCCGCCATGAATGCGCCCGCGCCTCCGAGCGTATACGACAAAAATTGACGACGGGACATTTCGTTCCGTTTCACCGATTTATGCGCTTTTTCGTGTTGTTCGTGGTTACTCATCTTCTGTTCTACCCCCTTTGCCAACCATATCTTGCGTCTTGCCCACCGGCAAAACGTATGACGAACTAGGACATTACCTATAATAGCCTAGGTGCTTTGGAGCGTCAAGAATACGGTGGCACATAATCACAACGGAACAAAAACGGTTTTTTAATTTGTTATCATTTTGTCACATTTGACCTCGTCTGGGATTTGTTTTTCCCCATCTAAGGATGGCTTATTCACCCGATAACCGATTCCAGCTTATTGACCCAGCCAAATTCTTCTTACGGCTTCGCTCACGGTCTCGGCTGCCGGCGGCAAGCCATCCGTGCTTGTCCCGAATAGCAAATCCGCTGAAGGGATGAGCTCGCTGCGGGGATCCACCGGGAAAGCAGCCGCGATAATGACATACCGGAACCCCGTTTGCTTCAGCTTCGCGCATATCGCTTCGACCTGCCTGCCCGCGTTATCGGTCAGGTCGCCGTATTGGCATGCCGGATACGTCACGATTCTTCCTTTGAACGGACTTTCAATCTGGTACAGCACATCCCGCAGCCGCTCGAGAGCTTCGGTCGCTTGAAACGGCATCTCAGCTCCTGTCAAGCCGGTTACCGGCAGCACCGCTGTATCCAGATAAGGCTGCAGCTCAGCCCATTGATCAGGAGATAGCTCGCTAAATTTCATATTCACCTGTCCTTTACGTCAGTCAACATCCCTATTCTGCCTTAACATTCTCTAATCCTATCACATTCGTTCATGCAAAAAAAAGACCCCTTATTCGCATGCGGATCGCAATCCGGGCGAATAGCAGGTCTTTATGCGCCATTAGGCATACAGCGTTTTTAATTCGTCTGTCAACCGATGGAACGTATCCTTATCTCCTGATGCCAATGCGTGATCAATCGCTTGATACAATCGGTCCGTTCGATATTTTAAGACAGCCTCGTCAAGCACCATTTCTGCGACAAGTCCAAGCATCGCCTCGTACGATACTTTCATTTTGTCCATAGGATACACCTCCAAGCAATTCGGTTAAAGAGATCCTATATTCATTTCCTTGCGCCACAAACGCTCTTCATCGTCCTTCTCCCACGATGCCCGTCGTCTTTAGATGTCCGTTCATAGTCGACTTAAGCAGGCGATGCAAGTGAAAGCATATAGGCTCAAGCATGTATTTCAATCTGTCCGACATACCGGCCTCTAGTAAATCATATTCAGTCTGGAATGCTGCCGTTGCGTACGTTTGCCCTTATGACAAGGAATGTGCCTCCGCCCATACGAGACGGGCAAGCAGGACGCCCCCCTCTCAATCCAACACAATAGCTTCCTCGTCCTCGAGATTAAGCCCGGCTATCACGGCACGTCCAAGCGGTGTCATGCGGATCACGCGTCCAAGCTCATGATGCTCGCCGATTCGAATCAGTCCCAGGTGCAGCATCATACCGCTCAGCCGTTGTTCGAAGATGGTCTCCGCGTTGTCGTAATAATACGGTTTGATGAATGGAGTCAGCGCATGCTTCAACGAGTCCGCACTCACCCAGCGCGTCGACAACTTATCGATCCAATGAACGAGTGAACGCAGATTCGGAATGGCGTTCTTATACAGCCGCAGCCAGAATCGGTAGAGCTTGTCCGGCTGCTCCGGTCTAAGCTCAGCCTGCCGCTTCATGCCTTCACTTGTCAGGCTGAGCACCAAGCCGGTTTCGGATATCCAGCCGTTGAAGTAGCAATAGTCATAGATGAACGACATCCGATTCGGGTATTCCTTCATTCTTCTGCCATATCCGAACCGCCATTCACCGCGGGCCGGAAGCAGCTCCCTGACGCCGAGCCGGTCAATAATTTGCAGGACCCCACGTTTATACATGGCACCTTCGGAGGTAAGCTGAACTTCGTTCTGATAAATGAAGGTGAGCATCTCCGATACGTCGCTGCCGAGCAGCTGCTGTTCATCGCGATAAGCCTGGGGGTCATCGTCCGCATAGCTAAGCTGGGCGCTGAATTTACGCTCAAGCGTTTCACGGAAGCGAATTTTCAAATCGGCCGGAAGCTGGAATAAATAGCGGTTGGGACCGGTAAAACCGTTGAACAGCCAGCCATATTGTTTGAACCGGGATATGGTTTCCCGCGGCCCGGTCTCAGGGATGGGTTGATTCTTTGCAGCCTTGGTCCGTTTGGTGCCCGTCCGTTTCGTTTTTGCATCCTTTGCTTGAGCCGTTGGATGTGCTGAAGACTCTGGAACCGGCTGAACATCGCCGAATTTGCTTTGCTGTACTCTAGCGATCAGTTCTTCCAAACTGAAAGCATCCCGGGGATCGAACAATAACGAGTTCATAAACCGCAGGTCTTCAAGCTTCATGGAACCAATCTGCGCTTCGAACACTTCTCTCCGGCCAACCGCCTGCAGGATGGACTGAATCAGCTCATTCTTGGAATGCCCGTTGCATTCACAACGGTACGTTGTGGCAATCCGGCTAAGCTGACCGATATCCGCATAACTGAGCATATCCGCCAAGTTCATTTTCCATCCTCCAATCCCTAACTATTCAATTACGTTTACCTCCATTATGGGAAGATTGTTGGCATTTAATAACAACTCCACAAAAAAAGCCGCCATATCGCAATTCATGCGACAGGCGGCAGTATGAGTATATCGGCACTAGCTTACCGGCTCTGGGGTTGTTCCAGGTGCAGCGTGCAATTGTGAAGCAGCGGCTCCCAGCCGTCTCCTGAGCGCTCCATGATCGAGTAGGCCATATTGCCGATCGGCTTATCTTCGAGCTTCTCGCACATGACACGGAGCAGCTGGGCGAGCAGACTGCCATGCGTTACGACTAGCAAATTCTGGTCTGGCATCCGCTTGTAGGCATCATTAATAAAATCGAGTGCCCGCTTCCTCACGGCATCATCCGTTTCTTGCCCGCAATCGGTCAAGCGCCAATCCTTTCCCCACTTTACAAGCCGTTCTTCCTCGGTCGTACCTTCAACTTCCCCAAAATACCGTTCACGCAGCCGCTCATCGCTGGGAAGCAGCGGGATGCCAAGCCGATCTGCGATAATTTGGGCTGTCTTGTGCGCGCGCAGCAAATCGCTTGAGATGACCGCATCCCATTGACGCAGTTCTTGGAACAACCGCGCCGCCAAAGCCGTCGCCTGCCGAATGCCCTCCTGATTCAATGGGATATCGGTCTGGCCCTGTATTTTCCCTAACGCATTCCAATCTGTCTTGCCATGTCGAATCAATCCGATCCGCATGCTGTCGCCCCCTCGCAACCGAAAATGAAAAATCTCCAGCAACGAGCTGCTGGAGCAACGCAAATCGCTCATACGGTCAGTGACGCGTCCGAGACAACCAATTTAGAGTAAGCAGTGTCATCACCATGCCAAGCAAGGATAAGGCAATCCAGTACTGCGGAATGGTGGGGACTACATTAAGTACAATAGGCTCGCTGATGCTGGCTACCGGCACGTCCGCATAGAAATCGTTCCCGATCAATGAAGCATCGCTGGCGGCATTCGCCGTCTCAAGCAAGCCTGTAAGCTTCGCTACTTCTATAGATGCAGAATCATCATTGCCCATCAGTAAGAAGAATAATCCGCATATAAACATCGCCATACAGCAAGCTATGACGGCAGCTGTATTGCGGCGGAATGATTTGGTGAATTGATAAGTTCGGCTTTGGACAGGCATAAACCAAGATTGCTCGGCATAAATCCGGTCCATGACTCCGCGGTTCACGTGATCGACTGGCCCGGTTTCATCTTCGTATTCGGAAAACTGGCGTATCAGCTGCTCACTTTCTTCCCATATGCGGAATTCTTCCCGACATTCCACACAGGTTAAAAGATGTTCGTCAACAGCCTGCCGTTCCGAATCGTCTTCTGGCAAATCCCAATAAACGCCGAAAGATTGCTGGACATCCAGGCATTTCATCGCATTTTCATCCCCTCGTGTTGTTCCAGAAACGGCGTATCGCCGAAATACGGCTCCAGCTGGACTTTCACGCTGTTGCGTGCGCGGAATAGGAGCGATTTCACGGAGCTGACCGTTTGACCGAGAATCGTGGCAATCTCTTGGTATTCCAACTGGTCGTACTCACGCAAAATAAGCGCCGAGCGCTGTTTCTCCGGAAGATTGTTTATCGCTTCACGCACCATCGTCATCCTCTCGCTTTGGAGCAGGCGGTGTTCCGGCCCAGAGTCCAACGAGGCTATCGGCATGATACTAATTTCATCAAGAGAAACATTTCCTGTCTTTTGCTTGCGAAGCTCGCTAAGCACCGTATTTCTTGCTATGGTATACAGCCAAGTCGAGAACGAAGCGTCTACCTCGCGAAACGAGTGCAGACTGCGATACGCTTTATAAAACGTTTCCGAGCACATATCCTCTGCGAGCAGCTCAAGCTTCGAGCTCTTCAGCATGTGATAGATAAAGGCAAGGATCTTACGTTGGTAGCGCCGCATCAATTCCGAAAAGAGCTGTACATTACCGTCCTTGATTTCGCGTATTAACTGGGAATCGGTCATTGCGGGCGACCCTCCTTGGCCTTCGGAGTCCATCCCAGTCCGGTATATAATTGTACCGAACCGAAAAGAAAAAGTTGCGCTCTCCGTTCAAAAAGCTTGAAACTTATGTATGCAATGTACAATAGGATACAATTCGAGAGATAAGTCCAAATTCCTGCTTCTTTCGACACACCCTAATTCAACCATAATTTTACAATCAGCAAATCCATTGTACCACGCCTGGATGGCTGACGGCCTAAAAATTTCCCAAAAGTTTCTATACCCTTCCTTACCCCTACATGAATCCTTACGCTGCAAAGCAAAAAAAAGACCGCCTCGAAAGGCGGCCCGCACAATGTGCGATGGATTTGGATAGGAGTGGAGAGAAACCATACTGTACTTTTATTATATGTATACGTTTTCATTTTGTCAATAAGCGTTTTCATTTCCTTCAAAATATAATTTAATCCATAAGAAAAGCCGGTTAGACAGTATGAATGGCCTGTCTAGCCGGCTTGTATCTTACCGCTGGTGAGCAATGAAGGATTCCCTGCTCATGGAGATCGGTCGTCTTCCTCATTTAAAAATGTGCGGGATAGCCGATTTGACCCAGCTTGGCAACGGCTAGGTCCAGGTCCTCCTGCGTTCGGAAAGACATCCGCAGTACGCCTGGAATGTCCGCACGACTCTCGATAATCTGCATGTTGCTCAAATTTATCCGGTCATTGCCGAGCTCCGTGGCAATTTTCCCGATGATCCCCGGATGATCGGGTACATCAACATAGCATTCGTATAAGGAATGAATCATGCCTTTACGGCGCTCTGGAAGCTGATTACGGAATTCGCCGGCTTCTTGAAAGGCACGCTCGATGCCGGCTCCATTCTCTTCTTCGAGCAATTGAATGAAGGCCGATATCTCCATGTTCCAATCCTGCAGCAGCCTGAGCAGGATGCTGCGGTTATTGATTAGAATATCGCGCCACATAACCGGCTCGCTGGACGCAATGCGGGTAATGTCCCGGAAGCCGCCTGCGGCCAGGACACTGTACAACGGATTAGAATCGTTGTAACGGCTAATTTGATTTACAAGCGCGACGGCGATAATATGCGGCAAATGACTAATGGCTCCGACAATATTGTCATGCTGCTCGGCATTCACATGTACGATATGCGCATTCGTCAGCTTGAGCAGACCCGTCAGCTTGTCGACTTCCTGCTGCGGTGTTGAAGGGTCCGGCGTCAGAACGTAGAATGCATTCTCGAACAAATACGAGGAGGCCGCTTCCACGCCCGAGCGTTCCCCGCCTGCCATCGGATGTCCGCCGATGAAGGTAACGCCTTCTTGCTGCAGCGCCCTGCCGCATGCCGCGACCGATACCTTCGTACTTCCCACGTCGGTAATAATACAGCCGAGCTTCAGCTGTAGTCGGCCAAGCTCGTTCAAATAGTCTTCCAGCGTGCCCACCGGCACGCACAGAAATATAAAATCCGCGCCTTCAGCCGCTTCGCGCATGGAGGTCGTCGCATGATCGACGACGCCCCTTGCCACGTATTTAGCCACGGATGATTCGCGTACCGAGTGACCGACGACCGTTAATCCCGGTTTGCCCTTGAAGCATAGGGCAAGGGAGCCGCCGATCAGTCCGACGCCGAATATTGCTATTTTTGTCATAATATTACCCCAGCACCGCCGCTTCTTGGAGCACCTCTTCCAGTGCCCGGATGAACTTCTCGTTCTGCTCCTGGCTGCCAACGGTTATGCGGATATGCGTAGGGTAGTACGACCAGCGTGCCCGCGATACGATCCCTCTGCGAAGCAGTCCGTCGAATGCTTGCTGGGAAGGAAGCTTCACATCGAACATGATGAAATTGCCGTGAGGCTCGAAATAGCTGAGGCCAAGACGATCGAATTCAGCCATCATATAAGCAAGCCCTTGGGCGTTGCGCTCCTTACAGCTTTCAATAAACGCCGTATCCGCCACCGCAGCCGTCGCCGCTGCTTGTGCGAAACGAGTCGTGTTGAACGGCTCACGAACCTGATTGATATAATGAATCAAATCCGGATGCCCGACGCCGTAACCGATACGTAGTGCGGCAAGCCCGTAAATTTTGGAGAACGTACGCAGAATAATCACGTTCTTGAATTCGCCAAGGTAGTTGATGCTGTCCGGGTATGATGCGTCCGTCACATACTCCGCATAAGCTTCATCCAGCACGACAATAACACTCGAAGGCACCGCGCGGATGAATTCTTCCAGCTCGTCCTTGCCTACAATTGTACCGGTTGGATTATTCGGGTTGCAGATCCATACGATCTTGGTTTTCTCGTTCACTTTAGCCAGCATGGCCGGCAAATCATGCTTCCCGTCCTTAAGCGGCACTTCGATGCAGGTTGCGCCTTCGATCTCGGCATTGTGCTTGTACTGCGGGAACGTTTCATCAGCCATAATCGTTTCGTCGCCTGGCACCAAATAAGCGCGTGCAAGCATGAGAATAACTTCGTCGGAGCCTGCTCCGAACACAAGCTGCTTACGATCCACCTGCAAATAATCCGCTACGGCGGCCGCAAGCGCCGTGCTGAAGCTATCGGGATAGATACTCGTATTGGCAATCTCCGCTTGAATGGCAGCCTTCGCCTGTTCGGAGCATCCGAACGGATTTTCGTTGGACGCCAATTTAATGACCTCCGTCAAGCCGAGCTCGCGTTTCACTTCTTCAACCGGTTTACCGGGTTGGTATACGGGCAAATGTACGATACTGTTTTTTGGTTGCATTCCATTGTCACCTCGTCATAATGGGCTGTTCTTCGTAAAAACCTACGATAAACATTGTCTCATATCTTGTCTGCGTTTTAAAGTGTTTTCCCCTTCATCCTACGAAAGAAACAAGCCCTCCTGAAGGCAGCTGCCAACAGAAGGGCTCTATTAGTGGATGAAGAGTCCTGTATATACGTAAGATGCTTGCTGCTTAACCTTTCAGGCTGCTGACGAATGCCTTGATCTGCGCCAGGCCTTCCTGCTTCGTGCTCTCCGTTAACAGCAGCGGAAGGACTTCCTCGATCTTGCGAACGATAGCACTGCCGACGATCACGCCATCGCTCTGTTTGGCGAACCGCTCAACCTGCTCCCTGCTCGATATGCCAAACCCGACTGCAATCGGCGTATTGGTCGCCCCTCGAACGGTGGACAGAAACTCATCAATGCCCTGATGAAAGTCGGAACGAACGCCGGTTACGCCAAGTGAAGATACGCAATACACGAAGCCGCGCGCCTTGCCTGCAATGCGGGTGACGCGGTCGTTCGACGTTGGCGCGACTAGAGGAATGAGGTGAATGTCAGCCGCCTCGGCCAATTGACGCACTTCCTCGTCTTCTTCAATAGGAAGGTCAGGGATGATAAGGCCGCTGATCCCTTTTTCCGTTATATGCTTGAAGAAAGGCTCCAGCCCGAACTGTAGAACCGGATTATAGTATGTGAATAAGATGAAGGGCAGCTTAACTCCCGCTTGGCGTGCATCCTCTGCCACTTGTATACAATCGACAATGGAAATCTTATTCTTCAATGCCCGCTCGGAGGCACGTTGAATGACAGGTCCGTCAGCCAGCGGGTCGGAATACGGCACGCCCAGCTCGATCATGTCGGCGCCCGCTTCCTCCAAGGCCTGAATGATCTCCACAGAGGTAGCCAGATCAGGGTCGCCAATCGTCAGGAACGGAATAAGCGCACTCTCCCCCTTACTCCTTAGCTGTTCAAAAGCGGCATCAATGCGATTCATGTCCGGTTCCCTCCAAATAGCCCATAATGGCCTGTACGTCTTTATCGCCGCGGCCGGATAGGCTCACTACGACGATCTGATCCTTACCCAGCGTTGGCGCCAGCTTCATCACTTGAGCGATGGCATGTGCGGATTCCAATGCCGGAATAATGCCTTCCGTCTTGGAAAGCAGCTGCAGTGCCTCAAGCGCTTCAGCGTCGGTAATCGGTACGTATTGCGCCCGGTCCGTATCCTTCAAATAGGCGTGCTCCGGTCCGATGCCAGGATAGTCCAGCCCTGCCGATATCGAATGGGCCGGCTGTACTTGTCCATAATCATCCTGCAGCACATAGCTCAGAGAACCTTGGAAGACCCCATGGCGACCCTTGGTCATCGTCGCCGCATGCTCATCGGTCTCCACGCCTTTGCCCGCCGCCTCAACGCCGACCATACGCACGGACTCGTCGCCGATGAACGGGTAGAACATGCCGATGGCATTGCTGCCGCCGCCGACCGCAGCGACCACGTAATCCGGAAGCCGGCCGGCTTCCTTCATAATTTGCTCGCGCGACTCATCTCCGATAATACGCTGAAAATCGCGGACGATCATCGGATATGGATGCGGGCCTGTGACCGAACCCAGAATATAGTACGTATCATTCACATTGCTGACCCAGTAACGCAGCGTTTCATTACAAGCATCCTTAAGTGTACGGGTACCGGACAGTACCGGTACGACCTCCGCGCCGAGCAGCTTCATCCGGAATACGTTCAGCTCTTGACGCTTCGTATCCTCTTCACCCATAAATACTTTGCACTCCAGCCCTAACAGAGCTGCAATCGTTGCCGAAGCGACACCATGCTGGCCAGCGCCCGTCTCGGCAATAATCTTCGTCTTTCCCATCCGTTTGGCGAGAACGCCTTGGCCGATCGTGTTATTGATTTTGTGTGCACCGGTATGGTTCAAATCTTCGCGTTTCAAATAAATCTGAGCACCGCCCAAATGGTTCGATAACCGTTCCGCATGATAAAGCGAAGTTGGTCTTCCCGAATATTTATGAAGCAAATAACGTACTTCAGCAATAAACGCCGGATCTTTGGAATAATGGCGGTAAGCCTCTTCCAATTCTAGCAGCGCGTTCATCAGTGTTTCCGGCACATAACGTCCTCCGAATTTACCGAAACGCCCATTCTCGTCTGGAACTTGATTCATATGTGTTTCACCCTTTTCACGAATTGTTTGATCTTCTCCGTATCTTTGCTGCCATCCGTTTCAACACCGCTGGATACATCGACGCCATCTGCTGGATGCGCATCGAGCAGCTCCCTAATGTTATGAGGAGAGAGGCCGCCCGCTACATACAAGGGGACGCCGATCGATTTAGCCGCTTCGGCATAATCCTCGATCACATGCCACGCGAAGGTCTGACCGGTTCCTCCACCCGCCGTATCGATCAGCGCGGCATCTACTGTCCCCCGATAGGCATTCAATCGGCTGGAAGGAGATACCGATCCGTCGTCATTCGCCGAGACGGAAAAAACTTTCCATACCTCAACACCAATCTCCCGCTTGATCGCTCCGCACAGCTCTGGAGATTCGCTTCCATGAAGCTGGATCACATCCAGCGGTGCTTGGCTCAGCAGCTCACGGAGATCCGCAAGATTGCATCCGACGAATACACCGACCGTTCGAGGAGTCTGTCCGGATGGGGTGCTGAGCTTCTTTACTTCATCAATCAGTGAACCTGCTTGTTCCGGTGTTACCTGCCGCCGGCTCTTCGCGAATACAAAGCCGATTTCGTCCACAGGCAGTCCGTCCATCGCTCGTATCGTCGCGATATCCTGAAGTCCGCAGATCTTAACCCGGACATCTGTCCGTTCCTGCTGCGAGCTGCCGCCGCTCAAGAGACGGTTACCCGGCCCATGAGCTGATCGACCGCTTCCCTAACATCAGGTTGACGCATAAAATGCTCGCCGACAAGCACGCCTTTTGCCCCGACGGATTGCACGTACGCGATGTCCTCCGGCTTCGATATCGCACTCTCGCTAATGACGGTAATCCCCTGCGGTACCAGGTTGATCAGGGACTCCGTCGTGGTCAAATCTGTGGCGAATGTCTGCAAATTCCGATTATTGATTCCGATTAGGGTCGCTTTATCCAGTTCCAGCACGGTCTCCATCTCTACGCGATCGTGAACCTCAACCAGAACATCCAAGCCCAGCGATTTTGCGATATCATAAAGCTCCGACAGCTCCGACTGCCTCAGAATAGCGGCAATCAGCAGGACGGCATCTGCGCCGATTTCCCTAGCTTCATAGATTTGACGGTAGTCGATAATAAAATCTTTGCGAAGCAGGGGAACCTTCACCGCTTCCCGTATGGCGCTTAAGTAAGCATTGGAGCCTTGAAAATAATCCACATCGGTCAGCACCGAAATGCAGTCCGCTCCTGCCGAAGCATATGTCTGTGCCAATTTCACCGGATGAAAATCCGGCCGAATGAGCCCTTTGGATGGCGAAGCCTTCTTTACTTCGGCGATGAGGCCGACAGGACGCTTGCGGTCAGTTGTAATGGCCCGTTCAAAGCCAAGGCATCCGGGCATTCCGGCAATGCGCTTTTCTGCGTCATTCAACGAGAAGCGTCCTGAGAGATCGGCGACCTCGTTTCGTTTGGTGGCTACAATCTTATCAAGAAACATGGGCTACCTCTCCTGTCGTTTCAATCAATTTACTCAGCTTCTCAGCCGCTCTACCGGAATCGATCACAGCCGAGGCTATGTCTACGCCATCCCGCAGTGAAGCGGCTGCGCCGCCCACATAGATGCATGCGCCTGCATTCGCCAGCACGATTTCACGGTAGGCTCCCCTCTCTTCTCCGTTGAAGATGCGGCGAATGATCTGTGCATTCACGGAGGCATCCCCGCCAATCACTTCGGACAAGGAACACATGCTTAAGCCAATGGCTTCCGGCGTGATGTCGTAGGTTCTTACGACCCCATCCTGCAGCTCGGAGATTTGGGTCGGGGCCGAAATGCTGATCTCGTCCAGCCCATCATGGCTGCTGACGACCATGGCGCGTTTGAGGCCCAGCTCGCCGAGCACTTCCGCGACTGTCTCTGTCCGCGTACGATCATAGAGACCAAGGAGCTGACGATCCGCACCTGCCGGATTCGTCAATGGCCCCAGCATATTGAATATAGTCCGGATTCCGATTTCCCGTCGCGGACCGGTCGCATGCTTCAGCGAAGGATGGTAGAGCTGAGCGAACATGAAACAGATCCCGATCGATTCCAGGCAGTTGGCCGCTTGCTCTGCGGACAGTGTAATATTCACGCCGAGCGCTTCCAATACGTCTGCGCTTCCCGCCTTACCGGACATTGCTCGATTGCCGTGCTTAGCCACGCGAACGCCGGCTGCCGAAGCGATCATCGCGGAAGCCGTCGAGATATTAAATTTATGAATGCCGGATCCGCCTGTTCCGCAAGTATCCAACAGCCCTTCCTGCTTCGCAATGACACGGTTCGAATGTTCGCGCATCGACTCGGCAAACCCCGTAATTTCGTCCTTGGTCTCGCCTTTCATGCGAAGAGCCGTAATGACGGCTCCGATCTGTGCGCTTGTCGCTTCTCCGCTCATGATGATCCCCATGACCGAACGCGCTTCGTCACGGGTCAGATCCTTCCCGCTCATGATTGAAGCCAGTGCTCCCTGCATCGTCATCGTTTCGTATATCATCTCCGCTCATCCTCTCGCGTTTGCATAATAATCGACGTTAATCATGTTAACGCCCCGCTTCTGCGGTGCAAAAACAATTTCGGCAGCCCGTATCGCTTTGAGCATGGCCATGCCCTTGTTCACGGTTTCGGTATATTCGTTCTCCGGAACGGAATCCCATACGATGCCCGCTCCCGCTTGAACATACGCTTTCCCATGCTTGAAGATGATGGTCCGAATCGTGATGCATGTGTTCAAGCTGCCGCCGAATCCGAGGTAACCAATGGCACCGGCATAGGCGCCGCGCGCCTCGTTCTCCAGCTCCGCGATAATCTCCATCGCCCTCAGCTTAGGTGCCCCGGATACCGTGCCTGCCGGCATGCAGGATACGAAGGCGTCGAAGAAGTCTTTATCCTCGCGCAGCTTGCCCGACACATTAGAAACGATGTGCATGACATGGGAGTAACGTTCGATCTCCATATACGCGTCGCAATGGACCGAACCAAATTCCGCCACACGGCCGATGTCGTTACGTCCCAGATCCACGAGCATCAGATGCTCCGCACGCTCCTTCTCATCAGCTAGCAGCTCCAGCTCCAATGCATAATCTTCATCAGGGGTCTTGCCTCGAGGCCGCGTCCCCGCTATCGGACGGGTTTCCACCCGGTCACCATCAACCTTCACAAGCGCCTCTGGAGAAGTACCCACGATTACCTCGTCGTCCATTTTCAAGTAATACATGTACGGCGATGGATTCATCGTCCGCAGTACGCGATAGACATGGAGCGGATCAACTTCCGTTTCAATGTTGAACCGCTGCGATAATACCACTTGAAAAATATCGCCCGCCCGGATATATTCCTTCGCTTGATCCACATTGGACAAAAACTGCTCCTTCGTCACGTTGGAGCAAACTTCCCCAAGGTCCGGGTCTGTAGGTACGGCGCCGCCTGCCATGAGTGAGGTCGGCATCGGCTGCTGCAGCCGCTCAATGTTCTCTTCGATCCGGGCAATCGTTCGGTTGTACGCAGCTTCGATATCCGGATCCGAAGCGCCTTCCTTGATATGCACGTTACCGATCACTTGAATCTGCTGTTTAAAATGATCGAACACGATGATTTGATCGCAAAACATAAACTGCAAATCATTCATGTTCAAATCGTCGACGCGATGCGCGGGCAGCTTCTCGTAATATTGAAGCAAATCATATCCGAAGAACCCGATTGCCCCCCCTGTAAAGGACGGTAAATTGGCAATGGATGGGCTGCGGTACGAACGGAGGTGAGCTTTAAGCAGTTCAATCGGCTTGTCACGAAGTACGCGTTTCTCACCGTGCTGTTCAATGACCATTTCCCCATCTTGGCCCCGTATGAGCATGAATGGGTCGGTGCCGATATAGGAATAACGCGCCCATTTGACTCCGCCTTCCACGCTCTCTAGCAGAAAGGCGTGACGCTCGCGGGAGAAATGTTGAAACAATCGAATCGGCGTCTCCGTGTCTGCCATGACATGACGCACGACCGGAATTAGATTATAGCTCCCCGCTAACCGAAGAACCTGCTGCAGCTCGTTATTCATGCCTACCCACTCCTCTTATCGGATCAATAAAATAAAAAAAACTCCCGCCGAGGCAGGAGTGTTCGTGTTAAAAGATAGAAGAAGAGTGCCGACAAAGAGATCGGATTCAACAGCAAGCTCAAAACTACCGTCATCGGCCTCAATAGGCAGAACAAACGGCAGGTGCCCGCACCTGGTTCCGTCTTCTCGTTACTTACGCTCGGCTCAGCTAATCTGGGCTCATCTCATCTCTAATCACAAACGCTACATTCTCGGCTCATCTCTAAAACGGTTCAATAAGTATGACAACACTATACACTAGCACGGTCGAATTCGTCAACCGTCCGTTCTTAACGAATCTGTAAAGACATTTATGTCTTGCCAGTATGCGGTTAAACTATGCTTTCGCCAGATCCGGCCGAAGCGCTTGCGCGTGACCCAAGTAGATATGCTCAATATCCTTTTGCGATTTCTCGGTGTTGACCAGCACCATCAATCGTATGCATTTTTCGAGGCTGCCTTTGACAGGCACCTCCAACGCGCACATTAGCGGAACCAGCTCCCAGCCCTCCATCGAACGGATGGCACGCGCAGGGAACGTCGCGTCCAGATCGTTGGTTACCGTAACAAGCACGCTGCAGATATCGTCCGGCAGGATGGCATTGGCTTTCACGATATCATGGAGCAATTCTGCCGTTGCTTGTAAAATCGGTTGTTCTTCATTGACGTCCACGGTAATGGCGCCTCGTATTCCTCGAACACTCATGCGTCTATGCCTCCTGTTTCATTTGTTCTACGATTTCGCGTACAAGCGATGCGGAGACGGAATGATTGATTTCGACTCGGCCAATCGCTACGGGTACGATAAACGTCATAGAACCCTCTTGAAATTTCTTGTCATGCTTCATAGCATCCATAATCAGGTCCGTATCCAGATCCACCGGCAATCTGACCGGTAATCCGACTCTTGATAGGACATGCTTGGTCACCGTGTACACCTGCTCGGATGCCCCCAGCTTCACAGCCAAGCGGGCCGCACCGACCATGCCGATCGAAATCGCCTCGCCGTGGAGCAGCTGCTTGTATCCGGCTACAGCTTCGAGAGCATGACCGATGGTATGTCCGAGATTCAGGATCGCCCTCAGGTCATTCTCGCGTTCGTCCTTGGATACGACGGCAGCTTTGACGCTGCAGCCTTTATATAAAGCATAGCCCAGCGCTTCGGGGTCCAGTGCCAGCAGCCGCTCCGCGTTCTCATCGCACCATGCTACAAAATCCGCATCCCAAATGAGGCCGTGCTTCACAACCTCAGAGAGACCTGCGCTCACTTCCCGTTTAGGCAGTGTCTGCAGCGTGTTCAGATCATAGAGAACCATCTCCGGCTGATGAAAGGCGCCGATGATGTTCTTGGCTAGCGGATGATTCACCGCCACCTTGCCTCCAACGCTGCTGTCATGCGCGAGAATCGTGGTCGGCACTTGGACGAATTTAATGCCGCGCATATAAGAGGCCGCGACGAACCCGGCCAAGTCCCCGACGACGCCGCCGCCAAGGGCGACAATCGTCGATTTGCGGTCGAGCCCCGCCTGCAGCGCATGCGTGACCAGCTCTTGGAAGACAGTCAGTGACTTTGAGCTCTCTCCAGCAGGCACAATAGCGGTGCTGACGGTGAATCCCGCTTGTTTCAGGCTGGATTCTAAGTGTGCGAGATGATTTCCGGCTGCTATGTTCTCATCGGTTACAATCAGGATCGGCGATTTCAAGCTGATTCCGTGCTCGGCAAATCGTTTACCTGCTTGATCGATCAAGCCCTCGCCGATATAGATCGGATAAGAGCGTTCTCCCATATCAACAGTAAGTACCCTTGGCTCTCCCATTAGTACTGCTCCAGCTGTTTCAAGTAGTTGTTGTAATTAGCGTGGATCTCCTCCATGGAATCCCCGCCGAATTTCTCAAGGAATGCCTTCGCAACTTCCCAAGTTACCACATGCTCCATTACGACGCTCGCTGCCGGTACCGCACAAGCATCGGACCGCTCTACTTGCGCCGTGAACGGCTCCTTCGTGTCGATATCAACGCTTTGCAACGGTTTATACAGCGTTGGGATCGGCTTCATTACGCCGCGCACAACGATCTGCTCACCATTGGTCATACCGCCCTCGAAGCCGCCCAAACGGTTGCTTGCCCGGTAATAGCCGCGCTCCTCCGAATACATAATTTCATCGTGAACCTGCGAGCCGCGCAGTACCCCGGCTTCAAAGCCGATCCCGATCTCACAGCCCTTGAACGCGTTGATCGATACAACAGCCTGTGCGATCCGGCCATCGAGCTTCCGGTCGGCCTGAACATGGCTTCCCAGACCAACAGGAACACCTTCGATAATGCATTCCACGATACCGCCAATGGAGTCGCCATCCGCTTTAATTTGATCGATATAGGCCGTCATTTTCTCTTCGGTTTCCTTATCGACAACCCGAACGACAGATTCTTCCGTCAGGCGGATCAGCTCATCAACCGGAAGATCGTTAGGCGGGGCTTGGATCTCGCCGATGCGAATGACTTGCCCGGCCACTTTAATTCCGAATTCAGCCAAGAATTGGCGCGCTACGGCACCGACTGCGACGCGGGCCGCTGTCTCACGGGCACTGGAACGCTCCAGGACATTGCGCAGATCCTTCAAATTATATTTCAATCCGCCATTCAGATCCGCATGACCTGGGCGCGGGCGGTGAACGCGCCGCTTATCTTCATCGCTGCCTTCGATTGGCTCGATGTTCATCACCGTCGTCCAATGCTTCCAATCATTGTTGGCTACTACCAGTGCAACAGGAGCACCTGTTGTCTTACCATGACGAACGCCGCCGACAATCGCCGCTGTATCTTTCTCAATCTGCATGCGCTTGCCCCGTCCGTGACCCTTCTGCCGGCGCTGCAATTGAAAATTCAATTGTTCAAAGTCAAGTTTCAAGTTGCTCGGCAGCCCTTCGATAATCGCTGTCAGCTGCGGTCCATGAGTCTCTCCTGCTGTTAAATAACGTAAAGTCACGCTAAAGCTCCTCCCAAGCGTTAACGGCAGCGCCAGACTCGCAATGGGGCGGCACCATCCGCTCACGCGGTCGTTTCCATACCTTCCATCCGTTCCTTGCCTTATCCGTCCCACTATGTATAATTGCGTCTAATTATGTGCCCAAACATCTTTGCTCATTATAGTATAGCCTTGCCGGTTTGACAAGGAATTGCAAGCTTTTCCGCCATTCTTGGCTTCTGTGCGCAGCGCCTCCAAACATAGAAAAAAGCTGTCGGACGTGCAAGGCCTCCGCACGTTCGACAGCTCTTAGAATGATTATGCTATCCATTGATCGATTGCTTGCTGCTCTTCGTCTGAGCATCGGCAGCATAATATGGATCACTCATCAGACTTGGTAATTGTCCGCTATCAAGTCCCAATATTTGCGCGCATTCCTGCACGGTTATAAATCCCCGGCGATATGCCGCGATGACCTTCCGTTTATCCATACGCAACCTCCAGATATCTCTAATTACTCATTAGTATCGGAGAAGATGGAAGACCGTATACACCGCGCATTAGATGCAGCGTCGGTAGAAGAACGTTTCAACCGATTCGAGCTCGTATTGGGAAGGACTGAAAATTTGCTCCGTACTGCCAACGAACAGCAGCCCGCCAGGTTTCAGTGCCTTTGAAAATTTGTGATAAAGTTTCTGCTTCGCTTCTTCGGTAAAATAGATCATCACATTGCGGCATACGATTAAATCGAATTGGGTATCGAATGAATCCTGCAGCAGATTCTGCTGCTTGAACGTAATCATCTTCTTCAGCCGATCATCGACCTCGTATAGATCCTGATCCTTCTTAATTAAATATTGACCCAGATAAGCCGCCGGCACATCACGAACCGAGCGTTCATGATATTGTCCCTGCATGGCTTTCTGGAGCACTACGTTATCCAAATCCGTCGCGAGTATCGTCGTTCGATCGAGTATGCCCAGACGCCCCGCAATCATAGCCAGCGTGTAAGGCTCCTCGCCGGTCGAGCAAGCAGCGCTCCACAGCTTCAAGCGTCCTCCGCTCTTCAGCATCTCTGGCAGAAACTTCTGCTCCAGCGTCTCCCAACGGTTTGGATTCCGCCAAAACTCCGACACGTTGATCGTCATGCGATCCAGAAACTCATTGAACAGCTTAGAATCCTGCTGCATCGCGTCCCAATATGCCGCGAAGGAGGTAAAGCCGTACTTCGAGCGGAGCGTCGTAAGCCTCCGCTTCATCTGAGCTTCTTTATACTGCGAAAGATCGATATCGGTTTTCATTTTGATGTGCTTAATAAACTGTTCGAAATCCAGGTCTTCCAACCGAAATCCCTCCGCCGACACATGTTGTCCAATGACTTTCCTTCACGATCGAGCTGAACGACAGTAAATTAAATCCAGCGTTGAATCGTTTGTTCGTAGTCAACCAATTCATTCGGTCCGAAGAAGATGCTGATTTCGCGGCCGGCGCTTTCCGCCGAGTCCGAACCGTGTATGAGGTTGAAATTCGTATGTACGGCATAATCGGAACGGATCGTTCCAGGCGCCGCATCCAGTGCATTCGTCTTCCCGATGAGCGCACGCGATAGCGCAATGACATTGTCTCCCTGCCACACCATCGCAAATACCGGAGAGGCGGTTATAAAATCGACTAGCGGCGGATAGAAATCCTTGCCTACATGCTCTGCGTAGTGACGCTCGGCAATCTCGGGCGTCACCATCATAAACTTCGCGGCAACCAGCTGCAGGCCTTTGCGCTCGAAGCGCGAGATGATCTCGCCGATCAGACCGCGCTGCACACCGTCAGGCTTTACCATTAGAAATGTTCTTTCCATCATCAAAAACCTCCCTGTGTCACAAGTGACTAGTAATTGCGCTTTGCTACAAAATGAGCGATGTCCGTCAGATTCTTCTTAGCCGGGATATTCGGCATACCGTCAAGCGCCGAGATGGCTTTCGTAATATAACGGTCCGCCATAGCCTCCGCGATTTGAATGCCTTCGCTCTTGCGTATTAGTTTCAACGCGGGCTTCGTATCCCCTTCTCCGTCTGCTTGACGAATTTGCTTGATCTCGCTTAGAAGCCGCTCGCGGATATCATTCTCGCGCAGCGCCAGCAGCACAGGCAGGGTGATATTCCCTTGTCTGATGTCCGAGCCCGGCGGCTTGCCGATCTGCTTCTCCGTGCCAAGCAAATCCAAGAGATCGTCACGGATTTGGAACGCCATGCCCACATTATAACCGAACCGGTACAACCGATTCGCGATCGGCCATTCAGCGTCCGATGCCACGGCTCCCAATTGACAGCTGATGGCAATCAGCAGCGCGGTCTTGCGGCGGATGCGAAGCATATAATCACGGATAGACTGCTCCGTATTGAAGAAGTCGCGGATCTGCTCCATCTCGCCGATACACATCTGCACCATCGCTTTGGCCAAAATTTGATGGATCAAAGGATTGCTCAGCTCGGTGACGATGGCGAGCGCTTTGCCATAAATATAATCGCCCGTATACATCGCAATCCGGTTATCCCATTTTGACTTGACGGTTAGCTGGCCACGACGCGTCTCGGCATTGTCGATGACATCGTCATGTACGAGTGACGCCATATGGATCAGTTCGAGCGGAACCGCGATCCGCTGCAGCACGTCCAGCTCGTAATGCCCGAATTTACCCGCGAGCAGCACGAAGACCGGGCGGATCCGTTTTCCGCCCGCCTTCAGCAGATGAGTCGATGTTTCGGTAAGCAGCGCATGGTCAGATGTGACGCTGCGCGCAAGCTCCCGTTCAATGACATCGAGATCGCCTTTCATTTTGGCATATAGATCAAGTAGTTTCATTCGTTCACCTGCATGGCTGTTTGGTCTTCGATAACCTGCATCCGGACGGTCGTGTCCAGCAATCCAAGTTGCTTCGCATAATCGAAGTATAATGATAAGCCGCTTTGCTCGTCCGGTCCAAAATCGTAATGAAGCTCTTGAAAATAACGGCTCCAATACGACATGGTTCCTCCCAGCTGCTCGCATGCTTTGCTCGCAAGCGGATCGAGATTGCTCAGGCTCCTCCGTTTGCTCTCGGTCAGTACACGCAGTACTTGAGCTACAGCCTCGGGATCAGCCGCTGCTGTTTCTTTGCGTACGGCAACCAGAGCAAATGTCATTCCGAAGCCTGTCCACGTTTTCCATAGCTCGCCAAGATCGATAACCGTCATCCCTTCATTACGCAGGGACTCTTTAATGGCCGTATCCCCGATGAGAAGCGCGGCATCGGCCTGCTCCAGCATATTGTCAAGCGAAGGCTCCATGGTGATATAGGATGGATTGGCATTGTAATACAATGACATAATAATTTTCAGCAGATTGACCGAAGTGGCCGATGTAGCCGTCATAGCAATACGTCCTTGCAGCACGCGTTCCAGCGGCTCGCGCATGAACAATAGAATGGAATTAACTCTTCCTTTGGCACTGACAGACAGGTCTGGCAGAAGTAAATAGTCGTCCGCGTTCTGTGCGTATGCAAAGGAGGACATCGACGTGATATCCAGCTCTCCTTCACGGATTGCTTTATTTAATTCTGACGGTACTCGTTGTATAACAACAAAGCGGTCCTGTGGAAGCTTGTCCTCCGCATAATGAAAAATTGGCCATACATTCGCATAATCAATCCGTCCGATGGTGATCGGGCGACTTAGCCCCATGCTGCTCATCTCCCCATCTTCTGTACAAATCGTGATCTATTGGTATTTGATCAAGCACTTTGCCAACCAGAAAGTCAATCATGTCCTGCATCGACTGCGGCCCATAGTAGAAGGCCGGCATAGCTGGAATGAGCTTGACGCCCAGTCTGGTAAGCTTCAGCATATTTTCCAAGTGAATGGCGTGGAGAGGCGTTTCCCTGGGCACCAGCAGAAGCTTCCGCCCTTCCTTCAGCATAACATCCGCAGCCCGGGTCATCAAATTATCGGAGCTGCCATGCGCGATCGACGCGAGCGTTCCCATCGAGCATGGCATAATGATCATACCCTCCACACGGAAAGAACCGCTTGCAATCGAAGCGCCTATGTCTGCATTGGGATGGTAGATCAGGGAGCCCGATGCCATTGCATCGCCGAATCTAGCCTCAAGCGCCGACTGCCGCTTCGCCGTTACCCATCCTTGTTCTTCTTTAAGTACCCGCCAGCCCGCTTCCGTAATAACAAGGTGTACCTTGACTCCGGCGCTGATGAGCATCTCAATGAGGCGAATACCATAAATGGCTCCGCTGGCGCCCGTTATGCCTACTGCCCAACGGGCCTCCGGTGGCTTTACCATGTACGGAGCACCACCAAGTCAAACAACGTGAAGACGAACAATACCGTACTCAGCGCGCCGTTCATCGTGAAGAAGGCGGTCTGTACACGGCTGATATCGTTAGGCTTCACGAGCCAGTGCTCGTAGAACAGAATACCGGCCGCAATCACCGTACCAATCAGATAGCCCCAGCTAAGCGGGGTTGATGCAAACAATAGGAAGAAGCCTACCGCGGTGATGACATGAAAGGCGCGTGCCATTCTTAGTGCATTCTTAAGTCCAAATCGGGCTGGAATGGAATGGACCCCGTCCTTCCGGTCAAAGTCGAAATCCTGACAGGCATAAATAATATCAAAGCCGGCCAGCCAGAACACAACGGCGACATAGAGTATCCATGCCGATAAATCGAATGAACCTGTTACAGCCACCCATGCTCCAAGCGGCGCAAGTCCAATAGTCAGCCCCAGCACAACATGGCAAAGCCAAGTGAACCGCTTGGTGTAGGAATACAGCACGAGCATAAACACCGCTATCGGCATTAATTGCATGCAGATGGGCTCCAGACGCGACGAAGCCAGAAATAAAAGTACGAATGAGATCAAGCTGAACAGCAGCACTTCACTGATACGCAGCAGACCCGCCGGAATCGCCCGTTTGGCTGTCCGCGGATTCCGCTTGTCAATCGCACTGTCAATGACACGGTTGAGCCCCATGGCAGCGCTTCTCGCACCGATCATCGCCAGGAGAATCCAACCAATCTCGCTCCATTCCGGCAGTCGCTTCTCCATGACGACCGCTCCCAGCAGGGCGCCCATGAAAGCGAACGGCAGGGCAAAGATGGTGTGCTCAAACTTGATCATCTCTAGAAATATGCGTAATTTGCGAATCATGCTCCGTCCGTTCCCTTCGTTCCGATGTGCAGGCCAGCAATCCCTCCGGTCAGCGGATAAGCCTGTACGTTCCGGAGGCCGATTTCACGGTAAATCTCCGCGAGCTCGTTTAAATCCGGGAATGTCTTCAATGACTCCGGGAGCCATTTGTACTGCTCATACCGCTTCGCGACCAACTTGCCCATTAGCGGTAAAATACGTTCGAAATAGAAATAATAGACCGACTTGAACGGCTGATGAATCGGCTTGGACAATTCCAGACAGACGACCTGCCCGCCCGGCTTCACCACGCGTTTCATTTCTTTGAGCACCTGCACCAGATCCGGCACATTGCGAAGCCCGAAACCGATCGTGGCGTAGTCAAAGCGGTTGTCCTCGAATGGAAGCTCCATCGCATTGCCATGAAGGAGCGATATTTGGCCATCCAAGCCTTCCTGCTCAATCTTGCCCTGGCCGATATCGAGCATATTGCGGCTAAAATCAAGACCGACAATCGACCCGTCCACGCTTGCGCGAGCGAGTGCGATCGTCCAGTCGCAGGTGCCGCAGCATAAGTCGATGGAGGAGTCCCCTTGCTTAATTCCCATCTTGCGCATGGTGAACTTCCGCCATGCCTTATGTCTGCGGAAGCTCAGCAGATCATTCATTAAATCATATTTTGGCGCTATGCTTTGAAATACAGAGTGGACATGCTGTTCCTTCGAATTCGACTGCATCTGTTCCTTCACCTTCTTTCGCTTAGAGCCGCGCGGCCGGCACGAGCGGACGCATGAATGATTCGCCGATTTGCATCAGCTCGCGAACGAGCTTATCGGAATCCAGGCGTGCCGCCGCCGCTTGAATGCTCATGGCGGATTGTTTCAGCTTCTCGGCCAATTGACTTCGAATATCGTACTTCATTAACAACGCTTGAATAAAGGTCGGTTCGCTATTCCTCTCGGCCAGCTTCCGCTTCTCATCTTCTGTGCCCTCGCTCAGGACATGCCAGTACCCCCAGCTCCCTGTGAACGTGTCGGGACTGTCGCTCTTGACAAGCTCATCCAAAACCGCCTCGCAGCGGCCGACGCCATGAAGAACCTCCGACCACGGCTTTACGAACTTCTCTTCGAGAATGCCCGTGAACGAATGGAACACTTCCGTCTTCACTTGAACACATTGATTCAAATAGTCGTCCGCGGTCAGTTTCAACTGCTTCATTCTCATGTAGAGATTGATCTTTAACCGGTTCACTTCACAGACGCGATCACTAATAAGGCGAATCATATCAATTTGTCCGGCTTGGGCTAAAAGTTGAAAAAACCGGCTGCTGAAGTAGTCGCCGGCTAGCACCTTCAACTGGCGGGAACGCATCTCGCGTTCGTTCATGCGCCCCGAATCGGAATCGATCCCGTCGTGGGTATCCATGCCAAGTTGAACAAGGGATACAACAAGTGAATACAGTTCGCTGTGCATCAGAGGCGTGCGCTGGTTGGCTAAAAAAGCGAAAAGCAGCCGAATCCGCGTATCAGGAAAGGCCGGGAGTTCGGTATGCTTTTGAATCATGTCGTAGTCTACATATTTTTTTGCCATTTCGTGTATTCTGTTCGGTTTCATCCGTCAAGCCTCCGGGCAGAGCAGCGAAAGTCTTGCTGTTCTATAATCTAAATTATTATAGCATGTTGTTTTTCATTGCGCTACAAGCCTGGGACGGCTCAATCGCTGCAAATAAAGGGCTCTACCTGGCACCCTAATCCGCTTGTCCGCTTACCTGTCCGCCCAACGGGGTGAATGTCATCCGAAGCCGCTGTCTCCATAAGGAATCCGTCCGCGGCTGAGCGCTGTCCAGGGCTGACAAATCCGTCTCGATCCATGTGTCAGAACGGCGAACGTCCACGGCAGCATACAATGACGTCTTCTGCGATGCGAATTGTGGATCCGCGTCGGCGACAAAACGGACGAGCACCCGGTTCACATTGTCCGTCTGGACGAATGCTAAGTACAGCAGCCGCTCCAAATCTGCCATCCATCCCTGCGAATCCTCCGTTCTTCCTTCCACCGATAGATCGAGCGACAAGACGGCCTGTTTCCAATCGACCTTCCGAATCGGCAGCGACAGGCGCAAACCAATCATCGAGTCGACCAGATTGTCGTAGCTAATCCGCGTGATTGGCGCCGAATGGAAAACAGCCAGCTCATCGCGATCCCTGTCCGTTCGCGGATTGCCAAGCGGTATTAGAAGAAGCAAGGCCGCTGCAAGGGCAGCGACTGCCGCTGACGCAAGGAATCTTTTTCCAATATGCATATCTCGAACGCCTCCGTACATCGAATGTCCTACTCTCTATTGTACAAAGAAAAAAAGCAGGCTATGCCTGCTTGGACGCTCGGAACAGGAAACGTTGTATGCAAAAGGCGTGGTGCGGCATCTATTCCTCGGTATCGATGACACCGTGTTTCGTTGTGATTGTGGCTTTGCCGCGAATTTTGATAGCCGACGTATGATCGGTAAACTGGACGATCAGCACCTCGTTCTTATCCAGCTTCTCGGTATGGTGAAATTTAGTATCCATCCCGCGTGTCAAGCCGATCACTTGAACGCCTTGCGCCTTAGCTTTAATGACGATGTAGTCGCTCAGCTGCGAATCACTCATTCTCGCATCTCCTCTCATCACGTTATCATTGAAAAAAACTGCCTCCCGAACAAATTCATCAGGACGGCAGTTATGGCTTATTGTATGCATGGTCGGGTGTACCGGATTTGAACTGGCGACCTCTACCACCCCAAGGTAGCGCTCTACCAAGCTGAGCTAACACCCGACAAGAACCGGGACACCGGCTGGCGTACGTTTACGCTTGCCTCACTACCCGAGAACTGCAATGATGAGTCTACTGGATTTGCCTCCCAAAGTCAATAGTATTGCACAAAAAAAACGTCCGAATGCCTAGGCATTCGGACGTTAGCGACGGTCAGCCGCAGATGATTATTGGGATACGAGATCCTTCAACGATTTACCCGCTTTAAACGAAGGGATCTTGCTCGCAGGAATGTCGATCTCCTGACCTGTTTGCGGATTGCGTCCTTTACGAGCTTCGCGGCTTTTCACCTCGAAGTTTCCGAATCCGACAAGTTGAACTTTGTCGCCGCCTTGCAGCGCGTCGGAGATCGCATCGAATACAGCGTCAACTGCTTTCGAAGCGTCCTTCTTGGAAAGGTCGGTCAATTCAGCCACTTTCGCAATTAGTTCCGTTTTGTTCATTTCATTCACCTCCCCTTACAAGCGCTTCATTATCATTCTGTTTAACCGAAACGTACAAAAATATACCTTCAAGTCCCGGAAGAAGCGAATCGCTGCCTGATGTTAGCGGCGCTCGCCGGGGCAATGATTCAGAAAATGGTTAGATGTGAAACCCATTCCTGCTGAACCATGAACAAACTTATAGTAATACAGTCATTTTAGAATTTCAAGAGGGAGCACAAGTTTTGCCGCGTCAGACCTAGATTTTTTCATCATTTTACGGCTGAATTGGATGAAAGTAGAAGCTTGTGACAGAAGTGAGAATGCTAGCCGCCGGTATTGGGTGCACATACATCTGTCGCCGTTGTCTTGTGATAGTCGGGATCGCTGCAAGCCAATCCAGAATATGATTATGTACGTGAAGCAAATGAAGAGATGAAGCCACCTGAGAGCCTCTGAGAGCAGCGTAACGAATGATACACATCATTCCCCCCTCACTCTTCGTACAGACGCTGCACGGGTTCCCTGCGATACTGTAGAGCCAAGCGGCAGCGCAAGCAAGTCCCTGATAAGTTAGCATGACACACAATTCGCTATGATGACCAAGGCGGAGCTCTCATCGTCGAACAAGAATATCTGATCATTATAGGAGTCTCTCGACAAAAATGCAAACAAAGCAGCCCATTTATGATTCATTTCATTATTTTGTGAAAATAAGAGGAGGCGCGCCCGCGGGCGTGCCTCCTGACTCCAGCTTAAAGTATGATGGCGATTAATCCACCCGAACCTTCGTTAATGATGCGTCCGAGCGTTTCCTGCAGCTTATAGCGCGCATTATCCGGCATCATCGCGATTTTTCCTTGTATCCCTTCCCTTACGATGGAATGGAGCGAACGGCCGAACATATCGGAATCCCACACCTTGATCGGGTCGTTCTCGAAGTCCTGCATAAGGTATCGCACGAGCTCCTCGCTTTGCTTCTCCGTTCCAATTATAGGCGCGAATTCCGACTCGACATCGACCCGAATCATATGAATCGATGGCGCAGTCGCTTTCAATCGGACGCCGAATCGCGAGCCTTGACGGATCAATTCCGGCTCATCGAGCTCCATCTCCGCAAGCGTAGGTGCCGCGATGCCGTATCCTGTCGTTTTGACCATCTCAAGCGCTTCTTGAAACCGGTCATACTCCCGTTTCGCATGTGAAAACTCCTGCATGAGCTGGAGCAGGTGATCTTTGCCCCGAATCTCGACACCGACGACTTCCATCAGAATCTGATCATATAGTTCGTCCGGCGCATACAGGTCGATCTCCGCAACGCCTTGGCCCATATTCATACCGCTTAGTCCCGCGCGGGCAATAAAGTCGTAATCCATGAACTGGCTGACAACCCGGTCTACGTCCCGCAGACGGCGGATATCTTTGACCGTATCCCGTACCGAGTGCTCATAGTTGCTGCGCAGCCAATGCTGGTCGTTCAGTACCATGACCCAGCTCGGTAGATTGACGTTCACTTCGTGAACGGGGAACTCATAAAGAACCTCACGCAATACGGACATGACATCTTCTTCACCCATGCTGGCTACACTCAGCGTCATGACCGGTATATCATATTTCGCCTGCAGCTCGCTTCGCAGCTGGAGTGCTTCATCACTCCGCGGACGCGTAGAGTTCACAATCAGCACGAATGGCTTGCCGACTTCCTTCAGCTCGTTGATGACACGCTCTTCGGCTTCCACATAGGAGCTGCGGGGAATTTCAGCAATCGTTCCATCTGTCGTCACGACGACACCAAGCGTAGAATGCTCTTGAATGACCTTTCTCGTTCCGATTTCAGCAGCTTCTTGGAACGGAATCGGCTCCTCGAACCAAGGCGTCGTAATCATTCGCGGGCCGTTCTCGTCTTCATAGCCTTTTGCTCCGTCCACCGCATAACCTACACAATCTACGAGGCGGATGTTAACATCAAGGCCTTCGGCGACACGCAGCTGTACAGCCTGGTTCGGTACGAATTTAGGCTCTGTCGTCATGATCGTTTTGCCTGCCGCGCTTTGAGGCAGTTCATCAATCGCTCTCACGCGATCGGCATCGTTCGTAATGTTCGGCAGAACAACCGTCTCCATGAACCGTTTGATGAAGGTTGATTTGCCTGTGCGGACCGCACCGACAACGCCGAGGTAAATATCCCCGCCGGTTCGTTCGGCAATGTCCTTGAAAATGTCCACTTTCTCCACTGATATCCCCTCCCAATCGAATTTCGCCAGTACATGGACGTACCGTTACTGCCGCGTTTCCTCCTGCTGTGTAGTCGTCAGGGTTCGCCGCCTCCGCCGCTTAAGGAGCCAGGGCGGCGACGCAACTCGTACATGAATTTGGACTAGTAATAGCTTATTGCGCGAATGTCCCAAATATGACGACTACTTTCTTAAAATCTTTCGTTCTTGCCCGTTCCTTAAGGTTCCGGCCTTCCAAGATTGAGATATATGAGAGAAAGAGCTTCCCTATGCCAAAAATATACGGAAACGCGAAAAAACCCCTGCACGAAAAACGTGCAGGGGATACCTGTTGAGCGGCTGCGTTATTTGTTTGCCGCGGCCTGCGGCTCACCATTGACAAGATAATAAGCGGCCGACTTCACGGGTACAAAATCGGAATTGGCGACGAGAATTTCACGTAAGTCCTGCTCTGGGCCTGGCTTGGCGCCCTCTTGCTTGGTTATCACCTGGGTAAGGTCGATGCCATAATCGACGTACACCAAGCCCTTTGCGTCCATCATCGTTCCTAGTGTTTGGCCGGAGAATACACTGCGGATGTCCGGCTCATTCAAACTGAGCTTTGTATAGTCGATGCGCTTGAAACCCGGATACACAGAATCCCCTTCTGGAAGCTTGCCGCCATTCTTGCCCGCATAGGTTTTGATAGAATTCTGAATATCATTGATCCGTTGATAGATGACGAGATTCATAAGCTTAATCGTAGGATCGGTCTCTTCATTGATAATCAAGTAGTAGTAGCTTCCGCCTTTCTCGAAGGCATTAGCTGGGATATCGCTTATATATTGCATCCGCTGGAGCTTATCGAAGTCCACCAGATACTTTTCGTACATCGGGGTATCCGGCTTGCTGTTCTGGATCGGCAGCAATCCGGTATCCTTCTGATATTGATCGACAATGGTCTGCACATTCAGAATGGAATCCTTCGCCGGTCTTTGATTTTGCTCCAGCTGGTCATCTGGATATAAGCATCCGGAAAGAGCTGTTGCCATGATGGCAATGAGAAGCGCAGACATCGCGCCTTTTAATCGAAACATGATTATACGTCCTCCTATTTACCATAAATCATCCTCTTCAGCCTGCCGCATCAGCTGTTTTCGGACCGCAGCCTTGAGCGGATCCTCGGGGACCTCGACCGTCGCACGCCCGGTAATCCTCGTTTGGCAGGAGAGTCTTATTCCCTGCCTTTCGAGCTCCCCTATCTTGCGGCGTTCAATTTCACTAAGCGAAGTCAAGCCCACGCCATTGGTTACGACCTTGCACATCAGACAGGCCGCTTTGCCCCCGCACCGGGTACGGATCGGGACGCCTGCTTTCCTGGAAGCATCGAGCACCGAGGTTCCGGCGCGCACCGTAACCGTGCGGCCGGACGGAAGAAACGTGATGTCAACATTCACTGCAGCTCCTCCGTTTCATCTTGACCTATCCAAGCATGCACTTGCTTAACCATATCCTGCGAGAATCGATTACGCGCTTCAATCTGCTGGAATGCCTTCATATGAGCCTGGGGGTTCTTGCGCACCGCATCCGCGATCAGTTGAATACGGTCGATTCGGTCGCGCAATACATTAAACCACAATTCATGCGCGAGCGGAACGACGCCAATCATATGCCCCTTGCAAGCAACGGGCTGACTCAGTTCATCAAGCACATCCTTGATCTCGACTACATACCTGTTAGGGTCTGCTGTAATGACGAAGCCACCGACTAATTCAACCTGCACGCCGTGGATTCGATAATGACTGAGCTCCGACCGGTATAATTGACTGATGCTTACTTGGGGCTCATCTACGGCATACTCCCGCAATGTTTGATGAATTAGCGCAGCATCTTCGCTGTCAGCATACAAATCCAAGTCGCGGGGCGGTTGACCCAGCTTCAGTCCGCGCAGCATTAGCCCTGCGCTGCCGCCGACGAGCCACACCGCATCTGCAGCCGACGCCGCATTCGCGATAACGGCCAGTGCCCGGCGGATTGGCTCTGCTTCCTCCACCCGCACCACATCCTTTACAATCATAATATAAGGAACAGCCTGCTTGGCATTTAATTATGCCTTGCCCTATGTAGATCGACTGAAGCTTATAGAATAGAAATAAAACCGAGAATTCCGCCTACAACCAGAAACACAAATGCGACTAACGACATGATAAACCGGATAATGCCTTTAAATTTGTAACGCGCCCATGTGATCAGAACAGCCGCCAAAGCCATTAACCCAATCCCGATTAAAGATACCCACATTTTTGTCATTGCATCCACGTTGATTCACGCCACCTTGTCCGATGAATATTCGTTCTATTATAGCATTTGTCTCCTGCCTGCGGCTACTTTAAGCCCGTCTTCCTTTTGGATTAAGAAAAAGGACATTAGCGCAGGCGGATGCTGACGGCAATAGCCGGGCGCGCCTTCGCTTCTGTCCTTAATCCCTTATTATTTCATCATCATCTTCATCAGCGCTTCCACGTTGCCCATAGTCATGCCGCTCTTCTTAACGGCGCTGACAATGTCGTTGATCGTTCCTTCTGCTACCGGCACTTTAGCCATAGCCGCTACTTGTTTGATCAACTGACGGAGCTCAGCTTCGTTCTGCATCGTTTGCGCTGTTACGCCACTGGCGAGTTTCTTAACGGCGTTCTCTGAAATCACTTTGCCAGTTTTTTTATTGACGGCGCTTAATACGTCTTTAGATAAATTTTTGTCGCTCATACTTCCCCTCCTAACAAGTGCTTCTAGCATCATATGAGGAGAGGAAGTAATTGGTGTAGGCGTTTAAGGGGCCACGATGTCTTCCATTTCGTGGGTTCGTCCACGGCCCATTAAATCCTCGACGGCCGTCCTAGGTGACTTTCCTTCGAACAAGACATGGAAGAGCTGCTCGGTAATCGGCATCACAACATCGTATGTCACAGCCAGCTCGTGTGCAGCGCTCGTCGTGCGCACGCCCTCGACAACCATGCCCATACGTTCCAGCACGTCGTCCAATGGCAGCCCTTCAGCAAGCATCGCTCCCGCGCGCCAGTTACGGCTGTGTTTGCTGGTACAGGTGACCACCAGGTCTCCTACGCCTGCAAGACCCGCAAACGTCAACGGATTAGCGCCCATTGCGATTCCCAGCCGGGAAATCTCCGCGAGTCCGCGTGTCAGCAGCGCCGCCTTGGCATTGTCTCCGAATCCTAGTCCGTCCGATAAACCTGCGCCCAGCGCAATAATGTTCTTGATCGCACCCGCAACCTCGACACCGGTAACATCCGGATTCGTATATACTCTGAAGAATGGGGTTATAAAAGCATCCTGCGCTTGCTCAGCCGCTTGCTGGCATGCCGCCGCAACTACGACCGTAGTCGGCTGGCGCTTGACGACTTCCTCCGCATGGCTCGGACCCGAAATAACGACAAGCTTCTTCGGATCCGTCTTCAGCTCTTCGGCCAGAACGGTCGTCATCCGCTTTAAGCTTCCCGTTTCAAAGCCTTTTGTAGCATGAACGCAGAGGGCTTCCTGGTCTATGTAGGGAGCTGCCTGCCGGGCAACCTGTCTCATGGCAATGGATGGGGCTGCGAACAGCACCAGCTCCGCCCCGGACACCGCTGCTTCCATATCTGTCGTTGCCGTAATGGCGCTTGACAGCGTTAAATCGGTAAAAAACTTGCTGTTCGTATGGTTAACCTTGATTTCCTCAACTTGTGATTCGTTGCGGGACCACATCGTTACTTCATACTCATTATCAGCGAGCACGGTTGCCAGTGCCGTTCCCCAGCTGCCCGCAACCAATACCGCCGCTTTTCGTTTTGTCATGTGTACCCCCTTACCCTTTTCGCACACCCAGCTTGTTCTCATTGCCTTGAAGCAGCTTGACAATGTTGCTCCGGTGACGCAAGAAAGCGAATAAACAAATGATGAGACTCGCCCATAATAACGGCATAGATTTGTCCATCAGCCAGATGAACACCGGTGTAAGCGCGGCAAAAATGAGTGAACCGAGCGATACGAACCGGGTGATTACGATCGAAATAATCGCGATCACGCCTGCAATCAATGCAGGGACGAGTGCAAGAGACATAATCACGCCAACCGTTGTCGCAATCCCCTTACCGCCTTTAAAACCAAACCAAATCGGCCAATTATGGCCTGCAATGGCAGCAAGCCCGCAAAGAACCGGAGTCCAATCGTCACTGGCTAGAAGGCTGCCGATCATGACAGCGGCAACGCCTTTTGCGATATCAAGCAGAAACACGGCAATGGCCGGGCCCTTGCCGAGTATGCGAAGCGTATTCGTCGCACCCGCATTCCCGCTGCCATGATTGCGGATATCAATGCCTTTCACCCATTTGGCAATTAGTATGCTGAATGAGATGGAACCTATTAAATAACTGATCAGAATTCCGATAACTGTCAACACCGTCGTTATCTCCCCCTAAACCTTGCCGGACCTTCTTTGCTAATTCCCCGAAATTCCAAGCAGATCCCCTACTTAAAAAAAACACCCAAAGGGCTCCTACGGACAGAACCCCTTTGGACACTGACTTGCTATGCTATCGTTCTTTCCAGCCTTTAAGCCGTTCACCTAATCCTCGTCCGATTTTTTCCGGGTATAGATGCGGATCGGTGTGCCTTCAAAATCAAAGGCTGCGCGGATTTTATTCTCCAAATAACGCTGATACGAGAAATGCATCAACTCAGGATCGTTGGCAAACAACACGACCGTTGGCGGCTTCACGGCAACCTGTGTCGCATAGTTGATCCTGAGGCGTCTTCCTTTGTCCGATGGCGGCGGATTCAGTGCAATCGCATCCGAAACAACGTCGTTAAGCAGATGCGTTTGAATCCGCAGCGTATGCTGCTCTGACACATGATTAACGACTGGAAGAAGCTTATGCAAGCGCTGCTTGGTTTTAGCCGATAGGTACACGACCGGAGCGTAGGTCATGAACAGGAAATGATCGCGCATTTGCTGCGTGAACTGCTGCATGGTTTTGTCATCCTTCTCGATGACATCCCATTTGTTTACAACAAATATAGACGCTTTCCCGGCTTCATGCGCATACCCGGCAATATGCTTATCCTGCTCGATGATGCCTTCCTCGCCGTTGATGAGAATCAATGCAACATCAGCGCGTTCAATAGCCTTCAAGGCACGCATGACGCTATATTTTTCCGTCGTCTCGTATACCTTGCCGCGCTTGCGCATACCTGCCGTATCAATCAGGACATACTTCTGGCCGTCACGTTCGAATGGGGTATCGATCGCATCTCGCGTCGTACCTGCCACATCGCTGACGATCACTCTCTCTTCACCAAGAAGCGCATTGACCAGCGATGATTTCCCGACATTCGGCCGTCCGATCAACGCAACCCGAATGACGTCATCCTCATAATGCTCCTCCTCGATTTCTGGTAATCGCGCAACTGCTGCATCGAGCAAATCACCGATTCCCATACCGTGCGAGCCGGAAATCGGAATCGGATCACCGAATCCAAGGCTATAGAACTCGTAAATATCGTCATGCCGATTTAAATTATCGACTTTATTGACAGCTACGACAATCGGTTTACGTGATCGCAGCAGCATCTGTGCGACCTCGTCGTCCGCATGGGTCAACCCGGCTTTGGCATCTACCATGAAAATGATGACATCCGCTTCTTCAACAGCCAGCTCCGCTTGCATGCGGACTGACTTCATGATCTCATCTTCCCCATCAATTTCAATGCCCCCGGTATCCACAATACTGAAGGCTCTGCCATTCCATTCTCCGGTACCGTAAATACGATCCCGTGTGATGCCGGGCTTGTCCTCCACAATCGCTAACCGATCACCGATCACACGGTTAAAGATCGTAGATTTCCCCACATTCGGCCGCCCTACTATGGCGATAATGGGTCTAGACATCGACTTCACTCCTCAAGCGTAAACGTAATCGTATCATAAAGCCTTGCTCCACAAAGGAATCGTAAACCATCCCTTACTTATGCATGACTAACGGTAACGAACGTTTATCAAATTACTCACGCCTACCATCATAGCAAAAAACAGCGGCCTTGGCTAACATTTCATTCCTGCTTATGATCGACCAAAATAAACGTTCCATTCTTTAAATCATGCGTGCTGGCATCTAATATTTTTTCCAACAAAAAAGCGGTCGATTCGCGTTTATTTGCATCCGCTTCCACAAAGATTGGGGCACTTCCGGCTACGGAATCCCCTTCTGTTGTGACAATAGCCACGATTCTAGCCATTTTGTCCCTCCTTCCCTTGGTTCACGCTTGCTTCCGTTGGCATACGAACAGCCGACTCTAGGATGGGGACCCGCTCTACAACTGCTCTAGCCTTTTCTTCATCCTGCTCCTGCGGAATTAGAAATATCGCTAACCGGCCATCGTTCATATCCAGCTTGGCCATCGGAACCAATGCCGGCTCTCCGTCATCGCGATATACCCCCAGAATCGTAGACAAATCATAGAGGAGCGCTTGCCGCTGTCCCAGATTGCTCAGGGTCGCTTTTCCGTTCGCGTTAAAGGGGGTCAGCACTAAACCGATTCCCCGTTTGGCAATCAGAGCCTGATTGGATGACAGCCCCACGTTCATGATATAGACGTCATCCACAAGCAAATCCGGCCCGTCAATCCGAACTGGAGCTATATCCACCCGGGCGATATGGGAGATGGTCTTCCCCGATTTTAAGGCTCTTACGATAAATAGCGACAGCACCCCTGCCGCCACACCGTAAAGTACGCCAAGCGATATGGAGGCAAGGCTGGTAAGCAAGGCGGATAGAATAACCAAGTAGTTGCGGCCCTCGAATACCATCGCAATTCCTTCAATATAGGTCGCTCCCCGCGGAACCAGCTCCTGACTATCAATTTTCGACAGCGTTTCCCGCTCCATCTTACGAACATCCCGGAATTGCTGCGCGGCCAGCGTGAGGAAAGTAATAGCCGTGTAGTCCTTCTTATATAATGCCGGAACGGCGACTGCACCCAGTGCAGCGGCGATGACACCGAGTGAAATATGAATGATCCGCCCATGAGGATAGGTCGGATACTGCCGATAATCCGTCCTCAGCATGAGCAGCCGTGCACAGGTTCCGAAAGCAAGTCCGAGCAATATGCCGTATAGCACATGGTGTGGTTGACCCGATTTAAGCTGCTCCCACATGGATTATGAGCTCCCTCCCCGCTGCCGCCGCCAATGACCTTCAGCGATCCGGCCTCCCAAATAACGCAATCCGACTTTCACATTCCAAGCGATGCGAGCGACGACGAGCCCAATGGCTGCGCCATCCCACCACGCGGGATTTCCGATCATGATGGAGGTATGTCGTACAACTATGCCGCTGAATACGGCTATTGTCGCGGCAAAAATCACAATGGCATAGTGGTAACGAAACCGATCGGTTAGAAGACCCGCCAGCAAACCCGCTACAAGCGGGCCGTCCCAGCCCGGATTCACTAAGATGAAGACTGGATCGGATACGTACATATATCGAATCCAGAGCCATACGGAGCCAGCCAGCATCGCACATAGGATAACGAATACCGTCTGCATGGCGTTCCGGACCGCCGCGACCCCAACGAAGCCAGCGGCAAACGCCCATACCGCACTTCCCCGCAAGGCGATATCGAAGCCAATCGGGATGTTTACTGGATGAAGCAGAGAAGCTCCTAATAAGTAAATCAGGATAGACGAGCCCGTGATACGGCCAGCCACTTGGCGCTGCCATCCTGTCCAGTACAGAATGAGTCCGATAGACAGCAGCCATATTGCGGTATAACCCTCGTTCATTATGCATATCACCTCTCGATTTACCTATTATGCGCTTCATCCCCTCCTCCTAATCGATAAAAACAAGAAGAAACGAATCGCACCGCTTTTTGGCGCCCAAATTCGTTTCTTCCCCTTGTGTGTATCGAAATTCTTCTGTAGAACCGTTCCTTCTATAAAAGATAAAAAAGCCGCCCCTGCGGCAGAAGACTGCTGCAGGGGCGGCTCATAACCGCTTAGACGGTTCGATTTATTTCAATTTGCTGAGTTTGTCTCCGAAACGTTCAGCAAGCGTAAAGCTCATGCCTTCGTTGCTCAGGCTTACATTCGGGTTGTCGATTTTCTCAATTTTTGGTCCACGGTCGCGGTCACGATCGCCGCGCGGAGCTCTTTCGGCTCTTGGCGCTTGCTCTGGCGCTTCTTCCGTTTCTTTGATGCTCAAGCTAACACGCTTCTCGGCTGGGTTGAAGTCAAGAACCTTCGCTTTCACTTCTTGGCCTTCGGTAACGACCTCATGCGGGGTTGCCACATGGCGGTGCGCCAGTTGAGAGATGTGAACCAAGCCTTCTACACCCGGTGCGATTTCGACGAATGCGCCGAATGTTACGATACGGCGAACCGTACCCGTTACGATATCTCCGGTATTGAACTTGTCGCTTGCTGTTTCCCATGGGCCTGGCTCAGCTGCTTTCATGCTGAGGCTGATTTTGCCCAAAGAAGGATCAACCTTCAACACTTTTACGCGAACCGCTTGACCTTCGGAAACGATGTCCTTCGGATGCGCAACATGCTGCCATGAAAGCTCGGAAACGTGCACAAGGCCGTCGATTCCGCCGATATCAACGAATGCGCCGAATGGCGTCAGACGTTGTACAGTGCCTTCCAGCTCTTGACCTACTTGCAGGTCACTCATGATTTTTTGTTTGTTTTGCTCGAATTCGGCATCGAGTACTTCTTTTTGGGAGAGAATCACTTTATTGTTCTCGCGGTCGATTTCTTTCACTTTTACGCGGAGCGTACGCCCTTTGTAATCGCTGAAATCTTCTACGAAATGACGCTCAACCATGGATGCAGGAATGAAACCACGAACGCCGATGTCCGCGACGAGTCCACCTTTTACGACGTCGGCAACAGTGACTTCGAATACTTCGCCGTTGTCAAAACGTGCTTGAAGTTCATCCCAAGCGCGTTCTCCGTCGATTTGACGTTTGGAAAGAACAAGCTTTTCCTTCTCGTCATCAATACTTACTACTTTAAGCTCGACTTCTTGGCCGACTTCAACAGCCTCAGCTGCGTTATCAAGCTGTATCGAGGATAGTTCGCGAAGCGGAATGACGCCGTCATATTTATATCCAAGGCTAACGAACACTTGGTTATCTTCAATCTTGACGATCGTACCTTTTACCGTGTCGCCCTTCTTAACGGACACGAAATTATCCATTGCTTCTTGGCTGATCGTTTCCGCTGGTGCGGATTCTTGCACATTTGTTTCTTCTGACATTTGAAATACCTCCTCAATTCATACCCCAACTTTATTTAAACGTACGCTCACAAACTTGAATCAGCTCTGCTTCACGCACCGTCTAAAACAATAAAAGATTAACCTTTGCGAACCATTTCGCGAATATTCTCCATAATGGCATCTGTTACTCGATCCAGCACGTCGGAAGAAGAATCTTGTATGAAGGCTGTCAAATCGATCGGCTGACCGTAACGGATTTTCATTTTGCTGAATATGCGGTAATTTCCGATAATGGCTACCGGAATCACGGTCGCTTGGCTGCGCATGGCAATCATGGCCGCGCCCTTCTTGCCCATGCCGCTTGCCGACGCATTGCGTGTGCCTTCGGGAAAGATCCCCATCACGCCGCCCTCTTGCAGCAGAGCAATCGCAGAGCGAATCGCTTCCTTGCTTACGCCACCCCGCTTAACGGGAAAAGCGCCGAGTTCGCGGATGAACGAACCGAATAGCGGCACGTTGAACAGCTCCGCCTTCGCCATGTAATGAACCTTGCGGCTTACTTTGGTCCCGACTGTCGTAGGATCAAGCAGGCTAATGTGGTTCGAGCAGAGCACGACCGGCCCTGTTGCCGGAATATTCTCAAGCCCGCTAGCTTCAAACCGGAACAGCACGGCATAGATGAAACGGAGTAGGCTGCGGCAGATGCTGTATAACATAGTTTACTTCGCCTCCGCCGTTTTGGTTCGGCTCAAGTCTATAATAACTTCTACGACTTGGTCGATTGTCATTTCCGTACTGTCCACGACGACCGCGTCCTTCGCGCGAACAAGAGGGGCGTGTACCCGTTGTTCATCGCTTCGGTCACGTTCGGCGATTTCTTGCTCCAGCTGCATAAGCGGTACCTGCTGGTCACCTTTGAGTTCCTGAAACCTTCTCAATGCCCGGGTTTTAACACTTGCGGTAAGAAAAACTTTTAACTCCGCATCCGGAAGCACATGCGTGCCGATGTCCCGGCCGTCCATGACTATTCCTTTGGCGGAAGCTAGCTTACGCTGCAAATCTACAAGCTTCGCACGAACCACCTCATGGGAGGCAACCTGCGACACACGGAGTGTAACCTCGCGAGTTCGAATCTCATCGGTCACATCCTCGCCGTTTAACAGCACGGTTTGGCCATTCACGCCCGGCTCCAGCCGGATATCCAGTCCCGAGATAAGCGTTCCCAGCCTGTCCGGTTCATCCGGATTGACACCCGACCGATTAGCGGCAAGCGTTACTGCACGATACATCGCGCCGGTATCAATGTAAATATAGCCTAGTTGCTCGGCGACTTTGCGGGCAACCGTACTCTTACCTGCACCAGCAGGTCCGTCGATCGCCACGTTCATACGCACGCTGCAAAGTCTCTCATCCTTGCTCAACGATGTGCGACCTCCTCGAAAGCCTATAACGGCTGTGAGCCTCTTCCCTTAGAGAGACAGGCTCCTAAGCATCAAGAAAAAAGCAGGCTCTGCCTGCGGTTGTGAAAATTATACCACACTAGATAGGGAAGTGCAAAGAACGCGAACCTACTGGAAGGGGGTTCCTTCAAGCCGGTCCACGCCCGTTACCCACCTTCTAATCACCCCGGATTGCATGGCCAGCTGACTGATAACGACAGCAATCAACAGCGTTATGACAATTTTTTTCAATATTTGGGTTACATCGTCCGACAATTTCGTAAGCCGCTTGGATTGTTGGTCCAGCTGGCGCCTTTTGAGCGGCTTCAGGCGATTAACGTTCATCCCTAACTCCCCCCCATTTCTATGGTTTGGGGATAGTTTTTCCATGAAACGTATCCTTATTCGTTCCAAAAGGCCTTACTTATGTATTCGGTTATCTTTTTCGAACGTCCAGCTGGCGTTCAAAACAGTAGCGGATGATTTTTTGCCGCTCCCCGTCGGTAATGCTTGCATACTTTGCCATCACTTGATTACGCCCGGTCTCCATCTTCTTGACCCGGACGACCTCCGCTTTGAACTGGGCATGCTCGATCGAGCCATTCCGGTAAGGAACCAGCAACCAGCATTCCAGCTCGGTTCCCGACTTAATCGGCCACTTCCCGTCGCACAGAAAGGAGATGCCTCCGCCTCCGACATCGTCGGTTATACCAACAAATCGTACATGCGCGGATAGCTTAATCGCGATCTCAAGCTCTGATCCCACACGCAGAAAGTGCCGGCGTTGAACCTTCGTAATCGATTCCGGATCCGGCTTCTGAATGCGAACGAGCCGGACAACATCCTCTTTCAGGCCCAGTACATGCGAATTAAAGTAGTGCTTTACGCCGTCGCTGGATAAATAATACGCAGATAGCTCATCCCCGAGAAACAGACGTTTGTACCGTCCCGTCCCTTCCAGCACAGGGATTTCGATCAGCAGCTCATTATCATTCTCATCTGCAATTCTGGATTTATACTCCACTGCGGCTTCCTCTTCATCGGATGAAGCCACCTGCAGGAATAGAAATTGGTTAACTTTCGGCAGCATGGTCTCGTCCCTCCCAATTCTAGATTATAGCATAGGATGTCGAAATATGGGGAAGACGGTTTGAAAATGAAAAGAACGTGCGCAAGCGCACGTTCTTCCTGTATCTTAAGTCACTTTGGCAGCTGTTCAATCGTTTCCTCGATACCGGTTTCGGCATTGATATAGATCCTATAGACCCCACCGTTAATCCTGCCGGTAAACTCGTAACAGAGCACTTCTTCGCCAGAATCATTCATGATCATGGCTAGATTCTCTGATTGACGCTTCAAGTCTGGATTGAGAAGCTTACGGGCTTCGGTCGATGACAGCTTCGGTTTGGGAATTTTACGGCTATGGTGCTCGTACATATAATCCGCCGCCTGCAGACCGACAGCCTCTCCATTATCCATGGCGACCTTGACCGTTAATTTCTCCGGATAGAGCAGGACACCATCCTGCTGTGCGATACATGTGAATGTTGCGACCTTATCATATTCGTCATACATGATCGGCTTCATGCCATCGTAGCCGTGACGCGACAGAAATTCCAAGGCTTTGGTTTGAGCCTCCTTGACGCTCACCTTCTTCTGTCCAACGTCCCGCGGATCCATGTAATAGATCAATTGTCCACCCTTCTGGGTGAAATCCATTTGGATGGTACGTTTTGTCTTCGGCTGCTTCACGGTCGCGGAATAGGATGAAAACTCCGTGCCTTTTCCATTCTCAACGACACGTATCGCTTTCATGTCATGCGTATCGGTAAATTTTGCCGCCAGCTTCTTAATATCCTCCGGCGTTTTTTTCTCACCGCCCAGCATTTGCATCGTGCGCTTCTGATACATGCTCGAGACGGAAGGCCCCCAATTGATCTCCGGATATTCACTTACTTGCTTATCCACTGTTTTGAAGCCGTCGATAATGCTGTTGTCCCGGTTGGAATTCTCCGATGCAAGCGCAAGCTCCACATCCATCCAACGTAAATTGCTGGCTAGCACGGTACTCTGCACGCCCTGCAGTTCCTTCGATATTTGCTCGGAATTCGCATAGAGCGTCTTCAGCGTCTTATATTCATCTGACGAAAGCGGCTGTTTGGTCAAGTCGCGTACCGATGTTTTATAAGCGAAGTTTGCAATCTTGGACAGAAACTCTTCCGTTTTGTTGAACGGAAGCAGCGTGAGCGGCAGCTGATTGATTTCATTCTGAGCCTCACTCGTAAGGCGCCACACATTCACAAGTCCTTTGCGCTGATACCCCTGCGAGGACGAATGGACCGCAAGCGTGTTGCCAAGCTCGCGGTGCACCTGCTGGACATGGTAGGTCAAGTCATGGAATGCGCGCTGATATTGGTTCTCCGCTTTGATCAAGATGGAGTTCTTCTCCTGATGTTCTTGATATCCCCAATAAATGGATCCAATAAAAAACAGCGACATGACGGGAAACAGCACCGCGCTTAATCGTTGGTACATAAGACAAAAGCTCCTTTCTTGTGCAAAACCTGGTGTTAGTTTGGTTTGCCAAAAGGAGCTTTATGCATGTTTTTTGTTTTTTGGGTGAATCCTGCGCCGGGAAACTACAAAGCAAGCTCTTCGATTTCGAAATCCAAGGCGTTATTACAGATGCACTGCTTGAAGCCCGTATCGATTTGATCCTTTTCCCGGCGTCCGCGCAGTACAAATTTCTCGCCGCACGATCTGCACCGTATCGCTACTTTTACACGTGCCGAACTCATCGTTTCCTCCTCATCCATGCGTCAAGCCGCTTAATTGGATAACTCGTCTTCCTTATTATGGACGGTAACGCTATAACTTAACCTCTTCCTCCCGCCCTAAGAGCCGGAATGGCGATCTCGCATTGGCCCGGTTCATTTTGCGCAGTCCCTTGATCCATAAATACACCATGAGCGGCACGATGAACCAGATCCAATAGACAGTACCTGATCCCATGATCCAATCATACACGCCGTGCTCGACCACCGGAATCAAGAACGAAGCAAGAAGAAGCTTGCGGCTTCGGGAGCCGCTTGCGAATTTGGCTTTGCCAAAATAATAGCCCATCGTTACACCGAACAAGGCATGACCGGATACCGGGAGCAGAGCCCTGATGAGCAGTGGAGCGAATGAGGTTGGCTGATAAACGGCATACAGCACGTTCTCGACGGTCGCAAAGCCCAGCGATACGGCTACCGCATAGACAATGCCGTCATAGGGCTCGTCAAATTCCGTGTGATTGTAGATAATATGATACAAGACGAACCACTTGACCAGCTCCTCGACACCTGCCGATACGATAAAAGCAGATACGAATGGATTGTCCCCCCACCACAAGATGAGGCCTCGTTGGATGACCATAATCGGCAGAACGATAAGGAAGCCGAGGAAAAATACTTTCATTACCATATGGACGGGCTCTGCATCGTACCGGTCTTTTAAGTAGAAATATGTGAGCAGCGCTACGCCCGGAGCAATTGCCGCTGTCAATATGGATAAAACCAGCATCATCCCTGTTCGTCACCTCCCCCGTTACGGTCGCTTCCGCGATATATTGTTTAAACGCTGCCCCCACTAACGACTCGGGTGCAGCATTCTTTGTTCTTCCTCGAAGATTGTTCCACAAGCTATACCCAGCCTCTTAATCGGACGGCTTCCGCCATCTTCCGAACACCAACCATGTATGCAGCCAGCCGCATGTCTACATTCCGGGCTTGATGAAGCTCGTAAACTTGGTTAAAGCCGCGTACCATCATTTCACGAAGCTTGGCATCCACTTCCGCCTCGGACCAATAGTAGCCTTGGTTATTCTGGACCCATTCGAAGTATGAGACAATGACGCCTCCCCCGCTTGCAAGTACGTCCGGAACCAATAAAATGCCTCGATCCGTTACCATGCGAGTCGCTTCGAGCGTAGTCGGTCCATTGGCAGCCTCCACAATGATTCGGGCACGAATGTCGTTTGCATTAAGAGCTGTAATTTGGTTCTCAATGGCTGCTGGAACAAGTACGTCGCAATCGAGTTTAAGCAGCTCCTCATTCGTGATGGTCTCGCGGAATAAGTTCGTTACCATTCCGAACGAATCACGACGTTCGAGCAAATCTTCAATATTGAGCCCACTTTCATTATACAATGCTCCGTGCACATCCGAAATAGCAATAACTTTGGCACCGGCCTCATACATGAATTTGGCCAGGTAGCTGCCTGCGTTTCCGAAGCCTTGGATGACAACCCGTGCTTCATGAAGAGGGATTCCCTTCTTCTTCATGGCCTCGTGAATCATGATGGCCACACCCCGCGCCGTCGCTGTTTCTCTCCCCTGCGAACCGCCTAGGACAATCGGCTTGCCGGTAATAAATCCTGGTGAGTCAAACTCGCGTATGCGGCTGTATTCGTCCATCATCCACGCCATGATTTGGGAGTTTGTCATGACGTCAGGGGCTGGAATATCCTTGGTCGGACCTACGATCTGGCTTATTGCACGCACATAGCCGCGGCTAAGTCTCTCCAGCTCGCGGAATGACATCTTGCGGGGATCGCAAACAATGCCGCCTTTGCCTCCGCCGTAAGGAAGATCCGCTATCCCGCATTTGAGACTCATCCAAATCGACAGCGCTTTGACTTCCTGTTCATTGACATCGGGATGAAAGCGGACGCCACCCTTGGTCGGTCCGACCGCATCATTATGCTGAGCCCGGTATCCGAGAAAAACACGCGTCTTCCCGTCGTCCATCCGAACCGGAATGCGAACCGTCAGCAGGCGCATGGGCTCCTTCAACAGTTCAATCATATCTTCGCCGTATCCCAGCTTGCCCAGCGCTTCCTCAATGACAATCTGCGTCTGCTTCAGAACATTGCTTGAATCTATGCTGCTCATCAGAACCGTCACCACCTTTTCAATGACTAATATGGGCGGGAAACTGGCGGGATATGCGAAAAGCGACAGCGCTCGCCCAACGGCCGCTTAACGGATATTTATACGCACAATAAAAGAGCATCCCGCGCACGGTAGTACCGCAGCTGATGCTCTCACAATTCAAGCAGTTAAAAATGAGTGCAAATTTCCAAGACGGCTTTGGCAGGCATAATGACTTTACCGTATTCGTCCAATACAGCTGTTGTTACGGATGCCGCTTCACCGTATTCGGCGAGTAGGGCGATAATAGCATGGTACCGGGCAAGTTCCAAACCAACCGGTTCGAAAGCGAGCATATACTTACCGTTATATGCGTACAGACGTCCGTCTTCCGTAAGATCGGCTGCATGCAGCTGCTTACATGCGGAGATGACGTCTTCAATGTCCCGGAATGCATACAACACGACGTCGCTTTGTTCGAGCGTGACCTCAAGCTCGTACTCGTCCTCGTCCTGCTCTTCTTCCTGAAGTCCATCTTCGGACTTACCGTGCACTTTGCCCCGCGTTACAATGACGACCATTCCTTGTGCAGGAAGAGCGAACACTTCAACGGCAAGCGGGCCGCTTGCATCAAACCCGAGTTCCGTATAGGCTTGATCCATCATCTCGCTGAACAACTCATGCACCTTCGGAATTTCGCGCCACATGTCTTCCTTCTGGATCCCACGCTCCAGCAAGTCGTCGAACGTCAGAAAAATTCGTATTTTGTCTTGATTGAGTCGTTCGATTTTCATGATAGGATCCCCCTTTTCGAAAGTATCTGCTTCGTGTTTACGGAGCAAAACAGACTTCGAAAGCGCAAGTAACGCGGCAGTTTCTGTTATAAACAGCGTATGAAGCAGAAAGCGATGTGTGCTTAAATCGTGCTATGTAACCATGTTATCATTTATGTCCTTGGAATGCACTAGATCGTTAAAAAAAGAATCGCTCCAGCTGTCCATTTTTATTCGTACATGGACAGCTGGGCGATCTTCTTTTTATCAGTTTAATGCGATGGGTTTTGTGCTGCGATTTGCTCGGCTTCCCGCTTTACTTCAGGATCGCTGTTCATTATCATTTCAATTTGTCCCCAGGCCTCTGAATTCCTGCCTCTGGAAGCGCTGGAATGCTTCGGAGCAGTCACCGTTGTTTCGGGGCCAAATTTTTGTTTCATGACCGCATTGATCGCTCTGCCTTTCATGCCCGAGACGGCCTCGCCCGCGGCTGTTCCCGCCCATGCGACCCACCCTGGCCTTTTCTTAGACATGTAAGCGACTGCCGCCATACCCGCTATACCGCCAATAATAAACCCGCTCCATTTCATCGGTATTCCTCCTTGTTCATGTGTAGAGTTATTCACCCTCGTGTTATCCCGCGCCATTACGGGTAACAGATAGAATAACGCTTGATGATTTGATCCGTAGTTAGTTTGACCTTGCCCGAACCGGGTCATCCCTCTCCAAAAGAAGGAAGTCCGTTTTATGCTGCGGCCTGCGGTTGCGGTCTATGCTACAATGGAGAGAAAACTTCTAATAGGATCCAAGTAAGGCACAGGAGGATGGATAGATGCGCAGACAGCATATTACACAAACCTTGATCGTTTCCGCTCTTGCTGCCGGCTTGCTGGCAGGATGCGGAGCAAAGGAGAATGAACCGATCCCAAGCAATACGGAGACCCAGGCCAAGCCGCCTGTTGAGGACTTGAACCAGAACGATCATTCAGGCGCAAACGCACCTGTCGATAAGCCGGATTCCACCTCCCCGCCAGCCGGAGGGTCTGCGGGTACTGCCAATCCCGGACAGTCCCATCCGGATTCGGAGCAAAAGCCCGAAGCGGATGCGGAGACGAAGAAGCTGTATACCATGAACAAGGCCTACCGGTTTGTTCCGATCGATCCATCGACTACAACCGACAAAGTTGTCCTGCTGACCTTCGACGATGGTCCCAAGGAAGACGAGATGCTCACATCCATGCTCGACACCTTAGATAAACACAAAGCAAAGGCCATTTTCTTCGTGAATGGTTACCGCGTGAAGAAGCATCCGGAGCTGCTCACTAAAATTGCCGATCGCGGGCAAACAATCGGCAATCACTCGTGGGACCATATTGATCTGAAGAAAGAGACAGCGGCTTCGGCAGCGAAACAGATCGGCGACGTTCAACAAATTGTGAAAGACACGATTGGCAAGTCCCCTGTATTCTTTCGCCCGCCCTTCGGTTCTGGCGGCGATCAAGTAAAGAAAATAGTAAAAAACCATGGCATGCTGTTCATGACATGGTCCAATGGATCCTTGGATTGGGATAAAAGCACGAAAGACAAGCCGGACAAAGTGATCGAGAACGTGTTGGAGCAACTGCATCCCGGCGCCAATATTCTGATGCATGAATTGCCTTGGACCGCCGAAGCGCTGGATACCTTGCTCACCAAGCTGGAACAGAAAGGATACGGCTTCATCGATCCTGCTTCTATTGAGCTTAGTCCGCAGCCGGACACTGCAAAGTAAAGAGATGATACTCGGCGGGCGCATTATATCGCAGCGGTATCCTCGAGGTACCAAAGCCGCAGCTAACGAACAACCGGGAGGCCGATGCCGACCCGGTTGTTTCGGTATTGCCCACCGAAAACCAGCCTCTGCTGTACGCGGACCTTAGAATCGAACCAAGCATGGGCAGCGATATTTGGCCGCCATGCGTATGGCCGGAGAAGACGAGATCTACCCGATCGCAGGACTGCAGCTTATCGACGAGGATGGGATCATGCGCAAGCAGCATGGTGAATGTCCCTTCATCGTCCCTGGCTTCACGCAGCGCCATCTCCAAACGGTCTCTCCCCGTTCGAGGATCATCGACGCCAATCAAGCGGATGCGGCTGCCATCCCCCTGCTCCAGAATGACAGACTCATTGACGAGCACCCGTACCCCCTCATCCCTTAACATGACGTCGAATGCCCGTATGTCCTCATCATAATCATGATTGCCGTATACCATATAAATCGGGGCGATCGTACTGAGCTTGCGTATATTATCCCGGCTGCGCTGGAGCGGCACGCCCTTCTCGCGCAGGTCGCCGCCAATGAATACGAGCTCAGCCCCTCCGGCCTCCTTGCAGCGTTGGATGACCTTATCGGGAATGACGCGGCGATGTATGTCCGACAGAAAGAGGATTTTCGTTCCGTCGAATGAAGCCGGAAGCTGGCTCACCGATATGCTTTGCCGGTCTAATTTGTACCGGTAGGACGCGCTTATCATGAACAGAATAATACCAACGGCAAGGACGACGACTATTATTAAGGCGACCGCTATCTCATAACCCATACATCTTCTTCCCCCACATCAGCAATCCGATCACAAGCATTAAATAAATAACGATTTGAGCCCGATATAACCATTGCGTCATTTGCTTCTTATTTGACGGATGTTTGATACGCCTTGACGGCAGTTCGCCGTCCGACAAGCCATTGCGGGAATCCAATTTAGTTTGATCTCTCGGTGCTGCCGTAGCGCGGCGGCTGCCGAATTTCTCCATCCTGCTCATGTTTCCCTCCGGTAACGGATAACAAAACCCATAATCATATCGACCAGAAAATGCGCGATGATCGGCGCCCAGAGCGTACCGGTCTGCTCATAGATCCAGCCTAAGCCGTAGCTGATCGAGAATACGAGTCCTGTCGGTATCCAATGCTTGAGATAACGGACATGAATGACAGCAAAAATAATACTCGTCCAATAGGGACCGAACGAATGCTGAATGCCGCCGCGGAACAACGTTTCTTCACATACGGAGACAATGAAAGACAATAAAATAATGTGCCACCAAGCTCGATTCTTGAAAATCCGGTCATTAATGCCTCCGTCATCCCCAACTTCCTCGGGTACGAAACGCGACACAAGGACGTCAACCGCGATCACAAGGGCCCCAAGACCTAACCCCCACAAGATATATGTCGAATTCTGCGGTAAAGTAAATAATAAAAATGGATTCCGATGCTGAAATAATATCCATATGAAACCGATAATAAAAGTAATCGCTTGTGTCGCATACAAATTAATAAGCAGCATACGGTCGTCGAGCTCATCGATTGTCACCTTACGAAGCTTGAATTTGCTCATGTCGAATTTTTTCATACTTTACCGCCATTCGTGAAGGTTAATATTTTCTTTTAAACCAATTTAACCTATACTTATAGGACAATTGATCCAGTTTTTTGACGATATTTGTAATGAAGGAGATAATCATGGAGAAACGACTGACACGTACCGAAATGCTCTTTAGTCTTGGCTTCCTCTTTATGCTCGTTTTCGCAGTGGGCGCCTTTTTCTACGGGGTCAAGATGGGCTCGGATAAAACCGAAGCCAAGTTTATTGAGCAGACCAAGCATTTGAGCAGCGGCAATGTAAAGAACGCAACTGCGTACCAGCAACAGGATCTCGTCTCTTTCTATCATACCGTATTTTTGCCTTATCGTGAATTTCAAGCTGAATGGTTCCAAACCTTTAGCAAGATGTCGACCGGGCAGCTCTCGGATCCCGCCTCGGCGCTGAAGGAATTGACCAGTCTCGCCAACCAAAAGTATGCCGCGGCAGGCAGCAGCAGTTTTCCAGCATCGTCGCCGCTTCTGGGGCAATCCCAGGTCGAAATTATGAAAAGCCTGAAACTGTTCAGCAAGGCCGCTTCCAGAGGAGCTGGTTCTGCGAAAAGCATGGAAGTAACCGAGCTCATCGATGCATTGAACCAAGATGCTTATTATGTAGAAGGCGTGAAGCAAGCGATGGCCGGCCAGCAGAACTACTATTCCGCCATGCTGAAGTGGAGCAGCTCGATTGATCCGAATATACCTGATCATTATGAAGCGCAATCCGTCCTGCAAATTAATTCGTGGAAGTCACTTTCACTTACGATCAAAAACAAGCTGATGGCCGATCAGTTGAACGCACGCAAACAATTTGCGTCCTACTTTCCACAGGATTTAACGTCCCGCGTCGATGAATTCATCAATTCCGGGCAAGCAAGCAAAATGAAAATGAAGACGGTTGATTCCATTGTCGATCTGCTCATCAGCACGCAAGCCGTACGCTCAGGCGATTTTACCAGCAGCAAAGCCAAGCTCTATGCGGACGAGCTTCTGCCGCAGCTTCCTTTTTTCTATACGGAACAGAAATAGAACCGTTACATAACGCTTTAATCGTATTGGAATCCATAAATTGAGGCTATGGCCGCCATCCCGCCTGACACATTGCGGAGGTTTCCATAGCCTTTGTCATTCAAATAGCGGCAAACCGCCATGCTTCGGACGCCATGTGCGCATAGGATATACACCGGTTTATCACTGGGCAGCTCGCCTGCACGGCTTGGAATGGTTTGCATCGGAATCAGGGTCGATTGCTCCAAGTGGTAATAGTCCCATTCTTCCGGTTCCCGCACATCGATGATTTGGGAAGCCTCCAGCTCTCCATTATCGAGCATGCCGACAAATGATCTCGGATCTATATCGATCCATTGTTCCATCGATAACACCCCGTTTTTTGCGTATTCTTGCCCTTGATCATAACGAAATTTTCACAATTGGGCAAGTTTCGGCATTGCATTCATCCGCATCCTTGCTATAAAATAGGATAGATTAACATGGTAGCCGCGCTCATCGAATTTAACTGCCGGAGACGGCTTCAGATGAAAACCGTTTTTTTTGAGAATCGACTCTCGTCCCGCTTCTTCAAATAAGCGGCAGGCGAGGGTTTTTCACTTCTACATAAACACATGAATTTATGTTGGCTTTGCAATCGGAGTACTTCGGAAGCATAGCTGCACTGCACAAAACGGCTAATGCTCCCGAAGCAAGTTTTGTTTCGACGATACTCAAGGAAGCATAGCTGCACAAAACTTTTAGGAGGCACTATCACTATGTTCAAAGTATTGGTCTCAGACCCGATCAGCGATCTAGGTATCCAACAGCTAGTTGAAGCAGCAGACGTTACCGTTGACAAGAAGCCAGGTCTCAGTGAGGACGAGCTCATCGCCATTATCGGCGAATATGACGCCCTCCTCGTGCGCAGTCAAACACGCGTGACGGCTAGAATCATGGATGCCGGCAAACAGCTTAAAGTCGTCGGACGCGCAGGCGTCGGCGTAGATAATATCGATTTGGAAGCTGCTACTCAACGCGGGATTATTGTCATCAATGCGCCAGACGGCAACACGATCACGACCTGTGAGCATACCTTCGCCATGATGATGGCCCTCGCTCGTCATATTCCGCAAGCATACCAGAAAACCATTAGCGGACAATGGGACCGCAAATCATTTGTCGGCGTTGAGCTGCGCAACAAGATCCTTGGCGTTCTCGGCACAGGCCGCATCGGCAGCGAGGTCGCCAAACGCGCGAAGGCGTTCGGGATGGAAGTATGGGGCTATGACCCATTCCTAACCGAGGAACGTGCAGAGAAAAGCGGTATCCGCTTCTCTACCATTGACGAAATCGTACGCAATGCAGATTTCATGACCGTTCATACACCGCTGAATCCAGAGACCCGCCATATGATTTCGAGCCCGCAATTTGAAGTGATGAAGAAGGGCATGCGCATCGTCAACTGTGCCCGTGGCGGACTTATAGATGAGCAAGCGCTCGTGGAAGCGATCGATCAAGGCATCGTCGCAGGAGCGGCGTTCGACGTATTCGAGGTCGAGCCTCCTGCAGCGGATCATCCGTTCTTTACCCATCCGAAAATCATCGTTACTCCACACCTTGGAGCTTCGACGATCGAAGCGCAAGAGAATGTAGCGATCGATGTATCGGAGCAGGTATTGAATATTCTTCGCGATCAGCCGTTCTCGAACGCGATGAATATGCCGCCTATTCCGCCTAACGTATTGAACAAGCTGCAGCCTTACTTCCGCCTCGGCGAGAAGCTCGGCAGCTTCGCCGCTCAGCTCACCGAAGCCGCCGTTGAAGAGATTACCGTTAGCTATTCCGGCGAACTGGCTGAAGTCGATACCAAACCGCTTACCCGTTATATTGTTCGAGGCGTCTTGGCCCACCATCTGGGTCTGGACCAAGTGAATATCGTGAACTCGATGCACTTGGCCAAGGAACGCAGTGTTAACATCGTCAGTCAAACGACTAACGCATCGAAAGACTTTACGAACCTCGTGACGGTTACGCTGCGGACGAAGAAAGAGGAACGCCAGGTTGCGGGCACGCTTCTGACAGGCTACGGCCCAAGAATCGTTCAAATCGATAAATTCCCTGTCGATGTTACGCCGGAAGGCAACATCATTCTGGTCTCGCATAACGATAAGCCGGGTATTATCGGACGCGTTGGTACACTGCTGGGCAATAACGACGTCAACATCGCTACGATGCAGGTCGGACGTCAGCTTGTTGGCGGAGCAGCCATTATGGTGCTAACCGTAGATAAAGTCGTACCGAAGGAAACACTCTCCGAAATCGTGAAAGTCGCGCATCTGAATAGCGCCAAAGAGATCATACTTCTCTAAAACTGAGCACCGTCCGATATCATTCGGACGGTGTTTTTTATTGTTGTGGCGCAAATTGTTTCACGAACAACAAGATTTGTCGGCTTCCTTCAACAAAAAAAGCGCTCCACGGAGGGAACGCTTCTCATGATCTATTGTGCTTCGACAGGAAGCAGCATGGTGAATGTCGTACCTTTGCCGATAGTGCTCGTTACATCGATCCGCCCATGATGCGCCTCAATGATGTTCTTGACGATGGCAAGTCCTAGTCCTGTACCGCCCGATGTAGCACCGCGCGTGCGAGCCTTATCAGCCTTGTAGAACCGCTCGAAGATATAAGGAAGATCCTCCTGCGGTATCCCCTGGCCTTCGTCCTGAATTTTAAGCGCAACAAAAGGTTTGTCATCTACTTGCCCATACTGGGCAGCTATCTCAATTTCAGCTCCGCTCTGGGTGTGACGAAGTGCGTTATCAAGCAGATTCGTCAGCACCTGTTCCAGACGGTCTTCGTCGCCGGCTTGGATATGAAGGTCTGCTTCCGGCAGCGTGCAGAGCAAGGTGATGCCCCGCTCCTTCGCGTAAACCAGAAATTTACGATGCACACGCTTGACTAACGCTGCCAAGTCGACCCGATCCAGCCTCATCTCGATATGACCGGCTTCCATACGAGCCAAATCAAGCAAATCCTTCACAAGCCGCCCCATCCGAAGCGATTCATCATGGATAACCTGTACGAGCTCTTGACGTTCCTCCGGCGAAGCCGCAATATCATCGAGCAGCGCTTCACTGTACCCTTGCAGCATCGAGAGCGGTGTTCGAATCTCATGCGAGACGTTCGCGACAAAGTCACGCCGCAGCTTCTCCAGCTTCGATTCCTCTGTCACATTACGCATCACCGCAACCGCTCCCCGAACGGTATCATCCGACTTGAGAGGTGCCATAACGACCGACCATACACCGCTCTGCACATGTATTTTGTCCGTCATATCGCGCCCATGCTGCAGAATCGTACGGTACAGCTCTAACAGCGGGTCGGGAACCTGATTGCTGTCACGTGACGCCTGACCTGGGTCATCTTCTTTCCATTCCAGCTCGTTCCAACGCTTAATGAGCTGCTGTCCGGGCGGATTGGCCAAGATCACCTTTCCGGCCGCATCGAAAGTGATGACCGCATCTGCCATACTCCGCAATACGCTCGCTAGATGATCCTTCTCATGATTCAGATCCTTGATGAGTGTGTCGAGCTCCGACGCCATATGGTTGAAGGTATTGGCCAAATCACCGATTTCATCCGTTGACCGAATCGGTACGCGAGTCCTGTACTCTCCTTTGGCGATGAGGTCGGCTGCCGTTTTCATCTGAATAAGCGGCTGCGTAATTTTGGTAGACAGGAAGAACGCAAAGAATGTAGATAGCAAGAATCCAATGATCCCCGTATAGATAAACAACACTTTCACTTCATGTGAATTCTTCGTGAATGCAACATCGATGTACTGCAGCAGAAACATTCCCAGAATGATGAGCACGACCGCTACGAGCATAATAATCGTAATCCATAGCTTACCGACTACACTGCGCCACAACATACGCTATTTCTGCACTTCGAGCTTATACCCGACGCCCCATACAGTCGTAATCATGGTAGCCGCTTCCGGCGATACCTTGTTCAGCTTCTCGCGAAGCCGTTTCACATGTGTGTCAACCGTTCGCAAATCGCCGAAAAACTCATAGTTCCATACATCCTTGAGCAGTTCCTCGCGGGAGAACACTTTGTCTGGCGATATCGCGAGATAATGAAGCAGCTCATACTCCTTAGGCGTTAAGCTGACCTCTTGCCCTCCAGCCATGACCCTGTGTGCATCATGCTCGATGATGAGATGCGGAAATACGATATTATTGCTCGTTAATGCTTCTTTGGTTAGAAATGCCGTTGCAGAAGAGCGGCGCAGGATTGCCTTCACGCGATAGATGACTTCACGCGGGCTGAATGGCTTCACGACGTAATCGTCGGCGCCAACCTCGAATCCTTGCACGCGGTTCATCTCTTCGCCTTTCGCCGTCAGCATAATGACCGGTGTCGCCTTCACCTGCCTAAGCCGTGAGCACACCTCGATGCCGTCAATGCCCGGAAGCATGACATCTAGCAGAATCAGATCGAAATCGCTGCCAGTGGCGAGCCTCAACGCGGACTCCCCGTCCTCGGCTTCCTCGATCATATAGCCCTCTTTTTCCAAGTACATTTTGAGCAACCTGCGAATCCGTTCTTCATCGTCTACGATAAGTATGCGGTGTAACTGTTCGGTCATGCGAGCCTGCTCCTCTCTCAAACGAATCTTGGGTTTTGTTTTATACGCCTGCGTAAGAATGCAGACCGACGAGCACAAGGTTAACCCCAATTAACGTGAACATGACGACGACGAAGCCGACAACTGCAATCCATGCCGATTTTCTGCCGTGCCAGCCGCGCGACAAACGCAAGTGCAAATATGCGGTGTAATACAGCCATGTAATAAGCGCCCAGACTTCCTTTGGATCCCATCCCCAGAAGCGTGACCAGGCAATGTACGCCCAAATCATGGCGAATATCAACGCGCCGAGTGTAAAGATCGGGTAACCGATCGCAATCGCGCGGTAGCTGATTTCATCCAGATCATCCGGATCGACGCCATCCATAACTGAGTGGACGGCAGCTCCAATCCGTCTGCGAAGCACGAGACGAATCAATCCGTATAAGATCGTACCGTTAATAATCGACCAGACGATGGTATTCAGCTTGCGTGCCGCATCGACGCCTTTCATCCATGACGGTGTTTCAAACAACGGCTCTTTCACGCCCAAGAATGTATCCATGGACTGAACCTGGCTATTGTACGGCTTGAATATCGGAGGCATAGAATAACTGACTTCATCCGTCTTCGTTGATTCTACCCCTTGGCTCGAGATGGAGACCGTCTCTTGAATAAAATGCGCTTCATAGCCCATGCCGCGGAATGAGAACACGGAACCAATGAAAGCAATAATGATGACGACGACATACAGGGTAAACTCGACCCAACGCTGCTGCAGCCGCATTGATTTTTCTTGGGAGTTGAAATCGACAACCCGCAGCAGATACATAAGGCCCGCCGCGAATCCGACTGCGAAGAATGCTTCTCCGAGCGCGGCCGTCGTGACGTGAATCTTCAGCCAAATCGACTGCAGTGGCGGAATAAGCGGCTGTACTTCCTGAGGGAATACAGCGGCGAACGCGACAATGATGACCACGAGCGGCAAGGTGAAGAAACCCAGCATCGGCTTACGGTAGATGGCATAAACAACGATAAAGGCAAGCATGACCATCATCGCCAGGAAGGTCATAAATTCATACATGTTGCTGGTTGGGATATGTCCCCCGCCAGCCCATCTTGTGAAGAAGAAAGTCAGATGCGCGGCAAAGCCCAGCAGGGACGTTATGAAGGCAATCCGTCCCCATCTTCGCAAATGATCTTCAGAGTTGCGGTTGCTGAACTTGCGTCCGATGATCGCAACACCGTAGAATAAGAATCCAAAGCAATATAGAAAGAATGCGACGATAAACGCGTCGCTGCTGAAATCAACCAAACTCACGATTTGTTCCCTCCGTTATCGAGCGACTTCGGCTCTACGTCGATGCCTGTTTTGTGCAGCACAGCTGCCACCTCGGCACGCATGCCGTAATTGTTTTTATTCGTATGTGCGCCCAGCGAAACGCGGCCATTGTCCACCCGAAGCCAAATTCTGCGATGCTGCCAATAGGATCCAAGCAGCAGGCCGAACATGGAAATACCCGCTCCAACCCAGATATACGGCATTGCTTTATCGACACGAACATTCAACGTACTGACGACGGCCGCGAATGTAACGTCTTCCATCTTCGGCACTTTAATTTCGAATCGCTTTCCGATATCGCCGTTAATGGCATCCTGGCTGAACCGGACCTTGTCATTCTGTTTCGGGAAATACATATACGGCACGCCACCTTCAGGCAGGTCCGGTCCCTTCAACAGAAAGATAAACGCTGGCGCGTTCGGCTCCCTCGACTGAGTCCCCGGTTCCCCAGCGGAGTCAATAACAAAATCCATATATTTGGTTTTCAATTCCAGCGTGTATGGACCGAGCTTATAGTTGAGCTCTGGATCCCGCATGGTCAGATCGAAGGGTCCGTAGGTTTGACCGGTTTCCTTGTCAATCAGAACCGGCTTAACCGCCTTCAGCTTCGGCGTATCGTCGTATCCGAATTGATAGACCTTCAGACCCTGGTATGAAAGCGGATGATTGACCAGAATATCATGCTGCTTAACTTCCTCCAGCTTGGGTTCAAGCAATGGATCATCGCAATTCTCGCTGCATGTATATAGTACCGCCTTCGTCTCATATAGCTTCGCCCGGTTAGTTCCCTTCAATTCCTCAGGCAGCTCTTCGTCCTTGTAATAGTCTACCGTGAACTTCTCGTTCTTGATGAAATAGTTCGTTTTCGGAATTTGGACGATCTCCCCTTCCGGGACGGATACGTAATTATCCATAGACCAGCTTGGTATCGTACGCAGAAGCACAGCAAGTAAGAATACGATCAGACCGATATGGTTGATATAAGGTCCCCAACGGCTGAAACGGGCCTTCTCCGCCAGCAGCGCTGTCCCGTCCCGGTGAACGCGGTAACGCTTGCGCTTCAGCTGTTCCTCCATCTGGCCGATCCATGCTTCCGGGTCATTCTTCAGTTCGGCGGAATAAACCGTTTTTTGGCGGTTGATGAACTGCAGATGCTTGCGGATCTGCTGCTTGCTCAGCGCCCGGTACAGCGGCAGCACCCGGTCAAGGCTGCAGATGACAAGCGAGGTGCCGATCATCACCAGAAGTCCGATAAACCACCATGACTCATAGGTGTTGGATAGACCGAGCTTATAATACCACTTGCCGATCCATCCATACTTTTCTTCATAGTAGGTCGCAGGATCGAAGGAGACGAATGCATTCTCCTGCGTGAAGATCGTGCCGACAATAGCTGCGAGAAGCGTAATGATAATAATGCGGACCGCAATCTTGACCGAGGAGAAAAAGTTCCATACCCGGTCGATTATCGTGGGGTTGCTCTTCTGCGATCGCCTTGCGACGCCGTCATACCTCATCTCAAGAGGCATATCGGAGGCCGCCTCGCTGGCTTCAAGAGGCTTCCCGCAGCTCTCGCAAAGTACGGTTCCAACCGGGTTCTGGTGGCCGCACTCGCATTTCGTATTTTCAAATGACAACAAAGGAATAGACCTCCCTGACTTAGGACTGAAGCAGTTTCATGACGCGCTCATCAATGTCCTTCTCCGTCATCCCGCCAACGTATATGTCCATAATCGTTCCGTCAGGCTTGATGAAAAAGGTCGTCGGATAGGATCTCACCCCGTACAGCGTCTCGATCTTGTTGCGTTTGTCGCGCAAAATATCGTAGGTTAGGCCATACTTCCGCACGAAGTTAGAGACGGTCAAATCGTCCTCGCTCAGATTAATGCCGATAATTTCAAATGGCTTACCCTGACCCTGCCATTTCTCATATTGCCGCTGAAATTCCGGTGTTTCAACGACGCAAGGCGGGCAAAAGGTACCCCAAAAATTGATAACAAGCGCCTTTCCTTCATAGTCGGCCAGCCGATGGGGTTGTCCGTCCGAACTGAGCAGCGCGAAGTCTGGCGGAGCCTCGCCCCTCTTCGGGAGCCCGTCGTCGCTCACAAAAAGTGCCTTACCGATCGCGTAACCGCCGAGCAGCAAGACGCCGAGCAAAATGACGATTTGTATCTTTCTGCGGTTCTTTCCCATCTGTCTTATGTCACCGCCCAACATCTTTTATGAACTCACAATTGTCATTATAACGAAAATCGAACGGCAATTAGATTGCCGCCGATCGTTATTTTTGAATTTTATGTGTCTTAAGAGCCATATCACGCAGCTCCTGGACTTCTTTTTCCGTTAAGTGACGATATGTACCGCGAGCCAGATTCAGCAGGAAAAGTTCGCCGAATTTGATCCGTTTCAACCGGGTCACCGGATGCGATATCGCATCGAACATACGGCGCACCTGTCTGTTCCTTCCTTCATAGATCGTGATCATAATCGTCGCTTGCTTCTTATCGGTGTCGACGTCGTGATACTCCACCTCTGCCGGAGCGGTCATGCCGTCCTCCAGCATAATGCCCTTCTGAAGCTTCTCGAGCGACGTCCCGTGCGGAACTCCTTTTACGGTAGCCATATAGGTCTTGGGGACGTGATGACTCGGGTGTGTCAGCAGGTTGGCAAAATCGCCGTCATTCGTTAGCAGCAGCAGACCTTCCGTATCGTAATCCAAGCGGCCGACCGGATAGACCCGCTCCTTGATGCCGGGAAGATAGTCCGACACGATCTTGCGTCCTTGCGGATCGCTGGCGCTCGTGATGACCCCTTTAGGTTTGTTCAGCATTAAGTACAGCTTCTTTTCATTTCTTATTGTTCTTCCGTTGACCGTAATGACATCAACCGCCGGATCAGCCTTAACACCTAGCGTAGTCACCGGCTCACCGTTCACTTGGACTTGTCCGGCCAGTATGAGCTCTTCGCACTTGCGGCGCGAAGCAACCCCGGCTTGAGCCAATATTTTTTGTAATCGTTCCAATGATTTCACCTCACTCTTCATCATACCCCAAAATCGACAAATAAGGAAACTTGTCAAAAAATAAGTCTACCGGCGCAGCAGCATCCTCCACAATCGATGCTGAAACCGATAGACTTGGCGTAAGAACGTATGAGTTCATCCAAATACGAAGAGACAAATGACAATAGCAGCTACAAATCCGACCAGGTCGGAGAATAGACCGACCTTCAAGGCGTAACGGCTGCGGCGGATACCGACGGCTCCGAAGTATACGGTCAGGACGTATAGTGTGGTGTCTGTACTCCCCTGTATCGTGGAAGCAATTCGTCCGATCATGGAATCCGGCCCGTAATTCTTGATCAGCTCCGTCGTGAAAGCAAGTGAACCCGCACCGGTTAACGGGCGCAGCATGCCTAACGGCAGCACTTCACTGGGCACGCCGAAATAATCGAACAACGGGCGGATGAGTGACGAGAGCATGTCCATCGCACCCGATGCGCGAAACATGCTGATCGCCACCATCATCCCGACTAAGTGCGGAATGATATTAATGGCGGTATCGAAGCCATCCTTAGCCCCTTCCAGAAACGTCTCATAGACAGGCACCTTTCGAAATGCCGCATAAAGGGGAATAAAGACGATCATAATCGGTATGGTCCATGCGGATATTAGTGTAATCCATTCATACAACGGCCTCACCCTTTCCGCCGCCCGCAGGATGGCCATCTCCGGCGGCAGCCGGACCGATCCCCGCGCCAGACTGTGGAGAGGCCGCCTTAGGACGGCCCGTCCTCACCCTCGGACTGTCCCCTTTGCCGCCGTAGTCCTTCCAAGCAGGCGGTCCTGACCGGAACCGGTACCAGCGATCCGCCAAAATAGCCGCCGCCGTCGCCACTAACGTCGCTGCCAGCGTCGTCCCTACGATTTCCGCAGGATGCGCGGAGCTGTAGGTCATCCGTATGGCAATGAGCGTTGTCGGGACGAGGGTGATGCTGGAAGTATTAAGCGCAAGCAGTGTGCACATGGCGGGCGTCGCCGTCGATTTATCGGGGTTGAGCTTCTGGAGCTCCTGCATCGCTTTGATGCCCATCGGCGTCGCCGCATTGCCCAGCCCCAGTATATTCGCGCTCATGTTGCTCATTATATAGCCCAGCGCAGGGTGCCCCTTGGGCACATCCGGAAACAGAAAGCGAACGATCGGCTGAATCGCGGCCGCCAGCTTGCGCAGAAGCCCCCCGTCTTCGGCGATTCGCATTAATCCCAGCCAGAAGACCATCACGCTAATCAACCCAAGACTGACTGTGACACCGCTCTTCGCCCCTTCGAAGGCCGCTTCGGTGAGCGCCTCCATCCTTCCGGTCAGTGCAGCTGCAACGAAGCTAGCTACGATAAAGAACAACCAGATCCAGTTTACCATCACCCCGCCCCCATCCCACCGAATAATACCGACAACACCTGCTTTAGCGCACCGCCAAACGATCTTGCCCATGGCTTTACAGGCTCCGATTGAGCCGATGCCGTCCATATCGCCGTCTGACGGTCTGGCAGCGACATTCTAGCCCCAGCGGGCTCGTACACCATAGTAGAGCCTATTTTGTTATCGCCAATGTACCATTCGAGCGTTCCGCGCTCTCCCAGCGCATAGTAGGTTGAGTTGGGATCAAGCAGAACAAGCTTGGTCTTCAGTTCCTCCATCTCGCCAGCCGCGAAAGGAAAGCGTACTGTCCGCCCTACGGCGAGCGCATAGCCGTCTACAGGCTGACCCTTATAAGCGATTTCCGTAAGCGGATAATTGGCGAAGCCCCAGTCGAGCAGCTTAGAATGATCCACCCAATCGTTGCTGTCGTTAATCGTCACGGCAGCCAGCTGTTGGCCGTTTCGGGTCGCTGAACTAACGAGGCAGCGCAGCGACAGCTTGGTATACCCCGTCTTGACCCCATCCGCTCCATCATACATATGAAGCATCTTATTCTTGTTGGTCCACTTGTAATCCCACTCGTCATTCGGATTCGGAGCCGTCTTGACCGGTGTTTTCACAATGGCCTTGAACGTCGGATTGTGCATGGCATATGCCGTCAGCTTCGCCAGATCATTAGCAGATGAGTAATGGCCTTCTTGATCGAGCCCATGCGGATTCATAAATTGGCTGTTCGTCAAGCCCAGCATGCGCGCCTTTTCGTTCATCAAATGAACGAAGCCCTCCTCCGATCCGCCGACATGCTCAGCTATAGCCGTTGCGGCATCATTGCCGGAACGAAGCATCAGGCCGTACAGCATATTCTGAAGGCTCATCTCCTCGCCCAGCTTCAGGTAGATGGAGGACCCTTCTTTGGCAAAAGCGCGCTTACTTGTCTTCACCTTGTCAGACAGCTTGCCATGTTCGATTGCAACAATCGCCGTCATTATTTTGGTTAAACTGGCAATTCGCATAGGGGTGTCTCCATCTTTGCTGTACAGTAGACGGCCGGATTCCACATCAATCAGCGCAGCTGCTTTGGCATGGGTGCCGATCGGCGCCGGAGCTCCTCTAGACTCTGCCGCGGCCTCTGACGGAACAGCCGAGACAGACCATCCGATGATAAGCGCTCCTAGGAGCCGCATCCATTTACGATCGAGCCTCATACGTACGTTTCCTCCTCGTAATCAGGGCGCAAGAATGGCCCGGGTCTTGTACATTATATGAACGGAGCCCAAGGATATGTCCGAGCCCTGTCATGAGGGCATGCAAAAAAAAAGAAAACCGCCCTCTACGGACAGTTTTCCCACTTGCTTTGTCGGTTATCATAAATCGAATCAAGTATAGCGATATGCCTCTGGTTTGGTTAAATCAGGTGGCCTTCCGGTGTTTCGATGAGTACGCCCGACTCGTCGCTGGCCCGTCCACCATTCTTGAACAGCTCTTGAATACTTGAGGGGCCGAATCGATAACGCACTCCATCAGATGTGTTTGATTATCGAGCGGTACGACACGGACACCATGGGTGCCTACAACCAGGAAAGCGATTGGCGTGATGGAAACGCCGCCCCCGCTGCCGCCGCCGAACGGAAGGGCTACAAACCCGAACCCAACCTTCGAAATCGGCATAATGACGCTGCCGTCTGGCGTTTGTAAACGAAACAACTTTCTGTGTATTCCATTAACTTATATGAATCAGAAGTATAGTAACTACTAAATGACGATCACCTCATAACATATAATTATAACGATCAATTGCAAATGAAAAGACTGCCATTAAAGGCAGCCTTATAGATGAGTAATACTAAATCAAATGATCTTGACTGTGTATTTCTACATCTATCTTATCTTTTGGTTTAAATGCATCCTGAACCATGTTCATAACTTGAGGAATATGATCAATCACTCTATCCATCAAATGAGTTTGATTATCCAGTGGTACAATCCGTACTCCGCTGGTACCTACAACTAAGAATGCAATTGGGTTTATTGTGACTCCACCACCACTACCTCCACCGAAAGGAAGTTCAACAGATGCGTTATTTGCATCAGACTTTTGATGAGTTCCAGATGTAGTAAAATCACTTCCTCCTGCAGCAAATCCAAAGGAGACCTTTGAGATTGACATTATTACATCTCCATTTGGAGTCTGCACAGGATCACCAATTATCGTGCTAACATCAATCATCTTTTTAAGGTTCTCCATTGATGTTTGCATTAATCCTTGAATCGGGTGTTCATTCATTCCCTTTCCCTCCTGTACAATGTTGTTTTATATTGAATCAGTGATACATCAAGGGGTTTAGCGCAGTTTTCTTTTTGTGTCGTTTACTAACACTTCATCCGTCTGGCGTTTGTACCGGATCGCCTACGATGGTGTTCACATCAACCATGCCCTTGATGTTTTCCATCGCGGTTTGCATTAGACCTTATCGGATGATCTGTCATTGTTTATTCCTCCCGAAAAGTGTTGTGAAGCGACTCCACATTACACAGTCATCACAGCAAACTTACCTCGTAAGCGCTCAGTCGCGATATAGATAAGGACTTACCTACGCTTTCTGTATTGTGCACACAAGGAGGTGCGAATATGTATCGAGGATACTATGCTGTTTTTGATCCCAGCAAAATCCGCTGCCAAAGCAGCAAGTCGCGTCCAAGGCCTTTTAAATTGGAAGCGCGGCGCATGAGAATAAATCCGGCCAATATCGCATAACCAAGCCTGATCTTCGCCTTTAGCTGCCACTCCGACATAAAGTACGTCTGCTGGTACACCGGTTGAACCGACTGCTGAGGATTTGTCTGCAGACGCACTAATTGCGACAGAACCCCGATAGCGGTTGTCTTGATGGACCAGGCCATGCCTGTCAGCATGGCCGTCCACATGGCATCTCCGGTACCGACTGCCGTGTGCCAGCTCCACTCTGTCAGCCGCACATGACCAAGTGTCACTCTGACCCACCCAAGCAATCCCTCTGTTTCCTTGAGCAGCTTGTTGGTTTGTTGGAACGACTTAAGGATCTTATCCTTATCTACATTTTTCATGGAGGTATCACGAGAGCTGTCATCAATGTTTTCTGCTGTTTTTTCATGCTTCATTTCTATTCCAAAGCCTTTCATTCGAATGGCGGGCAGTTCCCAATGGTAGTTAATAATACCAAGCAAACCGCGCACACGAAGCTCAGCATGATCGTCGTCCCCGATTCGTTTCACATGAGCACTAATGACCAGTGAAGACAGAAGTGCCGTGAGAACGAGCAAAAAAAAGAGACCTGCCCCGATCAACCACCCGTACGGATAACCAAGCATGGGCCTCATTCCCCCAATTCCCTGTTTATGGACGGATATAGTATGACCTTAGGTACAAATCTCATTCATGCAGATATGCTGTCAGCTTTCGTTTACCCGCATCTCATCAGCTGCAAATTCATCATCAGCGCCCGGTTCGGTGCCCGGCTCATCTTCCGGCATTTCGTCAATCGTGATTTGACGGCTCTCCAGCTTCTCGAACAGCAGCTGCGTCTGTTCATCGAGCGAATCGTCATCCACCGCCGTCGGCTCCGGCAGCGCGTCCAATCCCGCAAGACCAAAGTAATCGAGGAACGACTTCGTCGTGCCATATAAGATCGGCCTGCCGATCGCTTCCGCTCGGCCCACCTCTTCTATCAAGTCTTTGATTACGAGTGAATGGATGGCCCGGTCACTCTTCACCCCGCGGATCTCTTCGATATCGATTCGCGTGATCGGCTGCCTGTAGGCTACGATGGATAACGTCTCAAGAGCTGCTTGCGAGAGGCTCGATCGGGTTGGTGTATAAGCCATCCGTTCGAAATACGGGGAATGCTCCGGGTTCGTCGTCAATCGGAACGCGCCTGCGACGAGCGACACCTGAATGCCGCGTTTCTTCCGTTTCAGCTCCCGCATCAAATCCTTGGCGATATCCGCAGCGACAGCGGCATCCAGCTGCAGAATGTCGGCCAGCTGCTTGGCGTTTAAGCCTTCGTCCCCCGCCATGAACAGCAAGCCTTCAATAACTGTCTTCAACTTCGAGAATTCCACTTTCCGCCGCTTCCCCTCTCCAATGAATCACAATATCTTCGAACAATTGATGCTGAAAACAGCGGATATGCTTCATCTTCATTAGCTCCAGCAAAGCGAGGAACGTGACGACAACCTCATGGCGGCTCATCTCTTCGCGAATGAGCTTGGAGAAACGAACCGTCTCGAATTCGCGAAGCACCGCGACGATATCGCGTATCCGATCCTTGACCGAGATTTCATCCCTGTGTACGGTCGCTACAATATTTCGCCTCGACGCCTTGCGCATCGCTTTCTGGAAAGCCTTGATGAGATCGTCCACATGCAGCCCTTTTACCGGATTTTCCTGAATGGTGGCCATATAGGGAGTCAAATCCTCCGCTTCCTTCGTGAATACGAGGCTGCGCTCGAATTCCTTATCCCGAAGCTGCTCGGCGATCTGCTTATACTTCCGGTACTCGACCAGCTTGGCGATCAACTCGTCGCGCGGATCGAGACCATCGTCATCCCACATGTCATCATACTCGTCCTCAATGACCGGCATCTTCGGGAGCAGCTGCTTGCTCTTGATAAACAGCAAGGTGGCCGCCATGACAAGAAACTCGCTGGTCACTTCAAGCTCCAGCTCCTGCATCGCATTCAAGTAGTCCATATACTGGTCTGTAATCTCGCTGATGGACACCTCGTGAATGTCAATCTCCGCCTTATCGATCAGGTGAAGGAGCAGGTCAAGCGGACCTTCGAACGATTCCAGTTTGTAAGTCACCGTCATGGTGCGGTCCTCCTAAGCATTGTTTGTCATGCCCCGCCTCGGGCAAGAAGCCTATTCTTGAAGCGCTTTGGTCAGGTTGACCATCTCGATTGCCGTAACCGCCGCTTCCCAGCCTTTATTGCCCGCTTTCGTCCCGGCACGTTCCACAGCCTGTTCGATCGAATCGGTTGTCAGTACCCCGAAGATCGTAGGTACGCCCGTCTTCAAATTAACGGCCGCAACGCCTTTTGCCGCTTCGCTGCAAACATAATCAAAGTGAGGCGTAGATCCGCGTATCACGGCTCCGAGTGTGATAACGGCGTCATATTTGCCGCTTTCGGCCATCTTTTGCGCGATTAGCGGAATTTCGAACGCTCCTGGAACCCATGCCACGTCAACATCAGAATCTGCGGCGCCATGACGCTTTAGAGCGTCCAAGGCTCCGCCTAGCAGCTTGCTCGAAATAAACTCATTGAAACGTCCGACTACGATACCGTAACGCTGTCCTTGCAATATTAAATGTCCTTCATATACATGCGGCATATTTATTACCTCCGTTAGTGGTTATTATAGAATATTCTGCCTCTGCGGCGGTTGTTGTTGATCCATTCAATCGTTCAACCCGTCTCGTTACTGCCGATCTTCATTAATATCACAATTAAATCTCGAATTCAAGCATATGGCCCAGCTTTGCTTTCTTTGTGTGCAGATAATTCGTATTGCTCTCGTTAGCCTCCATCTGGATCGGGACGCGCTCGACCACTTCGATGCCATATCCTTCAAGCCCGCGGATTTTACGCGGATTGTTCGTAAGCAGCCTCATTTTGCGAACACCAAGGTCCTTTAAGATTTGAGCACCGATACCGTATTCGCGCAAATCAGGAGCGAAGCCTAATTTAATATTCGCGTCGACCGTGTCGAATCCCTGCTCCTGCAGCTCATAAGCCTTCAGCTTATTGATCAGGCCAATCCCGCGTCCTTCCTGCCTCATATACAGCAGAACCCCGCTGCCGGCTTCCTCAATTTGCTTGAGCGCCGCAGCCAGCTGCGGCCCGCAATCGCAGCGGTTGGAGTGAAATACATCACCCGTCAGACATTCGGAGTGAACACGGACGAGTACCGGCAGATCAGAATTGATTTCTCCTTTAACCAGCGCAACATGCTCCTTGTTGTCCACCTCGTTCGTATAAGCAACGGCTCGAAACATGCCGAAATCGGTTGGCATCTTCACGTCCACCGCACGCTCGACAAGCTGTTCCTTCTCATTGCGGTAATGGATCATGTCGCGGATCGAGATCAGCTTCAGCTCATGGCGCTTTTTGAACTCGATCAAATCCGGCAAACGGGCCATGGAGCCGTCTTCTTTAATAATTTCGCAGATAACCGCAGCAGGCTTGGAGCCGCACATCCGGGCCAGATCGATCGCTGCCTCCGTATGACCTGCACGCCGGAGCACGCCGCCTTTCTTCGCAACTAATGGAAAGATGTGTCCCGGGCGCCGGAAGTCGTCGGCCGTTGTAGTCGGATCAATCAACGCTCTCACCGTCTGCGAACGCTCGTATGCGCTAATGCCTGTCGTGGTGGAAACATGGTCTACCGAAATCGTAAACGCCGTACCGTGATAGTCCGTATTCCGGGCGACCATCTGAGGCAGATCAAGCTCCTCTGCCCTCTCCTTCGTAATCGGCACGCACACGAGACCTCTGGCTTCCGTAATCATGAAATTGATGACTTCCGGCGTTGCTTTATCGGCTAGGGCGATCAAATCGCCTTCATTCTCGCGGTCTTCGTCATCTACCACGATAACGGGCTTGCCAAGCATAAGATCATATATCGCATCCTCGATAGCGTCAAATTCACGTGATACTTGATAATCGGAATCATCCTGTTTTCCTTGCTGGCTCATGTCATTCCCTCCTTCTCGTACAACTTACTCATTTACTTATAGAAAACCGTTATCCGCTAGAAATGCGGCTGTCAACCCTTTACCCGGGCCGCTGACACCGCCTGCTTCCATAGAATCGCCGCTGCCCCGCGGACCTGAGCCTTTATAATGCAGCAGATGGTCCACGTACTTTCCAAGCAGATCGCACTCAATATTAAGACTGCTTCCAGGCTGCTTGGACTGGAGAGCCGTCTCTCGCAGCGTGTGCGGAATGATCGAGATCGAGAAGCCCGATTCATGGCATTCCGTAACCGTTAAGCTGATTCCATCAATCGTAACCGAGCCTTGAGGAATAATATAACGCATGCAGCCTGCATCATGAGGACGAATGGCGAACACTACCGCATTGGCATCGGCCGTGCGGGACACGATGATACCCGTACCGTCGACATGGCCTTGCACGATATGACCGCCGAATCGGCCTCCGGCCTTCATGGCGCGCTCCAGATTAACACTCTCGCCGGAGCGGATATCTTTCAAGTTCGTATGCCGGAACGTCTGCGGCATCACATCAACCGTAAATGCAGAACGGTTGAATTCCGTTACAGTCAAGCAGACGCCGTTGACCGAGATGCTGTCCCCGATCATGACATCGGACAGAATGCGGGATGCCTCGAATGTCAGCATCATCGCTTCGCCCTGCTTAAAGACCCGTTTCAACGTTCCGATTTCTTCGATTAATCCGGTGAACAACGATGATTCCCTCCCTTAACAGCCTGATCCATCTTACGGTTTATTCCTCGTCTGCTCCGCTTGTACGGTCGCATAAACGGGATAACCGCTTATGCATACATCATCGCCAATTTGCTCAAGGACCATATTCTTAAGCGGGATCGCATCGGCCATACGGTCGAACCCGCTGAACGTGAAGGCTTCGGGCGACTGCCCCCCAATGAGCTTCGGCGCCATGAACAGGATGATCTTATCGACAAGCCCAAGCTCCAGCATGGACCCGTTAAGACGGCCGCCTCCCTCGAGAAGCACCGAAGCAATCTCGCGTTCACCCAGCTTCTTCATCCCGTAAGCTAGGTCCACTCTTGGTCCGGGTCCGCAAGTAATGATGCTGACTCCCTTGACCTCCAGCGCTGCGCGTTTCTCCGCGGGTGCGCCTGACGTTGTCAGCAGAATGACCGGAATGGATGCATCCTGGAGCAGCCGTGAATCGAGCGGCAGACGAAGCTGCGAGTCTACAACAATGCGTACGGGATGCAGGCCTGGAACAGATAATCTTGTCGTTAACTCAGGGTTGTCGGCTAGTGCAGTCTCAACACCGATCATAATGCCGCCATGCTGATGGCGCATCGTATGAACCCGCTCCCTTGCTTCAGGTCCGCTAACGAAGCGGCTGTCGCCGGTTTTGGCGGCGATTTTCCCATCAAGCGTCATGGCCGTCTTCAGCGTGATGAACGGCAGGCCAGTCGTAATATATTTGTTAAACGCTTCATTCATCGCAAGCGATTCGGCCTCCAGCAATCCCACATCAACCTCAATGCCGGATTCGCGTAATCGTGCAATCCCCCGTCCGGCGACCTGCGGATTCGGATCGAGACAGGCTACGACGACCCGCGCAGCCTTGGCCTCGATTATTCTCTCGCAGCATGGTGGCGTACGTCCGTAGTGGCTGCAGGGCTCGAGCGTGACATAGACGGTTGCCCCCTCTGCCTCGCTGCCGGCCATCTGCAGCGCATGGACTTCCGCATGCCCTTCTCCGCGCTTCAAGTGGGCTCCCAGACCGACAATTCGTCCCTCTTTCACGACAACGCATCCCACGACCGGATTAACTTCCGTCTGTCCCTTCGCTTTGGATGCCATATCTAAGGCTAGACGCATATAGAAAGCGTCGTTCATCACTTCCAAGGAAATAAAAAATCACCCCTAGCCGCAAAATGCCGACGGGGTGATGGCAGGGAATGACTAAAGACGCATTCAAACAAACCACTCAACTTTGTGAAAAAAGGAACAAAGCGAGCGGAACGTATAAATGGTGCTCAATAGCCGTCTCCTTCTCCCATCCAGACTATACTGTCGGTCCCGGATTCACACCAGGTCCACCGTGCCGCCAAACCATGCCGCTTAGGGCGTATGGCTTAAGCGATCCGGGTCACGGACTGACAACACGAAGGCAAGCGCGTGTCCGTGGACACGTAGCAAGCCATCATCTTGATCACCGCCGGTTGGGAATCTCACCCTACCCCGAAGGAAAGCTGCTGATACTTTGAAAAAATGTTACCACTCTGCAATGAAAATTGCAACTTATTTTGAAAACCATCGAAACAAGAAGCATGCCTGTCCGTCCAGGCATGCTTCTTGTTTCATTCTCATTTATTTGTCGTAACCAGGCAATATCGAGTTCTGGTTCATCAGCTTTGGCAGCAGATTCATCGATTCGATGTGTGCCCGCGTTTCCGGTGTTCCGAGCTCGTATACATAAGCGTATAAGTCCAGCAGGTTGTCGCTGAACGTCTGCGTCGCCGGGTCGCGCTCAGCAGATTTATACGGCACCATGGCACGGCCGGATGTTCTGGCGTAATCGCGATCCTCCCGATCCAGCTTCTGCTGCAGTTGCTCCAGCTCCTCATCGGTTGCTTGGATGGTCAGCTGCTCGGAACGGGATGGCTGCGTCTCAATCGTTCGCGACGAAACGGAAATATAGTAGGTTTGCGGCTCCATCCGTCAGCACTCCTTTCTGCTTAACGTTACGCAAGGATTCTATTCAGCTGCCTTGCGGCGTTATTTGTCATTACACGAACCAATTCGGCTTGAAACACGAATAGCCCGCGCCGGTATGACACCGGGGCGGGCCAGTCTCATCCCCCGTACGGGGCGTGAGTGCTGCCTATTAAGTATTAGATATCGACTACTTCGACTTTCTCCATCTTGTCGTTTCCTTTAACGGCGTCAATATGCTCCATGCCCTTTGTCACTTTACCGAACACCGTGTGCCCTCCGTCCAGATGCGGCTGCGGTTGGTAGCAAATATAGAACTGGCTGCCACCGGTATTGCGGCCGGCATGCGCCATAGCGAGCGATCCGCGCTCATGCTTGTTCGGGTTGATTTCGCAATTGATCGTATAGCCAGGACCACCTGTACCTGTTCCGCTTGGGCAGCCGCCTTGTGCGACGAAGCCTGGGATAACACGGTGGAACGTGAGGCCGTTATAGAAGCCTTCATTCGCTAGTTTCTCGAAGTTTGCCACTGTGTTTGGCGCATCTTGGTCAAACAGCTCGATCGTAACATCGGCTCCGTTGGCCAATTTAATATTCGCTTGTTTTGCCATTGTAATCCATCCTCTCGACTCTAGATTAAGGTTATATCTGCGTTTATGAGCCCCTTCGGGCAAACACCGCCATTATACCATGAACGTTTCCAAGAATAAAAGCTTGTCCCCTGGATCGAAGTGACGGGCTGTCACGATCCAGGGGACGCTTGACCGGGGGGTTCGCCCTCCAGGTGGTTATGGGATACCTTATTTGGCAGCTGAGGCTTGTTTCATGCGGGCTGGCATAACGTCGTTGCCGATGATGTCGTCAAGCGATTCGCGCTTAACGGCCACGTCGGCCTGTCCATCCTTCACGAAGACAACCGCCGGACGGCGAATCCGGTTATAGTTGCTTGCCATAGCGTAGTTATAAGCGCCCGTGCAAAATACGGCTAACAGGTCGCCGATTTCGGCCTTGGGCAGCTCGCAGTCGATAATGAGCTTGTCGCCGCTCTCGCAGCATTTGCCGGCGACCGTGACGGTTTCTTCGATTGGCGCGTTCGCGCGGTTTGCAATAACCGCTTCGTACTTGGACTCGTACAGAGCCGGACGCGGATTGTCAGTCATACCGCCATCAACGGCAATATACTTGCGAACGCCCGGTATTTCTTTACTTGTACCGATTGTGTATAGCGTCGTACCCGCATCGCCAACCATACTGCGGCCCGGCTCAACCCAAATTTCCGGAAGCGGGTAGTTCGCTTCGGAGAAGTTTGCTTTGATGGAGTCCGTAATGGCTTGGATGTACTGCGAAACCGGAAGCGGCTTGTCTTCGGCAGTGTAACGGATACCGAATCCTCCGCCCAAATTAATGACGCGGAACGTCACATTCAGCTCACTGCGCACTTGAACGGCGAAGCCCGCTACTTTGGCAGCAGCCATCTGGAAGCCTTCCACCTCGAAAATTTGCGAACCGATGTGGGAATGAACGCCCAGCAGCTCCAGATTAGGGAGCGCGTCAGCTTCCTGAATCGCGCGGTAGGCCGAGCCATTGGCAAGGTCGAAGCCGAACTTCGAATCCTGTTGTCCTGTCGAGATATAGTCATGCGTATGCGCTTCAACACCCGGCGTAATGCGGAGCAGCACGTTTGCTCGTTTGCCCTTGTCGCCGGCAAGCGCGTTGAGCAGCTGAAGCTCGATAAAGTTATCCACTACGAAGCAGCCGATGTTCGCATCGAGCGCCATGTTGATTTCGTCCGGCGTCTTGTTGTTGCCGTGGAAATGAATGCGCTGAACCGGGAAGCCGGCCTTGAGAGCCGTATACAGCTCGCCGTCGGACACGACGTCCAGCGACAGATCCTCCTGCTCGGCAATGGCGCACATCGCCATGACGCTGAATGCCTTGCTTGCGTAGGCAACCTGGAATTTCAGACCGGATGCCCGGAACGACTCCACGTATTCGCGTGCACGCTGGCGAACGAGCGCCTCATCGACAATATAAAGCGGTGTTCCGTATTGTTTAGCCAAATCAGTCGTATCACAACCACCGATTTCTAAGTGTCCTTGTGCGTTGATTTTGCTGGTACCGTGTAAATACATTGTTTTCCCTCCGTCGTTCTCCATGTTTATCCACTGATTGACTTGCACCATTGAACATCAGTATACAACAGGATGACTGCCCGGATAAATGGATAAATTCGCATTTCATTTGCATTATTTGTGAACCGCTTATCCGTTTCCTTTGGCCTTGGGCATCTTATCCCGCTGCTGCGGCTTCAGCAGGTTTGGCCGTGTCCTGTTGTGAAGTACAGGCATCCGGAATATGACGTTCCACATCCCCTTCAGATCGAACGGAATGAACGGCCACATGTAAGGCCGGTTAAAGGAACGCTCCGTTGCTAACATGATAAGCAGCAGCGTCGTCACCAACATAAACCCGGGCACCTTGAACAGAGCAACCGCTACGATGAGCACGAGCCGGACAATCCGGTTGGCCAGTCCTAATTCATAGCTGGGCGTTGCGAACATGCCGATGGCCGCAACCGCCATATATAAGATGACTTCGTTCACGAACAGACCTGTCTTAACGGCAATATCTCCGATCAAAATGGCAGCGACTAGCGACATCGCGGTAGACAGCGGCGCAGGTGTATGTACAGCTGCCAAGCGCATCAGATCCACCCCGCCCTCGGCAAGCAGAAACTGCGCGACCATCGGTATCTTCCCCGCTTCCTGTGCGCCTAAGAAAGAGAGTGCAGGCGGTTTAAGCTCTGGTTGAAGGGTAAACAGAAACCAGAGCGGCAGGACAAACAGAGACGACAATATACCGAAGTACCTAATCCATCGTAAATAGGTGCCAATAAACGGGGTTTGCCTATTTTCTTCCGCATGCTGGATATGATCGAAGTAGGTCGTCGGCAAAATCATGACGCTGGGTGACGTATCGACGAAAACCGCCACATTCCCTTCCAGCAAATGGGCGGCCACCACATCCGGACGCTCTGAATATCGGACGAGCGGAAACGGGCTCCATCCCCGTTTTACCGTCGCCTCTTCAAGCTGTTTGTCCGCCAGCGGCAAGCCATCCAGCTTCACCTGCTCGATCTTGTCGCGAATCGACTTCAGCAGCTCTTTATCCACGATATCGTCGATAAAAGCAATGCAGACATCCGTCTGCGTTCGTTCACCGACGCGCATGATTTCGTAACGCAGCTGCTTATCCCGCAATCTGCGTCTGACGAGCGTCACGTTAACCATCAGCGTCTCGACAAAGCCGTCGCGGCTGCCGCGCACGACGCGTTCAAGGGAAGGCTCTTCCGGTCCGCGGCCAGGGAATCGCTTGGCATCAATGAGTAGCACGGCAGCCTCGCCGTCAATATAGAGCGCGCTGGCTCCGGACAGCACATCCGTCATCATGCTGTTCCAATCGGTCTCGTGCGTTACCTGAACGGCAGGCACATACAACTCCAGGAACGACCGGAAGGCGTTCGACGACAAGTCGTCCGGCTGCAAATAGGTCAGCCGTATCAAGACCTCGGTCAGCACTTCATCCTTCGCGAAACCGTTCATGAAAAAAAGCGCTGTCCGCTTATCGCCGAACGTCATTTCCCTTACCACGACGTCAAAGCTGACCTTATAACCCACCTGTTTCTCCAGCATCTCGATATAATCTTCGATTCTGTCCGGAATCGGGGTTTGCCTCGGCTTATCCTCCTTCTTCTTATCGCCCCCTTTTTTCATATGGGCAATAATGGGGATTTCTTCGATTTCTATGTCGAGAGGATCACCCGCATCTTCAGACTGATGCCCCCCTCTTCCTCGCGCTTGCTCCTCCTTAACTTCCTCAACTTCCTTTACTTCGTTAGCTTCCCCCTCAGCTCGCACCTTGCCCTCATCCTCGGCTGCGTTAACATGCCCTTCGGCTTCTTCCTTCCGATACGTAAAGAGTTGAATCGGTTTCTTGAATTTCGTTTTTCCTCTATCGTTTGATTCTTCGTTATCGTAATCGCCCATGCTGCCTCTCCTTCCTTAAGCATCCTCTACGGGACATTAGGTCTTCCATTGAAACACGAGCCAGTCGAACAAGGAACCGGCGACTTTGCCCAATACCATAGCCATGACAAAGGAGGCGAGGAATGCCTGCAGCCGCAGCCGCTTTGCCAATATAGGCAGCACATTCATCACCTCGGTCAGCGCTGCAGCCAGCATGCCGACGAATATACCGTCCAGCAGACCAATGAATAGAAGCGTCACAATATGAGGCAGCGAAACGGACCAGTTCATAAAATCGGCCAACGACCAAAACACCGCACCCAAAACGACAGCTGTTTCGAACCAGGCTGACTTCCGGTAAGCTTGCCCCATCTGGGCCAAGCGCGGTATTAAATCCAGGACGATCAGCAGCGAAACCAATCCGCTCCCCACCGCGATCCCGCCGGCTAATCCGAGCACGACAATAAACAGATGACTCGCCCAGCTAATCATGAGTTCTTCCTTTCGCCGCGTTCGTTCTTGATTCGCATTTCCTCGGCAATGACATAGTCGTTCACGCTCTCCTCATACATAAACAGCTCCACCTCCAGCGGGTTCGGCTCTTCGTTCATTCGCTTGCGGAACAGATGATTGAAGAACACCAGCATGCCGATGCCAATGCCCAGCGAATACGGAATCTGGAACCATAACGGATGCTCCGACTTCTCCCCCGTCACCAGCTCCGTAATTCGCTGATGCACCTCCTTCATGCTGACGTCCGTGTGAAAGTTCATAATGGCGAGACCAGCCCCGAAGAACAGCAGCAGCCACGCCGCTATCAGCACGGCAATACGGGGCTTGGGGGGCGTATCCGCGACAATGACGAGCACCTGCGGATCGCCGAACGTCTCGACTACTACACCGGGGGCCGCCTCGCGAATCGCCTTGACGATTTGCAGCATGTCGATCACGACGCGGTTGCCGTCCTCCGGACGGTGCCGGTGAAGCACGAGCGAATGAAGCCGCTGCTCCAGCTCCGTATCGGCTGCAAATAGCCTCGCCGCCGACCCCAGCGTAACCATATTGTTTGGCTTGATGCCAATCCGTTTGCGCAACCGCAAATAGAGGGTCGAAGACATATCTTCCGTCAACGCACATCCCTCCTAAGTTTAAGATTCATTCCACCTATTGCTGCCTCCGTTAGTATGAGATAAGAAGGGCTAGGATAATCATGCAAAAAGACCAAATCGCCCTATTGGGCAATTTGGTCTCGGATCAACTGCAATATTTTCTTCTCCAGCCTCGACACCTGCACTTGGGAAATGCCGAGTCTTGCCGCTACTTCCGACTGGGTCTGATCGCGGTAATAGCGGAGAAACACGATAAGCCGCTCCCGCTCCGACAAGCCGCCGATCGCTTCATTGAGCGCCAGCTTATCGAACCAGCGCTCTTGGGAATCATCAGCTATCTGATCCATCAGCGTAATCGGATCGCCGTCATTCTCGAACACGGTTTCATGAATCGAGGTCGGCGGTTTATTCGCTTCCTGAGCGAACACGACGTCCTCCGGGCTTATCCCGAGCTGTTCCGCCACCTCTTTAATAGTGGGCAGCCGGCCGAGCACCTTCGATAATTCGTCCTTCGTCTTGCGCACCTTATTGGCTGTTTCTTTCAGCGACCGGCTTACCTTCAGCGTTCCGTCATCACGGAGGAACCGTTGAATTTCGCCTATAATCATCGGCACCGCGTAGGTGGAGAATTTCACGTCATACGACAGATCGAACTTATCCACAGACTTCAGCAGGCCTATGCATCCGATCTGGAATAGATCCTCGGGCTCGTAGCCGCGGCCCATAAACCGCTGCACGACCGACCAGACCAATCGTATGTTGCAGTGTACGAGCGTATCGCGGGCAACGGAATCGCCGGATTGACTAAGGGCAATGAGCCGCTTCACTTCAGAATCGTCCAAATAAGGCTGCGCCGTTTTTTTCATATCGACTTCCATGAGGTCCAACCCCTACGCGCTTAGTTAAACAGCGCTTTTTTCGATTCGATACGCTTGGTCATCGCAATGGATGTACCCCTGCCCGGTTCACTCGACACGTCAAATCCGTCCATGAAGTTTTCCATAATCGTGAAACCCATGCCCGATCGTTCCATCTCCGGCTTGGAGGTGAACAACGGCTGCCGAGCCAAATCCAAATCCTCAATCCCGCTGCCGTTGTCCTTGACGATCAGCGTGATGGTGTCCACCTCAATCATCGCTTCGATGGTGACCATTCCGCTCGGATCACTCTCGTAGCCATGGATGATGGCATTAGTCACGGCCTCAGAGACGACCGTCTTCAAATCGTTCAGCTCCTCCATCGTCGGATCGAGCTGAGAGACGAACGCAGCGACTGCGACGCGCGCGAATGCCTCATTTTCCGAACGTGCGGAGAACGTCAGCCTCATCTCATTCGTTCCGTTCATGAAACGACCTCCAGACTTGTGAGCGCGAGCCGCTCATTATCGTGAATCGGCAATATTTTGAACAGCCCGGAAAGCTCGAACAGACGATAGACACCGGGATTGACATCGCAGACGACCATTTTGCCATCCTTGGCCTTCAACTGCTTGTACCGGCCGAGAATGACGCCTAGACCCGAGCTGTCCATAAACAGGAGACCCTTCAAACTCAGAATGACATGATCGCTGCCGCCGCGCAGTATAGCCTCTTCCATCTTAAAGCGGACAGCGTCAGCCGTATGGTGGTCCAGCTCTCCGCGCAGCCTTACGATAAGCACATTGCGGTAATGCTCCAGTTCAACCTGCAAACTCATAGCTCGTTCAACTCCTAAACGTTTTTGCGTAGCTCTGCCGAGGCTGCTTACCCGCAATCGCAAGGCCCTTGCAACCACCGCTTCGAAAACGTCGGCCGCCTTGAATAGCGGCTCTGAACAAGCATTTCTACGAGTCTGCAGCTATTTCCTGCCTCCCGACAAAACTAGAAGCAGGACGCTAAGAGCTGACAAAAAGCGCAAACGGCGCGGTTTTTACCGATTAAGAGAAGAGACTTCCGCATGAACGCTTAAATAGCGTCCACCAGCCGGCCTTGTTCACCGATACCGGGGCATCGACCGCAAATTCAGCGAGCACCTCATCGCCTTGATAGACGATTAGCTTGCCGATCGGCTCATTGACTTTAACCGGTGCTTTAAGCGGCGCCAGCTGGAGCTCATGCCGGATGTCCTTCACCGTGCTTCCTTTTTTCAGCAGAACGCTGTAGGAATGCTTCGCCGTCAGCTCAACCTCCCGCACGTTCCCCTTCTCCACCTTAACAGTCCCCATCAAATCGCCTTTTTTGAAAATCGAATGGTTCATGTATTGGGCAAACGTATAATCGAGCATCTGGGAAACTTCCGCATTACGCGTCTTGGTATTCGGCTCGCCCATTACAACGGCAATGACGCGCAATCCGTCACGTCTTGCGGTAGCCGTCAAGCAAAACTTGGCTTCGCTCGTGAAGCCGGTCTTCAATCCGTCCGCCCCCGTGTAAAACCGGACAAGCTTATTCGTATTGACCAGCCAGAACGGCTTCTCCGTCGTTTTCCGAAGATAGTCTTGATACAAACCGGTATATTTCGTAATTTCGGCATGCTTCAGGAGCTCCATCGACATCACCGCAATATCATGCGCGGATGTGTAATGATTCTCTGCAGGGAGTCCGTTACAGTTGGCAAAATGGGTGTTTTTCAGCCCGAGTTCAGCCGCGCGTTTGTTCATCAATTCGACGAAAGCCGCTTCCGTCCCGGCAATCTTCTCGGCCATGGCGACGGATGCATCATTGCCCGAGGCAAGCGCAATGCCCTTGAGCATCTCCTCGACCGACATTTCCTCGCCGGGCTCCAAGAAAATCTGCGAACCGCCCATTGAAGCGGCATATTCGCTTGTCGGCACTTTGTCGGTCATTTTAATGACGCCTTCATCGAGCGCTTCCATGATGAGCAGCATGGTCATAATTTTGGTGATGCTGGCAGGCGGAAGCCGGTCATGGCTGTTTTTCTCGTATATGATCGTTCCGCTGCCTTGATCCATCAAGATGGCCGAACGCGCTGACGGCGCCAATTCGGTCTGACTGTTCGGCGCTGCTTTAGACGGCTTCTCTTCCTTCGCCCCTGCGGCGGCAGGAGCCAGTGTTATCATTATGGCGGTACTGAGCAATACAATCAGTCGTTTACAGTGTCTATTCATTGGTTAGTTCCCCTCCTGGATCCGGCCCGCATTGTAAGCAAACCCGAAGTACGGCTAAAATCTCTTTCTTAGTGTCGACCGATACGCGTTAAATTATTCCACTTCCTCCAAGGAAGACGGGGGAATTTGAAATCAGGAGTTGAACGTACGAAAGTTGACGGTTAACATGAACTGCGCAGGCGACTGCTCTTCCCGATCGTTCAAGGCTTACCCAACATCCCCTCTGGGATAAAAAAAAAGGCTGAACAGGTGTGAGGGCCTGTTCAGCCTTTCCCTACTATTATCAAGGTACAACTGCGCTGCCGCAGCAGTTGTACCCTTATTCCTGCGAATAGCGCTGCACGCCTGCCGCCGTCACGACCGACAACAGCAGCGGCTGCATATCCGGAGCTGCATTCCCGATCGTGTAAGCGTTACGCGTTCGCTCTGCAACTTGGCGGGTCTTCTCGTCGTCGGCACCCGCGTGCAGCCATGCGATCGGATCCCCTTCCTCTACGCGGTCTCCGACCTTGCGGCTGATCATCAGACCAACGGCGTAATCGATCTGATCATCCTTCGTTTCACGCCCGGCACCCAGCAGCATCGCTGCCAGACCCAGCTCTTCGGCGTTGATTCGCTGAACATACCCGCTCCTTCCGGCAGTCGCCTCGACAATGGCGGGCGCTTGAGGCAGCCGATCCGGATCGTCCACAACGGAGGGATCTCCCCCTTGAGCTGCCACGAACGCCCGGAACTTATCCAATGCCGCACCGGATGCAAGGCGGTCCCGAAGCATGGCTTCCGCCGTCTTCAAATCCGGCGCCTGCCCGCCAAGCACGACCATTTGCGCACTAAGGGCAAGACACAGCTCGGTCAGATCGGACGGACCTTCCCCGCGCAAGGTTGCAATAGCCTCCCGCACCTCCAGCGCATTGCCGATTGCATAACCGAGCGGCTGATCCATGTCGCTAATGATCGCCGAGGTTTGTCGGCCAACCTCTGCACCGATGTCTACCATAGCCTTGGCTAACGCCTCGGCATCGGCGGCTGTTTTCATGAATGCACCGCTGCCGGTCTTTACATCCAGCACGATAGCATCCGCGCCGGCCGCGATTTTCTTGCTCATGACTGAGCTTGCGATAAGCGGGATGGATTCCACGGTCGCGGTTACGTCACGCAGCGCATACAGCTTCTTGTCCGCCGGAGTAATATTGCCGCTCTGTCCGATCACGGCAAGGCCGATCCCGTTCACCTGCTCGAAAAACTGCTCCTGCGTCAGCTCCGTTCGGAAGCCGGGGATCGCTTCGAGCTTGTCGATCGTGCCCCCTGTATGGCCGAGCCCGCGGCCGGACATCTTGGCGACCGGAATTCCGCAGGCTGCGACGAGCGGCCCGATAATTAGCGTTGTCTTGTCGCCGACGCCTCCGGTGCTATGCTTGTCCACCTTGATCCCATGAATTGGCGACAAATCGACCTGATCGCCCGATCGCGCCATGGCGAGCGTCAGCTCGGCCGTCTCCCGAGCATTCATCCCCTGGAAGTAAACCGCCATCGCCCATGCCGACATCTGGTAATCAGGGATTTCTCCACGGCTGTAGCCATCCACAAGAAACGAGAGCTCGCCTCGCGTCAGCTGCCCTCCGTTTCTCTTCTTATGTATCAGATCGACCGTACGCATCTATGGCGCCCTCCTCGAAGCTGCGGGCACAAACGGCCGCAGAGGTCACTTCACGCGCTCAAGCAACCTGCGTTTCTCCGTTTGTACTTCCACTATTAATCGGTCGAGCGACTGGCTTAATACAAGCACATCCTGATGCAGCAAATCATCTTTTCGAATCGCTTCATCCACGAGTTGTCCGCGCAGTCGCTCCAACCGGCGATTGGTTTGGTTGTCCATGTAAATCCCCTTTTTCCGTCATTTATCACGGACATTATACGACGAACCACCGGACAAAGAATGTCATAATCGGTCGACCCAATTGTTACAATTTTGTTACAATAATGGGGTAAAACGTTTTTACAGCTGCGGAACGACACCATTTATGAGACCAAGGAACCGGGACTTTACCCGCTCGGTAGTTTCCATAACTTCGGCATGCGATAACGGCTGATCCAGAATACCTGAGGCCATATTGCTGATGCAGGAAATACCAAGCACTTCAATACCGGAATGACGCGCCGCGATGACTTCCGCCACAGTCGACATACCGACAGCATCCGCTCCCATCACGCGCATCATGCGGATTTCTGCGGGCGTTTCATACGATGGTCCCAGAACGCCGATGTAAACACCTTCTCGCAGCGTGAATCCTTGCTTCTCCGCCGTTTGGCGGGCCAGCCCGCGCAGTCGGCGGCAGTAGGCCTCGGACATATCAGGGAAGCGCGCACCCAGCTCCTCGTCATTCGGTCCGATCAACGGGTTGCGCGACGTCAAGTTAATATGGTCGCTGATCAGCATTAAATCTCCGGGCTCATAGCCGGTATTAATACCGCCGGCAGCATTCGTCACAACGAGCGTCTTGACGCCGATTGCCTTCATGACGCGGACCGGAAAGGAGGTCAGTTCAGGGCCGTAGCCTTCGTACATATGAAATCTTCCGCGCATCAGCACGACGGGCCGGCCGGACAACAGACCGATCATGAGCTCGCCCGCATGGCCTTCAACCGTCGATATCGGAAAATGCGGTATTTCATGATACGGAATGGTTACAGAATCTACGATATGATCGCCCAGAATGCCAAGCCCGGAACCCATAATCAGCCCGATCTCTGGCTGGATTGCCGTACGGGCGGCAATGTATTCTGCCGCTTCTCTAATGTGTGTTGATTGTAACATATTCATCGTCCAATTCCTCCTCCGCAGCCGGTTTTGGCCGCTTCCTGCATATATTAGAGCAATTCGTTCAGGAACGACGTGCCGTTCCCTGGCCGCTCTACGCCGAAATTATGAGCTATTGTTGCGGCAATGTCCGCAAACGTTGTTCTAATGCCTAGCGAGCCAGCCGATTGAAGAGATGGGCCGTATACGAGCAGAGGGACATATTCACGCGTATGATCCGTTCCCGTATAGGTCGGATCATTGCCGTGATCGGCGGTAAGGATCAGCAGATCGCTCTCGCCAAGGCTCTCCGCCAGCTCCGGCAGGCAGCGGTCGAAGGCCTCGAGCGCTTCCCCGTAACCCTTCGGATCGCGCCTATGGCCGTAGAGGGCATCGAAATCGACCAAATTTGTAAATAACAGCCCTTTGAACGGGCGCTCCAGCATGGCTACCGTCTGTCTGATCCCATCGTCGTTGCTCTTCGTCGGCCTCGCTTCCGTAATGCCTTCCCCGCTGAAAATATCCTGAATCTTCCCGATGGCGATGACATCTCGCCCTGCTTCCTTCAGGGCGTTCAGCACGGTAGGCTCCGGCGGATTCACCGCGTAATCATGACGATTCGGCGTTCTCCGAAAGTCGCCCGGCGTTCCAACGTAAGGCCGTGCGATGACCCGGCCGATAGCATACGGGTCTTGGAGCGTCAGCTCCCGCGCAATTTTGCAGCCCTCATATAGCTCTTCAAGCGGAATAACGTCTTCGTGTGCGGCAATTTGAAATACGCTGTCCGCGGACGTATAGACGATCCATTTGCCGGTTCTCATCTGCTCGTCTCCGAGCTCATTGAGAATTTCCGTTCCGCTGGCGGGCTTATTGCCCAGCACGCCGCGGCCGGTCCGCGCCTCGAATTCATCGAGCAGCTCGCGCGGGAATCCATCCGGGAACGTGCGAAACGGAACCGTAACCCGGAGTCCCGCCAGCTCCCAATGGCCGGTCATCGTATCTTTGCCGACGGAAACCTCCGCCATCTTTCCGTAGTAGGCCTGTGCCTGTCCTTCCGGTCTCCAGCTGCCGAGCGGCGCAATCCGGTCGAGTCCCCAGCTGCGCATATGCGGCAAGGCCAAGCTGGGCATCGTCTCCAAAATATGTCCGATCGTATGAGCGCCTGTATCCCCAAAAGCGCCGGCATCCGGCAGCTCACCGATGCCGACGCTATCGAGCACGATCAGCGTTATTCGTTCGAATCGCATCTTTCCACCCCTATCTGAACGCGGCCTCTAGAACCGCTACTTAACCCTTGCTCTTGGATGCGCCTGGTTGTAGACGTCCTTGATGCGCGATTTGGTGACCTGCATGTAGATCTGGGTTGTGGAGATATCGGCATGACCGAGCATCTCCTGCACCGATCGCAAATCGGCTCCGTTCTCCAGCAGGTGCGCCGCAAAGGAATGCCGAAGCGTATGCGGCGTGATGTCGCCGACGACACCCGCTTCCTGCGCATATTTCTTTATGATCTTCCAAAAACCTTGACGGGACATTCCCGTTCCAAGCTGATTCAAGAACAGAGCCTGTTCATCCATCCTATCCTTCAGCAGCTTGTCCCGCATGCCATCCAGGTAAGCCGTGATCGCATCGCATGCAATTCTGCCCAGCGGAATAATTCTTTCCTTCTCGCCGGATCCCACACAGCGGACAAATCCGAGCGGCAGGTTCAAATGGCCGACCTCAAGCGAGATCAATTCCGTTACGCGAATGCCTGTCGCATAAAGCATTTCAAGCATCGCTTTGTCGCGTACACCGGCTGCGGTGGCCGTATCAGGTGTATCCATCAGCCGCTCCACCTGCTCGATCGTGAGCACCAGCGGCAGCCGCTTCTCCTGCTTCAAGGTCTCCAGCTCCACGGAGGGGTCGCTTGGAATGAGACGCTCTCTCGTTAAATATTGAAAATAAGAGCGTATGGACACCGTATGGCGGGACACGGTCGCGACCGCCCGCCCCTGCTGCTTCAGCTCCAGCAAATAACGCGCGATATGATGCTTATGCATGTCCTGTGGCGCAGTCAGCCCGTGCTGCTCCGCATAATCGAGGAACGCAGTCAAATCCCGCTCGTATGATTCCAATGTATTCCGGGAGAGTCTCCTTACGGTAGACAAGTATTGGATAAAAGGTTGAAGCTGCGATTTCATGGAATATTCCCTCCCGGTAGTGATGCCAAGATGCCTATATTCCACAACGCCCCCCTTTTTTCCTGCCAAACCGCTCGAATTGCTGTCGAATCATCAAACATTCTTCCTAAAAAACACGTCGCAAGTCTCATTCACCGTACCAGTAGAATAGCCGCAGTCTTTCGGTGAACGTCGCGTCATCTGCCGTTCCTTCCGCCATACTGGACACCTTCAGCGCCTGTCCTTGGGGTACCCGGTATGGATCGGCCGGCGTTAACCACGCCGCAAGCCATTGGCAGCCGTCATACACGACTGTCGTACAAAGCACCATCAGCACGATGAACAGCGCTCTTCGAAACCATCTGCGAGCCGATAGCACCATAGCGCCCGCCCTCCTCTATGTGCATGCTTGAAGAAACCGCCTCTTTGGCGGTTTGTCCTTTACATCCACCTTATGAGAACAGCGGCGGAATCATGTCAGTCCATTACATGGCCCTGCTCATCGATCGGCAGGCGATCCAGAAGCTGCTGAAGCGGTCTATACGGCTGTGCTAAGGCTTCGGCCACTTTGGGATGAGTAATATGACCGCCGTACGTATTTACGCCCTTTCCGAGCGGCTCATTGCTTCTGATCGCCTCCCCCAGCCCTTTGTTGGCCAGTTCAAGCGCATAAGGCATCGTGACGTTAGTAAGGGCGTAGGTCGAGGTCCGCGGCACCGCCCCCGGCATATTGGCGACGGCATAATGCAGCACGCCATACTTCTCGTAAACCGGATTGCTGTGCGTCGTGACACGATCGATTGTAGCGATCGTCCCGCCTTGATCCACGGCAACATCTACAATGACCGAGCCTTTCTTCATCGTTTGCACCATCTCTTCCGTGACGAGATGAGGAGCGCGGGCACCCGGGATGAGCACCGCTCCAATGAGCAGGTCCGCCTTGCGGACCGCATTCGCAATATTATGCGGATTAGACATCAGCGTACGAATCCGGCCCCCATACACCTCATCGATATAGCGCATCCGCTCGGCGCTCCTCTCCAGTATGACGACGCTTGCCCCCATGCCCAGAGCGATCTTCGCGGCATTCAAGCCGACGATGCCTCCGCCGAGAATAATGACCTCTGCTGGCGGAACGCCCGGAACGCCTCCAAGCAGAATACCCCGTCCGCCATAGAAAGCCTCCAAAAACTGACTGCCGACCTGAACGGCCATTCGGCCCGCAACCTCGCTCATTGGCGTCAACAGCGGAAGGCTGCCGCCCGGAAGCTGTATCGTCTCGTACGCGATCCCGGTTACCCCATTGTCCGTCAGAGCCTGCGTCAGCTCCGGCGCCGCTGCTAGATGCAAGTACGTGAACAACAGCAGCCCTTCCCGGAAATAACCGAACTCGGCCGGCAGCGGTTCCTTCACCTTCATGATCATATCTGCCCGAGCCCAAACTTCAGCCGCCGCGGGTACCATCTTGGCTCCTTCGGCTACATACAGGTCGTCCGCAAACCCGCTTCCTTCTCCTGCGCTAGCCTGGACGAGCACCTCATGCCCTGCCCCGATCAGCATGCTGGCGCCGGCAGGCGTGACCGCGACACGGTATTCATTAGACTTGATTTCTTTTGGCACGCCGATTATCATTCGCAACTACCTCCTCGTACCTACATATGCAACGAAAGGACGGGTTGACAGTCCTTACGCGATACGGTTTCCTCCAGAAACGCAAAATATGTGTTTGGACGGCACCTACCCACGCCTGGTCAAGTTCGCCCCCATACACTGAATTACACGAATAAGATATTTTAGACGCTCCTAAGGAGGACATAGACTTGCAGAAGGTGGAAAGAATGCTTCGGCGCTGTCAAGTCAGTGGCATATCCGGCCATACCATTCGGCAAATGATCCGCTTCAAATACCGCCGCCATTATGCGCGATGCATGAGAGAGCTTCGGAAATACGGGATACGGCCGGCAAAGAGCATCAAAGGGGAGCGGATTATCTGCTGCAACATAGACAGCCGGCAATTACAGCGTTTCCGCTCGCTTATGGCCCATCCCCATATCAAATACGTGGAGCCGGACTTCGTCATAAAAGCGCATATGCTTCCGTCTCCGAGCAGAGGCGGCGGTCTTGCCGGAAGCCGTACGAAGCCGGGCATGCCAGTCACCTTGCAGCGCAGCCAGATCCATAACACACCGGGTGGCAAGCGCTCCGGCAGTAGGAGCCCGCGAACAGGAAAGTCCCTACCGCTGCTGTTCAAAAGGATTGTGCGGCGGCAGCCCGGTGGAAAGGCTGCCGCTGCACAATCCTGCCCGGCCGGCGTCACCTGGAACGTATGCCGCGTGCAGGCTCCAGAGGTATGGCCCCGGACGCGAGGGGGGAGCATTCCGATCGCCATCATCGATACCGGCATCGCCAATCACCCCGATCTGTATATCGCCGGCGGGATTAACACCATCAACGGGTCGTCGTATCGCGACGATAACGGACATGGAACCCATGTTGCAGGAATCGCCTCCGCGCTTGGAACAAGCGGCCTCATTCCCGGCGTCGCCCCCCGTGCCAAGTTGTATGCGGTGAAGGCGCTCAATGCCAACGGGGAAGGATTTATCTCCAATATTGTTGAGGGGATCGATTGGTGTATAAGAAAGGGCGTCCGCGTGATCAATCTAAGCCTTGGTCTGCAGGGCGCATCCAGCACCGCACTTCGCGATGCTGTGAAGAGGGCGCGCAGTAAGGGGATTATTGTCGTCTCCTCCGCAGGGAACAGCGGTGCAGGCAGCGGCGGGATCGACGAGCCCGCCAGTTATCCGGAGACGCTTGCCGTTGCAGCCTCTACACGGGATAACCAAATTGCCAGCTTCAGCAGCCGGGGCTCCGGCATCGATGTGACCGCACCCGGCACCGCCATACGCTCAACCTCGCCCGGCGGCGGTTATCAGACGATGGAGGGCACAAGCATGGCCAGCCCGCATGTGGCCGGCGGAGCTGCGCTGCTGCTGAGCCAGGATCCAAGGCTAACCCCCTCTCAGGTGGCGCAGCGGCTTCGCGCCTCCGCACAAAGGCTTTCCGGCTATTCCTCTGCTTCCCAGGGATCGGGTTTGCTGCAAATTGCGGATGCGCTCTCCTTAAGAAGCAGCAGGGTCCGGGCACGCCGGACTGCCAGGATCAGCTGCCGCTGCACGCTCAGCAAGCGCGGTAAGCGCAGTAAGCAGCGCAAGAAACGCTAGGCCCCCGGTCATTCTTCCAGCCTCCGGAATGAAAAAACTCCCACCGTGCGGTCGCAGTCATCACTAGGGATGACTCACGCTGCACGCGGGAGTTATTGTTGATCGTTCTTTTGGCGGCATCTTCTGCAGATGCCTTGGAAATCAAGACGATGGTCGATGACAGTAAAGCCATATTCCTTCTCGAGCCGCTCTTCAAGCGGTCCGAGCCAGTCTTCCAAGATCTCATCCATCGTTCCGCATTGTACGCAGATCAGATGATGATGGTGATGCTTGTTATTGTCCGTGCGCAGATCGTATCGGGCAACGCCGTCACCGAAATTCAATTTCTCTACGACATGGAGCTCACTGAGAAGCTCGAGTGTCCGATATACGGTTGCAAGGCCGATTTCCGGCGCTTTATCCTTCACGAGCATAAACACATCTTCGGCGCTCAGATGGTCTTCCTCGTTCTCCAGTAACACCCGTACCGTCGCCTCGCGCTGCGGGGTGAGCTTGTACCCTTGCGACTGCAGCTGCTGCTTAATTTTATCAATCCGGGATTCCATGGTTTCCCCCCTCGCACATGGCTCATGCCCATCGCCGGAAACACTTGTTTTTATTATAGAGTCACATTGCGAGGAAAGTCAAACTTTTTAGAATGATTACAATCCACCGGCCGCCCCGCTCAGCAGCGGAGCAGCCCACTTCAGCAGGCTTGGAGAAACGAACGCCTCAATCAAGGCTGCGCCGGCGATAATAAGAAGCATCGCGACCGCCGTTGAGGTATGGGACAGGAATGGCCCTCCAAGCGTACCGTATCTCCCCATAATCCGGTTCCGTATCATGTAGAGAGAGAACGAGACTGCCGAGACGCTTGCGATCAATATAGCGGGAACGACAATCAGGTTGGGCGGGGCAACCGAGACCAGCGAGAACAGAAGCCCGTTCCATTCATGCTGACTGACCAGCGTACCGACCGCAAACCCGACAAGAACCCCTTTTAAGAAATCAAGCGCAAGCACGAGCGGCATCCCCACTACCGTCAGCCCAAGCACCCAGATGAGTATGAGCCATTTGGCATGAAAAAAAACGCGTTCCCAGAACGACTCCGACCCGTCCGCACCCATCCCCGCCTGAATGCGCTGAACAAGCTGCTGCACATCTCCCGCCAAATTCTGCTGCTGGTCGAGTGTCAGCGCGCCCACGAGCAGCACGCCGAAGACAACGCCAACGACAAACAATACCGAGACGAATACATAAAGCGTCAACTGATCTTTCATCAGCGATTGCTGCATAGGCGAACGCATGGCATACGACCTCCACTTCAACGTTTTGCGGAGCAAAACTCGCATCGACGAGCATAAGCTCTTCCACGATAAAGTGTATGTCCAAGCCCTCGCTGCTATGACGAATGACGATGACCATGACGTTCGCTCCCCATTACGAACGCGCCACAGTGCCGTACCGCCCGCCGCCCCCGGCATTCAATTGCAGCTTACCGTCCCGCGCTGCGGCGATGGCCGCCGCTGCCGTATCACCGGCAATCCCCGCGATCTCTTCCCGCGAAGCGGTATGCAATACGGCCATCTCGGTTCCGAACCGGTCAAGCAGCTTGTTCAGCGTCACCTTCCCGATGCCTGGAACGAACTCCAGCGGCACTTGATAGATATATGGGGGCCGGTTGTCCTGCGCCGGGAGCTGTGTCCGACCGGCTTTCGCCCCGAGCTCCTCGATGCGGTCCATCACACCTTTTACCAGCTTCAGGCTTCCGCACGCCGGGCAGCGCTCGGCTGCCGCTTCCGCACCTGCAAGGGAAGAACAGCTCAAACAATACGTACGATGATACTTCCCAAGCAGCGGATTCAGCCCGTAATTGGCTGCGATCGACCGGCCCTCTCTTTCCTTGAGTGCAAGTGCAAATTCGGCGAATGACGGCTCCTTCAGCAGCAGCGCGTTGTACTCCCGGCCAATCTTGGCCAGTGAATGCGCATCGGAATTCGTCAGAAACGGCAGTTCATCCAGATCGGGAATCCACCCTGCCATCGCCGTATCCGAGCTTAGTCCCAATTCAACCGCATCGACGCCCGAGGGATCGAGCGTGTCCCCAAGCCGATCCGAGCAGCTTCCGAATAAGCTTTTATGCGGGGTGAAAATATGCGCGGGGATGAATAGGCCTCCCCTGCCCTTCGCTTCCTCTTGAAGTACGCGAGAGGGGACATAGATGCGTTGTGAGCTGAGATTCACGTTCCGCATATGGCGCGACATCCAGACCGTAAAGTCGCACATCGCACCAAAGGTCGGCAAATAGACGAGATGATGGGCAGGGCCGCAGCCTGCATCCCTGACTTCGATTTCCGCCCCTAATAGAATCGTCGTATTCCGGTACCGGATGCCGCCGCCTTCAATTTCCTCCATCTCGCCAGTGTCGAGCAGGCTTGCGATATCCTCCTGCACGCCCGGGGAGTGGCAGTCAATGACACCGAGAAGCCCGATCCCCTTCCGATGTGCCGCTTCTTGGGCGATGCTCCGGAAGGTCAAGTTGCGGCTGGCGCTGATCTTGACAGCCTCCCCGCTCTCCGTGCTGCCGATATGCAGATGCAGATCGGCGAAAACCCGGCCAAGCTTCTGGCTTCGCATAATTAAATCTCACCCGTCAGTCTGTAGACCTGCCAGGCATAGACAGCCAGTATCGTCTTGGCATCGCTGATTCGTTCTTCCCGGATATACTGCTGCGCCTGCTCGAAGGTGATAGCCTCCACATTCAAGAACTCGTCTTCATCCGGATTGCTCTCTCCTTTGACCAGATCCTCCGCCAGAAATATGAATAGCTTCTCGTCGGCAAAGCCCGGCGATGTGTAGAATGCGCTTAGCGGTCTTAGCCGGCCGGCCTTGTAGCCCGTTTCTTCCTCAAGCTCGCGTCCCGCCGCAACGATGGGATCTTCTCCAGCGTCCAGCTTGCCTGCTGGAATCTCCACTTGGAATTTCTCCATCGGCTTGCGGTACTGTTCCACGACCAGCATCTTGCCGTCGATTAGAGCGAGCACCGCAGCCGCGCCCGGATGTCTGACGATTTCCCGCGTCGCCGTCCCCCCGGTCGGCAGCTCGACCGTATCTACCTGCAGCGAAATGATTTTCCCTTGGAAGATCGGCTCCGTATGAACGGTCCGCTCCCGATATTCATCTGTCTTCTTCAACATAAATGTCTCTCCTTATTGGATATCGGATCTATAAATGCTGCATTAGGAAGCCGTGGTATAACCTGTCCGGCTTCCGCATATGCTTCATTATATCAAACCAAGGCTTTCAAAAAACGAATTTACGATTAATACCATCTAAAGGGGGAATATGACATGAAGCAGTATTCCGTCTCCACCCAGCTCATGCTCGTCGGTAAAGCATGGGAAATCCGTCATCAGCTCCGGCTTATGACAAGGCAGGTTCCGTCCAGCAGCCAGGATTCAAGCCGTACCTTAGGCGAATATCTCGAGCATCGACGTCCTCTACAACGCTAACCTTCCTTACTCTATATATAAATTCAGATACAGCCTATGAGCGTCGCCTCCGCGAGCGGCTCCTGCAAGGGACGCTCCCGCAAAGATGCATGAAGAAACCCGTCAGGCTTAGGCCTGGCGGGTTTCTTCATGCTGTTAATCCGGCATATGCAAGCACCGCCGGCATCATTGCCCTGCGCGATTGCCGCAGCGTTCCCCGTTTATCCGCTGGGACCGCCTTCTATGCCTGTCTATTCGCCGCTTGCTTGATAAGCTCGACGACGAGCTCGGCTGTTTTCACGAGATCCCTCACACGGATCTGTTCTTTCGTTGTATGGATATGCTCATAGCCGACCGCCAGATTAACCGTCGGAACGCCCAGACCGTTAAAAATATTGGCATCGCTGCCTCCGCCCGAATGGAACGTCTTCGGCGTGCCGCCGATGCTTGCAATGGCGGTTTTCGCCAACTCTACGACCGGATCTCCGTCTTCGTACGAATATGCCGGATAAATAATTTGGCTCTCGAAATCAGCCGATGCTCCGTATTCCGCCACAACGGCCTCGACCGCTTCTCTCATCGACGCAATCTGCTTATCCAGCTTATCGCCGGCGATGCTGCGCGCTTCTGCGTCCAATTTGACGAAATCACACACGATATTGGTTGCGCCTCCGCCTTCGAAACGTCCGATATTGGCGGTCGTTTCGTGATCGATCCGGCCAAGCGGCATCCGCGCGATCGCTTTCGCGGCGACTTGTATGGCGCTAATGCCCTTCTCGGGATTAACGCCGGCATGCGCCGATTTACCATGAATCTTGATTGAGATCTTCGCTTGTGCCGGCGCTGCGACGGCAATGTCTCCGACCTCGCCATTGGAATCCAGCGCATAACCGAATTTGGCTTCCAGCTTTGCGGAATCAAGCGACCTTGCACCGACGAGTCCCGATTCCTCCCCGGCGGTAATGATAAATTGTACGGCACCGTGCGGGATGGTCTGCTCCTTCAGCACCCGGATCGCTTCCAGCATCGCGGCGAGCCCGGCTTTGTCATCACTGCCCAGAATCGTCGTCCCGTCGCTGCGAATATAGCCGTCGGCATCAAGCTGCGGCTTGATGCCGTTGCCCGGCGTGACCGTGTCCATATGGGATGTGAAGAAGATCGTCTCTGCCTCCGGCGCACCGCTTGCATTCAGCTTAACAATCAAGTTGCCCGCACCGTGTCCGGTGACGGACGCCGAATCGTCTTCCTCGACGGACAATCCTAGTGCAGTGAACTCTTTCGTCAGCACATCGCATATTTGCCGCTCATTCTTCGTCTCGCTATCTACCCGGACAAGCGACAAAAACTGCTCTACTAACCGCTGCTCTTGAATCATTGACTTTCCTCCGTCCCTCTTTATCGTTTACAATAGGCTAGAACGTCTATAAATCTATTATCCGGAAGGGGCCTATTTCCATGCGCACGAATCGCATCATGAGGATTGTCGTTTGGCTGCTCATCATTTCACTGCTTATGTCCACCCTGCTCGTCGGCATCGGTTGGGTGCTCGAATAGATTCGTCAGATCCGCAGCCTCAAATCCGAAACTCCGGCAAAAGTAAGGAATCAGCTCTTCGGCCGCTTGTCGGACACTCAGGTGTATGCCCGTTAGATCCGTAAAGGACGTGACGTCATACTCCTGAATGCCGCAAGGCACAATTCCCCGAAAGCCTTCTTCGCCAATGCCAGCCTTCAGATTGAGCGCGAAGCCATGACTCGTCACGAATCCCCGGCGGGTCCGGCATTTGTTGAATTTTACCCCGATCGCCGCAAGCTTCGCATTGCCTACCCATACACCCGTATACTCCGGCTTCCGTCCGCCTTGAATGCCATAACCCGCGAGCCAATCAATGATAATCTGCTCCAGCTGTCTTAAATAGCCATGCAAATCCAACCCTGCCGCGTCCAGGTACAAGAGCGGGTAACCGACCAGTTGTCCGGGACCATGGTACGTAATGTCTCCGCCCCGGTCGATATGGAACACTTGAATCCCCTCTTCGGCCAGCTGCTCGTCCGAGTACAGCAGATGCTCCGGATGACGCTGCGAACCGACCGTATAGGTTGGCGGATGCTGAAGCAGGAGCAGCGTCTCACGCCGCTCCTCCTTGTCAATTTGCTTCACATAAGCTTTCTGCAGCTCCCACGCTTCGGCATAGCCAATTAGGGGGGTATAGCTGGCTTCCAGCTGTTTTAAATTCGTTGTCATCGCAAGTCAAGCCTCGTTTCAATACAGTTTCATTTCCTGATCGAAACCTTCGAGCGTATCTTTGACGCGCTGCAGAAACCGCCCGCAAATAACGCCGTCCAGAATACGATGGTCAAGTGACAAGCATACATTGGCCATGGAGCGAACCGCAAGCATATCATTGATGACGACAGGACGTTTTACGATGGATTCGAATGTCACGATTGCCGCCTGCGGGTAGTTGATGATCGGCTGGGTCAGAATCGAACCGAACGATCCCGTATTGTTCACAGTGAAGGTTCCGCCTTGAACATCATCCAGCTTAAGCTTGCCATCGCGCGTTTTGCGAGCCAATACGTCGATTTCTCGCGCAATGCCGGCAATATTCTTCTGGTCGGCATTCTTGATAACCGGCGTGATAACCGAGTCCTCGGTACCGACGGACAGCGATATGTTAATGTCCCGCTTAACGATAATTTTATCAACGGCCCACACGGAGTTAATGATTGGATAATCCTTGATCGCGTTGACGACCGCCTTGATGAAGAAGGCCAGGTACGTCAGATTGACGCCTTCGCGCGCACGGAACTCGTCCTTGAGCTTGTTGCGCAGGACGACGAGATTCGTAACGTCCACCTCAATCATCATCCAGCCATGCGGAATTTCCGTTACGCTCTGGCGCATCTTCTGGGCGATCGTGTTACGGATCGGCGTAATGTCGACGAACGTCTCGCCGCTGCCGGGTATCGATTGGCCTTCAACCTCGATATGCGGAATTCGCGGCGTCTCCGAGAAATGAATGCCGGACGAGCGAACCGGCACTCTCGGATCCATGTTCAGCTGCTCGGGCTTAGCAGCCGCTACAGAAGGCTCCGCTTTGGGCGCAGCAGCCTGCTTAACCGCTCCGGAAGCGACGTAAGCCAGCACATCCTTGCGCGTGATCCGGCCGCCCAATCCCGTACCCGGCACCAGAGTCAGATTGACGCCATGCTCGGCGGCAATTTGTTGAACTGCGGGCGAATAGCGGTGGCGCATGCTCGTATCGCCGTCCCCGCTTGCTGTGAAACCAGCCGCCTCAGCGGAGAGAGCTGCGTTACCGCTGCCCTTGCCGGCTTCTTGCGGGTTGCTGCCCGAGCTGCTCGGTATGCCCTCCGCAATGTCATCCTCCGTCTCCACAAGACAGATCGGTGTTCCAACGGGAATCGTCTCGCCGGCGCCGACCAAAATTTTGACCAGCGTACCCTTCAGCGTGGAAGGCAGCTCGGCATTAACCTTGTCGGTAATGATTTCAGCGAGCGGCTCATAGACGTCTACCGGGTCGCCGGGCTGCTTCAACCATTTTTCAATCGTTGCCGATACGAGCGATTCCGCTAACTGCGGCATGATGACTTCCACAACGGTTTTCATGATTATCAACTCCTAAAAACATTTTTCTACAGGAAAAATGCTGCTTGGTATTAGTAGAGCGCGAGATGGCGCATCGATTCCTTCACTTTTTCTTTATTGAGCATAAAAAACTTCTCGCCCGGCGGATTGATCGGCATCGCCGGCACATCCGGACCGCATAGCCGCATAATTGGGGCATCCAGCTCATAGAGCATCTCTTCCGCGATAATCGCGGATACCTCGCCCCCGATACCGCCGAACTTATTGTCCTCATGGATAATCAATACTTTGCCGGTACGGCGCGCCGCTTCGAGAATCGCCTCTTTGTCCAGCGGCTGCAGCGTACGCAGATCGAGGATATGCGCGGAAATCCCCTCCTGTGCCAGCTCCTCGGCCGCTTCCATCGCATAGTGAAGCGGGAGACTGTAGCTGATGACCGTAATATCATCACCCTCGCGCAGCACGTTCGCTTTGCCGATCGGAACCGTATAGTCAGTGTCCGGCACCTCGCCGACGACGAGCTTATAGCATTTTTTATTCTCAAAATATAGCACCGGATCCGGATCGCGAACGGCCGCCTTCAGCAGCCCTTTCGCATCGTACGGCGTGTACGGCGCGACGATCTTCAGCCCCGGTGTTCCGAAGAAGACTGATTCCGGACATTGGGAATGATACAAGCCGCCGAATACGCCCCCTCCGATCGGTGCGCGAACGACAAGCGGACAGTTCCAGTCATTATTCGAGCGGTAGCGGATTTTGGCCGCTTCGCTGATGATTTGGTTCGTCGCCGGAAACATGAAATCCGAATACTGCATCTCTGCAATCGGCTTCATGCCATACATCGCAGCTCCGATCGCAACGCCGGCAATAGCCGATTCCGCCAGCGGGGCATCGAGCGCGCGCAGTTCGCCGAACTGCTCCTGAAGTCCTTTAGTCGTGGTGAATACGCCGCCCTTCAGGCCCACATCCTCGCCGAGAACGAAGACGTCCTCATCGCGTTCCATCTCTTCCTTCATCGCCAGGCGTATTGCATCGATATATTCCATTACGGCCATCTTAACGCCCTCCTTCGCCCGAATCGTCTGCATAGACATGAAGGAGAATGTCCTCCGGCGCAGGGTACGGTGCTTTATCCCCATATTCCGTCGCATCATCGATCATCGCCCGAAGCTCTTTGCTCAGCTGCGCGTCCCGTTCTTCGTCCCAAATGCCGCATTCGATCAAATATTGCTTATATTTCGGTATGCCATCATTGCCGCGGTGCTCATCCACTTCTTCCTTCGTCCGGTAAGCAAGGTCGTTATCGGAGGTGGAATGCGGCGATATGCGATACATCATAGCCTCAATTAATGTCGGCCCTTCACCGGCAGCGGCGCGTGCGCGCGCTTCCTTCACGACGCGATAGACCTCCAGCGGATCATTCCCGTCGACCCGTATGCCTGGAAAGCCATAACCGATCGCACGCTCGTATACGTTCCCGCCCAGCTGCTTGTGCACAGGCGTCGAAATCGCATACTGATTGTTCTCGCACATGAAGATGACAGGCAGCTTATGTACGCCCGCGAAGTTGCAGCCTTCATGGAAATCGCCTTGATTGCTGGAGCCTTCCCCGAATGTGACGAAAGAAACGAAGTCTTTCTTCTTCATCTTCGCCGCCAGCGCAAGCCCGACCGCATGCGGAACTTGAGTGGTAACCGGACTTGAGCCGGTCACGATGCGAAGCCGTTTGCTGCCGAAGTGTCCGGGCATCTGGCGGCCGCCGCTGTTCGGATCCTCCGCCTTGGCGAATACCGACAGCATCAGCTCGCGCGGCGTCATGCCCACAGTCAGGACGAGGGCATAATCCCGATAATAAGGAAGAAAATAATCAATCTCCCGATTCAGGGCGTATGCCGCCGCCACCTGTGCCGGCTCCTGACCGATACCGGACACATGGAAGTTAATTTTGCCTGCCCGCTGCAGCAGAAGCCCTCGTTCATCGAAACGCCTTGCCATGAGCATCTTGGTATACATATCGATAGCCTGTTCATCGGTCAGCCCAAGCTCCTCGTGTCTGGACAATTGCCGAACAGATCCGGATTGCATCATAGGGATTCCCTCCTTGTTTAGCTGATCTTATAACCTGGTACTAAGACTTGATTCTATTATAACTGAGTTTTCGTGAAAAAGAAATGCGGAGAATACGCAGCAGCCGCATTCCCCCCATTTCTTCACCGTGATTTAGAACACAATTGCCTTGCCGTCAACCGCCAGCATCGCTTCTCCGATCGCCTCCGATAAGGTTGGATGCGGATGAATCACCTGGCCGACCTCCCATGGCGTCGCTTCCATCAGCAGCGCAAGCGAAGCTTCCGAAATGAGATCGGTCGCATGCGCTCCAATCAGATGTACGCCGAGGATGTCGTTCGTCGCGGCGTCGGCGACCACTTTCGCAAACCCTTCCGGCTCGCCCAGCACCAGAGCCTTGCCGATGGCCTGGAAGGGGATTTTGCCGATCAACACGTCGTGACCGCGCTCCCGGGCCGCGGCCTCCGTCAGTCCGACAGAAGCAACCTCCGGACGGGAATAGATGCACCGCGGAACCCTTGATCCGTCCCCTCCTTGCTCCTTGCCGCCAAGTATATGAGCAACGGCTGTAAGTCCTTCATGCGCGGCTGCATGTGCAAGCTGAAGCCCGCCGTTCACATCGCCGACCGCATAAATATGCGGTTCCGTCGTCTGATAGTAGCCATTGACGCGGATCGCGCCATTATGTAGACGAATATCCGTATTTTCAATGCCGATGCCCTCAACGTTCGCTTGACGGCCAACGGACACGAGCAGCTTCTCCGCTGTCAGCACGATGCCGCCTTCCGGCGTCTCCGCCGTAATCGAAGCCTGTCCATCCGTATAAGCATACGTATCCGCCAGCAATTTAATGCCTGTCAGGATGCGTACCTTGCGGCGGCGCAGCTCCTTGGCCAGCTCTTCGGATATGTCGGCATCCTCCCCCGGCAGAAGACGCTCAGCCGTCTCTGCGATCGTTACCTCCACGCCGAAATCAGCCAGCATGGACGCCCATTCGACGCCGATGACACCTCCGCCGATAATTAACATTGAGCTTGGCAGCTTCTCCATCAGGAGTGCATCGTCACTTGTCAGGATCGTCGTTCCGTCCGTTTGAAGCCCCGGCAGCATCCGCGGCCTTGCGCCTGTTGCGATCAGCAGATTCGTCGGGACGACGGTTTCCATCTCCCCATCGACAAGCTCGACCGCCACGCTTCCGCTTCTCGGCGAGAATATCGATGGTCCTATGACCCGGCCGTTTCCGTTAATAATCGTAATTCCGTTCTTGCGCATCAAATGCTGCAATCCGCGATGGAGCTGCTCAACCGTTTGCTCCTTGCGCCGCTGCACGCCGTCAAAATCGACGGACACCGCACCGTCCACTTGAATGCCGTAGGAAGCCGCTTTAAGCAGCGTGGCATACACCTCCGCACTGCGCAGAAGCGCCTTGCTCGGGATGCAGCCCCGGTGCAGGCAGGTGCCTCCCAGCTTATCCCGCTCAATGATCACGACGCTCTTGCCCGCTTGCGCCGCCCGAATGGCAGCCGTATAACCAGCTATTCCGCCCCCTAGAACGGCAATATCACATGGAATAGTCATAATTCTAGTCGCTCCTCAGCAGCCGATTTTACCTTCACCCTTCTATTGTACCTGTTTTCACGCCCCGGGAAAACATTGCAGCCACAAATGGACAGGCCTTCGAGAAAAGAGTATGATTATGAGCGTATCCGTGCTTTTTTTACAGGAGGATTTTACGTTCATGAAACTAATCATCGCCCGCTTTATTGCCATCATGCTGCTTGTCATTCCCGGACTTGGTGCTACATACGGGTTCCTGCTCATGAAGGATGCTGTTTTTCACTATTTCTCTTCGTTCGGCAATGATCATCTTACACCTAATTTCGAATGGGGATTATTTCTTCTGGGACTTCTGCTCTTCGCGGTCGGTATCGCCTTTATTGGCGGCTGGATCTTTTTTCGCGATCGCAAGAAGAACTATTTATCACCCCGCTTTCGCGGCAAACGTCCAAGCTCACCGGGTCCCGAATCCAAATAATTCTCTCCGCCCCGGCCGGCCCGTATAGACATCAAGAAGAAAGCAGCTTCGCCCTCCTTGGCGGCGAAGTTGCTTTCTTTCTTTTAAGATGCCTGCTCCGTAAAATTCAAGCCGCAGGAAGTAAAGTGTACTTTACACCTTTTGTGGATGAAAATAAATAGAGTCTTCAGAATTTCATTCCGAAGACTCTATCCATTCTACTATATATGAATACAACTGGTATTCAATTGCAAAGCTCGACTATCCAATGCTGCTGTCAAGCGGAATACGTTCTTCCCGTCATACCCAATCAGAGCACGGCCGGCTTGAACGCCGCATGCTGTCCCTCGTCGTCCGCCTCCCCGGCACCTTGAGCCGCCTTGGTATCCGCTGACGGCGGATCTTGAGCGTCGTCCTCATCTACCTTGAAGTGACCGACCGCCGCTTTCAATGCCCCCGATACTTCCAGCAGCTGCTCCGATGTCAGGGCGAACTCGCTGAGCACCATGGTTTGCTCCTGCACCATTGCCGACATCTGCTCGGTGAAGGCGGAGGTCTCCTCCGTCACCCGGCTGATCTCTTCAACCGAGCGGACAACGCTGCCGCTGCCTGCCGCAATCTGGCTGATGGAAGAAGCCGCTTCGATGACTTGCGACGTTAGCGCATCGACATTATCGACAATTTGCCTGACGTTTGACTCGGCCTCCCGAATGGCCGACGTACCGTTATAAACCGTCTTAGAACTGCTCGCGGTCAACTGAACGATCATCTCGACGTCCTGATTCATCCGTTTGAGCGTCGCTTCGATGCCCCCGGCAGATTGCGCCGTCTGATCAGCCAGTTTACGGATTTCAGCGGCAACGACTCCGAATCCCCTGCCATATTCCCCCGCACGGGCCGCTTCGATGGTCGCGTTGAGTGAGAGCAGATTCGTCTTCGTTGAGATATCGCTCATATAGCCGACAATGCCGAGAATCTCGTTCGATTGCTGCGACAGCTGCCCTATGCTGGACTGGATGACCGTGAACGCCCGGTCGATCTTCGCGACCTCTTCCTGCGTCTCGTCCAAATTCCTGCTGCCGCTCTCCGCAGCCGCCTGCGTCGTCTTGGCCAACTCTGCGACCTGCCTGGTCCCCTTGGCTGCAAGATCCAAGCCGCCCATGTTCTCCTGCATGATCGCGGATATTTCCTGCGTATGGGCCACCTGATTCTCCGCCCCTATGGCTACCCTGCTTACGGCTTCACTGACCTGGCCATTGATCTCGACCGTACCCGCGGCGCCTTCGCCGATCCGCTTGGAGACGGCAACAAGCCGCGCGGCCTGCTCCTGAATCTGGCGCATCATCGTCTGCATCGTGGCCAGCAGCCGATTCGTTTCTTGCCCCAGCTCCCAGGTTTCGTCGGTCGCCTTCACCTCGACGCGCTTGGTCAAATCGCCTCCGGAACGCGCAATATCGGCGATGGCGGTTGTGACCCGCCTGATGTTCCGGGTAATGTTGCGGGAGACAAAGAACGAGAAAGCGATGGTGAGGACGGCCAGCAGCACCGCCATCCCGTAAAGCAGTGAACGTAGACTGTCGTTCGTATCGATCAACGCGGCAATCCGCTTCTCCGTCACGTACTTCTCGGATTGCCGCAGCCGGGAAAGCTGCTCCTTCATTCCGGACATCGCCTTCTTGCCAGGATCGTCCAAGAAAAATTGCACAGCCGAGGCGGCTTCATTGCTGTAAGAAAGCGAAGCGGCCGCTTTGTCGGAAACCGCAAACCAACGATCCATCGCCCCCAGGACGCCGGCCAATCGGCTCATTTGCTCCGCATTGTCCGCCAGAAGCGTCTTCAGCGTCTCGTAATCCCGTTTCCATCTCGTCTTCTCTTCCTCGTAGAGGCCGAGATCGGCCCTCTCGCCGGTTATAATCGCGCGATATACGGCTGTTTCCATCGTCGAAGCGTATTTATCGAGCGTATGGGTCGTCTCGTGGATTTTGAGATCCCGGTTGACGATGGAATCCAGCTCGCTTTGAAGCGATTTGATCGTTCCCGAGACAATGAACAGCGATGCGGCTAGAAAGAGCAGCAACACGACATAGCCTATCGATATTTTATAGCTGATTTTGAAGCGAAATCTGCTCAATTCCCCATCCTCCTGCCGCTCAAGGCTGTGGGTTCGACGGATCCGGCTCTTGAACGTAGCGGTTGCGAAGCGAGCCGATTCCCTGCACGTAGGCCTCCGTCACGTCCCCGTCTTTCAGCCAGACAGGAGGCTTGTGGCCGAGTCCGACACCGGGCGGCGTCCCCGTGCTGATGATATCCCCAGGTGCGAGCGTCATCGTACGGGAGAGAAACGAAATCAAATACGGTATATCAAATATCAAATCCCGCGTGTTGGCATTTTGCATCGTCAAGCCGTTCAAGGCCAGCGACAGATCGAGAGCGCCGGGCTCTGCGATCGCATCCTTCGTCACGACGCAGGGTCCCATCGGGGCGAATGTGTCGATGGCTTTGCCGCGCGTCCACTGCCCTTCGGGCAGCTGAATATCCCTCGCGCTGACATCGTTGATCACCGTGTAACCGAACACATAGTCCATGGCTTCCTCGGGAGAAACGCGCTTTGCTTTCTTCCCGATAATGACGGCCAGCTCGACTTCATAATCGCATTGCGTCACTTCCGCCGGTATGATGACGTCGTCTTCCGGACCGACGATCGAGTTCGCGTACTTCGGGAAAAGCACCGGTACCTTCGGCACCGCCATATTCGACTCGGCCGCATGGTCATAATAGTTCAAGCCGACAAAAATCATTTTCGCCGGATCTGGAAGTGGGGCTTCGAGCCTCACTTCCTCGAATTCGATTATTTCCTGCGCGGACTCAGCCAGCGCAAGTCCCTGGGCCGCGCGATCGCCGCTCTCCGCGCACCGTTCAATCCATGCCTTCATGGACGGCACTCCCGTCACGGCTGCGATCCGTCCATCCTCTCTCCATATTCCAAGCCGCGGTTCGCCGCCCGGTTCCGCACGTTTCGTAAATTGTACCAGTCTCAAGCTCGCACTTCCTTTCCTTCCTGCATCTGTCCGCTCATCGGCTGATCGGCCGGAGGGGATCCTGCTGCGTAACGCTGTGAAATGACGTTCTATCCAATTTCTTCATATCTTCCGTTTGCTATGGCATGCCGGGCGGCCGCTGCTAGGCGACAGTCCGGAAGCCGTTGTGCGCAGGGCCGAGCAAACTAACTGTCTTTCTGCCGCGATGCCAAGCGACATCACGGCGTATATCGGGTAGTCGAAGATGACTGCTACAGAATGATTTCTTTGCCTTCCGATGCAGACCTCACGATCGCGTCCGCAACCTCGATGCCGTGGAGGGCGTCCTCGAACGAGATCCAATCCGGATTGCGGCCGTACATAATGCATTGGCCGACATAATTCAGCTGCTCGGCCAAGCAGCCGATAACCCGGCCGTTCTGCACGTGGTGGATGGAGACATCGGTCGTCGCTCTGCCCGAGCCCGTCCATACTTGTACGCCGGCGAGGCCCGTATCGAAGTGCACGGTCCCTTTCTCCCCGATGACCTCGGTATAGTCGTTAATGGCGATGCCCGCCGCATCCGGCGTCATCCAGTTACTGTGAAGAACAGCCACCGTCCCGCTCTCGAATTGGAGCTGGGCCCACAATATTTCCGGCGTCTTCGCCCCCGTAACCGAATTGCCCGTCGCGTAAACTTTCTTCACCCTGCTGCCCGCGTACCAGATCGCTTGGTCCAGATCGTGAATCATCAGCTCGTACACGGTATGCGTGCGCTGGTACGTCGCGAACAGCCCGTTCTCGCGGGAACGCTTCAGATAGATGCTGGCCGGCTTGCCGATTTGGCCGCTCTCGATGATCTGCTTGATTTCCGCGTATTTCGGCTCGAATCGGAGCAGATGGCCCGGCACCGCATAGCGGCCGTATTGCTGTGAAGCGGCGAGCATCTGTCTCGCTTCATCGGGATCCGTCGTGATCGGCTTCTCCACGATGACATGTTTACCTGCCTGAAGGGCTAACAGCGTCGGCTGCAGATGGTTCCGCTCGAACGTCACGATGCTGACCAGCTCGATGTCCGCTTCCTGGCTGAGCATCGCTCCGGCATCGTCATAGACATTGACAATATTGTATTGCTCTTTCGCAGCCTGGAGCCGCTCCGGATTGGCATCGCATACGGCGGCAATCTCCACGAACGGAAGCTGGCGATACGCTTCAAGGTGGCTCATGCCCCAGCTCCCGAGACCGATAATGCCGACTTTTAATGTTCTCATACCTCGCCACCATCCATCGAAAGAAAGATTTTGCCGGATTTCACACGGCCGTTGATCAAATCCTGAAACGCGCCGTCTCCCGCGGAGAGAGGCCGCACTTCCGTCCAGCCTTCTTCCGTAATGCTTCCGCTTACGAGCAGGCCAACGGCATCGTGGAAATCCTGCTGATTGTAGCAGAATGAACCCAGCAGCTCGATTTCGTTACGAATCTGAACATTGATCGGAATGACAGTATCGTCGATACCGAGTCCGATGTTCATGATCGTTCCGCCCGGATTGATGATCGACATAGCGGCGGAGCGCGTCTGCTGGAAGCCGGCCGCGTCGATCACGACGTCGACGCCCTTCTCTCCGGTTATGCGGCTGATCGTTTCCTTCATGTCGGTCGATCGTGGATTGATCGTTTCGTCCGCGGCGACTTGGGCGGCCATCCGAAGCCGTTCGTCCTGGGTATCGAGCATGATCACGCGTTCCGCTCCAAGCAGCTTCGCCGTCTTCGCGCATAGAATGCCGATGCCGCCAGCGCCGAATACGACGACGTTCGCGAAGTTATGGCGCAGCATGGCCCGGCGCGTCGCGCGCAGCGAGCAAGCCAGCGGCTCCGCCAAGGAGGCGCGGAACGAATCGATGTCGCCCGGCACCGGCACAACACTGGATGCGGGCACCGCCACCCATTCGCCGAATGCGCCGGGACGATGAATGCCCACGATCCTGCGGGTGGCGCAAAGCTGTGTCTGCCCTTTGCGGCAGGAGGCGCAGTCCCCGCAATGGTTCAGCGGATTGACAACCGCCTTCTGCCCGACGGCTAGTCCGGCTACCCGGCTGCCGGTCTCTACGATCCGGCCGCAAAATTCGTGACCCATAACAAGCGGCGGAACGCGCAGACTGTTATGGCCCAGATATCCCTCGATTTCCGATCCGCATATGCCTACGGCCTCGACGTGGATCAACACTTCGTCTTCCTTTGGTACGGGCTTATCCAGCGAGGTATATTCCATCTTCTCCGCTGCCGTCCATACAAGTGCTTGCATGATTGTTCCTCCTCAAAATGTGGTGAGCAGAGCTTCTCGAATAATTGCCGCGATCCCGTCCTATGCGCCGCCATTTATTACAGCCGGCAGCAGCGACGTTAGCCGCCGAATATCCGCCGAATCGGTGAAGGCGTGAATCGAAGCACGCACGCGATCATCGCTGCCCATGACATAAACGTCTTGTTCGGCCAGCTTGGCCGCGATCTCCTCTGCGCGGGCATGCGCGATGCTGACATTGCCCGCCCGGCGCGCCGGGTCGGACGGTGTCATCACCTGCAGCCCAAGCGCCTGCAGCTGCTCCATCAATTGCCCCCCGAGCGCAAGCACATGCTGCTCGATCTTATCGATCCCCGTCTCCAGCAGCAGCCGGGTCGCGCATTCGAGCGCATAAACCGTCGGGTAGCTCGGATAGCCGAGCTCGAACCTTCTGGCGTCATGATGAACCTCATAGGACGCGAAACGATCCTCGCCGGGAGCCCCGACGACGCTTCTCCATCCGACGTAAGTCGGGATCAACGACTCGATCCGCCCCGGATTGAGCGCAAGCACGCCCGCTCCGTGCGTGGATAACAGCCACTTGTACGAGCTGCATACGAGCATGTCGGTATGGCGGATATCGACGGGCACGACCCCGAGCGATTGCGTTGCATCGAGCAGCATTAAGGCGTTTGTATTCCGAAGCTGTTCATAAAGCTTCACATAATCGATCCGGGTACCGGACAAGTAACTGACATGACTGGTCATGACCAGTCGCGTCCGATCGTCGACGAGGTTAAGAATATCGTCTGTCTCCATCCCCCAGTTGCTGTGCCGGGCGACGCGCACTTCCACGCCTTGCCGCTTGAGGGCCAGCCAAGGCAGCACACCGGAAGGAAATTCCAGATTATTGATGACGACATTGTCGCCAGGCGCAAGCGGCACCGCCTGCGCCACCATGGAGATCGCTTCCGACGAGCTCGACATCAGCGCGATATTGTTCGCCCGCCCGCCGAACAGACCGGCCAGATTTGTCTTGCAAGCCCATTCCTTCTCCGCGTTCCGCTCCCTTCCCCAGGGACCCCGTGTACGGGAAACCATATATTCCAAGACGGCATCCATCACCTTGCGGTGCACCGGCGCCTCCGCCCCGCAGAAGAACCAGGTGCTTTGGTCCAAGCCGATAAAATCATTTTTATTCAATAAAGCTTCCATCATAAACCGTCCCTTCAGACGCGGATCGCGATCAGAGCCCACGTTGTCTATAAATTCGGCGGCAGCTCCAATCGGCTGAAGCAGCCATGCGCTTTCTCAATATGTCGATCAGCATTCGCAAGCAAAAACGGGCCGTGCCCGGGATACAGGCGATCGACGCTCAGGTTATGCAGCTTCTCGATTGTCTGTGCATACTCCTCAATATCGCAGTCCCACACATATTGCAAGACGATCTTGCCACCTGCAAATACGGTATCGCCCGCAAACAAGCTGCGCTCCCGTTCTCCCTTATCCCACAGAAAGCTGATATGCCCTCTGGCATGGCCAGGACTGTCAATCACCTGCAGCTCGATATCCCCGATGCGGATGACATCGCCTTCGTTCACACTTCGCTCAACCGGACAAGCGGGAAAAGAAAAGTCCGGATCATATACGCCGCCTCGCTTGGCCTGGTTCATGCTCGTCTTGTCCATGTCGCCGGCCCTGAGCCAGGCTGCCGCTTCATCCGACGCGATCACTTCCAACCCGTAACGGTCCTGAAAATAAAAGGCGCCCGCCGCATGATCCCCGTGAACATGCGTAATCAGCAGGCGGCGCACCTGCTCCATCGAGAAGCCGCTCCTCTCGATATTAGCCACGATGCGTTCCGGCGCGATGCCTCCACCCGCGTCGATCAGGGCGCATTCCGTCCCGCCGTCAAGCAAATAGACATTGCAATCCATCGGTTCGCTTAGTTCCATCCCATATTTGCCGCTTCCCACCAAATACACGCGCTCGCTAATGTTCATCCGATTCTCACTCCCGCCAAGCTTTTATTCCTCGATATAGGCCACGCATTCAATCTCGACGCACATCCCTTTCGGGAACTTGCCGATTTCCACTGTGCTGCGCACCGGCGGATCGTTCCGGAAGAACGGCGCGTATGCGGCGTCGTATTCCGCGAAGCGGTCCAGGTCATCGATAAAGGCAGTCACTTTCAGCACATTGCTCATGGAAGATCCGGCATCCTCCAGAATTTTTCCGATGTATTCGAGCACTAAAGCGGTTTGCCCAGCCATATCGCCGGGATGCATCACCGTCTTGGAGCCGAGCTCGAACGGGCATGTGCCCGCGACGTAAACCATACTGCCGTATTTGACCGCTTGCGAGTAGCTGCCGGCCGGTTGCGGCGCCCGCTCCGTGCGGATAATTTCCTTCTTCATCGTCTATTCCCTCCATTGCCGGTTGATGAATGTTCATTGGCAATCCTACGATTGTCTTGTCTGCCGTCTTACGCCCGAAAGGAGCGGGCTAACTCGACGTAGAAGCGCGCCGCGTCTCCGATATCCGACACCGGTACCCATTCCTCCTTGGAATGCGCCTGGGCGATGGAGCCGGGACCGTATACGATTGAAGGGATGCCCTTCATCCCCTGCAGCTTGCTGGCATCGCTGCCGTACGTTTCGCCATGAATGCCGCCGGGAAGCCCGATACGGCCGGCTGTCTCGCGCGCAGCCGTTACGATGCCCGCGTCATGCGGCGTCGCGAGTGCATAATCCAGCAGCAGCCGCTCCACCGCGAAGCGAATCCCTTCCATGGCGCAAAAAGCTTCGAGCTCACGCTCAATTCCGCTCATGACGATCTCCGGATCTTCGCCAGGAATGATTCTCCGATCGACTCGAATCGTGCAGCGATCCGGAACGATATTAATCTGATCGCCGCCGGCAATCGTGCCTATCGATACGGTGGCAGGCCCGCAGAGCGGATCCTGAATGTCCGCCAGCCCCGGGGCCAATTGCTCCGTGATATGCCGGATGATTTTCGACATGGCCACGATCGCGTTCTCACCCTCATGCGGTACGGAGCTGTGGGCCGCTTTGCCCAGCACATGCACCGCGAACCGGACGCAGCCCTTGTGGGCGACGACGATCTTCAGCTCCGTCGGTTCCCCGACGACGGCACCGGAGATCGGCATGTCCAGTTCCAGAAACTTCAGCAGGCCGCGGAAAGCATGCTCCTCATCCACCGATGCGCAGAGCACAAGATCGGAGCCGAGCAGCTCGGGCTCCGCCGCGCAAGTCTCCATCGCGGCAATCATCGCCGCGAGCGACCCCTTCGTATCGCATGCGCCTCTGCCGTAAAGCCTCCCGTCCCGATAGACCGCCTCAAGCGGGCGGTCCATGCTTCCTAAGGAGACGGTGTCCATATGCGCCTCGAACAGAAGAACCGAATCCGGATGGCCGGTCCGCAGCTCGATGATCAGATTGTCCCTGCCTGCCATGACCGGCTGACGGCTCACCTTCAGTCCGGCATCCAGACAGTATGATTCGATAAACCGGGACAGCTCCATCTCTCCCCTGGCGCCTTCACCGTAGTGGGGATTAACGCTTGGAATAGCGATCAGCCTCTCCAGCAATTCCAATGCCCGCCGGTTCATGTCTTGGCCGCTCATGAGCGAATCGCCGCAGTTGGCTTCGCCTGGGCAATCTTCGGCCCCCATTCCAACAGCCATTCCCAGGGCAAGCTCTCGCCGCCTACTATGTGGGCTACGTCGTTATCCGGCTTGTAACGTTCTCCCAGCCTGGAAACAAACGTCTTCTTATATTCGTTAATGACCATTGGAATGTAGTATTCGCCGATGGCAACGCCTGTCCAATCATGCTCCTTCGTATCGAAGTAATGCTCCTTGATCAGCCGGTAATCTTCCTCCGCATGATGCAGCGCCAGGTCGGCCAGCCGCTCCAGCCGCCGCGTCTCGTTCCCGCCCCGGTCGCGCTCATCGAGGTATCGATTGAAATAGATGCCGGCCCAGATCACTTCTTTCATCCGCAGCGCCATAATTCGGGTCGCCTCCGCGCATTCGCGCTGTTCTTGGGTCAAGCCCGCCGTTGCCAGAATCGCGTTCAGGTCGGCAATCGCGCCTTCTGCGGCATCCGCACATTCTTCCAGATACCGTTTGCCCTCTTCTCCAATATATTTGTTTGGCATGAACGGGAAGGATGGGAGCGTATCGCAAATTTGCGTTTCGTGGATGCATGGGAGCGTCCGGATCAGCCGCTCATAACGAGCGCCGTTCGTCTCGCCGAACATATGCCGCGCCGCATGGGCAAGGAATTCGTCATGATCCAGCGCCCAGGCATTCCATCCATACTGCGCCGCTGCCATGAAGAACAGCTCATGGCCATACCATTCGAAGCCATATCCGTTTATGCCCGTGCAGCCGGTATTGACGGCACCCTGGAATTGGGAAATATCGTTCCATAAATGCTGGAAAGCATAGTTCTTCAAGCTCTCCGGGAATGTATCCGGAATGATGTACGGAATGCGGCCCAAGCTGGCGGCGAAACCGCTGCCTTCGCAATTGCGGGACCAGATGCGCTCCGGACCGAACACGTCGACCCACTTCAGAAACTCCCGATCGTCATCCTCCAGTCCCGGTGCCCAGAACAGCTTCACCCGCTCAGGCAGCTTGTCCTTCCAAGCCGACAGCGTGTCCCGATCCTTAACGATGGGCGGCTCCCGCAGCCAGCGAACGCCGATCAGCGTATCCGGATTCAGCGCCTGCGCATACGCCTGCAGCAGGTCGACCGATACCGTATGCTTCGCGTCGTTAGGCGACAGATGTCCGTACTTCGCCTGGCAATCCGCACACTGGCAGAACCACTGAACCTCTTCGCTTTCCTCGAATACGAGCCCGTTGAAGCCCAGCTGCTCGATTCGCTTCACACTGGCAATCAGGTAGTCGCGCACCTCCGGCCTGGAGGTACACAGCGAATCATAATTGTTCACATGACCGCTATCCAGCAGCTCCGATGATAGCTGCCCCCTGCATTCGGGATGCATCACCGGATATCCCCCACTGTAGGAGTTCAGGCCGATATAGGCGTAAATATCGATGCCTCTGGCATTGGCATAGCGGATCATGTCTTCAAGAAACGGCTTACGCAGATTGGGGTGGGTAAACGATACCTCGATCCACCCGTTGATTTCTTTTGACCATGTTTGGACCTTGAGATCCCGCAGCACCGTCTCCGGGTATTCCGGAAATTCGAACGGCCAGAATCCGTACATGACGATGTTCAGCGCATTGATCTTATGCCGGTAGCACCAGTCCAGGAACGTCTCCCACCGGTCGCCCTCCCACAGCTGGGTACCGAAGCCCGCACGGGCGAATCCCGCATACCACGTCAGGGTGGGCGAGATGATCCGCTTCCTCGCGTCCGGTCCGTCGACGATCTGCATAGCGGGCACCGAGCCGTTAGCCGAATCCCGGAGAAGTGAAGTCAGCGTTGCCAGCCCATAGAGCGCGCCCGTCCAATCCCCGCCGTGAATGACGGTTCCGCTGCCGCTTATTGTCAGGCGGTAGGACTGATCCGGACAATGCTGCCGATCCAGCAGCGCGCGCGCTTCGTGCGGGATATTCCGGCCTGCCAGCAAGACGATATCGGCGTCCGCCTCGTCGGATACCGGCAGGATCTGCCGGAAGCCGGCTTTCTCCAATTCACTGCGTACGACCTCACCTGCAGCGGAAGGCAATCCTTCCATATACAGCTTTACTTGATCATCATGAAATACGAACCGGCCTTCCGACCGGACCGCCTGTTTCGGCGCGGGAAGCCATGTATGTTCAACCTGTCCCAGAGCAGCGCTCATCCGCGATAACCTCCTTGATTTTAGCGTACCGCCGTAATGGGGATGTTGCAAGAGAGGGCATACGGACAGAAGATCCGTCACGTATACCCCGATTCTTATCCGATTCTACGCTTGTCGCACAAGATTACTTCGCCAAGTATTCATCGACGTTCTCTTTCGTAACCGGTACGTAGTCGACCAGTTCCTTCTTCTCGAATTTCTCGCCTTTGATTAAACCGACGGCCACTTCAACGGCGCGCTTGCCCTCCGCCGTTACGTTATCCAGAACGGTCGCGGTCAGTCTATCCTCCTTGACTGCCTTCAACGCATCGGCAATACCGTCGATGCCGACGACGAGGATGTCTTTGCGGCCGGATGCCTCTACCGCCTGCAAAGCCCCCATCGCCATCTCATCGTTCTGCGCCGCGATCGCATTGATTTCCGGGAAGCGCTGCAGCCAGTCCTCGGTGATGCTCATCGCTTCGTCCCGGTTCCAGTTGGCCGTCTGCTCGGTCAGCTTCTTCACGTCTTTATGCTTGTCGAACAGCGCTTCCTGAAGCCCCGCGCCGCGGGTAATTTCCGCGGAGTGGCCGATCTGGCCTTGCAGCAGGGCTACGTTGCCTTTGCCGCCAAGCTTGTCCGCCAGAATATCGCCCATCATGATCCCCGATTGCTTCGGATCCGTGCCGACGAACACGTCATAGTTCTCGTTCTCCGTGAACGTGATGACTTCAACGAGCGGTATGCCGGCTTCCTTCACCTTGTCGACGGCCGGGCTGGAACCAACCAGATCGACAGCGTTCAGGATAACCGCGTCCACCTTCTGGGCGACCAGCGTATCCACTTGATTGAGCTGTTCCTCGATTTTATCCTGACTGTCCATGACGACCAGTTCCACCTTGAGCTCGCCGGCTTTCTCCTGCATCGATTCGACCAGCGACTTAATGAACTCATGCGACAAGCCTTGCGCGGCGACGCCGATTTTATAGCTCTTGTCCCCGCCGGAACCCGAATTCCCGCCGCTTTCTCCCGTCTTGCCCGTATCCCCGTTGCCATTGCTGCTGCAGCCCGTCAACATAACCGCTGCCAAGACCCCCGTGACCATCCATTTCCATGCCTTCCTTCTCTTCATGCCTCTTTCTCCTCCCATGGCTCTTGTTTTATATAATCAGATTCGCGCATTGCTGCGCGTATCTCTGATCTTCCCCTAACCATTCCGTTTGGCGCGCTGGTCCAGAATGACGGCGCCGGCAATAATCAAGCCTTTAATGATTTGCTGCCAATATGAAGAGACATCCAGGAGATTGAGACCGTTGTTGATGACCCCGATAATGAGGACGCCGACGATTGTGCCGAGCAGCGATCCCCTTCCGCCGAAGAGACTGGTGCCGCCGATCACGACCGCGGCGATCGCATCCAGTTCATAGCCCATGCCGCTATTGGGCTGTCCGGAACTAATCCGGGACGAAAGCAGGATGCCCGCCAGACCGGCCAGGAAGCCGTTGATCACATACACCCAGATTTTGATGCCCCCGACGCGGATGCCGGAGATCTTGGCGGCATTCTCATTGCCGCCGATCGCATAGACGTAGCGGCCGAACTTGGTTTTGTACAGCACGACGGCCATAATGACCGTGACCACGATGAAGATGATGACGGGCACCGGGATCGGACCGACATATCCTTGTCCCAAAAATTTGAACGGATCGGAGCTGACCACAATCGGCCTTCCGTTCGTATAGATCAGCGCAATGCCGCGCGCAATCGTCATCATTGCAAGCGTTGCCACGAAAGGCGCCACGTTGAGCTTGGCGCTCATCGTTCCGCTGACGCCGCCGAGCAGGCCGCTCGCCGCCATTCCCGCCAGCAGCGCCCAGCCGACCGCGCTGGGGTCATGCGAGACGATGCTTGTCGCAATGACCGCGGCGACCGCCATCAGCGAGCCGATGGACAGGTCGATGCCCGCCGTCAGGATGATGAACGTCATGCCTACGGCAAGAATGCCGTTGATCGACACCTGCCGCAGCACGTTCATTAAATTCGTCACCGTCAGGAACGTATCCGAGACGATACTGAGAATAATGACCGCCACTAGCAAAATCGCGATTAACCCGTACTTCCGCATCATTTCCGAAGAATTGCCTTTGTCTCTGACGACCATCTTCTGATTTACCGGCATGCCGTTAGGCAATGCGTCCACCCCCGATTGCACATTCCAGAATTTGTTCCTGCGTAATATCGCCCCGGGCGAATTCACCCCGGATTTCTCCCTCGCCCATGACCAGAATGCGGTCGCTCATGCCCAGCACCTCAGGAAGCTCCGAGGAAACCATGATGATCGCCAATCCCTGCTGCGCCAGCTTGGACATCATCTTGTAGATCTCCGCCTTGGCCCCGACATCGATGCCCCTCGTCGGTTCGTCCAGAATGAGCAGCTTGGGCGACGTCAGCAGCCACTTGGCGATGACGACCTTCTGCTGGTTTCCTCCACTCAGCGTTAGCACTTCCTGCTCCATCCGATTCATCTTGATGCGGATGTTCGAGGTCATCTCGTCGCACATGGCCGCTTCCGCCGATCGCGATACGAACGGCCCCTTGCTGGCCTTGGACAGACTGGCAAGCGTCATATTCTCGCGAATGGACCGGCTGAGCACAAGCCCGAGCTCCTTACGGTCTTCCGTGACGAAAGCCATGCCATGCCGGATCGCATCGGATGGATGACGTACGCGGACAGTCTCTCCCGCCATGACCACTTCGCCGCTGTCCGCGCGATCGATACCGAAGAGCGCCCGCATCACCTCGCTTCGTCCAGCGCCCATCAGACCGGCGATGCCGAGAATTTCACCTTCTCGAACGGCAAAGGAAACGTTTTCAAAATAGGGACGCCTCGTGAGTCCGCGCACTTCCAGTACGATCCCCCCGACTGCCGCATCCTCCTTCGGATAGATGGCATCCAGCGATCTCCCTACCATCATGGAGATCAATCCGTCGGAGTCCAGCTCGGCCGTATCCCGGACGCCGATTAGCTTGCCGTCGCGAAGGACCGTAATCCGATCCGTAATGGCGAAGATCTCTTCCATCCGGTGCGAAATATAGATGATCGGGACGCCTTGGCGCTTTAACTTCTCGATCGTCTGGAACAGCGTCTTGACTTCGCTCTCGGACAGCGCCGACGTAGGCTCGTCCATAATGATCAATTTGGCCTGGTAAGAAATCGCCTTGATGATCTCCAGCATCTGCTTCTGCGCAATGCTGAGCTGTCCCACCTTCGTATTCGGTTCGGCGCGAAACTGGAAGTCCTCCAATAACTGCCGCGTCTGTGCTTCAAGCTTCTTTGTATTGACGAACGGCGTCCCCGGGTAGCGAGGCTCTCTGCCAAGGAAAATATTCTCCGCCACCGTCATCTCCGGAATCGGATTCAGCTCCTGATGGATCATCGCGATACCGAGGTTCAAAGCCGCTTGCGGGTTGGCAAACTGCACGCTGTTTCCTTCGAAAACGATTTCACCTTCGTCCGGCTTGACCAGCCCTGTCAAAATTTTCATCAGGGTCGATTTACCGGCCCCGTTCTCGCCCATCAAGGCATGAACCTCGCCCCTTCGAATATCGAGCGAAACGCCGTCCAACGCCTTAACGCCGAAATAAGCCTTCGTCATCCCGCTCATCGTCAAAATGGTTTCTCCCATAACCCGCCCCTCCTTCTAGCTTGACGTCAAAACCATAAATCAGTACCCGATTCGGAATCCTCTTCGTCCTTCAAATCCAGGCACTCCCGGTAAGAACGATAGATATGCTTGCGCATCGTCAGCTCCGCCTTGTCAGGGCTGCGCTCCTTCAATGCCTCGATTAATTCCGAATGCTGCTCCACCTCCTTCTGCTTGGTGGACTCTTTGCCAAGAATCCGGTTGACCAGTGCGATCTGAAAGGAGTTCGATTCATAGGCGTGAATGAGCCGCGAGTGTGCCGAGAGCGTGATGATGGACTGGTGAATGAACACCGAATCCTCCAAGAGCGAGCTTACGTTATCGTCATCCGCTTTGCGTCTCATTTCGTCGTAAAATCGTTCCAACGCTTCGATTTCATCATCCCTCACCACCTGAGTAGCAATGCGGATGGCCAGCCCTTCGATCGATGCCCGCAACGAGTAGATTTCGAAAATATCGCGAGTCTGCAGCTCGTTCACGACCGGTCCCCGATTCGGAACAATCGTGACGATTCCCTCTCCGGACAATTGCCGGACCGCTTCCCTAACCGGTGTCTGGCTAATACCGAGCTCGCGGGCGAACTTCGTCTCAACGATACGGTCGCCCGGATTCAGCCTGCCGCTCAGGATCTCCTGCTTGAAAAAACCGACCAGGTCGTGACTCATGTTTTGTTTATCCGCGAAATACTGTTTCGAAATGGTCTCTTTCACGAAGCATTGCCTCCTTTGTTTTCTAAGATGACCGCTCAGGTTACGTATCTTTACATTTCTTATATTATATATAATAGATGATATATAATAAATTTGGCAACATAAATTTTTAAAACGCTTTCCTTGCCGTTCCGCTAGAAGCCTTTCCGGCTTGCCGGCTGTTAGGAAGCGCTGTCCGAAAATAGCAGAGGTAACCGCATTTTCGGCCGAAACAACAAATAAAGGAAAGGACTGGCGTACCAGTCCTTTCCTTTATTTTTGTGTCGAGAAGGCCTCTCCATCAGAGTCTATCTTTTGTTTACCTTGCTGCATACCTAGCTCTGATTCTCATACACGTTCAATGATCGCATCCACTAAGCCGTATGCCACGGCATCGGCTGCGCTCATGAAGCGGTCGCGATCCGAGTCGCGTTCAATCGTTTCCGGAGATTGGCCGGTATGACGGGCTAACACGTCGTTCACCTTCTCGCGTGTCTTCAGGATCCATTGGGCATGAATTTGAATATCGGCCGCTTGACCGCGCGCGCCGCCAAGCGGCTGGTGAATCATAACTTCGCTGTTGGGCAGTGCGAGTCGCTTGCCCTTGGCTCCGCCAGCCAGCAGCACGGCGCCGAAGCTTGCCGCCATTCCCAGGCATATCGTCGAAACATCTGCCTTGATGTACTGCATTGTATCGTAGATCGAGAATCCAGCCGTCACGGAGCCTCCCGGGCTGTTAATGTACATTTGGATATCCCGGTCCGGATCGTCCGCCGCCAGAAACAGCAGCTGTGCAACGATGACGTTAGCCATCCCATCTTCAATCTCGCCGTTCACCATCACAATCCGGTCCTTCAGCAGCCTGGAGTAAATGTCGTAGCTGCGCTCCCCGCGGTTCGTCTGCTCCACGACATAAGGGACAAGAGCCATGTCATCACATCCTAAAGGTTTTGTGGAGTAATACTTCGTTTTGTCGAGGTACTGCTTCTTCGAATTAGCATCGTAATAAAACTTGCTTCGCTAAGCGGCATACATCGCATTCGGCGAGGTGAAGGCGGACGTATTTGGCGCCGTGTATATAGGGGATTGCGCGAATCCGTTCAATTGCCCCACGGCCTGAAGCGGCTCTATCAGGTTGTCTTGTACGAGCGCCAAGTAGATCAGAGCTTCCGGATCCGAACACTGGAATGCCGATATAAACGCTTGAAACCATTCGCTGTTCGCTTGGGAAGCAGCGGGGACAACCCCCGTCTCAGGGTCGAGATGCTGCTTCAGCGCAGCGACTCCTTTTCTAGCTCGGTGTAAAGCAGCTTTAACCGCTCCCTCCGTCATTTGTAATCGCGCGGCTGCTTCGGCAGCTTTATATTGAAATACATCCCGCAGCAGAAAGACCGTTAACTGGAGCGGAGACAGCCTCTGGACAAGCGCGCTCAGAATGTGTTCGACCTCGAAGCTATGTTCATCCGTATGAGCCTCGTAGCCTGCCAGCTGCTGGATCAACCGATCCTTCAACTGCTGGCGGCGCACCTGGTCAATCCATATGTTCTTGGCCGTCCGCTTTATTAAAGCGGCGGGATTGGCATGGGGACGCTGTCCCTTGAGCAGCGGGAGTACTCGTAGACACGCTTCTTGAACGATATCCTCGGCTTCCCAGGGCGAATGGGTGAGCGTCAGGCAGTAACGGTAGAGAATGGTCATATTCCGCTCGATTTCTATAAGCTGATCGGCTTCCGACATGGTCCTGAACCTCCTTCCTCGCTTCATATATGGTAAACGAATAAGTACACTCCAAGGATACGGGGTACTTCCACAAAACTTCGCTGCACTTTCGCCCAGGAGCAGTTTGATGCTGCGTCAATCATTTATTTTTTGGAATAATATTGTAATATATTTCGAAATTCGAACGCTTGCTTCCGCCCGAATAATATCCCGGATCATCGTAAACTGGTCCTCATAGCCCCGGCAGTTGAACCGAAACGAGATCATGTTATCGATTCGCTCCTCTTCATACACCTTGATATTCCGCTGCCTCAAGGTTTTCCGGACGCGAGCCAGATCGGCATGAATTAAATCGAGCAGCGCACTCGCCGAACGAACATACAGCTTACGCAAAGAGTTGGTGGAGCCCTCGATGGACCGGCGGTTATTCTCGATAATCGACAGAATAATCGGCAGAATCGCATAATCGCGAACAAGGTTGATTTCTTCCGGCGTAGGCACGTTCTTCCTGATGTTTGGCTGCGGTGTCTCCGCGCTTTCCCTCCGAAGCTTCAGCAATTGCTCGCGGTGCTCAGGCAGCATCATGCGGCTCGATTCCCATAGCCCGTTTCCTTCGAGTTTTTTGCTCATTTGTAATGACCCCCGATTTTGGCGGCACGGTCATGCGCCAACCCCGCTTCTGTAAGCGAAGCAGCCCGCAATATCGAAGATACACCATATCTCCGCTTAATGCCATCGACCGTCCGGTCCAGGTCGCGCTGCCGTTCGCGGTTTCCGATCGTCAGCTGATACTCTCTGTCGTCGGTTAATGACGATAGCGTAATTCCCAGCTTGCGAACCGGCAGCCCATCCCAATGCCGATAAAATAATACTCTAGCTGCTTCGTAGACTTCTGCCCCGATATTCGTCGGATCGGCCAGCTTCATTTGGCGAAAAAATCCGGTCGGTTGGTCAAAATCCGCTCCTTGTGCACCTGCTGCTACCACGCTGCCCATGTATTTCTTCTCGCGGCAGCGGCGGCATACCTCGTCGCTCAACTCCAGCAGCACGGTATCGATCTCATCCGGCCGGCTGTAATCACGCGGCAGCGTCATGCCATGACCGATTGATTTCTGCAAATCATGCGTACTTGGCGTGACCGGAGAGGGATCGATTCCGTTCGCCGTACGCCAGTACACCTCAGCATTAATGTCGCTATTCTTGCCGAAACGCGCCCGCATCTTATTCTTTAATTGAGGCAGCGGCGTTCGTGCCACATCCCCGATTGTCTGCATCCCCATTCGGTTAAAGTGCGCCGTCATTCGACCGCCCACCCCGAACATCTCATTAACCCCAAGCGGCCACAGCACCGTCTCGACCTTGCTTGGTGGCAGCGTAAAGATGCCGGATTCATTCTTCTTCGCGAACAGATCGCAGGCCATTTTGGCGAGAATCTTGTTGGAGCTAATGCCCACGCGCGCCCAGACGCCGGTCTGCGTAAGGATTCGCGTTTGAATTTGGAACGCGATTTCGTCAGGAGAGCCGAAGAGCTTCGACGATGCGGTTACGTCCAGAAATTGCTCATCGATGCTGAACGGCTCCACTAAATCGGTAAACTGCCCGAATGTTTGGGTAATTAACAGCGATATGTCAATATACGTTTGCATCCGCGGCCGGATGACGACGAGTTCGGGGCATTTGGCAAGCGCTTGGCCTAATGTTTCCGCTGTGCGAACGCCTCGTTTCTTCGCGATCGGACATGCCGCAAGAATAATTCCGCTGCGCCGCTCCGGATCGCCCGCCACAACAACGGGATGATCATGATATTCCGGATGTGACGCTTTCTCCACACTGGCATAGAAAGACTGACAATCAGCGAGCATGATAACCCGGTCAGATGGCATGATGACGCACCACTTCATAAGCCAGCACGTTATCTACATGAAATATACGCGGGCCCCTGGACGTCATGCAATACGCCTTAATCTGACCATCGCGCACCGCTCTTATTTGAATAATCCGCTCACTGATTCGGCTATGACGGTCCATGTACACGATTCTAATGATACGGCCGATATACTTTTCGACTGACACAAGCAATCCCTCCGATACGAACGTATGATCCTATTATACACCGAATGTACGTTCGCTATGCAAGAGGAAATAAATGTATCAGCACAAAATAGGCATCTGCCCATCCCCACCATTTATTTGTGGAGCAGGGCATTGTCAATCTTAGGCTAAAAAAGGAGCCTCCCGGCTCCTTCGCTGCATACTATTTGCCTAATTTGATCCTCGCCAGATAATAAGAGCGAGTCTTAGCATCGTTGAAATACACATAAGCAAATCCGTTACGGGCAGACACGACTTTGTATACCTCTGCCTGGAAATAAGATAATATGAACGCATCTAAGGATTCTTTATAATCCTTCGTGATCGCAAGCGTCTTCGGATCCATGGTCTTCAAGGTGTTGGTTCCAATCTCGTACAAGGACAGGTCCTTCTCCGAGCTGAGATCGTTTCGCCCCATCGCTTGCATCAAAGGCTCGTTCTCATAGATCGTTTCCTGATTATAGCCGGCATAGAACGTATTGAAATGCCTAAATTTCGAAGTATATTTCGCAGTTTCCAGGCCGGTATCGGCATCGATTCGATGAAGCGAGTGAGGCATCGTGTTGGAGCGATAGCCGGTACGGTAATACACATTGCGCCCCGAAACGAATACATCGTCTTCACTAACGTAAGAATAAATAACTTTTTTCCACTTCAGTTTCCCTTTTGCATCATACAGCCGAAGAACCGCGGGGTTCGCGGAATCTACGTAGCTCTGCACATTCAGAGCATCTCCGTTGTCCAAGAAGCGCAATTGCCGGTAGCCGAGACCTCCGAAGCTTGTCTTCACGCTGATCTTGTACAGGAACTTATTATCGCTGCCGTATACATGCAATTCTTGACCGATAACGCTGCTCTTTTGATAAACGTATTTGTGATAGACCATCTTCCCTTTATTCGCCGTAAAAAAAGATAAATTATCATTCCCCGCGGTTTCGGGCAAAGCTTTGGAGAATACCACTTTTCCACTTGGGTTAATAACGAATAATTTCGTATTCGTCGTAATAACCGCGTTCCCATCCCCCTTCAACTGCAGCCATCCGCCCGAGGTGCCCGGAATCGTATAGCTCCAGCGCTGCTTACCCTCCGGAGACAGAGAATATGCCGTTCGAATACGGGTTTTGCCGCTGCTCTTCGTCGTCACATAATAGATATTACCTTGCTCATCCATATGTATATTATTTCCTTTGACATCCAGCTCGTTTGCTTGAAAATCTCTTCTCCACTTGATCTTGCCGTCCGGGCTTACGCACAGGATGCTGTTCGTAAATATATCGTTAGAACGGTGGACGACAAAATACGAATGACCGGCTTTGTTCGTCAGTGGAATGCTGAATAAGCCCGTTGTCTGCCTGTAGCTGCTATAATTGTACCGGAAGGCAACGCCTAATTTCTTCTCATCCAATACCCATTGGGCGGCAAAGTCTTGGCCGGAGGCTTCTGCAGATGCCGTATTTGCGGCAATCGGGCTTGTGATTAACAGGGCCATGCATAAGATAAGCCATAATCGAATTCTCAAGTTGGGATCTCCTCTGTCTGTTTTATTAATTAACCTTCGTTAAACGAGTACAATAATAGATAACGGTTATCAAGGCATCCTTGAATAGTCAAAGTGTTTTTCGTGAAAAATGCCGCATTTCCGCGTTTAACCCAAAATCTAAGTGAACGAAGCATGACGCGAATGGAGCTATCCGCTATGTCCGGCATTCCACATACCGCGGTTGCGGCAAGATTAAAGAAGCCAAAAGCAACATGCCCGCTGTCGCATTCTTATGTGCTTGTAATAACTCCTGAACGTAACAGTCCCTAAACACACGAAAGCCTCGTACGGGCCGCCAATAGGCCATTACGAGGCTTTCATTTAATTGTAATCCATTATGACTCTCAGCTAACTTTATGCTCAATCCGCAGCTTGTCCGCAACCATCGCAATAAATTCCGAGTTGGTCGGTTTCGACTTGCTGATGTTGATCGTGTAGCCGAACAAGTGCGAAATGCTGTCGATGTTACCGCGTGTCCAGGCGACTTCGATCGCGTGGCGGATCGCGCGTTCGACGCGAGATGGCGTCGTTTTGAATTTTTCAGCAATGGCCGGGTAGAGCGTCTTGGTGATGGCACCCAAGATTTCGATATTGTTATAGACCATCGTGATGGCCTCACGCAAGTATTGATATCCTTTAATATGCGCGGGAACGCCGATTTCATGAATAATACTCGTAATGTTGGCATCCAGGTTTTTCCCTTTGCCCATTGGAACGACATTCGACTTGGAAATGGTGGAGCTGTTCGAGAAATTAGATGATCCGGAGCTGGAAACAACCGTCGTATTTCCAACCAATTGACGGATACGGTTTGCCAAGATTTCCATATCGAAAGGTTTGAGTATGTAGTATGAAGCACCCAGCTGCACCGCTTTTTGCGTAATGTTTTCTTGACCGAATGCAGTTAGCATAATAATCTTAGGCATTGGGGATATATTCAATTCGCGCAGACGTTCCAACACACCAAGACCGTCCAAATGCGGCATAATAATATCCAGTATCAGAACATCAGGCGGTTTCCGTGTTTCCTCGAGCAAACGGAGCACTTCTTCACCGTTGTAGGCAATACCGGTAATCGTCATATCGCTTTGTTCTGAGATATATTCCGATAACAGGTTCGTAAACTCACGGTTGTCGTCAGCCAACAATACTTCAATTCTTTGCAAAGTAATATCCTCCTTAGACTCATTCGAGAATGAATGCACATTTGTATTGCTGAGCGTCTGCCCTTCTTGTCTAAGTTAAAGTTTTCGACACATGAAATGAAATTCCTTCTGTCGAATAATATTTTTCTTTATTTTTTAAATCATTTGTTTTATAATTAAAAATTTACTACATCAACCATCACCATTCGAACATTTTCGACAAATTTGAAAAAGAAAAAATCCTAAGGGGCGTTAAGCCGCCTTAAGATTTGAACTTGCTGTTTTCAGTAGGACACCGGCATCCTGAAGCATCCATTCGATAAAGCAGCCATAACCGGATGTCGGATCATTGACGAATACATGCGTCACAGCTCCAATTAGTTTTCCGTCCTGAATGATCGGACTTCCGGACATGCCTTGCACGATACCGCCTGTTCGTTCGATTAATCGCGGATCTGTAATCTTAATCACCATTCCTTTAGTGGCAGGTGACGATTGACTTGTGACATGCACGATTTCCACATTGAACCGCTCAATCTTCTGACCATTTACCACGGTAAGAATCTGTGCGGGACCTTCCTTGACTTCCTCAGCGAAAGCCACGGGCATCGCCTGTTGATTGTAGCTATGTGACGGCAGTTCCGTCATCTTCCCGAATATACCGAAGGGCGTATTGCGCTCGATATTACCAAGGACTTTGCTCTCTTTAACAAATTGGGCCCGTTTCTCGCCCGGCTCTCCATTCTGGCTCTTATTGATGGAGGTTACATGGGATTGAAGAATTTGTCCTTCTCCGACTTCAATCGGCGTTTGGGTATCCATATCCGTTATCACATGGCCCAATGCGCCGTAGACGCCTTGATCAGGAGCGTAGAATGTCAATGTGCCGACACCTGCAGCGGAATCCCGAATGTACAACCCAAGCCGCCAAGCACGGTCTTCTAAGTCATAGACCGGAGCCAGCTTGGTTTGGAACACTCGCTCTCCTCGCTTCACAGTAAGCTGAAGCGGTCGTTTATCGGTCCCGGCTTGTTCTGCAAGCTCGGCCACCTTCTGAACTTCCTTAATATGCTTCCCGTTAATTTGTACAATTAGATCGCCTAACTGCAAATTTGCGGTTTCCCCCGGGGAAACCTTCATCCCTTTTGAGGTGACGACCTGATGATGGCCCACAACCATAATGCCAGCCGATTTCACCTTGACACCGATGGTTTGTCCACCTGGAATGACCTTCAGGTCAGGAACGACATTCACTTTAACGGTTTTGAACGGAATCTTGCCGAATAGCTTCAACTTCATTGTCGTTTCACCGCTCTGTTGTGACTGAATCGAAAGCGGCTTATTGAGATCGACTGAGAACGACTGGTTGTTCGAACCGTTAACTTGAAGCATTCTTGGATCAACGGTCACTTGTGCATGGACAGGCATGCCATAGTCTAACTGCTTCAACTGGCCGGAGAACAAACGAAGTTCGTTTGGAAATGCGGCGTAATGTTGAAAAGGGGAGGAAAGACCAAGCACGCAAACGAAGAAAACGAGAACAAGACCGAGCCAACGCTTACGCCGATTGGCATTCAATGACTTCACGCTCCCTGAGCTTACTCCGCTTGACGAGATAGGCGTTCGCCATTTGCGTACCTATAAGGTATCCCTGCCCCTTATCTTTTATGTCGCCAAAAACATTCCCTGAATGCCTTCCATTACGCCCCCTTCTGACGATAAGCCAAGTCAAGCATTTCTTGAGCATGATGCCTAGTTTTTTCCGTTACCTCTACACCGCCGAGCATACGCGCAAGCTCTTCGATGCGCGTCCCCCATTCCAATTCCGCTACATTCGTGGAGGTACGTTCGGCTACGATCGTTTTTCGGATTTCATAATGATGATCCGCCATGCAAGCGACCTGCGGCAAATGCGTGATAGAAAATACCTGGCATTGACTCGATAATCGCGACATCTTCTCGGCGATCGCCTGAGCCGCTCTCCCGCTAACACCGGTATCGACCTCGTCGAAGACAAGTGATGGCACTTGATCGATTGACGCGAAGATCGTCTTGAGCGCAAGCATAATCCGCGACATCTCTCCGCCGGACGCGATCTTGCTGAGCGGCTTAAGCGGTTCTCCCGGATTCGGGGCAATAAGGAAAACAGCCTCATCGATTCCATTAGCAAGCAGGCGGTACGACTCGCCATCCTGATGCTGCTGAAGCTCAACCCGGAATGTCGTTCGTTCCATCTGAAGCTGTCTAAGCTCTCCTTCAATAGCGGCAGCGAGCCGGTCTGCTGCGGCGCGGCGCATATCGGATAGCGATTTGCCAATGAGCAGCGCTTCTTCATATAGATGCTGTTGTTCTCTTTGCAGCTTCTCCAGGTGTTCATCGCGATTTTCGATTTTGTCTGCTTCTGACTGAATGTTGTCCAGATAGGTCAAAATATCAGGAATGGTCTCTCCGTACTTACGCTTCAAGCTCCCGATCAGATCAATACGATCATCGATATAAGCCAACCGTTCAGGATCGGATTCGACCCCATCGCGATAGTCGCGGATTTGAAAAGCTGCATCCTCTAATTGATAAAATGCCGACTGCAGCTGCTCCAGCAGCGGTCCGAGGATCGCCGGATCATAATCACGAATATCTTCCAACCGTGTAATCGATCGGCTAAAGGCATCGAGGCCCTTATTGCCGCTCAACCACGCATACGCCTCTGCTGCTGAATCCCGTCTTTTGACCGCATGCATTAGCTTCTGCTTCTCTTCCTGTAACGATTCATCCTCGCCCGGGACGAGCTTGGCGGCAGCTATTTCCTCGATCTGGAATCGGTATAGATCAAGCAGTTGTATGTTCTGTCTGGATGAATCCTCCAGCGTCTTCTGCTGCTGGCGAACCTGCTCGAAGTTACGGTACGTAAATTTATAACGCTCCAGCAGTTTCGTGACACGTTCACCTGCATACAAGTCTAGCCAATCGATGTGCTTCTCGGTTTTGAACAAGGATTGATGCTCATGCTGGCCATGAATGTTGACGAGGTACTCGCCTGCTTCGCGAAGCATAGACATATTGACGATATGCCCATTGATGCGGCTTACGCTTTTCCCTTGGGAGGATAGCTCGCGTCGAACGATGAGCGCTTCTTCATGCGTCGCCTCGATACCGAAGGAAGCTAGCGTCTTCCATACCGGATGGCCCTGCGGAAGCTCGAACATCGCTTCGATCTCTGCTTTGTCGCAGCCATAACGGACCATATCTGACGATCCACGGCCTCCGACGATCAGACTGAGCGCATCAATCAAAATGGACTTGCCGGCACCTGTCTCACCCGTAAGCACTAGAAATCCGTCGTGGAAACGTACCGTAACCGATTCAATGACAGCCAAATTGCGTATGGACAGTTCGCGAAGCATAGCTTGTCTCCTCCTTATAACTGGGCGCAGGCAGCGCCGTCGCCTTAGTTCATGAAACCGAGCAATCGATCGATGATTTCGACGCTCTGTATCTTGGTGCGGCATATAATAAGAATGGTGTCGTCACCGCAAATTGTTCCCATGACTTCGTTCCATTCCATGTTGTCGATCAAAGAGCCGATGGCATTGGCGGTTCCGGGCAAGCATTTCATGACGACCAGATTATCTGTGTGATCGATATGGACGAAATTATCGGCAAGCGCTCGTTTTAATTTATGGATGGGATTCATACGCTGCTCCAGCGGCAGTGAATATTTGTAGCGGCCATCCTCGGCTGGAACCTTGATGAGCTGAAGCTCCTTAATATCTCTGGAGACCGTGGCTTGCGTTACCTGCATGCCTCCATTGCTCAATGCCTCAACCAGCTCTTCCTGGGTCTCCACAATTTGACTGGTTATTAGTTCCCTGATCTTCATATGTCTGACGCTCTTCATTCCATCAGCCTCCTGGGGCAGCCATATTCGTTATTTATCCGAAAATTGAAACGTAATTGTCCTGATGGTTCTCTCCCGCTGATCGACGAACAAGACGCCTTCGCATTCCGGAAAGAGCAGTGCGTAGACCAACAGCCTGTCCCTTACACCGCTGCCCGTCCAATCCATGGGCATCCGGTCCCGCGCGGTCTTCACGATGTAATGTTTGCCGTCTCTCTCGGCAATCATGTCAATGAATAAACGGCTGTGCAATTCCTCTCCGTCCAGGTCAATCGTTATCGGCACCCTATACTTGCCGTGCGTAACTTCATAACCGTTCCCTTCCAGGTAACGCACATTCTCATCCTCATCATTGACATCTTCGGCTTCGCTTAGTAAAAGCTTGGAATTCACTCCGGGCGGTTCGTGCAGCCAGCGGTAAAACATGCGGTACAGCCAGTAGATGATAACACTGCTGGCAATCAGCATGATCAGCCAGTCACCGTATTTCCCCATCCGATCCCTCCACTAACGCAACTTTATCCATTATCATTCGCGGTAGAGAAGAAATTTCCTTGTTCGATAGCCTAATTTATGGTTGAGCCGCTTCATCGTAGTGAATAGACCCCTCTGCAACGAAAGCGAACGCTTGTTTGGTTTTTTCTAGTTTATCAAATAATTTTGGATCTGAAAAGGGGAACAAGCATCTTTCTGACAAAAAAAGAGAAGCCCACGCATTCCGGTCGTAACCGTAATGTTAGGCTCCCCATTCTTCAGCCGCCATGCGAACTGTCGCATCCCTGCTGTTCTTTATGCTTGTGCAAAGGTCTGGCCGGCTTCTCCAACAAGCGCGGATATCCGATCGTCTCCTGGTACTGCCGCCGCAGCCGAATCGGCGTCCAAAACCCAATGAGCAAGAAATTCAATATTCCCTTCTCCTCCGGTAATGGGGGAGAACGTCACTTGCCGCAGTGACAAGCCGTGCTCTGCCGCGAATGCCAAGACCGTTCGCAGAACTTCTCTGTGAACAGCTGGCTCGCGGACAACCCCGGACTTGCCTACCTTGTCTCGACCCGCTTCAAATTGCGGCTTAATCAGCGCAACCACGCTTGATCCCGCAGGCAGCAGCTGAACCAGGGTGGCCAGGATGATTTTCAGTGAAATGAAGGAAACATCAATCGTCGCAAATGTAGGCGGAGGCCCTTGCAGGTCAGCCGGCTGCATATACCGGAAATTAGTGCGCTCCATGACGTTAACCCGCTCATCCTGGCGCAATGACCAATCCAATTGGTTATAGCCGACATCAATTGCATACACATAGGAGGCGCCGTTCTGGAGCGCGCAATCCGTGAAGCCTCCGGTTGAAGCGCCGATATCCAGCATAACCACGCCAGATAAATCCAGCTCGAAGGCGCGAATCGCCTTCTCGAGCTTCAGCCCTCCGCGGCTGACATAGGGGTGGAGCGCCCCTTTTACCGTTATGGATGCGGTTCTCGGTACTTTCGTGCCGCTTTTCTCGATCCGTTCCCCATCCACGATGACAAGCCCCGCCATAAGAGCCGCTTTCGCCTTTTCTCTGCTCTCATAGTACCCTTGCTCCACTAACAAAACGTCGATTCGTTCTTTCTCGATTTTCATCGTTTCTCCCGTTTCTTAAGCAGGACCGTTCACACGCTTGCGGGCGCGCGGCATCATCGCTTTTAATTCGCCAGCTACGCGATCTGCAGTTAAGCCCGTTTCTTGGCGTTGTTCTTCAATCGTCCCATGCTCCACAAATACATCGGGTACGCCGATTATTCGAACGGATGCATTCTTCACATTGTGAAGCGAGTAGAATTCTAGCACGGCGCTACCTAATCCGCCAAGCTCCGAGCCCTCTTCCAGAACGATCATGTTAATCCCTTCCTGAGCCAATTGATGAAGCATCGATTCATCCAATGGCTTAATGAACCGCGCGTTAATTACCCGAATGTTCAGGCCTTCGCGCTTCAATTGCTCGGCTGCTTCTTTGGCTACCTGCAGCATCGGGCCAATGGCAAGAATGGCTGCCGAGTCGCCCTCCCGGACGGTTTCCCACGTTCCGATTGGAATCGGCAAAGGCTCCTGCTCGATCTCAACCCCAAGCCCGTTAATGCGAGGATAGCGAATGGCAATCGGTCCATCGTTATAATCAATGGCTGTTTTCATCATACGGCGCATCTCGTTCTCGTCCTTCGGCATCATAAGAACCAAATTAGGGATATGGCGGAGGAACGGAATATCGTATACGCCTTGATGCGTTTCTCCGTCAGGGCCGACAAAGCCGGCTCGGTCGATCGCGAACACCACGTTCAGGTTCTGACGGCATATATCATGAACGACCTGATCATAGGCGCGCTGCAGGAAAGTGGAATAAACCGCAAATACCGGCTTCATTCCTTCCAATGCGAGCGCTGCGCACATGGTGGCCGCATGCTGCTCCGCGATACCGACATCGATCATTCGATTCGGATATTTCGCTGCGAAATCCAGCAATCCCGAACCGCCCGGCATCGCTGGCGTAACCGCGACAATCCGTTCATCCTGAGCAGCGAGCTCGATGAGTGAATCGCCGAACACTTGCGTATACATCGGAGGTCCGACCGCTTTCAACACTTGACCGGATTCGATCTTATAAGGTGTAATGCCATGCCACTTAAAGGAGTCGGCTTCCGCAGGTGAATAGCCTTTGCCTTTGACGGTAATGACATGGATAAGAACCGGACCATTCACGTTCTTCGCTTGCTCCATAACGTCCAGAAGCTGACTTAAGTCATGACCGTCCACCGGACCGAAGTAAGTAAGCCCGAACTGTTCGAACAGAATGCCGTTGACCAGCAAATATTTAATGCTGTCCTTGAGGCGCTCTGCCGTTTTGGCAAGCTTCCCGCCAATCGCCGGAATTTTATTTAAAAGCTGATTCAGCTCTTCTTTCGCTTTTTGATAATGGCGATCCGTCCGGATCTTGCCCAAATAATGATGCAGCGCACCGACGTTCGGCGCGATGGACATCTCGTTGTCATTGAGAATGACGATTAATTTCTTCTTCTCATGTCCGATATGATTCAGCGCCTCGAGCGCCATGCCGCCCGTCAGCGCGCCGTCCCCGATTACAGCGACGACTTCGTTATGCTCACCCTTAAGGTCTCTGGCGAGCGCCATACCCATTGCAGCAGACAACGATGTGCTGCTGTGCCCGGCTTCCCATACATCATGCTCGCTCTCGGAGCGCTTCACGAAGCCGCACAGTCCCTTATACTTGCGCAGCGTATCGAATTGTCCCATGCGTCCTGTCAACATTTTGTGAACGTAAGACTGGTGACCCACGTCGAATATAAACTTGTCAGTCGGGCTGTCGAACAAATAATGCATCGCAAGCGTCAATTCCACGACGCCAAGATTCGGCGCAAGGTGTCCGCCCGTAGCAGAAAGTTTCTCGATTAGAAATCCGCGGATTTCCTCGGCGAGCTCCTCCAGTTGGGGAATCGATAATGCTTTCAAATCCTTCGGCCCGTCAATTTGTTCGAGCAACACAGTGATTTCCTCGCTTTCGCGGACAAACGGCTAACCGTTGTCCAATGAACGTATAACGTTTTGAACAATTATAACATAGAACACATGTCGATGCCCAAAACAGTTGTTGTCCCATTAATGGTCCCTGCTCACTAAATAATCGGCGATGGCGAGCAGCCGGTCAGGGCGCGCCAGATCAGCCTTGGCAAGCGCCTGCTTGGCTTCCATCGTGAGGCGCTGTACAAGCTCCCGGCTTTGCTCAAGTCCGATTAGGTAAGGGTAAGTCACTTTGCTTTGCTGCACATCGCTCTGAACGGGCTTGCCCAGCTTGGATTCATCTCCGGTCAAATCGAGAATATCGTCCTGCACTTGAAAAGCAAGCCCCAGCTTGCGGGCAAACTCGCCCACCGCTTCCAGCTGAGCAGGAGTTGCTCCCCCAACCCGCGCCCCGGCTGTCACCGAGAACAGAATCAGGTCACTCGTCTTGCGCAGATGAATGTATTCGAGCTGCTCGATTGTCGTGAGTCCCTGCTCTCCGAGCAGGTCCGCCGCTTGCCCGCCTACCATGCCAGAAACACCCGCAAGCAGCGCCAGATCGGAGGCGATGGCAAGTGCGGTCTCTGGAGGCACACCGCGCTGTGCCGTTTGCGTAACCGCATAGAAAGCATGCGTCAGCAAGCCGTCACCTGCAAGAATGGCCATTCCTTCACCGAACACTTTATGATTCGTCGGTTTCCCGCGGCGAAAATCGTCATCGTCCATAGCGGGCAAGTCGTCATGAATGAGCGAGTACGTATGGATCATCTCGATCGCGCAGGCAACCGGCATAGCGGCGTCCCAAGCACGACGATCATCCCTCACCGCTTCTGCGGCAGTCAGTACGAGCGTCGGCCTAAGCCGTTTGCCGCCCGCTTCCAGCGAATACATCATCGCTTCGCGTAATTTATCCGGCATATTCCAATTGACAGGCAGCGACTCCCGCAGCGCCGCCTCGACCTCTGCTGCCGAACTAGCTATATATTCCTGAGTAGACGTAGACGCGTTCAAAGGCTTTATTCCCCTCTATCTTCGTTTGACGGCGCAAACGGTTTTTTCTGAAAGCCATTCTCCGTTTCGATAAGCACTTCGATCTTTCGTTCTACCTGTTCAAGCTTGGATCCGCATAGCTGCGATAGTTTCATGCCTTCTTGAAAAAGCTCGATTGCAGTCTCAAGCGGAACATCGCCATTCTCAAGCCGACCGACGATCGCTTCCAGACGCTCCATAGCCTCTTCAAAGCTTAATTGCTGCTCCTCACTCATCTATTACGTCTCCCCTTTCATGGCCCATACCTGACAGTCCAGCTGACCGTCGGCCAATTTAACTTTCACCAAATCGCCGGGTTGAACGTCCTCGATCGATTTAATGAGCCGGTTTTCCTTCTCGTCATAAACCAGGCTGTAGCCGCGCGACATGACCTTGAGCGGACTCAATGCATCTAACTGTCTGATAGTAGAGGCCACCTGCATACGCCGCTCTTTCATCAAGCTTCCCATCGCGGATTCGAGACGTCCCGCCGCAGCCTGCAGCCTTTTCGCTTCGAACGCCGCCTTCTCGCCCGGATGCGCTCCTGCCAAAGCCCCTTGCAGCCGAAGCAGCTTATCGCGGCTGCGTTCCGCTTTGCGCAAAGTCCGCTGCTCCAGACGCTCCTTCAACCGGTCAAGCCGTTCTGCTTGCTGAAGCATATATTTTCTAGGATTCATAAAGATCGGCGAGCGCCTGACGCGGTCCAATCGTTCCTTCCGCCTCATAGCAGAGGTACGGAGGGATTGATACAGTCTCGTCCTCAGCTGAGAAATTCCGGACTTCAGTTCCGCAATATTAGGTACTGCGAGCTCGGCCGCCGCTGTAGGCGTAGCAGCACGAAGGTCGGAAACAAAGTCCGCTATGGTGAAATCCGTCTCATGACCGACCGCGGAGATGACCGGAATCGATGAAGCGATGATACTGCGTGCAACCGCTTCTTCATTAAATGCCCACAGCTCCTCGAGCGATCCGCCTCCGCGCCCTACGATTAATACGTCGACTTCTGCCATTCGGTTCATTATTTGTATGGCCTTCACGATAGCCGGCGCGGCTCCCTTGCCCTGCACAAGAACAGGAAAAAGCAGCACCGGCACGGAAGGATGGCGGCGCTGCAGCGTAATAATAATATCTCGAACAGCCGCGCCCGTAGGGGAGGTAATGACCCCGATCGCTTTGGGAAACCGCGGGATGGGACGTTTGCGGCCCTCTGCAAATAAGCCCTCGCCATCCAGCTTTCGTTTGAGCTGCTCGAATGCCATATAAAGGCTGCCGATGCCATCCGGCTGCATCTGGGTCACATAGAACTGATAGTTCCCATCGCGTTCATAGACGGAAAAATTGCCTCGGGCCAGCACCTTGGTGCCTTCCTTTGGCATGAACGGCAGCTTCTGGTTATGAGAAGCAAACATGATGCATTTCAACCGGCTATCGGCATCCTTCAGCGTGAAATACATATGTCCGCTCGAATGATGCGTGAAATTCGAAATCTCGCCGCGAAGCCATACATCTCCCAGAAGAGGATCGGATTCCAGCTTCATTCGGATATATCGGTTAATTTCTTTGATCGAATATATACGTGATTCTAACGCCATCTTCGGGTCACTCCCCGACTTGGTTTTCTTGTTTTGCCGCCTTCAGCGTATTCAGCATAAGCATCGTAATGGTCATTGGACCGACTCCCCCGGGTACAGGAGTTATGTAGCCGGCTGTCTCAAGCACGTCCTCATAATCGACATCCCCGGCAAGCTTGCCGCTCGGCAGGCGGTTAATACCGACATCAACGACGACCGCTCCCGGCTTCACGAAGCTTGCTCCGATTGCTTTGGGCTTGCCGATCGCAACGACGAGAATGTCAGCGGTCTTCGCGATTTCTTCCATGTTCGCGGTTTTGGAATGACAGATCGTTACTGTCGCATGCTCCCGCAGCAGCAGCATGGCAACCGGCTTGCCGACAATGTTGCTGCGTCCGATCACGACCGCGTGCTTGCCGGCAATTTCGATTCCGCTCCGCTTGATCATTTCGATAACGCCAGCAGGCGTACATGGGAGCAGGCTATCGTCGCCGATAACAAGATTGCCGACGCTCATCGGATGGAAGCCATCGACGTCCTTATGGACGCTGATTGCATCGATAACCGCCTTCTCTTCAATATGCTTCGGCAGCGGAAGCTGCACGAGGATACCGTTGATATTCGATTGCTTATTCAATTTATCGATAAGCGACAGCAAATCTTCTTGCGAGGTCTGCGCTTCCAGGCGGTGAACCTCGGAGTAGAAGCCGAGCTGTTCACAGGCTTTGGCCTTGCTGCCTACATAAACGTTCGATGCCGGGTCGTCGCCAACGAGCACGACTGCCAAACCGGGAATAATACCACGCTCGGCCAGCTTCGCCGTCTCGGCAACGATTTCCGCGCGAATCGCGTCTGATATTTGTTTTCCTTCAATCCGTTGTGCGCTCACGTAAAAAACCTCCTAAATATGTTCCCCTGGCGTTAAGCCTTTAGGCTTAATTTCATCCAGTGCTTGAAGCAGCTTGCCCAAGACACCGTTAACGAATTTTCCCGATTCCTCGGTACCGAAATGTTTGGCGATTTCAATCGCTTCGTTAATCGCCGCTTTAGGCGGCACGTCATCACGAAATACAAGCTCATAGCACGACAGACGGAGAATCTGACGGTCGACGCGCGATAGTCTGTCCACCTGCCATCCGGTCAGATAGTGCTGCAGCATCTCATCAATCGCGACTTTATGCTCCGTTACCCCATAGACCAGATCACGGACATGCTCGTCGATTCGACCAACATCCGACGCTTTGGCGCCGATTTCGCTTTCCTCATTGCTGGCTTCGTCCATCAGCATGTCTACGGCATCTGATGCCGAGACCTCGTTCATTTCCATTTGGTACAAGCTCTGTACCGCTATTTCACGTGCAAGCCTTCGTTTCATGGGTCCTCCCTATAGGTGTAAATCGAATCGTGCCGGAACGTTACACGACCACGTTCGGCTGATGAATAGATGGTAACGTGGCAAAAATATGATCTCCTCCCTGCCCCGAAAGAAATACATTCGTCCGGGGTACGGAGGAGATCACAGTGCTATTTGAAGGGCCGCCACCGCTGCTGCAGCCATTCCATTAGCCGATTCCACGGAATGATCGGTCCATTGCCTTCATCCTTGAAGCCTCCGACGGTATAGCCGATCCAAATTAAAAGTCCGAAAAACAGCATGTCCCAAAATCCTACGATAAAATAGAGAATCCCAAGCACGATGCCTGTCGTTACGCCGGCGATTCGTCCTCCATAGGTTACCCAAATTTCTCTCCACATCGGCAACGCCCCTATTCCACGCGACTTTTAAAGTTTGCCGTCTGGATAATATTCGCTACAAATACAGATACGACCGCGACCGGTATCCCTGTAATTTCTTCTATATGAGATTTAACCGCTCGTTGAATGTCTTCTGTAATAACCGGGATCGAGGTCTCGCCATCTACAATTGCGCGTATTGTAATATCAATCCCCGCTTCGCCCAAAATAATTCTCGCCCGCAGATCTTTGACGCCGCGTTGGCGCCCGGCCGCTTTCAAGGCTAGATTCTCAACCGTTTCCAGAGAGATGCGAATGTCTCCAAACTCTGTCCGTTGATCGATGGAGGGTGCGGATGCATGACTCCGGCGCAGCGAGATATAGAAGAAGCGCACGCTTAGCAAGAATAATACGGCCGATACGGCAATGACCGTTCCTTGGAGCCACTTCACATTCCCGTATAAATCATGGGTCATATCGGAAATCCATTTCTCGGGCAGCCAGTGGAAGGCGGCGCTGAAGGCGAGAACGGATATCACACCGATAGCTAGGCTATATATAAACAACAGAAGCTTGTCCAACACTCTGATCAACGTGAGATTCCTCCTCGGGACGGACCGAATAAAACCCCCAAGCGCCGAGCGGCAAGCCCATTGACAAGGGGGTATCGCAATTATTCGCGGCAATCGCGTTCATTTACTTCACACGATTCTGCGTATCTTCTTCTTCTAGCTTCTCTGTCGTCTTGAAATGAACGTCATGGATGTGAACATTGACTTCGACGACATGAAGTCCTGTCATGGTTTCAATCGACCGCTTAACATTGCGTTGAATGTCAGCAGCAATCTCCGGAATACGGTTGCCGTATTCGACAATAATCGATACGTCAACTGCCGCTTCACGCTGTCCTACCTCGACTTTGACGCCCTTGGACAAGTTCTTGCGACCCAGCAGTTCGGCGATGCCGCCTGCGAATCCGCCACTCATACCTGCGACGCCCTGCACTTCGATCGTAGCCAATCCTGCAATGACTTCGATGACCTCGGGTGCGATTTGAATGGTACCCATGTCCGTTTTCTCATAATCCGCTGCGAGCGTGCTCATGGTTATTCTACACCTCCCGTAAAGTAGCGTAGCTCCAGCCTTTCGCCGGGGGCTCATCCGCTTCTTATTCTTATACTATAGCATTCAGAGAGAAATATGACAAACCTTAAGGGCTTAATTTGACGCCCCGGCAGGAGTCATAAGCCAAGGTTTGATCATGATGATTTAGCTTCCAAAAGGGGTGTCGTCACCATCCGGCTCCGGATTGTTCACATCGTTCTCTTCCAGAAACTTGATATCGAAATTGCCATTGAGAAATTTCGGATGATTGAGAAGCTTCATATGAAAAGGAATCGTTGTCTTGATGCCATCAATGGCAAATTCAGCGAGCGCACGCTTCATTCGGGCGATGGCGTCTTCACGCGTCTCCCCCCAAACGATAAGCTTAGCGATCATCGAATCATAATGCGGCGAAATGGTATAGCCGGGATATGCGGCACTGTCAACGCGCACGCCCAGTCCGCCCGGAGGCAGGTAGAATTGAATCTGGCCTGGCGAAGGCATGAAGTTCCGCTCCGGATCCTCCGCATTAATACGGCATTCAATGGACCAGCCGTTAATTTTCACGCCCGCTTGCGTGATGGACAACGGATTGCCTTCCGCAACACGAATCATCTCTTTAATGAGGTCGACGCCGGTAATCGCTTCGGTAACCGGATGCTCGACTTGAATGCGTGTGTTCATCTCCATGAAATAGAACTGGCCATCCGAACCGAGCAAGAACTCAAGCGTCCCCGCACCGGCATATTGAACAGCTTTGGCAGCACGCACTGCAGCCTGGCCCATCCGCTCCCTTAAGTCCGGACTAAGAACCGGGCAAGGCGCTTCCTCCACCAGCTTCTGGCGGCGCCGCTGTACGGAGCAGTCTCTCTCGAAGAGATGAACGGCATTGCCATGCTTATCCGCTATAATTTGAATTTCAACGTGCTTCATGCCCGTCAAGTATTTCTCCAAATAGACACCGGAGTTGCCGAACGCTTTGTGGGCTTCCTGCTGAGCGGTCGTGATTTGGGAGATCAGCGTCTCTTCGTTCTCCGCAATCCGGATTCCTTTGCCTCCGCCGCCTGCCGTAGCTTTAATAATGACCGGATAGCCGATTTCCCGAGCGACGCGGATCGCTTCATCCAAGTCTTCGACTAGCCCGTCAGAGCCAGGAATAACCGGCACATCCGCTTCCTTCATCGTAAGCTTGGCAACCGCTTTGTCGCCCATCTTGCTGATCGCCTGCGGAGACGGTCCGATAAACGTCACGTTGCATGACTCGCAAATTTCCGCGAAATCGGCGTTCTCCGCCAAAAATCCGTAGCCAGGGTGAATGGCATCGCACTCGGTCAATGTCGCCACGCTCATGATATTGGTCAGATTCAAATAGCTGTCCTTCGAGGCAACGGGTCCGATGCAGTACGCTTCATCTGCCAGACGAACGTGCAGCGATTCCCGGTCCGCTTCGGAGTAGACCGCCACCGTTTGGATTCCGAGCTCGCGGCAGGCGCGAATGATCCGGACCGCAATTTCACCCCGGTTGGCAATCAAAATTTTGTTGAATTTCACGCTTAAAGCCCCTTTCGTGCGCACTCTTCTTGAACTTGCTACGCGTTAGCCGGTTTATTCCGGCTTAACCAGGAACAAGGGTTGTCCGAACTCGATGAGTTGTCCATTCTCGACGAGAACTTCGACGATTTCACCGCGCACTTCCGCTTCCAGCTCATTCATCAGCTTCATGGCCTCGAGAATGCATACGACCGTCTTCTCATTCACGCGGTCGCCAACACTCACGAATGCCGGGGCATCCGGAGAGGAAGCGCGGTAGAACGTTCCTACCATCGGCGATAAGATAGGATGCAGGTTGTCCGCTTGCGAAACGGGTTGAACTGCGGGGGCGGGGGCGTCTGTTGGTTGGCCCGAGGCTGGAGCAGCCTGGGTATATGTAGGGACGATTGGCGCCGCTTGCACATTAACCACTTCCGTTTTGCCTGGCTTGCGGATCAACAGGCGTGCGCCTTCGTTTTCGATTTCCAGCTCGTGGACGGATGTTTGGTCGACCAGCTTGATCAGTTCTTTAATTTCACTCAGTTTGAACATGGTTTCACTCCTAAAAGGTTTCTGTGCTGCTTCATGCTCGGCTGCCGCTTTACGCGGGAATGCCAAAACTTGCACATAACAGAACTATTATAGCACAAACGCTGCTGAACACGAACCCATTTTTTATGAGCGCTTCAATGGAAAAGTCTGCTGCACCTAACAGTGCATCACCGGCGCCTCCAGAATCCGCGTGATAAAGCACGCTGCCCCTCGGCCGCCTGAAGGGCGTACAAGGGGCAGCATGAGTCAGGCCGAGGCCGACCATCTGTTAAGGAATGTACTGAACGGATACCTGATTGGCGGACAAGCCGAGCTCTTTCATGGCCAGCATCACAATGCTGTCCGCCTGGCTTTTCTCTAATTTTTCGCTTTGAACCACAACTTTATATTTATCATTCGGTTCCGGGGAGACAATGGCAATGTTGAACTGCTTGCCAAGCTCCTCTTCCAGACCGGTAATCTTGGCATTCTTCTCTTCCAGCTGATCCAGCTGATCAATCGCTTTCGTCGCCTGCTCCGGATTCTGCTTGGTATCGGAGATCACGCTGTATAATCGGTTGTTCTCTTCATAGAACTTCTGGTCGCGCTTGTACTGGATTTCGTCGAAAATGCTGCCCGCAGCTCCTTCCGCTTCTATTTTACGAAGCACCTCCTGATCCTCTTCGGAGATTTGATTCGCTTTCGCCTCTTCACCCGTGTCGGTTAAAGCTGTCTCCGGGGCTGCTTGACCATCCGGGGACACGACCTTGTCAACGACGATGCCATTCTCCTTGGAGCTGTCACCGGCTGCCGCTTCCGTAGCATTGGGAAGAATCGTCTGTTCCTGCTGTGTACCGTCCGTCAGCATATCGGACGAGGTATCGACGTCTTCGGTAAACAAGTAGTACGCGGATAAGATGACCATCAAGCTGAGCATCGATACAAGCCAAACCGTTTGTCTTTTCGTGTTCATGAATAAAAGCCTCCCTTTTCATTTTCGTGTTAGGATGCATGCTTACTCGGTACAACTGCAATGCGATTGACCGGTACATTAAGCCCCTTCTCCACCGCATCTAGCACGAGACGCCGTACGGTTCCGTTCTCGGCGCCCTTGGCGACGATGAGCACACCCCGGATCTTCGGCTTGATGCGCTTGGTGATAAGCGGAGACTGGCCGCCTGAAGATTCATACAAGACAACTTGCCCATCCTTTGTCGTCGACGTGATGTGGCGTTTGCCGCCATTCTTGTCATTCTCGTCGGTAATCTGCTGCGTTTCCTTGTCATTGCGGCCGACGATAATCTCTTCCGTTGAATCCACGGTGACCAGCACGGTCACCGATCCTACCCCCACGATCTTTTCCAATATATCTTTCAGCCGGTTTTCCAGCGGGTGCTCGATCGCCTCGAACGAGGATCCTTCCCCTTCTTTACCGCCGAGGAAAGTCGTCTGATCGGAAGGAGCGGCAGCCGGCTGTTCCGTGGTAGGCTCGACGGTCTGAAAGGTCAGTAAGGAATTCAACAGCATAAGCGCGACTCCGAGTGCTCCGACCAGCAGCAGCCAGCGCAGCGTCTTCACCCGCTTAGGGCCACCCGGTCCGCCGCCAACGAGCTTCTCCAGCCCTTCCAGCCATTTGGCCACGGTACTCACTCCTTTCTTATTCAGGACGCTCTCCCGGTGCTGGAACCATCGCCGGTGGCGATACGAACACGTACCAGATCCGGCGGAACCGACCAGCCTTCATTCAGCACCCGCCTTATGACTTCCGCGGTTCTCCCATCAACAAGCGAATATCCCTTGTCAGCGGTCTGCCTGGCATCAGCATCATCGGAATCGTCCGGATCTACTTGTACGAAGACCGAAACCGAATCAACAGGCTCGACGGGTTGTACTTCCTTGTTAGAATCCGGAGTCGCTGAAGTGCCAGCGCTCTTAGAATCCGTATCTGTTCCCCCGGGACTGTGATCTGAAGCTCCGGGGTCGACCTCCGCACCATTATCTTCCATGCTGTCGAGTGTTACTTCAACGCCTTGCAGGGAAGCCGGTTCGGTCTTCCCATCGCCTTCCAGGCGTACCGACACCGACATCACCTGGAGGCCGGTTCCCCGCTCCAGCGCTTCACTCATGGCGGCAGCCAGCTGCTTCTCCGTCAGCGCTGCCGCTGCCGCTTCCTGCTTCCGTCGCAGCGCATCCGCATCCCGTTGAATGTCTTCCAGCGTCGGCATCTTGAATTCCTTCGACGGCGGGGCTTTGAGCCAGTTTTCGAAACTAGCATTCAGCCGTGTATCAAAATCGCCCTGCAGCAGACGAATGATCGGCGACAGCAGCGTCAGCAGAATGATGAGTCCCGCTACCAGCCTCACATAGCGCTGCATCGTTTTGTTGGGCAGCAGCAGATCGATGAGTCCAGCCAGCAGCACGACTGCAATGATCTGCTTCAACCAGGTGGCAAGCCATGCCAGCATCCGTCTTCCCCCTTTAGCTCAGCGTATCATCACGGCGGCATTTCCTGCCGTCAATATGATCGTGACCGCGAGGAAGAACATTAAGCTGACAGCAGCCAGCGCGGCGAAAACATAGATAAGCGTTTTGCCTATCGTTTGCAAGCAATCGACAATCGGGCTGTCGCCGAGCGGCTGCATAATGGCTGCCGATACGTTATATATCAAGGCCAATGTCAATATTTTTATGGCCGGGAAGGCACATAGGAAGATGAGGATGATGACCCCGGCAAGACCAATCGCATTCTTGACAAGCATCGAAGCCGACATGACCGTGTCCGCAGCGTCGGAGAAGGTCCGGCCGATGACAGGCACGAAGTTCCCGGCGATGAACTTGGCGGTCCGCATCGTGACGCCATCGGTCACGGAGCTAGTCGCCCCTTGCACGGAGATGACGCCCAGAAAAATGGTCAGCATGATCGCCATCAGCCCAACCCCGAAGTTGCGCAGGACGTTCGCGAGCTGCGTTACCTTAAACTTATCCGTCAAGGCGCTGGCGATGTGCAGCACGGCGGAGAAGAACAGCAGCGGAAACACGACCGTATATATAACCGTCCCAACCGCATGGATCATGAACACGATCAAGGGATGCAGCACCGAGACCGTAACCACGTTGCCCATTGTAGCCAGAAGCGTGAGGAGCAGCGGAATCATCGCCATCATGAATTGAATCATGCCGCTGATCGCGTCCTTCGCATATCCGATAGCCACATTGAAGCTGTTCACCACCAGAACGATCATCACCATATAGGTAATGCTGTAGGCCACCTTGCTGACGGCATTGCGCTCGAACGCCGTTTGCAGCGTTTGAAGGATCATGCTGAAGACGGTGAGCATGACGATGGTGATGAGCAGCTTGCCATTGTATAGCACCTCATGCAGGACATACCGCAGCAGCCCGGTCAGCACCGTTGTCAGCTTGAGCCCCTCGCCGCCGGGGAGGATCATCTCCATAAAGCTCGGCACTTTGCTATCGGGAAACAATCCGCCATACTCCTTCATGAGCTTGTTCCAATAGGCTTCCACCGCTTCAGTATCGATCCCGCGCAGCTGCTCGTCCGCCAAGCTGGCCGTTACGGACGCTGTTCCTTCATCAGGGGGTGCGTTCGCGCCCTGGCCTCCGGCAGGCTGCTGCTGCCGGTCAGGCGTATCGGCAAGCGCCGCAGCCGATCCCGGCAGAAAGGCGAGAATTGCGATCCAAAGCGCCGCTTGCAGCGCCGCAATCCGGATAAGACGCTGCAGCATGCTCTCAACTCCCCGCCGGCAGCAGCCCGATCACGGTCTCGACGATGACTCCGATAATCGGGACCGCCATGACGAGAATGAGCACTTTGCCGGCAAATTCAATTTTTGAAGCGACACTTTCCTGACCCGCGTCCCGTACGATTTGAGCACCGAATTCTGCGATGTAGGCGATACCGATTATTTTCAAAATCGTCTTCAAGTAGATCGACGGAATGCCTGAACGGTCTGCAAGCTGCTCAAGCACGCTGATGACCGTTTCGATCTTACCGATCATGTACAGGAAGATGAACAATCCGGTAAATGCGGCGAGCAGGAAGGCGAACATTGGCTTTTGTTCCCGAACGACGAGAATGAGTATGGTCGTGATCAATCCGAGCCCGACGATTTGTATGATTTCCATTCGGGTTTCACCTGCCTTGGCTGAACGGGTCTTCTCACTGAAACAGAAAAATCGATTTTATTTCTTGAAACAGGTCATTCAGCAGCCGAACGACCATGAACAGGACGACCACAAATCCGATTAAGGTAACCCAGTGCGACATATCCTCTTTGCCCATCTGCTTAAGAACGGTGTGAATCATTGCGATAATAATGCCGATTCCCGCAATTTGAAAAATGGCGCTAACATCAATGTTGTTCATTCAACCGGCACCCCACTAAACGATCAAAATGACGACTAGTGCGGCGACGAGGACGCCCAGACTTTTGCACATCTTCTCGTAGCGCGCTTGATCGTCCCGAGCCGCGTCCTCTTCCGCCTTCAGCTGCTGCACAGCGAGCCGCAAATGTTTGACTTGATCATCGCGGTCGCTTATGCCAAGCGCCGAACCGAGCCGGATCAACGCCGCCTGCTCTGAATTTTTCATCGCCGTACCGGGCCAGTGCTTCGTTAGCGCTCGTTCCCAGCATTCGCGGAAGGTCAAACCCTCACTCTCGCCCTCGGCCAGCAGCCGGCTCACGCTTTGAAGCAGCCCGGCGATCGGCTCCGGCAGATGAGCGGCAGAATTCGTTACCGCCTCGGGCAGCGGCGTGTACCCGTATCCGATCTCGGTTTCCAGCCTCTGAAGCGCTTGAATGAGCTGGCGAATCTGACGCGGCCTGGCCGCGAACCTCGATGCCTGATGAAAACCGATCATCGTTCCGGCAAACAAGATGAGCACAGCCCCGATCAGCTTAACCATGGGCACCGCCCCCGCCGGTATAAGTAGGCTCTCTTGCCGTAGGCGCCCGGCCGGCGGGACGTGCCGCCACAATCCGGCTTGTCATTCCAGCTGAGCCGCGCTGCAGCTCGACACATACGGCGAATGCCCCAGCCTCAAGCAATCTCCTCAGAACCGGGCGCCCTCTCGCATCATCGGCATCCTTGGCATGTGCGGTGGCGATGACTGCAATCCCTGCATGGCAGGCGTCGAGAATGGCGTCGGCATCCTCCGGCCGTCCGATTTCGTCCACAACGAGTACATCCGGTGACATGGAGCGAAGCATCATCATCATCCCTTCTGCCTTGGGGCATGCATCCAGTACATCGGTGCGCGGGCCGACATCGAAGGTCGGCACCCCTCGAACGCATGCCGCAATTTCGGACCTTTCATCCACAATGCCGACTTTGCGGCCGATCCAACCGGCCGCTGCCGGATGCCCCCATGCGCCACTACTAACCGCTCTGGCCAAATCGCGCGCAATGGTGGTCTTTCCCTGCTGCGGAGGGCCAACGATCAGCGCCGGGAGTACAGACCTGCGCCCGAAGTCGAGCAGCTTGGGCAGCACTTTCGCCGATGCGCCCTTCACTTCGCGAGCGATCCGCAGGTTGAAGGCCGCAACATCGCGAATGCCCCGAACGCTGCCGCCCTCCAGCACCGTTCTCCCTGCAATACCGATCCGATGTCCGCCCGCCACGGTTATATACCCGCGCCGAAGCTCTTCTTCCATGGCATAAAGAGAGTGGTTCGTCACTCGTTCAAGCAGCCTGCGGCATGTGTCGCCCGTCGGCTTGTACGCTTCTTCCGGACGCGCAAGCAGACCGCCGTCTTGTCCGATGAAGTAAAAGCCGCCTTCATAGCCGATTTCGAGCGGTCGTCCTTCCCGTATCCGAATTTCTTCAACCGTATCCTTCACCCCGGCAGGCATGCGCTCCAGTATGGAAGCGAGCTCCGAGGGCAGCAGGTGAACGACGCGTACTAGCATAAGAAACCCTCCCGGAATTCAACTTAACCGCTATTTGCAAGTTTCATAGACCGATACTCGTAAAAACAGCTCTCTTGCTACCAATTCTATGCGGACAACCCGTTCAATATGACTCATTCAGACGTCTCCTAGTAGAAGCTTTGCTACTTTTTGAGAATACCGATTAACAAGCACGCGACTCCGCCTGTGATCCAGGCCAGCTTGTCAAACGACAGCTTATCCGACATCCCGACAAGCCCAATCGTTGTCGTTGTAATGAGAATGAGCGGCCCGACCAAGGCAAGCGAGGCATTGACCGCCAGCGCTTTGTCGATTTGATTCATTCGCAGCATGAGCAGCGCCGCGCATATTTCAATCGTTCCGGATAGGACGCGAAGCGAAGCCATACTGAGCACGATTTTATTCAGCATCTCTCTATCTCCTTTCCTTAAAAGTGTCTCTAGTACAGCCTATGCAGGCTTGTCTGTTGTTCATGCCCATTGCTTACAAACGTTTGAAGATCATCGTCAACCGGGCACACGCCCTGCTTCATCTGCATATATTGCTCTTGTCATTCCGATGACAATCCACGAATGAATCGACAAGCGAGGAGATTATTATGAAATTCATCCCCCGAGCTACGTGGCCGGCAGCGCTGAATGATCCAAGCGGAAGGCGCGTAATGCCGCACGTTTCCACAAATGAGAGCGACGCGGACCGGTCCGCCGGACGCGGGCAAACCATGATTATTGATAAGGGTCTCGGCAGGCATGCCTTCGCAGACCTGATTGAAACAGCGGGCAGCTACACCGATTGCATTAAATTCGGGTTCGGCACAGCCCCCCTCTACCCGACCGATCTGCTGCTGTCTAAGATCGAGCTTGCGAAGCGGCACGATATCATTGTCATGCCAGGTGGCACGCTGCTTGAAACAGCCGTTCAGCAGGGTTTAACAGCTGAATTCTTCGATACGATATGCAGGCTTGGCTTTAACGGCATCGAAGTGTCTGACGGAACGATTGAGCTTTCGCGTAAATTGCGCACGGAATTAATTCGCGAGGGTGTAAAGCGCGGTCTTCGAGTGGTTACAGAATATGGGAAGAAGCTTTCAGGCTCCGTAGTCGATGCAACCGCTCTCGCCTTGACTGCTGAAGCAGACTTGATTGCCGGTGCGAAGCTTGTTACGGTCGAAGCCCGTGAATCCGGTGTCGGCGTTGGCCTCTTTGACGAGCAAGGCGCATGCCGCGATGATGTTCTGGATACGTTATGCCGTGTCCTGCCGAACGTAGAGTTGATCATGTGGGAGGCGCCTCTTAAGCATCAGCAGGTTCTCTTTCTACAGACGTTCGGGTCAGACGTTCATCTAGGCAATATACCGCCAACCGAAGCTTTAGCACTGGAAACCATGCGGCGCGGCTTGCGTTCCGATACATTCGAATTCGGCCTGCAGAAGCAGGAGCAAGGGCTTCATTATATGATATAGAAAGATGGCATCGCCCATGGGACAATGTAAGAGGAAGGCGGATAAGAGCAGCCATGCATATTGAAGTCATCTCTAACGTGAATGAGGCGAGGGCTGACCGGATTACTCACCGGACTGCTATCGTCATCGATGTGTTGCGTGCGACCAGTACGATTGTGACGGCATTGGAAGCCGGCGCTGCGGGTGTCCTTCCGGTGGAAACCGTCTTGGAAGCCCGTGCGCTGCAGCGGCCGTATGATCTATTGGCCGGCGAGCGGTTCTGCCGCAAAATCGCCGGATTCGACCTCGGGAACTCCCCCCCGGACTTCATCCCAGAAACGGTCAAGAACCGGCGGGTTATCCTAACGACAACGAATGGGACCAGGGCGATGCAGAAAGCGCTTCGCGCCGACACCGTCCTTGCCGGGTCATTGATGAATGGCTCGGCAGCTGCCCGAGCCGCGATCGATTTGAAGCGTGATCTTGTGCTGATCTGCTCAGGCAGCCATGATGAATTCGCGCTAGAGGACGGATTATGCGCCGGATTCATCATCGATCGCCTCCAAGCCTTCAGCCAGACCCCTGCCGAAGTCGACGATTTTGGCAACGCCATGCTTGGTTTCTATCGAAGCACGGCAGGCCGCTTATCCGAGGCGCTGTTAGGGAGTGCGACAGGCAGGCGCTTAGCCAAAATGGGCTTTGCCCGGGATATCGAACAATGCGCAAAATCGGATTGCAGTGCTGCGGTCCCCAAACTTCAAGGTGATACACTCGTTCTCGGGTGACATATCGGGAGAGCTTGTTCCATACAATGGAGTATGGACGCCGCAGCAAGGTCATTGCGGCGATGCTGAACAGTTCGGGGGAGCAGACAAGCATGAATGGGCAAATCGTATTGGTTGTTCTCATTATCATCGGATTGATTGGCCGTTCGCCGATCATCTCGACGGCGGCATGCGTGCTCTTAGTCGTTCAACTCGTCCATCTGGAGCGGTACCTGCCGACGATCGAGCGGCGCGGGTTGGAGCTCGGATTGCTGTTTCTCACCTTCAGCGTACTTGTTCCCTTCGCTTCCGGACGGATTCAATCCAAAGAGATTATCAGCGCCCTCACCTCATGGCCGGGTATTCTCGCGCTGACCGGCGGAGCACTTGCTACGTATGTGAATGGTAAAGGTCTGGAAATGCTAAAGTTCGATCCCCAGCTTATTGTCGGTCTGGTGGTAGGCTCTATTATCGGCATCGTTTTTTTTCGCGGCATTCCCGTTGGCCCCTTGATGGCGGCAGGCATTACGGCCATCCTCTTCAAGCTGTTCAGCTTCATTGCAGGCCGTTTCTAGAAGGAAGCCGTCCGAAAAAGACAACCCACCAGCAGTACGTGCCCTGCCAGGGCGGTTTAGGAATGAATAAAGGGAAGGCTCGGGAGCAGAATCATCTGCTCCCGAGCCTTCCCTTGCTTCCTGCATATGAATTATTATCGGCGATCTTGAGGTCCGCCTACGAATGCTTGCTCCGCCGTGTCGAGACCGTATGCGGTATGGAGGGCACGGACAACGTCCTGTACCGGCTCCGCTGCAATTACACATGATACCCGTATTTCCGATGTACTGACGAGCTTGATGCTAATACCGAGATTCGAGATTACATCGAACATCTTGGCCGCTACGCCCGGGTTGCTAACCATTCCAGCGCCCACGATCGATACTTTCACGAGATCTTCCTCGGAATTCACTTCGCGGAAAGGCACTTCGCCGCGGATGCTCTCTACAACCGCAATCGCTTTGTCTTTGTCGCCGAGAGAAACGGTGAACGAGAAATCGGCTTTGCCGTCCTGAACTCCGCTCTGAACGATGATATCCACGTTGATTTCATTCGATGCAAGCGCGCCGAATACTTTGGCGAGGACGCCAGGAATATCCTCCACGCCCAGAATGCTGATTCTTGCTACGTTCTTGTCATAAGCGATGCCGCGTACGGTGACTCCCTGCTCCATGACCGTTTCCTCCTTCACGCTTGTCCCTTCGTTCTGCGTAAAGCTCGAACGCACGACTAGACGTACATTATATTGTTTCGCATATTCTACCGCGCGTGGATGCAGAACAGCAGCGCCCAAATTAGCGAGCTCCAGCATCTCGTCGTACGAAATCTCATTCAGCTTGCGTGCGCATTTCACAATCCGCGGGTCCGTCGAGTACACGCCGTCCACGTCGGTATAGATCTCGCAGACGTCGGCGTTAACCGCCGCTGCAAGCGCAACAGCAGTCGTATCCGACCCGCCGCGTCCGAGTGTCGTGATCTCGCCGTCTACGGACATCCCTTGGAACCCTGCGACGATAACAGCATGGCCTTCTTCGAAGGCTCTAAATATCCGGTTAGGATCAATATCCGTTATACGGGCTTTACCATGTACAGCTTCCGTACGAATTCCGGCTTGCCAGCCGGTTAATGATATGGCGGTATGGCCAATTTGATGAATGGCCATCGATAAGAGGGCAACCGATATTTGTTCCCCCGTCGTGAGCAGCATATCCATCTCGCGTGCCGGCGGATTCGAATTAAGCAGCTTAGACTGATCGATCAGATCGTCTGTCGTATCTCCCATCGCCGAAACGACGACCGCGACGCGATGACCGGCTTCTTTATAATCGGCAATCCGTCTGGCGACACGCTGCATCCGCTCGGTCGAGCCTACGGAACTGCCGCCGAACTTCATTACAATCAACGACAACGCAGATCCACTCCCCATGATTCTATTCCATCACAAAATAAGATTATAGCACATTTTTACCGATTTGGGTATGAAAAAACCGTCCGGACAGCTGCCCGGACGGCTCTTCATTCAATCTTTGCGATACTACGCGCGCGAGATATATTTGCCTTCACGCGTATCAATCAGAAGCACGTCACCCTCATTAATGAACAAAGGCACTTGAAGGCTGAGACCTGTCTCAACCGTCGCGTTCTTCGTTGCGCCTTGAGCCGTATTGCCCTTGATGCCCGGCTCTGTCTCAACGACTTTCAAATCGACGCTGTTCGGCATCGTAATCCCGATGATTTCACCTTGGTAGCTGGCAATGTTCACCGTCATGTTTTCTTTCAGGAAGTTAAGCTCCCATTCGAGCTGCTCGCGTTCCAGGTTGAACTGATCGTAGGTCTCATTATCCATAAACGTGTACTCGTTACCGGAGTTATACAAGTATTGTACGGCACGGTTCTCCACGTGAGCACGGCCGATATTTTCACCTGCACGGAAAGTCTTTTCTACCGTGTTGCCGTTACGCAGGTTCTTCAGCTTGGAGCGAACGAACGCTGCGCCTTTTCCTGGCTTTACATGCTGGAACTCAAGAACGGTAAAGATGTCGCCATCCACTTCAACGGTAAGGCCTGTTTTAAAATCATTGACTGAAATCACTAAGATTTCCCTCCTAAAAGTAGTGGCGCAAAATGGCGTCCAACCTAAAATTTTAACTTAATTGGTGAAGTTCCTTGGTAGAGGCGGTCAGCAGAGAAACGCCGCTCTCCGTAATGACAATGTCATCTTCAATTCGTACTCCGCCGAAGCCCGGCAAGTAAATGCCAGGTTCTACCGTGACCGTCATCCCCGGCTGCAAGACAAGCTCCCCTGTCTTGGATAAACGAGGCGCTTCATGAATTTCCATGCCGAGCCCGTGGCCCGTTCCGTGGCCGAATCGGTCGCCGTACCCGTACCGGGTAATAACGTCGCGCGCCAGCGCATCGGCTTCCCTGCCCGTCATGCCAGGTTTAATACCGTTTAGCGTGGTCAGCTGCGCTTCAAGAACAATGTCATAAATTTCGCGGTGCCGCTCTGTCGGGGTACCCACGACTACCGTGCGCGTCAGATCGGAGCAATATCCGTTCATATACGCGCCGAAATCCAGCTTGACGAATTCATCCTTGCCGATAATCCGGTCACTTGCGACACCGTGCGGCAGCGCAGACCGTTCACCGGAAGCGACGATCGTCTCGAAGGAAGAGGATGTCGCCCCTTTACTTCTCATGAACATTTCCATCTCCAGCGCGATATCGCGCTCACGGACGCCGGGTTTAATATACCGGAGGATATGCGTGAATGTCTCGTCGGCGAGTACAGCCGCTTCCCGCATGATGGCAAGCTCATCCTCGTCCTTGAACATGCGGATTTGCTCGACTAGGGAGGAGGTCGGCACGAGCTCGAGGCCGGTTAAGCTCTTCTGCCAAGACGCGTACTCCCCGAATACGACATGATCCTGTTCGAATCCTAGACGCTTGATGCCCGCTGCTGAAGTTAATTCAACTATCGTATCCATCGCACGGATACCGTGCTCGATTACGGTAAATCCGCCCGCCTGCTGAGCGGCTTGAGAGCCGTAGCGGAAATCTGTTACGAGCCAGGCTCCCGACGCTGTCAACAGAACCATTCCCGCTGAGCCCGTAAACCCGCTTACATAGCGCCTGTTAACCGCACTTGCGATTAACAGCCCGTCCAAGTTCAACTCCATTAGCTTAGTTCTGATAGCTGACACACGTTTATTCGACATACAACCACCCTTTCGGCATGCCGCGGCTAAAGGAGGAGCAAATTACCCTTCGCCTTGCTGCGACTGAAGATGCTGCACGAGTGCCGATAATCCCAGCACATAGCTTTGAGCGCCGAAGCCCGCAATTTGCCCGACTGCAACCGGCGCGATCACGGACAAGTGCCGGAACGCTTCCCGCTTATGGATGTTGGACATATGCACTTCAACGACGGGAATAGCAACTGTGCTGAGGGCATCGCGCAAAGCGTAACTGTAGTGCGTCAACGCGCCGGGATTGATCAAAATCCCCGACACTTTGCCATAAGCTTCATGAATGCGGTCAATCAGGAAGCCTTCGTGGTTGGATTGATAGAACGACGTTTCGACACCAAGGGATGAGGCCGTTTCTCTGACGGCCGATTCAATATCCGAGAGCGTCGCCGTACCATAAACACCAGGCTCGCGTACACCGAGCATGTTTAAGTTCGGTCCGTTCAAGACGAGTATGGAATGCATAAATACCTCCCGGCGCATAAGTCAATTGACATTTTACCACAAAGACCCACGCTTTGAGAAGTAGCTGCCTAGGCCAAGGGAGGGCTCGGCTTCAGAAGGCTTCAGAAGGCTCCAGCCGGCTCCCTGCTCGCTTCGTCATGGAACTCAAACGCGATTGTATAGCCGATGAACAGTCCCCACAGCACGTAAACCGATATTTCCGTCGCTATCGTGTCGTACCCAATCTTGTTGACCCGCTCCGTCAAGTTCATTAGCGGACCGATCCCGATAAAGATTATCAACCACCATATGGCCCCATATAAAATCCCCCACCGCGGTCCGGATAATCGTCCGAAAACCAGCATATACAAATACGTCGCTACAATGGAAAAAACAATAAAGCTGCCTATGCCGGCCACTTGCCCCCAGCCTGTCTTCAGAAAGGCGTGCCGGAAGAAGGGTTCGATGAGAAAGCCGGGAATCACTGTCGTAAAATGGATGTTATAAAGCAGCCAATGAACCACTCCCCAGAAAAGCCCCGCAAAAAAACCGAGTTTAAGTCCGTAGAGAACCCGGTTCGTCCGGTACGGCCGCTTATGTTTAAACCGTTTTCTTGATAGCTGCATAGCTAATATCCTCCATATGTAAGCGTCATGACGAGCTTATCTGTCCTAGTATGCGCAAAATCCGCGGTCATAATCGTTTGCTTGCGCATGATATAGCGGAAACGTTGCCACTCGCAATCAAGCCGTGAATCAAGTACAATAGATGAAGATGACGTTACTATATTTCAACTATTTTATTTGATCAAAGGATGGTGATTCGCCCTTGTCGCAGGACACGCGAAACATTTATGGGGGACAAGCGGTCATCGAAGGCGTCATGTTTGCCGGCAAACATGTAAACGTTACGGCGGTTCGCCGCAAGAACGACGAGATCGTCTTCTATGAAGTACCACGCACCACGAAGCCATGGATTCAGAAGCTGAAGAAAATACCGCTGCTTCGCGGAATTGTAGGTATTTTGGAATCGAGCGCCAAAGGCTCGCAGCATTTGAACTTTTCCATGGAGGCATACGCAGAAGACGAGTACGCGGACGACAAAGACAAAGTGAAAGAAGAGCCCGTGGAGAAGAAGAAAGAAGAGAAGAGCGGCTGGAGCCTGAGCATGATCGTCGGGGTGGCCGTCGCGGGAATTATTTCTTTTATTGTCGGAAAACTTATTTTCACCGTTGTGCCGGCAGCTGTAACTGAATTGATCTTTGGACATGACAAGATGAATATAGTAGTTAACAACCTCATTGAAGGTCTTATCAAAATCGTATTCCTGCTTTCGTATCTTTATATCATCTCGTTGACGCCGCTGATTAAACGGTTGTTCCAGTATCACGGTGCCGAGCATAAAGTGATAAGCGCATATGAAGGCGGAGTCGATCTAACCGTGAAGAACGTTCAAAGCTTCACGCGTCTTCATTACCGGTGCGGCAGCAGCTTTATCGTGTTTTCGGTCATTGTCGGCGTTGTAATCTACTCGCTCCCTATCTTTCACTGGGACTCGATGTGGGAACGCATTTATTTGAGAGTTCTGCTGCTGCCCGTCGTGCTTGGCGTTTCCTATGAAACGCTCCGGTTTACGAATGCGATGCGCGACATGCCGCTCTTAAGATCGCTTGGTTACCCCGGTCTATGGCTTCAGAAGCTGACCACGAAAGAACCGACCGACGAGCAAGTAGCCGTATCCATCGCTTCTTTCAGCAGAATGCTTGAAATCGACCGTCAAATGGGTAAGTCAGCTTAAGACCTGGTCAAGTATCGGAAGGAAAGGGTGAGGGTCATGCCTCGAAAAATGAGTCCATTGTTCATCTTCATTCTCACGCTCGCCGGTTTGGGTCTTGTTTATCAAATGATCTTTTTTCCTGGTAAGCTTCTTATTCCTGTCGTTGTGCTGGGCGTCATCTTTCTGGCGTATATGCTGCAGCAGAAGGGCCCGCGCGTCAAGCAGCGGACCAAGTCCGCGTCCCGGCGCGAGCAGCCAAGCAGCAAGCCGAAGACGCGTAAGACGGTACCCTTTCGCGTCATTGAAGGCGGCAAGGATGACGACAACCTGCCGAAATATCATTAGCTTTTTTTGAACGCACAGCAATCAGGCTCATCGAAAAATTCGGAGGCAGCTTCATAGCCGGAGCAAAACAGCGCATCGCTTTCTTCTTTCGATAGATGAAAATCCGTCGTACGGATGCCCAGCGTCGGAATCTTCACCGTCCGGTCCCTGTTCTGCTTCTCGATATATCGTTCATCATGAGCCTGAAGCATCGTCTCGAACATGGCTTGAAACATCGAAACCGGACCTCGTATGATACGGGGTTCGGTTTCGTTCTTTCCGACCATCTGATACCCGATCGTAGCAATCGGATGATCCACTCCCCGCTGCTCCGTGTCAAACATCCACAAGGGGAAGTTGCTCAGCAGACCCCCGTCAACAATATATGCCCACACCTTCTTTTTTCCATTCCGCAGTAAGCTCCGTTCATTCATTCGAATTCGGACCGGGTCGAAGAAGTAGGGAATACTCGTACTCATTCGAACTGCCGCAGCCACAGGCATTCGCATCGGATCCAATCCGTAATTCTTCATATCATCGGGAAGGACGAGCAGCTTGCCGTTCGTAATATCGGACGCCACGATCCGAAGCTTATCCTTGGGCAAATCCGCAAAGGTCCGCACCCCCTTCTCTTCAAGCAAACGCGTCATCCAGAGCATCAACGCTTCTCCGCTGTATAAGCCTTGCTTGACGAAAACCCGGATCGCAGGTCCGATCACATTAACCCGATACAAGCCGCCGCGCTTCAGGAAGGACCGGAATGGTGTCGTTTCGATGATATCCTTCATCTCCAACGCGTTGTAGCCAGCAGCAAGCAGTGCAGCGATAATTGAGCCGGACGAGGTGCCGGCCAGCCTATGAAATGCAATTCCCCGCTCTTCTGTTGCGCAAACGGCTCCTACAAGCGATATGCCCTTCACGCCTCCACCCTCAAACACCGCATTAATGCTAGTCATGGCACCCCTCCTATGCGGTTGACGGCCGCCCGAAAAAACAGCCGTTGACGCTAGTGATGTATATGCGGCACCAGCTTGACTAAAGCCCATCCGGCTTCACTTGGGCAAGTGGAGGATAATTAAAAACCGCCACCCCTGAATGGGTGGCGGTTCGTGTTCAATCCTATTCGTTATCGAGTTCGGTACGAATGGCTCTGAGCTCTTCCATTCGGCTCTCATCTTTCTGGAAGTAGGCAACAAGCGTTTCGATGCATGTAATCGAATCCCAGCTCAAGTGATGCTCGATTCCTTCAACATCCTTATAAATATTCTCCTCCTGCACCCCGATGAGCGTCAGGAAAGATTCGAGAAGCTGATGCCGGTCAACGAGGCGTTTGCCCATCTTCTTCCCTTTGTTTGTAAGGACGAGTCCACGATACTTTTCATATATCAAATAGTTGTCCTTATCCAGTTTCTGGATCATTTTGGTGACGGATGAAGGATGGACTTCAAGTCCCTCCGCAATATCGGAAACACGTGCATATCCCTTTTCGTCAATGAGCTTATAGATTCGTTCCAAGTAGTCTTCCATGCTAGGCGTCGGCATCGAAAGAACCTCCATTCCACCTTACAACATTCGATAATGCTGTTGTTTGTTCGTCTGCTTCTGCCCGATTTATGTCCAGACCGTGCGTTGCTCTTAGTATCATACACTGACGGGCAGGCCTGTCGCAACCTGTACACGGAACTTTCCATGATTGTTTGTAGCGTCCTTCACACAAACTACGTTTAGAAAAACTGCGCAATCGTCATGAGGAGGCATTCGACAATGAGCACGTCCCAGATCGCATCACCGGGATCCCGGAAGGTTCACGATTCCTTCGTACCCGAGCTCGTTTATTTTGAGCCGGCCGCCCTCGACTATCCGAAAGGACAGCACATTATGGAGTGGGTCAAGGATAAGGGAATTCCTTACCGGATGACCTCCTCCCATAACAGAATCACGAATTTGCCGGGTGATACGGAGCAGCAAAAGTACAAGATCGCCAAACGGACGCTGGTTGTCGGCCTCCGCAAAACCTTGAAATTCGATACATCCAAGCCTTCAGCCGAGTATGCCATCCCAATTGCAACAGGCTGCATGGGGCATTGCCACTACTGCTATTTGCAAACCACGCTGGGGTCGAAGCCTTATATCCGGGTCTATGTAAACACAGATGATATCATGAATGCGGCCAAAGCTTACATCGATGAGCGCGTTCCGGAGATCACACGCTTCGAAGCCGCCTGCACTTCCGATCCGGTCGGATTAGAGCCTATCACGGGAAGCTTGCGGGAATTGATCGAGTTTATGGCTGAGCAGGAATATGGCCGTCTCCGCTTCGTGACGAAGTTCCATTATGTCGACTCGCTGCTCGATGCGCATCATAATGGACACACCCGCATTCGTTTTAGCTTGAATAATAAGTATGTCATTCAACAATTTGAGCCTGCGACATCCCGCTTCGAGCAGCGGATCGAGGCAGCGGCCAAGGTTGCCCGAGCCGGGTATCCGCTTGGCTTTATCATTGCCCCCATCATCTGGCACGAAGGATGGGAGGATGGCTATGCCGAGCTGTTCGAAGCGCTGCACCAAGCGCTCCCACGGGACGTTTCAAGCGGATTGACCTTCGAGCTCATTCAGCATCGCTTCACGAAAACGGCGAAAGGCGTCATCGAGAAGCGTTACCCGCGAACGAAGCTGGAGATGGATATCGAGAAGCGGAAATATAAATGGGGGCGCTGGGGGCAAGGCAAATATGTATACCCCAGTGAACAAGCAGAAGCGCTCCGCATGTTTATCTCGGAGCGCATCTTTGACCATTTTCCGGATTCGACGATTGATTATTTCACTTAAAACTTAAGCCATTCCGGTGTGATCGAATTCAGCCAGACCGTAATCTTGGTCATCTGATCGGTAAAGAGCAGAACGCCCATCAGCAGCATAATGGCACCGCCGATCTTCATCATGGTCGCGGAATACCGGACGATCCATCTTGCAGATCCGATGAAGAAAGCAAGCACGAAGAACGGAATGGCGAAACCGAGCGCATACGCAGTGGTCAGCTGGAACCAGGTTCCCGGCTCCGAAGCGGCCAACGCCAGAATGGAGGCAAGGATCGGACCCGTACATGGCGACCATCCTGCCGAGAAGCCTATTCCGAATATGAAGGAAGCCAGATAACCGGACTTGTTCAACTTAAGCGGCAGCTTGCGTTCCTTAAGCAGCATCCAGGGTTGAATGAGTCCGATGAGAATTAACCCCATCAAAATGATAAGAACGGCAGACAGCTGGCGGATAAGATCTTGATAATCGGCGAATAAGTCCGCAAAGGCGTTCGTGCCATAGCCTAATGTGTAATAGACGACCGAGAAGCCCAAAATAAAGAAAAGCGTATGGGTCATCGTTCGTATCCGTATTTGTTTGCCGGGCTTCTCGCTCTTCAAATCGGTTACGGATACGCCGGTTATGTATGATAGATAGGATGGATAGAGAGGCAGACAGCAAGGCGAAATGAATGAAGCGATACCTGCCCCAAAGGCAATGATCACATTCACATCCGACATGAACAACCCTCCTAAAAGTTTTGTGAGACCTTTCGCTTCCGAAGGAACGATTCGAGCAAAACTCACTTCGAAAGCATCGGCTTAAGTTTTGTGAGACCTTTCGCTTCCGAAGGAGCGATTCGAGCAAAACTCACTTCGAAAGCATCGGCTTAAGTTTTGTGAGACCTTTCGCTTCCGAAGGAGCGATTCGAGCAAAACTCACTTCGAAAGCATCGGCTTAAGTTTTGTGAGACCTTTCGCTTCCGAAGGAGCGATTCGAGCAAAACTCACTTCGAAAGCATCGGCTTAAGTTTTGTGAGACCTTTCGCTTCCGAAGGAGCGAATTCGAGCAAAACTCACTTCGAAAGCATACGCTTAGTTTTGTGAGACCTTATCACATTAAGTACGAAGATTCCGTCTGAATGTGAGCAGCAGCAGCAGCACGGCAATTAATAGCAGTACGATCGTTCCACCCGGTGCTAAGTTCCACACACCTGCGATCAACAGGCCTCCCACGACCGCCAATTCAGCGATAATCACGACGGTTACGATGCTTTGACGAAAGCTTCGCGCAATGACAAGACTGCATGCGGTAGGAATTGTTAATAGTGCAGATACAAGCAAGGCCCCGACAATTTTGATCGACACGCTAATGACGAGCGCCGTTAGAATACTAATCATCATATTGAAGTACTTTGTTGGCAGGCCGCTCACCGCCGCGGCATCCTCATCAAAGGTAAGCAGAAACAATTCTTTGGCATGCAGGATGACCGCAATCAATACAATGACCGTTACAATGCCGATAAGCAGCAGGTCGATATCGTCGAGCGTGTATATACTACCGAATAAATAGCTGTTTACGCTGACATTGAAGCCCTTACCAAGCGTAAAGAGGAGAGAAGCCAGCGCAACACCGCCCGACATAATGATCGCGATCGATAGCTCGGCGTAGGTCTTGTAGGCCTTCCGAAGCTTCTCGATCGCGAATGTTGCCGCCAGTGCGAATACCAGTCCGACTCCTATTGGATAAACACCGATGAGAAATCCGAGTGCTACGCCGGCAATCGATACATGAGCCAGCGTGTCCCCAATCATCGACAGCCGCCTCAGCACAAGAAAGAGTCCCATCAGCGGGGCCGTAACCCCGATCAATAAGCCCCCGATCAGCGCCCTCTGAAAAAATTCACTCGTTACGATTTCCAACCCGCTACGCCCACTTTCTCTTCCGCGGTCAACTGACGCAATCCCGTCAACCCATGTGTCAGGTTCGTCTCCACACAATCCTCCAGATCATGTGAATGCTTCACGAAAAATTTCAACTTCCCGCACTCGCTCTTCGGTTCCTCCCCGATATAGGAACGAATCATATCCATATCGTGAGAGACCATCAGAAATGTAATATTATGATGCTGATGCATATGCTTGATCAAATGAAAGAACCCCTGCTGGGTCTCCACATCGATGCCAACGGTCGGCTCGTCCAGAATGAGCAGAGCCGGATTATTAATTAGAGCCCTTGCCAGAAAAGCGCGCTGCTGCTGCCCGCCGGAAAGCTGTCCAATCCGCTTACCCGATAAATCCTCAATATTCATCGCATGCAGCGCTTCCTCGCATTTGAGCTGATCGGCCTTCGTGATTCGGCGAAACAGCTTGCCGCGTCCGTATAAGCCAGACAGCACGACCTCGCGAACCGTTGCGGGGAACAAAGGGTTGAACGCATTCTTCTGAGGGACGTAACCAATCCGGTTCCATTCTCGAAATTCCCCGATCGGTTGACCGAACAGCTTGATCGTACCGCTGTCAGGCTTGATTAGACCGACGATCATCCGGAGCAGTGTCGTCTTGCCAGCACCATTCGAGCCGATCAGCCCAACAAAGTCGCGTTCCTGTATACCAAAATTAATATGCTCGACGACAGGCTTTTGTTGGTAAGCGAAGGATACGTCGATCAACTCGATTATATTCTGATGACATATGGGCTGGTAGATTTGCTTGAATTCGGTTGCCACGCTATCCTTCCTCCCGTTCAAAGTGAAATTATCATTCCTTCTATTGTAATGCTTGGAGTAAATTTTGCAAATTTGCGGTCATGAGCGAGAAATAATCATCGCCGTTCTTCTCCTGATCCGGCGTCAGCCCCTCCAGCGGGTTCAACACAAGTGTCTCCGCATCGGCCTCTCGAGCCAGCGTTCTGGCCAGCTCATCCGAAACCAGCTCTTCGAAGAAAATATACTTTACGCCGTTTTCCTTCACAAACTTTGAAATATTGAGCAAATCCTGTGCTTTCGGCTCGGCATCAGGCGATAATCCCATTATTGACACTTGGTTGAGTCCATAGTCTCTGGCCAAATAGCTAAAAGCATGGTGAGAAACGACGATATCCTTCTTCGGTGCCGCGCCAAGCTTCGCCGTATATTCGTCATCCAGCGCGTTCAGCTTCGTCTCCAATTGCTTGTAGTTCGCTTCATAATCCGCCTTGTGGTCAGGGTCAACGAAGCTCAAGCTGTCCAGCACATTGGCAGCCATGATCTTCATCGATTTCGGGCTAACCCAGGTGTGAGGATCGTGATGACCGCTTTCTTCCTCTTCATGATTCGCTTCTTCTTCATGTCCGTGATCATGGCCATCCTCAGAATCGCCCTCAATCAGCTTAATTCCATCGCTCGCTTCCCTCGTTACCAGCTTGCTGTCTTTACGCAATCCTTGAAGAAAGTCGTCCGTCCATCCTTCGAAGCCCGCACCGTTGTACAGGAATAGCTGTGCATTGGAGGTTGTGTCCAAATCCTGACTCTTCGGACTCCAATCATGGGGCTCCACACCGGCTGGTATAAGATTAATGACATTCGCTTGCTCGCCGCCAATTTGCTGTGCCAAGAAATATAACGGATAGAAGCTTGTCACGACGTTGGTTTTCCCTTCCGCAAGCTTGCTTTCTTGGCCGCTTCCACAGCCAGCCAGCACGGTTGTCATGATCATAAGCATCACGGCCGCCATTGTTCCATATCGTTGAAAACGCATGTTAATCCTGCTCCTCATTCTGCTTATTCGTAATCGTAACTATTACGTTATAGATTATATAGGCCGTGGGCACAGCTGTCAACGACAAACCGACGGCGCATAACACACCGTCGGTCCATGTTCATTCTTATTTCACAATTGCGCCGTTCGGCATATCTCCAGGAACGGTAGCCAGCGTCAGCTGATCGCCAACCGATGCGGCAAGAATCATTCCCTGCGACAGCTCCCCGCGCAGCTTGACCGGCTTGAGATTCGTGACACAGATCACTTTGCGTCCGACCATCTGCTCCGGCGTGTAAAATTTGGCGATACCGGAAACTACCTGCCTCTGCTCATAACCCAGATCCAGCTGAAGCTTCAGCAGCTTATCGGCCTTCTTGACCGGCTCGGCCGCAATGACCTGCGCGACGACCAGTTCAACCTTGGCGAAATCATCAATCGTGATTTCTTCTTTAGGCTCAGGCGCTTCGGCGATAGCTGCCGGAGCGGCGGCTCCCTCCTGCTGAGGCTCCTTGGCCTCCTCCGCCGAAGCTGCACCGCCATTCATGCTTGCCGCAATATAAGCGACTTCCTGCGCAACGTCAAGCCGCGGGAAGATCGGCTCGGCCTTCGAAACTTGCGTGCCGTCAGGCAGGAGACCGAACGTTCTCGTACTCTCCCACGTGGACAACTCGCCTTCCGCAATGCCAAGCTGTCTGCGTATTTCACGCGGCGCATTCGTCAGGAACGGCTGCAGCAGAACCGATATGATGCGCAGCGACTCGGCAAGATGGTACATCGTCGATGCAAGCTCATCCTTCTTCGCTTCATCCTTAGCCAGCGCCCACGGCTGGGTCTCATCAATGAATTTGTTCGTTCGCCCAATAAGCTGCCATATCGCGGTGAGTGCGATCGAGAACTCCATCTTTTCCATCGAAGCTTCTACTTGCTCAGCCGTACCGGCGGCAAGTGCAGACAGCGAAGCGTCGAATGCCGTTACGCTGCCATTGTAAGCTGGAATAGCTCCGCCAAAATACTTGTCGATCATAGCAATCGTCCGGTTCAGCAAGTTCCCTAGGTCATTGGCCAGATCGTGATTGATTCGTTCGACGAAGTTTTCCGGTGTAAACATGCCGTCTGCACCGAAAGGGACTTCCCGCAGCAGAAAATAACGCAGCGCGTCAAGGCCGTATCGATCGATCAGCATGACGGGATCAACTACATTGCCCTTGGACTTCGACATCTTGCCATCCTTCGCCAAAAACCAGCCGTGAGCGAACACTTGCTTCGGCAGTGGAAGCCCTAACGCCATCAGCATGATTGGCCAATAGATGGTATGGAAGCGAACGATCTCCTTACCCACCAGATGAACGTCAGCCGGCCAGAAGGTATCAAACTTCTTCGCATCCACGGAACCGTAGCCGAGTGCGGTAATGTAGTTGGACAAGGCATCGATCCAAACATACACAACGTGTTTCGGATCGCCCTTCACCTTGATTCCCCAATCGAAGGTTGTACGGGATACGGCCAGATCTTCCAAGCCCGGCTTGATAAAATTGTTGATCATCTCATTCTTGCGGGATTCCGGCTGAATAAATGAAGGGTTATCTTCATAATATTGCAGCAGCCTGTCTGCATAATTGCTCATCCGGAAGAAATAGCTCTCTTCCTTCACCAGCTCCACAGGACGCCCGCAATCCGGACAGTTTCCGTCCACGAGCTGACGCTCAAGGAAGAACGATTCGCACGGCGTGCAGTACCAGCCTTCATAAATACCCTTATAGATGTCACCCTGCTGCAGGAGGCGATCGAAGATCTCGACGACAATGTCCTTATGCCGCTGCTCGGTTGTACGGATGAAATCATCGTTGGAGATGTCCAGCTTCTTCCATAGTTCCTTGATCGTCACGACGATATCGTCTACGAACTTCTGTGGGGTCTTGCCTTTCTCCTCTGCTTTACGTTCGATTTTCTGGCCATGTTCATCCGTCCCGGTCAAATACCAGACTTTGTAGCCAAGCAGCCGCTTATAGCGTGCCATAACGTCGCCCGCTACCGTCGTATAGGCGTGACCGATATGGAGCTTGTCGCTCGGGTAATAAATTGGCGTTGTAATATAGAACGTTTTGTTTGCTTCGCTCATGAGAGAGCCCCCTTCATTAATGGTAGAACTGCATGTGCATATAGTTGTATCAACAATGTTTCGCAGACGATAAAAACAGAAAAAAGCCTCGTCCACTATGGGACGAAAGCTTCGTAGCTCACGCGGTACCACCCAAATTTCTCCCGCCGCGAGACCGCAGCGAAAGCTTCATTAAGCGCCGTCCAAGGACGGCAGCAGGCTGATAACGCGGCCGCGCGCCGCCCCCTAGCCGCAGCATGCATCGCTGCCGGTTCGAAAGCAGATTCTCCCGGACCATATTCCAGAAGGCGCACCTTACCGGTTCTCAGCAATCCCGGCTCTCTGACAAGGGCTTCTCTTCTGTACTTATCCGTTCATTGAAGGGTTGGTTATGGATAATGTTCTCTTGCTCCAAACTATACCGAATCTGGCGCTTCGCTGTCAAGGGCGGCCTGCCGTTCCTCACGGGTTGGCGGGACATGATCAATACCGCCCGGATGAAACGGGTGACAGCGGCTGATGCGCCTGACAGCCAGCCAGCTGCCTTTAAGCGCTCCATGCTTCTCGATCGCTTGCAGGGCGTACTCGGAGCAGGTTGGATAGAAACGGCAGGTTGGCGGCTTCAGCGGCGAAATATAGCGTCGATAAACATGTATCGGTGCTTGCAAGACTTTACGCATCGGCCGGCCCTCCTATTATGTGAATTCTAGCCGAACCCGAATGCTCCTCAACCGCAGGCTTGACAATATCCGAATACTTCAAATTTATGCTTCACCACTTTGAAGTCAGCCGGAACCTCCGTCTTTTCCATCGGACAGAACGTAATGGGATACGTTTTGCCGCAATTCAAACAAATAAGATGATGATGGTGATGATCCTCGCGGCAATGAAGCTTGAACTTTGCCCCGTCCTCGAACACGACCTGCTCCAAGACGCCCAGCTCTTCCATCACCCGCAGGTTGCGGTAGACCGTATCGAAGCTAAGACCGCTATACGTTTTTTCCATATATTCATAGACTGCCTTAGGGGCCAAATATCCCGGTGTGTCCGCGAATAGCTTGGCTAACGTTTTCCGTTGATCGGTAATACGCAACCCTTGGGCAGACATCCGTTCCACGATTTCTTCCGTTGTCAACACCTTGAGAACCCTCCGCATACTGCATTCTTCTTTCCATAATGCCCGAAAACGGGGGTCACGTCAATGATAGCGGCCTACTACCGAATCGCGACATGAATGATGTCGTGAATTTACAGTCCAGTTGTCATATTAATCGATTATAGACTACAATCATTTGTGTTAACTTATCGATGTGTCGCATAATTAGAGTATCTAATCCAGGAGGAATACATTCATGATTCGAGTTGCAATGCTCAGCTACTGGCATGTTCATGCTTGGGATTACACAAAACAGGTTCAAGGAAATAACGAGACAGAAATCGTTGCTGTCTGGGATGAAATCCCTAGCAGAGGCAAGGAATCCGCAGAGAAGCTTGGTGTTCCGTTTGTCGCAGATTTGGATGAACTGCTCGCACGTGGAGATGTTGATGCTGTCGTCGTTGACACACCAACGAATATCCATCGTGACGTCATGGTGAAAGCCGCTCGCGCAGGCAAACATATTTTCACCGAAAAAGTTGTTGCCCCAACCCTGAAAGAAGTGAATGAAATCTTAGCGGCTATCAACGAAGCCGGCGTCAAGCTCACAGTATCGCTGCCTCGCCTGAACGACGGCTACACACTTGCAGCACAAGAAGTGATTGGCAAGGGTCTTCTAGGCCAACTCACGCAAGCACGCGTGCGCCTATCGCATAACGGCGCAACGGCTGGCTGGCTGCCGGAGCACTTCTACAGCTTGGAGCAATGCGGAGGCGGGGCTCTGATCGACCTGGGCTGCCACCCCATGTATCTGAACCGTCTCTTCCTCGGCCAACCGCAAAGCATTAATGCGGCATTCGGCTACGTAAGCGGTAAAGAAGTTGAAGATAACGCCGTTGCCATCCTGAAGTATGACAATGGGGCTATCGGGATCGTCGAAGCCGGCTTCGTCAACAGCCATTCCCCTTTCTCCGTTGAGCTTCACGGAACAGAAGGTACGCTGTTGTACGGTTTTCCCGACGCGACGATGCGTGTACGGAGCAACAAACTGGAAGCGAATGAATGGGTTACTTACGAAATTCCAGCTAACCGTCTATCGGCTTTTGACCAATGGGTCGGACATATCTTGAATGGTACAACCGCAGATGAGAACATTGCACTCGCTGTCGATCTGACGAAGCTGATGGAAGCTTCCAATATCTCAGCAGCAGAGAAGCGCGACGTTCAAATTTCAGAATTACAAAACTAATCCAGCCGCTTCAGGAAGGATCGAACTATTATGGCTAAACCGTTTGCATACGCGCTTATGACCGAGAAAATGGATGCCATTGACCGTCTCGACATCCGTTTTCGCTGGGGCAGCTACGGCTTCCGTGTGCTTCGCTGCCATCTGACGTCCTTTCCGCCAGGCAAAATAATCCGGTTCCATAAACATTCGGAATATGAATTTCATTTCATTCCGCGCGGCAAAGGTACGATCAGCTTCGAAGAAGGCGAGCATCCGGTACATGAAGGGCAATTTTATTTAACCGGCCCCGGAGTCCTGCACCAACAGGAAGCCGACATCAAGGAGCCAATGGATGAGCTGTGCCTCCACATCGAGATTACGCCCCTGGACTTGGACGACTCCCAAACGTGGGGCGAGGCTTGGGAAGACCGGGAAGCGGAGGCGTGCATTCAAGCACTCGACGCACTCCCCCTTCGCCCCCTGGCTGATCAGTACAATGCAATGGCTTGGTTCTTAACCGCCTACCGTGCATGGCATGACGGACAGCCTGGCGCCTACTCGACGATCAAACAAGCCATCATCCAAATCCTGCTGCGTGCTTCCCGCATGTCATTGCTTCCTGGCGTCACCTATGAGCCGCCGGGAAGAAACATCAATGAGCACCGGTTCCAGATGGCAACTCAATTCATTCATGACAACTACGCTTCCGCGCTGTCTCTGAAGGAAGTGGCCGAGCGGATTCCAATCAGCGGCAGACAGCTGCAGCGCATCTTTCGCGAGCAGGGAGCAGAATCATTCAGCATCTATTTGGAAAATTACCGCTTGAACCAAATTTGCAGCGCAATCGTGGAAGGTCGCGGACCTATCGAGCAGATCGCGCTTGAACACGGATTTGCCAGCGGCAATTATTTGTATTATGTCTTCAAGAAACGTTTCGGCATGACGCCGAAACAGTATAAAGAGCGTCATTCAGGCGGTACATTATCGACAAAAGCTGATCCTAAAGGAGAATGATATGTAATGGCTAAATCCATGCGAATCGGTATTATCGGCAGCGGGGGCATTGCAAACGCTCATGTCAATCAATATAAGAAGCTGGCAGATGTGGAAATCGTCGGTATAGCTGACGTTGTACCCGGCAAAGCGAAACAATTCATAGAAGCGCAAGGCTTAGGCGGTGCGCAGTATTTCGAAGATCACCGCAAGCTGCTTGACATGGATCTCGACGGTGTCAGCATCTGTACGCCGAACGTCTCCCACCATCTGACGACCGTCGATGCGCTCCGCGCAGGGAAGAACGTGCTGCTCGAAAAACCGATGTCCGTCACGCTGGCCGAGGCCGTTGACATGGTCGAGACGCAGCGCGAGTCCGGCAAGATGCTGACGATCGGCTTCCAGCCGCGTTACGATCCCAACATGAAGCTCGTTCAAGACATCGTACAGTCCGGCAAGCTGGGCAAGGTATATTATGTGGAAACCGGCGGCGGACGCCGCAGAGGCATGCCTGGCGGCACGTTTATCCGTAAAGATCTTGCCGGGGCCGGCGCAATGGCCGACATCGGCTGTTATTCGCTGGATATGGCACTGAGCGCCATGGGATACCCGAAACCGCTCACGGTATCGGCCTACACGTCGAACTATTTTGGCACGAATCCGCTGTACCACCCGCAAGCCGATCAATTCGAAGTCGAGGATTTCGGCGTAGCCTTAGTACGCTTCGAGGGCGATCTGGTGCTCCAATTTAAAATTTCGTGGGCGATGCATATGGATTCGCTCGGCTCGACAATGTTCCTTGGCAGCGAAGGCGGCTTGAAGGTAAATCCTCACGGAACAGGCAACTGGTCTGGCGTATGGGATGGCAAGGTCGGCAGCATGACGCTCTTCCATGATTTCATGGGACAGCAGACTTCCACGCCTGTACCGGTCATCGAGCATCAGAAGGACCTGTTCTTCGAGAAAGTGCGTGACTTCGTCGAAGCGGTCCGCGAAGGCCGCCCGGCTCCGATCCCTGGCGACCAAATACTGATTCAGCAGGCGATCATCGACGGTGTGCTTCGTTCGGCCGAATCGAAACGGGAAGTTGCAATCGAGCTTCCGTAATATGAGTTCATCCCGTCACCAATAGACGCAATAGAAAAGGCTTCCTGCCCGGCGACTCAAGTCGCCGATGCAGGAAGCCTTTTTTTCTACCTGTTGTGCAAACGTTTGATATCCATTCCCCTTAATATTTGAGCGGGGGCATCTTCTGGAATAGCATCGCAACCGGCAGATTGCTGCCCGATGCGGGCGTAAAGACCATCTCAATGGATTCCTCTGTGTCACCGGTCCGGTACAAAACGGCAGCCTCTGAGTTATCCTTCAGAATGCTGTCCTTCGTTACGGTGACCAGCTCACCATTAACAAGAAACGCTCCTGTATAATGGCCGCCTCGCGCATTTAGAGTGATTACAGTATTCGGTGCAACGTGATTCAGCTGCATCCGGTAGACAACCCCGAAGTTGCCAACGTTGATTTCATTCTGGCCGCTCGTGCCATCGTATCCAACGAGATAGGAATCCTGCTTCCAGTCGCCCAGCACGATACGCTTCTCATCGTAGCCGAGCGGTTCGTTAATTTCCATGGTACGGTTCGCACTGTTGAACGTGCCCCTTACGTGTTTGCCATCACGTTCCATAACGGAGAGTGACGACAGCTCCTTAATCGGATCTTTGCCTTGAGCTACAACCACAACTCTGAACTGCAGCTCCTGGTCCGCGAAGACGTCCCCGTACGCGGATAACACTTGATTCGGCTTGATCGGAGCCATGGACAGCTCAGGCATCAGATTGATCGACTGGCCAGGCTTGATCGCCGTCCACTTCGGCGTTGGATTCTCCGCCAATGACTTCAAATACCGGACGGTCGAGAGCTTGCCGGTATTCTCCACATAAGGATCCGGACCGCCCATACCGAACGAGCTCGTATTGACGTTGGCAGTCGTTCTATTGTTATTCGTTGCAATCAGATACATCTTGACCGGATATCCGATCGAGTTAAAGTTATGGAACAGAAAGCGAATCGGTCCCGTCAACTGATCATCGTAGGCGATCCCTTCGTTGATGAAGACCTCCGGGCTGTTGCTCCGAATCATCTGTGCCATATCGGATTGAAGCGTATACTTGACTTCTGGAATATCCAGAACCGATGCTCCATTGATTGGAAACTTGTATCCGACCTCGGTAAACAACTTATTGTATTCGTCCCTCGTGTACAGGACTTCATCCGTGACGGTAACCGTCTTGGTCACCATGTGTGTCAACCCGTGGGCGTCCTCTACCTCGAGGGATATTTGATAGTCCCCTGCTTCAAAGAACGCCTTCTCTTGCTTCGTCCAGTTTTTGACCTCAACACCATTGATTGACCATGTCCTGCGTGCAATAGCATTCTCATCGTCATAGCTCAGGTCCGTGTACAGGATTTGCTCGCCGATCCGGTACTTCTCCTTCTCGGTCTTAAAGTCCGCTATCGGCGGCATATTCGGTGCCAGTACTTGCACGGTTACCGAATACGGCTCGCTCCACGCTCCCGACGCATCCTGTACTTGTCTTGTGATCGTATAGGAGCCAGCTTCCGGGAATACATCCATCTTGCCGTCCCAACGCTCGTCAACGAATGGCTGTCCGGTCGGGCTTGTCGCACGATCGATATAGGTAACCATAGTTTCACCGGCATAAATTTTGTCTGGTGATACTGCGAAATTAGCTGTAGGCAATGTGCTCCAAGCTAACGTCATCGACTTTCCAGCCAGCGTCAGCTTGCTGTCCGTGGCGATCGACCAGGTGCGCAGTGGTACCATCAGCGAGCCGTTCATCGCGAATGGAGCTACCGGCGCTTTGAGCACCTCTTTCCCCCGCTTGATGATCAGGCTTCCCGCTTTCAAGCGAATCTCCTGCGTACTGTTCGTTGCAACGGATTCCTTCGTCTTCGCGTCGTACGTAATTTTATAACCGAAACGATCCGCAACGGATCGGAACGCGATGAAAGCCGATCCATTCTTCAGCGTCAACGGCTGAACGGACAAATAAGAGGTCCCATTATGAATCATCGTCTTGCTGTCGAGCTGTACTGTCAGTTGATTGGAAGCTGCCCCTTCGGCGGATGCCGTCTCAGAGAGTGCGCCGCTCATCGGTACGAATAATAGCGATAACACGAGTAACCATTTCAGTGATTTCATGCTCCGTCTCCTTTTCTACATCTAAACAGCATCTCCTGGTGCTGTCTGTTGCTACCCTTCTTAAACGCTATGGTATCTTTAAAAGTTGCGGTGCTTCACCAAAGCGACAAGAAATAGACACAAAGCCTGCATTGTTATCTGCGGCTTGTGTCTACTTATTTCAGCGCCATCTATGTGAGCTCGTTTGCCCGGTGTCCGCCTCTCAGCCAGACTGCTAACCGTTGACGCGCATATTCATTAAGAAGCTGGCGATCATGGCAAGAAAAGCAATGATCGTGATAATGCCTATGGTATTCCGGACTCTTACCGCCGACTTCACCTTCTGCTCATTCTGCTCCAGGCGCGCCATGGAAACCGAGCGGTGGGTAAACATGAAAGTAATAAGAAGCGCCACGAAAACCATATTAACTAAAAACCAAATTTGCTGCCAATACATTGTCACAAACCTCCCAGAGACTTTTCCGTACGATAACAATGATCACGTATAGAGCGTACCCGCGCTCACGCGCCTCGACAAACCTCTATCGTTCAACTAGACTAGACTGTAAACGATAGCGAAGCGGAATGCAACCGACATCTTTTTGAACGGAGGAGCACGTAATATGAACGCAAGCTTTACACCCCTGATGCGCAAGGGTCCCCTGCTCGCCGCATGCTCAGTTGCACTGGCTGCGGTGCTGAGCGGCTGCTCAGGCAATAGTGAGCCCTTGCCAGCGAAAGAAGCTCATGCGCAGCACCAATCATCCGATCGGATACCTGAGGACACCCACCTCCCGAACGGCGATTTACAGCAAACAACCAGCAGCGTAAATTCACTGCCGGCCTTTCTGGACGGGGCTGCCGAAATGATCATACTCTCGTACAAGACAGCTGCAGCTAACCAGGATTTACTGAAGAGTATTCCATGCTACTGCGGCTGCGGGGAATCCGCCGGTCATCGCAGCAACCTGCAGTGCTTTATTAACGAAGCGGAGGAAGACGGCAGTATCGTATGGGATGATCATGGCACACGATGCGGTGTGTGCATGGAGACAGCCGTTATTGCGGCAGCCATGCATGCCGAAGGCAAAAGCATCAAGGACATTCGCGATGCCATCCATACCCGCTATGATGGACGAGCAGGCACACCGACTGACACACCCATGCCGGAATCGTAATCTTAGGATGCCGATCGGTTTGGCTGCAGAATAAATACGCCGAAGGCAAGCAATACCGCGGCGAACAGCAGCAGAATTCCGATCGGCAGCATCACATCCTGCAATCCGCTCCCAAACGCCATCCGATCAATCGCCTCCATCGCCCACCTCTGAGGCACAAAATTCGCCAGCTTCTGCATAAAATCCGGCATCATTCCGATCGGCCAGAAGCATCCTCCGAGCATACAGGTCGGTGTAACGACCAGCGTGCTAAGCTGGGGCAAGTGGTCTGTATTGCGTACCAGTCCTGCAATCGCTGTAGAGAGGCCGACCGCCGCAAGCAAGAAGCACTCTAGGACGAGAAAATGCGCGCCAAATTCGACACCGTAATCATAATGAAGCAAGCCGCGTGTGACGCCTAGAACAAGAAGAAGTTGAACCGTTCCGAGCACCATACTGCCTAGAAAGTTACCCAGTGCAATCTCGTATTTTCGTACCGGAGCCGTATACATACGGGCCATGGTCCGGTTCGTACGATCCTCCATTACAATTTGCACCGATTGATTGATCGCAAGCATGATAAACAAGAGTATGACGCCTGTCACCAGTACATTGCTTGGCTTCGTCTTCTTTGATTCCAAACTTTGCAGCGGCTCCGTCAACGAAATGCGGTGCTTCGCTTGTTCTTTCACGAGACGTTCCGCCTGCTGCAGCTGGTCTTCGACTGTTTTGCCTGATGCCGCCGCCATGGCCGCGAATGCAGATGACTGCTCGGCCTCAACCGCCAGCCTCTGTTCGATCGCAGCATTCCACAGCGTCACGCTCTGACGATAGAGCTTGGGCTGTACCTGACTTCCCTTCAGAAGAGATGCCGTGTAATTCTCCGGCACATAGAGAGCTGCATCAACCTGCCCTTCCACGACCGCTTTTCGGAGAGCTTCCTCACTCCTTTCCCCTTCACTGCTCAGTACAATCGATGGCTCGTTAGCGAGCTGCTCGATGAGCATTTGGCCAAAAGGCCCCTGATCTGCATTCCACACCGCGACGGTTTTCGGGGAATCCTGGGACGATCCGAACAGAGTGATGATAATAGACAGAACGAGCGCAGGAAGCAGAACAAGCATAATAAACCCTTTGGGATGGCCGATCGTACGCCGAACAATTAATCCGGCTATTATAAGGCTAGGCATGCAATCTCACCACTTTCTTCAGTCTCATCGCCCCGATGAACATGAGTACGGCAGCAATAGCCGCAAGTACTCCAATCCCCTGCCATATATGATCCATGTCCCCATTATCCATAATTCTGCGAATCGTGACGGTTGCCCAATGATTGATTGTGAAATCGCCTATACGGCGAATCGTTCCACTCAAGTCGGCCACCATGCCCCCGCTTAGGAATGTCATGAAGATTGTAAGCACCGAGAACATGTTCAACGTTGCTTTGCTCGTTCGAACGAATGATGCGATAATGGCGCTCAGCCCAACAGCCGAAGCCGAGGTCAGCAAGCATACGAGTATCATCAGGAAAGGGCTCCCACCCCACTGTACCCCATAAACGAGCCAAGAAAATCCGATAATGGCCATGGCTTGAAGGACCGCAAACAATCCGAAGCCTGTCAGTTTCCCTAGTACCAGCAGCCAGATGGGATGCGGTGTTCCGTAAAGACGGCCGATCGTGCCTAGTTCTCTTTCGTTTATTAACGATAAGATCCCTGACATGCCTGAATAGAGTAAAAACATGATTAAGTAGGCCCCCGCGTAATATTGGATGGCGGTCACCGATCCGAACGGATCCTTCCCGCCCCCGACATGCTCCGTCTTAATCCCAGGCAACGCTCTGGGCACGTCGTTCTCTTGCGGCAGGCCTGCGCTATTCGCACCTAGGACGGCGGCCGCTGTTTGACGGACTTCGATTTGGGTCAGGAGCCGCTGCAAGACCGACTCCGCCATAATATTGCGATTATCATCCCTGCCCGGATAGACATTCCATGCTGCCTCATCACCGGCCATCACACGCGCCGAGAAACCCGTCGGAATCACTACCCCGAAATCCGCGGTGCCATTCCTGACCTGCTCCCTCGCTTCATCTTCGGTCGAAACTTCCGTAGCGACCATATAATCTGCCGTCTCCTTATCTTGCAGGTAGGAGCGGATCATAGTGCCCAGGGCGTCTTCATCAGCAAGATGGACGGCAACCTTAACCGGCTTCATCTCCTCCCGGAATGCATTGCCTAACAGAAAGATAAGGAGCAGCGGCAGAAGAAACATAAGTGCAATCACCGATTTCATCCGAACGAAACGAATCAGTTCAAACCACGCCATTGTTAACCATGCGTACATTGCAGCTTCCCCCTCCTAAGAAGTACGATCCCGAAGCGTTCGCCCCGTGAGCTGAAGAAATAGTGTCTCCAAGTCCTGTTCCACCCTTGTCAGCTTCCGAAGCCCCACTTGATGCTTCTGCAAAATAAACAGTAAATCTTGCAGCGCCGTTGCCGATTCGTCTAATACAGCTTCAAAGGAGTTGGCTTCCAGCTCCGTGAATGATTTGATCCGTGGATGCTGCCGAATCTCGGCCGATGCAGCTGGATCCGTACGGTCAACCTCCAGAACCAGCTTCTCCTCACTGCCGATCTGCCGCCGTAATTCCTCTTTCGTCCCGGATACGATCAGCTTCCCTCGATCCATGATGCCGACACGCGTACAGATCGCTTCGACCTCTTCCATGTAATGACTTGTATAGATGATTGTAGATCCCAGCTTGTTGAGCGTTCGTACCGATTCGAGAATGTGATTGCGGGATTGCGGGTCGATCCCGACTGTCGGCTCATCCATAATGATCAGCTTCGGCTGATGCATAATGGCGCAAGCTATATTCAATCGACGCTTCATGCCGCCTGAGAACGTGGAAGGCTTGCTTCCAGCCTTATCTTGAAGGCCGACAAACTCCAGTGCCTCACTTACCCGCTCTCGGAGCAGCCTCCCGCGCAAACCGTATAATCTTGCGAAGAACGTTACATTCTCCGCTGCTGATAAGGAGTCATAGATCGCCAGCTCTTGAGGAACGAGTCCGATTCTCTTCTTCACCTCAAGCGCATGGCTGCGAACAGAGTAGCCGTCTACCTTAATATCCCCGCCATCGATGTCAAGAAGACCAGCCAGCATATGAATGGATGTGCTCTTCCCCGCCCCGTTCGGACCCAACAGGCCGAATATTTCACCCGCTCCGATGGCCAGCGACAGATGATTGACCGACGGGACGGTATCGTATTTCTTGACAACTTCATGGAATGTAACAAGACTCATGATTATATCTTCTCCCCTCAATACCTCATGTGCTTTATTGTACGTCTTTCATCGCTCCCATACAGGTCCGTTAAGTCATGATCGCAGCATGACGAAAGTCATTATTATTGTATCCGGTCAAGATCACACGAAGCTCGGCTAACCCGTTTGTGATATAATGAGAGTCATTGATTTCCTGCTAAAGGAGCTTGCCCATGTCTCTTCTGCTGATCTGGATCCGGCATCTGCTCTTAATCGTACCTGCTTTGGGTACACTATTGACCGGTCACGTAGAGGCGCAGGGATGGTTTACGCTGCAGGTTCTGATCGGTCTGCTTCTAATAAGAATCAGCGAAATACATATTCCGGTTCGGCGATTTATCCTGCCGATCGAGCTTATTTGGTTGAGTTATCTGGCTTACACCGAAGAAGGACTCATGTTTCTAGCTCTCTATTCAAGCTTAATCGCCATATTCATATACTCGCGGAAGCGGCAGCTGCTAGTCATGTTCGTCCTTCTTGTGGGACTGGCGCAGAATACGGTAATTCTGCATCGTGATGCCGAGCTCATCTGGATGGCGAACCTCATCTGGTTAACGATCTCTGCACTGCTGCTTGCTTATGAGCGTATTGCCGTCAAGCAGCACTATGCGGAATCGCTCTACGATGCCTTGGCCCGCAGTCACGAAGACCTCGAGCAGACGCGCAGACGCATGATCGATTATGCCGCTCAGGTAGAGCGTTTTGCTCAGGCAGAGGAACGTAACCGGATTGCCAAAGACATCCACGACGATCTTGGGCACCGGCTCATCCGGCAAAAAATGATGATGGAGGCTGCGCTTCAGCTGCTCGACAAGCAGCCAGACAAAGCACACGCCATGCTCGGACAAATCCGAGATCAAATGGAAGACAGCATGGAACGGATGCGGCGGACCGTGCGAAGACTATCACCGGTCAGCGATGATACTTCGCGCAAATACGCACTTGATCGCTTGATCGAGGAATCGGGTCGTGAGCTCGGCATCGAAGTGACGTTCACGATTGCCGGCCAGCCTTATCCGCTCTATCCCAGCATTGAATATGTGTTATACCGCAATTCGCAGGAGGCCATTACGAATGCCGTGCGTCATGGAGGCGCCAGGCGGGTTGACATTATACTCGAATACCGCCCTTCGGATCTTCGCCTTTCCGTCGCTAATGACGGCTTGGTGCCTGATGGGCCGATTGTGCAAGGAATCGGATTCCGCGGCATGAACGAACGGATCATGCTCGTAGGCGGGCAGCTTGATGTTGCAACGAAACCTCATTTTACCGTCACGACCATTGTGCCGCTCGGAGTTCAGGCAATTGAGGCCTGACAAGAAGAAAGGAGCTGTCCGCCCCCATGATAACAGTGCTGATTGTGGATGATGATCCATTCATACGCGAGAGCTTGAAGCTGATTCTCGACATCGAGCCGGACCTGACTGTCGTTGGCACATGCGGCGATGGCGAGGAAGCCTTCGCTTTCGCCTCACAGCAAGCGGTTGATGTCGTGCTGATGGACATTCGGATGCCTGTATGCGGCGGTGTTGAAGGCACCCGGAAGCTGAAGTCGCTGAAGAAGCCGCCCGCTGTGCTCATGCTCACGACGTTCGATGACGACGATCACATAACCGATGCCATTCGCAGCGGGGCAAACGGCTACTTGCTCAAGAACGTGCCTCCCAGCCGGATTGTCTCCGGCATCAAGACCATCTATGAAGGCTCCATGCTAATGCATCCCGACATTGCCCGTAAACTAGCCGGTCTCGTTGGGACAGCTGCGGCCGCTGCCCCGGCTGAGGCCGCCAGCTCTCTGTCAGCAGACGAAACTGCTGCTGCCCGTGATCACGCGCTCTCCGCTCTCGGACTGACACAAGCCGAACGGCATGTCATCCGATTAATTGCGGACGGTCAATCGAATAAAGAGATAGCCGGCAATCTGTTTCTTAGTGAAGGCACCGTGAAAAACAATATTACAGTGATCTTAGGCAAGCTGGGGTTACGCGATCGGACGCAGATCGCCATTCATTATTTGACCCTGCAGCCTGTCAAGCCCCATCCTACCGCATCTATAGAGAGGAACGATAAATAATGACAACGACGAATACGCAGCAACCCCAATCCGCCTCCACGCAAGCCTTTCCCGGTTTTACGCAGGATGATTTCGATGTCTTTGCCGTTCCCGGCTTGGAGCCTCGCATGACCCTGTTGATTGACCGCATTCGCCCAAAGCTGCATGAGCTTGGGGAACGGCTCTCACCCATGCTGAGCGAGCTGTGCGAGGAACCTATCTTTCCCCATGTCGCCAAGCATGCGCGCCGGACCATTAATCCGCCGGTGGATACTTGGGTGGCCTTCGCCCCGAATAAGCGCGGGTATAAGGCTCATCCCCATTTTCAAATCGGGCTGTTCGGCTCTCACGTATTCGTCCAGTTCGCCATTATTTACGAGTCCACGAACAAATCCGTATTCGCCGAGCATGCGCTCCAGCAGTTGGACGAAATTGCCAAGCATATTCCATCCCATTACATATGGTCGGGCGATCATATGGTTCCGGAAGGCGACCTGCAAAGCAAGCTGGGTGAAGAAGGACTGCGCAAGCTGCTGGAGCGGCTCAAAACCGTCAAAGCGTCCGAAGCCTTGTGCGGCATCCATATCGATCGGAACGATCCGCTTCTCCAAGACGGTGAAGCCTTCATCGCCAAGGCGGAAGAAACCTTCCGTACGGTTCTGCCGCTCTACAAAATGGCATTCTAAGTCATGCTGCGCTCACCAAGCGGCAGCATAACAAACGCACCGCCTCCGAGCTCATGGCCGGATGGCGGTGCGTTTTGTCATATAAGCCTTGTTAGACGAATGAAACAATCATTGCTGCTCTAATCGATATGGATCCGATATAGGGTTAAGCAGCCTGTTCCAGCTCCGCCGCGATGCGCTGGCGCTTCGACTTGCGGAAGAAGAACAATTCATAGATGCAAGGAATAATGATCAGCGTCAGCAGAGTCGCAATGGCAAGACCGCCAATAACGACGATGGCCAAGCTTTGCGATACGATACTGCCGCTCTCCGACGTGCCGAACACGAGCGGGAGCATGGCACAGATGGTCGCAATAGCCGTCATCAGAATCGGACGCATCCGGGTGGATGCCGCTTCGATCAACGCGTCGCGGATCGGCATCCGCTGCTCATTCTGCTTCACGCGGTCGATCAGCACGATTGCGTTCGTGACGACAATCCCAATGAGCATCAGCGCTCCAAACATGGCCGTGAAGTCCGGGGATATGCCCGAGATGAGCAACCCTCCAATCGCTCCGATTGCCGCAAGCGGCAGCGAGAACATAATCGCAAGCGGAGCGCGGATCGTCTTGAATGTGATCACCATGATCAGATACACAATGCCAATGGAGATGAGGGCGGTTAACCCCAGATCGGCAAAATCGCTCATTTGGTCCGCCGAGGCGCCCCCGATCACATAGTTGATACCCTCAGGAGCCTTCAGTTCGTTTACCTTCTTCGTAATTTCAGCGCCGACCACAGACAGCTGCGAAGGCTCGGCATCGGCAGTAACGCGAATGTACAGCTTGCCGTCCTTATGGTAGAACACGCTGGATTCCTCGCTCTTGACGAGCTTCGCCACGGATGACACCGGAACCGGACCGTTATCCGTCATGATCTGCAATTGGTTCAAATCGGCTTCCGATTTCGGGTCGATCGACGGCTGCAGCATGACGGCCGTTTCGCGGTTCTCCACCTTAATGGAGCCAATAGGCATCGGATTGAGCAGGCCCTGCAGCTGCATGGCCACATCCTGCCCCTTGGCCTTGACCGGATCAAGCTCGAACGTATAGACGGACTTCTTCTGCTCCTGGTTCGATTTCACCTTGACGACGTCCTTGATCGGCTTGATGGCCGCGATGACTTGATCGGCACCCTTGGCAATTTCCTCCGGATCGTCACCCGTCACATCGATTGTAATTTGTGAGGAGCTTCCCCCGCTCATGAAGTCGGCGGCTTCCGCGTTCAAATCCGCTCCTTTATAAGCCGGACGCTGCGCTTTGAGCTCATCGATCAGCTTCTCGGCATCCGCACCATCCTTCATGTCGACCATATATGTGACCAATGTCGGAGAGGAGACGTCGCCATATTTGGCATTGTCGGCGCTATTACCGTTCATCATGAGCACCCAATCAATATCCGTACGGGCATTCAAATATTTCTCCAGGTTGCGGCCTGCCGTTACGACCTCATCATGCGGCGTCTCGCCCGGATATTCGAGCGATACATTCACCGTAGACGCATTGGAGCTATCGAGTGCCGCTTTCGGCATGAGCATGTAAGCTCCAATCGATCCGAAGAACAATAGAGCTGAAATAAGCAGCGGTATCCATTTATGCTTCAAATTCCAGGATAGGAAGCTGGAGAAGCGTTTGGAGCCTTCGTGCTCGACCATCTTCGTCCCGCGCAGCAGCACAGCGCTAAGGAGTGGCACGACGGTTAAGGCGACGATCAGCGAGGCCAGCAAGGAATACGATACTGTCAGCGCGAACGGCAGCAGGAAATCTTGCAGGGAACCGCGCAGCAGACCCATAGGCAGGAATACGGCAACCGTTACGAGCGTCGATGACGTAATAGCCGTTGCCACTTCTTTGGTAGAGTCGATGATTAACTGGGTCGAGAATGCTTCTTTCTGCAGTCTTCGATATATATTCTCGATGACGACAATGCTGTCGTCGACGAGGCGGCCGACCGCAACGGCGACGCCGCCAAGCGTAATGATGTTCAGCGTCACGCCAGACAGATCCAGTAAATACAGCGTTATTCCGAGCGACAGCGGAATGGATACAATGGTAATGATCGTCGCTCTGATATTACGCATGAAGAGCAGAATCACGATGGTCGCGAATAATGCGCCCAGCAGAACTTCCTTGAGCATGGAATTGACCGAGCTGACGACCTGCTCCGAAGTGCTCAGCAGCACCTTGGCTTGGATGGACGGCATTTCGTTGTTCAAGCGCTCGACCGTCTCATTGACACGATCGCCGACTGATACCGCATTCGCGCTGCCTGACTTGGAGATCGTCAACATGAGTACATCGCTTCCATCAATGCTGCTGATGCTCTCCTGCTGCTTCTCCAGCTTCACATCGGCAACGTCTCCAAGCGTGACGCCCGCAATGACAGGCAGCTTACGAAGCGTTTCGATATCGTTAATATCCGCACGTACATTAATGTTTCCCGACATGCCGCCGATCGTTTTCTCCCCAACTGAAGAAGTCGTTCCGCGGCCCTGCAGCACACCCATAAGCGCTTGGAATGGGATACCCTTCTCTTCGAGCTTCGCCGTATTCGGAATGACGGATATGCTGGGCATCGACTTACCGGACAGCGACACTTCTCCGGCACCGTCGATTTGTTTGAATTCGTTAATGATCTCTTTCTCCGCTAGCTCGCGCTCCGCCTCGCTCATCTTCGCGTCGAAGCCGATCGTAACCCAAGAAATCGGAATCATAGACGTATTGAATTGAACAACGAACGGCTTGGAGACCGTTTCCGGCAGCTGCACCGCGCTAACGGAGCGCTCGACTTCAGCCTTCGCGTCCTTCATATTCGTCTTGGAATCGAATGATAGATTAATTTGTGTGAACCCGTTGCCCGAGGTGGAGAACATGCCGCTCTTCCCCTTCGTAAATTGCAGCGCATCCTCAAGCTTGGCGGTAACCTGCGTTTCCATTGATTTGGCATCATATCCCGGCCCAATCGCCGCCACCGTTACCATCGGGTTATCCGCCTCCGGCAGAAATTCCATCGGCAGCTTCCAATAGCTGATAACCCCCATGACCAACGCCATCAATACGACGATTTTCATCGCGGCTTTGTTATTGAACGCCCACTTCGTAAATCCTTGCATGACCTTATCTCCCCTCAATCTGGTTCATCTCAAACTCCTTGCTAAAGCTTACCTGTTTATGGCATACGCCAAAAACGTCTAGAGTCTAGTCTTTGACTACGACTTGAGGAGGAGTACCTATCATGCTGAAGGTTGAAGCTCCATGCATGGGACCGGCATGAATAATTGTCATTTACAACATCCCGAATACTGCTATTCTAGAAGGGAGCGATCACTCATGAAGAGGAGCGTGATTAACGATGACTCTTCCCCCTCACGTTGAACCGGCTTCCCCGCAGCTGCCCGTTGTCGAGCTAAATGAGATTACACGTATCTTCGGAAAGCGATCTATACTTGAGAGCGTTTCGCTGCGGGTGGAACAAGGCGAGCTGTTCGGCTTGCTTGGGCCATCCGGCTCGGGTAAGACGACACTCATAAAAGTCATTACCGGCATCGACCGGGCTGATCGCGGTACCGTCCGTATGCTGGGCACGCCCATGCCGCAGCTGCGCATGCTGCAGCGCTTCGGCTACATGGCCCAATCCGACGCGCTTTACAGTGAGTTAACAGCCAAGCAAAACCTGCTCTTCTTTGCCTCTTTATATGGGCTTAGCGGAGCCCGGCGGAAGAAACGGATTGAAGAATCGATGGCCGTTGTCGACTTGCTCGATCACCTCGACAAGCCGGTATCGGCTTATTCGGGCGGCATGAGGCGAAGGCTGTCGCTTGCGATCGCACTGCTGCATGAGCCCGCCCTGCTCGTGCTTGACGAGCCGACCGTCGGCATCGATCCGGTACTGCGGCAATCGATTTGGAAAGAGCTTCTCGCCATGCGCAGCAGAGGTACGACGATTATTTTGACGACGCATGTGATGGACGAAGCGGATAAATGCGACCGGCTCGGCTTAATCCGTGATGGACGCCTGACCGCAATCGATACGCCGGAAGCGCTCAAAGCGAAGACCGGGAGTACTTCGATCGAAGATGCATTCATCGTTCTCGGGGGAGGGGTGCGGGCATGAGAATACGGGCACTGGCCATCCGGATTATCCGTCAGTTCGTGCGCGACAAGCGTACGCTGGCCCTGCTGTTCTTGGCACCTCTGCTCATTCTGACGCTGATGAAGCTCGTCTTTAACGGTCAGGCGGTGGAGCCGCAGATTGGTACGCTGAACATGCCGCCGCAGCTTGTCGATCGGCTGGAGCAGGCCGGAGCGGCAATTATAACCTTCAGAGAAGCGGCCGATGCCGCCTCTGCGATTGCAAATGGCAGCCTCGATGCGGTATTGACGCTGGACGCCGGCAAACCTGCCATACAGCTGGAGGGCAGCGATCCGGCAATGAATAAGACCGTCTTAATGCTGCTTCAACGGACTCTCCAGGAAGCATCGCCGAATGTCCAGGCTGCCGTTTCTTACCTCCACGGCAGCGAGGAAATGACATCTTTCGATTCTTTCGGTCCCGTTCTGGTCGGCTTCTTCTCGTTCTTCTTCGTCTTTATGCTTGCCGGAGTCTCGTTTCTGCGAGAGCGAACCAGCGGCACGCTGGAGCGTCTGCTGGCGACGCCGATCCGCCGCTATGAAGTCGTGGCCGGTTATTTATCCGGCTTCGGACTGTTCACCCTGCTGCAAGCGGCGCTCATCGCCTGGTTCGCAATCGACATACTGGGCCTCTATATGGATGGCTCCATATGGCTTGTCCTGCTTATAAACCTGCTGCTGTCGCTAACGGCACTGACGCTCGGCACGCTGCTCTCCTCCTATGCCGGCAGCGAGTTTCAAATCATTCAGTTCATACCGCTCGTGGTCGTCCCGCAGGTATTCTTCTCTGGGCTGTTCTCCCTAGAAGCCATGACGCCTTGGCTGCAGAAGCTCAGCTATGCGATGCCGCTTTATTATGGAGCTGATGCGATGCGAAGCATCATGCTGAGGGGCGCGGGCTGGGGCAGCATTCAGACTGATGTGTACGTTCTGCTCGGTTTCTCGACCGTATTCGCCTTATTGAATGTGGCAGCGCTGCGCAAACATCGGGCGATATAGTAACCAAGACCGACAAACATGCAGCAGGGGCTGTTCCATAAATTACTCATGGAACAGCCCCTGTGTCGATTATGAATGGTGGATCATGCGGCTGTTCCTGCACACCCCATTGGGAGCTCAGAGCCATTCCCATGCAGTTGAAACAGCCTGCGCCCGCGCTGGGCTCGCATCTCAGGACAACGTGTTCAGCGCGACGGAGAGTGCGGCCAGATCCCCCACATTCTCCTGAAGCGCAGCAGGCACGACCCGGCAAACGCCGACTGCAAGCGGCAGCGCCTCTTGCCGCAGCTCGCTCATCGTGATCTCTTCCAGCAGCGCAAGCTGCCGCCCGTAAATACTTCCAATCACGATGATCTCCGGGTTGAGAATATCAACGAGAATGGCCAGACCGCGTCCAAGCTTGCGGCCCACGATCTCGAACACCTCAAGCGCCAGCTCATCGCCCGCTGCGGCAGCCTCCGCCACGGATTTCGTCGTGATGCCGCCTAGCTCCTCGGCATTGCTGCAGAACAGCGGCTTGCCTCCTGCCTTCAACCTGTCCTCCGCCATATCCCTTGCCAAACGCGCAATTCCGCCACCGCTGCAGAAGCCTTCAAACGAGCCGGCCTTGCCGTAGCCCACCGGACCTGTCGGCTCCATTCGGACATGTCCTACCTCGCCAGCCATGTCATTGGTCCCGCTGTATAATCTGCCATTCAACACCAGACCCGCACCCATGCCTGTTCCGAAGGTAAGAAAAATCATGTTCGTCGAACCTTTACCCGCTCCCCACTTCCATTCGGCAAGCGCACAGGCATTAGCGTCATTCTGCAAGCCGACTGGCACGCCATAGCGATTGCGCAGCGGCGACATGACATCAATTCGATCCCAGCCTGGCAAATTGGGCGGCGAAAGAATATAACCGGTCTTGCTGTCCAGCGGACCGCCGCAGCTAATTCCTATTGCATCCGGAAGTTCATCGCCATATTCAGCAAGCAGCTCATCCAAATTCCGGATGATCGATTCGATCGCTTCCTCCGGGACAGCCGGGGTCGGAAACATTCGTTTCCCTAACAATTCTACGCCGTCATCCGCCGCGCGTCCAAGGCACACGGCGCACTTCGTTCCTCCGATATCCACGCCTGCCAGCATGCTCATGACGGGAAGAACGCCTCCTCCAGCATCATGCAAATGGCATGATAGACCGGCAGATGCCTCTCTTGAATGTCGGGCGTGCTGTCATAAGGAACACGGATTACGGTATCGCAAACATCCTTCATTTGACCGCCGCTGCGGCCTGTCAGCCCAATCGTGCGCGCGCCCATGGCTTTGGCCACCTGCAGGGCATGGAGGACATTCTTGGAGTTTCCCGATGTGCTGAGGCCGATAACGGCATCACCCTCTTTGGCATAGCCGAACACCTGCTGTGCGAACACCATATCCGGCTCCACGTCATTTATGAATGCCATAGCAAGTGCCGACTGACTGACAAGTGAGATGGCTGGCAGAGCGCCTTGAAGATGATCTGCCAGGTAATCCCCTTGACCGGGGAATGCCTCATTCAGGCGGGCTCGGACCGAATCGTTCACAGGGCGTTGAAGCATGAAGCCCTTCATCAATTCACCTACAATATGCTCACTGTCTGAAGCACTGCCGCCATTCCCGCAGACGAGTACCTTGCCGCCATTGGCATAAGTATGATGCAGCAGCTCAACGGCTTGTCGAATATCGGGCAGACAGATATCCATCTCCGGATACTTGCGAATCATTTGTTCTAAGACGGGTTCCATAACCCCATCACTCCTAATTGGATGAATTAGACATCAGAACAAGATTATCCGAATATTGGACAAATGTCACCGTTTTCTTGCAAAATACGAGTCAATTGACACTGGGAGTCGCGATCATTCCTCAGACGATCGAAGGGCATCCGCCGGGGTAAGCTTCAGCGCCGATCTTGCCGGACCGATATTGATCAATAACGCGGCCAGCAGCAATCCGAGCAGCATGGGAACGATCATGTCATACGGGTAGTGAAAAGGGATCGCCTCTTCATACGGCTTCACATCCTGAGACAAGGTATGGATGAACAGGTTGGATCCGGTCGTGCCGACCGCCCAGCCCGTTAATAAGCCTGAAGCCGCCACAATGGAGCCTTCCAGCACAAACATCCGTGTGATCTGCGCACCGGACAGACCCATGCAGCTCATCATCGCAATGGCTCTGCTTCTCTCCCGTACAGCTCTAAACTGAACAACAGCAAGTCCAAGGAGCCCGATCAGAGCGGAAAGTGCCGTAAATCCAATAAATCCGCGGAACAATTGGCGATTGACGAGCTGTTCTGCCGCATTATCCGAATAAGGAGCTTGGAACGTCATGATCCCGTTCACGACGAATCGGTCCTTTAACCGCTGAGCCGTTTCCACATGACGATAATCGAACTGCACCAGAACGAAACCGAGTTCATCTTGGTTTGGCCATTTATGACCATACTTTCGAAGCTGCCGATGAACCTCTTCATTCACATAAGTAGCGTCATAAACTTGAATTCTGGCTTTATTATCCGAATTCTCGTCAGCAAACCCGGCAACCACAAACGATTGTTCCGTCAATGGCTTCCATTCATCCTTGCTGCTTCTAAGTTTGTTCTCATAGACCGGGAGCGTAATCCGGTCGCCGGTCTTGATTCGAGTCTGCGCATCTGTGCCTGTGCCGACAAGGGATACGTCGCGATCCGTTATCGGGAGAACGATGTATGCCGGATCGTTCATGACGGCTTTCCACACATCTTCATCGCTTTCGAACCGCGCGTCCCTCTCGATCAGTTTCAATCCACCGCCGCGGACAAGCGCCTCCGTAACCGGGATGACTGCCTGCGCACTTCCCCTCTCCTCCATTAATAGCATATATGGCTCCACAGTCGTAACAGACGTAATGCTGTCTGCGATCTGCTTGTCACGCTCGATGACAGATAGGATGGATGCCTTCTGTTCAGGAGTCGTATATCCCGCATAGCCGCCGAAACCCAGCATCGTTTGATTATTGCGGTCCACATCGTTAACCGTCAATACCATGGTCGATATGCTCGACATAAACGTAATCGTCATCATAACGAATGCAAATAATAGCGAGATCGTTAACGTCCGGCTCCGATGGGCATTCGGATATTTGACTGCAAGAAGCACAGAAACATCCGGAAAACCCAGCCTTCTCGCAATGGCGCCAATCATCCCAGCTCCCCCTGAAACTGCGTGCAGTATCAGAATGACTGCGCCTATACATCCGCAAAGCCACAAGAATAGAACAGCTCCGATGCGGCTGCCGCTAAGCTCGGGCGGAGCAATGAGCGACTGATACAGATGCGCGGCCACAACAATCGCGCAGCCGATGAGGAGAACGAACCGCCGCTTGCTCTTTCGTCCCGGATAAGAAGCTGCTCCCGCAGTTCCATCGCGAAGCGCATCCACAATTCGAATACGGCCAGCTTTCCAAGCCACAACGACAGCAATCATTCCAAGGAATATAGCGATGACTGCAAACAGTTGGACTGTTCCCGCTATACTCACATAGGGAGTAACCGGTATATTTGCCCCGCTTATCCGAGACAGTTCTTCAGAATAAACGCCATAGAACAGCTTCACGAGCGCATACCCGCCCGCCGTGCCAAGCAGCGTCCCTGCCGCAGCGCTGAATATGGAGAGCAGCAGCGCTTCCGCAGCGAATATACCGCCGATCTGGCGGCGCGATATCCCAATGGCGCGGAGCACGCCGTACATCCCCCGTCTCCCCTCGGCGATCATAATGAGCACCTGTCGCATTAATAATGCGCTGGATGCCACAGCCACGCCGCTGATCATCGAGACGATGAATGAAATATTCAGATTATCGGCTTTGTTCTCAGCTTCATATTTCAACAGCCGCAGTTGAAAGATAGCCGAATCCGACTTCCCGTAATACGTGAATCCCGCTACAGGCAGCCCGGGATCGGTACGGCCGGCCAGCAGCGTATGATAGCCGGGCTGCTTCATGCCGACAAGCTTTCGCGCGGCCTCCTCACTGACAATAACCGTCCCCGCCGCTGCCGCATTACCGCCGCGAAATCCCGTTAAGCCCGTCTGTTTGGCCGCGAGCCGGACTTGGAACAGCTGCCGTTTGCCTTCATGATCCATTAATTGAATGGCGTCTCCCTGACGGATATCCATGTCCAGCGCGGTATCTTCGTCGATTACCGCTTCATCGAAGCGAAGGTCGCGGCCCCAGACCTCGGGTTGGGTGGAATCAAAAGATTTTGCCCGCTGGCCAGACAATCCGATGACCAGCATCCCGGTTTTACTTCGCTGCTGCTCGGATCCGGCTTGGCTCCCGGCAATTAGCGTCGAATCTCCTTGAATAACCGGCAAGAATCGAATTGCGGCCCCACCCTGCTTATATTCTGCTATAATCGACTCGGCTTCCTCGGCTGTGAATTCACTTGTCTGTTCGTTCTTGGGTCTTAGCTCCCAGTCGATCGGACCAAAGCGTGCGTCGATCCATGCGTCGCCGCTGTGCTTCACCGACTGATAATTAACGAACGATACGGCAATCAGCAGCGCGCCGATTGCACCGGCAGCAGTCGTTAACAAGGTCTGCTTCCATTGCCTCCGCATATTCTCCCATGCCATCTTCCAAACCAGACGAGTGCCGATCATGACCTGACGCCTCCGTCATGAACGATTCGCCCGTTCTGCATCCGAATCGTCCGATGTGTCCGTGAAGCGATTTGCGGATCATGCGTGACAATGACGATAGTCGTTCCATAATGATGATTGAGCATGTCAAGCAGGCCGATAACCTGCTCGGCGGTGTCAGTATCGAGCGCTCCTGTCGGCTCGTCCGCCCATAGGATCAACGGCTCGCCAATGATCGCCCGGGCAATCGCCACCCGCTGGTTTTGTCCGCCGGAGAGCTCGGAGGGGTAGCGGTTGGCCCGATCAGCCAAGCCAACCCGCTTGAGCGCCTCAAGTGCGCGTTCTTTGGCCTCCTTCCTCCTCACGCCTTGAGCCATGAGCGGAAGCGCCGCATTCTCCCAAGCGCACAGCACGGGAACGAGGTGGTAGGATTGAAAGACGAACCCCATCTTCTGAAGGCGGAAGCGCGAGAGCTCCCGTTCCTTTAAACGGTGAATAGGCATGTCGCCAATCCATACTTCACCTTCGTCCATCTGCTCGATTCCTGCCATTAGATGCAGCAAGGTCGTCTTTCCGCAGCCAGACGGTCCTGTAACCGAAACGGTCTCGCCTTTCTTTATCTCGAAGCTGACCTGCTTAAGTGCGCGCGTAGCCGCTTCACCTGCTCCGAACGTCTTCGTTAATCCTTGGATACGTATCATTCTTAGCGTCTCACCTCGATTATGATTGGGGCACGCCTATAACGTATCAAGCCGATGTGCAGCGATCATCGAGCAATTGTGCAGAACTGATGGAGATTGGAATTACATAGTCTTCTCCGGGCTCTCACTCCGCAATGACCGGCAGGATAAGCCCGAAGCAAGCCCCTTCTCCCCACTTGCTGCTGACGGTAATCTGCCCGCCATGGGCCTCCGCATACTGCTTCGCTATGGCCAATCCAAGTCCAAGCCCTGAACTCCGTCCATTCTCCCCAGAAGATGATATCGGTTTGCCCCGGTAGAAGCGATCAAATAATTGCGGCAATTCCTCTTCCTCGATGCCCCAGCCATCATCCGTCACTTCGAAGACGACCCGGCTCGAATCGAGCTGGATCCGGACTCTTATCTCTTGCCGCGCATGCCGTATGGCATTACCCGCCAAATTGACAACCGCCTGTCTGATCCGAATCTGATCCGCGAACATCCTGATCTCGCTGTCCGACTCGATTCGGATACATATACCCCTATCCTCCGCCTCCGCGGACAGCATCTCCACGACGGATGACACGAGCTCCGTGAACGAGAACCATTGCTTCTCAAGAGGCAGATGGCCCGTCTCTGCCAGAGCCAGCTCCTGCAGATCACGAACGAGCTTCGACATTCGTATGGTCTCGTCGTGCAGGGCCGAAGTCTTGGCAAGAGGCAGCGGTTCACCCGCATATAAGGCGTTGTCGAGCTGCGTACGCATGACCGACAGCGGAGTCCGCAGCTCGTGAGCGATATCGGCAACCATGGTCCGTCTGACCGTTTCCAGTTTGTTTATGCGAAGCTGGGCCCGGCCTAGAGCATGCTCCACCGCAGATAACGGGTCTGCCGGATCCACCGATAATGCATGAGACGCAGGGTTCCCCCTCCCTGCATGCTCCTCTGCCAGCTGCTGCGCCAGTGCATACAGTCGTGACATCTTCCGGTGAAACTCCCGTTGAAACCCTGAGAACCATAACATCCACAGCGTGAATACCGCAGCCGCCAGCGCAATCGCAAGGAGCCAGACCAGCAAGCCAGGGCTCTGACTGCTCAAGGATTCACTATCGCTGTATCCGACAATCCGCCCCTGTACGATGATCGGCTTCGATCGATCAGTACTGCCTTCAACGGCCTTGAATCCATCATGCGATACGAATGACCCCAGCTTGTTTCCTTGCTCGTCCCTAAACGCAATTCGAAACGGCCAGCGATCCGGATATCGGGGGGCATCTGCCTCCAGCTCTTGGGCAAAGCCTTTCCATCCCCCATGATTCTCGTAGTAGAGGGCTGCATACCGGCTCCAATAGAGCGACAACCGCTCCTCCGCATCACGTCCGCCGCTAACTTGCAGAGACCAGCCAATCAATAAAATGATGACAGCAGCGGTTATTGCTGCAGCTGCTCCCATGAGCTTTGCCGCCGCAGTCCGGCTCAGATTCGGCATCCTTGGTCACACCTCTTCGTTGAATGAATAACCCACTCCATACACGGTCAGCACATAACGGGGATCCGCGGGATTCTGCTCAAGCTTGCGCCTTATATTACGAATGTGGGAGTCCATCGTCCGTTCGAAGCCGACATAAGCATCTCCAAGCGCTTCGTCCATGAGCTGCATCCGCGTGTAGACTCTCCCCGGATGCGAGGCCAGCTTCAGAAGCAGCGTAAATTCAGTTCGGGTCAGCTCCACCTTAAGGCAGCTCTTGAATACAGTATATTTGCTGGGATCAATCGTTAATTCCCCCCGGCAAATAGTTGCATCCGCATCGCTGGTTACCTGCATATTCGTCGATCGGCGCGAACGCCTCATGACGGCTTTAATACGCGCGCCCAGCTCACGTAACCCGAATGGCTTGGACACGTAATCATCCGCTCCTAATTCTAGCGCGAGCACCTTGTCGAACTCGTCGCCTTTGGCCGTCACCATAATAACAGGCAGGTTCCATTGCCGCTCGTTAAGCTTGCACAGATCAAGTCCGCTCCCACCGCCCGGCAGCATCCAATCAACAATCAATAAATCAGGCTTGACCGTCTCGATTCGCTGCACTGCCTCTTCATATGTCGATGCGCCATAAACGCGGTAGCCCTCCTGCTTAAAGAATGCGACGCACTCTGCAAGCAAATTCTCTTCATCCTCTACCCATACAATATTCAAAGCCGGTTTTCGCCTCCTCAAGAAAAAAAACCGACTCCCTCCGCCCGCTAGGGACGGCCGAAATCGGCTTTCGAGCCTATCTGTTCTCATTCATGCTTGCCCTGAAAATGACCTGTTCATTAAATCGAGCTTGAATTTGTACGTTCATGGGTACCTTGGCTATCCAGCATGCGGAACCGCAGCAGCAGCAGAAGCGCCGCAAGGGAGAGGAATCCGCCGATCAAATACGGCAGCTCCACATTGACGGTAAACAGGAATGCCCCCATTAGCGGACCGATTATCCGCCCCAGACTATCCATGGAGGAGCTCAACCCGGAGGCTACACCTTGTCCGACGGTCGTCTTCTGCGTAATGAGCGAGGTCACGCACGGACGGATCAGCGCGTTGCCAATGCCGAAGATCGCCAGATATACCGTTGCGGTCCACAGCGAATGCGAGGTGACCAAGAGCAGGAAGCCCACCGCCGATATAATAAGCCCCGCTGCAATAAATTTAGGCTCGTCTCCTTTGCGGATCATACGGCGTACCACGCCGCCCTGAACGAGCGCACCGACCAAGCCGCAGACGAGAAACATGATTCCAACCTGGAGCGGTGTGACATCGAACCGCTTCATGCCGAAGAGCTGAAGCGTCGCCTCGAGTCCAGCCAGTGATAGGGAGACGAATAATGCAAGAACATACAAATATTTGAGCGATCCCGTGAATGCTTTCCAGCGGGAAGGTTTCCGTTCATGAGAAGCGGTTCGCTGCTCCGGGGTTAACGATTCGGTCAGCTTGGTTGCAGCCAGCGCGAACGTTATCAATGCTAGAGCTGCCGCGGCATAGAACGGCGTGTTATGTGAAACGAGGCTAAGCAGCCCGCCAAATCCAGGACCGATCGTAAACCCGAGTCCGATGGACATTCCAACCAGTCCCATCCCCTTCGTACGCTGATCCGGCGGTGTAATGTCCGCAACATAGGCAACGATTACCGAGGTCACCGCTCCCGAGAACAAGCCTCCCAGAACACGGGATATGTACATAAGCGTCAAATTTCCATCCGCGATTCCGAATACGAGGAAGCTTGCAGCAAAGCCAAGCACGCCAATCAGAATTACCGGCCGGCGTCCGATCCGGTCGGACAAACCGCCCCATATCGGCGATAGCACGAAGGATATAGCCGAATAAATCGATAGCATCATCCCGGTGTGAAACTCGACCGAGCCCGGGCTGGCTTCTTTAATAAGCTCAGGTAAAACAGGGATAATAATCCCGAAGCCGATAAATGTTGTAATAAGCATCATCATTACGATGCCAAGCCGTTTGTCTCTCATATTGGTTCCCTCCACCTATCATCGTACCACAACTGCCGGACGTCTTGTTATGAACAAATGAAGAACAAACAACAGCAGCAGAACCGACCCGCTCACAAGAAACGGGGCATGCGGACCGAACAGGTCATAGAGCTTTCCGGACATAATGCTCCCAAACACCATGCCTAAGCCTTCAATAGTCAGGAAGAAGCCCCATACCGCGCCGCGTTCCGATTTTGGAATGGCTTCGGCGATCAGCGCGTTCCACGCTGGAATGATAAGTGCATAGCCCAGACCGATGACTGCAACAATAATCAGGACATAGGGCAGCGATCGGGTATAGCCCAGCACCGGCAGCGCAACGGCAGATAAGAGAAAGCCGACATGTAAGAACCACTTGGTTCCGAAACGGTCGACCCACTTGCCAACCGGTATGAGACCCAGAACCGTAATCGCGCCCCCGGCAACCAAGTACATGCTGTACTGCTGCGGCGTCAGATGCAAGACAGTCCGGGCGTATAAGGTCAGGACGGGCGTCAATAAGCCCAGCGCAAAATTTTGCGTAAACATCGCCGGATACAGGAGCCGGCTAGCGTGCATGGAACGGCGGACTTTAGCAAAATAAGCCCTGATTCGAACCTGAAATGGCGGTTTGGCATCCGCCTCGGCTGCATGTATCTCCTTACGTCCTTCAATTTCCATCGATTTGCGGCGCCCTGGCAGAAAGAGTGCAACGAGCACGACAAGAATCATCATACCGATCAGCAATCGGAACGCCGGAAAATAAGTATTATCAACGATAAAGAAATTAATGATGATCGGTCCAGAACCGACACCAACTAGCCAAGCCATATAGACAACGCTCATAATGGTGCCGCTCGCTTCATTGCCTGCGACAGCCGTCGCCCCCGTAATGACACAAGGCCAGAGCGGGGATGTTCCAACTCCTAGGAGAACACATGCGAGAATGACCCAGCCAAAAGCCGAGGTGAATGATACGATTGCAACGGCAGCGAATGTAAATAAAACGCCGAATAGCATCACATACCGGTATCCGATCCGGTCAATGATCCATCCGAGCGGACTGCGGAAAGCATTGTCACCAATATATTGCAAAGCTAACGCCCAGCCAACCGCGTAGGCGGACAAGCCCAGTACCGTTCCCATATAGACGGGAAGGATAGATATGAGAAGAGCTCCTTTTACAAATTCAACAAGAAACATAATGATTAGCAATTGGACAACAAAAGGCGATGTCAGCACTTTTTTGCCGGCCCAGCCGTTAGCGATTTTCATAGGTGTGCTCCTTTCCCTTCAATAACAAGACTCCCACTCTTCTATAGTTTCTACAAAAATGCCGCTTGCAATCCCCCCTGTTTTTGCTATACTCAACCTTGTTTGTTAACGAAACTTGACGAAAGGTGGGGATGAAACAACGATGGATCATTCTCGTACCCCATTGTTCAGTGCTCTGCGCGAGCACGCGGCTCACAATCCCGTTCAATTCCATATTCCTGGACATAAGAAGGGTCTAGGCAGTGACCCCGAATTCAGATCGTTTATCGGCGATAATGCATTGTCGATCGACTTGATCAATATTGCCCCATTGGATGATTTGCACCAGCCAACCGGCGTAATCGAAGAAGCTCAAAAATTGGCAGCCGATGCTTTCGGAGCCGATTATACCTTTTTTTCGGTACAAGGAACAAGCGGTGCCATCATGACCATGATTTTGTCGGTGTGCGCACCCGGCGAGAAAATTATCGTGCCCCGCAATGTGCACAAGTCGATTATGTCTGCGATCATATTCGCCGGCGCCCGCCCTGTCTTCATCTCACCGGCACGCGATTCGAATCTTGGCATCGATCACGGCATTACAACCCGCTCGGTCAAGCGGGCGCTGGAACGGCATCCCGACGCGAAGGCCGTTCTTGTCATTAACCCGACTTATTTCGGCATCTGCGCGAATTTGAAAGAAATCGTTGATCTGGTTCACAGCTACGATATCCCTGTCCTTGTCGACGAAGCGCATGGCGTTCTCATTCAATTTCACGAGAAGCTGCCAATGTCCGCCATGCAGGCGGGTGCGGATATGGCCGCAACTAGCGTACACAAGCTGGGCGGATCCATGACGCAGAGCTCCGTGCTCAACGTTCGCAAAGGACGCGTGAACCCGCATCGCATTCAGACGATTATAAGCATGCTCACGACAACATCGACATCGTATATTCTGCTCGCTTCCCTGGATACCTCTCGGCGGAACCTGGCGCTGAACGGCCATGATATTGCGGAGCAAACAATATCACTCGCTCAGCTTGCGCGCGATGAGATTAATAATATCCCAGGCCTCTACTGTATAGGGGAAGAAATTTTGGGCGATGAAGCGACTTACGATTACGATCCGACCAAGCTGACCATCCATGTTCGCCATCTGGGCATTACCGGCTACGAAACGGAGAATTGGCTGCGCGACCACCACAACATTGAAGTTGAACTGAGTGACATGTACAACATCCTGTGTCTCGTTACACCAGGAGATACCCGTGATTCGATTGATAAGCTGCTGATCGGACTACGCGAGCTGGCGGATACACACCACATTGTGAACGAAGCGATGGAGCTGGTCGTCAAAATCCCGGAAATCCCCCAGCTCTCGCTCACACCCCGCGACGCATTCTATGCCGAGACTGAAATTGTTCCATTCAAAGAATCCGCGGGACGCATTATCGCTGAGTTTATATATGTTTACCCACCTGGCATCCCGATTCTACTCCCAGGCGAGGTTATCTCTCAGCAGAACATCAATTATATCATCGACCATGTGGAAATCGGACTGCCTGTTAAGGGACCTGAGGACCGCAGCATCCAATTCGTTAAAGTAATCGTGGAAGAGACCGCGATTTCGTAACCGCATCTATCCAACACGAAGACCGGAGAGCAATCTCCGGTCTTCGTGCGTATAGACAGGGCCCCCCGTCCATATGGTCTGATTGGCGGATATTGTCAATCCCAGCCCGGGATGCTATGATGTTGAAGGGGGTGGACTACGTTGGGTCAAAGCGCTTACATCACTTTTACGGACGGCTCTCTCGTCGATCGTCTTGACCTCTCTGGGGTGAAGGCACAATTGGACCGTTATCGCGAACAAACATCGCTGACAGGCCAACAGCTGGGGTGGGATTATACCGAAGCGGCTTTTCCGTATACGTTCGAAACGAAGCCTGGTGAGGAAGATCGTTGGTTCTATTTGAAGGGAACAAGCCCGCTATACAACTACATCCTGTTTGGCGTCGGAACGAAGCAGGACGATGACCGCGAGAAAGCCTTTGTCCAAGTCGTTCTTCCTGATTCGGCTACCCATGGCGACAAGGCAAAGGGCAACGAGCTGTGCAAATATATGGCCAAGCAGCTGCAGGCCGAATTGAAGATGTTTAACGGACGAACCATCTATTACAATCCGCGCAAATAACGATAAACAAACAAGCTCCAGTACCATGGAAGGTTCCGGAGCTTGTTTGTTATCAGATGCTTATTGTGCTAAGCTTCATTCTCACTTTGGGCGATTTCTTCATAGATACGAGTAACGCGTTCCCATTCTGCATCGTCCTCGATACCGACAAGGAAAGCTTCCTCGTTCTCTTCTTCAATTCGGAATATAACACCGTCTGCTTCCGGATCGTTGCGATCCAGCAGGACTGCATAGGCTTTTTCTTCCGATTCGAATGTGTAAACCATTACCATCTCGCGCTCTTTGCCTTCTTCGTCCGTAACTAGAAATACATGCTCTTCATGCTCATGATCGTGATCATGACCACAACCGCAGTTTTCTCCGTGTTGATGTTCACTCATGGGATACCCTCATTTCAATTCATCTATGGACTTTCCTTCGTATCGTAACATGAGAACAATTGCCCGGTCAAACAAAACACCCCCCGCTATGAAACACAGCTGGGGAAGCAGAAACCGCACTATTGCGCGGTAATAATTTTCTCCGAAACAAGCTTCCATTCGTCATTCGCATTCACTTTCAGGAAGAACCGAACGGCATACTTACCAGACGCGTCAAAATTATATTTAATGTCGTCTGTACGGTACCAGAAGTTGTCCTTGTTCACCGATACATTCTGCGATTGAATAACTTTCTCGGTGCCTGACGGGTCATAGATCGATACCTTAACAGCAGCAACCTCGGTCTTTAAATTGTCAATCTGCGCAAACACCTTGAATGTGTAGTGGTTACCTTTGTTGACATTACCAAAGATATTATTGTCTTGGAACAAGAACATATGAACATTCGGTTTATAGACCGTGACCTTCTTCGAAGCCTCGTCCCAAATAACAAGTGACTGCAGCGTGCTGGCTAATTGCCTCACCGCTAAGTACGTCTTCCCGTCAGATATTAGACCCGCATCATCAAGCTCTTCTCCATTAACGATAACTCTTACTTTCTGCGCCGCCGAATCGGCGAACATCATCGTACCGCCCCATAATGACATGACCAGCAGCAAGATGAGAAGCCTTCTGAATTTCATGCTCGCAAACCCTCCATCCGTTTGTCTGGATGTAAGGTTATACTCCCTCATTTGTCCAAAGTTGCGTCAAAACTCAAACTTTTTTCTGTTGAATTTTGTCGGATTCTGTTGATCGCCGCGCTTTCCCGGGAAATGGTATATTATCTCTCATTTCCCGGGCTGCAAGCTATAGCATCATAGACCGTTTACACGAATGTGCGTGTCAATATACAGGGTACCCCTTTGCCTACCGCTCCCGGCCTTCTCATTCCTTCCAAATAACGCATTCCCCTCGCACATGGCGTTTTGCATACCGCACAGGTATCGGATAGAACGAGTCGCATAACAGCTTGTTTACGGTCGGACGGCGACTGCTTCTTTTTGACTACTTTGGCTTTGCTCATGGCCGCTCTCACTCCTGCTCATCGCATCATTCGGTGCTTGGATATTCTATGATGGAGCAGGCGTTCGTGTATCCGCATTTGTCCCGTGGAAACTGACATATTTCGATGGTCAGCCCCTTTAATTTTTCATAAGGAAATGATAAATTGGTTAATAACGGATATGCTCAAGGGGGAACACCCGATTGAAAATACAGATGCTTGGGACAGGAAGCGCGTTTGCAAAAAACTACTACAATACGAATGCGCTGCTCTTCTCAAACGGGAAAACCGCAATGCTGGATTGCGGAATTACAGCGCCATTATCGCTGCATAAGCTTGGCAAAACCTTTGATGAAATCGATGCGCTGCTTATTAGCCATATTCATGCCGACCATATCGGGGGAATGGAAGAATACGCCTTCCAGATGAAATTTGTATACGGACGGAAACCTTTATTGTTCGTGCCAGAGCCTCTGGTTAAGCCCTTGTGGGAATCATCGCTGCAAGGCGGGCTGATGCAGGAGGATCTGCTCTTGCTTGAGGATTATTTTGAAGTGAGGCCGGTCTATGCAGGAATAGGGACAGAGATTCTGCCCGGCCTAACGGTTGAACCGATCCCTACGAAGCATATTGCCAACAAACCGAACTTTTCTTACCTCATCAATGGAACGTTCTTCTATTCAGCCGACATGAAATTTGACGATGACTTATTGAAGACGCTCTGCAAGCGAGGCTGCACAACCATCTTTCATGACTGTCAGCTGCGGCCTCCAGGTGCTGTACATACGACGCTTGATGAGCTTCGGTCCCTACCGGAGGGTATTCAAGAGCGGATTTGGCTCATGCATTACGACGATACTATGCCTCAGTATGAAGGGCGAACGGGATCCATGCGATTTGTAGAACAGCATAAAGAGTATAAATTCAATTAAATGAATGTAAAGCAACAACAAAGAAGGAACAGCTTCGGCTGTTCCTTCTTTGTTGTTTAGAATGCGCTCCGTCAGCTAATCTAGAAGATCGGCAGCTGATCCAGATTGTTTGAGGGATCGCCATCCGCATCGCCGCGAATATACGTGCCCCCATCTCTTCCTTTAAAAGCATTGACGCCTGCTAATTGACCCGCTTCCACTTCCTGCAATGCCTCTTCGTACTGTAAAACACGGCCTGTAGATGTTTGGAAAGCTGTTAAGTCACCGTCACCATTCTTCTGAACGGCAACAATCGATTCCCGATTGTCTGATCCGGCTTGCTCGAATGTGTTCATAGCTTAGCCTCCTTTGTAGTCACAAGGAATAGAATGCCCGCTATGCCCTTCTATTATTCGACATGATCAGGTATGATAGAAACGCACCACGTGCCCGAAAGGAGTTGAACGCAGCCGTGACGTCGGTTTACGTAATTTCGATTATAATGGTCATCGTCTTAACCGCATTGTTTCTGTGGGTCACCAAAAAAGCCTATTCCCGTAAATGGGAGGATGAATAGAACCAGCGTCCGGGTTTCCGTATGCGAGATCCCGGACGACTATTTCAGGAGTCGGTCAAAGGTGCAGCGTATGGATCCGCTACCGTATCCGGGAGTTTCGGATTCAGTGGTTTCTCCGATTCCGGTCCCTCATATACGCTGCCAAGAACCGATTCGCTCTCCGGATAAACCTCCATCATGACTGTATTCGATTGAACTGTCTTCGTTGATCTCCCCAGGAAGTCCGTACAGCCTGAGCACAGCAGCAAACAACCTATCAGAACGATTACTTTTCTCAAGATCGACCATCCCCAGCCTTTATGTTCATGCAATGGGAATAGTATGCTCCAATAATGGATAGGCTAAACGCTTGTTTAGTGTCTTCTTGTCTTGCTGTCGGGTCCTGCTTCTGGAGGCAGCTTGCGTCCCCACACGAACAGCTCGTCGTATGCGAATGAATCCTTAACCACAAGACGGGTGGTGCACCACGAGACGATCCCGACGATACCGAATAAACCAACGATCCATACAGCCAAATAAGCCGCTTCGTTCATCATAATCTCCGCCTCTCTTCCAACTGCATCTACCATAAAGATATGATTGCAGCCTGTCGAATAGTCTCGTTATGAGAGCGGATTCTTATAAGATATAATTTTTCTTGATAAATGTGTTGACTTTCTGATTTGAACTTGTTATATTATTACTTGTCACTGCGACATGATCTGTTAGCTCAGCTGGGAGAGCACCATCTTGACAGGGTGGGGGTCAGTGGTTCGAGCCCACTACAGATCACCATACTTCTAAAGCTGAAACCCTTGATAATCAAGGGTTTTTTTGTTTTTTAAATTTTTCAAACCCTCTGATTCCAACGATTTTCCCACGTGATACGAATCTGTCTCCGATCAAATAGAAAAAGGCAGAGCGGGATGTTACGCCCTTCTGCCTTCATTCTTATTAAAGATATTAATTTCGGTTCCTCCCAGCCAAATCCTAAAGACCAGTTGGCTTATATTTCTCTCTCCCAGCTCGTGCCACATGAACGGAGCATCACCGAGAAATTCCTTTTAGCTGCATTCCTTTCGCACCTTCACGGAGCAAATTAAATCTGCTATAAATCAAACAATGTAGAGGAGCCTATCAATCTCCTGCGTAAAGGTTCCTTTTCTAATCTAATTGAATTCCATCATATAATCATATAATCCGGTTTTATACAAGAAATGGGGGTTCACCTCGCATACTTGTCCACACCTTTCCTCGGAAACAATCATAGAATGCATTAATTCCAAAGAAAGGGTGATTGAATTGGCAAACACAGATGTAAGGCTCCAACTTTTCTCCGGCAATAATTTTACAAATCGGCGTATTGTTCTTAGACGTGGCGGGGTAGCAATTCGAGATTTGGGAGCATTTCGTTTTGATAACGTCCTTTCCAGTTTCCGTCTAAGAAATGTTTCAACCACAGATTCTGTGACACTAGTTTTATTTTCACGAATTAACTTCCAGGGGTCCGTTCGCGTTTTTCGTGGAGCCCAAAACGTATCAAATTTAGGGAATTTCAATAATCTAACTTCTTCCTTAATTTTAGTAGGACGTAACCTTACAGATGCCCAGATTCGACAGATCCAAAGTACCGGTAACCCTCCTCGTGATATTTTGGTTATCAGACAATAACAAACTGGTGAATTAGGCACAGAGATGTGCCTTTTTTTTTCGGGCTCTCCCCTACTAGGTGCCGTGCCCTGAATATGTATGGTTTGATGCCTCGTAGTGTCCAATAAGAAAAGAAGCAAAGGCGTATTTAACGCAGTCCAGAAGCAATCGAATGTGACTGTACACTGCCGGTTGCAATAGCTATCGACCTTCGCAAAGCAGCTGCCGTTAAATAAGAATAACTATTGATATTTGTGTAATAATACAACGGTGTCATTACAAATGTGGAGGTTGTTTAACATGAACACGCAAAGAGCACAAGAGATCGTCGATTCACCTACCATGATTAACGTGACCTATCAAGGAACAAATATCTATATTCAACATGTTGACGAAAAAACGGAAATGGCAAGAATCTACCCGCTTGATGAGCCGGAGAAAGAGCTGACGGTGCCTTTACACAACTTAAGTGAGCACTAGATATGCAAAAGTCGTCTTATAAAGGGACGACTTTTTTTATATGAATATATCCATCAAAACGAAAGGAAGGTATGAACATGAATAACGTTCCAAAGCTTCTTTTGGGGGCCGGAGTCGTATTAATTATCGTTGCTCTGATCTGGATGTTCCTCGGTCGGTTTATGAATCTAGGCCGGCTGCCAGGCGATGTGGCCGTTGAGAAAGGTAATTTCAAGGTTTACTTCCCAATTGTGACTTGTATCGTAATAAGCGTCGTTCTTTCGTTGATTATGTATGTCGTACGCTTATTTATGAAATAAATTCCGGAAATTCATCCATGTCCGATCATCAAGCGCTAGGAATGCTTCCGGCTGGACCGAATGACCTCTGCGCACAGCACAAACAAAGAAAAAGCCGGGCCGCAAGGGCACCGACTGCGTGAAAGGCTGCTTTACATAAGAAATTCCAGACTTTTCGTGAAAATGAAGGGCACAGTGAATCAAAGAGCTTCAAGAGCAGCCTTATATTTATTATAATCTTCTTCCGGAAGATCCCCGTTTAGCTGCACAAGAACATTACCATGAGCGATGGTCCAAGAAAACAATATGGCTGAACTTTTTCCTAGCTCATCATAGTAATTCTTCATTTCCTTCAAGTCTTTCTCTTTGTCGTAGATTAAAATACGACCGCCGGAGTCGTCACCTAAGGATGGAATGATGAATCGAACAGCTTCCTTTGGCTTCATTGGTGCTATACCGAAGTCATCTTTTGTCATTTTGCGCGGTTCATCGGCAGCAAGCCCCGCATCTTTAAAGGCTTTGATTACATCATCGGTAGATATAGCTTTCGTCGATGAATCCCCTGCACAACCAGTTAAACCAACAACTATGAGAATATAAAACAAAATAATCGATAAACGCTTCAAGCACATCTCTCCCCTTTTACATATCCTGCTATTCTACTATAGATGTCACCATTTGGAGATAGATAGTAATAGAGAACGATGAATATGATTCGATTATTGAAGCAAAATAAGATGTCTCTCCAAACAAATCCAAGGGAGTGTTGAATGTGCGCGAAGGATTGATTCCTGCTGTTCTTGGAACCGTGGTATCTGCTTCCGGTGCAACACTGCTTAAAAGCAAGTACAAACTTGTTGGTACTGGTGTTCTGGGCTTTGGTCTTGCCCACATTGTGCTCGGCACAATAGATTTGATCGAACATCGGTAGGTTTGGCGAGGCATTTGAGGGGGTATGGGTATGAGCCTCCCCTTCCCTAAGATTTGGAAGCTTTTCCGAGCAATGACTCATCCGATCCGATTTATCCATACCCGATTGCTACCTACCTCGCAATCTGAGGGATAATACAGCTGACAGCCAGCCGCTATCTGATGCATGTGTGCATATTGATGAAATTGTATGGACCACGCCGCTATAATGAGTTAAGGGACTGCTGCATGCAGTCCCTTTTCTAGTTCCATCAACTATGAAACGGGATGATTCTCGTCCTCATGTGTAAGGTAACGGGTCTTCATGATTCCATCCCATCTCAATTTTTCAATTATATGCAACAATATGGACAGTGTCTGCGTCTGAAGGGTACATACGTATGACAAACAATTCTAAGAGGTGATATCCATGAGAAAAAGACTGTTTCTCTCCGCCGTGATTATGCTGCTTGTACTTGCCGTCGGACAGAACGTTTGGGCGTTCTCGGATACGAAGAATGATCCGAATGAAGCGAAGATTAACGAGCTGCAGAAGCAGGGCATTGTAACCGGTGATAAGGACGGATCGTTCAAGCCGCAGGATAAGCTGACCTATGCCGCAGGCGTATCAATGATCGTTAAAGGTCTAGGTCTGAATATCGACAATCTGAGATTCATCAAGAAGCCGGAAGCTAGCGATTACTTCACAAAGGCTAAGGACGGCGCATGGTATTCCGATGCCTTCATCATCGCCTACCATAACAATCTGGATATCGATAAGGATGTCGATCCTTCAGCATTTATGACACGAGAGCAGTTTGCCCATCATTTATTCCAAGGGATCTTGAAGAAGGGCGATTATGCGTTCATCCAAATTTATATGGAGCTTAAGGATGAGGCTGATGTAACGCCTGCTTATATGGAAAGCATTCAAAAACTGCTCATTACAAAGATTGCTGAGCTCGATAAGAACAATAAGTTCTATCCGAAGGAAACCATTAAGCGCGGTGAAGCTGCAGCATGGCTCCATGATGCCATCTTGTTTGTGAAAGATCAGGCTTTGAAGCCGGATCCTGGCATTGAGCCAGAGCCATTCCCGTACACTGATATGAAGCTCACTACAAAAGCCGTGAATGATCAAATTCAAGAAGTAACCGTATCCGCTATGGCGCCGCATCCTGGCTACGGCATGCGGATTGCTTCCATCACATTTGACGGCGATCAGGCCATCATCCAGATTGAAGCCGTTCATCCGGAAGAAGATCGCATGTACCCGCAAGTCATCACCGAAGTCAAAGCGACGACTTATGTCGCCTCAAGCTACAAGCCGGTCCTCAGCCAGACCGGGGCCTCGACAGACGGTTCGGATGCGGTGGATAATTCTTCATCAGCGCCGGCAGTGATCGATCCTGGCATGAAAGCACAATAAGACAAACGAGAACCCTTAGAGCGCCGTATCGGCTTTCTCTAAGGGTTCTCGTTTGTCCAGGCACTCTTTCCCATTTATATCCGCTGGCGCCATTTCAGGCGGTATCAGCGCCGCGAGCACGGCTCTACGCCATATTCATCCTCCCGGCCCTTCCTTCTAGCGGTTACATAAGCGTTTAACGAACCTGTTATTCCAGATCCGCAGCCACTTCAAGGCTAGCCAGCGACGGGATACACCAATCGATTTCCGGGCTGCCGATCCGTCTTAAGAATGCGTTCGTTCGGGAGAACGGACGGCTGCCGAAGAAGCCTCGATGCGCGGCGAATGGACTCGGATGCGGTGAAGCAATGATACAATGGCGGTCCGTATCGATCGAAGCCGCTTTCTCCTGCGCATGCTTACCCCATAGTATGAAGACGACTGGCCGCTCCCGTTCGTTTAACGACATGACGACAGCATCCGTGAATCTCTCCCAGCCATTCCCCTGATGAGATGCCGCTAATCCTGCTTCTACGGTCAGCACATTGTTCAGCAGCAGAACGCCCTGCTTCGCCCATGGCAGCAGATGACCGTGATCCGGTATTGGACATCCTAAATCTTCTTTAAGCTCTTTAAATATATTTTGGAGCGACGGTGGAGACTTCACACCCGGTTGTACGGAGAAGCTAAATCCATGGGCTTGACCTGGACCATGATAGGGGTCCTGGCCCAATATGACAACACGCGTATCCTCATAGGACGTATAATGGAGCGCATTAAAAATATCATGCATATTAGGGTAAACTGTTTTATGACGATACTGTTCAGCCAAAAAAGCACGCAGTTCTTTATAATAAGTCTGCTCCAGTTCCTGGTTTAATACAGATGCCCAATCATTCTTAAAAATTACACTCATTATGTACCCTCCTGCAGCGGTGACGGCTTCCTTCCAACACAAAAAACGCTTTTCCGCCGGAACGGAAAAGAGTCGTGGACATGCACGTCTTATCTATAAAAGTATCATATCGCAATGGTGTTTCGATGTCACGCGATTAATCGCACACCTGAATACGCATTCTAAATTTGAACCGTTGAAAACTTGTCACATCTGCCAGGAAAGAGTAAAGTGAATAGTATTAAACCGATAGGAGTTCTGTAATGGCTAAAAAACACAAGAAACTGACACTCTGGGATTATTTTGTACGATTCTTTTTCATTACTCTCGGGGCTGTCATGATGGCAGTCGCACTCGAAGTTTTCCTTGTCCCCAACGAAGTTATCGACGGAGGTATCACAGGGATCTCCATCGTTGTATCGTCTGTAACCGGCCTGCCGTTAGGTCTATTCATCTTTATTCTTAACGTACCGTTCCTTCTGATTGGATACAAGCAGATCGGTAAAACCTTCGCCTTCTCTACCCTGTATGGGATTATTGTCATGTCTTCTATGACCGCTTACCTCCACCACGTTGAACCGTTTACGAACGAGAAAATATTAGCTGTATTATTCGGCGGACTAATACTTGGCTTCGGCATCGGCTTGGTGCTGCGATATGGCGGATCCCTGGATGGCTCCGAAATCGTAGCGATACTCATCTCCAAGAAAACCAGGATGCCCGTTGGTCAAATCATATTGATCTTCAATGTGTTTATCTTCGCAGTAGCAGGCTTCGTCTTCGGATGGGATTCGGCCATGTATTCCATCTTTACGTTCTACATTGCCTCTAAAGTGATGGATATCGTCGTCGAGGGCTTGAATGAATCCAAATCGGTCACGATTATATCCAGTGATTTTGAAGAAATATCCGAGACCATCATGGAGCGCTTGGGACGGAATACGACGTTTCTCCATGCAAGAGGCGGCTACAGCAAAGAGGATACGCAGGTCATCTACTGTGTCGTGACGCGTCTAGAGGTCGCCAAGCTGAAAGCCATCGTGCAGGAGATTGATGCCAACGCCTTTATTGCAATCGAGCATGTGTCCGATGTGCTCGGTGGTAACTTTGAGAAATCTTCTATTCATTAAGCCAGGTTGCACTCCAAACCAATGCGACCGCTAACGCTTCTCCAGAAACATTCTTCCATATCATATACGATTCTTAAGCAAGGAGGATGCTCGGTTCGAGCATCCTCTTTTGATGTACGCACATAATGGAGCTTCCATGCGCAGCACATACCCCAAGCCTCACGCCGCAGGGCTACATAAACTCTACTGGATGTATCTGTATTTGAGCACCAGGATCAGCCCGATCCAACTTGTTTCTGCTACTATACCCAACCGAGTTTATAAATACTTGAGCATGATACGTCCACCTCTGCGGGAGCCGATTATCCATCTGGCTCCTCTCACGCATTGTAGGAATCGGGGGATGCCGAGCATTGTATATTAGATCCTGCGATAATGAAAAAAAGCCCTGGAGGGCTTAATTACCTCAGGACTCTTTATGTACGTTGATTACATGCTAACACTTGCGTTATGTGTATAAAACGAGTAATGCCGAGGACGGGGGTCGAACCCGTACGGTAGTCACCTACCGCAGGATTTTAAGTCCTGTGCGTCTGCCAATTCCGCCACCCCGGCATGATGATGACGTTTGTGAGAATGGTGGGCCCTGAGGGACTCGAACCCCCGACCAATCGGTTATGAGCCGACCGCTCTAACCAACTGAGCTAAGGGCCCTAAAGAATGAATCGATAGGTTGGGTTGGTTGCGGGGGCAGGATTTGAACCTGCGGCCTTCGGGTTATGAGCCCGACGAGCTACCGGGCTGCTCCACCCCGCGAAAGTACCATTTCATCAACACGTCATTGAATGGCGACAAAATTAAATATACTACAGGTAGGATGCGAAAGTCAACCTGTTTTTTTAAAATTATGGCATAAATCTCACGCCGTACCGCCCCTTGCGAGATTGGAAGACTTCGATCTCCCGGGGGCATTCATAACCGTACACCCACCAATCGTTCTCCATTCGTTGCACCAGACAGCCCGCCTGAAATTTAGTTTCATACAATCTGACCCAATATACCCAATTCATGACGAATCCCTCCATCGCCGTTTTGCTTAGATTACCCCATTGATGGCAAATGCAAGCATTCCTCATGAAGAAAAAACTCTGCGTTATGCACATTCATGCATAACACAGAGCACTTAGGTTATTCAGCGTATACTTGGGTTGAAACATTGCCTTCTATCGGATTAAGCGTTCCATTCGGATTGTCTTTGATTTTCTTGAGGATTGCGTTACCCTTCGTTTCCCATTCCTTAAGAGCGTTCTCAGTCGTCTTCTTGCCCTCAATCACTTCTTGGAACAGCTGTTGACCGATATAACGGGCTTCATCAATACCCGGCTTCTCACGATACAGCTTCTCCGTATCCGTGCTGGAAGGCGGAACTGGCTTCAGCTTGTAGAATGCTTCGATGTTGAAATCTTGACCTTCTCTAAGCTTAAGCATCGATTTGCGCGATACCATCTCGTACATGCTGCGGGATTTCAGCTTCGCCCATTCCTTGCCATTGTTGAAGGCAATGAAATTCCACGCATCTTCGCTATTGGATGCTTTCGCATTAATGCCCATCAGGCTGCTCAAGTACACGTTCCCGCCGATACCTGGATTATCTGTATGCTGCGGCATTGTGACAACATCCCAATCGACGGAAGGAATTTTGCTGTTTTTCGCGTTCTGGTCCTTCGCCCGTGTCAGCTCCGTTACATAATCATAGCCGCCAATGGTCATGGCAACTCTGCCATTGATGAACAAATCGCCTTGGTACGGGTTAAACACACGCTTGCCGTTTCCGGGTTCATCCATCCCGCTGTTGATGTCTTGACTTGTAGGCACAATCTTTTCTTTATATATAGAAGACATCGTTGTAAATACTTTAGCCCACTGTGGCGAATTGACCGTCATTTTCTCGCCCTTGTCATCATAAACCTTCAGCTGGAGTGCTGGCAGGTAGCTGTTCTGCATATCCCAGAACGGATCTCCGCCCCAGCGGCCGAACGATAGGCCGAATGTACGCTTCGCGCCTTCACCCTTGGAAACCAGCTTAGCCTTGGCCAATACATCCTCCCACATCATGTCGTCTGTCGGAGGCGCAACGCCCATATCGGTAAAGATCTTCTTATTATAGTATAAGGCCGAGGAGTTAAAGGTCGGCGTCAGCGCATAGATCGAATTGTCGCCTGCTTCCTTGATGCCATCGATAACTGCAGGAACGAAATCCTCGATGTCGAACTCGTTCTCTTGTATAAGCGGATCCAGCTGTTTCAGCATATTATCCTGGACTAGACGCTTCAAATAGCTTGAGTTGGAATCCAGAACGACCACGTCAACCGGATTTTTGCCATTCAGCATCTCGGTCAGATTCTTGTAAGGATCGGGCTGCGTGTTCGGTTTGCCCTCCTCCTGCTCCTGGAAACGCATGTCGTCATAATTCACAGCGCCGACAATTTGAATATCCAGCTCAGGATGGAGCAGCTCATAGCCATCCGTATACAGCTGACGGAGATACTGCTCATTATCCGGGCTTGAATAAACAAAGCCGATGCGCAGCACGCGTTTCTCTGCGCTGCTATCGCCGTCTCCCTTGCTGCAGGCAGCCAGCAGCGATCCCATCAAAGTAAGCGACAAGCACAACGCAGCGCCCTTACGCATCATGGAACCAAATGTTGATTTCTTCTTCATACGGTTTTTACCCCTCCAATGATTTTGGCTGCGTAATAATAATACGCTCGCCGTCGAATTCCATTGACGCTTTATCTGTAATCTGTAAAGCGCTCAAGTAAACCTTTGGTATTTGCAGACGACCAACGCGGTCGACAACAACATATTCTTCGTGGGCGCTGTTGATTCCGGCTTGCAGCCCGCTGCCCTCCGCATCCAAATTCGGATTGCGTTTAATAAACTCGGTGCTGGTCAGTCCATCCCGAATGGCCACCACCCGGTCCACTTTCCCGGCTAAAGACAAATCATGCGTTACGATCACGATCGTAATTCCGATCTCTCTGTTAAGCCGGCGGAAGATGTCCATGATCATATCCGATGTCCGTGTATCGACTGAGCCCGTCGGCTCATCGGCTAGAAGCAGCTTAGGGCGATTGGAGAGCGAGATCGCAATGGCAACCCGCTGCTGCTCGCCACCCGAAAGCTGATGCAGCTTGTTATGCATGCGGTCCTTCAAGCCGACCCAATCCAGCAGCTGCTTGGCATATGCCCGGTCCAGCTTAGAGGAGAGCATCATCGGCATCTCAACATTCTCTAAAGCAGTCAAATAAGGAAGCAGGTTGCGCGCATTGTTCTGCCATATAAAACCGACCGTGTCACGCTTGTATTCGACAAGCTGCTCATCTGTAATCTTGAGCAGATCCCAGGGGCCGACACTCACGGTACCGGCGGAGGGGCGGTCCAGCCCCCCCAGGATGTTAAGCAAGGTCGATTTGCCGCTGCCGCTGTTGCCGATAATCGCCATCATCTCGCCATCCTGCACCGACAGGTTAAGTCCCTGCAGAGCAACGACCTCGAGATCGTCCGATTTGTATATTTTTACAAGTCCTTCGCATTCTATCATGACCGCTTAACGCTCCTCTCCCATCTTAACGGCTTGATGGACACGAAGTCTGCGGATATGAATCAACAGAAGCGACGCTCCCATCAGCATCATGCATCCTACGACGATGTACAGCTGCATCGTATCCTTAGAGTCGAAGACGACTCTAAACGGCGGAACGGAATTCGCTACATTATCGGTCGTTTGCAGGAATGGCAGGAACAGCAGACTTGTTATTTTACCTATGACAATCCCGAGTATAATCGAAAGACCGGCGGTAAAGATCTGTTCCAGGAGCAGCATGCCCGTCAACTGTCTACGGGATAGCCCCATCGCCCGCAGAACGCCGAACTGTACAATCCTGCCTGACAGGTTAAAGAACCAATAGAGCACGTAACCGACAAGCGAGACGATAATCGAGACGAAGAAGCCTAGACTGAGGATACCAAACACGCCTCCTCGGGTCGGATGCTTCGACTGCGTCAGCAGCTCCTGACGAACGTCCTCGACGGATGCAAGGTCTATGCCTTGCTTCTGCAGCTCGGTGATGAGAGGACCCGTCTTGGCATCTGGCTTCATCTTCAGCCATACATCATACTGCAGGAGCGGAACCTGATCATAGATATAGTCCAGGTTCGCAATGATGAATGGCGACTTGTCGGGATATTGGCTCGGCCAATAAGGCACGATCCCGACGACGACAAAGTCGATCATCCCGTCAGTTAACCCAACGGAAACCACATCGCCAAGCTTAAGCTGGTACCGTTCGGCAATCTTCGAAGGAATGACTGCCGCTTGTTCGTACAAGCCCATGTTGTTCAAATAATTGAACGGATGAGCCGGGAACAGGTCAGAACGGAACCAGGCGACCTTCGAGAAATCAACATTGTCGATTCCCATCAGCGTACCTTGGCCAATCGACCGGCCGGATACGACGACATTACCCTTAGCCTGAAGCACTCTAGCTGCGGCTTCAACACCGTCTAATTTGCGGAAAATCTCGAATGGCGGTTCCGTGTAGATCATACGCGTCGGAGTCGTACCTCCTCCTCCTCCACCGCTTCCGCCTCCGGAGCCTCCGCCTTGGCCGCCACCGCCGCCGCCTTGGCCGCCGCCATTGCCACCTTGACCGCCGCCATTGCCACCTTGACCGCCTTGGCTGCCATTATCGATGATTTCGGCTTGCCCTTCCCAGACCGTCTTGATCACAACGTCAGTTCCGTATTTATACAATGTCCGCTCCGTCGAGTTCAAATCGATCGTCCGGGCAGCAGACGCGTTATATACGCCAAGCCCGAGTGTCAGAATAAGTAAAATCATGAGCGGATAATAGCCTTTGGATGACCGGGACAGCTGCGTCAAGGTCAAGTAGACCGGAACGGGCAGCAGTCTCTTTCCAAGCCAGTTGCACAGCTTCAGCAGCCAAGGGAACACCCGCAAGAAGAACAGCCCCAGCGCGAATATCGCGATAGCCGGAACGAAGAATAGAAACGGCTGGACGTTCAACTGATCGGTTGTCATTCCGCTCTTGAACGAGATCATTTGGCGTTCGTTGAACAAATACCAGCCGTAGCCCGCTATGCCAAGCAGCACCACATCGAAAAACCAACGCTGCCAAACCGGCTTCCGGTCAGACCGGGCAAGCTGCTGCTTGTAATTGACGATCGATGCGCGAGCGTACATGATAGCCGGAATGATCGTTGCCAATAAAGCCAGCACTACGGCACCGACGCCTGCGATAATCGCTTCCGTCGAGAAGCCGATCGGAATCGATTTGCGGTTCACGAATGTGAGAAACCCGTTAGCGGAACCGATGCTCTTGGCCATAAACCAGCCAATTAAAGGCCCGATAACGAGTGCCACTGCACCGAGCAGGAGTCCTTCAAGCAGGTACATCCATATAATTTGCCTCGTCCCTGCCCCCCGGCTTCGAAGCACGGCAATATCGCTTCGCTGCTTATCGAGTGACTGGCGCGCATTCATCGCAATAAAATAGAACACCATCGCGATCATTGGAGCAGCCAATGTGAACAGCAGCATCTGCAGCTGCAGGCTCTGCTTGCGGAATTCATTCAATAGCTTCTGGAACGAAATCTCGACCTTCGTATCCTTGAGCTTCTGGTACAGCTCAATGTTCAGCCGGTCCAAGGTCCGTCCGAGCGGTGCCAGCTGACTGGTTTGAATGTTTTTCAGATCGAAGGCATAGTACCAGTTGGCGGTATGAACGGGAATCTTCCGATCCGTCACAAGCTCCTTCTGGAACGCTTGCTCGCCGATGACGAGCGTGTTCATAATGCCTTCCATTCCTTGATACCAATATGGATCCGTATCGCTGAGAGGCTTATAAGCGCCTACGATTTTGACGCGAAGCGTCAAGTTCAGGCCCCCATAAACCGGATATAAGAGAACATCGCCGATATGAAGATCGCTTCTGTACATGGCTTCTTCCATCATGACAGCTTCGAACGTTTCGTCGGCGCCGATTTCATCTTTAAACCAGCGGCCCTGCGAGATCTCGGACTTCTTGTCTAATCCGGATAACGTCATCAGCGACATCTGCCGCACGCGGCTTGGATCCACTTTACTTGGATCCTCCGGTGCGATTTCTGTACTGCGGATCATCATGTTCTGCACGAAAGTGGTGAACGGAAACCCGATGTCAGCCGGCACATCGTCCTTCACATACCGTGCGACTTCTTTCAATGACGCCGGATCCGTCTTCCCTCCCGTAGCCTGATAGCGCATCAGCAGGGAACCTGCGGGCAATCCCGTGCTTTCTTGCTTCAATGACTCTGCAACAACCCGCTTCAGCGCTCCGTCGGCATACATGGGGATGCTCGTCGCAAACGCCACTGCTATGATAAGTCCGGCTAACGAACTAAGCGTCAGCCAGCGGGTATTCCACATCTTGCGGAACAAAAAACGAAATAACGGCATACCCATCGACTATCGACCTACGACTTTCTGTCCCGGCGTCAAGCCTTTCAGGATTTCAATCTCCGTTGGCGTTTGCTCTCCGACCTCTACATCCACCTCACGCTTGCCTTCGCTGTCGACCACCTGCACATACGTGCGGGATCCGATTGTACGAAGCGTAGAAGGAGGAATCACGACGACGTTCTCCTTACGCTGCGTAATAATGTTGATCGAGAGCGGTGTTCCCCGGGATAGCCCCGCAGGCGTTTTGTCCAGCTGGACGATCAGGAAGTCTTCGGGACGCTCCGGCTTCTGGCTTCCGTTGCCGCCTCCCGGCATTCCGCCGTTGCCGTTTTCGTTCTCGTCCTCTTGAACGACTGGCAGCTGCTTCACCTTGCCCTTCACTTCGCCTACATTATTAATGTCGACGACGACAGGCATTCCCACTGCAACACCCTTCAGTTCGTCCAGCGTCATCTTTGCAGCCGCTGTCAAACTGCCGCTGTCTGCTATAACGCAAATCGGGTCATAAGCCTTAATCAAGTCCCCCTTAAGTACGTTCAGCGTTACGACTGTACCTGTGAACGGCGCTGTCAGCGTCGCCTTAGCGATCTCAGCCTCCTTGTCGACAAGATCCTGCCGCTTCTGTTCAAAGTCGATTACGGCCATCTCGAATTCAACGGGGTCCATTTCATCGCGCTTGCGAAGCTTTTCTTTCATTTGAACTTCAAGCGTCTTGAACGCGAGCTTCTCCGTCCGCAGTGCCTTCTGCAGATCCTCCACATCCAGCTGTCCAATGACCTGCCCGGCCGTTACCTTCTGTCCGACTTTGACATTCAAAGTCTTCAGGCGTTTGCCATCGAGAGTGTAGTATAACGTTTCTTCCTGCAAGGAGATGATCTTACCGATCGCTTGAACCTTCGTTTCCAGCGTTGTCGTCGTTACTTCATACTCCGGTTTCTTCGAGATAGCAGGCGGCGTAATCGACGGCAGTACTTCCTCCTCCTCCTCCTTGGGCAGCAGCGAGCAGCCGCTGGTGAATACCAGCGATACACCCAGAACTACTGCGGCCACTCGTTTAAATGAACCTTCCGTCAACCATTTCGTAAACATGATCGGCAACCTCCAAAATCGTAGGATCGTGCGTTGTCATACAGATTGTAACTTGTTCAGTTCGAATGATATCTTGGAATACCGACATAATTTGCGCGGCCATCTGCGAATCAAGCTCAGCGGTCGGTTCATCAGCAAGCAGCAGGCGAGGCTTGTGCGCAATTGACTTCGCGATTGCAACCCGCTGCTGCTCACCGCCCGACAGCTCGAATGGCCTGTGACTCATCCGCTTCGATAAGCCAACGAGATCCAGACAGTGCGTGACGCGTTCCTTCCATTGACTGCCCGGCACCCCGGCCATACGGAGCGATAGCTCGACATTCTCATAGGCGGATAACAGCGGCATTAATGCGAACGCTTGAAAAATAAAGCCCATTTGCTTGCGTCTTACAAGTGTCCGATCATTGTCTCCCATCGTATGAAACGGCAAGCCCTGAAAAAAAATATGTCCTTTCGTCGGCTGATCCAGACCGCCGATCATATTGAGCAGCGTCGTCTTACCGGAGCCTGACCGCCCGCGCAGCATAACAAGCTGTCTTGGCTTCAGTTCCATATCGATGCCTTTCAATACATGCAGCGGCTGCCCGCCAACCTGGAATGTCCGTTCAACAGACTCGACCGTGAGCAGCGGTTCGCCTTCTTGGATCGAGAGATCGACAGTAGGCTGAATAAGAGCAGCTGCCACCGGTTCAGCAGCGGCAGCCGACTCAAGAACGGCTTCTGTTTCGTCCTCAGCGACCTCCGTTTGTGCAGCATTACGTTTCCACCATGCCATGGCTGTTTATCTAGACCCCCTGCTCCATTAAAATTTTTTCATTTTTCCAATATACCGTATAGACGGCGCACGCAGTGAAAAAGTTACACATTATTTGGATCAAAAATATAAATATTTCATAAAGACAGTAACAAGAAAGCTCCGGACACAAGTATACGGAGAACCGTTATTCCTGCAGTCAGGAGCATTCTGACTCATGATTAATTCACTTTAAAGGTGGCTACCGATTTATCCAGCTCAAGAACGATAGAACGCAGCTGTTCGGAGGCACTCGCAATATCCTCCATCAAGGCCAGCTGCTCCTCCGTCGCCGCTGCAACGCTTTGTGTGCTGGCCATATTCGTCTGTGCCATGTGCGCTGACTGCTCCATCGTCGCGCTAATCTCCTCCGAGCTGGCCGACAATTGCTGCGCAATCGCCGAATTGTCATGAATTTGAGTCGTAATATGCTGGATCGAGCCTCGGATCGACGCAAAGCTCTCACTCGCATCCACCATCAGCCGGCTTCCCTGGTTAACTTCGTTCAGCGTCGTCTCCATAACCAGGGAGGCGTTCATCACCTCACCTTGCGTTTCGCTTACGAGCTGATTAATGACAATGGCGGACTGCAGGGATTGCGCAGCCAGCTTGCGTATTTCACTTGCCACCACGGTAAACCCGCGGCCATGCTCTCCTGCGCGGGCAGCTTCGATGGAAGCGTTCAGCGATAGTATATTAGTCTGATTCGAGAATGTCGTAATGTTCTCCGCGATCATGCCTATCTCATTTGACCGTTCGTTAAGCTTGGCAATGATCACCGATAATTGGCTGATGACCGCTTTTATTTCTTCCATTTGTTTGTCCAGCTGGTTGAGCTGATTCTGGCCTTGCTCGGCATTCACCGAGGTCGAGCTGGAATATTCAAATATCGACGTGGTGTTTACTGCGATGCGTCCAATACCGGCGGCCATCTCCTCCATCGAACGAGAGGTTTCCTCCGCAGCGCGGGCTTGGACTTCCATGCCATTGTTCACTTCCTGTATGTCGGCTGCAACATATGCTGCCGCTTCCACAGATTGCTGCGACGTATCCTGCATCTGGGCAGAGGCGGCACTAACTTGATTCGAATTATGGGAGATCGAGGAGACAAGCTGCCTTAGCCCGGCAATCATGGCTTCTATGGAGTAGGCAATCTGCCCGAGCTCATCCCGGCTGTGCCGGACGGCAGGCTGCTCCCGAAGATCGCCCTTCGCTGCGGCGGTCGCTAACGAGACGACATAACGTACCATCCTCGATATGCCACGAACGATAATGGCTGCAATCAGACAGACCGCAATCAGACAGAAAATGATGCCAATGATGCTCGTCTTCTTCATCACATCGGTTTCCTGGATAATTCGAGACGTTTGTGAATTCGCGTATTCATCCATAATCTCACCAATGACATTTAATTCCTCACGGGCTTCCTCGAACTGCGCCAATAAAGCCTCACTCTTGCTGCTTTGACCGTTGTTCATCTCTTGCTGGGCCTGATCGACCCAGATCGGGAACGCCCGGCGGAAGCCTGCGACAATCGCTCGTATGGAATCGCTGCCGGCCAGCTTCGTTAACTCGGACAATCCTTCCTTCTCAATATAGCCATAGGTTTCCTCGACCCGGCTGACCGCTTGCTCCGCATTCATGATCATGTCCGCTTTCATCTGCTTTGCGGCTTCTTCATCCAGCAAGCCGGATTCAACGAATTGAAAAGCGGTGAGGGATTGATACATGTCCCGATCCCCGTTCAGCACGAGAGTACTTACTTTATTAGTCGTTTCGAATAGCGTCTTCGACAGCAGCTTCACATCGGTTTCGTATCGGTTTATCCAATAGACCGAGCTAAATACATAAAGGGCAACTGGAAAAGAAATGAGAATCAGCAGTTTTGCGCGCAAAGATAAAGCCAACCTGTTATTAATCATGCGATCACCTTTTCTAAAGTCGTATAGGTTAGCCCGGATAGTGCACCCTAACTGCTTTATCGACCGTTACGCCTCAAAAATAAAGTGATTTCAATAAATAGATGAACGCCGCCGAAACGGACAAAAAATAATGGAACACCCGATTTCGGGTGTTCCATTATTGTTATATTATGGATTAATATCATCTAAGAAAAATCCCGCCTTGAACACGCACTTATCTGGCTGCAGCTGTCATCAGCCTCTCATGACAATGGCGTTGCCGGATGCATATCGCCTCAGACCGACATGAAACACAATGGTGCTGAATACGCCCATCCCAATCGTTACCGCTGCTGCGCCGGCAATAAAACCGGGATTTTGGTCACGCAGCAGCCCGATAGGCAAATAGCTAATATAGCCGGCAGGGACAATGGTGAATAAGAATACTCTTGCAGCACCACGGAATATATCTGCCGGGTAAGTGCTCAGCGAGACGAAGCTGTTGAAGACTTGCTGGACGATCCCTTCTGCGTTGCCGAAGAAGAAAGCAAGGCTGCCCGCTGCGATCATGAGAAACATGAAGATGCAGCCGCTAATAACCAGGCCAAGCGTGAACAGTAGAGCGCCTTGAATCGTATGATCACCGGCCCATCCATAGATCGCAAGCCCGAATGCGAAATCTCCGATTGCCGTTAAGGACATCCTGCTGGCGAGCAGATGAAGAAGTACCGGCTTCGGTTGCGTCAAATAAACATCCAGTTGTCCGGTAGCCGCAAGGGAGGGAATACGGTGAAAGTTGCCAAATAGCATATTCGCCCAGCCAAAGCCTCCAGCACTTACGGCCCACAGCATCATAATGTCGTTTAATTCCCATCCATTAATGACAGGGAAGCGGTGAAAGAACAGACTCCAGAAGAAGAGCCACATCAAGTTATTGATGAACATCATTCCAGCCATGAGCAGAAAGCTGATTCGATATTCCAACGACGAAGCCAGATTGACTTTCCATATCGTGAATAGAAAGCGGAGCATGATCCACACTCGTTTTCCCGAAATCCTACTTTCCTCAGCCTCCATTGACATGAAGTCTGGTCACCCCTCTCCGGTAAATCGTCCATATCCCTATACCCAGCACAACGATCCAAGCAGCCTGCACGGCAAAATATTGAAGCATCGACACTTCCTCATAAGCAACGGCCGTGCGGGCGGGGATGTACAGCACGGCCTGAAACGGCAGCCATGCGCAGATGCGCTGCAGCCATTCCGGCATCAGATCGATGGGCAGCAGCATTCCGCCCACAGTAAACTTCAGCTTTTGCAGCACAAATTCCAGTCCTCGCGTTTCTTCTATCCAGAATGCGCACATTGCGACGATTCCATTGAGCAGAAAAGCAATCGTAAGCGCACCAGCGCTAAGAGACAGCAGCCCCAGCCAACCGAATCCGAAGGTTGGAGGACCGACGAATAGCCATGCAATGAAGCTGCCGACGACCAGATGAATCCCAAACCGGAACACAGCCTCCGCCATATACGATGAGTAATGATAGCTCAAATAGGAGAGAGGACGAATGAGCCGTATCGCAATATCCCCGTTCTTCACCTCTTCCTCGATCCGCAGACTTAACTGGGGACTCGCCATCGTCAACGCTTCGGTGAAGACCAAGTACCATATGATCTGCTTTAACGAGAACCCTGCAATCAAACGTTCCGTATCGCCCTCATAGGCCGCGGACCACAGCTGGATGAAAACATACAGGATGAGCAGCAGGAAGGAAGCCCTTAGCATAAAATCGACTTTATAGGCCAGCTGCTGCCGAAGTGTGATTCGATAGATGGCCTCGATCTTCCTCCCCTTCGCTGACAAGAAGGACAGTCTTCCGTTCATAGACGCCGCCCACCTGCCCCGGCACCGGCTTGTCGTGATGCTTCGAGCCCGGATTCCGGACCTGCTCCGCCCGTTCTCATGCCATAGATATGCTTGATGATTTCTTCCAGCGGCGGATCTTCAACCGTTACATCCTCCAATCGAAATTTACCGACGAGCGCGCTAAGAACCAGATCGATATCTGTCTGGCTCAAATCCACGGACAGCTTCATTCTCCGCCCTTCGTTCGATACGATTTCGGTGCCGGCTATACGGGCTTGAATGGCTGAGGGAGAGTCTGGTTTCAAGGTGAGCGTGATCGTCTTCCGGTTTAAGATATCCCGCTTCAGCTGCTCAACCTTGGCATCCAACAGAATGCCTCCGTGATGAATGACGACTGCTCTTGTGCACAGTTCTTCTACATCGCCTGCATCATGAGAGGTTAAGAAGACCGTGGTTCCCTCCTTGCGGTTCAGCTCGCGAATGAGCTCGCGGATACGCTGCTTCACAAGGACATCGAGACCGATTGTCGGTTCATCGAGAAAGAGCAGCTGAGGTCTATGGAGGAAAGAAGCCGCGATTTCACAGCGCATGCGTTCACCAAGTGACAGCTTGCGAACCGGTGTATGCAAATAAGGCTCCAGCTCGAACCGTTCGATTAAATCCTTGCGTCGTGCCTTATAATCACTTTGCTTCAGCTCGTAAATCCGGCTTATTAAATCGAACGTGTCCATAGGCGGAAGGTGATACCACAGCTGGGACTTCTGTCCGAATACCGTGCCGATCCGGTAAGCAAGCTTCGTTCGATCACGCCAAGGGGTAAACCCCAGCACCTCGGCGTTACCGGAGGTTGGGTGCAGAATGCCGGTGAGCATCTTAATCGTCGTTGATTTCCCTGCGCCATTCGGCCCTAGAAAAGCAACCGTTTCTCCAGCGTGAACCGTTAGATTAATGTCGCTTACAGCCGTTCTCTCCTCCCATTCCGGCCGGAATAACGACCGGATGCTTCCGGATAGACCCGGCATCTTTCGTTTGACCCGGAATGATTTACATAAGCTCGCTGTCCGGAGTGCGATCATACTCCTGTCCCCCTTCTATGCTTTATGTTGGTAAAGCAAAAAAGCCTCCGGCAAGTCCCGCCATGTTAGGCGGAACTTGCCGGAGGTCTTTTATCCCCACGGTGTAGCATGACTATCGTCCACTGCCGGTTTCGCTTGGTTCGAGCCGATCACTCAACATATGCGAGTCATCCTCGGATCCCTAGAAACCCTTCCGTTTGATGTAATACTTTACCATCTTATCAATTCGTTAGCAAGACAATTCTAGTGATTTGTAACGCAATCTCCATTGTCCAACTATTGAAACAGACACGCTGAAAATAAAAAACGTCAGGACATAGCGCCCTGTCGTTCATTAAGACTGTTCGTATAGCCTTCTAAGATCGTCAACAGCTTGTATTCCATACGTCTTAGCCGATCGATCGTCCATTGCCGAAACAAATCGCTATCCTGCAGCCATTTCGCCTTGCTTATGACACTATAGGTTTCATTCATAGCCATGATCGATTCTCGGTGAATAGGATCCCGGTTGTACTTGCGAACGCGCTGCAGCAGGTCTCCTGTCGATTTGAAAAGCTGTTCCAGTGATCGTTGCATATTCGGATACCTCGCATTCATCTCGTGTAATTGTAACTATTCATAATTACCCCGCTCACCAGGTTTGAATCATCAAAAAAAGAGGCCACCGGCCATAATTGCCCGGATAGCCTCTTCCCACTCACCGTTATTGCATGAAGCTTATACGCCGAATGACTGTGGATTCTCTCGCCAGGACTGGAGCAGCGCAACATCCTCGCTCTGAACCACGCCATTCTCGACAGCGGCCTCGATAAGGGCCGTGTAATTGGACAAGGTGTCCAGCGGAATATGCTCCTCGGCAAACGCAGCTGCTGCGTGAGGGAATTGATAGGTGAAGATCGCCACAACGCCTTGGACCACGCATCCGGCTTCCCGTACAGCAACTGCAGCCTTCAGGGAGCTGCCTCCGGTGGAGATTAAATCCTCGATGAGGACCACTTTCTGTCCCTCTTTAAAGTGGCCTTCGATTTGGTTCGTTTTGCCGTGCCCTTTGGCTTTGTCCCGTACATACAGCATCGGCAGGTTCAGCTTCTGGGCAACCCAAGCAGCGTGCGGGATCCCGCCCGTTGCAATGCCTGCGACGGCTTCGCAATCGGGGTGGCGTTCCCGTATTACAGCAGCGAAGCCTTCCGCGATTAGCTCGCGAATTTCGGGATAGGACATCGTCAAACGGTTATCGCAATAAATCGGTGATTTCAACCCGGATGTCCAGGTAAACGGCTCATTCGGACGCAGCGCGACGGCCCCGATCTTCAGCAGCCCTGCCGCGATTTCGCGCGGCAATTGTTCCAATGCCGGTATACTCATATTAAATCAGCTCCTCAATGATAGATTCCAACGCCGACCTTGGGTCTGCGGCAGCGGTAATCGGTCTTCCGATAACCATATAATCGGTCCCTTGCATAAGCGCTTCACGAGGGGTCATAATCCGGGACTGGTCACCCACATCTGCACCGGCCGGCCGGATACCGGGGGTTACCGTCTTGAAGGTGCTTCCGCATGCCGCTTTGATCATCTGTACTTCCTGAGGCGAGGCTACAACACCGCCCAGCCCTGCTCGTTTGGCGAGTCTTGCATAACGGATGACGGCATCTTCTGTCGGACCGGTAATGCCGATTTCGTCATTAAGCACGGATTGGCTTGTGCTGGTCAACTGCGTGACGGCAATGACAGCCGGCTTGACTCCGCTTGAGGAAACCGCCGCATCTACCCCCTCCAGCGCCGCCTCCATCATGCGCAGTCCTCCGGCTGCATGAACGTTGAACAGATCTACACCGAGCTTCGTTATGCTGTTAGCGCCGCCCTTAACGGTGTTGGGAATATCATGCATCTTCAGATCGAGAAATACATTATAGCCCCGTTCCTTCAAGCCCGCCACGAATGCCGGACCAGCCGTATAGAACAGCTGCATACCGACTTTCATATAGCAAGGAATTCCTTGCAATGCGCTCAGCAGCGCTTCGGCTGCAGCTGCTTCCGGATAATCCAGCGCGACCATAATTCGGCCTGCCGCCTCTTCCCTTGTCAGCTTACCCATATCGACGCCTCCTTTATTGCTTGATTACATGGCGAAAGCCTGCTTGTGGGCAGGCTTCCGCAGCCGGTTAAGGCTATAACAGCGCTTCTTATATTACTTCTTCTGCAGTACCGGCATCGGACGCGAGGAGAAGTTGATGGTGATCAGCATGTTGAGCAACGCGCGGACCGTATCCAGCGAGGTCATGCAGACGACGCCGTTCTCGACCGCTTCGCGGCGAATCCGGAAGCCGTCCCGTTCAGGAGTCTTGCCCTTGGTCAGGGTGTTGACCACAAAGTGTGCTTGACCGTCGCGAATGAGATCAAGAATGTTCGGCGATCCTTCACTCAGCTTGTTGACGCGTTTTACGCGCAATCCAGCCTCTTCAAGCGAGTCGGCCGTTCCGCCCGTAGCGATGATGTTGTAGCCGAGCTCATAGAAGCCGCGCAGAATTTCTAGCGCTTCTGGCTTATCTTTATCCGCGACCGTGGCGATGATTGCGCCTGTCGGCGGAATGCGCATACCCGCGCCTACCAGACCTTTATAGAGTGCCTTCGCATATTGCATATCGCGGCCCATGACTTCGCCGGTCGATTTCATTTCCGGCGTCAGCGTTGGGTCTACGCGGCGAAGCTTCGCAAACGAGAAGACCGGCACTTTAACGGAGACGTAATCATCCTCCGGCCATAGACCCTCTGTATAGCCAAGCGATGCCAGCTTCGTGCCGAGTATCGCCTTCGTTGCCAAGTTCGCCATCGGAATGTTCGTTACTTTGCTCAGGAACGGAACGGTACGCGACGAACGCGGATTAACCTCGATGACGTATACTTGATCCTGGTAGATGACGAACTGGATATTGACCAGGCCGACTACTCTCAGTTCCTTCGCGATCTTGATGGTGATGTCGATCATCTGCTGCTTCAGCTCATCCGACAACGATTGCGGCGGATACACCGCAATGGAGTCGCCCGAGTGTACGCCCGCGCGCTCGACATGCTCCATGATGCCCGGGATGAGCACCGTCTCGCCGTCGCAAATCGCGTCAACCTCTGCTTCCTTGCCAAGCATGTAGCGGTCGATCAGAACCGGATGCTCCGGATTGATCTTCACTGCCTGCTCCATGTAGGTCAGAAGCTCCTCGTCGGAGTAGACAATTTCCATCGCGCGACCGCCAAGGACGTACGACGGACGGACAAGAACCGGATAGCCCAGGCTTTGCGCCGTCTCGACCGCCTCGCCTACCGAGATGACCGTTTTGCCTTTTGGCTGGGCAATGTCCAGCTTACGAAGCAGCGCCTCGAATTTTTTGCGGTCTTCGGCCGCATCGATGCTCTCCAGATCAGAGCCCAGAATGCGAATGCCGGCTTTCGTCAGCGGCGCGGCCAGGTTGATCGCCGTTTGGCCGCCGAACTGGACGATGACGCCGATCGGCTTCTCCTGCTCGATGACGTTCATGACGTCTTCGAAGAAGAGCGGCTCGAAGTACAGACGGTCGGACGTAGAGAAGTCCGTCGATACAGTTTCCGGGTTATTGTTAATGATAACCGCCTCATAACCCGCATTCTGAATCGCCCATACCGCGTGAACCGTTGAGTAGTCGAATTCGATGCCTTGACCGATCCGGATCGGTCCGGAGCCAAGCACGAGAACTTTCTCCTTCGCCGTCTCGGTTACTTCGTTCTCCGTCTCATAGGTCGAATAATAGTAAGGTGTCGTCGCTTCAAATTCAGCGGCGCAGGTGTCGACCATTTTGTAAACCGGCTTGAGCCCTTGCTCATGACGATAAGCACGGATGTCATGCTCGTTCGTTAGTGTCGAGTGGCCGCCTTCTTGGCGAATTTCTCCGATGGAGCGGTCAGAGAAGCCTTTGCGCTTCGCGCTGTAAAGCAGCTCATTCGTAAGGACAGCTGCACGGCGCAGCTCGTCTTCGAACCGGACAATGCCTTCGATCTTGTCGAGGAACCACCAGTCGATGCTTGTCAAATCTTGAACGTCCTGCAGCTGATAGCCGCGGCGGAACGCTTCCGCCACCAGGAACATCCGCTCGTCGTCCGGCTTTTGCAGACGGTGGCGCAATGTTTCATCGTCAAGTGAGGCCGCATCCTGCAAATGAATCCGGTGTGCGCCAATCTCGAGCGAGCGAACAGCTTTGTGAATGGACTCTTCGAAGGTACGGCCGATTGCCATAACTTCCCCTGTCGCTTTCATCTGCGTACCCAGCTTCCGGTTGGCGGAAATAAATTTATCGAACGGCCAGCGCGGAATCTTCGAAACGATATAATCCAGCGTCGGCTCGAAGCATGCATAGGTTTGTCCCGTTACCGGGTTGACGATCTCATCAAGCGTATAGCCAACGGCGATCTTCGCAGCCATCTTGGCAATCGGATAGCCTGTAGCTTTGGAAGCGAGCGCCGAAGAGCGGCTTACCCGCGGATTAACCTCGATTACATAATATTGATAGCTTTGCGGGTCGAGCGCGAACTGTACATTGCAGCCGCCTTCGATATTCAGCGCGCGAATGATCTTCAGCGAAGCCGAGCGCAGCATTTGGTATTCTCTGTCGGACAGCGTCTGGCTTGGCGCCACGACGATCGAATCGCCGGTATGAACGCCTACCGGGTCGAAGTTCTCCATGTTGCAGACCACGATACAGTTATCGTTCGCATCACGCATGACTTCGTATTCGACTTCCTTCATGCCCGCAATCGATTTCTCGATCAGACATTGGTTAATCGGGCTGTAACGGATACCCGAAGCAACGATTTCAAGCAGTTCCTCTTCGCTTGTGCAAATACCGCCGCCAGTTCCGCCAAGTGTGTAGGCTGGACGGACAATAATCGGGTAGCCAATCTCATTTGCGAATACAACCGCTTCTTCAACGGTAGTGACGATCACACTCTCTGGAACCGGCTGCTCAAGCTCGCGCATCAGGTCGCGGAACAAATCGCGATCCTCCGCTTTCTCGATGGCAGACAGCTGCGTACCGAGCAGCTTGACATTCTCACGCTCGAGCACGCCTGCACGTGCCAGCTCAACGGCCATGTTCAGGCCGGTTTGTCCGCCAAGCGTCGGCAGCAAGCCGTCCGGACGCTCCTGGCGAATAATTTGGGTAACGAATTCGAGCGTAATCGGCTCGATATATACTTTGTCAGCCATGTTCGTATCGGTCATGATCGTCGCTGGATTGCTGTTGATGAGGACGACCTCATAACCTTCTTCCTTCAACGCTTGGCATGCTTGTGTTCCTGCATAGTCGAACTCTGCTGCTTGTCCGATCACGATCGGGCCGGAGCCGATCACGAGAATTTTCTTAAGTTCATTATTTCTGGGCATACTGCAGCTCTCCTCTCAATGACTCTGCAAGCTGGGCTTGCCGCGGTTTCTGTGGATTATTCTTTTTGTATTCGCGGATCATCTCCAGGAATTCGTCGAACAGGTAGCTTGAGTCGAAAGGACCTGGCGCCGCTTCCGGGTGGTACTGCACCGAGAAGGCCGGATATTCGGTATGCTTCAGCCCTTCAATTGTACGGTCGTTATTGTTAATGTGCGTAACTTCGAGCTTCGTGCCCTTAACCGATTCCTCAAGAACCGTGTAACCATGATTCTGCGAGGTGATGTAGCAGCGGTTCGACTTCAATTCTTTAACCGGGTGGTTGCCGCCGCGGTGGCCGAACTTCAGCTTCGAGGTGTCAGCGCCGCAAGCTAGTGCGAACAGCTGATGGCCGAGGCAGATTCCGAAGATCGGATATTCACCGAGCAGCTCTTGAATCATCTTCACGGCATGCGGCACATCCTTCGGATCCCCAGGGCCGTTGGACAGCTGAATACCGTCCGGGTTCAGGCGGCGAATCTGCTCAGCCGTCGTATCGTGCGGAACCACGACAACGTCGCAGCCGCGTTTCGTCAGATCGCGCAGAATACCGCTCTTCGCGCCGTAATCGACGAGTACGATGCGTTCACGTTCGCCTGGGCTCGAGAAGATGCTTGGCGTGGAGGTGCGGGCAACTTGATCGCGCATGAGCGGCGAGGAAGACAGCCGTTCCTGCAGCTCTTCCACGCGCTCTGCTCCCGTTGTGAGAATGCCCTTCATCGTACCGTGATGGCGAAGGATGCGGGTTAGCATGCGCGTATCGATTTCGCTGATTCCGATAATGCCGTATTCCTTAAGCAGCCGATCCAGCGTGTATTCTGCACGCCAGTTGCTTGGCACCGGCTCGTGACGGCGTACGACAAAGCCGTGAATGAAGGGGCGCACGGATTCAAAATCATCGCGGGTTATTCCATAGTTCCCGATCAGCGGGTAAGTCATGGTTACGATCTGTCCGCAATAGGACGGGTCGGAGAGCACCTCCTGATAGCCTGTAATACCGGTGTTGAACACCACTTCACCGCTCGACTGTCCTTCCGCGCCAAAAGCGAGGCCTGTGAACAACGTTCCGTCTTCCAACAACAATCTTGCTTGCATCCGTCTCACTCCTTGTAAAAGTTTTCTGCGATTACTACTTGCGTGGACTACTGTGTGAGCAGAAAACTTGCCTCGGGAGCGTTACCCGTTTTCTGCGATTACTACTTGCATGGACTATTGTGTGAGCAGAAAACCTGCTTCGGGAGCGTTACCCGTTTTCTGCGATTACTTGCTTATATTGACTTCTTATCCGAGCAGAAAACTCAATTCAAGAGCGCTGCGCCTTTTCTGCGATAACTGGCCGGGTTGGATGACATCTACGTAAGTTAAACCTACCCTGTCTTTCTGTGAACAAACCCTGCGGCTGTCCTTTATTCCGACCAGACGACAGCGCCGTTAACCACCGTGAGTACCGGCCAGCCGTACAGCTTCCAGCCGCCGAACGGTGTATTCGTTCCTTTTGAAACAAAGGTTTCCGGCTTGACCTCGCGCTCGCCTTCCAAGTCGACGATCGTCAGATCCGCAGGCTTGCCGACAGCGATGCTGCCTTCCGCAAGGCGGAATACGCGTGCCGGATCCTCCGTCATTCGCTTCAGCAGGAAGCCAAGCGTCCACTTGCCCGTCCGTACAAACTTCGTGTATAAGAGCGGGAAGGCCGTCTCGAATCCGACGATGCCGAATGGTGCCAGATCCACGCCGCGCGCTTTCTCCTCCGCACTATGCGGTGCGTGGTCGGTGACGACCATATCGAGCGTGCCGTCTTCTAGTCCCTCAATGACCGCTTGCACATCGCGAGGCGTACGGAGCGGAGGATTCATTTTCCAATTGGCATCCATTCCCGGAATATCTTCATCGGACAAAATCAAGTGATGCGGGCAAACCTCAGCCGTCACATTGATTCCGATCTGCTTCGCCATCCGGATAAGCCGTACCGATTGTTCGGTGCTTACGTGGCAGACGTGGTAGTGAACCCCTGTCGCTTCCGAGAGCAGAATGTCGCGGCCGACATGAATGGCCTCCGATTCATTCGGTATTCCCTTCAAGCCGTGCTTCTGCGCAAACTTGCCTTCTGTCGCCCAAGCCCCTTTGACTAACGAATCGTCTTCACAATGGGCAATTACCGGCATGTCGAGGGAATGGGCCAGGTTCATGGCATCCTTCATCATTTGCGCATTCTGAACACCTACACCGTCATCCGTAAACCCGATCGCGCCCGCTTCCTTCAGACCGGCGAAATCCGTCAGCTCACGTCCAAGCTCGTTCTTCGTAATCGCCGCATAAGGCAGCACCTTCACGATTCCTTCGGTCGCCGCCTTGTCCAGTATGTACCGGATCATGTCAGGCGTATCAGCAACCGGCCGGGTATTCGGCATGCAGGCAATCGTCGTGAAACCGCCTTTAGCTGCCGAGCGTGTACCGCTCGCGATATCCTCTTTATATTCGAAACCAGGCTCGCGCAGATGAACGTGCATATCGATAAACCCTGCGGACACCAGTTTTCCTTCTGCATCTATCGTGTCATGTCCAGCCGTATCCGGTTGGCCGCTTTCTCCGTCCACGATCGCCTGAATAACCCCATCACCGACTTGTATATGCTTGGTTGCGAGGCTGCCCGCCGATTCGTCCCACAGCTTTCCATTCAAAATCCATAATGCCATAATCGTCATTCTCCCTTCGCTATCCAGCCTCCGGCCGAACACCGGCTTAGTAAGATCTTAGTTGAGTGCCCGCTCGATAACGGCCATTCGAATCGGTACGCCATTCTGCATCTGCGGGAAAATTCTCGATTGCGGATGCTCAACCAGCTCATCGTCGATCTCCACACCTCGGTTAATCGGCGCCGGGTGCATAATGATTGCATGCGGCGCAAGACGCTGCGCACGCTCCACAGTCAAACCATAATGTTCCCGATAATCCTCGGCCGATTTAATCATGCCATGCTCATGCCGTTCCAGCTGAACGCGCAGCATCATAACCACATCGGATTGGAGCGCTTCGTCCATGGAGATATAAGGTGCATCCAATTCATCGGAAGCCATATTGCCCGGCGCGCAAAATCTGACGTTGGCACCAAGCTTCCGCAGTGCCCACAGGTTTGAACGCGCTACGCGGCTATGCAGCACGTCGCCGATAATGGTGACGGTCAGGCCTCTCAGCTCGCCGAATTGCTTGCGCATTGTGTATAAGTCAAGCAGCGCCTGTGTCGGGTGCTCGTTATTGCCGTCTCCGGCATTAATGAGCGGAACTTTGATTTTCGTTGCCAGGTCGGCGAGAACGCCGATCGGCTTCAATCGGATCACGCCCACATCGATCCCCATGGATTCGAGTGTCCGTACCGTATCGTATATGGATTCGCCCTTCTGAACACTCGATACCGCTGCGGAGAAATTAAGCACCTCGGCGCCTAGCCGTTTCTCGGCAACCTCGAACGAGAAGCGCGTTCGTGTGCTGTTCTCGAAAAACATGTTGGCAACGAATTTTCCTGGAATGACGGGCTGAACTTTAGCCGGCTGTGCTTCCCAGTATGCTGCGCGGTCCAGAATCGAGATAATCTCTTCCTTGTCGAGCTCCTTCAGTCCGAGCAAACTCCGCTCTTTTAAGGTTGTGATGGTCATATCAACCTGCCCCCTTTAATGGATTATCGTTACTTTATCCTCATCGTCCACTTCGAGCAGCGATAATATAATTTGTTCCTGCTTGGAGGTCGGCACGTTCTTGCCGACATAATCCGGCCGGATCGGTAGCTCACGGTGACCGCGGTCTACCAGTACAGCCAGTTGAATCGATTGCGGCCTCCCGCAATCCATCAACGCATCCATGGCAGCCCTAATCGTGCGGCCTGTGAAGAGTACATCGTCGAACAGAATGACCCGCTTGTCCTGCACAAGGAGCTTTTGCCTGCCATCGTCTTTGCTGGCGCCTGATTCAACGCCCCGGTCATCCCGGTACAGCGTGATGTCGAGCTCATTCACTTCCACCGGCAAGCCTTCGATTTCTCGAATGCGCGCGGCGATTCTTTCTGCGATGTAGATGCCCCGCGTTCGGATGCCGACCAGGACACAGCCTTCAATCCCTTTGTTTTTTTCGACAATTTCATGCGCGATTCGCGTGAGTGCCCGGCGGATCGCCGTTTCGTCCATTATGATGCGGCCTTCATTCATGCGTGTCCTCCGCCTCCTTAACGTTTCCACTTGCTCCGAAGCCATAAAAAAAACTCCCTGCGGGATGCGCAAGGAGTGCGAGTACATGAACCGTTAGCCGTAATGGTGACAAGCCCAATATGAGCAGGTGCTGCTCATGGCGGTCTTCTCCCCCATACTGCCTGTAAGTTCAACTATTCACGCTACCTTGCCAGCCTCTCTGGACTGTCATTAAAGGTACTGTTGTTCATTAACAAGAATTATCCCACGTTCGACAATTGATGTCAAGACCACAGAAGGTGAATTGTCGGAATTACAGACTAAGCTTAGTGAAGCGTTCGACGGCTTTCTCCGTGTTCTCACGGCTGCCGAACGCCGTAAGGCGGAAATAGCCTTGGCCGCTTTGACCGAAACCGACGCCTGGCGTACCCACGATGTTCGCTTCGGAAAGCAGCTTATCGAAGAATGCCCAAGAGTCAAGCCCTTGCGGAGTTTTCAGCCAAATGTACGGCGCGTTCACGCCGCCATATACTTGAAGACCGAGCGACGCTAGTCCGTCACGGATGATGCCTGCGTTCGTCATATAATAATCAATGATGGACGCGATTTGTCCCTTGCCTTCCGGCGAATAGATCGCCTCTGCACCGCGCTGCGTCACGTAGGAAACCCCGTTAAACTTCGTTGTGTGCCGGCGGTTCCACAAATCGTTCACAAGAACGGCATTGCCGCTCTCGTCCTTCGCCTTCAGCTCGCGCGGAACGACCGTGTACGCACAGCGCAAGCCGGTGAATCCGGCCGTTTTGGAGAAGCTGCGGAACTCGATCGCCACTTCCTTGGCTCCTTCGATTTCATAGATGCTGCGCGGTACGTCTTCTTCTTGGATGAAGGCTTCGTATGCAGAATCATATAGAATGATGCAATCATTCTCCTTCGCATAATCGACCCAACGCTTCAACTCTTCCTTGGACAGCGTCATGCCGGTCGGGTTATTCGGATAGCAGAGGTAGATCAGATCCACTTTGCGATCCGGCAGGCTTGGCGTGAAGTTGTTCTCGGCACGGCATGGCAGATAGACGATGTTCTCGTACTGCTTCTTCTCGGCATTGAACTTGCCGGAGCGGCCTGCCATGACATTCGTGTCCACATAGACCGGATAAACAGGATCTTGAACAGCTACTACGGCATCTTGACTGAAGATTTCTTGAATGTTGCCCACATCGCATTTGGAACCGTCACTGACAAAAACTTCATTCATCCGGATGTCAATGCCGCGTGCCTTATAATCATTGTCGATAATCGCTTGAATGAGAAAATCATAGCCTTGCTCTGGGCCGTAGCCCCGGAACGTGCCGGGAACCGCAAGCTCATCCACTGCGCTGTGCATGGCTTTGATAACAGCTTCGGGAAGGCCGCGGGTAACGTCGCCGATTCCAAGGCTGATCATCTCGGCTGCAGGGTTGTCTTGCATGAATTTCGTACGCCGTTTGGCGATTTCAGAGAACAGGTAGCTGCCTTGCAGATTTGTATAGTTGGGGTTAATTAGTGTCATGGGCACAAACACTCACCTTTCGGAATTCATATGATGTTCAACAGTTGCCATAATCATAGCGTAAGTTGACCAATCAGCTTAATAAAGAAAATGGTGAAAAGTTTGCACTTTTCACCATCTTCGCTAAGATGTCTTCCTATTCGGTTAACTCAACATGCTCCAGGACGAATTATTGGCAGTCAGCGCTGCTGCAGAATCAATAATTCATGTGCCATGTCCCCGGGGATCGGCGCTTCAAACTCCAAATATTCACCGGTTCTCGGATGATCGAATCCGAGCACAGCCGCGTGAAGCGCTTGCCCCTTCATCCCGATCGGTTTGTTGCGTCCGTACAAGGGGTCGCCCGCAAGCGGATGTCCGATATATTTCATATGCACCCTGATCTGGTGGGTACGGCCGGTTTCCAGCTTAAGTTCCAGAAGCGTATAGTCCCCCAGCCGTTCTATAACCGCAAAATGCGTTACCGCATGCTTGCTCCCGCGCTCCGTTACCGTAAACAGCTTCCGGTCGTTCGGATCGCGTCCGATCGGCGCATCGACTGTGCCATGATCATGCGGCATATTGCCGTGAACAAGCGCGACATACTTCCGTGTCACGGTATGCGCCTTGAGCTGCGCGGCTAGTGATGCATGAGCAAGATCGTTCTTCGCTGCCATTAGAAGGCCGGACGTATCCTTGTCAATTCGGTGGACGATACCCGGTCTCATCACGCCATTAATGCCGGACAGGTCCTTACAATGATGCATGAGCGCATTCACCACCGTGCCCGATGCATGTCCCACGGCCGGATGAACGACCATTCCCCGCGGTTTGTTAATGACGATGACATCCGCATCCTCATAGACGATCGACAGAGGGATGTCCTCCGGCTCGATGATCGCATTCTCCGGCTCCGGCACCGTAACGCCAACGGTATCATTCTCGGCTAGCTTATAATTGGCCTTGGCCGGTTTTCCGTTGACCAGCACAGCAGCCGCTTTGATCCAATCCTGGATCTGGGTTCTCGAGAACGCACCGTCCTCCATGCTTTCCGTTACATACTTGTCCAAGCGTTCGCCTGCCTGTTCCATACCGACGACGAACTCGAATGAATCCTCATTATTGTTGTGCAGGCTGCTGAGGCTGCTGCCCGTCTTGTCCATTTGATTCATGCTTTTCTCCGTTCTCGTTCTTTATTGATCGAAGCGAGTCGATCAGAATTAACGCGACACCGCATACAATGCCGGAATCGGCTAAGTTGAAGATCGGATATACGTAAGTGCCGAACGTAAATTGCAGGAAGTCTACAACCTCGCCTTTTAAAGCCCGATCCAGGAAGTTGCCGAATGCGCCGCCCAGCACGAGCCCGAGGCCGATGAGCAGCAACGGCTTGCCGGTATGGCGGTTTTTCTGAATATACCAGACAATCCCGGCTACCACCAGAAGTGTGATGATGATAAAGAACGCGGTTTGCTCTTGAAGAATACCGAATGCTGCGCCCTTGTTCCTGTGCGAAGTAATGACAAAAAAACCGCCCAGTATTTTTATTTCCTGATAAAGTTCCATCTGGGTTTCAACGATTTTCTTGGTAACAAAATCGATTGCGAAAACAAATAATGCGATCCAATAGTAATAAAACCGCAACTCATCACTCCCCTTCATCCCAAACATTGTAGCACATCCGCCTTTTTCTTGACCAGCAAATCCCATGGCCGTGCCGTTAAGAGTTTCGCTTGTTAGCAATATTTGTAATCACTGCCTTGAACATGTTGATCCGGCGCTTTGTAAAATCGGACGAAGGAGCTCAAACTAACGGCATCGGCAACCATTTTGCACAGAAGGAAGGGACCCGCTCCAATGACAAACTTGACTAAGCAACAGCTTCACAAGCTTCGTAAGCAGCTTGAAGGGGAGAAGTCCGAAATCGAGCAGCGCCTGGCGGAGAGCGATCACTACGGGCTAGCCAGTTCTCAGCGCGAGGAGACAGGCGAGCTGTCCACGATTGATAATCACCCTGCTGATATGGCAACGGAGACGTTCGAGCGCGGCAAAGACATCGCCTTGCTCGAGCACGAGGACCTGCGGCTTAGCCGAATCGATTCTGCTCTGGACGCCATGGATAACGGCGAGTACGGACAATGCCTGACTTGCGGCAAGCCAATCCCGCTTGAGCGGCTTCAAGCTTTACCCGATACGTTGTATTGTGTGGATCATTCGCCCCGGCAGCAGGTTTCGGATCGCCGTCCTGTCGAAGAAGTGTTCTTAACTCCGCCATATGGCCGATCAAGCTTGGACGAGGAGGGTGGCTACAACGGCTTCGATGGAGAAGATGCCTGGCAAATTGTCGAGAGTTGGGGCAACTCGGATTCACCTGCCATGTCTGAGAATCCGGACGTTGAATCCTATGATTCAGTTGGTATTGAATCCGAGGAACCTGACGGCTATATCGAAGCGATCGAGAGCTTCCTGGCAACGGATATTACCGGCACCACCGTCAGTGTGATTAGAAACCGCGCTTATTATGATTATATGCATCAAGAAGAAGGCGACCATGAGCTGGAATCCTTATAAAAAGCCTTAGTCTTCTATTCCATGTGCCTGCCTTGACCTTGAGCCGCTAATAAGCTTTGCCCTCCAGCTGATGCTGGACAATCCGAACGATATCCGCGATGTAATCGCCGATAATAGGCAAATTAAGCGCACCGAGCAATTGAAGCACATAAAGAATGGTTGCGGCGAAGAAGGTAAAGCCGATCGCGATGCCGACGCCTCTTGCCGTTCCCGCTACCAAATTGCGCCAAATAAGCGACCAGGGACGGTTAAGCAAATCAACGTATTCTGCGATTTGCGAACGCTCCATGTCATCGGCTACTTTGCCCAGGCGGCGGTCCAGCATATCCATGGAACGCCGCAAGGCGCTTAAATCTTTCGTTTCCTCGCTCATGGTCTGGCCATTCCCTCCGGCAAGGCGATCAGCCCGGACGCTCTTAGGAAGAACTTGGGGCAGGTCGCGGAAAATAACGAAGCCCATGCTTCGCTGCAAAGAAAGCGGCCTCGCCGCTCGCCAGCAGCGTTTGCATGGGCGTTCGTTTTGTTGTTGTTGCTATTTACTATTCCCTTAATCGGCGAATAGAATCCCGATTTCCTTATCCCCCAGCGCAACCTGTTCCATTCCTTCGCGGCTGCCGTACTCAACGCCGCTCAGCAATACATTCTCGAACAGAACCGCTTCGAAGGCTTGAAGCGCGGAACGCAGATCTTCATCGACCTGTAGCACCAGATTAACGCGTTTCTCGATTGGCAGGTCCAGCTTCTTCCGCGTATCCTGCACGGCCCGAATCACTTCACGTACCAGACCCTCTTGCTCCAGCTCAGGCGTAATGTCCGTGTTCAGCGCGACAGTCAACTGATAGCCGGAAGCCGACGCGAAACCGGATTTGGCTTGTTTCTCGACAAGCAGCTCCTCGACGGCAATTGTCAGCTTCTCGCCATCCTGCGTTTCGAAGACGAGCTCGCCCTGACGGACGGCCTCACTCGTCTGCGCGGAAGTGAGCGACTTTAGATGAGTTTGGATTGGACCCACGTTCTTGCCAAATTTCTTGCCGGCCACCTTCAAATTCAGCTTGAAGGTCAAATCGACAAATCCGCTGTCCCCGCTTGCGATCGTAATCGACTTCACATTGATTTCTTCCTTAATGATGTCCTCATAGGAAGCGAGATCGAAATCACGGTCCAAGGCGATAATCAGTTCCGATAACGGCTGACGCGTCTTGATCCCGGTTTCGTTGCGTACGTTGCGGGCCAGCTCGACGATTTGCCGCGCGGTTTCCATATCGCGCTCCAGCGTCTCATCGATGGCTGCCTCATCACTCTTCGGATAATCGGCCAGATGCACGCTTCCGCTTCCGCCGAGATTAACGTACACATCTTCCGCAAGAAGCGGAGCGAACGGGGCAATGAGACGAGACAACGTCAACAGCACATGACGCAGAGTTCCGTATGCATCCAATTTGTCATCACTCAAGCCGCTTCCCCAGAACCGGTCGCGCGAACGGCGGATATACCAGTTGCTGAGCTCGTCAACGAACGTCTCAATCGCTTTGGCCGCATTCAGGAAATCGTTGACTTCCAACCCTTTGTTCACTTGACGAATCAGACTGTTCAAGCGGGATACGATCCACCGGTCAAGCTTGACATTGGATACGCGTTCCGGCTGCTGCTCAGGATCATAGCCGTCGATCGACGCATAAAGCGCGAAGAACGCATGCGTATTGACGATCGTATCGATAACCTTCGACTTGGCTTCGCCAACTATTCCGCGCGAGAACCGTTTACTGTTCCATGGCGCGCTGTCAGCCAGAAGCGCCCAGCGGAACGCATCCGTACCGTATTCGTTGATGATTTCCCAAGGATCGATGACATTGCCTTTCGACTTGGACATCTTCTGGCCGTTCTCATCGAGGATATGTCCCGTTGAGATGACGGCTTTATAGGGCGCTCTGCCGTTATACAGTGTCGATACGGCCAACAAGCTGAAGAACCAGCCGCGCGTTTGGTCAATTCCTTCGCAGATGATGTCTGCCGGATATTGATCGGCGAAAGTCGTTTCATTCTCGAAGGGATAATGATGCTGCGCGAACGGCATGGAGCCGCTGTCGAACCACACGTCGATGACTTCCGATGTCCGCGTCATGATGCCGCCATCGCAATGCGGGCAATTTAGCTTCACTTCATCGACATATGGCTTGTGCAGCTCGATATCCGGCGAGATCGGCTCTACCGATCTTGCGACCAGGTCGGCCCGGCTGCCCGGCGCATGCTGGCCGCCGCAGCTGTCGCATACCCAAACATTGAGCGGCGTTCCCCAGTAGCGGTTGCGGCTGATGTTCCAATCCACCAAATCCTCCAGAAATTTACCGAAGCGTCCTTCACGGATATGGCCCGGGTACCAATTGACCTCGCTATTGTTCGCGATCAACTGATCCTTCACGGCCGTCGTTTCGATAAACCAGCTGTCCGTCGCATAGTAGATTAGCGGCGATTTGCAGCGCCAGCAGAATGGGTAGCTGTGCTCGTAACGCTCTTTGGAGAAGAGCAGTCCCCGCTCGCTGAGCATTTTCACGATATCAATGTCGCAATCCTTCACGAACCGTCCCGCAAGATCAGTCACGGCGCTCACGTATTTACCCGCATTGTCGACAACGTTCAGGAAGCTAACGCCATTCTGGCGTGCCACCTTATAGTCGTCGTCACCATGAGCTGGCGCGATATGAACGATACCCGTACCGCTCGTATCACTGACGAAATCGCCGGGGATAATCATATGGCCTTTCTCGATGGACACGTAGCGGAACGGCGGCTCGTAGTTCAGGCCAACAAGCTCGGAGCCTTGAAGCGTCGATAGGATCTCGTACTCGCCCTTCATGACGCTCTCCACGAGTCCGGAAGCGATGATGTAGACTTCACCATCCTGCTTGACACGAGCATATTCCAGTGACGGATTAACGGCTAGCGCCGCATTGGCTGGAAGCGTCCACGGCGTGGTCGTCCAAGCCAGCACATAAGCATCATCGCTCACCAGCTTAAATTTGACCGTCGCGCTTAAATCTTTAACATCCTCGTAGCCCTGTGCCACCTCGTGAGAGCTTAGCGTCGTTTGGCAGCATGGGCAATACGGACTCACACGGTGACCGCGATACAACAGGCCTTTGCCGTGAATGGTCGATAGGATGTGCCATACGCTCTCGATATAGTCGTTGTTCAACGTAATATACGGATCGTCCATGTTCGTCCAATAGCCGATCGCTTCGGTTAATTCACGCCATTGCCGCTCGTATTCGAAGACACTGTCCTTACACTTGTTCACGAACGCTTCAATGCCATACTCCTCGATATCCTGCTTGCCCGAGATGCCTAGCTGCTTCTCAACGCCGAGCTCGACGGGCAATCCATGCGTATCCCATCCGGCCTTGCGGACGACACGGTATCCGTCCATCGTCTTGTAGCGGCAAATAAAGTCTTTAATAACCCGACCGAGTACATGGCCAATATGCGGAGCTCCGTTCGCCGTAGGCGGCCCTTCATAGAATACGAAATTCGGGCGGCCCTCCCGGTTCTCGATCGACTTCTTGAACGTCTCTTCCGTTCTCCACTTGTCAAGCACTCTCAGATCGCGGCTTCTCGCCTTTTCCTTCACATCTACACGCTGCATGGCTGCACACCCCTCTCGATAAATAAAAACAAAAAAAGCCGCATCCCTGTAAAGGGACGAGGCTTGGCTCGCGTTACCACCCTTGTTCCGCATCGTCAGCAGCAATCCCCTTTCACTTGCGAAAAGGTCTTATGCTTCCGGCCGAGCGGCACCTTGATCACAGATGCGGACATCTGCGTTCCCTGTAACGGTGGACATCCGGCAGCGCTTATCTCACCTGTGAGTTCGGCACTGCATCTCAGAGAGGATATTCGGCTAAGGTCTGTACACCGGCTTGCAGCAAAGCACCGGCTCTCTGGAGTACAAACGGCATCAGCTTACTCGTTCTCGTCAACGATGATACACAAATTATAATTATTATTTCTAGTTATACGCCAAACCTTATCAAAAGTCAATGCGAGCGAAAGCCCCTTGCTTTAAGATCCACGAACGATTTCACTCTTCACTTGCCCGCTGCCTTCCAGCGAGTCCCAGCCCTCTAAGCTGAGCAGATCGAGCTGCGCTTCGACCAGCGTTTTGAACCGTGCGCGGTAGATGGAGGCCTGCTTCTTCAATTCCTCTACTTCTAACGCGACTTTGCGTGATTTGGAGAGCGACTCGTTGATGATGCGGTCCGCGTTCTTCTCCGCTTCCTTCACGATCAGCTGCGCTTCCTTCTTCGCATTGTTCTTCAAGTCATCCGCCGCTTCCTGCGCAACGATGATGGTTTTGCTGAGCGTTTCTTCAATATTGGAGAAATGGTTCAGCTTCTCCTGAAGGGCCATCGCCTGATTCTGCATTTCTTTATTCTCGCGGATAAGCAGCTCGTAGTCCTTAATGACTTGATCGAGAAACTCATTCACCTCGTCTTCATCATAGCCACGAAGACGTCTGCCGAATTCCTTGTTGTGTATGTCCAATGGCGTTAACGGCATTGGCGCACCTCCTAAACGTTATAAGGCGAAGTAAAGATTTTATTTGTAAATTTCGACAGATTCGCTTAAATTCCTGCAATCCCTTATATAAATTTACCGATCTTTACGCGCATCCGGCCTTTCTTCGTCATTCCTTCGACGATTAACACTTTGAATCGGCCTAAACCCTGCATGGATACGACATCGCCTTCCTTGAGCGGCGTGGACGGATCTTCTTCCACCTTCCAATTGACTCTGCACCGTCCGGCACGGATGGGATCGACGATCTTGGTACGGCTGATCCGGTGAACGTCGCTGGCGATGCCGTCAAGACGCAAAGAAGCCACCGATAGGTTCATCTCCTCCAAATCCGCTTCGGCGATGCGCAAATCGGATAAAGGGATAATGTCCGTTAAGACGTGAACCCGGTGGACTTGCCGCAAATGAATATTCAGATAGTCGGCGATCTCCTCTGCTACCAGGCAGTGACAGAAATCTTCATGGATATGAAGATCGCCGATGCGGTCACGTTTAATGCCAAGCCCGAGAAGAGCGCCCAAATAATCGCCATGCTCCAGCTCCAGGTGGCCTTGCGACCCTCCGCTAATACGCAGAAGCGCAATGCCATCCGGCTCATCGTCAAGTATCCGGTATTCGGGTGCGATAAGAGCTCGCTTCCGCTCCGCACCTTCGTACCCGCCTGAAAGCTTCAGCTGCACTTCCGGCTGGCGGTTCGCCAAGCTGACGACAATCTCCGCTTGTCTGGGATCGAGAAAATCGGTCCGCTTCAGCTCATGCCCGTAGGCAGCACGTTCCAGCCATTCCGAAGCCCGGTCGACGAATGGCCGCTCGTCCGGATGAAAGTGAATATAAAGATTCTGCTTCATACGAAGACGTCGATGACCGCGATAATCCCGTATGCAACGAATTGGAGCGCAAATATCGCAACGATTGGCGAAATATCAAGCATCCCGCCAATCGGCGGGATAAACCGGCGGAATGGCGACAGATAAGGCTCGACCAGCTTGCCCAGCCATTCGCCAATGAAGCTTTCACGTGCGTTCGGCAGCCAAGAAAGCAGCACGTAACCGATAATCATGAAGGTGTAAATTTGTTCAATCATCCATATAAACCGCGAAATTTCCGCCAATCAAGGTCACCTCATTTTTTTGTAATCAGACTCTTCTGTCAGCATTTCCGAAATGGTGCCTTGAATTTCAACTGAATCCGGCGTGCACAAAAAGATATTCGGTCCTAGCTTCGAAATCCCGCCGCCCAATGCGTAAACAGTTCCACCCAAGAAATCGACAATCCGAACCGCGATGTCAAGCCGGACACGCTGTAAATTCACAACGACCGAACGACGGTTCTTTAGATGGTCGGCTATTTCCTGTGCCTCATCATAGGACCGCGGTTCATGCAGAATGACACGAATGTTCTTCTGTGAATGAATGCTGACAACATTGTTTGCTTTCGTTGTTTGTTTACGTGCTTCGAACGGAGAAGTTTCAACGTCCTGCTCTTCTTGCTGTTGACTCTGTGCTACCCGCTCGCGCTCGACGATCTCCTCTTCCTCCTGAAGCCCGAAAAAGTTCATGAATTTATTCATTACGCTCATCGTATTCGCCTCCTTCTCTAGCTCTGCTTCATACTTATCTTATCCATTACCCTTTTCCCACCAATATTGTACCCAACCGCAGCCAATTTGCGCCTTCTTCGACGGCAACCTCGAAATCTCCGGACATCCCCATCGACAGCCCGTTGACCGGCTTTCGCAGGATCGCTTGTTCATTCAGCTCATCCCGCAGATGGCGAAGTCCCCGAAACGTTGGCCTTGACTGCTCACCATCTGAATCAAGCGGGGCCATGGTCATAAGACCTACGGGCTCGATATGCGGCAGATCTGACAGCTCCCGTGCGAAAGACTTCAAGGATTCAGGGGCTAGTCCATGCTTGCTGTCCTCTCCCGATACATTAACCTGAATGAAGCATGGCACGACGATCCCGAGCTGCTCGGCACGCCGTTCAATAGCCTGAGCGAGCGAAGAACGGTCCAAAGCGTGAATGTATGTAAACTTTCCGATGACGTCCTTGACTTTATTCGTTTGGAGAGAGCCGATAAAGTGCCATACGGCCTGTCCTTCGGAAGAAGACCTTCCGGCCTCCTCGCCCGTGATTGCGTGCCACTTCTCAGCAGCGTTCTGCCAACGGTTCTCACCCAGGTGAACAAGTCCGTGCCGCAGCACGTTCTTCGTCTCCTCCGTGCCGACATACTTGGTTACCGCAATCAATTGAATTTCATCCCGCTGTCTGCCGCTTCGGCGGCATGCTTCAACGAGACGCTGCTCCACCGCTTCCATTCGTTCCGACAATGTCACGCGAGCGCTTCACCTCTTCCCATACCGATCCAGCTGACCATCCGTCCGGTTTGTCCCCCTTCCATGCGATGCGAGAAGAAGAGATCCGTCCGACAGCCTGTACACCACTCTGATAATTCGATACGTGTCGGCAAAATTCCTGCTTTTATCATAATCTGTCGGTTCAATTCTTTCAAGTTTATCCTTGCTTTACCTTCCGAGGCGGGCAGCACCACTTGCTCTCCAGCAAGTCCCCGCGTCTGCATGAGCTCATCGAGCTCCCGAACCAGCGGTTCAATCTTGCTCAGCACGACACCGTCGACCTCGTAACAGCATTGTCCGATCGAAGGTCCGATTCCGCCGCGTATATTCGCAGGCAAACAGCCATAGGCCTCTGACATAGCTTCTACGGTATGATGCGCAATCTCCAGCGCCGTCCCTTTCCAGCCGGCATGCGCCAGCGCGATTACCTCTTCTGCCGGATCGTAGAAATACAGCGGCACGCAGTCCGCATAAAAAGACGTCAGCAGCACATCCTTCTCCGCCGTCATGAGCGCATCGGCTTCCTGAATGGCAGATTCCCGGTCTAGCCTTCCTCTGCCCCGGTCTTCCCGTTTCACCTGATAGACCCGGTTCCCATGTACCTGTTCTCCGCATGTCCATGCTTCATAGGGCCATTGAAGCGCCTCTGCAAGGCGGCGCCGGTTGTCCAAGACCGCCGCGTTCTCATCCCCCACATGAAGGCCGCAGTTGAGCGACTCCCACGGCGTGGTACTCTCCCCGCCCTCGCGGCCAGTAAACCCAACCGTTAGCCCTTCCGAAATTTCCATCCATTCCGGCAACAAAAAAAGCGAAGGTCCCTTCGCCGTCTCGAATCGTTTAAACGGTTCCATCCGAAATTCACCTCGCCAACAGTGTACCACAGCAGTGGATCAGCATGCGAACACAGCAATGAATCCGAGGACGGGCTGAATGCTTTTTGACGCAAACCCAAACAGGCTGCCCGCAGTCTTGACCCTTGCGCAAGATCAGCGTCAGCGGGCAGCCTGTTCCTCTTCTTCCGCCCGGTAGGCTTTGGCGTCGTCGATGCGGACAAGCACGACGTCAGCACCAATCTTCACGATATTCCGCCAAGGGATAACGACATCTGTTCCGCCGCCGAACAGTCCGAAGAACTTCGTAAAATTGGGTACTACAATCGAATCGATCCGACCTTGGCGGAGATCAAGCTCAAGATCGCTCACTTGGCCGAGTTTGCGGCCATCGACGATATTAATGACGTCCTTCGTTTGAAAATCGGATATTTTCATACGCCGATCACCACTTTTCCATCGGGATTGTCGTCCAGTTAACCTTTATTCTTAGTATATGTTGATTTCGGGCAAAATGTCCTGATGCGCGGAAATTAACCCTTTGGGATAACCGCTCGATTGTTTTCACCGCCTATGGGTCCTGCCTGCCGCAGCAAATGAAAATAAAAAAACGGCGCTGGCTGCGCCGTTAGACTTTGACATGCTTTTGCATCTGTTGAATAGCCGACTTCTCGAGCCGCGAAACCTGTGCCTGTGAAATTCCGATTTCGTCCGCGACTTCCATTTGGGTCTTCCCTTCGAAGAAACGCATCGACAGGATCATTTTTTCCCTATCATTGAGCTTGTGCATGGCTTCCCGAAGCGCGATTTCCTCGATCCAGGAGACGTCCTTGTTCTTGTCATCGCTTATTTGATCCATCACATAGATCGGGTCGCCCCCATCGTGATAAATCGGCTCGAACAAGGATACAGGGTCCTGAATGGCATCAAGCGCAAAAACGACGTCTTCCTTCGGTACGTTAAGAGCTTCGGAAATCTCAAAAATCGTCGGTTCCCGTGAATTCTTGTTCGTTAAGCTGTCTCGTACCTGCAGCGCCTTATAGGCGATATCCCGCAGGCTGCGCGAGACCCGGATTGGATTGTTATCCCGCAAATACCGGCGGATCTCACCGATAATCATTGGCACGGCATATGTCGAAAATTTAACGTTCTGACCAAGATCGAAATTGTCGATCGCCTTCATCAGTCCGATGCAGCCGACTTGGAACAAATCGTCGACGAACTCACCACGGTTATTAAACCGTTGAATGACACTGAGCACTAGCCTCAGGTTGCCATTGACCAATTTCTCTCTGGCTGCCCATTCATTCTTCGTCTGCAGTGCGGTAAACAGCTCGCGCATCTCGGCATTCGTCAGAACAGGCAGTTTCGCGGTATCCACTCCACAAATCTCGACTTTGTTTCGGGTCAACGTGATTACCTCCCAAGGAGAAACATTAATGTTCATTATCTCCTCGAAGCCCCATTTTATTCCCCATAAAAAAACGGCCCCGTTCCCTCGCGAATGAAGGTCGAAGCCGTGTGTTGACGGGCAAAAATCAGGTTCTTGTCCCCTTTCAAGGGGGTGGTCTTGACAAAATATTTTCAGTTGTTCTCAGGCTCGGAACAGCCCTCAAACCATTTTGTTGAACTCTTTGCGCAGCCGTTTGATGATTCTTTTCTCGAGTCTCGAGATATACGATTGCGATATCCCGAGCAGATCCGCAACATCCTTCTGCGTCTTCTCCTCGCCATCCGCAAGACCGAACCGGAGCTCCATAATAATCCGTTCCCGCTCTGTCAGCTTGTCGAGCGCCTTGTGCAGCAGCTTACGGTCGACCTGCTCCTCGATGTTGCGGTAGATTGTATCGTTCTCGGTCCCGAGCACGTCGGACAGAAGGAGCTCGTTACCGTCCCAGTCGATATTCAGCGGCTCATCGAACGACACTTCCGTGCGGGTCTTGCTGTTGCGCCGCAAGTACATCAAGATTTCATTCTCGATGCAGCGCGATGCATACGTCGCCAGCTTGATCTTCTTCTCGGGATCGAACGTATTCACGGCTTTGATCAAACCGATCGCGCCGATCGACACGAGATCCTCAATATGGATGCCCGTGTTCTCGAATTTGCGGGCAATGTACACGACCAGCCTCAGATTGCGCTCGATGAGCATCGCACGGATCGCAGAATCGCCGGAGGGCAGCTTTTCCAGCAAATATTCTTCTTCCTCCCGCGTCAGAGGAGGAGGCAGCGCTTCGCTTCCGCCGATATAATAAATTTCTTCGCTCTTTAACCCGAATAAAAACAAAACGCGATAATAATATAACTGCAGGATCAATTTCCATTTGACGAGCATGATGCTCCATCCCTCCTCGGAGAACTGTGAACGGCTTCATTCGTGACGATCCGATTTTGCAGCAGCGACGGATGGATAATTGCCTGATAGGCCCCATCTGCGACAAGCTTTCCGGCATCGAGGCCGATGAGCACTTTCGTTGATTCGAATGTTTCACCTTCCCGGTCGATCACAACAAGGTCCGGTTTAATCGCGAGCATGAACTGCGCGCCGCGGTTTATTCCCCGGTAAGGAACCAGTCGAAGCCGATCCTGCCATGCGAACGTGCCAGCGTCCATATGAGCGATCAGCTTGTCGACCTGCGCTTCCTTGATGCCCTTCAACCAAGAGGGAGGCAAATCTGCCTGCCAAAGCGAGGCTTCCATCACCATAACTGGCGTTCTCGTTAGCGGTTCATAGAGCTGGTTGCCCGTATCGATCAGACCCGTGCATCGCAGCATTCGGTCGCCGATCGTCACGCACACCTCCGCAAGATGGCTCTCCACGAGCGTTTTCTCCTTGCGGAAGACCATGACCGATCGATAAATATACAAGCCGATACAGACAGAGGACAACAGAAATACGGAACTTAGCTTAAGCTCGGTGTGAATATTCCCATTGACCATCCACATGGAATCCCAGAGTCGATTAGAGCCGTTCATCAGCAAGTACTGCAGGCCGAATACGGTTCCTCCTGCCGCGAAGTTGACGGCATAGAAAGCGCCGACATAACGAAGGAAGACCTGTATACTTCCAAAACCGAAAGCTGCCAGAAGCATCATGATGGAGAAAAGCAATTTAAGCGGGATAGAAAATAACAGGGATAACGATGGAAACACGAGCATAACGGCGTAGCCGGCGCCTAGCGAAGCGGACAGCAAAACCCGCCACCACGTGGCACGAACGCCGCGAACCCAAGCGGTGAGCAGCAAGGTGGAGCCATTGATGAGCACGTTAATCATGAATAATACATCGACATAGACCGCATCCAGGGCGTTCACCCTCCTGCTGCAAAGCCCCAATGTCACCGGATCGGCGCCTTGCGCCAAGGGGTCCGGCGGCTTGTGTCTAGTATATTTAAATCCTATTACAATGTCTGTCTAAACATGCCGTCAGCAGCGATCTTTTTTTGTCGAGGGTGTCGATTGGGGATTAATCGGCAAGGGCCGGCTTCTGCCGCGTGTTCGCGTAATCCGTATGCTATTGCTGGATATCGAAAAAGGCTGTCCAACCGGTCTCTATTCGACCTTATCGGACAGCCTCGCAATTTCTATTCTTCTAATTGAATGACCAGAACTGTATCGGCTTGATCCGGAAGGCGATATGTGAAATGGGCCACCCACTAACAGCAGGTTCGGACATGTCGTACGCCATTCGTACAATCCGATACGAAAAAAAGAACCAATTGCTCCCTTACGGAAGCGGTTGGTTCCTTGATCGTTATCGGGTTCTAGCGGTCGTTGTTGCGGCGGTTACGCAGGAATGCCGGGATGTCCAGCTGGTCGCTCGCTACAGAGCCGCTGAATGTCTTCGGCGTGGAGCCTGCTGCCGATTGGCGCGTCTCACTCGTCTCGCCTGCTGCCTGAGTTCCAGGATTACGGATAATGCTCGGCGCGCTGCGATGCTCGAAGCCCGTGGCAATAACCGTTACCTTGATCTCTTCCTTCAGGTTCTCGTCGATGCTGGCGCCGAAAATCATGTTCACTTCCGGATCGGAGGCGGAGATGACGATCTCGGCTGCTTCATTGACTTCGTAGAGCGACAGATTCGATCCGCCGGTAATATTCATAATGATCCCGCGGGCGCCATCGATGGATGTTTCCAGCAATGGACTTTGAATGGCTTTGCGTGCCGCTTCCGCAGCGCGGTTCTCGCCTGTTGCCGCGCCGATACCCATCAAGGCAGAGCCGCGCTCTGTCATGATCGTTTTCACATCGGCAAAGTCGAGGTTGATCAGTCCAGGAACGGCGATCAAATCGGAAATGCCCTGTACAGCCTGCTTCAACACGTTATCGGCTTCCCGGAACGCCTCCAGCATAGGGGTTTTCTTATCGACAATTTCGAGGAGACGATCGTTAGGGATCACGATCAGGGTATCTACTTTCTCTTTCAGTGCTTCGATGCCCAGCTCAGCTTGTCCGGAACGCTTGCGCCCTTCGAACGTGAACGGACGCGTGACAACGCCGACCGTCAGCGCCCCGCACTCGCGTGCAATTTCAGCGATGACCGGAGCTGCCCCGGTACCCGTACCGCCGCCCATGCCGGCCGTGACGAACACCATATCCGCGCCCTTGAGCGTATTCATCACGCTGTCGCGTGATTCCTCCGCCGCTTTCTTACCGACTTCCGGATTGGCGCCGGCACCCAGTCCGCGGGTAAGCTTGTCCCCAATTTGCAATTTCTGCTCGGCTTTCGCCATATGGAGCGCTTGCGCGTCCGTGTTTACGGTTATAAATTCGACGCCCTTGACGCCGTTCTCAATCATTCGATTGACAGCATTGCTACCGCCGCCACCGACGCCAATGACCTTAATTTGCGCCAGCTGCTCCATTTCAAAATCAAACTCCAACATTCTGTTGTTTCCCCCGATCAAATAAATTCACTAAACATATTTTTCAGACGTTCGAATAGTCCTGGCTTAGTCGACGCAGTTGATCCCGCTTTCTTGTTCGTACTTTTCTTCGGAGCGCTGGCGGTGCGGTTACGCATATACTTCGAAACGTATTGGATCATTCCTACGCCGCTTGTGAATGCCGGATCTCGAACGCCGATGTAATCGGGTACGGCAATGCGTACTGATGATTCCAATTCGGCTTGCGCAAGCGCAAGCGTGCCTGGCATCGTAACGGAGCCTCCGGTGAGCACATAGCCGTTCACCTTGTCCCCGTACCCAAGCCGGCGCACTTCTTGACGGATGAGGTGAAAGATCTCCTGCATCCTGGGCTCAATAATATTAGCCAAGTCGACCTGCGAAAACTCCTTCTCGACATTGCTGCCCATACGCATCACTTTGAACTTCTGGTCTTCTGCGGCATCGTCTATAAGTGCGCAGCCAAACTTTTGTTTGATTTTCTCCGCTTGCTCCGTCTGTGTGCGAAGCCCGTAAGAAATATCGCTTGTTACGTACTCCCCGCCGATCGGCAGCGTCGCAGTGGCCGTTATGCTGCCCTGATCGAAGATCGCAATCGTGCACGATCCTGCGCCAATATCGGCAAGAACGGTGCCCATCATTTTCTCATCCTTGGTTAAACACATTCGACCGGAAGCAAGGGACATCAAGATGATTCCCGAAATGCGGAGATTCGCCTTCTCGACGCAGCGTACTAAGTTATGTATCGCTGTCTTCGCTCCCGTAACGACTGTTGCTTCTACTTCCAGGCGGACGCCGATCATCCCGCTTGGATCTGAAATTCCTTCGAGACCATCCACTAAAAATTGCTTCGGCACCAGATTGATAATTTCTCTCTCTGGCGGAAGCGCGACTACCTTAGCGGCTTGCAGCACTCTATCAATATCGTCTTCGCCGATTTCCCGGTCTTCATTAGACACGGCCACGACGCCATGATTCGTTTGTAATCCGATATGATTGCCTTGAATGCCGACGTAAACGTCGCTTATTTGAATGCCAACCATGCGTTCCGCATGATCCACCGCATTGCGGATGGATTGCACGGTTTGGTCAATATCCACGATGGCTCCTTTACGAATACCTTCCGAGTCGGCAGATCCAACTCCAATAATATTAATGGCTCCGTTCTGCACTTCGCCAATAATAGCACGAACTTTGGATGTACCGATGTCCAAACTGACGATGATGTCGTTGCTGCTCAACCCGTGGCACCTCCGTTTCAACGATAATGGGAATAGTCACCAATGCCATTCGCCTTGCATGCATCTCTACTTATTCAACGCTTTTTATATTTTCCCTCTTTTTCTACAAAATTTTCGCTATATGAAAATGTTCTCAGCCCTATATTTATCCAGTTCCAGAGCTGTTCTCAACGGAGCTCAAATGAAAAAAGAGTTACAAAAGCTACATAAATAAAATTCTATCATTCTTTGGGGCTATTGAGTAGTCTCTTTTTACTCAGAATCCTCATTTTCCGCCTCTTCCGGAACGAACGGAACATATGTGTCAGCCAGAAGCATGGTAATGATTCCCGGCTCCTGCGTTTCAATAACGGCATCAAGTGATGAAATCTTATCCTGCAGCACGGAGATGGCCGTTACGACCTCGAATCGGGTCCTCGTATAGATCTTGATCCGGTCGGGATATGCCTTCGAAGGCGACGGGATGATTTCAGAGAAATCAGAGAGCGACTCCGCAGGCAATTCCGCTAGCTTCTTGCTGAGCTCCACCTTATGCGGATCATCGGCCTTCCAGCCCGAGAGGATCGGCTTGTCCACAACGATATCGGATCCTGCCCGGACAATCGCGCCATTGGAGAGCATTGCGGTCAATTCACCCTTCGGAGACAGCTCGAAGGCGACGGTCGAATATTCGCTGACCACGATACTGACGCTTCCTGGAAACTTCTTCACAACCTCGACCTTCTCGACCGGCTTGATGGCCTTCACCCGATCTTCCACCGTCTTAGCCGACGTACTGAAGAAAGCATCGCCTACTTGGATGCCCGCAGCCTTCTGGATTTCCTCCCTGCTTGTGTACCGCTGGCCTTCGACGACGATAGAGGAAATTTTGCTGATAGAGGAATTAAAAAACAGGACACATAATATAACGATAAAAAGCAGTAAAAGGACAGCAAGCAGTTTTTTGCCGCCCCGTCGTTTTCGGACAGGTTCCCGCAGAACAGGCACTTTGTCTTGCATGGCTTGTCTCCTCTTCGTGCAAACGCAAAACGGCAAGCCGTCCTGCCGGGCAACCATTAGTCGCATGATATGCGGCTGAACGATTGCAAGCTAACATCGCCGTTTGCGGATATGATCATTCAATCTATTCGAACAGCTAAGGAATAATAATGGAATCATTAGGTACCGGAGAGTGCCGCTTTATTCGCGCTCCCAGGCGACCCAGCATCGATTCAATCCGGGCGTACCCGCGATCGATATGATGGACCTGCTCGACCACCGTCTTTCCGTGTGCGGCCAGGCCGGCAATGACGAGTGCAGCTCCCGCACGAAGATCGGTTGCTTCCACTGTCGCCCCGTACAAGCGGGGCACGCCGCGTACGATAGCCGCATTCAGATCGACCCGAATATCTGCACCCATACGGGATAATTCGTCGACATGCTTGAAGCGCCCTTCAAAAATCGTTTCCTTCATAATACTTACCCCGTCTGCGAGCGCTAGCAACACCATCACCTGCGATTGCAAATCAGTGGGGAAGGCCGGATAAGGCGATGTAACGATCCGGTCAATCGCTTTCGGCCGAATAGCGCTTCCTACCTTAATTATATCACCGTCAACCGTAATTTGAACACCTGCGCGTCTGAGGACATGAATGAGTGAGGTAAGATGGGCCGGGTTCGTATTCTGCAGCGTCACTTGGCCGCGCGTTGCCGCAGCGGCTACCATGACGGTGCCGGTCACAATGCGGTCTGGAATGACTTGGTACCGGCAGGGCGTCAGCCTCTCGACCCCTTCAATCGTAATCGTATCCGTGCCGGCGCCGATGATCTTCGCACCCATGGTATTAAGAAAACGCTGTAAATCTTGGATCTCAGGCTCGCGTGCGGCATTGCTGATGGTCGTAAAGCCTTCTGCCAGAACAGCGGCCATCATAATGTTCTCCGTCGCGCCAACGCTCGGGAAGTCCAAGTGAACTTCCGCTCCTCTAAGCCGTTTGGAATAACAGATGATGCGGCTTCCCTCTTCTTCGATTTGCGCGCCGAGCGCAATCAACCCTTGTAAGTGTAGATCGATTTTCCGCTCACCGATCGCACAGCCTCCCGGCTGATAAATCGTTACCTCACCGAATCTAGCCAGAAGCGGTCCCATAAGAAAGATAGATGAGCGCATTTGACGCATGAGCGCTTCCGGGACGTGCGACGAATTGGCGCCGGATGTATCCAGCATGACGGTTTCGCCTGTATGCTCCGCTCTGCAGCCGAGATCGCGTAGGATGTTTAGCATCACATCGATATCGAGCAGCCTTGGCACATGATCGATCGTCACTTTTCCATCCACCAGCAAGCTGGCGGCCAAAATCGGCAAAGCGGCATTTTTCGCTCCTTGGATAACAATGGTTCCTGAGAGAGGTTTCCCGCCTTCAATCACCAATTTGTCCAATGTATCACCTCCGAATTACCGCTCACCCACCACCAATACCTCTGGCACCAGATCAATTCCGAATCGGTCTTTCACGGTGCTTTTAATAGTTGCCATGAGGGTGAGGACGTCATCAGCTGTTGCCTGCCCGGTATTAACAATGAAATTGGCATGCTGCGTTGAAACCACGGCGCCTCCGGATCGAAGTCCTTTCAGGCCTGCTTCTTGTATGAGCCGCGCGGCAAAGTCATTCGGCGGATTGCGGAATGTACTGCCTGCGGTTGCCAGACTCAGCGGCTGGGTGCGCAGCCGCCGGGCTTTAAGTACGGCCATCGAAGCCGCGATTTCTTCCCGGTCACTTTCCTGGAGCTGGAACGTCGCACTAACGATGATTCCAGGCTGCTCGTGAAGCACCGAATGTCGGTAAGAGAATTTCATATCCTCTGGACCGTAGTGAACCAATTCCCCTGTTTCCAGTACAATCTCGGCTGATTTGAAAATACGAGACACATCCGACCCGTGGGCGCCGGCGTTCATATAGACGGCTCCTCCGACTGCTCCTGGAATCCCCCCTGCAAATTCCAGACCGGTCAGTCCTTCCTTGCCCGCCATAACAGACAGCTTGATGAAGGAATATGCGGCGCCTGCATGAACGAGCGTACCGTCGAACTGCACATAATCGAATTGTTTGCCCGGTTTGATAACGACTCCCCGAATCCCTTTGTCGCTAATGAGCATATTGGAGCCGCGGCCGATATTGGTCCATGGAACCCCATGTTTGCGCAGCAATCGGATGAGCGTGACGAGATGTTCCTTGCTGCCCGGAATAACGAGGACATCGGCCGGACCGCCAATTTTCCATGTCGTATATTCTGCGAGTGACTTCTGCAGGAAAACATCGCCGACTTCCGTCTGCTTCAATTCCGCTATAAACTGTTCCATCTGTCGTACCTCCTTATGCTACAGCGATTGTCAAGACCTTGGCCTCGTTGTCTTAACCGGGCAGCCCACCTGAATCCGTGCTTGCGGGCCCGCCGGGTGACGGTCACGATTATAGGGTATACTATGCCCTCTACCACAGGTGTGTGACAATCGCCTATATGATGATCTATCTGTTGTTGACAAGCTTGAGCAGCTCTGCGGCAATCAGCGATGAGGATTGCGGAATGCCCAGCGATAATGAAGCCTTCCCCATCTGTGAGAGCCGGCTCGAATCGTTCATGATCGCTTGGATCCGCTCGAACAGCATCTCCCCGTTCAGGTCCCGCTCCACGATCATTTCCGCTGCCCCGGCATCCGCTATGCTTCGCGCATTCGCCTCTTGATGGTTATTCGTCACATTGGGTGACGGTATGAGGATCGAAGGGATCCCCAGGGCCGTTACTTCCGCAAGTGAAGAAGCGCCTGAGCGGCTGACGACGAGCGTCGTCGCCGCCAGCACCTCCGGCATATTATGCAAATACGGCAGGATATGGATATAGTTGGATAATTTCGGTATAACCTTCTTCATCCGTTCCATCGTCTGCTCGTAGTAGCTTTCTCCCGTTACAAATACAAAATGGACGTTAGGCAGCCGCTGTAGCAGAGGCCCCATGTCCACCATTGCGTCATTCATAGCCTTCGCACCGCGGCTTCCGCCAACCATGAGCACGATGCGGCTTCCTTGCGGAAGACCAAGCGAGGCATAGCCTTTCTCTCTATTTGCGCGCACGACATTCGACGCGCAAGGATTGCCGGTGTGGACAATCCGCTTTGCTTTATTGAAGGAAGGAATCGATTCCTTGAAGCTGACTGCCACGCAATCTACATAACGGGCAAGAAATTTATTCGTCAATCCGGGATCCGCATTCTGCTCATGAATGATCGTTGGGATGCCAAGCTTCGCTGCGGCATATACGACCGGACCACACACATATCCGCCAGTCCCGACCACGACGTCCGGCTTGAAGCTGCGAAGCAGCTCCTTGGAGCGCCGGACGCCTCTTAGAAAACGCATGACCGTCTTGAAGTTCTCAACCGACAGCTTTCTTCTAAACCCGGTAATTTCAACCGATTCGAATTTGATTCCTTGCTCGGGCACGATGCGGCTCTCCATTCCCTTCGGCGTACCAATATAGAGGATGGACGTGCCTGGCTCCTCCTCCGCCGCCTGTTTGCCGATTGCTAATGCCGGATAAATGTGGCCGCCGGTTCCGCCGCCGGTCAATACAATTCGCATGAAAAGGTCACCTCGAATAACGGGATATATTAAGCAAAATTCCGAGCGATGTTAAGAGCAGCGTGAGCGATGATCCCCCATAGCTGACTAGCGGCAGGGTGATGCCCGTTACCGGCATCATGCCGATCACGACTCCAATATTAATGAATACCTGCACCGCCACAATGCCGACGATGCCAACAGCCAATAAACTGCCGAACGTATCGGGTGCCGCGATGGCCGTGCGCATTCCGCGCCAGACGAGAATCGCGAACAATATAATAATCGCCGCGCCGCCGATAAACCCGAGCTCCTCAGCCACGATGGAGAAGATGAAGTCGGTTTGCGGCTCGGGAAGATAATTGAATTTCTGACGGCTCATGCCAAGGCCGAGGCCGACGAGGCCCCCTGGGCCGATGGCATACAGCGATTGAATGGCCTGATAGCCTGCGCCGAGCGGGTCGGCCCACGGATCGAGAAAGGCGGTTATGCGCTGCAGCCGGTATGGAGCTGCGAGAATTAAACCGACTAATCCGGCAACGCCTATTAACGCCAATGAACCAAGATGCGCAAGACGCGCCCCGGCGGTGTAGATCACGAGCATCGATGCACCGACCATAACGGCACCGCTGCCCAGATCAGGCTGCAGCATTATCATGCCGAAGGCAACCCCGAGGATGCCTAGCGGCGGCAGCAGGCCCTTCATAAACAATGTCACCGTCTGCTGTTTCTCGGAGAGCATCTTCGCCAGAAAGACGACCATCGCCAGCTTCATGAATTCGGATGGCTGAATACCGAATGAGCTGATGCCCAGCCAGCTTCGCGCGCCGCCGCGAACGACCCCGATTCCGGGAACGAGTACCATGACAAGCAGGCAGAAGCATACGATTAGCCCAAGCTTCGACCATTTCTTCCACATCCAATAATCGGCGTTCATCGTGACGAACATGGCGCCGATTCCAAGCGCGGCAAACAGCAGCTGCCTTTTGACATAATAAAACTTATCGCCGAACTCATGGAACGCGAGCACCGCGCTCGCGCTGTAGACCATCACGAGTCCGATGGCAAGAATAAGAAAAATCGAGACAATCATCCAGACATCCGGAGCGGACCTGGCTTTAACCATAGCGCAAACACCTCTGCATCGGTAAGTAGGGACGAGCCCCCTACTTACAACGTATGCGCCGATTGTTTAAAAATGCGCCCCCGCTGCTCGTAAGACTTAAACATGTCCCAGCTCGCGCAGGCCGGAGACAACAGAACGGTATCTCCCGGCTCCGCAATGGAGGCTGCTTCGCGCACCGCTAGGCGCAGCGTCGCTTCGGCGTCCTCCTCAGGTTCGACGATTTTCACTGCCGTTAAACCTGCCAGCCTTGCCACGCCTGCAAGCTTCTCCCGGGTCTCGCCAATGGTCACGACCGCCTTTACTTGATCGCGCATATGCGGCACCAGTTCCATGAAGTCCAAGCCCCGGTCGCGACCGCCTGCGATGAGCACGATGCGGCCAGGGAACGACCGTAGTGCAATAACCGTCGCGATTGTATTGGTCGCCTTGGAATTGTTGTAATATTTAACCCCTCTCCGTTCACAGACGAATTCAAGGCGGTGCTCGACGCCGTTGAATTCACGGAGCGGCTGCAGCAGCGACTGCAGGTCGGCCCCTGCAGCGATGCAAGCCGCTATTGCAGCAAGCGCATTAGCCGCATTATGGCGTCCGGGAATGCCGAGCTCGTTCACAGGCATCAGCGTCTGCATCACACCATCCTGCTTCACCCATACGATCTGCCGGTCTACAGCGCCGTCCGGCTCCGTTAGATCGGGCGGGAACGGTGGTGAGACGAAGATGCCCTGCGAAAGCTCCTGCGTCGTGGAGAACGGCAGGATCGAAGCGCGAATTCCCCCTTTGTCCATCAATTGACGGCAAACCGGGTCGTCGGCGTTCAACACGGCGGTATCGGCCTCCGTTTGATTCGCGAATATCTTTGCTTTGGATGCGATATAATCGTCGAGGCTGCCATGATAGTCCAGATGCGTCTCGGCTAGATTCAGCAGCAGTGCAACACGCGGACGGAACGCTTGCGTGCCTTTGAGCTGAAACGAGCTGAGCTCGGCGACGATCCAATTGCCAGGCTCTGCGGTCTGTGCCGCTTCGCAGAGAGGCGTACCGATATTGCCTGCGACAATCGGCCTCATCTGCGCGGTATCGAGCATTTCGCCGATCCATGTCGTCGTTGTCGTCTTGCCATTCGAACCGGTTATGCCTATAATCGGCGCGGGCGACAGCCAATAGGCGACCTCCACTTCGGTCACCACATCGAGTCCAAGCTCCATCGCCCGTTGTACAGGCGCTGCCGTATACGGGATTCCCGGATTCTTGACGACCAATGCCGTTTCCTCTGTAATGAGTGAATCCGGATGTCCCCCGCATATGACAGAAACACCCAAAGCGTCCAGCTCGTCCGCTTCGGGGCATAGATGACGTTCCTGTTGATCGTTAACGGTCACCAGCGCGCCGAGCTTATGAAACAGCTTGGCAACGCTAACCCCGCTTCTGGCAAGACCGAGTACAACGACACGCCGGTCCTTATAAGATTTCGGGTCATTCATGGTGATTAAGTCCCCCTCGGTCTATCCATTTTCTACACTTGCAGGATACATTAGTAAATCTGCGCCCTACCATCGCAAAGGTAGACGCCTGTCATCCTTATCGTCCCAACAGCAGACCGATCGCGGCGAACAGTATACCTACCGCCCAGAATGTGATGACGACGCGCCATTCATTCCATCCGGAGAGCTCGAAGTGATGATGGATCGGACTCATCTTGAAAATACGCTTGCCTCTTAGTTTAAAGGAGCCTACCTGCAAAATAACCGATAACATCTCGATGACGAATACGCCCCCGATGATGACGAGTAAAAATTCAGTCTTCGTCAGGATCGCCACGGCCGCCATACCGCCGCCGATGCCCAGCGATCCGGTATCGCCCATGAAGACCTTCGCCGGGTGGGCATTGAATACAAGGAATCCTAGCAGTGCCCCGATCATCGCGGCGGAGAATATAGCCGATTCATGCTCGCTTGCATGCATGGCCAGCAGCGTGAATGCGCCGAAAGCGACAGCGCCCGTACCTGCCAGCAAGCCGTCAACGCCGTCCGTGAAGTTAACCGCGTTCGTTGTGCCGAACAGCATGATGACAACTAAAGGATAATAAAACCAGCCGAACTCCAGATCAATGGACGTACCCGGGATGTTGACCATCGTGCTGTGGTTCATCTGATAGAGAAGGAAGCATATAATAACCGCGAACAGAAATTGGCCGATCAGCTTCTGCTTGGCTGTCAGACCGAGCGACCGCTTAAATACGATTTTGATGTAATCATCCAAAAATCCGATAAGTCCAAACCCGAGCGACGCGATGAGCAGCACCCAAAATTCGGCCGTTTTATCCGAAAATTTAAGAAAGGCAAGTAGTGTCGCCAGCATTATGATGATGCCGCCCATTGTCGGCGTGCCCTTCTTCTTCAGATGGCTTTGCGGTCCGTCCGACCGGATTTGCTGGCCGAACTTCAGCCGTCTTAAGAGCGGAATGAACAACGGTCCGAGTAAAACCGCAAGCAGAAAGGAAGCGCCTATTGAGAGCAATATGACCTTGATGTCCATTTTCTCACCCCACTATACGCGCTGCAGCGCTTGGATGATCTCTTCCATGCGCATGCCACGCGAACCTTTCACAAGGACGAGATCCTCCGGTGCGAGCCTTGCCTGCAGCCATTCGATCAACGCGTTCTTATCTTCAAATGCGATAACCGGCTGGTCGCCGGCTTCACCAATTCCGAAATTTTTGGCAGCAGCTTCAGCCGTATGACGGGACAAGGCTCCATATGTGAGTACGGCATCCGCTTTATCCGGCAGTACATATTCCCCGATGCCGGCATGCAGCTCGGCCTCCTGAGGGCCAAGCTCCAGCATGTCGCCGAGAACCAGCCACTTGCGCCGGTAGCCCGATAAATGGGCGACCAGATCGACCGCTGCGCGAACCGCAGTTGGATTGGCGTTATACGCATCGCTTAGCAGCAGCGCTCCATTGGCTGCGCGTAACGGCTCAATGCGCATACCGGTCAGAGTCAATCCGCTGAGCCCTTCCTGAATGCGCACTTGCGGAACGCCGAGCAGCATTGCTGCGGCAATTGCCGCAAGGGCATTAGCTACATTATGCTGTCCGAGAACCGGAATGCGAAGCCCCTTTATCGATCTGCCCGGGTCCTGCTTCGAAACCATATCGAATCGTGAAGCGTCTGCACCTAGTTCCACGTTCTGCGCTGACCAGTCATTATCTGATCCGATACCGAATGTTTGCGTGGCGATTGACTCCGGCAAGCCTAATGCCTGTACGCCGCTTCGCAGCAGGGGTTCATCCCCGTTATACAGCAGGATGCCGCCAGGCGTAAGGCCGCTTGCAATTTCCAGCTTCGCCTTCGCGATTCCCTCGCGCGATCCCAGTTGAAGCAGATGCGCATCCCCAATATTCGTAATAATTGCGATATCCGGTTTTGCGATCCGGGTTAGAAGCTCAATCTCGCCGAAGTCGCTCATGCCCATTTCGATAACGGCGGCTTCGACGGTTTCATCCAGCTGCAGTACCGTCAGCGGCAGGCCGATGTGGTTGTTTAGGTTACCTTCCGTTTTGTGCACGCGAAAAACGCCGGCCAATACCGACGCCGCCATATCCTTGGTTGTCGTCTTCCCGTTGCTGCCGGTTACGCCTATGACCCGTACCTTTAATTCCTGTCTATAGGAAGATGCCAGCCGTTGAAGGGCAGTAAGTGTATCCTCAACGAAGATGAGCGAGGCTTCAGCCAGCTCTTTCGGAACTTCCCGGTCGGATTGCCACAGAGCGGCTCCCGCTCCAGAAGCAAATGCGCCTTGAACAAAATCATGTCCATCATAATGCTCTCCGACAAGCGGAATGAACAGCTGACCCTGCTGAACGCGGCGTGAATCCGTCGTCACGCCTACCAGTTCCGTCCCGGGGAGACTTGCCTTTGAATTCGTTCCGCCGCTCATGACGGCCATATCGCCTAACGTTCGTTTTATCACTTTTCCAGACTCCTTATCGCTTCTTTGGCCACTTCACGGTCATCGAAATCATGTGTAACACGGCCAATGATCTGATACGTTTCGTGTCCCTTACCCGCAATTAATACTACATCTTCATGGCTGGCCATTTCAACCGCTTTTTGAATCGCCAAGCGGCGGTCGGGCTGCAGCTCATACCTTTCCTGCGGCACGCCGTCGCTTTGCAGCCCGGCTTCAATGTCGGCCAGAATACGAATCGGATCCTCTGTACGAGGATTATCGGACGTGACGATGACGTAGTCCGAGTAAGCCGCGGCGATGCTGCCCATGATCGGCCGTTTCGTCTTATCGCGGTCGCCGCCGCAGCCGAAGACGGTAATAATCCGGCCATCGGCGATTTCTTTGACGGCTTTCAACACATTGTCCAAACCGTCGGGCGTATGTGCGTAGTCGACAATAACCGCGAATTGCTGTCCGGCATGCACGGCCTCAACCCGTCCCGGTACGCCTGGAACGGCCTCGAGGCTCAGCTTGATCCGCTCCAGCGGAATCTGCTCCACAAGCGCGGCGGTTATGGCGGCTAACGCATTATAGACGTTAAAGGTTCCGGCCATTCGCAATGTAATATCCGTTTCTCCCCGAAACGTCTTTACATGGAATGAGGTCCCGTGAGCGGTAACCTTGATGTTCGATGCACGTACGTCGGCTTCTTGCTTCACTCCGTAGGTCAGCACTTCGGCAGCCGTTAAGCGCGCGAAAGTCTCTGAAGCCGGATCATCTGCATTCAACACCGCGTACGACCGTTCTTCCTGCGTGGCCCCGAAATCATTACCGAGTCTCCCGAACAGAAGTCCCTTGGCAGCGGCGTATCGCTCCATCGTACCGTGATAATCAAGATGATCCTGCGTCAAGTTGGTAAATACGGCCGTCCGGTAGCGGCATCCCTTCACACGGCCCTGCTCCAGCGCATGCGAGGATACCTCCATCGCGCAGTAATCCGTTCCCTCTGCGACCATAGCCGCGAGGTAACGCTGCAGCTCAAGCGCTTCCGGCGTCGTCCCGGACATCGGGTAGGTCTTTCCGCCATAGCGCATTTCAACCGTGCCGATCACCGCTGGCCGATGCTCGGCATCAGCCAGTATCCGTTCGATCAAATAGGTCGTCGTCGTCTTGCCATTCGTTCCCGTAATTCCAATGAGCTTAAGTAAGCGGCTCGGATGTCCGAAATATTCGTCCGCTAAGACAGCCATGGCGAAACGGCTGTCCTTCACAATCAGTTGCGGAATATCGATGGCAAGCCTCCGCTCGACAACGAGCGCTTTGGCTCCGCGTTTCTGCGCTTCCCCGGCATAATCATGCCCATCCATATTATGGCCAACTAAACAGATGAACAAGTCGCCCTCCGTCACCTTCCGGGAATCCGTCTGAAGACCTGTTATCTCTGCATGGCCATCACCTGCGACTACCGCCGTTTCCAGCAGCGCCGCCAATTGATTCAGTCGCATGTGCCTATTCCTCCTACCGGGACCGCTCAAGCCTGCTGCTCAAAGCGTAACCCTATATCTGCTTGATGATATTCTCCATTATGGTCAATGATGATGGCTTTCATCATCTTCTTTGGCTAAATAAATGCGAATCGTCGATCCGCGTTCTACGCGCGTACCTGCAGCCGGCGCTTGACGAATGACCGTATTGCCGCTTCCGGCCGAGGTTAGGTTGAAGTTCATGTTCATATCTTCATAGATATCGGATACCGTTTTGCCAACGAGATTCGGTACCACAACGATCCGCGGCGCCGCATCTCCATATTTATACTCCCGTTCGATCTGCTTCGCACGCGGCGTAATTCCCATATATGGCAGCGCATCTGCCAAAATCGCTTGAACGATCGGCGCTGCGACGACACCGCCGAATTGAATGCCCTGCGGATTGTCTACAGCGACATACACGACGATCTTGGGATCGTCGGCCGGCGCGAATCCAACAAAAGAAACGATGTGCTCGCTTGGCGAATATCTGCCGTTAATGACCTTCTGCGCAGTCCCCGTCTTGCCTCCTACACGATAACCGTCGATAAAGGCGTTCTTGCCTGTGCCTTTGGCCACGACACTCTCGAGCGCCTCGCGAACCTGCTGGCTCGTCTTCTCCGACACCACCTGCCTAACCGCCTCCGGCTCAACCGTCTCCACGGTTTCCCCGTTCTCAGGATTGACCCATGACTTGGCAACATGCGGTTTATAGAGGACGCCGCCGTTGATTGCGGCCGATACGGCTGTAATTTGTTGAATCGGCGTCACAGAAACACCCTGGCCGAAAGCTGTAGTCGCCAGTTCCACCGGTCCTACCTGCTTTAGCTTGAACAGGATGCCATTCTCCTCGCCGCCCAGATCAATACCTGTTTTCGTGCCAAAGCCGAAGTCGCGAATATACCCGAACAGCTTTTCTTTTCCGAGGCGGTTGCCGAGTGCGACGAATCCGGGGTTGCATGAATTTTGCACAACCTCCAGGAATGTCTGGCTGCCATGTCCGCCCTTCTTCCAGCAGCGCAGCCGGGCACCGCCGATCTCAACTGCGCCAGGATCGAAGAAGTGCTCGTTCTTGAGGTTCACCTTGTTCTCTTCGAGCGCCGCGGCTAATGTAATGATCTTGAAGGTCGACCCGGGCTCGTAGGTCATCCATATAGGGAGGTTGCGGTTATAGACCTCGGGCTCCGCGTCCCTGAATTTATCCGGCTCGAAAGCCGGGCGGCTGGCCATGCCTAATATTTCACCGTTGGTTGGATCCATGGCGATCGCCATAATATTGTCCGCTTGGAACTTCACCATCGCCTGGTCAAGCTCCCGCTCCATGATCGACTGGATTTGTTTGTCGATCGTCAGCACCATGTTCAGCCCGTCCTTGGGCTTCAAATACGTATCGGACGAACCGGGCATCACTCTGCCCTTGGCATCGGATAAAAAAGAGACGTTCCCGTTTATGCCTTCCAGGAATGAATTGTATTTGGCTTCGACGCCTGTTAAACCGCCGTCCAGGCCAACGATTCCAAGCACATGCGATGCAAAATCCCCAAAGGGATAATAGCGTTTATTATCCTCGGCTACGACAACGCCGGCCAGATTCAAGTCTCTGACCTGCTGTGCCTTCTCTGTTGTTATTTTGCGGCCGCCGGGCTGGACATTGACGATCATCTGTTTCTTCGTAACGAATCCGTACAGCTTCTCTTCCGTCATCCCCAGCACGTTGGCCAGCTGCGCAGCCGTTCCTTTGGCATCCTTGATCTGCGCGGGAATCACCATAACGGTAGGTGAACTTATATTATACGCAAGCCGGACGCCGTTTCGGTCCCATATCTCGCCCCGTTTGGCTGAGAATGGAATTTCCCTGCGCCACGAATCCTCTGCTTTCGCGGCAAGCTCCTCACCTGTCAGCAGCTGGACATAACCGAGACGAACGGCAAGCAGCGAAAAAGCCAAGATAGACACGATCAGCGCGATAAAAAGTCTACGCCGGACGGTTACATTCGATACTTTCACTTGTCTTTCCCCCTCCACAAGGCGCTTGAACGAAGGAACATGTCCTTCATTCTATCTAATCCAAGCCTATTCGGAATAAAAAGGGGTTAGAACAAGCCTTCACTTGCTCCGGTGTACGAGCTGCCGCTATGCCGGGATGGATGCCGGCTCTGTAAAACCATAAACCGGCGTTACAGGCCGTTCCTTCGGCGCCTCATCCAGCTGTAACGCCGGTTTCCGGCTCTACAGCTGCTCCGTATGACGCCGGACTTGCGGTGCCGGCTCTGTAAGACCATAAAGTGGCGTTACAGGCCGTTCCTTCGGCGCATCATCCTGTTGTAACGCCGGTTTCCGGCGCTACAGCTGCTCTGTATGGACGCCGGTCTTGCGGTGACGGCTCTGTAAGACCATAAAGCGGCGTTACAGGCCGCAACTTCGGCGCCTCGACCTGCTGTAACGCCAGTTTCCGGCGTTACAGCTGCTCCTTATGACGCCGGACATGCGAAGTCGGCTCTGTAAGACCATAAACCGGCGTTACAGGCCGCACCCTCGGCGCATCATCCTGCTGTAACGCCAGTTTCCGGCGCTACAGCAGCTCCGTATGACGCCGATCTTACGAATCCAGCTCTGTAAGACCACAAACCGGCGTTACAGGCCGTTCCTTCGGTGCCTCATCCAGCTGTAACGCCGATTTCCGGCGCTACAGCTGCTCCGTATGACGCCGGTCTTGCGATGACAGCTCTGTAAGACCAAAAAGCGGCGTTACAGGCCGTTCCTTCGGTGCCTCATCCAGCTGTAACGCCGGTTTCCGGCGCTACAGCTGCTCAGCCCGAACCGCTGACGAGCGTATCCGGATCACCACTACGGCACCGGAACTCAAGCTGCTTCCTCTTACAGCAGCAGAGGAGCCATATCGACATAAATCCATTTCAGACATTACTCACGAGGACAAGGTCGAATCACTCACTTTTACCCTCTTCCGCTTTATTACCGGCATCGGAACCATCTCCACTTTCGGCGTTTGTATCCGGTCCCGGAGGCGTCAGCACCAGCTTCAGCACCCGCTCACCATTTTGCATCGCAGCGACTTGAGCCGTTACGAAGCCCTGTCCCTCTGTTACGCAGCGAATGTTCAGCAGCGTACAAATTTCAAGCGCGTCCCTCAGCGGCAGGCCTCTCATGTTCGGGATCGGCAGCTTGTCGCGATCCTCCGTGATGAGATACACCTTCTGATTCAAGCTCGTCTCCGTGCCCAGCTTCGGAATTTGCTGCTTGACCGCCGTACCGGAGCCCACGATCTCCGCAACGAGTGAACGCGATTTCAGCTCCGCCTTCGCTTGACTCAGGCCAAGACCGGACAGGTCGGGAACGGTAACTGTCATTTCCTTCTGCTTGGTCGTCGACTTCGATCCTGAATTGGCAGGCAGCACGGGCATGACATTCATCTTCCGCAAGCTCTGCTCCACGATCTTCTTGAATACCGGCGCCGCAACCGAGCCGCCGCCAGCATATCTGTCATTCGGTTCGTCCACGACAACGTAAACGATGATTTTGGGATTGCCAACCGGGGCGAACCCGATGAAGGACACGACGTATTTCTCGTCGGAATACCCTTTCCCGTCGGTAACCTTCTGTGCGGTACCGGTTTTGCCTGCTACCCGGTAGCCCGGGATGTACGCGTTCTTACCCGTACCGATCTTCTGATCGGAGACGACCTGCTCCAAATATTCGCTTACCTGCTTGGATGTCTCCTCAGAGATAACTTGACGGACCATCTTCGGCTGAACGACCTCTGTCTTATTCGTGACAGGGTCCTCGATCTCTTTGATAATATGCGGCTGCATGAGTTTACCGCCATTCGCAACCGCGGCTACAGCCGTAATTTGCTGGATTGGCGTGACCGAGACCGGCCCCTGCCCGAAGGATGCGGTAGCAACCTCTACTGCCCGGTTGGGGTTAATGTTCATAACCCCGTTAATTTCGCCTGGCAGCTCTATGCCGGTCTTCTGGCCGAACCCGAAATCTTTAATATACTGGATCAGCTTATCCGCCTTCAAGCGCTCGTACCCCATCTTAACAAAAGCAACGTTACTGGAACGCTTCAGCCCCTCCAGAAAACTAATCGAGCCCCAGCCCTCGCGCTTAACATCGCGCAACCAACTTTTTCCAACTTTTATTTTTCCCGACATGTATTCTTCATTGGGGTTAAACACGCCTTCTTCCACAGCGCCTGCCAACGTAACAATCTTAAACGTAGACCCCGGTTCGTAGCTCGACTTGGTGATATGGTTGTAGAAGTTGATCTGTGGAGCCTTCCCGAATTCGTTCGGGTTGAATGTCGGCATATTCGCCATCCCGAGAATTTCCATCGTCTGCGGATCTGCCGCTATGGCGGTAATGCTCTTCGGCTGATACTTATCGTACGCTTCTTGTATCGCTTCTTCAACATAATGCTGAATGTCAGCGTCAATCGTCAGCTTTACGTTCTTTCCATCGCGAGATGGCTTGAACTCCACCTTCTCATTCTCAAGTATGATGCCGTTGCCGTCGCGCTTGTACTGAATCTTGCCCTCTACGCCTTTGAGCTCGTTGTCGTAATAGGCTTCGAGACCTGTAATGGCCTTGCCGTCCTTATCTACATAGCCGATTAAATGCGCGGCCAGCTTATTCTTGGGATAATAGCGCTTTTGCTGGTCGATCAAATAGATGCCCACGTCAGTTTTCTTGGTTTGCTCCTTCAGCTCTTCCCGAAAGTTGATGATCCGGTCCCTGACCGACTTATCTATCTTCCAGCCTTCTTTCCTAACCTCCCGCTGCGTGAAGAAGGTTCCGTCATCCTTCTTCGCCGTTACGATTTCGCGAAGCTCCGATTCCGATTTTCCTAGGATCGTATGGAGTTTACTCACCACGAAATTTTCGATACCCAGCTCATGAATAACCTTCGGGTTCACAGCCACGGTATAGGCGGCCGTATCCATGGCAAGCACATTGCCCTCCCGGTCGCTTATCGTGCCGCGTACCGGTACGAGCGTCTCCGATTTGGACCACACGACACGCGCCTTCTCTGTCCAGTAATCAGCCTTGACGACCTGCACCCAGTAGATTTTGCCCACCAAAACAACAAAAAAGAGGGTGATAAGCCCTCCGACCAGCAACGTCCGTAATTTGATTCTCTTTGTCATCGCGGTCACCTTATTCCTTAGGAGCCGTATCGGTCGGTTGTTCTTTTTTGTCGACCATAACATCCTGCTTGGATGCCGACATGTTCATGCTCTTCGCAATTTTATTGATACGATCCGGGTCGCCCAAGATTTGAACCTGCTTCTGCAGCTCTTTCATCTCGACAGACATCTCGTTATACTCGTTGGTTAGATTCCGGATTTCGAGATTCATCTTGTACACCTCCGCATAGCGGAAGATGATGACCCCTGCAATCAGTACGCCGACGATGATCGTGAATAACCAGAGCAGTTTCTCCTGTACCGGAAGCGACTTCCGTTTAACGACGACCGTTCTTTTCTCCCGGTAGACTTGCTCCTCCGGTTTGCGTTTCGGTTGCAGCGCCAAATTGCCGTTTTGATATGCCAAATGTTTTCCCTCCCATGATTCGTTTATATAGGATAAAATTTGTTGTAATTGTCGAATGCTGCCTAGTTGTAGTTACACGGCTATAGCTTCTCTGCAACTCTTAATTTCGCCGATCTCGATCTCGGATTCAGCGCCAGTTCCTCTTCGCCGGGAACAATCGGCTTGCGGTTGACCAGCTTCAGCACACCTTTTGATCCGCATACACACATTGGAAAATCCGGCGGGCAGGTGCATCTTTCAACAAATTTCGCAAAAAATTGCTTGCAAATCCGGTCTTCCAAGGAATGAAAGGTGATCACGGATGCCCGGCCGCCTGGCTTCAACACTCGTACCGTCTGTTCAAGCGCCGCTTCCTCCGCACCCAGTTCATCGTTAACGGCGATCCGCAGCGCTTGAAAGGATCGTTTCGCCGGATGGGGTCCTGTCCGCCTTGCGGCAGCAGGAATGCCGGACTTGATGAGCTCTACGAGCTCTCCGGTCGTCTCGATCGGCTGTTCTTCCCTGGCTGCAATAATCTTACGGGCAATGTTCCTGGCGAAACGTTCCTCCCCGTAGTCCGCCAGAATGCGAGAGATCTCCCGCTCCTCCCACGTATTAATGATGTCATGTGCCGTTAACATGCCATGCTGATCCATCCGCATATCAAGCGGCGCATCGTGATTATAACTGAAGCCTCGTTCCGCCTCGTCCAGTTGAGGACTTGAAACGCCTAAATCAAACAACACACCGTCTACCTGCGTAACGCCGATCTCGCCCAGCATCCGCTCCAGATGGCGGAAATTGTTCTTAACGAGCGTTACCCGGTCCAGATATGGAGCCAGACGGACGCGCGCGTTATCATGCGCCCATTCATCCTGATCGAACGCGATCAGCCGTCCCTCGAGGCCAAGCCTTGACGCGATGAGCTCGCTGTGGCCGGCACCGCCTAACGTACAATCGACATAAATGCCATCCGGTCGGATGGCCAGCCCATCGACCGCTTCTTCCTTGAGCACCGTAACATGTTGAAACAAGCTGTAACCCTCCCGGCTCTATGGTCGACTGGCACGACCGGTAAACCGGTGGCCTGCGATCTAGAAATTAAAATCGAAATCAACCAATTTCTCGGCGATCTCGTTGAATGTTTCTTCGGATTGATTGAAGTACCCTTCCCATGTCTGTTTGCTCCATATTTCCACTCTGCTCGAAACCCCGAGCACGACACAATCTTTGTCCAGTTTGGCATAATCACACAAGGTGTTAGGCAAGTTTACCCTTCCCTGTTTGTCTAACTCGCATTCCGTTGCCCCCGAGAAGAAAAACCTCGAGAACGCACGGGCATCCGATTTCATGAGCGGCAATGACTTCAGCTTTTGTTCCAGAACGCTCCACTCGCTCATAGGGTAAACAAACAAACAGTTGTCGAGGCCCCGGGTAACGATAAACTTATCGCCCAGGCTGTCGCGGAATTTAGCTGGGATAATGATACGGCCTTTATCGTCGATGCTGTGTTGATATTCACCCATGAACATACGGCCGCTCCACCCCTTCCCTCTAAACCTCCACTTACCCCCACTTTTCACCACTAGTGTTGTTCAATTCGCCACCGAGAATGAAATTCCTGCATCATTGCAATGAATTTATAAATATTTCACGGGATTAATCTTGTAATACTTTTGAAACCTTTTCCTCATCCCATTCGTGTAAGCTAGGATTAACAGATACATACAGCAAGCTGCCTGCGCCTGTTCGGCTGGTGCCGGCAGCCAGATTATCGGATAAAGGAGAAAGCTATGAACGCCGTCGCCTCACATAAATTCGAGCTATTGCGTGCTGTCGAACAGCTCTGTTACCAGGTTGCTCACTACTTGCTCGGCAATGAACGCGATGCCGCGGCTGCCAGTGAGGACGCGCTGCTCGAGCTGTATCAAATGCCATCGTTTGTATCCGGCTCGGAGGAAGACCGCCGAAGACTAGCCAAGGCAGCCGCCATGCGATTCGCCATGCAGCGGGCAAGCTGCCAAATCGGCACGACAAAAAGAGCCGCATCCGGAAGCCTATCCTAAAGGCTTCAGACGCAGCTCTTGCGCTCACTCCTTCACCGTGCTCGCCCACGATTACATACACGCATAACCTTTTCAATGATCGGCTACAGTTCTTCCTCTTGATTGACCGACTCGGGTGCTTTATTCGCTAGCTGCCCGTTTTCCTTATTCTCTGCTTGCACCTGAATGCTTCTTCTCACAGGACGGCCCTTATGTCTTTGCCGGTAGGCAATGTATACCGGGATACCAAGCAGCGCAAGAACAATCAGGATCGGTAGCGCACCGGCAAGCAGAACTAACAGTCCTTGTGCAAATTCATACAGAAACGTCGTGCTTCCAGATAATGCATTCGTCAATCTCTCCTGAAAGAACGGCTTCTCTTTCGTTGCCGGAGCGACTGCTTCAATACGCTCATACATGCGCAGCTCTATAGTGGAGAAAGCCACATTCTGTTCCAGATAACGCATTCTCCCTTTAATCCGCTCGATTTCCATTTGAACCTCGCCCAGCTCTGTCGAAAACTTCAGCAGATCGTCGGCGCGGGTTGCTTTATCCATAAAGGCCAATAGTCTGGCTTCCACCACTTGACGCGCTTTCAGACGCGATTCCAGATCGACGTACTCCTCAGTTACATCCGTTCCCTGCATATTCGTCTCGTAGAAAAGATGCTTGATCTTCTCAATTTCACCCAAGAAAGACATGAAGCCCCCGGCCGGAACTTTAATTGTGTAGGTTCCGCCGAGCTCTGCTGTCGACTTCTGATCTGAGAACTGCAGAATGTATCCGCCCGAAAGATGAATAGCGTTTCTTAGCAGCGTCTGAGCTTTCGCGTACTCTTCCACCTCCATGGAAACATTCGCCCGGTAGATAACCTTGCGGCTGAAACCATCCGCTTCAGCACCGCTCTCCGCTACGGCCCCGCTGCCATACCCAGTGCCTGCTTGAAGTGCCTCGCTCGCCTGTGTAGTTTCGTTCTCGGCCGGACGTTCACCGGCTGCAGCCTTATCTTCCGCGGTTGCTTTGGAATAAGACGATATTTCTGTTGTAGCGGAACCTGCGTTGCTCTTCATGGCACTGTCGCTCGCGCTATTATTCGAGCTTCCCGAGCAGCCTGCTGCCGCTGCAAGAATCAACACACTGAAGAATAGCGTGTACAATCGGATCCAACCCTGTTTTTGTCTATATGCCCCCTTGATCACCCGCATAGCCCCCTTGTTTGTTTGCCTTTTCCTCTAGACGCAAACCTTTTGGAAGAAGTTGCAAGTAATGGGGCGATACGTATAATAAAAAGCCGTTTGAGCCATGGATTCATGTTGAATCCCGCTCAAACGGCTGCTATTTTAAGACCGGCGCATTAATGCTCCGTCCAGCTATCCAGATATGCTTTCTGTTCCTCGGTCAGACGGTCGATCCCGATACCGAGCGAAGACAATTTATAATGAGCGACTTGCTCATCCAGCTCATACGGCACGTTGACTACTTTCGCGCCGATCGTCTTGTAATTATCGTTCACATATTTGAGCGACATGGCTTGGAGAGCGAATGTCATATCCATAATTTCAGCCGGGTGGCCATCGCCCGCCGCCAGGTTTACAAGCCTGCCTTCGGCAAGCAGATAGATGCTGCGTCCATCCTTCAGCTGATATTCTTCAATGTTGCGGCGAACGACCCGTTTGCCGCTCGAGAGCGCCAGCAGCTCCGGCTTGTTGACCTCGATATCGAAGTGACCGGCATTCGACAAGATCGCTCCGTTCTTCATCACTTCGTAATGCTCGCCCCGGATCACATCGCGATTACCCGTCACGGTAACGAAGATATCACCAACTTTAGCCGCTTCGATCATCGGCAGAACCGTAAATCCGTCCATGTAGGCTTCTACCGCTCTAATCGCATCGATTTCCGTCACGACTACGTTCGCGCCAAGACCCTTCGCACGCATCGCCACACCTTTGCCGCACCAGCCATAGCCTACTACGACAACGGTTTTGCCTGCGGCAACCAGGTTTGTCGTCCTGTTAATGCCGTCCCATACCGATTGCCCGGTTCCATAACGATTATCGAACAGATATTTACAGAACGCATCATTGACGGCGACCATCGGAAATTTGATGGTGCCTTCCTTCTCCATCGACTTCAGGCGAAGAATACCAGTTGTGGTCTCTTCGGCACCGCCGCGGACCTGGGTCATTAGATCGGGCCGCTCCGCATGCAGAATCGATACGAGGTCGCCGCCGTCGTCGATAATCAGATCCGGTTTCGTTTCGAGCGTCTTGACCATCAGGTCCTTGTATTCCTTAGGCTCCGGGTTGTACTTGGCGAATACGGTAATTCCGTCTTCGACCAGTGCGGCGCACACGTCGTCCTGCGTCGATAACGGGTTACTGCCCGTAATCGTCACTTCCGCTCCGCCTGCTTGCACTACTTTCGCCAAGTAAGCCGTCTTGGCTTCCAAGTGCAAGGAGATTGCTACTTTCAAGCCTTTGAATGGCTGTTCCTTCTCGAACTGCTCGCGGATCCGGTTCAATACCGGCATGTGGGCTGCAACCCAACCAATTTTCAGATGGCCTTCCGGTGCTAACGCGAGATCGGTAACAATGCTATTTTCTTTTGCACTCATCTTCGTTTCCTCCTGTTGCTTACCTACATATTTTTTTATAAATAGATCAGACGGTGACTGCCCGAAGGGACGTACGGCACTTCTAACAATGTATCGATCCAGCCCGTTCCGTAACGGTTCCAATACACGGACATGTTGACCACCCGCTCCTGCGGCTTGCCGCCCGGCCAGAGTGACAGCGAGATGCGTTCGAGCTGGCGCAGGGCCGCATCGAACCGCGATGCATGCGCATCCTTCGTTCGCATCTCCATATAAGCGATCTGCTCAACGATCCTTCGTTTATTCTTCTCCCCAAGGTCGGCAAGCCCGGACTGGACTGATGCGGCCATCTCGATGAGCGGGTCATACAGCTGGGCGAACTTCTGCTTGATGTCCTCGAACCGCTCATCAATGGACAGCTCGTCCCGCTCCTTAAGCCACGCCTGCTTACGCGCTTCGAAGCGGAACACGACATCCTCAAACGTCAAGTCATACTTTAACATATGCTTGGCTATCGTGCCTTCGACCATGGTAAACGACATGCGGGGCACAATAATCGGCATTTGCATACCGAATGTGCGGAATGCCTCAGCCGTAAGCGCCCAGTATGCGATCTCGCCATGCCCGAGGACCGTGCCCAGGACAGGCAGGACATAATCCTGCATAAGCGGTCTGGTCAGCACATTGTTGCTGAATCGCTCAGGCGTCTTCTCGAGGATGCCAAGCAGCTCCTCACGCGACAAGGATACGGTTCCTTTACGGTTCTTAAATCGGCCGTTACGCTTGAACAGAAGCGTCCGTTCACCAGCCTGCTCTCCCTCTTCTGCAAGAAAGAGAAATAGATTGGCGCCGCCCTGAGCAACCTCGGCTTGCTCGACATACCCGAGCTCACGAACCGCAGCAGCTCCTCGTACATAGGCCTCCTCCAGCTCGTCGTTCTGCTCCACCATCCGATGGAACATCGGGGCTTCCAGACGGCGAATGGCCGGGTCATCGGAATCCAATAATACCAAGCCGTATTCGCCGAACAGTTCTCCCATGACAAAAGCAAACCATTCCGTCAGCGTTTCCGAGCCCGCCGCATGCTTCGTTAGCTGCTCGATCAGCCTCTGTTTGAATTCCGTATCCTCAAGCGAAACGCTAAGCTGCCGAATGGCCTCGCTCATCGCTTCTTTGGCCAGTTTGGTCTGGCTGACCGAGGTCCGGACTCCAGGGGGGCGCTCCACAGCGATCTTCATAAGCCCTTGCTCCGCGGTGACGACCAGAGCATGGTTCACTTCGTCCCAATCATGGTCCTCGCCTGCGATCCAGAACACGGGAACAACCGGTTCACCGATCGCTTCAGCCGCGAAACGTGCCGCTTGGATGACGGTAACCGCTTTATGAATGACGAGCAACGGTCCGGTCCACAAGCCTGCCTGCTGTCCGCCGACAATAACCGGTGCGCCTTCTCCGATCGCATCTATTCCTTTATGAACCTCTGTAGAATCATTGAAGCGCGCATTAAAGGCGCGCAACGTATCGGCAAGTGCCTTCGCAGGCACCCGGTTGCCCGTATTCCCGGCAAGCATAGCCGCTCTTTGGCGCCAGCTCTCTTCATTCTCGGGATGACTCCCGAATACGTTTATCACATTCCTGTCTGTGCGATTTACATAAGCATCCGCTAAGGGTTGACCGACAGGCAGCTGAAACATTTCGATATCCATGGGTAACTTTCAACCTCTCCAGAATCAGCAATAGGAGTTTTTCTCATTTTACACAACGATACGCGCACCGTCAAAACAAATCGGCCCTCCCTTGGAAGACCGATTCGGCTAGTCCATATGTAAGCGGTCCTAACGCTTCAAACCGTAAAAAAGCTTTTTCCAATTCCGATGCACATCAGTACAAAATAAAACACGCTCATTAGAATAAACCCAAGGCGCCAAATCGCGCGTAAAATTTTCTTGACGTCAATCATTCCTCTTACCCTATACTGGACGTTACCCAGCAGGCCTCCCCCGAGAAGGAGAATGAGCACGATGCCGTAAAGGCCGAAGGAACTGTTGAAGATATCATTAAATAACACGGCCACACAGCCGATCAGCAGCGCTGTCGTCACGTCCATGGCGGTCCGAAACGCTTTCTTCCGGTCTCCCGTATAGGCGCCGAGACCGAAATATACGAGCAGGAAAGGAATAATCGGAATAACGGCCAGAACCGCATAGAGGTGTTTTATGCTTTCCCAGAGCAATTGCATGACGGACCGCTCTCCTCGCAATTTATTTCGGATGTAGAGCCTTTATAATAATCGTGACGGCATCGTTCAGCGGGGAGGGCATCTTCATGCGCTGAGCCAAGGTAGCTATCCCTCCGTTAATCCAATCGATCTCCGTGGATCTTCCTTCGCGCACGTCCTTCAGCATCGACGATTCATTGCTTGCGGTGTGCTCGCATACCATAAGCAAGCGCTGCCAAGCTTCCCCATCGTCAAGCATTCCCGCCGCTGTTAATATCGTCAGACATTCGTCATGAAGAGCAGCCATCATGGTCATTCTGAGCGGATCCTTCGGCAGTTCTCCATTCTTAACGCCATACAAGGCGGTGAGTGGATTAATGACCGCATTGATCAGTAATTTCGTATAGGTGCGATTATCCATTTCATTCGACAGCGAAGCCTTTATTCCTGCCGACTGAAGCGCATGAAGCAACATTTTCTGCGATAATTCCTCTGCTTCGGTCTTATTCGGCAAAATTTCCGAATCATTCGTTCCGAAGGCTATTTCTCCCTTCCCCGTATAACGGATCGTGCGCGCATCCACCTTAAGCGCCCCTTCAGTCGTGATCGCCGCATACAAGGGATTACGGGGCAGCGCTGCTCGCAGCCGCGGCATATGACCGATTCCATTCTGCAGGCTTAGAACTGATGCCCCTTGCCCAGCCAGCTTGGCTACCCCGTCTATGAACGAGTCATCCATATGGGTTTGCTTGACGGTCAACCAAATCCAATCGCCCGGCGAGGCCGTAACCCGTCTATCCGATAACACGTCTGCCTGCAGACGCACGATAAAGGTCTGATCACCTTCTAATAATGCCGCCCCTTCAAGGTTTAATCGCTGCGCTTGCGCTGAGGTTCTGGTCAGCATCCTGACAGCAATTCCTGCCCTAGCCAAGCGTGTTCCATATAAAAGCCCGATAGCCCCGGCTCCGACGATTAGAATGCGCAATCGAAACTCTCCTTTATCTCTTGTTTCTTTCTTGATCTATTGTTTCTTATCGTAACAGAACGAGTCCGTCCTCGGATACACAATAAAAAGTCCCGGCCTCCTTATTAAGAAAGGTGGCGGGACTGTTTTATTTCAACCAGCGGAACGATCCATCCTACTCGATTCGTTCCAGATTACCGTTCGCATCCATTTTGAAGCGCGGCCTCGTTTCGTCTTCTTCTGTTAATACAGTTAGACGCCGTGCGCGATCCATGATTTGAATAAGCGTCTTGTAATCGTCGTTGACGGCCCGGTAATCGGTTTGGGCGCTGTTTACTTCATGCGAGAGCTTCTCATTTTGGCCCCGCAGAGTGAAGAGCTCTTCATCCCGATCCCGCAAATCGCGTTCCAGCGCTTTGATTTGCCGAGTCAACTCCTGATACGTCGCTTTCCACTGACGAAGGAAACGAATGACCGTATCGACCGAAAGAGACTCTTCCGTGATCGAATCATTTTTATAAGACCGTTCCTCGACATCCATTGTACTGACCGATGAAACTTGAGAAGTTGCGACAAAGGACTGTTTTTTCATATAGTTGCGTTTTTGCCGCTGTTGTTTTGCAATTTGAATCGCATCTTCATAACGCTTGCGGACACAACTGTTCCATCGAAACCCGCAAGCGGCGGAAGTCCGTCCGATTCGTTCACCGACTTCCTCGAATGCGGCGAGCTGTGTACTGCCCTCCCGAATATGCCGCAGGGTCACTTCGGCGAGGATGAGATCGTCATCCGGGCTCCACGCATCTTGTCTGACTGCTGTCATGCAACCAAAACCTCCTAACGTTAGGCGCTTACTTTATCTCTATGCCCTTGGTAGAGTTCATAGAATCTATCGGATACTAATTTGTATATCCATTTTTTTAAAGGCTCATACATATTTTCTTTTTCATCCGCACAAACTTGTATCAACGGCTTCAGAGCCGTCAAAAAGTTTGCCATTTCGTCACGTATGGCGGTTTACAGCAGTTTCCGTAAACGTTATAATGGGCAATAGTAATCGGGTCAAGACTGACGAGAGGGGGATGAAATTGTGGCACGCATGTTTCGGGTGCTCGGCTTTTGGACGCTTGTAATCGCGCTTATGGCGTTTGCTGGCGATATGATCGAGATGGCACTCTTGTTCTTTATCCAAACGGCCGTATTTGTCCTGTTAGGCTATTTGAACTTTTCCGAAAGAACATACATACTCATGTTCTGGGGATATATGGTGATCTCATTCGTTGGCTTCACCTATTGGACCGTTTTTGTAATGGGCAACCCGTTCTAAAACGGTATTTCAAGAACAAATCAAAAAAAGGCTGTTCCAGGCACGACTCGTGCTGGGGCAGCCTTTTCTCGATGGCAAAGGAAATTATCCCTTGCTCAAGATCATCACTTTGAAGGTCTCGCTCATCCCGTCGCTCAATAGCAATTGACGGATACTGCGGTTGCGTTTGGCCGCTTCGCTGAACGGATCCGAACCGTCATGGGCCATCAGATCACCTAAAATGCCCTGATCCACGAGAAATTGCTTCTGCGTGTTGTAATAGGCAACGTTCCAGCCGGAAGCTTCAGCGGCTCGTCTGCAGGCCGTAAAGTTGATATGGGCGGTGATGTCCTGCTCTCCCGGCTGCAGGAACGGATTGTCATGCGCACGATGCCCGTTGTAACAGAGAAGCGAACCGCGCATCCTGTGCGGTGCCGTCAATTCACGGGCCTCATGCCCGTAATCGATCAGCATCAGCGAGCCTCTGGTAACGAGCCCCCCCGCGTAAGCCAGCCAACGTTCAGCTTCTAAATTGACCTCCGTCTCTTGCCCTTCCAGCAGCGCAATGCCATCGGCTGCAAGCGAGCGTTCGATCTCGGGATCGCTGAGCGCCATATAAGCATATTGAAAGTCGGGTGTTTCCGTTGTATCCGAATGCTGGAGCGCCACACCCAGCTCATATAATTGCCCATCTTGACGGATCACACGATGAACAGGGAACGCATCAAGCAGCTCGTTGGCCACGATAATAAGCGGGTTATCGCCCCCCAGCTTACTTGAGTCGACCTCCTCCGGTTTAAGAAACAAGAGCTCGGGACCGTCTGGCCCCGAACTCAGCGTTGCCCGGGCCTCCTGCAAATGAACGGGACTGCTGTCGATAACGGCGTACGTCATGCGGGGCAGCCAGCCGCAGTCCAGCTTATGCCAAGCGGCGAGGATTTGAGCGGACATCTTCCCTGTCCCCGCACCCCATTCCGCGGCATCTACAGGCCCTTCGTAGGTTGAGATCAGCTCCGCCGCATAACTGGCTATCTTCTCCCCCATGACGGAACCTACCGATGAGCTCGTATAAAAATCGCCCGACTTGCCGATGCGAACCGAGCCTGCCCGATAGTAACCGTAATCGGGATCGTACAAACACATCGCCATATAATCGCGAAAGGAAATGCAGCCGACCTGCTTCTCCCCGCTTACTTGCGCTCTTACCTCTCCCACCGTGTTCACATCTCTAATGCGATCCGCAATTCGCCTCGCAAGTTGTCCCGAATGATTCATCGCATAGGCCTCCTATCGGAAGGACAAAATCCCCTTTTAAAGATATAATAGACTGATTGTGCGCATATAGTAGTGCTGCATAGATTGTCCGGGTAACGCGGACGGAACTAAGATTGACAGAAAGGAGCGCGAATGTGAAAGGAACGATGCGTCGCCGGATCGGTGCCGCCGCGCTGGTCGCATTAGCCGTATGGCTGTCCGTATATCCGGTACTTGCCCAATCGCCAGAAGACGAAGAAGTCAGACGGATTCTTGAGAAAAGCTTATCTGTGGTCGAGCTTGACAAGGAAATCGCCCACATCGCCGAGCAAAAAAAAACGGCCGGTAAGCAGCTTGATCGCTCCCGCACCGAGCTGCAGCAGCAGGAGCTCACCATCCAATCCAAGCGCGAGGATGCCGGCAACGTGCTCAGGGCTTACTATATGGGCGAGCGGGACATTCTGCTGACAGCCCTGCTCTCATCAAACTCTATAGGCGACTTGCTGGCCATGTTGGATTATTTCGATATCATCTTCGCCAATGACCAGCAGCTGCTGAATACATATGTCACACAATATCGCAGCATCAAAAAAACAGTCGCTAAGCTCGATGAAGAAGCCGCCCAGCTAACCCAGATCGAGAATCGGCTAAAGGAGCAGCGCGACCGTGTGCTCGCCCTTCAGCAGGATGTGGATGACCGAATAAACGGACGTTCCGATGAGGAGCGGCTTCGGCTCATGATTCAGGAAATGACCGACTTCTGGAGCAACGTTGGCTTCTACGAGGTGAAGCGGTATTTCAAGGCACTTGCCCAGGCGATGAAAGACATGCCGGATTGGGTTCAGAATAATAAAGATATGCTGAGCATCGACGGTCTTAACTACACGCTTACCATTCCGGAGGAGAAACTTAATGAATTCCTTCGGGAGCAGAACGAGATGTTCAACAACTTCGAATTCGTATTCGAAGACGATGCGGTATCCGTCTCCGGCAAACGAGATGGACTGGAAGTTGCCATCACCGGTCATTATACCATCGAAAATAATCCCAACAACGGCATCCTCTTCCATGTCGATGAGCTCAAATTTAATGGATTGGCTCTGCCTGACACAACGAGACGATCGCTTGAAGAAGAATTTGATCTCGGCTTTTATCCCCAGAAGATCGTATCGTTTCTGAAAGCCAACTCCGTCTCGGTCAAAGACGGTCAATTAACGGTCAAGCTTTCGGTCAGTTTATAAATTGCCAGCGGCGCCTTTAGCGCCGCTTTTTTGTGCCCCGTTCCACGCGCGGATCAGATTGTCAATCTCCTTGAGGCCAAGCGGCTTCGATGCCTCAAGTCCCTTCCATAAATCAGACCAGCGATTCCATCTGGCCGACCAGTCCGGATCCGGTGTAAACAACGGCTGATCCAGCACATCGAGCAGCCAATTCGGTGGTCTACTAGCGGAATACTCCCATTCAAATCCGCTTTGATAAACGGATTTGCGGGCAGGAAGCTTCCCAAGCTCCGTATATCTGGCCGACTGCATGTCGGGGAGCGTCATCGCGCTCATCCATTCCTTCGCTGCTTCCTGCTCCTTGGATTGTGCGGTTAGAACGAAGCTTCTTCCCCCGCTCCATGCCAGCGAGCTCGCACTGTCCGCAATCGCGAGCTGCTTACGGGCCGTATCGGGAAGTCCATTGTAGAACGACCAGGAGAACACCGCAGACAGCAGCTCCTGCTTCTTCAATCGTTCCACCCATGAATTTAATTCCCCTGCTGTATGTTGGACGGAGAGCTTCACGTCCTGCTCGGCAAGAAAGCGAAGCTGCTGCTGCGCCTGATCACTTAATACGGTCATATTGGAGGCATCTTTCGCATTCCCGCCAAACACCCCCAGCCAAGCCGTCCAATGCCTTCCATCCATTGGATTCAAATCAATCAGCTGCAGCGCCGGATTATTCGACTTCAGAGTTTCGATAACTGTTAGCAGTGTGGTCCAGCTGACGGGAGGCTTGTCCAATCCTGCTTTCCTCAGCAGCTCATCCTGCCAGACAACGAAAAGGGGGTCGCTATCAACCGGCACACCCCATAGAGACCCGTTCCATTTCAACGAATCTGTTAGCGCTTCCAATTGATCTGCAAGGGTGTCGCCCGCATAGAGGTCATCAACAGGAGATAAATAGCCCGTCACGGCGAACTCACGGATCATTGTATTATCCATGAGTATAATATCGATCGGCGACCCGACCTGCGACTGCCTGATCCACTCCGGATAAGCCTCAGCCTGCGGATAGTTCATCAGCTCAACATGAATTTCAGGATGCCTCGCGTTGAATTCATCATTCAATTTGCTCCAATATATAAATTCCGCATCGCTCATCGAGAGCGCAACATGTATCGTCGTAGTGGTATCTTGTCCATTGATAATTTCGGGAGTCTGCTGCGACCTCGGCTGTCCTCCGAACGACGGAACGGTCGTTCCTGGCTTGACCAGCTTCGGGAGCGTCAGCGCCATGCAAACCGTAAACACGCCAAGCAGCAGTATGACATATTTCCTGCGTGACATTTTACTTACCCCTCCAACTTTTGTCCTAAGTTCCATTGTAACAAGAATGCGGACCGTTGTCGCCTGTGAAATCCCAATCCTTGCTTAATCTGCTGTAAACCCAGCATAATGGATGTTAAGACCCGACACGTGAGGAGGAGGATCTCATTTGCGCCCTTTATTCAGCGTTGAGCTTCATCTGCCGCCCAATGATCATTACACAGATTTAGAACTCCTTATTCAAGAAATCGCCTCAACGGTTCCTCTGCTGGACTGCGATCATACGCTTCTCTTCCTATCGAGCCAAGCGGATGTTCATGCGGTAGAAGCCATAATTCACCCCCACAATATCCCATGCGAGCAAGGCAGCTGGCTAGCCCTGGAAGATTCCTGGGAAGCCGACCATAGGATCATGACGGATTACGGCGTCATTACTCCTGCTGGGCATTCCTATATCGATATGTCACTGTGCATGGTTGTTCAGCTAGCCGTCGTTGATGACACCTCCGAGCTGGAGCTTGCGGTGCTGCAGGCTGCGGAGCATGCAATCGCCGCTCGACGCGAAGACGGCCGACAGCTATTTGCCATCGACCGCCAGCAGGAAGAATTATTAGAAGGAATTGCACGGGCTTATCATTGCAGCTGCAACCGGATCATCTGACGTCGAGCTCTCTCTTAACCATTAGCGCTGCAGCATATCTGCCCGCTTATAATAGATCCGCCGCCAACTGTGCCAGCTTCGAGCGCTCTCCCTTCTCCAGCGTCATATGACCGCTGCTGCTCTCCTGCTTGAACCGTTCCACAATATGGGTCAGACCATTGCTGACGGCATCCAGATACGGATGATCGATTTGCTCCGGATCGCCCATGAGCACGATCTTGCTGCCCTCCCCGACCCGCGATACGATGGTTTTCACTTCATGCCTGCTTAAATTCTGCGCCTCGTCAATAATAATAAATTGCCCCGGAATGGAGCGGCCGCGGATATAGGTTAACGCTTCGACCTGGATGCTTCCGAGGCCCATCAATATTTTATCGATATCACCTGATTTTTTCGTATCGAATAAATATTCCAAATTATCATAGATCGGCTGCATCCATGGGCGGAGCTTTTCCTCTTTTTCCCCCGGCAAATAGCCGATATCTTTACCCATTGGCACGACCGGACGCGCTATAAGCAGCTTTTTATATTTATGCTCATCTTCGACCTTGGACAGCCCCGCTGCCAGCGCAAGCAGCGTCTTGCCTGTTCCCGCTTTTCCCGTCAAAGTCACGAGTGGAATGTCGTCATTCAGAAGCAGCTCTAGCGCCATGCGCTGCTGCGCGTTCCGGGCCGTGATCCCCCATACGGGCTCGTTGCTTAAGTACAACGGCTCCAGCCTCACCCCGTCCTGACTGACTTTCAGAAGGGCGGATTTCGACGTCCCCATCTCATCCCTCAGGATGACGAATTCATTCGGATGCAGCTTGGTATGCAGCTGCAGTGTCTTGATCGTCAAGAAACGATACGTATAAAATTCATCGATCACCGAGGGGTGAACGAATATGGTCATATAGCCTGCATAAACTTCCGATGGTCTCACGACGCGGTCAGATAAATAATCTTCTGCCATGATGCCGAGCACATCCGCCTTGATACGGACAAGCACATCCTTACTGACGATCACCACCGGCCGCGGCTCTTCCTTGCTCTGCTCCTCCAGGAAATAATTGAGCGCCACAGCTAATATTCGGTTATCGTTGGACATCTCTCCGAACATCTCCTGCACGCGCACGAAGCTGCGATGATTCAGCTCCACCTTAAGCAGCCCTCCGCCGCGCAGCGTGATTCCGGCATGCAAATGCCCATCCACCCTCATCCCGTCCAGCAGACGGGATACAGAGCGCGCGTTGCGGCCAATTTCATCGGCCAGCCTCTTCTTCGAGTCCATCTCTTCCAACACCACTGCAGGGATGATTACTTCGTTATCATCAAAGGCATAGATCGCTTGTGGATCATGAAGAAGCACATTGGTGTCGAGCACGAATATTTTTTTCATCGTGAGACCTCCCGGCGTTGGAATTTCGTTTGAACGGCATACATAGCCAAACCTGCCCTGAGACAAACTAGGATAGAAATGACGAAACGTGAAACAGGAAAGGTCAGGTGGGAATAATGGGTAAATGGCTGGTGTCGGCTATGATCCTTTGCTTGCTAGCGACAGGATGCGGTACCGTCGCCCGCAACGAGACATCACCCTCTCCGCAAAATGATGATCGCGTACGTGCGCAGCAAAGCGAACCGCGCAACAAAGAAATCCGAAGTTCGAAGCAAGTGGCATCGCATCTGGAAACACTGGCGAGCCAAATCCCTGGCGTTAAGGGCGCTAACTGCGTCGTATTTCAAAATACGGCTGTTGTTGGAATCGATGTTGACGGGAAGCTGGACCGCTCGCGCGTCGGCACCATCAAATATGCCGTAGCCGAAGCATTCCGCAAAGATCCCTACGGCGTAGACGCGATCGTCACAGCCGATATGGATCTGGCTGAACGCATTCGTGAAATTCGGAGCGATATTAACCGTGGCGATCCTATTACAGGATTCGCCAATGAGATGGCCGATATCATCGGGCGAATTGTTCCTCAGATGCCGCGTGATACGATGCCCGATGAGCCGGGCCGAACAAACCCGCGTTAACTAAGAAATTGTAAAGCATGCAGCCCTAAGAACACAAAAAGCCTAGTGTAGGTACACTAGGCTTTCTTCATGGCCGCAAACACTTGTCCATCCAGCTTGTCTGCAGCGCGTTTGTCGTATGTTTTCTCAAATGCCGGTAAAGCGGACAAGCGGGCACCGTAGAACATGGCATCGCGGATCGCTGCAATTTCAATATCATAGCAGGTCAACTTGAATGGCACATTCTCAAGAGCATCCACAATCAGCGTCACTTTGCCGTAAACCGTCTGCACGGTTCCTGAAGCAAATAATGTCACACTTACATCAGGGTTGGCAGCCATGTTGGCTACCAGCCGAGAACGGCCGTCGATTGCAAACCGAATCGAATCCTTCTTTACCGCATGTACCCACGATATGGCGCTTGAAGTCGGATAGCCGCCGTCCGCATCGACGGTATGCAGAAGCACGAATGGTTCGCTTTGTAATTGGTTGAACAAATCTTCAGACAATGCCGTGACGTGTTCGGGCATCCACATGGCCTCCTTACGCTAGTCTCGCGGATATTTGGGTGCCTCTATTATAGCATAGGTTAGGCCGACCGACCACTAGTCAATCCGCCAGTTTTGCTTGAAGCGCAGCACTGGCAGCTTGTAAGCTTTTGTCGCTCACCCGTATATAAGGGCTTCGCCATGAGCCTTCCAGCGGAACAAATTCGATGTCGCTTCGATCAGTTCTAAAATAGGTTTTGAGCAGATTCTCCACTTCGCTGCTTGGCATGTCCATTCTCATATTGCTGCCAACCGCACCGATCACGCCGGCAAGCTTGGTGACGCCGGAGAACGACTTCATCTTATCTGTTATCGCTCCGATAACTTCGCTCTGCCGTTTATTGCGGTCTAGATCATTGGACATATTCGTATTGTCGTTTGATTTGCGATATCGCACAAAATCGAGCGCCTCGTCACCATTCAGTTTATGGCGGCCTTTGGTCAGACTAATATCTGTACCATCGGCTTTATCGACATAACGCATATCCATATCGACGTCGACCTCTACACCGCCAAGAGCATCGACAACATCGGAGAACCCTTTGAAATTAATCGTAGCCGTATAAGAGATGTTTATGCCGAAGTATTTGCCCAGCATTTTCGCAAGATCCTGCTTGGCTTGCTTCTCCGCTGCCTTCACATCCAATTTCTGCTCATGAATGGCATTATAGCGGAATTTCGCATAATATGCATTTGCTTTGCGGCTTTTATAACCATCCAGCTCTATCTTCGAATCCCGCGGAATCGAGACGATTGTTACCTTCTTCGTCTTCGGGTTGAGCGCAGCTACCATCATGACATCCGTGTTCAAGGTGCTGGTTTCTTTCCGTGAATCGACGCCAAGCAGAAGGATACCGACCGGCTTGACAGATACCGATTGGTCCGCCGGCACGACCAGTCCTGGCTCTGCATCGGCCGTTGCCGCTTGCAGCGCATCCTTGGATTGCTTGTACAAGTAACCGAGATAACCCGCGATGCCGATCAGAATGACCAACACCAGCATCATAAATCGGCGCAGCCAGTATACGGTCCTCTTCTGCTTTTTCGGTTTTTTGGGCGAACCCGATCCTCGCGAGCCCGATCTGGACGGCAAAGAAGTTTGCCTGCTCATCAATTTCCACCTTCATCAGTTGTATTTCGGATTCGAGTTGATGTCGACCAGCAGCTGCTCCCCCACTTCGCGAGGGTACATCTTCAGCTTGGAACGACCTTCCTGCTCGTACCTGACATGAATCATCGTTTCATCGGTTTTCTCGATCCGCAGGCCGGCAATGTTGTGATCCTCCGTAAGCATCAGCTCAAAGAAATCGCGTGTGTCCGCAGCCGCTTGGTCATCCGGTCTTGCTTGTGCAACCACTTGGATCTGCAGCCAATTAAACAATGTGTCATCAAAGCGCATGACCCATCCTCCCCGCCAATGAAAACTGCCTCCAGCTTGTTCCATGCCCTTTCATGTATACGACGATCTTGCTTCCCAGAAAGTTTCACTGACTCGGTTGAATGAAACCTGCATTCTAGCTGGAAGGCGTTCCTGGCTCGGCTTCTGCGCTATCTTTACCTCTGCCCTTCCACTTATCGTACAATTGACGGCCGCGCAGCAGCAGCATCATCGCCACCGCTACCGACAAGCATTGAATAATGGGCAGCTTATCGATTTGGAGGATGAAGAGAACGAATGAACCGATCGCCATCACGAGATGGACGAGAATTTCTTTCAAGATGGGCAATCTCTGCACCCGGAATACGGCATTAAAAATATACAAAACTAAACAAAAGATTAAGATATACGCAATTAGGGGATGGTCCGAAAGCCAATCCTGCACGTTGCAACAACCTCACTTCCATGGTGAATATTCGGGCCCAATATGCAGCAAACGGGCTGTTAAACGTTATTATACTACTAACGTCAGCCCGATGCCTAATATTGATGTTACGATTAAACGCCTAATTGAGCCGTTTTGCGATGCTTCTCTGCCCGCTCGCGCTCGCTCTTATTCAAGATTTTCTTGCGAAGACGAATCGATTTCGGTGTGATTTCGCAATATTCATCGTCGTTCAAATACTCAAGTGCTTGCTCAAGAGAGAAAAGCACCGGTGTTTTCAGACGTGTCGTATCATCCTTACCCGCAGAGCGAATGTTCGTCAGCTGCTTCTCTTTACAGATGTTGACGATAATGTCCGTATCCCGGTTATGCTCGCCAACGATCATTCCCTCGTAGACTTCCGTACCCGGCTCCATGAATAGAAGACCTCGGTCTTCGACCGACATCATTCCGTAGAATGTGGAGGTACCGTTCTCACTAGAAACAAGAACGCCTTGATGACGTCCGCCGACTGAGGAACCTACAAGCGGTCCATAGCTGTCAAACGCATGGTTCATGATGCCATAACCGCGTGTTAGCGTCAGAAATTGCGTCCGGTATCCGATCAAGCCGCGAGCCGGGATAATGAACTCGAGACGGACTTGGCCATTCCCGTTGTTGATCATGTTGACCATCTCCGCTTTGCGCGTTCCGAGGCTTTCCATGACCGAACCCATGCTCTCTTCCGGCACATCGATGATCAGCCGCTCATAAGGCTCCTTCTTCGAGCCATCGACTTCCTTCACGATAACTTCCGGTTTCGAAACCTGCAGCTCAAAGCCTTCGCGGCGCATGTTCTCGATTAGAATACTAAGGTGAAGCTCTCCGCGTCCGGAAACGATGAAAGCATCCGGGCTGTCGGTTTCGTCTACGCGAAGGGCAACGTCAGTCTCCAATTCCTTGAATAGACGCTCACGCAGCTTGCGGGATGTCACCCACTTGCCTTCGCGGCCGGCGAACGGGCTGTTGTTCACGAGGAACGTCATCTGCAAGGTCGGCTCGTCGATCTTCAGTACCGGCAAAGCTTCCGGATTCGCCGGATCAGCGATTGTTTCTCCGATGTTAATCTCTCTAATGCCTGCGATTGCGACAATATCGCCTCCGCCCGCTTCTTCTACCTCAATCCGCTTAAGGCCCTGGAAGCCGAACAGCTTCTCGATCCGCGCTTGCTTCGTTGCCCCTTCGCGTGTTATAACGGCAACGCTTTGCCCTTGACGAATCTTGCCGCGATTAACGCGACCGACTGCGATACGTCCGAGATATTCGTTGTAGTCAAGCAGTGTCACAAGGAACTGCAGCGGCTCGTCAACGCTCTCTGTAGGCGATGGGATATGACTTACGATGGTTTCGTATAGGTCCTGCATATTGTCGGCTTGGACGTCTGGATCAAGGCTGGAGGTACCCATAAGGGCCGATGCGTATACAACTGGGAAGTCAAGCTGTTGATCGTTAGCGCCGAGTTCGATAAACAAATCGAGCACTTCGTCGATCACTTCGGAAGGGCGGGCATTCGGACGATCGATTTTGTTTACTACGACAATCGGGGTTAGCTGATGCTCAAGCGCTTTGCGAAGTACGAACTTTGTCTGAGGCATGCAGCCTTCGAATGCATCGACTACGAGGAGAACTCCGTCAACCATCTTCATAATCCGTTCTACTTCGCCGCCAAAGTCAGCATGGCCTGGCGTATCCACAATATTAATCAGGAAATCCTTGTACGTTATTGCGGTGTTCTTGGCCAAGATCGTAATACCGCGTTCGCGTTCCAGATCGTTTGAGTCCATCGCCCGCTCTTGAACGGCTTCGTGATCGCGATAGGTGCCTGATTGCTGCAGCAGCTTATCGACGAGCGTCGTTTTACCGTGGTCAACGTGGGCAATGATTGCGATATTACGTATGTTTTCTCTTGCTTGCATGATTCTAATCCACTCCAACTTGTTTTATAGTCTGTTTCCGTTTACCTAGGGTGCCTTGTCTTACCAACGTACCTTTCTGCCTGTAACCAGCCATGCCCCGATTGCGATTAATACCGCTGCAATCAGGTAAACTCCCCAACCCCACAAAATCATAATGATAAAAAACGATACCGCGACCAGCGCCAATATGATCGCCGCCGTAAGAATCTGCTTCGGATGAGGAATTTCGAACAAATGATATTCATACAGACCGACAGCGATCCCCAAAATAAAAAAGGGCCATAAGTACTGCAGTTTGTTCCATCCGAACGCGATACAGAAGAAAAAAATCAAGGCGTATATCGTCAAAATCGCTCCTGGAATCAAAACCGCCGCTGGCAGCAACCGGCCAAAAAACAGCACATGAAGCAAAATGCCCGGTATAAGGACGAAAAGCGGCCAGAAGTTTGTTCCAAGGAACGAAAACAATCCGAGCCTCCCCAGCATTATAACCACTCCGGCAAGCAAAAAAACGATTCCGATAGCGAATTGATTTTTCGACATGCAAAATTCCCTTCTCTCGACACTTTTTTATCATTACTAGTGTAAAGGAACGAAAGACAAAAAACCAGCAAGTTTTATGTCCTCCACAAAAAAAAAATACCGCCGCACGCTCATCTTCGCAGACGGAGCAGGGCGATAGCGATTACAAATGGAACAGAAAGGATCGGAACCGCTTCTTTAAATGTAGCGTAATGGTTCATCAGCAGCTTGATTATTCCCGGGTCGTGCACCAGCATTTCACCAGCTGCGTAGCCCAGAAGACCGCCTCCGATATATACAAGCGGAGGGAATTTCTGAAGCAGCCTGCTGAGCAGCTGGCTCCCCCAAATAATCATCGGTATGCTGATCGCAATGCCGAGCAGAATAAGAACTGGTTCACCTTCAGCAACCGCGGCGATGGCCAGCACGTTATCCAGACTCATGACGAAATCCGCCGCTATGATCGTTCGCACAGCTTGACCGAGCGTCCTTGCCTTGCGGACATGATGCGACTGCTGACCGCCTCCAGCCGCATCGGCTATAAGCTTGATGGCAATTATAAAGAGAAGCAGCGCTCCTGCTGCCTGAAGGTAGGGCACCTGCAGCAGCGTCAGGGCGATAAGCGTCAGCAAGCACCGGAGTCCAACCGCCAACGCCGCGCCCCACCAAATGGCTTTGCGCCGCTGCTCCTCCGGCAGTTGTTGGCTGGCTAATGCGATAACGACCGCATTATCGCCGCTGAGCAGCACATTGATAAACACAATTTCAAGAAAGGTAACCAAGCTATCCAAACTATCCCGCCTCCTAACCAAACAACCGCTTAAGAAACGGTATGATGGCGCGGGACGAGTTATGTGTCTAAAAAAAAATATGAATCCTTCTTCCGTTATCCGCGTAATTATTGTAGACTTTGTTGTGTTGTTTATAGAAAGGAGAGGACAAGCATGGATTTCTTTTCACTTGAATTTTTGTCCGCTCTTCTTACGATTGTTTTTATCGACTTAATTCTTGCAGGTGATAATGCGATTGTTATCGGCATGGCCTCGCGGAATTTGCCGAAGCATCTGCAGAAGAAAGCGGTCATACTGGGGACAGTTGGTGCGGTTGCGATTCGGGCTGTAGCCACCATCCTCGTCGTATATTTACTCGATATCCCTTGGCTGCTTCTTGCCGGCGGTATTCTGCTGCTGTGGATCGCATACAACCTGCTGACATCCAATGACGATCATGGGGACATTAGAGCAGGCAGTACACTGGGAGCAGCCGTCCGGACGATTATTATCGCAGATGCCGCGATGGGACTGGATAACGTCATTGCAGTGGCCGGTGCGGCACATGGGAATTACGTGCTGGTCATCCTGGGTCTAATCATTAGTATCCCGATCGTCGTATGGGGCAGCACCTTATTCATCAAGCTGATCGGCCGCTTTCCATGGATTGTCTACCTGGGTTCGGGCGTTCTGGCCTATACAGCAGCGAAAATGATCACCCATGAACAGAAAATTGCCAGTTTCTTCGACCAAAGCGAATTGGTCCGTTGGTCCTTCATGATGCTGGTCGTCATTTTGATTATTGCAGCAGGCCTGTGGACGAACATGATGAGAGCAAGAAGAACTGCAGCTGGAAAAAGCAGGGAAACCCACTAAGGGCCCCTGCTTTTTATTTTGTATGAGATCATCCGACCAGTCGGTCGCTGCTTCAGAACCAATCGTCCTTGCCGGCCTTTGCGGTTTCTGGAGACTCGCCAGGCGTAATGACGAGGGTTTCCGTCTGCGCGATCGCTTCCTCGATCATTTCATCCAGTCTTGGAACGAAGGATTCGACCTTCCGCACCACATTCAAATTTGGATTCGTGCTAGGCGATTTCGGAATGAACAAGGTGCAGCAATCCTCGAATGGCAGAATGGAGGTCTCATAGGTCCCGATCTGCTCTGCCATTCGTATGATGTCATTCTTGTCCGTCGTAATGAGCGGCCTCAGCAGCGGCAGCTCCACCGTTCTTCCGATGACGTTCATGCTCGGAAGCGTCTGGCTCGCCACTTGACCCAGGCTGTCGCCGGTAACGATGCCTATCGCTCCCGATCGCTCTGCCAGCCGCTCTGCGATTCGCAGCATCGCCCTTCTCATAAGCGTAATGATCAAATGATCCTGATTGCATTGCGTAAACGAGGTCTGGATCTCGGTGAAGGAAACCATATGCAGCTTGAACGGCACTCCATTCATCTCCGCCAGCATTTGCGCTAGCGTAATAACCTTCTGTTTGGCCTGTTCACTCGTAAACGGGAAGCTGTGAAAATGGATGGCTTCCAGCTCCAAGCCCTTGCGCATCGCTAAGTATCCGGCAACGGGGCTGTCGATTCCGCCCGACAGCAGCAGAACGGCTTTTCCGTTCGTACCGTAAGGAAATCCGCCGGCTGCAGGCACCACTTCACTGAATACGTACGTCCCTTCCGGCTGAATCTCAATTCGCAGCTCCACCTCCGGCTGCTTCACATTCACCTTCAAGTCCGGCATTGCGCGCAGCACATGACCGCCTACCAGATGATTCATTTCCTGTGAATCATGCGGAAACGATTTATCGACGCGCCGCATCGTAACCTTGAATGTGGACGGCTTTCTCGGCAGCGCGGCCATCACTTCAAGTGCCGTCTCGCGGATCGTCTCAAGCTCAGATGCGCATTTGCGGACCGGACTGAACGACATAATGCCGAATATATGCTTCAGCTTGGCGGAGATGAGCTCGTAAGACTCTCCGTTGAGCGTAATATAAATACGTCCAAACGCACGCGTAATTTGCAAGGCAACGAAGGGACGCAGCATTCTTCGCACCTGCTCCACGATCCGCTTCTCAAAGTGGCCGCGATTACGGCCCTTTATGGTGTATTCCCCGAACCGTACCATGATCATATCAACTTTCATTACTTTATTCCTTCCTCTCGAACGGCTTTAGCCTCGCAACGACCTCATTGAGCTTGCCGCATAAATAGTCTACATCCGCTTCCCCGTGCTCATCGCCAAAGCTGATCCGGATCCCGCTCGAAGCACGTTCTTTACCAAGCCCCATTGCGAGCAGTACTTGACTTGGTTTATCTTCCTTGGAAGAGCATGCCGATTTCGTCGAAGCAAGAATCCCGTTCTCTTCCAGCGTATGGATAAGCACTTCGGGTTTCATACCCGGGTAGGAGAAATTGACAATATGCGGAGCCATCACCGCCGTCATAGAGAGCTCTTCATCCGATACAGCCGCTCCATTCAGAACAAGCTCCGGAATTTCACCGATACAACGGACTAAACGGCGGCGCAAGCCAAACATCCTCGCGCTGCGAGCTTCTCTAGTCTCGAGCGCAAGCCGAAATGCTTTGGCGGATGCGACGATAGCGGCTACGTTCTCCGTTCCCGGCCGCAAGCCTTGCTCCTGTCCGCCTCCGGCAAGCAAGGGCTCCAACTGCACGCCATGGCGTGTGTACAGCAAGCCAACGCCGCGGGGCCCCCCTACTTTATGTGCAGATGCGCTAAATAAATCGATGCCCCATTCACGAAGAGCAATCGGCAGTTTGCCTACGCTTTGAATGCCGTCTACATGAAACAATACTTTTCTGTGTTTGTTTAGCATCGCACCAATTTCTGCAATCGGCTGTATGGACCCGACTTCATTATTGACATGCATCACGCTAACCATAACCGTATCTTCGGTAAGCGCGGCTGCAACATCTTGAGCTGCTACCGTCCCCTGTTCATTAACGGGTAAATAAGTAACCCGAAACCCTTCGTTGCTCAATCTTCGAAACGTATCGTAGACGGAAGGATGTTCGATTTGCGTCGTTATGAGGTGTTTTCCCTTATTGCGGTAACGTGCTGTTGCGCCAATGATCGCGGCATTATTACTCTCCGTCCCGCCGGAGGTAAAGGTCCACTCCGCTTGTGAGGTTCCGAATGCCGCTGCGACGACAGCACGGGATCGTTCCAGCAGCTTACCCGCTTCCACACCGCCCTGATGCAGCGATGACGGGTTAGCATAATGCTTAGCCATCACTTCCATCATGGTACGAATCACGTCTTCACGGGGCGGCGTGGAAGCGCAATGGTCAAAATATAACAACCTGATCCACTCCCCTTATAAATCAAATTATGAACAACAGAAAAAGATCATCGGATACAGCCCGTCCGCATACGGTGCAGAGCGTCCCCGTGATCTATTCGTTTAGTTGTTATTATCGGCCCAATCTTGATTATACAGACATGCTGTAGCTGCCGAGAGTGCCCAATACTTTGCCCACATAACGCTGTGTTTCCTTCGGAAGCTGCCCCATCAGTTCGTTGAAATCTGCATCCGTACGGATACCGGTACGATCCACACGCCCTGGTCCTGCATTATAGGCTGCAAGAGCGGCTTGTATGTTCCCGTCGTACTTCTCCAGCAGATGGGAGAGATATCGGGTGCCTCCCTCAATATTCTGCTGCGGGTCGAAGGAATTGCTGACTCCCAGCCCACGAGCCGTGCCATCCATCAGCTGCATAAGTCCCTTAGCCCCGGCTGAGGAAACCGCATTCGGATTAAACGAAGATTCCGTATCGATAACGGCTTTAATAAGTGCAGGCTCTACGCCATATCGGGCTGCAGCTTCGTTTATGTAGGCATCATAGTCTGTAGAGCTTCCATAGGAAAAATCCGTCTCGCTCATTAAGACTGGCCATGCCGTTTGCTGGCGGAACATTGAACTCGCCCCGGTTGTACCGGTTAACGGCATGATATCTGCCGCAGGAATAAGAGTCCCGTCACCCCCTGCAAGCAGCTGCTGCAGAAGTGAACCAAACATGGATGAGCCATCCTGATTGTCGGGTGAAAGAATATTAGAACCACTTCCGCTGCCTTCTAAACTAGGCATGAACTGTAATTGCAGCAATGTACTCATAATACGCGGATCGATGCTCATCATTTGCCCCCATACGTGTTAGAAATCCGTTCTTAATCGACATACTTTGCTTTTATTCTACATGGTTTAGGAAAGAATCGCCAGTGGGCCAATGGTCCTAATCATTGTTTGCTGCACGAACATAAGAGAAACCGGCGAACAATTCGCCGGTCTCCTCAATTGACTTGCTTCAGGTCACTGCGTAATAAAGTGGAATAAGCACCAAGTATGCTGCTGCGGCAATCAGCCCCAGCGTGATCGACCAGACGCCTAATCCGCGGCTTCCTTGACGGTAGGCCATAAAGCCAATTACAGCACCCGTTATCCCTAACAGAACGGGCCAGACAAACCATGACATAATTGAAATAATTAGAGCTGCCCATCCTGTCGCACGGCTGGCTGAGCGTATTTCCTGATCCGCATCATTGCGAACGTCTGAACGGCTGTTCACCGGATGTACCGGTACGGCTAACTCAGCTGCCGCTTCTTCCTTATAACGTTCCCGGTCCAGATCAGACGGCCTGGTTTCTGCCTCATCATGCAATTCGGAATCATGTTTCTTGCTCATCCTCATTACTCCTTTGGTTTAAAGGTATGGCAGCATGTGAAGGCAGAATCAGCAGCGGTATCCTTGTGCGAGTCCCCCAAGCTTTCCGAAGCGAACTCGTTATCGAGATTCTTGCTGGCATGACTGTCGATATCGATGTGAATCGCATTGGCATGGCATTCATTACCTTGTCCCCAGAAGGAACAGTTGGCTACACTGCAGCTTACGCCCTTTGGCATAAAAATCACCCCCGGTATCAAGTTGCCCGACCCGGGGGTGTGCTATGCCTGCCTTATTTTTGTCCTTGCATGCGGCGCTGTGTCATGTAGTCATTCTCGTAATAAGCGAGGTCATCGCGCAGCTCCTCGTACACTTTGGAGACGGTTAGCACGATATCGCGAGCCGAATTGATCGGCTTTCTGCGGAAACGGATAGCATCCTGACCTGTATATGCATAGCGGCCATCTTCCGAATAGCATTCATTTTTGGGGTAGAAAAATGCGTTCACACATTGATGATACACTTCGTACAAGATCCGTTCAGCAAATTCATTGTCGAAATTAGGTCGTCTAATCGCCACGCCCAGCTTCTCGTACGCCACTTCCGAGAACGCCAGCAAATGACGAAGATCGGACAGCAACCCTTTATAGAAAAGCTCCGTTTCTTGGCTTTGATCATCAACAGCAAGCATCGGGAGCGTATGCTGATTCAGAAAGGCTTCCAAGTGGCCAATTCCCTGTTTTAGTTTGTCCTTGGTCGATTCACTGAGCGCTTTCACGTTGGTCGATGGCATATAAATCCCCTTTCATCGTTACAAAACAAAAAAATTTCAAACCATGAACATCGTACCACAAAATGCTTGTCAGTGATACTCCAGATTGGGTCGAACAGGTGTATATTTTCACGGCGACGGCCTAATTCTAAGCGTGAGACAACCCGGCGTTATTTTTCAGAAAAAACGAAGACAAATCGTATACACACTCTTAAAGGAGGGGCTCTTCACGATGCGACGAAAATGGATCGGCTGGTTCGCGGCACTTGCGGTCGCCGCATTCCTCATCCCTTTTATGCCATGGTTTGGTTCAGGGCCACGGGTACCAGGCAAAACGGATGAAGGACAGCAGCAGCAAAATCAGATCGCCATGAAAAAGACAGCAGCTACGCAGGAGCACACGATGAAGCTGAGGTCGGTTGAACGGGATAAGAACGCCACAGCCAAGCTTTGTAAAACAGAATGTTCAAGAAACTTTCATAAACTGATGATGACACCATCCTCGACTTCCCGCACGAAAGAATCCAATCTGCGAAGCATGATGGATATGCACAAGCAAATGGTTTACGTCTATTGGAAGCACAATGGACAAGCCATTAAACGGGGGCAGGTTCCTTCCGGCGGCAACGCGAAATTAAACGAGCAGGTAGCCATTGCCAAAACGCACTTAAATAAAGGCAAATCTTATACATCCGAAACGCTCGAGTTTAACGGCCATCCCTATATCGTGCTGACTGTGCCCAACACTAAGAAGAAGGGCGACGGAATCGTCGGGGTCGTGGATCAGGACGTCGTCAATCATGTCGAGGCGCATCAGCGCCGTAACCTTCGTATCGTTCCTTATCCAAGTGAAGGCAAATACAAAATCGAATCCGTTCTGCCCAATACGATGAAGGATACGACGGTTACAAGCGGCAATGACAACGGCAATGCCAGCCATTACCACATCAATGAGGTCGTCGTTAAATTTCAACGCCAGCCATCCGAGCGGGATTTCAGCCAGATCAAGCACGCCATATCGGCTTTGTCGATTAGAAAGCTGGGAAAAACGGAAACTTATGTATTCCGTTCGAACCAAAAAGATGCCGAGAGCATGATGAATTACTTCAAAGTAAATTGGAATCCCTATTATGTTGAGCCGCATTATTTGTATCTCACCAACGATACGGCGCCAATCGTACCGAACGACGTCCTATATTCGGAGTATCAATGGAATCTGCCCTCCATTGAAACGGAAAAAGGCTGGAGCGTCTCGAAGGGAAGCGATAAAGTTCTTGTAGCCGTGCTGGATACAGGCGTGCAGGCTGATCATCCCGATCTGGCCGGCAAGCTTAACGCCGGCAACAATATCGTCACACCGAATACAGCACCTGAAGACGATGTCGGTCATGGCACTCACGTCGCCGGCATCATTGCGGCCGTTGTGAATAATGGCGAGGGCGTGGCTGGCTTGTCATGGTACAACAAAATAATGCCGGTAAAAGTGCTCGACAGCAGCGGCGCCGGATCCACCTACTCTGTTGCTGAAGGGATTATATGGGCGACGGATAACGGCGCGAAGGTTATTAACATGAGCCTTGGCAATTACGCGGAAGCCGAGTTCCTGCATGACGCGATCCGCTATGCGTATGACCGCGACGTCGTTCTCATCGCAGCCAGCGGCAACGATAATACAGAACGGCCCGGTTATCCTGCCGCCTATCCGGAAGTATTCGCTGTCGCTTCAACGGATCCCGATGGAGCCAAATCGTCGTTCTCCAATTATGGCGACTATATCGACGTTGCCGCACCCGGAGCAAGTATAGCCAGCACCTATCCTGGCAGCCAGTATGCCGCTTTATCAGGCACATCGATGGCCAGCCCGCATGTCGCGGCGCTCGCCGGGCTCATCCGTTCCATCAATCCCAAGCTGACTAATGTCCAAGTCATGGACATCATGCGCAAGTCAGCCACTGACCTCGGAACCGAGGGCAAGGACAAATATTTTGGACACGGACAGATCGATGTCGTTCGGGCCTTGGAGGCAGCTCGTAAATCGACCAACGTATCCCTTCAACGCTTTCAAGAGCAAGTCGAAAGCCGTCTTGCCGAAATAGCCAAGAAATACAACAATACTGCAGCGATGAAATAAAATCATGGCCAAATAAACGGAAGATAAGAAAGACGAAGAAAGGCTGTTCCCGCATCGATCCGCAAGTACGGATTCGAAGGCGAGAACAGCCTTTTGTAAATATAAGAAAGTATTGGTTCCGTCAAAATTTGCTTTTCTTAGAGAAGAAATTAACTACGCCGCCAAAGGATGGCATTAGCCGTTTCTTCTTGATTCATTGAAATCGTGTCGGAAAGTTTGCCGTAAGCCGGGTTCTGTACTTCTAGTGGTGCAATCGGGAACGACCCTCCCACGCATGAAGCGACAATCATCTATCTAGGCCGGCCATTGCTGGCAAGCTCAAGCGACCAACCCGAACGCGCCCCGGGCAAGGGTGCGGCTCGAAGCCGCTGCGTTCTCTTAGGTCTTGCTCCAGATGGGGTTTACCAGGACCGAAGTCACCAACGGTCCTCGTGGTCTCTTACACCACGGTTCCACCCTTGCCTGTGCCGGCGCGAAGCCGGCCATCGGCGGTCCATTTCTGTGGCACTATCCTTCGGCTCGCGCCGACTGGACGTTATCCAGCATCCCTGCCCTATGGAGCCCGGACTTTCCTCTCGCGGCTGTTAGGCCGCCAGCGATTGTCTGTCAAACTTTCCGGTGTATTAGCTAGTATACTAGGAAAGGCGGCAAAGCTCAAGTGAGAGATCTTCCCTGCTAAACGAATTGAAAAGGTTCTGTAGGTATGGCAGACGCTACCGCAACCGTGCCATATTTGCGTTCTGCCAGTTCACGGTTCAACCACTCTGCAACCCGAGGCTTCATTATCTTCTCGATGTTATGACCGGGATCAATAATCGTCATCCCTGCAGCGATGGCATCATGCGCGGTATGATAGTCAATATCGCCTGTGATAAGTACGTCAGCCCCTGCAAACGATGCATGGCGGACATATTTGGAGCCTGCACCTCCTAGTACGGCGGCTTTGCGGATCATTCGCTCCGTGTCGCCTACGACGCGTACGAACGGAACGTCGAAAACGTGTTTCACTTGCTGGGCGAGCTCGCCCAGCTTAACAGGCTCGTCAAGCTTGCCGACGCGCCCTAGACCGAAGGTGCGCCCCTTGAGATCGACAGGATAAAGGTCATAAGCGACTTCCTCATATGGATGCGCCTTTAACATCGCTTGAACGACACGCCGATGTACACTGTGCGGAACGATAATTTCAATTCGCATTTCCGCCACGCGCTCCAGCCTTCCCTTCTCTCCAATGAACGGCTGCGCATCTTCGCCGGGCAGGAATGTTCCTGTTCCTTCACTATTAAAGCTGCAGCAGCTGTAACCGCCGATACCGCCTGCGCCTGCGTTCCACAATGCCTGCAGAACTTGTTCATGATGGCTATGGGGTACAAACACGACAAGCTTGTACAGCTTGTCCGTGTGCACATCCTCCAGGCATGCACGTCCATTCTTGGCCATGCCTATCAAGTCGCCCATCCAATCATTAATGCCGCCTTCGGCAACATCCAGGTTCGTATGCGCGATATATACGGCAATATCATGCTTGATCAGCTTTTCATACAATTTCCCGGCAGGCGTGGATGTATCGAGCTTAGCGAGCGGGCGGTAAATAATGGCATGGTGAGCCACGATTAATTCCGCACCGGATGCGATCGCCTCGTCCACGACTTCATCTGTAACGTCCAGAGCAACTAGAACCTTCTTAATTTCTTTCTGCAGTGTGCCAAGCTGCAAGCCGATCTTGTCATTCTCTACCGCATAATGCTTCGGTGCTAGCTGCTCCATGATTTGAACGACGGTTTGTCCGTGGGCAAACATGCGAGCACCTCCTTTATTTGATTCATTTCTTCGCGGATCGCAGCTTCTTTCTCACGCGACTCCGGCGATTCCGATAATGAGACCTGATGACGGATTCGCTCCAGTTTCTGCAGCTCCAGCTCCCACTTCTTGATCAATAAACCGCAGGGCTTCCGCAGTAAATAAGGACCCATCCGATACAGCCAACCCGCCTTTTTGTGTGATTCCATAGGGAGAGGCAGCACAGTCAGATCGTATACCCCTATATTTCGGATTTCAGCATCCTCCGCGTACACGGCATGAAGCACTTCATAGATACGGCCATCCTCTTCAAGGATGGCTTCATCCGCAAGAACCCAGCCGCGCCGTACAAGCCACCTCCGAACGATGTCTTCCCCCACGTTAGGCTGCAGGACAAGCTCTTGCACGCCAGCCAGCTTACCGCTCTGCTGCCCGGATTCGAGTATATCGGCCATCAAGCTGCCGCCCATCCCCGCAATCGTAATCGCGTCCACCTCTCCAGGCTGTAAGACAGCCAATCCGTCACCTTGCCGAACCGCAATTTTGCCCGTCAATCCGGCATCTGCGGTCTGTTTCCGAGCGGCTTCACAAGGCCCCGAATTCAGCTCGCCGGCAACAGCGGACGGAATCCGGCCGGATTGTATAAGATAGACCGGCAATAACGCATGATCCGAGCCGATATCAGCAACTCGCGATCCAGCCGTTACCCGGTCCGCAATCGTTTGCAAACGTTTCGATAACTTAATCATATCAGGCAACCCACGCAATCCATTTTTTTCGCAGCGAAAAGAGTATAGCGCCTCCCGCCATAATTTTAACGATTAACTGCAGCTGCAGCCACAGCCAGTCTTCTACAAACAGCTTGGCATACAGCTCCGGCATGAACCAGATCAGCGCACCGGCAACAAATAATACAGCTGATATCGGCCTGGACCATCTGTGAAAGAACCAGCTGCACCAGCCGAATACGAACGAGGCCGGCAGCCAGTAGAGCTGCACCTCATACCATTCCGGGGATTGGGTGTTATTCGATAACAGCCAGGCATACACGAGAAACGAAGCGATCCAGCCGCAAAGATGAAGAATGGGAATCCGCGCTGCGATCCCGAATATGACCCAGAACAGCGCGCACACGGCAAGCAGTCCCGCCTTCCATCCCCAACGCTCGAGCTCGTGCAGCTGCAGCATGTACAGACCTGCCCCCAGCATGAGCAGCATGCCGCTTCCAATTAACGCCAGTCCGGCAGACTCGCTTTTGGCACGGTATCGTTGACCGAATAGGAGCAGCAGCAGTACCCCGGAGAGCGATACCGCGATTTGCAATACCGGATGAAAAGCGCTAAAATAAAGTATAACAAAACAAATCAAGGAAAAAATTCCAAAAGTAAGGAGCCAATGCTTCCATGTTGCAAGTTTGATCGCTTTAACCGCTTTGCCGCTCAAATTTGCCGGTTCACGCTCTTCCCCCGATTCCAGGTACAAATTCAACAAAAAATCACAGTATTGATCGGGAAGCAGCTTGCTTCGCTGCCAATGCTCGATCTCTTTAATAATTATTTTGCGTCGATCCTGATCCATGTCGGCCGTTCCTTTCGGTCGCGCGAGTAAGTTGATGGAAAAAAGACCTCGCCGCTCTCGCAGAAAGGTCCTTCCAGCTTATTCAAGGAAATCTTTAAGCCGTTTGCTTCGGCTTGGATGACGAAGTTTGCGCAGCGCCTTCGCTTCAATCTGGCGAATCCGCTCACGGGTAACACCGAACACTTTCCCTACTTCTTCCAGCGTCCGCGTGCGGCCATCGTCCAGCCCGAAACGAAGTCGAAGCACGTTCTCCTCGCGCTCGGTCAAGGTATCGAGCACATCCTCCAGCTGCTCCTTCAGCAGCTCGTAAGCCGCCGCGTCAGCTGGCGCGAGCGCCTCCTGATCCTCAATGAAATCACCCAAATGCGAATCGTCCTCTTCACCGATCGGTGTCTCGAGCGATACCGGCTCTTGTGCAATTTTCATGATTTCTCTTACTTTTTCGGTGCTCAAGTCCATCTCTGCCGCAATCTCTTCCGGGCTTGGTTCCCGTCCAAGTTCTTGCAGAAGCTGACGCGATACGCGTACCAGCTTATTGATCGTCTCTACCATATGAACCGGAATACGAATGGTGCGCGCTTGGTCGGCAATCGCGCGCGTGATCGCTTGACGAATCCACCATGTCGCATAGGTACTGAATTTATAGCCTTTGGTATGGTCGAATTTCTCAACCGCTTTAATAAGTCCCATGTTCCCCTCTTGGATGAGATCCAGGAACAGCATGCCGCGGCCAACATAACGCTTGGCAATACTGACGACCAGACGCAGGTTAGCTTCAGCTAGACGCCGCTTCGCTTCTTCGTCGCCTTGCTCGATCCGCTTCGCGAGTTCCACCTCGTCATCCGCCGACAAGAGCGGGACGCGTCCGATTTCTTTCAAATACATCCGTACCGGATCATTGATCTTTATGCCTGGCGGGAGTGCCAAATCATCATCGAAATTGAAGTCGTCATGCTCGCGTTCCTGATCATCCCTCCCCACCGGGTGATCGTCGCTTTCATTCACCACTTCAATGCCGTGATCGTCGAGCTGCTCGAAAAACTCGTCGATTTGTTCCGGATCCTGATCAAACGGCGAAAGCTTCTCCATAATCTCTTTGTACGTTAAGGAGGATCTTTTCTTCCCTTGTTCGATCAGCTGTTCTTTAACCAGATCCAGCTTCTGCTCGGCATCCAATTCAGTATGTTGATCATTCGCCATATTCCGACTCCCTCCTCCCTAGAAACGATCATCCTGCCGATCTTTAAGCTGTCTCTCTAGGGCGATAATCTCACTTGCAATTTGTGCAGCCAACATCATGTCGCCGGATCGCTCTGCGCGCACCATGTTCTCTCTCTTTTGTTCGATTTCACGAAATCTCGGCACTTTGCGTATTTCCCTCACATATTCACCCAGCAGGTGTTCATCGAAAGGAAAATCATCGTCCGTCATCAAAATCGAAGCGGTTGTCCGCTCAAGACGGTCGTCTTGGAGCGACGCGATAAACCGGCTTACATCCGGATCATGGCCTTGCGCGTAATAAGCGTATAAGTAAGCAGCAAGCGCTGCGTGATCCTCTACGTTAAAAGCTTCGCCGAGCTGATCATGTACCATCTGCGCCGTTTCCCCATCCTGCAGCATGCGCGCCAGCAGCCTGCGCTCAGCTACTTGGTATGCGGGCAATATTGGAGGCGTAGAAGGCATACGACGGTTTTCATTCCTACCATTATTCCACGAATTGTCGTTATTATCCCTTTGCGGTTTCGATTTATGCTTCTTCTCCCGCACCAGATAACAGTCCTGCTTCAATGACTCCAAGGAGAGATCAACCTCTCGGGACAGTTCCTTCAGATAAAACTCGCGTTCGGTTGGAGAATCGAGCTCTGCGATAATGGCAACAGCGTCGAGCGAGTAATTCTTCCGACCCTCTTCTTCTAGGAGTATATGGTTTTTCTTGGCATATATTAGTTTAAATTTCACTGACGATGCAGGATGCTCGATAATTTCGCGAATAAACGTCTGCGCACCGTTTCGTTCAATGAAATCATCGGGATCCATTCCCTTAGGGAGCATCGCAACCTGTGTGCGAAGACCCGCCTTCTCAAGCAAGGGAATCGTCTTCAATGCCGCGTCTTGCCCGGCGTTATCGCCATCGTAACAGATAACCGCTTCCTCCACATTACGCTGCAGCATCGTGGCATGCTCCTCTGTCAAGGCGGTTCCCATCGAAGCAACACCATTATGAACGCCAGCACTCCATGCTTTGATAACATCCATATATCCCTCGAACAGAACGACCCGTCTGCTCCGCCGCATGACGACGCGGGCTTGATGGAAGTTATAGAGGTTGCGGCTTTTGTTGAACAGCACCGTCTCCGGCGAATTGAGATATTTCGGTTGACCTTCTCCGAGAATACGGCCGGCGAAGGCGATCACTTTGCCGTCCCTATTCCAGATCGGAAACATAATACGGTCACGAAAACGGTCGATATGGCCGCTTCCATCCTGTTTCGCGATCAGAAGGCCGCCTTTCTCCATCCGATCCGCCTTAAACTCCCGCTTCTCCAGGAAACGTACGAGCGTATCCCATTCTGGAGGCGCATATCCGATCATGAATTGATCAATCTGCTTGTCCGTGACGCCTCTGGAACGCAAGTAGTCCATGGCGGGCTGTCCGTGCGTTGTGTTCTTCAGCAAATAATGATAGAACTTCGCGGTCAACTCATGAGCGGCAATCAGCTTCTCGCGCTCTCCATCTTCAGCAGAGGATCTGCCGGATGTTGGGGAGGTGAAAGGAATGCCCGCGTCTTCAGCCATAAGACGAACGGCCTCAGGAAACGAATATTCTTCGATTTCCTCCACGAATTTGATGGCGTTTCCGCCCTTACCGCATCCATAACAATAAAAAATTTGCTTTTCCGGCGTTACGGTGAATGATGGCGTCTTCTCCGAATGAAACGGACATAAGCCTTTCATATATTTGCCCTGCTTGGAAAGATGAACGTACTTACCGACTGTTTCTACAATGTCATGATGCCGAAGTACCGCTTCAATAACGGAATCCGGAATTTTATCGTAAGCCATCGAACCTTCACCTTCATCCTAATGACACGTAATACTATTCGCTAATGTTCACGATTCTCCTGCCGACTGTTCAAAACTTTTGTCAGCTTTTGCTGAAAACAGACGCGATCTTCACTGGTCATCGCTTTTGGACCTTTCGTCCTGCCCCCGCTTCGGCGGCGTTTCGCAAGCACATGTCTGCGTTCCATCAGGAAATCGATATTGTCGTCATCATACTGCTGGCCTCGCGGCGATAAGGCAATCGCCCCTTTGGCCAGCACAACCGTAGCCAGTCCAAAATCCTGGGTTACGACGATATCTCCCTTAGATACATGATTCGAGATGTACAGATCCACAGACTGATCGCTTCGATCGACTTGAATCACCTGCACGCCATCCTCAGGCTCGAGATAATGATCATACGAGGCGACCATCAGGACCGGGACGGACCATTTGCGGGCAGCTTCGATAATTTCGCGTTTTACCGGACAAGCATCAGCATCGACAACGATGGACCGCTGGTTCGATTTGATTATGCATCACCGCATTTTCTGGTAAAGTACCGTACTATTATATACGGCATATGACGAAAAAATCCTGCTTGTCAAGGTCTAAATTCTAAAGTTTCTTTTAAAAATCAAGGTTTGGCATGCCATGCCGGTATCCCGCTTGTTTGCTGATGTTTCTTAGCTTCTCCGCGTCACATACTCCATGATGAGACTGGCTGTCTCTTCGACGGCTTTGTGGGAGACATCGATGACGACGCAGCCCAGCTTGTCCATAATTTCCCCTGCATAGGTAAGCTCCTGCTCAATACGGGAAGTCGTTGCATAGGATGCGCTATCGGGCAGTCCCAGCGCCTTCAGCCGTTCTTTGCGAATGACGTTCAAATAATGCACACCGATCGTAAGGCCGATGATTTTGTCCTTCCGCAGCTGGAACAGCTCGGCAGGTGGCTTCAACTCCGGCATCAGCGGCACATTCGCCACCTTGAACTTCTTATGGGCCAAATACATCGACAAAGGTGTTTTGGAGGTGCGGGATACGCCGACAAGGACGATATCAGCTTTAAGTATCCCAGTCGTATCCCGCATATCATCGTATTTAACGGCAAATTCGACTGCCTCGACCTTACGGAAGTAATCTTCATCCAGGGCATGGTTGAGCCCGGGCTCCTGCCGCGATTTGCGGCCGGTCTTCTCTTCGAGGCTCGAGACGAGGGAACCCAGCAAATCGATCGTGACGACGCCCTTTTCCGCAGCTAAACGGGCTAAGCCGCTTCGAAGCTGCGGGAGAACAAGCGTATACAGGATGATCGCTCCCTGCTCCTTGGCCTGCTCGACCACTCGCTCGAGCGCCGGCTCATCCTGAATGAAGGGCGCTCGGCGGATGTCGGCATGAATGGGATGGAACTGGGCGACTGCCGCCCTTACAACCAGCTCGCCGGTGTCCCCGGCAGAATCCGAAACGACATAAATGATCACGTCTGAATGTGCAGCGGCTGTCATTGGCTCATCCTCCTGTTAGCTCAATAGAAGCTAGTCTTCTTGTACATCACGCGGCAATACCCATTACGAAGCCTAAGCCTACCACACCAATTTGGACAAATCAGCCAGGCGCTCTACGGAATCGGCGATGGCAGCTAACGTTGCCAGCCTGTTCGCACGCAGCGCTTCATCTTCCGCCATGACCATAACATGGTCAAAGTAAGCATTGATCACGTCCTTGAGCTCGGACAGCTTCGCGATTGCGCCAGCTGCATCCCCAGCCGCTATTGCGGCATCGATAGCCGGGCCAACGGATTGCCAAGCAGCATAGAGCTCTCCCTCCGCTTGCTCCACGAACCGTGCTGGATCGACATGCTTCGAGGTCGCTTTCGCAGCCAGATTGCCGACACGCGTGAGCGCGTCTACGACCAGCTTGAAATCGTCACGGCGTTCGCCCGCAGCCGAAGCCGTCAAGGCAGCCGCCCGATTAACGGTCTGGCTCAAATCATTGTAGCCTGCAGCCATTACCGCATCGACCACGTCGTACCGGATTCCTTGCTCGGACAGGACATTCTTCACACGCAGCGAGAAAAACTCATACAGATCCTTACGTATTTGCGAGGCATCGCGTTTCAAAGTTCTTCCACTATGCACATCGATTGCCAAGTCAAACAACACATCCAGCGGCAGTTTCATGCCATGGGCCAGAATGATCTGAACGATACCGGCCGCTTGACGGCGAAGCGCATAAGGATCCTGAGATCCGGTCGGAATAATTCCGATCGAGAAGCAGCCGACGATGGTGTCGATTTTATCCGCTAAGCTGACGACGGCGCCGATCAGCGAGGCCGGTGCGCGGTCTCCCGCGAACCGAGGCTGGTAATGTTCATTGATCGCCTCTGCCACGGATGGGCGTTCTCCTGCTTTACGGGCGTAATCTTCACCCATAATGCCTTGAAGCTCTGGGAACTCGTATACCATCTGAGTAACAAGGTCGAATTTGCAAATCGCGGCGGCGCGGGCAATTGCGTCTCCTGTCTCAGAGTCCGTATCCAACGCTTTAGCTAGCTTGCTTGCCGTAATTTGAATGCGGCGCACTTTGTCCGCCACCGTACCGAGCTCCTCATGGTATACGATGGTTTCCAGCTTCGCGAGCGCATCGGTTATGGCCAGCTTCTGGTCTTCCTGATAGAAAAATTTGGCATCCGACAGACGGGCACGAAGCACCTTCTCGTTACCTTTGGCTACCTGCTCGATCGATGTCCGGTCACCGTTACGAACGGTTACGAAGAACGGAAGCAGCTTGCCTTTGTCGTCCAGCACCGGGAAATACCGCTGATGCTCCCGCATGGAGGTGATCAGCACCTCTTGGGGAATGTTCAAGAAGGACGGATCAAACGTGCCGAACAGCACGCTCGGATATTCGACAAGGAAAAGCACTTCCTCGAGCAAATCTTCCTTCACGGCAATATGCCAGCCCTTCTCAGCTGCAAGTCCATCGATCTGCTCGACGATCAAGCGCTCGCGCTCGGCGACATCAACGATTACATTCTGCTCGCGCAGGCGTTCCTCATATTGGGAAGGACTTGTAATTTCGGTTTCGGAACCGAGAAAACGATGTCCGCGTGTCATCTTGCCGCTTGCCACATCTGTAATTTCGAGCGGAATGACATCATTCCCGAACAGCGCGACAAGCCAACGGATCGGCCGGACAAAACGCAGCTCGTGACTGCCCCAACGCATGTTCTTCGGGAAAGACATGGATGTGATCAGCGAGGTCAGACCTTCCGGCAGCACATCCATCGTTACCGTTCCGATACTGCTCTTGTTGGCATAGATATACTCCACGCCCCCGAGCTCCTTGAAATAGAACGACTCCGGCTCGACGCCTTGACTGCGCGCGAAGCCAAGAGCGGCTTTGCTCCAATTCCCCTGCTCATCGAGTGCGATTTTTCGCGATGGCCCCTTCACTTCCTCATTCAAATCGGTCTGCTTCTCTTCTACATCGCCGATGTGAAGCGCGATCCGGCGAGGCGTCGCGTAGGCTTTCACTTCACCATGGGAAATACGGGCCGTCTCCAGCCATTTCACGGTCTTATCCTTCAACTGATTCATCGCACCGCGTACAAAACGGGCGGGAACCTCTTCCAATCCGATTTCTAGCAGCAGATCCTTAGCCATTCGCGCTCACTCCTTTGTTCAGCAGTGGGAATCCAAGACGTTCACGTTCCTCCAAATACGTCGCCGCACAAGCGCGGGCCAGGTTACGGACACGCGTAATATAACCGGTTCTTTCCGTTACGCTGATTGCCCCGCGTGCATCCAGCAGGTTGAACGTATGGGAACACTTCAGCACGTAGTCGTATGCAGGGAAGACGAGCTTGTTATCCATCGTCTTCTTCGCTTCCTCCTCGTACATGTTAAACAGGGAGAACAGCATCGCCGCATCCGATGTTTCAAATGTATATTTCGAATGCTCGAATTCCGGCTGCAGAAATACATCGCCGTACGTAACGCCATCGACCCATTCCAGATCAAACACATTTTCTTTATCTTGAATGTAGGAAGCAAGGCGCTCCATGCCATACGTAATTTCTACCGCTACCGGGCTGACGTCGATGCCGCCAACCTGTTGGAAGTAGGTGAACTGTGTAATTTCCATGCCGTCGAGCCATACTTCCCAGCCAAGCCCCCACGCGCCGAGTGTCGGGGCTTCCCAGTTATCTTCGACAAATCGGATATCATGATGCTGCGGGTCCAGCCCCAGGCGCTTCAAGCTTTCCAGGTATAGTTCTTGAATGTTATCCGGTGAAGGCTTGAGAATGACTTGGAACTGATGGTGCTGGTACAACCGGTTCGGATTCTCCCCATAGCGGCCGTCAGCCGGGCGCCGGGATGGCTCGACATAAGCCACATTCCATGGCTCCGGACCGATCGTGCGGAGGAAAGTCATGGGATTCATCGTGCCTGCGCCCTTCTCGACATCGTAAGGCTGTACGAGAATGCAATTTTGTTCCGCCCAGAATTGCTGCAGCGTCAAAATCATGCCTTGAAAATTCATGGTTCACGTCTCTCCTTTAACTGAATAGGTTCATTCATCCGTCTCACCAGAAGTCGGGCAGGCAACAAAAAAAGCTCTCATCCCTACGTCTGCTGATACAGACATAGGGACGAGAGCGTATCTCCCGCGGTTCCACCCTACTTGGTTCCCGATCCGCCACCGCTAATGGGGCTGAGCGAAAAACCCACTTTCTGACTGCTGAACTCCGGAGCGCCTTTCAACGATCAGTCCGTCCGGGCTTTCACTGTCCCCGGAATCGCTAATGACAAGACATCTTGATCATTTACTCTCTCCATCATCATTCCTTATCTAATGTTATATCATAGCGTTTTTCCAACTTCATGTCAATGTTGTCCAACCACAGAGCTTCTCATTCATGAACGCTGCTTTTCCGTCACCTTACTTTTGTCCGGATAGATGGCTCCGCAGCGCCAGACTGGCCTTCACGGTCTGAATAATATCCGGAAGAAGAATGCAGGCTGGAGATTGTCCTCTGCATGCCGCTGCCCATGCTGCCAATTCACTTGTCAGGCTATCGGGATTGGTTCTGCCGAACGACTGCTTCCCATCCTTCGTAAAGACCTGTCCGTCCGTATGGTCCTGCTGCACCCTGATCGCGCCATGCGTGCCGATAACTTCAATCTCATTCGCGGGATACGGGTAGGAAACGTTGAACAGAACATCGAACGATCCGAGCGTTCCACCGGATAATTTGCAGACAGCCTTCAGAACGTCTGCATGCGGACTTTCATGGTCGACCGTGTTCCCGGCAACCCCAAAGATATCGCCGATTTCCTGATCGGAAAGCCAGCGCAGCAGATCAAGGCAGTACCAAGCCAAGAAATGCTCGATCCCGCCTTCAGCCTTCTCGTAATACCAGCTCTTGGCTGGCCAAAATTTCAACATGCCGTGCTGATGCAGCATACGGATCGCTGTAGGTGCACCGATTTCGCCTTTTCGGATTCGTTCGCGAGCTTGGACGAAAGCCGGTTCAAATCGTGCGGTCAAGCCGGCGGATACGATGGTTGAAGAAGGCTTCTCAATCGATTCAAGCAGCTGCAGCCCTTCTGCATTGACGGCTGCGGGTTTCGAAGCAAACACGTGAATGCCGGCTTCAGCCAACCGTTTCACGATGCCTGGAATCGTTGATGGACGAGTCGTAATGCAGACCGCTTCGACTTGTTCCTTCTCCAGAAGCTCTTCCAGCTGCGCATATACCGGAATATTGAATTTCACCGAGAATTCAGAAGCCGAAAATCCTGAATTATTCACGATCTCATCGTCGCTGACGCCCAGTGTAGTACAACCTGCGACTTCCACGTCAGGGATGGATTGCAGGGCTGCAGTATACATCTGACTGAAGAAGAAGCTGTCTAGTCCAGCTATGCCTACCCTCATTGGTCTAACGCCCCCTAACTTGCTTGTTCGATCGAATCACTCGGGAAAAATGCTTAAGGGTGTACGCGACACCACTCTCCGTCAATGCAGCAAGATCCGCCCCAGGAGGAGGCTCTATCTCCAAAGTATAAGGCAGATCCTCCACTTCCGGACAATACTTGGATAAAATATCGACGATCTGCGGAAAATCAACGTCCCCTTCTCCGATTCCACAGCCCTTCACTTTAATCCACTCCCCTTCGGTTAGCGGACGGACGGTCATATCTTTAATATGGGTCGATATGGTGTAGGGAGCCAATGTAAAGGCTGCGTCCAACGGATCTTCGGCAACCGAATAAGCATTGCCTGTATCCAGCTGCGCTCGCAGTGCCGGGTGATCCACCTGCCTAAACATTTGCACAAGGTCGCTCCCGCGATAATCGGCATGGTTTTCAACCGCCAGACGGACGCCGTATGGTTCCGCCGCTTCACATAGATTCCGCAGCGCGGAGCCCATCCGGTCCAGCTGCTGCGCAAGCGGCGGATCCTGTCGCCAGCGGTGATGCGTCGAAGCCGTCGGAATCCGCGTCACCTTCAGCGGCATACAGATCGTCTCGACGAGCCGGACGAACCGGTCTGTCGGCTGCTTATCGGCATGCTCAATGTAACGGTCGCCAAAACCAATTATTAATTCAATCCCCGAATCTTCGATAATGGCTTTCACCTCATCGAAATAAACCGGGTTCAGCAGCGGTTCCGTCCCGCATTGGAGCGCCATGATGCCCAGCTCCTGACAGCGGCGCAGCGCGCCGACAATGTCATGATGGGGCAGACCCAACGAATGAATAACGATACCCAGACGCATGATTAGCGCTCCTTCACGATTGGATTTGATACTTCAGAAGCTCGAACAACGGGTTATGCTCCTCCGCAAGCGGAAAATACACGATTTTCCGTTCCTGCGCCGATTGGTAGATACCGACAATGACCTCCAGTGCCGCCCGGCCTGATTGAGCCTGAAGCAGATGGGGCTTCCCTTCCTCCAAGCCTTGGATCAAATCCGTGATGACCCGTTCAATGGAGGAAATCGACTTAAACGGAATCTCGAAGCCCTCTACTTCATCCCCCCGGTGAATACGCACGATTGGCTGGCCGTTGACGACATCATCACCATCGATTTCAATTCGTCCGGTCGTTCCGTGCAGCACGATCCGGTGGTAGCCGGCTGGTGATACAAGGCTGCCTAACGATTCGGCATCAGGGGCTGGATAAGGGGCATGAGATTTAGAGAATCCCCCAGTCGTCAACGTCGCTCGAACACCATTATCGAAAGCAAACATGGCCAGGGAAGCGGCTTCATTCGGATGCCCGAAACGGAAGCTTCCACCCGAAGCATCAACCTGGCCAAGAACCCAAGAAACGGGGATATCGTTATTATAGAACCGCAGCAAATCTATGGAATGCGTGCCATCGACAAGTAAACTTGTCCACGGATGACCATAAGACTCCATCTGCGTCAGCTGCCCGATCTTCCCCTGCTCCAGCAGCTCCTTCGCTGCTGCGTACTGAGCGCCATATCTTCGTTGATGTCCGATAATTAACAGCACATTATTTTGCTGGCAGATCTCCGCCATCTCATTGGCTTCTGTCATCGTAAGGGCCATTGGTTTTTCGCAATAAATCGCTTTCGGTTGATAAGCCGCCAGCTCCATTGTTATCAGATGATGCAGATGATGATGTGTGCAAACGCTGACGATGTCCGGCCGCACCTGCTCCATCATCTCCTTATAGTCGGTATAGACATGAGGGATGCCAAATTGTTCCGAGAAGCTGTTCGCGGAATCCTGGTAAATATCCGCACAAGCCACTAAATCACATCGCCCTGTGTCTGCGTACCCGCGCGCATGCGCCCTGGCGATGCCTCCGCAGCCAACGATGGCCGCCTTATACGTGATGCTCATCGATATCACTCCACCCTTTTTAGTAAAATCCAGTAATTCATGGATTCAAGACTACTTCCCGGGGAATGCTTCTCTTCTCAATATGACTTGTTCTTGTGCCCGGAAACGTTACCTAAGCATGGACCTCCTCCCTTATATATAGTCGCAACACCTTCACTATATCTGCTTGCATATGAATTTGGAGTGAATTTCCGTTCCAGGCTATCCCGCTCTGGAACATTGCCGATCATGATCCGCAGACAGCAAAAAGCCAAGCCCATTGTTAGGGCTTGGCTGTCGGTCAGTTGGTCAGTCGATCGCGGGTCCGCGCGAATTATTCAGGCTTCTCTCGTTCAATGAGTGGTGTTGAAGCGTATTTATCCAGCTGATCCAAGAAAGCGCGTGATTTCAGCGGGAGCCCAATATGGGCGTCCATTAGCTGCCGCATGACCTGCTTCAGCTGTTTTTTCGTCTCGTCCTTCACCTGAATGCTGCCAAGTCGGCGCAAGTCCATCCTTCGGAATACGCGCAGCAGCTTCAGTGCCCCGTCGCTAAGCTCGAACGCCGACGGATCACGATGCTTGCAGCGGCTGCACAGCACGCCACCCGATCTTGCGCTAAGCCACATCGAGCCTGCAGCGTTCTCGCACACCGTGCATGCATCAAATTCAGGAGCATAGCCGGCGGTTTGCAGCATTTTTATTTCGTAGAGCTGAATCGTAATCTCGGGATCCTTGCCTTCTGATAAGGCCGTTAAGCACGCTTTCAGCTGTTCGAAAATATATCCGCTCGCTTCATCCTCGTGAAGTACCCGGTCGGTTAGCTCAGCCGCGTAGGAAGCATAGGCGACAAGCTCCAGCTGTTCACGCAAAACATGGTGAGATTCGATGATCTCACCATGTGTCAGTGTGCCTAATCCGCTATTCCGGAAAAAAATATATTCACCATGCGTAAACAGATGGGCCAGCGATCCGTGACGGCTTTTTATTTTTTTAGCGCCGCGTATAATGATGCCCACTTTGCCATGCGTACTCGTAAGCAGGGTCACGATTTTATTGCCTTCCCCATAATCCATGCTCCGGATAATAATCCCTTCGACCCGGTATTGCATCTCCAATCTCCCCTTACCCGCGGGAATGCCTGCCCGCACTTCCCTCCAGCTTGCACTCGCCGGTTACAATGGAATGTCATCCCCGTCGGAGTCCGCCGTTCCAAGACTCTCATCCCCATCTTGCATCGTATCGGAAGCAGCCATTTGATCCATTTCCTTATACAGCAAGAAGGCATCCACATCCCCGGTCAGCGTAAAATACTTCCACGAAAAATCTCGCACCCGTATTCATCCCTTTCCATCACTGACGAAATGATATCAGAGATAGGATGCGGAATTACGGGCACTCCTATGCTAAGCATAAACGGGTATTCTGTCCTGAATTTGGTTAATCGTTCCGGAAGCCGAGATCCTTCAAGGTCCGTTCATGATTCCGCCAATCCTTCTTCACCTTCACCCAGAGCTCTAGGAAGGAACGCGAGCCAAGAAGCAGCTCGATATCGCGCCGCGCCAGCTTGCCTACTTCCTTGAGCAGCGCCCCCTGCTTGCCGATCACAATCCCCTTCTGAGAATCGCGCTCTACATAGATGACGGCTCCGATATAGACGACGCCGTTCTCTTTCACGCGCATATCCTCGATGGCCACCGCAATGGAATGCGGCACCTCTTCGCGGGTGAGATGCAAGATTTTCTCGCGAATGAGCTCTGCGCAGACGAACTGCTCCGGGTGATCGGTGACTTGATCGGCAGGATAATATTGAGGTCCTTCCGGCAAATATCGGGTGAGCACATCCAGCAGCGTCTGAACATTGTTTCCCTTTAAGGCGGAGATCGGAATCACTTCAGTGAATTCATGCAGCTCCTTATACTGAGCGATCAGCGGCAGAAGCTCTTCAGGGTGAATCTTATCTATTTTGTTCATGATGAGAAACACAGGCGTCTGTACTTTCTTTAACTGTTCGATGATATAGCGGTCTCCGCCTCCGAGTCCTTCCGAAGCGTCGATTAGAAACAAGGCCGCATCAACTTCACCGAGGGTGCCAACGGCCGATTGGTTCATAAAATCACCGAGCTTGTGTTGAGGCTTATGAATGCCCGGCGTATCCAGGAAAACGATTTGGGCATCATCCGTTGTATACACGCCATGGATTTTGTTCCGGGTCGTCTGCGGCTTATCGGACATGATCGCAATCTTCTGTCCGATCATCTCGTTAATCAAGGTCGACTTGCCCACATTGGGACGGCCGATGATCGCCACGAATCCGGAGCGATAGGGTTGTTTCTTATTCGTTTGACTCATGCTGCTCGGTATGTCCCCTTCCTTCAATCAATGAAAAAGCGCCCGGCAGCAGCTCCGATACGGTCGAAACGCGCCAGTCGCCGTTTAAATTCCCCATAATGACAGGCATGTCGGGCTTGCATAGCTCAACCATTACCTGCCGGCATACCCCGCATGGTGTAATCGGGTCGCTAGTATCGCCGATAACTGCGATCGCCTGAAACGATCCCGGCTGCCTGCCGTCAGCAATCGCACGGAAGAATGCCGTACGTTCTGCGCAATTGGTCGGGCCGTATGCCCCATTCTCTACATTGCAGCCGTAATGGACAAGGCCTTCACTGTCCAGCAGTGCTGCTCCCACTTGAAAGTGGGAATAGGGCGTATAGGCACGCTTGCGTGCCTCCAGCGCCTCTGCCAGCAGTGTCTGCCATTGTTCAGGCAATCGTTCTAGAGATTTATTCATCGTCGCGCAATCCTCCAACTATGCCATAGTGTGCAGCTCTGGCTGCCTTTCAGCCTCCGCCTACAACTTCCCAGATACGGGGGCCGAACAACAGAAGTCCGGCCACCACAGCGGCGACTGCTGTTACCAGGACAGCTGCCGCTGCCGTGTCTTTGGCTGCCTTGGCTAACGGATGCCGATCCGGACTTGCCAGATCGACAACAGCCTCGACTGCCGTATTGAGCAGCTCAGCCGCAATGACCATTGCGATGACAAGAATGAGAATGATCCATTCCACCCGTGATAATTGACAGGCCGCCCCGGTTGTTAAAGCCACGGCCGCGGCTACGAGATGAAACTTCATATGCCGCTGCGTTTTGACCGCGTGTATGATCCCGGTCACTGCGTAACCAACGTTATGGAAAAACCGCTGCATTAGCGGGACAAGCCTGCCTTGCTCAGGACGGCTTCCTGTTTCTCCGTCATGACAGCTTCACTCGCCTCGTCTCCATGGTCGTAACCGATGAGATGCAGAAATCCGTGAACGAACAGAAATCCGATTTCACGCTCCAGTGAATGCCCGTATTCTTCACTCTGCGCTTTCGCCCGCTCAGCCGAAATAATAATGTCCCCAAGCATCCCTTCGAAGGGGAAAGCCTCGTCCTCGCTTTCCACCTCATACAAGATGTCCAGCTCCTCGTCGGTTTCCTCCTGCATCGCGAAGGAGAGAACGTCCGTCGGACGGTCGATCCCCCGGTACTCAAGGTTTAACTGATGAATGCCCGCGTCGTCGACGAATGTGAGCGCCACATCGCCTTTGGTAATCCCTTCCGCTTCAGCCGCTATATCGAGCAGCTGCTTTAGCCGCTCCATATAGGAATCCGGAATCGTGATTCGGTCTTGATCATTGCTCCATTCCAACTGCAAACTCATGCCAGCCGCTCCTTTGGTTTCACATCTTCCGGATACTCAATTCGGGAATGGAAGATGCCTATTACCGTTTCCTTTAAGATTTGTGCAATTTTGTTCAGTTCTTTCAAGGTCAAATCGCAATCGCTAAGCTGACCGTCGTCGAGCCGGTCCTTAATGATCTTGTTGATCATGGATTCGATTTGCTCCACGGTCGGATTGCGCAAGCTCCGGACTGCGGCCTCCACGCAATCGGAAATCCCGACAATGGCCGCTTCCTTGGATTGCGCTTTGGGTCCCGGATACCGGAAATCGTCTTCCGTGAAGTCCGGCTGCTCACCGGCTGCTTCCGCTTCTTTCAATGCTTTGTAATAGAAAAACTTCAAGAACGTCGTCCCATGATGCTGCTCGGCTATATCGCGGATCCGCTTCGGTATATTGTGGCTCTTCAGCATGTCCACGCCGTCGCGCGCATGTGCGACAATAATCGATTTGCTCAGCATCGGATCGATGGAATCATGCGGATTCTCCATATTGGACTGATTCTCAATGAAGTAGCTTGGGCGCTTCGTCTTGCCGATATCGTGATAGAACGATCCGACGCGGCATAGCAAACCGTTGGCACCGATCGCCTCCGCGGCAGCCTCGGATAAATTCCCGACCATTACACTGTGATGGTAGGTACCCGGCGTCTCCGTCAACAATTTGCGCAGCAGCGGGTGGTTCGGATTCGACAGCTCAACCAGCTTAAGCGCCGACAGGATCCCGAAGGAGACCTCGAAGAATGGCATCAAGCCAATGACGAGTATCGCCGTAAGCAAGCCTCCGGCGAATGCGAAAGCCACCGTTGCGATTATCTCAGTCTTGCCGGGCAGTTCGCCAATCAACAATATGGAGAGCACCGAAGCCGAGCCGAACAGGCTGACCATAATGCCGGCCTTGAGAATGGTGGACCGCTGACTCGCCCGATGAATGGCGAATATCGCAGCGAATGAGATGACAGCCGTCATAAAGCCGTAATTAAAATCGAATATACGACCTGAACTCATATTGAATATGATGCTGCTTAATATTGCAAACAGGAAGGAACAGACCATAGCCAGCTGAACGTCTAGCAGCATCACGATAAGCATCGTGCCCATTGCCGTTGGAGCCAGGTAGCCAACATAAGGCATCGATTCTGACTGTGTCAGCGCGACAATCTGCATCGCGAGCACATTAAGAAGGAAGATCACCCACAGCATGGCCAGCTGAGCGTTATTGTAGCGGTTCTTAGCGTCGTCGCTCATGCTGGACGCCTTCTCCAGATAGCTATAGATAACTAGCAGGAATAAGATCGATAGCAGCAGCAGACCGAGCTGCGGCAAATACGATCGTTTATCCTGCAGCAAACCCAGACCGGACAGCCTATCGTATACTTCCTTCGTTACCATATCGCCCTTATGCACGATCACATCGCCCTGCTTAATAACTACTGGCGGAGTATTCTCTCTTGCTTTGACGCGTGCTTCATTGGTCGCTTCTTTATCCAGAAATTTATTCGGCATTAAGGCGAACCTGGCGAGTTCCTGCACGATTTCCCGCGTCTTGCGTTCGGACAGCGAGCTGGCATTAACGAGCTCCGCCACCTTAGTTCGCGCGGTCTCCGCTTCACGAAGTGGATCGCCCATCAGTTTACGGACAATATCAACTCCAACCTTGCGCATGTCCGACAATTGTGTGCCGCTTAGCGATGGAAGCTTATAGAAGGTCTCCTCCGGGATTCGGTAGGCTTGAGCTTTGACCATATTGGATATTTCTTCGAGAAGCGTATCGTTGTAGGCCTCGTCTCCGCGATTGGCTTGAACGAAATTAGCAATGAAGTTCGTATAGGATTCCGGAATTTCATTCCGGTAAATATTGACCTTGCTCTGCTCTGTTACTTGGTCGTCTTGATTCAATTGCTCCAGTCTTGTAAAGAGCTGCTCCAGCAGCGATTCGGGGCGCAGGGCGACGATCGAATAAATCGGCTCAACCCGTTCGGCAGCCGCTTCCTGCGCTTCCAAGGTTGCTTTCTTATCTTCGCTGGGACCTTGCGCTGTAATGTCACGGTCGCTCGGCTTACCGGGCTCAATGTCATACGTCTTCGGCAGCAGGTGCGGCGCAAGACTGAAGTAAAATAATAAGACAAACAGAAGCAGCAGCACCCAGCGGACGGCTGGGCTGTGCTTCCATCCAGTTGACATGGTTATCATCCCCTCCTCCTGAGTCATCCCCTTCGCTTATCTGCAGCTGAATCCGGTGAATATCACGCCGGAACGATAAGGGGGGATGCCAAAGGTTACAGACTGCCCTATGGGTTACTCCTGATTATGCCAGGGCGAGTCCGCTTATGGATGTTACATTCAAAAGACCCCTGCTGCACCAAGGCTAGCATCAGCTGCCCAGGCTAGGGCCTTACTCACGCGTTTTCTTCAAAAGCGTTGTACGCCATAATAATTTTTTGAACCAACGAGTGACGGACGACGTCTTGCTCAGAGAATAATATGAATCCGATTTCCTCGATGTCCTTGAGAATCCGGCTAGCTTCGATAAGCCCGGATTTGCGTCCTCTGGGCAGATCGATCTGCGTGACATCGCCGGTAATAACCATCTTCGAGCCGAAGCCTAGACGGGTTAGGAACATCTTAATCTGCTCCGGCGTCGTATTCTGCGCTTCATCCAAAATGATGAAAGAATCGTCCAACGTCCTGCCCCGCATATAAGCCAGCGGTGCCACCTCAATCAGCCCGCGCTCGAAAGCCTTGGCTGTCTGATCCGGACCGAGCACGTCATGCAGCGCATCATACAGCGGGCGCAGGTAAGGATCCACCTTCTCCTGCAAATCGCCGGGCAGAAATCCGAGATTCTCCCCTGCCTCAACAGCCGGCCGCGTCAGCATGATCCGTTTCACGGAGCCTTCCTTCAAAGCCGCGATGGCAAGCACAACCGCTAGGTACGTTTTGCCCGTACCGGCCGGACCGATTCCGAATACAATGTCCTTCTTCTTAATCGTCTTCACATAGTGACGTTGGCCGATCGTCTTGACGCGGATCGGTTTTCCCTTGTACGTCGATGTGATCTCCGCCTTGAACAAATCCAGCAGCTGGTCTGCCTGAAGCGTCTTCGCCAGTTCAAGGGCATACATGACATCACGCTCGGTTGCCGTATAGCCGCCTCTGAATAATTGCTGCAAAACCGTGTACAGCTGTTCGAGGGAATCGACATCCCCGGCGGGTCCGGAAATCGTAATTTCCGCCTCCCTGGACATAATGTCCGCACTCATCTGTTCCTGTACAAGCCTCAAATACTTGTCCTGTGGACCGAACAGCGCCAGTCCTTCTGCACCGCTTTCCAGCGGAATCTTCACTACCTTCGTCTCATTGTGCAAAAATGTTCATTCTCCCTGCATATGAACTAACGGCCTTTCAGTCACGATGGACTGTTCCACTTCAAAAAGCACTTTCATATAAACTTTACCATTGTCCGTCTTTTCATGCAAAATGTTTTCCGCGCGGACGATCGTTTTAGGTCCGGTCTTGGCGATAATATCTGCCCGCGCCTGCAGTAAACCCGCTGCTTTCGCTTCTTCTGGAGTAACCGGTATGGTTTCTTCCCGAACCTCCCATATCGTCTCTTTCATTCGCCCGACCGGCAGCTTTCGCGTACGCCAGGTCGTCTGTTCCATATGACGGATCGTCTCAAACTTCTCGTAAGGAGGCTTTCCGAATCCGCTTACCTTCAGCGCCCTTCCGCCGATTACCGCATACCAGCGAGTACGCGTTTCTCCGGTATACACCTTAACCTTCCTCTCTAGAGGGGAGACGATATTGTACTCATGCCACACCAGCCCCTTGACATCCCCCTTGGCAACGACGGTGCGGGTATTGTTCGCATCGCCTAGAATGCCGGAGATGAGCACATCGCCCATCTTCACCCTTGTGTTGCGCTTGACGACAGGCCTCCCCGTCTCGGCCTGTATATCCGTAACGACCGCGTCCGTAGATGCCACGAGATGACGGGGGCTGAGCAGGGGCTGTGGCGCCGGCTTGGTCGTTTCCACGACCTGAATCGTAATTTTGGTCCCCCGCTTCTCCACGCCAACCCATGCGGCACCGGGCAGCTGCTGCGCCAACCGCTTGGACAGCTCTTCTGTGGGTGTTAAGCGAAATGACCACTGAAACGGATACAGCCCCTCCTGCTTGGCCACCTGTAAAATCCGTTCTTCAGACAGCAAATCATTCCCCTTCACCTCAATCGTCCAAATGAGCGAAGAGAGCATGTACATGCCGATGAAAAAAAGAATAAGACCTACCCCAAAGAAGACACGCTTCTCCAGCTTTTTGAACCAGAAAGGCATTCCGCGGCGCGATACGATACGCAGGCGGCAGCCTGTCTCCTTTAGCAGCGGCCGAAGGAGAAAGAAGTCGCCTACAGCCACATTGCAAACAAGCCCGCCCTCGCTTGTCCGGCTAATGGACCACAGCTGCAGTCCGCTCGCCAGCGCCCGGTTTACGAGCTCCTCCAGTCTTTCACCCTGCACCCGAATCGTGACGATTCCGCGTACCCATTGCAACCACGAGGCATTCATGCCTTCTCCCCCTTATACAGTAACGAATGTCCCTTATTCACGGACCTCGATATGCTTGATTTGACCTTCTACAAACACTTCTTCTGTCCATATCGTACGGATGATGAGCCCGTCCCCCGTGATTTCCAGCTCTCCCTTGCTTAACGCCAGCCGGAGCTTGTCGCTGGAGAAATGCAGCACGCCGCGATGGTTCTCAATGTATAGCTGGCGGTCTCCAATCATCGTCAGCCTTGGCAAATCGAATACGACGTCCTGCGGCAAGTCGAACAAATCGGCTGCCATTTTGCGCAGTCTGCGGTTTATGCGGCCCATATGAGCAGAAGCCCCCTTCCCGTACTGTACCAAACTATGCGGGAAACTCTGGAAATATGAGACACTGCAGATTCGGGTGATGAATTTACAAGTCAGGAGCGGATTTCACCTCAAGCAAAGCTGCAAGGTAAGACAAAAAAGCCGATGAAGCAGTTATAACTGCTTCATCGGCTTTGACCCAACAGGTATTCGTTTATCGGCGGTTTAACGGTTTCTTAGCTCTTGGCGGCCCAAGTACTTCGGCCATTAGAACGGCCCTGGCCAGCTCGTCTCGGCTCGAGAGTTTCAGGGAGTGTACTCCCTGCTCACGCGAGCCCTCCGCGTTTCTGACCGCGGCAGACGGGATGGATCTTGCTGACGCGGGCTTAGCAGGAGCACGTTCAGCCGCATAGGATGTCTGAAACGAATACTCCGAATCACGGTCAACCGGCTTCGCATCTTGGAATGAAGTGGTGTAAACCGGACGCTCCGGTTCCAGTTGTTCCTCACTGCGCTGTACTTCGGCAGCAGCCGGTCGAGGACGGTTCAAGCCGGGAGTTCCCGCTCCGCCGAAATCCGGCATTCTGCGGTTAGGCTCGCCCTTTTTCATTTTGGAAAATAACGAGAATATAAAACCAACCACGAGGATTACGAAAAAGAAATTATTCGTAATAAACTCGATAAACTCACGCATGCTTTCACCTCCTGGCAACAATCATGCTCACGTGCGACCCGAGATGAATTAATGATCCTCTTTGTCCACAGAGCCTTCCGGTTTACTAATCGAGCTGCGCATTTGAGTATCCGCTTCGATATTCTTCAGGTTCATATAATCCATTACGCCAAGCTTACCGCTCTTCAGAGCATCAGCCATGGCAAGAGGTACCTGCGACTCGGATTCGACGACAAGCGCACGCATTTCCACAACACGCGCCTTCATCTCTTGCTCCTGGGCTACAGCCATCGCTCTGCGTTCCTCGGCTTTTGCCTGTGCAATCCGCTTGTCGGCTTCCGCCTGCTCGGTTTGCAGGTGGGCGCCAATGTTCTTGCCTACATCGACATCCGCGATATCGATGGATAAGATTTCGAATGCTGTACCGGCATCCAGACCTTTACCAAGCACGGTGCGGGAGATCATATCCGGATTCTCCAGGACATCCTTATGGGAATTCGAGGAACCTACCGTCGTAACAATGCCTTCCCCGACGCGCGCGATAATTGTTTCTTCACCGGCACCCCCGACGAGACGTTCAATATTGGCACGTACCGTAACCCGTGCCTTTACTTTTACTTCAATACCGTCCTTAGCTACTGCTGCAACGATTGGCGTTTCAATAACACGCGGGTTAACGCTCATCTGAACCGCCAGAAGCACGTCACGCCCTGCCAGATCGATGGCTGCAGCGCGTTCGAACACGAGTGCGATATTCGCGCGCTGAGCGGCGATCAGGGCATTAACGACACGATCGACGTTACCGCCGGCCAAGAAGTGGCTCTCAAGCTGGTTAATCGTCAGCCCAAGTCCGGCCTTGGTCGCTTTAATGAGCGGATTCACGATCCGGCTCGGAACGACTCGACGCAGGCGCATGGCGACAAGTGTAATAATCCCTACACGTACGCCCGACGCCAGCGCGGAAATCCAGAGCATGATCGGGAAGAAACTTAAAAACACAGACAAGATGATTATGGCAAGAACTGCAATAATCAAGATGGATATCATTGGATCCAAAGTCATCTAAACCCCTCCAGCAATTGTTTGTCTTCCTAATTCTAACATTGTCTCACAACAACACGTGTTCCTTCAACCATTACAACCTCAACCTGTATGCCGGCAGCGATAAATTCACCGTTGGTGACGACATCGATCCGTTCTTCATCGATTCGAACGGTACCTGCTGGTCGAAGAGGCGTCAATGTTTCGCCGACTTTACCGAGAAGCTCAGATTTGTTGCTGCTCGATACGTAGCCTTCCTCCGTCGTCATCCTGTCCTTCAATATGAATTTGTTCCACACGCCTAGATGCTTGAATCGTCTCGCAATGAAGAAAACGATGATCCCCGCCGCTACTAGAGCAACGACCAGCGACAGCAGAGCACTCTCGGCATTAGGCGAAGCCATGACAATTCCCGCAATCAGCGACACGGTTCCTAATATGCCGAGAATACCAAAGCTCGGTACGAATAGCTCGCTGACCAGCAGGGCAATCCCCAGCACGAACAGAATAACGTCCTCCATGCCGGCAAAGCCTGCGATGTAATGGCCGAAGAAATAGAGACCGAAGCCAATCACGCCAATAATACCCGGCAGCCCGAATCCAGGGACGATCAGTTCAATGGCCACTCCAGCGATGCCAATGATGAGCAGCAGCGTCTTCATGACCGGAGAAGTCAAAAATTCTGCTATCCGCTCCATTGCGGTTTGTTTCACTTCAATGACGGTTCGTTCCGACAAGCCTGCCTGCTTCAGCAGATCTTCTACTGAGTTCGCCGTATACTCGGCATAACCCACCTTCACCGCCTCAGTTGCGGACAACGTCAGGATGTCACCCTTTTCCTTCGTTCGTCCGATCTCCTTCATCTCAACCACTACGTCGGTATTGACCATCGCGGCGGCAATGTCCTGGTTTCTGCCGTTCAATTCTGCCGCTGTCATCATAGTTGTGGTCCAATACGATATGGTCTTGGGGTTATCGATCAGCGTGCCAGACCCGTCCACAACGGCTGCCGCTCCGATCGTGCTGCCTGGTTCCATCACCAGTTCCTTCGCGTTTAGCGCGATATAGGTGCCGGCTGAGACAGCTTTCCCTTGAACATAAGCAATCGTCGGCACTTTGCTTGACCGCACCAGTTCGCCGATTTCCTCCGCACTGTCAACACGTCCCCCGAAGGTATTCAGCACCAACACGATTCGTTCGGCCTTAGCCTCCTCCGCTTCCGCATACGCTCGTTCCAGATGAGACTGGAGACCGGATTCAACCGTCTGCTCGGCCCGGATGATATACACTGCCGGTCCAACCTCGCCTGGTTGCTCAGCCGCCGCTGACACCGCTGGAATCGCCGCAAACATCACATTGACCATTAAAAATAAGGCCGCCAGCCAACCCCTTAAAGCCTTTGTTCCTGCTCGCTTCACATCTGCCCCTCCTTATCTGTTTTTGTGGAGCATTCTCTTACGAATTCTCGTACAAACTTTGCCGGTCTGCTAACGGCCCAGCCCGTTCACAGATCAGCCACAATCCTATATACGTTAGTATAACACGCTACGTTTCAATTACTGTCTTATTCAGAAAAAAACCGCCCATCACGGGCGGTCGGATACTTCAGAGATCGATTGTTTAGCCGAAGGCCTTACACCTGTAATCTCATAATACATCACGGCATGCGGCGCCAGCGTCGGCGTAAAGCGAAGCTGATTATCCTTGATTACTGCTGTCGTTTCATCAGGTTCCAGCTTCGCGAGCCCTTGATATTCCTTCACATGGTCATACCAGTATTGCCTCAGCTTCTCATCCGTTAAATTGCTGCCAGCGGTCCATGAGTCTACTGACCAATTGCCGAATTGATTCGAGGTTGCACCCTGCTCCTCCAGATAGGCTTGCCATGCAGGCCAGAAGTTGCCGTGCTCATCGTCGATAATCCATTGCTTCACCGCTACCTTATCTCCGCTTACGGCTTCAACATTATCGAGAATAATGGTGACCGGCTCGCTAACATCTGCTTTCTGGTCAAGATTGTAATTGTATATCAGAAACTGGGCGGTATTGGACGATGCTTGATAGCCTCCAATGCCGTCTACTTCATTGGATGTATTCACCGTTGAGCCGGAGACCTGAACCGCAGCTCTGCTGGCCCCTTCCATCCGGTAGACCAGATTGGCCAAGTGGGTCCCCACTGGATCAACGCCTGCAGACTCTCCCCAAATCCGTTCCGTGTTCAAATACCAGGTCGAGAAATAATCGAGATCAATGTCATGCATATGCTTAAACAGCTTTGCATCGCTGGAAGACTGGAAGCTTGAAGCGACGGTTCTTGGGAAGAGCTCCTTTCGGTCAGAGCCTGCCAGGATCCTCCCTTCTTCCACCCCGTACTTCAAATCGGACAGCCCGTTTGCCTCCGCCCGGTCACGCAGAAGCCGCATGTTTTGCTCAAGGCTGTTTCCGGACAACATGCCCGGAAAATTATCGTAATACGAAAAGGACAAGAAATCGAGCTGGGTTCCCTTCTTGCCGGTATAATAATTCGTTCCGGAAGCAACATGGTCGATAAACGACCGTTCATCCCATAAGCCCTCTCCATTGGTCATGCTATGAGCACCGATATACAGATTCTCTGCACCAATTGAGGCCTCCAGAGCAGCCACCGTGTAGTCATACAGTTTGAAATAAGCCTCCATAGAACTTTCAGGGCTTAAGTTGTTGAACCAATCCCCATTCTCGTATTCGGTCAGAACCCGCCAGGTCCAGGTGCGGACCTCGTTCAAGCCGAAGCGGGATACGATTTCATCTGCCATTGCTTTCATATACCGATAATAAACGTCATAGTCTTGCGGCGGACGCACATTGACGCCAAAGCTTCCGATATGAGGCACCGAGCTATATTTGAGCGGTACATTGCCCGTCACAATATAGGGCTTCAAACCTTGATCGATCACATGCTGCAAGGCATCGGTCAGCCGGCTAAAGTTATAATCGGTCAGATTCTCCCGGTCAGCCGGATCCTCGAACAGATCGATATTGTCCGTGCCTCCAGTCGCGGTCATAAACTGCACGCGCTTGACGAACGGATAGTGCGTCCTGATATAGTCGCTAGGACGTCCCTTTGCAGAGTCTGCCCAGTCCATCTGTAAATCCCACTGGTTCAAATCCGTAAATTTGTTTTCCAGCGGATCCCCAAGCTTAGACAGATCGATTCGCACCGCTGCCTTATCCTGCGGCGGATCGGCAGGCTTGGTTCCGCTAGCATCCTCCGGTGCTTGCACAGGTGCTTTTTTAGGTGCTTCCATGGATTTGTCGCCTCCAGCTCTGAAATTAATAGCTGCTACCACAGTTGAAATAATGATAATAACAGCCGCTATCCCCAGTGAAATCTGTTTAAATCCCCACATGCAATAGACTCCTTTGTCAGCTTTGACCTTACTTGCTTCTCGAATCCGAAACCGCTTTCATTTCTCTTGGCGGTATGAAGACATCTCTGCAGGTCAGTGTTTCTAACATTAATTAGTATAAAGGGGATTGGAGTGACATTTCTTACCTTTCATCGGAAAAAGCTAGCTTTAATTCAGCCGCCGCTTGACGACATCGTACATCTAATGGCTCGGTCGCCGTACAACAAGCTGCATATAACCGAAAAAACACTCCCCGGACAGGGAGTGTTTGGCTGTCAGCCTATGTTATTGCAGAAATTGCTGCACGAGCGTGTTTACTAGTTTACCATCAGCTCGCCCTTTGACTTTCGGCATCAGGGCGGTCATGACTTTTCCCATCTCGGCTTTCGAAGAAGCACCGGTTTCCTGGATGGTCTGCTGAACAATCTCTTTGATCTCTTCTTCGGTCAGCTGTACGGGCAGGTATACACTAATAATTTCAATTTCTGCGGCGATATCTTTCGCAAGATCGTCGCGGCCGGCTTTTTCAAATTCTTGGAGGGAATCTTTACGTTGTTTGATTTCACGACTTAGAATATCAAGGACTTCGTTGTCATCAAGAGGACGCTTCAAATCAATTTCCTGATTCTTGATAGATGAACGTATCATCCGAATCACGGACAATTTGAACTTCTCCCGATCCTTCATCGCTTGCTTCATATCGTCGTTCAATCGTTCGCTAAGGTTCATTGTGGAAGGATCCTCCTAAAACTTTCTCTTACGCGCAGCCTCGGACTTTTTCTTGCGCTTGACACTAGGCTTTTCATAATGCTTGCGTTTCTTCACCTCGGCCAATACGCCATCCTTCGCGATGGAACGCTTGAAGCGGCGGAGTGCAGAATCGATTGTCTCGTTTTTCTTAACTTTTGTTTCAGACACCAGTTTTCCCTCCCTCCGAAACAGACCGTCCAAGAAGTACATACACGGTTTATCAAACTACATTATATGTCATAACGAAAGGCAGTGTCAACTTGGACACGGCACTCGTTTCAACCATTTTTTTATCATCCGACGAGCGTAGACAGTTTCTTGCCTCCAAGCAGGTGGATATGCAGATGGTAAACGACTTGTCCGCCTTCCGAGTTGCAATTATTGACAAGACGGTAGCCCGTTTCGTCAATTCCTTGTTCCTTCGCAATCTGACGTGCGACGGTGAAGATCTCTGCGACAAGTGCGTCGTCCTCAGCGGCAACATCGTTCATCGTTGGAATATGCTTCTTCGGTATGATCAGAATGTGTACGGGCGCAGCGGGCTGAATATCATGAAACGCGATAATTCGCTCGTTCTCGAACACCTTCTTAGAAGGAATGCTGCCCTCGATGATTTTACAAAAAATACAATCCATCCTCTTATCCTCCCAAACGATGCCTCCGTAAAAACGTCAGCTCATGTAATGATGATTACTATCATCATAACGAAAAACAAAGGGCTCGTCCAACTGTAAAAGAAGCCGGCAATCTAGCTTGGCCGGCGTCAGTAATTGGAACAGATGAATTCAATAGAAGGAAAGCAATGTCAAACCGAGAAGGGCAGCAAGCGGAAACGCCTGTCGCACAAAGCGGCGGCGAGGGAAATAAGGATAAGGATAGAGCGGCGGATAAGGATGGATAGGCGTAAATGGCGAAAATCCGCGAGGATCCCATCCAGGACAGCAAGGAACGGCGATGCAGACCATCTCATCGTCGATGTGCTCTACGAATCCATCGCAGCACCAACCATCTTTCGTGTGGGCGAGCACATAACGATGCATATGATCCCTGCACCATTTTTTTAACTCATGCTTATCCATGGGTTGGTTGGCCATTGGGCCGGTAGGCATCGGACTATTGACCATTGGACTATTCGGCATCGGACTATTGGCCGCTGGACTATTCGGCATGGCGCTATTAGGCATAGCGCTATTCGCCATTGGGCTGTTCGCGGCTGGACTGTTTGCTATTGAATTGTTTGCCGCTGGCTGCAAGGCCGCGTTTGGCGTTGCTGTCATTTTGGCAACCGGAGATGTATGGACTTTTTTCTCCAAAGCAGGTACCTCCTATGAATAATTAGTAAACTCGTCACCTCTTCTTGGTGACTCACACCGTAAGATGAAGTTGTGCGGCGTTCTCTCGTTTCTCTTTCTTCTCTTTTCATGATATTCGCCTGTGGGCGAATGGCGCCTGGCCGCATAAAAAATAGGCTGCTGCCCTCTTCCGAGCCTGCTATTCAGAAATTTGACCAAACCCATCCCATTACTTATATGGGTTGTCTTGATACATAGTTCCGCATAATGAGGGAAAGTGTATAGGGGGATAAATGTACGGTGGAATAACTTTTTGCAGGGGTAAATTAACTATTATTTTACAAGGAAATTGGTTTATTAACCCATTCTCATAAAGAACGAAACTAAAATGAGAGTATTCTAATGAAAATCTCATAAATTGCTGCAACCTTTTGCTCTCCCTCACTTTTCACTCTTTGTGGAAATAAAAAGGGAATTTTACCATGCTATACTAGACTCAAATCGATTCAGTAACAAGCAAACGGAGGGACAACAAGGACATATGCGAATTAAAAACCTTCTTCGGAAATTTGTCATCACGAGCCTGTGTACAACAATCGGCTTCTCGGCCTTAGCCTTTGGAGCTTCCCACAAAACGGAAGCAGCGACCGAACAAACAGTCAAACTTCTATCCACCGGAAAAGAATACATAGGAACACCCTATAAGTTAGGCTCCCAAAGCGGTGTAACGTCTTCGTTCGACTGTTCCTCTTTCAGCCAGTACATCTTTAAGCTAAACGGTGTGAAGCTTCCACGGACGGCCTCCGCGCAAGCGAAAGTCGGCAAGCCAGTAGCCAAAGGTTATTTAAGCGTTGGCGATCTTGTATTCTTCAAGACGAATGGGAAGAGCATCAGTCATGTCGCTATTTATGCCGGCAACAGTAAAATTCTTCACAGCTCCAGCAGCAAGGGCGTTATTGTCGCCAATATGAACTCTTCGTACTGGAAAACGAAATACGTCACCGCCCGCCGCGTTTCCTTATAGTCCCCATTCACTATCCTCTTTCATGATTAAGCAACGTGCCCCCTCAATTGAGAGGGCACTTTTTGCTGCCTTTCTTCGGATCCCCTTGCACACATCTACCGAATGCGGGAATCGGGAATGGCGGCGTTAGGTGAATATATAGAAAAGAAGCTGAGCCCCCAAAATGGAGGCCTCAGCTTCTTTCTGTTCCCCTGCAGAATCTTCTTACTTCTCTCCTTTGAACACCACGTTCTCCGGTTCATTCATAATTTCGAACAGCTTGGTGCCGATCTCGACCCACGTCCCTCCGGCTTGTATCGTCATCGCCGCGGGTTTGGTTACCTCCCCGAAATCAATCGGATCGGATGCTTCCTTCAGTTTCGCATATACCGCATCCAATTGTTGCAAATACCGGCGTTCCGCCTCATTCAGCGCCCCTTCATGATTGCCAAGCTGCTGCAGAGACAGCTCGACCTGCGAAGTGAACGTCGCGGCATCACGTTTGGCGGCGGTGAATGGTTGTCCGCTGGTGGTTTCCGCCTCATGGAGGAATGAAGCTACATCTGCCGCATGATGGAATGCTGCAGACACTTCACTTTTTGCGGCTAGTCGGCTGGCCATATCGCTCCCGGCAAGCAAGGCTTGGACTCCTGCATGAACAGACTGAAAATGAAGCTTCGCGTTATTCCCCATGCTGGCGATCGCCAGACCTCTCTGTACCCGGTCTTCCTGCGCACGCGATATTGACTTGCTGTACAGAATAACATTGACGGTTACACTTATTACAATTAAAAGAAGAAGGGCCGGAACGAAAAACGAACGTTTCGGCTGCTGCTGCTGCTCCACAAACAATTCCCTCCATAGAATGGGAAGCAAGCTGCTCCCCGGACAATGATGATCATATTGATCTTGAACTTGGCTTGACTAGTATTAAAGTTACCGTTTTTTATGCGAAGAAGCAATGTCGATATTCGTACAATTGCCCTTGGTCTACCTATTGCATTCTGTAATAGGCCTTTACATCGTCTCCAACGCCACGACGCTCCCGAGTCCTGATGGCTCGGCAGCGGTGACGATCAAGCGGCGGGGAAGCCTGGCGCGCAGCTCCGGCACGTGGGAAATGACGCCGACGGAGAGGCGGTCCGTATGCAGCTTCTCCAATGCGGTAATGACCGTGTCCAGCAGCTCCGGATCGAGCGTGCCGAACCCTTCGTCAAGAAAAAAGAATTGCAGCGGGTACTTGCCCCGCAGTTGAATTTGACCGGATAACGCAAGCGCCAGCGCCAGAGAAGCCAGGAAGGTTTCTCCCCCTGACAATGTCGATACGGGACGGCGAATACCGCCATTCGCATCGTCGCGGATGACGAATCCTCCACCAGAATCTACTTCCAGCGCATAGCGGCGCTTCGTCAAATAACCCAGCCGCTCGGATGCAGCATGGCATACCTGGACAAGCTGTTCTTCCGCAACATATTCTACGAACGCATTGCCCCGGAATACGGTTTGCAGCGACTTGAGACGGCCGCAAAGGGCATCCATCGACGTCCGTTTGGTTTCCAGCTGCATCCATCGCTCTTGCTTCGTCTTCAGCTCTTCTAGATCCCGATCCGCTCTAGCGGCCGTCTGAAGCGCCGTTTCGTTGAGCTCGCGGGCCTGCGTAAATCCATTCAAGCATTGCTCCCACTGATCGTCCGTAACCGTGCGACCGGCTAGCTGGTCGCGCAGCAGCTCGATTTGAGCCGTCAATTGCTGTTCCTCTTCACGGAAACGGGCAATTTCAGCCGCGATCGCCTCCTGCTGTGCCAGCAAGATCCGCAACGACGCCACTTCTGCCCCCGATGTGAATGGCGATGCTTCCAGCGCGGCTATCCAACTGGCAGCCGTCTCGTTCTGCCGCTCTGTGGCTGAACGTTCGCCTTCCACGGCGGCGCTTCGCAGCTCAGCCGCTTCTTGCAGCGCTGCTTGCGCGGACTCGCTGCCGGTCTTCAGACGCTGTAGACGCGTTCGAAGCTCCTCCAGCTCCTTCTCGGCTGCTGCCAGCAGCTCACTTGCCGGCAAACCGCCGGTTAATGCATGCAGCTGCACCCTTTTCTCGGCTAGCTGCTCCTTCTGGCTGTCCAGCTTGGCAGCTAGCTCGACTACAGCCAACTGAGCCGTTTGCTGCTCTAACCGGTGGCCTGCGATAAGCTTGTTCGTGTCATCGATAAACGTCACGCTTTTGTCCAGCCTTACGCGCAGCTCATGCGCGGCATTCTCACGCCGCTCATATTCGTCTAAGGTTTGCTGTGCCAGCTCGGGGAGCAGCTCCTCGCCGAATTGCTGTTTCCATTGCAACAGTTCATCGGCCTCTGCAGCTTGAAGCTGAACAGCCTTGTCATGTGCGCTGCGTTCGACCGCCGTCTGTGAACGCAGCTCGCCGGCCGCTGACTCGCAGCTTCGCTGTGCCTCCAAGAAGCTTGTGCGCAAACGGCCGATTCCCGATTCTAATCCAGCAAAGGATTGCTCGAGTGCGGTATATGTATAGAGCGAGGTGTCAAGCAAGGTATCAAAAGCCGTTAATGCGCGGTTGTCCAGATCCTGCTCCTGTTCATCCCGGCCCTTAATCGCAAGAGCCGATTCTTCCCTTCCGGCTGCGGCTTCCAGCTGCCATGCCTCTTCTGCACCCAGCCCTTGCTTCATTGGATCCATGGCCGATAACGATTCGATTAATCGTTCGTAAGCAGCGTCTGCCTTGCTCCGGAGCGGCGATAGCTTCAGCAGCAGCCCTTGAGTCCGCTGCTGAAGCTTCTCCCAGTCCGTCATGGTATCTGCACTGACAAGACGCTGCTTCTCTTCCTCATCGCTGCCGCGATGCAGCCGCGTATGCTCGCATGAGCCGCATACCGGGCATGGGGTGCCATCCTCCAGCCCCTCTGACAGCTGCGCGGCAAGCAGCATCCGCTGCTGCTCGCGATACTCGATTCGAGCCTGCTCTATTCGCGCAGGTAGTCTGTCCCCAGCTCTTTGGAGGGAATGCTCCAGAACGCGCAGGTCCTGCCGGATCGGGTTCAGCGAATTCAATGCGGAGAGCAGTGCCGTCGCGGCATCCGCTCTAGCTGAATCCGCCTTTGCGTGAGCATCGCGGATGCGGGCTAAAGCCGCCTTCTGCCCAGAAGCTTCATGATCCGCATTCACTCGCTGCTCGCGGAGCGAGCCGAGCTGGATCAGACGCTTAGCGAGCGCAGAGCGCCGCTCTCTCTCATCCACGGCAAGCTCGGTCTTCTTCAGCTCTGCCTTCAGTTCGCCTTGCTTGGCCTGGGCACGGCCGAGCGTCTCCTCCGCTTTGGCCGCTTGCTCGCCAAAGCTAAGCTGCCGGCTGGCGGCGTCCGCGTGGCGGCGCTCGCCGCCCTCCACGCTTGAGGCAAGCGCGGCGGCTTCGCCTTCGAGCCGCTGCGCGCCCGCAAGCTGTTCGAGCCGCTGCGCCAAGCGCGGCTCGGCCGCGGCCGCTTCAGCGCTCGCCGCAGCCAATGCGGCGGCGGCCCCGGCGGCCGCCTCCTGCAGGGCGGCATGCGCCCGCCCTGCTGCTTCGCGGCGGGAAGCGGCAGCGCGCAGCGCCGCTTCGGCCGCTTCGGCGGCGTCCATCGCGGGCACCAGCCGCTCGGCCGCCGACAGGCGCTGCAGCTCCCGCTCGCGCTCCGCAATGCGCGGCGCATCCGCGAGCAGCTTCGCCTGCAGCGCTTCCTTCGCGCGCAGCGCCTCCTGACGCTCGCGCACGTGCAGCCGCTCCGCGTGCAGCCGCTCGGCTTCCGCGAGCGCAGCACGCGCGGCCGCTGCCGCGGCTGCCGCTTCGCGGTGGCGCTCCGCCGCCGCATCGACCGCGGCGGCAGAAGCGTCGCCGAGGCCGTGCTGCTCGGCCACGGCCTCATTCAAGGCGGCTTCCGCCGCCTTCATGCGCTGGTTCAGCTTCAGCGCCAGTCCATCGCCGAACCGCTCCAGACGGAACAGCCGCTGGAGCATCTGCCGCCGGTCCTTGCCCGTCAGCGACAGAAATTCCGCAAATTTCCCCTGCGGCAGGACGACAGCACGCGTAAAGTCCTGCATGTTCAGCCCGATCCGGTCCTCCACGCAGCGGGTTACATCGGACAGCTTGTCGGCCAATACGATTTCACCGTCACCCGTAACCTCGACGAATCGGCTCAGCGTATTGCTGACCGAAACGTCGCCGCCTCGCTTGAATTGGCGCTCGACCCGATAGCGCCGATGCTCCCCGGAGCCGGACAGCTCGAAGGTAAAGCCAACGGACAGCTGCTTCTCCGCATGGTTCATAATGCCCTGCGTCCCATTCGCAGCCCGCTCCACCTTGCCGTACAAGGCTAGGGTCACCGCGTCGAGAATGCTTGATTTGCCGCTCCCGGTCGATCCGAATATGCCAAACACGCCAGCCTCGCATAGCCGCCCAAAGTCGACCTCCTGCATCGCACGGTAGCTCTGCAATCCGCTTAAACGCAGTAAAATAGGTTTCATTCGCCTTCCCCTCCTTCCGCCGTCTCATAGGTCGCCGCGGATTCACCCGTTTCCTCCGCAATCAGCTCCAGAAACAGCTGCACCGTCTCCGCATCGGGCTCCGCTCCTCCGGTCTGCTTGGCGAAGAAGCGGCGGAACAGCTCTTCTGCAGGCAGCTCCTCGCGGGGCCGTCCGCCCTCCTCGTCATTCTTCGCCATCTCCGGATAAACGGGGCGAATATGGATAAGACCCTCGTGAAGCTTCCGGAGCTGTTGAATATGCGACAGCGTCATCGTCTCCTTCATCCAGATGTCCAGATCAATCCAGCCTCTGGCATCGCGGCCTTCGTCGATCCAGCGGTATACCTCCTCCAAGCCGCCCTTCGCCTGCCAGCGGACAAGCGGACGTCCGCTCGCGAGCAGAATTTCACGCGGAGCGACCTGCTGCCCCGGCTGCGCGTCGAATACGGTAACCGATTTCGCCTGGCCTGCTTCGGAGAAGCTGTAAGCAAGCGGCGAGCCGCTATATCGCATCGAATCGTCGCCTGCGACCCGCTGCGGTCGATGCAGATGGCCAAGCGCTACATATTGAGCGCCGCAGCGCAGCGCCGACGGATCGACCGTATAGGCGCCGCCCACCTGGATCGGACGTTCCGAGTCGGTCTCTAAGCCTCCGAGCACATAGATATGGCTCATCGCCAAATTGATCGTGTCTGGCCGGAAGGATCCGCCCAGCCGCGTCATCAGGGCACCCACACGCTCCGAATACGCGCTGCGCAGCGCCGCTTCATCCGTCTCCTCGCTCAGCAGCTCGCGCAGCCGCGACTCGGAAGGGTACGGAAGGGCCGCAATAATCGCGCGCTCACCGGTCCGGGCACAATCAACCACTAAGGTCTCATCCGTCGGCAAGCCAACGAGCCGTATGCCGCTGCGGGCTGCGAGCGGAGCAGACGCCGCTACCCGTTCAGGATGGTCATGATTGCCCGCAATGACCGCAACCGTCCTCTTGCCGCCATCGGCAAGCCGTGACAAGGCCTCATAGAATAACTGCTCTGCGGCTGCGGGCGGATTCACCGAATCGTAGACGTCGCCGGCCAGGAGCACCAGATCAATTGCTTCGTCCCTTACGATGGACGTTAGCTCATCCACGAAGGCAGCCTGCTCTTCCAATCGGCTTCTACCCTCGAGGCTCCGCCCGAAATGCCAATCTGCCGTATGTAAAATACGCACTTGCTTTCCCCCCATACCGCGCGGACGGCTCGCTATTGTACACGAACCGCCCCGGGCTTTGATCGGCTAGAACAATTGAACTGCTCGTCCGCCATCAAAAAAATAGACATAGCAAGCATCCACCGGCTCGCCCAAAATACGCATAACCGCTTCGGCATATAGTGTCAATTGGAATCGATGGCGCTCTGCCGCTTTATCCCACTGCTTCATCGTAATCCGGTCTGTCTTGTAATCGAGCAGCACGAGGCCTTGTTCATCCCGGAAGAGACAGTCAATGACCCCTTGAATCAAAATCGGTTCACCGCTGAGCGATTCAACCGCATCCGGGTAGACCCGTTCTGCCGGAAAGGTGCAGCTGAACGGTGTTTCACGCCTTACCCAACCTGCCTTCAACAGCCGCTTACCAACCGCTTCGCGGAAGAATGCCGCTACAGACTCGGGATCAACGGCTCCCGCCTGGAGCGCCGTTAACATCCTGCGCTCCTGCAAGCTGTGTACCGTCTCGAGCACTGTCTGTTGATCCACTTGGCCCTGCAGCGGAATATGCTGCATGACAAGATGGCTGACCGTTCCCCGTTCGGCGGCCGTGAGCGCCGCTTCCTCCATAAATTTCGGCCGGCGAAGGCGGAACGTATATTCACCGCCCCCTGACGCCGTGACGAAAGGCACGCTCTTGGAGATCGCCTCCGTCTCCGATGCAGCCGCTGACTCGAAGCTCTCACCGAACAGAAACTCCACCTGTTCAACCTGCTCGACTGGCAGATCCGGCCCCGCATAAAGGTCTTGATGATCCTGCCAACTGTTCGCTGCGTCGTTGGATTCCCTCGCAGGTGTACCGGCAGCAGGGAAATCCGGCTGCAGGAACTCTGCCTGTTCGTCTATATCCGCCTGCGCATGAAGCCGTTTCATCTCCGTTACGGAGGTCTTCGCCGGAATCACAGTCGCCGTTCGATAAGGGTACTGCCAGGTTAACCGGCGCTCGATCTCCTCGGCCTCCTCCGGTGATTCGAATATGGGCACCAGCTCGTGAACCGCCTGCAGCCTATCGGCGAATTCGGCTTCCGCCGCTTCATCCGTCTGTACTGCCGCCGCAGCTTCCAATCCCAGAAGTGAGGCTGGGACGACCCCTTTCTTCCACTCGTGGAACGGGTCGGATGGAGCCAGAGGCACGACATTACCGGCTGCCGGCAAATCTATTCCTTCATCCTCGCCAGTCGATCCGTCTTCCCCTGCATGGGATATACTCCCATCGTAGGTTCGTGCTCGCTCTGCTTCCGATATCTCGCTCTCATCATTCATCTCATAGATTGCTAGCGGGATGCCTTCCCTCATCGCGAGCGGTCCGATCCAGTCCAGAAACCGCTTCGCCTGCGCAAGCCGGAAGTCGGGCAGCTCTCCCTCTGCATCCAGGGAGGATTGCCAGCGCTGCAGCTGCTTCGCGGCATCTGCCGCCGTGCCGACGAGAAACATCTTTTCCTTCGGCCTGGTAAGGGCTACATACAGAATTCGCATTTCTTCAGCAAGCGTCTCCATACGCAATCGTTCCCTGATCGCCAAATACGGCAGGGTCGGATAGCTGACCCGAAGGTCCGTATCCACGAAGCGCGGACCGAAGCCCAGCTGCTTGTGCATCAAGAACGGACTGTTCAAGTCCTGCCGGTTGAACAGCTTGCCGAGTCCGGCGATAAAGACGACCGGGAACTCCAGCCCCTTGCTCTTATGGATGGACATGATCCGGACAACGTCCTCCTGCTCGCCCAGCGCCCTGGCCGTGCCCAAGTCGCCGCCGCTCTCGCGCATGCGGTCAATGAAGCGAAGAAAACGAAATAATCCGCGCAGGGAGGTCGCCTCGTATTGCCGCGCCCGGTCGTGCAGAGCGCGAAGGTTCGCCTGCCGCTGCAGCCCGCCCGGCATACCGCCGACCAAATCGTAGTAGCCCGTTTCCCGGAAGATTCGCCACATCAGCTCCGCCAATGCCCCTTGCCGGGCTTCTTCGCGCCAGCGCTCCAAGCGGATTAGAAAGTCCGACAGCTTGCGTCGTGTTTCCAGCGGCAACGACGGATCACCTTCGGCCTTGCATACAGCATCGTAATAGGACAAGCGTCCAGCCGCGATCCGGATAAGCGCGAGCTCCTCCCCCGTCAATCCCACGATCGGCGAGCGGAGCGCCCCCGCAAGCGGGATATCCTGGTAGGGATTATCGATTACGCGGAGCAGCGACAGCATCGTCTCTACCTCCGTCGCTTCGAAGTAACCGCTGCTGAGCTCGGCATATGCGGGTATGCCACTCGCTTGCAGCTCCTCAATGATGACAGGAGCCCATTGCTTATCCGCACGCAGCAGAATAACGATATCCCGCCAAGCGAGCGCACGTTTACGCCCGCGCTTCCCGTCATACGGCTCAAAGGGCGCTTCCGCGCTGGCCGTAAGCGGCGTCTCCATCCCTTTCAGCTGCAGGATTCGATTCGCAATCCAGCGCGCTTCAAGCTGCACGGATTGCAGATCCTCCACGGGCTCCGGCTGTTCGTCATGGAGTGAATCAGCCGTTTCTTGTTCCGCAGAAGGCTCATCGCTGCCGCTTCCTCGGTCGAGCAGAGCAAATTCTATCGCATACCGGGCGGGTGATCCGCCTTCGCCGGCAGGAGGATAGGCCGCGCCGCACACAAGCTCAGCCCTCCGGTCATAATCCATCTCCGCTACCGTCTCGCGCATGATCGCCCGAAAGACCCCGTTCGTTCCCTCCACGACTTCTTTGCGACTGCGGAAATTGCGCGCCAGATCAATACGGATGCCTTTCTCGTCGTCTCCAGGCGCATCGGTAGAGCCTCCATGGGCTGCCTGAGCGCTAGCTTCGGAATTTCCCGCTGCACCATCCATAACTGCCTCATCAAGATTCGTCTTAGCCAGCCGGTTATTGTCTTGCGTTCCATAGGCTTTATATTTGCGAAGAAATAGATTCGGCTCGGCCAGACGGAACCTATAGATGCTCTGCTTCACGTCCCCTACCATGAAGCGGTTGCCGGCACCGGAACGCGCAATGAGCGTTACGATCGCTTCCTGGACCATATTCGTATCCTGGTACTCATCGAGCAATATTTCGTCGAACTGCGCTTGGTATTCAAGGGCTGCCGCCGAAGGTACGGCGCTGCCGGGCGTCGAGGCCGGATCGCGCAGAATGCGCAGGCAATAATGCTCCATGTCGCCGAAATCGATTAGACCCTTCTCACGTTTGGCGGCCTCGAAGCGAAGCCCGAATTCGCGGGCAAGGCCGGCCAGGGTATGCATCAGCGGCGCCATTTCGCGCAGCTCAGCGGCGAACTCCTCGGGTGAACGGACGAATAATTCATCCTGCAGATTCGCGATGACCTCCTTGGCCATATCGCGAAGCGCCTTCGCCTGCTCCTGCAGCGCTTTATCGACGCTATCCCCGCGCTGGCTCTTCAGCTTACCGAAGCCAGCCGCTGCGAAAGCTTCATGCCATAGTTCCCAGGGAGCGCTATTGACGCGGTTAATCAATGCCCGTACAACCGTCAAATCCTCCTCGAGAGTGACGGCGTAAGCGTCCGGTCCGCCCGGCAGCATGGTGACGTCCAGCGCTTGCCGGAGCAATCGCTCTGCCCCGTCCAAGGCAAGCCTAACATTGCCGGCCAAGCTGGCGACCCACTCGGTTCTGCCCAGCTCGGCAGCATCCGCCACTTCGAACGAGGCCGCTGTTTCCTCCAGCCATACGGCTGGCCAAGGGTGGCTCTGCGAGAAGAGATACAGCCTCATTACAAGCGCATATAGGGGTTCATCTCCCCGTTCACCGCCGAACCGTTCGACCAATTCCGTAAAACCGGTGTCATGCTCCTCAGCTTCTGCATAGCGCTCCTCGAACAGAGCGTCCAGCACGTCCATCCGCAGCAGCTCGGCTTCCGTCTGATTGGCAATGCGGAAGCCCGGATCAAGACCGATCAATGAATAATATTTGCGGATGACGTCCAGACAGAAGGAATGCAGCGTCGTAATCGAAGCTCTGCCCATGAGCGCAAGCTGACGGCGCAGATGCTCCGATTCCGGTTGCTTGTCCAGTTCCTTCTCGAGCGCGATCCGAATCCGCTCTTTCATCTCGGCCGCAGCCGCCTTCGTGAAGGTCGCCACCAGCAACCTGTCCACATCCGTGTCTGCCGTGATCTTGCGGATGATACGCTCGACGAGGACCGCTGTCTTCCCAGACCCGGCTGCTGCAGCGACCAGAATGTTGCTGCCGTCCGTTACAATCGCCTTCCATTGATCATCCGTCCATGTGCTGCCTTCCGGCTTTTTCGGATAGCCCGCAGTGATCATCGCCTTGTCTCCTCCCTATTACGAATGCCGCGTGACTGAAGGCCCTGCACTTCACTCCATTGCTTCCGCAGCATCCTCATCGCTTCCTGCAGCTAATAGCTCCCACACTTCATCTTTGCGCGGCTTGTTCAGCTTCGTGTAGCCATTGCCTTCAATCAGCGGATCGAACTGGCAGACCGGCTTATACGCGCAGAATTGGCAGGGTGTTTTTCCTCCAAGCCGGTACGGTGCGATTGATACATCGCCGTCTGCGATCCGTTCACCGATCCGCTTGAGGGTCGAACGAACCGAGCTCCGCAGCGTGTCCCACTGTTCATCCGATGCCACAGACGATGTACTATAGAAACCGCCGTCCCGTTTGAGCGCAAGCGGCAGCAGCTCGGAATAACCCGTATCAAGCGATCCATCCATCAGCCTCACTGTTTCTTCATCGGCCAGCACAAGCCCCTTGAGCTTGAACCGCTTCAGCAGTTCACCTTGGGCTTTATCACGCGGCAACGAATTGGAGGCCGACAACATCGGATTATGTACATGAAAATAGAGCACACCCGCAGCCTTCGCAGGCTGTCCGAGCCAATCGGGCGCGCTTGTAAGAAGAACATCCAGATAGGTCAGCATTTGCAGGGCAAGACCATAGGCGATTTCCTCGAGCCGCAGCTGCTTCGCACCGGACTTGTAGTCGATGACGCGCAGCAGCAGACCATCGTCCGTCTGCGCGGCGTCGACACGGTCAATACGCCCGACCATCTCCAGCATCCTGCCCTTGGACAGCGGTATTTGGACTGGCGGTAGAGGTCCCTCCGGCCCAAAGCCGATCTCAAGTCCAACCGGCTGGAATTGCGCCCTGCGCGCATGTTCGCCTAGAATGACGGCAGCTTGGCCAATAATGTCCCGCAGCTTGCGTGCGACATACTGATGACGGCTGCTGCTGAACAAAATCTGCGACTGGAGCCTCACTGCCAGCTCGCCGACTACACCGGCTGTCGCTTCGCGGATTTCTTCCGGTGTCAGCTCGCCCCATCTTTCGCCAAGCTCTTCCGTCAGGCGTGTCAGCGCCGCATGGAAGAGCTGGCCAATATCCGGTGCGGCCAGCTTGAACAGTTCCCGCTCACGAAGACGCAGGCCGTGGATGGCAAAATGCTGGAACGGACACGACACGAACCGTTCCATCCGCGATACGCTTCCCCGAAGCAGTTTCCCGTAGAGCAGGTCGGCCGTCTCCGTCGATAGGAACGGCTCTTGATTCGTATAGTCCAGCGACTGAACGAGCCGCTGCAGCTTGTCCTGCCACTGGGGCCTGACTGCATACCAGTTGAACGCCTCCCACCACATAGGAGCGATCGCGCCGCCTTGTCTCCACGACCGGAGCTGCGTAATCAAGTAGGAGAGCGTGCGCCCGGGGTGCGCGATGAATGAACGCTGCTCTGCTGCTGGTGCGCCAGGGGATGGTTCACCCATGATCATCCGCTCCGGGATCCCCGGAAACAGCTGCTTTATGTGCCGGATCACCTCGGACGGATGCAAGCTTTTGCCCTCTTCATCTGACATCGGCCAGCTGATCCACAGGTGGCGGCTCGGCGTCGTCAGCGCATTATAGATGAGGAATCTTTCGTCGAGCAGACGCCGGCGAACGCCTGGAGCCATAATAAGGCCGCCATTCTCCAGCTTCTCCCGCTCATGCTCGGTCAATATGCCGTCCTCTTGAATCCGCTGGGGCATGATCCCGTCGTTCGCGCCAAGTAAATAGCAGACGCGCACCTTACCCGAGCGTGTCCTGTCGATGCTGCCGATGAGCACCTGATCAAGAGAAGGAGGGACAGATGCAAGCTTCAAGCTTTCTAAACCGGTTTCTACCATGCCTGCGAACAGCTCCGCCGGCATCGTCTCGTCCCCTGTCATCTCAGTCAATTGATCGAGCAAGTCCATCACGCCGTCCCACAGCTGCCTGTGCTCGCGTGCACGCAGCGTTTGGCCGCCTGCGGCAGCTTGGCGGCTCCACCGCTCCAACCGGTCAGGCGCTTCGATATTCATAAGCAGCGTGTACAAAGCTTCGCACATCTGGCGAACGTTCGCAGCCTTCTTGAGCTCCCGTCCGAATTTGCGCAAAGTCGGGACAACCGCTTCCCTTGCGGTCATGATGGCCTGAAACAGACGCAGCTCCTGTTCACCCGCTTGCACCGGATCTCCCTCGAGCGTATCGCGCATTAGCGGCTTCCACTGGCTCTTGGTCAGCCACCGGTTGCCGTCGATGCCTGCGGCAAGCGCGTAATTCTCAAGCAGATCGAATGTTTCACGCGTCACATATCCATCTTCAGGCATGAGCAGCTCCGTCTTGATGCAGCGGAATACCGCCTCATACCGCCACCCATGAACGGAGATTTCCAGCGCCGAACGAATAAACTCAGCAAGCGGATGATGCAAAGCCGCATTCTTCTGATCCAAGAAATAAGGGATATCGTAGTCAGCGAACACTGACGTTATGTAATCGTCATAATCCGGTCCATTTCTCACCATAACCGCAAGGTCGCGGTAGCGGAGGCCTTCGTCCCTCACTCTGCGGATGATATCGCGTGCGACAGCTTCCACTTCCGCCCGCCGTCCCGATGCCGAATGCAGGGAAACAGCGCCATTCTCAAGCTCATTGGTCTCAAGATGCAGCGCTTTACGCCCGCCATAATACCGCTCGGTATGAGCAAGCATCGGGCTGTTCCGGAACCGGTACGGAGTCTCATCCAGCAGAAGTACCGGGTTCTCGATCTCGACCCCGCTGCGCTCCGCCAGCTCTCTGAGCTTGATGTACGTCTCCGCCGTCGGCCGGAACAAATCCAGCTCATGCGGCTGTTCGCCCGACTCATAGAGCTTGTCCAGGCACAGCGTGACCGTCACGTCAGCTGCATGTCTCATCAGCGCTTCTAATGCCTCGAACTCCTTCGGCGTAAAGCCGTTGAAGCCGTCGACCCATATTTGCGCCTGCCGCATCGCAGGCGATTCTCCGAAGCCTTGCACGAGCCAGCTTAAATAATCCTCGGCATCCACATACAGCCCCTCAAGCTCTCGCTCGAGCACCGAGCCGATCCGCTCCAGATCGCGCAGCTTGCGGGCAAGCAGCGGACTGCCCGCTCCAGGGCGGATGTCGTCCGTGAACTGCTTGACGAGCGTGGCATCGATGCCATACCGCTTCCACTCGGTCATCAGCTCTCCCAGCCGCTCGATAAATCCGCGCTGCGACTCTCCGCCTTGGAATAGCTCAAGCTCATCGCTGAGCCGGTTGACGATTTTGTACAGGAGCATGTTCTTCCCGTTATCGTTGATCGGAACAAGCGCCGTACCTCCGGTTTCCTGCATGATCCGGAAGGAAAGACGCCTGAAGCTTAATGCTTGCGCCCGAATGGTGCCTGTCAATTCCGAGCTGCCCAGCAGCGCATATTCGGTTTGAAACGTCGCTTGCTCCGGTACGAGCATGATTAGCGGGGGCCCATCGGGCTGCGACGCCACTCTATCCATAATTTGATGCAAGCAATGATGGGTCTTTCCCGCACCTGACCGGCCAATGACAAAACGGAGCGCCATACGCCCACCTCTTCTTTAGTTTTCGATTCTACTATTCTATCATAGAGAGGCGTCATTATCACCCCTAAATCCAAACATATGTTCGATTTCATGGCAGGTAAATAGTTCTTATTTCACAGCCTAGCCCTTTGTATAACTATGTTTAGCGAGATAGGTTTTATTTGGAAGATGAATCTTTTTACCCCTCCAGCGCTGCTTCTTCTTAAGCCCAAGATTACGGCTGAGACTATTTCATAATCCGTAAAAAACAATTATAGTCATTCTTTCGCTTGTTGCGGCACACCGTTCTATGCGTAAATAAAGGTGTCGGGCCGACAAATATTTACGGAAGGAGGCTGATCGTTTTGATCCACAACCATGAGGTGATTTCCGTTTAGGCGGAAATCAATTACGGGGAGGCCGCAAGGCCTCCCTTCCTACTTTCACAGATAACCGCGCCACCTAAAATAATAATTGGGAATTATGATATTTTTTTCTTTCCATTGTGAAACGTTTTCATTATACTTGGGATGTCAGACACATTCATACATAAGGGAGGTTAAACCATGCTGAATATCGCGGAAGCAAGGCAACGAGAACGCAACTGAATAGCCTCTGCTCCCAATCGTTACTCCATGAATAGAGAATACGATGCTTGGACACGGTTTTTGGCTAATCGTGTTTTTTTTGACTTCAAAATTAGAAAAGGAGGCGGAAGGCAATGATTCAATCAACAAATTTGAATGAATTAGGTAACGCATACCGGTTTGAGGAGGATGTTTATCGTGATCTACAAAAATGGAAAAGATGTGCTTCCCCCTAGTTTGCTGAAGGAGCTGCAATCCTATATCCAAGGCGAACTAGTCTATATTCCTAAGCTTCAGAGTGAACGGGCCGGCTGGGGTGAGAAAAGCGGCACCCGTTCGATGATTGCTAAACGAAATGAAGAAATTTATCACTCTTATACAAGCGGAAGCTCCGTTTCGGAGCTTGAACGGCAGTTTCATCTGTCTACCGAAAGCATTCGAAAAATTATCGTGAAATTGCGCGGAACGAAAAAATTCCAGTTTGCAGATCGAGAGAAGGAAATCGCGCATGCCGATACTTGATCAGCTTCCGGGAGCCATCCGCTCCGCTCTTCCAACCGAGCCGCTGTTCAGCGCCCGAACGGATTTATTGATTGACGGCTTGTTCGGCGAGCAATGGCTCACGGTAACGGAGACGGAGATTACCGTATGGAACGAGAGCGGCTCGCCGCTTACGGCGATAGCGGTAGAGGAACTGAAAGATGCCCGTGCAGTCAGCGGCATTGGCGGAGGCACTTTACTGGCCGATACGGCAAGCGGTCCGGTCGTCGTTGTCCGCTATACCGCGGCTCTAACTTCTATATTCGGCTTTGCGGCCAAGCTGCTCAGCTCCATGGCCAAGGGCGAGGAGCGCCCCATGCTGTCGGAGAAGGAGCTGCCGCAGCAATGTCCCAAGTGCCGCAATCCGCTGCAGGAAGGCACGCAGACCTGCCCGGTATGTAAGAACAACGGTAAGGTCATCCTTCGCATGCTCGGGTATGCGAAGCCTTATAAGCTTCAAATGGCGGCGGCCGCAATCATGCTCGTGATTACGACATTAGTAGAGCTCGTCCCGCCTTACCTAACCAAGATTATACTCGATGACGTCCTTCAGCCGAAAGATACGGGTTCTAAGCTGTTGTGGATCGTTATCGGGCTCGCCGCTACCTCTGTCACCATGGCCGTCATGCAGACGCTCCGGGGCCTGATCGGCGTCTGGGTTGGCTCCAAGCTGATGGGCGACCTGCGCCGCGATATCTACGACGCATTGATGCGGTTATCGCTCGCCTTCTTCGACAGACGCCAGACCTCGCAGTTCATCGGCCGGGTCAACAGCGATTCCGAAGCCATGCGGCAGTTTATGACCGATGGTATCATTTGGGTGACTGGTGAGTCGCTGAAGATGATTGCGATCTTCGCCATCATGTTTAACTTAAGTTGGAAATTGACGCTGCTGGCCCTCCTGCCGATGCCGCTGATGGTTGTCTTTTCGTTAACGCTGTGGCCCATGATCGGACGCCGCTGGTACCAGCAATGGCGATCGATCTTCCGGCTCAACGTGCTCGTCGGCGACTCCCTTCAAGGTATTCGGGTCGTCAAGGCATTCGGTCAGGAATCGACCGAAATATCTCGATACCAGACAGCCAACCAGGACGTCGTACGGAACAATATCCGTATTGAAGGCCTATGGCAGGGCATGTTTCCCCTCTTCTCCCTCGTAGCTGGCGCAGGCACGCTGCTGATCTGGTATTACGGCGGCTGGTCCGTGCTGAAGGGTGAAATCTCGATCGGGCTATTAATCGCGCTGATTACGTATTTGGGCATGCTGCTCGGTCCGCTTCAATGGGTAAGCCAAATGATCAACTGGGCCAGCCATGCGATTTCCGCGGCTGACCGGGTTTTCGAAATTATGGATACCCCTTCTGAGGTGCCGGATACGCGAGATCCGGCTGTAATCGGGCGCGTGAGAGGCGCAGTCGAGTTTAGCAACGTAACCTATGGGTACGAGAAGCATCATCCGGTATTGAAAAATATCGATTTGAACGTAGCCGAGGGCGAGATGATCGGATTGGTCGGCCACTCCGGTGCAGGCAAGTCCACCTTCATTAATATGATCTGCCGCTTCTACGATACCGATACCGGCCATATTACGATCGATGGTGTCGATCTCCGGAATATCAGCCAGACAGATCTGCGCAAGCAGATCGGAGTCGTGCTGCAGGAAACCTTCCTGTTCGACGGCACGATTGCCGAGAACATCGCCTATTCGAAACCGGACGCGACGCCGGAAGAGATTATGCGGGCAGCGAAAATCGCCAATGCCCACGACTTTATCGTACGGCTTCCGGACGGATACGACACACGAGTCGGCGAGCGCGGTCATCGGCTCTCGGGAGGCGAGAAGCAGCGGGTTTCTATTGCCCGGGCAATTATTCACGATCCGCGCATTCTGATATTGGATGAAGCAACCGCTTCGGTAGACACAGAGACGGAGCGGCAAATTCAAGAAGCCATATCTCGCCTTGTAAAGGGGCGTACGACATTCGCAATCGCCCACCGCCTCTCCACGCTGCGCAACGCCAACCGGCTCGTCGTGCTGGAGCGCGGCAAGATCGTCGAGGTCGGTACGCATGAGGACCTGCTCGAGAAGGAAGGCATCTACTTCAAGCTTGTCGAGGCGCAGAAAGAAATGTCCCAAATTAAGGGGGTTGAAAGCGCATGAAGGACCCCTATGAAATTTATATGCTGGAGCCGGAGCGCATTTCATTCAGCCGAGGCCCAGGCGGCGTATTCCAAGGTGTCATCGACGGAAAAGAATACGAAGAAATTATCGTTCATCGGGCATTTCCGTTTCTGTATACCTCGCAATTCATTTCTGTTCGCGACGCCAAGGAAGAGGAAATCGGTGTCATTCGCGATATTGCAGAGCTCGATGAGGAGAGCCGAGCGGAGATGGAGCGTGAGCTGCAGTTCCGCTACTTCCTTCCGCGCGTAACGCGGGTGGACAGTGTCAAGCACCGGACGGATCTATGGATCTGGGAGCTGCAAACCAATCTCGGCCCCACCCGGCTCGTCATGCGAAATTTGCACGAGCATATGCAATTTCCCGGCGGAAGCCGTATCGTCTTGACCGATATGAACGGCAAGCGCTGTGAAATCGGAGACTGGAAAGCACTCGATAGTCACAGCCGTAAACAGCTTCGTGACGTGGTCTAGGAGCCCCGTCATTCAAGCAGCCCGACCGAATCTATCCGACTTGGATAAATTCGGTCGGGCGTTTTAATTATCAGGACAGCTCCCTATCCCGCTTGCCCTCCGCTCACATCCTATTCCTATCTATTTATCGAGCATTCATGACGTGGTATAGTTAAATGCGTGTATCATGAATTGACGCCCTATCAGCTTCTTTATGTGATGCCTCAAGGCGAAACGGGAAAATCCAATCTGCATTCCCCATGTTCAAATAAATAAGGCAGGTGATCGTATGTATCCATCCGCAGCCTATCAGGGCACCCGGGATGAAAACATCGCGCTTTTGCTGCAGCAGTTACAAGCGCTTATCGAGGACGAACCGAACCCTGTCGCCAATCTTGCCAATGCTTCCGCATTGCTCGCTCAGTTTCTGGACGAAATCAATTGGGTCGGCTTTTATATGGCGGAAGGCGATGAGCTGGTTCTGGGACCGTTCCAAGGCTTGCCGGCATGCGTCAGAATTCCGTTCGGCAAAGGCGTCTGCGGTACCGCAGCGGCTAGCGGACAGACGGTTATCGTCCCGGATGTACACAAGTTTCCAGGCCATATCGCATGCGATGCAGCATCGCAATCGGAGATTGTCTTGCCGCTGATCAAAGATGGCCGCCTGCTCGGAGTACTGGATATCGATAGTCCAATCACGAATCGGTTCAATGAAACGGACCGGATCGAGCTTGAACGCTTCGTTCAAGCCTTAGTCACCTACTTGAACGTATCGAGTTCGTTATGAAGTTCGAATGCCCGATCATGCGGTTCGGCAGCGACAAGCACGTCTAATTAACAAGAACCTTCGAGCCGCTTGAACGGGTCGAAGGTTCTTTGTTTAGAATTGATCTCCAAGCTGCCAGCGGCTATAGTCGTCTCTATCGGCTATCTGCCCTGTGCTCGCTTAGCGTTCAGCTCTTATCTTCTTGACGCTCGCCAATTGCACGCACAGACATAGCACATCTATGGCCGTCTCCAGCTCATTCAACGCCGGAAATGTCGGGGCTATGCGAATATTGCGGTCCCGATGATCTTTTCCGTAAGGGAAGGTTGCGCCCGCAGGAGTCAGCGTAACGCCGGCTTGGGCTGCCAGACGCACGACCTCTTGAGCACAGCCGTCTAATGTATTCAGGCTAATGAAATAACCGCCGTTCGGTTTATTCCAAGACGCTATGTTCTTACCGCCCAGCTCTGCCTCAAGCTTGTTTAAGACCAGCTCGAATTTGGGATTAATAATGGCTGCGTGTTTGTTCATATGTTCGCTAATCTGTTCCATATTGCTCAGAAAGCGAACATGCCGAAGCTGATTTATTTTATCGGGACCAATGGTTTGGACCGAAATCTGTTTTCGGATCACATTCAAATTTTCTTCGCTTGCGGCCAGAACGGCAACACCCGAACCCGGTAATGTAATTTTGGAGGTCGAGCTGAACATAAAAGCGCGGTGGGGATTTCCGGCTGACTTGCAGGCGGCAAGCATATTCTTAAGCGGATCGGGACGGCTCGTTAAATGATGTACCGTATACGCATCGTCCCAGAATATACGAAAGTCCTTTGCTTTCGTCGTCATCCGTGCAAGCCGGTCAACCGTTTCATCCGAGTAGGTTATTCCGTCAGGATTGCTATATTTGGGCACGCACCATATGCCTTTGATCGAATCGTCTTCACGGACAAGCTGCTCAACCGCATCCATCTCCGGACCATCCTTCAGCAGATCAACGACGATCATCTCGATATTGAAGAGCTCGCATATTGCAAAATGTCTGTCGTACCCCGGACTTGGGCACAAGAATTTGACGGTCTGCTGTTTTCCCCATGGTGATTCGCTGCCGTATACACCATGCAGCATGGCTCTTGATATAGCATCATGCATCATATTCAAGCTTGAATTGCCGCCGATGATGACTTCACTGGTTCCAACCTCGAGCATCTGAGCGAATAATTCCTTCGCTTCAGGAATCCCGTCAACCCCTCCGTAGTTAAGGCAATCCGAGCCGTCCACTGTCTTTAAGGTATCGTCAGACCGCAGAATATCGAGCATTCCCACAGAAAGCTCAAGCTGTTCTGAGCAGGGCTTCCCTCTAGACATATCTAATTTCAACTTCCGATTCTTATACGCCCCGTACCGTTCTTCCAATTGCAGAACCTGGTTGTTCAATTGATTCTCGTCTAAACGCTGGTAATCGGTATGACGATCCATTCTCCTACTCCTCCTTAAAGACATTCGACCAAATTATAACATACATTTCGGTTTGAGCTTCCTTCTTCGCAGCAATTCAGGACGTGTAAACCAAATACGCAAAAAAGCCTTCCCGGAATAGCTTCATTCCGGAAAGGCTTGCTTGTTATCTACCGGCTGCGCACCTCAAAGATGCCAAATTTCAAATAGTGGCCTTCGCTCACGCCCACGATTTGGGGATGATCCTTGCCGGCTGCACGCCATTCGATCAGCCGCAGCACTTTGCCGGCATCAACCGCCGCAGCCTGAATCGTCTCCAGAAACAGATCAGGCCGCATATGATACGAGCAGCTTGCCGTGACCAGGTAGCCGCCCTCATTGACGAGCTTCAAGCCTTGGAGATTAATATCCTTATATCCGCGAATCGCGCCTTGGACCGCGCTCTTCGTCTTGGCGAACGCCGGCGGGTCGAGGATGACAACGTCCCACGTCCTGCCTGCCGCGCCCAGCGGCTTGGAGGTATCTGTCTTGGAAGCGCCGCTTCCTCCAGCCTTGCCCCGTTCGATCCGGTCCGAGAGTCCCTTCGCTTGGACTCGCAAATAGTCGAACGCATCCGCGACGACAAATTCAACACGGTCCTCGAAGCCGTTGCGGGCGACATTGCGGCGAGCCGTCTCGATCGCATGCTCGGAAACATCCAGGCAGGTGACCTTCTTGGCTCCGTACTTGCAAGCATGCAGGGTGAAGCTGCCCGTATGCGCAAAGCATTCCAGTACAGTAGCCCCATCCCAATAGGGATACGTCACGATATTGCCATTCGCATTCACCGGGACAAGCACACTCTGCTGCAGCGTCTGCAGCGCTCCCGTATCATCGCCAGCAATATCCGTCTCGACCACAGCTGCATCGTCAGGAGAAGCACTGCCCGGGCTGTCTGTTGGCCAACCTTCAGGCAGCTCCTCCTGAAGGCGCTCCATCAATCCAATTCCGCTTCGCGCCCCCCACCCGTTCATGAGCGGCGCAATGGAAGCCCGATTCTCGCGTTGGTCGAAAAAATAGCCCGTTTTCTGCCCTTCCACGATATCGACTTCCATGAGCAGGCCGTTCTCCCGTATATCGACGATTCGCGGGCACTCTCCATATAAGACACCCGTTCTTTCCTCCAACCCTTCAAGCGCTCTCACAGATACATCGCTGCGCTCGTAGATGCCCTGAGGTGAGAACACCTCGATAAGCATGCGAACGATCGTATCACGGTTGACATCCATGCCTAGAGTCAGCAGCTGGATAACGAGAACTTCACCGAACCGATCCACAATCAGACCAGGCAGAAAATCCGCTTCTCCATAGACTAGCCGGCAGTCCGAGCCGTCTACGAATCGCCGGCGGTGCCGGGCACAATGCTCGAATCGTTCCCGGAAGAATTCCTCGTCCATCGTTTGGAGCTCCGTATAGGCAACAATTCTCACCGTAATTTGCGATTGCGGATTCCAGTAGCCTGTTGCCAAATAGCGTCCCTGATGGTTAACGATGTCCACGAGCGCCCCTGGCACTGCCGTCCCGTCCATACGATCGATTTCACTTGCAAACAGCCAAGGATGTCCTTGCTCCAGCCTCTTCTTTCGATCACGCTTCAATATTATTTTTGCACGTTCCATCATCTTTCCGCCCTTTCCTATCCTTAAGCCGCCCCGCCTGGAGCATGGCTTGTCATGCCTGTCCGCAAACAAGCATATGTATATCGTTACAGCGTTCAATTGGATATATAAAGGAGATCTGCCCCATGCTTCAATCCATTGCCTTTCCGATGCTCATCGGCTTTGCCATCTTTATGACCGGCATGAAAACGATGGAGCTTGCTCTGCATCGATCAGTCGGCCGGCATCTGGATACTGTGCTTCAGCGATCAACCGCAACCCCGCTGCACGGCCTGGTTGTCGGCACAACAGCAACGGCCGTTCTGCAGAGCAGCACGGCCGTTACGGTCATGACGATCGGTCTCGTCAACGCCGGCCTGCTCACATTTCCGCGGACGCTCGGCATTGTGCTCGGCACGAATATCGGGACTTGTCTGACGACCGAGCTCATTGGCATGAATATCAGCCGGTTCAGCTGGCCCATTCTATTAGTATCGCTGGCACTATGGCTGCTGACTGCTCTGCTCGGCGAGCTCGGACTGCTCCCCTCTCGCCGGTCGGTGAGCAGAATCGGAAGTCCTGAAATCCGATGGCTGCAGCCGCTGCGAAGTACCTCTGTCATAATGGGCGGATTCGCCCTGCTGTTAGTCGGCATGGGCATGATGCAATCGGTCGGGCCAGCCGTTCAGTCCAGCGGCTTATTCAGCGCGTTTCTAACCCGCGCAGAGGATAGTGTATTGTGGGGATTAGCAGCAGGGGTTGTATTGAGTGCCGCAGTTCACAGCAGCGCGGCAGTCATTGCCATCATAATGGGACTCGCAGCAAGCTTTGCCATGCCCGTTCCCATTGGGATCGCCATCGTGCTGGGCGCAAACGTGGGTACCTGCGTCACAGCCGTGCTCGCCTCCCTCGGGGGCTCCAAATCAGGCCGTTTCGTCGCTTGGGCTCATGTGCTGTTAAATGTGGGCGGGGCCATATTGTTTGTCCCCTTCGTCCATCAGCTTCAGTTGATTACGGGGTGGCTAACAACCTCGCCAGCCGCGCAGATCGCCCATGCTCAAACGATATTCAATATGGCGAGCTCGCTGCTGGCCCTTCCTCTGTGTTACCTGCCGGTGCTGCAGCGGATGCAGCCCCGTTAACGATTGCGAGGCCAGCACTCGTACCGAGCCGATTGGCCCCGGCAAGCAGCATCTTCACCGCTGCTTGCGCATCGCGGATTCCACCTGATGCCTTGACGCCGATCCCTTTCGTTACTGAAGTACGCATCAACCGTACATCGGCTTCCGTCGCACCTCCGGGCCCGAAGCCCGTCGAGGTCTTGACGTAATGTGCTCCCGCCGCTTCCGCAACCCGGCACACCTCCGCTTTATGGACATCACCTAACAAACCGGATTCGATGATGACCTTCACGATGGCTTGTCCTTCAACCGCACGAACGATAGCAGAAATATCATAAGCCACCGTCCCATAGCGGCCTTCCATCACTGCGCCGATCGGAACAACCATGTCGATTTCGGATGCACCGTCCAAAGCGGCTGTTTCGGCTTCGAAGACCTTCACCTTCGTAGCCATTGCACCGAGTGGAAAACCTACGACTGACGCAATGTGGACGCCCGTTCCCGACAGCTGCTCCCGGCATAGCGGCACCCACGAGCCGTGGACACATACACTGTAAAACTGGTGCGCAGCGGCTTCCTCGCAGAGCTTTATAATATCCTGCTCTGTTGCAGCCGGCTTCAGCAGTGTATGATCGATAAACCGTGCAAGCGGCATACCCGGCACATAGGTTTCAACCATACGGCTCACACCTCCACGTCGAGCAGCTTCAGTGCTCCCGACAGGATGCGGTCATTGTTGCTGTACCCAGACTGGCGCTGACGCCGCCAAGCTTCGGAAGGATCGAACCATTCCACCCCGCGAATTTCCTCAACCTGCGCCTGCAGCTTGCCGCCGACGGCTTCGACCAGATAATAATGAACTTCTTTATCTACAGCGCCTTTAGTCTCATGATTATACTTATATTTAATTTGGTCAATCGGCGCAATGATCTTACCTTCCATTCCCGTTTCTTCGACGATTTCACGAAGAGCGGTCTGTTCCACGGTCTCACCGGCCTCCATCTTCCCTTTCGGAAGCGAGATCTTACCGTATCGGTCCTGAATGAGTTGAATTTGCAGCTTGCCATCCACTCGTCGGAAGACGACGCCTCCTGCCGAAATTTCTTTCATGCCATCCCCTCCAAATCAAAATTCTCCAGCCTCCTATCTCTTTTGAACGAAAGCTGGTTTCTTATAGCTGTTTTTTATGGACAACAAGGATTCTTGCCCGTCCCCGGGGCGACCCAGGTATCGGCAGAATCCTCGCTTTGTTTCAACCTATCTGAGTGTTATTACCCGCTGCGGTTAGGCTTGCATCGCTTTCGGGTAATCAGATGCGCCGTCTGCATCTGCGTCGCGCGCTGCCGATGCCCCTGCATCAAGCACGCGAACCAGCTGCCCATAGCACTCATTGACGCCAGCTTGCGTAATTTTCACCCGGCACAGCTGGCCTATGAGTGATTCCGTGCCCTCGAACACAACCTGAAGGTAGTTATCCGAATACCCCATCAACCGGCCGCTGCCAGGAGCTCCTTTATAATCACGCTCAGGAATAACGTCCGTCACTTCACCAACGAATTTACTGCCGTAGGCGAGCTGCATCTTCTCAGAGAGATCGATAAGCTTATGAACCCGCTCGTTCTTCACTTCGTCGTCTACCTGTTCTTCCATGCGGGCAGCCGGTGTCCCGGTGCGCTTGGAATACGGGAATACGTGCATCTCGGCAAAGCCCAGCTCCTCCATGAACCGGAAGCCGTTCTCGAACATTTCGTCGGTCTCGCCAGGGAAACCAACGATGACGTCGGTCGTAATGGCCACACCCGGCATCGCCCGGTGGAGAAGCCGAACCTTCTCAGCGAATTCCTCAGTCGTGTACTTGCGGCGCATCCGGGCAAGCACGGCATTATCTCCGGCCTGCAGGGGAATGTGCAGGTGGCGGCACATCTTGCTGGAACGGTTCAACACATCAATCATCTTGTCGTCAATTTGGCTGGCCTCGATCGAGCTGATGCGAATACGCTCCAAGCCTTCGATTTTGTCCAAGTCCCACAGCAAATCAGACAATCCGTAATGATCAAGATCATCCCCATAACCACCGGTATGAATACCTGTCAGTACAATCTCTTTATAGCCGGATTCAACCAGCTGGCGCGCCTGATTCAGAACGCTTTGCGGATCGCGGCTGCGGGAAAGACCACGTGACCATGGAATGATGCAGAAGGTGCAGAAATTATTGCAGCCTTCCTGAATTTTCAAGAACGCCCGTGTGCGTTCCGCGAAATCAGGCACGTCCATCTCTTCAAAATCGCGTGTCTTCATAATGTTGCGCACCGCATTCACCGGAGCGCGGTCAGCTTGAATCTGGCCGATGTAATCCATCAGCTTCTCCCGATCCTGCGTGCCAATAACCAAATCTACGCCTTCGATTGCCATGATCTCTGCGGGTGATGTCTGCGCATAGCAGCCCGTAACCGCAATCACGGCATCCGGATTGCGACGGATGGCGCGGCGGATAATTTGCCGGCTCTTCTTGTCGCCTGTATTCGTTACCGTGCACGTATTGATAAGATATACGTCAGCGGTTGTCGTTTCGAAGTCAACCTGTTCATAGCCATTATTCTTGAACAGCTGCCAGATGGCTTCCGTATCATAGAAGTTTACTTTACAGCCTAATGTATAAAAAGCAACTGACGGCATAGTCGTCAAACGCCTCCCATTTCTCCGGATTCGTACATGAGGCAAGCGAGTCCGACCATTGCTGCCGTTTCAGTACGTAAAATACGCTGGCCGAGACCAACAATGACGGCTCCGGCAGCTTGTGCTTCGGCCGCTTCGCGCTCTGTGAATCCGCCTTCCGGACCGACGATGAGCAAGATCTTCGTCTGCTCGTCTTCCGTCCTAAGACGACCCTCATTGTCGCGTACGGCGCCGCGCAAGCCTGTGCCTACCGCTCCGCCTTCCTTCTCATAACAAAACAACGCCAAATCATAGGTCGCAATCGATGCGATCAATTCCCGCCACGAACGGACCGGTTCGACGGCCGGAATCCGGCTGCGGTGCGCTTGCTCCGCCGCCTCCTTGGCGATCTTCCCCCAACGCTCCAGGCGCTTTGCTTCCTTCTTACCGTCATACTGAACGATAATCCGCTCAGACTGGAAAGGCACGAACGAAGCTGCGCCTATTTCCGTTCCCTTCTGTATGACCAATTCCATCTTATCGCCTTTCGGCAAGCTCTGTGCCACCGTGACCGACCAGGCTGGCTCGCCGCTCAAGGGCAGCCACTCCCTAACCTGGGCCTGTACCTCTGCAGGAGATACCGCAGTGACAGACGCAAGCGCGACGCGCGCGACGCCGTCGCTTACAATCATCTCATCGCCTGGTTCCATTCGCATAACGCGCGCCGCATGATGGGCATCGTCGCCGGTCAGCACTACTGTATGGTCGCTAAGCTTATCAGGCGCTACAAAATATCGCTGCATATCGTTAATACCCTTCGTCAAAAAGTCCGTCTTAAAACTCCAACCTTCATCATACACGTTTTATTCCCGGCGCGCTACCTCTTTAAACCCGGGTATGACTAGGATGTCCAGTCTTAGCTGGCAAAGTCTCTTACGAACTTGCTCCAATCGAATGGGGAGAAGAAATTCTCGTAAAAGCTTTGCAGCGCCCAGATAATCTGGCTTGAATTCGAAAATAATGGATCCAGCGTAACTGCCCGAAGCTGAGGTATAAACACAATAAGCAGAAAAACAAACATCCCCCACTGGACATTCTGATCCATCTTGATACGCACGCTAACGGGCACGAGATCCTGAATGATCCGGTATCCATCCAGCGGCGGCAGCGGGATGAGGTTAAATATGAGCAGCATGACATTAATCGATATCAAATAATTAAAAAAGTGGATGAGCGCTTTATATACGCCAACTGAGCTTGCGGCCAGAATCCCTGTCTCATTGAGTACATATAAAGCCAGAATGCCTAGAGCCGCAATGAGCAGATTGCTAAGCGGACCGACTGCGGAGACGATAATTCCCATCAGACGCGGATATTTGAAGCGTCCCCTGTTAACCGGCACGGGCTTCGCCCACCCGAAGCCGGCAATCAGAATTAGTATTGTACCTAATACATCCAGATGCACACGCGGGTTCAACGTAACACGGCCGGCATCATACGCGGTCATGTCTCCGAACTTATATGCACTATAAGCATGGGCGAATTCATGAACCGTGAAAGCAATCATAATGACCAGAAATACAAAGGGCAGATCTTCCAGCGGGTACCAAAGAAAGGACAAGAACTCACCTCCTATTACGAACTGCCATCTGAATATTTGTCATATTTCTTACATGCAGATCTGCCTGATTAACAAAGGCTATTCCGGCTTTTTGGCAACGAATGCGATCCAGTCTTGGTCGCGCTGCGTGTCTGTAATCATAAATCCGGCATCCGTCAGCCCTTTAATCACATCGTCTTCCTTGTTCTTGTAGATACCGGACGCGATATAAATACCGCCTGGCTTCAGAGCTGCGTAAACGTCTTCGACGAAGAGCAGAATAATTTCGGCCAATATATTCGCAACCACGAGATCCACCGGGACGGAAACGTTAATCGCCTGGGCATCCGGTGCTTGTCCCTGCAGAACGCCCAGCAAATCGCTGAGCTGTACTTGAATCCGCTCATCGAGAAGGCCATTCAGCTTGGCATTTTCTTTGGCCGATGATACCGCAACGGGATCAAGGTCAAGCGCCAGCACGCGTTCTGCTCCAAGCTGGATTGCCCCAATCGCTAAAATACCGGAGCCCGTACCGACATCGATGACTTCTTCTCCGCCGCGAATGACCGATTCCAGCGTACGCAAGCATAAGGCAGTCGTCGGATGCGTTCCCGTTCCGAACGCCATTCCCGGATCCAGCTCAATGATTCTCTCTTCCGGTGAAGGGGTATAGTCCTCCCAAGTCGGCTTAATCGTCAGGCGGTCGGATACGCGTATCGGCTTGAAGTATTGCTTCCACGCATTGGCCCAATCCTCGTCATCGACAACGACGCTAACCATCGTATAGTCTCCTGGATCGATATCGAATTCCCGGAGCTGATCGATGCGCGGACGAATGTGTTCCATGACTTCCTCAGGATCCGTACCTTCCGCAAAATATCCTTTAATCACCGCATGCCCTTCGGGAATATCATTCAAGGGGTGGTCATACCATTGACCCAGCGAAGTGTCCCGAGGTTTGTTCAACGTCCCCGATTCTTCAATGGATACGCCTCCCGCTCCCATTTCATGCAAAAAGTTCGAAATCATCTCCGTCGCTTCTTCCATTGTATCAACCGTTATTTCATGCCATTTCACGATTAATTGCCCCCTCATCGATAATAACCCGTTCATAATTGCTGCACAGCTGGATGCTCTGCAATCTTTGTATAACAGCTGCACGGCTGCATACACTGACATCTATTTTACACCAGAAGCCGTCCCCGCACAAAAAAGAGCTTTGGCAGCGCACCCGCTGTCAAAGCTCCGAAAACGATGCATCGTTATGGCGTATCCGACATGCCGCCTGTTTGCTGGATCAAATGGAGGGCGCGATCGATTAAATCATCACCGATCGTTACCGTTAAGGAGCCGTCGCCCCCGTCTGTGACACGTACGGCACGAAGAGCTTGAAGCTTTAATTCCGCTTCTCTAGCTCCTGTGCCATCCGGGAAGGTGGCATGGATTTCAACCGTCATCGGCGGCTAGCCTCCTTACTCCCGCTCTTCGCGCGCATCCGCTTCGAATGCACGCCGCTGAGCTTCTTTGTCATCGTCATCGGCCAACGACTCCGAAAATTCGACGTCTTCATTTTTTCCAATAGGCATGTTGAACAGGTTCTTGTCCTCTAGGCTCTTATGTTCCATCGTTCATCCTCCTTGAGTAGCCGATTCAGTTAACACATCGAATAGGATGTTCCTCTGGAAACAAAAGTATGCCTAATCTCTTAATCGCCGCGAAACGCCTTTTTCATCCGCTCGAAGATGGAGTTGTGATGCTCCTCCTGGGTAGACTCACCGTCAATGCCGGCAAACTGGCGGAGTAAATCCTTCTGATCCTCGGACAAGCTTGTCGGCGTGACAAGCGTGACCTTCACATGCTGATCGCCTTGACCATAGCCGCGAAGACGCGGGACGCCCTTCCCTTTCAAGCGGAAATAGGTTCCGGTCTGCGTGCCCGCCGGAATTTTCAGCTTCACTTTCTCGTTAAGCGTAGGAATCTCGATCTCATCCCCAAGCGCCGCCTGAACGAACGTAAGCGGTACCTCGCAGTAAATATCGTCCCCTTCGCGCTCGAAGAATTCATGCGACTTCACGCGGATCACGATATAGAGGTCTCCTGCCGGGCCTCCGCGCTGTCCAGCCTCGCCTTCGCCGCTTAAACGGATTTGTGCGCCATCGTCTACACCAGCAGGGATACGCACGTTCAGCTTACGCTGACGCTTGACTTTGCCTGCACCGTGACAGGTGCCGCATTTTTCTTTAATGATGCGTCCCGTACCACTGCAATTCGAGCATGCACGGCGGTTAACCATCCGGCCGAACGGCGTATTCTGGACAACCTCTTGCTGTCCGGTGCCGCGGCATACGGAACAGGTTTCCGGCTTCGTGCCGGGCTTGGCGCCCGAACCGGTACAGGTATCGCAGGTCTCCGTACGAGGAATCGTGACTTCGGTCTCTTTGCCGAATACCGCTTCCTTGAACTCAATGGTCATCGTGTACTGCAGATCATTGCCGCGCTGCGGCGCGTTCGGGTCACGGCGTCCGCCATTCCCCCCGAAAAACATATCGAATATGTCGCCGAAGCCTCCAAAATCCGCTCCGCCGGCACCAGCGCCTTGGTTCGGATCTACGTGGCCAAAGCGATCATAGGTTTCGCGTTTGCCTTCGTCGCTTAGGACGTCATAGGCTTCCTTCACTTCTTTGAACTTCACTTCCGCATCCGGCGCCTTGTTCACGTCTGGATGGTATTGGCGTGCCAGCTTCCGGTACGCCTTCTTCATATCCTCATCCGAGGCGTCCTTCCCGACGCCAAGCACTTCGTAATAATCCCGCTTATCTGCCAAATCCGTCACCCCGTCTCCTATTAAAACCCCTCCCCCATTGGAGGGTGAGAGCTATTGCTCCCTGAATTTCTCTGACTGCCGTGCCTAGACACACGAAAAACGGCTGCGCCGTCCTTATTTTTTCGGACGGCGCACCGTTTGCGCTCGCGATCTTATTTCTTATCGTCGACGACTTCGTAATCCGCATCTACGACGTTATCTTTGCCCTTCGCTTCGCCGCCTTGGTCTGCACCTTCAGCCGCTTGCTGTTCTTGAGCTGCTTGCTCATAGAGCTTCACGGACAATTGCTGTACAATTTGTGTCAGCTCTTCTACAGCAGCATTGATTTCTTCCAGGTTATCGCTCTCAAGCGCTGTTTTCACTTTTTCTTTCGCTTCATTCGCTTTTTCGATCTCGCCCGCATCGACTTTGTCGCCCAGGTCTTTGATCGTTTTGTCTACGGAGTAGACCAGCTGGTCAGCGTTGTTCTTCGCTTCAACAAGCTCACGGCGCTTGCGGTCATCCTCAGCGTTAAGCTCCGCATCCTTCATCATGCGCTCGATCTCTTCGTCGGACAAACCGCTCGAAGACGTAATCGTGATCTTCTGGCTCTTGCCTGTGCCTTTATCAAGCGCCGACACGTTCACGATCCCGTTCGCATCGATATCGAAGGTAACTTCGATTTGCGGTACGCCGCGCGGTGCCAATGGAATATCGCCAAGCGTGAAACGTCCGAGCGTTTTGTTGCCGGCTGCCATTTGGCGCTCGCCTTGCAGGACATGAATTTCAACGCTAGGCTGGTTGTCTGCATAGGTCGAGTATACTTGCGATTTGCTTGTCGGGATGGTCGTGTTGCGGTCGATCATCTTCGTGAACACGCCGCCTGCAGTCTCGATACCAAGCGACAATGGCGTTACATCAAGCAGAACCACGTCTTTCACATCGCCGGTCAGTACGCCCGCTTGAACAGCGGCGCCCAGTGCAACGACTTCATCCGGGTTAACGCCTTTATGCGGCTCTTTACCTGTCAGCTTCTTGATCGCCTCTTGAACGGCAGGTATACGTGTAGAACCGCCGACGAGTACGATTTTGTGTAAATCAGAAGGTGTCATTCCCGCATCGCTTAGCGCTTGACGCGTAGGTCCGAGCGTACGCTCAACGAGTGCCGCGGACAGCTCTTCGAACTTCGCGCGAGTCAGGTTCATCTCCAAATGCTGAGGAACGCCATCGACCATCGTAATGAATGGAAGCGAAATCGTCGTCGTCATAACGCCGGACAGCTCTTTCTTCGCTTTCTCAGCCGCGTCCTTCAGACGTTGAACGGCTCCTTTGTCTTTCGAAAGGTCGATTCCATGCTCTTTCTTGAAATCTGCTGCCATGTAATCGATGATGACTTGGTCAAAATCGTCACCGCCGAGACGGTTATCGCCGCTCGTCGCTTTAACTTCGAAGAAACCATCGCCCAGCTCAAGAATGGATACGTCGAACGTACCGCCGCCCAAGTCGTAGACGAGGATCGTTTGGTCTTCGGATTTCTCCAGGCCGTATGCCAGAGCTGCCGCAGTAGGCTCGTTAACGATACGCAGAACTTCGAGTCCGGCGATTTTACCCGCGTCCTTGGTTGCTTGACGCTGGCTGTCATTGAAATATGCAGGTACAGTGATGACGGCTTGCGTAACCGATTGGCCGAGGTAAGCTTCAGCATCGGATTTCAGTTTTTGCAGGATAATAGCGGAAATTTCTTGCGGCGAGAAGTCTTTGCCGTCAATCGTTTCTTTGTGGCTTGTGCCCATATGGCGCTTGATGGAGCTGATGGTGCGGTCCGGATTCGTGATCGCTTGGCGCTTTGCCGCTTCACCGACGATCCGCTCGCCGTCTTTCTTGAAACCTACGATCGAAGGCGTCGTGCGGTTGCCTTCCGGATTCGGAATAACGACGGCTTCGCCGCCTTCCATAACTGCTACGCAGGAGTTTGTTGTTCCCAAGTCAATACCGATAACTTTGCTCATTGTTCAGTTCCTCCTTAGATTGTCACTCTATTTCGTCAGCTTAGATCAGCCGCTTACTTTCACCATTGCGGGGCGCAGTACTTTATCTTTCAGCATATAGCCCTTCTGCACCTCTTCAACGACGATTCCTTCTTCATGCTCCTCTGACTCCACCTGCATGATGGCTTGATGGAATTCAGGATTGAAAGGCTGTCCGACAACTTCCATCGGCTTGACGCCTTCCTGCTCCAAGACGGACTCGAGCTGACGGAAGATCATGTCTACGCCCTTAGCGAATGCTTCTACTTCTCCACCGGTCTTGGCAGCATCCAGCGCACGGCCGAAATTATCCACAACAGGAAGCAGCTGCGTTATCAGCTTCATGGAAGCATATTGGGCAAGCTCTTCTTTCTCCTTCTGCGTACGTCTGCGGAAATTATCAAAGTCCGCTTGAGCGCGTAAGAACCGTTGTTGATTCTCGTCGGCCTGTTTGACCAATTCAGCGATCATAGGATCCTCGGTGATTTGTTCCGTATCCGTTGGCACCTGCTCATCGCGGGGCTGCTCCGAAGCGTCTACCGTAGTATCGTTCTTAATTTCTTCTGTCGTCGGTTGATCATTCACGCTCACGGGTCGCTTCACCTCCTGAAAGTAATGTTATTTGTACCAGCGGCCCAGCAGTAAGGCCATATCCTTAGAAAGCACATCCAGCAGGCTAATCACCTTGCCATAATCCATGCGGGTTGGTCCAAGTATACCAACCGTGCCAAGCGATTGCCCGTCAATCGAATAAGTAGCTGTAATTAGGCTGCAGTTGTTAATAGCTGCATGCGAATTTTCTGTCCCGATCCGCACCCCGATACCGCTCGGCAGAGCGGAAAACATACGCATCAGCGTTGGTGTTTCATCAAGCAGATCGAGCAGCGTCTTCACCTTGTCAACGTCCTTGAATTCTGGCTGGGTCAGCATATTCGTCGTTCCGCCAAGAAAGACCCGGTTCTCTTCGTCACTGTTGAGCGCTTGATCAAGCACATTCAGCAGCCGCTCGCATTGGTCTACATAACGGCCAAGCTCTTGACCGACTTCCGAATGAAGCTTCGATTTCAACCGGATTAGCGGGACGCCGATAAGCTTCGTATTCAGAATATTGACAGCTCTCTCCATGTCCGACATGCTCATGTCCGGCGGAATGGAAATGGTGCGATTCTCGACGTGACCCGTATTGGTCACGACGATCGCTACCGCCGTGTCATCGCTAATCGGTACAAGTTGAAAGTGCTTAAGCGAGTTCGAAAAGGTTTCCGGTCCGAGTACAATGGACGTGTAGTTCGTCAAATTGGAAAGGATCGTGGCCGCGTGCTGGACGACATCCTCCATTTGATTCATTTTCTCAGCAAAGAAGGAACGGATCGTGGTCAGATCCTGGTCGTTCACTTCCCCTAGCTTCACCAGATGATCGACATAATACCGGTAACCTTTAATGGAAGGAATTCGGCCTGCCGATGTATGAGGCTGTTCTAGAAATCCCAGCTCCTCCAGGTCGGCCATCTCATTGCGAATCGTCGCCGGGCTATATCCGACGTCGCCTCGCTTGGATATGCTGCGCGAGCCAATCGGCTCGGCTGAGCGGATGTAATCGTCTATGATCGCATTCAATATCATTCGTTGCCGTTCTGTCAACATCGCAGCCCCTCCTATCATCCATTCCGGTACTATTCGTTATCGCGAAGCCGTCATCGTTAGCACTCAATCATGACGAGTGCTAATCATTACTACAAAAATACCAAACCAACTCGACGATTGTCAAGTCAGTTCGGCATATTGAGCACCGCTATTTCATCTCCGTATTCTGCTTCTGACAGCTGACGCAGCCGTTCCATGCTTTCTCAGCGAAATTAATGGGCTTGCGGTGAATCAATAAATCCGTCAAGCGTCTTTACGAATACGGCTACGAATTGAATTTATTTTATTTGCTTCAATAATACGCTGTAATTAGGATTAGCTCTGTACTTTATTTTAGAACATCGAAGTTACGTTCCCTGTGTATTTATCAACCGTGTACCAGCCGAATGTTGCCGTGTGGCCTACGCCTGTCTTTCTATCATCAAGAACAAACTCGTACACTTGAATATGATAATTACCTTCCTCATCTAGACTGTCCAGACTATAGGTATAGCCTGAAGGAACTTTATACTTATCCTTGATCAGCTGTTTTGCTTTCTCCAGGCTAATGCCTTTATTGGTTGGCAGCTTACCCAGGTACAGATCGTTCCGGGTAAAGTCGGCATTAATGGGTTTCCCCACTGCAGTAGACAATGCTCTAACCGGAGCGTAGGTTGTCCCTTCATAAATAATCACTTGAGTTGTAGCTTTCCTTGATCCGTCGACGAACAGATTGATATCCTTGAAATCAACAAACACTTTCATTCCATAATCAGCAAATGCCGTTGTCACCGCGAACATAGATCCAATGGCCAATCCGATTATGATCCCCTTTGTCTTGTCCTTCATGATGCCCCTCCTAAATTGAACTATCAATTCATCCATACCAGGCAAATAGTACCACGATCCAAGTCGCAGAGGAAGGCATAGTTCTGGTTTAAGCCTTCAAACATTATGCATAAACAAAGAACAGCTGATGTTGATCCAGCATTCGCCATTGGAAGAGAGCAGTTTGTTGTATAGACTGAATTGCTGCATGGGCTGATCCCCCAAGCAGCCCGCATATCTCCCGGATGGCTCCCATCATCGGATAACGATAAATAGGCCAACCCGACATTGTCAGGTTGGCCTATTACTACGAAGACCACTCTTCATTCATACGGAGGTCTGATGAATAGAATGTGACTCTCGTTCATGCATGTCCGATCCAAAACCAAACCAGCCCGACGATTGCCGGTCAGCTCAGCATTTTGAGTACCGCTATTTCGTCGCAGCATTCCTGCTTCGGACAGTTCACGCAATCGGTCCATACTTTCTCGGGGAAAATCTCCTTGTCGACGACCGCAAAGCCGTTCTTCTTAAAGAACGTCACCTCGTACGTTAGTGCCATCACTTTCGGAATATGCTGTTCTCTTGCCATCTCAATTAGAAAATCGACGAGCTTGCTGCCGATCCCAAGCCCTTTATATCCATCAGAAATGCCGAGCGAGCGAATTTCCACAAGATCCGCCCCGAGCTTACAAAGCGATCCGCAGCCGACAACCTCGCCATTCACTTCCGCTACGACGAACGTATCGATTTGACGCTCCAGCGCGTGACGCGAGCGCGGCAGCATAATACCTTTCTCTGCATAACCTTGAATTAATGTATATAATGTCTCGATGTCTTCCAGCATCGCATTCCTACATACCGCCTGCATCTCGCCCTCGCCTCCACCTAGATGTAAACCAAACATTGATGTGTATAAATATACATCAGGCCGCATGAGTACACAAGAGATTTTTATCACGATGATAAAAACAATTCACTGTCCCCTTGGTACTTCTCGAGGTATGATACTGGAATAAGGGAGCGTGATACCATGACAGATTCATACAAGGCCAAGCAGGAACGAAACCTTGCCGAGCATGTGCTCGCGTTATCGCTGCAGGACTTCCGCGGCCAGAAGAAGCTCGGTGACAAAGCGCTTGAGCAGCTCACGGATGAAGGTTTTTACTATGTGCCGGAACCGGAATCAAACAGCGCCGCCATTATCGTAAACCATATGCATGGCAACATGCTGTCGCGATGGACTGATTTTCTGACGAGCGACGGCGAGAAACCCACCCGCAACCGCGACTCCGAATTCAACGATGACACCGCCTCTAAGGAAGAACTGCTGCAGAGATGGGAAACGGGCTGGAACGCCCTGTTCACTGCACTGGAAAGCTTGACGCCCGATGATCTGCTGCGCACGGTTCCGATTCGCGGTGAAGCTCACACGGTGATTCAAGCGATTCATAGACAAATATCCCACTACGGCTACCATGTCGGTCAGCTGGTCTATGTCGCCAAAGCCTTCCGATCAGCGGAATGGAAGACGCTCAGCATTCCCAAAGGCGGCTCCGCCTCCTTCAACAGCCGGATGCTCGGGAAACACGCAGCAGAGCAATAATAATTGTAAAAAAATCCGGGAACAAAGGCGACCCTAGCGCTTCTCCAGAATCATTCTTCCTGCTTTGTAACTTTCTTTGGTTCAACTTATATAGACCCATTCCGATCGAACCAAATAAAACAAGCGACCGGCTGCCGGTCGCTTGTTCTCATTCATAGGAGGCAGATCCCAAGGGAAGATTAGTCGGCAGGTACGCTAATAAACGCACCGAACACTTCGTTTCCAAGCGGTATACCTTTGTCCGACAGCTTATATCCCCCATCGAGGCCGTCACCGCCCGTACGTTCCAGCAATCCTTCGGCCAGCAGCTTACGAAGCGGCTCCCCGAATTGCTCCTCAATTAAACGGCCACCGAACTGTGCCGCGAAATCTGCATCGGTTACGCCGCGGAGCAAGCGGAGGCCTACCATCATGAAGTCTTCCATCGCTTCTTCTTCCGATACGGTTGAGGTTTCCAAACGCGGAAGGCCGGCAAGCGACGCTTCCATATAAGGCTTGACCCCTTTAACGTTGATATGCCGCTGATCGGCTGCGTACCCGTGTGCACCGGCCCCAACGCCATAATAGGGCTCATTCCGCCAATACATCGTGTTATGACGGCTCTCGAAGCCGGGCTTAGCGAAATTGCTTATTTCATAATGAGCATAGCCTGCTGATTTTAGTCGTTCGATGAGCAGCAGATACATCGCAAGCTCATCCTCCTCCGGAGGCAGCGTAAGCTCGTTGCGTTCGTACAGAACGTGGAACAGCGTATTCTCCTCCACCTTCAACCCGTAGAGGGAATAATGCGGAAGGTCAAGCGCAAGAGCGCGGCTGACACTGTCCGAGAGTGTTTCAACGGACTGCCCGGGCAACCCGAACATTAAGTCGATCGATAAATTATCGAAACCGACGCTGCGCGCATTCTGGATGCTCCGGTACACATCGTCCACGTTATGGATCCGTCCGATTTTCTCGAGCAGACCGTTATCGAAGGATTGGACGCCGAAGCTGATCCGGTTCACACCGCCCGCCTTCATCGCCGCAAGCTTATCGATGTCAGTCGTTCCGGGATTGGCTTCCATCGTAAACTCGGCTTCAGGCAGAATGGGAAAATAACGCTTGACCGATGCCAGAAACCGTTCCATCTGGGGAGGCGTGAGCACCGTTGGCGTGCCGCCTCCGACAAATACGGTACGAATTTCATCCGTCGGCATTGCAGCCGCGGTCATGGCCATCTCCCGCTCCAGAGCGTCCAAATATTCATCGACCGGCTGGCCCTTCAGCACATAAGAGTTAAAGTCGCAATAATGACATTTGTTGGTGCAGAAGGGAATGTGTATATATAATGCGCGAGGCGCATGATGCAGCATAAACCTTTACCTCTTTTCATGAGAAAGGGGTCACGTGATGTGACCCCTCCCCTTAATATCCGCCTATAGCGAATCGGATACGTTAATCCTCGTTGATTTTGAGAACGGCCATGAAGGCTTCCTGCGGCACTTCAACGTTGCCGACCTGCTTCATCCGCTTCTTGCCTTCCTTCTGCTTCTCAAGAAGCTTCCGTTTCCGGCTGATGTCGCCGCCGTAGCACTTCGCCAAGACGTTCTTGCGCATCGCTTTGACTGTCTCGCGCGCAATAACCTTCGTACCGATCGACGCCTGAATAGGCACCTCGAACATTTGGCGGGGAATCAGTTCCTTCAGCTTCTCGCAGATGATGCGTCCGCGTTGATACGAACGGTCGCGGTGGACAATGACGGAGAGTGCATCGACTTGCTCGTTGTTGAGCATAATGTCCAGCTTCACCAGCTTCGACTGGCGGTAGCCCGTCAGTTCATAGTCGAAGGAGGCATAGCCTTTCGTGCTCGACTTCAGCTGATCGAAGAAGTCATAGACGATTTCGGATAACGGGACCTCGTAGATGATCGTAACGCGGTTCGTATCCAAATACTCCATATTCACGAACTCGCCGCGCTTGTTCTGGCATAGCTCCATAATTGCACCGACATAATCATTCGGTACGATAATGGACGCTTTGACATACGGCTCTTCGACGAACTCGATTTTGCCGACCTCCGGGTAATTGGACGGGTTATCGATCTCGATCGTTTCCCCATTCGTAAGCGTTACGCGGTAAATAACGCTCGGCGCTGTTGTGATGAGCGGAATGTTGAATTCCCGTTCGATCCGCTCTTGAATGATTTCCATATGAAGCAAGCCAAGAAAGCCGCAGCGGAAACCGAAGCCTAATGCTGTTGAAGTCTCCGGCTCATAACGAAGTGATGCATCGTTAAGCTCCAGCTTCTCCAGCGCTTCGCGCAAATCGTTATAATCCTGCGTCTCGATCGGATAGAGGCCGCAGAATACCATCGGATTGCTCTTCCGGTAACCAGGCAGCGGCTCCGGCGCTTGGTTCTTCGCACCCGTTACCGTATCCCCTACACGCGTATCCTTCACGTTCTTGATGCCCGCGATGATGAAACCAACATCGCCGACCGCGAGTTCATCCACGATTCCCATACGCGGCATGAACGCTCCGACCTCGATGACCTCCGCCTCTGCGGCAGTCGCCATGAAGTGGATCTTGTCGCCGGCTTTAATACTGCCATCCACGACGCGCACATAGACGATAACGCCCTTGTATGCATCGTAGTGCGAATCAAAAATAAGCGCCTTGAGCGGTTTATCCGGGTCTCCTGTCGGCGCGGGCATCTTGGCCACGACCTGCTCCAGGATTTCCTTGATCCCGATACCGGCCTTGGCCGAAGCCAGCACCGCGTCGCTTGCATCCAATCCAATGACGTCCTCGATCTCCTGTTTAACCCGTTCGGGCTCTGCGCTTGGCAGATCGATCTTGTTAATAACAGGTACGATCTCCAGGTTATTATCCAGCGCCAGATAGACGTTCGCCAGCGTTTGCGCTTCGATGCCCTGTGCTGCATCGACGACCAGCAGAGCGCCTTCGCATGCCGCAAGGCTTCGGGACACCTCATACGTAAAGTCGACATGTCCAGGCGTATCAATCAGATTCAAAATATACTCGACACCGTCATCCGCTTTATAAGCGAGCCGAACGGCCTGCAGCTTGATCGTAATCCCGCGTTCCCGCTCCAAATCCATCTGGTCGAGAACCTGAGCTTGCATCTCACGAGAGGAAAGCGCCCCGGTATATTCCAAGATCCGGTCCGCTAAAGTCGATTTGCCATGATCAATATGGGCAATAATTGAAAAATTTCGTATTTTCTTTTGTCGGTCACGTACGTCCGCCATGCTTAACCCCCACATAGTGCTCTTTTACCAGCCATTCCATTATTATATCAGTTTGGGGGTTGACCATCAATCCGTAACCGATTCGAAGAAAGAAACGACGAACCGAATCCCTTGACTCGATAGGGATTGGAGGATACCTGCGGTTCCGTCAGCCAGCTTGTTTACCGTCGAATCCTCCCTCATATCGGGAATGCCGGGCAGCCGCTCATTATCTAGCTCGGCCATATAATCGTCTTCATAGGCCCCCTGACGATCACGCAATCTCGCTGCTTCCTCGACGCTCCGTGCAGACCGGCTCGTTGTCAGGTCACGTTCCTCCGGCAGGAGGTCGCCGGCATCGTATTCATCCCTATAGGGTTCCGAATCCACTTGGCTTCTGCCGGACTCCACGTCGTCGTATGTCAGACGGCCGACGCTTGTTCCGCTCCCTCTATCCATCGGTCCGTAAATCCGTTCCACTCCGCTCGAGGCGAGATCGATTCCGAACATGACGACAAGTACGACCATCCCGCCGACTAAAGCCCATTTCATAGGTTGACGCCGCATATGCCTGCTCCTCCTTCCGGGCATGCCCGTTTATTTATAGGATCTTTCTATCAGCTTGCGATCGGCTTGCTAACCTTCTCTGCATCCCAGTAAAGCTCCGATATGACCTTGGCCAGCGCATCAATTGTCCGGTATGATTCCTCCAAAGTATTATCCACACCGCCGATTTCAATCAGGATGCTGCCCGGCGAAATCGATTGATTATATTCCCCGTTCCCACTGGCCGTCGTCTTGCCCAATATGCCTTTCGAAAGCCCCGGATAATCCTTCTCTAGCGCATCATGAATGCGGTTTGCGAAGCTCTCGTTCTTGCGCCAATTCGGATTCGCGTGACCGATGACAAAATATACGCGCGCATACGGCAAGCCCTTTATCGTAATGGTCGTGTTTTTCTTACGAAGCGAATCGCGGTGAAGATCGAAGAAAAACTTCAGCTGATCGTTAGATGCCATAGCCTCCGTAACGGTCTGTTTCGAATATTTATAGGATAGCGCCCAATTGTATTTTTTAATCGCCGTCGGATAATCAGCGGAAGAAGTAGTGGCTCCAACGCCTTCCTCCTCCAGCTTCTGCTTCAGTCGTTTGCCGAGCAGAGTGACATTCTTCGTTGCGGAAGAAGGATCCTTCGCACCGCTCTTGAGCTCCGGATACCAGGATTCGCGATTATGAGAATGGTAGATAAAGACCACTTTCTTCTTCCCAGTCGTCGGTTTTGCGGCTGTGTCCGGCTTAACCGGTTTATCGGCCGGCGGTGCGGCAGTCCCTCCATCCTCTGGAGAGAAGTCTTCTCCTGCGCCGGGATCCGGTCGCCCTGAGCCGTCCCCAGTCCCGTTATCCGGGCTTGTACCGGATTCGCTTGGAAGGACTTCGTTCTCGTCAACCGCCGCGATCGGGCCGTGATCCCCTGGGTCGATAAACGTCTCATCCACGGATCCAGGACGCAGCAGCACGGTATCGTCTGATTTCAAGCCAGGATACTCCCCTGCAAGCAGGCTCTTTGGATCATCTGGATTGATATCCGTCAGCAGCCGAACGAGGAAAGAGCTGATCTGCTTGCCCGATATCGAAGCCTCCGTGTCCTCTGTGCCGGTCCCAGGCATTTCCATCGCCAGCATATCCGAGAACAGCCCTCCCGAAACGTTAGCTGCGAATCCTTTCATCGAAGAAACGGGCGAGGATGCCGCTTTCTGCTGCACAATGGCACCAACCCCAATGACAAGAACCATCACCATAGATCCGAGCGACAACAACGCGAACATCCGACCTGTCACAAGCAACTTGCGCAGCTGCCTGCTCCCTTTGCCCAAGTTCCAAGTCACGACAATCTGTTTCATCATGCTTCGTCCTCCCAACCATAAGCGATCGCTGCTACCTGCCTACTACTAACCTATGGGACGAAGGGAATTCATAGAACCACAAATTTGCTAGAAAGCTAGTTTTCCTTCCTGGATCTGCTAGCTGCTAGTTTCGCCGCGGCAAAAAAGCCGCACTACCCTGGCGGCAAGGATATGCCAAGCAGGCGTGCAGCCCAGATAAACATCAATCGATATCTGGCTTAGTGCGTATAAGCAGCCACGTTCGAAGTATCTACGGCATCGTGCAAGCCCGCATTCAGCCCGCTCGCAATAATGTTCGCAATGTCCTCGATGAATTGATCGATTTCCTTCGGCGTGACAAGCAGATCATGACCGAGCGGCCCCAAGGCTTCGCGTACGAGCTGCAGCCGGTCCTTCTCTTCCATCTTGTTGATCAGCCCGAAGATGTGATCCGTATTGCCATTCTGCGCTTGAACATGGTTCCGCATCAGCTCAATGGTATTGTTAACAATGGTGGAGGCATACACGACCGTCGGCACGCCGATCGCAATGACGGGTATGCCCAATATTTCCTTCGTGAGCCCGCGGCGCTTATTGCCGATACCGGAGCCTGGATGGATGCCTGTATCTGCAATTTGAATCGTCGTATTCACACGCTCAAGCGCCTTCGAGGCAAGCGCATCAATGGCAATGATGACTTCCGGCTTCGCCCGTTCGACAATGCCCTGTACAATTTCGCTCGATTCAATCCCCGTTATTCCCAGAACTCCGGGAGCAACGGCACTAACACTCCGGTATCCAGGAGACACTTGATCCGGCATCAACTCGAAGAAATGCCGCGTCACCATCACATTCTCCACCACGAGCGGACCCAGTGCATCGGGTGTGACATTCCAGTTTCCAAGCCCGACGATGAGGATATTCGCCTTTTTGCCGATGCCTATCCGGGCAAGGAAGGACTCGAATTCCTGGGCCAGCTTGGTTGCAACGCGATCCTGCAGCCCTGTATCCAGCTTGCGCAGATCCGGTACCTCGAAGGTCACGTAATGACCGGGCATCTTCCCGAGCGCACGCGCCCCTTCATCATTTTGAACCTGCAAACGCGTAATCTTGATTCCCTCTTCATCCGTGATCTCCGAGAGAACGCCCGGAATAGGTCCATGACCCCCGGATTCCGCCAACTCTTTTGCTTCCAGCGCCAAGTCAATCCCTACTGCAAACTGCTGCAAATCAAGTTCATCCATATTCGCAAAGGCGCTCCTTCCATAACGTTTGCGTTAGTTTGCGGAAGCAACCGCCGATTTATTCGGTCATCCATCAGCGTCAAGAAAGTAGAGTGGCCGAGGGCTATTGCAATTTGGGCTTTCACGTGATAAAATGTTTCAAGTTATGTTGTTACAATGGGGTTTTTCCTTTTACGGGAGGTGAATGCAATGCCAAACATTAAATCCGCTGTGAAACGCGTTAAAACGATTGAAAAGCGTCGCGCTTTGAACGCTTCGCAAAAATCCGCGCTCCGCTCGGCCGTTAAAGCTGCTGACCAAGCTGTAGTTGCAACTGATGTAGAAGCTGCTAAAGCAGCTCTGACTCTCGCAACGAAGAAGCTCGACAAAGCGGTTACTAAAGGTCTGGTTCATAAGAATGCGGCTGCACGCAAAAAGTCACGTCTAGCGAAAAAGCTGAATGCTCTTTCGGCTCAAGCCTAATGACATAAAAGTCCTGTCCCCCGCAATTGCGGACGACAGGACTTTTTTTAGTATATGCTGATGGAAGCACCGCTTAAGAAGCGGCAAGGGATAGCAGAAACAGCTCTAACCCCAATGTCTTATCGATTTGTCCGGTCTTCATCCGGTAATCCAGATCCGCAACCCTGTTCAAGTGGCTGCCCAGCGCCGGGACCGAGAATTTACGCGCCTTCTCGGCGGCCAGCTTAACCGCGTAAGGATGCAGGCCAATCTGTCCGGCCATTTGCTGCGGCGTATACCGATGCTGCTCCAGCTCCTTCACCTGCAGCATAATGCGCAGCTGGCGGGCGATGAGTGCCGTAATCTTGATCGGCTCCTCGCGACGGAGCAGAAGCTCGTTATACAGCTTCAGCGCTCTCTCTACCTGCAGTGAGGCCATGGCATCGATGAGCGCGAAGACGTCCTCCTCGACGGTTGTCGCAATCAGCTTGTCGACCGTCAGCTCTCCGATGGTCCCGCCGTGTCCGGCATGCAAGCACAGCTTGTCCACCTCAAGTGCGAGCTGCTGCATGCTGGTCCCCGTTCGTGTCAGCAGCATCTCGGCGGCCTCCCGCCGGAGTGTTCTCCCCTGCTCCTCAGCCCGTTTCATCGTCCACAGCAGCAGCTCATTCTCCGTCAGCTCCTGAAAGGCAAGCAGCACGTGCCGATCCTTAAGCAGCTTGACCGCTTTGCGGCGCTCATCCAGCTTCTCGGCATAAACGAGAAATACGATCACGCTGCTCTCGCACGGCTGCTGCAGATAGGCCAGCAGCTGGTCGGTTTGATGATCGATTTTGCCGCCTTCCTTATTGCTTGAAGCCGCGGCTAATACCGACTGGTCGCGTATGATCACTAGCTTGCGGGAAGCGAAGAACGGCAATGTTTCCGCTTCGGCTATCGCTTCTCCGATCGGGGATTCGGCCATGTCGAACTTGACGACGCCGAGCTCTTGCTCCTCCGCTGGCAGCAGCTTGTCCGTCAACGCCGCGACAAATTGCCTCATCCGGTACCGGTCTTTGCCATACAGCACATAGACAGGCCGGAACTGGCCTGCTTTCCATTCCTTCATCGCGTCCTTCATATCCATCTGCAGCTCTCCTATATCCGTTACATGATTTGTCTATCATACCATGTACAGCACCGCCTTCACATCCCGTGCCCGCCCCTTAAACCGCGCAACAAAGGGATGAAGCAATGGCTGCTTCATCCCTTTGTCCCTGAACATCTATATAAACATCCGCAAGCAGACAGTCCATGGTACTATCTGCGGATGATCATACGACGTTAAGGCATCGCCCTAAGACGCTTTCCGATACTTCACTATACGCAAGTATCCATTCATGTGTGACAAAAGTCTTGCCCAATTATGGGCTCTGGACCTGCGACGTTCCCGCTTCAGGGTCAACAACAACCATTTGGACAGTCCCATTGTCGGACCGTGCCTCGTAGGTTAGCGTCTTGCTGTCGGCAGCCCATACTATGGCTCCAACCCCGCCGGAGACCGGATCGCTTATAAACAGGAGCTTGTTGTCTGCAACATGGTAGACATGAAGTTCATTCTGGACAACTACGGCCTTATAGTTCTCGTCCGGGGAGAGACTCTCGTCCTGAGGATTCTTCGTTTCACCAAGAATGCCTTGTTTATGGATCGCATCCATCTGTTCCTCTACATTCCCGTTGTTGCCCGCCGACTCGGACTCCTGGGAGGGGTCCTTTGTGATATTGAAATTATAATTCGGCGAGTTGCCTTTGCCTTGGCTTGGCTCGGCTTCGGCTTCGGCTTCCGGATCCTTCTCCTGCTTTTCTCCGACGTAATAGGTATCGGATTCAACACTGCCCTTGTCCGTGCTGCCGCTGCCGCCGCTGTCGTTGCCAGCTATACTCTTCGACCGGGGCTCGATTGCTCTTTCTTCCGGCTCTGAGGTGTTCCGGTCCGCGGACGACGTGCTTACCTCTTCGTCAGCATTCTGCTCGCTGTCATCCGGCGCAGATTGAGATTCACTGCTAGACGATTGTTTCCCGCTATCCATCGCCATATTTGCAGATGACGCATCGAACAGACTGGCGTCGTTCTTAGCGGCGCCGTCCGGTTGATAGGTTACTAGAAACAAGCCAACTACGACGCCAGCTGCCAGGACACCGCCAAATGCGCGCATCGAGAACCGATCTGTCCAACGCTTGACGGGCACGACCCGCTCCGCTTGCTTCTGCGTTCTCTCGCCAACAGGCGCACGCACGGCTTCGGCAGCAGGGAGCTCTGCAAGGCGGGGCAGGATGGCATCGACTAAGCTGTATGGCGGTGTGACCTTCGGCAGATTCTCCAATCCCGCAGAAAGCAGCTGCAGACGCTCAAACATCGCCGCGCACTGTTGGCAATGCCTCGTATGACTTATCAAGGCTTCGCTTTCCCGCTCGTCGAGATCGCCGTCCAGCTGTCTTTGCATATATTCCATCCCCTCTTGACAATTCATCCTCGGACACCACCTTTCTGATAGTCATGTAAGTACGTTTGAAGCTGCTGCCGCGCCCGGAATAAATATGACTTTACGGTATTCAACGGCAAATCAAGAGAGTCCGCTATCTCGTTATACGAAAAATCCTGCAAATATCGCAGTACAACGACTGCGCGATGATGTTCAGGCAGTTTATCGATCGCCTTCCGGATATCCTGAACGGCATAAGCGGAAAGCACTTCCTCCTCAACCGTGTGAGAGTCCCTGAACACCATATCGTGTTCGTCAATGGAAATCGTCGGTTTATTGCGGCGGAATTTATCGATGCATATATTCGTTACGATTCGTTGAACCCATGTTTTAAACTGCGCCTTCTCTTCGTAAGATCCGATTTTGGTATAAATGCGGATAAGTGCCTCCTGAGCGGCATCCAACGCATCTTGTTCATTGTTTAGTATATAGTAGGCTGTCCGGTAAACATGATTTTCAATCTCACGCAATAGAGAAATCAGAGCGTCGCCGTCGCCCGCTTGTGCGGCTTTGATTAGGCCGGGCTCCACCACGGAGGATCCCCCTCTCTTGCAACCTTTCAGACGGAAAGGAAGTCAATAATGTTGCACGCATAGGTAAAAAGTCTTTAATAAATTTTTAGGTAGGTCATGACGGAATAGAAAGTCCCAAAATAAAGCATATCAGAAAATACTAAAACCGTATAGACTGAGACTACACGCGGAAGCAGGCATATAACCAGTGGTAAATATAGACAAAGAGACGTCTCTTGAAAAGGTGCCCAACCCTCCTTCTAAGAACGTCTCTCCGGTATAAAAAGTTTTCAATGACGCGCTGTCGCTTGCAGCCCGTTTTCACAACGATAGCCCCCATACCATGAATACAAAAAAGAGCTTAAGACTCGTTAGGATTATGGAGCATCGTTCGAATAAGCATACCGTTCTTCCCGGTAACCCGAATTTGCACTTCACCATCGCGATCCGTACGCAAAATTTGCGTACCCGCGTTATGCAGACGGGTGAGAACATCCGCATTCGGATGCCCGTACACGTTCGTGCGGCCCACAGAAATTACCGCGGTCTTCGGCTGCCAGTAGGCGAGCCATTCTGCAGTCGTCGACGTTTTGCTGCCGTGATGGGATACCTTCATCACATCAATCGGAGCCAATTGTTGTTTATGCTGAAGCTGTTGATGGTTTACCCGATCCGCCCGCTCAATAAGCGTCCGCTCCTCCTTGGCATCCGCATCACCAGCGAACAAGAACGTCCGGTCGTACAGATGAAGAAGGAATGCGACGCTCTGCCCGTTCTGCTCCTCGACATGCGGCACATCCGGCATCATATCCCCCGTACCCTCTACCGCTTTAAACCATTCTTCGTCCGAACTGCCGATTACCGTCATACGAGTGCTCCCGTCGATCTCCCAGCGCTGCCCTTCGTCTGCCCGGTAAAGCGGGATGCCTCGCACCACAGCGGTTAGCAGCAGCGTGCGCGCATCGTCCGATGCTTTGAACGTCCCATTCCATAAGATTCGTTTCACCGGGATACTCGATATAATGGCATGCAGCCCTCTTATATGGTCGCTATCCAGATGGGAGATCACCAGCAGATCAATCGCTTGCACGCCCCGCTGCTGCAGGAGCGGCACGACCGTCTTCCGTCCTACCTCGAATGGATCGCGCCGATTCTTCCATTCATCCCCCTTCTTACGAAAGCTTACGATCCCGCCCCCGTCGATAAGAAGATGCTTGCCTTCTGCTGTGCGCACGAGTATTGAATCGCCTTGACCCACATCAATGAAGCTGACCAGCGCATCACGATTGTTCCAATCCGGATGATAGGCCCAGAGCAAAGGCAGCAGCAGTGTAACTATGGCTCCTGCAGCGGTGCTATGCCGAAGAAGCCTGCTCGCTCTCGCCTTGCTATCCCGTCCATCCCCGGCTGTCGGGAATCCGTCTCCATGACCCCGCAGATTGAAGCTTGCACCTGAACCCAAGAGCGGCTGCGTATCCTCGATAAGATTCTGTACCGCCGCATCCTCCTGTTCCGGATTGGGCGGAGCAGCGGAACGTCTATTCAGGCAGAAGACTATTAGCCCCAATGCCGCGTAGATGACAACCACCCACCAGAGCGGCGGCTTCGCCCAAATGAACCGGAACCGGTCAACCTCGCTCAATCGCAGCACAAAGCCGAAGGTAAGGTCATTGCCGATCTCCGCTCCCTTCGCCAACAGGGAGGCGGCAGGATGCCAGATGTCCGCCAGCAGCAGCGATGCGCCGCCAAGCGGCATGACGATGAAGCTAATGAATGGCACTAACGCAAAGTTAGCCGGAAGCGACAGCAGGTGGAATTGATTGAAATAATAGACGGTCAGTGGAAACGAAACCGCTTGGGCCACGATCGTTACCGCTGCCAAATCGTACAGCGCCTTCCAACGCTTCGATTCCGGCATTCGCCTGCGAACAGGCTGAACGCCGATAATAAGCCCTGCCGTTACGATAAACGATAGCTGAAAGCCGACATCCTCCAGCAAGTAAGGATCATAGACAAGCATCAGTAGCGCCGCCGCCGCAAGTAGATGCAGCCCGTCCTTCAGCTTGCCGAGGCGGGCTGCCGTCAAGCCCAGCATCGCCATGATGCCGGCCCGAATAACCGATGGCGAGCCGCCAGCCAGCAGGACATAGAGCGGCACGGCGACGATCATGACCAGCAGCAACCGTTCGCGCGTCATGCGCAGCAGCTTGAGCAGGCCTCCGAGCACGTATAGAAATACGGCGACATGGAGGCCGGAGATGGCCAGAATGTGCGTCAGTCCGAGTTGGGAAAACTGACGGAAGCGGTCGGGATCGAGATCCTCGCGTATGCCGAGGACGAGGCCTTTCATGTACCCGGCCTGCTCCGCCGGGTACATGTCCTCCATCCGCGAGCCAAGGGCATCGCGAATGGCATCGATGCGGCCCAGCAGCGATGCCTTGCTCAGGGCCGGGCCCGCGGCGGTTTGCACGGAGGCGACTCCCTTCGCCTTGAGCAGCCCGTGCATGCGCTGGCCGCTCAAGTAGCGGCGGTAATCGAAGCCGCCGAAGTTGGTCGCCACGGCCGGCAGCTCCAGCACGCCGGCCACGCGAACCCGGTCGCCGCGCTGCCAGCGGGCGGCGACCGCCTGGTCAGGCTGCTCCTCCAGCCTGACCTGCACGAGCAGGCGCTCGGCGCTAAGCTTGCGCGGCGCCTGCTCGCCCTCGACGCGGACGGTATGCGCCGTCACGCGGAACTGCACGCGGTCGCCGTCGATCTCGACCGCGGAGATAATCGTTCCTTCCGCTTCCACGGCTGGGGAAGCGGAAGGAACGGCAGCCGCTGCGGCGGCGAGCAGGTCTTGGAGCGCCGTCACATTGCGGGCATCCGCCCACATGCGCTCCCCTGCTGCGACGCCGAACGCGGCGAGGCAAGCGGCGGCGAGCGGCCAGGCTTCCCGCCGCCGCATCGCCATAGCAAGCAGCGCGGCAGCGAGCGCGCCGCCGGCCAGCAGAATGCCGCGGTTGGTCAACCCGGCCGCCGCGGCGCTGCCAATGATCCAACAGATCGTGAACAGGACGATGGGTCTTCTGGTCAACGTTAGCGCTCCTTTCAAAGCAGGTCTTGTCAATGGTTTAATTGCTGCTTATCGGCATCTGAGGACTCCCCCGTACCGCGTCCCCTCTTCCAATCCCGTTCGAACAGAACACAAAAGAACCTCCGGCTGCACCGTTATCGGCACGTCCGGAGGTTCTTCCTCACAGATATTAACTTGAATGATTACCGCACTATGAAATCACGCTCATTCCCGCCTGCGCGGGCGGCTCGTATTCAGCTAAATTCCGGAATACGATTCCTTTCTGCGTCATCAGCGTGTTCACTTTCTCGCTATCCTTCGGATAGTTGCGGTGGTAGACGATCTCTTTGACACCACTGTTTGCCAGCATGTTGGCACAGGTCCAGCAGGGTTGATCCGTCACGTAGACCGTCGACCCTTCACGGTCGATCCGGTCGGTGAACATAAGGAGATTCTGCTCCGCATGAATCGTACGGATGCAGCGCTGCTTCTTCACCATGCGCTCCTCCGAATCGACCAGCGTCAGCTCGACCTCCTCTACGATCATGCAGCCGGCTTCCGAGCAATCGGCCACCCCCATCGGGGCGCCGTTATAGGCGGTTCCGAGCAGCTTCTTCCCTTGAACCAAGACAGCACCGACATGTCTGCGCGGACAACGTGAACGTGTCGAGACCATATAGGCGATATCCATGAAGTAGGTGTCCCAATCTTTGCGCACGCTGTCTTGCGGTGACGTTTCCATCGTCTTCATTCTTCCCTTCGTTCTTCTATAATTAAGACTGGCTCGCTTTGAGCGCTTGGCTCAGATCGGCCAGAATGTCGTCGATACCTTCCGTACCAACAGACAGACGAATCATCCCCGGGCTTACGCCTGCAGCAATCTGTCCTTCTTCGGACAACTGCTGATGCGTCGTGCTTGCCGGATGAATAATAAGCGACTTGGAGTCCCCTACGTTAGCCAGGTGAGAGAACAACTGAACCGCATTGATGACCTTCTTGCCTGCTTCGCGTCCGCCTTTGATGCCGAAGGTCAGAATCGCGCCTTGGCCTTTAGGCAAATACTTCTGCGCGAGGTCATAAGAAGGATGGCTCTTCAGACCCGGGTAGTTTACCCACTCAACCGCATCGTTTGCTTCCAAGAATTGCGCAACTGCAAGCGCATTGGAGCAGTGGCGCTCCATACGAAGATGAAGCGTCTCCAGTCCTTGAAGCAGGAGGAAGGAATTGAATGGAGACAGCGCCGCGCCCATGTCGCGGAGCAGCTGTACGCGCATCTTAATAATGTAGGCTACAGGACCTACTGCATCCGTGTAAACAACGCCGTGATAGCTCGGATCCGGCTCGGTAAGGCCCGGGAATCTGCCGCTTGCTTTCCAGTCGAATTTGCCGCTGTCCACAACGATACCGCCGATCGACGTTCCATGGCCGCCAATAAACTTCGTAGCCGAGTGAACGACGATATCCGCGCCGTGCTCAATCGGACGGCACAAGAATGGGCTCGGGAACGTATTGTCCACGATAAGAGGAACGCCATGCTTATGCGCGATCGCCGCTACGGCCTCAATATCGATCAGATCGCCTTTCGGGTTACCGATCGTTTCTGCGAATACCGCTTTCGTCTTCTCGGTAATCGCCGCTTCGAAATTGCTTGGATCGGACGGATCAACGAACTTCACGTTGATGCCGAGCTTCGGAAGCGTGATCGCGAATAAATTATACGTTCCGCCATACAAGCTTGTCGAAGAAACGATTTCATCGCCCGCACCGGCAATATTCAAGATCGAGTACGTGATGGCAGCTTGTCCGGAGGCAACGGCCAGTGCAGCTGGCGCTCCCTCAAGAGCCGCAACGCGCTTCTCGAACACATCGCTTGTCGGATTCATGATACGTGTATAAATATTCCCGAATTCTTTCAATGCAAACAGATCAGCTGCGTGATCCGTATCACGAAAACCGTATGAAGACGTTTGATAAATCGGCACTGCCCGGGACAGTGTCGTAGGATCGATTTCCTGGCCCCCATGGACAGCCAGAGTTTCTAAAGATAATTTCTGTTGATCTGACATTTGAACTATTCCTCCTCGACTTAAATGGGCGACAGGCCCATTTTTGCCTGTCCCACTTATTTTCGCACAATCAAGACCCGGCGACAATGAGCGGATTCATTTTTTCGAGCAATTTCGTCCCGATTCCTTTGACGCGCAGCAAATCTTTTGTCGATTGGAACGGACCATTCTTCTCGCGGTCGGCTATAATCGCCTTCGCCTTGGCCGCGCCGATCCCCGGAAGCTCGTCCAGCTGCTCGGCGGTTGCGCGGTTAATGTCGATTTTTCCAGAGCTGTCCGCTTCATCCTTGACGATCGGCGGCTTGCCTTCCGATTGCTCGGCAGACGTTCCCCTAGAAGAAGCTTCGCTTGGAGCCACTTGGTCAGCTTGGTCAGCTTGAGGTTCCTTAACCGCTGCTGCCTCCGCCCCATTATCCGCTTTAACCGCAGCTCCCTTCTCAACGGCGCTGGTACCCTTCTCTTGATTGTTAGCCTGCTCCTCTTCCTTTGCCTGCGAAGCCAGAACGGCCTCGACCTGTTCATTCATCGCCACCCACCCAGGCGGTTCCTTAGCGGTCGTTTCTCTCAAAGCAAAGCCGAGCATCACCGCACCGGCCAGTATTAACGCTCCCATCAGCCAAGTCTCCCTCGAAACCAAACGTATGAATCGTTTCCGCATACCGCACACTCCTATCGTCTCTTTGATAACTAAACTTTTTAAGACTGGCGAATCGCTGCCGGTCATTCTTTTTAAGAAAAAAATGGTCATCATAACCAGGCTTCCGCGCATAACCTAGTGAGAGCAGCATAACGACCGCGCTTGAGGTCCGGTGTATATCGACGCAGCCGCCCTAATCGGGCCTTTCCCTGTACAGCTGCAGATCTCATCGGATCGCATGAACATGATTCGCCTTAGCAGCACGAAGCTTCGCGTATTCATGCATTATAGCCGCATTTAGCATCTTCCCATTGGGTGGATTCGAATGCGGCGCTACGGCAGCTCTGCTATTCCTAATGGAGAGCGCCTTGGGAGGGACTAACGATGAATGTCGGTTTTATTGGAATCGGAAGCATGGGCAGCCTGCTTATCGATGCGTTTATCGGTTCGGGCGCGCTCGATCCAACGCAAATTACCGCGAGCAACCGCACCTATGCCAAGGCAGAAGCCATGGCGCTCCGGTACCCCGGGCTTCGTGCCGTTCGCGAGAATAGTGAAGCGGCAGCCGGGAGCGATATCGTCTTTCTATGCATTAAGCCGCATGAATATAAAACTATCATTCATGAGCTTCGTAACGTCATTCAGCCTCATCAAATTATCGTATCTATTACCAGTCCCGTCATGCTGGCACAGCTGGAGGATTGGCTGCCGTGCAAAATCGCCAAAGTGATCCCCAGCATCACAAACTATGTCTGCTGCGGCGCAACCTTATGCATGTATGGCCAGCGTATGGCGCAGAGGGACAGGGAGCGTTTGAACAGCCTCCTTGCTCATATCAGCGAGCCCCTTCATATTGATGAGCGGCATACCCGCATCGTCTCCGATCTCTCTTCGTGCGGCCCTGCCTTCATGGCCTTCGTGCTGCAAAAATTTATCGATGCCGCCGTAGAAGAGACAGGCATCGAACGGGAAGAAGCTCAGGCCATTGCCAGCACGATGCTGGCAGGCACGGGACATCTCCTGACCGAAGGGGGCATGACGCCTGAGCAGCTGCAAGCCCGTGTTTCCGTTCCAGGAGGGATTACTGCCCAGGCGCTGGACCTGCTCAACCGCGAGATGAATGGCGTATTCAATGCCGTTATTCGCACGACACATGCCAAATATCGCGATGATCTGGCCAAAGTGAGCATCTCGTTATACGGCGAAGAGGTGAACGGCTCTTAACGCATGCTTTGCGTTAAGAGGCCATCCACCTCTTCGTTCATGTTCATTTAGTTGGCAACGATATTAACAAGCTTCCCTTTGACCGCGATCACTTTGCGAATGGTCTTCCCTTCAATCGCCTCAGCCACTTTCTCCGACTGCTTCGCGATCTGTTCCATATTCGACTCGTTCGTATCCGCGGCGATCGATAGACGATCGATAATTTTCCCGTTCACTTGAACGACAATTTCGACTTCCTGATCAATCGTCCAAGCTTCGTTATGGGACGGCCACTCCGCGTAGGTGACCGATTCGGTGTGACCCAGCCTCGACCACAATTCTTCTGCGATATGCGGCGACAATGGCGACAGCAGCTGCACGAAGTTTTCCATCGCTTGTCTTGGCAGTTTCTCAGCTTTATAGGCGTCATTGACGAAGATCATCAGCTGGCTGATCGCCGTATTAAACCGCAGGTTCTCGTAATCGTCTCCGACTTTCTTGATCGTGCGGTGCCAGGTCCGCTTGAATGCATCTGAAGCATCCTCGTCCGTAATCTTTGCATTCAGCTCGCCGTCATCGCCGACAAACAGGCGCCATACCCGGCTTAGGAAACGGTTCATGCCCTCAACGCCGTTTGTGATCCAAGGCTTCGTCGCCTCCAGCGGGCCCATGAACATCTCATACATACGAAGCGTATCCGCACCGAACTCATTCACGATATCGTCCGGATTAATGACGTTCCCGCGTGATTTGGACATTTTCTCATTGTTCGTGCCCAGAATCATTCCTTGATTGACGAGCTTGTGGAACGGCTCTTTCGTTGCCACAACGCCCAGATCGTACAATACTTTATGCCAGAATCTGGCATAGAGCAGATGAAGCACCGCATGCTCCGCTCCTCCGATGTACAGATCGACCGGCAGCCATTCCTTCTGCTTCTCCGGCGAGCAGATCTCATTCTCGTTATGCGGATCGATAAACCGGAGGTAATACCAGCAGCTTCCCGCCCATTGCGGCATTGTGTTCGTTTCGCGGCGCGCCTTCATTCCGGTTTCCGGATCAATCGTCTCTACCCATTCGGTTACATTCGCAAGCGGAGATTCACCTGTACCCGATGGTTTAATTTGTTCCACATCCGGCAGCAGCAGCGGAAGCTGGTCCACAGGCACCGGCTTCATCGTTCCGTCCTCCAGATGAAGAATCGGAATCGGCTCGCCCCAATAGCGCTGGCGGCTAAACAGCCAATCGCGCAGACGGTACGTCACTTTCCCTTGTCCTTTGCCCGAGGCCTCCAGCTTCTCGATCATCCGTGCAATCGCCTGCTCATTGTTCAATCCGTTCAAGATATCGGAATTGACATGCGGTCCGTCCCCGGCATATGCCTCCACGGAAATGTCGCCGCCCTGCACGACTTCTATGATCGGCAGCTCGAACTGCTTCGCAAATTCCCAGTCGCGCTGGTCATGGCCTGGAACAGCCATGATCGCGCCCGTTCCGTAGCCGGCCAGGACATAATCGGCGATCCAAATCGGCACTTTTGCACCGTTAACCGGGTTTACCGCATAAGCGCCAGTAAATACGCCGGACTTGTCTTTCGCCAAATCGGTACGCTCCAGATCGCTCTTGCGTGCTGCCGCTTCCTGATAAGCACTGACAGCTGATTGCTGCTCGCTTGTCGTGATCCGCTCTACCAGCTCATGCTCCGGAGCAAGTACGCAGTAGGTCGCGCCGAACAGTGTATCCGGCCGTGTTGTAAAGACAACAAGTGCATCGTCGTGTCCGTCGATCGCGAACGTGACTTCCGCCCCTGTAGATTTGCCGATCCAGTTGCGCTGCATATCCTTAATGCTCTCGGACCAGTCCAGCTCCTCCAAGTCATCCAGCAGACGCTCGGCATATTCCGTAATCTTCAGTACCCATTGGCGCATTGGCTTGCGGACAACCGGATGGTTGCCGCGCTCGCTCAGACCGTTAATGACCTCTTCGTTGGCAAGTACCGTTCCCAGTGCCGGACACCAGTTCACAGGCACTTCTGCTACATAAGCCAGCCCTTTATTGTACAGCTGGATAAAAATCCACTGCGTCCACTTGTAATAATCGGGATCAGTCGTGCTAAATTCGCGGTCCCAATCATAGGAGAAGCCGAGCGATTTAATTTGGCGGCGGAAGTTGTTGATGTTCTTAACCGTAATATCGCGCGGATGCTCGCCCGTATCGAGTGCATGCTGTTCCGCGGGAAGTCCGAACGCATCCCAGCCCATAGGGTGCAGCACGTTATAACCGCGCATCCGTTTGTAACGGGATACGATATCCGTCGCCGTATAGCCTTCCGGATGGCCGACATGCAAGCCCGCACCAGAAGGATATGGAAACATATCAAGCGCATAAAACTTTGGTTTATCCGCATCTTCTGTCGTTCTGAACGTTTTGTTGTCGTCCCAATACTTCTGCCACTTCGGCTCGATAGCCTGTGGATTGTATCCCTGCAGCTCTTGGCGTTCTTGTGCCATGTTTGTTGCCTCCTAAAAGTTTTGTGCAGCATTTGCTTCTCGAATCTGCATCGCAACAAAACTTGCTTCGTAAGCATATGCTTTGTTTTGTGCAGCTTTAACTTCTTGATTCTGCTACGCAACAAAACTTGCTTCGTAAGCATATGCTTTGTTTCATGCAGTTTCGTAACTTGCAAGGGTCCCCATTTCAGAAATGGGCATAAAAAAACCTCCCATCCCCAGCGACAAACGCTAGGGACGAGAGGTATTAATTCCCGTGGTACCACCCTAGTTAGCGGAAAACATGCTTTGCATCCGCTCACTCGACACCCTTAACGCGGGAGATACGGCATGCTTCACGACCGGCTGATCCAGCTTGGTCGACTGGGCATGCGGCTCCAAGGCGAGTTCGTTAACGTGTCACTCCGGCTTGCACCAACCGCCGGCTCTCTGAATCTGACTACGTGAAACTACTGCTCCTTATCAACGCCTTACAAAAAAATGATTAGTTCGATTATAATGAAGCCGATTCCCGCTGTCAAGCGATGGCCGCTTATTTCACCGCCACGAAAAATATCCGTTCCGCTTGTGGTCCAGGCAATTCAAGCTTAAAGTCCGCAAATTGCTCAACTTTCGCAAAGCCTGCTCTGCTAAGCGCTCCACTGATCCAAGCAGGATCGTAAGCGCGCTGCACATGAACCTCTTCAAATCGGCGGAAGCTGGCATCGCGCTGCTCCCCCTCGCGGGCGAATATCGTCAGACGATGCTCGATCTCGAGCCGTTCTACATCGTAGTCGCTTGTCCAGATGTAAGCAATATCGCGTTCGTCCAACACGAACGGCTGCTCCTCCGCATAACGCTCAAGCTGACGTGGAGCATGGACATCGAACAGGAAGATGCCTCCTTGCTTCAAACCGTTCCAGGTTGCGCGGAAGGCGGCTTCAACATCTTCTTGTTCAGTCAAATAATTGATGCAATCGCAGAAGGATATCACCGAATCGACCGGCTCCGGCAGCTCCCAATCGCGCATATCCTGTTGAAGCCAGCGAATCGATCCACCGTCCGAACGGATCGACCGCCGCTGACCTTCATCCCACTTGCTGCGTCCGATCGTTAGCATGTCCGCTGACAAATCGATGGCGAACACCTGAAACCCGGAGTGCGCTAACGGGATCGACACGCTTCCTGTACCGCAGCCCAGATCAGCGACAGTAACCGGAATGTCGTCGTGCCGCTCCCAGCATTCGCGCGCAAAGCGGAGCCAGTCCGGATAAGGCATATCCTCCATCAGCCGATCGTATACGGTTGCAAATTGGCGGTACGCTCGCATCCTTTGATCCCTCCAAACGTCTATTCCTTAGTCGGAGCTTCGCTTTGGCGATCAGCGGCATTTCCTTCGGCAAGACGTGTCCAGCTTCCTTGCTGCGTCACGAGACCATCGCGCATAAGCTTCCCGACCGCCCGCTTAAAGGCGGATTTGCTAATTCCGAATTTCTGCTTAATAATATCTGCCTGCGTTTCATCCGAATAAGGCATGGCACCGCCCGGACGCTCCTGCAGGAAGGCAAGAATCCGATCCGCGTCTTCGACACGTCCGACTTCTTTAATGGGCGACATGGACAGATTAACACGGCCGTCCTCGCGGATGAACGTCACTCTGGCGCGAACGCGCTCACCCAGCCGTAGAGGCTCCAGCCGCTCTTCGGCTGGAATAAAGCCAAATACACCGAACCCGACAACGCCGCCGTCAACGAGGACGAATGAACCGATCTTAAGAGTCTTCGTCACCCAGCCCTCCACCCATGTGTTGCGCCACGATTCAGGTGCAGGGAATACAAGCTTCATGAAATCTTCCTCGGCAGCTACCTTCGCTACGAGCCGGCCGATTTTATCATGCTCAAGCCGGACAAACACCTCATCGCCGCGCCGAGGGCGAAGCGACTTCAATTCCGGCTGCTCCGACATTGGCAGCAGCAGCTGGCGGCCGAGCCCCATTTCGAGAAACACTCCGATTCTCGGATGCATATCTGCCACTGCGAGCCTGGCGACCTCGCCCAATTGGATGAGCGGACGCTTCATGGTAGCCGCGATACGATCCTCCGAATCGAAGAATAAGAAGACTTCGACTTCGGCGCCTGGATTCGGACGACTGCCTACAAGCTCCGTATAGTGCATCAGCACCTCATCTGTACCGTCTGTCAAAAAATAACCATAGGGCGACACTTCACGCGCCACCCTTAGAGTCACAATCGTTCCCGCGACAAGACTCATGCGAATTCCACGACTTTCGCGTCGGACCATAGACGTTCGATGTTGTAATATTCACGCTCATCACGATGGAAGACATGCACGATGACATCCCCGATATCGATGAGTACCCAACGGCCGGAGTCCATGCCTTCGATTCCGCGCACTCTGGCACCTTTTTGTTCGGCCTGCTTGCGAATCTCTGTTGTGATGGACTGGACTTGGGTATCCGAATTACCGTGACAAATGACAAAATAATCAGCTATCAACGATATTCCCTTTAAGTCGAGCGCCACGATTTGGTGTGCCTTCTTATCTTCAGCAGCCGCTACTACAAGCTGCATAAGTTCGTCCGATTGTACCGTCATTGCTCAGCCTCCCGTACTGTTAGTATTAAATCATTCCTCGCCGCCACCGTGAGTGGATAGATCCTCTTGCCGCGCTCCAGCAAAAAAGAAATCGTCGAGTCAAAACCGGCAATGAGCGCTTTCTCCACATTATGCTCAGCTAATTCGCGAATTTTATGTACGCCAGGGAAATCTCGGCCAGGCTCCATATAATCGGCAAGACACACGATCTTGTCCATTAGCTTCATCTGCTCGCGGCCGGATGTGTGGTAGCGGATCGCATCCAATATCGAGACATCCGTCACGCCATAATCGCGTTCGGCCACGAAAGCGCCGACGGGCGCATGCCACAGCTCTTTATCAAAGACAAGCAAATCAGACGGGAGCCCTTGCTCTCGAATGATCAGCTCCATTCTGGTCGTCGGCCAGTATTTGGCGACATCATGTAAAATCGCCGCCGTTTCCGCGACTTCAGGGTCTGCTCCAAACCGTTTGGCCAGTATAACCGCTGTTTCCATAACGCCAACGGTATGGATCCATCTGCGTTCGGGCATCTGTGCGCGCACACTTTCGATCATCGTATTACGATTCATATAAACCGTTCCTCATTATAAAGGAGTATACTTTCTCTGGGACCATGAAGCGAATCGAACGATCTTCAGAGCGCCGCTTTCGGATATCCGTTGAAGAAATTTCAATGAGGGGCATCTCAACGATTGTCAGCCTTTCGCGAATATAGCTTGGCAGCCCCGATTGGTCGATCGGCTCACCCGGGCGTTCCACGCCGATAAAGCTGACAAGCTTGGCGAGTTCCTCGCTTCGATGCCATGAGGACAAATCGTTGACTCGATCTGACCCGATGATATAAGAAAAAGCACGGCCGGGATAGAGCGCTTGAAGCTCCATAACCGTATCGATAGAGTAGCTGATGCCGCCTCGTTCGAGTTCAACATCCATCGCGCGAAAATGCGGCTGAAAATCGATGGCCCGATAGACCATTTCCAGACGCACATCCCCGCCTGCTCCCGGTTCATTCGGCTTCAGCGGGGGAACGTAAGAAGGGACGAACCAAATCTCGTCCAGCCCGCAAGCTTCCCGGGCCGTCTCCGCTGCGAGCAAATGCCCATAATGAATCGGGTCAAATGTGCCACCCATTAATCCGACTTTTATCATCGAAACGCTCCTTTCAACTGCAACCGCTGACGTGAGATCTACCACGGCTCGGTTGTCAGTCAACTGCAACCGCTGACGTGAGATCTACCACGGCTAGGTTGTCAGTCAACTGCAACCGCTGACGTATGGTCTACCACGACTCGGTTGTAAGTCAACTGCAACCGCTGACGTGAGGTCTACCACGGCTCGGTTGTTAGTCAATTGCAACCGCTGACGTATGGTCTACCACGGCTCAGTTGTCAGTCAACTGCCAACCGACCTTCTATGGTAATTCGATTGTCTTGTTCTCTTTGGATTCCTTGTATAAGATGATCGTTTTGCCGATCACCTGTACAAGCTCGGCGCCGGCTTCCTCCGAAATCCACTGGCCGACTTCCTTCGGATCGTCGAGGCAGTTGTTCAGAACGGATACTTTAATAAGCTCCCGAACTTCCAACGCCTCCGTCACATGACGAACCAAATGGTCGTTCGTTCCGCCTTTGCCTACTTGAAAGATGGGCTGCAAATGGTGTCCCATTGAGCGCAAATATCTTTTTTGTTTCCCTGTTAACATCGTCGTGCATCCTTCTTTCGTAAATGAATCTAATCATTGTGATGAGCTTCTTCGCCATGAACGAAGGGATTTATTGACCTAAAGCCTCCAGCACGGTTTCACGCATCGCTTCTACCGGTGCCGGTACCCCGGTCCAATATTCGAAGGCATAGGCGCCTTGATAAATAAACATCCCCAACCCGCCGTGAATCCGGCATCCGCGCCGTTCCGCCTCTTCGAGATAACGGGTCTTCAGCGGATTGTACAAAATATCGCTCGCAATCGCTTCCGGCTGCAGCCATGAAGCATCGATCGGCGTTTCATCCACATTCGGATACATCCCGACAGGTGTAGTATGAATCACAATCTCGGCGCTCGCGCAAGCTTCCCGGATGGCATCGCTGCCGATTGCCCGAATATCGGCAGACCCGCCGAATGTATCGGCCAGCTCTTGCGCCCGCTCGACCCGGCGATTCGAGATCGTAATCTCCGATACGCCTTCACGCAGCAAAGCGTACACGATTCCCCGTGTAGCACCGCCTGCGCCCAGGATTAGGATACGCTTCCCTGCAAGCTCCGGCTCTACCTCTTCCTTCAACGATCTCACGTAACCCAGACCGTCCGTGTTGTAGCCCGTAAGCTTGCCATTATCGTTAACGATCGTATTGACCGCACCGATGACCTGCGCGCTCTCGTCGATGACATCCAGAAACGGCATGACCTCGAGCTTATGAGGGATCGTGACATTAACGCCGCGGATTCCCATCGCCCTAACACCGGCTATGAAATCTCCTAAGCGCTCGCCCTGAACGTGGAAGGCGGTATAGATCCCGTTAATTCCGCGCTCCCGGAAAGCACGGTTCATCATAATCGGCGACTTGGAATGCCGCACCGGGTCACCGATTACACTGAACAGTACGGTATGGCTGTCAACCGCATTGCCAGCTTGCGGCAGCCGCTGTATATCGTTCATATTTGCCGTCAAATCCGTTCACTCTCCCATTAAATCAAGCGTGAGTCCGCTTAGATCAGCGCATCGCGCATCAGTACGCGAATACCCTTCGGCGCATACACGTCTACTAAGGCCCCGGTCGTGCCGTTCACATGAATCCAGCCCAAGCCGGATATGAACACATCCGTCTCGGTTCCCCGGCGAATGGTCAGCCGGTGACGGGTCCATGCCGGAATTTCCTCCAGCTGCTCCTTGTTCGGAGGGGACAGCAGCTCGCCTTTATGATCGTTATACAGCTCATCTGCCCGCTCCAGCTTCGTCCGGTGAACGGTCAACCCGCTCGAAATATACAGCGTAAAGGACTGCCGGTCGCCTTCCACAAAATCAAACCGCGCCAGTGCTCCGATAAAGAGCGTTTGTTTGGCGTTCAGCTGATAAACGAGCGGCTTGATCTCTTTCTCCGGCAGCAATGCCTGAAGAACGCCCCGTGGTACGACTTCGGTCATCCGGTGCGGATACACGATCCCCGGCGTATCAATGATCACATTCCCGTCATCCAGCGGAATGTGGACGGCATCCAGCGTCGTTCCCGGATAACGAGATGTCGTCAACTCACGTTCCAAATCGCTGTAATCGTGAATGAGCCGATTGATTAGCGTTGACTTGCCCACGTTGGTAGCGCCTACGACGTATACGTCCCGATTGCCTCTGTATTCACCAAGTGCTTCAATGACACGATCGAAGCCGATGTTCTTCTTCGCGCTGCACAGCACGACATCCACTGTACGAAGTCCTTGCGATTTGGCCTGTTTCTGAACCCAATTGCGAAGCCTGTTATGGTTCGCACCCTTAGGCAGCAGGTCCATCTTATTGACGACAAGCAATACCGGATTGTTCCCTACAAATCGCTGCAACCCGGATATAAGGCTGCCTTCAAAATCAAATAAATCGACGATATGCACAACAAGACTGTCCGTAGCGGCAATGCCGCCGAGCAGCCTCAAGAACTCGTCATGGTCGATTGCGACCGAAGCCGCTTCATTATAGTTCTTAATTCGGAAGCAGCGCTGGCATATCGCTGGATCCTTGTCTATCGCGGCGGCCGGGATAAAGCCCGGCTTGTCCGTCGATTCCGTCTGCAGCCGAATGCCGCAACCGGCGCATGCGCCTTGCTCTTGTTGCAATTTCGTCACTTGCGATCCTCCTCGGGCCATAGCCCTTTTTTGCGAAGGCGAAATAGGGCGATTTTTTCCAGTCTTCGATTGAAACGAGTCATGATACCTTCGTCGCCCGGCGAGATCGGACTAACTAGAATCGTATGAAGTCCCATTCTCCGTCCGCCTAATACATCCGTCATCATCTGATCCCCGATGACAGCTGTCTGTTCAGCCGGCAAATCGAGTACGGTAAGCGCTCCTCGGAAAGCTCTGTTAGCCGGCTTGCGGGCTGCATGGATATAAGGTATATCGAGCGGCTCCGCAAACGCAGACACACGTGTCTTGTTATTGTTCGAGACGATGACGACTTTAAATCCCAGATCCCGTACAACGTTAAGCCAATCGACAAGCTCCGGCGTGGCCAGTTTTTCCTTGGCGCCGACGAGCGTATTATCCAGATCCGTAATGATGCCTCTCATGCCGCGCTCTTTGAGGGCATTCAAATCAATATCATAAATGGTATTGACGCGCATATGCGGCAACAGCCGTTCAAACATGGTTTCGACTCCCCTGCTATCGCTATCATCGAAACTATACCATACAAAGGGAATTCCATGCAAAGCTTGTCTCATGGCAAACGGCTGTATCTGAACCGGAAGAAAAGATGCATCACTCCTTCTTTATCCTCTGATCCTTTCAAGAAAAAAAACCGGAAACGGGCCATATTTCTCCCGTTCCGGTTTCATTCGTTAAGTCAATCGCTCCCGAACCGAACGCACATGCGATTCGAACCGGGCGATTTCATCTTCCGTTATCGGTTGGCTGCTGTACATCGCCTTCTCGAACGTCAGCTGAATCGCGCGGAAATCGGTCTGAAGAAAGGTCAATCGCCCTGACCACCGGGACATCGTCTCGCGAACGGTCTCGTGCTCCGCCCGGTCAAGACCTTTGCGCCGGCAGTGTTTAATCAAGCGCTCCGTCTCTTTCACGATACGCTCATTGGCCGTTCTTGCGCGGTCGCGGTACTGTTTCCAGGCAGCCCGGATGGAGCGGTACCGGAAAGCGGCGACTACGCCTAGCAGCACAACGATTGCCGCAGCGATCGTCCAGCCAGGAATCGTGAAGCCTTTCTCCTCGACCTCGGTTTTGGTCGGAGCCGTATCGGACTCGATCTCAGGTACAGCCACCGGCTCATCGCTGGGCATGGCGTAGGGAAAGGAGAACCCGGCCGTAGGCTCGAAAGGCAGCCATCCATAACCCTCGAAGTAAACCTCTACCCAAGAATGCGCATCCGCATTACGAACGGTATACGTTCCGGCGCCGTCTGGATTGATTTCCATGCCGCCCGGGCCCTGCGGACGAGAAAATTCGGCGTCCATCGGCAAGGATCCCGGCGAATATCCCTTTACCCAGCGAGCGGGAATACCAATCGAACGGGTCAGGACAGCCATGGACGTGGAGAAATAATCACAATACCCTTCCTGCATCTCGAACAGAAAAGCATCCACAAAGTCATTGCTTGAGCGGGCAGATAAATCCGGTTGATTGTTATACTTGAAATTCGTCTGCAGATAGCTTTCAATCGCTTTGACCTTATCGTAAGGCGTACCCGCCTCTGCCGTAATGTCGGCAGCAAGCGTGCGCACGCGTTCCGGAAGCTCATCCGGCAGCTGCAGATAGATAGAATTCAAGCTGTCGCCGGTTCCCGAAACCGTAATATTGCGAAGCGCCGCCTCGTCAAGAACAGCGGTGTCCGACACGATGGAATACGTTTCCGGATAATCGGCCGATTCACCCCTCGGCAGCCGAAGCTCCCAAGATTGCGGAAGCCATCTCATCGACGGAAAAGGCTGGTCGACAGCTCCCATATAGACAATGGAGGATATCGGTCCCGCTCCGAATAAAACAGGATAACGATCCTTGCGGATCATCGTGAAGGTCTGTTCCACCTGAACCGTTTCGACTGAAGCACGGTCCGTTCCAAGAGGCAGCGCCTCATTGGGCGATATTGACGTGACCGCCTCTTCCCGCAATTCGACTCTGCTGTCTTCCCAGCCGGCTCCGTTATATAATGCTTTCGTCTCTCCCCGCCAGTAACTCCGCCGAGTAGTCGTCACCGTCATGACCGGTGAATAATCGAAGGTAAAGCCGTTGCCCAGCGACTCGTCATTGCGGCTGTAACCGGAACGGCTGTCGCCCGCATTCTTGGGAGCGACGGTTTCGGTGCCAATCTTGCTGCCGATGTACGACGGGACCGCCTCACCGCGCGATTCCTTCCAGACTGTATAGGGATCCTTCAGAATCGGATCGATGGACGGCACGAACAAGCCGGCTCCCATCACCAGAGCTATGATGAGCAGTACGGGAAGGAATAAGCTGAGCGGATATTCAAGCAGATGCCGCCAGCTGTCCGGATGCTTTTGCTTAAAATTCGCAAAGTGGCTGGCTACCAGCCATCCTAGCCCGACAAATACGATACCTGCGATTTCTTCCCATAAATAAATCGGCGTTAACAGCGAGTCCGCCACAGCCAAGGACAGCAGCGCCGCTGAAACAAGAAGAATAATAGCCGTTCTCTTCGTGCGCAGCATGACGGCCGCTTGAACGGCGAGCCATACCCCCAAGCTGATCCAGATGTAAGGGGTAAGCTGCTCCATATGAAGACTCCCCCACTGCCGCCATTCGGCCCATGTATCGATCTCGGAAGTGGCCGGAATCCAGTGGAAGTCCGTGTAGATGCCGTTAATAATAATAATCGCCATGAGTTGAAGACCCACGGAGATTTTCTTCCATGGAATGACAATCATAATAAGTACGGATGAGACCAGAAGGCTATGAACGATTGTAAATGTCGTTTCCCACCAATAATCGGACAGGCATCGTATCCATATGATGGCTAAAAGAGTGGCATAGACGGCAGATAGCTTATAATACCAATCTCCGAGAAAATTAAAGCCGGTTGTGCGAGGTCCTGCCATTATGCACTCCCTCCTTCCAACGCTGCAGGAAGCTCCTGTAGGCTGCCGATGGAATATACCGTATACCCTCCGCGGCGCAGCAGACGGAGCCATTCCGAACCTGACCGGTCCGTCCCGTACATGAGATCCCCCGATCCCTTCATATGAACGAGCAGGGGAACAACGCCTCGGCGTGAAAGCCATTCCATCGATCGAACGGCTTCTTCGCCGCCTTGCGGACTAAGGATCACGACGAACGAACCATAGGGCAGCATGGCTTCCGATTGGCGCAGCATTCGATAAAGCGGCGTGTCGCCATCCGACTGGACGCGAACCAGATGATTCATCATAAGCTCCAGCTGGTCCTGAGCCGCCTGAGGAGCGAAGCCTTCTTTCTTATCGCCGACAGACAAGAGTCCAATTGAGGTAGAACGCCGGTACGCGAATTGGGCTAGGGAAGCCACAGATGAAACGGCCAGCTCGAACTGCTCCTGGCGTTCATAGACACCGCTGTACCGGTCCAGCACAAAGATCGTTCGCGGCAAAGATTCCCGCTCGAACTCTTTGGATTTCCACTGCCCCGTCCTGGCCGTCGCATTCCAATGAATGCGAGAAAGCCGGTCACCATATATATACTCTCTGACGCCGTTGATTTGGGTCGTTTCCTTCGCTGCCCGCTGTGTAGCTGACGTCGAATAAGGACCTTTTACGCCGCGCTTCAGCTGATGCCATTGACGAATGGGCACCGTCTGCGGATAAACGCTGAATGGTTCCGGATGCTCGAATGTGCCTGTGTGCTCAAACAGTCCAAATATATCGCGCGTCGAGCATGTCGTCGGCGCGAAACGGTACACGCCCCGCTCCAGCGGCGGCGTCGTATACGTTACTTCACCATATCTCCGGTAGCTGGGCACGAAAGAAGCTTCGAACGGAAGCTCGCTGCCGTTCTGGCGTATAACCCGGTCACGGACAAGAACATAGGGGATCGGCCACATACCGGGTACATGAACCGTCACTTGAACATCGAGCCGCGCCCCGGCCGTTAGCGATTTCTCCAATGCAGCTGCTCCCGAAGATCCATGCGACAGCCTTCTAGTCCCGGTCACGCTGCCGATCCCGCTCCACCTGCCTAGCACAAGGTAGATGAGCAATACGTTAAAAATACAAAAGAGCATCAAGGATGTCTTCCCGCCTTGAAACAGTAGAAACAGAAGGGAAATGGCATACACCATGCCGATGACCCGCCAACGCATCATCGTTCTGTCTGCCGTCAACATAGGCGTTATCGCTCCATCCGGACAGGAACGCTCGTCTGACGGACAATCGTATCGATAACATCCTCCGCTGTTGAGCCGTTCATCCGGGCTTCGGTATGCAGAACCATACGATGACATAAGACCGATTGGATCAAGACTTTAATATCGTCAGGGATGACGTAATCCCGTTCCTGAAGAAAAGCATTAGCCTTGGCGGCTGCCATTAATGATATGGCTGCACGAGGACTTGCACCCAGCAGAATGCTGCTGTGCTCGCGCGTTGCGCGGACAATGCGAATTAAATAATCGCCGACCGCTTCGTCTACGTGGACCTGATGGACCGCTTGCATCAGCTGGGCTACCTGCTCAATATTCGCGACCGGCAGCAGCTTGTCCGCCGGGGAAGTGGAATCCGGGGCGAGGACCATCTGGCGCTCCGTCGATGCGTCCGGATAGCCAAGCGTGAGCTTCATCATGAACCGGTCAAGCTGTGCTTCAGGGAGTGTATAGGTACCCTCGAACTCTATCGGATTCTGTGTTGCGATTAATATAAACGGCTGCGGAAGCTCAAAAGAATCTCCATCTACCGTGACATGCCGTTCCTCCATCGCTTCGAGCAGCGCCGACTGTGTCTTCGTCGTCGCGCGGTTGATCTCGTCAACGAGCAGTAAATTCGTCATAACCGGACCCGGACGATAAATAAACGTCTCATCTCTAGGGTGATAAATCGCGACGCCCGTAATATCTGTAGGCAGCAAATCCGGGTTGCACTGCACCCGCCGAAACTGTCCGTCGATTGTTTTAGCCAATGCTTTAACCAGCTGTGTTTTGCCTGTGCCAGGTACATCCTCAAGCAGGACATGGCCGCCTGCAAGAAGTGCTGTTAACAAACGTTCTATTTCGACCCTTTTTCCCAGGATACATCGTTCCAAATTGCTGCGAATTGCGCTGCATAGCGAATAGTTAGCATTACGAATTTCCATGGTACAACCTCCCGGAAGATAAAAATATGACAGCATACTAGTATTTTACAGAAAATAAAACCTATCGTACAGCAGACAACTTAATAAAAAAAATTGGAGAATCCCACAGAGGGATTCTCCAATTGCTAAGTCCGGTTCATTCCCGCATCGAGGTTAACCGCCATCACCCTTTGGGTCTGACGACAAGCGCTGCCAGAAAGGAGAAGATGATCGCGGCCGAGATGCCCGCGCTCGTCAAATCAAAGATGCCTGTGATGACCCCAATCCAGCCGTCCCGGTAATATTCGGTTAGCGCCCCATGCACGAGCGCATTGCCGAAGCTGGTGATCGGCACGGTAGCTCCTGCGCCGGCAAAATCGACGAGAGGCTCATATAAGCCCACGCCATCCACGATCGCCCCGGCCACCACAAGTGCCGCCATTGTATGTGCCGGTGTCAGCTTCATGACGTCAAACATGAGCTGACCAATAACACATATGGCTCCCCCGATAATAAAAGCCCAAACGAAATGCATACTGCTTATCCTCCTTCGTCCGCTTAATGTTGACTCTCGATCGATACGGCATGGGCGATGCATGGAATGCTCTCCCCCTGCTGATAGGAAAGCGGGGACAGCAATGCGCCGGTCGCAACCACGAGAATACGCTTGAACTCACCCTGCCTCATCCGTTTAAGCAGATGCCCATAAGTAACGACGGCTGAGCAGCCGCAGCCGCTCCCGCCTGCCTGCACCTTCTGGCGTCCGACATCATAAACCATGAGGCCGCAATCCTTAAATACGGTATCCTCCATCGGAACGCCATCCCGCGTCAGCAGATCCTTGGCTATTTCATGGCCGACGCTCGCGAGATCTCCAGTCACGATAAGATCGTAGTCCTTCGGCTCCCGGCCCGTATCATTAAAGTGAGCTTGGATCGTATCCACAGCCGCAGGCGCCATCGCAGCACCCATGTTGAACGGATCCTTGATACCCAGATCGACGATTTTACCGATCGTCGCGCTCGTTACAACCGGCCCTACGCCTTCCGCGGCCAGGACGGCCGCTCCCGCTCCCGTTACCGTATACTGTGCGGTCGGCGGCTTCTGCGAGCCATACTCCGTCGGATAGCGGAACTGTTTCTCCGCCGTACAATTATGGCTGCAGGTGCCGGCCAGCACATACTCCCCGGAACCGGAATTAACGATGAGCGAAGCGATCGCAAGCGATTCCATCGAGGTCGAGCAAGCTCCGAACACGCCAAGATAGGGGGCTCCGATCGTTCTGGCGGCAAAGGAATTGCTAATAATCTGGTTCATCAGATCCCCGCCGACATAGAATTGAAGCTGCTGTTTGTTGACTCTCGCATGCTTCAGCGCGAAATCAGAGGCCTGTTCCAGCAGCAGGCGTTCCGCCTTTTCCCAGCTCTTCTGCTGCATATCAAGCTCGGGATGAACCAGATCGAAATCGGATGCAAGCGGGCCGTCCCCTTCGTCCGGACCGACAACAGTCGCGGATCCAATGATGACCGGCTTCTTATCGAACCACCAAGTTTGTTTACCCTGCAGCATCGTTAATGTCCCTCCACGCCAAGCACCATATAGACGATGCCGACAAAAAATGCCGCCACGGCACCGAATACGATAACAGAGCCGGCCAGCTTAAACATGTTGCCGCCAACGCCGAGCACCAACCCTTCGCTGCGATGCTCCAGAGCGGCGGAACACATGGAATTGGCGAAGCCGGTAACGGGAACAGCCGTCCCCGCGCCGGCCCACTGGGCGATCTTGTCATACACGCCCAGACAAGTAAGCACGATTGAGATCAGAATCAGAACCGCGACTGTCGGATTGCTCGCCTCCGTCTTACTCATTTGGAAGGCATAAACGAAAAAATCCTGTATGACTTGTCCCAGCAGGCAGATTAATCCTCCGACCAAGAATGCGCGGACACAATTTCCAAAGATCGAACGGGAAGGCTCCCGGTTTTTGGCATAGGTTTGATATTCTTTCGGAGACATCGTCATTTTCTTATATTTGGCGCCTGTTTTCGTTGCCATGAGCTGCTCATCCCCTGCTGTATTTTTGGTGGAATAGTGGATCTTCTTCAAAGTATTCGTCAAAAAGGGAATCATTATGCTATACGCAGCAGTCCATCGATACTGCTAATGATGATCAGCCGGACTATAAATGCAATGCAAACAGCACCCTCCCGATCTTGAATGACCGGTGAGGGTGCTGATGGTCTGAATGTAGCGTTACAGCATCGCGACAAGCAGCAAAACGACTAGCAGTACATATAATACGAGTACCAACAGCAGTAAGGTCCGCCGCATGAAACAAGCAGCTCCTCTCGCGCGGGATAGGCTTATGTTCCATTCTATGCGGGCGAATGCGGATGCGGAGCTTGCCATAACATATTTCACACGGCTGACGATGGTATGTTAGTCGATCCAGACCGTCTTGGAAGCCGCGCTTTCCCGGCGGCCTGCCGGCGACGTCCCTTCAGGATGGCCAAGATAGATAAGACCAAGAACGCGGTCCTGCGGTCTAAGCTCGAAGGCCTCGTTCATGAATGGGTGATAGCAAGGTTCCCCGGTGCGCCATATGGCGCCCAAACCAAGCGCATGGCTCGCTAGAAGCATGTTCTGGACGGCTGCGAATACGGCGCCGTATTCTTCAATCTCAATGACCATCTTCTTGTCGCTTGGAGCTACAGCAACGGCGATAACGACCGGTGCGCGCAGCGCTTTCTTCTTGGCACCCTCTGCAGCGGCAATGCTCTCAGGGGAGCCTGGATCGGCAGCGCCTTCCATCGCGATCCGGTAATAAGCCTCGCCAAGCTTGCCGCGTCCTTCACCGGACATCACGAAGAAACGCCAAGGCTCCGTTAACCGGTGATTAGGTGCCCAAATGCCAGCTTCCAATATTTGATCAATCGCTTCTCTTGATACAGCGTCTTCCTTCACTCTAACGACAGATCTTCTTGTGGCAATCGCCTCGAATAGTTCCATGATCGACTCCTGACTCTCGTGAAAGGTTTTGTCTCCTCTCTATTCTATCATAAAGTGTAGGGATGCAAGTAGAGCCATGTGCGGCAGTCAAGTAAATGAAAGCTGCCCTGCATGCACAAGAACTCGCATGGGGCAGCCTATCTTTTTTCAAAGAATGACGAAGATCAAGTTCCGTACTTCAAATCTGCCATTTCTTCCGGCTTCATCGCCTTCAGCTGCTGTTCATACAGCTTCCGGTATAATCCATCCTCGCGGAGCAGCTGCTTATGTGGACCGCGCTGTACAATGCGTCCATTATCGATGACGAGAATCTGATCGGCGCGTACGACCGTTGCAAGCCGATGCGCGATGACGAAGGTTGTACGGCCTTCCATTAATCGTTCCAGCGCTTCCGTAACGAGTGCCTCGGATTCCGAATCCAGCGCGGAGGTCGCTTCATCCAATATCAAGATTTGGGGATCCTTCAGCAATGCTCTAGCGATCGCGAGCCGCTGCTTCTGGCCGCCCGACAAGCGCATCCCTCTCTCTCCAATTATGGAATCATAGCCGTCCTTGAAGCTCTCGATGAACTCATGCGCGTTGGCAGATCGCGCAGCCGCGACGATCTCGGCCGCCGTAGCATCTGGACGTCCGTAGACCAGATTATCACGAATCGATCCGGAGAATAAGATGTTATCCTGGAGGACGATCGCAATATGTCTGCGCAGATCCTCCAGCACGTAGTCCCGCACATCCACGCCGTCAATGAACACACGCCCCTTCTCCGCATCATAGAACCGCGGAATAAAGTTAATGAGCGTCGATTTACCCGCACCGCTCGGCCCTACCAAGGCAATGACCTGACCAGGCTTCGCCTCGAAGGAGATGTCATGCATCGCCTCGCGCTCCTCCAATTCAATGACGGGCTTGGGCGGATTCACATTGGTCGGCAGCCAGAAGAATTTCTTCGGCGTTGCTTCCCTCTCCACGAGGTCCGGATCCTTCCAGTTTACCGCATGCTGCGGAACAGGCGTGCGTATTACATATTTAAACGATACATCTTGAAACCGGACCTGCCCCCTGCATACCGGCATCGGACGGGCATCCGGGGAACTCTGCACATCGGGCTGTTCATCGAACAGCTCAAAGATTCGCTCGATGTTCGTGACTGAATTTTGGATCGTGACGTTAACGTCGGCAAAACGTTGAATCGGACCATAGAGATTGCCCAGCAGCATCTGGAATGCGATGATTTCGCCTGCGGTCATTTTGCCATTCAGCGCGAATGTACCGCCGACGAGCCAGATGACGATACTGCCGGCATTGGCCAGCGTTTCACTCATTCGGCCAAGCAGATTGGAAACCAGATGAGCCGACATCGTGTGCTGAAAGTGCTGCTGCGTCTGCTTGTTGAACCTATGCTTCTCGATCTTTTCTCCGTTGAACGCCTGCACGACGCGAATCCCCGACATCCGTTCCACAAGCGTACCCGAGATACGTTCCATCTGCCTGTGGACCGAACGCCACGCAAGACGGATTCGGACATTCAAATTTGTAAACGATAAATAATAGAGCGGCAGAATGGACAGCGCGATGAAAGCCAGCGTCGCGTCCATCTGGAATAGCATCGCCCCGGCAAACAGGACGAGAAACAGATCCATCACCAGATTGATGACACCGCCGCCGATCAGGTTCTGAGCCCCGCCGATATCATGCAAAATTCGCGATGACAACCCGCCTACATGCCGCTGCTCGTAAAACCCGACTGACATTCGCTGCAAATGATCATACAGCTGATCCCTTAAATCCCGCATCATCCGGTTGCCAAGGCCTGCCGTCAAATAACCGCGAATGAAATTAATCGCGATCCCGCAGACGGTAATCACTGCCATCAACGTAACGACTTCGTATAACCCCCAGCTGCCTGCTCCCTTCAGTACTTCGTCGACGATGATTTTCGTCAGCCACGGATTGGCCAGCGGCTGTACGAATTGAATGATGCCCAGCGTAATGATTACGCCGATCATTGGCCAGTATGGCCTTGCCCAAAGCAAATAGCGTCGTACCGGACTCATCGGCCCTTTCTCCCTCCCTTTATTAACAAAAAATCCATTTGTAAACAAAATGAATATAACGGTTTCCAGTGGCGCTGTCATATGGGGAGCGAGCCGCTATACCCGGGTATCGGGGCATTACCGGCGCCTCACGCCAGCCTCGCTCCCCCCTTCTTATAAATCCACCAATTTCCTCCAGAAATCATTATCTCAACAACAAAAAAGGCGCCAACAACGGCGCCTTGCGGCTCTTGTTATATCTCACATAGGATGTAAGATTTAATTAAAAATCCACACTAATCCCGCTTCTCTGCATACTACATTCCTTCTCATCAGGTACTGGTGCTTCAAGCCCTATTCGCTTCAACGCTTATGGGAGGGGAATTTTTACTGCAAATTGCTGCAGCGGCTTCTCTGAATAGGCCTCGCCCTTGTCCGTCTTCGGATAGGTCATCAGGACGGGTACGACCGTCACCGATTCGACCCCTTTGGGTACAGGCTCGGTGAACATGCGTATATCCTTTACTTCTACCCAGTGATCCTCCGGCAAGCTCCGGTCCGCGATCCTGCTGGACCCTGATGAGGTAATCACGCCCAGCTTCAGCTCGTTTCCATAGCTAACCTCATATTTAAGCCCATACGAGTAATGCTCATCCTCCATGTGCGCAGCATACAGCTTTCGCGGGAGCTCCAGATGGAAGTTCCATACGGCCGCATTGGCTGACGTACGGGATTGGGTGACTCCGAACTGTACATCGTCTTGCTTGACGGTGTAGCTGTCATCATAGGTTTTCTCCGCAATGGTTCCGGATTTGACCGCCTCGATCTCGAAGCTCCAATTGCCGGAAACCATCTCCTTCATAATCGCGTCAGAACCGCTGACCGCAATCTGGGGCACGTTAATTTGGAGGGGAAGCCGATCCGGAACAGGCCGGTCAAAAAAGTAGTTGACGATCCCGATCTTATTGTCCCCCCATAATGCGCCTGAATCGGAATTCAGTACGCCAGGGGCCATTTTCTTCATGGAGTTGTCCAGCTGAAAAGCAGGTTTTACGTAATATTCCTGCGGTATACCGTCCTTATGGGAGAGCGAATAACTGAATGAGAGGCGCAGCCCGTCATATTGAACCTCATGAATCCGTAACGTATAGCCTTTATCTTCCTTGCTTGCCAATATAGGCAGCTCCTTCTGATCGGCGCGTTCGGATACACCCTTGTCCCCCATCGAAGCGAAGATGGATTGCAGCAACGGTTTCATGGCGTCTGCGAAGGTGCTGCTGCTTGCTGCCAGGACGGAGCCCGATACCAGCATAATTCCGGCCAGCCATGCCCATTTGTAGAAAGAGATGCTTGAACGCTTCTTGCGCCTTCTCTCTTGGGGCAGCCCTTCCAGCGTTTGTTCGATCCGGGCCTTCACTTCCCCTGGAATCTGACTTCCTTGAACGCCCAGCCTCTCCTTTATGCGGATATCCAGCATCGTTCGTTTCATTGCAGCACCACCCCCGGTTCCGTTTCTTTGAGCAGAATAGCCAGCTTCAATCTCGCCCGATAGAGACGCGACTTGACAGTGCCCTCGGAAATATCGAGCGACTGCGCAATCTCCTTCACAGACATATCTTCCATATAGTAGAGCACGACAATTTCCTTATGTTCCAGATCCAGCTCGCCAAGCAGCTCGTCGACCTCCATACTCGACTCAAAGCCATGAACGTCTTCCCTTTCGACGACGCCGGTCATCGGAATAAACTTGCTGTTATGTCTTGCGATTTGCCTGCACTCATTAATTAGAATACGAATAAGCCACGTCCGAAAATAAGCCGGTTCCCGAAGTCCGCGAATTCCGTTATAGGCCTTAAGAATCGTCTCCTGAATGGCATCGGCTGCATCGGAGTCCGACTTCAATATACCGCGGGCAACCGCGTACATCGATTGCTCGTTGGCGCGAATTAATTGTATGAAGGCATCCCGCGCTCCATTGACCGCTTCTTGTACCTTTATCGACACGTCCACAATCGTGCAGCTCCTCTCTCTTTGCCTATTAGATGGACGAGCAGGGCGTTTGGTTCCCGCTTGGGTGAAATTATTTTATCTCTCTCATATCGTCGGACTCTATTCTAGCACTCCCTCTTGAATTTAATGTAGCGCAAAGGCTGCCCATTCTTCAGCACCCGGCTGCTTGAAGGGACAGCCCTTCTCCCAATTTGAGAGGGAAGCGCAAGATGTACAACACAAAAAGCGATACAGGTTTGAGGACCTGTATCGCTTTCAAGAGAAATGACGCTGTTATTCCTTAACGCTGCCCAGCACGATGCCCTTCATGAAGAACCGCTGCAGGAACGGGTACACGAGCAGAATCGGCAGCGCCCCGAGAAAGATTTGCGCCGCTTTCGCCGTCCTATCGTTCACTTCCGCCAGTGATTTCATATCCGACGAAGAGATGAGACTGAGATCCCGGTTAATGACTACGGTCTGCAAATAGCTCTGAAGCGGATAGTGAGAAGGTGAATCCATGAAGATCAGTCCGTCAAACCACGAGTTCCAATGTCCAACGGTTGCGAACAGCGTCAGCGTTGCGAGAGCCGGAGCCGACAGCGGCACGATGATCTGCCATAGTGTCCGCCAATGCCCCGCGCCATCCATAAAAGCGGCTTCCTCCAGCTCTTTGGGCAGCCCGCGGAAAAAGTTAAGCAGGAGGACGACATTGAATACCGGTACCGCGTTTGGCAGCACAAGCGCCCATATCGTGTCCATAATTCCCGTATACTTAACGGTCATATACAGCGGAATTAATCCGCCCTGAAACAAGATCGTGACCACAAAAATCCATACATAGACCGTGCGCATCGGAAATTTGTTGACTTCCTTTGAGAGCGGGTAGGCGACCAATATCGTCAGCACCATATTGATCGTCAAGCCGATTGCGACTCTCTGCAGCGTGACACCGATCGAGGTTAGGAAGGCTGGCTTAGCGAGAACGAATTGATAGGAGCTGATTGTAAACTCCACGGGCCACAGCTTGACCAGGCCGGCTGTAGCCGCCGCACTTGAGCTGAACGATACAGCCAGTACATGTATCAAGGGTACAAGACAAAGTATGGATAGCAAGGCCAACACGACATAGTTCGTGCCAACAAACAATCTTCTTCCCAAGGTGAGCTGCTCGACCATGCTTCTCCCTCCTTCAACGTTACTAGAAAATGCGATAGTTCGCGAGACGATAGGCCAAGTAATAGGAAACGGAAATAAAGGTGAAGGAGACGATCGACTTGAACAAGCCAACCGCTGTCGCTACGCCATACTGCGCATCGACCAGCCCGATCCGGTAGACGAACGTATCGATGATATCTCCCGATTCGTATACTTGTGGGCTGTATAAATTAAACACTTGATCGAAGCCGGCATTCAGTACGTTGCCGATCGCAAGTGTCATCGTCAGCACGATAATGGGCATCATCCCAGGCAGCGTAATATGCATCGTCTGCTTCCAGCGCCCCGCTCCATCGACAATTGCAGCTTCGTATAAGGCTGGGTTGATACTGGTTAAAGCGGCTAGATAAACAATCGTGTTGAAACCGAACTCTTTCCATACATCCGTTATGACGAGCACCGGCCGAAACCAGGAATTGTCCCCTAGAAAATAAATCGATTCAATGCCAAACATACCTAGAAATTGGTTCAGAATTCCGCTGGAGGGCGACAGCACGTCGATCAGAATGCCCCCAAGAATAATCCAAGACAGGAAATGAGGTAAATAAATCAAGGTTTGTACGCCGCGCTTGAATACCTCTTTGCGAACTTCATTGAGCAGAAGCGACACGACAACCGGCACAATAAAACCGATCACGATTTTGAAAACAGCGATGATAATCGTATTCTTGAGAATCCGCATAGAATCAGGCATATCGAGAACATACCGGAAATTATCGAGACCCGCCCAAGGGGAATCAAAGAGACCGCCTCTAGCCGGCATAAACTTCTGGAACGCAATGACGATGCCGATCATGGGACCATAGCTGTAGATGAGAACCAGAATTAGGCCCGGCAGCAGCATGAGATGCAGCGGCCAATTAGGCGATTTCAGTTTTTGAAGCATCCTGCCGCCTCCCTGCGATTTCTTCGGATTGTTAGGCCAAGAATGCAAGAGAGGGAAGAGTGTTCCTTCTTCCTCCCTCTGCATGCTAAGTCATACTTATTTGGCTGCGTACCATGCGTTAACTTCTTCTGTAATCTTGTCTCCGCCGAGCTTCTTCCAATCGGTTACGAACTTGTCGAAGTTATCGATTGAATCACCCATGATGATCTTCGAGAACACTTCCAGCTCCATCTTCTGCAGTGTAGCATCCTTCTCTACCATGGTCTGAGTCGGCGCACCGTAAAACTCACTCATGAGAATGCTGTTATCGTTTACATATTGGTTAATCGTTTTGAACGATCCGTCTATGCCGAATATCCGCTCGTAGCCCCATCCGAGCTCGGTGCCTTCCTTGCCTGACAAGAAAGCTTCGATTTGGGAGAGATTATCGGTTTCCTCCGGATTCAGCTTCGACTTATCTCCGGACTTGATCGCTTCGCTAACATGCAGATGAATGTCTAGATTTTTACGTGCCGGCCACGTTTGGAATGGAATATATTTATGCCGTTCATATCCGCCTTTTGTAAAGTGCTCCGCATAATTTTCTGGCGTTGTCGTCTCTCCCCAGCCCGTTTCTACGAACAGGTTAATGACTTTGAGCAGCGCCTCCGGATTCTTCGTTTCTTTCAACACAGCGTAATAAGTGCCTACTGCAAGGCCGACCCGCGGCTGTGCCGGCTTATCGTCTACCGATACGATCGGGTAGGATTGCCACTGTGCATTCTTGTCATTCTTCTTGTTGTCTACGAGCGGCCAGAGCGGATTAGACATGGTGCCAAAATGGAGCCCGACTCTTCCTGCTGCAGCGAATTCCGCCGCTTTCCCGCCGTCCTTAACGCCAAACTCCCGATCGATCTGACCTTTCTTATAAAGCTCCTGCAGCTTGGCAAGCGCTTGCTTCATCTCCGGTTGAACGCTTCCGAAAACAAGCTTGCCTGAGCTGTCCTTGATCCACTGACGCGGATAGGCATGATATCCGTTCAAGAAGCCGTCAATACTGGCATAACCGCCATATAGATCCTTGTTCAGTGAAATACCGATGGTATCCGGTTTACCGTTACCGTCCGGATCCTGGGTCGTGAACGCTTCGGATATCTTAAACACATCGTCCATCGTTTTCGGCTCCGGCAGGTTCAGCTTCTTCAGCCAATCGGTACGAATCCATATCATCGCTGCTCCATCCATAGCCGAGCCCGTGTTTGGTATGGCCATCAGCTTACCGTCGAAGGTTGCGGAGGCTAATGCGTTCGGACCATCCTGATTCATGATTTCTTTCGTGAACGGCGAAGCATATTTCTCGTATACATCGGTTAGATCCATCAACAGATCCGCTTCAACCAGCTGCTTCAGCTGTCTGGAATTGACTGGTATGAAGTCCGGCAGATCACCGGAGGCGATCGAAACGTTCATCTTCTGCTCGCCCTGTCCGCCGGGTCCGTCACCGCTAACGACCCATTTGTTCTTCAGCGTGATGCCCAGCTTCTCTTGCAGCGTACGCGTCCAGGCGTTGTTCTCGATACTTTCGCCTTCGGCATACTTGTACGTATCATTGACGATACGGACGGTTGATATTTCAATCGGCGGATCATATTTACCAAGCGGATCGATAGGCCCTTCTGTTTTTTCCTCGTTGCCTGTGCCCCCGCTTCCTTCCGACCCTTGCGTATTTGCGTTCTTGTTGCCGCCCTCTTCCTTCTTCTCACCGGAATTTCCGCAAGCGCTCACAACAACCATCAACATAACAAGCAATACCGTGACCCATGTCCTGCCTCTCATCTTTTTCATGGACTTCCTCCTAAAAGTTTTGTGAAGTGCTGCTTCCTCGAGTTTCTTCGTAACAAAACTTGCTTCGGAAGCATTAGCTTCGTTTGGTGAAGTGCCGCCTCCTATGTTACTTCGCAACAAAACTCGCTTCGGAAGCATTAGCTTCGTTTGGTGGAGCGCTGCTTTGGGAGCTATAAACCTTGTTTTGCGGGAGTTTGCAGCTGCTTTGAATCTTCTAACCAAGAGTCTTGCTTCACGTCTAGGATGTAACCGCTGCCATGTTCGTCAGGAAGCATATTTAGGTTGGTCATCTTGCTTGGCTTAAGTATAGATCGAGTCATCCGTGCATGAAATGGAACATCCTTTAGATTCGTTCTCTTTTGTTTTGTTCTGTTCCATTTATGGATGCACTGTAGAAGAAGGTCATTTTATATGCCAGCCTGGTCCCGGTATTCTTGCGGTCCGATCCCGGCATTCTTGCGGAAGAAGCGGGTGAAGTAACCGGCGTTATCGAAGCCGATCGCTGCCGCCACCTCGTGAATTTTGTATTGGGAGTCCTGAAGCAGCTCCTTGGCCTTCTCTAACCGGACGCTGATGATATACTCGGATATATTTTGACCCGTCGTCTGTTTATATAGGACGGAGAGATAGGCCGGATTTAGAAAAACGAGCTCTGCCAAAGCCGTCAGTGACAGATCTCCACTGATTCCTTCGCGGATATACCGGTTTATTCTCTCGACAATCCGCTCGGTTCGCTCATCCTGTACCCCCTGCTTGAACGTGATCAGACGTTCAGCCACGGTTAGCAAATACTCGACCGCCTGCTCACGGGAGGAATGGCTTTGCACATTCATTAACTGTTCCAGCCGGATTTCACCGTCCTGCTCCAGTTGTTCCGCCCATCCCCAACGGTTGATCAAGCTAATCAATTGGTTGGCCACCGTATAATACGCCTCCAAGTAACGGGCATACTCCCCTGTATTGGCGAAGCAAACATGGATTGCCGTACGGGCCTCTTCGGAACGCCCGCTCTCCAGCGCCACATCCAGCTGTTCCCTCAGGCGGGATGGCATCATAGCCGCACCGCTGTCGACCTTGCTGAGTCCCCTTCCTGTGAGAAGCATCATATTCTCACCCTTGCCTACGCCAAGCACGAGTTTTTGACGCATCCGAAAATAGGTGTCGGCGATCTGCTCCCAGCTGACAAAGGCGCGACCGCATATCACCGACACCGGAAGCTGAAGCAGCTGCGTACACGTAGACTGTACCGTTTCCAGCATCCCCTGAACGAATCTAATCGCGCCAGCCTGATCACTTTCTCCAGCATGGCATCCTCCCCGGTGCTGGGTCTGTATCATGATCATCAGATAGGAGTCGTCGATAATAACGGACTGGGCGTTCATCTCACCCAGCATTTCCTGCACGATATTCTCTATTGCGAATAGAAGCAGCGGACGATCCGTGCCCGTTATATGCTCCGGCCATCGATCCACCCTGGCCAGCACGGGCAGCAGCGGGGCAGACGAGCTGAGGGGACTCTCCATCTCGGCTAGTCTTGATTGAGTCAGGCCCACATGATCAATTCCATGCTGCAGCAGCTGCATGAACCAACCGTTGCGAAGACCTGGAAGCGCCTGTTGAATTCGTGCCTTGGCATGCTGCAAATAACGGTCGCTCTTCAGCTCTTCCTCCAATGCATCGATCGCGCTTCGAACGCTCCTGAGAATAGGTTCGTCGCCTTCCGTCTTCAGAATATAATCGATACTGCCATCCCGAAGCGCCTGTTGAATATAGGTCATCTCATTCATTCCGGTAAGGAAAATAACCTTGCAGCGCGGCCATCTTGCTTTAATCTGACGCTGCAGCTGAAGCCCGTCCATACCCGGCATACGGATATCACTGAGCACAATGTCGATTTTCACCCGATTCAACCACTCGATCGCCTCATTAGCCGAATAAGCCTTATACAAATCGAGCCCAAGCATTTCGGTCTCCTGCAGCAATTCGAATAAGCCATCGACGGTATACGGCTCATCATCCACGATCAACAATCGGTACATTCGCATTCTCATTTTCCTCCCAAATCAGCGGCAGCCGAAGCTCCGCCCTCAGTCCTCCGCTCTCACCCTTCGATAAAGACAGACCGCTTTCATGCCCGTATTTGATCTGTATCCTTCGATGAACATTGATAAGGCCCGTGCTTTCAGCAGATTCTTCTGCCGATAACAGACGCATGCGCAGAGAGTGAAGCTTGCTCTCATCCAGTTCGTCACCATTGTCTTCCACGGCAATCACCAGCGTATCGTGCTGCTGCTCGAATGAAACACAGATCCAGCCGTCCTTCAATTTGTTTTCCAACCCGTGATTGTAGGCGTTCTCAATTAGAGGCTGCAAAATCAGGCGCGGTACCAGCAGCTGCTCCATTCCAGGCGGAAGCTCGCCAAACTCCGTGTGTATGCGGTTGCCGAAGCGGAACGCCTGAATTTCCGTGTACGTACGCGCATATTTCACTTCCATCTCCAGCGCCATTTCATCCATGCCGTCACGGGTAATGAATTGAAAATATTCGCCTAAATATTTGGTGAACCGAATGATATTGTCATTATCGTGCAGCTTTGCCATCCGGTGGAGAATAAAAAAGCTGTTGTACAAAAAGTGAGGATTGATCTGAGACTGCAGCTGTCTCAACTCCGCTAACCGTACACGATACTTATGTTCATAGACTTCGTGAACGAGAACGTTCAACTCCCTTACCATGGCGTTGAAACGGTCGAACAGAAACCCGAATTCATCCTTCAACGGATACTGCACAACCAGATTCAGATTGCCCTGCTCCACCTTATTGAAGGAACGAAGCAGTGTATGCATGGGCCGCTGGATAATGCGGTATATGCTTAAGGCGAAGAAGACAATAATGACTATCGACGACAAGGTCAGCCAGAGCATCCACCACCGGTAATGGCTAAGCGAACCGAAAATTTCTTCTTCGGGCACAAAGATGGACAAGGTGGAATCCAGCATACTGGAGGATTTGGCTATGACAAGATGCCGTTCTCCATTAATCGTGATCGATTTCTGAATTTGCCGGTCAGGCGGCATCGCACCTTCTTCACTCTCCTGTTTGGATCCAGTCGATGCCACCAGCTCGGGAACGGCAGCTTCCGCCTCCTCTGAACCGTTATTACTCGTAACGGTGTAGGACAGATGATTGCCGGATAATACAGCCGTCTCCCCATTATTCGTAAATGTGCGCATCGCGCTGCGAAGAGCTGGCTGGGATACCTCAACCGTCAATAGAAAGACGGGCTTGCGTCCTCCCGATGTCGCAGGATCGGGATAGGGGACACTAATGAATAAACGGTCGTTCCAGATTACATACGGCGTCTCATATCGGTTGGTCGTCACCGAGAGCGCTTTGAACTGCGCTTCATCGAAAGCAGTGATCGCGTCATCATTGGAGGTCACGCTCCGGTCCAGCTCCGGTATGAAGGCCGTAACATTGTGTACGAAGCTGCTGGACGTTTTGACCAAATTCAATTTATTCTTCAAGGCTAGAATGGCATCTGTTCGGTCAATATCCGACATGATCGCGGTCGAGGTGCTTAATTTCATGAGATCGTCATCATTGACGTATGTTTCAATCAGCTTAATGACCCGCTGTATATCGGATTCGATCAAATTAACATAGAGCTCGACCTTGGTGTTCATGGATTGTACGATCTCCGAACGGACCGTCTGCTGTCCGGATTCGTTCATATATAAGTTGAGGGCATAGAGAGGGGCTAGCACCCCTAGAAAGGTTAGAACGATCTTCATAAAGATGGAGCTGCGAGGCGACTGCGTGAGTAGCTTCATTTTCAATTCCCCTTCTGATGCAAGAAGACTCTTCCGCCGATGGCAAAAGAGTCCTCTTGTTCATTTCTCTCCAGCATCTCATGGTGTCAGTCGTTCTACAAACCTGCTGCTGTATAAACCTTGTTGAAGCCTTTTTGGGAGCGCTGTAGCAGACTTTCGGGAGATTCCGCAGAACGGGATGCGGTTAAAATTTCTTGAGCCACGACGCCCTTATAGCCGATAGCATGGAGTGCTCTCAGGAATCCTGCTAAGTCGATCACACCCTCACCCGGATAGAGACGTCCGTTATCCAGTACGTCCTCTACAGGCAAATCCGGCGCGTCATTAATGTGCGCATGAACGATTTGTTCCGGGCGAAGACGCTCGATATCCGCAACTGTCAGCTCGTTCGTGTACCAATGGTAAGCGTCAAACAGCAGGCCTACATTGCTTTCACCGATGGCGTCGATCCAATCCAACGTCTCGTCCAGCGTCCAGATGAACGGATGCTTCCATTGTGTCCGCAGGTGATGCGGTCCCACGAACTCCAAGCCAAGCCGGATTCCGTAAGCGCCTAGAATTTGTGCGCATATGCGCAATCTCTTCGTGGCCACTGTCATGAAATGTGCGGGCTTCATATCCGTGGATGGCAGAATATATGTACAGCAGCTCGTGCATCCCAGCGCCGATGCCGCTGCAGCCGATTTAGCCAGCTTCTCCAAGCCTTGGAGGAAAGCTTCATCCGTCGTTCTCCATTCAACGGGTAGACCGATTGAACCGATGACGATTCCATGTTTCTGGAGCAGCTCGCGCGCCTGATCCAGGCCGAGACGCTCGACTAGCGAAAGCGCATCCACATCCACCGCTTGAAAGCCGTATTCCGCTGCGGACTCTATGAGCCGTTCATCACTTTCCATACCGATTCCAGCTTGCGTTAAACCTCTGAGCATTACACAACCTCCATATACATAAGTAGTGATATAAACGTTCTGAAATATGAATCCAGGAATACGCGAAAGCCCAAACATTATGCGCACTTGCTTGACCAAGCCTGCCTCAGCAGATGTGGCGTACAAGCTAACTAGAATATACCTTCCCCTCCCGATACCGTCAAGAAAGAAAAGGTGGAATCTATCACTCGAATTATAGTTTGTGAGCATGCCTGCAAGGATGATGCTGTTAGCCATGCTAGCTAAAGAATATGCTGCGAAAGAGCCTGTTTGCTTGCTGGCCGGCGATTCACTCGGAATGGGTGCGAGTTCGCTCCTACTTCTCATACCTCGGTCGCTGTAAGTCCAGAAAACGGACTTACAGGCTCCTCCTCCAGCTGCACTTGTTGCTGTAACGCCGTTTTTCGGCCTTATGGCTGCGAGTTCGCTCCCACTTCTCATACCTCGGTCGCTGTAAGTCCAGAAAACGGACTTACAGGCTCCGCCTCTAGGTGCACTTGATGCTGTAACGCCGTTTTTCGGCCTTATCGTTGCGAGTTCACTCTTATTAATCATGCCTCGGTCGCTGTAAGTCCAGAAAACGGACTTCCCACCCCCCAAGCACTCGGCGCCGCTTAGGAGGCTGAGTCTGCGCGGGGCGGGTGGCCGCCTCCATTAGCTGAACTTGATGCTGTAACGCCGTTTTCGGTCTTATGGCTGCGAGTTCACTCCCACTTCTCAAACCCCAGTCGCTGTAAGTCCAGAAAACGGACTTACAGGCACCTCCCCCAGCTGCACTTGATGCTGTAACGCCGTTTTCCGGCCTTATCGTTGCGAGTTCGCTCCTATTAATCATACCTCGGCCGCTGTAAGTCCAGAAAACGGTCTTACAGGCTCCTCCTCCAGCTGCGCTTGTTGTTGTAACGCCGTTTTTCGGCCTTATCGTTGCGAGTTCGCTCCCACTTCTCATGCCTCGGTTGCTGTAAGTCCAGAAAACGGACTTACAGGCGCCTCCTCCAGCTGCGCTTGTTGTTGTAACGCCGTTTTTCGGCCTTATGAGTGCGAGTTCGCTCCTACTTCTCATATCTCGGTCGCTGTAAGTCCAGAAAACGGACTTACAGGCTCCGCCTCTAGGTGCACTTGATGCTGTAACGCCGTTTTTCGGCCTTATGGGTGCGAGCTCGCTCCTACTTCTCATACCTCGGTCGCTGTAAGTCCAGAAAACGGACTTACAGGCGCCTCTTCCAGCTAGACTTGATGCTGTAACGCAGTTTTTCGGCCTTATGACTGTGAGTTCGCTCCCACTTCTCATACCTCGGTCGCTGTAAGTCCAGAAAACGGACTTCCCACCCCCAAGCACTCGGCGCCGCTTAGGTGGCTGAGTCTGTGCGGGGCAGGTGGCCCTCCCTTAGCTGAACTTGTTGCTGTAACGCCGTTTTCGGCCTTATGGTTGCGAGTTCGCTCCCACTTCTCAAACCCCAGTCGCTGTAAGTCCAGAAAGCGGACTTACAGGCACCTCCCCCAGCTGAACTTGATGCTGTAACGCCGTTTTTCGGCCTTATCGTTGCGAGTTCGCTCCCACTTCTCAAACCCCAGTCGCTGTAAGTCCAGAAAGCGGACTTACAGGCACCTCCCCCAGCTGCACTTGATGCTGTAACGCCGTTTTTCGGCCTTATGGCTGCGAGTTCGATCCTACTTCTCATACCTCGGTCGCTGTAAGTCCAGAAAACGGACTTACAGGCTCCTCCTCCAGCTGAACTTGTTGCTGTAACGCCGTTTTTCGGCCTTATCGTTGCGAGTTCGCTCCCACTTCTCAAACCCCAGTCGCTGTAAGTCCAGAAAGCGGACTTCCCACCCCCCAAGCACTCGGCGCCGCTTAGGAGGCTGAGTCTGCGCGGGGCGGGTGGCCGCCTCCATCAGCACACCTTAATGCCGTACAAATCCCGGGCTAGCATATTAACCACTATATAAACGCAGAAGCAGGCCCCTTCAGACCAGACGCAGCGTTCACTCCACCCATTCACGCTGCTCCTGGTCTGTAGGAGCCCTCTTTTCCCGCGCAGCGCAACCACAGCTTCACGAGAGTCTTCAAAGATATAGCAAAACTGCAGCCCCGCGTGCCTAGCAGGGCACTATACAGCGGCGGTCTAGCACATGATGATAAGCAGATGACAGCACCTGTCAAGGAACCAGCTGCAGCAGTCCCTCCCGCAGATCATCCACCAACAACCGCAGCGCCGACTCACCATATTCACGGTTAGCATGCGTACGCGGATCAGGACCCAACGCCACACCGGCTAGCGGTTTCGAAAGGTCGGAGTCGAGACGTCCGAGATCTACCGTCTCCGGTTGAATCGCCATCATCAGCGATGTCTCATAGGCCGCAGCATGATCGCCCTTCCCGTCACGGGCATACCGTTCATCGTTCACCGTAATTATGCTGCACCGGCCGCCATCTTGCTTGTATGTCTCAATGGCGCGTGCCAACGGATCCATTAGCGGATAATGTCCGGGAATCGCGATGATCGTTGCGAATCCATAGCTTTCCATTTGGAAGAAGGCATGGACCGCCAACTCCTCCCATAGTCTCCAGCCGCCATTGCGGACGGATCTAGCTGCATTGCGTTCGTACGAATCACGTGGAACCTCTAACGCGCCGCACATCGTATCGCCCGGGTTCCAGAGCGTTCCATCCTGCTCGGATATGGGCATTTGCCCATCCAGATGACGTTCGCAAATTTCACCGCGATGGTCTCCCCAGTACATAGGCGGCATCGCCAATCCGCCCAGTTCCTCAGCCAGCCTCACCGCGATACCGTGCGCCTTCAGGCCGTCGAGGCCATAGGGATTATGCAATCCGTGCCACTCCAGAATGCCGAAAGCTAAGTATGCGACGGACCGCTCACGTTTACGCGCTGCGATCTGCTCCGGCCGCAATTCATGAAAAGCGACATTAGGGCGGGTATTCCCTTGGTTCACAAAGGCTCATTCCTCTCCGGCAGTGTGATAATTTCTCGGCCATTGATAGGCGCGGAAAGCTTCTAACAGATCGGCTTGCAGCGGCTCGCCGTCGGATACCGCCACGTTCAAATCAACCTCTACCGGCGATTTCATGCCGGGAATAACAACACTTACAGCCGGATCGGACAAACAGTACCTCAGCGCCGCTTCCGCCAAGGTCGCGTACCGGTCACCGGCAACCTGCTGCATCGTCTGCTTCAGCTGTTCGACCTTGCGGAACGTCTTCATATACCGCTCGCCGCGGAAATACCGCTTGCGCACGTCTCCCTCTTCCCACTCGTCGTACGTATCCAGCGTCCAATTGCCGATTAGGGCGCCTTCATCAAAAGGCACGCGCGCAATAACACCTACGCCATTCTTCTGGCAAGCGGGGAGGAGACGCTCCGCAGGGCGCTGCTCGAAGATATTGAAGACAACCTGCTCGGAGGACACCCAGCCTGTCTCGGCAAGCTCGATGCCATCTTCCGGGCGATAATCGCGGATTGAAACGCCAATCTCGCGGATCTTCCCTTCCTGCTGAAGCTGTAATAGTGTATCATACCACTCGGTATGCTGGATACCGCTGGGAAACCAGCCATGCAGCTGGTACAAGTCAATAGCTTCGACGCCTAGTCGGCGCAAGCTTCCTTCGCATTGCTCGCGCAGATGCGCAGCAGGGTAGCGCCCTTCCATCGCCGGCGCTCCATCCGAAGCATCCGGCCAAGCTACCGGCTGTACTTTGGTTGCGATATAGAGCGGGCCGCTTCCCTTCCACTCCCGCAGCGCCTTACCGATCACTTCCTCGGACCGGCCGCGGCCGTACATCTGTGCGGTATCTACGAAATTGATACCACGATCCCATGCATGGTGAAGTGTTCGAATGGATTCACCTTCGTCCACCTTGCCAAAATCACCGCCCAGCTGCCACCCTCCAAAACCGATTTCGGACACACTCCAGCCCGTTTTGCCAAACGTTCTATACTTCACCCGACAATCCTCCCCTTCTTAGGCCAGCTTCGGGAACATCCCGCCGCGGAGCACTTGGTCTTTCTCAAAGTTCTGACCATCTGTACAAGCATGCATCGCACCGCTGAAGGTTGTCCCGTCCGGCATGAAGATAATGGCAAGTGCCCGCCGCGGCTTATCCGTTTGATTCGCATGTGCATAATGGAAGGTCAGCCCGTCATGGAACGTGCAGCTTCCGGCCTTCATCCGAACGATTGCGGCTTTGTTGCGATCGAGCTCGGATGCGCCTTCTTCCGAGAAAATATCATGCGGCGTAACCAGATCAACATGCTTCAGATTTTTAATTTTTTGCGATTTCGGCACGAACATCATGCAGCCGTTATTCTCGTCCACATCGTCTAATGCGATCCAGATCGACAGCGCGCCGGTCTCATTCATCGGCCAATAAGGCCAATCCTGATGCCATGGCGTTGCCTTCGAATCCTGCGGCATTTTGAACAAGGCATGGTCATGAAATAAGCGAATTCCTTGGGCGCCGCACAATTGCTTCGCCATATCGGCAAATCGGTTAGACAAGACGAACCGTGCCATGCCCCCATGATCGCGCCATGTATTCACCCGTTGGTTTAATACGTTGAAATAAGCATTCCCTTTCTGGGACGTCTGCACGGAACGCCCGCCTTCCTGTGCGCCCATGACTTCGCCCAAATGCTCGCGAAGCTCCTCCAGCTCCTCGGATGACAATATATTATCTACCTGGACGAATCCATTCTCACGGTAATATTGAATTTGTTCTTCTGTTAGTTGAATCGTTGAATCGATCATGCTGCACGCTCCCTTAATAATGATGTTGTTCTGTATCTAATGTAAACGATCTCTAACCCTATTTCTTGGGGGATTCATTCGAAAACTAAGGCGATTTTCCAATCTCGCATCGCTTGGAGTCCAGTAAGCACCTTAGACTTAGGTCTTGGTCGATACCCATCGCGGGTTCATTACGAAGATCTTTCTCATTCGTTAAGCTAGAACTGAATGTATCCCGGGGCAAATGATCCCAATAAGTTAAATGAAAGAAGTGGACAATGATGCCCCCTATCGAACATTGGTTTGAGCAATTTGGTTATTTCGTTTTGTTTATCGGACTGATCGTCGATTTCGTGCTTCCGTTTCCTGCGGAGCCCGTCATGGCTTATGCAGGCTACTTATCGTACATGGGGAGCATGCAGTGGCTGTACTCCGTGCTTGTATCCTTTCTAGGAGCCACGGTCGCGATTACGGCGTCCTACGGGATCGGCTATTGGGCGGGAATGCCCTTCATTAAGCGTTATGGAAAATGGCTCATGCTGAACCCCCGCAGAATGGATAAGGTGAAGCAATGGTTCGATCGATACGGGAATAAGCTGCTGCTGATCAGCTTCTTTATCCCCGCCGGCCGGCAGTTCTCCGGTTACTTCGCCGGAATCGTTCGCATTCCATTCCGCTCCTTCGCTTTATATTCCTATACCAGCGCTTTTCTGTGGGTCGTTGTTTATGTCGGCGTCGGCCATTTGGTCGGTCCTCACTGGAAGGATGTTCTACATACGGTAAAAAGCTATGCGGGGTTGATTGCGCTTGGAGGCTGCCTTCTGGTCGCCGCATATATGCTTATCAGAAGAATCAGACGGCTGCACAGAACAGGGGGCAACCCTTCCGCAAACGGGAACATAGAGTCTGAGAAAACGCTATGACCGGCCGTCAGGTTGCCCGTTTACGACTAACAGACACCGCTACGATGAACAGAGAGGCTGTCGGATCTGAACAAGGAGCATCTTCATGAAGCTATTGGAATATATTGAACAATTGTTTTCAGCTTACGGATACTTGGTGCTGCTCATCGGTCTGCCCTTGGATGCCATTGCGCTGCCGATTCCTCCAGGCAATATGACGCTGGCCTATACCGGATATTTATCTTATAAAGGTGTGCTTGAATGGTTCCCTGCAGCAGCGGCTGCATATGCAGGCTCTATTCTGGGGATGACGGTCACGTATTGGATGGGCTATAGGCTGGGAGCTCCCTTGATTGAGCGCTACGGCAAATGGCTCTTTGTGAAGCCCAAACATGTGGAGAGAGCAAGAAGCTATTACGGGAAATATGGGAATAAACTGCTACTCTTCAGTTATTTCATTCCCGGCATCAGGCAATTCATCGGCTATTTTGTAGGGATTATACACATTCCATTCCGCACGTTCGCTCTATACGCCTACACAGGTTCGCTTCTTTGGGTCATGGTGTTTATCTCGATCGGTTATTTGTTCGGAGATCAATGGCCATTCATCTTGATGGCGGTCGAACGGTTCTTAAAGGTCTTTATAATCGCAATTATCGCTCTGCTCGTTGTATTCCTGCTTCATAAGCGGCGCAGCCGGGGGAAGAAGGAAGTGTGCAGGCAAGAAGCCCTTCCTTCTCGCTTGCCGGATGAATCATAAACGTCATTTGCTAAAAAGTGCTATAATGTAAGTATGCGATGGATGTAATCATACAGGATTGGAGATGAAGGTATGACAATAGGTCAATGGGTACGCAATCTCTCCGCCGGACTGCTCTTCGGCATCTTGGCTATCGGATTATTACCGTTCCTGCTCGTCTACAATTGCGCCGATCTGTTAGGTATCATTGAATTAGAATCTTCCCCGATCGCTTTGCTGCTCACGAAAATTATCGGTATTCCCCAGAAAGTAGAACACGGTGATGCCGAGCAGCAGGAAGCCAATCATGTAAATAACCGCGATGAATAGCCAGCTTCATGCTTCTTAACAGAAGGAGCTGTAATAAAGTAAACACCGCCCGGGCCACGGGCGGTGTTTCACTGTGTACGTCTAGCTTCCAGCCTTCACATACCCCACATAATCCAACTGGAACTCGGGATTCCAGGCCAAGTCATTGCCTACTGCCCGGAAGGAAACCTCCATGCGGGTTACCTCATTGCGCAGCGCCCAGTCTCCGACTTGAATACCGGCCCGATTCCATTGATCGGGATTCATTGGAGAAGTCGACGAGATACTCTCCGTACCGCTGAACAACGTCACTCTTGTCTCATAAGTTGCTCCCGGCACACCACCGTACGAATCGATATGGTAGAACAGCTCGGAGGCTTCACTTAAATCGAGTGGCGATTCAGGCGTTACCGCCAGCGTCTTCCATGCGGTCGCGGCGACGGCATCCGCTCTGGCCGACAGCGCGTACGAGCCTAGTGCAGGCGTAGTCGGACCATTAGGAAATTGCTCGACCGCGTTAAGACTCACTACATTTTCTTTGCCCTTCCATCCTTGATCGGAGCCCTCGAAGTTGAAGAGCAGCTTTTCATTCTCTGGGATATTGCCTTCGCCCGTACTCTTAACCGTATCCAATACTTTATCGAAGGAACGGTCTCCGTATACAAATTTAACGCTGACCGCTCCATCCGCCGGAGGCGTGTATGCCGTTACGGTCATCACAAACGTCTTGCTTTCCCCCGTTTTGATACCGTTTATCTTAAGTTCGGAACGGTCAAATTTTATTTGCCCGCCGCCATTAATGGCGATCTTCCCGTTCAACTTCTTGTCATCGTAATTCGTTACCTTTACTTGAACTTGCGAACCGATCTCCAACTGCGGTGACAGCAGCGTTGCCGTGATGTCAACATTCGCAAAGTCACGGATCACAGCAGCATCCTTCTGGAACCCTACATCATCAATAAGGAATGAACCGGCCCATGCTTGAGAGCCTGGCGAGCTCACCCATACCTTGATGCGGTCAATAGCGTTTAGGCCGCCCCAGCCTTTCAAATTCAAGGCAATATGATTCCAGCCCTGCTGTGGATCGACCGCTACTGTGCCTTCCGCGATTTCTGTACCGCTGTATACCTTCACTTTGGCAAAGTAAGTCTGGTCCGCTGCGGCATCAGGGATTTTCACGGCCATAGTTAATTGTTGAGCTTTGGAAGCATTAACCGGCTGTGTGAAGCGCACATCCGCTCCCTTCCAATTAAGCGCGGCATAATCGCTGAAGTTGATCTTCAAGGACTGCGAGCCCGTATAGGCATCGCCGTCCGTCAGCTCAACGGAATTCGCATTGTCCGCAGCCTGCCACCCGCCAAGCCCATTCTCGAAGCTTTCCAGCGGAAGCGGCTTTTTGCTGCTGTCCCCGTTGTTTCCTTGATTCTTATCCTTTACGAAGGAGATGCCTTTAACGGCAGGCTCCTCCCGATCAGCCAGCTTGGTAGGATCGAAGCCTGGGATAACATCCTGCCAATTATCAATGCCAATGATCGACTTCGCAAAGTCGGTTACGGCAAGCGATTGATCGGTATCGATATATTTGAACACATCGTAGATCGCTTTATGCTCGAATGGTGTAGAAATGGAGTTTTTGGCATATGTCCACAGTCCGAGATTCAATCCGCCTTCTTGCGCGTGATCGACATGGCGGTGAAGGATGAAGGAATCGATCCCTTCCAAAAACTTAATTTTATAAAAGGCATAGGCGTAAGCTGCGGCTTGAACCAGCTGATCGTTCTCCGAGTTGCTTAAGCTGTTCAATCCCTGCTCGGATAGAATAATCCGGCGCATATTGCCTTCATACAACAAGCTTTGCTGCTGCAAGTATTCTACTAGCACCTGCAGGTTCTTGAACGTGATCCGAACGGTGTTGAAGTCATTCGTAGGCGTAGCGTCATTCCAGAATTTCGGATCGAATAAATTTTCCGGATACGGATGGAAGGCTACGTTCCAAGAGAAATCGCCTTCCGTATGCGACAGATCGTTCAGCATATCAACAATGACTTTATTATCGTACTTCCAGATCGCCTCTGCAGGGAGCTCTTCATTCCAGAAGTGATCCAAGGAAATATACGTGCGTGCATTCGCATAGCGGCTCTTCACGATCGTATCGACCAGACGGACCGTTTGCGTATATTCTCTCACATACTCGCCGACTGGCTTAGGGCCCATATTGTTCCAAACTTGATTTTGACCCACTTCGTTGCCGACGATGAAGTTCACAGCTTTACCGTACTTCTCATCCGCCATCGAGTAGCGGTCTGCCAGGAAAGCCGTGATGGCCTTGACATATTTGACACCGAGCTCGTTCTTCGTGTTTAGGGCGTATACCGTTCCGCCAGGCTGTGAATCCGGATGGATAAGATGCTCATTCGGCGTCCCCGGCGTCATGATGTTGTACATCAACAGAATCAAGCTGACGATTGTATCGTTGTCGGATAGGCTTTTAATTTGCGAGTCCAGATGGCTGACATAATTTTTCTGGAAATAGAACGTTTCACCATCAACCTCATAAGGGATCGTATTGTCCGGGTTGCTGTTTGTTGAATAGAGCATGCTGTTGTACGAGACATTGATTGCCGCATGGCTGATGCCCAGCTCTTCAGCATCATCTGTCATTTGTACTTGCAGGCCTTTGATGCTCTTCGCTTCCGGGAAAGGCTGCCGGTTCGAAGCCAGCTTGTCGGCATTCGTAATATAATGCGGGGCATCCGCAAGTGTATATTCACCTGCAGCATTCCGGAAGGCTACAACAAATTTGGAATACAGACGATTATGCGCGCCGTCCTTCAGGCTAATATCGAATGTAAACTGATCGGCAATCTGCTGCTCGGCAAGCGGTGTTAAACCTGCCAGATCAGCAGGGTTGCCATAGGTTGGCAGCTCGAAGAGAACGAGATCTTCATCCGCATGCTGCTCTAGATACGCGGCCGTTACAGTACCTGCGATCGTAATGCCGCTGTTATCATTGACCGCTGATGTCGTTATCTTGCCGTCATACGGCTTCTGAATCGGCGGGTATTTCTTGAACCGGATATCGTCGATCACAAGCGTGCCGTTGTCAGACTGTGCAGCGATACGGAACTGTTTAATCGTACCCGCCCAGTTAGCTTGATCCGACATGTTGGCTGTGAGCGTCTGACCATCGGCTTGAGGCGTTAGGTCAAACGTCTTGGATTTGGTATCATCCCAAGCCGAATCGGCATCCGTAATCCAGGATATCTTCACTTGGGATGCAGCAGTCTGATTGTCCAGCACGACCGCAAGGCCGTTCCTGGCACTAGCATCGACTTGAAGCTGCGGCGATTCGAGATAGGCTCCCTCTCCTTCGATACCAAGCGAAGCTTTTCCTCCAGCGACCTGAAGCGAGCTTTGATGGGCCGTGAAGCCTTCCGAATCACCGTCGCGGGAGAACAACATATCAATTGTGTTTGTGGCGATAATATAATCCAGCTGGAATCGGCCGTCCCAGAAGTCATAGCCAGGGGCTCCCGGACTTATTCCTTCCAGATCGAAGTTTTGCATGAAGGACAATTCCATCTTCGTAATGGCATTGCGCTGCTCCCATGCAGACATATCGATGAAGACGCGGTTCCATCTGTCGTTGGATATTTTCGCAACGGATTCGAATACGTTATCTCCGCTGTATAGACGGACTTTCATGAAGTAGCCGACAGGCTGCCATCCCCACGAGTTCGCTGCAAAAGCAAGGTAACGTTCGCCGGACAAGTCGAGCGGGGTGGAGAAATCGCGATAGATCGTTCTCCAATCATACACCTTCACTTTCTCAGGCGTCTGCTCCAAGCTTCCTTCGCCCTCCAAAGGACCGCCGGGTCCGTTTAGAAGACTGGTGACATGGTTTATCTCCTTCGTGTTGGCACCCTTCTGCCAGGTGGCTACATCCTCGGGAGTATTGAAGGAGTTAATGACTTTGCTCGGGTAAAATTCTTGTCCGCTGAATACGTGGCCGGACTGTTGAAGATCAGGCTCATAGGGTCCGGCGAAAGCGGTTACAGCACTGAATATGAGCTGGAGCAGAAGGGCTGCAGCAAGAGCCCCCGATGTGACTGAGACACGTTTCATTCTCTAATAACCTCCGTTTTTACTTGATGAATTGCAATGAATGGATAAATGCGTAACTGCATCATAATAAAGAATACTTTAATAAGATTTAGCTTAAAAATAATTGATTTATCCTTTAATCACCTCATTTATTCAATTATTTCTAAATTACGTATACATAATATACTGAAAAATATACGAAAACAATCCGCATATTTACCCGGTGCATATTGACTATATGGTTATAAAAAACGCACAGCCCCACCAGTGGGCTGTGCGCTGCTCAAACTTTACCTCTCGAATGGTTGAGATTTGATTTCTCCACCTGAATCGTCGCATGTAGAATGCGAAACTTCTGTTCAATCTGCTGTATTGCCTGCTGCAAAATAATCTGGCTGTCTGCGTCATCTTCGATCACGATGTGGCAAGTGAGCGAATCGAGGCCCGATGATACGGTCCATATGTGCAAATCATGCACCTCCATGACCCCGTCTATCTGAAGCAAAGACTCCTCTACGCGGCCTGAGTCAATGGTAGGCGGCGTCCCTTCCATTAGAATGTGGACAGCCGATTTCATGATTCCCCATGCGCTTTTCAAGATCAGCAGCGAGACCACGACACTTATAATGGGATCCGCAATATACCATTCGAACACCAGCATGAGCAGACCGGCAATGATTGCACCTACCGAGCCCAAAGCATCTCCGATGACATGAAGATAGGCGCTGCGTACATTAATGTTGTCCTTCACATCGCTCTTCTTCATTAAGAACCACGCGCTAATGATATTGGCCAGAAGTCCAATCGCTGCAATGATCATCATCGATCCGCTTGCGACCGTCGGCGGCTCAATAAAGCGTTCATAGGCTTCCCGGATGATGAATGCGGAGATGATGAATAGCGTGACTCCATTAAATAGCGCCGCCAGAATTTCAAAGCGGTAATAGCCATACGATTTATGTGGCGACGGCGGTCTGGACGCGAGCCCCATTGCAACTAGACTAAGCGCGAGCGCGCCGACATCGCTTAACATATGTCCCGAATCCGACAGTAAGGCCAAACTGTTCGTAACCAGTCCACCAAAGAATTCCAGAAGCATAATGACCGATGTGATGACAAGTGCGATGGTTAATCCGGCTTTGTTGTCAGGAGCATGGGAATGACTGTGCCCATGATGATTGTGCTTGTGTCCATGGTCGTGTTCATGGTCGTTATGCTCATCGCGGCCATGAAAGTGTTTTTCCTTGTCGTGGTTGCCCATTTCGAATACCCCGCTTCCCTATTCTCATCCTGATAACAGCATTTCCATATCCATGAACTCCAATGAGGAGAATAACATATGAATATATGCTCATATGTATTATATGATGAAATCAGCAAAACAGCAATCCTTACCAGCCTGCTATGGTAATAAAAAAGAGACATCCTAGGATGTCTCGGATGTCTCTTTTTTAGGCTGCTGGGCAGTACTTGCGAGAATGGCCTTAGAGGAACTTCTAGAGAAGCTAATTCTAAATGCAGTGCCCTTTCCCAGCTCGCTCGTCGTTTCGATCTCACCGGCCATGGTCCGAATAATCGAGAATGCCACCATTGTGCCAAGTCCGGTTCCCTTCTCCTTCGTGGAGTAGAAAGGCGTGCCTAGCCGGTTTAATTGCTCTTTCGTCATCCCTACACCAGTATCCTTGATGTAGATAACCGGATTTATTTTGTCAAGACCCGTTTCTAACGTCAACGTTCCGCCCTCCGGCATCGCTTCAATGCTATTCTTGCACAGATTGATCAGCGCTTGCCGGAATTTCGTTTGATCTCCAACGATCTGAATATCCTGCTCGCACCGCTCCACGTCGATCCGGACATTCTGCATATTCGCATACGAGGACAACACATTGGCCGCGTATCGAATTTCGGTCACAATATCGATAGATTCGATCCTTTCCGGATCCGGTTTGGCAAGAGTCAAATAATCCGAGATGATTTGCTGAGCACGGTCCAGCTCCTCCAGGCAGATCTTCTGATAATAGCTTCGATTGCGCTGGCTAAGCCCCTCTTTGCCGAGCAATTGAATAAACCCTCGAACCGTCGTTAACGGATTTCGGACTTCATGGGCAACCGAGGCTGCAATGCTGGTGACCAGCTTCATTTTCTCCGTCTTTCTGATTTCTTCTTGAAACCGGAGAAGCCTCTCCATAAATTCCAGAAGGTAAGTAAAAGCGCCGGTAAGCAAGCTTTGGAGGACGATTAATGTCAATGTCCAGGGGAAGCTGGGGTTCATGAAAAATTCGGCATTATCCGTGAGGAGTTGGTAGGTAGCTAAGGTTAGCATCCGAATAATGAAGTAAGTTGCCATGGATGTCAGGACTTTCTGCCCTACGGTCATTGCGGCGTACTTGGAAATGATCCAAGCCACGATCAATAAGGTGGGGAGGATGGATAGGATATATTCCAATTGATTGACGTTACCCATAATGTGGCGGTATACGATCAAGATAAGGCATAGCACGATCGATACAGGCACACCGCCATAGAGAGAGCCAAGGGTCAATGGAATCGCGCGAAAATCGTAGATGAGTCCATTAATCGTTACAGGAAGTGACATACTCGAAACGAGCGAGACCGCATAAATAACACAAATCGAAATCCGGTAAAGCCACTTTCTATCCCTGATTCTGCGAGTAATTACGAAGAACACCGCGGGGATGAAGAAAATATAAAAAAAGTTCAACGTAAAATCCTTATAAATGGCGACCATAGCGACCTCGCTTTACAAATTGCTTATTCATAAGTACCGGATTGCCGCTGTATGAACGCTATGAACTATTCTTCTATTTCATTTTCGTGTTTAAACGGTTATTTCCTCCAGTCACACCCAGGTTTTTGAAAATAAATCGTCAGCCGCTAAAGACGGCTGACGATTCACTTCCCCCGGAACAACTCACGGTATTTGCCGGGCGGCATACCGAAATAATCTTTAAACACGCGGTTGAAGAAGCTTAAATCTTCATACCCGACCTCAAGCGCGATTGCAACCGTCTTCTCGTCCGTCTTGGTCAGCCATTCCTTGGCCACCTCGATACGGATTTCATTCCGGTATTCGATGAACGTCTTGCCCGAATACTGCTTGAATTTGGAGGTGAACGAGGACTGGCTCATGCCGCACAGCCCGCTCAATTGCTTGAGGGTGAGCGGCTGCGCATAATGTGCCGCGATAAACTCGCGTACATGGCGGAACATCGTCTCCTCCTCCGCCGCGGCGAAGGACACTTTATGCAGCATCCGATCATAGCAGCGGCTCAAGTGAATGAACAACTGGATCATCGCGGTTTTGATAAAAAATTGATAGCCCATCTCCCGCTTCCGATCCTCCTCGATCAGCCGCTCGATCATCTGCTTCAGCTCCAGCCGCTCCCGCCCCTTCAAATTGAGATGAGGCCTGTGGCTCGCCGTGCTTCTCAGAAATGGTTCGATATAGAAGAAATCGATAAACGAGTTGAAACGCGACATCACCTCAAGCTCCCCGGCAAAGACCGAGGGCTGAAAGATGACGTTGTACACGAGAATCGGACTGTCTGTCTGAAGCCGATAGCCATGCGTCGTCTGCGGTGAAATCATATAGACGTCCCCTTCCGTAATCGGGGAGAAATGATGATTATACTCGTGCTCACCCTTCCCTTCGACGACAAAAACAAGCTCGACAAATTCGTGGGAATGGCTTTCGATGCTTTCGGACACCGGAGCGGGGAAAGCGCGGAATGGGAACGAATCATCGTCCATAAACTCTTCGTTCGTATACCTTCTCATTGCGGGTCGCCCTCCTTTGCCCAACAACAACATATTCTCCCGCAGCCCTCCCGTTTCCTCCCTCTGTCTCGGCGGATTATCCAATCGGCTTGGCATATCCCCCAATCGGGCAAGACGTTAATCTGCTACTTTAATAGGCAAGTATCCGATGTCTGATTATAAGGAGTGTCGTAAGCGATGCGGCCGATACAGGAGCATGTGGATGAATTCAACAAGCAAGGCTTTACTGTAATAAGGGGCGCCCTGCAGGCAGATGAGGCCGATGCGCTGAAGGACGGCGTGCTGGATGCCTTTCAAGGGCCGGACGACGGCTACGGGCCGACGATTCGCACGCTCATGTTCGAGAAGGGGGAACGGTTCCAGCGCCTGATCATGCAGCCCGGCGTAGTGGATTTTGCGGAAGCGCTGCTCGGTCCTGGTTGTCATATGTTCGCAATGAACGCTCTGCGGACGCCGCGAAATCAAGGCATCGACCAGTGGCATGTGGACGAGGAGCTGTTCTTCCCACTGCCGGAGGGAGTGGAATTCGATCCCCGAATTCAGCTGCCCACATTCCTGGTTACCTGTATTTATTACCTGGTCGACGTGACGGAGACGATGGGACCGACGCAGCTCATTCCCGGCAGTCACCGCAGCGGCCAAGAGCCCGATCCGTCGCACAACCCTCCCCAGTACAAAGGGCAGGGTCCCGTATCGATCATCGCCAAGAAAGGCGACTGCCTGATCTTCTCGGGGCAGACCTGGCACCGCGGCGCACGCAATGAAAGTGACGAGAACCGGATTGTACAGCAGGTCATGTATGGGAAACGGTGGATTTCGCAGCGTTTCTACCCATTTATCAATTACACCATGCCGCAGGAAATCATCGAGCGATGGAAGGATCATCCCCGGATGAGCCGGCTTCTGGGCATGCACCGAAGAGGACCCTACGGGTAACAGCATGAAGGAGGAAACGAGAGCTATGTACATGGACAACAGACCGGTTGCGGCGCTTCGTATGGAAGCGCGTGACCATGGAATCATTCTAAGGTACGGCGAAGGTCCGGGACAGTGCGATCGCAATGGCATGCGGGAAGCAATTCTGTTCGAGGAGAACGGAGTCTATCACTTGTTCTATGACGGATGCGGACCCGACGGATGGCTGGCCTGCCTTGCGACCAGCACGGATCTGAACCATTGGGAGAGGCTCGGTCCGGTACTGGATTTCGGCGGGCCGGGGGATCTGGACGAAGGTACGGCCACATCGCCTTGGTTCTATCGCGATGGCGATATGTGGCATATGTATTATGTTGGATCAAGGGAAGCAACGCCGCTTCCGGACCGGATTCCGATGATGCCCTACTTTACAATGAAGGCGATCGCCCCTGCATTGAGCGGGCCATGGAGGAAGCAGCCGGAGATCATCCCCTTCCGCACTGTACCCGGAACGTATTATTCCGATACCGCCAGCCCTGGTCACATCATTGACCATGGCGGCGAATATGTGCAATTTTTCAGCGCGGCGAAATCAGAGGATGGACTGGTGACGCGGACGATCGGCATCGCCCGGACCCAGAATTTGAATGGCTCCTGGACCGTCGATCCGGATCCGACCGTACCGCTCACGGAGCAGATTGAGAACAGCTCGGTCTACTACGAGAAGGAGAACGACACCTGGTTTCTGTTCACGAATCACATTGGAATCGACGAAGCCGGCGGCGAATATACGGATGCGATATGGGTGTATTGGTCGCATGATCCAAACCGATGGAATCCCGAGAACAAAGCCGTCGTTCTCGATGGGCGCAACTGCAGCTGGTCCAAGGCATGCATTGGGCTTCCGACTGTTGTCCCGGTTGGCGACCGGCTTGCCATGGTGTACGACGCGCCTGGTGGAGACAGCAAGAGCCACATGCGCCGAGATATCGGACTTGCCTGGCTGGACCTGCCGCTTACGCCGCCAAAATAAATGCCAAGGCTGCCCCTTCATTCAAATACTAATGAAGGGGCAGCCTTTATTCATACCTCACTGTCCGGTGTTCAAATCGTATTGAACAGCCGCTCCAGCTCGTTGGCCACGGTATACAGATTGGCTCTATGCTCGAATTCAGATCTCGATTCCGGTAGAGGCAGACGCTTGTGATAATCCCGGATACTGCGCAGCCGCCCGTACAACGCATCATGATCCGCCGCCGTCTGCTTGCGCGTGTCCCCCATATAATGGGCCAGCTCTTCGATAAAATCCGCAATCCGGATGCCTTGTTCAATCTTGACATTCATCTGGGAGACAGAAGGCAGCATTCGCTCGAGCAGATCATACTGCTTCTGCTTCGCTTCGAAGAACGACCGGTAGTTTGCCCCCGCGCTTCCGCGCCGGTAATTCTCCTCGTTCAGCCTAGCCATATCGATCGCCTGCTGCAATACTTCCCCCAATCGCAGCAGCTCGTTCCCGTCCCATACCGTATAGCCATTCTTCAAATATGCCGCGTATTCATTCAGAATGGCTGCGATCAGTTGATCCGCTTCAGCCTTGTAACGATCCAATTGCTTAGCGATATTGGGCATATACCAGTTAACCAGCAGCGCTACGCCTAGCCCGATGACAACAACGAGGAACTCATTCCAGAAGAAGGACAACTCAATCTGACGATGCGTGTATACATGCATGATGATAACCGCGCTGCTCGCGATCCCCTCCTGGATGTTCAGCTTCACGCAGAAGGGGATGAACAGCAGAAACAGGACGATGAAAGCATACGGCCGGTAGCCAATCAGCTCGAACAGCGCAGCGGAGAAGAACATCCCGCCCATGCAGGCGATAAAGCGGCTCAGCACGACTTGGTAGGACTGCTTGATCGTTTTCTGTATGCAAAGCAATGTCAGAATGCCTGCTGAAACATAAAATTCCAGTTGGAGCGATTGTGCAAGCAGGACGGCAATGCTGACGCCGATGGCAGTTTTGATCGTGCGAAATCCGATTTTCATTCTCCCCACCGCTCTCTATGTTAGTTTATATTACTCATAAGGTGAGTTATGTGTAATTTTATTCGACAACTTTCACCATTATCCTTCAATAGCATCGAAAAATCTTCAATGCGCCCTACGGTTGGAAGTCTTCCTCTCACCGTACTACTTGTACTTTTGGATCATCGCTCAAGCCCGCACAAGTGGATATAAACACACAAATAAGCCGATCCGCCAGGATCAGCTTGCAGTCAAATATCGCTAAAAGCGGCTATGCATTCTCTCCGTTCACAGATTGATGAAGGGGATAGGAATACGTTTATGCATCTGCTATAGTGAAAGCGTGCAACACATTTTTCGGACGAAGAGGACTGATTCGATGAACAAGGAGCTGCTGGAGGAGAAGAAGATGCATGGTGATGCTTCCTTCCCGCTTCAGGTTTATTTGGCCGAGCATCGCGCTGGAGAAATATTCGAACCCCATTGGCATGAAAGCTTGGAAATCATATATATCTTAAGCGGCTCGGCAACCTTTACAATCGATGATGACAAACACGAGCTTCAAGCAGGCGACTATCTGTTCGTGAACAGCGATAAGATTCATGGCGCCACCTTCTCGGAAACCTGCCGCTTCCATGCCATCGTATTTGATCTGAAGATGTGCCTTGGCACCGGCCTGGATATATGCAATCATAAGTACTTTAACCGGATGCTGGAGCGCCAGATGCTGCTTCCCAACGTCATTGACAAGAATAGCGCCATATACCCGGACATTCAGCAGTGGATCCGGCAGCTGTACGGCAAATACGAGCAGAAGAGCGACGGATACGAGTTGTATGCCAAAGGGCTCTTGACGCTTATAATGGCCAGTCTGTTCGAGCACGGCCAGATGATTGAACCGGATAAGAACCGGCTCAATAAGACGAATCAGATGAACAGGCTTAAGCTGGCTCTCAACTATATGACAAGCCACTATCCGGACACCATCCCCGTCAAAAGCCTGGCCGACTTGTCCAATATGAGCTTGTACTACTTCTGCCGCTACTTTAAATCGGTTACCGGCTGCACCCCGGTGGAATACCTCAACCGGCTGCGGATCTCCAAGGCGGAGACGCTGCTGGCTACCACGGATAAGCGGGTCATTGATATCGCGTTCGAAGTGGGCTTCAACAGCTTGAATTATTTCTCCGAGATGTACCGCCGTACGAAAGGAATCAGCCCTTCGGAGGCCAGAGAGCGCGCCCGGATCGCTGCGCAGAACCGGATCGGCGTCTGATAGCAGTTAAAGAAAGGCAGCATACGGATGCATAGCATCTGTCGTATGCTGCCTTTCTTGTTCTCGTTCTCGCCCGCTACTGTTTCCGCTAACGGCTACAGCACATCTCCCCGGCCGATTTCCTGCCATACTTGACGGGCGTAAGCTACCGCTTCATCTGAGAGAGTCATCGGGCCTTGCGTGGCGGGATATGGCTGGCCAGGACCGCGATCCTCGTAGAATGGGGACCAATGGTCGTTCTCATATCGCACCCGCACCGCTTCGTCGCGCATATCCGGCACTTCGAACGGAGCGCCGCCCGCAAGCGCGGAGCGGTACGCCTGAATGCCGACGATCGTCATATCAAGCGCCCGGTATACGTTCAAATACGGCTGCTCATTATTCCGAATCGCTTCGGCAAAGTGATAGTTCGTAAAGAAATCGCCTCCGCCATGCCCCGCTCGCTGTGCCAATTCGGGACTTACAGGGAATTCCGGCAAATAGATCATCTCCGCCTCTTCCCCTTCAAGCAGATCGTAATGCTCATGACGCAGCCGCACGCGATGCGGATCGCCCGTGCGCATGTTCTCCATCTGCCCGCGCGTGCCGTGAATCCGGTACCAGTTGCCATGCCCGCGCAATACTACCCCGTTCAACGTTACGACCGCCTCATTGTCCATGCGGCACATAATCGTAGAAGCCTGATCCGCAACACGGGCATGCAGCCGTTCTTTATCCGCGCTCGACTGCGGAATACACAATGCATTCACACTTGTGGGACGGCGATCCGTAATATACATGATCGGTGCCAGGGCATGCGTGCAATAATAGGTTGCCGGGATGTTGTTCCGCCAATGATCCAGGCCAGGACTGATCGAATTATGTTCCTGAGAAGAAAACGGATGGATATATTCCCCTTCGCCGAACTGCAGCTCGCCGACAGCTCCCTCTTGATATAGACGGCGCATCTCTTGATTGTACACAAAATATGGATAGTTCTCGGCGATCATATAGATCTTGCCGCTCTTCTCGACCGCTCGCGCTAATGCAGCCGCTTCCGCCAGCGTCTTGCAGGCGCTGACCTCGCTCATGACATGCTTGCCCGCTTCAAGAGCCCGAATGGCAAACGGGGCATGCTGATGAAAGAAGTTCGCCAGGATCACGGCATCCAGGTCATGCTCCAGAAACCGGTCATAATCCGTGTAAGTGGCGACCCCCAGCTCACTGCCGAGCTGCAAGAGCCGCTCCTCCCATACATCACATATCGCTACAAGCTCCATCCCAACAACCTGCGCTCCTCCGTAGAAGGAAGAGCCGCGGCCTACGCCGACTACACCAACACGAATTTTCCCAGTAGTCATGATAGAACATCCTCTCTTCCGATACGCTTCCATACCGACCGAGCGTAAGCAACCGCTTCTTCAGATGGCTTCTTCTCGCCTTGATAGCTTGGGAACGGCTGTCCCGGCCCGCGATCCTCGAAGAACGGCGACCAGTCGTCATTCTCGTATTTCACCCGCACCGATTCGTCGCGAAGATCCGGAATCTCGAAGGGTGCGCCATTAGCCAGCGCCGAACGATAAGCTTGGATCCCGACAATCGTCATATCCAGCGCACGATATACATCCAAATAAGGCTGCTCGTTCTTGCGAATCGCTTCAGCAAAATGATAGTTCGTAAAGAAGTCGCCTCCGCCATGACCTGCTTTCTGCGCTAGATCCGGATGGACGGGGAATTCCGGCAAATAAATCTTCTCGAGCTCTTCCCCATCAAGCAGGTCGTAGCTTTCGTGACGCAGCCGCACGCGGTTCGGATCGCCTGTACGCATGTTTTCCATTTGGCCGCGCGTGCCGTGAATGCGATACCAGTTGCCATGTCCGCGAAGCGTGACGCCGTTCAACGTGACGACAGCTTCATTATCCATGCGCAGCATAATCGTTGCCGCGGAATCGTTATGGCGAACAAGCAGCTTCTGCGAATCGCTCTCCATGAATGGAATACAGAGCGCATTCACGCTCGTCGGACGCCGGTCGGTAATAAACATAATCGGAGCAAGAGCATGCGTACAGTAATACGTCGCCGCCCGATGATTGCGCCAATGGGCCAAGCCGGGGCCGAGCACAGCCATTTCTTCGGCCGAGCATGGATGAATGTATTCGCCCTCGCCGAATTGCAGCTCCCCGACTTGGCCTTCTTGATATAAACGGCGCATTTCCTGGTTGTATACGAAATACGGATAGTTCTCGGCCATCATGTAAATCTTTCCGCTCTTCTCGACAGCACGCGCAAGCGCAACGCCTTCCTTCAATGTTTTGCAGGCGCTGGTCTCGCTCATCACATGCTTGCCAGCCTCTAGAGCACGAACTGCGAACGGTGCATGCTCATGGAAGTAATTCGCCAGAATGACCGCATCCATATCATGCTGCAGGAATTGGTCATAATCCGTATAAGCGGCTACGCCAAACTCCTGGCCCAGCTGCTGGACCCGCTCTTCCCATACATCGCAGATTGCGACTAGCTCCATCCCAACGGCCTGCGCTCCTCCATAGAATGATGAACCGCGGCCTACACCGACAACGCCCACTCGAATTTTGCGTTCCTGTATCGCTTCAGACATATTTGATCGCTCCTATCAATAGTCACTCTTCCACTTTATGACTTTATTGTACAGGGGATCATCTCATCTTTCACCAGCCATTCTTGCCATCAAGTTAAACAAATTTGCGCTATAGGGTCGGATTACTGGCTGCTCTTGCCGAATGCCGGATGAAGATTACGCCATCTATTTTCCTCCCAGCTGCGGTGTTGGGGTGAAATGAACAACAGCCCCGCAGAAAGCACTGCGAGGGCTGTTCGTTTATATTTTATGTAACCTATTCAATCTGCTTCACCGGCTCGTCCAGCACGTCCAGCTGCAGAGCGGCAAGCTCCTTCTTTAACTGAGCAGCCAGATCTGCATATTCCGGATTTCCATACATATTGTTCATTTCGAAACGATCCTGCTCCAGATCGAACAGCTCCCATTCCGGCGGTCTGGTCTCCTCCTTCGAGCCCATCGTACCCAGCGCTTCCGCATAGTAGTAGATCAGCTTGTATCGATGCGTCCGGATGCCGTAATGCGAATACACGTTATGATGGTCATCCAGGTGCATCCAATACCGGTAATACATCGATGTCCGCCAATCTTGCGGCGTATCGCCCTGCAGAACATTTCGCAAGCTTCGTCCCTGCATATCGGAAGGAGCCGGAATTCCGGCATAGTCCAGGAATGTCTGGGCAAAATCCACATTCAGGCTCATCGCATCCGTCACGGAACCCTGCCTGATCTCACGCGGATACTTGACCACGAACGGCATGCGAAGCGACTCCTCATACATGAACCGCTTGTCGAACCACCCGTGATCACCCAGGAAGAAGCCTTGATCGGACGTATAGATAACAATCGTATCCTCTGCAAGACCTTCGTCCTCCAAATAGTCCAGCAATCTACCAACATTATCATCAATAGAAGCCACGCAGCGAAGGTAATCCTTCATATAGCGCTGATATTTCCATTTCTTCTCCTCCAGCGGTGTTAAACCATCAGGAGTTTTCCCTTTGACATCGCTCTCCCGCAAGTCTTCAATGCGCATATTGGCTTGGACCGCGGCTTGGGAGCGCGTTGCATAATCATCATAGAATGTCTCAGGCTCAGGGATATCGACATCCTCATACATATTCTTATGCTTGTTATCCGGCACCCACGGCCTGTGCGGAGCCTTGTGATGGCACATCAGCATGAATGGCTTGCTCTGATCACGCTTCTCCAGCCAGTCCAAGCAGTGATCCGTAATCACATTCGTCACGTAGCCATTATATTGCTTCTGCTCTCCCATCTCAATGAACGTAGGATTATAGTAGTCGCCTTGACCGATGATAACATTCCAGTAGTCAAAACCGGTGGGATCTGCGTCCCCTCCGTGCCCCAAATGCCATTTGCCTACCATCGCCGTCTGATAACCGCCCTCTTGAAGCAATTTCGGGAATGTCGTCTGTTTCCCGTCGAAAGGCTCATCGATGGACTTCACCCCGTTCAGGTGATTATATTTGCCAGTCAATATAGCAGCTCTGCTGGGGGAACAGATCGAGTTGGTGCAAAAGCAGTTCTCGAAAAGCATGCCCTCGCTTGCAATACGGTCGATATGCGGCGTGGCGTTTATTTTACTGCCATAACAGCTCATGGCGTGTGAAGCGTGATCATCCGACATGATAAATAGAATATTAGGTTGTTTCATTATGAAATTCCTCCTGCCTTTCAATATAAAAGTAATGCGGACACAAGCCGCCGCTTGGTTCCTTCTTTAGGTAGATAGAACATACCCCTATGATATACGATCATTCTATGAAGCACAAAGAAGAAGTGAAGAATTCATTCGTTTTTATAACGAAGGCAGCTAGCAACGAAAATTAAACAAGCTGACTCCTGTCGAGTACAGGAATCAGCTTGTAGGCTAGGTATTTTTCAATGTTTACTAATGGAGTCTTGACCAAAACCTTATTGGCTCAAATAAACCTCTAAAGCTGATAATGTCGGACACCATCTTGACTCCGTAATCGTCAGCCGTATAAACCGAGATGTAACGGCGGAGAAACGGAATATTCGTTTATGTCCGACAACCGTACCGGCATATAATGGCTTCCAGTCGCCCGCCTCTTGATATTCCAACTTGAATCGTTCTATCCTTTGTCCGTACCGGTATTCTTGCAGGATGATGTGGTCGAACGCGACTTCGCGCAGCAGGTCAACCTCCAGTATAGCTTGCTCCGTTCCTTCTTCCGGAGTCCAGTATGTGTCTTTATTTCCGTCCAAAATATGGCCTGCATCGTAGCCGTCCTTTTGTTCGGAAGCCGACGCCGATGTATTCATGGCCAAATTATGCTTGAATGTATGGCGAATCCTGTCTCCAAGCTCCCGCAGCCGCATCACATCGTTCTTGTGAATAAGTCCTCTCCGGTCCGGAGGAATATTTAACAGAAATGTGGCATTCCCGCCGACAGCGCCGTAATAGATATCCAGCAGTTCATCTACTGATTTGATCTGATCATCCTCCGAGGCATGGTAAAACCACCCCGGCCGAATGGACGTATTGACTTCTGCCGGATACCAAACCAACTCAGGCTCATGCGCAATGATGTCTCTGCTCCCGAGATCCTGATCCTGCGAATCGTAGCGCTTGGCGAACTCGCGCTCATCCGCTTGCTGCGATTTTTCCTGAATCTTCTCGTTATTCCGCAGTGAGGCCGGCACGACGCTCCATTCCGATTCCCGGCAGCGTCCCGCTTCATTTCCGCACCAGCGAATATCCGGACCGCATACCGAGATGACGGCATCCGGCTGCAGCTCACGGATTAACGCGTAATAAGCATCCCAATCGTTCACCTGGCGTTTTCCATTCGGTCCTTCGCCGCAGGCTCCGTCAAACCATACGCAAAAAATGTCCCCATACCGAGTCAGCAGCTCTCTCAACTGGCTCAGAAAAAACTCGTTATAACGCGGTGAATCCCCATACGTACGCTCGTGCCGGTCCCATGGCGACAAGTAAATGCCGAATTTCATCTCGCCTTTTCGGCACGCATCGGCAACCTCCTTCACGATGTCGCCTTCGCCGTTTTTCCAGGGACTGTTCTTGACCGAATGCTCCGTATACCGGCTTGGCCATAAGCAGAATCCATCATGATGCTTGCAGGTAAGGATAAGCCCCCGCATTCCTGCAGCCTTACAGGCTTCCACCCATTGATTAGCATCGAATTCAGCCGGGTTGAATATTGCCGGATCCTCGCTTCCTGTTCCCCATTCCTTATCCGTATACGTATTAACAGTAAAATGAATGAACGAATAAAATTCCATCTCTTGCAGCGCCAGCTGACGTTCCGAAGGATGTATTTGCGCAGCGTATCGAATGAAACTTTCCATAAATGCTTCCTCCTGTGCGACGATATGTACCCCGGCGGACCTCAAAGTCCCACCCGGCAAACGTGCGGGCGGGACTCTGCCAAACGATTTCATTTATTATGCAGTCCGTCGAAGATGGCTTCAACTATGAATTTCTTTTCGTTGAATTACCCCTTTTTCTTTGCATCATAGGCTTCCTGATAGATTTGTATAAACCGTTTGAGGTTCATACCGTCCAGTTTTTTCAAGTACCCGTCCCACTCTTTCTCAACATCGATATCGCCGGTTACCGCTCTGGCCATAAATTCTTTCTTGTAGTCCGTTATCGTTTTAGTCAAGCCGGCAAGTTCTTCCGACTGATCTTTGGTAAAAAACAATGGCGGGACAACTTTATCGACATCGAGCTTCGAAGACTCATATTTTTGTTTCGTCTCTTCGTACAGGATCGTTTCCTGTGTGCCAGGCTCCGCCGCTTCACTTAAGCGGAATGCGCTGGTGCGCAGTGACGGTCCCGTTTGCGACCATCCATAATTTTGGAGGCCCGTTAAAGTGACTACCCGTTTCCATTTGGCAGGTTCACTTGCTATGGAAACGTCGCCTGCGCTTCCCTTAACCCATTCCTGATCCGGACGGCCGAAAATAGCTCTCATTGTGGCTTCTTCGCTATACATGAAGTCGGCCAGACGGAAGGCTGCCTCGGGGTTTTCAGCCTTGTTGGTAATGATATAAACTCCTTGTGAAAGCCCATAAGGATTGAGGGAAACGGATTTCATTCCGCTCGGACCTGTCAGAGGAGGAACGGCTGCATAGTCCTTCACACGATCGGAGCTTGGCAAGAAGGAGCCTGAAAAGTTGGACGGAGCCGATCCAAGGATCATTTCCGGATTACCCGACAACTTCTTTATGCCGTTCAAGTCTTGCGTAAACGTTTCAGGCGCAAGCAAACCTTCCGCATACAACTTACGCATATACGTGAGCCCCTCCTTCCACCTCGGCTGAGTGAATGCAACATCAATTTTCCCATTTTGTACGATCATATCGTTCATGTCTTTCTCGACAAAAGCGGACATCAGAAACATTTCAGGACCGGAATTCACATATCCAGCTAACGGAATTTCATCTTTCTTGCCGTTACCGTTCGGATCGTTCTCTTTAAAAGCCTTCAAGACTTCATAATATTCATCTGTGGTCGTCGGCATTTGAAGTCCGAGCTTCGTCAGCCACCCTTGATTGATCCACATTTTTTGGGACATGGTGCAATGATAGCATTCGTTGACCTGCGGCAGTCCGTAAATATTACCATCCGGTGCCGTAATCGTTTCTTTAGCATACGAAACCTCATTAAACATCTTTTTTGTTTCCACGCCATATTTATCGATCAAATTGTTCAAGGGGATAAAGACGCCGTCTTTTCCGTAGAGTGACATCTGCACCGGAGATACGTTGAAGCCCATGATGACGTCCGGATAATCTCCCCCTGCCAGGGTTATATTCAGTTTTTCTTGCGCCGATTTTTCAGGTGCTACCTCCCATACGATATGAATATTGGTTTTCTCCTCCAACCACTTGGTATATTCATTCGTAGCGAAATTTTCTACCAGGCTGTTGCCGTACATCAGTACCGTAAGGGTCGTTTTCTCTTGTGTAATCGGCAAACTTCCGGCTTCCGTCACAATAGAGGGACTTGCAGCCTCAGGCGTTTCTTCTTGTTGAGAACAAGCGCCAAGTATCAGGGATAAACTTAATAATGAACTAAGTATGATGCTCATCTTTTTCTTCATAAGACAATCTCCCTTTCAATTAGCGATGAATTACCCTTTCAGCGATCCGATCATCATGCCTTTGACAAAATGTTTTTGTATGAACGGATAAATGATAAGTACAGGAAATGTTGAAACGACAATCAAGGAATACTTCAGCAGCTCCCTGAGCCCTTCCCGCGCCATAGCCTCCTCTACATCGACGATCATCGAGGAATCTACCTGGTTCTGCACCAATATTTCTCTAAGCACAAGCTGCAGCGGATACATGCTCTGATCCTTCAAGTAAAGCATCGCGTTGAAGAACGAGTTCCAGTGTCCTACTGCATAAAAAAGCGTCGTAACCGCAATGATCGGCCCCGACAACGGCAGCACAATACGCCTTACGAACATGAAATCCGAGCAGCCGTCTATTTGCGCAGCCTCCAATAATTCATCCGGGAACGTGGTACGAAAATAGGTTCTGGCAATGATTACATTCCATACCCCGATCGCTCCAGGTAACAATAAGGCCCATCTCGTATTTAACAACCCCAGATCCTTTACGAGCAAATAGGAAGGGATCAGACCGCCAGAAAAGAGCATCGTAAATACGAGAAGCGCCATGATCCAATTTCGGATATAGAAATCTTTTCGTGAAAGCGGGTACGCAGCCATCAAAGTAAACACGACGTTGATAGCTGTCCCGACTCCTGTATAGAACAGCGAATTCACAAAGCTTGTCCCAATCAGCTTGTGCTTGAATACCGCTTGGTACCCTTCCAGCGAAAAGTCGACCGGCCACAGCCACACCTTCCCCGACATGACGGATTCAGGCGAGCTGATTGAGGCGCTTACTATGAAAACCAACGGATACAGCACCGATACGGTAAAAAGGAAGAGCGTAGTATTAACTACAATATTGAACAACCGATCTCCATTCGACTCTTTAATTGCCTTGCTTTTCATCTCTCTCCCCCTTTACCAAAGGCCTTCTTGTCCGACTTTTTTCGAGAGCCGATTGACAAAGAGAAGCAGGACCAGGCTAATGACGGATTTAAACAGTCCGATTGCCGTTGAATAAGAATAATTGATTACCGTTGATGCAAGCCCCACCTTATACACATAGGTATCGATCACTTCCGACACGTTCAGATTGAGTGGATTTTGCATAAGCAGCACCTTCTCGAATCCCGTGTCCAATATCCGACCCGTATCCAGAATAAGCAGAATGACCGCAATGGGAAGTATCCCTGGCAAATCAATATGCATCATGCGCCGAGCCTTGCTCGCTCCGTCCATCACTGCCGCTTCATGAAGCGAGGGATCAATCGAGCTCAATGCAGCCAAGTAAATAATGCAGGAAAACCCGACATTTTGCCAAAGCCCGGACCACACGTATATGGATGTAAAGTATCCCGGATTGCCTAGAAAATTGATCGGCTCCATGCCCATAAACTGCAGGATACTGTTAACCACGCCCGTACGCGGGTCCAGCACTTGAAAAATTATGCCGACCATGACAACTACCGAAATAAAGTGCGGAGCGTATGTAATCATTTGCACGGACTTCTTGAAGAACGCGTGCTTCACATAGTTAAGGCATAGTGCCAGCAAAATCGGAAACGGAAAACCGACCAGCAGCTGGTAGAGGCTTAACCAGATCGTGTTTTTCATGATGCGCCAGAACTCGTACGATTCGAAAAACCGTTGAAAATATTTGAGACCGACCCACTCGCTTCCTATGATCCCTTTGGTAGGCACGAAGTTTTTGAACGCGATGAGCGCGCCATACATGGGCACATACTTGAAAATCACGATGTACAGGACAGGAAGGAGCATCAACACGTACAGCTGCCAACCTTTTTTCATGCTGCGAAGCAACGCATTTCCACTTTTGGAGGTCGTCAAGTCTACATGATGCCTTTCCCTGCTCATATCCAATTCTAAATCTCCCTTCTTCGAATGTTGTAAGCTGCTGCAACTTGATTACATATTAGCTCCGCTGCGACTGGTATACATCATCAAAATTTATGGTCATATGAACGATTTTACGTTATCGATAACTTGCCGGTCGTTTGAGCGGCAGGCATCCGAAGCAGGACTGTAGTCCCTTCTCCAAGCACGCTGTTAATGGCCAGCCCGTACTCGTCCCCGAATACCATCCGTATCCGGCTATGGACGTTTAATAATCCGATCCCGCTATCAGTTTCGGACTTACTACCGAGCATTTGCGAGGGCTCATGCCTCATCAGCCTGCTTTGTATCTCTGACAAACGCTCGGCAGACATGCCAACTCCGTTATCCGAAATCACGATCAGGAATAAATCGTCCTCAAGCTTGGCATCGATTTTAATCGTATGGTACTCATCTATGCCATCAGGAAAAGCATGTTTAAAAGCATTTTCTACGACAGGCTGCAGTGTCAGTGTGACCATCTTCTCCAGAAGAAGCTCGGATGGAATGGCGATATCTAGCGGAAACTCCCGTTCAAAGCGATGGTTCATGATCGTCATATAGTGGAGCAAATGCTTCAGTTCATTGGCAACCGTAACCTCTTCGAGATCCGTTCGAATCGCATAGCGAAGCATATAGGCTAGAGCCCTCACAATTTCTCTTATTTCTTTGGAATCTTGTATGATGGCATAGCTGACGATCGTTTCTAACGTGTTGTACATGAAATGGGGATTGATTTGCAGCTGCAAGGCCTGAAACTCCGCCGTTTTTCGATGCAGAAGATTCGCCCTGTTTTCCAATTCCGTCTTGTACACTTGATCCACTAAACCGGACAATCGATCCACCATGATGTTATAACTTAGAATAAGCCTGTCCCGTTCGTCTTTCTTGCCGAGCAGAGGAACACGCGTCCAATTTCCTTTTTCCGTTTCGCGCATGGCCGCGACTAGTAATTGAATCGGCTTGGTAATTGATCTGCCGAATTTGAAGGCTACGAGCAGCGCAGCGAAGCATGTCAGAATCGCGGATACGATTGTCGTTTGTCTGACGTTCATGATCGGTTTTCTCGTCTCCGCAAGCGAGGTGGTGGCAACAAGCGTCCAGCCGGAATATTCCGATCTCTTGTTATAGAAGACGCGGCTAATTCCTTCATGCTCGGATATGACAGACGAGTTTTGATGATCCATGATCAGCGTAAACAAATCGCCGTCCAGCTGTTTGCCGATCTTATCGGAGTTGGGATGGAAAATAATTCTTCCTCTATCGTTTACAATAAAGAAATACCCGCTGTCACCAAGATGAATGTCCTCCCATAGCGTTTTTAACTCCTCGATCCTCAATTCGATACCCAATATTCCCTTAAATGCTTTCGAGGTTTGCCGATTGGCAATTTTCCGCGTCAACGCAACCGTTCCGTCTACAAAGCTGTAATCCATAACCGTCATCCGTCCGTCTTCTCTGGTTTGCTGCTTCAGTTCTTCAAGACTGTCCTGAATAACCTCATCTTTGGAGGCGGTAACATTGTTGATATCCGATATGATTTTCCCGTTGTAGCTGAGCAAATATACCATAACAATTTCAGGATTGATGATCATGACGGGACGGATTACCCGCTCAATCATTTCATTGGACTTCGAGTAATATTGAAAGGCGTTTTTGGCGTCAAGCTCAAGAAATTCTTTAACAAGCGAGGAAGTAAGCACGGAAAGGGTCGCACGCTCGTATTTTTCCAGATAGAGGTCCGTGTGGTGCAAGGCATTATTCACCAGCTGCGTCAACATATCCTTATTGTAGCGCTCCAACTCGGCGGATGAACGGACGTATATAGAGACGCTCGTAATCGTGAGGGCAAATAGAATCAGAACGACAAAGCTCGTAAAAATTTTGAAAGCCAAATTCGATCTGAACATTACTTGATCCCCATCATGGTCCGGTATTCGGTCGGCGAATATCCGGTCATCCGTTTGAAAACTTTATGAAAATATGTATAGTTGGGAAAGCCGACCTCAAGTCCGACATCCACTACTTTGTACTGCGGCATCTCCAGCAATGTTCTCGCAAGCTCGATACGTTTGCGCATACGGTATTGCACAAACGATTCTTTGGCTATTTTCTTGAAATAATGACTGAAATACGCGGGCGTTAACCCGATCTTCTCCGCAATGTTCTCCAGACTGACATCCTCTTTAATATGCAAGTCGATATACTGAATCGCTTCATCGAATAGCTTCTTTTGGTTTCCGCCTCTGTAATCGACAATTTGTTTGGCAATCTCGCGAATCGCGTTCTGAAAATATTCGGCTCCCTCATGGATGCTTAATACGGAGACGACGTTATGCGGCAAGGCAATTGTAATGCCTCGTGCTTGAAGCCTTCTTAACAAAATATCCAGTCCGTCGGAAACGAGCTGTTGACATTGACTCACTTGAACGCCTTCTTCCGCGTAAGTTGTCTTCCAACGCTCGAGCAATTCCGCCAGCCGGCAATCATCCAATGTCCATATCGCCTCCTCCGCTTCCTTCAGCCACTCTTCGTACAAAGAAAGAGAAACGGAGGTATGTTTACGCAAAGAAAGCAGCTTATCCAGAACCGGATAGAGCTCCGTTTCTGTAACCGGTTTCAATAAATACTCCTTAACTCCGTAGGAAATGCATTGCTTCGCATAATGGAAATCATCGTAACCGGATATGATGACGACGCTCGTATTCGTCTTTGTTTCATGGATCGTTTTACTAAGCTCCAAGCCATCCATTTTGGGCATCCGGATGTCGGTTAGCACGATGTCCGGAGAAACATGCTGCATTGTTTGAATAGCGTCATGCCCATTATTCGCGGAATACACTTCCAGCGCGGCATCATATTGCTTCACTAGTTTTATGAAGCCTTTCCGAATCATCGGTTCGTCGTCTACAATAAGGACTCGCTGCATAGGAATGCACCTCTCTATCATGATAAAAGCTCACCTCATTGTCAGCGATTAGGGCGCCGACAATATAGGTGAGCGTAGCACAAAACATACCGGAACGTCTGCCATTCTGCCCGTGGAAAAATATTACACAAACAATTCGGCGTAAGGATCACGGACTCGCTTCATCCAGGCAGCCAGTTCCTGCTCAAGCATATCCATTTGCGGCCGGTATCGGGGATTGGAGGCCAGATTGTTCAACTCCCACGGATCGTTCGCAAGGTCAAACAATTGCACGTAATCGCTTCCTTGACCCGTGTCCGCCGAACGGCGGTAACGGATCATTTTGTAGCGATCGTCCTTCACCATGCGTTGAATATCTTTATATAAGGAATATACAGTATTCCTTCCCTTGTCCGTCTCGCCTTGGAGCAAAGCTTTCATGCTCCTTCCCTCGATATTAGCAGGCACTTCAATGCCCGATAGATCGCACAAGGTCGGAAAAATATCAAACTGATAGACATTCGCTTCGATGCGCTGCTGCGCAGGGACCCCGGGTCCTTTGATCAAACATGGTACACGAATGCTGTGATCATACATATTTTGTTTGCCGAACAAGGCATGCTGACCTACGGCAAGGCCGTGATCCGACGTATAGACGATCAGCGTGTTATCCTCTTTTCCGCTTGCGGTCAGTGTTTGCAATACTTTACCAATATGATCGTCCATATGGGAAATCATCGCGTAATAATCGGCAATATGCTGACGAACCTCCCCTTGCTTGCGCGGATATGCGGCCAGTTTCTCGTCACGGATATCGAGTTCTCCGTTATCGAATGGATGCTCCTCCATATAGCTTGGGGGTAGCTGCAAGCTCTCCGGGTCGTACATGCTGGCATACGGCTCGGGTGCCGTTCTCGGATCATGCGGAGACGTATAAGCTAAATAAAGGAAAAAAGGGGCCTCACTATCGTATAGCTCTATAAAATCGATAGCCGAATCCGTAAATAGATCCGTCGAAAATTTCATTTCGAGCCTACGTGCTTCAGGCGGATATAGTCCGTCTGCGTTGTAATCGAAAACGGGCACCTGCCGATGATCGCTCATCCCTCCGAAAAAAAGGGCATCGCCGCTGCAGAAGCCGGCGGAGAAGCTGGCCAAATCGTTGTGCCACTTGCCGATCGCGTGCGTATTGTAGCCATGTGCACGGAACCATGACGGCATCGTAGCCGCTCCTTGACGAATGACATTTGTTCTCGCATGATCGCCGATTTTCTGGCTTTCCGTTGCCTGAAAAATATGAGTGCCCGTATTTACGCAAGCTCTGCAGGGAACGCAAACGGCACCGTCGACTCCTCCGATAATATGGGTCGCAGCCATCATTGTACCAGAACCGGCCAAAGCATCCAGCACCGGCGTTTGTACCGCCCTATCGCCGGCTACCCCGAAAGCGTTATACCGGTGATCGTCAGCAATGATGAAGATTACATTAGGTCTCGCAGCCATAAGCTCCTCCTTGAATTCCATGTCATGATGGCTATAATTATAGACGTCATGGTTTGCAATCTACATGGCATAAAGGAGGAATCGCATGTCAAAAAGTCTAATGAATCACGAGGCTTCCGTCTTCTTGGACTCCCTTCTTCATTTGGCGCTTTCCACACAAATGTTCCCTATCCATACTTGCTTTAACGTGACGGTTCCCTCATCTTGGCGCATCGAGGAACGCGTGCTCGATGAGATTCATATTTTGTATGTCAGAAGCGGACGCGTCACGTATCAGATTGACGGCGATCCGGTGAAGCTTACGGCAGGCAACCTGCTGTTTCTGTCCGACGGTATGGTACATTCGGCGTACAGGGATCTAAACGAACCTTTAAGCATCATCCCGATTCGATTCAAAATAAGCCAATATGGGGATGATAACGGGAATTTCTTCACAACGCCGATCCCATGCTACTTCTCCTTCCTGCCGCGGGACACGCATAAATTCCGCTTGCTGTTCGAGGCAATTCACCGCCATTATTGTCTTCCTCCTTCCATAAGAAGGGATGCATTGTGTCACTCTTCCATCTGCCAAGCTTTGGCCGAAATGTCTCTTGAACTGGAAGTATTCGAACCATGCAAGCCAATTCATCCTGCCATCCTGCAGATCAAGAACCATATGGATACGAATCCGGCCGACCGGCTTTCGGTGAAAGAGCTGGTTGCTCAATCCGGACTAACGCCCAAGTATTGCTCGCAGTTGTTTCAACAATTGTTCGGTCTAACTATCAAGGCGTATCAGATCAAAGCTCGTATCGAATACGCTCGTTATTTGCTGGAGCATTCGGATCAATCCGTCAAAGAAATTTCGTTTCATCTCGGTTATCCCGACCCCTTCGTTTTCTCAAAGCAGTACAAAGCCGTCACGGGTATAGCGCCTTCCAGAACGCTGCGGGAGGGGCCCTTTAAATAGCTTGCCAACAATGCGATGTGCATTTTAATAAATCGCTGCTATTTGAATTTCATTCCAATGTGTATATGGTTTATAGCTATATAAGAAAACAGACGTCCGGGCTTAACGAAATCGTCTGTTTTGGGTTGAGGCGGGCTTTCTGTACTGAAATAGGCTCGATACAATTATTGCCGCTCGCAATATTGGTGTCCTTCCAACCTAAACTTTCTCCTTCACCTCGAACCCAGAAGGCAGCTGAAAACGACTATAGTCCTCCATGCGCACAGGCGTGGTTGGCGAAGCCCATGCGAATGAACATTCCGAAAAAAGTACTCCTCGTTCAGTAATCTCTTTCATCCGTGCCGACAACCTTGGCAGCAGGCATACAGAAGATTGACCTTCTTCCCGTTCCACAATGAATTCAGCTGGAATCCGCCGAACGGCTAAGGAGGACTCATAAGCGCCGTTGGATACGAGGACGAAGCTCCGGCAAGCGTCAATCGGTGAAAACAGAGGCATGTCGTTATCCTCGATCGCCTGCATCAGGTTCAGATACATGCCGCACATCATATTCTCACTTCCATAGGAACAAACCTCTTCCTCATGACCATGGCGGATCATCAGCTTATTATCGTAGGACCAGCTCATTTCACCATCCGTCCCGGTGACCGAAATAGAAGGAATCTCGTCGTTCTCATGGCACAGCATCGCGTAATAGGAGACGGTAGCGCCGCCAACGGTACGGATGCGCATACAGGATATGTCATCGCCTTCGATCTCATTCACGTGATACAGCTCCGCTTGCACCGATTCGGGCAGCATGAGGGAAGGATCCGCGGCTCCCGCGGCAAGCAGACAATTATTCAATAAATGGGCAAGCGGATTGTTAAACGTTCCATCCAGCACATATTGTCCACGATGAGTAAGCTTGCCCGCCCACGGGGTTCGATCATAATAAGCTCTCGACCGCTTCCACATGCCGACACCGGTTACCTGCGAGACTTGTCCGATCTCTCCGGCGCGAAGACGCGCCAGCAGCTCCTTGAATGCCGAACCCGCCGTGTGCTGGAAATTCACCTGGCACAATCGGCCGCTAGCCCGCTGAGCTGCAATCATTGCATCTATGTCCTGTATCGTTACCGCGGGCGGCTTCTCCACTAGTACGTGGAAGCCCATCTCCATCACCCGGATGCACATTGCCTTATGTGCTGCGATCGGCGTCGCGATCACGACGAAGTCGACTTCCGGATGCTCCGCAAGCATATGCTCATAATCTATGTAATGAGTGGCGCCGTTCGCGGTCAATTGATCAAAATATTCCTGATGGGCAACCGTATTCAGTTCTGCAAAAGCGGTGACTTCTACCACCCCTTCATGGGCCAAATCCATAAGCACGTTGACATGCGCTGCACCGAAGCCCCCAATACCAATAATTGCGGCACGATAGGTTCTCATCAATGATTCCCTCCAATTGAGTGACGATTCCAGTGTTAAGGGTGCGGAAAAGGTTATGATCGGCGGATCTCACTCTTCAGCCCTAAGATTCGACAGCAAGTTCCATATTCCTTCCATTTGAATGTTCTGTGCGTGTAAGAAGTCGCCACCAAGTGATTAGAACCACACAAAAAATCGCTCGGATAAGCCGAACAGTTTTATCAACTGTACCTCAATGTGCGCTGCGAGCCTATACCGGATGCGCAAAGATCCAATAATTAATAAATGAACCGGCCACATTGTATCTGTGATCGGTTCATTTATGTTGGGAATATTCAATATGCAGTTGTTGCTCGATTGCTTTTACCCATGTCGGAATTGGGACTTCCCGGTATCTCATAGCTTTACTGTCAGCATCAGCTTCCAAAACAATCTCACCGCCTGACGAAAATCCCCCAACCCTACATAGAACATGATTACCTCAAAACCGTTATCTTTTGCCTCACGCATCTGACGAATGACATTACCGCCTGCCAGAGTCGTCTCTACTGAAAAATCTCGCTTGTTACGATTGCAATCCCTAGCCAACTTGATTGCTTCTTTTCCTGCTGATATCTTACGTCGCTCTGGGTTTTTATTATCAATCCCGCGAGCTAATGCATCTGGATCAATATTAACACTTACTCCAAGTCGGTCTATAATTAGATTACGGATCGTACTCTTACCACTGCCATTGCTCCCTGCAAAAATAAACATAACTGCATTTGGCTCATCCATGAGAAAGATCTCTTTCATCTATTCTTTCAACGTCACCATTATTGTACTCTCTCACAAAATGACCTTCTCTTGTCATATAAACAATATAGGTGCCATTTGCTTTAGCGTCCAGTTTGGCGCGATCACCCGTTAAATTAATTAACTTACTCAGATCCTTTGTGCGATTCATGACTCTTCCACCTTCCTTATCAACGAAAATCCACGAAGCAAATGCCTCTCCTACCGGAAATATATCACAATCTTATAGTCACAAGTACGTCGTATGGTTTAACTTTTCAACATTCATTGGTAAAGAACAGCGAATGTACTTTAACGTTTATGTCATTGCCAAAAGATATGAACTTTATCTCACTAAAAAAACTTCATGCTCTTCCTTGTTTCGTTCCGATCGGGCAGTGAAGCGATATGTCCTTATCGTTCCTTCCTTTTCACTCATTTGGACATATTAATATCGCTCCCCTTATTTTCATATGGTTTCGATCCTCTAATTTGTGAGAAGATTAGTAATGGTGATGCTAATGCTCTTTACTCAGATTAATCCTATGCTTGTTACCATGGGTACACAGGCGTTTGATGCAAATGATTGGATATTTGAACCGAAGTATGACGGGTGGAGAATCCTGATTCATAAAGAAGGCAAGCGGGTCGAAGCCTTTACACGGAACGGCCGAAATGTGACGAGTAAGTTCCCAGAACTTCGGAAAGCTATGGATGCCATACATGCGCATACAGTAATTTTGGATGGTGAAGGGGTCTGTTTCCGTGACGACCGAACAATATTTGACGACTTCGCATATCGTGGGAGACTCAGCGATCCCATAAAGATTGAGGCAGCGCGCCAGACACATCCCGCGACATTCGTCATTTTCGATGTGTTATACGCCTCCAGTGACCGTCGCAATGAATTGCTGCTGGAGAGAAAACGGATTCTTAATGAAATCGTTGAACCGTCCCAACAGTTTATCCCAACCATGTACGTTCATGAACACGGGAAACGTTTAAGCACCCTCTCTGTCGAACGGGATTGGGAAGGAATTGTGGCGAAACGTCAAGACACAACCTACATCACGGACATACGAACAGCTAATTGGCTGAAGATTAAGAATTTCAAAATGATTGATACTGTCATTCTCGGGTATCGGACCGTACCAACTTTCGCACTTGTAGTCGGGCTTCATTTTCGCACGATGAGAAACAAACCTGTGGCTGTGGTTGAGTTTGGGTTTACAGCTGATGAACGACTGGCCTTCCTTCAAACCGCGGAGAAGATCCAGACGAATTATAAAGACGGCACACAGTATATTGAACCCGTATTGTGCTGTAAAGTTAAGTACCTGGAACGAACTGAAACTCATCATTTGCGGACAACTTCGTTCAAGGGATTTTTATTTGACAAAAAACCTGAGGATTGTTGGTGGCTATATCGATAACAGGACGTACAAGTTAAGACATCGGAGCTGGGTCCAGACTTACACGCTCAAAGAGACCGGACACATTGTATCTGGGGCCGGTTCATCGATGGTAAGGGATTAAGAGTGAAGACTGTCAACAACTTCACAGCCTCCGTCATCGTTCTTCAACCCATTTGTTGATCCGTGTTGCTCAATACTTCACCAATGGAAGATCCAATGATCTTGTCTGCGTACTTATCAAGAGGAGTGGGGTCATGGTTGACAATAACCAGCTTAGCGCCGCGTTGTTTTGATTGGCCGGGCTTACGAGAAGGGAAGATCCTAAAACAATAATAAGGTCTATGCGCTCTAATAAGTTCTCAGCAAGATCAAGTGATGTTTGAGGCAGCATTTCTCCAAATAGGACTACATTCGGACGTAAAAAACCTCCGCAGCTGCATGAAGTTATTGCGTCTGGAGGTAGATAAAGCTGAGATTCATATTGCTTTTTGCAATTCATGCAGCGCAATGTTCCAAGATCACCATGAATCTTTGCAATACGCTTCGTTCCGGCTTGTTCATGATAATTCTCCACATTTTGTGTAATAACGCCTCTGATCACCCCTCTGCTTTCCCATTTTGCGAGAATCCGATGACCTACATTGGGCTGATGATTCATCATTTCTTGGATGCGCCATTGATAAAACCTAATAAACTCAGACCGATTCGAATCGATGGCCTCGATGTCCGCAAGTTCGATAGGATTACGATTATTCCACATTCCTCTGTCAGCAGATCGAAAATCTTGCAGCCCGCTTTCTGTTGACATGCCGGCTCCAGAGAAGATGACTGTCGAAACGGATTCCTTAAGTAATTTTGTTAGCAATGGATTCACCCCTATAGTACAGTCTTCATGGCTTCGATTGCCCGGAGCTTCAATTCCTTATCCATTCTCCATCTTCGTGGATGTGAATAACGTCCTTTGTCGTCTATTGCACAAACACGACGCTTTTTTATGCTTTCCGACCAGTAGAATGACGAACTAACAGAATTTCCTTGTCACTGATAAACCGAACCATTGTAGCAGTAACTTTCTCAGGATATTATTTTCGTGTCATCCTTATTTCCTCACTTCTTATTTTTACCTTCTTATACCAAATATATTGTATTCATAGGATCTTATTTTATCAATTGCATAATGTGAAACGCCTACGCTCACTCGATGCTTACTGTATCCAAAAATCCCTATCAACAAAACAAAGAGACCCTCACAGGATCTCTTTGTTCAATGAAATGGAGCTGTTCACTCCCACTAATAACTGTTTAGCTGAAGCTGGAATCGGAACCTGCAATCCTCTCCAAACCACATGGGGAAATTCGTTCCCCACGCGTTGTTATATAGCAGGACGTGAATTCCTCCTTCTAAGGGAGAAAAGGTATTATCGAATTGCAGCAGCCTTCTCTCTCCCATTGCCAGAACAGGAGCATCATAGGTCGCCACGGATGCCACTCCGTCCGAACCTTGATAGTGAACGCCGGTTGATACGGAATGAAGATTCCGGTTCCCGTTCTTCACCACTTCTAGAGGGGAAATCAACTGACCCATCTTATCCATCTTCCATAAGTTACTGTTCGCAACCAACGGGGCAAACGAGAACCAGATCGCTTCAGGAAGACGGCTTGCTTGCTTGGAATACCAATTCAGAGCGATATCAATCTTTGCCTCTACCTTGCTAAATGTATACGTTACGCAAAGTTTACGGGGAGCGCCCAACCGCGCTGCTGCTTCTTCCGGCAGAGTCAGCTCCAGCTCGACAATATCTGATGATGGTCCATATTCCCCACGTATAGCCCGCAATTGGGGAGAAAATAATTGATGGCGGGGTGTCGGCAAGGCATTCTCCATCCCCGGCTTGCCAAAGTCAGCATCCGACCAGCCATGCGTTACTGCCCGATTCACAACGTATTGTTCAAACCACGTATGATAATTTTCCACCCCGAACGATTCATAGATGAATGTGCCTAACGGATGATGATCATCTGCCCAGACCTTGTCCTTCTGGTCCATCAAACTAATTATGGAGCCATCTCGGCCGAACACCACTTGGAACAAACCAAGCCGATAACAAGTATGAGCAGTCATCTCGCTCCAATCCTTCGACATCCCTGCCTGCGGCTTCAAATGCTCCAGCACCTCGCGCATTTCTTGCTGTTTATCTTTTTCTAACCCGCTTATAGCCTGCTCCAGATAATTCCGCTGCTCCTGCCAGGAGCTCTCGAATAATCGATAAGACCTTCGACCGGTGCTGACATGTCCCTCGAATTGCGCCTTGGACATCTCATCTTCGGGATTCATCGCGAATGCACCGATATACTGATACTTAGCGGGTATCGCCTCTTGCGTAACGATATCTCTTTCTCTCGCCTCGGCAAAGCTTTGCGAGGTGTAGGATACGTAATCACCCAGAAACTTTTTCTCATCCATCCCCCATGTATGCTCTGCCACTAGGAGAAGGTTATTGGAGAAGCGATCACACTCCTCTGTTCCTTCGATGAGCCGCCCTTCGTCCAGCCAGCGCGCTCTTATTCGCTGCATTTCGCGGAAGTTAGCTATTTTTATCGGGTCGGAAGCCACTCCATGAATCCACGAATCACCAATCTCCTCCGTCAAGACGGGAAGGGTGTGCTTGAAGGCGAGCAGTTTAGCCGCGAATGCATCCATCGTCGATGCCTGCACGCGAGCACCCGGAAACCGCTCACGCAGCCTTTCGAATTCTTCGCGGACGTCCTCCATCGACGGCGGTCCGTTATTATCTCCGGTATGGGCAAAATACAACGCATCCTGCAGTCCGGGAACCTGCACAGTATTTCCGTAATTATCCGCATAATTCACGATGAGGTCGGAACCATCGGCAGCCCGCCACACAAACAGCGACGGGACACTTGGCACTCGGGAGGCCGGATTTACGCCTAGATGCAAGTAATGGATCCCTTGCGCGGACAGGTACGGAATGATGGACCGGGTATGCCCGGGAACATCTGTCATTTTCGCCGTTATCGTCTTCCTGCCATACTGCTTATCCAGCCGATCCGCAATCGATAGTCCATGTTGGAACAAGGAGGAGTCAAGCAGCTCGGTATGCGTTGTGAAGGGAAGTCCATGCCACGCGATATGTCCGTTCCGGATGGCCTTCTCCATCCGCTCCTTCTCTATGGGCGAAGCATCTGACAGGTACTCTTGAATCAGCCATGACCCCGTCGTCCAGATGAAGCCTGCCTCCTCCCCAGCCTCGGCAAATTCCTCTGCCAAGGACAACGCCTTTGGTATAAAATCTTCCTTATATTTGCGTATTACATTGGCGGCAAAGTCTGTAAATCCGATATCCAGATGGGTTTTGAACACCACATGTACGGTCTTGATCCCGGTCATGATGATTACACTCTCCTCCTATATACTTACTCTTTAACGGAACCTAGCACGATCCCATGGACAAAATATTTTTGCAGGAACGGATAGATGACCAGCAGCGGGATCATGGCAATGATTAATTTGGCCCCATTAAGCGTTCGGTCCGATGCTTTACTAAGTCGAATGAGGTCATCCGTTGTCATCCCTTTCATTAACTCCGGATCAATTCGTACAACAAGCTGCTGAATATACGTCTGAAGCGGATAGTTCTCCGGCTTACTCATGAAAATAAGTCCATCAAAGAAAGAGTTCCAATGGCCAACGATGCTAAACAACGTCACTGTTGCGAGCGAGGGCAATGAAACCGGGAGAAACACCTTGAACAGCGTCTGCCAGGGTCCGGCGCCGTCGACAACGGCCGCTTCATCCAGCTCCTTGGGTAAGTTGCGGAAGAAATTCATAATTAGAATGACATTGAATATCGGTACCGCACCCGGCAGAACGAGCGACCACAGCGTATTCTGGAGATGAAGCTCCGTGACCGTCATGTATAAGGGAATCAGCCCGCCGGAGAATAGCATGCAGAATACCAAGTACCACATATAAATATCGCGACCCGGGAATATTCGGCTAGGCTTGGACAAGGGGTACGCCATAATAACGGTGAGCGCCATATTAATGAAGGCACCTAAAAGCACTCGTTCCACGGACACCCTGAAGGCCGCAAAGAACTTATGATCCTCTAAGATGATTCGATAGGAAGTCAAATTAAATCCCTTCGGCCACAGCAGTACGTCTCCAGCATTCGCAGCCGACTTCTCACTGAAGGAAATCGCCAGCGTATGTACCAGCGGGAACAGCGAGATGAATGAAATGATGGCAAGAAGAACTACAATGGTAACGTCCGTACTCTTGCTGAACAACGTTGTTGATTTGACCATATCATTTCTCACCACTTTAGTTAGAATATTCGATAGTTCGCATATTTCGAGGCCAATTTATATGAAATCATGATCAGTATAATTGCAACTACGGATTTCAAAAGTCCGACGGCCGTTGCCAGCCCATATTGGTTCTCAATTAATCCCATGCGGTACACATACGTGTCTATAATATCGCCTGACGAGTAGACGAGTGGATTGTAAAGGTTAAAAATTTGATCAAAGCCCGCATTCAAGACATTTCCTAAGCTTAACGTGACGAGCAGAACAATCGTAGGTGTAATACCAGGCAGCGTAATGTGAATGAGCTTCCGGAAGCGATTGGCGCCATCGATCTCGGCAGCCTCATATAAAGACGGATTAATACCGGTCAATGCGGCCAAATAGACAATAGCCGAAAAGCCGAATTCCTTCCAAACGTCACTGCCTACTACAATGGGCCGAAACCAAGTATTGCTCGCCAGAAACATAACCGGCTCAAAACCGAATAATTTGAAGATCATATTCATTACACCATCCAGCGACAGCATGGAAACCATAATACCCGCTAAGATGACCCAGGACATGAAATGTGGCAAATAGACAATCGTTTGAACAAACCGTTTGAACCAGCTCACTCTGACCTCATGAAGCAGAAGAGCAAATATAATGGGAACGAACGTCCCGACTACAATCTTGGAAGTAGCGATTACGATCGTATTGATAAATACCTGTTTGCTGTCTGGGATATCCATCATAAATTTAAAATTCTCGAGTCCGATCCAATCTTGTTCCCAAATTCGGATACCAGGGATAAAGTCTTGAAAGGCGATCACGATGCCGAACATGGGAATAATGGAAAATATGAACAGGAGAATAATACCTGGCAGCAGCATTAGATGATAATTCACAATAAAGCTTCTGTTCCTCATATGTCCCTGCCACCTGTCATTGGATAAGCAAGGGTCGCTCCTTTGTAAGGCTGAAGAGCGCCCCTTGCTTGACTCCGCTTATTTTTTTATTTCTTCATTAATTTCCTTCAAAACTTCGTCTCCGCCGATTTTCTTCCATTCCTTCACAAAATCATCGAATTTATCAATGGGCTCGTCACCGAGTACGATTTTCAAGAAGGTTTCATTCTCGAGCTTCGTCAATATCGCCCACTTGCGCTGCATCGTGGCTGTTTTACCAAAATAAACGTTCCTCACGATATTGAATTTGTCCGAACCAAGCTCCGCCGTTCCATCCACTCTCGCTGCTGCGTTCGACCATGCCGGAATATCCTTCTTCGGATTTTCTTTGTTTTTCAAATAATCGTCATAATAGCCCTTTAATTCATCATTCAATCCGGAGGGATCTTGGGCATCGAGGGCCTTCTTCAGTTTGACATACACATCATACGCTGCATTCTCACTGTCCAATTGCAGACCGAACGGCCATACGCCCCAATTAATGCCCAGCCCTTTATAGATATCGGCTGAACCCGGGTCCAGGAGACGAATACCTTCGGTTTGCACGTTCAACACCTTGAGAACGGCTTCCGGATGCTTGTAGTTCTTATTCACGACAAGGAAATTCGCCGTTGGATCTTGATCATAAATATTAAATTTGCCTTCACTGTCGAGCGGTCCGGTAAATGGCCTCCACTCTGCTTTCATATCATTCTTAACGGAATCCGGCAGCGGTCCGTACGGGCTCCACCATGGACCGAACATAATCCCAACCTTGTTGCCGGCAATGAGCTCATTCGGGTCTTTGCGCACAGCAAATTCTTTATCGAGGATTCCTTTTTGGTATAATTCCTGGAGCTTCGCCAATGCTGTTTTCATCTCTGGAAGGGTTGAGCTGTACGCAACCTCACCGCCCGCGTCGTTGATGAACTGTCCTTTATACGCTTTGTAAGCACCGAATATTGGGTCCAACGTATTTGGCGAGTTCCAGCCCGTAAGCTGGGGAAGTGATGTGAAGCCTACTGTATCTGCCTTGCCGTTTCCATCGGGATCCTTCTCAATGAACGCCTTGGCTACAGACTCCAGTTCATCCATTGTCGTCGGCATCTGCATGCCAACCTTATCGAGCCAATCTTGTCTAATCCAAGTGAAGCTATGCTGCCCACCAATCTGAGTATCGGGGAAGGCATACAATTTGCCGTCAAAGGTAGCTCTGCTCAGCACTCGATCGCCATACGAATCATAGTAGCCTTTAACGAGGTCGCCAACATAATCCTTGTAGACATCTGTTAAATCCGCAACTAAATCCGCTTTGACCAGCTGCTTTAATTGTTGTTCGTTGACGATGAAAGCATCCGGCAGATCCTGACTGGCGATGGTGACACCGATTTTTTGCTGGTAAGCGTCTCCCGTCTCGGTTTGCCAGGCGAACGATACTTTAACATTCAGCTTCTTCTCCAAGTAACGGAAATACTCATTATTCTCCAATGTATCTCCGTTAGGAAGCTTCAGATCCTTCGTATTGTAATTCTTCGCAATCTTGAGCGTAACGGGTTCGTTATACTTGCCGTGAGGATCCTTGTCTGCCGGATTATTGGTTGATGCCGCTTCTTTATTGCCCGATGAAGACGAGTTATTCGCTGTATTATTCGAATTCCCGCATGCCGTCAACAAGAGTAAAAGTGATGCTAACAACAGTAATGTGACCCTCTTCTGCATACTCTGTTCCCCCAGTTATCAATTTGTGTAACACAGCTATCGTAATTCACCCGGCTCGTTTCGCGAATGAGAACACAGTCGAATTCATGGCGAAAATGGTTGCTTCGATTGAAAGGCCATCATTTTCGACGAAATTCATACCTCTACCGACCAATTCCAACCACGATTAGGATTCTAGCGACAGGGGAATAGAAAGGGTAACAATTGTTCCCTGGCCGACCGTACTGGATATCTCAAAGGTATAGCGGTTCTCGTAATGCGCTTCAAGCATTCTCCGGACATAATTGAGTCCAATACCGAGCCCTGTCCGCTTACTCTTCTGGTTCTCATCCGCTAATAAGCAATCGATCTCTTCTGCCGTCATCCCGCTTCCGTTGTCCATAATATGGATGACCATAGCCGTGTCAGCCTTCGTTATCTTCACTTCGATGAGTCCCTTATCCGTATCGATTCCGTGATAGAGCGCATTCTCAACCAATGGCTGTAAGATGAACTTCGGGATCGTCAACGTCGAGGCTAGAATCGTCTCATCCACCTGGAACAGAACATCAAATTCATAGTCATACCGGATTTGCTGAAGCTCAATATAGTCCTTGAGAGCCGCTAATTCTTCCTTGAGCTCGACCGTCTCGCCTCTTTTATCCAAATTATAATGAAGCACCCTCGTGAAAATAGAAACCATTCGGTCAATATCCTCTTGGCCGTTCATTCTCGCCATGAACTGTATGGAATTGAGCGTATTATGAATAAAATGAGGATTAATCTGATGAAGCAGCTTCTCCACCTCTAATTGTCTCTTGGCTCGCTCGCGGTTCTCGACCTCTAGAAATAAGAATTGAATGCGCTCCCGCAATTGATTCATCTTCTTCACGAGAACATCGAATTCGATAATTCGGGTCAATGTCATCGGTTTATTGGATTGAAGCACATCGACCTGCCCAATATCATGTCCGATCTTCTTCAATGGCCGATAAACGGACTTCCAAATGACTGCTGCAAATATGATACTTATGGCAATTCCCCCAAGCAAGACAGCGAGAAACTTGGTTAACCAATTATTAAATTCCTTGTTAATCTCGCCTTTATGGATCGTGACAATCAAGCTCCACCCTTGCTCGCTGTCGACCTTATACAAATAATAGTCGTCCGTCTTAAGTGAAGCGCCCATCTCCTGCAGCTGCTGAAGTCTTGCTCCTTTCGGGAACTCTCTATTTAAATCCGTAAAGACAATTTGCCCCGTTTGGTCCAACAGGACATGCGAGACCTCCATGCCATATTGATGCTTGCTAAGCAGCTTCTCGAAGAGCTTCACATTCGTTTCCATGTAAACGTAGTACGAGCCGCTCTCACTCGGAGCACCCGGAGATTCGACAGGCCGCACCAAGGAAAAGACGTCGTATTCCCCATACCGATAGGCCGTCTTTCGCGGTCCGTAGAAGGTAACGCCATTTACTTTGGAGGATAGCGTTGTGGCGTCATTATCGTTCATGAACCCGTCCCGAACCACAAGGTTGTTGAACATAACCTTTCCACTATCGTCATAATAGAGAATGACACCCAGAAAGGGATTCGTAAAATTAACGAGATTCAAGTTCTTCTGTATCTCTTGCCGCAGGGCGTACTTCTGGAAATTGCTCGGATTGATTAAGAGATCATAAAAGTTCTGTCCCACGCTTCCCTCCATGGAGAGCTGAAGCGAGGCGTACTCCATATTATCAAGCGTGCTCTCAAGTCCTGATTTCACATTAATCAGCGTATTCTTGATACCGCTTTCAATCTTGTTGCTATAAATCTCCTGAATGGCTACATAGCTAATCGCGCCCAGCAGCACAAGGGGGATAAAGACAATGAGCATCAATACCGAGAATAGCCGCCTGCGTAAGGATACATTGATGTCAGTTCGCATGAGTCGCATCACTTGTTTATTTCTCCTTGCTGCATTCTTTTCCGGTACTCCGTCGGATTCAGACCATATTGAATACGGAACAATTTGCTGAAATACTTCTCGTCTTTGAAGCCGCTCTTCAAGGCAATTTGATAGACCGGCTCATTACTTTGCACCAGCAAATGCGCCGTCTTGGCGATCCTGCCTGCCCTCACATAATCACCGAATGCCATGCCAAGGATGTCCTTGAAGCATTGACTAAAATAACTGCTGCTCATCAACAGCCTCGAAGCTAGCTCGTCCCTGTTCAAGCTGACATCATGTCCTTCTTGAATATAGATCACAGCTCTAGCTATCGTCGTGATTACAGCTGGCGAGTAGGGAATTAATTTCATTTGCTGCATGAGCCGCTCCCTTATGAAATCCAGCCTTTCCTTCCATTCATACCAAGCCGCGAAAGCCTCATTCCTTATTTCTATTTCCCATCCGGTTCGCACAATGGCCTGCCAAGGCTGCAGGCAAGTAAGCAACAGTTGAAACAATTCAGCAGGATCGATTCTGCTATTCACGGTTAGACGAATAGCGTCTTCATAAGCAGCTTCATTCGTCATCCATTCCTGTGCTTCCCAAACCTGAATCACTTGGGACTGTTCTGCCGCGCCCTTGGAGCATTCGTACGGGAGAGTTAGCTCGTAATAGGATTGTCCCGCCTTCCGTTCGTAGAACAGAAACACGGGGATAATCTTGCTCAAATGACCGCTCAGAGCGGCTGCATTACTTGCGGTTCTGTCCATTATTCGAACCACAGCCCAGTCTCCCTGTTGATACCAGGTTCCGGTCGGCTTCCTATCGGCCTCCAGCTCCATGACAGCGGGAACAAACCACGAATGGCCGGAGATTTCTACCAGGCTGTCTTCCGCTGCCCATCCATGACCGATGATCAACTCTTTACGATGCTCCCCCTTGAGATCGGCAAATACATATCCGCTGAAGCTCGCCTGTTTCACAGCCGGTATAAAGCGATGCGTCTTCTCATACGAGACTCTTTCGATGATCCTCGTAAAGATATCATCCAATTTATCTTGTTCGAATTGTGTTTTTACGATGTAATCAATCGCCCCAAGGCGCAGCGCCTCTTGTACATATTCAAAGTCCTGGTGACAGGTCAGCACAACGATCCATACATGGGGATAGTGTTGGCGGACAGCCTTCATCAAATCAAAACCATCCATGACCGGCATCGAAAGATCGGTGAATAAAAAATCCACATGATGTTCCTTCAGAAAGTCCAACGCGCTCTTCCCATTGTTCGCCTCACCAATGACCTCCATACCGAATTTGCTCCACGGCAGCAAGGCTATCAGTCCTTTACGAATTAGCTTCTCATCGTCTGCAATTAATACATTGAACATCTCTTAGGCCTCCCTGCGAAGCAGTAATGTCGTGCGGTGTAAACATATGATAATGTACATTATCCCATTTTTCTTCCGTTGTCCACAGATGGATGAGTGGGCAGATCGGGAAGAAAAACAGAAAAACACGCCATGATGAATGGCGTGTTTTTCAGGAATAATCCTTTTATTCGAAGACGCTTATAACACAAAGACAGCCGCAAATGATCACGTATTGAATTCTTGTTCCCATCCGGTATTACCGGTCATCCAGCTCGACAGATCTACCGTATTACCAAGCGTAGTAAAGCCATCTTTGTTCAGGAGTTGTTCTTGATTATCAAACAGATCGTCGATTGTAAGGTCTTTCTTCCAGAAATCTTTGGTTTTTGATCCGATAAAATTCAGGGCTGCCCGGCCGGTGGTATGCTCCCCAAATAGTAGACAGGTGAAATAATAAAAACCTGATGCTATGAGGGGAGCATTTTCATGTCTAGAGTTCAATATAACGCGAAGGAGAAACTCGCCAGTATCGAAGAGATCGAAAGTGGTGAACTTGGCCTCATGGCCGCTGCGTATAAATGAGGGATATCCAAAACAACCTTGGTGAAATGGCGACGTCGGTATGAAGTCTATGGTTTCGAAGGGTTAGAGGTAGGTTCGAACAGGCACCCGCAGCTATTCCGCAGAACTTAAGCTTCAGGCGGTGTTGGATTACATCGAGGGGGAACTATCCCAATACGATCTCATTGATAAATACAAGATTGCGAGTAGAACAGCTATCGAACTGGGTGAAGAAATACCGGAACAGCGGTCAAGATGCGCTGCAGGATGGCCGTGGCCGTAATAAGGCAGAAGCGGAGTTAACCGACGCAGACTCGGTAATTCGTTGAAGGTATTATTTCATCCGGCCTGACCAGTCCTTCTGCGTAGAAAGAGACCCGATTATGCGTCTCTAAATAAGATGATTGTCTACATCGGTATAGCTGCAATAAACCGTTCTGGAGTTGCTGCCTTAATACAGATCGATTTTTCGTTTCAAATCTTTCCGCAGCGTTATATTGGAATCGTGCCGTATATAATGGCAAACATAGGATCTGCGGAATCTGTCCTTTGTTTTGTTGAGAGTAGAGGAATGGACGAGCAAACTGTGAAAAAACAGTATATCCCCTTTTTCCAATACAACGGGTATTTCTGCCGTCAAATCCACGCCTTCCGTTTCCATTGTCCAATCCGCGTGCTCCAAGATGTTTTTCACCTTTCCGTGTGGGAGCGGTCCTAGCTTGTGACTGCCTGGAATAACCCCGAGGTATCCGTTTTCTTCATCATTTTTCTCCATCGCAATGGACACAGCAATCATTGTATTCGGTTCATGATGAATATATTCGAAATCTTGATGCGCTGCTTGTCCTTTTGAGCCAAAAAGCGGCCATATTTCACGGCAGCATTCCATGGTAACGAGGCAAGACAGTCAGCGGAGAACCCGTCACAATAGATGTGCGCTCTGATTCACCGGTTTGTCCGGCTCGGAAAAATCGACGCTCGCGTTCGCTTTGGAAAAGGAGCTTCATGCTAGAAATATCGCTTCCTATGTCTTGGATGGGGACAATATCCGGCATGGCCTCAATCGCGACCTCGGATTTTCGAGTGACGAACGGTAAGAAAGCATCCGCAGAATCGGGGAAGTTTCGAAGTTGTTCGTGGACGCCGGCTTTTTGTCTTGTCGGCTTTCATCTCGCCGGACGAGAAAGACCGCCTGATGGCCAAAGAGATGTTCCAGCCGGGCGATCATATCGAAATTTACGTGAAATGCTCGTTGGAGGAATGCGAGAAGAGGGATCGACGGCAAATACGACATCCCCGGCAGTCCGGATCTGATCATCGATACGGAGCACATGACGGTCGACCAGTCGCTGGCCTTCCTATTGGCTTACCTGGTGGAGCGGAACTACCTCGCAAGCTGTTGCTCTTCCTTGTGCCGCTGCTTGCGGGGCGTTACCGGCTATTTCGTGGATTTGGTTATGCGTGTACCCCGGCTTGAAACTCCAGCAGTTTGCCGAACGTCCCCTTGGTGTCCGCGGAGAGCTGTTGAAATCCGCCCCGCTGGATCACCTGCCCTTTTTCCAAAACAAGCACTTGATCTGCGTTCCGGATGGTCGACAGCCGATGGGCGATGACGATGATCGTCGTTCTGCCCTTCAGTCGATCCAATGCGTTCTGAATTTTCGCCTCGTTCTCGCTATCCAGCGCGCTGGTCGCCTCGTCCAGAATAAGAATCGAAGGCTTCCGCAAAATCGCCCGGGCCAATACGATCCGCTGCCGTTCCCCTCCCGAAAGCCTCACCCCGCGGTCTCCGAGGACCGTATCCAGTCCCTGGGGCAAATTCCGCACGAATTCATCCGATGCGGAGAACTGCAGAGCCTCCCACATTTGTTCCTCGCTTGCATTAGGCGAGGCGATGAGCAGGTTTTCCCGGATGCTTGCATGGAAAAGGAACGGGTCCTGCGAGACGTAGCTCACGGACCGCCTCAGCGAGAAGCTATCGTCATTCGCAAGACTTTCTCCATCTACCAGAACTTCTCCCTCTTCCGGCCGGATGAGTCCGATCAGAATATCGATCAAGGTGCTCTTACCGGCGCCTGATTTGCCGACGATGGCCGTCATGCTGTTAACCGGGATCGATAGGCTAATATCATGAAGGGCATAGGAGGAGCCGCCGCCGTCATAGCGATAATAAATGCCGTGGCATTCGATCCCTTTCCCCATGCGCACGGGTTTGCGCTTGGATGAGATGTCGAAAGAATCCAGTTCCTTGGCCAGCGCGCAGTCCCTTTGAAGCTCCGCAAGGCTCTTAAAGGCGGGCAGCGACTGGGCGATCTGCTCCCAGTTAGCCTGCAGAGTCGAAAACTTCGGCCATAACCGGGAAAAGATCACGATAATCAACACGAGCTTCTCGGCCGGTATAAGGAAGACTTTCAAGGATAAGAAAACAAACAGCGAGATTAGAATAACGGATGTCACCTTGTAAACATACTGGGAGGCGGACTGCGTTTTCCCGAAATGAACGAGATTATCCTCCATTTGGCCGCAAAGTGTACGGAACCACGTCAAATGCTTCGCTTCCGTCATGTTGCTTTTAATGTCCTTCATGCCGTTGAAATGATCGGTCATCCCGCCGATATAATTTTGCGCGAGCTCCGATGTTTGATCCCCTATGGTTTTCGATCGTTTAATGAACTTGCTGGAATAGACCGCAACCGCCAAGCCACAGATCAGGACCATGGCCGTAAGCTTTACCGACAACCACAGCGCAAAGCCGATCTGGACTGCGGTAAACAGAAGCGTCGTCGTTAATCGCAGCACGAGATAGGTGCTCATGCTGACGCGCATCAGCTCGTTCGTCATGACATGCGTGAAGTCGGATCTTCTATTTCTCAGAAAGAAAGCCCAATTCGCCTGCAGCAAGCCTTGATAAATTTCCACGCGAAGGTACCTAATAAATCCGTGTTGAATTTCCAAATTCAAATTGGTTTGCTTGCGCTGCATAAGGGCATGACCTGCAATCAATAGAATGAACCCGCCCAGCAGCACAGGCAGTCTCATCCCTTCCGGAATGGCCTGCAGCGGATTGACCAAATACGAAACGAACGGAATTCCGCTCGTATCCATGTGAAATATCCCGATCAAACCGAGCGCGGGGACAAGCAGGAAGATGCCGATGCCCTCTAGGAAGCTGATGAGCGTCATGCCGATCAGATTGACATAAAGCTTGAATCCGGCAAATTCGCGCAGTTTTTTGATGTATATCAGCAGATGTCTCAATTCCGGTCTCTCCTTATCCGTGCGAAATCTTCGCGTCTTCATTTACCGCATTCAGAATTCGGCTTACCAAATCGTCAATGGTAAATCCAACAGCCGGCCTGCGCAATTGGTACATGCTGACGCGATCGAGGACTGATACGGAGGTAGAGAAATGCCAATGCTCCAATCCCAGATGAGCGATCAGGAAAGGGCGGTAGGTATGATAGCGGAGGATAGGCAGCCGATCCAGTCCCTGGAGATGACGAAGCTCCGTCGCTTCCTTGTCCGTCTTCGCGAGTTCGAAGATGCCTGCCAGCGGAATAGGCTCCTTGCAGAACCCGGACGTTACGGGTATCGCATATTTGGTCTCGTACAGCGGAAAATAGCGTTCGGACTGCATGCCGAGCTTGTCTAGGCTTTCCTGCCAGAGCTTTTGCTGCGGATAAGCGGGAATGACGAAGGGGACGCGGACGCGTTCAAGCGTTACGGCAATGACATCGTCGGTTAGAAGCGGATAGCCGAGCCTTAGAAAGGCGGCAGCAAGGGTCGATTTGCCAGCGCCGGAATCGCCTACGAACGCATAGGCCTTGCCGTTAATGACTACGGCGCTTCCGTGAAGAGGCAGCAGCTTGCGCTGGAACAGCAGCGCACCCATACAGGTTCCGAGCAGATACAGCCGTACGGCGGTTTCTTCGGCACCGGTCGCCGGAGAGAAGCTGATTCGGTTTCCTCCCCGCACGCTGTAAATCCCCGTGCCGTCTATGTTGAGCATAAATTCGCCGTTGTCAAACGCATAATAATCGTCGTTGCCTTTTCGCTTATTCCATGCGCAAGTCAAGTCTGCCTTCTCGATATAAACATCCGCGTCGCAGGCTTGATCCGTTTCACGCAGCAGCTCCGGCAAAGCGATATCGCTCGCGATCGTCAGCCCGAATGCTTTGTAGATCGTCCGTATGGCAGTAGGGTTCATTTTCATCACCTTTTTTCTCCAGTAGAATCGAACTAAACAATAATGAAGAAGCCCTTATACGCTTTTATTCGCATAAGGGCCAAATGGTGCTGTCAGGGATCACGGGCATTTACGATTCATGGGCCTGTCCGTTATTGCTGCCTTTGCCGTTCTTGTCCGGGTACACCCCGTTCGGTCCGCCCATCGTCATGTTGACGTCGAGTACTTCCAACGTTGGCTGCTGCCATTCATTCCGCGTTTGCTTTTCCATCTGTTTCACCTCCTCTCATAGTATCGCTTATTATTGGAATTGCCGCAGGAATCGGTATGCAATCAAGGCTCGCATCAATAACCTGGCATCCGTGTCGTAAGCGTACTCCGGCTTGGGGGTTTGTCCGATTTTCTCGAGCGACGTCTTGATCTGATCCACGTTCAAATAATGCGAGGCGACGGGATCGCGGCATAACTTCCGCAGCTCTTCGATAAAACAGCGCCACATCGGAATCATGCGATGAATCCAATCCGCCCCTTGAACGCCGCGAACGCGTTGGTTTAACCGAACGTCATCAGGCAAATACGATTCGGTCGCCCTTCGGACGAGCGAACGGTCCATCCCGTTCTGGACATACTGCTCGATCGGCACGGACAGGCAGAAGCGAACCACTCTCGGATCGGCTGTCGGGTCCCGTTCCCAAACGGAGTAGTGCAAGGAAAACTTGGTTATGGATGTACCTTGATGGTTAGAGGCTGCCAAATTTCCGAATTGATAGTCTCTCGCCTCGAACTCGTCGAATGAGGCGCCTTCCAAGCCGACATCATGAAGGCGAAGCTTTTCGAAAACGTTCGTTCTTGCCGCCAAATCCGGATGGATGACATTCGGAATTTCGTTCTTCGGCCTTCTGGAATAAAAAGATCGGGTCGCATATGGAAAGGCTTGTTTGCCGATGATGGGTAGCAACCGGGATCTTCCGATATTCATTCGTCTTCCATAATGCTTGAGCTCGCGGTAAAAATGGAACCAGCGCAGCTTCCTTAAAAGTTTGGCATAATAATCCATGGCCGGGCCCCAGGAAATGGAGTAATTCCCCCGCGCGCCAGTCAAAAGCACGCCGACGCCATCCTGCTGAGCTTTTTCAAGAATCCCTTTGATCCAGAACGAATTCTCGAAGAACTTATAAGGCGCCTCCAGAAGCCCAATCAAATCGTCGATTTCATCGAACGAGTTTCTGCCTGGAAAATCCAAGCCGTTGTGCGTGATATTCCCTACGTGCCGTACTGCGGCTTGAATGTAAGGACTTTCGTCGGCAACCATCCTTCTCGAGGTCCAATCCACGAAATCGGGCGAAGGAACGTAACTGTAGGTATGCAAGGTTTTCCCTTCTTTAAGCAAAGGGTTCGCGGCAAAGCCGACAACTGCGCCGGAGTCCAATCCTCCGCTTAAGCTTGCGCCGACCTGCCGGAATGTCCGAAGCTTCGACGTGACGGCTTCCTGGAAAACGTCTCGAAACGCTTCCTCGTATTCGCCGTTCGTTTTCAGCCGAAGCTGCTCCCGAGGCGCTTCCAACGAATCGTACTGCCCCAGCGCCAATTTCCCGTCCTCGACCGTAAGCCAGTGTGCTGGAGGCAGCTGCTCGATATCGCGGTATACCGTGGCATTCACCTCGATGGAGTCGAGAATAATGGGAATAGCCAGAAACTCCGCAAACCATGACTCGTTAAGCGCCTTCTTGACGCCGGTTAGTTCGAATAACGGATTGACCGCTGTGCAAAAAGCGAACTGCCGCTCTTGCCGGTGATAATACAGCGTACGGCTTCCCAATAAATCGCGGGCTCCGAACAGAAGGCGCTTCTTCTCATCCCAGAGGACAAAGGCGAAATCGCCGATCAAATAGCGAGGGGCTTCCCTCTCCCATTTCAGGTATGCCAATAAAATAAGCTCGCTGTCGGTCATCCCTTTCCGCCGGTCATGATCAACCTGCAGCCGGTTAAACAATTCCTCCCGGTTGTCGATGATCGCATCCGCGGTTATGGCCAGCCGTTTGAGACCGTCATAATAGGGCAGACGTTCATGGACCGATTCCGGTGTAATCCATTGGGCATGGCAGCCCAGAAATACGGGTCCGTTTTGCCAGATTTGCACGTCATCGGCCGGGTATCTTCGCAATGCTTGCATAAGCTTCTTGCTGTCCTCTATCGATACAGTCTCTTCGTCATAACAAAGAATGCCGGCAATTGCGCTCATATTTCCTCCGATGTTGCTTGACATCCCGCTGTGCGGAATCGTTTTATCATATCCGGCAGTAAAAATGCCTTATTTTTATATTATTTCGAATATTCACTTTACTTTAAGGGGGTCGTCCCTGGATTAGCATGTGGAGGGCTTATCAGGCTCCCTGCCTCACCTGCCGCCATAACCAAACGAACGGCCTTAAAGGAAAATACAGAAAATGCAAGGACTTCGGAAGCGGCAGCGCCTCTGTATCCCGGAAGCTGGGATATAACTGACTGATCAAATAAACCGACTTTTGCCACTTCGTCTTCAATGCAAACAAATATCGTTTATACGTTCTGTCCAATTCCTTGGAGCCCGGCGCAAAAGAGACCATGTCCCGGATGAAATAGAGCGCACGCTGCGCCAGTTCGCGCTGATGCGCGCCTAGGAGCATCGGCCCTGCTTCATGCGGAATCGGCGTACGGAACAAGCCGGAGGCCAGCGTAAGCGCCTGCCCGCCCAAATGCAGACAGTGGTAACGGCGCATGAGCGGGATGAGCATGCCCCAATTCAAGTTTCGGCGCGCCATCCTGTCGATGTCCGCCAGCCAGCGGAGCCGAAACCAGCCGTGACGGGCGCCATGCGATACGAGATACATGAAGAGGTCTTCGCTCCCGAGCAAAAAGACGTCATGTTTGGATAGCGGGCTGCGCCTTCTCCGTTTCCAGAGCTCTTCGAACGGCGGTTCTTTCCCCATGTCGGAATTGAGCCGCCAATGAATTTCCAATTGAATTCTCGTTTGCGGGTGCGTAAAGGAAATATGGTGAACCTTCCACTTCCAGTTGAATACGCGCGGAACGCTTTTATCGCTATTATAGCCAAGCTGTAGCAGCATGTTCTCCACGGTCTCGACGTCGGCCATCGGAATGAGAATGTCCAAGTCCTTGGACGTCCTGAGAGAGAGATCCCCGTATAAATCCTGGGCAAGCACCGGCCCTTTCAGGACTAACGGAAGTACTCCGTTCTCCTGAAGGGTCCTGCAAACCCGTTCCATTTCTCCGCTTAAACGAAGCATTTGAAACGTATTTTGAACGAAATCGCGATGAAGGACTTGCAGAACATCGGCAGGAATCAATTCGCTGGTTTTCATAGTGGCATACAGCTGCGGATAAACCCGGTGATGTCGGACCAGTGCCAGAAATTGATTCCAATCGATGTTCGGCAGCGATGGTTTATCCGATTGCTGCGCTTGTGGATCGGCACCCGTCCGCATGAACGCCAGCATGATGTTTAATTCCTCCGGAAAAGCCCTTAAATCAAGCGTACAATCGTTATCCATATTCAGGCACCTTCCATCCTCTCCGCGCGTTTTTCCGATCCGAATAAGGCCACCGCCGTGAACATCCGCATTTCCTCGGCTCCGGTCACATAGAAGGGCCCGCTTCGAAGCCAAGCATGAGCGATCATCTTCCCTTCGGCATCCCTCGCCGTTCCCAAATAAAGCGTACTCTCGATCTTCCGCCGTTCCAGCATTTTTTTGGCGGCGATCGCCCTGACCAAACATTGGCTTTCCCAGAACGTGTGGCGGCTCATGACCCTGACCGCCTGCGATACGCAGCGGATTGTGTTCTCATCCGACGGAATGCGAGCCAGCGGCGTTTCCATCATGCGTTTTCCTAGGGAAGGCGCGATCCTGGAGAACGGCATCGCTTTCATCACGCGCGCCAACCCCAAATACATCAGCGCTTCCAGCATCAGCCACTTCCTCTCCCCAGGCAATGACAGAAACTTCGCCAGGTTACGCTTCACCTTTCCGGACCTCGATCAACGCTTCCTCCTGCAGGTTCCTCAGAAATGCGGCCACCTGTTCCTCGCAAGCCGAGCGCTCGACGTTGTATTCGGACACAAGCTCGTCAACCAGCTGTCTTACCGGGATTGGCGAAGCGATAAGCTCCCAAACCCTGCCGCCGACCGCGCCAAGATTGTAATATTTTCCGGAATCGACGCAGAACATGACCTTCTCTCCGCTCATGTCGCTAACAACGCTGCCCGCCGACTGAACGACCGTTTGTTCTTCAACGTTTGAATTCGTCATTTGTCTTCCTCTCCTTCTCTAATCGTTTGAATGATCTCGGATACAAGTCGATTGGCCGTAACCCCTTCAAGCGGCCTGTTTAATTGATACCCCTTCATTTGCTTAGCTATGCCCTCCGAAACCTTGAAATGCCATTGCTCCAGCCCGAGACGGCGAATCCGTCTGTTCCGGTACGTATGAAGCAGCATGACGCCAAGCCGCTCGAGATTCGGCAAGGGTCTAACGCTGACTGCTTCCGCCTGCGACTTTACCAGCTCGAACGCTCCCTCAAACGGGATTGGACCGTCGCAAACTCGGGTGGCCACCGGCTCGGCGTATTTCGCGATTTCCCGGTAACCCGGCCGATAATTCCCTCGCTCCATGCTCATACCAAGATCGAGGCATTCCCGCCACAGCTTCTGCTGCGGATAGGATGGCGCAACCACAGGCATTCCGCCGTCGCCCGCCAGGGTAACCGCAATGACGTCGTCGCTTATAAGGCGATGCCCCTCACTGACAAAAGCGGCCGCGAGCGTCGATTTCCCCGCTCCCGAATCGCCAAGAAAGGCATACGCTTTGCCGTCGATTTCGACCGCGCTTCCGTGCAAAGGCAGCGTATTTCGAATCATCAGCAGCGTATCCATGCAGGGGCCCAACAAGTACACGCGAACTTTCTCCGGATCCGCTCCCGCAAGAGGAGAAACCGTAATTTTGCGTCCATCCTCGATGCAATAAAAGGCCGTCTCCGGAATAAGAAACAGAAACCGGTTATCGATGCGCGCGAAATTACTGCCGGCGGACTCCAACTGGACCCATAACCGGTCCGGAACGCCCGCTTCAATGACGATATCCGCATTTGCACGTTCTTCCACATCAACGGATACGGGCAGCTCAGGCAGCGGAATTTCGCTTGAAATCCGTAAGCCGAAGGCCCTATATTCGGTTTGCTGCGCCACTGATATCATACCGTTCACCTCTTTCGCCGTTAATGAGGGAAGATGTCCTTATATAATCCTTAGTGGATGGTATAAGGACACATAAGGAATAAATGAAAAGAAAAGTAAATTTAGCTTGGATTGTAGATGTCCATATCGTCTGTCGTAACGAAGTCGATCGTTGTGTTGCCTTTGCCATACATCGTTTCACTTACGTTGAGGGATTCCAGAGTCGGAACCATCCATTCTTTTTTCGCTTCGTTTGTCATGTTTCTCACCTCCCTTCAGTATTTTCCCTTCACTGCATTCGTTTCAGGAACCGGTATATGATCAGGCTCCGCATCAGCATTCTCATCTCCGGCTGGAAAGCCTGCTCCGGACGCGGTTCCACGCCGAGCCGCAAAACGGCTTCTTTGATCCGGTCGACATAGAGATAAGCTGCCGCAACGGGATCGTCGTAAAGCTGCCGCAGCTCGCTCTCGAGTAATTTCCATCCGGGAATGATGCGGTGTACCCAATCGGCTCCCTGTACGCCCCGCACGCGCTGATTCAGCCGTACTTCGTCGGGCAAATAATGCTTCGTCGCCCTCCGGATCAGTGCGCGATCCAAGCCGTTTCGAACATATTGCTCCACCGGCACCGAGAAGCAGAAGCGAACGACCCTGGGATCGCAGGTCGGATCTCGCTCCCATACGCCGTAGCGCAAGGACAATTTAGTTGCCGATGCGCCGTTCTTGTTGCCGACAGGCAAGCTCTTCATCTTTTCCTTCCGAAGCTCCAGCGGATCGGCGATCATGGAGCCGTTCACGCCGATCCCGCTGTCCCGAAGCTTGGCGAACACGTCGGTCCGCCTGGCAAAATCGGGATGGATCAGCATCGTCGGAATGTCGGTTCCGCCGTCCGTGTTCGAACGTTTGGCGAGGATGGGGAAGGCCTCTTTGCAAATAATGGACATGAGGCGCTTTCCGCCAATTCCTTTATTGGCGCTGTACAGACGAAACTCGCGCATGAATTGCTGCCATTTCAGCTTCCTTAGCAGCTCCGCGTAATAATATACGGCAGGTCCCCACGAGACCGTGAAATTCCCTCTCGCTCCGGTTAACAGGACGCCTACTCCCTGCTGTCCGGCCTGCTCGTGCATCCCTTTCAGCCAGAACGAATTCTCGAAAAACTTATAGGGCGTCTCAAGGATGTCCAGCCAATCGTCCACCTGGGACATCGGACTGATCCCCTCGAAATCCATATACCGCTCCGAGATGTTTCCCGCATGGCGAACCGTGGCTTGAATGAACCGGCTCTCGTCGGCTGTCGCGCTTGAAGGCGTCCAATCGGCAAAATCGTGTGTTGGGATATAGCTGTAGGTATGCAGCGATTTCCCTTCTTCCCGCAAAGCGCGCGCCGCGAAGCTGGCGACCGCTCCCGAGTCCAAACCGCCGCTTAACGTTGCTGCCACCTGGCGATGCGTCCGGAGTCTGGACTTCACCGCTTCCCCGAATACGTCCCGGAACGCCTCCTCGTACTCTCGGTCGGATTTGAGCCGCAGCATCTCCTTCGGCTCGAGGGAGCCGTGAGCGGAGAGCGAGACTCGTCCGTCCGAGACGGTAACCGTATGCGCCGGCGGCACTTGATGAATATGCCGGTATGGCGTGGAGCCGACGTCCGTTGATTCGTACATTTCCGGAATGGCCATGAATTCCGCGAGCCAAGGCTCGTAAAGCTCCTTCGCGACATCCGGCAGCGCAAACAAGGGCGCGATCGTTGTTCCGAAGGCAAAACGCCGGGCATCGCGATGATAATACAGGCAGCGGTTACCGAACAAGTCCCGCGCGCCGAAGAGGAGCCGCTCCTGTTCATCCCAGATGACGAAGGCGAAATCGCCGACCAGATGCTTCGGAGCTTCCCGCCCCCATTTCCGGTAAGCAAGCAAGATAAGCTCGCTGTCGGTCATGCCGGCGCGATCGGTAGGACGAACCTGCAGCAGGTCAAACAATTCCCGGCGATTGTCGATAATGGCATCCGCAACGATGGCCAGCCTAAACGCCGGATCGTAATAGGGCAGCCGTTCGTGTACGGACTCGGGCGTAATCCATTTGGAACGGCAGCCGAGAAAGATAGGACCGTCCGTCCAGGTTTGGACATCGTCGGCGTCGTACCGCTCCATGGCTTCCATCATGGCGCTGCCGTCCTCGAACCCGGCAGGCTGCCCGTCGAACCTGAGCAGGCCGGCAATGGCGCTCATTTCTTCCCCCCGCCGCTGGTCAAGTAGGTCGACGCCAGTGTCGACAGCCGGCTGCCGAAGGGAATCAGCGATTTCAACCGGGAGATTTTTCGGTTCATGGCATCCAGCTGCGATTTTAGATGCCTCTTCTCCATGGCGCCGAGCTCCAGGCGCTTCTCGAGCGCGCGCACAGTCATCTGCAACTGAAGCGTATTGTCCGGGCGGGTCCCGTCAACCGGAACGAACTGGTGCTCCGTCAACGCCAAGCTTCTTCCTGCGGCGGCTTCGGATTTCATCGCATAGCCCTCTTCCCATCTGCAGCCCGTCGCATCCGCCAATTGCTTGGCGCGCAGCGCGATCAGCTCTGTATCCGGCTCCATCTCGAAGCGTACGCCCGTCAGCTTCTCGGCCTCGTCCAGCTGCTCGGCATAGCCGAGATCGTGAAAGATTTGCGCCCCGAGCGCCCGGCCGTACAGTTCGATCTCCCGCTTGTCCAATACCCCTTTCCAGATGGCGACTGATTCCTGATTGGGTTCCGTATGGTTCGCCACGAACGGATCGCCTACGCCCATGCTGAAGTATAAGTCGGACTTGGCGGAGTTCATGAAGTTCCCGTACTTTTCCATTCCCTCTTCGTAATCGCAGCCGAGAAACCGGCAAACCTCCGATAATTGCGCCTTGGGATCCGCCACCAGTCTTTCGTAATGCAGCCGATGCGCGTACAGGTTATCTTTGGCGAAATATTGATAATACCGGAACAACCCAACGGTAAGATCGGCGATTTTCATATCGAAGCCCGGATTGCGCAGGCCTTCCGTCAAATCGAAGCCTACGCCTCTTTGCTGGTTCACCTTCTTATAAGAGGCGAGCACCGAGAACGGGTTCCGGATGAGCCAGATCCGCCTGGAATGCGGAAACAGCGCGTCCAAAAATTCCAGCAGATAGTAATAACGGGGCGACTTGTCGATGACCAGCTCCGCTCTTGCACTGCTTTGCAGCAAGCCGTTATATACCTGAAGCGCGAATGCCCTGCATGCGTCTTCGAAGGTTTCATGCGGCAGGACGCCGTTGAAAAATTGGGATACGATGCCTGTTCCGCCGTATGCCCTGCGCTGCGGCGATTGCAGGTCGACCAGACTCATCAGAAACCACATTTCCTGCGTCGCGAACATTTTGCTGTGATTTTGGAGCATCACCGTAGCCAACGAACTTCCGCTTCTGGGCGTGCAAAGCAAGAAAACAAGATTGTTGCCTTTCGAATCGATCAAATCACTCTTCACCCTTTGCTGAAATCATAGTAATATTTCGGCCGTTCCCCGAGAATCAGCTTGTAGACATCATAGTTCGTATCCATGATGCCCTTCAGATAATCCTTATAGGGCCGGTCCGTGACGTTTACGAGCCCGGAGTTGTAATGTTCTCCCCATTCGCCCTGCCAGTATCTGCCGAGACTGGCTTGATCCACGTAATTAAACACATGCGCGCCGACAATGTAAGGCAGGGTGACGGCCTTCTCCACATAATTCCGGTAACGCATCCCTCTCTGGAACTGGTTCGACGCCGAATTCGGAAGGAGAGGGTTCAGTCCCTGCTCACCGGTGCCGTACCCGAATTCGCTGAGCAGGATCGGTTTGCCGCCCGACTTCGTGTAGACATCCTCCAAGAGGTCGGTCTCAATCTTATAGGTATAATAGTTGATGCTGATGACATCGACGTATCTGCCTTGCGCTTCGGCGAGCGGATCCCGGAATTTCTTGTTATGGAAGGACGTCGTAATCCACCGGTCTCCGAGCAGCAGATGATTGGGATCGTATTTGCGATAGATCCGTGAAACGGTCCCAAAAAACGTATCCAGGTAATAAGCGAAAAAATCGTCCATGTCGCGCCAAGACGCCGACGTTTTTATCGGCAGTTCGGCTTCGTTCATGTCTTCGAACGAGTTGAACTTCGTGCCCCAGGCGGCGTTGAAGGCGGCGACAGTATGATATTTATCCCTCAGCGTCTGGACCAATTTCCCTTTGATGGCGGCCGAGCTCGCCTTCAGCTTCGGTACGTTGGAATAAAATTTATGAAAATCGTATTCGTTGTCGATGAAGTACCCGACCAGCATCCGGTCGTCTTTATGCGGCGTCAGCGTTTTTTTGAACGCGTCATCGATCTTCGCCTCGGCATTCGGCGCAAAGATATCGAAGATCGAAATACCGTCCAGCTTGGCCCAGCTCATGCTGTTCAGCGGAAGCATTTTTACGTAAGGCATTTTGCCCATTCCGCCGTATTTCTCGGGCGAATAGCCGCCTATGCCGGTAAAGCCCCATTTTTGAAGCCGTGATACCGCTTCCGAATAGACGGAATGCTCGGTGGGGAAAACGCCAGTCTTGCGGTAAATATTGGCCATATAGAAGGAGAAGTTGTCCTTCCCGATAAAAGCGCGCTTATAATCGCCCTCGTACGGGGGAATGGATTCGAACTTCTGCTCCCGTCCCGTTACCCTCGTATACGTCTCATTGGCCGTGACGCCGTTCACCGCCAGGCTGAAATAGAGATTCCCGTTCGGCGTCGTCATGACTTTGCGGCCGTCCAACTGCTGGATCGCAAAATAACCTTTCGCTTTCAAGCCATTTTTCTCGGCGCTGCCGGCCAGTCCGCCGTAATTGTCGCGATCGGCAGGAGGCTTAAGGCTGTCGTAATAAGCGTCATCCGCTTGGGTGTCCGCAGCCAATTCCGTGTCACTCGTCACCTTCCCGGCGAATTTCGCATTCTTCATCTGACCGTACTTATCGACCACGACATCACTGCTGGCATTAACCGTGAATTTACGGATCGGGCTCGGCATCATGCCGTCCTTGACCGCGTACGTTTCCACGACGTTATAGCCCGTAAGCTGCAGCGGCGCTCCGTAGGGCAGGAAATCGGGTCCCTTGTTCAAACGGTAATAGATGCGCGCGTCTTGCGTTTTCGTCGACAATTCGGTCTTGACCGCCCCGGCGGTTTGGGATGAAACGAGCTTTACGGAGGCCGTGTTTTGATTAAGCACGACCTTGGAAACCTGCGGTGACCAGGCTTTGACCGATCCGACCAGCATGATTTTCAAAAACCGCGTATTCGCGGGCGTGGACGAAACTTCATACGCGTACGGCTGCCAATTGCTTTGCTGGTAGCCGGCCGGTCCCGCTTGCGCGGAAATCTCCGTATACTGTTTGCCGTCAGGCGATACGAAGAACCGTTGGGCTTCGACCGGAACTCCCGTAAAGAAGCTGCTGTAGACCGTGAAGGAACCAATATCGTAATCTGTATGGTAAACGATACTGCCCGGCCCCGTGGTGGAGCGCGTTACTCGGCCCCTGTCGTTGTCGAAGAAACCGGGGTTGTTCTTGGCGATATACAGATTGGAACGGCTGGCCATTTGTTTGAAATTATCCAGCGTATCGACCATGCCGACAGGCGCATCGGCCGTAGAGGCCGGGGTGTACAGGTAAGTTGAAACCATGCCGGCCGCCGACTTGCCCGAGTCCGAATGGTTTACGGCGGTCGTCTTCAACAGCAGATTGCCGAGTACCGGAATTGGAGAATTGTAATGCTTGCGGGTCAGCGAAAACCGCGGATCGCTACCATCGGTCGTATAGTATACCGTTTCTCCCGCTTCTCCCCTGTTCAGCAAGATCATGCGGCCGTAAGGCACCGTTCCCGATGGAACGCTGGCATCTACGTTCGAAGGACCGTTGAGCACGACCTTCCCTATCGAAGGCGATGGGTCGGTGATCTTGCCTTGAAAGGTGATTTTCAAATATTTCGTGTTCACCGGAAAGCCCCTCGACTCATACTCGACGGCGTTCCCGCCGCTTTCATGGATGTCCGGCGTGATCTCCTTGTAGGTCTTTCCGTCGCCGGATATCGAAATGGTTGGATGTACGTATTTATGACCTGCCGTGTAATAAGCGTAAATCGAAAAGGAACGAAATAAGCTATTCTTTTGGGCCTTGTAGACCATGTATTCGCCTAAAACGCCGCTTGGCTTCACGCGCGTCGAATCCAGGGGATTGCCCGGAAGCTTCTGCAGCTTGAGCGAATCCGAATGTTTGTAGACTGCGTTCCAATTCTGAAGGGAATCGACTTCGATTTCATAGGAAGGCGAGATGCCGTCTCCCAAAACATGTACCGGGATCAGGCACACGAACATCCCGTATACCATCAGACACACGAATAGACACACTAATTTCTTTTTCACGATTTTTCTCCTTTTTTGCCCCTTTAGTCGCTCAGGGCTGACATTTCCTCCTTGGCCCCTTGGTTCAGACGCGGCCGGCCGATGGAATAATAGATGAATGACGTTTCCGCTAAATCGTCTTCCTTGAATACGTTCCGCCCGTCGATCAAAATCGGCTTTCTTAGTATTGTTTGCAGCATTTTGAGGTCCATATGAACGAATTCGTCCCATTCCGTCAGCAGGCACAGCGCATCCGCGCTCGTTGCGGCCTCCAATGCATCGTCGCACCACATTACGCCGTTATTCCCGTACATGCTTTGGAAGTTTCGAATCGCGATCGGATCGTAGGCCTTCACGCGAGCCCCGCTCCGGACCAAATACTGAATGATCTCGAGCGCCGGCGATTCCCGGACGTCATCGGTATTCGGCTTGAAGGCCAGCCCCCAGACGGCGATCGTCTTCCCCTGCAGTTCCCCGTCGAATATCGTTTCCAGCTTCCGGATGACGCTCATCCGCTGATCCTGGTTCACTTCTACGACCGCACGAAGCAGTTTGAATTCATAATCGACGTGACCCGCGATTTGGATCAGCGCTCTCGTATCTTTCGGGAAGCAGGAGCCGCCATAGCCGATCCCGGCTTTAAGAAACGCTGAGCCGATCCGTTTGTCGTACCCCATGCCTTCCGCGACGCGGGTGACGTCGGCGCCGACCTTCTCGCAAATGTTTGCGATTTCGTTGATGAACGATATTTTCGTCGCCAGAAAAGCATTGGAGGCGTATTTTAACATCTCCGCGCTGCGGATGTCCGTCACGACGATTTGCTCCGTCAGCGGCCGATGCAGCTCTACGATCGTTTCGACGGCGCTTTGGGAATCGGCGCCGATCACGATCCGGTCGGGATGAAGCGTATCCTGTACGGCCGAACCCTCCCGCAAAAATTCCGGCAGCGAGATACTGTCGAACCGCTCGACAGTCCGGCTCCGAATCAGATTCCTCACGCGTTCGTTCGTTCCGACGGGCACGGTGCTTTTCACGGCAATGATTTTATACCCGTTCATCGCTTGCGCGATCTCGGCGGCCGCCTGGTCGATATAAGACAGATTTGCCTCTCCGTTCGGAAGAGAAGGCGTCCCGACCGCAAGAATGACAAGGTCCGATTGCTTAACCGCCTGGTTCAAATCGTTTGTGAAGCTCAGCCTTCCGGCAGCCATATTCTTGACCGAAAGTTCTTGCAGGCCGGGTTCGTAAATTGGGATGCCCCCGTTTTGCAAGGTTTCGACTTTGGGCAGGTCCTTGTCGACGCAGACGACGTGATTGCCGAGTTCCGCATAGCAAATCCCCGACACGAGCCCGACATAACCGGTGCCGATGACTGTGATGTTCATATTTTCAGCTCCTAAAGCGTTTTTCGTAGAAAAACGCAGCATCGTAAGCATAAGCTTGGCGTTTTCATTACTTTATACACGGCAAAGTTGAATGATTTCGTTCCAATCGAGCTCGAGCCTTACGATATCCTCTTCGATGAGCTGCGATCCGGTTTGGACTTCAATGATTTCGATATCCGTTTCCGCCCGCAGGCTGTGTTTGTTATCCTTCGGAATCGCGAGGACATCGCCTGCCTTCACGGAGAAGCGGTGTTCGTTCAATATCATGTCTCCGTTTCCGGAGATGACCGTCCATACCTCGTCCCGGAGGCTGTGGTATTGGTAGCTCAAGTTATTGCCGGCGGAAATGAAAATCCGTTTGGTGAGCACTTCCCTTCCGTCCGGGTACGTGATGTAATCCAGCACGCGATAACGGCCCCAGCGCCTCTCCTCGTACATCGGACGCTGATCCGAATGCTTCATGACTTCCTTGATCATCGGACTTGACGCTTTGTCCGCGACCAGAATGCCGTCTGGGCTTGCCGCCACGATGACATCGGACAGGCCCATCAGCGTAATCGGGATATCCAATTCGTTAATGATATGCGTATTGATGGAACCTTCCGTGATGATGCCTTTGCCGGTCAGCGAGGTTTTGATTTCCTCGGTCAGCGTATTCCAGGTGCCCAGATCTTTCCACGGTCCGTCATAGCGAACGGCGGAAATCCGGTTCGCTCTTTCCACCACTTCGTAATCGAAGCTGATTTTGGGAAGCTTGCCGTACCGCTTCAGCATTTCATCGTACTGAATCGGCAGTTCGTTCGCGATCAGGATGTTAATGAGGAAATTCAGCTTGAACGCGAACACGCCGCAGTTCCAGAGCGCTTCCCGGCGAATCAATTCCTCCGCTTCTTCCTTGCGGGGCTTCTCGCGGAAGCTGTGAACGTCAACGAACGGCCGATCAGCGCCGGCTTCCTCCTTCGGAAGGATATAACCGTATTTCTCCGATGGATATGTCGGTTTTACGCCCATGAGGGCCAGGTCGGCATCGGAATGGTCAAGCACATGCTCTAACTGCTTCAGCGCCTGAAAGAATGAATTTTCGACGTAAGGATCGACGGGCATCACGACAATCGTTTCTCCCAGACTCACGCCTTCGACCGAATATAAATACGTTGCTGCAAGCGCGATGGCAGGAAACGTATCCCGTCTTTCCGGTTCTACGATCAGATTGATTTCATTGCCCAATTGGCTATAAATCATTTCGACCTGAGGCTTGCTTGTCGCCACGTATGCGTCCCTGCGCAAATCGGCTTCCTCTAGCTGACCCCAAACCCGCTGTATCATGGACTCTAACCGGCCGTCGCCGTTTTTGAGGATTTTCAGAAACTGTTTCGAACGGGAGTCGTTCGACAGCGGCCACAGCCTTTTTCCCGATCCACCCGAAAGAAGTACGATTTTCATACCAATCCTCCATTCTATTTTCCCGTTGGCTCCGCCATTAATTTCGCTGACGTTATGCCTCCGGTCCATGTACGGTAGTAACTGGCGTTCTTGCCGTACGAGTTATCGAGCAGGATGTTCGGCTTATCCATGAGACAAGACAGAATATGACCGTGAAGCCTTGAAGTCTGTACGGTCTTATAGTCGCTGAACCGGTTGACCGCCTTGTTCACGAGGTAATCGGTGTACTTCCCCCAGAACTTGCTTAGTGGCAGTTTGCCGCTGCCCTTTTGCAGCATTTTGCCGAAAACGCGGATCGATTTATGCTCGACCCCGTTAAAGAGCGTCGACCAGTCCAAATAATCGCCCTTGCCCGAAGCTTCCAGCCGCTCCTGCTCCGCTGTCTTCTCGATATCGGTCCGGAGAAAACAGAGCAGCTCCTTGCCCGGCATGTTCTTGCTGCGAATCGGCCACAGCTGATGCGCCATGTCCGGAGACAAATAGACATTGCATGTCTTGAACTTGGCCTTCGCCATTTCCTGCGACAACGTGTCGCGGACATATAGATGCAGGTCCGAATGACGGTTGAAGACTGCTGCCGTCCGGTCGAATTCGGCTTCGTTCTTGTAGAAAATCGTCTGGGGCAGCATGACCACGCGATGACCGGGATAATCGGCCACGATCTTCTCGCGCAGCTTCTGGTGCGCCGGATACAAGTCGCCGAAATTTCCGCCGCCGTGCAGGACGATGATATGATCCTTCGGAATGGCCAAGCCGTCCGGGAAATCCAATACGCTGTACCGCGCCTGGACATGGATGCGATGATCCTTGAAAAAAACTTCGGTCCCTTTCATAATCAACAGGTCGCCGCCGTTGCCGTGCACCGGATAATCGATGTAATAGATCTTGGAATGGGGCGGGATCACGTTCAAAATGTGCCGAAGCCGGTTTTTGAGCTCATCCATCGGATGAACGAACTGTACGGTTTCCATCAATCCGTCTCCTTCTCCATTGGGCGTATCTTCTCTCTTCTTAGGATCGATCCCGTCAAATGTGCCACTTGATGTTCTCTTTGATCGGCTTCGCCGGAACCCCGGCTACGAGCGAATAGGCAGGCACGTCCTTCGACACGACCGACCCGGCCGCAACGACAGCGCCTTTGCCGACCGTAACGCCCTTCAAGATAATCGCCTTGCTACCGATCCATACATTGTCCTCGATGACGGTCGGCTTCGTTTCCGCCATCCCCTCGATGCGATGAATGTCAGTATCCATGATGGCGACATCCCAGGAAATCGCGCAGTGGCTTCCGATTTTCACATGCTTCTTACAAATGATCTCGGTTCTTCGATTAATGAAGGTATGGTCCCCGATTTCGATAACCGCTTCACTGGAATCCAAGTAAAAGCCGGTGTTTCGAAACAGCAGGACGTTGTCGCCGATGATGAGCCTGGCCTGCTTTGCCTTTGAGACCGTCACGCCGCCGGCTACCCGCAGCAGCTTCCCGCATTGGTCGACCTTCCTCCTGAACAGCATGCCGAGCAGGATGCGGTAACCGTATTTGGCATATTCCCCGACGCTTCTCTTTCTTTGGTTCGTACCGGCCTTTGCGGCCGCAAGCACATTTTTCACTTCATTTCACTTCATTCCATTCGTTAGGATGGCATGCTTCGCGATAACCGCTTGAATAGAGAGCGGATATCGTCTTTGTCAAAAAGTATGTCGGCGATTCTCACCTTGAAGACTACCCGCATGGCCGCGATCGTAATGACGATCCGGATAACCGAGCCGAGCAGCAGGGCAAACGCAATGCCGTTCAGCCCGTACAGCGGCGTAAAGACGAAGAATAATCCGACCGTTATCACAAGCGCGACCGCCTGCCGGATAACCACAAGTCCAGGTCGGCCCATAGCATTGAAGGACGAGGCGAGAATCCACGATCCGCCGCCTAGAATGCATTCCAGAGAGAGCAGGTAGAACGCGTTGCCGGCTTCCAGAAACTGCGCGCCGAACAGGAGGCCCAGCAAGAAACGGCCGATAATCATGCCCGGAATGACCGCTGCGGTCATGAGCAGGAACGAGAGCCGGAACGCTCTGCCGACCGTTGCGATGATTTTGTCCTTGTCCATGCCGGTGACCTTCGGGAAAATCACGTTTGAGATGGCCATCTGAACGACATTGAACACGCGGGACAGCGTATAGACGACCGTATACAGACCAAAATCCTTCGGTCTCAGCAGCGATAAGATGATGAGCTTGTCGCACTGCGAGTACAATGTCCCGAGCAGCTCGACGCCGAACACCCTTCCGCCGTAGCCGAACAGCGACTTGAACACGATGCGGTCCGCGAACGGTTTGAACCAGTTAAAGATCAATTCGCGCCGCAGCCGGTACAGCGACCAGACGATGACCATCAGGCTGGTGGCGAAAAAGGCAATAGATGCATAAGTGATCGTCAATTTGCCAATCGCCCAAAGCACCAGCAAACCGGCCAGGTTGCTTAGCGGGACGTATAGCCGCAAACCGTTATACAGGCTGAACTTATCCATGCTTTGCGTCAGCGCCGCAAGCAAATTAACGGCAAGCAGCATCGGCAGCGTCAGAACGGTATACCACCTGGCGACTTGGATCACGGCATCCGAATATTGCCCCAGCCAGACGGGAAGATAGATCCAGGCAATGATGCCGACGATGAGACTGACGGGAATTTGGAATAGAAATCCCGCCCTGACGTATTCGGTCGCTTTGCCCGCATTCGTCCTCATATTGAAAATGAGGGAAGTCGGAAGCCCGAAGCTGACGAGACCCGCCAGCAAAGTCGGCCAGAACAGAATAGCCGAGAATTCACCCTTACCCGCCACTCCGAACAATCGCGCCGTCACAATGGAGGTCAACGTGCTCAGTATCATAATCAGAAGATTGGCGGCGCTTGTATGCAGAATCGTTTGAATGGCTCCGCGCCCGGTTAACCTTTTTTTGACGGCTTGTAGACTGATCATATGTTCGACATCCTTAAACCGCATATTCTCTTCACTGATACATCTTCAGCACACCACGGAGCTGCCCGTTGCTGTATGAAATTTTGCTGATATTCCGGAGAATTTTGCGTTTGTCGTATGCGAATACGACGGTGAGCAGGGCGAACAACGGCATCTTCACGAGCGATTTCATCAAGATTCCCGCCTTCTTCTTCGAGGAGACCGCGCTGCTGACCCCCTGCCAATAAATTCGCCGAAGCAGCCATTTCCGGCTGATCCGGCTGCGGGGAATCTTGTGCAGCACCGAAGCGTGAGGCGTGTAAAAGACCGAATAGCGGGCGCGGATCCGCTCGATAAGCTCGGCTTCCTCGCTGGACAACAAATTGCTGCCTACTCTGCCGAGGTCCTCCCGGAAGGGTTCCATCGAATCGAAGACCGATTTGCGGAAGGCCACGTTGGCGCCGAACGGAATGGCAGGCCTGCGCATTTCCACGATTTCATCCGAATAATCCAGGATCGTATATAGCGTCCGGTTCTCCGGGGGCAGCCACTGCGGAGCGCTTCCTTCCCAGGCTGGCTCGATTTTGCCGCCTATGCAGCCGATTCGCGGATCAAGCTCGAATAAGGCGACAATGCAGCGGATCCAATCTTCGGAGGCTACTGCGTCGTCGTCCAGGAAAAGCACGTACTCGCCGGAAGCTTCGCGAATCGCGCGGTTCCGGGCGACGGAGAGGCCAAGCCGTTCTTCGTAAAGATAGACAATCGGGACATCGACCAGCCTCTGAAATTCTTGAACGACCTCTCTGGTATGATCGGTGGAACGATTATCGACCACGATCACCTCGTAGGAACCGTTAAAGCTTTGCTGCAGCAGGCTTAGAAGCGCTTCTTTCACGTCCGCTGCCCGATTATGCGTACAAATCGCTATGGTTGCTTTCATGCGTTCACCTCGTACCGCTTCGTACCGGTATAGACCTGAATCATTTTACCGGCTATCCGGCCCCAATCCAGTTCCCGGAGCTTCGCCGCAATGTGCATCTCCGTTTCCTTCACGTCCATATTCATGGACGCTTGGAGGGCCTTGCGCAAGCCGTCCGGATCGTCCGGATCGTACAAGACGCCGCATCCGTCGGATACATATTCGCCGAGCGCGCCCAATCTGGGCGCAACGACCGGCTTCTTGTGGGAAAGAGCGAGAATCGCGCTCCCGGAAGTCGAAATTTGTTTATAGGGAAGTACGATCACATTAGCTGCCTCCAAGAAATCGGCCAGTTCATGGTCATCCACGAACTGCGGATAAATACGGATCGTGCCGTCATTGACCCGGTCGATGAAATCGAGGCTGTACCCCGAATCGACGTGCCCCGCGATAAGCAGGTCGCAAGATTCCAGCTTGAGCGACGAGAATGCTTCGACGAGTTGATCGACCCCTTTGTAGGGATTGATCCGGCCGATAAACAAGAACAGGAAGCTCTCCGGGGAAATGCCGAATCGCTTGCGGATATCCGTGCCCTTGCTTGCATAGGCATCCACATAGTGACCGTGCGGCGTAACGACAAGCTTGCTTGCCGGCACGCCGAACGTTGCGGCAACCTCCCCCTTCACCGTCTCGCTCAGGACGAAGGCCTCATGACAGACGGTCAAAATATACTTGCGCATCAGGCGGTCCCAGCGCGTCTTGCCCGTATGCGGCCAGACGTTATGAACCGTCCAGAACAGCCGCGCGCCTCTGCATCTGAAATAGAGAAGCAGCAAGGCGAAAAACAGCGACTTCGCGATCGTCAGCGCAAAGACCGACGACGTATACGAGTTGCTCGGCCAGTGCAGGTGCACGATGTCTCCCCTGCGGGGCTTGAACATCGCCTCCCGGTCGTAATGCTCGACCTGCAGGCCGTTTTGCTCGATCGACCTGGTCAGCAGTTCGCTGTATTTATTGTGCGGGCTCCACTTGGGCCACATGTAAACGGTCGGTTTGCCCATCTTCATGACCTCCCGTTTGCGGCTGCTAACGTGTATGGATGGCTGCCTGATTTCGTTATTCGTGTGTAGAGAGCAAGGTGGTTTTCCAGCAGCGATCCCTTCGTAAACCCGCTGCAATGCTTCAAGCATTGCGCTTGAATGCTTCGTTTCTCGTCGCCCGACAAGTCGTAAAACGCCGCGATTTTCTCCTTGATCGCGTCCGCGCTCCCCGGCTTGAACAGGAAGTCGTCCGGATTCCAGACGGCATCCGGAATGCCTCCTACGGCCGAAGCGTATACGGGCGTGCCGACTTGATAGGATTCGATGATCACCCGGCCGAACGGCTCCTCCCATATTGAGGGAACGAACGTGACGTCGGCCTTCGCCATGAAGCCGCGCACTTCCTTCGGCGTAACCTTGCCGGTGAACACGAAACGATCGTCGCTGCGGCAGAGCTCGACAATATTTTGCCGAAAGCCCCCTTCGCCGCAGATGATGACCTGTTCCACCATCTCACGCGGGAGGGAATGGACCGCTTCGACCAGCTCGCGGACGCCTTTCTCGGACTCGATTCTTCCGAAATAGCCGATGCGAAGCGGCTTGCGGTCGAAATCTTTCGAAGCGCCGGTGATATCGCCGTCCACGACGTTCGGAATGACCAACTTGGCCGCATTCGGGAACAGCCCGGCATTCGTATGGCGCTTCAGGATGTGCGAAGAGATGCCGACGACCGCAGACACCCGCTTGCTGACGACGAGGGAGCTCAAGTGATACATCCGCGCCAGCGCCGGGTTTGCGATCGGCGAGCTGACCGGCGAGAGGAGCGAATAATCCCGGAGCGTATGCACGATCGGCACGCCCGCCTCCGCCGCCGTCCAAATCGCTGCGCCGAACCCGGATAAATTTTGGGTATGAATCAGATCCGGGCTGATCTTATTCAGAAGCTTGCGAACATCCCGGATCTGAACCGGATTGTATAGATCGATCAATCGCCGGAGCATTTTCTTAAACGTCCCGGCATTGTTCCCTTCGCCGATCCAATACAGATTGTTGTAAGGCAGGCGGTGCACGGTTACCCCGTTAATCACCTCCGACTCTACGCCGGCGCTTCGTTTCTGCCCCCCTACCGTCAGCACGTGAACTTCGGCCGCGGGGACGAGCGTTTCCGCCAGGATTTGCGTCGAAATTTCAGCGCCGCCAATGATATGCGGCGTATAAAGACTGTTTACAACCACGATTTTCATGCGACATGTTTCATTCCCTTCATGCTCTGCGTATCTATTCCGGTCTCCTGTAAGGCCGATAGTCCATCGAAGAAGCCGCCGCGAATGAACCCGACTAACAGCCAAAAGTTCACGAAGGAATAGGAATCGAAATTCATGACGAGCGAAACGCACAGCGCAAAAGCGAATTTTGCGTACGGGTTCCCTTCAGCACTCTTTAAGATCGATGCCATAAAGCCGAAGATCAACATGGCGCCGACCAAACCTTCCTCGGCGAATACCTTTGACAGCAAGTTCCGCGACGTCGCCATTTCCGGACGGTTGAATACGAGATCGGACACTTCCTCGAATTTCAGCCCATCGCTGAAATGCTTGAGCAGGAGATCCGCAAATTCCTTGTAATAATAGCCGCCTCCCACGCCGAATATCGGGTGGTGTGCAAACTCGATGAAGCCGATCGCCGGGAAATAGACCCGAACGAAAAGGGAATTGTCCGTTTTGATCAAATGGTTGAAATTAAATTGAAAGCGATCCGTAAAATAGCCGCTAACGTGGAACGTCTCGAGCAAATAAGGGACGCCGACCACGATGACAAGGACACAGACGGCCAACACGAGCAGCATTTTCCCGCGGTTCTTATTCGTAATGAGCACATAGATCAGCAGCGCGGTCAGCAATACGCTGTAGGCATAGGCCGAGAACGACAGCACCGTCAGCACGGCGGTGCCGATCAGCAGCGGCAATTGTCGTCGGTAGCCTTGTTTGAACAGGAAGAGCATCAGGAGACCGCCGCTCAGCATGTGGATTGCAGCCCAGGAAGGCTCGCCCGACAGCATTTGAATCCTGCCCTTGTACACCTTCTCCGAGAACAATCCGGTGAAGGCTCCGGAGAATCCGCTGTGGACGAACAGCGAATCCAGCAGCTGGAGAAAGCCGGCCGCGAGCGGCGGCACGAATGCGACCATCAGGCTTTTGGCGATCCATCCGATCAGGGCGGGATCCTCTTTCGTCTGCTGAGCAATATATACTGACGTCCGGTACATAGATAGGCCGAACAACAGCGTAATCACATGCTTGAAGCTGCTGCCCAAGTCCTCGTAGCCGATGGATACGACCAGGGAATGTCCGATGCTGTACATCGCGAATGCCAGCAAAAAGTAATCTCCCATTTTGAACCGGTATCCGGTAAACAGCAGCAAAAACGAGGCGGCGAACATCGAAAACATGGAAAGCGGACGGTACACCGAAAAGTGGAAATACGGCAAACTATCGTACGAGAGGACCGCGACCGAGAAGAGAAACAGCACGATAATGAGCTTTCGAACCATGGCTGCTTTTGCATGGCTGGCGATATAAGGCGCTATGATAGAATCAGCTCCATGTTTTTAAGGGTCGCGGAGCTGCTGAAATGGCTGACCACGTAGCGGACCGAATTGCGCGATACCTTCTCATTGAGCTCGTCGTTGTTCAGCAAAAGCAGCACGTTCCGAACGATTTCCTCGTCCGAATCGCAGACGAACAAGTCCTCTCCATGGTTCGCGTCGATCCCTTCGATGCCGATCTGATTGGTCACGACCGGAACGCCCCAGGACATGGCCTCGACGATCTTCGTTTTAATGCCCGTCCCGAACAGCATCGGAGCGATCATCAGCGCCGAATCGCCTACGACCCGCTTCACGTCGTCCACTTCCCCGGTCACGATAACACCTGGGTAAGTCTCCTGCAGGCGCAGCACGTCGGCGGTTGGATTCTTCCCGACGATGTAGAACGTCGTCTCCGGCGCCTGCCGTTTGATGCTCGGCCATACCCGCTCGCAGAAGTAAGCGACGGCGGAGCTGTTATGCGGAATATCCATCTTCCCTACGAATACCAGCTTGTTTCGATCGTATCGCCGCGGCCCTTTGCCCCTGGTTTGATCCGGGTCGAACTTCATCGGAATACCGTAGCACGATTCGTGACGGGTGAGCTTTTGGAAGCTTTCCGCTTCGACCGGCGAAGTGAACACGAGATGATGAAAGAGCGAAGCCACTCGTCTCTCGTATTTGCCAAGCAGCCTGCTTTCGAAGTCGATCAGCCATTTCTGGATAAACTTCATATCCGCCAATCGCTTCATGCCGCCGGGCAGCTTGCCCGTGAAGCCGCCGAATATCGACGGAATGTATTGAAACCATTCGAGTTGCCGCCGATAGCGCAGCGACAACAGATCGTCATAGCTGAGCACCTTTTGGCCTTGTTCGTCCGACAAATATTCCGCTACCCGCACCATATCGTATAAGATGAATTCCGGCTGCTCGGCTTTGATAATGTCTTTTACTTTCCGGTGCGTTTTCCGGGAATAATAGAGGGATACCTGGAGCGGCCATTTTCTTAAGAGCAGCGAATAGACCGCAATATTGTACAGCTTCTCGGCCAGACCGGGCAGCTCGAGGCAAACCAGCCGGTCGATCTCGTCCGGGCGGTCCTTTAGGTACTTGGCGTCGTCCACGAAGGATAAGTTTACGAGCTCGCTGTCGGGATAAATCTCCTTCATTTGACGGATGTACTGCAGCAGCATGTTTTTCCGTCCGTCCGTATTCGGGAAGGGAAGCCGGTTCGTAATAAACATGATTTTCTTCATCGCAATCCCCGTCCCATCCGTTAAAAAGCATCCTTCGCCCCGATAAAGAGCTTGAATGTTTTGAAAATGATCTTCAAATCCCCCACAATGCTTCTGTTTTGGATATATTTCAAATCAAGCTCGACCATTTGCTCGAAACTGAGCTCATTGCGCCCGCTCACCTGCCAGAGGCCTGTGCAGCCGGACGTAACGGTCAACCGAAGCTTGTCGTATTCCGAATACTCCGCCACTTCTCTTACCAGCGGCGGCCGTGGACCGACCAGCGACATGTCGCCTATTAGCACATTGATAAGCTGCGGCAGTTCGTCGATGCTCGTTTTTCGGATGAATTTTCCGACTCTTGTGATGCGCGGATCGTCCTTCATCTTGAACATCGCGCCTTGAATTTCGTTCTGATTGAGCAGGTCCTTCAGCTTTTCCTCCGCGTTCGATACCATAGAGCGGAACTTGAACATTCTGAAGGGCTTCTCGCCTTTGCCAATACGGGTCTGATAGAAGAACACCGGCCCTTTCGGGTCTTCCAGCTTGATCAGGAGCGCGACGAGCATAAACAGCGGTAAAAAAAACAGGCACCCAAGCAGCGCGCCCGAAATGTCGATCATCCGTTTGACCACATTGTAGGAAACAAGATCGCCGTCTTTCGCCAGCTCAAGCCGGATCGAATCGTATTCCGATAACTTCATGATCGCATCCTGATCATACCGCTGGACCATTATGCTCACTCACTTTCTCTCGTTCGAGCATTCTCTCAAGCGCTTCGACGAGGGTATATCTGAGTTCGCTGTTACGAAGGGCGAATTCGACCGTCGTCATGATAAACCCGAGCTTCTCGCCGACATCGTAGCGAATGCCTTCAAAATCATAAGCATAGACGCCGATATCTTCATTCAATTTTTGAATCGCATCGGTCAGTTGAATTTCACCGCCCGATCCGGTCTCGTGTCTACCCAAATAATCAAAGATCTCCGGGGTCAGCACATAGCGGCCCATAATTGCCAAATTCGACGGTTCTTGTCCCTTTGGAGGCTTCTCCACGAAACGGTTAATCTTGTAGAGACGTTCGAATTTCTCGAGCGGATCCACGATGCCGTAACGATCCGTCTGTTCGGGGGAGACGGTCTGAACGCCGATGACCGACCTTCCTGTTTGCTCATATTGCTCGATCAGCTGTCTGGTGCAAGGAACGTCAGACTGAACGATGTCGTCGCCGAGCAGCACCGCAAACGGTTCGTCGCCTATGAAATTCCGCGCGCACCATACGGCATGTCCCAGTCCTTTCGCCTCTTTCTGACGGATATAGTGAACTTCAACGTTCGAGGACTGCTGGACCTTCTTAAGAGTATCCAGCTTCCCTTTTTCCTCCAGCGACTGCTCAAGCTCAAAGGCGATGTCAAAGTGATCTTCGATTGCCCTTTTCCCTTTGCCTGTGACGATGATAATGTCCTCAATGCCGGATGCGATCGCTTCTTCCACGATATACTGAATGGTTGGCTTATCGACGATTGGAAGCATTTCTTTCGGCATCGCTTTGGTTGCGGGCAGAAATCGGGTACCGAGTCCAGCCGCTGGGATAATCGCTTTTCTCACTTTTTTCATATGATCTCACCCTATCCGTTTTTTCTGTCCATCTGTTTTTTATGATGCTAAAAATACGAGCTATGTTTTCTCCAGTTCGAGTAAACATAGCTCGTATTTTCAGATAAAACATAGAGAAGCGGGCATTCAACCCATCCTCACGTCATACCCTTGACAATTAACGTCTAAGGTTGGCTAACCCACAGCATGACCGAGTGCCTCCGGTGATAGAGGAGCAGGAGACATTTCCTAATAACCAACTGGTTATAACGACAACGATTACCGATTGACGTTATTCAATACAGCGCCGATAATCTTTACTTGCCCATAATCCAACGTAGCCTTCGCTTCTAGCGCGATTTCGTTTTTCACTTTTCCTGCTTTCATGACCAGTACAACGCCATCGCTCTTGCTGGCCACGACCAGCGCATCCGACAAAGTCATGACCGAAGGCGTATCGATGATAACGATGTCGAACCGTTCCTTCGACGTTTCCAGCAATTCCGTCATGGATATCGATTCCAGCAGCTCGGATGGATTCGAAGGGATGGGTCCTGCCGTAAGCACCTCGAGATGATCGATATTCGTTCGCTGAATCACATCGTCGAGCCCGCTGCGCTTCGTTAGCACCGTGCTCAATCCGTGACGGTTGGATAGCCCGAACAGCTCATGTTGGGCGGGCTTCCGCAGATCCGCATCAATGATCAGCACTCTCCTGCTCGTCTGGGCATAAGCCACGGCGACGCTGGCCGTGACCGTGCTTTTGCCTTCGCCGGGCAGAGCGGACGTAACCGAGATGGTTTTCAATGCCTCGCCCCGGATAGAGAATTCAATGTTGGCCCTCAGGCTGCGATAAGCATCCGAAATCGTCGAGGTCGGGTACTCGGCAATTAAACGCTGTTTAAGAATCGAGCGTGACATTTTCTTTCCCCCCTGCCAGATTCATGATCTGCGGTTTATTGCGCTGACCGGACAAAACGCGTCTTTTCGCCTTGGGAATTGCCCCCAATGCGGGAATCCCGAGCAGCGTCCTGATGTCTTCTTCGTTTTTAACCGTGTTATCCAGCTGATCGAGAACGAAAGCAATACCGATTCCGATCATCGTTGACACTATAAAGGCGACCATAATGTTCGTCGTCGAATGAGGTGATATCGCCCCCGACTGCTTCGTCGTATCGGCCCAGTTCAGGACGGACACGTTATCCAACTTCATGAGCGTGCGAACTTCCTGTTGGAATACTTTCGAAACGGCATTTGCCATCTTAGCCGCCCGCTCATAAGAATTATCCCTGGCGGATATGGACATCACCTGGGTTTCATTCATGGAGTTGACGCTGATTTTCGCTATGAGTTCATCTGCGGTAGCGTGCAATTCAGGATATTGCGTCGCGACTTTCGTCATTATACGAGGTGCTCGGATAATTTCCTTATAAGTTTTGATCAGCATGATGTTGGAGTTGATGGATCCGACATCGACATTCGAAACTTGCGTTTTGGGGTCCGCTTGCGGATTGTTGACGATCAGTTCGGCGGAGGCTTCATATTGCGGCTGCAGGAAATGATTTGAGTAATAGCCGACAGCCGCACAGCTGACAATCGTGATCAGCGCAATCATCCATAGCTTTCTTCTGATAAAACTCCAATATCGTAGCAATTCCAAGGTGCTTCCTCCGATACTGATTTCGTTCATTTCGAGATGAACAAAACTTTTTTTCTGAATATTCCGACTATTATTGACCTTTTCGTCGTTCGGTTACTGCGTTCATTCATCAAATTTCAGCATGTTTCTTTTTTCTCTTTCATTCTAAAGCTTCAAAGCCTTACAAAACTATTACACGGCAGGATGATTTTATTTATACTCCCGTCGTACTTCATTCTGCCGCATCCGAGCTAATGCTTGTTACACTTTAGTACCAGTCGAATCGAAATTCTCTTCTCCTCGATCCTCCGGCGGCGAATAAGTCGCCATGCCCCGCGACTGCGCATAAAGGGCAGCTTGGGTGCGATCGCTCAGATTTAATTTTTGAAAGATGCGGCTGACATGTTTCTTGACCGTGAATTCGCTATTCATCAGCTTCTTCGCCATAGCGCCGTTAGACAATCCTTCGCCGAGCGAGATCAACACTTCTCTCTCCTTCGGCGTCAGCTTCTCGAGCGGATCGTCCGCTTCCTTCCGGATCAACACTTCCATGAGACCTTGATCGAAGTATTTTCGTCCCCTGCCGACCATTTTGATGGCGAGCAGGAGCTCCTCAGGCATCGAATCCTTCAACACATAGCCGTCGGCGCCGCTCTCCTCGGCCCTGCGAACGTCAAATTCCGCCGCAGACGAAGTGAGCATGATGAAACGGCATGGAAGATGACGGAGATTTTCCACCAATTCGAACCCGGATTGATCTCCGAGCCTGATATCGATAATCGCCAAATCAGGCTCCGTCCTCTCTATCGTCTCCAGCGCATCTTCTACCCCCTCCGAAACCCCGACGACTTCGATTTCCTCTTCATTTGCAAGAACGGCAATCAACCCTTTTCGGACCAATGGATGGTCATCAACGATAACGACCTTCATGCGTATCACCCGCTTTTCGTATTTTGACTGGTTGCTTCATCTGCCTTGACAACGTCGGCCAGCGGCAACCAGAGAAGTATCCGGGTTCCGAATCCTTCCTTGCTCACGATATCAAAAGTGCCACCAAGCGATACGGCCAGCGCATGCATATTGCATAACCCGAAGCCGGAATTGGTTTTGTTCATCTTAGACCTGACGTCAAAACCGACACCATTGTCTTCAATCATGAGTTTGACGACATCTTGCTTCAGGGTCAAATCGACGTGCACGCAGCTGCTCTCGCCGTGGCGGATCGCATTTCCCACCCCTTCCAAAATGATTCGGTACAAAGCTTTCTGGTGGTTGATGGATAGGAGGCTGCAGGATTTGGGGGCTTGAAAATCGATGCTGATACCGTTGAGCTTGGCCTGATTGGCCAAATGTGATTTGATAATTCCGATCCAGGAGGCTTTTCCGCTCTTGGATGAGCTAAGGCTGTGGATCGTGGCCCGCAGATCACCTGAAGCCGACGAAGCCGCTTCCTGGATTTCCTTCATCTGCTCCAGCTTTTGTTCTTCGGTCATGTCTTTCCAGCCGCATTTCATGGAATGGATGGCGTAAATGATACCGAACAAATGCTGGGAAACGCAATCGTGAAGCTCCTCGGCGATCCGGTTTCGCTCCTCAATAAGAAGCCGTTTTGATTCGATCTGAATTGTCATCGTTATCATCACCTTTCTTGCCGCTCATTGAACACAATTGCCGTCGTAAAATTCAGAAAACCTGTGATCTTGACCTTCCCGGAATGATCAAATGCGCTGCGGATAATGAGAAATCCCTAATGTATTCGTCATATATCTCATTTTTTGACAACGCTTTCTATTCTCAACATATCTCGTGGGAATTGTCATGGACATGCTACAGGAGTACCGAATTTGTTAATCAAACATCCACACGTTAACAGTGACTTTGGTCTCAATTCCTTCGTATAGCTTTTGTCGATTGATCTCTTTTTTCGAAGCTTCGACCCTTTCGCGGACTCGGAGCGAAAATTTGCAGGATTGCAGAATTTGAAAGAAATCCGTAAGGTTTGAAAGCGTTTCTTAATTTCGCTTTTGAGATGTTACAGTATGTGTCGGGCGCGCAGGCCTCATTACCCATACTGAACCATGAATTCGTAGCACTTGGGATGGCATCGGTTGACGCCAGTTTATAGCTTCGGACACAAATTAGACACAATTAATGTTATCATCATACAATATATACAAATATTTCTATAGAATTTTATGTAATTTTTGTTTTTCTCATCCACCATCTGCGCAAATAGTGGTATTAGGCATGGTGCTTTTGCACAAAATAAAGCGGCAACGATTAGATTTATGAGAGAAAAAATGTTGGATATCGAGCAAAGGAGATCCAACATTTTTTCTCTCGCGGCGAGTCGTTACTCCCTGATCCATCCTGCTGGAATTTCGAGCTCGCGGATTATTTTTGCCGGTATTCCGGCGACAAGGACATTTTTGGGAACGTCTTTATTCACGACGCTACCGGCGGCGACGACCGAGTTCTCGCCGATTGTCACGCCGGGAAGGATCGTGCACCGCGTCCCGATCCATACATTGTTCCGAATGACGATCGGTTTGCTCGAACTCGGATCGTCGTTAACGTCCAATTGATGATAGGTACTGTCGAGGATGCTGGTACGAGGGCCGATTTTGACATTGGATCCGATCGTAACGCGGTGACGGGCGGCTATGCCGACACCTGCATTGATAAACGTATTATCGCCGATTTCCAATACTGCCCCTGTTTCTACAGTAAGCTGCGTTGCCCAAGGTTTTCCAACGAATCGAACTCGTTTCCCTATTCGAATCGTCCCCGATTTGTTCACGTACAGCTTTCCTTTAATCCAAGGAAGTTCTCGCAGACTGTGACCCCCTTTTCCAAATCTGATCATCCATTTAATCTTCCTGAACGCATTGACAAACATCATAAAATCATCCTCCAACATCAGTTTACGTTTCGGCAAGCATTTACCCACTGCGGTATACATTTGAAACACCGATTTTAATGAAAAACCGCAAACTTATAAAAAAATAGCATTATCGCAACATGAAAATCTCAAAAATAATTTAATAACTTGAGTGTTGCAAAAATTTTGTTGTCGACAAAAGCCAGTTAAGGCCAAAATTTTAGAAGCTTTGTCGAATGACTAAATAGAGAGAGGACACCCGCCTTTAGTAGAGAAATTTCTGGTTACCAGACCAAAATTCCCAGATAAAGGAAGAGACATAAACCGAAAACGCACAGGCAAGAAACCACTAATCGCTCGGACGGATGAACTGCTCTCAATTCATATTCAAAAATGAGAAGCCAGGACATGGGTGATCTCGATGGCTTGTCAGAAACCGAAGGAGTTCGGCTACTCCTACGAGGTCTGGGCCCATCGCCTGCTGGTCAGCCACGTCCGGGATCATGCCAAAGAGCAAAGCCATAACTGTTTAGCGCGCATGTCTGCCAGCAGTGTCTCCCGGCTTTTGGCGGCCCATGAGTTACAACCGGACAAAGTTCGCTATTACCTTCAACGTCGGGACCCCGAATTTGATGTGAAACGGGCCGAAGTCCTTTGTGTGTATCAGCAAGTCGAGTATATTGTGCAGAACGAAGAACTTAGGCCGCTTTGTGATGTTTATTTGTCCTACGATGAGAAACCTGGCATCCAAGCCATCGAGAATACGGCAGCCGATTTACAGCCTGTACCGGGCGAACATCAAACGTTTGGTCGTGACCCGGAGTACATCCGGCATGGCACGTTAAGTCTGCTTGCCGGTATTGATCTGGTGAACGGTGAGATTATTGGTTCGGTCGAGGAACGCCACCGCAGTAAAGAGTTCGTTAACTTTTAAAGAAACTCAACGCCCATTACAAAGCGGATTTACGGATCCAGATCATCTAAGACAACCATTCCGCCCACATTTCCAAAGTGACAAGGGCCTATTTGGAGACAGTTCCAGATCGGTTTGACTTTGTCTTTACACTAAAGCACGGTTCCTGGCTCAACGTCATTGAAGTTTTCTTTGCTAAGATGACTAAACAGGTACTTCGCCATATCCGTGTAAAGTCTAAGGAAGAACTGAAGGAACGTATTGAAATGTACCTGAAGGAAGTCAACGAAAACCCGGTTCCATTCCATTAGAAGTACGGTATGGAGCACTAACTTCTAAAGATACGTTATTTCAGGATCGTTCTACTAGTACCCTTTGGTCTTATTTGCAGTAGTTTAAGTTCATGGCTTTCCATAGATTGTGTTACTTTTTCTAGCATTAATTTTTCTTCGGCACTGCCTCCCTTATAAGACTTTGATGGAAAGTCAGAGTAATTCACGGGACCCTCGAACTGGGTCTCTTTATTTATTTGGACAATACACGTACACAGATAAGAACAAACAAGGTCATCAATTAAAGGTTTTCATAAAAAAACAGGCATCTGCTATCGACAGAAGCCTGTTCCTCTAACTTTTCGCATAGCAATTTTCATATTGTAATAATGGGTTCCAATTACCTTTTCACCTTATAAAACTCATGATAAAGCTTCATCAATGCTCGTTTCTCTATCCTTGACACATAGCTCCGGCTAATGCCGAGCTCCTTCGCAATTTCACGCTGCGTTCTTTCTTCTCCGCCGTGCTCTAGGCCGAACCGGCCAACGACGACTTCCTTCTCGCGGTCATCCAATATGTCCAGGTTCTTATAAATCTTCGACTTCTCGATTTTCAGCTGCACCTTGTCAATGACGTCGTCCGCTTCCGTTCCAAGGATATCGATCAGGGTAATTTCATTCCCTTCCTTGTCCGTCCCGATCGGGTCGTGAAGAGATACATCCTTCCGGCTCTTCTTCAGTGACCTCAAGTGCATAAGTATCTCGTTCTCGATACATCGGGCTGCGAAGGTAGCAAGCTTCGTCCCTTTGCCGGTCTGAAAGCTCTCGATCGCCTTAATCAATCCGATCGTGCCGATCGAGATCAGATCCTCCAGGTCTTCGCCGGTGTTATCAAATTTCTTGACGATGTGCGCTACGAGCCGCAAATTATGCTCGATCAGCAGGTTGCGCGAATGCTGGTTCCCATCCGCCATCAGGTGCAGGTGCTTCAATTCCTCTTCTTCCTGAAGCGGCTGCGGAAACGCGTTGTTCTTCACGTACGATACGAGCAGCGATAGCTGCTTAATGAACAGTGCAATAGCAGCAAACAATCCCATGAACCGTACACCCCCAAGCTGATTTGCCGCTGGCTTGCTTCCTCTCCAGCGCACAAGAAGTTCAGTTCTACAGTGTATGTGGGCGACGGCCTAGAAGTGCATGTACGGTGAAACGGACAGGTGAAATAATACTAATAGAGCGGATATTTCACGCGAAGATCTTCCCTATGCAGCACATTCGAATCCTCGCGGATATAATGGCACACATACGAACGGCGCCAGCGGTCTTTGCTCCGGTTTTTATTCGAGGAATGAATGAGAAGCTCGCTGAAGAACAATATATCGCCCTTCTCCATCGGAACCGGAATTTGTTTGACGGTATCCACCCCTTCGGTTTCATCCGTCCAATGCTCATGCTCCTCGATGTTTCTTACTGCCCCATGCGGCAGAAGCCCCAGCTTATGCGTTCCGGGCATGACCCACAGGCAGCCGTTCTCGACATCGACGACATCCTCCATCGCCACCCAGGCCGCAATCATCGTCATCGGATCGTCCTTGATGTAATAATAGTCTTGATGTGAGGCCTGTCCGGGCGAGCCGGGTTCTTTGTAGAAATACATGCTTTGTACGCATACCGCCTCACTGCCCATCAGCTGAGCGAGCCCGCCCCGTACGACAGCATGCTTCATCATCTGTCTGGAGAAGCTGTCGTGCTGATGCGGATTGAACAGGCGGATCGAATATCTCTTGGCTTCCTCACATTTTGCCCATTCGGGCATCGGAGATTGGTTGCGGATATCATAGATGTGTCCATTAAAGGCATCTATAAGATCTGCCGACATCCCTTTCTTGATGAGGATATATCCTTGTTCTCTAAAAAACGCAATCTGCTCGTCAGATAGCGGCGTAAGCGGAGGTGTAAAAGTCTTATTCATTTCAACGTCTCCTTTGTTGAAACCGATTTGGCTTTGCTATACTCACAGCATACGGCCTCGCCGCTCAGCTGAACATGGCTGCAATTTGCTAATATGTATCTATAATTGATATCACATTATTCGACATTCCCCATCGGAGGTGAGTTCATGCTGCTCAATCAAACGGCCATCCCATTCGATGCCATATCGGCCGCAGCAGCCGGTTCCATCGTATATCCGCCCGGCGGACGGTTCGGCCCTCGCATCCAGCAGGATATTCAGCTCGTCATGCTCTATACCGGTGAAATGATCGTCACAATTGACGGGCGTGAGCTTCGTGTCCAGCCTGGTCACGTCGTGCTCCTGAAGCCGGGCCATGAAGAGTCGTTCGTCTTCTCCAGAACGGAAGAAACCTGGCACCGCTGGATTGCCGTCCACGTGCCCAGGCTTGAAGACGAGACAAGAGAACGTTTATTCACGCTTCCAGAATATCTGCCACTTACCGAGGGAATGAACCGGCTGACGGATCTTATGCTCCAAATGCAGCGGCAAGCTCTGCCGACCGATCCCGTGCTGCTTAGCCTGGGGCTCGCCGCGCTACATCTGTATCCGAATGAATCGACTCAGGTGCTCCTCCAGAAAGAAAAGCATCCCGCCGTTTATGCCGCTCTCTCCTGGATACACGAGCATTACGCCGAAGACGTTACTCTGAAAGATATCTCCAATCACGCCTGCCTGTCATCTGAGCATCTGGTCCGTTTGTTCAATCAATTTGAACAGACGACTCCCATCCATTACTTATGGCAATACCGCGTAGACCGATCTGTTGAGCTGCTGACGAATACGGGTCTGAACGTCACCGAAATCGCGCATCGCTGCGGCTTCAAGACATCCCATCATCTCGCAAGGCTGATCAAGCAGTCGACGGGAAGAACAGCATCGGAGATACGCCTGCTGTCTTGGAGCGGACTGCGCAAAGCATAGGGCGTCATGGGCATCGGGCGGGTTACTCAGACGGCTATATCTGAGGTCTATGGCCTTCAACTCTACTTGCAGGGTGGACCTTCATATCGAAATAGAAAATAACCCATTGCAACTCTTATTGAGTTGCAATGGGTTAGCTAAATGACTATTAACGGCACACCCAACTCTTCCTGAACAAATTTCATATCATGATCCCTGGATACAAGACTAAATTGAAATCCGGATGTTCTTGACCATGCAAGCACGACTCTATATGTTTGATATTGAGTACATTTCATATGAATAGTATACTTTTTTAAGTAAGTGTATTCAAAACATTTTAGAACTAATCAAGCGGGTCCATAACAAAAAAAGGGAGTTGAGGCTATGCCCCTGCATGAAATGCCTTATGAGGAGTTTGTTTCATACAAGCCCAAGCTGACGATGGAACCGGATTTCCATTCGTTCTGGGGCGGGCTTCAAGCGGAATCTTCCCGTCGGCCTCTGCGGGCAACAATGGAGAAGTCCGCGGATCCTTACAAGCTTTGCAGCGTTTACCGGGTACAATTCGAAGGAATGGACGGTTCTCCCGTCCGGGGATGGTACTTGACACCTGCAGGTGCGTCCGCCTATTCGCCCGTTCCTGCACTTGTCCGCTATCACGGCTATACGGGCAGCGACCGCGCTTATCCGCATCATCTTACCTATTGGTGCTCACTCGGGATGGCTGTGCTGTCGATTGACATTCGCGGTCAAGCGGGAGACACCCCTGACCCGGGGGTGTACGCGAATGACGGCATTACAGGCTGGATTACCCGCGGACTGCTGGATCGGGACAATTATTATTATAAACAGGTCTTTATGGACTGTTTGCGGGCCGTCGATTTCGTGTGTGAGCGCGCCGAAGTCAATTCGCAGCGGGTAGCTGTCTACGGCGAAAGCCAAGGTGGCGGGATCGCGTTAATGGCAGGCGCCCTCGATTCTCGTCCAAAGCTGGTCCTCTCGATCTTCCCTTTCTTATGCCACTGGAGAAGATCCGTTGACATGGCTGCGGATGTCCCGTATAAAGAAATTACGCAGTGGTTCGTGCAGTACGATCCTGCGCGCACCATAGAAACCGAGGTGTTCCGGACGCTAAGCTACTACGATGCCATGAACATGGCCTCGCTGGTCAAGGCCCGGACCTTCATGGGCATCACGCTGCAGGATACCTGCTGTCCTCCGCCCGCAAGCTTTGCCGCTTATAATCATTTGAATGCTCCCAAAGAGCTGATTGTCAATCCGGATTACGGCCATGTCGGAGGCATTCCGAGTTTTCAGGAAGCGATGATGCGCTTTCTGGACCGCTATTTATAGCATACGAACCCCCATTGAATTGCCCTAACACGAACGAACCCAATGTCAGCTCCTAACGAGAGGACTTTGGGTTCGACCTGCTTCTCATGAATGGAGAGAAACCATTTATCTTAAGGACTAATGTAGTTTGTTGCTGAAAACAGTTGAAACCGCCTCCATTAACGATACAATGAAACATAATTGGTGAATTTCAGTTCCACTCGCAAACGGGGGGACGCTGGCTTGCCTCCTCACCATATGGAGAAGCACACAAAAGGACGTGAACAAGTATGATACGGATGTATGTCGTTCGCCATGCCCAGCCAGCCGACCAAGAACCGGGATATTCAGGAAACCCCAACGCGCCTCTCGGTATTCATGGAAAGAAACAAGCCGAATGTGTTGCCGGGCAATTTGTGAGATGGGGCAGCAAGCTGGATGCGATCTACTCCAGCTCCTTGCAGCGGGCCTTGATGACCGCTGAGCCCACCTACCGCCAACTAGGAATTCCATGGCACGTATGGCCCGCGCTTAGCGAAACAGGCCGCAGGGAGTGGCCGAAGATGCGGCAGCTGGAGCTTGACGGCCAATACATCGCTCATTTCGAGCAGCAATCGGGGATTAAAGCAGGACAAGGGGAATTCCATCCGAAATTATCGCATTTGCATCGTACGTTTCCAGGCGTACAGGTCGAGCAGCCCTACGAATGGCCGGACGACTGGGCCCCTCCGCTAGAAGCAGAAACAAGAGAGAAGACGTATAACCGCGCGCAGCAGGTCATTGCAGCTTTCAAACAAAAATACGAAAATGCCGATGTGCGAATTGCGGTTGTATGCCACGGTGCTTTTGGATCGGTTCTGATCAATGAGCTGATGGGCTGCAGCCCGTGTGATCATAACCGTTTCAGCCAAGCGCATTCCGCTATTTCCAGAATCGATATCGCTGACGACGGTGAGACGAGCATGCGGATGCTCAATTATCTTGGCCATCTGACCCCCGATATGATTACCGAGGGCGTCAGCTTATAAGTCAGCACTTACCGCCGTATGCAATCAAATAAGGAGGCCCGCGAGAGAGCGGACCTCCTTATTCTTCAATCTATATAACAGCGCTGCCAACCGATCATTTAATCTACTAAAGCCTGAAGAACACGCCCGATACTGTCGGAGATCACATAGTTGGCAAGTCCGTCCATCGGAGTCGCGCCCCTATTAATAAGGACGAATGCATCTCCTTCATATAGGCGAGTTAGCCCAGCTGCTGGCTGAACCGTGAGTGAGGTGCCGGCAACGATAAGCACATCCGCTTGTTTCAGATAGGCCGCCGCGGTCTCCAGCACGTTCATATCCAAATTTTCTTGATATAAGACGACATCCGGCTTTATGATGCCGCCGCATTGCTCGCACTTCGGTACACCGGTTGATTCCAGTACATAGGCTAACGGATATTTGACATGACAATTCATACAGTGATTGCTCTGTACGGATCCATGCAGCTCAAGCACCTGTTCACTTCCGGCCAGCTGGTGCAAGCCGTCAATGTTCTGCGTAATAATCGCCTGCAGCTGCCCTCTCCGCTCCAGCTTCACCAAGGCTTCGTGGGCCTGATTCGGCTTCGCATCCGGATGGATCATTTTGGATTTGTAGAAGGCATAGAACGCATCGGTCCGCTCCAGGAAAAAATCCCGGCTTAATATCTCTTCCGGTGCATACTGCTCTTCATCACTCGCATGATAGAGTCCATCGGCTGATCGAAAATCGGGAATTCCGCTCTCGGTCGAAGTGCCGGCACCTCCAAAGAAGACAATGCGGCTGCTCTCGTTAACCCTTTTCTTCAATGTATTAAAATCCATTGCTGGCTGTGGCCTACCTCCCCTCGAAGCAAGGAAAAGCACCTGCTTCGCTTCTCCGGGAAGCCGAGCAGATGCTGTCCATATCGTAATCTATATTATATCATACAAGAAGACACGGCTCACGTCGTCCTATCGCGGCGTGACGAAAAACTATATTTTGGCAACCATCAGTCTACGCTTCGAGGATGAATCCCGTTCGCGCGCCAACTCGTTCCCCGGCGCCGATAACCGTCACTTCCCCGTCTAGAGAGTCAATAATCGCCCCATCTTCGATAATGGCGCCTTCACCGATGATCGCTCTTATTATGCGGACATTCCGACCGATCTGGGCATCCGGCATGATGACACTTTCGCGAAAAACAGTGCCCCTTCCTACCGATACTCCGCCGAAAACGACCGATCGATATGCAGAGCCTTCAATATAACTGCCCTGGTGAATGTATGAGTTTCGTACAACGGCATGCGGAGTCAGAAAAGATGGATAGCTGTGCTTCCTATCCCGGGTCAGCACCGGCCATTGCCGTTCATCACACATCTCTCTATCAAATAGATCCATATGGGCTTCCCATAGACTTTGGACTGTTCCAACATCACGCCAATAGCCTTCAAACCGATGAGCCATAAGCCTATTCCCCGCTTCCAGCATGCGCGGAATGATATCCTTGCCGAAATCACGGCTGGAATTCGGATCGCTATGATCCTCCAGGAGCGCATGACGCAAATCCGCCCACTTGAACATATATATCCCCATCGAAGCTAGATTGCTCATCGGCCGGATTGGCTTCTCAGTGAAATCAATAATCTGATCCTGTTCATCCGTATTCATAATACCGAACCGTCCGGCTTCCTTCCAGGGGACCGGTTTCACCGTAAGCGTAGCCGTGGCGCCGCTTCTCTTATGGGAATCTAGTAATTCACGATAATCCATCCGATAGATATGATCACCGGAAAGCACGAGAACATTCGCTGGACTCAGCCTGTCTATATAGTCCAGGTTTTGATACAACGCGTCCGCTGTGCCGGCATACCCCTCCGTACCGATTCGGCTTGATGGCAGCAGCTCGATCGATGACCGGACTGCGCTCCCCTCTTTTTCCCAGGCTGTTCCATCACCAATGTGGTCATGCAGCGACTGCGCTTTATACTGCGTTAATACCCCGATTGATGAGATGCCTGAGTGGACGCAATTGCTAAGTGAATAATCAATGATTCGGCAACGTCCTCCGAAGGGAACGGCTGGCTTGGCCTGGTGATCCGTCAGCGGCGCCAATCGCCGGCCTTCCCCTCCCGCTAGCAGCATCGCAATACAATCGTTCGTTATCATCCAATTACCTCCGGGCGAGTATTCGTGCGACTTGTCAGCTCATCGAGGCATATATCAACTTCTGCCCTGATTAAACGCACACCATACTAGTGATATGCGGATCCGCTGCTCATTAGAACACTTGGCCGCCCGGGCATACATGCCGATAATATCGCAAAGAACCCAAGCATCGCTTGAGTTCCCCTGTCCGGCATAATGTACTGTTATTGATTGACTGTAATCTCGAGCTCGGGTACATTAAGCGCGTACACCTTATACCTTTGTATAGGATTACCGGCTTCCAGCATACAGCTGATCGTTTCACCCGGGAATACGATGAATCCGTCTTGAAGCGGGCGGTAAGTTAGATCCTCTCCATCCAAGCCCTCGATCCGCACCCATAAGGCTGCCTGCTTACCATCGTTATGAACGAGGAGCTCTTGCCGGGTGCCGCCGACGGAAGCGAGGGTAACGTTCAAGTGCGTGCGCCCCAGCTCGAGAAAAGGACGGAGCGGTTGTTCGCCGCGAGCTCCTTCGAGCGTCACGGTAAACGCATATTCGTTCTCGGCGAGCCGGTCGTCATTGCAACCTATCAACGCCATAGACACATAGAAGGACGACAACCCCATTGGAATCTCCCAACTGCAGCTTCCTAACGATTCCGTCATTCCGCCATCCGGGTTGCAGGAAACCGTGTGCTCATGAAACATGCGCCCTGCTGCATCACGAACCTTCACAATCAGCTGATGCGGTTCCTCTCCACTGCGAGACGTCTCTCTCCAGCCTCCATCCCGCGTCAAATACAGCTCACCTTGGAATGCTTCACCAGGAAGGTAGACCAACCGGTCATAGCGCATGGACACATGCAGGGAACGATTAGCGCGGGCAACCCAGCTGTAGGCCAGCTTGGGATCCCCGTAATAATCGACCGCATTCGTGCAGGAGACATTGGGAAACGGCTCGTTCATCTGCCATAGAATACTGCCGCTGCAGCGGGGCGCTCGACGACGGTTCGACTCCACGCCGTAGCGGATCCCCTCCGCCTGAAGCCATTGGCTCACCTGAACCTGCGTCGCCAGATCAGCAATGGAGCCGAACAGGGAATGAATCTGATCCTTCATGTTCCAAAACTCATACCCGTGATGAAGCCACGGAAGCGAGTCCGCTTGCTCAGCTTGAAGCCACTCTGCGCCCAGAAATTTACGCATACTGGTTATGGAAGCATAGCCGTCTCCGCCGTACTCGCTATGCAGCAGGGCATCACTGTTGTTATAGAGTCGGTAATGCTCCTCTACTCCCGCATATTTCCAAGGACCATGAACATCATGCAGCTTGCCCTTTCCCGAGTCTTCCGCATTCAGAAAGAATGTCGGTCCGGTCGGAGAAGTAGCCAAATACAGCTTCTCGGAATCTAAATCCGCCACCAAATCCCGCAGCACGCGAAGCGCCGGGAACTGATCTGAGAGCGGCACCATGGACGCGTTCAGATGCCCGCCCTCTGTCAGCTCGTTCCCCCCGCACCAGATGACGAGGGAAGGGTGATTCCGCTTCTCCTTAATGACGCAGCGCATGACCTGGTAGAGTGAATACATGTACGATGGGGAGGATGAAGGTTCATTGTTGAATCCGGAGCTGGATTGCATCATCTCCTGCCAGATCATAATTCCAGCCCGGTCACAGAGATCATAGAACAGCTCCCGCTCGATCAATCCCCCGCCCCATACGCGCAGCAGATTGACATTCGCTTGTTTCGCCAGCTCAATCAATCTTTCGTAATGCTGCTTGCGTTCCCGGCCGTACAGCTGATCGACCGGCACCCAATTCCAGCCTTTGATATAGATAGGCTGATTATTGACCGCTATCGTATACGCCAGCGATTCTTCCGGCGAATCCGGATTCTGATGGAAGGCCAACGAGCGAATCCCGATATGAGTGCTTCTCGCATCTGATAGGCTATCCGCCGCGCTTTCCGAACCATCCTCCGAATCCCATATTTGCGCTTCCACCTTGTACAGTGGCTGCTCCCCGCTTCCGTTCGGCCACCACAGCTGCGGATTGGCAATGGGAAGCTCGACATGCACGGTTTGTATACCCGGACGCCCAGTTATGGATTTCGTTAGTTGACTGCAGCTGCTGCCATCCGGGCTGCTGATCTGCACATTCAGCAGCGCAGAACCGCCTGTTTCACTCTCCAGCTCAAGCCGTATGTAAGCAATCGCGGCATCACCGTTCACTTCCGTTCGAACATGCATATCCGAAATCCATTGTCGCCCGGTTATCCACAGCGATACCGGCTTCCACAGTCCGGTATGGATGAGACGCGGCGAGAAATCCCATTTATACCCGAAGCGGCTCTTCAGATGATCGACTTCATTCGTATAGCCTAATTGCCCAATGCCTTCGGGACTCTTCGAAATACCGATAAGCAGTGAATTAGGCGCATCGATATTCAGATGAGGAGTCAGATCGACCACAGCGGGGGTGAACATGCCTTCATGCTCATAGATTGGCATCCCATTGAACCTGATCTTCCCGGCATAGTCTATCCCTTCGCAGACGAGCCTTACCTTCTTGCCCTTCCAGCTGGGATCCGTCTGGAATTCGGTCCGATAGAGCCAGTCCCGTTCATTGACCCATTCACTGGAGAGCGACTGCATCTCCCAATAGGGATCCGGAATGATCCCTGCCCGGTGCAAATCCCAATGCACGCTGCCGGGTACTTCCGCGGGTATCCACGGTATAATGCCTCTCAACTCGGTATTAAGCTCCATGCTGCGTCCAAATTCCCAGAACCGGTGGAAGGATCCCGTCATCATCCACGGCTGATTCAATTCGATTCTCATTTCTTTCACCCTCTCCGAGCTTGGAGTTTCTTCATAATAATTGAAATATTACATAAGGTCATTTTATAAGTCAATTATAATAATTCAATGTCCGCTTTGAAGCTCCATAGATGAATAGGCAATCGTGTTACACAGCCAAACATCTGGCATTTGCAAGATTACCTTGCTTCTTGACGGTTCTTTATGCATACGATAAAATGTTATAATACAATAGTATCATTCTCTATGAGGCGCCGGGTATAGAGTGGTCTTCAATAAAGGTAAGATTGGAGAGAACGATTGATGAGAAATGCCAAAATCCCTTTATACGTCAAAATTAGGGAATACATTAAGAATCAAATTGACAGCGGAAGCCTTAAACCAGGGGATCAGGTTCCGACAGAAGCGGAGCTTATGGATAAATTTCAAGTAAGTCGCGTTACGATCACAACTGCCATTAAGCATTTGGTCGAGGAAGGTCTTGTTTACCGAATAGCCGGCAAGGGGACGTTCGTTGAGGCTTACAGTGCCGATACCCCCCGCACGGTATCGCCGGCATTGCCATCGATTTCGTTCCAGATGAACGCAATCGGGTTTATTATGTATCCCGCACGCGACCTGTTCATGTACCGGCTGCTGCTCGGTATCGAGGAAGCTTGCAGAGATCAAGGATATGCGCTGATGGTTCGATCGTCGCTTTCCCAGAAAGACGAGATTCAAGCCATTAAAGAGCTGGTTGCCGCAGGGGTGAAGGGATTGATCATCTACCCGCTGGACGGAGAGGCATATAATGAAGCCATTCTCGAGCTTAAAGCAAATCATTTTCCATTCGTCTTAGTCGACCGCTATTTGCCTGGCATCAAGACGAACTCCGTGTACTCCGATAATTATGGCGGCGCCATGCAGGCCACGGAGCATCTGATTGCGCTTGGACACCGGAACATTGGCGTCGTCTCCTCGCCCAAATCGAAGACCTCAAGCGCCGAGGAGCGGTTTCAAGGTTATCTCGAGGCGATCCGCCTGGCCAAGATTCAAGTCCAGCCGCATCATTGGCTAACTCGCATTGATGATGAATCGCCCTTTCATGACGAGATTACAGCCATCGAGCATATTGAAGAGTGGTTATCGGAGAATCGGGATATCACGGCCATCTTCGCCGTCCAGTCGCAGGACGCCATCTACATCTCCAAAGTCGCTGCGCAGCTTAACATACGGGTACCTGAGGATCTATCCATCATGACCTTCGATAACCCTGGAATCAGCGTATTAAACAACGCCTATTTCACCCACATGGAGCAAAACCTCGAATTAATGGGCAACCGGTCCGTCGAATTATTAATTAAAGGGATTCAGAACCCCCAGATCGCGGAGCAAATCAATATTCCCGTCACATTGATTAATGGCCAGTCGACGCTAGAAGTGAAACGAGACGAATCCCCACTGTAGCCCAGCCTCACTTGAGTGATTCTCGCTGCCGTCCTGTCATAGGGGCCGCACATTCGAAACAAAGAAGCCTCCGCACCACTACACAAGTGGCCACGGAGGCTTCTTTGTTTCATTTAGACCGTAAAGCCCAGCTTCTTTAACAGCTCTTGAATCGAGCTGTTCTGGCCGAACAAGCTGTAATCAATAATGTTAAACACGCAGAACCGATGGTCGGTGAATTGATAGCATATAAAATCATTCTCGTGCAGATCGAATAGCGGCAGCAAGCTTCTGCCCGCAAAATCCACGTGAAGATAGGCTTCGGCATGAATAATCTCCTCCAGCCCTATGAATCTTAGCGGCGGTTTACCCGAGTAGACCGCCGTCCCTCCAAGCTCAAGAATACGTAACACGTCGCCGGTTGGTTGGAATCCGTATCGTTCTTCTATCATTTTCAACATCGAAGCTATCTTTTCTGCCGGCATCGGCTCTGCTTGGAGTTGCTTAAGAAGCTTTAGCATCGTCATAACCTCCCCCTCCATACCAATCGTTCAACGCTTCGCCGATTCGGGCAAATACACCGCCGGGAGCGTGAATGCCTTGTCTGTCATAATGGTCTTCGGCATGCAGCGGCGTTAAATTATCTGCCGAATTGTCACCACCGAACTCAAGCGGACGAATGTGATGGGCATCGTACAGATCGCCGGCGCTTCGGATTTTGATACCGTTGTTCGAATAGATGTCCTCTCCATAGGTCGGCCATTCGATGCCGGTACGCTCTTCCCATTGTTGAATGAGGGAATCCTTCATATTACGGAACTCCATTCGGTTATCAGCCACTTCATCAGGCGACACCTTCTTCCATTCCGAGATGTCCATGTCCGGAAGGGTCTCGGGGTAAGGTGACAGATCCCGCAGCTCCTGCCCATACTGCTTGGCCAGCTCGCTCAGATCCGCCGCTTCCGTCACTTTGCCCAGCAAAGGCTTATCCGCAACCTCATAATTGGTCACGGACTCGGCTTTCATTCCCTTCACGAATTCCGGGACCGAGGAGCCCTGTGCTGACAAGCCCTCCTTGGCAACCTCTTTCAATGCCGCGACTGCCTCTATCATGCGATGCCCCCCTCATTGGCATGTTCCACCCATAGAAAGTAGAACTGCTTTGATTCCTCATTTTCCAGCGACTGCTCCCTCAAGAGGCACTGCAAAACCGCGTTCTCTACGATTTCATCCTGAAACAGCTCCGAGGCGGTACGAACAGATCGGACGGCTTGCTCATTCCACTGGGGCAGCCCTTCCGCCAATCGGGCACTTTTCAGTATGGCTCTGCCGTCATATAAGGCATACAGCGTGGAAGACAACCGTTCAAATTGTTCCTCCCGCCAGAGCTCCATCCGGCCTTCTTGCTTCCACCGGTCCATATCTTCCAGAAGGAATGCCGTTACATCTGGAGCAAGCTTCCGGCCCAATAGCCACCGCTTCATCGGATCCCAATCGACCATCGCCGGATCAATCACCGGAGCATCAGCTGTTCTTGCGGCGAGAAGGAGTCTTGTCAGGCTTCCCAGCATCCGCCGATGAAGCTGCTTGTCCGATACTGCGGCAGGGCGGTATTCGTACTTCTGACCACCTTCGAACCGATCGACGAGGCATAGTACAGGCTGCAGCCAGTTATTCTGATAGATGGCCGATACGCCCACCTTAAGCTTGGCCAGCTCGACGATCTGTTCGTCGTTCAGATTGGCTGATTTACCCACAAGCTGCCGGTCGCTCTCATCTGGCAGCCTGAGAATCAGCTTCGTATTCGTGTTGCGGATAACAGACATGTCGAGGAGGCTCGGGGACTGGTCCACGATAATGAAGCCTTCGCCATATGTCCGCATCTCGGCGATCGCATTCGATAGCATCTCCACGGCTTTCCCTTGCAAATTGCTGCCTTCCTGCGACTGCTCCTGCGACGTGCGGCGAAGCAGATGATGCGCCTCTTCGATAACCGTCACATGCTTCAACGTTCCGTTCATCTCGTTACTGAAGACGGAACGATGCTCTTGAAGCCGCATGACCAGTACCCCCATCAGCAGCGCTTTCGTTTCCGAAGAGCCCACCCGACTCAAATCTACGATGCAGTTCTGATCGAATAATACTGTATTATCCGTCTCCTGCGCTGTGAAGATCTGACCATTGATGCCATTGGTTAGCGATTTGACCCTGGTCATTAACGCTCCCGTGTAATTTCCTTTGACCTCCTGCGAATATTCCGATTCGCGGATAATCTCCGGCAGGATCCCCATCAGTCCCAAGAAGGAAGGAAACACCTTGCCCCCATTGTAATTAACCGATTCCTCCAGATCCCATCCGCAGTCCAGATACGCCCGTTCAATAGCTTCCTTTAAGACGGCCGGCATCGCGGCATACATCGGCCAGCAGGCGTTGAATATTTCCACCAGCCGGTCGATATGCTCCAGCACATGTACGCCATCCGGGAATACGAACGGATTAATCTTCAACAGCTCCGCCACGGCGGGGTTCGTTCCGAACACCCGAACATCCTTGCGTCCGCCGAACACATGCTTATACTCGCCCTTGGCCGGTTCGATGACCAGGAACCGAACCTGCTCCTTCTGCAGCTTGTCGAGAAGCTGATAAAGCGTGTTCGACTTGCCCGAGCCGGTTGAACCGGTTACGAACGTATGCATCGCGAGGCTGTCTACATCCACAGTCACTTCTGTTTCTTCAGGTGCCCCCATATGAAAAATATGGCCGAGCGAAATTCGCCTTCCGCCTGATGCGGAATCGTAGGTGACAATGTTACGTCCGAATTCCGCCGCTTCCATGACCGGCAATCCGGAAACCGATTTGAGCGGCAGCCCGACCTGTATTGCCAGCTCGAAGCCATTGACCAACGAACCTGGCGTAATGACAGCAGCTTGCTCTTCGCGTGAACCGTTCAATTCAATGAGCGGGTGCCGAAACTTGCTTACATATTCGATCACTTTGACCAGATTGCGCTTATTGCTGTTGTCCCATGTATTTACACAGGCACTTTCCACGGAGGAATTGTCGCCGCGCATAAGCGATTTATACGTATTCGCTGCAATTTTCGAGGTTTGCGCATCCTCTGCTATGAAATACGCGGCACAGTTCCACATCCCGAGATCTTCCGATTTCTTCAATCGCTGCAGCTGCTCTTCAATTCGTTCAAGCAGGGTCTGCACGCTTTTATTCGCAAATTTCAACGAGAGGCTTCGGCTGCTTCCTTCTGTCACGGACTTGGAGGAGGATTCCTGCGAAGAATCCATTCGGGAGGTCCCCGTCGTCTCCCCCTCCGTCCTCGAGGTGGAATAACCGGTCGTCGAGCTCGCGCTGTCGGAGGTTGAGCTTTTTCCGCCTGTCACCCGCACGAAGGCCGATGTTAAAATATTGCGCGCATAATTCGTCGATTGATTATTCGTTGTGGTCATATTCTCGGTTGTAGCTTGCGTTTTCGATAAGCTTTGGTTGATGCTTTCCGAGAAGCCCTGCGTCAATCCTTCCGTCACGGCCGTGCTGTCATTGGCGCTGAACTGAAGGTCACTTGCCGCAAACGGCGAGAGCTGTGTATATAAGTTTTCATAGCCCCGGCGAATCTCGTTTAAAGCGCCGTGCGGAACTGGATCCGCGACGTATAGAATGGAGAACTTATCTCCCCTCATCGCATCGATCAGCTTCTCAATGCCTTGAACGAAGTCAGCCTTGTCCTCTGATCGCAGGGAGGCAACGCCGGATACGGCAGAGATCGCGAGCGGGCTGGACTCCATCTCCGAGGTGAACACCCGCTCCATAAGCTCCTCGACTTGATTATTTCGGATGCGATTCAGCTCACTCCCCGGAAAGTTACCCTTGAACGCCTTCTCAAGCGTCTTCTGGCAGGAAGAGACGCTTCCCGGTGTGGAATCGGATTTGGTTCCGATGTAGAATTCCGTCTTCGTTCCATCACTGGTGACAAGAACGATCAGCGCTCCTTTATTGCCCGCCAGCGCATTATAGACGCTGGATAGCTTATCAAGCACGTTCTCATTCTTGTCGTGTACAACCTTGCCTATCCGCATTAAACGAGTGGTCTCGCTAACCGGGAGATGCTTGTCGCTGTCTTCCATCGGAATGATTTCAAGTCGCGCAAGGTCGGGCAAATAGCTCTTCGTTACGATATGATCTGCTCGTTCGAATGCTTGCGTAAGCTGCTGCTGCTGCCTGATATCGAGCTTGTCCAAGGTCTACCCCTCCATATCTCTATCTAGTCTTGGCGTATATGCAAGTCCATGATGGAATCGAATGCTTGCCGGTTTTTACGCGTTACTTCGCTTTGCGAATCAAGTAGATCGTCCCGCCGATCAATACGGCCGCGCCCGCAATCAACAGTCCTTTCTTGAAGCCGATCGCTGCTGCCCCCGCTACGGCTATCCCCGCGATAATCGCAGCGGTGCCCAGCTTTTTTGCGTTGTTATCCCCGCTCCGGCGAACCCGGCCGGCCGGACGTCCATACGAAGGTCGAGCAGATGCCGAATAGGTCTGTGAACGCGGTGCGGGACGGGAAACCGGCCTTGAAGCCTGCGGTAAGACTTGCTTCTCTTCCGTACGCGGCGAGCCCGCTTGCATCGTCTGTGGAGCGCCGAACAGCTGGCGGCCGACCTGCTTGATATGCTCCACTCGCGGCATAGAGAAATTATCCATTAAATCGGACATCACCAGTGCCCAATACTCCTTATCCCAGTGCTCGCGATCTGCGAAGGGTCTTCCGTCATGCTCATGAATAAGATCCGGGATATCCTGCCCTTGAATATAACGCAACGCTTGCGCATACTCGTTTGTCACGAAGGATGGATCTTTATGAATAATGCTGCAAAGCTCATTATAAATTTGTATATAATTACGTGTTTTGACAGCGTTCTGTAGATAGTCGCTCGGAGTCCACATCGGGTAAATCCCCCTTAAATTTCCAGAATCGCATCCAATTTGATTTGGAAGGCATGCAGCCATTCCATCTTCTGGCGATCGTTCCGGATGCGTTCTTCGAGTTGATTGTTATTTCCAGCCAGTTCCTTAAGCTCTGTCACCTTCTGCCTGATCACGAGCTCCAGCTTGTCCAGCTCCTTCAGGAAGAAGGTCTTTAGACGATCCGATTCCTCCTGCATATGCTCTTCGGCTTTTTTCATATTTTCATAGAAATTGCCCCGGACCGGTTTGATGAATTCTTCGAATACCTTCGCTCCGTCAACGTACTCTCTGTCCTCAAATATGTCTCTGAAATAGCCCTTTTTTTGCGGCCAAGTCCACGGCTTGTACCATCTCTTCCCCTCATTGTCGACCCACTTCTCGCCAACCTTCTCCTGCTCCGTCCGCTTGTGCTTCTCAATGAGATGGGATGCGTCCGGCATCTCGCCGAGGATGAACTTCTCGCTTCCGACATCCAGCTTGCCCAGCTTCACGGCCTTGTCCTGCATCAAGCTCTGGATGTAGCCCGAGTATTCGGCAAGCAGCTTCTCAGCCTCGGACCGCAGCCCCTCGTTAACCAATTTCTCCAGCTCCGTAATCACATCGCTCTGCAGGTTATCGACCTTCCTGATCAGCTTCGACATCTCCTGGTCCATCTCGATCATCGTCATCTTCTCGGAGGCTTTGCCCTGCAGCATGGAATCGATTCGGGATTTGATTTTACGTATCCGATCATTCGTGTCCTTGCTGTAAGACAACTGCTGGATCTTATGTTTGAAGCGCTCTGTTGCCTTTCCTTCGTTTAACTGCGCCTCAACCCGCTGCAGCCGCTCGTTGATCCGCTGCTTCTCCTCGCTGTTATGCTCGATTTCCTTCAGCAGCATATCCAGCATCCGCTTTTCCTCGATTTTCTTTCTGAACGTATCTACAGCGTTTTTAATTTTGGCGGTTATGGCGTATTTGTCCAAATACTCGTTGATCGCCTCCTCAATGGCGGGAACCCCGGTATGGATCAACGCTTCGCCGTAAGTATCGCCAGCATCCTTGGCAAGGCGGGCCTTCTCTGCCAACTCCCCCTTGGCGGACTCAGGCAGCATCGCATATTTCGTCAGATGCATCTGGGGGACGTCATTGAATAAATCGTATTCCGCCAATGTTTTCTCCTGCTTCCGGGTTAGCGCCTGCCCGCTCAGGTGAAGGCGAATGACCTTTGCCATCTCGGCAGAGATCGGGAATACATTCGGGTTATCGATACCGTATTGAGCCAGATATTGACGAATATTTCGCAGCGCCTCATCAATGCTGTCCGCCCGCTCCGTATCATATTCGTCGATCTTGTTCACGGCGAACAGGAAGCGGTCCTTCGATTGTTTACCGCCGACCTTCATTGCTTCGGCCACGCTGCCAAGCAGAATGCTGTCGTCATTCGTTGCCAGCTGGGTGGCATTCAATACATACAGCACCATGGGCTTGGACGCATTCTTAATAATCCGGTAGGTATGATCGCGGTGGTCTGAGTTTCTAGAATTGTTCGGTCCAGGCGTGTCTACAAGAATCAGATTGGCTTTGCGTGTTTGAATAAACGGGATATCCCCGTTCACCTCGATATACGACACACGCTCGTCCTCATTAAATCGCTTCATCGCCTCAAGGTCTGCCGTTTGCTCCTCATAGATGACCTCTTCGTTCTGATTCAGACATTTTGCCGTATAACCGTCCATCCCATCCTGATCTCTTATTCGGGCGATCGTGGCCGTGCAGGCTTCATTCTTGGCAGGCACGAATTCCCGTCCCAGCATCGCGTTGATCAACGTCGACTTGCCGGAGCTCATCGTGGCAATGACACTCACCTCGAATTCGGAACCCAGCGCCTTTTGGAAATTTTCCGTAATATGCGCATCTTTCAGATCCTCGAATGGCCCTGCCTGCATCTCCTCGAACAAGTTCACCAGCTCGCGGAACTTATCGTCCGTTTCCTTGGCCGGTATATGGTCCAATGTATAGGTCACTTCCGAATGCTTAATCTGTGACAGGTAATCCTTCATATCCTCGTAATCGAGAGATGTTCCATGAAACGTGATATGTATGGCGTCGTCGTTACACTCTTCCTCTAGAATCGGGCCCAGCTTCTCCATCCATACCTGCAGTCTTTCGTTCTTGTAGGCATGAAGCTTGCTGTCTTCCGTCATTTCCCGGCCATTGAACGAGATGACCGAGTCTACGGTATAAGGGTTATATTTGATCGATACGTTAGCCATTGCTCCGCTTGCCTCCTTGTTTGTATGCCAACTGATTGATATAGGCCTCTACTGCCAGAATTCCCGTGCGCTGCAGGGCCTGCAAGAGATCACTTCCCCGGTACTGCTTCTCTCCGATCGCAACAAGGGCTGGGTATGCTGCTGGATACGCTTCTGAATCCGTTACCTGAGCCAAATCAGGGATACGGGCATATTGCGTCAAATCCACGCCATCCTCGATGAAGAGCCGGTACAAAGCATCCATATCCTTCATTTCCTTCTTGCTTATCTGCCGGCCTGCTAAAGCCATCCGAAACAGCTTGGCCCCGTAGGAAGAGACCGGCACAATCGCCGGCTTGTCGAACCCGGCTTGAGCCAAATCACGACATACGCTGCTTACAGAAGCCTCTAGATCGTCGTCACCCTCCAAATCGAATTCGTCGGCTTTGTTGAGCAAGAATACGATATTCGTCGGTTGAGGCCCCCCCGTCTTCATGCTATCTGTCACTTTATGAAGCAGTACGCTGTTGTCATCGGTCGATATCTGGGTTGCATTAATCAGATAGACAATCAGATCGATCGTCTGCTCTTTCAGAAATCGATAGGTAACCTCGTTGTGGCTGCCGTCCATCGAATAATTGGTTCCTGGCGTATCGTAGAAAGAAACAGCATAATCGGCGCTGTAGCTCCCTGCCAATGAAGCCTCCAAATAAACTTCGTTAGATCCGCCGATCCCGTTCCAGCGCGTCGTCTGTGATTCATCGACGAAGCCCGAATAATCGCAGTCGCCCGCTGCCGTGCGGGAATACCCGATCGCGTGACGCATACCAGCGTTGTGGACAAGCTTCGTTATCTTGGCTGTACACGCTTGGTTTTTGGAAGGCAGCAGATCCATTCCCGCTAAAGCATTCAAGAATGTGGACTTACCAGCGCTCATTGTGGCGACTACTGCCGTTTCGAAGCGGCTCTTATTGCCCATGGACCTATCGTCGACGGCTCTTTGATACAGGAACCCGAGACTTTCTCTCATTTTGCGGGACATCTGCGAGTAGAGCTGAAGCTGTGCGGCTTTCATCTCTCCCTCCCGCAATAAAGCACAGTAATCTATCATGGACTTGCGGTCGCTCGGCGAAATCCCGAGCGACTGGCCGTACAAGTGAGCAACCTCTTCCTCCGCTTTCCTGCCCGAGAGCCACTGCCTCGTATAGAGAAACTCGCCGAATACCGCATGTTTATACGAATAGCGATTGTAAAAGAGCCCTTGCCGCTTGCGCCACCGCGTTTTCTTGACTGTCCGGAGAGCTTGGCCTAACTCCGGGGGTGACGTGCTCGAATTGAAAGAACGGATCGGTTCCGCGTCCTCTTGCCGGATAACAAACATAGCCGCATATTGGTCCAGCAAGCTGTCTACGACACGATGCTCCCGCTTCAAGTCTTCTACTCCATAGAAGAGGACCATCATATAATGAAGACGGCTTTCATATGGCGCCTCCGAGATTGGATGCTTCTTGAAATCCTGCCTAAGCAGACGGAACGGCGGGTCGATCTCCCCGCTGGCTTCGATTGAGACGGAAGCTGCTGCATGGCCTTCTGCGAGGGACTCCATGCTGGCGGATCGGGATCCGGATAACACGGATACGGCCTGATCGATCTCCGAATATGCAAGGTCCGAAACGCGGACCGGCGAGCTTGCCTGCTCCAGCTTAGTCAGCTCGGGACGCTGCTCGTCCGTGGTACTGCGGCTTCCCCTCTTGACCAGATAACGTTTCCCGCCGCGCTCCACCCGAACGATTTTCTTGCGAATAATCATTCTTTCAACCAGTGCCATCACATAGCCGACAGCTTCGCCGCGCCGCTTCGAATCGGTTATCCGGATAATCGTTTCCAGCGACTTCTCCTCGATCGGCGCTTGCTGCTTGTTGAATCTCCGCTTCAATTGCTTATAGGGGCGAATCATCGCGGACAAGCTGGTTAGCAGCAAGAGGGCAGACATCCCGGAACCTGCAAGCGTAACAACGGCAGCATTCGGACTTGCGTTAAGCTTGTCCTGAAGCCAGTCATAAGGGAATGACCGCTGCAGCGCAGCATACAGCAGATAGATGGCATACAAGGAAGCCCATACATGATCCAGCTGTTCGTCTGCATAGCTGATTTTGCGAGCTACCACTTTCATATATAGCGTTCGAATGACGGCCCAAACCGTCATGATAATAATGCCGAGGAAGAACAAGAAGTACCAATCGTGGGTAACGTCGGTCACGTTTAATAAAACAAAGAGTGCAACGATGGAAGAAAACAGGCGCAGACGAATCCATTTAATGATTTCGTTCAAGATAAATCCGAAAAACAAGGAAACCATAAACATAATAACGATTCCGGCGGTCGTGATGACAATGCTCATTAGGGTCAGCTCTTTTCTGCATATCGAGTAGATGAATGGGTATGATTGTAGCATATAACATCAGCAAGACACTTCGTTGTCACCAAACGAATGTTCTGTTATACAATTTAAAAATATTTATATGTAATTAAATAGTATTTTATCTATTATTTTCTTGTAATATCTCAAAATCATTATACCACGCCGTGAAACATATTTTTGTCGATTACTGTCGATATAACGTGAATTTACTCCTATTTTAGTTCTTTAGCTTGATGATATTTCGAAACACCAAGCTATGTCTCCTTATAGAACTATGAGTCTATATTCCCATGAAGGATGGTACCACGACTGGCTGTCATCGATTACAATTAGACAAACGACATCATCGGAGATAACCTTATAGTAATATAATAAGACCGCTTTCCCTTGGGAAGAGCGGTCATCTTCCTGTTAGACCCATCGATTCTCAACTCATCTGCGGAGGTAAAGCCTGTGTTGATCAGACTGTCTAAACGCTTCTACCACTGGGCTTATTCCCAGTCCATTCACAAACGGATCATCTTCTTCTTCACGGTTGCGCTCTCACTCATCATTATTGCTCTTGCCGTATCCAATTACCGTATTTCCTCCTCCATCCTCATCAAGAAAGCGATTCACAGCACATCGGAAAATTTAGTGCTGGTCACCGACAAGCTTGATCTTATTTTGGATAACGCCGAAAGCTACGCGAAGATCGTCATTCAAAACCGGATTATCCAGGAGACATTAATCGGAACTGCGGATCCTACCGTCGATCCGAATCTGTCCTTCTCCTATTATCAGCGCTATATTACCGTACAGAATGCGCTTAGCAGCATCGTTGACGGCAAGTCTTTCGTTCATGCCATCATCATGTACGACAACTATCATAATATTTATGACTCCGGCGGCTTACAAAGCATTCGCGATGTTAGCAGCTATTATTTCGAGCGCTTCAAAGGCTCCTCTTACGGATTGGCATGGGAAGGAACAGCCCCGAGCAATTATGAGAAGGATTCCAAAACGAACCATATCGTCTCCCTGTTCCAACGCTTCAATTCCATGGAGACCGCGGCTTCTCTGGGCATTCTTCAATTATCGATCGATGAGCGCTATATCCATGACCAATACGCCAACATTCAATTGGGGCACACGGGCGAAATCTATATCATCAATGATTCCGGACGAATCGTGTCCGGCGCAAAGAAGGACCAGCTCTACAGTTCCATAGAAGGCAAGCCGTTCTTCCCTGCCGTGTTGAAGCAGCAAGGAGGCCGAACGTTCTCGATGAACGGACAGGATTACCTTGTCATCTCCCGCGATTACAAGCGGATGAATTGGACCATTGTCGGCATTGTGCCCATTAATGAAATCACAGAGGATAACCGTTCCCTCACGAACCAATTGTTTACACTCGGGATTGGATTTATTGCGCTTGCCATCCTCCTTACTTTTCTGATTACCAAGTCGATTACCAAACCGCTTGGCCGCATCAAAGCAACGGTCAAACGGGTCAAGGAGGGAGATTTGAATGTATTCCTTGATCTGGAATCCCGGGATGAGATCGGTGAGCTTGCCGTGGAATTCAACCGGATGGTTAGCCGTACGAAAGCGCTTATGGAAAGCCATGTGGAGGAAGAAAAGAAGCGTAAGGAATATGAGCTCGCGGCCATTCAAGCTCAGATCAACCCGCATTTTTTATACAACACGCTCGAAAGCATCTGCGGCCTTGCCGAGCTCAAGCGAAACGACGATATAATCAGCCTCGTTAATCAATTGGCCCGTTTTTACCGCGGTGTTCTCAGTCAGGGCAGCTCGATCATCTCGATTGAAGCCGAAATATCGATTACACAGCATTATTTGGACATTCTAAAGGTACGATATGGCGATAAGCTGGACTATACGATTTTCATTGATCCCTCTGTGCAATCCTGTGCCACGGTGAAACTGCTGCTTCAGCCGCTTGTCGAGAACTCGATCTACCATGGCTTGAAGAATAAGCGAGGCAAGGGACTCATTGAAATCAAGGCATACCTGCAATCCGGCCGCCTCATCCTTGAAGTAACCGATAATGGGATCGGGATGGAGCCCGATACTATCCGCCGTCTGCTAGGTTTCAACGGGATCGAAACGGTGTCGCGCAGCTTTGGCGTCAAGAGCGCCAATGAACGGGTCAAACTATATTTCGGGCAGGAGTATGGGCTGCACATCGACAGTTCACCGGGAGAAGGAACGAAGGTAACCGTCATTCTGCCCATACAGGAATACAAGGGGGATCGAGCATGATTCGAGTCATTATCGTAGATGACGAATATTTGGTGAGAGAACGTCTCAAGCATGGCCTCGACTGGCGAGCGCTCGGTTGTCTCATCGCCGCAGAAGCGGATAACGGTGAAGATGCCCTAGAGCTGCTGGCGGAACAAGATATACAGCTCGCTATTGTGGACATTAATATGCCAATTCTAGACGGATTGGCCTTCGCCGGATTGGCGCGCAGCTCATATCCTTTTTTGAAAATCATCATATTAACCGGATACGGCACGTTTGAGTATGCCCAATCCGCTCTTAAAGCAGGCGCAAACGACTATATGCTGAAGCCTGTCGATACAGAGGAGCTCAGCGCAGCGGTCATAGCCTTGTCGAATGAAATCCGCTCGGAAGCCGATGCGCGGCAGCTCAATGACTCCATGCGGAAGCAGCTGCAAGAGAGCCGAGACATCCTTCGTGACAAATTTATGCACAAGCTGCTCTTAGAAGGCACTATTCGTCCTACTGCTGACCAAATGCTGCAATATTGCCCGAAGCTGACGGAGGCGCCATGCATTGTATTGTCTGTTAGTGCCGACCTGAGCAGCGATACGGTTGAGGATGATCCGGCAGATGCTTATCGAATCGTGAACGACTGCTTCGCTTCCGTACCCGGGACAGAAACATGGCTTAGCGATGAAGGTTTATTTATTATCGCCAATACCGAAGCGGCCGTCGCCGATGAGAGAATGTACAAGCTCCTTCAGGACTGCCGGATTGCCATGAACCGTATCCGAAGCTCGAATTCGATTACCGTTACCATCGGAACGGGAAGATTAAAAGAGGGATACGATGGCCTGCAGACTAGCGCCCGTGAAGCCTTGACTGCTTGCTCTTACAAAACACTCCTCGGCGGAAACCGTATCATCCGGTATGAAGAGCTTCCTTCGAATAAGTCGCTGCCGAACCTGACGAATGTCCGCGAAAGTATGCTCATCCAGCTGAGGCTGGGCAGCCTTGAAAGCGTGATGGCAAACATGCATGCCTTATTTGCAAATTTAAGAAACGAAGAAGCAACGCTTGAGCATCTTTATTTCCTGCTTAGCGAGCTGGTCATTGTTCTGAAGCTGTATGCCTCCGAGAACCAGTCGGCTGCGGACCCCGAGCTCGCCGACTCCTTCGTGCCGGATGTCCTTGTACGCCAGCTTCAAACATTGGATGAGATTGAGGCATGGGTTGGAGATAAATACAGCAAAGCGATCGGAACGAGCGAATACACGAAGCGTTCTACGCCGGCAAGGCTCGTGGAAAAAGCAAAACATTTTATCGATATCAGCTATGCGGACCCCACACTCGACCTCAATAGTATTGCAGCGAGCATCCATGTCAATCCAAGCTACTTGAGCCGAATATTTACGAAGGAAACCGGCAGCTCGGTCGTCACCTATTTAACGAAATGCCGCATGTTGAAGGCTAAGGAGCTCTTGGATAGCGGATTTCAGAATTTAACTTATTTGGCCGAGCAAATCGGTTTTACCGATACGCAATATTTCAGCAAATGCTTTAAAAAACAGTTCGGTTTGCCGCCATCTCGATTTATTGTCAAAGAGTAATAACGTAAAAATCGCACCGGTAGGGTAAAGATATTCCCTTCTTAAGCTTGTTTCCGGTTTATATAATGGCTGTATCAGAAGAAACTTTCTTCCGAGGATCTATCACATCATGGGAGGTTTTGAAATGGTTCGGAAAAAGAGAAACGCTCTACTCGTCTTGGCCATGATTATGCTGATCTCCGTATTCACGGCTGCATGCGGATCTAAAAATGATCCTGCTGATTCGTCGAATGCAGGCAGCGGGAACGGTGCCGGCGACGGGAACGAGAAAGTAAGCATCACGATCCTATCGCGCGCATCGGGTACAAGCCCGGCAGCGGTCGCGTTCCAGAACTTGCTTAAGAAGTTCATGGATGAAAATCCAAACATTACGGTTGTGGATGAGTCGCTCAATGATGAGAACGCATTCAACAATAAGCTGAAGACGAGTTTAGCTACCGGTAATGTACCGCATATCTGGACGAACTACGGCGGAGAAGCGTTCAAAGATTATGCGAAGAACATCGCCCTTGATTTACAGCCTTACTTGGACGAAGACACGAAGTGGTCTGGTGATTTCCTCCCGCTGCTTGATACGTGGCAGTACAAAGATCTGAAGGGTACGTATGGCGTTCCTTCGGAGTTCTACAGCATCGCGATCTACTATAACAAAGAGCTGTTTGAGAAAATAGGTATGGCTCCACCAACAACGGTTGAAGAAATGGCCGCCGTTTCGGCGAAGTTCAAAGAAATCGGTATTACGCCAATGGCCATCGCCGATAAAGAAAACTTCCGCGGCGGACACATGCTGACCAACCTGTCGTTGAAGAAATTCGGACAAGCCAAAACCGATGCACTCGTGTCCGGTGAAGCTAAGTGGAACGACGCCGACATGCTGTCCCTGTTTCAATTGATGAAGGACTGGCAGGATGCCGGCATCTTGGGAAAAAACATCGTGACAACGGATAACAATGCCGTTACAGCGAACTTCATCGCAGGCAAAAGCGCAATGCTTTACGAAGGTTCATGGGGCATTAGCCAACTGGCTGAATCCGCAATTGCGGACAAAGTCGGCGTGATCTCCTTCCCTGGCTTTGCAGACGCTCCAGACACCAAGGATATTTGGTTCGGCGGCGCTGGCGGCTACTCGGTATCCAAAGAAGCAAAAGGCGCTGAGCTGGATGCAGCCGTTAAGCTGGTTAAATTCCTTACGTCCGTTGAATCGTTCCAATACTACCTGGAATTCACTAAAGGCGGCGTATACCCTGTAAAAATGACGGTTGACCCAGCTGCGGTTGATCCAGTTACACAAGCATTCATGGCTGCTCAAAATACAGCTTCGGGCTTCAAAGGCGAGCTGTATGCGTATGATCCAATCGCACAGCTGCAGGATAAAGTACGTAATGAAATCCAAGGCATGTTCGCAGGCAACTCCCCGCAAAAAACGGCAGACGCGATTCAAAGCTTTATTGAATCCAATCGCAAATAAGTACTTGCAGTTCCATTAACGTCCGTCCCGCATCATCCCGCTCATTCGCGGACGGGAGATGCGGGACGGCGTTTTTATTCACACGCAGTGTTTATTAGAATCCAGAGAAGCAAGGAGGCCATCTTATGTTTGGACGCAGAGTCTATCCGACCGTCATTCTATTTCTGCTCCCCGTCTTTCTGCTGTACACCCTGATCTTCATCGTTCCGGTTTTTCAGACAGCGTACATGTCTTTCTTCAGCTGGAATGGCATCAAGAGCGTACCGCTTGAATACGTCGGTTGGAGCAACTATGTCGACATGTTTCAGAAGCCGGAATTTTATCGGTCATTAAAAAATGTCGGTGTCTTCATCCTCGCTTCCTTCGTGCTCATTTTGCCGATCGGCTTCACGCTTGCCTTGATCATCACAAGCAAAATGCGGGGGCGCCGCTTTTTCAAGGTTGCTTACTTCATGCCCGCCATCCTTCCCCTCACATCCGTAGGTCTGATGTGGCAGTTTCTTCTGAAGGGTGATGGCGGTTTTGTCAACAAGGTTCTAGAGATCATGGGTCTTGGCGTGCTCCAGCAAGATTGGCTCGGACAGCCCGCTATCGCGATTTATGTTGTCGTCGTAGTCAACGCATGGATCTATGTCGGCCTGAACATGATCATCTTTGCCAGCGGTATCGTGTCGATTTCCGATGAAATTTATGAAGCGGCTTCGCTAGACGGCGCTGTCGGTTGGAAAAAGATTCTCTACATTACAGTCCCTCTTATGAGAGAGACCTTCAAAATCTTCTCCGTGCTTGCCGTTACTCAGTCCCTCCGCGTCTTTGGCCAGATCTTCGTCATGACTGGCGGCGGCCCAAACGGAGCGACAGATGTTCCAACCACTATGCTTTACAATGAATCGTTCAAATACAACAATTTCGGCATGGGTAACAGCATCGGTACCTTTATTATTGTGACAGGCTTCATCCTAACGATCCTGCTCAATAAACTGATGAGCTCCAAAGAGAGCCGATAATTAAGGAAGGCAGGTGAATGCAGTCATGGTCAAATCTCCTTTTCGCATCGCAATCTACGCCTTCGCGGTATTATGCGCCGTCGTATTTCTATATCCGCTGTTGTTCTCGTTTCAGAACTCATTGAAGGATAATACCGAGATCTACGGTGATGCGGTGTTCTCGTTCCCCACGGACTGGTTATGGGCAAACTACAAGCAGGCCGTCGTTGATGGCAATATGCTCTGGGCCGTCTTCAACTCTTTCTTCTATGCGGCCGCCGGCACAGCGCTAGCCCTATTGCTCGCACTCATGGCCTCGTTCGTATTGTCACGCTTGAACTTTAAATTCAGAGAAATCATCTATCTATATTTCATTACCGGCTTGATGATCCCTGTGTTTTCATTGATGATTCCAATATCCAGATTGATTGGCACCGTGAACGGTTTCAATAACTATTTCGTACTCATTATCCTTTATGCCGTTATCGAGCTTCCTTTCGCCATATTCCTTATTACAGGGTTCATGCGCGGAATCAGTAAGGAAATTGATGAATCAGCTGTTATTGACGGCTGTAAGCCGCGTACGCTGCTGTTTCGGATCCTATTGCCATTAACGATGCCGGCCATCTCAACGGCTGGAATCTTAGCCTTCTTTAGCATCTACAACGACTTGATTTGGAATGTCCTTCTTATTACCGATAAGAATATGTATAACATCTCCATGGCTCTCTTCTCGTTCGTAGGCCAATATGGAGCGGTACAGATGGGCCCGACATTCGCGAGTATCATGATCACCATCATCCCCACCGTTATCGTCTACCTGCTCTTTCAGGAGAAGGTCGAGAACGGACTCAGTGCAGGCGCAGTTAAAGAATAAAGGCATGACATGGATAAGGGGGCTATATGCCCCCTTAAACCGTTCTAGGAGCTATGCTCCACTAATAAATCCGTTTTTGCTTTAGCCCTCGAGTGACCTATTAATCAACCACCAATACCTCGGTGGACAAGGATAATCAACCGCCTGCAGAATCAGCCTCTTGCTCCGTGCCTCATATACAATCATCATTAATAGACTGCTCATTGCTTCCATTTACTGCTTTTGCTCAGGAACCTCGTTAGATGCTTTGGAACGGCTTGTTTGGCATCTTTAAGACGAATCGATAAAGGTGGTACGGTTAGAGAAATCAGTTTTCCAACTGCTTCGCTGCGAATGGCCGATAGTTCCTTGTACTCCTCCAATGTTAAGACAGGTATATCCACGCTTGCTTGATCATCATTCATATCCCATACACCGCATTCGACGAGGGTTGGCATATTTCAAAAAACAAGAGATTATATCCCGTTGCATCCGTATTGATTTTTCACTTATGATTTACAACATCTGTGCTAAATTGCCATCTTGCATGACAAAGCTGCCTTACATCTATCACTGCATTTCAAAACGGTGTATCCGTATGCGTTCAAACGCAACTAGCTTCTTCTGCTTAGCCTCTCACATGCTTCAGAATACCCGTCCCCATACATGAACTTAACTAAAAATAAAAATGAAGCAGAAGCTATGCTCCTACCGCGTCCTATTCATAATTATAAATAAAAAAACCGACCCCATAAATGCGGTCGGTTCCTCGTGCTTGGCGACGTCCTACTCTTCCAGGACCCTGCGGTCCAAGTACCATCGGCGCTGAAGGGCTTAACGGTCGTGTTCGAGATGGGTACGCGTGGTTCCCCTTCGCCATTACCACCAAACGTTTCAGGTGTGGTTACACCTTCAAAACTGGATACGAGTTTGCGCAACTCTATAGCTGTGTTTCCCGAATGAGTATCGGGGTCCCCGCAAAGTATTCGGAATCAGCTTCGAAGCTGTTCGTCACTTTGTGGGGTATCTTTTAGGATAAGCCCTCGACCGATTAGTATTCGTCAGCTGCATGCATTGCTGCACTTCCACCTCG
>NZ_JANHOF010000002.1:0-168411 GCF_024498075.1 Paenibacillus mendelii
ATGCGCCGCAGGTCCATCTACAAGTGGCAGATTGCTCCGCCTTTCCCAATTCCCTCATGCGAGGAAATTGCGTATCCGGTATTAGCATTCGTTTCCGAATGTTATCCCAGTCTTGTAGGCAGGTTACCTACGTGTTACTCACCCGTCCGCCGCTAACTCCATTGAAAGCAAGCTTTCAATGAAATTCGCTCGACTTGCATGTATTAGGCACGCCGCCAGCGTTCGTCCTGAGCCAGGATCAAACTCTCCATAAAAGTGTTTGAAATGCTCATTTAAAACAAATGGCTAATTCACTCGTTGTTCAGTTTTCAAAGAGCAATTAATTAATCAACAACGCCAATCATCATAACATATTTGAAATCATGATTGCAACTGTTTCTTTATTCCAACCTGCATGCTTGAATGGGTGAACCTACGATAAATTCATGTTCGTTTCAGACCATCTCTGCGACAGGAATTAGAATATACCATAGACTTCGACACGAATGCAACTACTTTCTTAATAAAACTTTTCATTTTTCACTTCTCACCTACCCATGAATTATCGCGCTTCTAATTAATATCATGATTAACTGCAGGTATAAACAACCAATAAGAGGACATCCACTAAAAAAACGTAATGTGTATATTCAAAGTCGCCATTCCAAAGATGAATAAATTGTGTTAAAATGAAAGCGCTAACAATTTCATCTTTCAAGGAGGCCTGTCAAATGATGAATGTTGCACCGGACAACCGGAACGTGTATGAAACCATGGAGATCGAGAAAGATATTCTCTATTTTAAAATCGGCAAACTGGGGCTGGTTAGTTTTCACGGCAGAAATTACAATATAAAAAAGAAGCTCTCCAAGGAGCAGCTGTATCATTATATCGCAGGTGGCCAATTCGCTAAAGTAAGCAGCAACTGCTACGTCAATGTGAGCAAGATCATCTCAGTGAAGGAAGGTCTGGTCCGCTTCGATTGCGGCCGGCCTGAAACCAAGTATGTGCACGTATCCAAATGGCGCCAATCTCATGTAAAACATCTTCTGTCCGGACGCAACCCCGCCGCCATGTAATTCAACGATACTCATTTAATTTAAAGAGCCTCGCTTAAAGCTTCTAGCGCGGCTCTTTTTTTGTTATGGACCTAGCAAGGGACCAAGACGAAGAATCTTGTTAATCATGTAGTCGTTCCAAATAAAAGCGTGTGAAAAACTTCCACTCTTCACGTTTCATAACCAGTCCCAATCGGAAGCACAATACCGTGCAGAACCTTATGAAAGGAGGTAACAGCGATGGCAAAGCAGCAAGGGCATGCCCGGCAAAATACGACCACCCGCACAAAGGATAAAAAAGGGAACGGCGGTAAGAGCTAGCTGTCAGGATTCAATTATGGGCCCCTCTGAATGCATGTCAAATCGAGGGGTCTTTTCGATATGAAGAGGACCATTCGATAAACTCGAGCCGGTTTCCGAATGGATCATCAATGTAGAAGCGCTCGGCACCATCTCTTGCATCATCATCCCGTACTTCAACCCCCCGCTGAAGCAGCATGGAGCGAAGCTCCGATATACGTTCAACCTGAAAAGCAGGATGTGCCTTCACCGCCGCCACAAAATTATCCTGCACACCGATATGCACCTGATGAATACCACATTGAAACCAAACGCCTCCACGGCTTATCAGCTTCTCTGGCTTCTTGATCTCGGGCATACCAAGAATGCCCGAATAGAAGCTACGCGCTTGCTCTTCTACCTGTGCCGGAGCAGCTAGCTGAACATGATCCAAACCTAGAAATTGATAAGTCATCCACCACACCTCTTGAGTTTCATTATACGAAACTTGGTTTCATTAATATTGTATCATACCCACAACTAATTACCATATTTTCAACAATAAATATCGGATTACCATCCTTCCCCTTTACTTCCTCCAAGGGTGCTTACCTGACACATAACCATTTCACTCCCCCATTGCCGCCCTGATCCGGGCATGCTATGCTCAGATTCATAAGCAGGAGTGATTGAAACTCCAATGGATAAATTGCGGCCCATCTAGGAGGATGACCGAATGCATCATATCAACGGCAGACCTTCGAGTCATTACGGGACATTGGACATAGATACCTATGTTGCCGGCCATTTTAACGAAGCGGACAGCTATTCCACACTTCGCCCAGAGGGCAGAGCAGACTGGCTGATTACATATACCTTGTCAGGCGAGGGTTACTTTAAGCCGGGAAATACAATCTATCGAACGCAAGCCGGTGATGTTGCCCTGTTGAAACCGGGAACTCCGCAGCACTATGGAACTAACCCCGGTCATAGGTGGAACTTCATTTGGACCCATTTTACACCGAGTCCTCAGGATGCTCATCTGTGGCAATTCCCTGATCAGGAGCCGGGTTTCTATCACGTGACGATAGAAAACTCACATAGCAGGGAACGTATTGCCGGCGCCCTGTCCCGGATTATTATGGATGTGCGGCAGCGTCGTCCTTTCTGGAAAATGCTCTGTGCGGGCGCTATCCAGGAATTGCTGCTATTATTATCCCAGACCGCTTCGCGCCGTATCGATCCTCGCGTCGAAGAAGCACATGATTTGCTGACGAAGCGTATGAAGGAACAGGTGCGAATTGAGGAAATCGCCAAAGCTGTCGGTATTTCCGAATCACGGCTGTCACACTTATTCAAATCGGAGACAGGCCAATCTGTCATCGATGCTCTTAACCGGATGCGCTTGAGAGAAGCGGCCGCTCTTCTGCTGCATACACACCGAAGTGCGGTTGAAATTAGCGAGGACGTCGGATTTAGTAATTACAATCATTTTTTAAATCAATTCAAGAGACGGTACGGAGAAAGTCCGAGGACGTATCGCAAGCGTAATTTGCCGAGTGGTTCACCTGATCTCCACGGGCAATAGCGTCAAGCAAGAATAAGCGGGTAGCCCGCAGTGTCTATGGTTGTGATGATCACATTCCTTAGACTTTCGATTAAAGTAAAAGAAGCCCGAGAGTGCTTGTCCAGAAGACAAGCGTTCTCGGGCTTCTTTATTACCGCTATCATTCTTCATGTTCTTGTGCGTTCGCCGCATCCATGTTTTGATTGATTTTGTCGAAGAGACGTGTCAATTCGCGGACATCCTCGGACGATAACCCCGAAAACATCTTCTCGGAAACAGCCCTTCGCTTCTCTCTTAGCTTCTGGGCCAGCTCCCCTCCCGCTTCCGTTGCAGACAGGATCACGACACGCCGGTCATCCTCCGCGCGGTCGCGTTCGATGAGCTCCATCTCTAATAATTTATCAGCAATTCCGGTCACCGCACCCGGTGTTATATAAAGCTGCTCCGCAAGTGCGGATGCTTTCTGCGGCCCATCCTCAAACAAGCGGAAAAGTATGCGGCCCTGCAGCGCGTTCAAGCCATAATTGCCTTTGGACCATTCCGAGTCCATTCTTCGTTTCATCTGGATAAACGACCGTTCGAGCTGCGCCAAATCATGCTGATCCATCTCCGACATGCGCCGTTCCACCCTCTCTATATCGGTAATGCATCTTTCATAAACTTAGAACAAACTGTTGGGGTTGTAAAGGGTTACAGCATACCTCGATGCAAAAAAGTCCTTATTCACTTATAATGAGCCGATCATTGCCTATTTATGATATCAAGCGCGCCGGTGCATGAAGTTCGACTAATGAGCCTAATCAGCGCTAGTAAAAAGAAGCGTCCAGCGGCTCCATTCCTATCATTGTATTCTAGCCATTCAGCGTCCATTGTGGTAGACTGTTCTGTATTGAATTAACCTTGGGAGGGACAAGTATGGCGGCAAAAAAGATGCGTTCAGACATGATCAAGAGAGGTTTCGACCGCGCTCCGCACCGCAGCTTGCTGCGCGCTGCCGGCGTAAAAGAAGAAGACTTCGACAAACCGTTTATCGCGGTTTGCAACTCGTATATTGATATTATTCCTGGTCACGTCCATCTGCAGGAATTCGGCAAGCTGGTTAAAGAAGCGATCCGCGAAGCTGGCGGCGTTCCCTTTGAATTTAACACGATCGGCGTAGACGACGGCATCGCAATGGGCCATATCGGCATGCGTTACTCGCTCGCTAGCCGTGAAATTATTGCTGACTCCGTCGAGACAGTCGTGAATGCGCACTGGTTCGATGGCATGGTCTGTATTCCGAACTGCGATAAGATCACCCCGGGCATGATGATGGGTGCGCTCCGCGTCAACATTCCGACGATTATGGTATCGGGCGGACCGATGAAAGCAGGCAAAACTTCCGATGGCCGATCCATCTCGCTCTCCAGCGTATTTGAAGGTGTCGGTGCTTATCAAGCAGGCAAGATCGACGATGCTGGACTGCAAGAGCTTGAGCAATACGGCTGCCCTACTTGCGGATCCTGTTCCGGCATGTTCACGGCCAACTCGATGAACTGCCTCGCTGAAGGACTTGGACTTGCATTGCCGGGCAACGGTACGATTCTAGCCGTATCGCCAGAGCGCAAAGAATTTGTCAAAAAATCGGCTCGCCAACTGATGAAAATCATCGAGCTGGGCATCAAACCTCGTGATATCGTGACTAAAGAAGCGATTGACAATGCGTTCGCGCTTGACATGGCTTTGGGCGGATCCACGAACACGGTTCTTCATACGCTTGCTCTTGCACATGAAGCCGAAATCGACTACCCAATCGAAAGAATCAACGAAATTGCGACGCGCGTGCCGCATTTGGCTAAGATCGCACCCGCTTCCGACTGGCACATTGAGGACGTTCATGAGGCCGGCGGCGTAAGTGCCGTTCTTAATGAGCTGTTCAAGAAGGAAGGCGCACTGAACGGGGAAGTCATCACGGTAACCGGCAAGACGCTTCGCGAGAACGTTGCAGGCTGTGAAATTCAGAATACCGATGTGCTTCGCACGATTGACAACCCGCATAGCGAGCAAGGAGGCCTGGCAGTTCTGTTCGGCAATCTTGCCCCAGGCGGAGCCATCATTAAAGTAGGCGCAGTGGACAAGTCCGTGGGCGGCTACCTGAAAGGTCCTGCTATCTGCTACGATTCTCAGGATGCCGTTCTTGCAGGCATCGCAGCCGGTCAGATCAAAGAAGGACATGTCGTTGTTATCCGTTACGAAGGACCTAAGGGCGGACCTGGTATGCCTGAGATGCTCGCTCCAACCTCCCAGATCGTTGGGATGGGTCTTGGCGCCAAAGTCGGCCTGGTTACCGACGGACGCTTCTCCGGCGCTTCCCGCGGAATCAGCATCGGACATGTTTCACCTGAAGCAGCAGAAGGCGGTCCACTCGCTTTCGTTAATGATGGTGACCTGATCGAGCTTGATTTGAATAACCGCACGATGAACCTGCTCATCAGCGATGAAGAATTCGACCGTCGCAGAGCGAACTGGACAGGCTTCGAACTGAAGGTGAAGAAGGGCTATCTTGCCCGTTATGCTCACCTCGTTACGAATGCAAGCACAGGCGGCGTAATGAAAATATAATCGGCAGCAACAAACAAAACCGTCAGGATTATAATCCTGACGGTTTTGTTTGTGTAGTCGTTGTACGCAGCAGGAATCCTAGATGCTCAGGCTGCCAATGAAAAATGCCGTTAGGGCGTAAACTCCCTCGCGGCATTGGCGTTATCGTACGTAGACTGTGATATCGTCGTCCGACTGGATGACGTAAGATTGTCTTCATATCCGGCTACCGAATTCCACAGCGGCTTTAATGAATCAGCCGTCCCATAGCGGCGGTGGAATTCTTCCATTGACATGGCAATAATTCGAGGCGATAACCGTCCGCCCTGATCCTTCACCCGCTTCTTACCGGATGGATGAAGCACACGAAGCAGGAATTTTAAATACAGACGCGTCATTTTGTCGAATAGACCTTTGGGGAGCTCCAGCACACTGAAGCCAAACTGCTCCGCGCCTTTGTTAATCATACTGATGCCATACAGCCCCCGGACACGTTCATAATCTTTCCGCCCCGCTATTGTGGCTGCAAGCTTCGGAAGGGCCTGCTCCACTTCACGTATAAGGCGAATCGCCACATGCATGAGTGAACGTGATTCCGTCATCAGATGATATAACTTGTTGTTGTCAAAGTGAAGCTCGATGACTTCATCCTTGTCTTCGATTGTTTGCCCATCCGAGAGATGCAGCGTTTTGCCGTGATACGGAACCACCCGAATATGAAACACGGAATCCGTCCCGCCTGATTCGATACGAAACAGAACGTGAAACAGACGCTCCCATGCCATCCAGCCTGCTACGATTGTTCGTTTATACCAGCTGATTGACGGCTTTATGGATTTATTCCGGTCTGTAATACCAATCATCTCTGGGACGGTTATAAACTCGTATCCACGTTGCTTACCTGCATCTAGAAAAGGCTCAAGCGCTGCCAACATGTTGGCGGGCGCGTCACGATCAGCACCTAAGGTTGCTCCGCAATCATGCAGCAGCAGCACCTCACCCGGGCGGAGCTTCTTCATCATACGCTTGTGCAATCGGTCAGATCCAACCCGACTGCGCCAGTCTCCGAACAGCGCCGACCATAAAATAATTTGCAAATAACCTAGATTGGAGAAGTCGAATAAATTGACGATCCCCCATGGCGGACGGTAATATACGGTGCGCTCGCCTGTCGCCTTCTTAATGATTTCTGAAGTGCGATGAATCTGTTTCTTGACTGTTCCTGGCCGCATGAACCAATTGCTCTTATGCACGTAGTTATGAATTCCGATGACATGTCCTTCCTCGTGCATGCGGCGCAACAGCTCAGGATTTCTCTCCGCATGAATACCGACTACAAAAAATGTCGCTTTTGCATTATATTTCTTTAATAAATCAAGCAATTGCGACGTATAGACCGGATCAGGACCATCATCAAACGTAAGCGCGATTTCGTTCTTCGCACGTCCCTTCTTGAAAACCCGAAAGCCGAACGTTCGGCTGACCAGTCCCGGGAGAAAAGCGTAAAACGTCAAGATGTAAAAACCCCAAAGCAGTAAATTCTCCATGTCCGTTTCCCCACCATCCTAGTTTCAATCCCCTGTCCAACCCTGGAAGGCGGTGCTACTTCAGATGCCTACCTTATTGTAACATACACCTGATAAAAACGGCTATGGTTGATGTCATATGAGTGGATGATGAATTGATGGAATCCACACCTTTTTTGAACAATATTAATTAGGCAACACTTGGAATATATAGTACAATCGTGATGATTACATCTATTCTACACTGAAAATAAGGAGTTATAATCATGCTTTCCTTTTACCGGAAATATTGGCGTACCGCTTTCGACATCGCACTCATCGCCTTAACCGTCTACCTAATTATGTTTGCCTTCAGTTACTTGTATCGAATCGCGACACCAATATTCCTATCCTTCCTGATCTTCATGTTCATTGACCCGCCTGCCCGCTGGCTCACTCGGATCGGATTGAAGAAGTCGATCGCTGCAGCCATTTCAATACTTATATTTACGCTCGTAATCGTCGGCGCATTCGTTGGGGCTGGCATCATTGTGGCGAACCAAGTGACTGGACTGGCTGAGAAGCTGCCGGTGTATCAGCAAATTCTCTCGGAACAGTTTGCTAAGAATGCCTCCGTCTGGGTGGATAAGTATCAGGCGCTGCCGCCGGGAGTCATTGAGAGAGCGCAGGATGCCATTGCATCTATAACGGAATGGGGACAGCGGATCGCCACAGGCTTTCTCATCTCGCTTGGGGGCTATTTATCCTCATTCTCGACCTTTATATTCAATTTCGCGATTGGGATTATTCTCGCTTACTTTCTCAGCCTTGAGATTAATGATTGGAAGAAAACAGCCCGCGATAAAACACCTAGAACATTCAAGACCGCTTTCTTCTTTCTTAAAGATAATGTGTTCTCAGGCATCGGTATTTATTTAAAGGCACAGATGAAGCTTATTTCTATCACCTTCATCGTCATCTTTATCTCCCTGCTGCTTCTGGGGGTTGATAATGCGCTGTCGATTTCTTTACTCTCGGCTATATTCGATGTTCTCCCGCTCCTCGGTGTCGGAACCGTGTTCATGCCCTGGATTATCTATTTAGTCATTGTAGGTAAAACGACACTAGCGATCTGGCTGACAGTGCTGTTCCTCGTCGTCGTCTTGACTCGTCAAATTCTGGAGCCGAAGATTACAGGAGATACGCTCGGGGTATCCGCATTCACGATGCTTGCATTCATGATCATCTCCCTGTCGCTGTTTGGGATAGCCGGCGTCATTCTATCGCCAATCTTAATGATTCTTATCAAAGCCTTGTATGACCAGCGCTACTTCCATCGTTGGATCAGACCGCCCAAAGGCGAGTTCGACAATACTCCAGAACCTCCGGCGGCATCTAACTAATACACCCTTCATTTACATTCCGGAAATTCAAACCCTTGATTCTGCTCATTGGAGGATCAAGGGTTTTTATTATGGAAAGGCTCGAGAAATGCATGGAATTGATACGAAACAATATCTCTAAACCTGGAATGTTGATTCTTGTGTTTTTATCTTGTTTCTCATTGTTTCTGATTGACAATTTCCGATTTATACGATTATGATGAGGATAGAATCCTGCATTTATTGCCTTCATTTTGAAAGGGGAGCTTCACTATGTCCAATGATAAACAGCTGCGGTTTCGCCCGGATGGTACGTTTAAAATCGTTCAATTTACCGATGTGCATCATAACAGCGATGGAAACAACAGCATCCCGACATTCGAATTAATGGAAGAAGTATTGGCGAAGGAAACACCCGATCTTGTGGTATTTACCGGTGATTTGATTTCAAGTCATGGAGACCCAAGACCGAAGGATGCCATTCGTGAAGTGACGGCAGTAGCCGAGAGGGCCGGCATTCCATTCGCAGTCGTGCTCGGCAATCACGATGCAGAGGGGATCGTGCCGCGTGAGGAGATGATTTCAGTCTTTGACGGAAATCCATATAGCTTAACCGAATCGGGTCCTGCCGATATCAGCGGATTCGGCAACTATGTGCTGACCCTGCAAGGATCGGGTTCTGAGCAGCCCGGAGCAGCCCTATACTTCGTCGACTCGGGTGATTACGCGCCATCCCATATTGGCGGTTATGATTGGATTAAACGCGACCAAATCGAATGGTACGTTCAACAGTCGACCGCATTGACCGAGCAGAATGGCGGTAAGCCGCTGCCGTCTCTCGCGTTCTTTCATATTCCGGTTCCCGAATACGAGGAAGTGTGGAATTCCCATACCTGCTCCGGGGCAAGATACGAGGACGTTTGTTCTCCAAAAATCAACTCCGGTTTCTTCACTGCCTTAGTTGAAATGGGCGACGTGATGGGTACCTTCGTCGGACATGACCACGTGAATGATTATTACGGCGAATTGCACGGAATCCGTCTCTGCTACGGACGGGCTACCGGGTACAATACATACGGACGAGAAGGGTTCCCTCGCGGCGCACGCATTATACAGCTGCAAGAAGGACAACGGGCGTTCGACTCCTGGCTGCGTTTAGCCGACGGCACTGTAGTCAAGGAACAAACGCAGCACTTGCCTGCAGGCCGCGTGCTTAGCGAAGCTTAGTCATTCCTATTGACTATGGAGCATAACCTCCGATGCGTGTCCAACCCAAAAACCTGACGATTCGAAGAGAATCGTCAGGTTTTTCTACAAACTCCCAGCTTGTTAAGTTGACTTAACTATAAAGGAAACAGGGAATTCGCTGCCAGACCGATCAAGAGGAATAGATATGGACAAATGTAGTTTAGTGGGCTACTCTTAAAGGGACTTTTACAGCCACCTATCCCTTTCTTTTCCTGGAGGAATTCGCATGCATCTGCATCATTCTTTCTACACGCTGGGCGTCAATTCCCTGCCAAGTCACGGTGAGCTGTCGGTGCTCTTCAGCGGCCATGCCAAGCCCCGGCCTTCCCATCAAGTAGGACCGGCGGTACGTAATTATTACCTCCTGCACACCGTGATGTCGGGAAGAGGTACTTTTGAAATCGAAGGCAAGCAATATGATTGCGAGCGAGGGGATACCTTCATTATTTTCCCGGAGGTTCTCTTTACCTACACCTCGGATGCGGTGACACCATGGTATTATCGATGGGTAGCCTTCAAAGGCCCGCTCTCCCAGCCCTTGCTGGACAGCTTGGGCATGACACCTGCTCAGCCCATTGTACATCTTCATGATCTGCGCGATGTCATACGAATTTACCGAAGGTTAGAGTATACGCTCAAGCACTCCGCTTACCCGGAATTAGCTGATTTAGAGGCGAACGGACTGCTTCGGTTGATGTTGAAGGAATTCGGTGTTGAGAATGCCGGGAGGCTGGCCTTCCACACGCAGTCTGCCATACCGGATATCGACCGGCAAATTAAACAGGCGGTGCGATGGCTCTCCCTCCAGTACGCCCAACAGATTTCAATCGAGGATCTATCCCGTACACTCGGGTACCACAGAACGCATCTATCCAAGATGTTCAAACAAGCAACGGGTCTCTCGCCCATGAAGTTCCTTCTGAAGGTGCGTATGGAACGGGCGAGAGAGCTGCTTGACGGGCAGAAACACTTGACAATCGATCATGTGGCTTCTTCGGTAGGCTTTACCGATGCCCTATACTTCTCAAAACAGTTCCGCAAATGGTACGGCAGCTCGCCGACGGAATACCGTGCAGGCAGACGAACGAATGCTTAAGCCTGCTCATACGGGCTGTGGAAAGTTCTCAGCCTAGAGCCGTTTGTGTAATTTGCTGATCATAAACTCGTATTGTTCATCTTCCGTATTTCATGATCAGAAGCCTTCTCGTGTACAGCCAACACGTCCATAATGCCGCGGAATAGCTGCGTTGCCTTATTAGCCGTGTCCGGCCGGCGGTTCTCCACGAGGACGGCAACCGCATAACGGGGGGCGGAGACGGGACCATAACCAACAAACCATTGATTGTTGCGAGCCTTACCGCCCTTTAGCGTCTCGGCCGTCCCGGATTTGCCGGCTACGGTCCATATCCCATCTTGAATCGACCGCCCCGTCCCGCTTGTTACGACTGCTTGCATCCCGTGCAGAAGGGCATGCGCGGTTGCCGGTGCGATACGGCCATAGTCAGCTGCTGCATACTGCACAGGCAGCTTTGCCATGAGCTGTCCATTCGCATAACGAAGCTCGCTCACGAGCCTCGGCTCCAATACCCGCCCTTCATGCAGCAGCGTCACGACCAAATTGGCCGCCTGCAGAGGCGTTATCCTCACGTCCCGCTGTCCAATGCCGGTCTGCGCAAGCTGTCCTCCATCATAGGCAGCCGGAGCTTTCGCAAATAAGCCTCCCGCTTCCTCCTCCGGCAGCAGACGCAGCGGTTCTCCCAGCGGCTTGAACGGTTTAGGATCACTCCATCCGATGCGCCTTCCCATTCCTAATTGATTCGCCGTTACCAGGAACTGCTCGGCCGATAACCGTTCGGCTACGGTCGCAAATGCAATATTGCAGGACTGGGCTAACGCCTCCCTCAGCGTAATCCGTCCATGTCCCCCCCTCTTCCAGCAATGAAGACCATATCGTCCGTAATCCCCTGAGCATTCGAATACTTCCCGCTCCGTCGCCACATTTGCTTCTAAAGCAGCCGCTTCTGTAACAAGCTTAAATATCGATCCCGGCGTTACCGCGCGAATAGCATGGTTTGCTTCATCTGTGCCCGCTAGCCCGATCGATCCAGGCGCAAGCTGTGGACGGGATACCATCGTTACGATGTCGCCATTGTCTGCATCAAGCACGACGACAGCTCCTTCAGCTAAACCGCTGCGGTCGACATATTGCTCGACCGCCCGCTGAATATCCACATCGATCGTTGTCCCGACCTTGAGCGGATAATACGGATTATTGGATCCGGTGAACCGCATATCCAGGCCGTTCAACGGGTTGTTCGCTCCATCCGTGAAATACGACACGCTGGTCGGGCCGCTCCCACGCAGCAGACGATCCAATGCCCGCTCCAAGCCGGCGCCGCCGACCTGATCACTCAGCTTCATCTTCTTCCTCAACAATTCGGAAGCGTAGCTTTCATGAATAAACTCCGGATGCTGACTAGTATAGCCTATGGCATGTCTGGCCACGAAAGAGGCTGGATACCGATTGCGGTACGGCAGTACACGTACCCCGTTAACCCGCAGCCTCTGAATTACCTGCAGCTGAGCATCGGACAGATGAAGAGGCCTCATCTCCCCCTGCACTGTCCAGAAGGCTGGCTCCCTCAGCCCGTTCATCCATTCCGTTAATATCGCATGATTAACGCCCAGCACGCCTGCAAGGGCTTTCTGGTCACTAATAGTGCCTCTTGCATCCGCATGAAGCGGAAACACAGCCAACGCTTTGTAGGTCTCGCCCGTAATAGGCCGTCCGCTCCGGTCGAGGAAATCGCCTCGGCCCGAATCCAGTACTAGCGATCTCTCCCGCTGCAAAACCGACTCCCTCGTCAAGTTAGCACGGCTGCTCGTAACCGGTGCGGCCGGCATCGCCTGCAGCCATGCCAGCCGCAGCAGGAAGCCTCCCATCAAGGCGCTCATCGCCAGCAAGATGCCAAAGATGCGGCGGTTCATTCTTCGCCGCCGGCCATGTTCGATCATACACGCGTCCCTCCACGAAACATTCCGTTTCCTTCCATTATCGCCTTTCCTTCTTCATTTCATCCGAATGAAGTTAAATATCCGCAACAAAAAAACCAAGCGAAATCATTCGCTTGGCATGTGGAATTCTTGCTTGATGGCATTATTATGGTTGCGCATCTTTTCCTTCTTCAGCAGCATCTTGCTCTCGAAGAATTCCAACAAAAACCGTTGAAACACTCTTGCAACGAGCGGCAGCTTTTCATTCGAACGGTAGATGAGCCCGATGGTTCGCGTTACTTGCGGCGACCGCACCCGGACCTTCGCCGGCTGCAGCGGTCCGCTCGGATATAAGGCCATCTCCGGCAGCAGGCTCACGCCCATTCCAGCCGCCACCAAGCCGCGGATCGTCTCCGTTTCCTCTCCTTCAAAGCCGATGCTCGGTGTGAAGCCGGCCTTCTTGCATGCATCCCATACAATCGGCCGCAGCGAGTATCCTTCGCTGAATAGAACGAATGTCTCATCCTTTAACTGCGCCAGCTCAATCGACTGTTCGCCAGCAAGCGGATGATTCGGCGGCAGGATCGCAAACAGCTCCTCAGTGAGAATCGTTTGTCCGGTTACGTGCTCGTGCTCCTCCGGGCAAGGCGAAACGAACGAGAGATCCACTTCGCCTCTCATCACGTCCCGGATCAAAGAAGGATACATCCCCTGTTTGAATCGGAATCTAACATTCGGATGCTTCTTCCGGAATTCGGAGACGACCTCTGGTATGAGAGAAATCCCCAGACTATGCGGGAAACCGAGCCGGATTTCACCCTTCTCAGGATCAAGGAATTCATGGACCTCCATAACCGCCCGTTCCAGATCGGTTAGGATGACCTCCGCCCGTTTCATAAACAGCTGTCCGACCGGGGTCAGCTGAAGATTTCTTCCCTTCTGCAAAAACAGCTTGGCACCAAGCTCCTCCTCCAATTGGTGGATTTGCCGGCTAACCGCCGATTGCGCCACATGCAGCTCCTCCGCCGCTTGCGTCACATGCTCTTTCTTGGCCACCTTCACAAAATAATACAACTGTCGAAGCTCCATGACGTCCCCTCTTCTCTTCATACCAACCCAAGGCGCCGCATTCAGCACGCCATAAATCCAGCCGGCCGGACATGCGCCGGCTAATTACGTCTTGCGCTTAGTGACCGATCATAAATATAAGCAAACAGGAAGCCCGCGATCCCACCGCCAACATGAGCCCATAAATTAATGCCCTGCGCTACAACCGAGTAGATAATCCCGAACACCAGAATCGTGTAGACCGTTTTTCGTGATGCCTCATCCAATGTTTTCTTCATTGTGGCCAAGTACAGATAAGCGCCATAAACGCCGTATATGGCCCCTGAGGCTCCTACGCTGGCGAGATAGTCTGTATGGATGACCGCACTGAATGCATTAGCTGCAATGCCGCACAGAAGGTAGAACAACGCGTATCGTCCTGACTTCAGCATTCGCTCTAACGGAGGAGCGAATACGAGGATGGCGAACAGATTGAAGAACAGATGCTCGTAGCCGCCATGCAGAAAGATGGATGTCACATACCGCCAAGGCTCCTTCAAGCCATACGGGTCGTCCACCGGATTCTCAAAAAACGCCCCGCGCTCGATCAGCGCGCCGCCGCCGATCCATTTATCATAGAAGAAGACAACCAGGTTGATGGCGATGATGACCGATGTCACCGGGAACATGCGCAAGTAACCACGGAAGCTTTCGTACCTTAGAAAAATCATCATTTCGCCTCTTTCATTGAAGTTGGACAAGCGCAATTCATAACGATTATAATAAATATGGTAGTTAGTACACAATTTGAAGGAGGCTGTTCGTAAACAATGGCACAACAACGTACAGGCGTTGCAACGCTCAAAGGCAATCCAATCACGCTGGTCGGACCGGAACTCAAGCAAGGCGATCAAGCACCGGATTTTCAATTAAACAAATCGCTCGTCGAAACCGTCTCGCTTAAAGACTTCGCTGGTAAAGTAAAATTGATCAGCGTAGTTCCTTCCATCGATACCGGTGTATGCGATGCGCAAACTCGCCGTTTCAACGAAGAAGCTGGCAAGCTGGGCGACAATGTCGTCGTCTTGACGGTCAGCGTTGACCTTCCGTTCGCTCAAGCCCGTTGGTGCGGCGCTGCAGGCGTCGACAAAGTCGTTATGCTGTCCGACTACAAAGACAACAGCTTCGGCCAAGCCTACGGCGTTCTCATTCATGAGCTTAAACTGGATATGCGCTCCATCTTCGTCATCGATGCGAACGACACGATTCAATACGTTGAAGTTCTTGGCGAAATGACGGAACATCCGAACTACGAAGACGCTCTGGCTGCGGTTAAAGCACTCGTATAACAATACATACGTGCTAACCGCCGTTTGGTAGCAGACATAAAGAAAAAGCGAGTGGGGGCTTGCCCTCCTCGCTTTTCTTTTTAAGCGCCGCTTGTCTTGTAGGATGCCAGCTTCTTGTCCAGCGTCCGGTAAAGATCGATAATGACGCGGTAGTTCGAACCGAGATCGCCGAAGGATCCGCGTGAAGCAGAATAGATATCAACAGCCGAGGTAACAGGATTGACCGATATGACAGAAACGGTTATATCCATTGTCCGGCCGGTCATCGTCCGCTTCTCCAGCACGATCTCTCCAACCGACTGCACTTCGTGCAGCACTTTATAACCTTGAATCTTCTTTAGGGTAGAAACGACTTCCTCCCATGCCCTGTCCTTGGACAACTTATAATAATGGGATTTAAGTAACGGATCTTTCGCTTTATCGCCAGTCGATTCATGACTGCGCAGCAACCCAATTAGGGTTCGCTTCAAAGGTGATCTCCCCCTCCGACGTCTATGTAAGCTATATATCATGATAGCATAGATATGACCATAAAAAAAAGGGGGCTGCCCCCCTTGATCATTTCTAATAAAAACCCGCCATGCCGTCCGACTGCCTTGTTTCTGAACCCGCTCTCGCAGGTGGGTGTCCGCAGAAACGGTTTTGAGATCCCTGAGTTAGGGCGTGTCAGCCGCGTTCCGATGTTGGTCTCCCGTGAAACAGCCATTGGTTCAAAACACGTATGAGCCGTAACGCACATCGCAGGATGTATTGCTATTATAGACCGATTTGAAGGAAAAGTAAACGAAAGCGCATCATCAATTTATTTCCTGATGTTGCTTTCCTTGTCCGCTTCCAGCTTCTCGATTCCGACCGCATCATCGTTGGCCAGTTGTGCAGCCTCTTCAGCCTCTGCAGCAGCCGCAGCATTCTTCTCGGCCTGCATCTGCAGCTTCGTGTAAATCCCGTAGAAGTTCCAGAATGCAATTGCCGCTACGATACTGCCCGTAAAGAAAGGAATGAGGAACATTAATTTCGGGCTGCTTACACTTATGAAAATGACTAATCCGCACATGATCGCAGTCGACATGGAGCGGAACGGCCGGCCAATCGTAAGGAGAACCGAGTTTTTGAGCAATTGAAACGTCTTCATATGGTAATGTACAACCATCGAGAAGAAATTAAACAGCGATACGGCCAGAAGGACCATCAGCGCGATGAACAGATACGACACAAGCTTAAGCGTAGTTAATTCCTTCACATACACTTGAAAGTCCACGATCATGATCGCAAACAAGAGAACGTATATGATGCCGCCGATCATGCTTTGCAGATAGCTCTCTTTGTAGTTGCGGAAGAACGTACGCAGTAGCGGTGCATCCACCTCTCCCATCACCCATTTGCGAGCAACGGCGAACATGGCGGAAGTCGCAGGAAACAGCGTAAACGGCGCAATGATACTGGACAGGATGATACCGCTTAAAAACTGGTCCGTCGTCTGTGACATCAACGTTGGCAGAAGCAAAAAGATATACGGTATCGAGCAGACAATCCATAGTAAGTTCGTTACCGAGAGCCGCATAATCCATTCGGATATTTTGTACAGCCCGCCCATTAAACCTCTCATTTCCATAATGCCTGATCCTCCTAAGCTTTGACTCCATTCACCATGCCGCAAGCGATTACACAAAAATTGCTGTCGATCTTTATTGTTCTACTATAATATAGGTTGTCCCTTTATGCCAGCGAACATTTCTTATGATTTGAAATCCGCGGCATAAGGAACTTCCTTGCTTCAATTCAGAAAAAAACCGGGGCATCCATTCCGATCGCTCGGCAGCACGGATAACCCCGGTCCCCTAGTTACGAGTTAACAAAATCGTCGGAGGATGGACGTGGACGACGTGTGTCGCTGCGGCCTTCTCCTCTTCCTTTGTTCTGATTGTCACGGTCGCGGTTATACCCGCTGCTTCCGCTGCTCGAATTGCTGCGTCCGCCGCCATATCCGCCGCGGCTGTCTGAACGGCCGCGTGAAGAGCTGCTTCCGCCACTGCGGTTGCCGCCGCCGAACGAGCTGCCGGAGAACTTGCGTCCGCTGGTGCGGATATCCGGTCTGCGCTTCTTCGCACGAATTGGATCTTCCGGTGTCAATTCAACATTGACATCCTTCTTCTCGCCTGTGATCAGCTTAATCGCAGATGCAAGCAGGTTGACGGAATCGTACTGCTCCAGCATTTGAATGGCAATGCCTTTGTACTCGTTAATCGATTCATCCGATACCAATTCAAGAATCCGCTCGGCAGTCAAACGCTGTTTGCCTTCGATTGCTTCCGCCATGCTTGGCAGAGGCTTCTTCGGAATGCGATGACGCGTCACTTTTTCAATGAAATGAAGATGATCAAGTTCACGAGGGGTTACAAACGACCATGCCGTTCCTTCTTTTCCTGCGCGGCCCGTACGGCCGATACGGTGAACATAGCTCTCCGGATCCTGCGGGAGGTCGAAGTTAATAACATGCGATACGCCTGATACGTCAAGACCGCGTGCCGCAACGTCCGTTGCAACCAGCACGTCAATGCTGCCGTCACGGAACTTACGCATTACCGCGTCGCGCTGGTTCTGAGACAAGTCGCCATGCAGGCCGTCCGCAGAGTAACCACGCTTCTGAAGCGCTTCGCTCAGCTCGTCTACACGGCGTTTGGTACGTCCGAAGATAATGGCAAGGTCTGGCGATTCCATATCGATCAAACGGCTAAGCGCATCGAACTTCTGGCGTTCATGAACTTCGATGTACGCTTGGTCGATCAACGGTACACTAACTTGCTTCGGAATGACCGAGACATGCTCCGGATTCTTGAGGAACTGCTGCGCCAGCTTCTGGATGTTCGGAGGCATTGTAGCCGAGAACAACATCGTTTGGCGGTTTTCCGGAATAAGCGACAGGATGGAAGTAATATCTTCCATGAAGCCCATGTCCAGCATTTCGTCCGCTTCGTCAAGAACGACCGTTTGGACGTCGTCTAGGCGGATTGTCTTACGGTTGATATGGTCAAGCAGACGACCCGGCGTACCGATGATGATTTGGGGTCTTTTTTTCAGGGCCCGAATTTGACGGCCGATTTCTTGTCCGCCGTAAATTGGCAGCGAACGAAGACCTTTGAAACGAGTTAGCTTCCCGATTTCTTCCGATACCTGGATGGCAAGTTCACGGGTCGGTGTCATAATCAAAGCAACGATCCGGTCTTCACTAGTCGGGATTTTGTTAATCAACGGAATGCCGAAGGCAGCCGTTTTGCCCGTTCCCGTCTGAGCTTGACCGATCAAATCGCTACCGGTGAGCGCAATAGGAATGGACTTCGATTGGATTGGGGTCGATTCTTCGAACCCGAGTTCCGTGATGGCCTGCAACACTTTTGGTTCCAAGCCGAATTCAGCAAATGTTTTCAAACTTCTTCAAACTCCTTCTATCTGCATCCTACAGAAAATATACAGTTCATTATAGCACAGTTACCTTTGTGAATACCAGTGAACGGAAAGAACGCATAATAATAGGGTTCGATTCCGCTCGTTCTTCTATTCAACGGGGCGAGCGGCGAGTGACATTACATTTCATTTCCAGAGGTGACGATTTCTGTTGAAAACGACCCGGAACGCATTCGTGATCACGATTAGCGCAGTACTTATCGCCTTTGGTTTTAATCAGCTCATTATCCCCCATCAGATGATCAGCGGAGGAATATCCGGCATCACTATGATTGCCTCTTATGCCACCGGATTAAACATCGCATGGTTATTTTTCGTGCTGAATGTTCCGATTCTGGTTTGGGGATGGATGGTGCTCGGCACCCGGTTCATCGGCTTGAGCGTGTTATCCGTCGTTGCGACTTCGCTGGCTTTGAACCTCATTCCGGTAAACCCCGTTGTTACGGACCCTATTCTGGGAGCTGTATTTGGAGGCGTCATTGTTGGTCTCGGCAGCGGTCTGTCGCTTCGCGAGGGCGGTTCAACCGGCGGGTTCGACATTATTGCCTCGATCTTGTCACGCAAGCGGGACGTATCCGTCGGCATGCTGCTGTTCTTCCTGAATGCCAGTATTATTGCTGCGCTCGGCTTGATGAACCAGAATTGGGACATTGCCCTGTTCTCTCTGCTCTCCATCTTTACGACGGCCAAGGTCATCGATGTGGTATATATCAGACATGTCAAAATAACGGCTTTCATCGTATCGAACGATACCGAAGCTCTTCTCTCGGCCCTGCTGACCCTGCATCGGGGTGTAACGGTGATTCGAACGCGCGGAGGATATACCCAGACCGAACGGGACATGCTGATGACCGTAACGACACGCTACGAGCTCGCAGAGCTTCGTAATCGGATCGCTAAAGCCGACCCGCGCGCATTCGTGAATTTCGTGGAAACCGTCGGCATAATGGGCGACTTCCGCAGATCCGATCCATAACCAAGGAAAGCGCAGTGCCGGCTGTTCTACATATTAGGCCAACCCTGGCATTCATGGAATTTACGGCCTGACACTAGGTTTTTCAATTTTCTACTGTTATAATGGAGCTATCCCGTAGTTCAAAGTTTCATGCCATACGTTTTTGCCCTCCATCATGATGAAAGGGTGATGCTCCATGGATATGGAAACGGTAAAACTGTCGCGGATCGTCGAGAAGCTAGTCCCGGAACTGGTACCCTTTCTCACGGAAAGAGAGCTCAATTTAAACATTGTGCTGCGTGACGGAATGGCACTGCTGGAACCGGAAGACGCGATGGAGATTGTTCATCACAGTATTTGTGAGTACCAAAGAGAAGTGCTGTTGCAATAAGCGATTTTTAAGCAGAGTGGGAGCGGATAACGTTTCCGCTCTTTTTTGTTATTTCCGGTTCGAAAGCTATCCTAGAGGTTTAATTATCCTACAAAATACCTCTGTGCCTCCTTCACAAAGTGATTTATAATTTGGTTGAACAGAGCTTGCGAGGAGAGAACAGAATGGATGTCGTATTTTCCGTCATTATGTTGTTGTACCAATTAGTATCAGGGGGCGGTACGGGAGATGAGACCGCTTCAAAGAGCCATCTGCTCACATCCCTTCTAACATCCGCTACCGCGCAGCAGCCTTCAACCGGTACTACCGGCGAGGCAGTTCCCGGGCAGAACGCATCTGCCCAGAAGAAGGACCCTCAGCCGGATGCTCCGAAAGTTAAGGGCATCTACCTGACCGCGCATAGCGCAGGCGGTTCAAGGCTGGACACGCTGCTTAAGCTGCTGGATGACACTGATTTAAACAGCATGGTTATCGATGTTAAGGACGATGTCGGTTATATTACATACCCGACCACCAATCCCGAGCTATTGAAGTATGGGACGCCCAAGAAGTATATCCGCGACATCGGCGCGTTGATGACCAAGTTAAAGGAGCATGACGTCTACCCCATCGCTCGAGTCGTTGTTTTCAAGGATACGGTACTTGCCCGCAGCCATCCGAACCTTTCCTTCCGTCACAAAGACGGATCCGTCTGGCAGAACGGCAAGAAAGACAGCTTCGTTAACCCCTATATCAAGGAAGTATGGGATTATAACATTGCGGTCGCTAAGGAATCGGTGAAGCTCGGCTTCAAAGAAATCCAATTCGATTATGTGCGCTTTCCCGAAGGGTTCGAGAACAAGGCGGATTCGCTTGTGTTCGACAAGACGAAGGAAAGCCGGGTCGATGCTGTTGCGGGGTTCGTCAAGTATGCGAAGCAGCAGCTGGAGCCCCTCGGAGTAAGAGTCTCGGTCGATATTTTCGGATACGCGGCTTCGGTACCGGCGGCGGAAGGGATTGGACAGGATTTCGTGAAGATTTCCAAGTATGTGGATGTCATCAGTCCCATGGTTTATCCCAGCCATTACAGCACCGGTTGGTATAATGTGAAGGATCCGGATAAAGATCCGTACACGATCATCAAGGGCTCCATGATTGACACCCATAAGAAGCTCGATCCCATCGGATCGTTCAAGCCCATCATCCGGCCATGGATCCAAGACTTTACGGCTAGCTGGCTGGGCAAAGGCCATTATATCAAATACGGCAAAGCTGAGTTGGATGCACAGATCAAGGCATTGAAGGATACAGGCGTTGATGAGTACTTACTATGGAATGCAGGCAATAAGTATACACCGGGCGTTATCTATTAATCTTATATGAGCATGTGAAAAGCGCCCTGCTTCGGGAACGGTCGATATCGTTATCCGAGCAGGGCGCTTTTCATTGCATTTACAGAGCAATCACATATCCGGAACCAGCCTCTGTCCGCTTCTTCTCGACAATCGCAGCGGATATGATTTCGGGCGACTTTATGAAATGACGCGCCACGTGGCTGTCGACATGATCGAATGCCTTCTCGTCCGTAGGCGCGAGTATAATGAGGTATGCGGTTTGGTCCTTTAACTCAATTTCAATCTTATATAGAAACATGATGGCCTCTCTTTCCCTATCGATCACGATAAGCGAATCCGCAGCCCTAGAGCCAAGTCTTACGCCTTATTGGGATAAGCGGCTTGCCAAGTTGTACATTTCCATGTTGAATGGCTTCTTTGTGTTGACCACCAGATCGATATCTGTGACAACAAGCTCTCCATTTATGATGCCGCAGCCTTTGCCGGAATCGCCTTCCATGAGCCTGCGAACAGCAAAATCGCCTAGTCTGCTTGCAAGGATACGGTCATTGTGGGTCGGGCATCCCCCCCGCTGAATATGGCCAAGCACCGTAACCCGCGCCTCGATTCCGTTGCGCTGCGTAATGCCTGCGGCAATATCTTCGCCGCTTCCAGCGCCTTCAGCGACGATAATAATACTATGACGTTTGCCGGACTGGAAATTCTCCTTCATTCTTCTTGAGACAACATCGAGATCGAATGCCACTTCCGGCACCAGAATCGTCTCCGCACCGCTAGCCAATCCAGCGTACAAAGCGATATCGCCGCAATACCGGCCCATGACTTCCACGACCGATGAACGTTCATGGGAAGTCATCGTATCGCGCAATTTATTGATTGCATCCACGACAATGCTTACCGCCGTATCAAACCCGATCGTATAGTCTGTAAACGGAATATCGTTATCGATCGTGCCGGGCAGACCCATCGTCTTAATCCCAAGCTTGCTCAGTTTGTTCGCGCCTTGATAAGAACCGTCTCCACCGATAACGACAAGTCCATCGATGCCGCGCTCACGCAGCACATCGGCCCCTTTCTGCTGGCCTTCCGGGGTCACGAATTCCTTGCAGCGGGCGGTCTGCAGGATCGTTCCTCCGCGCTGAATAATATCGCCCACACTGCGCAAATCCATCGGACGCAGGTCGTTATTCAACAGACCTTGATATCCGCGCTGCACGCCATATACTTCAATCCCATGAAACAAAGCGCTTCTTACAACCGAACGAACGGCAGCATTCATCCCTTGCGAGTCTCCGCCGCTCGTTAGAACAGCGATTGATTTTACAGCTGTCATTACACTCCACTCCTCGACTAACTTTATGTTTGAGCTTCTATGTTTGTTGCTTGCGAATCCAAACGCTGTTTCCCCAGAAAAACAACCGGGTCAACGGACTATTGCGCATCAGCCGTTTGGAGATGCGTCGGACATCGGCCTGCTGCCGGACTTTCGGATCCGACAAATACAAGGCAAGCAGTCCTTCGATAATCATGCGGTGAAAACGCCATGCGGGCAACCGTCGGACATCCTCCCGGGCATGTTGGACAATTTCTCCAATGCGCTCGATAAGGGTAACTTGATCATTGTAATAATTACAGAAATTCAAATCGCCGCCAATCCGGTCTTCCTCCTGATCGATCAAATAATCGAGCAAGATATGAAGACTGCATACATGCGGGAAGTAAGCATCTCGAATGAATCGCGCCTCGCCCTCCGACAGATTCTCGTCGGCGGCCGCCAGGAACAGCATGAACATGCCCAGAGTCGAGCCCGTCGCTGCAGCAAATTCATTCCACTGCAGGTGTGCGTAGCTGCTCCGGTGCTCGTTCCACCACGCCAGGAGCCGAGGCTCCCTCAGATCCTTACGAATATGCTTGTACACCTGCAGGTCGCTGTATAAGGTTACCAGCTCCGTCACGAATGGCCGGGCATGCCGGTAACCCGGCAGTCGGCTGACGCAGCCTTGACAGGTACGAACCAATTCATGCAGGTAGCCTTCATCCAGACGTTCCTCCCGGTGCGCATAGTAATCACGCAGAGGGGCGTCCGGATTAACCGCGTCCAGCATGGACTGATGCAGCAGACGGAAGTCATCCGGATCGAGGGAGGTGCTTCGATCACACAAGTTATCCAGATAGTCGCTAATGGTCTGCAAAGCGACGATAAGCGGGATAAGAATATGCCGCTGTTCTATATTCGCAGCAGCATAGACCGCACCTCCCTCGCAATGAAATTGCTTGCTCGCCATACTGGCCAGCGCCTGCGTGCGCAATTCCGGATCTGGAATGCTCTCTGCGAGGCTGCGAAGGCGATGAAGCTCCCTCCGCACCTCGGGCAGCACATATTTGTATACCCGGTACATTAGTTTGAACGGTGTCCGCGGCACACGGCCGCTTAGAACCAATAACTTCATGTTGGCGCCCTCCTTGACCATTCCGCCTAAGAATGGCGCCGCGGCTCAATCTCTTGATTGATGCGGTACCAAATATGCAAATCGTTGATCCGGCTTGCTAGATCGGCAATGTCCCAATTCAACGTGCAGGATGCCTCGAAGTCTTCTTCTTCGAACAGCATGGCCTGCTTCTCATTAATGATCCGCTCAAACCGAATAACCTGATCCGGTATCGTTCCCCGTATAATTTCCCATCGACCGACTATGGAAGCACGTTCATCTTCGGTGTAACACGCCCATTCCCGGGTAAGCTCCGGAATCGCGATACCAAGCCGTTCATTATAAACGAATAAAGAGTTCACGCGATAAACCTCCACCGAATTAATGTACCATTTCAGACCGTACAAATCTAGTTCGAAAACATGTTCGCGCCGCTCTAATAGCCTCGTAATGATTGGAAAAACTTTAGCCACTCACGAAAAGATCATCCGTACTCCGTGCTTTTCCATGCTATACTGATGTACATACCATTAAAGGAGTATCAGCAAATGATTCAACAGCCCAATACGGTGACGATGAGACGGCTGTGGTCGTTCTTTCTTCCGCTTGGCATATCGGCAACTCTCGTTACCATCTCCCATGTCATCATTAACAGCACCTTGTCCCGCGGGGAAGATCCGGAGCGAATCATTGCCAGCTATGCGATTGCGATGAGTCTTCTCGTAATTACGGAGAAGCCAGCCGTTCTGCTCCGGCAAACCTGCTCCGCCCTCGTTCGGGATAAACGTTCGTTTCGCGCGATGCTGCGAGTGGGACAACTCGTGTTCACCGCAATCATGGCGCTTGGCTTATTCATATGCTACACCCCGCTTGGCGAGTGGATCTTCTCCGGGCCATTCGGTGTAAGCCTGCCGCTCGTACCGGATGTGATCGACGTCTATCAAGTTCTGATGTTCGTCAGCTTCTTCTCCGGTATCCGCTGTCTATACCAAGGCGTCATCATCTATAATTTGCGCACAAAATGGCTCACCATCGGCATGGCCGTAAGGCTTATCGGGATGTATCTGCTCTCTCGATACTTCATACATACAGGAGTCGATAGCGGTACGGTTGGCGCGTACATCTTTCTCTTCGGTATGATCATCGAAGCGGCGATTAGCTTCACGGAGGGCCGGCTGCTTGTGAAGCGGATGCCCGATAAGGAACCTGCTCACCAGATCGAGACGGGTAAGCAGGTGTTCTCCTTCTACCGTCCCATGCTGCTGTCGACGCTCATTGCCGTCTGGATCGGGCCTTCCATTAATGCGCTGCTGGGCAAAACAACCGATGCCTCTCTATCGATCGCATCCTTCGCCCTCGCAGCCAGTCTCGTTGGTCTGGTCGTTAGTTTCTTCAGCTACTTCCACCAAATCGTGCTCAATTTCTATAAGATCGACCGCGCGGCCGTCAAGCGCTTCACGCTCGCATTCGGCTTCATACCGTCTATCCTTATTGGTCTTCTCGCATTCACGCCTGTCGGAGGCTTCATTCTCGAAGATATCATGGGAGTGCAAGGACGCCTGAAGAGCGAGAGCTTAAGCGCGCTGAGAGCGTTCTTCTTATTCGCTCTGGCAACGCCTTGGCTGGATGCGTTCAATGGCATTATTATGGTGCGGGGCCATACACGCGTTATGCTTGGTTCGCAGAGCGCCAATCTTTTCTTCACCGTTTCGACGATGCTGCTGCTCGTATTCCTCTCCCCCGGCTGGAACGGTACGATTGGTGCCTGGGCCCAATCCATTGGGGTTGCCGCGGAATGTGCTTTCGTGGCTTTTGCAATCAAGCGCGGCAGCCGAATCAACCGGGCAATCGCCGGAAAAGTAACAGATATGGAGTGATTCATCAGCATGGAAGCATCAACAGCGGCGAATTCTTCCGCTTCAACAACTGCCGGGAAAGAGACGACCGTTCTTCGAACGTTTACCTTCAGCTCTTATATGACGATGGCAATGGTCGTTTCCTATTTCCCGCTCTACTTTCTCGATCAAGGCTACACGGAATCGCAAATCGGCATTCTATACTCAACAGGACCCTTCATCTCAATCTTTGCCAATTTGATACTCGGTATAGCCAGTGACAGGTATCGCACCATCAAAAAAATAATGATCCTGCTGTTGTTCGGACAGCTCGTCATGGTATCGTTCCTATTTACGACGGATTCGTTTATTGCGGTATGCTTCATTATGACCGCGTTCTACTTCTTTCAACAGCCCATGAACCCGCTAACCGATAGTCTCATTCTGCTATCCAGCCAATACACGGGAACCCCATATGCGCTTGTTCGCATATTCGGCTCTCTCGGATTCGCCTCAGCCGCTTTCGTATTCGGACAGCTGCTTAGGCAAACCGGTTCATCGGCAACATTGATTATATGCGCATTCACTATTTTGGTTACGCTTTTGTTATCCTTCAAGCTCAGGGATTATCAAGGCTCCTTGCGCAAAATGGAATTCGGCGGGTTCTTCAAGCTGATCCGCAAGCCGGAAATCGTCACCTTCTTCGTATTCGTGCTGATTATCTCCATCGCACACCGGATGTACGAAGGCTTCCTTGCGGTAACTCTCCGTCAGATGGGCGCCAGCGATTCACTAGTCGGCATTGCATGGCTGATATCGGCAACAAGCGAAATCCCGATACTATTCCTGCTCGGCAAATACGGGCATAAATTTAAGGAACTGCCGCTGCTTGCGATCGCCAGTCTGATGTATGCCGTCCGCTTCTGGCTTATCGGCCATATTACATCGCCGATGTGGGTAATCCCTATCCAATTGATGCATAGCGTAACGTTCGCTATTTATTTCGCAACGGCCCTCCGGTATATTTCAACTGTCATTCCGGATGAATACCGTGCTTCCGGACAAGCCGTATATGCCGTCGTATGGTCCGGATTTGCCGGAATCGTAAGCGGAACGGTCGGCGGAAGCATCTACGAGCATTTTGGCAGGGGCGCATTCTTTCAGTTAGCCATGGTATTGGCTCTCGTCGCTTCGGCTGGATTTATGGCCAAGCATTTTCTCAGCCGTCCCCCCAAAGACACGCTGCTATAAACAGGTCCTGCCAGCGCCTTCCTGCTGCGGTCCTCATTCTACAAACAAAGACACCCGTTCGCATCCGGGTGTCTTTGTTGTTTCTGGCAGTATAGCTCGTCTATTCTTCGACAATCTCGAAATTAACATATACGTCTTGAACATCGTCATTATCGTCGAATGCGTCCATCATCTTGCTTAGCTTATCCGCATTCTCCCCTTCAGCCGTCACTGAAGTTTGCGGCAGCCACCGCACGCCTGCAGTCGTGAATGCGAACCCTTCCTTCTCCAGCGCATTCTTGACCTGCTCGAATTCATGCGGATGGGTAATAATCTCGAAGCTGTCTTCGTTGACAATGACATCTTCCGCTCCGGATTCCAATGCCTGCATGATCATCGTATCCTCGTCAGTCTCGTTATCCTCGCGGTCGATGACGAGCAGCCCCTTCTCATCGAACATATAGGATACACAGCCGCTCTCTCCCATATTGCCGCTACGTTTATTGAATATCGAACGTACGTCCGCAGCCGTCCGGTTACGGTTATCCGTCAGGCATTTCACCATAATGGCCACACCGCCCGGTCCGTAGCCCTCATACATGATCTCTTCATACTCCACATTATCCGCGTTTCCGACCGCCTTCTTAATGGCACGCTCGATATTGTCGACTGGCATCTGCTCTGCGCGCGCAGCTGTGATCGCCGTCTTCAGCGCAAAGTTGGCTTCCGGATTCGGGCCGCCTCTCTTCGCATGGACATAAATTTCGCGTGCAAGCTTCACGAATTTATTATTTTTAGCCTGGTCGGCTTTACCTTTGCGATCTTTAAATAACTTAAACTTCATCTTCGTATCGCTCCCCTGACATGTCATTTGCACCTTATATTTTAACATTATCGGCAAGGACGGGTCAAAGCATAAAAAGGATTGCCGCATATACGGCAACCCTTGTACGAATCATTCACTGCCCGATAACCTTGAAACGGGATCAATCGCTTGTCGGACCTGTATCCATCATTCTTATGCATGTAGAATCATTCCGTGCAGCACTCCTTTAATACGGGATTCAACATCGGATGCAAAGGGGGCCGGATACCCGAACACATAACCGGAGCTGACGCTTTCATAGCCGCCTTCCTCGATCTGCGCCGCTGTAGGAACATAACCAATCATTCCGTTGCTGTAGCCAAGCGGCAGTATCTTTCCGGCAGCCATACGCTTGACCCATAGTCCGTATTCCACCACCATCTCTCCATTCATTCCCAGGAAAGAGAGCCCGTCAGCAAGCTTGAGCAGCTGTACCTTCAGAGCGGCACTGTCCTTATGCGGGAGTGAATCGGCTAGAAGCATGGCTTTCCATGCATCCACGAGCTCGCCTTCCTCTGTACCGTATCCTCCGAAGGGCAGTGGCCGGAACGGCAGCTCCACTTGTGCAACCCATCCTTCAATGATGGCCGGTTCCAGCCGCGTCATCGGGCTGTTCAAGATGCTCTGGACCGCCTCAGCGAGTAAGGCTCCGGATCTGGCGATGTCTTCTTCGTCTCCGCGATAGAACGCTCCGTCCTTGCTCAAGGCAGGGCGAATATCCCCGCAGAAGCCCTGAAGAAAACAGCTCACCCCCTCGCCCCATTCACGGTCCAGCAGCTCCATAGTCGCTCCGCAGAATTCCGATGTGACCCGGTTAGCGCCTGTAGTGGTCGGGTGGCAGGTGAAGTGGAACAACAGACCTTTCATTCTGCCGTCCTCCGTCAAGCATCGGATTACCGTAACCTCGTCATCGCTCGCGCCCTCCGGGTTGGGCGCAAACTCAACAGTACCATGCGCAATCCTGCGGCGGTTAATCCCAATCCCTTCGCAAATACCGGTTCCCTTCTCCAGCGTTACAGCCTCCAGATTGGCATGCGCAGCTGCAATCGCCTGTTCTACCGCGCGTTCCAAGAAGGGGATATACTCAGCGGACATTACACCAACAAGCGGACTGAATTCATCCGTCGTTTGAGGCCCGCCATGCGTATGGGAAGCGTGAAAGAATACATGCTCCGGAGCAATTCCCCACTGCGCTTGAATGCTGCTTTTCAACACGTCTACATGCCTGGAGCCCCAAGTAATAAGATCGGCTTGAACAACCAGCGCTTGACGCTTCTGCCTTCCATCGCTTGCTTGCTGTTCAAATAGCCATACCCGTACATACAAGGGCCTTGCTACCTCCTCATATACATCCCTGCGATCCGAAAAGCCCGCAAGCGGAACAGAAAAAGGCGGTGTAATATCCAGTTTGGCGGTACCGAGCATCAACTTCATCAGATAAGATCCCTCCTGTCATCATTTAGTGGCGATTCGAAATGACAGCGGAGGATAAGTTCCATTTCCCCATCTGCTGCGGATTGCCTGGATCCATCTCCAGGAGCTCCTGATAGTGACCGATCACCTTGCGAAACGCCTGTACATATTCATCGATAATGCTCGCTTTGTCATGCTTGAACCAAGGAATCGCGAATACGCGGACATTCACATGCTCGGTTACATCCAGACTTCCCGCTTCGAATCTGACATCTCTGGCAGAATTCGCGATCCGCGTCGGTTTGCCGTGTCCGTATAGATCGGCATCATGGAATATAGGGTGCTGATGAAGAGGGAGATTGCATCCCGGATAGCAGCCGGCCGCCCCTTCTGCTTGAAGCGCTTCGCAGAAGCGTGTGATGGACAAGCCTCCTAATTCATCGCTGACGTAGAAACCATGCGGGCTGTACCAGCCTCCCATGCTGCTGCCCGAGCCGCTTGACGGCCGATGTGCGCGAATGCCCGGCAAGTCCTCCAGCTGATCCCAGAAATAATTCATCGCCTTATCAATCTGCGCAATACGCTGTTCATAATGCTTCAGCTGCACCCTTCCTACCGCGGAGCTCATCTGATGCATCCTGAACTTGTACCCCCCTAGCGGCAATCCCGCAAAGGGCTTCAGCTCCTCCGAAACGATATGGGCGCCATATCTTTCATAGTGGCCGAAGGCAATTGCCCGTTCATAGATCTCGCGATCATTGGTGACCAGAATCCCTCCTTCGCCAATCGCAAACGACTTGCCGGTCATGAGTGACATCGCGCCGACATCGCCGATTGTCCCAAGCTTGCGCCCCTTATACAATCCGCCCTGAGCATGAGAAACATCCTCGATAACTTTCAGGTTATGCCTCCGCGCTATTTCCATAATCCGATCCATATCGGCCGGATAGCCCATATAATGAACCACGACGATCGCTTTCGTTCGTTCCGTAATGCGATGCTCGATATCATCGGGATCCAAGCCCAGTGAATCCGCTTCCACATCGGCAAATACGGGTGTGCCTCCCAGGGAAAATACCTGCAGTGCGGTTGCCCAGTAGGTCAGGCTTGGACATATAATTTCATCCCCGACGCCGATCTTGCAGGCATACATGGCTGCATGGATCGAAGCCGTACCCGTATTGAAGGCCAGCGCAAAATCCATCTTGAGCCAATCTGCAAACTCTTGCTCAAACTGCAGCGTTACATCGGTACCCGACATGTTTCCGCTGCGGAGTACAGCGAGAACAGCGGCTTCATCCTCCTCGGTCACGATCGGCCATTTGAACATCTCATAATGGTCTGACCTGACGGCCGGATGGCCTCCGAATAGAGCTAATTTATCATGTGCACTCATGTCTACGTCTCCTCGCAATCCGATTTGATACGTAGATTGTAAGGGATAACCGGCTTCCGATCAGGTCAAATGTTATCGGTATCGTCTCAATATTTAGTCTGCTCCTGCTATAGTCCGGCCGTAGAATCAGACTCGTGTTGTTTGCTGCGATATTTGGACGGCGACATCCCCTTCTTCCGGAGAAATACACGGGAAAAGGTTTTAAAGGAGCTGTATCCGGCTTCCCCGGAAACCTCCAGAATGTTCATCCGGGTGGAAACCAGTAAGCTGCATGCCATTTCAATCCTTAGCTCATGCAAATAATCCGTAAACGTCATGCCGGTTATTTTTTTGATCATTTTGCTTAGGTAGGGAGTGCTGACATCGAACTGCTGCGATAATCCGCCCAAGGACATATCCATTAGAAAATGGCTGTTTATATAATGAAGCACCTGCGTTATCTTGCTTCCTAGCAATCCTATATTCGAGTAGTTTAGAGGCTCCGCCCTGGAGTCCTTCCCTCGATCGCGGCCTTGGCTTCTTGCCAGTTCGATAAGAATCTCAACCAGCTTCGAGCGGATATAAGCGTGTCTGAACAGCCGGTCCGATTCAAAGTCCTTGAGTATTTCATGAAACAACCGTTCCACCAGATCGGTCTCGGTCTTATTTAATTGAAAGCTGGTATGTTGCTCCCGGCCGGAACCAAAGTAAAAATAACGCTTCAGTTCATATTCCATCCCGGATTCCAATAAGATGTCCATATCAAACATCAGACTGAATTTGGTGTAGGGCTGCCTTTCTACGATCCTTGTTTCGTGAATCCGGTGAGGCAGCTTGCAGATGACCGTTCCCCGCGAAGCCTTAATTATCTGCCCATCGACCACATCTAACGCGCTGCCCTGAACATAGAAGGATATTTCATAAAATTGATGGTGATGCGGAAGAACGGCGGTTAACTGTCCCGTTGTCAAATGCATAACAATAGGAAAGGGGACCGTCTCCTGCGTAAGACTGATTTCATTCGTCGGATATTTGGTCAAAGGAGCCCACCTCCTTAGCGAATGCACGATTTGTCCATCATCTTATCACAACCCTGGGAATGCGAAAATATCGAGATATGGGCATAAAAAAAATCCCCGACATGTCGGGGATTTTATATGCGCTACTACACTTGTTTATAAGATTGATCGGTCTAACCGTGCTCTTACAACTTCGTGACGTTAGCTGCTTGTGCTCCGCGGTTACCTTGAGTAATATCAAATTCAACCGCTTGACCTTCATCCAAGGACTTGAAACCATCGCCTTGAATAGCAGAGTAATGAACGAATACGTCTTCTCCGTTCTCTACTTGGATAAAGCCGTAGCCTTTCTCTGCATTAAACCACTTAACTGTTCCTTTCAAATGAACAACCTCCTAAAATAACCGCCGTTGAACGACGAGTATCCCAATTATACAACTACTGGGTATTAATTGCAATTAAAGCTTTATTTTCAATCCGTGTATGGAACCTGGAATAAAGGGCAGCCGGCTTTGGAATAACTCCGGTCGGCCGCCATGCTTGCGGATCTCCTCCATTATATGTTCCATCTGCGGATATGGATCCAGCCTAAGTGAAATTAATGGGTAGATAAGGACGGTTCCGCGGCTCACCCGCATCATCTCGCGCACGGAATCCAAATGGAATTGTTCATTGAATTGATCGGCATATAGAAATAGAAAATGGCTGCAGAGCACAAGATCGAACCGGCCGTCTTCGAACGGAAGCTTGGGTAAACCGCCCGGGATATAACATTCACGCCCTCTTATGTCAGCAGCATGCGAGGCGAATCGCTGGAGCGAAGCCTCTCTGCCGGCGCGGTGCCGCTCTAAATCACCGTAATACGTCCAGTCGTAATGCTCTGTAAGACCGGCCAGCTTCCTAGTTGACGTCTCGATCTCCGCTTCAGCTTCTGCAATCCAGTGCTCGAAGTCCCCCTTGTATCTGGGGTCTACAGCATATGCCGCATATCCTCGCTCTCTGGCCTCCGCCGTAAACGACGAACCGCCGCCCGCGATATCCAGCGTCTCCCCCTGCGCTAGCTCATCCTCCAGAAGATTGAACATTCTTACATACTCTTCATAACTCCGGCATGTCATTGCCACACCAATTTGCTCGTACGCTCGTTTCATCGCACTCTCTCCTCCGCTCGTCTCAGCTCTTCTCCATTCCAGCCTTCTGCGAATCCGAATGGCTCCCCCGTAGCGCTAATATATGTATGCCTAACTGGGATTTCCACATTTTAACATAGGATCAAGTTGATTTCTACCCCCTCTTATCGCTATGATTGTAAGGATATGATGAACGATAAATGGAGGTCAAAATCAAATGTTCAAGAAGCATCAAATTTATAAAACCGACAAATACAATATGCTTACCGTCGAGGTACAAGGTAAAACGTTGATCGTACGGGAAATCTCCGATCAATGGGGCGAGGAATGCCATACGTTCGTAAGCCGACCGCAGATGCTCCACTGGGCAGAGAACCGCTTCCGTCCACAGGACTTTGTCGGCCGCGAAGAAGAACTGCAATCCATTATGGAAGGTTTCCGAGCTATATAAGCGCGCCTTAAAGCAGGAATAATCATCCAAACAGCGAACATAAGAAGTACAGGACCTGCATAGGTTTTGCGGAGGGAGCGTAAAAGTCCGTTGGATACAACTGCTACTATTATTTTTATCATCTCCTCGTTTGCCCTTGGCGTCATCGTCATCATGCAGCGAGACAGAGTTCCTGTGCATTTGCGCAGATGGATCGCGCTTTCTTCCATCGTGTTCATTGCATTCGCTTTTTTCCTTATTGTTTACAGTTTGGCAACTATGGGGTCATAATGAGGACGTAACCGGGTCAAACTAGGGGCAAATCTAAAATTGGAGCGTGATTCCATTTTGAAATGGCTTTCCCTTCTTTTGTCCCTGTCCCTGCTGCCAAGCGCTGCTCTGCTACCGAATCACAAGGCGACATCTGCCGCAGCGGCCTCATCCACTATATATCAACCGAGGAGGATACCGATGAATCAATTACCGAAACGATCCGAAACCGCTGCTGAGCACAGCTGGAAGCTGGAAGATTTGTTCGCCAGCCAGTCCGCTTGGGACAAAGAGTTTGCAGAAGCGAAGGAACAGATGAAGCAGGTTGCCGCATTCCAAGGTAAGCTGGCAGACCCGAATCAACTGAAGGCTTGCTTCGAGCTTGAAGACGACCTGTCCCTTCACGTTGAACGGCTGTATGTGTATGCCAATATGAAGCACCACGAGGATATGGCCGACCCTACCTATCAGGCCCTCTCCGATAAATCCAAGAAGCTGTCCGTCGAAACAGGTGAAGCCCTATCCTTTGTAACGCCTGAAGTGCTCAGCTTGTCCGATACAGATCTGGAATCGTTCATAACGAATCCGGAGCTGGCCAAGTACCGCCAAACCCTGGAAGAGATGCGCCGCCAGAAAGCCCACGTGCTGTCCAAAGCGGAAGAAGCCCTGCTCGCGCAGGTAGGCAATATTAGCCAATCCGCAAGCACGGTTTACAGCATGTTAAACAATGCCGATATGAAATTTCCGAAGGTGAAGGACGAGAACGGCGAGGAAGTCGAGCTGACTCACGGCCGCTACATACAGTTTCTGGAGAGCAAGGACCGCGATGTACGGAGCGCCGCATTCAAGGCCATGTATGAAACATACGGTAAGCTTAAGAATACGATCGCATCTACGTTAAACGCCAATGTGACGAAAAATATATTTTACTCCCGCGCACGCAAGTATCCGTCTGCCCTGGAGATGTCGTTATACGGCGACAATATCCCGAAGAGCGTGTATACCAATCTAATCGATACGATTCACAAATACCTGCCGCTTATGCACCGTTACATGGAGCTCCGCAAAAAGCTCATGAAGGTCGATGAGCTCCATATGTACGACCTGTTTGCGCCGCTTGTTGAAGAGTATAAGATGGACATCAGTTTCGAAGAGGCCAAACAGACAGTGAAGGAAAGCCTGAAGCCGCTTGGCGAGGACTACTTGAATGTACTGCAGCAGGGCTTCACCGACGGCTGGATCGATATTTATGAGAATGAAGGCAAGCGAAGCGGCGCTTACAGCTGGGGGGCATACGGCACCCATCCTTATGTGCTGCTGAACCATAAAGACAATCTGAACAGCATGTTTACGTTGACTCACGAGATGGGCCATGCGCTGCATTCCTACTACTCCGACAGTAATCAAGACTATCGTGACGCACAGTATACGATCTTCTTGGCCGAAGTAGCTTCCACGCTCAACGAGGCGCTGCTGATGGATTATATGCTGAACAAGTCCACAGATGCGAAGGAAAAAATGTATTTGCTGACGTACTATGCCGACCAATTCCGGACGACCGTTTTCCGTCAAACCATGTTTGCGGAGTTCGAGAAAATCATTCATGAGAAGGCCGAGAGCGGCGATTCGCTCACGCCGCAAGAGCTTAGCAAAATCTACTACGACCTTAACGTCCTCTACTATGGACCAGGCATGGCCATGGACAAAGATATCGAGATGGAATGGGCGCGTATTCCGCACTTCTATACAAGCTTCTACGTGTATAAATATGCGACGGGCTTCTCGGCAGCGACCAGCTTCTCGAAGCAAATCCTCGAGGAAGGCGCGCCGGCAGTGGAACGCTATCTGGGCTTCCTGAAGAGCGGCGGAAGCGACTTCTCCATCAATATCTTGAAGAAGGCCGGCGTCGATATGTCCACGCCGGAGCCGATCGAGCAGGCGATGAGCGTCTTCGAAGATCTGATCAGCCAGATGGAGCAATTAACCAAGTAATATTCAAGCTTCGTTATCAACGAAGCCCGCGGGTACTACGACAAGACCACTTTGCCATGGACATGGATGTCCGGACAAAGTGGTCTTATTTTTTCTTGCCCGTTCATTGCTCCTTCTCATAGCAAAAGCAGCTCTCTACGTGGTCGTTCACCATGCCGATCGCCTGCATGAAGGCATAGCAGATCGTGCTGCCGACGAATTTGAAGCCGCGCTTCTTGAGATCCTTGCTCATGGCATCCGAAATGCTGGTTTGCGCCGGTACATCCTTCAGCTCTTGCCAGCGATTGCGGATAGGCTTGCCTTCTACAAAGCTCCAAATATAACGGTCGAAGGTGCCGAACTCTTCTCTGACGCGTATGAATGCACGAGCGTTGCCAATGGTCGAGGCAATCTTCAGCCGATTGCGAATAATCCCTTCATTTAGCAGGAGCTCGTCCGCTTTCGCATCGTCATACGCCGCAACCTTCTCAAAGTCGAAGTCGTCGAACGCTTGCCGGTAGGTTTCCCGTTTCTTGAGCACGGTGTACCAGCTCAACCCGGCTTGTGCGCCTTCCAGCGTTATCATCTCGAACAGCTTCTGATCGTCGTGTACGGGCACGCCCCACTCCTTATCGTGGTAGGCAATATATAATGGATCCTCATTCACCCAGCCGCATCTTATGTTCATGTATCCCCCTCCAGCATTATGTATAAGAACATAAGTTCTTATCACTTCACTATACCACTACCGCTTCTATTGAACAAGACGAACAAGCAGCGCATCAGGAAACATTCGGATTCTATAAAAGATTAACAAAAACCGCGAACCCGATCCGGGCACGCGGCTTTGCTGTCTAGCTTTACTCCTCCGGCGGATAGAGGACAATTCGTCCTTCCTCCATTTCAACGCGGACTTTATTCTTTTCTTTAAACTCGTCTGCCTGCAAATAGGATGATGGGATCTGGAGTCTGCCCGCTTTGTCAATAACAGCATACTCGACATGGCTTTCTGTATCTTCCTCAATTCCAACGCCGCTCTCGAGAGCCGCGAGCTCCTCCGCATACGACTGACGGCGAATCATCTCTGCGGATGTCTTCCCATCGCGGATCGCCACGACGCGGTCCACCTTGCGCGCAAGCAAGGGATCATGGGTCACGATGACAATTGTGATGCCGATCTTGTGGTTCAGCTCGCGGAACAGATCGAGAATTTGATTGGACATCTTCGTATCGAGCGAGCCGGTAGGCTCATCTGCCAGCAGCAGCTTCGGTTCGTTGGCGAGCGCAATAGCGATCGCGACGCGCTGCTGCTCGCCGCCCGACAGCTCGCTGAGCCTGTTCTTGACGCGATGGCTTAGTCCCACCGCGTCGAGCAACTCGAGCGCGCGAAGCTTCTTCCGACGTCCCTTTAGCAGAATAGGCAGCTCTACGTTCTCCTGTGCCGTCAGGTAAGGGATCAGGTTACGTGAATTGCTCTGCCAGACGAAGCCGACGGATTCGCGCTTGTATTTCACCAGATCCCGTTCCGAAAACTTCAGGAGATCCTTCCCATCCACAGTCAATGTGCCTGCAGAAGGTTTATCCAGACCGCCAAGCATATTGAGCAGCGTCGACTTCCCGCTGCCGCTGTTGCCGATAATCGCCATCAGCTCGCCGGGCTCGACATGCAGGTCAAGCCCCTGGAGCGCAACAACTTCGAGATCGTCGGACTTGTATATCTTGACGAGACCGTCGCAGTGTATCATGGGCTATTCCTCCCCCAGCTTCAGCGCTTGCGATATTTTCATGCGGGATACCCGCATACCGAGAACGGCCAACCCGATGATGAGCATGGTGCCGATGACGCTGTACAGCTGTACATAGTCGCTCAGCTGGCGCACGATTTCGAACGGCGGAACCTGCTCCGATGCGTTAAACGACAGCTGGAAGAGCGGAACGAACATATCGCTCACCGCATTGCCGATGAAGACGCCGATCAGAACGGCAGCGGCCGACGTCAGCATCTGCTCGCTAAACAGCATCCCTAGAATCTGCATAAAGGAAATGCCCATCGCGCGCAATATCCCGTACTGCAGCGTCCTGCCCGATAACGTCAATACCCAGAATAGCAGAAAGCCGAAGAAGCTGATCGCCATCGATATGACGAAACCAAGCGTCATGACACCATTTATGGCAAGACGGAACGGATCGTTCTTGGAACGAATCAACTGCTCGTTCACGTCCGACAATTCGGTAACGGGTATTTTCTTGAGAGTCAGATCATCGTATACGACTTGACTGGAGGTGCCTTCCTTCAGCTTCACCCAAACCTCATAGGGCTCAAGCGCCAGGTGATTCTGGATGTAGGAGAGATGACCGACGACCAGATTGGGCCGTATAACATTCTCATCGCTCTCCTCCTTCGCCCCCCGCGCCTTAGGAAGCGGGCTCCAACCCGGCCAGTAATCAATAATGCCGTAGACGATAAAGCCAGCTTCATCCAAACCGCTCCACTTGGCACCGATGCGGTCGCCGGGCTTCACGCCCAAGCTGTTGGAGAGCGAACGGGAGATGAGAACGGCCTTCGGATCGGAGGCCATCAGGTTCAAATAATTGTTGATATGATAGTCAAGGAGTCCGGTCCGCATCCAAGCAACCTGACCGAAATCAAAGGTGTCAATCCCGTACAGCACCGTTGATCCGCTGCCTCCGTTCGTGCTCACGGAGACGTTGTCCTTAACGAATACCCGGGCCGCCGCTTCAACGCCTGCGAGCTCTGTCATCGTTATAAACGGAGGCTCCGTGTAAGAGACCCGCTTGGGGACGATCAGCTCTTCGGCAGCATCCGGAGCCGCGCTCGGTGCCGGACTCATTCCGCCTCCCATAGCAGGCGGAGGCGCATCGTTCTCCCATTGAACGGATATGGTCATATCCGCCCCGGTTGTATACAGGATCTTATCCTCCATATTTCCGTTAATCGTCCGGGCCGCATTCGCGCTGAACAGTCCCGTCGCGACCGTCATGATCAGAAATACCTTGATCGTCAAATATTGAGAGGATGATCGGCTGATTTGCAGCAGGGACGAATACAGCGCAGGAGACCACCATTTCCTGCCGATCCAATAGACCAGCCGGATTAACCAAGGATAAACACGAAGGGCGAATAGGCCGCAGCCCAACGAGAATAATGCTGGCAAGAAGAACAAAAGAGGGTCGACCTGAAGTGCATTCGGATCGAGCGCAAGCTCCTGAAGCTCATCCATTCGTTTGTTGAAACCATACAGCAGGTAAATCGAAACGCCCAATAATATGACGTCGATAAACATTTTATGCCAGAATGACATCTTATTCGCTCGCGCCATCTGCTGCTTATGTCCGACGATCGTCGTACGCGTCGCGAGGAAAGCAGGAATGAGGATAAGGATAATCGATCCGGTAACCGCCAATATAGCTGTTTTGTAGGAGGTACTGTTCAGTACGACCTCAAGTGAGGAACGTTGGACAAACTCCAAGAAGCCACTCGATGCGCCTAATACTTTGGTGAAGAAGACGCCTACAAACGGACCGACAGCCAAGGCAAGCAGTCCAAGCACGATGCTCTCCACCGCAAAAACCAGCATAATCTGCAGCCGGCTCGCTCCCCGGCTTCGGAGAACCGATATCTCATTCTTCTGCCGTTCGATAATTAAATTCGCCGCCATATATAAGTAAAATACGAGCATAAACATGACCGGCGAATAGAGCGACCAGAGCATTAAATCCAATTTTTCTTTCTTCTCGCCGTACTTCTCGATCGGCGATTTCGCAGGTACATCGACCGAAGCGATTCCCAGCCGCATATTGAAGTATCCGGACAGCGCATTCGAATTCGCGATGAACGATTCAATATCGTCGATCTTGAGCTCCTCGTAATTCAACGAATACTGCCATACGATAGAGGATAGCCGAAGAATGCCCATGTTCTGGACAAAATCCTGTTCGAACCGGGCCGATGGGATGAAGAAGGATGAATTAAAGGATTCCACTTTAAATTGATCGTACGGGTTCTCGGGATTGGACTCGATTAACCCCACCGGCAGCATGCGAAGCTGCTTGCCCGTATCTTTGTTCGTATAAACAAATTCATGGTTCAAGTCGCGCTTCATGTCGATTAGAAACTTCTGGGTTACGGCCGCTTCATACACGCCATCCATCCGATTGGGATCCGGGAATCTGCCATCCACAAGCCGCACGCGCTTCTCTAGATCCGAAACCGTACGAAAGCTTGCATTCAGCGTCATCTCTTTCTTTTCCCGCTCACTTGCATCCGCAGGCAGAATCCGGATGGATTGCGTGCCGCGGGTAAGAATGTAGGATTGCGAGCTAAGGCCGAACCGCTCCGGCAGCTGGTTCATATAGTTATCGGCTCGAAGGATCAGCTTCTGCGTTTCTTCGACCGTCCGCTCGCCGGAAATCGAAGTCGCTACGCGAACATACCCGGGATAGATCTGCTTATCCTGCTGCAGCAGCTGCAGCTCCTTGAACAGCGTGCGCTGCAGTATCGCGTGCGAGTAAAGCGGCATCGAGCTGAACAAAGCTACGCAAATGGTCAAACCGAGCCATAAATTAAGCTGCAGCCAGCGATTTTTTGCCATCTTCCGTAAAATCATCGTCCACAGGGCCATCGTTTCACCTCTTTATCCCTTCCATCACCCAATGACGAAATTAATTATTCAAGATAACCTTCTGGCCAGGCTCAAGACCCATTCGGATTTCGACCTCGGTTGACGTCATAATTCCAGGTTCCACGTCTACCTCTTTGCGGCGCTCTCCGTCAAGCACCTGCACATAATTGCGGCCCATATATGTACGCAGTCCGCTGCGCGGTATGACAATAACGTCCTCTTGCTTCTCAAGGACAATCCGGATATCCGCGGTTAGTCCCATGCCAACCTCTAGCTTGCCCGGATCAAAACTTACCAAGAGCCGCTTCGAATTGCGTTCGGCCTGCTCCGGATTTTCCGCGAGTGGGGCACCTGAAGGAGATTGAATCACTTTTCCCTTCAGCTTCTCTTTCTTGATCGTGATTTCGACATCCATATTAATTTGGACAGGCGAGATATCCTTCTTATCCTCCGACTCATATACGAGATGGAGCTGATTGGGATCGGCAATGTTAACGATCGGTCTGTAACCGGTTACACCATCGCCGGAGTGAATCTCGTCCAAGAACGTAATGACTCCCCCGATAGGCGCCACTAATCGCGCGGCATCATACTGCTGTTGGATGGAATTAAGTGAAATCGTTTCCCGCTCCAGGTCGATTTGCCGCAGACGAATTTCATTCTCGTCCGCTTGTGCGCGCCTTGCGCGGTTATACTCGATTTGCACGCGTTCTACGTTCAGCTTCTGCAGCTCGATTTGCATATTTAAATTGCCGGTTTCCAGCTCTGCAATCAGCTGGCCCGCTTTGACCTGCTCACCTTGCCTCACATATACATCTTTCAATCGACCGCCCGAATCTTTGTAGAACACGGGGACTACCTCGCTGGATGCAATGGTTGCGGTTCCAAAGAAGACACGTTCAATCTTCCCCTTCTTAACCTCCACGGCGTCAATCTTCTCTTGAGCCGGCTTGATGAGCGGCGGTTTCAAGGACTGCTCCCCTTGTGGAAGCAGCGAACATCCGCTAAGCATCGCAGAGATCGTGATTATCGTACTCACGAGCAGAGCACGATGGCCTTTACGAGTTTGGTTGTATGACAATATTCCCATCCTCCAATGCTATGACGTGATCGACAATTTCCATAATTCCCGGATCATGCGTTGTCATCACGACAGTCATACCAAGCCGTTCCACTAAGTCCCTGAACACTCTAATAACCTGAAGCCCCATTCGGCTGTCCAGCTCGGCTGTCGGCTCGTCTGCTAGAAGGAGAACCGGCTCATGGGCGATCGCCCTTGCGATGGCGACACGCTGCTGCTCTCCGCCTGAAAGCTCCGGCGGACGATGCTTCATACGCGGCTTCATCCCGACCCATTCGAGCGCCCGTTCAGCGCGTTCCTTATTCAACCTCTTATCGGATTCAGCTATTCGCAGGCCGAACTCTACATTCTCGTAAGCGGACATCAAGGGAACAAGACCGTAGGCCTGAAAGACCAGTCCAATTTGAGAGCGCCTCCATGCACTGCGCCGTTTTTCAGTCAATCGGGAAATTTCCAGTCCGTTAAAAAACACCTGGCCTTCCGTCGGTTGATCCAGCGCGGCCAACAAATTGAGCAGCGTCGTCTTTCCTGAACCGGAGCGTCCCTTAAGCGCTACCATCGATCCGCGGGCGATTTCAAGATTAATATCCTTTAGCGCGGTGACAGCCGCATCGCCCCGTCCGAATACTTTCTTCACGTTGACTGTGCGCAGAATCGGCTCGTTATTCGGGAACGAAGCTGCCGTTTGAATCGTCACGGGCGGTCAATCTCCTTTCTATCAACTTTTTACAAATCATCCAAATTAGAGTTCGCTATATCAGAGTTAGAATACTAGTCGATGAATACGCTGTCAACTATATGTTCATATAATTCATCCCTAATTCACACCGGATAAACATATCCCTGTATAGCAACAAGACTGCTTCCCTCCCCAGCCGGGAATTTCAGCAGTCTTATTGAAGGCGGGCGGCGCCTCAATCCAATCCTCAACCTCCCGCTATTATTCCGATTCCCCCACCCAACAGACCGGCTGCCGCAGACGAAAGCAGATTCACCGCATCGTTGGTCATCCATGCAAACCCGCGTATCGGCCTCGCTTTCTCGCCGCAATGATGCGACCGCTCCGTCTCGCTCCCGCAAACACGGCAGCGGAACATCGCTTGAACAGTCGCGCCAAGCAGGGAGTCGATGAACGCGCCGGCTGTGCCTGCGACCGCAGCGGCAGCGATAAGCCCGCCCATTGACAGCTGCCCAGGTGACTGCTCTGCACAAACGAGCAGTGCTGCGACCACGCCGATAAAAGCTGCCCCGGCTAGAGCCGCAGTGCTGCCAAGCAGGGTTACACCGCCGCTTGTCCCGGGGGCCACAGGTTTTCCGCTTAATAAGGCACGCGGCGCGCGCCGGCTGAGAGCTCCAATCTCAGTAGCCCATGTATCGGCATTCACAGCGCCCATGACGCCAACGAATGCATAGATCCAGCCCTCATTGGGCCACAGTGCGTGCATCGCGCAGAGCGCCAAGCCTAAGCCGCCGTTCGCCCATACTTGCCCGGCATCGCGGCGTCCGCTCTTCGCATAGTTGGTCTCTGCCTGCCGCTTCTGCCTGTTCCAGCGTTTCCACTTGGACCAGAGTGAGGATGAGACGAAGAAGGCAATTAACACGCCGAACCAGACCGGCTCCCCTAAAGTGACGAAGCCCGTCCCCATCAGAATCGCCGCAATCGCTCCCGTTAATGATAAGGAGCGCATCCGGTAAGCTCCCCAAGCGATGAGCCCGCTGCCAACAAGGCCGGCCAGAAGCCGCAGCCACCAATCCTCGATCCATCCAACCATAGCTGATCCTCCTTTCTGGTTCTCTTCAAAAAACAGCATCCGGTCCTTCCGCGAGGGAGGATTCCCGTTCATTCATGTCGAATTATGGAATATTATATATGTAGGGTCACAAGCTCATTCATGAATCAAGGAGTGTCCAATGGTGCAAAGCGAACAACATGGCCTTACTTCAACCTCCGGTAGCGCTTCAGGAGCGCGATCTCCCGAGCAGCTGCTTCGCATTATATTTGATTATACCGCCAAAATTGCCAATGAGCGAAGCCTGCACCGTGTTCTTCACTTAATGGCGAACATGGGACGCGAAATGATCATGGCCGACCGCTGCACCGTCTGGATGATAGACCACGTGAACAACGAGCTGTTCACCACCGTCGCACACGGCGTAGATGAAATTCGGATCCCTATGAATTCCGGTATCGTCGGCCACACCATTGCAATCGCCGAGCCGGTATTAATCCAGGACGCCTATAATGATCCCCGCCACAACGCTGATAACGACCGCCGCACCGGTTACCGCACCAAATCGATGATAACCGTCCCTTTCGTTGGTAATGACGGCAGCATGATCGGCGCTTACCAAGCGATTAATAAACAGCACCCCGATGAAACGTTTACACCGCTTGACCTCGATCACCTGACACTGGCTGCATCCTATGCCAGCAAATCACTCGAATCGGTTATGCTTCATGAGGAAATCATCGCCACCCAGCGTGAAATCATTCTTGCCATGGGAGAGATCGGTGAGAATCGCTCCAAGGAAACCGGCAATCATGTCAAGCGCCTTGCCGAATATTCCTACTTGCTCGCCATCGGTTACGGACTATCGGCTGCGGAAGCCGAGCAGCTCAAGCTAGCCTCCCCCATGCACGACATCGGCAAAGTCGCTATACCTGATGCGATTTTGCTCAAGCCCGGCAAGTTGACCGAGGATGAGTTTTCTTTCATGAAGCGCCATACCGAAATTGGCTATAATCTGCTGAGGAATTCCGGCCGGGCGTTGATGAAGACAGCGGCCTTCGTCGCCTATCAGCACCATGAGAAATGGGATGGATCCGGATATCCGAATGGCTTGATCGGTGAAGAAATCCATCTCTATGGACGGATTACAGCCGTAGCCGATGTATTCGATGCCCTCGGGAGCGATCGCATATACAAGAAAGCGTGGGAGCTCGATCGCATTCTGAGCTTGTTTGCCGAAGAGCGCGGCCGCCACTTCGATCCCCGCCTGGTCGACGTGCTCATGGAGCAATTGCCCAAGCTGCTGGAAATACGCGAACAGTACCAGGACGAAGGCAATACGAAAGAAACCGGTCTTCTCTAATAAGGAGGCCGGTTTCTTTCGTCTTATTACACGCTTGCCGAGAATGCCTGCTCGAAACGGTCCGGATAGTTCGTGCAGATCATCAGGGCAGGATCAATGGCACCAATCCGTTTCATCGTCGCGATGTCGTTAATGGTCCACGCCATAACCTCGACGTGAGCCGCACGCATGGCCGCCATCAAGGATGGCGTCACTTTCGAATAACCAAGCGACAGGAATGCAGCATCTAGCCGCTTAAGATCTTGAATTAGCGATGCTGGCGCAACATCGGTAATCAGTCCGGTGCGAAGGTCGCCCGATAGTTTCCTCACCTTGCGCAGCGCTTCGGGGTCGAAGGAAGTAATGACCGAATCATACTGCAGCCCTTTCGAATGAACAAGGTCAACCACACGTTTCTCCAGATCCGGATATCGGCCACCGTATGTCTTGAGCTCGATGTTCAGCCGGCAGCGGCCAATCGTTTCATCCAGCACCTTCTCGAGCGTCGGAATGCCTTCTCCGGCATAGGGTTTGCCGAATTTGGAGCCGGCGTCGATACGCTTCAGCTCATATGCGGTAAAATCAGCTACACGACCCGAGCCGTTCGTCGTTCTCTTCAATGTATCGTCATGAATAACAACAGGAACGCCGTCCTTAGAGAGCTGAACATCCAGCTCGATCCACTGCACGAACGGAAAGGCCATTGCCTTGTTGAACGCAGCCATTGTGTTCTCCGGTGCGAGCCCCGAGGCACCGCGATGGGCAACACATACATGAATCATCCGTATCTACTCCTTCGCCCGCACATTTCCTTCTGAATCGACGCTAGCGTTTAACGAGATCTTAGATAGATGCGCCAACAGCGTCTTCGCCTCATCGCCCACCAGCGGCGCAGGCTGCGAGCTAACCGCACGCATCGGGTTAAATTTCAGGGAACAGCTGCCTTCCTTCGTACATACGGCATCCAGAACGCCGGTGTCATCCGTCTTGGGTAATTTCGTCTTATTGAATATAAAATTGCCTAAGCTATATGAAATCCATTTGCCTTTATACTGTTCGAATCCCTGAAGAACATGAGGATGACTGCCGATGACGAGGTCCGCGCCTGCGTCGATGTAATCGCGGGCCAGCTGCTTCTGATTTTTATCCGGATTATCCGCTCTCTCGATTCCCCAATGAACCATGACGATGACGAGATCCGCCTGCTCCTTAGCACTGCGGATGGTTGCTTTGGCTTGGGTCGAATCGTACGATTCCGCTACGCCTGCCCGATTCTTCGTCGCTTTCCACTCCGTTACGGGCAGGACGCGGGACACGCCGACGTAAGCGACTTTAATGCCTTTGGCTTCCAGTATAACCGGCTGAAACGCCTCTTTGTCATCGCTCCCGCCGCCCATGTTCGGCAATCCGATTTCATCCAGATAGCCGATCGTATCCAGCAGCCCCTCTACGCCCTGATCCAGCGTATGGTTGTTGGCCAAGCTGATGACATCGAAGCCTGCCTCCTTCAACGCCGGCAGCGATTTAGGCGAGCCTTTGAAGACGAACTTCTTGTCAGCTGCCGGTATCCCCCGTTCTGTAATCGGCGTCTCCAGATTGCCCGCCGTTAAATCCGGCTCCTTCAAGAACGGCAGCGCCTTCACATAGGGAAAGTCATACCCCTTAGCCTGCATAAGCTTATCGACCGAAGCAGCCAATAGTATATCACCTACAAAGGAAAGCCGGATTGTCTCTCCCGTCACAGGAGGATCGGGAATGACGCCACCTGAACCGTTGTCGCCTTGATCGGAGCCTCCACTTGCCTTGTCGTCCTTGTCTTTGCCTGGAGTTCCCGGATCTACGCCGCTCGGCTTATCAGGATCGGGCTCCGGGCTTGGTCTTGAGTCCGGCGCTGGATCCGGGTCGGGCTTCTGTTCGGGCTTCTGTTCGGGCTCGTTCTGAGCGCTATTGCCGTCTTCTGTTCTGCTAGGCGGCTCGTGAGCCGTGTCGCCCTCCTCATCGCCGGGCGGACTCTTGCTCCCCTCTGCGTTGATTCCGTTATTGGCATGTCCAGGCGGAGCTGCAGGATTGTCGCCCATTACGAACCAGACGACCACCAGAACACCGATGATCGCTAGCATCGTCAGATTCAAGGCGAGAAGCCGCCTCATTCGCCGGCCTTTGCGTTTTTTTACTTGCTGATGTGTTTCTGAGCGGGATACGTACATCGCTTGCTGCTCCTTATATAATGATGTCGTTTGGAAGAACCTTCAATATTATACCAGCAACCGTTCCAGCATGATACGAGTCTTCCTCTTCCAAATTATTCGGCGTAATAGGTGATATAATCACCTCGAAGATCACTTTTGATCTGCCCTGCCCGCTCCAGATGGATCAGATGGGCCAGTGTCTCCGACATGGCAAATCGTAAATGATGGGTATTGCCGCTTATTCGTTCCCCGAACAGACGCATACACATATCGTAACCCGTACCGGGCGTTTCTCTCAGCAGTTCTACGATCGCATCCAGCCTTCGCTTGTGATGCGCGATCAATTCATCGATCCGGCCGCGAAAGTCGTTAAACGGGGCGCGATGACCGGGAAACGCCAGCTCCACCTCATAATGCCTCAGTTCGTTAAGGCTATCGATAAAGCACTGGAGCGGATCCTCGTCCTCTCCCGGAACGATGCTCACATTCGGGGTAATATCAGGGAGCACCTGATCCCCGCAAATCATCAAGCGGCGCTCGGGTGCATACAAGCAGAGCTGCCCCCGGGCATGACCCGGCGCATCGATCGTCTGCCAATCCAGTCCGCCAAACCGGATGGTCGAACCCGCTTCCAGATAGGTTACCTCAGGCTGCGGGGATACGCGAGCAACAAATTGTTCCAGATGGATTATGATGTCGTCAAGCAGCGGCTCCGGCATGCCATGCCGTGCATAGAGTTCCGTCAAATCGGCAGCAAACGACCTGTCGCTCCCCCACAATCGAAGCGCATACGCGTGTGACTGGGCAGATAAATATACCGGCGCGCCGCTGCGCTGCTGAAACCAGCCGGAGAGCCCATAGTGATCCGGGTGCTGGTGAGTCAGTATAATGGTATGTATAGCGCCGAATGGAATGTCCCGTTCCCTGAATAGGTATGTCCATAGCTCTACCGCTTCGGACGTGTGGAGACCGGGATCAAGCAGCGTATAGCCCTCGCGATCCGCGATCAAATAGCTGTTCACCCATTTCAATGAAAAGGGCAGAGGCACCTTCACCTGCAGAATACCTCCCGGCCATTCCTTCACTGCGGACAATCTATCGTCGTTCCCAATCAAAGAGATAGCCTCCCTATCATAATCATACGCTTCGATTCCGTCTCCAAATATGGACAGCCATCGTAATCGCCATATACGCGATCCAGTGTCAGACCGGCTTGTTTCAGCATTCTCTTAAACCATTCGAGAGAATAGAGCCGAACGCGCTCTTCATAACGGCGTTTGTCGCCACCAGGCAAACCAATTGCTATTTTTTTGATGACCATGCCATCTTCAATCATACGGAATTCATCTATATGTAAGCCTGTCTCCTCGTCCACCCGCTTCGAATGAGGCACAAGATGCCGCTCGATATAGACCGGATTCAGAAAGTCGATCAAATATTGCCCGTCATCTGTCAGTACACGCCGAATCTCTTTGAGAACGGCGAGGTTATCCTGCTCATCCTGAAAATAACCGAAGGACGTAAACAGATTCAATGTCGCGCGGAAGCGCCCTGCCCCGAACGGTAATCGGCGCATATCGCCCTGAATAAGCTCGATCTGCCCTTCACGGTTATGTTCACGCGCTTCGTGCAGCAGCGCTTCGGACAAATCGATGCCGGTGACTTTAAACCCCAGCTCGGCTAAAGCAAGCGCATGGCGTCCCATCCCGCATCCAATGTCCAGCACCTGAGCGTCCACAGGCAGACCCAGCCATCCCGCCATCCGCTGAACCTCGCAGGCCGCCTGCTCCCAATTTCGGTGTCGATACACGATCATATAATCAGAGCCAAAGCTCCGCTCAAACCAATCTGTCATGATGTACCTCCGGTAAGCGTAATAAACGATGAACCTTCTTGATTATTGTACTGCACGGCCGGCTGTAATGGCAAAGTCGGCTTTCCGCGGGATTTTTTCATGCGCGCGATCGGCATATTAGGCAAGACAAAAGGAGGAGCGCGCCGCATGCTGATCCGTATCCAAACGGTTTTTGCAGATTCGAAGGACTTTAATATGTAACGCATCCATAACAGCACGATGGCGATCGAATTTGACTTCATCAGCTCACTCTGCGGTGAAAGTAAGGTCAGTGGCGATTTCATCACCATACCGTTTGTTTATGAATGAAGAGCTCAGCTTCACCGGGGCCGTCCCACCTGTTGGCATCTATGATTACGATTCGACCAAGCTGGAGCAGCAGTGGAGCTGTTTCGTAAAGTGCATTAGGCAGGCGTCGATCCATTCAGTTTCGGCCTGCGGTATCGAGCTACGCATAAGGGCAGTGAACAACCTGGAAAATTGGCAAACCATCAATCCCGAGCTTGAATTCAACGTTAAGATTCGTCGATATTGAAGGAATCGGCTTGATCCTCTAGCCCGGACATAACCATTCAATGGACCTATTTACACCTATAGAAAAACAGCGTATACTATCGCTATTGTGTTGAATCGAATATAGTGCGGTACTGGAGGAGCCTGTCATGCACAGGCTCCTTCTTGCCATGTCCTTCCGTTACCTGCCTTTATTGGTCAATACTGTCTATGCTTCCTCAGCGAGTTTAGTCAATTCGGGCTTCAAGGAACCGTAGCTCCACAAAAACTATCGGAGGTCTTTATGGAACAACAAGCGATTTGGGCAATCGGTATTTTTCTATTTATCTATGGATTCATTATTGCGGAGAAAATCCATCGCACCATTGTCGCTATGCTTGGCGGCATACTCATGATTGGATTCGGAATCGTCGATCAGGAAACAGCCATTCATCACATCGATTTCAATACGCTCGGTCTGCTGATCGGCATGATGATTATCGTTAGCATTACAGCCGACACGGGTCTCTTTAAATACATAGCTGTAAAAGCCGCCAAGCAGTCCAATGGCAGCCCGATCCGGATCCTCATTTCATTGGCGCTTATTACCGCGATCGGATCGGCCTTTCTGGACAATGTGACGACTGTCCTGCTTATGGTGCCGGTCACCTTCAGCATAACAAGAGCGCTTCAAATTAATCCGATTCCCTTCCTGCTGACGCAGATCATGGCAGCCAATATCGGCGGTACCGCAACACTGATCGGCGATCCGCCAAACATTATGATCGGGAGCGCAGTCAAAGAATTAAGCTTCATGGATTTCATTGTTAATCTGGCGCCTGTTGCCGCAATTATTATGATCGTCTATATTCCTTTGTTCATCCTTCTGTTCCGCAAAGGCATTCAAACCAGGGACGAGCTCAAGCGCAGCATCATGGAAATCAATGAGAAAGAGCTGATTGCCGATCCGAAGCTCCTTCGCAAGAGCTTATCCGTGCTGGGCTTGACCCTCATCGGATTCTTCCTTCATCAGACGCTACACCTGGAATCCGCCACCGTTGCGCTTGCCGGTGCCTTTCTGCTGCTGCTGCTCACGGGCGAGCATGTGATGGAAGAGGTTATGACGCGGGTCGAATGGACGACAATCTTCTTCTTCGTCGGTCTCTTCGCACTCGTATCCGGTCTAATTGAGACCGGTGTCATCGCGGAGCTTGCGGAGAAAGCGATGGAATTAACCGGAGGCGAGCTCGTCGCGGCCTCCATGCTCATTCTTTGGCTCAGTGCCATTGCGTCCGCGTTCTTGGATAACATTCCTTTCGTCGCGACGATGATTCCGTTAATTCAAGAGATGGGTAATATGGGCATCTCCAATCTGGAGCCCCTCTGGTGGAGCTTAGCGCTCGGTGCGTGCCTCGGAGGCAACGGCTCCCTGATCGGTGCGAGCGCCAACCTGATTGTAGCAGGCATGGCCAGTAAAGAAGGCCATCCGATCCGATTCATCACGTATTTGAAGTATGGATTTCCGCTCATGCTGCTCTCTGTCGGGATTTCAAGCATCTATATCTATTTGAGATATCTGGTCTAGTGTTTGAACGCTTGCCGAACGCTGCTTAATGAGGAGACTTCGTCTCCTTATTGCCCAAAAAAAGCCCAATGCCACGTGAGCATTGGGCTTTTTTCTGTGTTAATTTGCATACCGTATATAAAAGTAACAGACACACTCAGATCTTCTACAGCTTCGTCAATCGCTTACTGCCGCGAAGCGCGGCAAGCGTCTCTGCTCCGACGCTGAACATCGCTGCTCGTAATTCCAGCTCGATCCTCTCCAGCGTCGTATACAGCGACTCGGGCTGTATCGACGCGCCGCTCCGAGCACCTGCAGCGCCAGCCAGCAGGCTTCGGCCGTAACCGGCAAGGTCGGCACCGAGCGCGACAGCCTTTGCGGCGTCGATACCGCTGCTCAGCCCTCCGCTTGCAATGACGCATGCTTCGGGCATAGTTTTGCGGACGTCTCTTACACATTCCGCTGTCGGCGTTCCCCAGCCGGCGAACGCTTCGGCCGCTGCTGCGAGAAGCGGATCGTTTGATCGGAATTTCTCCACCTGGCTCCACGACGTTCCGCCCGCACCAGCCACGTCGATGAAGGAGACCCCCGCATCCATCAAGACTGCTGCTGCTTCGCCATCAATGCCCCAGCCGACCTCCTTCACACCAACCGGTACGTCAAGATGTGTGCACACATCAGATATTCGTTCAAGCAATCCCCGGAAATTCGTATCCCCTTCCGGCTGGAACACCTCCTGGAGGCTGTTCAGGTGCAGGACGAGCGCATCCGCCTCGGCGAGCTCGACTGCGCGGCGGCATTGATCTACACCGTAGCCATAGTTTAACTGGACTGCACCCAGGTTGGCGATGACCGGTATCGTCGGCGCCGCGGCTCTAATCCGGAATGTAGCCGCCAGCTCCTCATGCTCGATTGCCGCCCGCATCGAGCCAAGCCCCATTGCCCAGCCTCGTGCTTCCGCCGCTTCGGCAAGCCGGAGATTGATGTTGAATGCTTCTTCCGTTCCGCCAGTCATCGAGCTGATCAGCAGCGGCGTTCGCATTCTTTTCCCAATGAAGCTCGTGCTCATATCAATATCACCAAATGCGATTTCCGGAAGCGCCAAATGACGAAAACGGTAGCCATCGAACCCGGTATCGATCCCGACTCCCCGTACCTCCTCCTCCAAGCAAATACGGATATGTTCCCCTTTTCGTCTTGCCGTCTGGCTGTGCTGCTCTAGCGTAACTTTGTCCGTCATTCGGTTTCCCCCAAGCTGTCATAAATACGTTTGCCTATCCATTTAACGGAATGAACCGAGATGCGCAGCGAGAACAGCCACCTTGCTCGTTCACGATCCATGTTCCGACGGCAGTCGTTTTTCCATTAAGAACGTGCCCAAATTGCCCAATAACGGTACCCGCTCATCTACATTTCTTCAATCATGACATAGTGATCCCCCCAGGGCAAGAGAGGAAACACTTGCAAGTTGAATTGTTTATGACAACAGTCCGAACCTTTATACGTGCGAATATAGCCCGTTCTTCCCGGGAACCTTATACAAATATTATACAATCATTATATGTATGTGAGAAACGTTCGTAAACTGCAGATCCAAGTATGACAAGCCGCCATTGATTTTCATTTTATTTTGACTTTAAAACTCATTTTTATGACTTTTGCAATCATTTTCATTGTTATATCACTGCGTTTCCTTTAAAATAATAGTAAAAGAAATTAAGCCGCACAAAACTAAAGCCTTTGCTTCCAAAGCCAGTTTTGCTGCGTTATTTTTTCAGGATGTTAAGCTTCTCAAAACCAAGCCTATGCTTCCGAAGACAGTTTTGCTGCGTTGTTTTTTCAGGATGTTAAGCTTCTCAAAACTTTTAGGAGGTGGCCTCATTGATTATCCGCAAGTTCGATAGCCGGGCGGAACTCGACTTCTACGCGGCCCAATATTTTGTTGATACGATTACTACGAAGCCGACGGCAACACTTGGTCTGGCTACAGGCTCGACACCGATCGGAATTTATGAAAAAATGGTAGAGAGATATCGAAGCGGAGAAGTATCATTCGCACAAATCACGACGTTCAATTTAGACGAGTATGTCGGCCTTCAACCCGAGAACGAGCAGAGCTATGCCTACTTTATGAAACACCACCTGTTCGGGCATATTGACCTTCCTGCTGACCGCGCATTTCTACCTAATGGAATGGCTACCGATCTAGCGGCAGAATGCAGCCGATACGATGCCATGCTCGCTGCGCAGCCAATTGACGTACAGCTGCTCGGAATCGGGCATAACGGCCATATCGGTTTTAACGAGCCGGACCGGACCCTTCATGGCGGAACCCATGTCGTCGGATTGAAACGAGAGACGCTTGAAGCAAACGCCCGTTTCTTTGCATCCATGGATGAAGTGCCTAAGCAGGCCATAACAATGGGCGTTGGCTCGATTCTAAAGGCGAAGACGATTATGCTCGTCGGCAAAGGCGCCGATAAAGCGGAAATCATGAAGCAAGCGTTAACGGGACCCATTACGACTGATTGCCCCGCTTCGCTGCTGCAAACGCATGCGAATGTACTCGTACTGCTCGATCAAGAAGCAGGGAGGTATTTATAATGGCAGACTCACGTAGTTGGCGTATTGGGAACGTCCGTATTGTCGCTGAAGATCAATGGTTCTGGGGTGAAGTGGACATCGAGAACGGCACTATTGCCGCTATCCGTCCCACTGACAGTCATGCAGGTAAGCAAGCTGCTGAGAACAGCGATGTTTCATTCGTGGACGGAGAGGGCGGCTGGCTTCTTCCAGGCTTCATCGATATCCATGTGCACGGCGGATACGGCAGCGATTTTATGGATGCAACGAGTGAAGCATTCGACGTCATTACAAAGTACCACGCCGCGAACGGCACGACATCCATGCTCGCTACGACCGTAACCGCTTCGCATGATGATATTCAAGCCGTTCTAGAAGCGACCGCTGCATACCGCACCCAAAACATGCCGTATGCCGAGCTGGTCGGTGTTCATCTAGAAGGACCTTTCATTAGCGCCAAATGGTCAGGAGCGCAGAATCCTGCGTTCATTAGCCCACCGCAAACGGATTGGCTAAAGCCTTGGGCCGCACAATGGCCAGACCTCATCAAGATGATGACCCTTGCACCTGAACGGGACGGAGCATTGGATGTCATTAAGTGGCTTTCTGATAATGGCATTGTTGCTGCGCTAGGTCATACAGATGCCTCCTATGACGACGTAGTAAACGCCGTCCAGTACGGCCTTCGTCACGCGGTTCATACGTACAACGCCATGACCGGGCTGCATCACCGCAAACCAGGCACGCTAGGGGCAGTCATGACTGAAGATACCATCAGCGCGGAAATCATTGCAGACGGCCATCATGCCCATCCTGCTGCAGTTAAGCTGCTCTCGCGTACAAAACCAGCGGACAAGCTGATCATGATCACGGATGCCATGTCGGCAGCAGGGCTCGGTGATGGACAATATGATCTCGGCGGTCTCGATGTCATCGTCAAAGACGGTGTTGCCCGCCTCCGCGAAGGTGACTCGCTTGCAGGCAGCACGTTAACGATGATCGAAGCCTTCCGTTTTATGCTCAAGCATACCGACCTGTCTGTGACCGAGGTTAGCCGCTGCGCGAGTGGCAATCCTGCGAAGCTGCTAGGTTTGGAGGAACAGATCGGAAGCATTGCCGTAGGCAAGCAAGCGGATCTCGTTTTGACGGATGATTCTCACCACATTCGTACGACTTTTGTTAAGGGGCGCGCTATTTCCCAATAAACTGTATACACAAAAGACCGACCACCAGGCATTCCCGATGGTCGGTCTTTTGTTGTGTACAGCGCTTTGTACGGCCAGCCTTGCAGAAGCGGTGGTATAATGAGTGTGCTGCGCACCAACCGCTGTTTCATTGTTCGCAGCCCTGCGTGGCCTGCGCTGCTCTTATGCCGAAAAATGGTCTTACAGACCGCTCTTCGCTCCTGGCGGTCGCTGTAAGACCAAGTAATGGTCTTACAGCCGTCTGAACTCCTGACTGCTGCGCTATTCCGCTGCTGTAACGCCGAAAAACGGTCTTACAGACCGCTCTTCGCTCCTGACGCTCGACGTAAGACCAATTAATGGTCTTACAGCCGTCCGATCTCCTGACTGCTGCGCTATTCCGCTGCTGTAACGCCGAAAAACGGTCTTACGGACTGCTTTTCGCTCCTAGCGCTCGCCGTAAGACCAATTAATGGTCTTACAGCCGTCCGATCTCCTAACTGCTGCGCTATCTCGCTGCTGTAACGCCGAAAAACGGTCTTACAGACCGCTCTTCGATCCTGGCGCTCGCCGTAAGACCAATTAGTGGTCTTACAGCCGTCCGATCTCCTAACTGCTGCGCTATCTCGCTGCTGTAACGCCGAAAAACGGTCTTATAGACCACTTTTCGATCCTGACGCTCGACGTAAGACCAATTAATGGTCTTACAGCCGTCCGATCTCCTGACTGCTGCGCTATTCCGCTGCTGTAACGCCGAAAAACGGTCTTACAGACCGCTCTTCGCTCCTGACGCTCGACGTAAGACCAATTAATGGTCTTACAGCCGTCCGATCTCCTGACTGCTGCGCTATTCCGCTGCTGTAACGCCGAAAAACGGACTTACGGACCGCTTTTCGCTCCTAGCGCTCGCCGTAAGACCAATTAATGGTCTTACAGCCGTCCAATCTCCTAACTGCTGCGCTATCTCGCTGCTGTAACGCCGAAAAGGTCTTATAGACCGCTTTTCGCTCCTGGCGCTCGCCGTAAGACCAATTAATAGTCTTACAGCCGTCCGATCTCCTGACTGCTGCGCTTCTTCGCTGCTATAACGCCGAAAAACGGTCTTATAGACCGCTTTTCGCTCCTAGCGCTCGCTGTAAGACCAATTAATGGTCTTATAGCCGTCTGATCTCCTAACTGGTGCGCTATCTCGCTGCTGTAACGCCGAAAAACGGTCTTATAGACCGCTTTTCGCTCCTAGCGCTCGCCGTAAGACCAATTAATGGTCTTACAGTTGTTCAATCTCCTAACTGCTGCGCTATTCCGCTGCTCGCAGGTTTCATAGGTTCACGGGGTTTCGCCGGTCCCGCGGGTTTCACTGGCTTCACTGGCTTCACGGGGTTCGCCGTATCTCGCCGATTTCACGGGATTCAAGGACTTCATGAGTTTTGCCAGTTTCGCCGAGTCTCACTGAGTCTCGCCGGTCTCGCAGATTTCACGGCTCTCCCGAATTTAACTGGTTTCGCCGTTTCCAGCGGCAACGTAAACGCGAATACCAAATCCACTTGCAACCGCCCCCAGATGCTGGGGCAGCGGAGCATCTGTGATGAAGCCCTGCAGCGCCGTCAGCGGTGCAATGGTGAACAGCGAGGTACGGCCGATTTTTGTGTGATCGAACATGGCGTAGGTAGCCTGCGATCGACCGATCATCGCTTTGGCAATTTGTGCCTCCTGCTCCGAATACGTGGTAATGCCTCCCGTGGAGGAAACGCCGTCCACGCCGAGAAACATTTTGCCTATATTGAGCTGTGCGATCATTGCTTCTCCAAGAGGACCGCATAGCTCGAAGCTGTTATGGCGCATCATGCCGCCTGCGAGAACCACCTGGATATCACTTCCTGCCAGCTCCATGGCTACGTTCACCGCGTTCGTCACAACGGTAATCCCACGACGCGTCTTCAGCAGCTTCGCCAGCAAATAATTCGTCGTGCCCCCTGAGAGGCCGACTACATCACCTTCCACGATAAGTTCTGCAGCAGCTCCTGCAATCCGCTCCTTCTCAAGGAACGACAGTCCTTCCTTCTCCGCAAATGGAAGCTCTCGCACCGCGTTCATACCATCATACATCGCGCCGCCGATCGTCCGGATCACTGGCTCTTCCTTCTCCATCAGCTCCAGATCGCGCCGCGCGGTAGCTTCCGATACTGAGAAACGCTCCACCACTTCTTGGATGGTGATTCTTCCCTGACGTTTCAGGACGTTCATGATCTGCTCCCGCCGCCGTCTGCCTTTGGAGGTCTGCATATCCGTCATCTTAACGCTCCACCCAGCCATCGCCCTGCAAGCGGCGTTCCACGGTCTGCCAATCTGGCAGCGCTTCCCAATCCCCTCGCATCTGTACGACGAGCGATCCGTTAATGCTGCCGATACGCACCGCTTCTACAGCACTTTTGCCTTGCAGAAGACCGGTCAAGAAGCCCGCGCAAAACCCATCACCGGCCCCAACCGTATCGATCACTTGATCGGCTTTGTAGAAGGGTACAGACGCCGCTTCACCCTGATCAAGTACAACCGTGGTATCGCCAACACCTTTAATGATGCTGACCGCATTCAGCTTGGCCAGCTTCTCTTTCACCGCATCAAAATCATCCGTCTCGTACAAGAGGCGCAGCTCGTCCCATCCCGGCAAGAAGTAATCAGCCTGTTCCGCAAGCTGGAACACGACCTCACGCGCTTCTTCGATGGTCCACAGCTTCAGCCGCAAGTTCGGATCAAAGCTGACCATCACGCCGGCTTCCTTGGCCGCTGCTACAGCAGCAAACACGGTTTCGCGGCAGCTGTCGCTCAGCGCCGGCGTGATTCCGGTAACGTGTAACAGCTTGCAGCCTCTTATATAATCAAGATCTAAATCCGCCGGCGTCATGCGGCTTGCTGCCGAATGCTTGCGGTAATAATGAACCGCAAGCTTGCCTGCAACGGTTTCACGGAACATGAGGCCTGTCGAGCTGTCGTTACTAAGCTTAGCCCTCGAGACATCCACGCCTTCGCCGCGGATCCGTTTTAGAATCATCCTTCCGAATGGATCATCACCGAGCGCCCCAAACCAGCCGACCGAGCTGCCTAATCGGGCGGCTCCGATCGCTACATTGCTCTCCGCACCGCCGAAGCTCTGCTCCAGCTGGGCGGCCGCTTCCAAGCCCCGGTATTCCGGCGACATGAATAGCGCCATCGTTTCCCCAAAGGTGATCAAATCCGGAGACTGCTTCGTCATGCTCTCTCCCCATTTAACTGCGAATTAGTTTACTCATAGATCGGATATTTCATGAAATATAAAATCACGATATAAATAATTAGCACGATAATGCTCAGCATACGAGCTTTGGCGATGTGCGACGACGCGCTTTGACCGGTTTGAATTTCGGTCACGATCCGTTTAAGAGGCTTGCTGATAATACCGCCCAAGGCTGCGATGGCAAGAAACAGCACCGTTACGATGATCATCCACAGCACGGCATACTTACTCTGCGACATTAAATAGCCGCCTGTAAGCAGCTGCAAGATGAGGAAGTACTGTGCGATCCGGTTTGCGGAGACGAGCCCATCGGCAAGACCGGCTTGTCCTTCGCCTGCAAGCTTAGAGGTCCGTCCGACCAATACCGGCATCACGATATAGAACCCCATGCCCGTCGCTCCTAATACATGCAGAAATAGCATAAAATTATTCATTTCGCTTCCTCCTGAAATTTCTATTACAATCCTCACCAGTATACTAAAACAATGAACAAATTCAAAGTAGAATACGGAAGCTAGCCGCTGTTGGCTCCTCCGAGTCGGTGCTTGGCAATGACCGCTTTAATAGCAAAATAATCAATATCGTCTGGAAGCTCCTCTTTAATCGGCTTCAATCGTTCGGCTCCGATCCGGGTGACGGCTTTCACGATTAATGCTTCACTCGCTTCCGGTATGAACTCATCCCAATTCACCTCTTCGCCCTCTTCCGCACAGCGGATCAGATGATTCTCAACGGTAACCCGGCTCATATCGCGAAGCTCTGCTATTTGTGCCAAGGAGTGCCCGGCATGCAGCAGCGCAAGGGTCTGCAAGTGGCTGGCCAGCTCTGAAGTATCAGCCAGAAACGCAGCCTTCTCATCCTCGCTTACGACAGCTCCCCTATCTCTATCTATCTCACGAGATGCCGCTGCTTGATTGGAAGCCGCGGACATTGGCTGAGGACTCGCATCTACTAACGCTGATGAAGGCGACTCTCCTGCCGGAGCGCGGAATCCGCGGACGATCGAAATCACATCGGTCCCGTACTTCGCCACCTTAGCGGCTCCGACTCCTTTCACCGTTAGCAGCTGCTCGGTGTTGAGCGGCTGTCGATCGGCAATATCGCGGAGAGTGGCATCGAAAAACAGCATGAACGGCGGTACTTGCTCGCGTGCTGCCGTTACGCGGCGCCATTCCCGCAGCGCTTCGAACAACGGACTGTTCGCGGCGGCTTGAACCGTCGTCTTCCTCTTAACGGACGTGCTCCTTCTGCGCATCACCTGCACGCTGCCTTCCAGTACAGGAAGCGCCTCGGCAGTTAAGGATACAGTCGGATACTCACCGTCGCTAATTCTCATATAGCCTTCCGCCACAAGCCAATATAGCCAGTCCGTAATTTCTTTTTCGGGCCAATCGCGAAATAAGGCATAGGTCGACAGCCGGTCGAGACCCAGCTCCAATATCCGTTTCTCCCTCGATCCCTTCAGCACTTTGGCAGCTAATGATATTCCGAATCTCCCCTTCAGCCGGCCAACACAAGAAAGCGCCTTGCGAGCCTCCTCGGTCATATCCACCTTCTCAGTCTGATCCAGGCAATTGCTGCATTTGCCGCAAGGAGGGACATCAGCTTCACCGAAGTAACTGACAATAAATTGGAGGAAGCATCGATCGGTCCGGCTGTAGTGCATAATCGTGTACAGCTTGTTCAGCTGAATGGCCCGTCGTTCTGGATCGGCCGTCCCCCGTTCGATGAGGAAACGCTGCACCTGGACATCCTGGGGCTCAAACAGCAGCACGCATTCGCTTTCCTCGCCATCGCGGCCAGCGCGGCCTGCTTCCTGGTAATACGACTCGACGTCGCCAGGCATCTGCCAATGCACGACATAACGAACATTCGGCTTATCAATCCCCATTCCGAACGCATTCGTGGCCACCATCACTCTGACGTCGTCGAAACGGAATTTCTCCTGAGCGTCCGCTCTCTCCTCATCGTTTAACCCGCCGTGGTATTTACTTACGGAAATACCCTGCTTCTGGAGATCGCTGCAGACCTCCTCCGCCTCTTTGCGCGTCGCTGTATATACGATGCCCGACTGGTCCAGCCGCTGTTTCACATAATCACGCAGAAACTTCTTTTTATCGATACCGGTAACGACCGATAGCGACAGATTCGTACGGGCAAACCCCGTTATGAACACATTCGGCTCACGGAGTCCCAGCATGGCCGCGATATCACGCGAAACCTCGGGAGTGGCCGTGGCCGTGAAGGCAGCTACCGGCGGCCGATTCTCCAGCCTTCCGATCCAGCCGGCAAGCTGCCTGTAGCTCGGACGGAAGTCATGGCCCCATTGTGACACGCAGTGAGCCTCGTCGATTGCGATCAGCGGAATGTGCATTTGACTCGCCAATGACTCGAACATCGTACCGTCAAGACGCTCCGGCGCGACATACAACAGTTTATATACCCCTTGTGCAGTTTGGCGAACTACGTCCCGGTACGAAGCCGCGTCGAGAGAGCTGTTCAAATAAGCGGCCGATACCCCTAACCGGGACAAGGCATCTACCTGGTCCTTCATCAGCGAGATTAACGGTGAAACGACGATAGTCGTTCCCGGCTGCAGCATCGCAGGAAGCTGATAACAAACCGACTTGCCCCCGCCGGTCGGCAGAATCGCTAGTGTATCCTTTCCTTGAATCAGGCCTTCAATGATTTCGCCCTGTCCTTTGCGAAAGCTGTCAAAGCCGTAAACCTGCTTCAACAGCCGCTGCGCTTGCTCCATCATGATTCCAGCCTCCTTCTATCCCAAATAAATAACGAAGACCCTGACACCGATCGGTCAGGGTCTCATGTGCTTCACGAGTAATCTTCTATTTACCGTTAACTACCGCGATGACATTGCGCACGGAGTCCGCTGATTTCTCAAGTGCAGCCTTCTCGTCAGCAGTCAATTCGAGCTCGAATACTCTCTCGATACCATCGCCGCCAAGTACAACCGGAACACCCATAAATAAGTTGTTGTAGCCGTATTCGCCTTCCAGCAGCGCGATAACAGGAAGGATGCGTTTCTTATCTTTCAAGATCGCTTCGGTCATCTGAACAAGCGAGGCAGCCGGCGCATAATATGCGCTGCCGTTACCGAGCAGGTTAACGATTTCGCCTCCGCCAACGCGCGTACGCTGTACGATTGCCTCGATGCGATCTGCCGGAATCAGCTTCTCGATCGGAATACCGCCGACATTGGAGTAACGCACAAGCGGTACCATGTCATCGCCATGTCCGCCAAGCACGAAGCCGCGAACGTCTTCAGTCGAAACGTTCAGCTCTTGTGCGATAAACGTACAGTAGCGTGCTGTATCAAGTACTCCCGATTGGCCAATGACACGGTTCTTCGGGAATCCGAGCGCATTGTAAGCTACATAGGTCATCGCATCAACCGGGTTGGAGAGGATGATGACATATGCGTTCGGGCTTGACGCCTTGATGTTCTCGCATACGGATTTCACAATGCCAGCGTTTGTGTTTACAAGGTCGTCGCGGCTCATGCCAGGTTTACGGGCGATGCCTGCTGTGATGATGACAACGTCGGAATCTTTCGTATCCGCGTAGTCGGAAGTGCCGATGATAGTCGAGTCAATGCCTTGAACAGGCGTCGATTCCATCAAATCCAGTGCTTTACCTTTAGTCGGGTTCTCCAGCTGGGGAATGTCGACGAGTACAACGTCACCGAGTTCTTTCTGTGCTAGCATAAGCGCGGTTGTAGCGCCTGTAAAGCCAGCACCGACAACAGAGATTTTATTCCGTTTAATTGCCACTGCGAATACTACCTCCTAAAGATGTTTTGGATTCACTAAACGATCGAATCGAGGCGGAAAGCGGGGTTACAATAAGCCCCGCTTTCCGTTCCATATTCAGACCCTTCTATGAAACTACATATTTTTGATGATTTCGTCCGCAAATGCCGAACATTTCACTTCCGTTGCGCCTTCCATCAGACGGGCAAAGTCATACGTAACGGTTTTGTTGTTGATCGAAGCTTCCATCCCTTTGTAGATCAGGTCAGCCGCTTCCTGCCAGCCAAGGTGCTCAAGCAGCATAACGCCGGACAGAATGACCGAGCCCGGGTTTACAACGTCGAGGTCCGCATATTTAGGTGCAGTACCGTGTGTTGCTTCGAATATAGCATGTCCGGTCAGGTAGTTGATATTCGCGCCTGGTGCGATACCGATGCCGCCGACTTGTGCTGCAAGTGCATCAGAGAGGTAGTCGCCGTTCAGGTTCAGCGTTGCGATCACGTCAAAGTCTGTAGGACGTGTCAGGACTTGCTGCAGCGCGATGTCGGCAATAGCGTCTTTCACAATCAATTTGCCGGCAGCTTCCGCTTCCTTCTGAGCTTTGTTTGCCGCGTCCGTACCTTCTGCTTCTTTGATGCGGTCATATTGACCCCATGTGAAGGTTTGATCTGCGAATTCTTGCTCTGCGACTTCGTAGCCCCAGTTTTTGAACGCGCCTTCTGTATATTTCATGATGTTGCCTTTGTGTACGAGCGTAACCGATTTGCGGCCATGCTTGATTGCGTATGTGATTGCTGCACGTACCAGACGCTTGGAGCCTTCAGCGGAAACCGGCTTGATGCCGATGCCGGAAGTTTCGGGGAAGCGGATGTTCTTGGCACCCATCTCTTCTTGCAGGAACGCAATCACTTTCTTCACGGCATCTGAGCCTTCTTGGTACTCGATGCCGGCATAGATATCTTCTGTGTTCTCACGGAAAATAACCATGTCTACCAGTTCAGGACGTTTCACCGGTGAAGGTACGCCTGTGAAGTAACGAACCGGACGCAAGCAAGTATACAGGTCCAGCTCTTGACGAAGAGCAACGTTCAGCGAGCGAATTCCGCCGCCGATTGGCGTTGTCAAAGGTCCTTTGATGGCAACGATATATTCACGAATGGCTGTAAGCGTATCAGCTGGCAGCCATTCGCCGTAGTTGTTGAATGCTTTCTCGCCGGCAAACACTTCGTACCATGCGATTTTCTTCTCACCGTTGTAAGCTTTCTCAACAGCTGCGTCAAGAGCGCGCTTGGAAGCTTTCCAGATATCACGGCCTGTACCGTCACCTTCGATAAACGGAATGATCGGATTGTTCGGAACCTGCAGAACACCATTGTCGATTGTAATTTGTTGACCTTCGGTCGGAAGCGCGAATTTTTCGAGTTTCATGAATAAATCCTCCTTGGATATCTGTGGGATGGGATAAAGATACAAAGCATGCAAAAGCAGCTTTCCTGCCGCTAGAAGGGCCGGTAAGCATACTAATTCGAGAGGCGCCTGACATAGCACGACGGGAGCCAGCTGCACAGACAATCACCAAATGCGCGGACAACCCGTCTATATGAGGTATCTCAAGAAGTTAATAATTTGAATTCGTAAGCCTAGCCGCGTTGTGCGATCGGCGTTACTTTCTGGTTAACCGGTCCGACGTATTCGGCACGCGGACGGATGAGGCGGTTATTCTCGTACTGCTCGAGAATATGAGCGGTCCATCCCGATACGCGGCTGATCGCGAAGATCGGTGTGAACAAATCGCGTGCGATCTTCAATGTAGTATAGACGGAAGCCGAGTAGAAATCCACATTAGGCTTCAGCCCCTTCTGGCCGGTAACGATTTCCTCGATCTTAATGGACATCTCATAGAGCTCCATGTTGCCTGTCAGTTTGCCAAGCTCACGGGACATCTTCTGCAGATGCTTCGCGCGCGGATCGCCATTCTTATAGACACGATGGCCGAAGCCCATGATCTTCTCTTTATTGGCAAGCTTGTCGTTAATGACCGATTCCACATTGCCAAGCGTGCCGATCTCCTCAAGCATAACCATGACCGCTTCGTTCGCGCCGCCATGGAGAGGGCCCTTCAAGGCGCCGATTGCCGACGTTACGCCGGAGTAGATGTCGGAGAGCGTCGCTACTGTGACACGGGCAGCGAATGTCGAAGCGTTCAGCTCGTGGTCGGCATGCAGCACAAGCGCTTGATCGAGCGCCTTGACCGCCACTTCATCCGGTTCTTGTCCAGTTAGCATGTACAGGAAGTTGTGCGCAATGGATACGCCGGCTTTAGGCGCTACCGGTTCTTTGCCTTCACGGATGCGGGCAAACGCCGCAACGATCGTAGGCAGCTGAGCCTGAAGCTTAATAGCTTTGTTCAAGTTAGCTTCCGGCGACATATCATTGGCCGAAGCATCATAAAGAGCGAGACTGGACACCGCTGTGCGAAGCGCTGCCATGGAATTGGTATCTTTAGGATAGAGCTTTAGTTGTTCGAGTACTTGTGCGGGAATTGCTGCATATTCACCGAGCCGTTGGTTTAACCCATCCAGTTCGGATTGTGTAGGGAGCTTGCCGTACCAGAGAAGATAAGCTGTTTCTTCGAAGGAAGCATGTTCGGCAAGATCGTCTATATCAATACCACGATATGTCAGAACACCATCGATAATCGAGCTGATCGAGGATGTTGTGGCGACGATGCCTTCCAGACCTTTGGTTGCTGTCATGTCTCTCTCTCCTTTAACTTCAAATATTTCCATATTTTCTCAACAATAAATGGATTCGATTCCGTATCGTCCTTTCAATCATATCGGATTTTGATAACGAAGTGAACAAAAATGGACATAAAAACTCTTTATCGCCATCATAAAGTTTTTTTCTGTCGATATATGAGCAAGATTTTTCCCGAAAACGGTTAATTATAACCATGTTAAATCAATACTTTTTGCTGCGTGCCCCGAGTGTTACACTATTTATATAAAAAAATCAGTATGACGATATGATTACCGGAGGCGAATTCATGACTGAACAACGAATAGGCATCATCGATATCGGCTCCAACTCGATTCGGCTCGTCATCTACGAGCGAACGGGAAATGGGGCTCACCGTGTCATTGACGGCAGCAAGCGCGCAGCGCGGCTGAGCGAGCAAATCGACGAGCAGGGCAACATTCCCGTCTTGGCGGTCCGTGAGCTCGTTGATACATTGAACCACTTTCGTCTCATCTGCGCCCACCATCGAACCGCCCTTATACGCGCGGTTGCAACTGCTGCCATTCGGAATGCAGGCAACCGCAAGGAGGTATTGCTGCAGATCGAATCCGATACCAGCCTGCGGATTGAACTGCTGTCCGGAGAAGAAGAGGCCGGTTACGGCTTTCTGGGCATGATTAATTCGATGGATGTAAAAGACGGATTCCTCATTGATATCGGCGGGGGCAGCACAGAGGTATCGCTGTTTCGCGACCGTTCCCTCGTGCAATCCGTCTCGTTTCCATTCGGGTCAGTCAGCTTAACCCGCCGTTTCGGCTCGAAAGGCCTGCTGGAGGGCGATGAGCTGCGTGAGCTGGAAGCCTATGTTCAGGAAACCGCAGCACGTGAGCCATGGATCGGAGAGTCGCCCGGTCTCCCGCTCATCGGGGTCGGAGGAACCGTCCGCGCCCTCGGGAAGATCCATCAGGCCAAGCTTAAGTATACATTCCAGAGCAATCACAACTATCCGATTCCCGGGCAGGATGTCAACGGACTGTTCGATCAGCTGCGCAAGCTCCCGCTTAACAAGAGACGCCAGGTGCCTGGACTATCTAAGGATAGGCTGGATATAATCGTTCCCGGAATCGCCATCCTTCGGGTGCTCTATTCCATGATGCAGGCTGAGCATTATATCGTCTGCGGCTCCGGACTTCGTGACGGGCTTTTCTTTGCTACCCGGTTTCCAGAGCAGCCCCGATTGGATGATGTCCTCTCCTACAGTGTGAACAATTTGGCTGCCCTGCACCCGGAGGTGCCCCGGCAGCATGTCACGCATGTGAACCAGACTGCGCTCCTGCTATTCGATCAGCTCCAGCACCATCATCCTTTTCCCGATCGTGCACGGCTGTGGGTCGATACGGCTTCCATTCTGTTCCGAATCGGGACGAGCATTGACTATAACGACTATACGAAGCATACCTTCTATCTGATGATCAATTCGCATATCTACGGCTTGTCCCATCGCGAAACATTGCTCTGCTCCGCGATCGCATCCTACAAAAGCAAGAACCGCGCCAAACAATTGGCTTCGGTATATAAACCTCTGCTGGATGAAGCCGATGTGGCCTTGATCGGCATGCTCGGCACACTGCTTCAGCTTGCCGTCGCACTAGACCGCAGCGAGACCCAATCCATCGGGCGGCTGGAAATCGAGGTATCCGATGGGAAGCTGGTGCTGCAAGCCGTCCGGGCAGAAGGCTCCCTCGCAGTCGAACGCCAGGAGGTCAGTGCTCTTGCGGGTGAATTCAAGAAGGTATGGGGACTAACGCCTGTCCTACTGCCACCTGCTTACAGATAGCTTTTCCATCTTGGAATATCTTTAGCTTCCACTTGGCTGCGCATTGGCGATAGACCATTGCTGACCGGCACATAGGTGCCGCTCGGCTGCAGCTCGCGCGCCTTCACGTTATCATTAAGGCTCAGCTGAAGCATGTTGATCAGCATCTTACGCAGTTTAGGATCGAACACCGGGCACATCAGCTCGATACGGCGCGTCAAATTGCGCGTCATCCAGTCCGCGCTTGACAGATAGACCTCGTCATCCCCGCCGTTATGAAAAGCCATAATTCGCGAATGCTCCAAGTAACGGTCTACGACGCTGATGACCCGAATGTTTTCGCTTCTGCCGGGGACGCCCGGGCGCAAGCAGCACACACCGCGAACAATCAGTTCAATCCTCACCCCCGCTTGCGAGGCTTCGTACAGCTTATCGATCATCTCTTGATTCGATAAGCTGTTCATCTTCGCGATGATATGGGCAGGACGCCCCGCCGCGGCATTCTCCTTCTCCCGATCGATCAGACCGAAGAGCTTCTCCGTTAGTCCGGTCGGCGCCACGCCGAAGGCCTTCCACTCATAAGGCGCCGAATAACCGGTTACCTCATTAAAGAGTGCCGAAGCATCCGCTCCGATAACGGGGTGGGACGTAAACAACCCGAAATCGGTATATAGCTTGGCCGTATGGTCGTTATAATTGCCTGTCCCCACATGCACATATCGACGCAGCTCATCCTGCTCTCTGCGAACGACGAGCATTATTTTGGCATGAGTCTTCAGCCCGACCAGCCCATAGACGACATGACAGCCTGCCTTCTCCAGCTGCCTGGCCCAGGCGATATTCCGCTCCTCATCGAACCTTGCTTTTAATTCCACCACAACCGTCACCTGCTTACCGGCTTCCGCTGCCGTGGAGAGCGCCTGTACGAGCGCGGATTGACCGCTGACCCGGTATAGCGTCATCTTGATGGCCAGTACGTCCGGATCATTCGCCGCATCGGTGACGAAATCGTTCACCGCGTCAAATGACTCATAGGGATGATAGACAAGCACATCCTGTTGGCGGAGAACCGCGAACATGTCATCCGTTTCCTCGAATTCATACGGGTAAACAGGCTCCATCCGCTCGAAGCGAAGGGCATCGTACCCTTGAAGCGAACTCGCAAAGCGCATCAGAAAGCTAAGATCGAACGGTCCATCGATCTCAATACTATTCTCGCCAAGCTCCAGCTCTTCCTTGAGCAGCTGCAGCGCATAAGGATGCATATCTTTTCCGTATTCAAGCCGGACCGGCATTCCCCAGCGGCGGCGGCGCAGCTCCTTCTCGATTTCCTCGAGCAGATCCTCGGCACCCTCCTCATTCAACGTCAAATCAGCGTTGCGCGTCACTCGGAAAGGATGCACGGCAAGCGGAGTATATCCATTGAACAATATATTGATGTGGCGTTCGATCAGCTGCTCGAGCAGAACGAATTCCGCTTTCTTGCTCCCCGTCCGTCCAGGAACGGCGACAAAGCGCTGAAGGATCGATGGAACCTGCACAATAGCGAAGAGCGGCTCTTCTTCCGGCGGTTGATGATCTCTGTTTAGAAGGACGGCCAGGTAGATCTCCTTCGTATGCAGCAGAGGGAAAGGTCTGCTCTGATCGACAGCCATCGGCGTCAATACCGGGAAGACAATTTCATGGAAATAGCGGTCGATCGCTTTGGTCTGCGCTGCGTTCAATTCATCCACTCTTCGAAAGGAGATCCCTTCCTTGGACAGCCCCCGCATGACTTCGCGGAACGTCCGGTATTGATCCGTCACGATCTCAGTCGTCCGTTTGATCAGCCTCTTCCACAGACCTGCCGGCGTGTAGCCGGTAAAATCCTTTTTGGTGTAGCCAGCTTTCATTTGATCCTGTATTCCGGCCATTCGGACACTCATAAACTCGTCCAAATTGCTCGATACGATGGACAGAAATTTGACGCGTTCCAGGAGGGGGGTATTCGGATCCTGGGCTTCCTCAAGCACCCGCCGGTTGAATGCAATCCAGCTCAAATCTCGGTTGACATAGTGGGGCAATGACTTGTTCATCGGTAATCCTCCTAAGACATCGCATCGAAATAAGACGCTTCTTGTCTCATTATGCAGGATCTCTGTTCGGTTGATGTTAATGAATCGTAAATGGAGCGTAAACTGCGAATTTAACTTGCTTTTATTTGGCAATAAGACAGGCGTCAGTGATACAATATCATAGAGACGTTGTATAGGGGGGATGTTCAATGGATCGTACCGTCTGGCGGCGCACCGGCCGCGCATTACTCGTCCTTGTTGCGATGGCAGCGCTTATATGGCTCATTGTTTTCGTAACGCCGCTTGTATATCCGTTTATTTTCGGCTGGCTGCTGGCTTACATCATTAATCCGATCGTGAATGTCCTGCAGCGGAAGCTGAAGGTTCCAAGGTGGCTTGGCGTTACCTTCACCCTGCTCTTATTTGCCACCGCTATGCTCACCATTGTCTCGGCCCTCGTAACGCGAATCGTCGTCGAAATCATTCATCTGTCCAAATCGCTGAACAGCACGATCGATTGGTGGAAAAACGAGTTCGAACGGATTGTCGCTTCTCCCGAAATTCAAGACCTGATTGAGAAGCTGAACACCTTCTACAAGGAAAACCCCAACTACCAAGAAACGATTAACTCCCGCATATCCGACACCGCGAATTTACTGGCCAACAAAAGCTCAGGCATTATTAGTTTCTTCTTAAACGGTATCGTCAGTTTAATATCTTCGCTGCCTAATTTGGCCACGATCCTGATCGTCGTGCTGCTTGCCGCCTTCTTCATTAGTAAAGACTGGTACCGGCATCTCGCCAAAATGGTCGGCTGGTTTCCCCTTGGCATGCGCAAATCAACCTCTATTGTCTGGAACAACCTTCAGAAAGCATTATTCGGGTATGCCCGGGCGCAGCTTATTATGATTTCCATCACAGCCTTCGTCGTCACGATCGGATTAATGATCCTCGGTGTCGATTACGCCATCACCATCGGTATGCTGATCGGGTTCATCGACCTGCTTCCTTATCTCGGCGTAGGTGCCGCTATGGTACCTTGGATCGTGTACACCTTTATTTACGGGGACGTCTCTCTTGGCATCGGGTTGACCGTGCTTTACGGCATCATTCTAGTTGCTAGACAAATTCTCGAGCCGAAGGTGCTCGCCAGCAGTGTTGGGCTGGATCCGCTCCCCACCTTAATCGCCATGTTTGTCGGACTTAAGCTATTCGGCGTATTCGGGCTGATTGTCGGGCCGGTTTCGCTCGTTATTCTGGCCGCGGTTCATCGTGCCCATGTGTTTCGTGATTTGTACACGTTCGTGCTAAGAGGGTCGAAGTAATCCCGAAGACCATGGACCTCCAAGATGATTAGCGCCTGCGAATTGTGAACTGACCGGAGCGAAGCTTCTTCTCGATCCAACGGAGCATTATGGCTTTGTAGAATGGTCTTGTTAACGGGAAAAGCAGCGTTATGCCGATGATATCGGAGAAAAACCCGGGCAGCAGCAGGAGCAGGCCACCGATTAACACGCAGAGTCCATTCAGCATGGCATGTCCCGGAGGCTGGCCCGTCTGCATCTGACTCTGCACCTCTATGAGCGCTTTACGTCCCTCCAATCGGGCAAACTGGGCACCGGCGAAGCCGGTCACCAGAATAAGGAGGAATGTCATCCAGCCGCCGACGAGATGGCCCATCTGAATGATGCCCCACATCTCTACGGCAGGTATGATAATAATTGCGGCAATTAGCCATTTTAGCATCTTCTTGCTCCCCCCTTATTATATATTGCCCTTAGAGACGCGCTTCAGCAGGGCGTAGAGCTCCGGCAATGACTTATCAAGCCGAGAGGGCCGGAACTCCTTGTTCACCCATACGTGGCTTGTACCGCCCTGAACGAGCAGCTCGCCCGGAGGCCTCTGGCCCCGCCATTCAGCCGGGTATTCCTCGCCTTGCCGGATGCGCCGTACTTCGGAGCGGAACGACAGGCGAACCGGAGAAAATTGCTCGATCGTCGTACATATAAGCACGATATCATCATAACGTGCTGGAGATACATACTTACATTCCAGATCGACGACTGGCAGCAGCAGTCCCTCTCGTTCGATCTGCACATAGGGCATCCCAAGCTGTCTGACCAGCTCGGTCCTGCCGATTTCGAACCACGTCACATAATTACCGTGAAAGACGATACCCATCTGATCGGTTTCCTGATACCTGACCCTTATAGGATGCAAATACCAGACCGCTGCTTGATCTGTAACCGCCATGTAACCACAACCTTCGTTCGGACAGCCCATGGCCGCGACCGGCTGTTCCTTTTGTTTGGATGAAAGAGCAAGAAGAAACGGCTCGTCCGTTATCGGCGGCGACGCGAGTTTCTTGTTTGGAATCCTACACTGCCTTAAATTTGAACAAAAGCGACGGCACCTGCGCACCATCGCTTTCGTCATTATGCTATTCAAGTTTACAAGGTGCCTCGATTAGAGTACCCTGGCTTGTCCGGAATAAATAACGCCGACCTCGGCGTATACCGTAACTTCCATTCCATCCTGGAGCTGATCCAGGGCGTTGTGGACACCAAGAATGACTGGAATTCCAAGGTTAAGCGCAACAATCGCCGCATGGCTGGTTACGCCGCCTTGCTCGGTAATGACCGCGGCCGCTTTCTCCATCGCCGGCATATAGTCCTTATCTGTAGAGCCGGTAACGAGAATCGAACCTTGAGTCGTCTTCGCAACCGCTTCTTGCGCAGAGCGCGCTGTGACGATTTTGCCGGTTGCGCTTTGTGTGCCAATACCTTGGCCTTTGGCGAGCAGCTCTCCGATGGTATGAATCTTGATCAGGTTCGTCGAACCCGAACGGCCAACCGGGACGCCTGCCGTAATAATAACCGTATCTCCCAGCTTCACGATCCCGGAATCAATACCGCCGCGGACCGCAATATCGAACATCTCATCCGTTGTTTCGGCCGCAGTTCCTTGGACTGGAATAACGCCCCAGATGAGCGACAGACGGCGCATCACCTGCTCGATTGGCGTGACGGCGATTACAGGCGATTTTGGGCGGTACTTCGAAATCATCCGGGCCGTGTAGCCGCTCTCCGTCGAAGTAATAATAGCTTTGGCCTGCAAATCCAAGGCAGAGTTCGCGACCGCTTGACTGATTGCTTCGGTAACGGTAGTTTGCTGCGCGTTGGCTTGCTTCGTGAATATCTCGCGATATTCCAATGCCTCTTCTGCACGAACCGCGATTCGTGACATCGTTTGAACGGATTCAACCGGATATTTGCCTGCTGCTGTCTCTCCGGACAACATTATGGCATCCGTGCCGTCGAAGATCGCATTCGCGACGTCGCTTGCTTCCGCACGTGTTGGACGCGGGTTCCGCTGCATGGAATCCAGCATTTGTGTGGCCGTAATGACGGGTTTACCGGCACGGTTACACTTCTGAATCATTTGCTTCTGAACGAGCGGCACCTCTTCAGCTGGAATTTCCACGCCAAGATCACCGCGCGCCACCATCAAGCCGTCGGATACTTCGAGAATTTCATCAAGGTTATCCACGCCCTGCTGGTTTTCAATTTTGGATATAATCTGGACATGTCCCGCATTATGGCGCTCGAGCAGGTCGCGAATTTCCAATACGTCGCTTGCCTTACGAACGAACGATGCCGCAACAAAGTCAATCCCTTGTTCAACGCCAAAGACGATGTCGCTTGCATCCTTCTCGGTAATGCCCGGCAGGGAGATATGAACGCCGGGCACGTTAACGCCCTTCTTGCTCTTAATTGGACCGCTGTTCACGATGCGGCATACAATTTCCGTATCCTCTACAGATTCTACGGTCAATCCGATCAAGCCGTCATCGATGAGAATCGTCGAACCGATATGCACATCTGCAGGCAAATTCGAATAGGTTACGGGAATGCGATCCTTGTCACCAAGAATCTCTTCCGTCGTAAGTGTAATCGTCTCGCCCTGAATGAGCTCGATCGGCTCTTCTTTCAGCTTGCCAAGACGAATTTCCGGTCCTTTGGTATCCAGCAAAATGGCAACCGTCGTGCCAAGCTCCTGGCATGCTTGCCGAATGTTCTTGATCCGGTTGCCGTGCTCCTCGAAATCACCATGGGAGAAATTGAGGCGGGCAACGTTCATTCCCGCGTTGATCAGCTTCTTCGTATTCTCAAGTGATTCACTGGAAGGACCGATTGTACATACTATCTTCGTTTTACGCATGTGTAGTTTTTCCCTCCGTCTAACTATTACATCGACTTCACGTACATGATTCAACTATGGCCTGGATCTCGCGATCCGCAGGCCGGGTTATCTATTATACTTGACCAGAATCAACCGTTTCAAGCGTTTCTGGTAAATCCTGAATGATTTCAGGCTCCACAGCCTTCACAGGCTCCCGATATCTGCCGATTTTGCGGAATTTATTATAACGGTCCGTCACGAGCTCCTCTGAAGAGAGAGGTGTCAGCTCCTGAATATGACGCCATACCGCTTCTTTGATGAGCTCCGATTGCGAAGCGTAATCGCGATGTGCGCCGCCTTGAGGCTCGGGGATGATCTCTTCGATTACACCGAACTCGAGCAGATCCCCAGCTGTAATCTTCATAACCCCGGCCGCTTCATCTGCTCGGGATGCATCCTTCCATAGAATGGAAGCTGCCCCATTCGGCGAAATAACCGAATAAATCGCATTCTCGAGCATCAGTACCCGGTTGCCTACGCCCAGCGCGAGCGCCCCGCCGCTGCCCCCTTCACCAATAACGACGCAAACGATCGGAACGCCAAACGTTGCCATTTCGCGCAAATTGCGCGCAATGGACTCCGAGATGCCGCGTTCTTCCGCGGTATTGCCGGGATAGGCGCCCTTCGTATCGATAAAGGTAATGATGGGACGGCCAAACTTGTTCGCCTGCTGCATAAGCCGAAGCGCTTTACGCAGTCCCTCCGGATGCGGACTCCCGAAGAACCGGGCAATATTATCCTTCGTATCCTTGCCGCGCTGGTGACCGACAACCGTCACAGGCATCCCATTCAGCCTAGCTAGTCCACCAACAATCGCCAGATCATCCGCAAACAGGCGATCGCCGTGCAGCTCAATAAAGTCGGTGAATATCGACTGTATATAGTCAAGCGAAGTCGGACGCTGGTGGTGGCGGGCAATGTGCATCTTCTGAGCGGGCGTCAGCTCGCTGTACATCTCTTCTTGCAAAGCCTTACAGCGCTCCTCAAGCCGCGAAATTTCTTCCGAAAAATCGATCCCCGACCCTTGGCTAAGCTTATTTAACTCTTCGATTTTGTTTCGAAGATCGTTCAAAGGCTTCTCAAATGGCAGATCAACCGCCATAGGTCGTATCCCCCTTTACCGAATGCATGTCAACCAGTCTGGCCAGCAGTGATTTCAGATCCTTGCGGTGAACAACCTTGTCGAGTTGACCGTGCTGCAGGTTGAATTCAGCCGTCTGAAAATTGTCCGGCAGCTTCTGGCGAATGGTCTGTTCGATAACCACACGTCCAGCAAACCCGACAAGAGCACCGGGCTCGGCCAAATTAAAATCGCCAAGAGTCGCGAAGCTTGCGGAAACCCCGCCTGTAGTCGGATCAGTTACGACCGAGATATACAATCCGCCATCCCCTTGGAATTTAGCTAATGCTGCGCTGGTCTTTGCCATTTGCATGAGACTGATAATGCTTTCCTGCATCCGGGCACCGCTCGAGGTGGAGAAAATGATGAGCGGCAGCCGCTTGGAGTGTGCATATTCGATGGCACGTGTAATTTTCTCGCCTACGACGGAGCCCATGCTGCCAGCGAAGAAATCGAAGCTCATCACAGCGACGACGACCGGCAGTCCGCCGATCAAGCCTTCACCAGTAACGACCCCATCAAGCATGCCGGTTTTCTTCTTCTGCGCTTCAAGCTTAGCGGCATAATCCGGAAAACCCAGCGGGTCTTCCGACTCCATCTCGGCATCGAATTCATTCAAACGCCCGTCATCAAGCGTCATTGCGATTCGTTCCCAGGCATTCAAACGGAAATGATAGCCGCAGCTTGGGCAGACCTTTAAATTCTTTTCGATTTCCTTGCTGAATTGAATATTGCCGCACTGCGGGCATTTTGACATCAAGCCTTCGGGTATGTCCGGTTTGGTCCGCGTTTGCCCGGAAGGAATCGTCGCATATTTCTTTTTATGAAATAAGTCCTTGAACAAAAGAGACACCTCTTCGGGGAGCAGCAGGTATCGTTACCGCTGCGTATTCAAAATGTTGTTGAGCACTTCCTGTACTTCTTCCAACTCACCGGATGGAACCAATATTTCAAACTGCTGTTTGGATACATTAATCGGGCGAATTTTTACGAGAAACCCTTCTTGCGTCAGTCGATTTCTAATGCTTTCCGCGATTTTGGCCGTTGGCGCGATATAAATGACCGTCCACATGAAAGGTACCTCCTGAACATATTAGCTTGCTTGCCGGTATAGATTGATCGCATGCGCGCTGTGTTTTCTTAACATGATTTCCACGGTATCCGGGCATATGATGTCATAATGATATCATAAATGCTATTTTCATCGCAACGATGCACGCGGGTATGTTTGCAATCGCCCGGTACCGTGAAACTCCTGCTATAAGGCCGAGCGTTATGGAACGTCGGGAATCTGGTAACGGTTCGCTTTGGGATCCTTATGCGCAATGCGTGCCGATGCCGCGGCTGCAAGGCCGGCAATCAAATCGTCAAGAAAAACATGAACATGCTTGCCTTTCTCATTCAGCTTGCGAATAATGCCCGGCTTCACTTTATCTAAATAACCAAAGCTGGTCAGTCCAATCATGCCGTATACGTTCGTAATCCCTAGCGCAAGCGTCTCGTCCACGCCATACAGTGATTCATCCGCCTCCATAATCGCTTGCAGCGGCTGCGGCAGCAGCTTGCGCTCTGCCAGCTCATCTAGGGCGATTCCTGTGAATAATACGTATTGAACCTCGCGCTTCGCCAATACCGCCAGCACGCTTTCCGCACATTCTTCCAAGGTCAAATCGGCATTATACGGCCGCTGCAGCGAATAGACAATGTCCGCTACATCACCGACAGTCACGCCCCGGCTCAGCAGCCAATTTTCCATCTCGGACAACAATGATTCATCCCCCCGCATCAGCTTGTACGAGAGGATGCGACGTTCACCGTAAGCCGGAATTACGTCGAGCTCCCGCCCAAGCGGCGAAATGACGAAGGCCCCGCTTAGCAGCGGCATGACCACTTTCTTCGAGAGCTCCGTGTCTCCTAAATGTATGCGGACAGGGAGTAAGTTGTGCATATAAAATATCGTGTCGACGGCAAATTATTTCACCACCGCAGAGCCTTTTCCAAACAATGCCTCGATACGAGCAATCAGCTGCACCGACGGTTTGACCCGGTAAGCATCGCTGAGTGCGACTGTTTTCTGCTGCGATTCATAGAACAGCACCGTCTCAAGCGGGCCGTTATTTCCCGCCAGCAGCGCTTTAAGCTGCTCAAGCGCAGCCGCCTCTTCCCGGCCGGAGGCTATCTTGATGTACATCCGCTGCTGCCGCTTGCCTGAGCCTGCTGCTGCCGGTGCGGGTGCGGCCTCGGACCGCAGCCCCGCCGTGCTCGCCGGCGCTGACGGGCGGCCCCGACGCGCCGGCTGCTGCGCTGGCACAGCAGCGCCAGGCGCTTGCGCCAGAGGCGCACCGCCTCCGCCCCCGCTTCTGCGGGCGCCGGTCTGCGCCTCTGGCGCTGGAGCGCCGGCGCCTCGCGATGCCCCCCGCGAATTCGCCTGGCGCTGAAGCCGCTGGACCTGCTCTGCCAGGTTCAGGTCCGGGCGGCCGAGCGGGACGACGTCCTCAAGCAGCAGCTTGAAGTCGTCATCCTGATGCTGCACCGTCGCCAGCATAATGGCGAGGCTTCCCGGTTCGAGCAGTGACGCGTGACGCGTCCAGATCGTCGGGAAGGCTACGGCCTCGACGCGCATAATGCGATCCTCAAGCTCGAGGAACGCCATGGCCTGTCCTTTCTTCGTCGTGAAGCGCTTCGCCGACACGATCATCCCCGCAATCAGAGCCGATCCGCCTTCCGGAGCTTCAGCCAAGTCGACGAGTCTGTCAAGCGGAAGCTGCTCTAAAGTAGACTCATAATCATCCAATGGATGGCCGGACAGATAGAGCCCCAGCAGATCCCGTTCCAGCGCAAGAAGCTGTCCGGTCGTGAACGGCTGCACGTCCGGAAGCTCCACATCCCAGTTCTGAATCTCGTCAAAGCCGAACATCTCGAGCTGCAGCTCTTCCCGCTCCTTGCGCCACTTTGACGCTGCATCCACCGTCTCGTCTAGCGCTGCGAACAGCTGCGCCCGGTGTCCGGAGAGCGTATCGCATGCGCCTGCTTGAATAAGCGATTCCAGCACACGCTTGTTCACAACACGCAGGTCTACGCGCCGGCACAGATCGAGGAGACTGTCAAACGGTCGTTCAGCCCTCTCTTTCATAATGGACTCGATCGCCTGACTTCCGACATTCTTGATTGCAGCCAGTCCGAAGCGGATCGCTCCCCCCTTCGGCGTAAACGATATATTGCTTTCGTTGACATCAGGCGGCAGAACATCAATGCCCATTCTGCGGCATTCGTCCACATATTCAGCCGTCTTCCGCTGATTACCGGTTACCGAAGCGAGCATAGAGGCCATGAAGGGCACCGGATGGTTCGCCTTCAACCAAGCCGTCTGAAAGGCAAGTACGCCATAAGCAGCCGCATGCGCGCGAGGAAAACCATAATCGGCGAAGCGGACGATCATATCGTAAACCCGGTTCGCGTCGTCCTCCGAGAAGCCTTGTCCCAGACTGCCCTGCACAAAATGCGCCCGCTGCTCATCGAGCACCTCGCGCTTCTTCTTCGATACCGCGCGCCGCAGCAAATCCGCTTCTCCTAGCGAGAAGCCCGCCATCGATGAAGCAATCTGCATAATCTGCTCCTGATAGACGATGATGCCATACGTATCGGCGAGAATCGGCTCGAGTGACGGATGCGGATACTCGACCTCCACGATCCCGTGCTTGCCCTGGATGAATTTCGGTATGAATTCCATCGGGCCTGGCCGGTATAGCGCGACAACGGATACGATGTCTTCGAACTTCGTTGGCTTCAGCTCCCGCAGCACCCGGCGTATACCTGCGGACTCCATCTGGAAAATACCGGTCGTATCCCCATGACTAAGCATCTCGTATGTTAGCGGATCATCGTCGGGAATAAACCGAAAATCCACTGTAATCCCGTGCTGCCGCTTCACCCATTGCAGCGCCCGCTCCAGAATCGAAAGCGTCCGCAGGCCCAGAAAATCCATCTTCAGCAAGCCGACGGCTTCCAGGTGCTCCATCGAATATTGCGTTAGCGCCGTCTGCTCCGTGCCCGCCTGAAGCGGAACGACATGCGTCAGCGGCTTCCCGGAGATGACGACGCCCGCGGCATGAGTGGAAGCATGCCGCGGCATGCCCTCCACCTTCACGGCCATATCGAGCATCGCCCTCGTCTTCGGCTGGCGCTCATACGCCTCGCGGAGCTCGGAGCTGACACGAAGCGCTTCCTCCAGCGTCATGCCCAGCTGGCCGGGAATAAGCTTCGCCGCCCGGTCCACCTCCGCGAACGGCACGGCCATCGCTCTTCCTACGTCACGGACAGCCGCACGCGCAGCCAAGGTGCCGAAGGTGATGATCTGAGCGACATGCTCCTCGCCGTATTTGGCCGATACATAGGCAATAACCTCGTCCCGCCGTTCATCGTTAAAATCAATATCAATATCCGGCATCGAGATTCGTTCCGGATTAAGGAATCGTTCGAAAAGCAGCTTATACTTGAGCGGATCGACATCCGTAATCCGAAGCGTATAAGCGACCAGGCTTCCCGCCGACGAGCCACGGCCCGGACCGGTACGAATGCCTTGATCGTGAGAAAAGCGGATAAAATCCCATACGACCAGGAAGTAATCGTTAAAGCCCATGCTGTCGATAACAGAAAGCTCGTAGTTCAGCCGCTGCTCAGCACGCTCCCGGTACGAAGGATCCGATGTCCATTCGGGATTTCCCGCATAGCGGGCTTCGAGCCCTTCCCGGCACAGTGCGTTCAAATACGAAGCACTCGTCATTCCTGCGGGTATCGGACCGAATGAAGGCAGCAGCGTCCGCCCGAAGGTCAGCTCGAGCTGGCACTTCGCGGCGATCTCAACGGTTCGGGCAACGGCCTCGGGCGCCTGCCGGAACTGCCTCGCCATCTCATCGGCACTCTTCAGATAGAGCTGGTCGGTCAGAATCCGCAGCCTGCCCTCATCCTCGACGGTCTTCCCGGTTCCGATGCAGATGAGCACATCCTGGACCGCTGCGTCGGCGGCCTCGATATAGTGGACGTCGTTGGTTACCGTAAGCGGAATACCCGTCTCCTGCGAGAGCGCAATCATAGCTTGTACCACTTTCTTCTGATCAAGCAGCCCGTGATCCTGCAGCTCCAGGTAGAAGTCCTCGCCGAATATATCCCGGTACCGGATTGCCGCTGCATGCGCTTCCTCTGTGCGGTCGTGGAGCAGATGCCAGGAAACCTCGCCTCTTAAGCATGAGCTCAAACAAACAAGCCCCTCGGAGTAGGCGGCCAGCACCTCCATATCGATTCGCGGCTTATAATGAAAGCCTTCCAAATGGCCGATCGAGCATAGCTTCATTAAGTTCTGATAGCCGGTCTCATTCTTAGCCAGAAGAATCAGATGATACGTTGGATTGTCCTTCCGCGAGCCCTTCTCAAACCGAGAGCCCGCCGTCAAATAAACCTCGCATCCGATAATCGGTTTAATGCCGTGTTTCCTGCATTCTTTATAAAACGGAACGGCGCCGTACATGACCCCATGATCGGTCAGTGCCAGCGCCTTCATTCCAAGCTCTGCCGCCCGGGCGACAAGATTCCGGATGCGTGCAGCGCCATCTAACAAGCTGTATTCGCTGTGAACGTGCAAATGCACGAAATCGTGTGCGCCGCTCATGCATTCCATTCCTTCCTTCGATCGAAGCATCATTTTATACTAGTTTATCATATTGAAGGGCCTCGCGCCCATAGAATGAGATATGGAGGGACAAGTGTCCTCCTAAGATCCGCGAGGCAGGTGGTACCGATGTTCAATCCTTTCTTAACTTGGGCAATCATTGACTTCTTCATTGCGTTCGGGGTTGTATTCGGCGGCTCGATGCTGGCCGGCATCGGCTCCGTCTTCCTTCTTATGCCGCCGGCCTCCATCATGCTCAATACCGCTTCACAGCTTAAAATCTGGGCACTCGTTGCTGCTGTTGGAGGATCGATTGATCCCATGCGCGTCATTGAAAGCAATATTATCGAAGGACATCTGTCACCGGTTGCCATGCAAATCGGTTATATGCTGTGTGCCTTTCTTGGCGCCCATCTCGGCACGGAGCTCATCCGGTGGCTGTGCAGAGGGGCTGTCTGATCATGCGTGTGCCCCAATTTGAACGATACCACGCCTTTATGCAGGGAGCAGCCGGCTTCGTCATAGGGATGATCGTCGGCGCTATCGTTTATCATTCCATTTTCTTGGTGAACTTCGAAGCGATCAAGAACATGAACGGCCAGCTGGAGGAAAAGCTGAACCAATATGAAGAGGACATGAAACAACTCAAAAAGTTTAAAACCCAGCATACCGTCATCAAAAGCATATTACCCATTCTGGAGAAGGATTCAAAGTCCCCGCTCGATGAGCTGACCCAAACGGCTTTGAAGAAGGAGCTGAGGGATAATCTGACGGTCTTGATCGGCAGAAGCATCTACGAGATTGATTCCGACGCCAAGATGGCCCGGCTGCTGCTGAGCGGGAAGGTCTATGCAGATATTTATAAAAAAGATTACACTGTCGAGATCAAGACGATGCTTGTTGTCGATAATGTACTTCAGGTGTGGTTTAAAGCGAAGGTATTAGAGCGGTCATCCGGGTAATCAACTCCGCTTTCGCCAGATGTTCCACTCATGTTACAATGAGGCAGAATCCGTCCACTGCAAAGGAGCTGTACCCTTATTTATGGTTAACTCATTAAATTGGTTATTGGTAATCGGCGTATTCGCCTCCTTATTCGCGTCTCTCTTCTTCAGCTATAAGTCGCGCCGCGCCAGAGATGGACGCCAGCGCGGCATGAACGCCGCCAAGATGAACATATTTATGGGAGTTATGCTGATGCTCGTCGCGCTGTTGTTTATGCTCGTATACAGCGGTTCGACGGTTAAAGTGATTATCGGCACGCTCTTCATCGTGATCGGCTTGTTCAACTTGTTTGCCGGTCTGCGCAACCATAGCGTCTATCGATCAATGAAATAACTAAAGAGGCTGGCACGGCAAGAGGAGGAAGCCGATTGACTTAATCGGCCACCTCCTCTTTTCATTGCACTGCCGTTTAAAAAGGATCCATAAGCTGTGCCGTCAGCATGGCTTTGGCGGCCAGTCCGCTGGAGTCCGTCAATTCAACCTCCAGCTTCGCATTCTTACGGCTCATCTCCAGCAGCTTCGGCACGATCGCTACCTCGCTTTCCAGCTGCACCGGACGTACAAAATAGGAAGTGAGGCTTTCCACGATATGATCGCGTTTGCCCAGATCCCGAATCAGCCCGCGTGCCGCAAGCGTCATCAGCGTCACGATCACACCTTCCGAAATGGTGCCGAACGTTCCTGACATCTGGGGGGTAATCCTCCCTTTGTACACCCACTTTCCTTCTCCCGCAATTTCTGTCTTGGCAAAACCCGCGCTAATCAAATCATCGAACGTGTCGCCCGATTCGGATTGCCTTCCCGTATATCGCATCGCATCCAGCACTTCGCTGCGGCTTATGGCTGCAAGCAGCTTCCGGTTCTTGTCGACGATCGGCAGCAGCTCGATGCCTTCCGCCACCATCGTATGAGCAGCCGAAGCGATCGGAATGTTCAAAGCTGCGGTGATGAGATGCCGCGTCATCAGCTTGTCCACGAGCTGTCCTCCGGAAGCTCCCTCCGCATCCTTCATCGTCATCATCCCGACGACCCGCCCACGATCGTCCAGAACAGGAAATCGCGATCCCCCGTGGCGGGCTGACAGCTTATAGAAGTCGTCGACCGTTTCACCAAGGCGCATCGTCTCCACAGGCCTGCTGTAGGTAACGATATCCTCAACCAGCATAATTTTCTGCTTAATAAGCCGATCGAACATCGCCCGGTTAATCATCGATGCAACGGTATACGTATCATGCTTGGAGGAGATGATGGGCAAGCCCAGTGAGTCCGCCAGCCGATTGACGTCCTCGCTCGTTCCGAATCCCCCTGTGATCAGCACCCCGGCGCCCTGCTCCAATGCACAGCGATGCGCCTTCTCCCGGTTGCCGACAATAAGCAGGCTTCCAGCGTCAATATACCGGACCATCGCATCAAGCTCCATCGCGCCAATAACGAATTTATGAAGCGTCTTGTTGAGGCCCGTTGCACCGCCATATAACCGGCCTTCGACAATATCGGCCACTTCGGCGAAGGTTAGGCGGTCCAGCTTCCCCCGTTTCTTGCGTTCAATCCGGACCGTCCCGATTCGTTCCTTCGTGCTGACAAGCCCAAGCGTTTCGGCCTCTTTAATAGCCTTGTATGCCGTTCCTTCGCTGACGTCAAATTCTTCAGCCATGGAGCGCACAGACAGCTTGGTCCCAATCTTGAGCTTCCCGATATATTGAATGAGCCTCTCATGCTTCGTAAGCGCCTCGTACTCTTTGTCCTCGCTTGTCATTGTACATTCTCCCCTTTATCCAAAAGCGGCACGAACCTTACTATTTCTATCTTACCAGAAAGCCAGTCGTCCAGCAGACAGCAAGAGCCCGCAGAAGGCAAATTCACCATTTCTGCGGGCTGTTTGGAGTCGGAGTTTTCACTATTCTACGATGGAACGCAGTGAATCCGACATAATCCGATTCACGTCGTCGAAGATGACGCTAAACCGCCGCTCGGCTTCAAACAATCGGCTTACATGGGGGTTTAACGAAATGACCTCATACAGCTTGTTCATCTTCTCCATCTCGCCGGGGGACGGCTCTTCACCTGACATGATTTGCTGCTGCAGCTCCGCCTGCCGCTCGCGGAAATCATCCATCATCCGCTTCGCGTCAGGGTCAGCCTCCACAGCCTGAAGCGCGGCCTTGAGCGCCTTCGCCTCATCGCCTTGCTTCAGTGCTTCCGCTAATTCGTAAGCCTTGTCATACACATTCATCGTCATTCTCCTCCCGTATCCTATCCAGCCTTAAAAAAAGATGTATTATAGAGGACCTCTTACCTTCATTATAGCTGCTGCCGCCCTTCCCTAGCCATGTTATCCCGACTTCAAAATAAATTCAGGCTTATTCATGCGGAAAGAGGAGGCTGAGGCTAATCACCAAGGTATAGATGTCCTCATATGATAAATTAATTCGTGTAAATCACCCAAGGCCGCTAGCTATTCGTCGCCATCCCCCAGCTTGGAAGGAGATTCCCATGCTGAAATCAAAAATCGCCGTACAAGTGATCAGTTCAGGCATATTGCCCGAAGATACGGTCATGCTTGGCGAAACTTATTTGAAACAGCGGAAAATCCCGCTAGGCCAGCCGGTCACGCTGAAGTTCGGCGCATTGCGCCAACCCATTAAAGTCGTGCCGGTCGAAAAGTTCGACGGCATGCGCATCGGTCAAAGCTTGGCAAGACGAATGGGAATCTATTCTAACACGTCGCTTCGCCTCCAATACCGGAGCGATTCCGCCACACTAGCGCTCGGTCCTCTCATCGGCGTGCTTGTTAGCCGCGACGATCCCAGTATGCCGGATAAACCGTTTGGTTCCATCACGTTGTTTTGCAAGGAGCTCGTTGACGCATGTGTCGCACAAGGCGCTCATGTCTACTTCTTTACCCCGAATCATATCGGAGGGAACTTCAATACCGTCGAAGGCTGGGTTTACGCAGATGGCTGGCGCAAGGCTTCCGTGCCTGCCCCAGATGTCGTCAACAATCGGCTTACATCCCGTAAGCTGGAGAATAAGCCCAGCGTACAACATTTTCTGAAAGAAGTAAAATCCCGTTACAACACCGTCGTCTTCAACGAAAAGTTTCTGGATAAGCCGGAAGTATTCGAAGCACTGAAGCGGGACGCATCGCTTGTCAAATACCTTCCTGAATCCCATGTTCTCCGTAATTACACGATGTTGAAATCGATGTGCTCACGCTACAATACCGTGTTTCTAAAGCCGGTTCGCGGCAGTCTCGGGAAAGGTATCATCCGCATCTCAAGACAGGACAGCGATAATTATCAGGCGCATTATGCGACAGTAGGCGGTACCCGGAAGCAGCAGTTCTCCAGCCTGCTGAAGCTCTTCAGTTCCATTTCCGGCAAAATGAAAACCATCCGCTACCAGATACAACAAGGGCTGCAGCTTATCGACATCGGCGGGCGTCCCGTTGACTTTCGGGCACTCGTACAAAAGAACGAGACCGGCAAATGGTCGCTCACCTCAATCGTTGCACGTACGGCTGGCAGTCATCACTTCGTCTCCAACCTGGCTCGCGGCGGAACGCTCAGCACCGTCAAGGAAGCCGTCGCCAAGTCCAATTTGTCCGGATCTCAGGGTCATGATGCCCCAGCCCGGCTGCAGAGAGCTGCACTTGATATCGCCAAAGGAATCGATACGCACATCCCCGCCCATTTTGGCGAGCTGGGAATTGATCTGGCGCTCGATACCAGCGGCAAGGTATGGCTGCTTGAAGTAAATTCGAAACCGTCCAAGAACGACAATACCCCGCTGCAGGAGCAAAAAATACGGCCTTCGGTCCGCAATATGATCCGCTATGCGAGGCATGTGGCTAAATTCCAATAACTGGAACACTAGGCTCCACAAAACTTAAGCTTATGCTTCCGAAGTAAGTTTTGCTGCGAAGAGTATCTGGGGGCTATGCTCCACAAAACTTAAGCTTATGCTTCCGAAGTCAGTTTTACTGCGAAGAGTATCTGGGGGCTTATGCTCCACAAAACTTTTAGGAGGTTGCGATGAACATGACTCAGCAGAAATCCGCGATCGGCATTCTGGTCAGCGAACCGGCCGAAGATCTACCGATGGACGCAGGCGCTCCGGAAAGGATGCCGGAGAACAGCTTCTGCCGCGATTTATGCCGGCTTGGCCGAGAGCTAGGGCTGCTCGTATACGTGTTCTGGGCGTCAAGCGCCCAAGCAGCCTCCGGTACAATTCAAGGATTTGTCCATCGCCAAGGCAAGTGGAATGCTCAGGATTGCCCGCTGCCGGACTTCATTTATGACCGGACCTTATGTAAGAGTACCTCGGATCGGAGAATCCGCAGTGCGGTGCTCTCCACGCTCAAAGAGAATCACCCCTTCATTCTGCTGAACGGCGCGCTGCCGGGAAAGTGGGACGTGTATGAAGCCATGTATTGCGATGAGCTGCTCCGTCCGCTGCTTCCGCCTACGTATCGATATGAAGGCATAGAATCGCTGTCTGAGATAATGAGGAGCCACCAATCAGGCTTATTTCTAAAGCCTGCGGCAGGTTATCAAGGGCGAGGCGCTTTCCGGCTTGAACGCATCTCAGAGGGCTGTCGCATTGACGGGAGAAGCGGCAGCAATATGCCGCTGCATAAATCATTTGGCCATATGAACGACTTCACCCTCTGGTTTGACCAAATTGCCCATTCGGCAGCATATATTATCCAACCTTATTTACAGCTTACCGATCTTGACGGGTATGCATATGATATTCGATCACTCATCCAGAAGGATGAACGAGGTCGTTGGAACATGACTGGCTCCGCCCTTCGCCTAGGCGAAACAGGCAGCGTCACGGCTAATCTGCACGGTGGCGGCAGTGCACATGACGCGTTCAATGGGCTATCGAAGCGATTTGGCGCTGATCAGGCACGTGAGCTTCTCATCCGAATGAAACGAATCAGCGAGCGGGCGGCGGTATTATTGGAACAGCGATTCGGACGTCTTTGCGAGCTTGGGCTCGATTATGGCATTGAGCCAGATGGCCGGCTGTGGCTGCTAGAAGCGAATGCAAAGCCCGGCCGGCAGTCGTTTCAGGAAAACCCGGAAACCGCAAGGAACGCCGTTTTGCGCCCGCTTCAATACGCGCTGCTGCTGGCGAACAGCCGCACTCCCCTTTTTCAGTCGACCGTCCAAACATCCGTAGCAGCGCGATCGCGCTGATGCTGCAGCTGCTCGAATCCAGAGGAGATCCAACCAGGAGGTTCATCCATGAGTTTGACATCGTGTCACGTTCACTTCTCGCCGCATAGCGATAAAGTCATCCACTTGTCGGGTTCGCTCCTTAAATCGTTGAAACTGTCGGGAAAGAAGACGGTTCATCTAAGGCTCGGCAAGGAAACGATAACCGCGACGGTGAAACCCATCCAACGTCAAGGCCATCACCTGTATTTGTCCGCCGGAGTGCGTCAATTGATCCGGGTACCGAAGACGGGCAGCATCTCACTGCTGCAGGCGGCCGATAACGAAGTGAAGATCGGTCCCTTGGTCGGGGTATTAACCGACGTGGTCTCCCGTAGTATGGTCACACCATTCGGATCCCGCACCGGTTATATCAGACAGCTCTTGCGTATCGGAGAGAGCAAAGCCTACTTCTTCGCGTTTACACCACGCGACATCAACTGGCAGCAGGAGACGGTCAACGGCTATTTCCTGAACAGCCAGAACAGCTGGTATCGCAAGGTCGTCCCTCTCCCCGACGTTGTATATAATCGCTTGCCCAGCAGGCGGGCAGAAACGACAACCAGCATCGTGGGATTAAGAGAACGTTTCATTAAGAACAAAATTCCTTTCTTCAACTGGAGCTTCTTCGATAAATCGGATGTCTATAAAATGCTCGATCAGGATGTCGAAGCGTTAGAGCATCTTCCTGAGTCGGTCAACAATCCGAAGCCGGAGAAGATCAAGGAGATGCTGGAGAAGCATCAGTTCATCTACTATAAGCCGACTGCGGGCAGTCTAGGGATCGGTATATACAGACTGACCTATCATCCTAAACGGGGATATTTCGCACGTTACCGGCGAAATGGTTCGAATGTTCTTCTGCGTTTCACGAACTTTCAAAGCCTGATGCGGATGCTGCAGGCCAGGCACGGAAACGCGCTCGGTCGTTATGTGTGCCAGCAGGGAGTCAGGCTGATCGAAATCGACGGCTGCCCCATCGATTTCCGGTTTCACATGCATAAGAATGGCAATAACGAATGGGTTCCTGTCGGCATAGGAGCTAAGAAAGCCGGACGCGGCAGCGTGACAACCCATATCAAGAACGGCGGCACGCTGCTTACACCAGAGCAGGCGCTCAGTCGGACATTTGAAGGTAGCTCCGGTGAGATGCTTGAGAAGGCCAAGAAGATTTCCATCAAGCTGTCGGAGGCAATCGAGCGGAACTTCCCGCATACACTTGGAGAGCTGGGGCTCGATATAGGGATCGATAAAGACGGCAAGGTATGGATGTTCGAAGCGAATGCGAAGCCGGGAAGATCCATCTTCAGTCATCCGTCACTCCGCTCGCAGGGACGCGATTCCTTCACCCATATCGTCGAACACTGTATGTATTTGAGCAGGTTCAAGGGAGGCGGTAGTTGATGCCTATCGAACTCCAGGATCCGCAGGATGGGGTGGACATTCAAAACAAGCGTCCTGTGCTCGCTATCCTAACGATCGAAGACGACATCCAGCTGTTTCGGGGGAACCGCAGCAATTACGCCGATCTGATACGCATTGGCCGCGAGCATGGTTTCCTTGTCTACGTGCTGACCGTCAAACAATTGAAGCTCAAGCGTAAACTGCTCGAGGGCTACACTTACGAGGAGCAGACCGATACGTGGTCACTGCAGCAGTTTCCTTTTCCCGATTTAATCTATAACCGAATTCCGCTCCGCGAGGATGAGTTCCTGCCGAACGTCCGCCAGAAAATTGCAGCTTGTATGCGCAGTCCGCGCGTGCATCTGTTCAATCCGAAGTTCTTCAATAAATGGAGTCTATTCAAATGGCTGCGGCAGTCAAGAATAACGAGGCCATATATTCCAACGACACAGCGGATGTTGACCCGGGAAGGCCTGGCAAACATGCTGCGTAAGCATACGTTTCTTTATTTAAAGCCGGTTAGCGGCAAAGCAGGCAGAGGGATTATGACCATCAAGGTACATCCCGAGAGGTCACTCCCTTTTATGCTCAAAATTCAAGCAGATAAGAAAAGCCTTAGCTACAATTGCGGAAGTATACAGAAGCTCTGGGTGCGGGTGAAGAAGGAATGCGGCGGCGAGCGGTACATCGCCCAACAGGGCATCATGCTGGCCGCGTACCATGATCGGCGGTTCGATCTGCGCGCACTGGTACAAAAAAACCAGCGCGGCCTTTGGGACCTCTCAGGCCTTGGCGCACGCGTCGCTGGTTCACGCAGCATTACGACGCATGTACCGCGTGGAGGCAGTATTGAGGACCCGGAGAAACTGCTTGTCAGCGCATTTGGCCAAGATGAAGCGCGTAAACTGCTTGTGAAGGCACGCAGCACAACCCTGCTGATTGCCAAACAAATCGAACGCGGTTCCGGGTACACGCTCGCCGAGATGTCGATGGATCTTGGAGTTGACCAGCATGGCAACCTATGGTTTTTCGAAGCCAACGCCAAGCCAATGAAATTCGATGAGCCGGATATAAGAAAACTCTCGCTGGATCGCATCTTTCACTATGGCCGCTATCTAATACGAACAAAAACCAGATAATATCGAGGTGATCCCTTGGATTTCAAGCTGCTGCCCCCAACCCGTTGGCACGCTATGCGTGAGAAGCTGCTTGCTTTCGCAGGTCGTTATGGCAGCGGCCGCTTGTCTGCCGAAGGTCTGTCCCTGCTGCGTACGATTGCAGCTGTCGAGCCCATAACCAGTGCAAGCCGCAATAATCCCCATCGTATCCGCACCGCTGAACGACCAGCACCGCCCACCATCGCTGAGAACGGGTCGGCCGCTATCGCCATCGCCCTCGAAGCCGGCAAACTGGCCGGCTTCGCCTTTGCGGCGGACGCTGGCGAGCGCGCCTGCATCGTTGTGGTCCGCCCTGAGATGCGCGGACGCGGCGTTGGCAGCGCGCTGCTATCACAGCTGCGGCAGCATTACGGCCACCTCTCATGCAGCGTCGCCGCCGACAATCCGGCAAGTATGCAGATGTGCTTCCGTGCTGGAATGACAGCTGTCGGGATGCACCGCGGACCCACTGGCAAACCGACGCTTCGCTTTGAATTTAGCCGTTAAAGCCTTAGTTATACAAAGATGCGTTTTCCCTCGAAAAACGCTTTAGGAGGAATCCCCGTGGGATTGCCCGTGCTCGGGATACTGACCCTTTATTTGAATGATAACGGTGCGCTTGAGGAGAGGCCGATATACCAGAGGATGTCCTTAGCCGGTAAGAAGCTTGGGCTCGATGTTTTCGTCTTTACCCCTCAGGATGTCAATTATAAGCAAAACCGGATTCATGCCCATGTCTATAACCCTGCGACCAAAAGCTGGACGCGCAGATGGAGCTCATTTCCCAATATGATTTATGACCGTTGCCGGATCCAACGGAGTCACCGGTTTCAACAGCTTCTTCATTTCCGGAAGCAATACGGCCATTTGACATTCCTCAACCGGGTATTGCGGAACAAATGGACGGTCTACAAAACCATGCGCAAGGAAGCGCGGTTTCGTGCCCATCTGCCGCTTACTCGAATGTACGAGAGCCCTCAGGATTTGACGGAGATGATTCGCAAATATCCACTGGTTTACTTGAAACCGATCAATGGCACGGGAGGACGTGGCATTCTTCGCATCGAGCGGCATCAGGACGGCACTTACCTCATACAAGGCCGTGACCAATCCCGGCGAATCATTAGCCCTCAGCGTGTTCCTCTCTCCTCGCTGCATAAGAGACTCGCCTCATGGAATTTGAAGAGCAATCGTTACTTAGTTCAACAGGGCATTCAACTCAAGCTTTCGAACGGCCGGGTTCACGATTATCGGATGCTGGTGCAAAAGAACGGCGAGGGTATCTGGGAAGTAACCGGCTGTGCAGGACGCATTGGCGCACCGCGAAGTATTACATCCAATTTGCACGGGGGCGGCGAAGCCGTCACGATGAAGGCATTGCTGGGCCGATGGATCGGCAACGAAGAGACAGCCGAGAAGGTCAAGAAAACCGCCGAAGAGCTGGGCGTGCAAATCTCTTCCTTCTTGGAGCAGTCCTACGGGAGACTATGCGAATTGGCGCTGGATTTGGCTATTGACCGCAAAGGCCATATTTGGCTGCTTGAGGTCAATCCCAAACCTGCACGGGAGGTATTTATTCAAGCCGGCGAGAAAGAAACCTACCGGCGGGCGATCATAAGACCGCTCGAGTATGCGCTTTGGCTTCACGATCAGAAGAAGCTGCGGAAAGAAAAATCGACCATACGCGACGAAACAAATCCCGACACGTAATTACGCGCCGGGATTTGTTCTTCTTTCTATTCAATTCGAGAATGCTGCAGTTCGAGCAGCTCGCGGAAATCACGAATGAGCACATCAGCACCCCGCAGCTCTTCCTGCCGGCCATAGACCGCATAAGCGCACCCGATTACCGGCAATCCATTGCCCTTGCCAGCTTCAACATCGGAGGAACGATCTCCAACCATCCATGCCGCCCCGATTCCGTGATCCTTCATCAATCTGGCCACAAGCTCCACCTTCGTCGCTGTCTTATATTCGCCTGCACTGTACAGGCCATTGAATAAACCGGCAATCCCTCTATGCTCCGCTACGCCCTTCACATAGTCCTCCAACCCGTTACTGGCCACAAACAGCTTGCAGCCGCGCGCTTTGAGTTCACGAAGCGTCGTCTCCACATGAGGATACAAGGTCCCTTCACCAGCCACCAGACCCTCCAGCTCGTACTGTAGCATAAGCTCGTCCGCCCGCTTACGGGCAGCCTCCGAGCTATCCGGCATCACGATATTCCATATATCCTCCAGCAGCATGCCCAGACATCCCAGCAGCTTCTCTACCGGTGGCGTCGGTCCCTCATGCAGCCCTTCTTCCCGCAAGGTTGTAAAAATACGTTCGTGCACGCCGATCAACAGCGTATCTGTCTCGAATAATGTGCCGTCCATATCGAAGATGAGTGCCTCTGGCTTCGGCAGCTTGTGATTATCGTTCAGTTCCATTCTCTCCCTTCAAAGCACTACCTCCTATTCTACCACTTCCCGGCGTCAATATCCTGCGGTCTTAATCCTTCCCACACATTAGGCATCTCCACCTGCTCCGGATGCTCATAAACCAGCCATGCAGACGGCAAATACCTGCCCTCTCCGCTCTTGGAGGACGGTTTATTCATAATAACGTGATCCTTGACGAGAATCGAGGATGATCCGCCATCCAAATTAGCAGCGATCACCGCGCCCCGCTCAAGCATGATTTGTTGGACATCATATAGGTTTGCCCCGATGCTATGCTTTTGACGCCCGTCGATGATCACGAATATAATGGCCCCGTCTTCACGCTGCCCCATAGCCGTGCGCGGAGCGATCCCCCATCCATCCTTCGCGCTCTTAATCAGCCCCTTGCCATTAACAATAATACGCGGCTGGAAGGTTACCGCTTCGCGTACACCCAGATCGATCATCTCCTGAAGGGAGTATCGCCCTGCGATCATCTTGCCTTGCTGGTCAAGACCGACGATTTGCGTCGATTTCTTCTTGCCAAGATCACTGTAATACACATTTCCCTGAGAAATGACGACACCGATGGGCTGAAATCCGTTCCCCTGCCAATTCGGATCCGCAAAGCCGCCAGCATTGACCCCGGCCACCGCTCCCGTACGTTCGACCATGCTCAGTACCCGTTCCCCCCGTCCTTGCTTTGCGGGAACCCCGAGCCTGATTTTGGTGGGATCGTTAACGATCATGACAAACCCCTGGTACCCTTTGCCCGATATTTCCTCCACTTCAACAAGCGGCTTCTTCTCTTCCTCCGGCGATGTCACCTCCGGGGTTTCGATCACATGCGTATCTCGTTCATCCCCCATCGACTCAAACCGCTGATTGTATTCTGCGACACGCTCATCAAGCGCCTGCTGTCCAATGATATACTTCGCCCAATGCCGATGCTGTGTGGTTATGAGCGTATCTGCCATTAGATACCGAAAATTATTGCCTGAAGGCGTAAAAAAAAGCCATCCCGCTGCTAAAGCTCCTGTTAGCATGCAAAATGTCATCACATATAGCAGCAATCGAACGAACCTGCCTTTACGCCGCTTAACGCGTCTTGCACTTCGCGAGGGCGTAAACTCCGGCTTCGTGGATTCGGGAGTCACTCTCATATTCATACCTCATGTATCGCTCCTTACTCGATTCGCCTTGTAATTCACCCTTTAAACGAGCGAATACGAGGAAAGGTTTCACAGCCTCCGCTCAAACGACAAAACCAGTCTTCACTTCGGCAAAAGCTTCCCTTGCGTCCGCTCTCCACGCCTTTTGTCAAAGAAAATTTTTACTATTGCTATTTGGTTCAAAGTACACTAAAGTAAAACGTAATTGAATATTTAAGGTTTTCTAGGGTTCCGCGGCTTAGTGGCTGGTCTGGTCCGAGGGAAAACGCACGGAAGCCATTTTTCGTGAATACACGGAGGGACAAAAGCCCGGGAGATATCGTTATACGATATTTCCCGGGCTTTTGTGCTTTTATGGCCAGCTTTTCACTAAGGTCATTAATAGCTGCTGCTGAAAGGCTGCGATTCGTGACAAACTATAGGCAAAGGAGAATGCATCCCTATGAAAATGAAATCAGATTGGTTAAAAGTGATTATCGCCGCTCTTTTCGAAGTAGGCTGGGTAATCGGGTTGAAGCATGCGGATTCCTTCCTGGAATGGGGCGGAACAGCAGTGGCGATCTTTGTTAGTTTCTATTTGATGATCACGGCAAGCCGTCATATCCCCGTCGGTACCGTCTATGCCGTCTTCGTCGGTCTAGGGACGGCCGGAACGGTTCTAGCCGAGATGCTGCTGTTCGGAGAAGCCTTCAAGGCCGCTAAAGGCATTCTTATTCTGCTTCTGCTTGCCGGCGTTGTCGGCCTAAAGCTTGTTTCCAATAAAACCGAAAAGGAAGGGGCGGGATCCTAATGGCTTGGACCTATTTAATCCTCGCTGGCCTATTCGAAATGTTCGGCGTGGCCATGATTAACAAATTGAATCGTGACCGGAATTGGAAAGCCTTCACGCTGCTTCTGGTTGGCTTCGGGGCAAGCTTCTCCTTCCTCGCCCTTGCGATGAAGACGCTGCCGATGGGTACGGCCTATGCGGTATGGACAGGGATCGGCGCCTCTGGCGGAGCCATACTTGGCATGATCCTCTATGGCGAACCGAAGACGTTACTTCGTATCCTCTTTATTGCGATGGTTCTTGGAGCAGCGGTCGGTTTAAAGCTCATTTCCTAATTGCGGACCTTTTTTATATATCCAGCTTTTGCATGTATTCCCTGTGCTTTTGACATCCTAAGCTAGAGTGCCGATATCATGGTAAATGCAAAGGATGGGTCGTTATGCTTGCACGTATTGGATTGATTGGGATGATAAGCCTTTCAGTGCTGCTGATGGCTAGTGATGCTGACGGAGCCCCGATCAAGAAAGACCGATTTTATTATGAGAACAAAGGCGAAATGATTTGGGAGGTCCAAACGGATCAAAAAATGATTGCCTTGACATTCGATGATGGACCTGACCGCGTTCAGACGAATGAAATTTTGGATCTGCTCCATCGCTTTGATGCAAAAAGCACGTTTTTCGTGGTCGGAAAACGGGTCGCCCAGTACCCTGATCTGTTGAGACGAGTGGTAGAAGAAGGACATGAGGTGGCAAACCACACCTACAATCACATTTACTTCAAACTTCCTGCTTCAGAGGAAATTGTCCGGCAAGAAATTGAAAGCACAGAGAAGGAAATTTTTCAGGCGACCGGACTGAAATCCTCTTTATTCCGCCCGCCAGGCGGAACATACGATGATCGCATCGTCCAAGTCTCGAACCGCATGGGATTAATGCCCGTCATGTGGTCATGGCATCAGGATACACGTGATTGGAGCCGGCCTGGGATCCGCAAGATTGTGGATAAAGTCCTACAGAATGCAAGGAATGGAGACATCGTCCTATTTCATGATCACGTACAGGGGAAATCACAAACTATCCCCGCGCTGGAGATCATTCTTCCGGAATTAAAAGCGCGGGGATTCCGTTTGGTGACGGTATCCGAACTAATCAAGTCATCTGTTTCAGAAATCAATCGAAAACTGCCAGCAGGTGGCAAGAGTTCTTAATATTGCTTCAGTATGGTTCCTCACCTCCCCGCACATTCTATCTGCAGGAGGTGATAAACCAAATGTTTAAATACTGCGGAGCCTTGGTTTTATCAGCAGCTCTAATTATGACTGCGACAGGTTGTACAATGAACAACAAAGACGGTGTGAGAACAAACCAGTACAGAAATCGTTCTGTACAGGATGGTGTCATGAGGGATGGCTTTAAAACACGTTCCACTACGGACGGAACCCTGATGGACGGCAACAGAACGCGTCCCACCCCGAATGGAACGACGGGCCCTTTGATGGATGGAATCGATGGTAACCGAACAGGTACAAACATGAATGGCATGGATGGTATGAATGGCATGAATGGCACGCACACCACTTCGAATAAGGATGCTTCCGACAAAATTGCGAAGCATATCTCATCCGTCAAAGGTGTAAGTAAAGCGACGGTTGTCGTTCATAACAATGACGCTATCGTTGGACTGGATGTCAAAGCCGGCGAAAACACGTCCATGGTTGAAAAAGAAGTTAAACGTGCCGTAGAACGCGTCCACCCTGGATATACCGTGTACGTCACAACGGACAAGAACCTTCATTCGCGGATCAGAGGCGTTCAATCGCAAATGGTACCGTTAGACGGCCATCCGATTAGAAATATGACAGAGGACGTCGGGACCTTGATCCGGGATATGGGCCGTACGATCACCGCTCCTTTCCGTTAAGCCTCTGGCTGCAGCATCCATTGAAACAAAAGGGCAATCCAAGCTGGTTTCAGCTTCGGATTGCCCTTTTGTTACGGATGGACGGTTTGGTTTAGCCTCTGAAAAATTTCTCGGCTTTATCATAAAACACTTTATCTTCGTCGGTCATTTCATCTTCCCATACGACCGCGTCTACGGGGCAAGCTGCTTCGCAAGCACCGCAATCTATACAAATTTCTACATCGATAAAATATTGATCGGGTCCTTCTGCAATGCAATCTACGGGACATACGTCCACGCAATCGGCTGCCTTCTCATCTATACATTTAGCTGTAATTACGAATCCCATGCTGTCTCATCCCTTTGTATGTTAAGCGTCTAGTTGTTTAATCACCTGCTGAGCAAGGTCCGAATATATCGATCCGTTCTTCGTGTCCGGTTTGTAGATGGACGTTGAGAAATCAGGGTCCTCCTGCTCATTCTCAAGCGTATCGATCGGAATTTGCGCGAGCAGCTCGGTCTGGAGCCGTTCAGCCAACTGAATACCGCCGCTCCGTCCGAATAAATAATGCTTTTTACCAAGCTCATCCTCGTAATAGGACATGTTCTCGACGACACCCAGGATGCGATGCTCGGTTTGGATGGCCATCGCTCCCGCCCGGGTTGCAACACCGCTTGCCGTCGCATGTGGAGTCGTTACAATAATCTCCGAGCATTGCGGAATTCTACGATTAACGTCGAGCGCGACATCCCCGGTTCCAGGAGGTAAATCAATGATCATATAGTCCAACTCAGGCCACTTCACTTCATTTAAGAAGGTATTTAGCATCTTCCCGAGCATAGGGCCACGCCAAATGACCGGATTGTGTTCGGACACAAAGAATCCCGTTGAGATGATATGCATACCGTAACGTTCAATCGGAACGAGATTATTCTTATCGGTTTGGCGTACTTCCTCGATCCCGAGCATACGCGGAATGCTGAATCCATAAATATCGGCATCGATGATCCCGACTCGCTTGCCTGCTCTATGCAGGGCTGAGGCTAGGTTCACCGTTACCGTAGATTTCCCTACGCCGCCTTTGCCGCTTGCGATAGCAAGAAATTGTACGCCGGAATCTGGTGAGGCAATGGGCGCAAGCGCCTGCTTCGCCGCTGGAATACGGGCTGTCTTCGGCGTGGTAGCCCCTCCACCGCTCGCGATTTCGTCCTTCTCCTGCTTCGTAATAACCTTGAAGCGGACGTGAACGTCGGGAACACCGATTTTCCCTAATATCTCCTTAAGCTTCGCTCGATAATTATCTTCTTGGCCGCTTTCTTCCGAATGCAGCAGCAGCGTTAGTGCGACATAGCTCTCATTCACCATTACATCGCGAATAAGACCCGCCTCCAAGAATGGTCTTCCGCTTTCTTCATCTATTAATTCGGCAAGTGCGTTCTGTACCTGTTCTCTTTGCATTGGTTTCACCTACTGATCCCTTCAACATGTGGCTGGACGCCACAATTATTGCTGAAATAAGCTCTCTAAAGCTATTAACGCCTGTATTATACCACCCGTAGAATTGGATATGCAAGGGTCGCAGGCGGGGTTCAACGGCTTGGCGTTACGGGTGAAAATAAGGGTGCTTCCCTCGTCTTTGCTGACTAGGAAAGCACCCTATAGTAAGTCAATTAGCTTAATAGACTTTTTTCGTTTCACGGTCCGCCTTAATGATCTCAACGGCTTCTTTGAACCGCAAGGAATGAACAATTTCGCGTTCACGGAGATATTTCAGACTATCCTGGAGATCCACATCATCCGTCATATCAATGAGCCATTGATACGTTGCGCGTGCCTTCTCCTCCGCAGCAATGTCCTCATATAGATCCGCCAGCGGATCGCCCTTCGCTTGAATATAAGCAGCGGTCCAAGGAACACCCGAAGCATTGTTATAGAACAGGGCACTGTCATGAGCAGCGAAATGCGCACCCAGCCCTGCCGCCTTCAACTGATCCGGCGTCGCATCCTTCGTCAGCTTATAAATCATCGTTGCGATCATTTCTAAATGGGCGAATTCTTCTGTTCCGATATCGGTCAACAAACCGATTACCTTGTCAGGTATCGTATACCGTTGATTTAAGTAGCGCAATGCGGCAGCTAGCTCACCATCGGCTCCTCCGTATTGCTCGGTCAGATATTTGGCCATTTGCGGGTCGCACTTGCTGACCCGCACTGGATACTGCAGCTTTTTATCATAAATCCACATGAATGCACTTCCTCCCTATTTCCCCGTCGACTTAAACTTGCCAAGGCCACGGCGTTTCAATCCACTGCCATGGATATTTCGAAAAGCTATGCCCGAATTGAAGCAGCGGCCCATATTGCATCTCGAATTGATACGCGCATTGCTGGCGCTGCTGAGCCAATTGATTGAATTGCTGTAGCGCCTGCATATCATTCGGATGGGTATCCAAATACAGCGTCAGCTCGACAAGCCCGAAATCAAGCTGCTGCAGCTCCTCCAGCTTACGGTAGTACTGTTCATCCAGTTTTGTATTCATGTTAAGTCCCCTCTTTTCCGCATTTGGAATCATAAGGGCTGTATAAGGCAGGCCATAACGTGCCACGCCTTAGTGCTTCCTGCAGAGAAAACTGAGGTAAGTTCATCGGCTGAAAGGGAATGAATTGATTGGGCGGAACAACATACGTCTTCACGTATTTCGGCGGACAAGGATCGAACGGTCCGACAAACGGGTACCATTCCCGGGTTTGATTGCTTACGTTCACGTGCTCTTCCTCCTAAAAGTTTTGTGGAGCATAGCTTCTTCGAGTAACTTCATAACAAAACTACTTCGGAAGCATACACCTAAGTTTTGTGGAGCATAGCTTCTTCGAGTATCTTCATAACAAAACTACTTCGGAAGCATACACTTAAGTTTTGTGGAGCATAGCTTCTTCGAGTAACTTCATAACAAAACACTTCGGAAGCATACACTTAAGTTTTGTGGAGCATAGCTTCCTCGGATAACTTCATAACAAAGCTGCTTCGTAAGCATGCGCCTATTCTTAACCCATCTTATGACAGATGCCCATAATTGGTTCGACATAACTCGTGAAGATTTCCCGGGTAATAAATGGACTTGCAGGTCAAAAGTCTCGAAATCGAGACCCTTTGGGATTTGATGAGCACAAAAAAACCAGTCTGCGCAAAGGGCGCAAACTGGTTCTACTCGATCTATAATCTTATTTTCATTTGGAAAAGGCCGGCTTTACGTGCCGCCATATAAACGATGACGACGAGCGGCCCGAGGAATACTCCGATCACGCCTACCAGCTTAAAACCAACATAAAGACTGATTAAAGCCGACAACGCTCCTATTCCAACCGCGTCACCAAGCACTTTAGGTTCTACAATTCGGCGGAAGACCGTGATGACAATAAATAGAACAATAAGTCCGATCCCTTCGAATGTACCGCCAGTCAGCAACAAGTAAGAGGCCCAAGGAACCAGCACGGAACCGGTACCTAGAATCGGCATAATGTCCACGATGACAATAAGCAGCGCGATGGCGAGCGGATACTTCAGTCCAAGGATGAGCAGTCCGATCAGCGTAATGATATATGTCAGCACGCTTAAAATAAGCTGCGAACGTATAAAACCAAAGATTGAGCGGCGCAAATTTTGAAGCACTTCGTCGACCTGCTGTCTTGAACGCTCGTCGAACACGGATAGGAATGATGTTTTTATCGTGTGCAGGCTGTAGCTGAACAAGTAGACAGCCACTAAAAAAACGATGAAGAAAATAAACATGCCCGGTATGCCTTTGGCAAAGCCTACAAAAGAACGGGATATGGACGTTATCATGCTGAACAGCGCATTCGTTAATCCCTTCAACCAGCTTTCCAGCTGCGCAGCAGCATCCGGCGGCATATGCGAGTAGAAATCCTTGGCGCTATCCAGCGTGTTCTGGATATAATGATTGGCTTCACCGACGACAGTCGGCACCTTGTCCCAGAAGGCAATCAGCTCGGCAAACACCTTGACACCGACGATGGCCATCAGCCCGATAAGCAGTACCGTAAATATCGTACTGGATACCGTAGCGGAGGCCAGACGGTTCAGCCGCATCCTGCGCATGAACAGCTGGTTAAGCGGTTCGAGAAAAATGGCCACCACGAGCGCTAATAGGAACGGTGCACCAACAGTGAAAAGCAGGTACAGAAAGATTAAGCCTGCAGCGGCTATGAATAGTTGCTTGAACGACATCAGCCTTCCGATCCCCCTATTTCTCCCCGATTCTAATTCTCTGGATCGATAACCCTCAGCAGAGGCTCCTGGGCTTTACGCCGATAAATATGTACGCGCAGCACCCGAAGCTTCGCACTCTCCGCTACTTCGAACACGTAATCGTCGTACTCGACCTTCTTCCCCTTCACCGGGTTCCCTTCAAGTCTAGTGAACAGCCATCCCCCGATTGAATCGACATCTTCATCCTCAATATCGAGATGGAACAAGTCATTCACCTCTTCAATGAGCATACGCGCGTCCACGGAGGTTATGTCCCCTTTTACAACAACAGCCGGTTGATCGTTATCAAATTCATCATGAATTTCACCAACGATTTCTTCCAGAATGAGCTCTACGGTGAGCATCCCCGCGGTTCCGCCATATTCGTCGACGACGATGGCAAGCTGTGAATGCTTCCGCTGCATGAGCTGCAGTACGTGACTAATCTCCATCGATTCCGGCACGTTAAGGATGGGACGCAAGAACATCTTCAAATCATGTTCTTCGTCCGGATCGGCTGTCAATAGATCGGTAATATGTACAAACCCAATCAGTTGATCCTTGTCTTCGATGCATACCGGATACCGGGTATGCTTCGTCTTATAGACAACCTTCATATTCTCCTCGTAGGACTGGTCTGCATATAGGCAATCCATGTCTGTGCGGGGGAGCATGACTTCCCGGGCAAGCCGGTCCGAGAATTCAAAGATGTTATCAAAGAGCTTCAGCTCGTCTTTGTCGATAATGCCGCTCTTTGCGCTTTGATCCATCAGAATGCGTATTTCTTCTTCAGTGTGAGCCGATTCATGCTCGCTTGCAGGTTGGATGCCGATCAGCTTCAGAAGTTTATTAGCCGCTCCGTTCAGCAGCCAGATTGCCGGCAGAAACAAGCGATGGAACCAGAGCAAGGGCAAAGATAGCCAGAGCGAGGTCGCTTCCGACTTCTGAATCGCTAATGATTTTGGAGCCAATTCACCGAGCACAATATGCAGAAACGTGATGACAAGGAAGCCGATGGCTACCGAAATCGTAGTTGTGACGGAATCGTGGTTCATGCCGAATTGATGCAGCAGCGGCTCAACAATCAGATCCGATATTGCCGGCTCCCCTACCCAACCTAAACCAAGGGAAGCCAATGTAATACCTAGCTGAGTTGCCGATAAATACGCGTCAAGCTTCTTGTTCACTCGTAGAGCATGCCGTGCACGGGTATTCCCTTCGTTCGCCAACTGCGTCAATCTGGACTGACGCACTTTAACGAGTGAGAACTCTGCTGCAACGAAAAATCCATTCATAAAGACTAGAACAAGAACAATCAATAGGTTCAGCACTATGGGACCGGCTTCCAACACAACTCACTCCTTATTTATAGACGTTATTTATTACATAACCGCCTGACGCTTGTTGAAATCCGTTTCTTTATAATACATGTCTTTAACGAGCAGATTCGGCCCGCAGCATGAAACGGCCGGACAGTGGCAATCTACGCTGCGCGCAAGCGGATCGGCGAGCCAGCGGTCGAATAGATCATCCAGACGGTCATGGCTTACATTGCCGAATGCAGGGACGTCGGAGAAATCGGTGACGTAGACATCGCCCGAAAATAAATTGACATTAAGCCGATTGCGGCCGTCCGGATCGTTGCGTACGGTTACGTTCGGCTCGTTCGCCAGCCTCTCCAGAAGCATACGCTCCCCGGCATCCTCACTGCAGCGGAAGAACGGCAGTGTTCCGAACAGCATCCAGACATTCGGGTCGCGATTGTCCAGCAGCTGGGTTACGGCGGCTTTCATCTGATCCTTGCTGATAACCGGCAAATCCGCCGCGAATGAGCTTGGGTACATCGGATGAACCTCATGTCTTTGACAGCCCATTTCGACGATTAACCGGTGAATATCCGCTACCTTCTCATGGGTACGGAAATTAATCATCGATTCCGCAGAGACGAGCAATCCACCCTCGGATAGCCGGCGGGCATTGTCGATCATCCGTTCATACATACGAGCGGCCGCCTCATACGAAACGGCATGACCGCTCTTCGCGAATCCCACCTGATGAAAATCTTCCGTAGTCGTGTAGTTGAACGAAATGTGCATCACGTCAAGGAATGGCGCTATCGCTTCATACCTGCTGTAATCTAATGTGATGTTGGAATTAATTTGGGAACGGACTCCTCTACCGCGGGCATATTGAAGCAGCGGGATCAGATATTCTTTAACCGTCCGGTTAGAGAAAGTAGGCTCTCCTCCCGTAATACTGATGGTTTGGAGATGCTCCACTTCCTCCAGCTTCTTCAGCATAGTCGCGAGCGGAAGCTTGGCTGGCTCCGCTAATACGAGCGTATCGCCTACGGCACAATGCTCGCATCGCATATTGCATAAATTAGATAGGGTCATCTCTACGCTGGTTAGCCGATGCCGGCCGAATTGCCTTAAGGAAGCAATCGGGTCCCATGGGTCGTTCGTAGGAGATAGTGCAGGAAGCAAGCTTGGATGTTTCATGGCTTTCATTATGTTCAGCACCTGACTTCATTGAATTAACAGTATTCCTTATATTTTAATGTCCAATGCCGTCCGTTGCAAATGATTGCAAGAAAAAAGAGCCTACCAGGGGCTCCTTGTCCATTGATCTCACATGTATGCTTGCGTTTATACGGGTGTATTAACCAACAGCTGTTCATCGTTGACGCTGATGATCATGGCCGTCAGCTCTTTGGACAAATCGATTTCGAAGGGAACCTTCAGCTCTTCCCCTCGTTCGTTATACAATACACGCACGATCGGCCGGTGCGGGCAGGTGGCGTTGATGTCTACGACAACGCCGGATTCGCCGCTTTGCAGCTTGACGGTAATGCCTAGCGGATAGATCGCCACCTTATCGCGGAAAATCTGAAGCATCCGCTGTTCATAGAGCGTTCCTGTCCCCGCATACAGCGCTTCTACCGCCTGATGCGGCAGCATCGGATTACGGTAAATCCGCGTTGAGGTCATCGCATCATAAGAATCGACCAGACCGATCCATTTGGCATATTCATGGATTTCATCGCCCCGAATGCCTCGCGGATAACCGCTGCCATCCAGCCGTTCGTGATGCTGGAAAGCGCAATGAGCGACGATGAGCGGCATGTTCGGCTCGTCCTTCAATAAATAATAGCCGCGCTCGGTATGGCGCTTCATTTCTTCAAACTCTTCGCGTTCTAAGCTGCCTTGTTTTTTCAAAATATTCATACTGATTTGTGTTTTTCCGATGTCATGAAGCAGCGCTCCAAGACCAAGTGTCATTAATTCATCGCGCGAGTAACCCGCCGCCACGCCAAGCAAGGTCGAGTAGACGCAGACATTCAATGAATGCTGGAATAGATAATCATCGACGATGCCCATGTTCATAAGCATGATGAGTGCGTCTTTCTGACTAGATAAGTCGTCAAGCACCATATTCATCACTTGGCGGAATGGTTTCGCGATATACGGATAAGTCACGCCGCTCTTCCGATTAGGCCGTTCCATAATATCACGAAAATTCGAGCGGATTTCTACTAATGCTTTACGCCTGGTTTCTTCTGAAATCATATCCGGTATCTGCAGATCCGCTGTTCGGGGATCTTCGATATAAACAAAGCTGACGCCGCAATCGCATAAACGAGAAATCAGATGACTCGTTAATTCGACATGCTCCGCCAGTAGGACCAAGCCATCCTCGGAATATATTTTTTTTGCCAGTCTCATACCGGGCTGACAAACCTGAGTGGGCAATAATCGCATTGTACCGACCCCTGCCTTGCTTCTATTTTCCTAACCTTCATTTGGAAAAAACTTCGTAATGTTAATGTAAGGTATTTTAGGAAAAAGAGCAATAACTCTTTTCGTCAAAACTCGACAAGAACTAGTAAAATTCGATCTTACTGCATGACAAACACCCAGAATAAAGCAGCCAATACAAACCGATAGAAGGCAAAATATTTCAGCTTTATTTGTTGGATATACTTCAGAAAAACAACAATGACCAACCAAGCAACGACAAAGGATACGATAAAACCGATGATGAAGAACATCAAATTATCGCCTTGTATATATTTGTAATTTTCCAGCAGTTCATAGCCTGTAGCGGCTGCCATGATGGGGATTGCCATGATAAAAGAGAAATCCGCAGCAGCTCTGTAGCTGGTGCCGACCAGCATCCCTCCTGCAATCGTCGAGCCTGAACGCGAGTATCCCGGCCACAGCGACAGACATTGAAGAAGGCCGATCAGGAACGCTTGCTTGTATGTAATGTCATCCAGTGTATCTGAAACGGTGCGGATCCGTTTCGTCTCCACGAGCCATTCAGCAGCCCACATATAGAGGCCGCCGACAACTAGGGAGATCAGCACCGGGGTTTGGTTAAAGCCTTCGCCCTTAATGACATCCCGCAGCAGGAAGGCAAGCAGCAATGCCGGAACGATACCAAGTGCGATGTGAATCAGATTCATCTTGCGCCGAGAACCGTCCTTCGAGGAAAAGTCCTTGAGCTTGATGACCTCTGTCTTACGCGATACGCCGAGAATGCTTGCAATCTTCTCCCGGTATACGAGCGCAATTGCCATAATGGCCGCAAGCTGGATAATGATTTCGAATGTAATGATCTGTTGGTTATCCGGTAAATAGCCCAGCAGCTTATTCGTCAGAATCATATGACCGGACGACGAGACCGGCAAAAATTCGGTAAGCCCTTCAACAATGGCTAGAATTATCGCGTTAATGATATCTCCCATGCGCTATTCATCCTCGCTCCTTTAGCTTTGACTCATCCATCCTTAAGCTTCCTCAGGTATCCAGCGTTGTCGGCGGCAGTCCGCAAGCGCATCATTGCTGCGCAGCTCCTCTGCAAGCACATTGCGAATAAACTCTGGAAGAAAATACCTGATTTCGGTGCCGCTTTTGATTGTCTCATAGCCAACTCCGAACGTAAACATGTCAATCGTCCCAACCGTATACACACGGTTACTGTCGAACGGTTCATCATTTACTGTAATGGAAACGATTTTGTCAAATGCCGGCCGATCCGGATTCCAGTGAATGTTCATACCATCCACCGCCAGCGTACCGAGCACCGAGCCGCGGAAGCCGAAGCCGCGGATCGGTTTATCGATATATTCACTAAGAAGCGACTGCTCCAATGCGCGCAGAATCGCACGGCCGGTCAGCCTCATTCCGCATGGATTGATCGGAGAAGGACAGAGAGCGTGAATCTCGCCCTCTGTCACGTCCCCTTCTGCTAAACCGCCAAGGAGCTGGCCTGTGTTAACGATCCCGATTTCGGCCCCCGCCCAACGGCGCAATCCCGCAGCCAGCAGATTGCCAAGCGGCGACTCACGGTCCATACGAACAGGCATCGGTGACGCAAGCTTCGTAACGACAATCGCCAGTCGCTCGGCAGCCGTATTCTTATAGCTTTTAATGATATCAGATGCCTCAGGCTGCTCTTCATACGCTGCGACGGGCACGCATACTGTGCTGTAAGACGGTCTATCGGTTACAGGATCCATCCTGATCTCAATCCGGCCGATATATTCACCGAATTTGCCTGCCGCGCATACCCTAGTTGTCCCAATCAGCTCCGGTTCCTCCAGCAGATGATGCGTATGCCCGCCAAGAATAAGGTCTATTCCGTTGACCTCCTGCGCCATCCGCCTGTCCAATGTAAGGCCAAGATGCGACATCACGACCAGGACATCGACCCGGCTCCGCAGCGCTGACACCTGAGCCTGTACCTCTTCAAGCGGATCGGTGACATCCCAGCCCAGTAAGGTGTAGAAATCGGAGAATGCCGCCGTCACCCCAATCAGACCGATCTTCAGGCATCCTTTGCGGATAATCGTGGAGGGCTGCAGCCATTCGGGCTGGTCGCTTTTATCCGTTCGCCTCATATTGGCGCAGATCGTCATAAACTTCGCTTCGCGGCTATAAGCTTGTTCGAGCTGTTCGACTGTAAATGTAAGGCCTTCGTTGTTGCCTAGGGTGACCGCTTCATACCCTGCTTCATTGAGCAGCTCAATATTGACCAGGCCATCGCTTCCTTCTGTTTCGAGACGCATCCGATCCATATGATCGCCGATATCGATCGCCAGTACACGATCAGTGCCATGCATTCTCCGCGAATCTGCGATGTAGGAGGCCATCTTGGCAGCCTGCTCCAAGCGGCTATGTATGTCATTGCTGTACAACAGCACGACTTCCGGCGCATCTTGTGACGTTTCGTTCATGATTGCCTCCGTCTTCTGGAAGAATTACGGTTTTTTCAGCAGTTCTTGCGTGGAAACCGTGTTTTTAAATCCATATGCGACATAATCACGATGATCGATATCCATAACAAACAGGAACTTTACAATACTCTTTACATTCAAGCAGGCGCTTGATCCATTCGGCGCATATAATCTGACCGGTCCACCCTTGACAAGCGGCTTGCCTCCAATGGAAAACTGGATTGCGGCGTCTTTCAATTGCTCCCATGGAATAATGGCCTCGAAAGTATCGGCAGCCTCCACCTTCAGATGAGTAGGGTGTGGAGCATCTGCTCCCAAGCCGTTCAACTTCCGCCAAGCCTCGTACCATTTTGCAAACTCAAATGCTTCGCCAATACCGTCCTCGATGCGCTTGGCCAGCGGGAACACGCTTCCCGCCAGCCCGGCCATTGCCTCGGCGCTCGTTAATGCCGGTTCTGTTCCTGGATGCTCGATTCGAATTGCCCCATTAGTCATGGTCCCCATATGATATAGATACTCCTTTCCACTCAAAAAGAGACTTGTTTAAGCTTCGCGCAACTTCATCCGCCGATCTGTGACATCCGCCTTGCGGTCGGTTCGTGGCTTTGCGCTTCATCGGACAGCTTCGCGGCCATCTCATGGTTAAGCGGCTTAATATCGAGCGCCCGCATGAACAATTCGCGCAGTGCCGACGCATCGCCGAGCGCATTCTTGACGTTCAACTCGTCTACCCAATACAAGCAAGGCTTCAAGCTTCCATCCGCCGTTAGCCTTAACCGGTTGCACCTCTCGCAGAAGTGATCGCTCACCGGATGAATAAGCCCGAACGATCCCTTGCCGCCGGCGATCCGATAATCCTCGGAAGGTCCGTTGCCCACGATATCGTGCAATCGAGCGACTTGGAATTGCTGCTGCTCAGCAATTTCTAGAACGCGGGATAAAGGTAAGTAGTGCGTCTTCCAATTTTCATCCGCATGGCCTATCGGCATATATTCAATAAAGCGGACATGCAGCGGTTGATCAAAGCTCATTTTGAGGAAAGAGGCGATTTCATCCTCGTTGATGCCTTTTAATAAGACGCAATTCAGTTTAATCGGACCAAATCCAACACGTACCGCGGCTTCGATGCCTTCCATGACTCGCTTCAGATCCCCTCTTCTGGCAATCATACGAAAACGAGCGGGATCGAGCGTATCCAAACTGATGTTGACCCGATTCAAGCCAGCACTGCGAAGCGCCTCTGCGCGCTCAGCAAGCATGATGCCATTGGTCGTCATCGAGATATCTTTGATGCCAGGTATGGCTGAGAGCTGGCTTATAAGACCGTCCAGTCCGGGGCGCACGAGCGGTTCCCCGCCAGTAATCCGAAGTTTAGAGATGCCAAGGCTTGCCGCTGTCTCGACGACCTCGACAATCGCTTCGTATGTGAGCAAATCCGAAGATGGAGCAAACTCAACGCCTTCTTCCGGCATGCAGTATAAGCACCGTAAATTGCAGCGGTCTGTTACGGAAATTCGCAAATAATCGTGTACGCGGCCAAAGCGATCCGTTAATGCGGACATGGTTTCACTCTCCCCTTACGTCTTTGCTTTCAGCATAACATTTTCAAATATATTATGGTATGCTATTAGAACGAAAACGAGTCAAATTGAGGGGTTCCCTGCCATGACATTTGAATGGAAACTACAGTTATTCGCTGGTCTTGCCGAGCGGTTCGGCACACCCAATATCACGATAATGCTTGAGAAGGAACAATTAACCGCAGCTCAGCTGAAGCAGGCGCTTATCCGCGAATATGCACAGCATGAATCGCTTCTTCTCGTCTCCTTTATTGCCTGTAATCAAGCCTATGCGGCAGATGACGAGCTCATCCATGCCACGGATGAGCTCGCGCTGCTTCCTCCGGTATCCGGAGGGGAAGAGACGGCCGCGCTTGCCTCTGATGCGAATGAAGACAAACGGTATGCGATTACACAGAATCCTATCTCCGTTGAGGCCGTCACTGCCTTGGTCATCGTGCCCGAGCACGGCGCAGCACTGACCTTTACCGGTACGACCAGGGAGTGGACGCAAGGCAAACGTACGACGCGCCTTGAGTATGAGGCCTATATTCCGATGGCGATCAAGACTCTCCGCCAAATCGGCGACGAGATCTCTGTGCGATGGCCGGGTGCCTTATGCGCCATTACCCACCGAATCGGTGTTGTCGACATTGCCGAGATCAGTGTCGTTATTGCGGTATCGGCTCCCCATCGCGGAGATTGCTATGATGCAAGCCGCTATGCTATCGAGAGATTGAAACAAATCGTGCCGATCTGGAAACGTGAAATATGGGACGATGGTTCAGAGTGGAAGGGTCACCAGCTCGGTCCATGGAACCCTGCTGCCTCTGCCGAGCAGTAGGCACAAAACTGATAGCATATCCTTCCGCAGCGAGTTTTGTTCGCGCTCCTTCGGAAGCGCTTTGCTCACAAAACTTTAAGCTTATCCTTCCGCAACGAGTTTTGTTCGCGCTCCTTCGGAAGCGCTGTGCTCACAAAACTTTTTGCATATCCTTCCGCAGTGAGTTTTGTTCGATTCCGCTCCTTCGGAGGCGCTGTGCTCACAAAACTTTTGGAGGTGTCCATTTGTCTCATTCCTCCCAGTCGGATTCTAGTCGTGCTGACGACAGGTACTCACGTCAAATCCGGTTTGCCCCCATCGGTCAGGAGGGGCAGCGCAGCCTCTCCGAAAGCTGCGTTGCCGTTGTCGGAATGGGTGCCCTCGGTTCCGTTGCCGCTCAACATTTGGTGCGTTCGGGGGTAGGATGCGTCCGGATCATTGACCGTGACGTGCTTGAACGCAGCAATTTGCAGCGTCAGGTTTTATACACCGAAGAAGACGTCAGCCTTGCGCTTCCGAAGGCTGAAGCCGCAGCTGCTCATCTGCGTGCGATCAACAGCTCGGTACGCATCGAATCCACCGTCGCGGATCTTACGTCTGCAAACGCGGACGCTTTGCTTGCCGGAGCCGATCTTATTGTAGACGGGTCAGACAATTTTTCTGTCCGCTATCTCATGAACGACTACAGCTTAAAACATCATATTCCTTGGATTTACGGAGGTGTCATAGGTGCCTCCGGAATGACCATGACCTATATTCCAGGAGAAACTGCCTGCTTCCGCTGCCTCTTCCCGAATCCGCCTGCGGCAGGCGCTGTCGATACTTGCGATACGGCGGGCGTTATATCCCCTGCTGTCGATATCGTGGCCTCCTTACAAGCCGCTGAAGCTTTAAAATGGCTAAGCGGCAATCGGGCTGCGCTTCACGGGACGCTCTTTCAAATCGACCTCTGGCAGCATCGCTGGATGCCCCTTAAAACAGATGGCTCGAAAAGAGCAGACTGCCCTGCTTGCGCGAAGCGTGATTTCACGTTTCTGGAGCACGGTCACCCGGAGACGGCCGCACTTTCTCTATGCGGCCGCAATACGATCCAAATATCGCCGCAGAGCACGCTTTCGCTCTCATTAGACGAGCTTGAGAAAAGACTGGGGCGAATCGGCCGCGTGGAACGAAACCCGTTTCTCCTCCGTTACCATCGCGATGATCACCATCTGATCGTTATTTTTCCAGACGGTCGGGCTTTAATACAAGGCACCGAGGATCCCATTACCGCTAGACGGATTTATACGGAGATTCTTGGTAATTAATAATAACTCCCATTGGACCGGCCATTATATTCCAAAATGCATATACTTTATCTAAATTCAGGACTTTTCGCCTATTTATTTTCGTAGTATGATGATTAAACGTATTATTCCTATTTGCTCTTATTGCCAATTCTTTGATTTATTGCTACCATAGACTTAATTAATGGAGAGAAACGAGAACGTTCGAGGTGGATCATGAGGGTACATGTAACAGAAATTAAAGATGGCGATAAGTTGGCAAATGATGCGTTCAACTCCTATGGTTTGCACGTATTATCGAAGGGAACAACCTTGTTCGCGAAAGAAATATCAGTTCTGTTCCAACATCAGATCGATTATGTCGATATTGAAACCCGGCAAGCAGATGCACCTTTAAACCGCACAATTGAATCAGGCTTAAGTCCTAAGTGGCTGCCGACGGTTGAGCCGATCTATCAAGAGGTTATCTTAGGATGCGAGCAATTGTTTTTGAATGCGCTTCAAAACGGGGTTATCGCCGAGGACGATGTTTCGGCTACCTTCCAGCCGCTTGTCGATAATTTCAAGATGGAACGCGATGTCGTGTCTATGCTGCTCCTGCTCAATACCAAGGATGACTATACATACCAGCACTCGGTTCAGGTAGGCATGCTTTCGTATTACTTATCTTCTTGGCTCGGATATGACGAAGAGGAATCCGTCAAGATCGGTCAGGCCGGTTTTCTGCATGATATCGGGAAGTGCCGCATTACGGATGATATTCTGAATAAGCCGGACCGCTTAACGCCGGAAGAGTTCGAATTGATCAAGCGGCATACGATTGACGGCCATCAAATTATACAAGCCTCCTTCGGCAAAGATTCTCTGGCTGCTATAGTAGCTCTTGAGCATCACGAACGCATGGATGGCAGCGGTTATCCGTATGAAATTACCGGCGATGAGATGCACCCTGTCTCCAAGATCGTCGCGGTAGCCGATGTGTACAGCGCCATGATCTCATCCCGTGTCTATCAACAGAAGCGAGACCTGCTATATGTGCTCCGCGAGCTGTACCGGATGAGCTTCTCGGAGTTGGATCCAACGACCACCCATACATTCATCAGGCATATGATACCGAACTTTATCGGCAAGAAGGTGGAGCTGCATAGCGGCGAAGTCGGAACGATTATTATGACGCATCCCTCCGAATTCTTCCGTCCACTTGTCCAAATCGATGAACACTTCATTGATTTGTCGCTGGATCACTCCTTCGAGGTGAAGCAAGTTTATATGTAGCCATAACAAAACTCCGGTGCGCGATTACAGCGTACCGGAGTTTTTTGCTATTCGTTCAATACCCATATCAAGGAAGCAACTGACATTCCGAAGTGCTATTCTATCGCGATACCAGCACTGGCATATCCACTGACTGTACTCACCAAGCTGAGCCCGGTTGCTGTTGCAGAGAAGACAAGAAGATAACGTGTCTCGGCAGATACAGGAATATTCCATTCAGTAGTATTTATGCCGTTGGAGACGGTTCCTAGAGGTATAACACCAGTAAGTGATGGAGCCAACGTGACTATAGCTCCAGGAACTGGAGTGAATGTATTATTCGGAGTATCCGATTGATACAATTGTGCAGTAACGGTAATTGTCGAACCAACCAGACTCAATGCCGTCGTCGTGCTGAAATAAGCTGAAATGGACGTTAGTTTTCCTGAACGCGGCACCGAGAACGCATAATTGATGCTGCTGCCGTTATAATCACCTGTAAGATCGATTGTTCCCCCCAGTGGTTGTATGCCTGTAGCAGAGTTCCCGAAACCAACCACACTGCTTGTTCCACTTAACCCACCAGCAATCGTAGTCATCGAGATCGCTGAGCCCGATGCAAATGGAATAATGGATGAATATCCTGCTGGGCCTGCTGGGCCTGCTGGACCTGCTGGACCTGTTGCTCCTGTAGCTCCTGTATCTCCTGCTGGACCTGCCGGGCCTGTAGCACCTGCTGGACCTGCTGGACCTGCCGGACCTGTAGCCCCTGTATCTCCTTTATCTCCAGCTAGGCCTGCTGGGCCTTGTGCTCCGGTAGCACCTGTTGAACCAGATGATCCAGAACCAGCCGGGCCTGTTGCTCCAGTCTCCCCTTTGTCCCCTTTATCACCTTTGTCACCTTTGTCTCCTTTGTCTCCTTTGTCGCCCTTATTGCCTTTGTCACCTTTGCTTCCTTTTTCACCTTGGTCGCCTTTCGTTCCTTGTGTACCAGATGAGGAGCTGTCAAGCGATGTGATAATAACGGACTGGAGATTCTTGTTCCACTCCACTTTTGCTCCTAATTGATCTGCCAGGAACCGAACCGGAACCATAACCCTGTTATCAATGATTTGACCCGGCTGATCAAGTGTTACTTGGGATACTTGGGAACCAACCTTAACAGTTGCAGCCTTGTTGCCAAGAATAATTGTGATTGTGACATCGCCCTTAACAGCAGTCACTGATTGTGTAGCAGCGTCCCAATTCAACGTTGCTCCGAATGTATCCATCACATGTCGTACGGGGACAAGCATCGTTCCTTTTATGAACGTGGGTTGAACATCACTTTGGACGATGCTGCCGTTGATATTCAGGGAAATGCCCGCCGCCTGTGTGACCGGTACGGAGATCAGTGTCATGGCAAGCGTAGATATGATTGCGAGTTTCGTCCATCTTTTCTTAAACAATTAAATTCCTCCTTGGCTAAGTACATGTACAACGCAATAATCCAGTTAAAATTGTGAGCCTTTTCTGTAAACCTGCAACACAACGATACATGTACATCAGGAAACTCTAATTGATTGCAGCCTCCCCATTTTTTTAGTCCTACGAAAGTAAACAATAATAATTATTTCTATTAACTATTTCCTGATTCATAATAACATTTTATTCCATAAAATGTCTCAACAAATTGTGACAATCTTCGGGTTTATTTTCTCAAATTCAACAGGGTTATGTTTCATCTAGAGAAAAATATTTGGGATTATTTGGAGATAGGAATGTTAGGTATCCATTCACGCACTATATTTGGATTTGCTATCAGAAATAAAAAGAATCCGCAGAAAAAATCTACGGATTCAATGATAGTTATGATGCGTTAGGCAAATGAGTGATTTGACTAAACGGTATCAAAAAGGTATCACGATATTTCAAATGACCCAATAGCTATTACAATTGAATTAAAAAAGCCTTGCCCACAGTGATTTATATCACTGCAAGCAAAGCTTTCCCATACTACAATTAGCCAATGGAGCCTTCCATCTCAAACTTGATGAGACGGTTCATTTCTACGGCATATTCCATCGGAAGCTCTTTCGTGAAGGGCTCAATGAAGCCCATAACGATCATCTGCGTCGCTTCCGCTTCCGTCAATCCGCGGCTCATCAGATAGAAGAGCTGGTCCTCTGAAACCTTGGAGACGGTCGCTTCATGCTCCAGCGTAATATTATCGTTCAGGATTTCGTTGTAAGGGATCGTATCTGATGTGGACTGGTTATCCAGAATCAGTGTATCGCATTTGATATTTGCTTTGGAGCCTTCCGAATTACGTCCGAACGAAGCCAGCCCGCGGTATGTTACTTTCCCGCCATGCTTACTGATCGACTTCGAAACAATCGTGGACGTCGTGTCCGGTGCCAGGTGATACATCTTTGCGCCTGCGTCTTGATGCTGCCCTTTGCCGGCAACGGCGATGGAGAGCACCATTCCTTTTGCTCCGCGGCCCTTCAGTATAACGGAAGGATATTTCATTGTCAGCTTGGAGCCGATATTTCCGTCAACCCATTCCATCGTCGCATTCTCTTCCGCTACTGCACGCTTCGTAACGAGGTTGAAAATATTCGGTGCCCAGTTCTGAATCGTCGTGTAACGGGCGCGCGCGTTCTTCTTCACGATGATCTCAACGACCGCGCTATGCAGCGAGTTCGTGCTGTAGACAGGCGCCGTACAGCCCTCAACGTAGTGAACGAGGCTGTCCTCGTCCGCGATGATGAGCGTACGCTCGAATTGACCCATGTTCTCAGAGTTAATCCGGAAGTAAGCCTGCAGTGGAATTTCGCACTTCACGCCTTTTGGAACGTAGATGAAGCTGCCGCCTGACCAAACAGCGCTGTTGAGTGCCGAGAACTTATTATCGGATGGAGGGACAACAGTAGCGAAATGCTCGCGGAATAGCTCTGGATATTCTCGCAGCGCGGTATCCGTATCCGTGAAGATTACGCCCTGTTTCTCGAGATCCTCCTGCATGCTGTGATAAACGACTTCCGATTCATACTGTGCGGAAACGCCGGCAAGGAACTTCTGCTCCGCTTCCGGAATACCCAGCTTATCGAACGTCTCTTTAATCTCAGACGGTACTTCCTCCCAAGTCTTGCCTTGCTTCTCGGAAGGCTTCACGTAGTACTGAATATCATTAAAGTCCAAGTCGTCCATATTGCCGCCCCAACGCGGCATAGACATCTTGTAGAACTGCTCCAACGATTTCAGACGGAAGTCCAGCATCCATTGCGGTTCGTTCTTCATCTCCGAAATCGTGCGTACGATTTCGGGAGTCAGCCCCTTACCGGATTGAAAGATCGATTTATGCTCGTCACGAAAACCATACTGGTATTCAGATAAATCAGGCATTTGTTTAGCCATTGAAAATAGCCTCCCTTTGGTGGCGCACAAGGCGCCCCATTATTATTGCTGCTGCTCGATACCTTTACGCAGCGCATTCCAAGCGAGAGTGGCGCACTTGATTCGCGCCGGGAATTTACATACACCGGAGAGTGCCTCGATATCCTCGTAATCCTCGAATTCCGCCGGTTCACCCTTGACCAAGGAAGAGAACTGATCGGCAAGAGCCAGCGCCTCTTCCAGTGTTTTGCCTTGGACAGCTTCTGTCATCATCGACGCCGAAGACAAGCTGATCGAACAGCCTTCACCCGAGAATTTTGCTTGCTTCACCTTTCCGTCCTCCACCTGCATCTGCAGCGTAATGCGGTCGCCGCAGGTCGGGTTATTCAGGCTGATGGAAATCGCATCTTCTTCTAAAGTTCCGCGGTTGCGCGGATTTTTGTAATGATCCATAATGACGCGGCGGTATAAATCATCCAATTGCATAACCGAAGAACTCCTTTGTCTGATGGAGGGCGTCCGCAAGACGGTTAACGTCCTCTTCGGTATTGTATAAATAAAAGCTTGCACGAGCTGTAGCAGAAGCATTCAACCAGCGCATAAGCGGCTGACAGCAATGATGTCCGGCACGAACGGCAATGCCTTTCGTATCCAGCACCGTCGCAACATCATGAGGATGAACATCGCCGATATTAAACGTGACGATTCCCACACGATTCTGGTTCGGCCCATAGATCGTGATACCATCGATCGCACTCAACCGTTCATAAGCATATGCTGACAAAGCGTGTTCATGCGCTTCAATGTTATCGAGTCCGATTTCTTCCAGAAAATCAATGGCTGCGCCGAGACCGACAGCGCCGCTGATAATAGGCGTACCGCCTTCAAACTTCCAAGGCAGCTCCTTCCATGTCGACTCATACAAGTCGACGTGGTCAATCATTTCGCCGCCGAATTCGATCGGCTCCATCTCTTCCAGGAGCGCCTTCTTCCCGTAAAGAGCACCGATACCTGTAGGCGCGCACATTTTGTGTCCGGAGAAAGCGTAGAAGTCGCAATCCAAATCCTGAACATCCACGCGCATATGCGGCGTGCTCTGAGCGCCGTCGACGACCATCTTCGCACCGTGGCGGTGAGCGATCGCCGCAATTTCCTTCACCGGGTTGACGATGCCAAGCACGTTCGAGACATACATAACGGAGACGATCTTCGTCCGTTCGTTAATGGTCTCCTCGACGTCCTCGAGCCGAATGGTTCCGTCCGGCTGAAGAGGAATGTACTTGAGCGTCGCTCCGGTTGCTTTGGCCACCTGCTGCCATGGAATAAGATTGCTGTGGTGCTCCATCGGCGTTAGCACGATCTCGTCACCTTCCCCGCATACAGAACGGGCATAGCTGCTAGCAACCAGGTTCAACGCCGTCGTCGTCCCGCGGGTAAATATAATCTCCTGCGTACTGGCCGCATTCAGAAATTTTCTAACCTTCTCGCGAGCGCCTTCGTACGCATCCGTCGCCCGGGAACCAAGCGTATGGACACCCCGGTGAACATTGGCATTATCCAGCTCATAATAGCGCATAACTGCATCAATGACGGAACGCGGCTTCTGAGAAGACGCCGCGCTGTCCAAGTAAACGAGCGGATGACCGTTGATCTCTTGATGCAGAATCGGGAATTGCTCCCGAATCGCAGTTACGTTCATACTTCCAGCTTCCTTTCAAGCAGTTGCTGAAGCTGCTCTCGCACCGCCTTGATTGGTATTTCCGAGACGACGGGAGCTAAGAAACCATGAATGATAAGCCGCTCCGCTTCCTGCTTCGAGATACCGCGGGACATCAGGTAGTAGACCTGTTCCGGGTTTACTTGACCGACGCTCGCCGCATGTCCGGCTTTCACGTCGTCTTCATCGATCAATAAGATCGGGTTCGCGTCTCCGCGTGCTTTCGGGCTAAGCATGAGCACTTTCTCCGTCTGCTGCCCGTTCGCCTTCGTTGCACCCTTCTCGATCTTCGTAATGCCGTTAATGATCGCTGTCGCCTGATCCTTCATAACGGCCCTCGTCACCATTCCGCTCTCCGAGCTGCGGCCGAAGTGAACAGCGCCTGTCGTCAGGTTCATCTGCTGTTTGTTCTTACCGATGCTGATCACTTTCGCATCCGATGTCGATCCGTTTCCTTTCAGCAGCGATTGCGTATCCGACAGGGTATGTCCGTCGTGCAAATCGCCGATAACCCATTCCATGCGTCCGTCATTCTCGATGAGCGCGCGGCGTGTTGTCAAGTCGATGACATTCTCGGCCATATGATGTACAGCCGCGAAACGAACCTGTGCGCCTGGCTTTACGATAACTTCAACGACTGCTTGCTGAACGAGCGACTGCGCTTCAGCCGTGTCCGAATAGTCGGTTACGACATTCTCTACATAGGTTACCTTGCTGTGGCTATCGGCGATGATCAGCACGTGCCGGGAGAAACTTGCTTCTACATCGTCACTGAAGAACAAGGCTTGCAGCGGCAGCTCCACTTCGACGTTCTTGGGCACATATATGAATACCCCGCCGCTCCACACAGCCGAGTGCAGCGCAGTCAGCTTGTTCTCATCCTGTGCCACCACAGTGTTCAGATGCTTCTGAACAAGGTCTGCATGCTCTCGCGACGCGGTCTCGAGGTCGGTGAACAGGACGCCCTTCGCTTGAAGCTCTGCTGACAGCTGCTTAAGCACGACACCGGAATTACGCTGTACGATCAGACCGGCAGGCGCTTCCCCGCTCAAGTTTCGGACGGCTTCCGGCAGCTCGTCTGTCGAAGAGACAGTCGTCTGCGGCTTGTATACGCCAATAGCATTTAAATTCCAACGGTCAATCCGGGTCTTTTGCGGCTTTGGCCATTCCAGCGTTTCCGCAAGCTCCGCACCCTTGGCGCGCAGTGCCCCGAGCCAATCCGGCTCGCCTTTACTCCGGGATAGCGCTTCGGCCGATTGACGATTTACCGGAGTAGTTAATTGTGTACTCATAGTCGATGCTCCCCCTCCGTTAAACCTGGCCAACCGTTTCGTCGACGATACCCAGTTCTTCTTTCACCCAATCGTAGCCTTCGCTCTCCAGACGCTCCGCAAGCTCCGGTCCGCCGGATTTGACAATACGGCCTTGCATCATAACGTGTACAAAGTCAGGCTTGATATAGCCAAGCAGACGCTGATAGTGAGTAATAATCAAGAACCCGCGGTCCTCGGAACGCATAGCGTTGACGCCTGCTGCAACAATTTTAAGCGCGTCGATGTCAAGACCGGAATCGATTTCGTCCAGAACGACGATTTTGGGCTCCAGCAGCAGCATCTGCAAAATTTCGTTACGTTTCTTCTCGCCGCCGGAGAAGCCTTCGTTCAAATAACGGTGAGCGAACTCGGGGTTCATCTCGAGCTCCTTCATCTTGCTCTCCATCTGGCGGATAAACTTAATCAGCGAAATTTCTTTTCCTTCCTCGCGGCGCGCGTTGATCGCACTGCGCAAGAAGTCCGAGTTGGTGACGCCGGCAATTTCACTTGGATACTGCATCGCCAGGAACAAGCCGGCGCGTGCGCGCTCGTCCGTAGCCATATCCAAGACGTCCTCGCCATCCAGCGTGACCGCTCCACTGGTTACTTCATATTTGGGATGCCCCATTAGTGCCGATGCAAGCGTGCTCTTGCCCGTTCCGTTCGGACCCATGATCGCATGGACTTCGCCACCTTTAATTTCAAGGTTGATGCCCTTCAAAATTTCTTTATTCTCGATCGCGGCCTTCAAGCCATCAATCACAAACTGCGTTGCCATGTATACTGCTCCCTCCGTGGTTCGGATGTCTCTATGCGAGGATCCCTCAATTATAATTATTCTAAAATGATTCTCATTGATTCTCAATAATCATTTTAATATGAATCCCATTATAAATCAATCAACACCTCTCCCCAAAGTCGGAAAAGTGACGTCTTTACAGCCCTAGAGCTCCTTTAATTTCGGACACGTGCGCATGAAATTCTCGATCGCTCAACACAGGCCGCGTCCCCGGTCTCAAGAGATCTTCTTCTAGAGAAACCCATGATTTGCAGCCGGTGTATGCCGCCTTCATCGGGATATCGATCGGCTTGTTCAGAAGACTTACGCGGAGCAGCAGCAGATGAAGCGGCTTAACTCGTCTCCACTTGAGCCTTTCTTCCGCGAATGCATCAGTCCAAATATGGTATTCCCTTATTCTGTTAAGCTTAGTCTGGTCGTGAATCTCAATATCGTCCACAACTTCGGCGTAAGCACGAATACGCACGGTTCCCGCTTCCGGGCTCCATTCATCAAGCGTTCTGGCGATGCCGCCCCGATATGCCTCTTTAAGCAGCTCCGGCTTCTGGTGCTCATAGGCAGGCAGCAGATAGAAGTGTGGGCTGACGAGTCGAAAATCACGCGTTTCCTCTGCGATCCCGCCTTTGCGCAGCACCAGGATCTGCTTGCCTTCCGAGAGGGCTTCGACTGCGACCGCCCATTCCTTCAACGCCACGTCTTCATTTATAATGGTCATATTCATCCCTCGCCGCTCTTATCATTCCCTTCTATTGTACCAAACGAGGTATTCCAACGCGAAAAAGAATTCGCTATACTTGTTTAAGGTCAAACGTACGAACGAAGGCCCTTATCTATTACCCATTATTGGAGGTGGACAAGCAGTGTCTGCTTATCATCCATTAAACGAAGAAGAAGCGATAGAAATCGCCCGATCCCTAGAAGGCTTTTTCCCGGGCTCCGGTCCATTGAATTGCCGCGAAATCGGCGATGGCAACTTAAATCTCGTTTTTCATATCAGCGATCCGGCCAGCGGGCAAAGCTTGATCATGAAGCAAGCCCTGCCTTACGCCAAGGTCGTTGGCGAATCATGGCCGCTTACCCTTGACCGTGCCCGCATTGAGAGCGAGGCTCTCCAGCTGGAAGGCAAGCTTGCGCCTGGCCTGGTTCCGCAAGTGTATCTATACAATCCGGAGCTCGCCTTGACGATCATGGAGGATCTGAGCGACCATGTCATCATGCGCCGCGGACTGATCGAAGGCGGACGGTACCCGCTCTTTAGCGAGCATATTTCCACCTTTATCGCACAAACGCTGTTCTTCACGTCCGATCTGGGCATGAATCAACAGGATAAGAAGCTGAACGTCGGCCGGTTCATTAATCCGGAGCTGTGCAAGATCACAGAGGACCTTATCTTCGACGATCCATACACCGACGCGGAGAATAACAGCTTCGAAGACGCCATCCGCGATGAAGCGGAAGCCCTTTGGAACGATGGTCAGCTGCATGTTGAAGTGGCCCTTCTCCGTGAAAAGTTTCTGACACAGGCCCAGGCGCTGCTGCACGGCGATCTCCATACCGGAAGTATCTTCATTACGCCAGAATCGACGAAGGTGATCGATCCTGAATTTGCTTATTACGGGCCAATGGGCTTCGATATCGGGGCGGTCATCGCTAACCTTCTCCTGAACTATGCTGCCCGCGAAGGCTGGGATCATGATGACGATGCGGTCCTTGATTACCAGAATTACCTGCTCGAAACAGTACGCGAGGTCTGGACCAAATTCGAGGCCAAATTCCGCGCCTTGTGGGACGAGCACGGCCAGGATCGTCTAGCCAAGACCGCACCGGGATACAAGGACGACTACATGCTGCGTCTGCTTAGAGATACGATCGGATACGCAGGCTGTAAGATGGTGCGCCGTATCGTCGGTCTCGCGCATGTGGCGGACATCGACCGCATCGAAGATGCCGCAGTACGGGAACAAGCCCAGCGGGCAGCGCTGGCAATTGGTAAATCGCTCATCAAGCTGAACCGTCAAGCCAGCTCCATTGAGCAGCTCATTCAAACCGCTCAAACCGCTTCTGCTGCGGCGAAAGCTTAACACGAAAGGAATGAAACAAGCATCATGACCCAAACGAACAGCAATGCTCTGCAATCACTCATCTGGACCGACAACAGGCTTGACCTTCTCGACCAGCGGCTTCTGCCCGAAGAAACGGTCTATCTGCCGCTCACCGGTGTGGAAGAGGTATGGGAAGCCATTCGCCACTTGAAGGTCCGCGGCGCTCCAGCCATTGGAATCGCTGCCGCATACGGCGTCATCTTTGGCAGCCGGTCAGTCGATGCCGGTAAGTCGGAATGGCTTGCAGCAGTGAACGAATCCGCTGCGAGGCTGGCAACTTCACGGCCAACGGCCGTCAACTTGTTCTGGGCACTGGATCGGATGAAAGCCCGTGCGGCTGAACTGGCAGGCAGCTCCCTTGAACTGGAAGCCTGCAAAGACGCGCTGCTTATAGAAGCAATCGCGATTCAAAGCGAGGATGAAGAAACGAACCGGTTGATCGGTGAACATGCGCTTACGCTGTTCGAGGATGGAATGGGCGTATTGACGCATTGTAATGCCGGCGGTCTGGCAACGGCTAAATACGGAACCGCGCTCGCCCCTTTCTATCTCGCTCAAGAAAAGGGCATCTCACTCAAGGTATTCGCGGATGAGACGCGGCCTGTGCTTCAAGGCGCACGCCTGACTGCATTTGAACTGCATCAGGCTGGTGTCGATGTGACGCTTATATGTGACAACATGGCCGGCATGGTTATGAGCAAGGGCTGGATTAATGCCGTCATCGTCGGCACCGACCGTGTCGCTGCCAATGGCGACGTGGCTAACAAGATCGGCACATATAGCGTGGCCGTGTTGGCGAAGGCGCATGGCATTCCGTTCTATGTGGCGTGCCCGCTGTCAACAATTGACTTGAATACGCCATCTGGCGATCAAATTCCGATTGAAGAACGCGACGCTGAAGAAGTTACGGAAGGATTCGGCAAGCGCACCGCCCCCCGCGGTGTCAAAGTGTTCAATCCAGCGTTCGATGTGACTCCGCATGAATATGTAACGGCTATTATTACGGAGAAGGGTGTCGTTCGGGCTCCGTTCGATACGAATCTGAAGAAGCTGTTCGAAGCCTAATCTACCCGGACACACGGGAGTATATCGCAATCAAATGCAAAAAAGGGCTGCCATCCAAACGCTCGGTCCAATGAGCTTGGGTGACGGCCCTGTTATGTTTTTGCAAACGCTTATACCATAAGACGAACTGCATCCGCACCCTTCATCCCCGTTGTGATGCCCAGCGCTTCTGCTGCTACGGTGACGGATTCCAGCGGTGCTTCCATCAGCTCTTCCAGTGTGCGTACGCCTACCGCACGCCCGGCAACGATTCCTCTGTCTCCAAGGCGCTCATTCAATAAGGCGACATCGAGCGCTCCGCACATGATATATCCTTTGTCTGTCGCGACCGCCAGCAGCGTTGTCTTGGGCAGCTTCACTTCGACGCCGAGTACGGTGACTCCGCTCTCCAGTGAAATGGGAACCATACGCATCATCCGAAACCACCTCCTTCGCAAAGGAATTACCTTCGATATGCATTGCGAAATCGCGTATTATACGCTTCTTCACTATATGCCAAAAGTCTGATTCGGTGTGGGTCTATACGCTCATCCGGATAAGCCATAATGAGCCCTTCAGAATCTCAGAGGAAGCTACTATTCTTGTCCATTTAATGATATGATACATATATTCATGCAATTGATGGAGGCCTTATGAAACCAATCAACAACGATGATGATACAGGTCAAATGACCTATTTGTTTAATGTCGACATTCTCGTTGAAGGCAAGACGAATGCTGTCGCCTTGGAGCGCTTGCTTCATCTCTTGAACAACTCCGGGGCCAGCGATTTTCGCGTCAACAGCGGTATTCAACTAGGTGAGATCATTCGCGAGCTGGAACAACGCAGTGCGCCCGATAAAGTCGCTATTCCTATCCCCTTGCATGCCAAGAGTGGTGCGGAAGCCCCGGAAACTGTAATCGAAGACACATCCGCAGCTGTTGCCAGCCCTAATATAAGCGAACGGATTAAAGGCTACATCGCCGAGAACCGATTAATCCGACTTAGCGTGAACAAAGGCCACGGAGTTAAGCTCAACATCCCGTGCAGGGTCATTCAATTTGATGAAAGCACCCAGCTGATTACCGTGTATCATGTGGATGAGAAACAGGTGTATGCCTTCAACTGGAATGAAATAGACGATTTTGTCGTCTGATGGATAAAAACTGCAAGAAGGAGCCGTCCAGCATAGGACGGCTCCTTCTTCATTAAGGCAAGATGAGTATTCGTACTCATGTCGCAGCACAATATCTAAAGCAGCCACTCAGCGGCTGCTTGACCGCCAGAGCGACATCGCCGTAAGCGCCCATGCCGCAATAAATGCGACACCGCCGAACGGCGTAATGGGACCGAATACGCTCAAATCCGTAAGGCTTAGCGCATAGAGGCTGCCGGAGAACAGAAAGATACCGATATGCATCAAGCGCCCGGCCCACAGCATTCTCTTACTCGTACCGATCCGATCCGCGATCAGTGCCAGCAGGAGCAAGCCAAGTCCATGGTACATATGGTAGCGCACACCTGTTTCGAAAACATCCAGCATGTCATTCGAGATCTTCCCCTCTAGACCGTGCGCGCCAAAAGCGCCTAAAGCCACGGCAAGCAGGGCGTGAATAGCACCGTAAGCACCTACTCTAGAAAACATAATTGATTCGCCTCCATTGATGTAGAAGAAAATAGACTTTCTTAACCGGGAACAAATCGGTTACAATCGTACGAGAGCAACTATAATGAGATACCTGGTAAGGAAATAAACAACATGAGGTATAAAGGAGTTATGTCCTATGTACGAGAATGAAAACAACAGCAATTCTCCCGGCGGCTTTAGCCCTGTTCAAGAGCCGATGATTTCCGAACAGCCGGTAAAGACCTCGGGTCTTGGTATCGCTTCTTTCATCATTGGACTCGTTAGCATCATTACGTTCATTATCTGTATCGTAGTCGTGACCTCTTCCATTATGGACTACATTACGGAAGACGGCAAGATCATCCAAGATGTCGAACAGATCAGTTCCAATGTATCCCTTCTCCTATCGGGGCTCTTCCTGATCGGCAGTCTCGGTCTATCCTTTGTCGGGCTTGTTCTGGGCATTATCGGGGCTTGTATGAGAGACCGCCGCAAAGCGTTCGCCATCGTTGGAATCGTCTTGAATGGGCTGCTTGTCGTCGGAACGGTTGGACTATTCCTGGTCGGAATCATCTTCCAATGAGCATCACCTAACGGTTCACTCTGAAATCCGCATGACGTTAACGTCATGCGGATTTTTCGCGTGTGCTCTGCCTTTGAAGCGGATAACAAGATGAACAGGCGCATTTGCCTCACATAACCGTTCGGGACTTGAATACAATGATTAACAATAAGAGTAAACGCCAATAAGCTTGTCCCCTATGCTGCTCCGAAGGCCGCCAGATCTGCTCGGCACAGTTACTTAACGAATCGAAATTGGGGTGAACCAATATGACAGAACCGTTGTTCATCGTGTCCCGTGAAGATTGGGCGCTGCATCGTAAAGGGTATACGGACCAAACCCGGCACCAGGAGAAGGTACGCGAAGCCATTAAGCAGAATCTTCCTGACATTGTCACCGACGAAAGCATCATCTTATCCAATGGCAAGCGCACGATTAAAGTTCCCATTAAGAGCATCGACGAATATCGCTTCGTCTATAATCACAACAAGAAGCAGCATGTCGGACAAGGCGACGGCGACACGCAGGTCGGCGATGTGCTCGGGGTCGATCCGCAAGAGGCGAAGGGGCCCGGCAAGGGCGAAGGGGCCGGCGACCAGCCCGGCGAAGATTACTTGGAAACCGAAATCAGCATGGCCGAACTTGAGGATATGTTATTCGAGGAGCTCGAGCTTCCCAACCTGGAGCAGAAGCAGAAGGAACAGGTCCAGACAACCGATGTCGTGTTCCAGGATATTCGCAAGAAAGGCATCATGTCCAACCTGGACAAGAAACGGACGCTCATGGAGAACCTGCGTCGCAATGCCAATGCAGGCCGGGCAGGAATCGGCGGCATTACGCCGGACGATCTGCGGTTCAAAACCTGGCAGGAGGTCATCAAGCCCGAGTCTAATGCGGTCGTGCTCGCGCTTATGGATACGTCGGGCAGTATGGGATCTTTCGAGAAATATTGCGCCCGCAGCTTCTTTTTTTGGATGAGCAAATTTTTGAGACGCAAATATGAGCATGTCGAGATGGTCTTTATCGCCCATCATACGGAAGCGAAGGAAGTGACGGAAGAGGAGTTTTTCACCCGCGGCGAGAGCGGCGGAACCATCTGCTCCTCGGCCTATCAGAAGGCATTGGACATTATCGACAGCCGGTACCCGACTGCCAACTGGAACATCTACCCCTTCCACTTCTCTGATGGCGACAACCTCACCTCGGATAATGAGAAATGTGTACGGCTGATTGAAGAGCTTATGAAGCGGTCGAACATCTTTGGCTATGGCGAAGTGAATCAATACAACCGGAGCAGCACCCTGATGTCGGCCTACAAGCATATCGGCAACAAAAAGTTTCTCTATTCGATCATTCGTGAGAAAAGCGAGGTCTACAAGGCACTCAAGACCTTCTTCTCCAAGCCTGCCAGCGTATAAACAAACAAGCCCGTATGCGCCATGAGCGATACGGGCTTGTTTCATTGCGTTCATGCAAGGATCGCAGTGTATTCGATAACATTACGATTGGGCAAGCTGCTCCTGCCCTGATTCGGTTTGGGCCGCAAACCGTGCCAGCTTGGCGAACAGATCTCTAAAGACCGGATCACGATGAGCATAATGCGCCGAGCGGATCAGATGCCTGGACGTGTCCCGGCTCCATGTGACCTGATCGGTTAATACGGGACTATGGATGAGCGTCGTCGGGATCCAGCTTGACTCGATCAGCCAGGCCACGACAGAGATATCCCAGATGACCCGGGAAAGGGCAAAATGGTCGCTGCTGCAGCCCTCGTACCGCTCTGCCAAGAAATCGCCTATCGCGCCTTGTCCCTTCACATAGCGCTCGACTTCAGGCAGTGTAGTATGTAGATGAGATGCGACGCCTAAGCAAGGTACAAGTACCGTTGGCACGCCGCTGTTGAAGATGACCTGTGCGGCAGGCACATCTTGAATGAGATTGAACTCCCTTGCATCGTTCCAATCCAAGGCGTTCCCGCCAAGCCATAAGACGACGATTTTCTCGATAATGGCAGGTTCTATCAAGATGGCGGAAGCCACATTCGTGATTGCCCCGATCGCTACCACATAGAGCGGTTCATCGTCTGGCGCGGCAAGCGCCTTCGCAATCAGATCGCGGACCGCCTCGCTGTCTACCGGCTGCTCCTTGCCTGGCAAATATCTGTCGGACCCGCGGAACACAAACCCATCGACAGGCTCATTCATCCGGGTAAGAATACGGACAATCTCATCATAGCTCTTTTCCATGCCGTCCTTGGGGCCCTCGGATAGTTCATTGAAGAAGGGCGCGGCGTATACAGCCTGGAGGTTAATACGCTCCTTAGACAGCAGCGCATACACTAGCGCAAATTGATCATCAATTTCATTATAGGTGTCGGTATCGAGCACCATGTTGATCCGGCCGGTTGGCGGCCGCAAACGGTGAAGACGGACTTCCTCGGTTATAACAGGATATTGAATAGCCATGTGCAGGACTCCTCTCTCATGTACCTACCCTCATTCTATGCGGTTACAAGCTCTTCCACTATTACGAACTGGCTCTCTTCTTATATAAGTTGGCGGCGAATTATAGATCCAGCCATCAAGTGAGTGCTGACGATGGGAGTCTAGTCGTGCTGCACCCTAAGAACTTCCTCCAGCGTGGGCATGCCATTCTGGGCTCCAAATTTCTGCACGGATAGCGAAGCCGCCGTTACGGCAAATTTGACAGCATCGCCTACTTGGCTGCGCTGGGCAAGTGAATAGGCTAATCCCGCATTGAAACAATCGCCGGCACCGGTTGTATCCACAGGCTTCACCCTTGGCGCCGAAACGGTTACTAACCGGCCGTTAACCGAATAAGACCCGCCCTTCTCGCCTCGCGTTACAATGACATTACAGCTATAGCGGCTCTGCCACTCCATGATGGAATGAGCAAGCCGTTCCTCGTCCTGATCGCTTGTGCCGCTAATGAACTCCCATTCGGTTTCGTTCGGAGTTAAATAGTCCGTCAGCTGCAGCAGCTCGTCTGGAAGCGCCCGGGCAGGCGCCGGGTTCAAGATCGTAAGGGCTCCGCTGCTCTTTGCCAGTGCGAATGCCTCCATGACCGCTTCCAACGGCACTTCCAGCTGTGCCATCACAATATCAGCAGACTGGATCGCATCCTTGTGTTCTTGCACATATAAGGCCGTACAGGATTCATTGGCTCCTGATACGACCACGATGCAATTATTGTCAGGTGTATGCATGATATGAGCCGTGCCTGTCATCTGGTCTTCCACGGCTTCCAGCGCTTCGACCCGAACGCCATTCTCCTTCAACTGCCGCAGCAGCGTCTCGCCGAAGACGTCTTGTCCGACACAGCCGATCATTCGGGTATCAGCCGTCAGGCGGCTTGCGCCAAGCGCTTGATTGGCGCCCTTGCCTCCCGGTACATAGTGCACCGCTTCCCCATGTATCGTCTCACCTACCTTCGGCATCCGTTTCGTAGAAACGACGATATCCATATTCAAACTGCCAACCACCGTAATTCGCGGTGTACTCATTCATACTTCATCCTTTCAGCCTATCAGCTCCTACAGCTCACAGCGGCTTTCGATCCGCCCCTTGTGTTCCGTGATAATAATCGTACACAATGGATGGCTTCAGAAGTATCCGTTTCTGGTCGTTTTTTTATAGGTTTTGGTGCAAGAAGTGTTCACGATAAGCTCTTGGAGAGCTACCGGTATCCTTCTTGAACATCATGCTGAACTGCGGGGCGTTGCTAAAGCCGCATTCGAGCGCAACCTCGGTCGCGGTCTTATCGGTATAGAGCAGCATCCGTTTGGCCTGCTCCAGCCGGTTGCGGATCATATATTGGGTCGGCGAATAGCCCGTTTTTTGTTTGAAGAAATGGCGGAAATGATCATAGCTGTACCCTAAGCTGCCCGCTAATTCCACCATGTCTATCTTATCCGTGCAGTACTGCTCCATATATTTCTTGGCGTAGATCACCTTGTCGCTCGTTTCTTGCTTAAGAGGACCGCTCACAAGTCTGACGGAGGCTGCTATCAATTGACACAGTAAGCCATGCAGCGAAATATCATAGTAATTCTCCTTGCTTCCAAGCTCGCTCAGCATCTGCTCCAGAAGCCCCCGGATCGTCCCTTCCCGGTCCTCATAGAGACCATTGTCGAAGCGCACCCGATCATTGTCGTAATAGAAGCAGATGAAGATCACTTCCGTATCCGTCTCGCGATATTCATCATGCTTGCAGCCAGGCTGTATGATTGTGAAGGTCCCCCCGGAATACGGGTAGCAAGTATCCCCGATCTTCGTCGTCCCGGTGCCGTTCACATAATAAACCAGTTCATAATTCGCATGACTGTGATCGTCGATGCGGCTCTGCCCTTCCCTCACCGTATGATGCAAAAAATCAAAGGAGAAGTTCACCTTATCCCTCCTGGTTCAATACTGCTCCCATGCAGCAACTTATCGTTATCCCCATTATAAGGGATAAGGACGGATTCCTTCCATAATCTCTATGAGGCGTCCCGCCGGATCCGTCGAATGCTATGGCAAAAGGGACTGCCCCGTAAGTCGCTTACGACTCACGAGCGCAGCCCCTATTATGTTTCGACAGCCCGTATTCTAGACAACCAATCAGCTATCTCAAGCCGATAAGCTTCCAGTCTTATGGCGTGCTTGTCCCATGTATACGAACACCAGGACACCTACCCAGCCGATCATGGAAGCGCTGGTCAACAGAATAGGCAGCGGTACGCTCCCTGCAAGCAGCGTACTGAGAATCGGCGCAATCGTCCCGCGAATGCCGAACAGCATCAGATGCAGCCCGAAGACGATCGCTTCCCTTCCGGGCGCCAGCCGGAACACATAGGCAAGAATCCCGATATCCCAGATCGCGTCTCCGATCCCCTGAATCCCGCTGCCGACCAATACGGCGGGGTAATTGCCAAAGATCGCATACAACAAGGGAACGACTGCGAAGGCTGCAATCCCGTATACCATCGTATGCTTGGCTGAGAAGCGGTCAATAACCCATCCTACAATAAAGTAGCTGGTTAATAGGCACGCATAGTAAGTGGCACGCGCATATCCGATATCCAAATTGCTCAGATGCAGGCGATCTACCTGAATAATTTGATAGAGCGGGCTCGCCAATATATTACCGAAACCGGAAAAGAACGTCGCGAGCATAAAGACGCCCAGCTCCTTGTTTTGTTTGATCATCGCCATCTGCTCTCTCAAGGAAGCCCGTTTGGCGGTCGGGGCTGGAATGGGATCCGTCCCGCCGCCTTCTCTTAGTCTCGTAAATACGATGATCGAGATGACGCCCGTTACAGAAGCGACCAACAGCGGACCGGAAGGACCGGAGGCATCCATCCAGCTGCCGACTAAGAAGGCCATAGGGATCATCAGCATCCCCATCATAATACGCACATTCGCCATCAGCTTCCCGCGATGCTGCGCAGGATATACGCGTGTTATCATGGCTGCATATGCGGGTGCCTGTATACCCATTAAGATTTGAAATACGAGTGCCGTGAGCACGTAAACGATCGGCACGCCGAAGAAAGCCGGGAACAGGATGAGCGCACGGCCAATCAAATTCGGAATGATCATATAGGGCTTTGGATTCGATCTCTCGATCTGGGCTGCCCACAGCGGCGAGAAGAGCAGTCCAATAGCCGGCGCCGCTGCAAGTAATCCGACCTGCAGATTCGTAGCGCCTTCACGGATTGCCATCGGAATGTAGAACTGATTGAAGACTACGTTAAACATACTGAACAAGACGGAAGCAATTGCATCGATTCGGTAATTATGTCTAGCTGTAGGATCCAACTGAAGCTTCAATCGGGACATGTACATCGATCTGCCCGCCATTATCCATCCTCTGCCCTTCTCCAGTGACTTATACGTTAGTAGTGCCGCATGGATAACTGTCCGCGATGCTCCGTTATGCGGATTTCTTTGTCAGAGCATGATGATCATCATTCACGTCAGCTAAGCAAGCTATTCATCATAGATTCTATCGGATAAAGCGCTCTATACTATGAATAATAGTTTACACAGTAATAGTCAATAGGACTCTTCAATATACCAGGGAATTCACCGCTTTCATTAGGTAAAGATTACATTAAAGTTTATAAAAATGGTGTTCAGTCCGACAACATTCTGCTATTATGTTCCTCTGTGCCAAACATATCACGAATAGAGGTCAATGGAAACGATGAAAAAAAAATTACGCCACACGACTTTGCTGTACATGATGCTCATGGCAATCCTGGTTACCTTGTCCCCGAACGCAGTCCATGCCGAGACCGGCGCTGTCGCCGGAAATGCTCCCGTCCCTGAATTGAATTGGGTGATGGGCTCAGGTCAAACGGTCGATCTGGGGGATAATCTTGCACAGCTGAAGCTTGATGAGAGCCTGGTTTTCTTGAACGGAGCGGATACGGAGACATTCCTTATCAATGCTGGAGGCAAACCGACAGGCAAAGAAATCGGAGCTGTCTTCCCGACCGCAGAGGATCAACAATGGGTCTTATACTTCGACTATGACGAGACAGGTTATATCGATGAGGAAGAGAAGGACGAGATTGATGCCGAAGCGCTTCTGCAAAGCTACAAAGATGGTACCGAAGAGGCCAACAAAGACTTGGCCGAGCAGAATCGGATTTATGTAGACAGCTGGGACGTTGCCCCTTTCTACGACGAGAACCTGCACAGTCTGGCATGGTCGCTGCTGGCACATGACGCATCGGATAATAAGCTCATCAACTACAATGTCCGCCTGCTGACACGTCAGGGCGTAATCTCCGCTGTATTGGTCTCCGACCCGGAGCATCTCGCAGCAGACCGTAAAGTAATGGAGCAGCTGGTTCTCTCCTCGTTCAGCTTGAAAGAGGGAAGCCGCTACGAGGATTACGATGCCGGCACAGACAAGAAGGCAGAGTATGGCTTGACAGGACTCATTCTAGGCGGTGCCGGTCTTGTGGTCGCGAAGAAAGTCGGTCTGATCGCCACAATTCTCTTGTTCGCGAAGAAATTCTGGATCATTTTCATTGCAGGAGGAGCCGCCATTTGGAATTTCCTGCGCGGCCGTTCGAAGCGGCAAGCGGCGAAGCAGGACCAGGATGACAAGGAAGAAGCTGGACGCGAAGCGGAGCTGGAAGCAAATCAGGCCGTGCACACAACCGTACAGGAGAATAAAGTGCCGAAGGAGATGTAATGCGCCTTGCTCCAAGTATGAAATCTCCTATTAAACCTGCCGTTTATAAACAAAGGGACCTCCAACACGAGATGCGCATGTTGGAGGTCTTCTCTGTTCATTCATTGAAATTCTTGAGCTTCGCTCAGAGAACGATAAGATGCTTCCATCTTATTTCGTTTAGCCGGTGTCACGGGCGTTTTTCTTGAAAATCGATGGTGATACGCCAGTATACTTCTTGAACGTCTTCGAAAAGTAGGTCAAATCATTGAAGCCGACACCGTAGCACACATCGGTTACGGTTAGATCGGATTGGAGTAAAAATTCTGTGGATTTATTAATGCGCACATCGGTTAAATAGTCGTTGAACGTTTTTCCGGTAAATGACTTAAACAAATGACAAAAATAAGTTTTCGATATTTTCGAGTATTTGCAAATATAATCCAATCGGATTTCTTCGTCGTAATGCTGCTGAATATACTCGACCGCTCGATTAATATTGGGCCAATACTTGTCGGATTTGTCATCCTGCAGCGTACCGGTGTTCTGTCCATTCTCCCGGTTAATGTAGGACAACAGCTTAAGCAGGCTGCCTTTCAGCACAAATTCGTAATAATCCTTGCTTCCCTCGTACTCATCCACCATATCTTGAAATAGCATTTGAATCCGGTGTACGTTAGCGCCCGATAGCGTCAATTTCGGGATTTCGGTCAGTTGGCTTATCCGGCACGGATAATCGAAAAACTCCGAGTGAAACTCGCACCCGTAAATTTCCAGCTTGTCGGTGTCGAATTCAAAGCCGTGTACAGCATAGGGCGGAACGACAAACATGCTTCCCTTCATCATGGTGTACTCACGGCCTTGAATGATGTGTTTGAACGTTCCCTTGCTCACATACCAGATTTGCACATAATCATGAGCATGAGGCAGCTCAATACTTCCGAATGTCTCATCGATTTTATACAGCTTGCAAGACATGTTCTCCCGCATTTCATACTTAGCTGAGAAAAACCGGATTCCGGCCATACGTATCACTCACCTCGCATGTTTCCAAGAGTAGTTGGACTTGACCAGAGTGGCGGCTGTATCTCGATTACTGCTTGACGTATGTGCCCTTTACGAATTGGTACATCAGATCATAGTTCTCGCGAACGGCCGGGTCTTGGCTTCTCGCGCTGTCCAGCAGAGCCGTATTGCCTTGATAGTACGCTTTGTACGCGCCTGTCATATAACCGTAGTCGACCCCTCCGTTCAAGTAATGGATGTACCGTTCCTTGAACACCGCATCGGTATTCATCCGTTCATCCAGCTCCATCTCCATGCCGATGCCATACTGCTTCGCGAGCCCGGCCGCATCTTGGATGCGCGACGGATCCATCTCGTCGAAGAAGAAGTTTGGCTGGTACGCTACAGCGTCAAAGCCCAGCTCCTCCCAAGCAAAGATGCCGCCGCCGTAGAAATAGGGGATCCAGAAAAACTTCTGTTTCTCCTGATGCACGAGCCCGCTCGTATACTGGATAATGTTCTTATCATTGGCATCGTACAGATCGGCGCCTTCGTTCAGCCAGTACATGCCGGACAATTCCAGATTGGAGTAGTTCTTCTCCGCCCAGCGCTGCTTGACCTGGTTCATATACCATGTCACGGCTTTCTGCTTATTCAGATAAGCCGATTCCATGCCAACCTGGTCCGGATTGAAATTCTCCATTACGCCGTCGCCGTCCACGTCCCCGAACTCCCCTACCGCATCGCCCGGGTTCGGAACCATCAGCACGACCTTCACCTTATGCTTGCGCTCTCCCAGCTTGCCCGCGACCTCCTTGGCGGCTTCACTGAGCTGCCACATATCCCCTTGCGCCGCAAACGTCTTGTCCAAATACCACTGCCAATCTGCAAATTTGGCATTAATGCCAAAATCCCGCTGTCCGTCCTGCGTCCGCAGACCAAGATACAGCACGCCATCGTAGAACCAGTCGACCGGTTCGCCTTGACCGTCTACATAGCTAATGTAAGGGATGATGTTGTCTTTCGTCCAGTCCCCCGCTCCGCTGGCGTAGTGCCCATTGTACAGCAGCGCCAAATTGCGGATGCCGTCCGTCGCTTTGCCCGGCTGCAGATAAGCCGGCTGCTCAGGCTTCAGCTTAGCGGCATGGTTTGCTTTGCCGTCGACGCCCATAATCTCGATTTCGTCGATGAAGGTCCATACCTGTGTCATAAACGTTATTTTTACATACCGCGTATAGACCGCTTGCGCATTCTTATTCCCTTTCGGCAGACCGTCTTCCGTGATGTCCCAGACGAAATCCTGATCCGTCGCAGGGCCCGGTGTCCAGAGCGGGATGACGGAATTCATGTCCTTCAGCGTCGCCCAATTCACACCGTCATCGGACACGTACATCGAAACGGTATTCGGATAGAAGATGCCGACGCCTGAATCCTGTATGAAATGCGCCTTCACGGCATGAATCGATTTATAATCCTGCAAGTCAAAGACAAGTTCACGCGTAATCCCTCTAAGATGACCCTGCCAAGCCGGATCCATAAAGTCTAACGACCCGTACACGCCATCGGTCAATTCGTTACCGGAATCCGGATAGGACTCGTAGGCACCTTCCGACAATTGATAGCTTAAGCCTGCCGCGAGATTCCGAGGGCTTGCCGTTTCTTTCTTGGCCAGCGCAGTCGAAGCAAGCGCAAACAGCATGACGACAACGAGAGTGAGGGAAAATCCTTTCTTTGCAGAAATCATCAAATTACCTCCCAAGATTCATATGGATTGCTTCCTCTTCCACTTGCATGCAACCGGCTCGCGCTCCTTAACGTTGAGCGTTCATATCCACCTCCTTTCGCTGCCGGATGGCTTCAACAAACCGCTTCGTAATCTCCTGCGGCCGTGTAATCGCCGTTCCGATCACGACGGCATGCGCGCCGGCTTCGAAGCAGCGCAGGCATTCACTTACCGTCCATATACGGCCTTCGGCTAGTACAGGCACCCTCTTGAGGTCAGCCAGTTTACGCACCAGCTCAATGTCCGGCGCCTGCTGCTGCGGGCTATAAGAGGTATAACCCGACAAAGTAGTGGACACCAGATCGGCCTCCAAATCCATCATTCTGAGACCTTCCTCGAACGTGGATACATCTGCTACGATCGCGACCGAAGGGAACCGTTCGCGCAGTGAGCGAAAAAACTCCTCCAGCGTAAGACCGTCCGGCCTCGGCCTTGCGGTCGTATCAACTGCGACAAAATCGGCTCCGGCGGATACGATTTGCTCGACTTCAGTCATCGTTGGCGTGATGTAGATGTCGGAATTGCCATAGACTTGTTTATACAATCCGATGACCGGAAGCGAGCAGCGCTTCTTAATCACTTCGATGTCCTTCGGCGTATTCGCACGAATGGCGACAGCCCCGCCTTCCTCGGCGGCGCAAGCCATGCCTGCCATGATATCCGAGCCGAATAACGGCTCGTGCTTCAAGGCTTGGCAGGATACGATGCAACCCGCCTTCAATCGATTAATTAGTGCGGTTTCCATCCCGTCCACTCCTTCATCTGTAGAAAGATCATCTTACCCCACAAGCCCTGTACGCTCTACGCTTTCGACGAAATACCTTTGTGCGAACAAGTACAGCAGGAAGATCGGCGCAATAGCCAGAAGCGTCGCGGTATTAATAAGCAAGGATACATAGGAGTACTCATCCCTTATGGCGAGCAGGTTGGATGGGAGAATATACAGCATTTTGGACAAGACGACGGAATTGGCCATATACAAGTTGGTGAAATAGTCGTCGTTCCACTGCCATACGAAGGAGAACAGCGCCACGGTCGCCATCGCCGGAATTGCATTGGGCAGCATGACTTTGAAGAATGACTTCAGAATTCCCGCTCCGTCCACATAGGCGGCTTCCTCCAGCTCCTTCGGCAGTCCCCGGAAAAATTGCCGGAAGATATAGATGTACAGGCCGTTCTTCATCCCCATCGCCGTAGCCGACGATATAAAGAACGGCCAATAGCTTTCCAGCAGGTTCACACCCGGTTTGCCGGTGAACAGGCCGTATAGCCCGAATACGTCGAAGAAGCGAAAATGCAGATAGGTCGGCGCCATAATCGTTTGCGGCGGAATCACGATCGTAAATACAACCAGCGCAAAAACGATGCCGCTGCCCTTAAACTTCAATCTCGCAAATCCGTAACCCGCGAGCGCGCAAGAGATGACTTGGAGCACCGCCGTACCGGCGCTCAGGATGAAGGTGTTCGTCACAGCCTCGAAATAATCCAGCAGCTCGATCGCCTTATAAATATTGTCCATCGTAAAGTGCCGGGGGATCCAGACGATCGTCGAATCGAAAATATCGCCGCGGTCCTTGAAGGCAATCGACAATTTCGACAGAATCGGGTAAATAATGATAAAGCAGATACCAAACAGAAGGAAGCTTCGGGCGATCACCCACAAGACATTCTTCACTTTGTCGACCGGCCGGTAGGTGCTGTTCCACTCTCTCACAGTGGCGGCGGCAGAAGCGCCGCGGTTAGGGGTTGCTGCTTTCATACGTATCCTCCCGCCTAATCATAGTAGAACACCCGCTTGGAAATGATGGTTGTCGAGATCAGCAGAATGATCGATATCAAGACAAAATACGCCCAGGACATCGCCGAGCTTAAACCGAAATTCAACTGCCGGAATGCAATGTCCTTGATGTAATTCGTGACATTGTTCTTGTAGAACGAGTCGACGATCGAATAAACCGTATTCGTTAAGATAAGCGGCGTCATCATCGGAAACGTTATTTTCCAGAACGATTCATACCCTGTCGCCCCCTCCATCTTGGAGGCTTCGTACAAGGAAGGCGAAATCGACTGGATCCCCGCCAGGAAAATGAGAATCTGTACGCCGGAAGACGTCACGATCTGATAGATCCGGTCGACCGCCTCGGCAAAATAGAATACGATGGATCGGCTCATACCGGCATCGAGCAGAAAAGGAATCAGGTCGAAGCCGCTTAGGCCGGTATAGTTTCCTTCCATATCGTTAGCGGCTTCCCCCATCATGGATGCCAAATAGTTGCTGCCGTCCAGGCCCGCGATAACCCCCGACGCCATGACGACGGGGAGGAAGATGATCGACCGCGTCAGCATCCGTCCCCGGAATTTTTGCGAGAGCAGCGTCGCCGTAAACAAACTGAAAAATATGATCAGCGGCACGTTCAGCAGCATCTTCGTCACCGCTTCCGTCAAGCTCCGGTTAAACCAGGTATCGACGAAGAACGCTTTATTGAAATTAGCCCATCCGACATATTCTAGCGAGTAGCCTGACGCGTTAATGGTCAATTCGCTGAAGCTGAACCGGATCGATTGGTATAAGGGGACAGCCATCAGCAGCAAGAAGCCGATGATCCAAGGAGAAATAAACAACACGCCATAAACCGATTTTTTCCTTTCCAAGCTGAGCAAACGTTTCTTTGCCAATGTGCATTCACCCCTTCACCTTATAGTGCTCGGCTTCAATCGTTTCGCCGCCGACCGTAACCGCTTCATTGCGGTAATTGACGATGACAGACAGACCGTTCTCGTAAGTCGTCCGGTAGACGTCATCATCCAGCTTCTCATGCTTGATCATGCGCTGCCCCCGAACCTGCTTCAGAATGCCGTTCACCTCGTGATAGATTTGCAGCGCTTCATCCAGCCAATCTTTGTAATAGGTCGCATACAGCTCTTTATAAATATTGGGATTGATCGAAGCCGGATCCTTGTACATCCATCTGTAGAAGACGTTCGAACCCGTCTCTAGCGATTTCAGCACCAGCTTGCGCATATTCTGATCATCGTTATAGTTGAACGGCTTGCCGGCATAATCGACATATCCGTGCAGCGCCAGCTGATAGAACGGAATCGATTCATCCGCCAGCATATAACGGTTGCTCTCAAGCGGCACATGGAGCAGATGGCTGGCATAAGGCAGCACATAGGCATTGCCCCCGCTGACCATCAGCTCCGGCGCTTCCTTCTGCAGCCGGCCGGTCTCTGCGGTTATAGTTCGTACTGCAAGCTGCCTGTCGACCGTTTCAGAGGCCGTGAAGTCCGAATTGACTTCCTCTCCCAGGTCGTGCAGGGACAGGGCGCCCGGATTATAGTCCCGGTAATCCGCTAGAAACTCGTCTACAAGACCGCCGAGCTTATTCGGAGACAAGTTATAATGCGAGAACAGGTCATAGTTCTTCTGATAGGTTGCCAGATCGTACGTATAGATCTTCGTAATTTTGCGCGACAGAAACTGTGCGGCATCCCGGGAAGGGCTATAGCCTGACTTGCGGTATACCCGCAGGAAGGAAGCATCGGGATACAAGCCTCCGCCGCCTTGCTTCAGCCGCTCGGCAAGCGCCTTCCATTCCTTGCGGGTGCCGAGGACGCTTTCGTGACTCACCTTGGTTGGAATGCGATGCTCCAGACCGCCGTTAAACCAGCCATTGTAGCTGACTCTAACATTGCGGATACCCTGGGCGTTCAGACTGTCCAGCACCTTGTTCGCCTGCTCGAAATCGGTTAAAGGCTCCTGCGAATCATATGGAATTCCAAGAAAACTGTCCGGCTTGGACATGCTGCCAAGCAGCTCCAAGTAGAACGGGGCATCTCCCTTCGCCTGCATCGTCTTCATGCCGTATTTCTGTTCGAGATAATGGCGGTAATAAGCAGCCATGCTGGAATAATCCGCTTGCTCGCCGTTCAGAAATCCATACCGGATTTGCAGCTTGCCTTGGTACATCCGATTAGGCGTCCGGATCGTTTGCTCCGAGTTGCTCAGCTGTACGACATCTTTGGGCAATACGGTAAAGACGTTGCTCACCGTGTTGTATTGATGCAGCCGGCCGCTTATATCTGCCGTCATCTTGGCCAATGCCTCGCCATCCTCGATAATACCGAAGAATGCGGCACCGCTGCGTTTCATTCCGAATACCGGCAGCCGGCTCGACTCGACGGTTACCGCCTTCTCCGTCTTGCTCATCGACCCGTCGTCGCCATAGATCGGGAGGATCAATGGCTGGGACAGCAGCTTTCCGTTGTTTAAGTTAATCAATGCTCCCGACCCGTCGGGCACAAGCATGTAGCCTTGATCGCCCAGCCCCATTGCGCCGAAGCTGCCGAGCAGCCCGATCGAATGAATGCGATACGGCTTGCCATCTTCAATCTTGGCTGTATCGACCGAGGCGATTAAGCTGTCGCCATCGAGCGAATATTGCAGCGGAACGGTAAATTTGGCGGCGCCTCCGCCTTCATCGGACGCTTCCACGCCGTTCTCTTGATTGTCCGCAGCCAAATCCTCGTCGGAGTAGCCCGCTAACTCAAACAGCGCGATCAGCCGCTTGAGGGCAGCCTTCGGGATTTCCCGACGCTCGTAAATTTGCGTCTCCTTGTTCAGCTTGAACCTTGCGTCAAGCTCTTCCTTATCTGCTTCATCGTCCAGCTTGTTCAACAATTTCTCTTCGAACCTCGCTTTGCTGATTTTCTGCGGGATCGATTCGATTCCTTTCTCCGTGCTTCCGAAACGGTAGGTTACCGTAACGCTGCTCTCCGACTGCTCGATATCGAATTGATTGTACTGAACACTGTCCGTATAGCTGTCATAGCTCTGTGTCTGATTGTTCCGGACCAGGTAGACGAGCTGCAGCTGGGAAGATAGATTGGATAAAATTTGCGGTGTCGCGAGCGGATCCTTCTCGCGGTCTTCCGGATTCGATCTCCAAATTTGGCCGCTTCGTTTATCCAATACCGCCACTTCGGTCGTTTGCTTGTTCATGAATAACCGGAGCGTCCCGTTCTCCAGTACAGGCTCCATGCCTGCTGGATGGCGCAGCTCGGACGGCGGAGCCGTCACCGACTCGTCAAAAACCGGAATGCTCTTCTGCGAGGCCAGCTCACTACCCGCCTCCAGCAAGCTGCTGGAGCGAATCGGAACCGGAGCTAGGAAGGTTCCGTAGATGATGACCGCCACAACAATTACAAGCAGGGTCGATACCGTTATGATGCGTTTCCAATAGGCTGTCACCTTCCTCACCCCTCCCCGATCCGGAACCGGATCTCTTGGTATATCGTCGTTCCGAACTGTAAGATTTGCTGCGCAAGGCTGGCCGCCAGCATGCCCAGGAAGACGATGATTCCCATGACCAGCAAGGTCAGCAGCATCGTGACGACCGTCTTGAATACATTGTATTGATGCACGGTCAGCATCCCGATGAATAACAGCAAGACGAACCACAGGTATGCGAACGATTCGATCAAGCTATAGAAGGATACTTCCTTCAGCGTAATGACTCTGGAGAACAAGAGGAGCGGTCCCTGGACAAGCAGCAGCGGAATCAGCGCCAGTCCGGTCGCCATGACGATTTCCTTGAACTTGCCCTCACCGTCCATGAGCGTCGTAATCGACCAGTTGGACACGCACCAGAGGAAGAACGGCAGCACGATAAATTTCAGCTCATCCAGGCTGTTGACGACCATATCATTGACCGGGTTAATGACGAATCCGGAATATTGGCGCCTCAAAATCGACATGATCGTGAGCAGCAGCAGAATGAGAAGGGTGAACCACACCCTGCCTTTCTGCTCGTATTTCATCGCCCAGAACCCGTTGAACGGTCTGAATAACGTCTGCCATGCCGAGCGGACGACGCCCGGTTCCGAATCGCGGACCCGGATAAGCTTGAATGCCGCGATCAGCAGCAGAATGGCGACAACGCTGACAGAAGCAATAGTAGGAAAGTGATCCCACAGCCATTCCTTCCGGTACCTGTCGAATGCCTTGGAATAATAAACCGGATGCGTGCCGAGCTTAAAGTTTCCCATCGCTGCGTAGTTATTGTTCTGTATAAGCTCGCCTTTGCCGATCCCGAGATAAGCCATTTCCAGATTCCGGTTTAATTTCAATGCCTCCTGCCACCATTTGACGGAATTGCTCTCTTCGCCGAGGTCGTTATAGATGACGGCATTGCGGATGGCTTCCCCGTACCGCGTCGGCTCGAATACGGTCAGATGATTCAAGCCCCGATCCAGGACAATGATGCGGTCGCCGAGCACGCTCACTTCAACGGGGGTCTTGAATTGCCCGAATTGCTCGCCGAGCGCTCCGAACTGGTACATCAATTTACCGTCCTTGTCGTACGTAAAAATCCGCCCGCGTTTCGTGTCCAATATGCTGTAGATCCCGTTCGTATCCGAGGCTACGCTGACGATCGTAGAGCGTCCCTGCCTGGTTCCTCTGAATGATACCTTGATGTCGCCGGTCGGCGGGAACCAGCCTTCGCGGCGCAGCACGTCGGAGCCCGAGGGATTCAACCTGCGCACCGGCTCCACTGAGGTGCCGTCGCTCGTTGTTACATATAGAAAATCTTCTTCGTCGATATCGATATTGTTGAATTCAACGGGGATAAACAAGGCCATCGCTTCCCGCTGCGCTTTGGTCGATATCTGCTTCCAGAACAATTCAACCGGGTCGACCATAACCTTGTTCACGCCGATGAATCCGGTGAAATTGCCTTCCGAATCGAACTCGATGACGCCGTCAAATACCCCTTTGCTGACCACATATAGCCGTCCTGCCGTATCGACAACCAGCTTGGTCGGCACGTAGGTGAAATTAGCGCGCAGAATACTCGCCTTCGGCGGGCCGATCTCGCGGATGAATTCGCCGTCCGTCGTCAGCTCGACGACCCGCTTATTGCCGGTGTCGGCCACGAACAGGCGGTTCCGGTCGCTGACGAAGATACCTAGCGGCTCCTTGAATGTATCGGTCTTGCCGCCGTTATCGAAGCTCTCGATCACGTTCAATGCGTTCCCGCTGCTATCGAGCTCGACAACGCGATGATTTCCCGAATCCAATACGAAGATATGGCCTTCCTTCGTAATGTACATATCCTCCGGCGTTTTGAAGGAGCCGGCATTCAATCCGCCGCCGGTGATCAGTTTTGCCGGCAAATAGGGGACCGGGGCCGAGTCGGCCGTGCCTTCGTCGGAATAGTTATATCCGTCATAGGGGGCTGCATAGGCCGCAGGCACAGCCCCAGCCGCAGCAAGCAAGAACAGGAAAAGCGTCACAATCCTCCGTATTCGCTTCACGATAGGCTTCTCCTTTTCCACTAATCTTTCATGCCTGAGGTCGACATCGTCTGCAGCACATTGCTCTGCGTAATGACGAAGATGATGATCGGAACGCTGATCATAAGCAGCGTCGCCGCCATTGAAGGACCTGTGCGGATGATGCCCCCGGCAAGAATTTGACCCAGCGCGTAGTCAATGGTTTTCAGCTGTTCGCTGTAGATATACATCGATCCGGCAGCGCCGCCGGCTCCCCATAAGCCCTGGAAGGAGAAGATGATCAGGGTCAGCCACGCCGGCTTGACCACAGGCATGACAATGCGCCAGAAAATACGGTACTCGCTGCACCCGTCAATTTGCGCCGCTTCCAGCAGCGCATCCGGGATTTGCTCCATGAACTGCTTCATCAGGTACAGCCCAAGCGACGAGCCGATCGCCGGGATGATGACCGCCCAGTAGGTATCGATCATGCCGAACCAGGACATCGTCATATAGTTCGTCACCTGGGTTACCGTACCGGAGAACATGAGCGACAACACGACGATCGTGAACAGCACCGATACGCCCGGAAATTTGCGCTTGGCCAGCGGGTATGCGGCAAGCGATGCGATGATGACATGGCCTGCCGTTCCGACGAATGCAATGAAGAAGGTGTTAAACATATATCTCGTAAACGGCACCCACGTGCCCGACATCAAATTATACAAGTCGGTGAAATTGTTCAGGCTCGGGTTCCGTACGAGAAACTTCGGCGGAAACTGCAGGATTTCGTTGATCGGTTTAAAGGCGTTGCTGATCACGAATACAAGAGGCAGCGCCATAAAGTAGCCGAGCGCCGCGAGGAACAGAAACAGCAGCAGATCGCCTGCGCGGGACCGGTTGATTTTATTGCCCCTTAATAGCTTGGCTGCGGCACCCATCTTATTCACCAACCTTCTTCAACAGCTTTTGCACGAGCAGATTGGAGCCAAGCATAATGCCGAACAAGACGGTTGCGATCGAGGACGCGTAGCCCATCTCAAACCGGATATTGCCATAATCCATTAAGTGCGTCACGATCGTATGTCCCGCGTACTGCACGCTCGGGAAGCCGGCAAGCGTTGTCGCGACCTCGGCAACGGCAAACGACGAGGTGATCTGAATAACCGCGCCGAACATCAGCTGGGGCCGCATCGCAGGCAGCGTAATGAACCACAGCTCCTGCCACCGGTTGCGGATGCCGTCGATCGCGCCGGCCTCGAACAGCGTCTTATCCATGCTCTGCAAGCCCGCGATAAAAGCGAGAAAGCTGGTGCCAAGGCTGAGCCATAGCTGCACGATAATAATGATCGCCATAATGTATTGCGGATCCTTGAGCCATAAGATCGGCTCCGCGATCAAGCGGAATTTCAGCAGGAAGGCATTGATATAGCCGTAGGAATCCCCGCTGAACAATAACGTCCATACGATGAAGGCGTTGCCGGACAATACCGGAGCGTAGAAGATAAGGGTCGCCACCGCCCTGACCTTGGGCGACAGCTCGTTAATGACCCACGCCAGCACGAAACAAACGATATAACTGATCGGACCGGTAATTGCCGCAAAATAAATCGTGTTCTTCACGGCGAGCAGGAAGATATCGTCCCGGATAAACAATCTCGCGTAATTTTGCCAGCCTACCCAATCGGGAAATTCCAGCATATTGAAATTCGTAAAGCTGACCGTGAGCGACAAGAAAACCGGGAGGACCGTGAAAATAAAGAAAATCATAAAATAAGGCGCAATCATGACATACATGTGTTTGTTTTGCTTCACTTCGCTCATTTTCTTCGCCCAAACCGATGGTCTCGGCTCCCTTTGCACAAGTTCTCCCGGTTTTCGGCTTAATGGAATCATGCTCATGCCCGCCCTCCCTTCTACTCTGTCGGCAGCTTGAATTCTTTGCGCTTGATCGTAATTTCTTCATTAATCGTGCGAACATAATCAAGCAGCGTTTCCCTTGGATCGGTCTTGCTGTTAATCACCGAATAAAAGGCGTTCTGCACATGCCGTGTCAGCGAATAACCGCCGGGAACATCAGGCATTCCGCGCACCCATTCCCACTGCGACAATAACTGATTGTACTCCCTGGCTGACCAGGGCAGCTGTTTCATCGCATCCTTGTTCGCGGCCGCATACCGGCCGGATTCGCCAAGGAGCGCTTCCAATTCGCGGCCGAAGGTCGCCTGGGCTTCCGTATCGGTCCACCAGTCGATAAATTTCCAAGCCGCATCCTTGTTTTTCGTATTCTTGAACATGACCGTTCCGATGCTCGCCGACAGCGTCTCGCGGTGTATCTCGCCGTCCTCGCCCAGCACGCCCGGTACAGGAGCGAAGCCCCATTGCCCGCGGATTTCCGGCGCGAAGATGGTCAGCGTGTTGTATGTCGTATAGTCCGCGATTCCAAGCGGCATCTCGCCAGTCCGGAAGCGGTTCACGAATTCGAATTCCTGCGGCAGCTTATAGTTGTTGTACAGCTCCGTCCACTTCTTGAACGCCTTGATTCCGACGGGCGAATCGAGATCGGTCCTTATACCTTCATCCTTGTAGTACTGGCCCCCGTTCTGATAGAGGAGCATCTCGAATACAGGCGTTGGCGTCATGCCAACCTGCATATGATGCTTCTGCAGCTCGGGGATGACATGGTACAAATCGGTCCACGTATCGGGGACCTTCAGCTTGAGCTCCTCTAGAATGTCCTTGCGGTAGAACAGCATCGGGAAGGACTGCTTCTCCGGAATCGCGAAAATGCCGTTCTGGTACGTAAAGCCGACGAAGGCGCTGCCCATGAACCGCTCTCGAACGCTGTCGAAGCCAGGGTATTTCGACAAATCTTCCAGTGCATGCCGCATCGCGAAATTGACGACCTCTCCCGTCGACAGCGCGACATCGGGACCTTTGCCCGCCAAGGTCGACGGCAGCAGCACTTTGCTGTCCACCAGCTGCAGGTCGATCTTGATCCCTGTCTCCGGTGTAAACGTGTTATCGATCATCGACCGGAGCAGCTGCGCCTGATCACGGCCGCCGTTCACCCACACGACGACGGAGTCATCCTTGAAGCCGCTTCCGACATTGTTGTAATTCTCGGTGAACGAGGACGTGAAGGAAAACAGATCATGCTTCAATCGGCTGAAAAATCCCTTCGTCGCTTTAGGTGTATCGACATCCGGCGATTTCACGAACAAATAATCGAGCTCAAGCGGCTGTTGATTGACGCCAAGCAGCCATGTTCCAAGCGATGTTACGTTGTCCTTGAAGTTCTTCAGGCGGCCGGTCAGCGTCTCCGGCCGGCTGCCGAGATCGCCCAGCTGATAGGATGTCGTGCGCAGAATCGTCGCGCTTTCGCTTGCCCCTCCGATCAACTGGTCCATGCGGTCTGCTGCTACTTCGAGCGAGTTACTCTGCTTCAGAAACATATCCGCCATTCCCGGAATCAGCTTCTCCAGCTGATAGTCGCGGAAGGCATCCGGCTCCGTGCCGGTAATCATAATAATTTGCCGGTACAGCTTGTTTAGATCCTGAATGCTCTTGCGCACCGATTGGATGACTTCCGAGAGCCCGCCCATCGTCACCTCGAGCTTGATTTCATGCTTGCCCTTGGTCATATAGAATAAGTAAGGCTGTTCCTCCGAGCCGGCAACGCCGACCTGCCAGGCGCCATCGTATTGGAAGGTGATTTGCTCCGCTTCCTTGAACGGGATTTGATCGTCGATATACAGCTTGCGCACGACGTTCACCCCACGGGACAGATTCTGTTTATAACGGAAACCGATCTCGTATAGGCCGTCTTCGGGAATGTCTGTCTCCCAAGTGATCCATTGACCGGGAATTTTCCAATTGATCCCGCCGATTGTATTCATCCGAATCTTCGACACATGGTAAGGCTCCGTTCCCGGACTCGACCGGTCGTTGATCGGATACAGGGAAGGGCTCGATTTGTATAGCGCATCTTCGCCTTGCAGCTTGATCATAACGTCATTCGTGACCTTATAGCCCTGCGCGTCATATCCGCCGGCAAGCTCCTCATAGGAAGGAAGCTGTTTCTCTTGATAGAACTGCAAATAATCAATCACCATCGGTTCGCGGAGAGAGACCAGCTCAATCCGGTGCATGCCTTTAGTCAAATAAAAGGAAAACGGCTCCTGAAAGTAGCTCTCCGCATCGCTAAAGCTCTTGTCCTGCCACTTGGGACTTTCGACTTGCCTTGGCCTCAAGTCGTTCTCGTTGCGGTCGCGCTGCACATCCGGCCGTTCATTGCGCCATACCCGCGAAAAAACGAGTCTGTTCGCTTCCTCGAACGGAAGTACACCATCGATCCGGAATTCCCGTTCAATGGGCGAGCTATTCCCGGCAACCGGAAAATAACGCAAACCGAAGTGATACAGCCCGTCTTCTTGAACTTCAATGTCCCAGTAGATCGATCCCGATTCTTCCGTCCGCACGACAGGGCTTGCCGCTTGCTCGAATGAATTCAGAATATCCGCCTTCATTCCTTCCGTACCCGCAAACGCTTCCGCTTCGATCCGCTCAGTCCCATCAGGACGGACCGCATTCGGATAACGGGCTATATACTGTTCATAGCGAAGTGTTGACGACGAAGGGATATCCAGCTCAGCTTCCGGCTGGTTTGCCTCCGTCCCGGCTTGCGCCGGCTCCTTCGCTTTCATTGCCGGCTTATCAGCCGATATGAAAGAGGTGACGATCCAAACGACAACAATCGCGAATATGGAAACAGCAGCAATATGCTTTCTCTGTAAGATCCGCACGCCCAGCTCTCCTTCCTTAACTGCTCCACCACTGTCCCAAGGCGTACCCGAAGGTGATCCCCATCCGCTCCGTAATAAGAGCATCCGCGCTTCATTCATCCAAGCTTATGCCGCCCCTAGCGGGCAGATGGGGATAGGCCACTTCTGTCCGGCACTCTAGCATTCTAAAACTCTAGCCGACCTGCTATCGGTTATGGTTTCGCTTTGTTCAGGATATCGTCCAATGATTTTTGGACCGGCTGCTTGATTTTTTCCATTTCGGATTCCGGCGTACTGCCGTTTCGAACAAAGTTCCATACCGCAGGAGACAAGTTCCCTCCGATATCGCCTACACCGGCCCAAGGCACCGGATTGACCCAATCGGAAATCGTTAAAGCAGCTTCAACGTCTTCGGCCCCCTGCAGATTGCGCTCGTTGAATTCCTTGCGGATGTTGCGGGTTTCCTCCCACAGCACGAGCTCATCCCAGATTTGTGCGACGATTTCGGGCTGCTTCACGTTGGCAGGCATGAAATAGACCGAGAAATTCTCAAGCGAATTGGCATATTCGGTCGCCTTAGGCCCTTTCGGGAAGTATACGAATCCGAATTCGTCCGTCATTTCCTTGCGTCCTCCGGCTTCCCACAGCTCGCCGGTAACCATAGCCGCTTTGCCGGTGTGGAACGCGGTTTGTGAGTCGACCCAATCCTCGAAGTTGCCGTTTTTGTTCGGCATCATGACTTTATGTGTATTGACCAGGTCGTACAGGAACCGCATCGCTTCAACGGCATTCGGCTCATCGCCGGTGAATACCCAATTGCCGTCGCGGTTTTCAACTAACGCGCCATTGTTGGCGTACATAATAATGCGGGCTATGATTGGAGCATGGTTCGCAATGCCCCACTGATCGATATTGCCGTCGCCGTCGGTATCCTTAGTCGCTTTCTTCAAGATGTCCAGGAAGGTATCCCAGTTCCATTTGTCCTCTTTGACCAGCTGATGCGGATCAGGCAAGCCTTCGCGCTTGAACAAGGTCTTGTTGTAATAAATGCCCGAGCCGGCATTGACCGAATCGGTGAATCCGTACATTTTACCGTTCCAAGCGCCGAAGTTCTGAATCCCTTGCGGCCATTTCGAATCGTTGAAATCGAATAGATCGCCGACCTCGCGAAGCAGGCCCTGATTGATCAATGGAATCGCAAAATATTTGTCGATGGCAACGATGTCGGCAACCGGTTCACCGGCCAGCCCCGACGCAATTAATTTCTCGTTGACCTGCCCATACGCGAGCGGTTCATATACGATTTTCACGTTATACTTCTTCTCGACTTCCTTCTGTCTCTCCATCCGCATATCCCCATACTTCGTGCCTTCAACCGGACCGCCCAGACCGCGCTGCTCGGCATCGTCGAGCAGAATCCGAATTTCACGTCCGCCCAAATCAACCTTCGGCTCCTCCGGTTCTTTTGGTTCCGGTGTATTCTCCGGAGCAGCTGCATCGTTCTTAGGCGTTTCTGCATTCTTATTCGTTGCTGGATCATTATTAGGTTTATCAGACCCCGAGCATGCCGTAACAAAGATGAATGCAAATACGAGCATCACAGTTGCAAACGTTTTCAATTTGCGCATGAACAATAACCTCCCTAGTTTGTTGTCGTATGTGGAAGACCGACCCAAAAGCATAAACCGTACCGTTTACATCACGCGAAAGGTGCATCACCTCCTAATCAACCTGGTTTGATTGGTTTTTTTCTTTATCATCTTAATAAATAAAGAAAATCTCCTTTTTATAAAGCCGCATAGATGCATAAACAAGATTAAGCGCTTGCTTTATCTATTATAAAGAGTGTTCTACCGGGATGATGGAACTATTGTCCAAAAAAGTTGTACTATCATCCATAGTTTCCCACATAGACAAAACAAAGAAACTCAAGCCATGAGTCGGCTTGAGTTTCCGGTGTGCTTCGTTTATCTTGCTTTGTATGAATTCACAACATTAATACCATTCTTTTGAAAACTTTACGAAGGGGACGTAACAACGGAAGCGTTCAATTAGTTTTTCAGAAACCACTGAATGGACTCTTGCAGCATATCTTCTGTGAAACGATGGGCAACCTCCGAATGCTTCCGCACGACGAGTCGATCCGGACAACTCCGGTAAATATCCGCTAATGCTTCAATGAAACGTTCCGCACCGTCCGGCGGCACCTGGGTGTCCAGTTCCCCGCATTGGAAACAAATAGCCGGGAGATGCGAGTAAAGCTGTGTATTCGTCAACGGATTGCGCCGCGCATAACAGGCAAGCGCATAATCGTCAGCCGCTCCAGGGGGCTCGTGGCTGCCCGGTCTTAGCCAATCCGGCGTAGCCAGGCAGGCGGAAACAGCTGCAATGCGGCGATCCACCCCTGCCGCCACGACTGCGATGTCGCCCCCCATCGAAATCCCACCGATCATGATCGGCCCCGAATCTCCGAACCGCTGAATCGCCCAGTCGATAATACGTGGAATTTCTTCAGCTGTCAGCGTCAGAATCGGCCAAAAGTACCGCCGGATATTACCCGTGATCCGCTTGACAAGCTCCTCTTGGGGCTCCATCCTGCGTTCACCATGCTGGTAAGGGTCGAATCCAATTGCGATAAATCCGGCTTCGGCGAATTTTCGAAGCTGAGGCTCGACGCTCTCCTTCGTGCCGGAGAATCCCGGCAGCCAAATGACCACTCCGCGGGAGGAGGTATGCTCCGGCTCGCACCATACAAGCGGAATGTGTTCCACGACAATACTTTGCATGATCATACCCTCCGAATGTCATTGTACAAGTATTCGCTTTCGCTGCAGCATGCTAACTTGATATACCCTCTTCAACTATGGATTTGTCGAATGAGTTTTGAGCTTTTTTAATTTCTCAACGGTTTCAACCATCGTCATTTGCCCTTCGTACAAGTGCTGCTTCAAGGTCGCGACCGCCTCATCAATTTTGTTTCGATCCAGAAACTCGATGATTTTCGAATGGTCTTGTACGATTTGCTCGCCTCTTGGATAACCCTGATTCGTGATTTCCAGAATGGAGTGAATCGTCTCCCCGATGCCAAGCCAGGATTGCAGCAGCGATTTATTTCCCGCTAATCGGATCAGCTGTTCGTGATATTCCATATCCAGTTCGGAAAATTCGCCGGAGCGGACAAAATTCAGGTTCATTCGCTCGAAACAATTCTTCAATGGCTGCAGCGGCAGCCGTTCGATTTGTTTCGCCCAAGCCGCCAACGCATGACTTTCCAATATAAAGCGAACCTCATACAGGTTTGTAATATCCTCAGAGGAGATACCCTGAACGACAACGCGGCCACTTGATAACTTGGCTACGAACCCTTCCCGTATCAATACCATTAGCGCATCGCGAACCGGCGTTCTGCTTGTGCCGAACCGTTCCGCCAAGGCAGGCTCCCGCAAATGCTCATCCAGCGCAAACTCTCCAAGCAGTATCGCTTTTCTCAGTTTATGAACGATATTGTCACTGAGTCTATTCCGTTCAGTCAGATCCATGAGGTATACCATCCTTTAACATTCGTTCATGCTTTTTCTTGACCTCTATGATGTATTCGAAGTTAATTGCTTCTTGTATTGAACTGGGCTGACCTGAACGAATCCATGCCGATCACAGATGCCAATACGAAACACTGTCGACAGTTAAGATTATCAGACTGATTGTAAAACGGGGTCCATAATTTGTCAACAACTGATAATCCAACAATTTTATTACCTATTTAGAAAAAGGATTGCATTTTAGCCCTATGATGGTATTATCTAACTGTCGACAGTTTAATAAAGTAAAATGTCCTTCTTTAAAATGTTTTATTGCAGTGTTCTCACTTTTGAAATGTAAATGAATAGAACTATTTGAAAGGAGAATTAGAAATGGAACAAACAAATCCAGATTTGAACATGCGTTTGAAAGCGTTTAAAGAACAGGGCTACACCATTTTCAAAAACGTGTACGATCAGGACACAATGGCTTCCTGGATTCGCAAACATAAGCAATTGCAAGAAGACAGCTTGGTAAAGCAGCAATGGTGGTTTGCAAACACGTGTGAGCTGGCGCCGAAACTGATGCTGCCGGCTGTCAACAATCCACTCATCCTGGATTTCGCCGAGATGGTCATGGGACCCTATGTGCAGTTGGATAATTTGACGCTCGCCGGGTTTCCATCCATATCCAAGCAAGAGGCGGAGAATAAAGTAAGCGGCTGGCACCGGGACCGGTGGGCACATGTGCCGCTTGGTGAGGACTATACGCATCCGCTCTCCATTAATGCCATCAGCTATTTGCAGGACTTGACGGATGAGTATGGGCCACTTCGCATCATTCCCGGTTCCCATCGCAAGGAAATCGTCTTGAAGGATGAAGAACGAGGGATTCCTCATCAGGATGAAGTTGTCGTACACATGTCAGCAGGCGATGTGGTCGTCACCCATAATGGTTTGCTGCATTCGGGAACGCCGAATACATCAGGCAATATCAGATATTTCTTCAGCGTGTATTACAATCGGACCTGGTTGAAGCATACGGATAACCACAATGGCCCCAATGTTCAGGAGATTATCAGGAAAGCACGGGCGAATAACGATCATCGCTTGCTGCGATTGTTCGGCGTCGACGATCACCTTCAAGCGCGGGCGAATTCCGGGTTTCTTCAGGCGGATGAAGTCAGGTGGGCAGAATGGGCGGCGGCCGATAAAGCGGCTATAGTGAAGAAGTAAACATGGTGTCTTAAGTAAGCCTGGTGCGGTATGGACGATTACGATTAACTATCAAGCCTACCAGTTGAGCAATTATTCATCCATAAAAAACCGGCATCCGGAAGGCAGCCTCAGCTCCTCCGGATACCGGTTTTGTTGTTTCGTTCCGATTTGAACCTGCTTTATATGTTCAACAAAAGATCGTCCCCTGTAAGGATAGAGGAAGGAATTTAAATCGACGGGAGAGAATCGATTCCCAGCAAGAACTAGAACGCCGTATGAAGAAAGAAAGAAAGAAAAAGACCGCAAGATGTTCGAGCGTTATCAAGCTGCATTACACGGACGATTACGGAACAATCAGCTCACGGTTCACATAAGCGCCATTCTCCAGCGTTGCCTGATCCGGCTCTGCTTCCGCGAATGCAGATTCCTCTTCGACCATAATCCAGCCATCGTAATCATGCCGACGCAGTAGTTCCGTCACGTCCTTGTGCGGCAAGCTGCCGCGCCCCATCGTCCGCCACTCGCGAGAGACAAGGTCGAAGTCCTTGTAATGCACATGCTTGATTCGCGAAAGCTGCGTACGGAATACTTCGAGCACGTCCATGCCGCCGCGTGCGATATGCCCTGAATCCGGGCAATAGCCGATATAGCGGTAATCGAGCCCTTCAAACATCACTTTATAATCTTCCTCCGATCGGAACACCGAGCCGGTGGGGGAGTTCGGGTGATAAGCGCAGACGAGACCAGCCGTCTCCCAGGCGCGCTTCGCAACGGTATTTGCGCAGGATATAGCCGATTGCTGTCTCTCCAGCAGCCGGGAGCGGTCCTTCCCCGGAAGCTGAACAAGTATTAATTTCGCGCTCGGAAAATGCGACAGATATTGGATCAGCCGATCGGCATTTGTCTTCTCTTCCTCTGTCTCCCGAAGGCCCAACCAGGGCTCCGCCAGCGTTAGGGCGGACAGTTCCAGCCCTCTAGCCAAGAGCTCCTCCTTCAGCAGGCTCGGGTCGTCGTAGAAGCGCCCGAGCATGCACACCTCCGCCTCCACGCCGCGGAAGCCAGCTCGACCGACAATATTAAGAATGGAAGAGAGCCGATCATTGTACTTGGCATACGACATTTGCCACGTATACGTCTGGCAACCGAAAACCATGGTCATCCGAGTCCCGCCTCCTTGATTTTCCGGTGAATGAACGGTACTGCTTGCCGCCCCCACGCTTCAACTTCGGCATTAAAGCAGAAGTCGACGCACCACCATTCGCAGCGGCTGACGAGGTAGCCCGTCTCGCGCAGAAAGCGGGTAAAATCAATATGCCCTTCGCCAAAGGCGGCATGCGTGCTCGTCTCTTCGTCATGAAGTGTTCCGTCAGAGTCGATCAGGTGGAAATGTCCGATATGGTCGCTCAGCATCATCGCGTATGCCTCAATCCCGCCGGCGAGAATTTCCTTCTCCCCATCATGTCTCGCTCCGATTACGCCGCTCATATACGCGTGACTCGTATCGAACAGTACTTGGAATGCAGGGTGGCGGACCTCGCGCACTGCGCGAAGCGCTTCGCTCGGCTTGTTCATCCAGAAGCCCGGCTCGAACTCCCAGACGATTCGCTTGCCGAAGCTTGCCGCCAGCTCAGCCGCCGCATGCCACGTATCGACGAGCCGGGCGAAGCGATCCACATACACCTCAGGCGCGACCGGAAGCGGCGGCAGGACAGTATCGACGCGCAGCAGCTCGGTTTCCAGATCACCGGCGAAGTCAAGGTAGCGCTTGGCCAGCTCCAGATACGCCGCCTTGTCCGCCACCGCCGGCGGGGCGGCGCGGAAGTCGGGTGCGTATGCGGACACACCTAGGCCGTGCGCCTGAATGTCGCCCAGCAACGCCTTCCGCTTCGCCGGCGTATCATATGTCTCGGGAACAGGATGCGGCAGGAAGCCGTTCACTTCGACCCCGTCGTAACCCGCATCGCTAGCATAACGCAATATATCCCGGAACGGCCAAGGACTTGCTTCAAACGGACCGAAAGCAAACGCCCAGGTGCCGATCGACAGCTTGGGATTCATTTTCGTGCTCATACGGAACCTCCTTCAATTTGGTTCATAAACGCCAGCGTAATTTCATTAAATCGCACAAGTTGATCCCAATGATGGGTATGGCCGCTCCCTTCGAAGACGACCAGTTCGGCGCATGGCATTAACTCAGTGATCGTTTGCGAAAGCTGGAGCGGAGTGAAAATATCCCGATCTCCAACCGTAATGAATGTCGGGGCGGTAACCCCGCCAAGTCGGCGGACCGTGTCGTGGGTGATACACGCATCGCACTGCGCTTGGAATGCATGCACAGGCATTGGGTTGCCGCTCTCCACCGCTCCTTGCTGGCGCGCCAGCAAGTCTGGCAGATGGCGTTCATGGTAAGCGGGAGTGAAAATAAACAACTGCAGCAGCTTCTGAAAATCGGGCCTCGAAAGCAGCTCGTAACTGCAGCGAAACGTCTCGAAAATCCGCGTCGTGTAGATGTCGCACGCTGCCCAGGGGCAGTTCAGCGTAAGCGACTTTACTCGCTCCGGCGCAAGCAGCGCCAGCTCCTGGGCGATAGCGCTGCCCATTGAGATCCCGCTCACATGCGCCTGCTCGATGCCGAGCGCATCGAGCAGGCCTAAAGTGTCACGCGCCATCTCCGCCGTCGTATACGGCCCTGCGGGCTTATCCGTATCGCCGGCGCCGCGGTTGTCGACGAGCAGGCAGCGATAGCGGTCTTCGTACGCGCAAACATGCTCCTCCCATAGTGAGGCGTCCGCGCCAAGACCCATCAGAAGCACAAGAGGAGCACCGCTTCCGCGCTCCTGATAGTGCATCGTAATCCCGTTGCACGTTACCTTCGGCAAGCTATCTCCTCCTCTCGGACCCGGCTTTCACGAAGCGGCGAATATATTGAATCCCAAGACGCGCGGCATCTTCCGGATGCTCCGCATAAGCCCGCCAAAGATGCAGTCTCGAGATCAGACCCGGCACCGACTGATTGAACGCCTCAATCGTTACCCACTTGTTGTAACCTATCTCCTGCAGAACGCCGAAAATTTCCGCCGGTACGGCATGACCGCTTCCGGGCACGCCTCGGTTATTCTCTGAGATATGGACGTGGCGAAGATAGGGTGCCGCCTCCCTCCACGCCAGGGCGACATCGTTCTCCTCGATATTGCCGTGATGCGTATCCGCCAGCAAGCCCACGTTCGGCAAATCCACCTCGCGCACGAAATGCGCGCCATCCCGCAGTGTATTCACCATGTACATCTCGATCCGGTTAAGCGGTTCAAGCGCTAGCGTTACGCCCGCCTGCCGTGCATATTCCCCGGCCTTCCGTAATGTCTCTACCGCATACGCCCATTCGTCAGCCTCCGGACCTCTTCCGCTGAACCGCCCCAGTCCCTGAAAAAGAGGCCCGCACAGCACCTCCGCGCCGAGCGTCCGGGTATTGTCGATCGCGCGCTTGAGCATCTCCACGGCGCCACTACGCAGTCTCGGCTCGCGGCTCGCCGGGTCGGCAACCTGCGCATCCAGCGCGGAGATGGCCGTGCAGCCGAGACCGAGCTCATCCAGCTTGACTGCAAAAGCAGCCGCATCCGCTGCGGCGAGCCCGTCGACTGGGAACTCGACGCCTTCGAAGCCCCAATCGCGGATTTGCGTCAGCAGCTGCCCGTGCTCGCCGGGATTCGGTCTATCCGTCCAAAGCAGCAAATTCATACCTATCTTCATAATGCCGTCACTCCCAAGGCTTCACTATTATTTTTCCGCATTGGCCGGAAGCCGACACCTCGAATGCCTCCTGAATCCGGCTCATGGGGAAGGTATGGGTGACAAGACAATCAAGCTGCGATTCGGAAGTATTTCTAATCATCTTCATAATATTCGGGAAAACGTTCAAGTTGTAATGCCAGGAGCCGATCAGGGTCAACCCCTTGCGCAGCATGTCGCTGCTGATATGCAGCGGGGTTTCGTGATAAGATTCGCCGACGAACGCGATTTGGCCCCTTCGTCTCACCGTATCGATCAGCAGTCGGTGCGCGGAGACGACACCGGAACAGTCCATTCCGCAATCGGCGCCTTTACCGTTCGTTAACGCTTTAATCTGCGCCGCGGCGTCCCCGTCCCGCGGATCGATGATATGATCGGCGCCAAGGCGGCGCGCCAGATCAGCGCGGTAATCGTTCATCTCGACTCCGATCACTCGAGCCCCCCGGTATTTCGCGGTCAGCACGGCGCCAAGACCGACGGGACCGAGGCCGGTGATAAGGACTGTATCGAACGCGCTCACATTCATTCGTGTATACGCTCCATGCGAAGGACCGAGCGCACAGCAAGCGAGCGATGCCCGCTCATAGCTCACTCCGTCCGGAATACGGGGAAGGAGCCATGACGGCTTGGCGATGTATTGAGCCATCGTCGGCTCCGCGTGAGGCATGTTATTTTCGCAGTAAATGTAGTCACCCGCTGCACACAGGTCGCACTCGCCGCACGGATATTGCGGCATGACGACGACGCGTTCGCCTACAGCTACCTTGCTGCCGGGTGCGGCTTCTACGACCTCCCCGGCCGCCTCATGGCCGAGACAATGACTCTGATGGCCTTGCAGAAATCCCTTGTACTCCGCACACATGGGAGCCGCGTGAATTTTGACGAGCGCCCAGCCGTCGCGCAAGGCCGGCCGCTCTTTGTCAATAAGGACCGCTTGCTTTTCGCCCGTTATGGCTGCTATTTTCATGACTTTGACCCTTCCTTCTTCTCGTTTGTCAGACCGACCGCCCATGAGATTCCGTTGCGAACGAGCGTACGGAAAGACAGAACCTCGAAATCCTCCGGATGTCCCATTGTCGTCATAAACACTCGTCCCCCCCACTTATTCGTTCTCGTCCAAGCCACCGGATGGATGCGCGGTGCATCCTTCGGACAGTCCGTCAGCTCTGGGGAAACCGCATATCCGTTCAGCAGGATCGTTGCGCCCTCCAGCGGGTAAGGCAGGACGTGATACAGCCACGACCTTACGGTGAAACGCGAAGGCACGTCATCAAGAATCGGGTGCTTCTCTGCCCCGTAAGCGACTGCAACCTCGGTCGACGAGCTATGTCCGAAGTGCCGGATCCATGGCGCCCCTAGCACGTCGATGCCGAAGGCGTCATTCCAATCCGCAAGCGGATGCCCTTCCGGATATTGAAAGGCGTGCGTGCTGGTACGGAATGCCACTATCGCCTTGCCGGCTTCAACATACTCGCGAATATGGCGGAACTGCTCCTCCGGCAGCGTTCGGAATCGCAGGTAAAAGACAGCCAGATCGGCGTCCTTCAGATTCTCCAGCCCCGGCAGATTGGACGATTCGCGCGGATCCGGTTCCGCCTGGAGAAATTCGGTCTCTGCCCCTTGCTCCTCCGCTTCCTTTAGAAGCTGTTGCAACGTCTGTTCGGACGAATATTCATCTTCCCCAGCCACAAAAACGATTCGCTTGCCGCCAAGCAGCCGCTTGCTCTCCATCATGAGTTTCGATCCTCCTTAATCACTTGCACTTCTTCCATCTCTCACTCTCATCTTATCAGGATTATTCTGGATGAAAATAAACTTACGCTTTGAATATTTGCACTTTTCCTTTGCCTTCGAAGCGCTTATCATGGAAAGGAACATTTGAACGAAAGGATATGAAACGATGAGCGCTGCGATCACGGTCAAGCTGCTTGATCTGGATACCCCGCACGAACCTTCCTTCGTTGTCGATCGGCCGCACGGCTTCGATTCCTATGTTTTGATGGGCTTCACGACCGGCTATTTTTCTCGAACCGTACGAGGGATCGAGACCGGCAGGCCGGGTGATATCATCCTGCACGATCCCGCCTTCCCGCAGCATCATGGAACGCCGGCAGGGCAGCAGCGCGGTTTTCGAAACCATTGGATTCACTTAGTGGGAGAAGCGGTAGGAGAACTGGCGTCGAAATACGAATTGCCATTGAACGAAATCATTCCGACCGGAGAAGCCGGCATGATCTCCCCCTACCTGAAGGCGATCAAGAAGGAGCTATTCCAGCGAAGACCGTACTACCGTGATAAAATCAGCCTGCAGGTCGAGGAAATGTTCCTCGCGATTGGACGATCCCGCCGGGATGCAGACGACTTGAAGCGCTTGACTCCCGTGGAGCAAGAGCTTTTGCCTCAGTTTGCGGAAGCTAGAGCCCTTTTTCATCGCACGTACAACAAGCCCTGGACGATTCTGAAAATGGCCGAAACATTGAACTTAAGTCCCGATCGGTTCGGTGTGCTATACCAGAAATTTTTCCATGCGACGCCGAAGGACGAACTCATCGGGAAACGTCTGGAGGAAGCCAAAGTCCGACTTATCGCGGGCAGTCAGAGCATCGAGATTATCGCCCACGACTGCGGATTCTCCAGCTTGTACTACTTCTCGCGTTTGTTTAAGAAAAAAGTCGGCTGCACCCCCACCCGATTCCGGCGAACGAGCCCCAAATAGGCCGTGAAGCCGCAACCTATGGATACAACTAAGAAAAACCGGACCAAGTATAGACTACGGTCCGCTGATTCCTTCGCTTCCCCTTCGTGTACATATATCGAACGAACAAACCGCAGGCTGCTCCTGGTATTCCGGGAGCAAGCCTGCGGTTTGTTTGTTTTCTCGTTCAGTGAGGGAGAACGCTTTAACGCTTCGCATCCAATGATTATTGCCGTGCTATCCCCCTTGCTCCCGGCCATCGTCGGCGAGCGCGCGCTCGCCGATATATAAACTCGAAATCGGGGAAATCCATCGACTTCTAGTCCCGTACAGCCCGCAATTCAATCTGGTTGAAGGTGTGAGAATGGTTGAAGGCGATGTCTTCAACAACGCGTTCTATTCGACTATTTCCGAAATCCGCCGGAATGTGACTCCGTTCCTGGAACATGAACCTCAAGCCATCATTGATCGCCTTTGCCTCCGTTTGGAAGACGGTTACCTCAAGGAGCTTCTTTAGTTGAACTTATTAGTTCTTTAATTTCGAGTTGAAAATGTCAAGGATGTTCCGGGCGTAAGCGATGTCGGCGTACATCCGCTGCTTCACCTCCGGCTGAATGGAGCTGGAGAGCTGAATGCTGTTCTCCAGCTTATCCAGCCGTTTGCCGGCCTGCTTCGCCGAGCCGCGGCTAAATTTGCGGTCATCCTTCGCTTTATTTGCGGCATCTTCGAGGTCATCCTTCACCTTCTTCGCCGTCTGCCGATCCATTCCCCCGAGCGGTACATACACCTCGTCGATCTTCCGCTTCATTTCCTTCAGGATGGTGACAAGCGGCTTCGAGGTCACGTAATCCGGCATGATGGCTTCCGTGCGATACAAGCCCAGCTTCAGCTCACGGTCATAGCCGTTGTTGAACAGCGACTCGAACTCGAACAGCGCGCTTCCCGATACACCAGCTTCATTCACTTGGCTGATTTGCTCGGCGAGCACCGATTTGGTCAGATTAATGAAGGTGCCGACGCCGGAGCTTACGAACGCTCTTCCGTCAGCCAGCCGCAGCGAATTTTGCGCATCGGCGACGATCAGCGACGGGTCCGGCACATAGGACATGTGGAACAGGTGATCGATGTAGCCTTTGTCCAGCCACGCCTTCGTATTTTGCAGCACCTTCTGCGGCGCTTCCTCATAATTCGGCCATACTGCGGCCGTCAGCTTCATGCCCGGACGGAGCGGCATGACTTCTTCTACGATGCGGCCGACAAAGGAATCGATTATGCCGCTGCGGAATTTGGTCCAGGCTTCCCACAACGGATCGCCCGGATTAATGCCGATCGGATCGACGCCATATTCATTCTGGAACAGGCTCCGCGTATAGGTGTCATACGAGAAGTCGTTCGTGTAGTCGCCGGAATCGGGATAACGGGCAAAGTCGAGGTGAATGCCGTCCACATCGTATTTACGGACCATTTCCTTATAGATGGAGAGGACGAATTCCTGCGCTTCGGGCAGCGCCGGGTTGATGAAATAAAATTTCTCGCCGTTAATATCGTCGTAGAGGTCGCCCTGCTTGCTGACCATCGTCCACTCGGGATGGTTGACGTATACCGGGCTGACGTGATTTTGACCGACATAGAAATTTTCCACCCAGGCAAGAATCTCGATCCCGAGCTTCTTTCCTTCCGTGATGTATGCCTGAAGAACGTCAAACCCTTGATAAATCGGGTTTAACGCCGTATCGGGATTCGTAATCGGGAATGCCGTATGTCCGTCCCACCACGTCTCCAAATAAATCGAGTTGATGTTGGCGGATTTGATTTTCTGCAAATGCTCTCGCACCTGCTCGATATTCGTTTCTTTTGGGCGGAGCCACAACCCCCGCGTTTCGACCTTGCGCGATTCGAAATTCATGAAATTGGCATCGGTCACATCGCGGTCCAGCGTATTCAGCAGCTCGATCAAGCCGTCATAGGAACTGCCCGCCAGCTTGCTCCTTACTTGATCGAGCGTTGCCTTGACATGGATGAGCTTCTGCTCGATTTGTTCGTATGGCACGTCAAGGAAGCGGCTGCGGGAATCCGACAGCCCTTGCTCCGCCTGGGCTATCGCGATCTCGGCTTTATCGGCATACGATTCCGGCGTATAAATAAACACGACCTGCTTGCTCGCCTGATTAAGCGTTACGGTGGATCCGATCCAGACGTTATTCGACAGCCAAGCGGCTGTCGTCCCAACGCCGGACACGACGAATCCGCCCTCCGGAATGACATTGTCGTTGCCGCCGTTGCTGATGACCTTGCCGCCGGCATTCACGACGATTTCATTGCCCCATGGGTTCGTACCTGTCCGCTGCTGGCCATAGCCGCTGTCATAGATGATGAGCTGATCAGGGCCGCGCAGGCCCGGGTATGGCGTATTGGTCGGATCGTGCCAGCCGCCGGGATTATCCTCCCGCGTGCGCGGATTGACCGCATCGTAGCCGATTTTCCCAGCCCGGTACGCTAATGTGTCGAGTACGAGCTCCACGCTGTCTCCCGCCGCTACTTTTCCGTTCAGCTCGTTATAGAATGGACTGGCCGTTTGAATGGACAATACATATCCGTTCGCAGGAATCGGCGAGTTGTTGTCGATAAAGTTGCCCGAAGCGTCGGCTGTAATCGCAACAACCCTCGTCACGATGTTATCCGCCACGGTAATCTCCATCCCCCAAGCATTCGCCCGGGTCGAGGAGCCGTAGGATGGCTGATAAAGGACCACCTCGGCCAATCCGCGTCCTCCGTTGATTTTGTCGATGCCGACAGCAGTGCCGTTGACCTTGGCATAGGAAGCCGGCAGAATCGGAATGTCGAGATTGAACGACTGCACCGATTGCCCGACCACCAGGCCGGCCAAGGCTTCCACAGCCGTCCCGCTCGCCGAGACGACATAACCCGTTGCCGGAATGTACGTCCCCGCCTGACCGTTCGTATTGACGACAACGACCACGCCTCCGGAGATGATATATTCCACGGTATCGGTCCCGAAAGGCTTCGTAAAGCTGCCATATCGGGTTGTATAGATCGTGGTATGGTCCGTCTGGCGTTCCGTATCTGTTGCATCAACGGTTATCCCGGTGCCGTCCTCCAATACGAGCAGCTGGCCCGTAACGGGCTCCGGCAGGTCGTAACCGCTGATGGTTACCGCATCGCCGACCTGCAGGTTGCTCAACACCCATTGGCCGCTGTCGTTATTGGCAAAGAGGACAAAGCCGTTGCGCGGAATGTTAACGGCGCCTTCCTTATCTTTAATGGCCGTCACGACATAGCCGCCATCGACGTAATCGGCGACTGCTGCCGTGGACCATTCATTCGAATCGGTTACGGGACTGCTGTTATCCCGCGTATACAAGATCACGTCGTTGACCGTTTGAATCGGACGGTTGACGGCCGTTATGGCTAGCGTGCTTCCGCTGGGCGCTGTGGCTGTAATGACATTCGCGGCAGCCGGATCCGGCGGCGGATCGGTCTGCTCTGCGTATACATAGGTGATTGTTCCTGAGAGTAAGAGCATGAAGCACATGATGAAAGAAAATGATTTCTTCATAATATTGACCTCCATCTCAATTATTCAGGTGCTATGACATGAATGCATCACTTTAGCAAAGCAGGCAGCAGCCCCCACCACTGATAATATTCCAGGTAGCATACATCGAATAACATGACGCCGTGCGACCGCTCGCGGCACAGAGCAACCGCTTTCGCAAATTGCTCCGGATTGTTCTCGTAATCATGCAGATAAAGGCTCGCGATAAAAGGAACTGGGCCGTTCATAGCGGCAGCGCTGACTTCGATCCCGCCTTCAACACTGTACCAGAACGCAGGCCGGCCATTATTCGCGGCTTCTTCCATATAGACTTCCGGATAATAGCAGCCGGTCATGAGAAAATCCAACTCATCCGCATATCCCGATTCTTGATAAGATGGCGATGCCCACTCCAATCCGGCATCATACGTGGTGCTGGCCCAGTTAACTCCCTCCTCGTAATAGAGCGGGTACCAGGACCCGACATAGATGCAGAACAACGCGTCCGGCCGCAGCGATTTGAACGCCGCCTTGGCTTCCTGGACGAAGTGCTTGATGTTCATGGCCCGCCATTTGGTCCATTCCGCAAACAGAGCGCCATGACGAATGCGGTCCTTGCCCTCCCCGCTGCCCTTCGTAAAGATATCCTCCGGCCAACTCTCCACCTTGGCACCGATATGGGCTTCGAACCGTTCCCGGCTCAAGTCGCTGAAGTCACCGTATATGTTCGGATATCTGCAGCGGTCCAGTACAATGCCGTCAACCGGATAGTTTTCGGCAAGCTCACGAATGACGGCAAGCTGATGGGCGCGCACCTCGGGATGAAGCGGATTCACGAAGATGCTGTCCTCGTGTCCGTCTTCTGCCTTGATGAATGCCGGGACTTCTCCTTCGGCCGCGGGCTGATAGTAGGTCACCTGCCAATCCTTATGCTCGTATGCGAGCCCATCCCGGCTGCGGATCGTACCTTCTGCGAATACATCGATATTGGCGACGACCTTCAACCCTGCCTCATGCGCTTTGCCGGTCAGTTCCCGCAGAAAATCACGCCCGGCCCATGCGCCGAAACGCCCTTCCGACCATTCGCTCACATGCGGCGCAGCCGTCGAGCTCGCGAACGTCACATGCCCGTACGGAATCTTGGCATCGACAATCAGATGCGTAATATGCGCGGCCTTCGCCTGATTCACCAGCTTCAGCTGTTCCTGCGGGTCCGCCAGCCGCTTCCCGTTTGCCAGAAAATCCACCCATAACACATTGGAACCCTTCTCAATCCGTGCACTCAAACTTCATTCCACCTCGCTTAGTATGATTATGTGTTCCTGTCTACATCGTAAGTTGGGGGAATCTGGCAGTCAATATATTTTCGGAAAATATTTTTGTTTTGTTTTGAGAAAAAGAAGGAAAATTTCTTAATATATAAAAAGGATGCAAAGATGAGAATTCACACTTTGCGGTCAGGTCGCAGAGAATGGAAAAACCGACTCCACTAGGAATCGGTTTCAGCTCTATTTGTATGAAGGTAAGATCACATGCTGAATAGTTTATCCTGGGGAATGGTTAGATCTGCAAATATAGCGGATTGAACCGCATCTTGTTTCGCATTTAATGCCCTGACGGAGTAGCTTCCATCCTGCTAGCCGAATTATCGATATGCACTCAATTTAACTAGTACTACTTTTTGAGGAGGTGTTTTAATGGATAAGAAGTTCATCATCTTTATTAGAATTGTTCTGATAGGTGCAACGACTAACTTTCTTAGATATTGGTATGACGGGGATTTGAATTGGGATGATATTTAGGGAGCCGTAATCTTATTTTTGGCATCGATTAACGAAATCTATTATCGAAAACACTTTTTCAAAAAAAATGAGTAAAGACATCTTTCTCCCAATATCGCTTCTTGGCCACATTACCTTCAATATGGAAAATACAGAACAAACCCGTTCCCCACTCCCGCGTATATTGGCCTGCCTTTTCCCATACGTATAGATATGAACCACGAATTCGACCTATATTGAATGAACGAAATTGCCTTCTGCCTGCGCGGCGGCTTGTGTTCCAATCATTCGTTCAATCCATATAGCAAGGGGGAAGCAACATGCACCAGGATGAAATCAAGGCGCTGGAGAGGGCCATCGATGAGATAACGGAAGTCGCCGTAGGATTCGGTCTCGATTTCTACCCGATGCGGTATGAGATATGTCCGGCAGATATTATTTACACCTTCGGCGCATATGGCATGCCGACCCGTTTCAGCCACTGGAGCTTCGGGAAAACGTTCAACCGGATGAAAATGCAGTATGATTTTGGCCTCAGCAAAATCTATGAGCTCGTCATCAATTCCAATCCGTGCTACGCGTTCCTGCTCGACGGCAACTCGCTCATCCAGAACAAGCTCATCGTCGCTCACGTGCTCGCGCATTGCGACTTCTTCAAGAACAACGCACGCTTCGGCGGTTCCAACCGCAATATGGTTGAGAGCATGGCCGCTACCGCGGAGCGGATCAGCCAATATGAGATGGATCATGGCAACGAAGAGGTTGAGAAATTCATCGATGCGATCCTGGCCATTCAGGAGCATGTCGATCCGACGCTCATTAAGCCCTACCAGCTGGACAAAACACGCTATATCGAGCTGTTGACCAAGGAGCAGAACCGTTCGTCGCAGGCCCCTCTCAAAACCGGCTATGAGGATGTTTGGGACTTGGAGGCAGATCCGGAGGCCGAAGAGGCTGAACGCAAGAAAGCTGCCGAGTCCAAGCGCTTTCCGCCGAAGCCTGAGAAGGACCTGGTCTGGTTTATCGAGGAGTATTCCCCGAATCTAACCGAGTGGCAGCGGGATATCCTATCCATGCTGCGCGACGAGATGCTCTATTTCTGGCCGCAAATCGAGACGAAAATCATGAACGAAGGCTGGGCCTCCTACTGGCATCAGCGCATCATCCGCGAGCTTGACCTGACCAGCGAGGAGACGATCGAATTCGCGAAGCTGAATTCATCTGTCGTGCAGCCTTCGCGCCACAGCTTGAACCCCTACTATCTCGGCCTCAAAATCTTCGAGGACATCGAGCGGCGCTGGGATAAGCCGACGAAGGAAGAACAGGAGCGGCTCGGACGCCAGCCGGGACTTGGGCGGGATAAAATATTCGAGGTGCGCGAATTGGATTCCGACATCTCCTTCCTGCGCAATTATTTGACCAAGGAACTGGTAAGGGATCTAGACCTGTACATCTTCGAGAAGAAAGGCGCCGAATGGAAAATTACCGATAAAGGCTGGGAAAATATTCGGGAGCAGCTCGTCTACTCCCGCGTCAACGGCGGCTTTCCAAGCATTGTCGTAGCCGATGGCGATCACAACCGGGTCGGTGAGCTGTATTTGACCCATCAATTCGAAGGCGTGGAGCTGGATTTGAAATACGTGGAGCGAACGCTGCCTTATGTCGTACAGCTGTGGGGCAAGTCCGTGCATCTGGAAACCTATGTCGAGGATAAGAAAATCGTCTTCAGCTGCGACGGGAAGAAAACGAGCCGGAAGTTTATTTGATACCTGTTTCTGCCGCAAGGACAACATCGTCATCTTTATTCCCGTTTAACTATTAGCCCAATTGCTGTTTCAGTTTCCGGCAGGAAGGTTATGGTATACGTAAATAGGGAGGAAACCCTCCCGGAACGAAGAGGTGAACAGACAATGCAGTTTTTGCTTATTGTCATTGGTGTCGCGGTGCTCTTGTTCCTTGTTGCCATGATGTTCCGGTCGAGCCGATGGAAGACGATTCTATCCGCGCCGTCCGGAGAAAAGTCAGATGAACTGCAGGATAAGCATGCTTATTTGCATAATAAAGGCGTACGCTGCCGGGTTCGCGCCGAGGAAGGCCAGCCAGTATCGGGCATCGCCGGAGGAGCAAATTACGGAGCTTCGGGCTCTAACCGCAGCAACAGCTTGAAGCTTCAGGTGCATCAGGAAGATATGCGCAAGGCCGCTGAAGCCTTGGAGGATTTCGACCGCGAGCGTTACACTACGCATACACCAATCGTATAATGAGTCATACAAAGATCGCCTGCCGGCCAAGAGGTCCGGTCAGGCGATCTTTGTAGTCCTGGTCTTACCAGAGAACAAAAGGGCATCCCGCCACGCTGCGGGGATGCCCTTTCACTAGTACAGCTTCATGCTAATCATTAAGCTGTTTCAAATCATTAGTGACTTTCTCAATCGTCGTGACGAACGCCGCGAGCTCTTCCGATCTTGCCGCCTGCTCACGCGCTTGAATGGAAGACTCTTCGGATTCCTTGCGTACGACCGTGACCTTCTCCTCAATCTGCTCAAGCCGATCCTGAATAGAAGACATCGCCTCTCGCGAAGACGCGGCAAGCTTCCGGACTTCATTAGCCACGAATTCAAAGCCGCGGCCGTGCTCCCCTGCTCTTGCCGCTTCAATTGCAGCGTTAAGTCCAAGCAAATGGGTCTGATCCGCAACGTTCCGAATGAGCGTCCCAACCTCGCCGATGTTCTCGACGTCGGTCATGAGCTCGCCGAGCATCCGGTTGGAATGATCCTGCGATTCCGCCGTCAAGACAGCCGAATCCGCCATCGTCTTGGCACTTTCCTCTAGATCCACGATCATGCCCGCCAGCTCCTGTACCGCCTGGGTCACAGAGCTTAGCATATTCTGCCTGGAGTCTGCCAAATGCTGCACATGCTCCTGCTCAAGCTTCTGATAAGCCTCCAGCACAAGCTGGGAGTCATAATTAAACATTTTGGAAAGGGCAAGAATGATATGCTGCCAACGATCAGGCATCATCCGCTTAAACACTTGGGTTGCCAGATCTAAATAGATGGCATAAGACCCGAGATACCAATCCGTATTCAAGCCAATCTTCGAATGGACGACGCCTACACGAACCCGATTTTCAATAAATTGTTCATCAATTTTACCTTCCGTGAGGGACATCCAATACACGCGCATCGTTTCCTTCAGCCGGTCGATACTACTGAATTTATTAATAATGGCAAAAAGCTCAGATTCCTTGCCAATCCGTCCATAGAAACGGTCCACAACCTCGCTTGCGACCTGGTCGAATATTTCCCGGTTACTGCTTAAGAGCGATAGATCATCATCTGTAATCCCTATAAAATCGAGCTGCCTCTTTCTTTCTGGCGAAACCTGAATCATGCTGCTTTCCCCCTAGGTCGATATCAAAGGTGACAAACCTTGTATGATTATATCATCGACTTTCCGAGGTGAAAAATTTACCTTTTCGTTGCGGTTACCCGAATTCGTTCATAATCTAAGATCCATTCCCCGTCTTGATAGAGTTTGGTTTGCTTCAATCTGCGCTCGGTACCGTCGATGACTTCACCGCGGCAAGCCTCATCTAAGGGGGTCAGCAGTCCATTGGCAAACGTATCGAGCCATATGCGAAGTCCCTCTTCTCCTCCCGTTAGCGGAGTCGGCCTCTCTATGCGTTCTGCCATTCGTACCGATAATCCATGACGTTCAAGAAGAGAGGTGTATTCGCCGATTGTTGGAAAATACCACGGGATACGGAGCAGCTCCAGCACTCCCGCGCTATGAAAGGATTCCTCAAGCGCCCGCCTGACCTCAGCGATGTTGCCCGCGGCTCCGAACTCCGCCGAAAACCGACCGCCATAGCGCAGCGAGCCAGCAATGCTCGCCGCCGTCGATTCCGCGTCGGTCATCCAATGCAGTGCTGCATTGCTCATAACCGCGTCTACTTGCGTCTCTGACCGGTACCTTTGCCCATCTGCTACGAAGGCAACAGCCGGATACTTCTGCTGCGCCTTCGCAATCATGGAAGCAGAGGCGTCAATCCCCGTCACAATGGCCCCCTGCTGGGCCAGCTGATCGGCCAAATCCCCTGTGCCGCAGCCCCAATCGATAATTCGCTCACCCGGCTTCGCCGCAACCAGATCCAAGACCCCTACGCCGTACTTGGAGACAAAGCTCATCGCCTGATCATATAATCCCGCTTCCCATCGTTGTTCCATCTTCTCGTCCTCCTTCGGAATCAGCTTCTGCTATGGTTATAGCATGAAAGATCAAATCGACGGAAATATATAAAGCTAATATCGATTATAGATATTACCTATTAATGAGACTTCGTTTTTCTTATTCCCGCAATTGGCGCGTAACCAACATGGCCGTTACGCGCCATCGTGCAGCTCCTGGCTACGCAGGAAGAGACATCTCCGACCACGAACAGCAACCCCTCGACTCACCTGACTTGGCAGCAGCATAATAGTCCTGCTTCTCGCTCTCCGATTCTCGGATCAGATGGCTCACCTTATAGCTGTTCGCTCCCGATACCGTTGCATATAAGCCTCCGCGGTTGGCCCCCTCCTCGTCATAATACAGCTTCCTCGCCATCGGATCGAATGAAACCGCCTTATTCAGATTGGCAATCACATTACGGTCCACCTGCTCAAAACCATAGGATTCGAACGCCTGCAGCAGCTGCGCTGCCGTAATCGGCAAACGATAGCTCCCTTCACCGGTTACAAACTCCGGACCATGCTTCATTGTCATCATCAGCAGTACATCCCGAACTTGAATAACACATGGATTTCCGTTCCTATCCAATACAACCATATGCATCAAAACCCCTCCATAATAAGAACATATGTTCTATAATACCACACTCTTCTGTATGAAGGCTATTATTGGGATAATGAAAAGCTGCCGCAGCGTTTGGTACGCCTCGGCAGCTTGTCAACTTCTTTGGTATGTCTATCTTGTAACGAATCGATCAAAATAATAATGCTAACTCCTCTTATTACGATTTCATGGATTCGTTGTATGCCCTCAGCAGCGTGTATCGATTCGGCCGGATATGATGCGCTTCCCGCAAGCTGCGCATCAGAAGCTCTTCGTCGATTCCAAGTTTCGCCGGATAATCGGGTCCTCCGACCTTGCGCAGCAGGCTGCTAATCTCATGCTCATCCGGCAGCTGGCCGATTTCATGTACAATCTTCGCCTGCTCGGTCCCAAAGACGGATGGCAGCTGCTCTGCCGCAAGCCGATGGTACAGCTTAGCGATTTCCGCACAAGCCACACCGACCTTAGCGCCATGCAGCAGCTGCCGGCGGCCAAGCTTCAGATACTCCATCTCCCAATAGTGCGAGAGATGATGCTCCGCTCCAGAGGCGGAATGCGATTGCCCAAACAGCAGCATGGCGAAGCCTGACTCCAGCAAAGCTCCGGTCAGGATCCGAATACCCGTGGTGCTGCGTGCTGCGATTTCATCGACATTATCGATACATCGCTGAAGCGCATTCCAGGTCAGCTCTGCTACGAGAGGCGAGTAGGGCTCGCCCCCGGCCAGGCTGCCGAATTTCCAATCCAACAAGGACGTATATTTGCCGAGCATATCGCCAAAACCCGCCGCAACGAGCTCGGACGGCGCATGGGTCAGAATATCCAGATCCGCGAAGATCGCGTCCGGTCCAATCGATGGGATTGTAATTTTCTCGCCTCGTACGATGACCGGTGCGCCTTTAGAATTAAATCCATCGACGGAAGGCGCCGTAGGCACCGATAAAAACGGAATGCCCGTCGTATAAGCGGCGAACCTCGCGATATCATGCAGGGTACCGGAGCCAGCCGCGATAACGACCTCCGAAGCATGCAGCCGAATATCAAGCAGAAGCTGGATCAACGATACTTCGTCCGCAATGACATCCCCATTCGGGTTAGGTTTAATAATCGTCGAATGCGCATGGATGCCTGATTCTATTATGGATGCGATTAAGGCGCTGCCGGCAATCTCATATGTGATGCTGTCCGAAACGACCGATACTTGCCGATAATTCATCTCTGTCAGATAAGGTGTTACTTCGCGAATCGCCCCAGATTCAATGCGGACAGGACCCATATCCAGCGCAGCCAGGTTTAGTCCTGCTTCCGCCGCCGCAACTGCTTGTTTCTTAATATTCGTTAAAATATCCGTCACGCGATCTCCTCATTTCGGCTCAATAGCATTTTCAAATCACCGATGGATTCCCAGACACAATCCGGCTTATCCATCACCGCATCAAGCTCATCACGGGTAACTGAACCGCTGAGAACAAGCGCAGTCCTTATTCCGGAACGCTTCCCAAGGCGAATATCGGACATTAAGCTGTCGCCTATAATCATACAACGCTCCGGCGGCAGACCCAGCACGCTGAGCGCCGCTTCGGACATATGTGCCGATGGCTTGCCGATGACGACCTCCACTTCTTGTCCGGTCGATGCCACGATAGCGCCGATCATACCGGCCACATCGATGGAGTCCCCCTCATCCCCGGGGAAGGTCTTATCATCATTCGTCGCGATTATCCTTGCCCCGTTCCGGACGGCTTTGAAGGCCTGATTCAGTTCTCTGTAGGTAAGCGTCTCATGCAGCGTGATCACAACCCAATCCGCCTCTTCCGGTTTCTCCGCCAGCTGCACGCCAGCTGCCGCCAGTTCATCCCGCAGGCCCGGATCGCCGAGCGCCCATGCCTTACAGCCGGGATGGCGCTGCATCAAATATCGCGCTGTCACCGTGGACGATAAAATGATTTCATCCTCGGGCACATGAATGTGCATCGCTGCCAATTTATCGCGGCACATCGCTCTGGATATGTTCCCGCGGTTGCTTAAGAATACGATTCGCTTGCCGATCGAACGCAGATAGTCAATCGTTTCCCCGGCACCTGCAATCGCTGTCGCTCCCTTGTATACCGTCCCATCCAAATCGATAATAAATCCGTCTATCGTATTCAGCATCGTTATCTGCTCCTCGCTTGCTTTGTGCCTTATTCTATTCTTATATTTTCCTCCCGTTTTTCTTTATTTGTCAACCTTTGTTTATTTTTATTGACGTTTATATTCGTTTATATATGAACGTTTATTTGTTGTTACATACTGTCTGTTTCGGCACTCGCCTATTTGCCGGCAATGATGATTTCCATACCGCTCAGCTGGCGCAGAAACTCCTTGTCAGCCTTTGAATCCGTTATTAGGGTATGAATCCCTCTAGCCTGCACCGAGGTCGCAATCGATCTTCGCCCAAGCTTCGTATAGTCGACAAGCGCGACCGTCTTGGTTGCATTCGCGGCCATCAGCTTCTTTAATTCGGCCTCGTACAAGCTGAAATCCGTCATTCCTTCTCCCAAGCTGAACCCTTCGGATGATGTGAAGAAGACATCGGCATGAATATCCTCCAGCATGGATTTACCCAGCACGCCTTCAACCGTTCTTGATCCGGAACGAAGGATGCCTCCGATCAGAATAACGTTGATTCGCGGATTCTGATTGAGGATCATCGCGGCTTCCAGCCCATTCGTAACCACCGTCAAGAAATCGTAATCGATCAGCGATTTGGCCAGCTGCAGTACCGTTGAGCTCGCATCAAGAATGACGCACTGCCCTTTCGTCACCAGCTCAGCCGCTTTCTTCCCGATAACGGCCTTCTCTTCGGCATTCAGCTCGCCGCGGGATGGATAGCGATCCACAGTGTAGGCCGACTTCGATTTTACCGGCACTGCGCCCCCGTGGGTTCGTTCAAGCAAGCCTTCATCCTCCAGAATCTTCAGATCCGTCCGGAGCGTCCCCTCCGATACCTGAAGCTCGCGCGCCAGCTCCTTGACAACGATTTGTTCCTGCTGCTGAAGCAGCTGTACGATCTTCTCCCGCCGATTAGCTGCAAACAAAGTATCCGCCTCCTCTTTATATATACTATTATATAGTAACAAACGACGATAAACATCAATAAAAGACAATAAAAAAACAGCCGCTCGGATGTTTGGGTGAATGCCCGTCCGGGCTAACCAAGCTGCAATGTTAAAATGCTGCGTTATAGCTCTCCCTTTCTGGTCTTACAGCACCTGAAAACCGACGGGTGATGCACGCCCCGAAGCTGTAACGGTAGAATATGGCGTTACAGCTCACCCTCATCGCGATTGGCGAGTCTGTAACGCCCTTTTCTGGTCTTACAGCACCTGAAAACCGACGGGTGATGCAAACCCCGGCGCTGTAACGGTAAAATATGGCGTTACAGCTCACCCTCATCGCGATTGGCGAGTCTGTAACGCCCTTTTCTGGTCTTACAGCACCAGATAACCGAAGGATGATGCAAGCCTCGGCGC
>NZ_JANHOF010000002.1:168430-821182 GCF_024498075.1 Paenibacillus mendelii
GTTACAGCTCACCCTCATCGCGATTTCTGCAGCTGTAACGCCCTTTTCTGGTCTTACAGCACCTGAAAACCGACGGGTGATGCAAGCCTCGGCGCTTCTGGTCTTACAGCACCTGAAAACCGACGGGTGATGTAAGCCCCGGCGCTGTAACGGTAGAATATGGCGTTACAGCTCACCCTCATCGCGATTTCTGCAGCTGTAACGCCCTTTTCTGGTCTTACAGCTCCAGAAAACAGGCGGATGATGCAAGCCACGACGTTGAACATAGAGCTGCCGCCCACCGCCACCATGCGCCGGATGCTGCTGATTCGCTGCCCACTGGCAGAACCCAGCTGCGTAGTGGCCTGCCGCTCGCTCCACCACCTAATCCCTTCCGGCATCCATATAATAAAAGAGACGCATGCGTCAGCATGCGCCCCACAAATTCCAGCCGTACTCCCCCGCCTCGCACTCCTTACCGGTTCAACAAGCTTCCGACATACCGCAAGAGCTCATTCGAACAAACCGGGCAATACCCGTGATCATCCATAAGGCGGGATGTCACCTCGTTAATCCGTTTCAGCTGCTTCTCGTCCGGCGTCTTCGTCGACGTCGTTATTTTGACGATATCCTTCAGGTCGGTGAACAGCTTCTTCTCAATCGCTTCACGCAGCCGGTCATGGCTGGAATAGTCGAATTTCTTCCCTTTGCGTGAGTAGGAAGAAATCCGGATGAGAATCTCTTCGCGGAACGCTTTCTTGGCGTTCTCCGATACCCCGATCTGTTCCTCAATCGAACGCATAAGCCTTTCATCCGGATCCATCTCTTCGCCGGTGAGCGGATCTTTAATTTTGGACCAGTTGCAGTAGGATTCGATATTGTCGAGATAATTTTCGAACAGCGTCCTCGCCGACTCCTCGAATGAGTAGACGAAGGCCTTCTGCACTTCCTTCTTCGCCAAATTATCGTATTCCTTACGGGCGAACGAGATGAAATTTAAGTATTTTTCACGCTCATCCTTCGTAATGGACGGATGCTGATCCAGACCGTCCTTGAGCGCACGGAGCACATCTAGCGCGTTGATGCATTGCAAATCCTGTTTAATGAGCGCACTTGAAATCCGGTTGATCACGTACCTCGGGTCGATCCCCGACATCCCTTCCTCAATGTACTCGTTCTGCATCTCCTTCAAGTCCGCTTCCTTATAACCCTCGACTTCCTCGCCATCATACATGTGCATCTTCTTCAGCAGGTCCATCCCCTGCTTCTTCGTCTCCTTCAGACGGGTTAGGATCGAGAATATGGCTGCCGCCCGCAGCGCATGCGGCGAAATATGAATATGCTTCATATCGCTCTGACTAATCAGCTTCGCGTAAATTTTCTCCTCTTCGGACACTTTCAAATTGTACGGAATCGGCATGACGATCATCCGCGACTGCAGCGCTTCGTTCTTCTTGTTGCTGATGAACGCTTTATACTCGGTCTCGTTCGTATGCGCGACAATGAGCTCGTCGGCCGATATTAAGGCGAATCGGCCAGCCTTGAAATTACCCTCCTGCGTTAGGGAGAGCAAATTCCAGAGAAACTTCTCGTCGCACTTGAGCATCTCCTGGAATTCCATTAGCCCGCGATTCGCCTTGTTTAATTCGCCATCGAACCGGTAAGCGCGCGGATCAGATTCCGAGCCATATTCGGTTATGGTCGAGAAATCGATGCTTCCCGTCAAATCGGCAATATCCTGGGACTTCGGATCCGATGGGCTGAACGTGCCGATACCGACACGGCTTTCCTCCGAGATAAGCACCCGTTCGACGAGCACGTTCTCGATATCGTCCGCATACTCCGTACGCAGCCGCATCTGGCAGGAAGGACAGAGATTGCCTTCGATGCGCACGCCAAGCTCCTTCTCCGCCTCCGGCCGCAGCTCATTGGGAATGAGATGAAGGGGATCTTCGTGCATAGGACATCCTTTAATCGCGTATACAGCACCTCGCTCGGTTCTGGAGTACTGCTCCAATCCCCTTTTCAGCATGGTGACAATCGTCGATTTGCCTCCACTCACCGGGCCCATCAGCAATAGAATCCGTTTACGGACATCGAGCCGCCGCGCCGCCGAATGAAAATATTCCTCCACCAAACGCTCAACCGCACGGTCGAGCCCGAATATTTCCTGCTCGAAAAATTTGTACTTCTTCTGACCGGCCTCATCCACCACTCCATACGACTCAATCATTTCGTAGACACGAGCATGTGCTGTCATAGCAGGAGCTGGATCTTTCCTCAGCAGTTCAATGTACTCCTTGAACGACCCTGTCCACGCGAGCTTCTCGCTCTCTGCTTTGTACGCCGATATTCGTTTCAAAATGTCCATGCCGTACCTCCTCTCGTCCCTCCCGATGTTCCTGGCAGCCTGACTTCACCGCGGGTCGTCATCTATCCGACAGCTTGGTTTGATAAGCATTTTGTTGAAGTAATACAATCCTATGCGCTTACCGGAGGGAAGTTGCCCTAAATTTTATTCGTCATTCCAGCAAATTCCGAGTTTTCTCACAAGCGCCCCTGCCGGAAGTGTCGTGAATGCCTGGACAGATTCAGGGAAAAATCGCGTAAGAACGGCAATCGATGCGAAAAAGCAGGGCGGCATATCGACGCGATTATTGCCGAAACTTTGCTTCGATTCGCCTGCAACATTGCTCCGCAACGAAAGGGGATGTGGTATAATGCTCGGGGAAAGGAGCGTGCGGCATGGCAGTCAGTCATGAAACGGAGTTATACAAACCGGTCAAAGCCTATTTCGAAGCGCAGGGGTATGACGTGAAGAGCGAAGTCATGCATTGCGACTTGGTCGCCGTCCATCCGCTAAGCGAGGAAACCATCATCGTCGAGATGAAAAAAACGTTCAATCTAGCGCTGCTGCTGCAGGGCATCGAACGCCTCAGGCTGACGGATCGCGTGGTCCTCGCCGTGGAGCGCAACCGTAAGAAAAGCGGTTCGCATAACCAGCGCTTTGGCGACTTGTCCGAGCTATGCCGCATGCTTGGGCTCGGACTGATGACCATCACCTTCTTTAAGACGAAGGCACCGGTCGTCGAGATGCTGTGCGAGCCCGGTGACATGCCGGTTCGAGGCAAGCGCCGGCTCCGGGTATCCCGCCTGATGACCGAGTTTCGCGAACGCAGCGGGGATTACAACACAGGCGGCAGCACGAAGGCCAAGCTGGTGACCGCTTATAGGGAAAAGGCGCTTCGCATTGCTTGGGCCCTTAGTGTTCACGGCGATCTGTCGCCGCGAAAAGCCGCGGAGCTATCCGATGTCGTACGAGCCGCTCCTATTTTACAGAAAAATTATTATGGCTGGTTTGAGAGAGTCGATCGCGGAATATATCGATTACGAGGCACTGGCATCGAAGCCGTCGCCAAGCATGCGAATATTCTCGATACCTGGCTGCTCACTAAGCAATCCAGCGCTAAAGGAGACCTTCATTATGAGTGAAGAACAGAAGCTTCAAGGTTACCGTGTAATCGGCAAAGTAGAAGACTTTACTTCCTTCCCTGCTCCCGTGACGATCGACTATGATCCCTACTACATCGTCAAGGATGAATCAGCGGAGGGCGAGCCTTCCTTCCGGCTTATTTGCGGAATCTGTCCGCATGCCGGAGGTATCGTCAGTGTTCATGGCGACGAGTTTATTTGCCCGCTGCACTATTGGATGTTCGACATCCAAACCGGGGAATCGACAAATATGCCGGGCGCCGCTCTCGATTGCCAACCGCTCGAAGTAATTGACGGCCAATACTTGTTGAAGCAAGCCTAAGTCCTACATACACGTATAAGACCGCTGCAGCGATGCAGCGGTCTTTCATATCGCTCAGCCGCCCTTAGCTTCGTGCCGTAAACTCCGAGATGGCATCGGCAAGCCTGGCTATCCCGACGGTCATTTGATCTCGGGACGTGCTGGTGAAATTCAGCCTGGCCGTATTCCGCTTCGGCTCTAGGGCGTAGAACGGGGAGCCGGGAACGAATGTAACGCCTTTCATGACGGCACAGCGCAGCAGCGCTTCTGCATCGAGCCCGTCAGGCAGCTCCAGCCACAAGAACATGCCGCCCTGCGGTTCTATCCACGAAACCCCGCTCAACTCCTGCTCCCGCAGCAGGGTCTGCATATGCTGCATTCGCTGCCGATATAGCTTCCCGATCTTTCTCAGGTGGATATCCAATGGAAAATGGCGCAGCAGCTGATCGAGAATTCGCTGGTCCAGTGTACCCGGCTCCGGATCCGCCGCCTGCTTCGCCTTCGTTATCATGCGGATTACATTCCGATCCCCCATCACCCAGCCCGTCTGAAGAGCGGGTGCCACGCTCTTGGAGAAGGTGCTTGTGTAGAGAACGCAGCCGCCGCTTACCTGCCCCTCAATCGAGAACAGGGTTGGAAACCTTGCTTTGGCGTCGAATTTCAGCTCGCCATAAGGGTCATCCTCCACGATGAGAACCCCGTGACGCCGACAGCATTCCACGAGGCCGCGGCGCCGCTGGGCCGTCCAGACCCGCGCAGTCGGATTTCCGAAATTAGGGACGACATATACAAGGGCGGGCTTGTGCCGGCGAATGAGCCGCTCCGCATCCTCCATCATCATTCCATCCTTATCGCTCTCCACGGGAATCACTTGCAGGCCGTTCAGATGAAATACCTGCAGGCTCGTCAAGCAGGTTGGATTCTCGACGAGTACAACGCTGCCCGGTTCCGTAAGCGCGCGCACGATCAAGTCGATGGCAGGCCGTGAGCCTCCCGTCAGTATCATGTCGTCCGGATCAATGGTCATCCCCTTAGCAGCCAAGCGCCCGCATAGCTGCTCCCGAAGCGGTAAATAGCCTTCCGTCAGATCATATTGAAGCGCTCCGTTACCGCTCCTAAACACCCGGCCAGCCGCTTCCTTTACAGCATCCAGCGGCAGCAGCTCCTCCGCAGGAAGATCTCCTGCCAGTGAAATGCTCTCCCTCCCCAGCGCCATCTTCAAGCTATCCCGTACTGCAGATGATTGCAGACGATCCACCTTGCTCGAGTACCGATATTTCACGCTCACGCACGCCTCCTTGCAGCTCCATTATTCCATATCTTACGCAGAGCGAAGCCTGTAGGAGACTGGAGTTATGCATTTCATGTACCGGAAGGCGTTTTTCATAGGATTTCCGTTTCGATCGGTCATTTATGCCACACTGTAACAACTTGTTCACATCTGATTTCATTTTCTTTTTGCTTGCGGTTGGTTATAATAAAGTCAGCTTAATGGAGGTGTGCAGGATGACACTTAATTTTCTTATCGTAATCACCGTCACCGTCTTGTTCCTGACGGCGATCTTGACATCGTCATATAATGACGACAAAACAAACGGCATTTAATTGGATGTAATAAAAGAAGCTTCCTGATGTTGTCTGACGACAACGACAGGAAGCTTCTTTTATTTGCTTGTCACGCTATGCTGTTCCGGTATCCGCGCCGCCCTAGCTGCTAAGCCCGACGTAGCCCCACCATTTCCGTCACACATACGGAGCACAAGTGACGCTCCTTAAATTCGCGAACTTCTTCCATTGATCCACAAAATACGCATCTTGGGCGGTAACGCTCCAAAATGATATGGTCACCCTGGACAAGAATCTCCACGGGGTCTCCTTCGTTCATTTGATATCTTTTGCGTAGCGATTTGGGCAGCACAATACGGCCCAGTTGATCGACTTTACGCACGACGCCAGCCGGTTTCAAACGATTTCACCTCTTCTGCAGTCTCGATTTGTAAGTCAGTGCTAGAAACCTTTGCAACTATAAAAGTTCGATAGGTCGGTACATTTTCCTGCCCATGTTGAGATTTTCTTAATTATCTGCAACAAACAAATGCGCCTCAGGTTCCGCCCGATTGCCCGGCAATGAACCTGCTGGCGTATGTTTTTACCCCATTATTTGTAACGTTAATCAAACCAAGAGCCGCCCTTTTTGAAAGAGGCGGCAAACGCTTATTCCATCCCGGGAAACCCGGTTTGTCTGAACGCTTCATAGACCACAATTGCCGCGGAATTCGACAAATTGAGCGAGCGCACCTTATCTGTCATTGGCAGCCGTATACAAGTCTCTTCATGCTCTTGCAGCAGGATCTCCGGCAGTCCCTTGGTCTCCTTGCCGAAGACGAAGAAGTCGCCGTCTTCAAACGCAAAGTCCGTGTATCGTTTGGCGGCCTTCGTGCTGGCGAAGAAGAAGCGCCCTTGCGGATTGTTCTCCTTCACTTCCGCGAAGGAATCGTAATAATGAATGTTAACGGCATACCAATAATCGAGACCCGCCCGCTTCAGCGTTTTGTCATCCGTATTGAAGCCCAGCGGCCGCACCAGATGAAGATGTGTTCCTGTCGCCGCGCATGTGCGTGCAATGTTGCCTGTATTCGCCGGAATTTCCGGCTCGACGAGCACAATATGAAATGCCATTACGTTATTCCCCCTTGCCTTCTGCTAATTATACATGAAATCAAGTGATGTACTAAATTTAACATTACGATAACGTTAGCTTAATCTACCGAGTAACGTCGGTCTTCATAATGAACCTATATTGCCTGTAAAGGAGAATGAGACGATGAAGAAAAAAATTTTGGTCGTCGATGACGAGCCTTCCATCTCCATGCTTATCGAATTTAATCTAAAATTAGCCGGGTTTGACGTCCGCTGCGTATATGACGGTGAAGCTGTATTCGACATGTTAAAGCCGTTCCGCCCCGACCTCATCGTTCTCGATCTGATGCTGCCCAAGATGGACGGCATTCAAGTTTGCCAGGAGCTTCGTAAACAAAACAATGCGGTACCGATTGTGATGCTCACCGCCCTGCAGGATTTAACCGACATCATCGCAGGACTGGACAACGGTGCGGATGACTATATGACCAAGCCCTTCTCCCCCCAGGAGCTGATCTCCCGCATTCAAGCGATATTGCGCCGGACCAAATCGCTTCCCGGCCAGAGCGAGAATACCGTTCACGAAGTCGGACGATTGACCGTCTTCTCGGAACTGCGCGAAGTGCACATCGACAGCAAGCCGGTGGAGCTGACGCCCAAGGAATTCGAGCTGCTGCTCTTCCTCTGCCGCCATCGCGGCAAGGTACTCAGCCGGCAGCAGCTGCTCCATGGGGTATGGGACTATCACTTTCTCGGCGATACCCGAATCGTCGACGTCCATATCAGCCATCTGCGCGACAAGATCGAGAAGTCTGCCCGCTCTCCCGAATATATTATGACCGTCCGCAACGTAGGCTACAAGCTTACAGGGCCCAGCACGGCAGATTCCTCTGTCGCCTCCCTATAGCCCCCCTCATGGACGTTTGAGCCGCCCCCTGCTCACGACAGAAGACCGCCCCATTCTCAAGAAAGCCTGAGAATGAGGCGGTCTTCTTCTGATAGGAATCAACCGTTACGTTTCTGGAAATCACTCATGAATTCAGCAAGCGCTTTGCAGCTTTCAAGAGGAACCGCATTATAGGTCGAAGCTCTTAAGCCGCCTACGCTGCGGTGGCCCTTCAGCCCAATAAACCCATGCTGCTCCGACTCCAAGGCGAACTGCTTCTCCAGCTCCTCGGTTTGAATGCGGAACGTAATATTCATAGCCGACCGGCTGCCTGCATCGGCAAAGCCGCGGTAGAAGCCACCACTTTGGTCAATGGTGTCATAGATCAGCTTCGTTTTGTCGCGGTTGTACTGCTCAATAGCTGCAACTCCGCCTCTGGATTGCACCCATTTCAACATCAGATTAACCAGATAGACCGAGAAGGATGGCGGTGTATTATAGAGAGAGTTATTCTTCACATGCGTATCATAGCGAAGCATCGTCGGAATTGATTTTGGGCTTTCCTCAACCAGGTCTTCTCTCACAATGACGATTGTGACGCCGGAAGGACCTAAGTTTTTCTGCGCCCCTGCATAAATCATACCGAACTTGCTAACATCGATCGGACGGCTAAGGATATCACTGGACATGTCCGCTATGAGCGGCACCGCGCCCGTTACCGGAAACTGCTGGTACTGCGTACCCTCGATCGTTTCGTTAGAGGTCACATGCAAATAGGCGGAATTTGCTGGAATTTGAATGTCGCTAATGTTCGGAATACGGTTAAATTTGTCAGCCTCGGATGTGGCTGCAACCGCCGTTTCCCCGATTAGCTTCGCTTCTTTAATCGCCTTATCCGCCCAGCTTCCCGTCATTACATAGGAGCCCACTTGTCCAGCCTTCAGCAGGTTCATTGGAATCATTGCAAACTGTGTGCTCGCTCCGCCTTGCAGGAACAATATCTTATAGTTCGAAGGAATCCCGAATAATTCACGAAGCAGCGACTGCGTCCCGCCATTGACGTTCTCGTAGATCTCGCTGCGATGCGACATTTCCATAATGGACATGCCCGCACCCTCATAATCGACTAACTGTTCCTGTGCCTGCTGCAGTACCTCAAGAGGCAGCGCAGCCGGTCCAGCGTTAAAATTAAATGCGCGTTTCGTCACCGTAACCCACTCCAATCATCTGTATGCCTATCGTTATGATAGCAAGTTTAAGAGCATGCTTCAAGTAAAAAAGTCGAACGTGATGATCGTATAGGCGTATAATCATTCGGATTTAGCTGATTTCGTATACAATTAAAAACGAGCTCCCCCACCGGGAGAGCTCGAGAAATAATGAATGGAGAAGTGCCGTCTAGCAGTCGAAATACAGGCTGTACTCGTGCGGATGAACGCGAATTGTAACGGCTTTGGCTTCTTGGCGTTTAACCGAGACATAGTTCTGAATAAAGTCTTGTGTGAAGACGCCGCTCTCAGTCAAGAACTCGCAGTCTGCCTCGAGAGCATCAAGCGCTTCGTCCAGCGTACCTGGAACCGAACGAATCTCTTTCTTGTCTTCGTCGGACAGCTCGTAGATGTTCTTGTCGAATGGTCCATAGCCAAGTGCGATTGGATCGATTTTGCGTTTGATCCCATCAAGGCCTGCAAGCAGCATAGCCGCAAAGGACAGATAAGGATTGGCTGTGGAGTCCGGCGTACGGAACTCGATACGGCATCCTTTAGGCGTAACGGAAGCAATCGGAATACGGATTGCAGCGGAACGGTTGCCTTTGGAGAATACGAGGTTAACCGGTGCTTCGTAGCCTGGAACCAGACGTTTGAACGAGTTCGTCGACGGGTTCGTCAGGGCAATCAACGCTGGAGCATGGTGCAGAACACCGCCCATGTAGTGCATAGCCATTTGGCTCAGGTTGGCATAAGCGCCTTTTTCGTAGAACAATGGGGAATCGCCGTCAAAGATCGATTGGTGCACGTGCATCCCGCTGCCGTTATCGCCAAAGATTGGCTTCGGCATGAAGGTAGCGACTTTGCCATATTGGCGAGCCACGTTGTGTACGATGTATTTGTATTTCATCAGGTTGTCAGCTGTTTTGGTCAGCGTGTCGAAACGGAAGTTAATTTCCGCTTGGCCAGCCGTTGCAACTTCATGGTGGTGGCGTTCAACGCGCAAGCCGGTTTCCTGCATCACGCGAACCATTTCGCTGCGAATATCTTGCTGGGAATCAACCGGCGCAACTGGAACATATCCGCCCTTGACGCCGACTTTAAAACCAAGGTTGCCGCCTTCTTCCTTGCGTCCCGTGTTCCATGCCGCTTCTTCGGAATCAACGGAGAAGAAGGAAGTGTTCATCGAGCTCTCGTAACGAACATCGTCGAAAATGAAGAATTCGGATTCCGGTGCGAAGAATGCCGTCGTACCAACGCCGGATTGCTTCAAGAATTCTTCCGCCTTCTGAGCGATGCTGCGTGGATCGCGCTCATAACGTTCGCCGTCTGGCGTGAAGATGTTGCACATAATGTTCAAGGTCGGGTGATCCGTGAAAGGGTCGACAAAAACCGACTCCGTATCCGGCATCATGACCATATCTGATTCTTCGATACCGCGGAAACCCGAGATTGAGGACCCGTCGAATGCAACACCGTTTACGAACGTATCCGCATCAACCTCCGTTGATGGAAGCGTAATATGGTGCGCGCGACCTGCGAGGTCCACAAAGCGGAAATCGACAAACTGGATATTGTTTTCTGAAATTGTGTTCAAAACATTTTGAACTGACATGTGGTGTTTCCTCCATTTCCGAACATTTGCGTAGTTTTGAACGTCGAACGTTCAATATTTTGCGTTAAACTTATGAGGTAATTATAAATTTACGCTCCATACTCGTCAATAGCTATGTCAGGTATTTTTTACTCGTATGTTAGGTATCTTTACACATTTATTGATATATCTACGAAAATACCTTACATGGGAAACAGGAAAAAAGTCGCAAACCCCAACTTTATCTGGGTTTGCGACTTTTTCAAGTCATACACAAATGGGTGAAAACACGATTATTGGATCCAGCTTGCAAAAGCCTCTGCAGGCGCCTTTTCCGTGTCGAATCGTTTTCCTACAATCTTCGCAATTTGTTCCAATTCCTTGAGCAGGTTAGCGAATTGATCCGGGAACAACGATTGTACGCCGTCGCCTGTCATCGAGTTATCAGGATCGGTATGCATCTCGATGATTAGGCCGTTCGCCCCAGCGGCGACAGATGCTTTGGACATAGGTTCAACCAGCTCGCGGCGGCCAGTACCGTGGCTTGGGTCCGAGATAACGGGCAAGTGGCTAAGCTGCTGAAGTACAGGGATCGCTGCAAGGTCCAATGTGTTGCGCGTATATGATTCGAATGTCCGTATTCCGCGTTCGCACAGCATAACGTTCGGATTCCCGCCGGCGAGCATATATTCGGCAGCATTCAAAAACTCATCGTAGGTGGAGCTGAATCCACGCTTCAGAAGAACCGGAGTTTGAATCGTACCCAGCTTGCGAAGCAGATCAAAGTTCTGCATATTGCGCGTCCCGACCTGAAGAATATCCGCATACTCAGCACAAACATCGACATATTCCGGTGTCATTACTTCAGTAATGGTCAGCAGGCCGTGCTTACGTCCTGCCTCGGCCATCATCGCCAGACCTTCGACGCCTACGCCCTGGAAGCTGTATGGGCCTGTACGGGGCTTGAACGCACCGCCGCGAAGCACTTGACCTCCGGCTGCTTTGACCAAACGTGCGATCTCATCAATCTGCTCTGGCGATTCCACGGCGCAAGGTCCGCCCATGATCACAAGATTATCGCCGCCGATTTTGACGCCCTTAATATCGATAATGGTATCGTCAGGATGAAAGTCACGGCTGGCAAGCTTGTAAGACTTCGATATTTTAATGACGTTCTCGACGCCTTTCATTTGGCGCAGATGCTCGGCAAGCGTTGGCTCGGCTTTACCGATGATGCCGATAACAGTACGGTCCGTGCCGCGCGATACATGTGCCTGAACGCCCGATTTCTCAATATAAGCCGTAATTTCCCCGATCCGTTCTTCCGTGATGCTGCTATTCGTTATGACGATCATATGAATACCCCTTTTCCCGCTTCAACGCGTATACGCTTTTAAGCTGCTTCGCTTTTAAGCTTTTATGCTTTTAATCGCTAAAGTAAATATACATAATAAAACCGGTCTCGTCAAGAGACCGGCCCTGCTTTTTTTGGGAGCCTATCCTATTCTGTCGCGTGATTCGACTTCGGCGTAACGACGGCCTCAAACATCGTGCGGCGTTCCTTGCGTTTCTCCCTGCGTTTGTCCGCAACCAATTGAATCGCCCATCGGACAGAGAAATAGAATACGAAACCGAGCAGAATGCCATCAATAATCCCGCCGACAATTAATTTCAAATTGACGAGCAGGATGTGATCGATCCATTCCGGGGCAAGCGGTACATGAATTTTCAAGTTGGTCGGCAGCACCCAGCCGCCAACCATACTGTTCACAAAGGCAGCTGGGATATAAATCACTTTCCCAACGACAAACCCAAGCAAAGCGCCGGCAAGGCTTGCATTCAACCAGTAGATAAGCGGGAAGATCAAGAAGAACGCCAGTCCGTAGGTTGGCAGCGTGAACATTTCGACGGCAATACCTATCGCAAATCCGAGCGCTACAAAAGATGCTCCACCGGGAGCCCGCATGAGCTGACTGTATTTGTATTTGATCCAGCGTTTAATCGAGCGCGGTTTGCGGTTCTTACTCATTCGATATGCGCCTCATTCCCTTAGACCGACGTATTCGTACGGACGGTTGGCAGCAGTTTATTCATGTTGATGGTTCTTCTAACCACCCACGTGTCGGGGGACGCATCATCAAATTGTTCAAGATAGGATATGACTTCCTTGGTGATCGGGGTTGGCGTGGATGCCCCGGAGGTAACCGCCACACGCTTCTTGCCTTTCAACCACTCGATCTGGATTTCGCTCACATCTGCAACCCTATAAGCCTTCACGCCGGCAATTTCCTCCGAAACCTGTGCAAGACGATTGGAGTTGTTGCTTCGCGGGTCGCCCACAACGATACACAGCTCAGCTTCACCCGCTTGACTTGCGACAGCTTCCTGCCGCACCTGCGTCGCCATACAAATCTCATTATGAATTTCTGCCGTCGGGAATGTAGCCGATAGCTTGCTGATCAGATGGCGGATGTCCCATTGCGACATCGTCGTCTGGTTCGTAATTATAATTCGATCGGTTGTCAGCGCCAGCTGATCAATCTCATCTTCACGCTCGATCAAATGCACATGGCCTGGCGCAATTCCGATCGCGCCCTCCGGCTCAGGATGCCCATTCTTACCGATATAAATGATTTCATAACCTGCTGCTACCTTCTCGCGGATGAGGTCATGCGTCTTCGTTACATCCGGACAAGTAGCATCTACAATGGCCAAGCCTTTGTCCCGGGCGATCTTGCGCACCTCTGGGGAAACCCCATGAGCGGTGAAAATAACCGTGCCTTTGTCGATTTTATTAAGAATCTCCAAGCGGTTCTCGCCATCCAGCGTAATAACGCCTTCCTGCTGGAGCGCCTCTGTAACATGACTGTTATGAACAATCATGCCCAATATATAGATCGGGCGCGGCAAATCTGAATTCTTTACCGTTTGTAGAGCGAGCACCATCGCATCTACGACCCCGTAGCAATAACCGCGCGGTGAAATTTTTACAATTTCCATCTTGGCACCTACCTTCCTAAAAGCCGAACCTCGTTCTATTATACCTGATTCGACTTGTCGAGAAAAGTAAGGGGCAGCCACACAATAAATGTCGTTCCTTCGCCTTCGCGTGTCGACACTTCTATGGAGCCGGAATGTTCATCTATAATCCACTTGGCAATGGAGAGTCCAAGCCCGGTCCCGCTTGTTTTGCCCCGTGATACGTCCGCTCTGTAGAACCGTTCAAAGATATGGGGAATTTCATCGCTGTTCATACCAATTCCCGTATCTTTGATGACGATGCCCGCTTGATTCCCCGATTTGAGCGCGCGCAGCTCGACATAACCGGCCGGTGTATATTTGAACGCATTCTCCACGAAGATGAACAGCAGCTGACGCAAAAAGTCGGCATGGGCGAATACGGTGACGCCCTCTATGGGAGATAAGTCGCCGATCCGCCATTCCGCCGTACGCGGCAACAGCTGCGCTCTGCGCGCCACATCCTCCACCAGCGGCAGCAGCAGCTCCTCATGCTTCTCCATCTCATAGCCGGCATCTGCGCGGGCCAGCGACAGCAGATCATTCACGAGCCCCGACATGCGCTTCGCTTCCGCGGCTACATCCATCATCGCTTCCCGTGTCAGCACGACATTGGATTCCGTAATAAGTGAACCCATGGCTTTGTCTGCATCGCCATGCTTACCCTCTATTCTTGCTTGTGCCGCTTCCAGCGAGGGAAGCCACATCCGCTCGAGCAGCTCGATATTGCCGCGGATGGTCGTGAGCGGCGTCCTCAGCTCATGCGATGCGTCCGATACGAATCGGCGCTGTGCCTTATAGGCGTCATCCAACTCATTATATGTGGTTTCAATCCGCTCGAGCATACCGTTTAGCGTATCGGTTAATCTCCCCATTTCGTCGTTAGGGCCTTCCCGCTCAATCCGGACACTCAGATTAGAGCCGTTCTTAATTTGGGTGACCGCTTGAATAACATTCTTAACGGGCCGCAGCGCTTGGCGTGCAATAAACAGCCCGATCGTGAACGCAATAACGATGACGGCAAGGGAGGAGAAGAACAGAATCGTCCGTAAATTTTTCATGTAATTATCAAGCGGACTTGTGTAGTAAGCGACCTGCAGCACGCCGACAGTCTCATTGCTTTTCTTTAATTTCAGCGGCATCTGATAGGCCAGAAACTGGTACTTATCGACTCTCAATGGTACATATCCCTGTTTAATCTCCTTATTGAGATCCGGAACCGGCAGCTGTAGATCCGCACGCTTCAGATTGTCGGATTGATCCAAATACCCGTTCGTATAACTAGCAACCTGTACATAGACATTGTTGCCTTCGAACCGGTTCGATAGATTGAGATTCAAGCCGCCGTTAAAAAAATCAACCGTAGACACAATCTGCAACCGGCCGAGCTGTTCCTGGATTTGCGACTTCACGTCTCTGTAGGTGTTATAGTTAACGAACAGATAAATGGACACGCCAAAGATGAGCAGCGTCACGGCAAGCAAGGTGGAGTACCACATCGTTAGTTTCAGCCGGATCGACATGGGTGTTAGTTCTCTCCTCTCAGCACATATCCGGTTCCGCGAACCGTCTGGATGAGCCGTTTGTTTCCGCCTTCCTCCGTCTTCTGCCGAAGCATGGCGATGTATACCTCGAGTACGTTCGATTCCCCGCTGTAATCATAGCCCCATATCTTGTCCATAATGGAGTCACGCGTCAATACTCTGCGCGGATTCTGCATAAACAGGTGCAGCAGGTCGAATTCCTTCGCCGTTAGATCGATCCGTCTTTCATTGCGGATCGCCTCCCGCGAGTCCAGATCCAACGTCAAGTCTTCATAGACAATCCGGTTGGTCTGCTCCTCCAGCTTATCAGTTTTACGGCGCAGCAGCGCACGCACGCGCGCGAGCAGCTCCTCCAGCGCAAAGGGCTTGACCAAGTAATCGTCAGCCCCGATATCCAATCCCTTCACCCGGTCTTGAATATCATCCTTGGCTGTCAGCATCAGAATCGGCATCGTGCTGCCTCCCTCGCGCACGCGGCTGCATACCTCCCAGCCATCTACCTGCGGCATCATGACATCAAGCACTAGTAAATCCGGATCACTCGTCAGCATGAGCTTTAATCCCTCAAGTCCATTCGGTGCCGTTGTGACCTCGTAGCCCTCAAAGGCAAGGCTGCGGCGAAGCAGCGAAGTAATCTTCTCATCATCATCTACGACCAAAATATGCGGTCTCATCGTTCTCCCCCACTCCTACAAATACATTCCCTATTCTATCTTCAGTATAACGTAATCATCAGCCTAGCCGGGCAAAAAAATGCGCAGGCAGTTCTACCCACTGCCTGCGCTGGTGCCGGGACACTTCTATTCGCATCTATTGCTGTTGCTGTTGCTGCTGTTGAGTTTGCTGCGCAAAATCATTGCTGTTGCCGATTTCGACGACCACATCCATGGACTTGCCATTGCGGATAATGTTCATCGTAACCTTATCCCCAACGTTTTTCGCCTGGATCGCCGTAATCAGCTCTTCTTTTGTTTTGTACTTCGTACCATCCATCCCAGTTATGACATCATACTGGCGCAGATCGGCCAAGTAAGCCGGCGATTTATAGACTACGCCATCGATATACGAGCCCTCTCTGCTGGAAAGGCCAAGATCCTGCTGGAGCTGAGCGGTTATGTCACCCAGTTTGGCACCGATGAATGGAGCCGGTTTCTTCGGAATTTCTTTATTGGCTTTGAGCGCTTCCAGATTCTCCAGAATCGTACTGGTTGGAATCGCGAATCCGATACCTTGCGCTTGCGAGCTGACAGCCGTGTTAATTCCGATTACTTCGCCCTGCAGGTTGAGCAGCGGGCCGCCGGAATTCCCTGGGTTAATAGAAGCATCGGTCTGCAAGAGATGCTCGTAGTTGCGCGTTCCGTTCGTATCTGGAATGCTAATCGGACGTTCTTTGGCGCTGAGCACGCCTACAGTTACGGTATGGTCGAAGCCGTATGGATTGCCGATCGCTACCACCCAGTCCCCGATATCGATTTTGTCGGAGCTGCCCAGCGAGAGCGTAGGGAAGTCCGATCCTTCTACTTTCAGAACCGCTAGATCCAGATCGTAGTTAGAGCCGAGCTTCTTCGCTTTCAGCGGCTTATTATAGCCCTGAACCGTCACTTCAATCTCATCCGCATCCCCGACGACATGCTGGTTTGTCAAGATGTAGCCTGTCTTGTCGAAGAAGAAGCCTGTGCCCATGCCGCTCGGGACAAGCGTGCCTGTGCTTTTGCCCGAATCCTGATTGTTTTCTTGATTATCATATTCATCTCCGAAGAATTGGCGGAAGAACGGATCGTCAAGCATGCCTCCGTTTCTGCCGCTGGATTGCTGCTGGACGAACGTCTCAATCTTCACGACCGCCGGGCTCGACTTTTCGAAGATTTGGGCGATGTTATTCGGTCTAACGACATCGGCCGCCGTCGATACGACGCCGTCGTCCCCGGCTTTTGCATTCGCGTTAGTCCCTTGACCGACCGGTTGAGAGGAGCTTAGCGCTTGATCGCTCGAGAACCAATTTTGCTGGTCAGCTACGAACATCAGTGAGCCGACCGCCACGACACCGACTAAGAATGAGGCGAAGACCGCTTTGAACGATGTACGCCGAGGCTCCTTACCTTTCCATCCGCCTCTTGCAGATTGTGTCGGTGCAAACGGCCGCAGCTGCGTAGGCGGCGTTACTTCGACTTGACTGCCTGGAGCTGAAGCGCCGTCGTCGATCCGTCTCGCTTCCGATTCATTCGAATCTACTCCTGTCGGTTTAAACGGACCGTACGAATAATAATAGGCCGGCTTTTGCTGGCGGGAATCTTTGTCCGAATCCGATTGATGCTCATTATAATTTTCGTCGGCCTTGTCCGCATTCTTCTCGCTGCCGCTCGATTGGAAAAAGTCGTCGAAAGGATTTTTTTTGTTGTCTTCCATCATGCTTCTCCTCCTCATGTTCTTTCTTATTATACCATTGCTCGCTTCCTATAGTTCTATCTTGCACAATCTACCTTAAATCAAACTTAAAAACAATTTAAACAGAAATAAAAAATCCGACTCGCTTATAATAAGCCTCGTCGGATTCATTCATCATTATCGCTAGATTACTGCGGGAACGTCTGCTCCACTTCACCTAATACATGCTTCGCCTTATCGACCCAATGCGCTTCGATTTCGGCATCGGGATCCGTTGGCGTTTGAAATTGGTCGATTAAACTTCCAACCGTACGGGGCTGGGCTTCGGAGGAGAGCCCTTCATTGTACACATGCTTCAGGACGAAAGGCTGGCCAAAACGAATTTTCGCATCATTATCCTCGGTTTCCGCATCCAGATTCCCATTGATGACATCAAACGGGAGACGAAGCCAGACCTTGTTCGCTTCATCTAACGCACGGTCGAAGGAGCCGTGATCGTATTCCCAGCTGCCTCCAAGAGAAAATTGATAATTCTCCAGCTTCGTTCTCATCTCCACAAACTCCTGCTCGGTTGCCTCCAACTTCGATGAAAGGGGGATCATAGCTCGGCATTCTCCTAACTGGTAATCGTCATTTGCCAATTAGAATACCCACTATGCGCAGGCCCTATCCCGTTTTCACCCAACCTTTGCGATGAGCGAACACTGCCAGCTGCGTCCGGTCATCCAGCTCGCACTTCATCAGCAGATTGCTTACATGGGTCTTTACCGTCTTGATGCTGATATGCAGCTCTTCACCAATTTCTTTGTTCGAGCGGCCTTCGGCGATGAGCAGAAGTACTTCCTTCTCCCTTTCTGTCAGTCCTTCATCCGCCCCTTGCGCAGTCCGTTGGCGGAGGCCGCGCGTTAAGGCCTGAGAAACATCCGATGTCATGACAGGCATACCCTTTACGGCGCCGTTCAAGGCGTAGATAAGCTCTTCAGCAGACACCGTCTTCAACACATAGCTAACCGCGCCTGCTTCTACCGCAGCGACGACCTTCTCATCTTCCAGAAAGCTCGTCAGCATGACGATTTTCTGCTCGGGAAACTCCTTCATGATCGCTCTCGTCGCTTCCACTCCGTCCATGCGGGGCATCATCAAATCCATCAAGATGAGATTCGGAGAACCGCCTGGAACGCCTTTCCTCAGCATGTCCAGCGCTTCTTCCCCGTCGCCAGCCTCCGCTACAACATCGAACTTCGGCTCCAGCATCAAATACGTGCGAAGTCCTGCACGCACCATATCATGATCATCTACGATCATTATTTTCCATTGCTCATTCCCGCTCATTCTCGATTTCGGCTCCTTTGTGGTTATAATTCGGCAGGGTAACACGAACCCGCGTGCCGCTCCCCGGCTTGCTAATAATAGAGGCATCCCCTCCGAGCTTGTTCGCCCGCTCCCGCATGGTAGAAAGACCATACGATCCTCGTTTTACCTGATCGGCGCGGAAGCCGGCCCCATCATCCTGCAGGGTCATGACAATTTGCCGTTCCGTCTCGGAAAGGGTCAGAACAGCGGTTTGTGCACCGGCATGCTTGACGATGTTAGCCATCGCTTCTTGGATAATAAGAAACAATTGATGCTCTTTCGCTTCGGACAGCTTCTCTTTGACACGCCACTCTTGAACGCCTTGCAGGCCGTTCTGGCGGCAATAGTCCGGAAACCATTTATCAAGCGCCTCTTGAAGCGATCTGCCTTCGAGCTCAAGCGGACGGAGCTGAGCAATGAATCCGCGCATTTGCTTCTGAGCCATCGATGACATCGTAATGAGCTGATCCATTACCGATTCAGCCCGTTCCTTATTAATTTCCAACAATTTCGGAAGGGAAGAAGCAGACATATGAATGGCGAATAACTGTTGACTAACTGTATCATGCAGATCGCGCGCGAGCCTTCTGCGCTCCTCTAATACGGCAGCCTCATTCGACGCGGCCTCGTGCATCACTTGCTCCTCACCCGTACGTTGAATAAGCTGCATCCGCTCCTCGAGCGACGCAACCAAATCATTAAACTCCTGGTAAGCAGGGGTGAACGATCTTGCGCCGGCTTCCGGCAGCCGGACGGTATAATTACCATGCGCGGCTTGCTTAATGCCCAGATACAGCATATCAATCCGACGCTGCGTCCGCTGTGCGGCCCAATAACCAAATCCGCAGCTGACAAGTAAAAAAACGGCGGCTACGCCGATCCACAGGTCGCCTTTCCCGAACTGTGAATCGACATAATGGCCTCCGATAACCCATACTAGAACCGATAAGACAGACGATGCGATAAACAACAAGATCATTTCCCACTTACTGCTTCGGAGCAATTTCACCATCATAAGCGCGGATCACCCAACCTTCGTGACGCGCACATCGCCGATAAAGGTGCTGACGACAAGCTTGACCTTTTTGTCGGTCTCATGGAAGTATGCTGTCTCGATATTCATGTTCTTGAACATGCCGCCTTCCTTGCGGTCCAATACAGCCACATCACCGATAAAGGCACTTGATACCACATGGACACCAACTTCGAAGTCGTTCGGCAGGAATACCTTTACATCACCGATAAAGGAGGAGATGTGGATGCGCGTCTCGCCCAAAGGAATTTGCGCTTTCGTTAAATCGAGTACCGTATCGCCGATAAAGTGGGAAATGTTCATCGGCTTTAGCTCCCAGTAGTCATGTCCGACGTAGATATCCCCGATAAATCCGGAACGGGTTTGCGCATTCGAATCCGAATTCCACCACTCTGTGCGGCCATTACGCTCATGGCAGCGATGATTCCAGCTATCTGCCCGCCGTTCGATTCGTTCCCGGACCCTTTCGGCGCGTTCCTGCATCCGGTCCAGCTTATGCTGCATCTTCGAATCATTATAGCCGTGATTATTCTGCTGCGTGTAGCTCCCCGCTTGATGCGGTCCGTAAGCACTCGAATTTGATTCGGGCTGCGCGGTATCCGAACCGTCCTCATCCAATCCGGAATTAGGTTTGGTTGGATCCGGATGAAGCGGAGGGGCCGGAGGAATTGGCTTGTCGGTCGGCGTGTAAGGGTAGGCTTGCCATTCATCGGTAGGCGAAGGGCTCTCGCTCTCCTTCTTCTTCGGTTTCATAATCATCCGAAGGCCGAATATTATAATGACGACTGGCAGTGCGAACTGAAACACATCACCGAATGACCAAGTGAACCAGCCCAGATTGCGTCCCAAAAATACAAATCCAACTACGCAAAGCACCGTTGACCCCCAGAAGGAGCCTTGTCCGCCAACCCCTTTGCTGATGAAGCCGTTCAAGCCTAGAAACAGCAGCACCACCGGCCAGAAAACGGAAATAAGATCGCCAAGATCAAAATCGAAAACGCCGCCCTGCCTTAGCATTAAGCCTACACCGATGACGATTATGAATAATCCCCACATCAGCCGATTCAAAAAATGTCCATTCATATCAGCACCAGCCTTCAATTACTCTTTTTGTCCTTGTAATCACAGTATACTCGATGCCAAAAGGAGCATAAAGGGTCTACCGGTTGAAACTGCCCTACATCTCAAGACCGAGAAACGCATATTTACATCTATTTTCACCTGGGACAGCATGAAAAAAGAGGAGCCGCTCGGCTCCTCTGGAATTTCACTTTTGGATATCGTCCACTGGTTATTTGCTCGGTTTTTCCGAAGGCGCTTTGTTTGTTGTATTGCCCGCGGTTTCGGCCGTGTTCTCTTGAGCAAACTCAGCGTTATATTGGTTCTGGGACGCCTTCATTTTGTTGTTCTTGTTTTTCGCCATTTGTACTCACCTCCGTACACCAAATAGTATGGCAGAGCTTCATGCACTTTATGTAAGGGCTATAAGCTAGGCGCTCTTAACGGAGTCTGATAGAATAAGAAGCATAACACCACAAGCTAAAGGAGAATATCATGTCCGACTTAATCGAAAAACCAACATGCTGCTCGGCTTCTCGACCTTCGTCACCGAAGCACATTCCAATAACCGATCCGGTAATGACTGAGGGCGATCGCCCTCAGGCTTCGCTAGCTGAGATGATTCTATTGCCGGGAGGAACGTTCCGGATGGGCAATGACGCTTCCGACGGTTTCCCTGCAGACGGCGAGGGTCCTTCTCGCGACGTGACGATTTCCCCATTCTATATAGCGCCCTACGCGGTTACAAACCAGGAATTTGCCCGGTTCGTCGATGAAACGGGGTATAAGACCGAAGCCGAGGTTTTCGGCTGGTCCTTCGTATTCCACTTGCTTGTATCGGAGCAAACGAGAAGCACCGTCTCACAGGTTCCCGTCCAAACTCCGTGGTGGCTTACCGTAACGGGGGCATATTGGCGCGAGCCAGAGGGACCGGGTTCCAGCTTGGAGGAGCGCTGGGATCATCCGGTTATTCATATTTCATGGAACGATGCCATCCGATACTGCCAGTGGGCCGGTGTTCGACTCCCCACCGAGGCGGAATGGGAGTTTGCGGCCCGAGGCGGCCTCGAACGCAAGACGTATCCTTGGGGAGATCTGCTAAAACCCGATGGACAGCATCACTGCAACATTTGGCAAGGAAAATTCCCTGTCAAGAACAATGCAAGCGACGGCTATGTCGGAACCGCACCTGTCAATGCTTATGAACCTAATGGTTATGGTCTCTACAATACGTCCGGCAATGTATGGGAGTGGTGCGCGGATTGGTTCATGCCGAATTATCATCAAACGACGCCATCACTAAACCCCAAAGGAGAAGCTCCTTCAGGCAACAAATCCATGCGGGGCGGCTCTTACTTGTGCCACCGCTCGTACTGCAATCGCTACCGGGTGGCTGCAAGAAGCAAGAATACACCCGACAGCTCTTCCGGGAACATTGGATTCCGCGTAGCAGCTGATGCTTAAGAATTAGGGCGGAGAATCGTAGCGCCGAATAGAAAAAAGGGCCGCTGAGTCACAGCGCGCCCTTTTCTTTACTGCTTAAACAAATCCAAGCAGATGGTTGTTGATTGGTAGCCTGCGAATTTACCGGATTACATTTGCTGCTCGTCCATCAATCTTCTTAACAGCAGCTTCGTACGATGTATTCGGGCTTTGACGGTACCTACAGGAACCTTCATCGCATCGGCGATTTCTTGATCCTTGAAGCCGTAGTAAAATTTGTACAGAAGCAGGGTTCTCGCCTTCGGATCCAGCAGTCCAAGCAGCTCCGATAGCTCCATCATCAATTCCGCCTCGCTGCTCGTGTCGCAATCCGGATCCTGCTGTTCTTGGACAAGCAGGTCGCTTGGCTGCGAGCGCTTGGTTTGCCGGTTGATATTAAGCGCGACATTCGTCGTAATCGCCTTCGCCCAGGAATTCAGCTTGCTCTGCTCGCGCAGCGTATCTTGCTTCGTTAATATGCGAACCCAGGCCTCCTGAACGGCATCCTGGGCATCCGATTTATTCGCCACCTTCGCGTAAGCCACACGGATCATCTGATTATAAAGATCACGAATTTGGGCTTCGTGCTGTTCAAAGCCTATCGCTTTTCCATTGTCCATCATTTGATCCGCTCCAAACATTAATGATAGCGTTTACATCCACTATATAGCAAATCTTAACATACCTGATAGGCAAAAAAAAGAAGAATGTACAGGACCAGCAGACTGCTGGGTACATTCTTCCTGCTCTTCTTAAGATTCGAGCAAATTCGCCGGAATCCTCTTTTCTGCGAGAACGGCGCTGTTCAATGTTTTGAGCCATGCTTCCGTAAGCTTGCCGCCGCCCTTTTTGAGCACTTGGACGGTGACCGTTTTTTTGCCCCACTGCTTGTACACTTGTTTTTTCGTCTCAAAATAAAGATCGATTTTCTTCCCTTTTATTTTGGAGCCTGTATCTGCTACGACAGCATACCCATAACCGGGAACATACAGCAGCGTGCCGATCGGAAACACTTTAGGATCAGCAGCGATTGTCGAAACATGACTGCGCCGAACTTTTACGCCTGAGTACGTAATCCCGTACAGCTTGTGTCCGGGACGCTTTCCCGTCGATTCTATTCCAGCCGTATAACCGGTGGCAATGACTTTCACCTGGCTTAGCGGCATCTCTTCAGCAACTGCTGCCGCTGCTTCTTGAGCAGGAGCCTTTGGTTCCAATGACTGCTCCCCAAGTCCGGTTGACGATTTCTGCAGAAGCGGCTTCTCTACACCAATTCGGCTGTTATTGCCGATTTCTTGGGCGAAACATTCCACAGTAATCCCCGCCAAAAAGAGTGCAATCGAAATGAGACCGATATTCATACAACGTTTGAGTGTCTTAAAGCTTGTCGACATCTGGATGAAATCCCCCTTATTCGAAGGTTACCCCATTGTAACAAGCTTTATTCACAAATATATCAGCCAAATACTAGAATCATAGATTCCGATCCATAAACTGGAAAATCGGAATGGCGGGGTTGTTACCGTGGTCGAACCATTCCGGCAGGACTAGATCTGTTTCTTATTTATTTCATCTGTCAGCATGGCAACGACTTCTGCAACCGGCTTCGCTCCGATATCACCTTCTCCGCGTTTACGTACCGATACAGCGCCAGACTGGGCTTCGTTGTCGCCTACGACGAACATATACGGCACTTTCTCCAGCTGGGCTTCACGGATTTTGTAACCTAGCTTCTCATTGCGCAAATCGCTTTCAACGCGAATTCCGGCAAGCTGCAGCTTCTCCTCAACCTCGCGCGCATAGCCTTCGTACGCGGTCGAAACTGGAATAATTTTCGCTTGCACCGGCGACAACCAGAGCGGCAGCGCGCCTACGAAGTTCTCAAGCAGGAACGCCGTCATCCTCTCCATCGTGCTAATAATACCGCGATGAATGACGACAGGACGGTGTTTCTTGCCGTCATCGCCTACATATTCCAGCTCGAACCGTTCAGGCAGCAGGAAATCAAGCTGTGCAGTGGACAGCGTCTCTTCCTTGCCGAGTGCGGTCTTGATTTGTACGTCCAGCTTCGGACCATAGAAAGCTGCCTCGCCTTCCGCTTCGAAGAATGGCAGTTCAAGCTCCTCCACCACTTCACGAAGCATGCGCTGCGACATTTCCCACATTTCATCATTCGGGAAATACTTCTCTGTATCCTTCGGATCCCGGTATGACAAGCGGAAACGATAGTTCGTGATTCCAAAATCCTCGTATACGCGGCGAATCAGGTTGACGACACGGGCAAACTCTTCCTTAATCTGATCCGGACGGCAGAAGATATGCGCGTCATTCAGTGTCATCGCTCTTACACGGTGAAGACCGGTAAGGGCTCCGGACATTTCGTAACGGTGCATCGTTCCAAGCTCCGCAATACGAATTGGAAGGTCGCGATATGAGCGCATATCACTCTTGAACACCATCATATGATGCGGGCAGTTCATCGGGCGAAGAACGAGCTCCTCGTTGTCCAAGACCATCTTCGGAAACATGTCTTCGCTATAGTGCTCCCAGTGTCCGCTCGTTTTGTATAGCTCTACATTCGCGAGTACGGGGGTATAGACATGCTGGTAGCCCAGTCTTTCCTCGAGATCTACGATGTATCGCTCCATCGTCCGGCGTACGCGGGCACCGTTCGGAAGCCATAGCGGCAGGCCTTGACCTACTTCCCGGGAGAAGGTGAACATCTTCAATTCCCGGCCAAGCTTCCGGTGATCGCGCTTCTTGGCTTCCTCTAGAAAATGAAGATGCTCTTCCAGCTGCGACTTCTTCGGAAAAGCCGTGCCGTAAATCCGTTGAAGCATCTTGTTCTTCGAGTCTCCGCGCCAGTATGCGCCAGCGACACTCAGCAGCTTGAACGCCTTAATGCGGCCTGTTGACGGCAAATGCGGTCCACGGCAAAGATCGAAGAACTCTCCTTGATCGTAGATCGTAATCTCCGCCTCAACCGGCAGATCCCGAATCAGCTCCAGCTTCAGCGGGTCGCCAAGCTCCGTGAAGATCGCGATCGCTTCTTCCCGGCTAACGACACGGCGGCGAATGGGCAGATCCTCTTTCACGATGCGTTCCATTTCCTTCTCGATCTTCGTTAAATCCTCCGGAGTCAGTGATTGCTCCATATCGATGTCATAATAAAATCCATCTTCAATGACTGGACCGATGCCAAGCTTCACTTCCGTATTTCCATATAACCGCTTGATGGCCTGGGCCATTAAATGCGCCGTACTGTGACGGTATACTTCCAGCCCGTCAGCCGTTTCGACGGTCACAATCTCGAGTGCCGCATCTTGATCCAGCGGCGTGTATAAATCAACGACCTTCCCGTTCACCTTACCGGCAATCGCATTCTTTCTCAATCCTTGGCTAATTGATCCTGCAACGTCCTCAATCGTTGTGCCTTCGGCATATTCCCGAAGGGCTCCGTCTGGCAGCTTCACTTGAATCATCATGGTTCCTCCTAAAAGTTTTTGCGTGCTTTGCCCGAAGGGAGCAAAAACTCTCTTCGTAAGCATAGGCTTAAGTTTTTGCGCGCTTTGCCCGAAGGGAGCAAAAACTCTCTTCGTAAGCATAGGCTTCGCTTGTACGGCAAGCGCTGTGGAAAAAAGAGCAACAAAAAAAGCACTTCATCCCACAAAGGGACGAGTGCTTGTTAGACCCGTGGTTCCACCCTGATTCGACCGCCGCTTGCCATGAATGGCTAGTATCGGTCCTTTCGGTATTCTGTAACGGGAACGGCCCGGTTCGGCTTACTACCGGATAATCGATCATCCGGGTTCAAACGAACAGCTACAAAGGGGTACATCCGCGTCGCGCGTAAGGAAATTACAGCCTTGCGTTTCCTCTCTCTGGGACGTGCTTGCTCTCGCGGATACATATCTTTGTCAACGCTTTTTCTGCTCCTATTATAGACGTTCCCCGCTATTGTGGTCAAGTCAGTATACGTCTTATAGATGCTGCCTTAGATACCACTCCAGGAGCTGATTTCTGGGTTTCGCCAAAGTGATGTGCACAATTCTCACATACCGCGCAGAGCCGAACGCGATGCTCGAAGATCGTCTCCAGTGTCCGCATGACCGGCAGCTCGGGCTGACGGGTATGGATGACAATTTGTTTAGGTGAAACAGTGATCAGCGTGCTAACGATCATATCTTCCATATTCATCTCCGACTCCAGCATCTCGGCTACGATTCGGTCGGCCGGGGCTGTCTCGAGCAGTTGGAAATACTCGTCATACAGCGCAAACTCACTGCCCCCTTTATGGAAAACATTAACGATTGGCAGCTTGACTTCCTGCATACGGACGAAGTATTTTAACAGCGAAATAAATTCCTGATATTGCTTATCCATCACGTATTCATCAACTGCATAGGCGGCCACCTCTCGAAGCTCTTCCCAGTAAGACGCCAATCGGAAAGTAACGAAGCCATCGAGATGAATCCGCGTGTTAGTGTTGAGAAACAAGTTGATTTCATCGGCTATTTTCGTTTTTCGCCGCTCTTTATCCATGGCAGTCGGATCGATGGAGAAGCGATCCTCCGACGATATTTGAGAATCATACAGCAGATTGCGGCAGTAACGTTCCACGACCTCTGCTTCAGCGGGATCCTCGTAATGGAATTGCTTGCGAACGATTGCCTTGAACAACAACGGTTCCATCTCTGACATGATATATCGCGCAAAAGCATTCGCGGCTTTCCGGTAGACGATGGGTCCATGCTCCGGCAGACGGAAATAGGTCAGATTGGCATAACAGCGTATTTCCTTCACCGATGGATCCAAGTCGAAATGAAGCATGCCTGCAGTTGTATCCCTATGTAAATCGACGAATTCCTCATTCAGAAATTGCTGCAGCCGCTCCATTAATTCACCGGAAGCAGACATTAGAGAAACAGTGAACAGTTCCATTCGCTCACTCCTAAAAGTTTTTGCGTGGCTATGCCTAATTTGTGCCGGTAGGCAACAAATTTAAGCAAAAACTCACATCGGAAGCATTGACTTCGTTTTTGCGTGGCTATGCCTAATTTGTGCCGGTAGGCAACAAATTTAAGCAAAAACTCACATCGGAAGCATTGACTTCGTTTTTGCGTGGCTATGCCTAATTTGTGCCGGAAGGCAACAAATTTAAGCAAAAACTCACATCAGAAGCATTGACTTCGTTATTGTTTGTGGCTCAACCCTAATACTTCACCTGTACAGTATATGGTCCAGTAAAAGCATATATACGATACAACGGATGGAGGAATTGGTTAGGGATTGGAATGAATGTACATTCGTGGTATATTGTCATTTATACGAAGTTGGCCGCTGGAGTGAACCTAATGGATTTTGAATCACTGGATTATAAACGTTCCCGATGGAATCGAATGCTGTTAAACGGATTCTGGTTCATTCTGGTACTAACCATTATTCTGGAATTTCTATATTTAACCGTATCCGACATTTCGAACACATCCTTCATGACGGACTACATCTTGAGACCTTCCATCATACAGCTTTCCGTTATGTTTCTGGCCGAATGCGGCTTAAAGCTTCTTAAGGGCAAGTATCAGGACTACATCTTGATCTTCACTTCAGCCATACTCGCTTCCGTAATCGTTATCATCCACAATTCAATCAATTATTTATTACTGGCCCTCTTTCTTCCTGTGATGGTATCCATCTTCTATTTTCACACAAGAAAACTGCTGTTTGCTTTCGGAAATACGCTTTCTTCCCTTTATGTGCTGTACGGAATCAATGATCCCATGCGCGAGGATCTTTCGCTCGTAAGTCTAACCACCATTACGGTTATGTTTACCGCCTTCACCTTAGTCGCTTGGGGAATTATTCTACGCGGCAAGGAGCTGATGAATCACTTGAAATCTTATTTCGAGTCCAATCAGCAGCTGCTCGTGAAGACTATATGGATGGACAAGCTGGCGAAGACCGATGCTCTTACCGAATTGTATAACCATATGACGTTCCATGAATTTTTCGAAAAATTGATCGAACAGCATGAGCGGAACCAGCTTCCGTTGCAGCTTGCGCTTCTGGATATCGATAATTTCAAGCATGTGAACGATACATACGGTCATCGGGCTGGAGATAGGGTATTGAAACAGGTAGCGGACATGATCCGCTCGAGAGCTTCTATGAATGACTTTGTCGCACGATATGGCGGGGAAGAATTCGCTGTACTGTTTACAGATAAATCTGCGGATGATGCCTATGCTCTCGTTGAAACCATCCGGCAAGCAATTGGCTCCTATCTGCATGAGGCGCTTGACGGCAAGCCCGTCACCGTCAGTATCGGCTTTGCTCCTTATTTCGACGGGGAAGGCAAGGAAAGGTTTTTCAATCGGGTAGACGAAGCGCTCTACAAGGCGAAGAACAGCGGCAAGAATAAGACCATCATCGCCTCCGAGCCATTCGATAGCAAGCTGGTGAACTGGATATAAAAAAAACGTCAGGAATAAATTCCTGACGTTTTTCTATATCTTCACCTAATTCTGCATAACAAAATCTTGCGCAACCGTGTCCGTATCATGATACATCTTCAGAATATCGTATCGCGTGTTGCGTTGAGCCGGTATTTTGCCTACTTCGCGTATTAATTGAAGAATGAGTTCAATGTTTACTTTATGCGTCGTACCTGCAGCAGAGACGACGTTCTCTTCAATCATCGTACTGCCAAAATCATTACAGCCGTAGGATAGCGACAGCTTGCCTATCTCAGGTCCCATCGTGACCCATGAGGATTGGAAATTATCAATGTTGTCGAGCGTAATGCGGCTGATGGCCAGCGTCTTCAAATATTCCTCAGGCGTCGCTTTCTCCCGCTTCATATTCGTATTGTCCGGCTGGAACGTCCACGGAATGAAAGCCAAGAATCCCTTGGAATCATAGCCGTTGGCAATGCAAGCATCCTGAGCATCGCGTACGCGCAGCAGATGCAGGGCACGCTCTTCCATCTCTTCTCCAAAACCGATGACCATTGTCGCCGTTGTGTTCATTCCGATCTTATGGGCGGTCGTCATGACATCCATCCAATCCGTCCATGAGCCCTTCAGACGGCTGATCTTGCGGCGTGTCCGGTCATCGAGAATTTCTCCGCCGCCGCCAGGCAGCGAATCCAGTCCGGCTTCATGGAGTTGACGAATAACCTCTTCCAGCGAGAGTCCATCCGATACGTCGCGCATCTTGTGAATTTCCGCCGGCGAGAACGAGTGCATCGTAATGTCGGGAAAGTGCTGCTTGATTTTGCGCAGCAGATCCAAGTAATACGTGAAGGGCAGGTTGGGGTTCGTACCGCCCTGCATGAGGATTTCCGTTCCGTTAACATCCTGCGTTTCTTGAATTTTCTGCAGAATGGTTTCATCAGAAAGAACGTAGCCTTCCTTCGATCCCGGTGCGCGGTAGAAGGCGCAGAACCGGCAATAAACGTCGCAGACGTTCGTATAATTGATATTGCGGCCAACGACAAACGTCGTAATTGGATCCGGATGCCGTCTCAGCATAAGCTGGTTCGCGGCATGACCCATCTTTTCAATCTCATCGGACTCGAATAACGTAACGACGTCTTCCAGCATCGGTCGTTTCCCATTAAGTGCATCCTGTAATATACGGTCCACTTGACTCATCCTTCGGACCCTCCTTCTCTTCGGAACCAACGTTCCTTAGCCAGCTCAACCTATATGTCCATCCTAACATAAATGCACCGCCTCAGTCACCCATCGAGGCTTTGACTGCGGCGGTGCGGCTTTTACATTTCAATTGGTCGGTACTCAATTGGCCTTTGCCTCTTGGACGGCCTTGCCAAACCGCTCCAGCGCTTCCTGAAGTATCGAACGCGGACAAGCCAGATTCACACGCAGATATCCTTCCCCTTGCTTGCCGAACACCGAGCCCTCGCTGAACGCGACGCCCGCTTGCTCGAACATGAGCTTCTTCAGCTCCGAAGGGCTGTCAGAAATCGCTCGGCAGTCCAACCAAACCATATACGTCCCCTCCGGACGAATGGCCTTCACTTCGGGAATATGGGTCTCCACATACTGCAGCAGCGTATCCAGATTGCCTTCCAGATAGACGAGCAGTTGTTCGAGCCATTCTTCGCCGTACGTATAGCTGCTTTCCACCGCTGTCAGCCCGAAATAGCTTTCCATATGCAAAGATAGCGTCTTCAGCAGCGATGTATATTTAAGCCGGAGCTTCTCATTCGGGATGATGACCGATGCCGCTTGCAAGCCTGCCAGGTTGAAAGTTTTGCTCGGTGCGATGCACGTAATGGATGCTTGCGCGAACGAATCGGAAATCGCCGCGAACGGGGTATGACGATGACCCTTGAATACGAGATCGTGATGAATTTCATCAGCCACAACGAGCACGTCATGCCGCAGGCAAATCTCACCAATCCGCTTCAGCTCTTCCCGTGTCCACACACGTCCGCCGGGATTATGCGGCGAGCATAGAAGCAGCATCTTGGCGTCCTTCGCCTGCTGTTCCAGCAGATCGAAGTCGAACCGGTATTGCCCGTCCTGAAGAATGAGCGGATTGTCCACGACGACCCGGTCGTTCATGCGAATGACATCATAGAATGGATAGTATACCGGTGATTGCAGGATAATCCGGTCGCCTGGTTCCGTGTACGCCAGCACCATCATGCTGAGCGCCGGAACGATACCGGGGCTCGACGAAATCCATTCATGCTGGACCTTCCAGTCATGGCGGCGGGACAACCATCCGCTCACGGCCTCGAAGTACGATTCCGTTCTAATTGTATAACCGTAAATCCCCTGCTTCGCCCGTTCCGTAATCGCGTCGACTACTTCCCTAGGGGCTTCGAAATCCATGTCCGCTACCCATAGCGGCAGAACATCCTTGTTTCCGAAGAGCTTCTCGGACTGATCCCATTTATAAGAGGCCGTCCCACTGCGGTCGATGATGCGGTCAAAATCATATCGGATCTTAGTCACCTTATTGCGCCTCCCCAGTTTCGCGTTTAGCCGCTTCAAGGGCCTGCGCCAAATCTGCAATCAGATCGTCTGCATGTTCGATACCGACGGAGAATCGAAGCAGCCGGTCGTCTACGCCGACCTGACGGCGGATTTCTTCCGGAATATCCGCATGAGTCTGAACGGCCGGATACGTCATCAACGATTCCACGCCGCCAAGACTCTCGGCGAAAGCAATCAGTTGAATATGCCGCAGGATCGGCTCGACATAACGAGCATCCTTCAACCGGAACGAGAAAATACCGGTATTGCCGGACGACTGCCGATTCTGAATATCATGTCCCGGGTGATGGGGCAGCGCCGGATAATAAACATCCTCCACTGCCTCGTGCTCGAGCAGCCAGTTCGCAAGCCGAGTCGCATTCTCCTGATGGCGGTCCATTCGAAGCGCCAGTGTCTTCAAACCGCGCATAAGCAGCCAGGAATCTTGAGGGCCGAGCACGGCGCCGATCGAATTGTGCAGGAATGCCATCTTATCCGACAGCTCCTTGCCCTTGGTGACAATCAAGCCAGCCAGAACATCGTTATGCCCGCCGAGATATTTGGTCGCACTGTGAACAACAATGTCAGCTCCTAATTCAATCGGGCGCTGAAGGTATGGCGTCAGCAGCGTATTGTCGACGATAGTCAGCAGTCCCTTTGATTTCGCCCAGGCGCTGACACGTTCAATGTCGGTGATCATCATCAGCGGATTCGTCGGTGTTTCGATCAGAACGGCTTTCGTGTTCGGCCTGCAGAGCGAAGACATGGCATCGATGTCGTTCGTGTCGACATAAGAGGCGCTCACGCCGAAACGGCTCATGATCTGCTCCAGCAGCCGGTAAGTCCCTCCATACAAATCAAGGGATACGATTAGATGATCGCCTTGTCCAAACAGGGCAAAGATCGTCTGCAGTGCAGCCATCCCGCTGCTGCATGCGAATCCGGCATCTCCGGACTCCAGCTGTGCGGATGCATCCTCCAACACTTTACGGGTAGGGCTCTTCGTGCGGGAGTAATCAAAGCCTGTGCTTTCACCAAGACGAGGGTGGCGGAATGCAGTTGCTTGATAGACAGGGAAGCTGACAGCCCCGGTTACCGGCTCGCTCACCGATCCGATTTGGGCTAAACGACTTTCGATTTTCATAGGTTAGAAGCTCCTTCTACAAGTATCAAGAGTGAGTTCCAGCAGCACGGGCAGGCAGCTCCTCTTCAATTAATCAGCGGACCATTCTTAAATGCCGGCACCCAAATCGTAAGGGGTCTGTTGGTACACATAGTAATTTAACCAGTTGGAGAACAGCAGATTAGCATGCGCACGCCAGCTCGAACGCGGCAGAAGCGATGGATCGTCATGCGGAAAATAGTTCTTCGGCACATCGATCGCCATTCCCTTGGCTTTGTCACGGTCATATTCGTACTTGAGCGACAGCGGATCGTACTCGGAATGGCCTGTTACGAAAATTTGTCTGCCATTGCGTGAAGCCGCAATATATACACCAGCGTCCTCGGACACGGATAATACCTCCAGATCCGTAACCCGGTCGATATCCTCCCGGTGTACGTCCGTGTGCCGTGACTGCGGCACGAAGAACTGTTCATCGAAGCCTCTAAGGAGAGGTACGTTCTGCTTCTCAATCGTATGAGGGAATACGCCGAACATCTTCTCGCTCAAATCGTATTTCGGCACGCCATAATGATGATATAACCCAGCTTGCGCCGCCCAACAAATATGGAAGGTCGACGTAACGCGGCGTGCGCTCCAGTCCATGATCATCTTCAGTTCTTCCCAATAGTTCACATCTTCGAACGGCAAGTGCTCGACCGGCGCGCCCGTGATGATCATTCCGTCGTAATATTCGTGCTCAATCTCGTCGAACGTCTTGTAGAAGGATTCCAGATGCTCGAAGGATGTATTTTTGGAAATATGCGTCTTCGGATGAAGCAGGACAGCCTCTACCTGAAGCGGCGTGTTGCCAATAAGACGGAGCAGCTGAGTTTCCGTCGTTTCCTTAGTCGGCATCAGGTTCAGAATGGCGATCCGCAGCGGACGTATGTCCTGGTGGTATGCAACGCTCTCATCCATGACGAAAATATTTTCGTTATTCAAGATTTCTTTGGCTGGCAAATGATCCGGCACTTTAATCGGCATCTCAATCACTCCTTTATGGTTAAGGTGAATCGCGGGTAGGATTAGGATTCGCTATAAGTCGATCAGCGCCAGGGGAGATTGCAAGAACGAGAAAAGCCCCCTCTCCGAAAGTGGAGAAGGGGCATAAAGGGTCCATTCATGCGCCTCTCATCTCTCAGAAACTAACTACGTTTCCGCAAGAATTAGCACCGTGCTATTACGCCGGTTGCCGGGCTTCATTGGGCTGTGTCCCTCCGCCTGCTCTTGATAAGAAAGCTATCCTATTCAGTTGGTTTTATGCTTAGCTTTACTTTAAATCATTCCGGCAATCCCGTCAAGGGGATTCCTTCGAAGTAGTGAATACGCAAGCCCACACCGGATCTCAGTGCGCCGCATATGCTGGTTGCGTTAGGTACATGTACTTAACGCTTGAATGGAAAGACCTTGTAGGAGTATACTAGGGCAAGGATTGTTCCAAAGGAATATTCAATCGATTATAAAGGGGTGTTAGCGAACATGGAAGGCGACCCGAGGCCTGCGGGCAACCGCATTGATAACCGGTACCGTAAGAACAGATCGTCTCATGAACATCCATGTTCGTCGCAAGCCGCTATGCTTTTTAAAGGATGGCTACTACCGACCTGACATGGCTTGATTCGTGATCACGTATCTCTCTTTTTTGGATTCCGGCATCCGGGGAAATAATCATCATGGGATGAAGGGAGATGGCGAGGATGAAAATCCGTTTGGTGAATCAAGGCGTGTTCACGCCGGTTCAAAATATTAACGACGCGTTGGTCGCGCCGGCCCAAGGCTTCTATTGGATCGATGCCGATGTCGACGATTTGGCCATATTGCAGCCGTTGTTTGCGCTGCATGATCTGGCCGTGGAAGACTGCCTCAGTGAAGAGGAGCAGCGTCCGAAGATCGAAATTTACGATGGCCATTATTTTATTGTTATTAACAGCATTCGATTCGATGACGAAGAAATTTTTCTGCGTGCTCTGAACATTTTTCTCGGAAGGCATGTCATCATTACCGTCACGAAGCAGAAAATTAACGAGCTGCGCTCATTAAAGCCCATTTTATGGGAAGAGGAAGTTGATCGGCCGGACCGGTTCCTATACCACCTTGTCGATATTGTCGTGGATAATTACTTTCTTGTCGGGGACCGGATCGAAACCCGAATCGATTCATTGGAAGAAGATATATTAATGCACACGAAGAAATCGCATCTGACCGAAATTATCGGACTGCGAAGCGAAATATTGTGGCTCAAAAAAGTACTTGGCCCGCAAAGGGATGTCATTGCCACGCTTAACAAGAAAGATCTGAAGCTGATTGACGACCAGCTCCAAAAATATTTCAGCGACATCTACGAGAACGCCGTTAAGATTGCTGAGACCTTCGAGACCTACCGCGATCTGATGGGCAACTTACGCGAGGCATACCAATCCAGCCTCTCCGCACGGGCGAACGAAATCATGCGCGTGTTTACCGCACTTACCACCATCTTCATGCCGCTCACCTTTCTCACCGGCGTATACGGGATGAACTTCGACTACCTGCCAGGGACTCACCTGCACTTTGGTTCGTATATTCTCATTTCCCTCATGCTCGCCCTCGGCTTCGGCATGTTCTACCTGTTCCGCAAGAAAGATTGGCTCTGAACGTATAAGCAAGAAAAAGGCTTTCCTGGATAGTGATAATCCACGAAAGCCTTCTTTGTTATTCCTGGCCGCCTTAAATACCTGTTTCTTCGGCCAGTGCCTCACGTCGGCCTTTATCCAGGTTGACGAATGCAAGCAGGATGATTCCGATAATAAAAAAGGCGACAAGTGACAAAATAGCTAGACGGCTGGAGCCTGTAATGGTGCCCGTAACAGCGAACACGAAAGGACCTGCCACGGAGGAGAATTTACTGGATAAGCTCAGAAATCCGAAGAACTCCGCCGTCCGCGATGGCGGAATCAGATTCGCGTAAAGCGATCGCGCAATTGCCTGGCTGCCGCCCTGTACAAGACCCACCATGAAAGCAAGTAAATAGAAGTGAAGCGCGCTTGTCATGAAATAGCCGAGAATGACAATAATGACATAGACGGCAAGAGAACCGTTGAGCGAGGATTTCGCCCCAAACCGTGAAGCCAGCTTGATGAACAGCAGTGTGCTCGGATAACCTACGAACTGCGTTATCAGCAGCGCCACAATCAAGTGGGTCGTCTCGATGCCAATCCCTCTGCCATAGATCGTCGCCATCACAATAACCGTATTGATTCCATCGTTAAAAAACCAGAATGCCGCCATATATTTCAATAATTCCGGATACCGCTTTGCCGTCTTGAAGGTCTTACCGATCCGAATGAATCCGCTCTTGATTGCTTCGCCTACGCCCTGTGCATGACCCTTAGCCGTCTCTTTCACATGCCGCATCAACGGGATGGAGAACAGCAGCCACCAGACGCCGACCGTCACGAAGGCGGTACGCGTTGCCGTCGTCTTATCCGGAAACCCGAATAAGCTCCAGCCTTCAATCATCGCAATGTTGACAGCCAGGAGCAGGCCCCCGCCTAAATATCCGAGCGCATAGCCCTTCGAGCTTAGGCTTGTGCGTTCCTCCGGCTTCGCTAAATCGGTCAGCAAACCGTCATAGAACGTATTTCCTGCTGAGAAGCCAATCGTGCCAAGGACGACGAGCGTTGAAGCGAGCAGCCAGCTGCCTTCGCCGGCTAATGCCAATGCCGCGCTCGCCAGCGCACCCATAACGGCGAAGAAGGACAGGAACTTCACCTTCGAGCCCGAATGATCGGCAATCGCGCCCATGATCGGGGACAATAACGCTACGCACAGCATGGCAACCGTCTGCGTATAGCCCCAATAATTCTCCGCGGTATTGCCAGGCAGCCCGGCGCCAGCCACATCCTTGTAATAAATCGGCATAACCGCCGCCAGAATGGTGGTTGCAAATACCGAATTGGCCCAGTCGTACATAAGCCAGCTGCGAACCGCTTTTCGATTCACGTGAATACCGCCCTTCTTTGGCCTCCTGGACGACAGGTTTCATGTCGTCTCTAGTCCAACCCATTCGACAAAAAGAAATCATTTCCTTCTAAAAATATTGTAAAGGAGGCGCTTCAACCTCAGTATATGCTTGAAATAAAAGCCTTTACGTCATTTTTCTGGGATATCCTGTTTTGCGGTCTAACATAAAAAGCTTTATAATAGAGAGACTAGTGATAAAAAAGATTGATCAAAGGAGGGATTCCGTGAACATTAGCCAACTTGAAACATTATTAACCATTTCCAAGACGATGAGCTTCCGGAAAGCGGGCGAGCTGCTAAACTTAACTCAGCCTGCCGTCTCGGCACAGATTAAGAGTCTGGAGGATGAGTTCAAGACGGTACTGATTGACCGGAATCAGCCCGTTACACTTACAGACCGCGGACAAGTCTTTCTGGATCACGCAGAGAAAATTCTTGGCATCGTCGAGGAATTGAAGCAGAAGCTGTCGGACCTGAGCCAGACGCCGCAAGGACATATTGTCCTCGGTACCACAGCATCGATCGCCATACAGATTCTTCCGCGCGTGCTCTCATATTTCCAGGATCAATTTCCAAGAATAAAGACAACGATCCATTCCATGCCCTCCTCGCAAGTCATGACAGCCGTTGAGAACGGAGCCGTCGACATCGGTATCACATACTTATCCGAACGCAACCCGAACGTGGAAACGTCCATTTTGTACTATGATACCTACGAGCTTGTCGTCTCTCCGGATCATTTCATGAGTCATTTGAAGCATACAACCGTTGAATCCTTGAGAGACATTCCCATGATTATGCTGTCCCCGGACACGCTAGGCAGACGTTTTCTTGACCGCATCTTCCGAAAGTACAGCCTTCAGCCAAATGTACTGATGGAGCTGTCCAGCAGCGAGGAAGTGAAACGGATGGTCGAAATTAATCTCGGGGCTGCAGTCGTCTCCAAGCTGTCCATCGCCAATGAGGTTCGCCTCGGCACACTGAAGATGATTAAGGTCAACGAGCTTGATTTAAGCCACCCTGTCGGTGTCGTTTATAAATCCGGTCGTTATTTGAATTCCGCCATGCAGCAGTTTTTGAGCGATTTAAAAGGAATGCCGGAAGATCATTTCATTAGCAGCGAGTAAGGGAGCGTAACGAATCATGATCAAATTTGATCTGCACACGCATCATTTCAGATGCGGACATGCTGACGGCGATATTGAACAGTATGTATTAGCCGGCAAGGAAGCTGGACTCGCGGCGATCGGCATCTCCGATCACTCGCCTTATTTCGCCAGCGAGCACGATCAGCCTCAACCCGGAATCGCCATGGCCAAAAGCGACTTCGATAATTACATCCAAGAGGTGCTGCGGCTCAAAGCCAAATACGAAGGAACCATCGATGTGCTCCTCGGTATAGAGTCTGATTTCTACCCCGAACACGCCGAATTGTACCGCCGCATGTATGAGCCTTATCCGTTCGATTACATTATCGGCTCGGTTCATCAAACGCGCGGCGTAAGCATTTTCAATCGGAATCGTTGGAAGAATTTAAACGAGAAGAAGCAAATCCAAGAGAAAATCCATTATTATGATTTAATCCGCCAATCGGCGCGCGCCGGCTTCTTCCAGGTGCTCGGGCATATCGATGCCATGAAGGGCTATTACCCGGCCTTCGCCGACCTCCCTGCGAGCGAAGCCATCGACGAAACCATGCGAACCATTGCCGAATGTGAAGTCGCCATCGAAATCAACACATCGGGCAAAACCAAGTCATGCGGGGGCTGGTATCCATCCGACGCGATGCTCGAACGCGCGCTGCATTATGGCGTACAGGTCACATTCGGATCTGATGCGCATAAGCCGAGCCGGGTCGGAGATGAATGGGAGCTGGTACGTAAACGGCTCCAGGAAATCGGCTTTAAGCAGTGGGTTTATTTCAAGGAAAAACGGAAGGTTATTGTACCCATCGATTGAACTGAATACAGCTAAACAAAAAAAAGTGGACCTGCTCAAATGGCAGGTCCAAAAAATTATATAGTAAAAAGGGGGTCTTGTTTATTATAATAGCCTACTAATGTGAAAGTGCGATAACAGAACTATTTCATTTGTGTAACAAATTGCGTCATTCTAATGTCGGGCCTTATGAAGGTGTACTTTATTCATCGTACGAATGGTCTGGGTTCTTCATGTTTGTCTAAAAGGGGTTGGCTTAACCGATGTGGTTTGCAGCGGCCGTAGGCAGCGCTTTGCTGTTCGGGCTGGCCGGTTGGTGGATGAAAGTTTCCCAGATGCGGAGCGGCTCCTCCGCTTACTTGCTTCTGGGCTTATATATTTCGGGGACGATCGGATTTGGCATTCATGCGGTGGTTGAACGTACGCTGCTCCCAGCTTTGACCGACTGGAGGGTATGGGCTGCCGGCTTGCTGATCGGCATTGGATCGGCGCTTGGCAACGCCTTGTTCATGAAGGCGCTCGAGAACGGACCCGCCAGCTTAACGTCCCCGCTAACGAATATGAATATCGTACTTGTCATGGCTCTGGGCACATTCGGCTACAATGAAGCATTCACCCGCATGGAATTGATGGGGGTTCTGCTGTTGCTAGCTGCGGTTGTGTTTATTTCCATACGCGGGAACGAGCAATTGACAATTAAAAGACAGATCTGGTACCTCTACGTCGGATTAAGTATCCTGCTGTTCGCCATCCGGAACGGCGGATTGAAGGTCACCGATGAAATCGGGTTATCCGGCGCTCCTGTCTTATTTATCGCCTACGCGCTATCTATTGTCTGGTTCGGAGCGGCAGTAGGCAAAGAACGGTCTCAAGCCGTTGGCATCGAAAGCCGTATTTCTTCGCATCCGCGGAAGCAGTACTCCCGCTATGCTTCCAAAGCCGCTGTAACCGGCATGCGCCTCGGACTGCTCTCGGGCGTATTCTCCTATGGCGGACTCCAGCTGTATACAATAGCTCTTCAAACCGGCCAGGCCAATATTGCCGGCCCCATATTCGCGGCAAACAGTCTGGTTGTCGCCTTTGGCTCCATCGTGCTCTATCGCGAGAGGCTGTCACTGCTTCAGTGGTTGGCGTTCGCGTTGACCTTTGGCGGACTTATCCTTATCCGGTTGTAACAAATCTTACCGTCGGCATGAGCGTATACGTTTGAGCGATAGTATCATCGCTTCCCTAATTTTGCGGTAACCGGCCTTAAACCGATTGGTGGAAGAAAGCTTCATCGCAGAACCCCAGCCGTCATAACGTGCATCGTAATCAGAGATAAGCCGGTACAGCTCTCGAACCCGTTCGTTAACCGTGTCCAGCAGGACATCGTCATACCGGCTAATAACCAGCGGATACGGATAGCCTGTATCCGGCTCCCCTTCCTTCTCCCGCTCGATCAGATAACCCAATTTCTTGACGGATTGCTCCATCTCCTGCCTGTCCTCCGCCTTCCGAAACAACAGCCAGTGGTATACATGGCGCGGCTGCTTGATATCATCCCCTTTATGAATAAGTGCATAGATCATATGCGCGTTGTGAACATACAGCTCTTCAAGCTCGTCCGGCAGCATATAGCGATAGAAGGACCAATCCGGATCCGGTTTGAGATATTCGGACACACGAAATTCCCAGCTTCCCTCCATCCACTTCCGGAACCGCTCCCCGTCGAAGACATCGTTCTTGCAGTAAAAATAAAATTCGAGTCGGTTCACGGTATTGATCCTGCCTATATAAAGGGCCGAGAAGGTTTCCGAAAGCCATCCCTCCAGCTTCGATTCAAACCGTTCCAGCTGCGCGACCAGCGCTTGCTTCGTTCGCTTATTACGCAGAATTGTATACAGATTCACGGTAATAGACAGCAGATCGCCATATTCCGACAAGGGGGCGCTCCCCTTGTAACCGACATTCACCAGGACGCGCATCTGCTCCGATTCCGTCCGTCGTTCGTAGAAGCCCCAATCGTCTGCCATGATGCACCTCATTGTCATCTATGATTTCGTTTCGCAATTCTATCTTTGTGCAGTTGTGTATCAACCATTATAACGTTTCCAGCCGACAATATACTAACACATTTGCAAGAAAAGCTAAAAACCGTCAAGGTCATTGACCTTGACGGTTACGGATATGGACGTCGGTTAGAACAGCCAGTGATCGAGAGAATAGTCGCCAGCACCCGTGAATGCAACGCCTACCGCGATCGCAATGATGACAAGATTATATTCATATCCGTTCTTCGTTGCCCACAGCCCGTTTGTACCATGGACCTTCGCAATGGCGACAATCATCGGAACGACGATCAGGATGGCGGCAAACCATGTGAACAACCCAAGTGCGAATAGAAGACCGCCTGCGAATTCGCCTCCAGCTGCAGCGATGGCCATTAGCATAGCCGGACGCACCCCCATCGATTGCAGCCATCCAGCTGTTCCTTTGAGCCCTGGACCTTCAAACCATCCCAGCAGCTTCTGAGCGCCGTGCGCGGCGAATAACAAGCCCAGAACCACCCGGATAACCAATAAACCTGCACTTACACTTACCATATCAATTCTCCCCTTTGTTTGTTCATTTGCTTGCTGAAAGTAAGTATACGCCATTAACTAACTTATGTAAAGTACATATATTTACTAAAGTTATGAAGTTTTTTTCATGATCTCTTCCTTTTTAAAATCACGATGTGATACAATAGAATTACCGATAGAGGGGTGATACCAATGGATTATTCCCATATGTGTCCAAAGTACGAGACAGCCGCCGAACTTCTCGGCAAGAAGTGGTCCGGTTTAATCATTCGGGTACTGCTCGGGGGTCCTAAGCGCTTCAAGGAGATTAAAGAACAGATTCCCGATATGAGTGATAAAATGCTGACAGACCGCATGAAGGAGCTGGAGCAATCCCAGATCCTCAAACGCAACGTGTACCCGGAGATGCCTGTCCGGATCGAATATGAGCTTACCGAGAAGGGTCTGGGGCTTGAGCCCGTCATTCAATCCATCCAGGATTGGGGCGAGCAGTGGTGCTAGACTAGACAGCTTGGAGCCCCGTGCGCAGATGTTCATGTCTGTGCACGGGGTTGTTTTCTTTCCGTTTCTCGAGTTTAGCATCGGCTATACGATAAAAAGTCTCCAGCACCTGCTTGCTAACAAGCGGTACTGGAGACTTTTTGAATTGAATTCTATAATCAGCCTCTTGAGCCTCTTACATGCCGAGCCAAGATTTGAACAGCTGTTTGGTTGTATCCTTGTTGATCGCTGCAATGGAGGTTGTCAGCGGAATGCCTTTCGGACACGAGCGCACGCAGTTCTGCGAGTTGCCGCAGCCTTCGATGCCGCCGTCTTCCATCAGCGTTTCGAGACGTTCCTCTTTGTTCATCTCGCCTGTTGGATGGGCGTTGAACAATCGAACCTGTGAGATTGCCGCAGGACCGATGAAGCTGTTCCGGTCATTGACATTCGGGCAGGATTCCAAGCAGACGCCGCACGTCATACACTTGGACAGCTCGTAAGCCCATTGACGCTTCGTCTCAGCCATACGTGGTCCTGGGCCAAGATCATAGGTGCCGTCAATCGGGATCCAAGCCTTCACACGCTTCAGAGCATTAAACATCCGTTCGCGATTGATGACTAGGTCACGTACAACCGGGAACGTACGCATTGGCGCTAGCTTGATCGGCTGCTCCAATTTATCGACAAGCGCACTGCATGCTTGACGCGGTTTTCCATTAATGACCATCGAGCAGGCGCCGCACACTTCTTCGAGGCAGTTGGATTCCCAACATACCGGTGCCGTTGCTTGTCCGTCCTTCGTCTTCGGATTGCGCTGAATTTCCATCAGCGCACTGATTACGTTCATATTCGCACGATAAGGGATTTCAAACTCTTCTGTATAAGACGGCTTATCCGGCGCGTCCTGACGTGTAATGCTGAGTTTGACCGTTTTTGTTGCAACTGTCGTTTCCGCCATCGTTATTCTCCTTTCTACTTATCCTTCGAGTAGTCCCGTTTACGCGGCTTAATCAACGATACATCCACATCTTCATACGAAATTTGCGGACCTTCTGCCGTCCATGTCGCCTTCGTCGTCTTGAGGAATTCTTCATCGTTACGTTCAGGGAAGTCCGGCTTATAGTGCGCGCCGCGGCTTTCGTTACGCATCAAGGCGCCAAGCGTCATGGCCTCGGACAACTCAATCATGTTCCACAGCTGACGCGTGAACGCAACACCCGCATTGTTCCAGCGCGCTGTATCGTTAATGTTGATGTTGTTGTAGCGCTGCTTCAGTTCTTTAATCTTGCCGATCGTTTCTTCCAGCTTCTTGTTGAAGCGGACGACCGTCATGTTGTTCGTCATCCATTCCCCAAGCTCTTTATGAAGCACATAAGCATTCTCGGTGCCGTTCATATTCAAGATGCTTTCGTATTTGTCCGTCTGGCGCTTCTTCTCACGGTCGAACACGGTGGAGGATACATCATCAGCGGATTTTTTCAATCCTTTAATATATTCGACGGCCTTCGGACCGGTAATCATACCGCCGTAAATAGCCGACAGGAGCGAGTTGGCTCCAAGCCGGTTGGCGCCATGATACTGGTATTCGCACTCGCCGCAAGCGAACAACCCAGGAATGTTCGTCATTTGATTGAAGTCGACCCACATGCCGCCCATCGAGTAATGGACTGCCGGGAAAATTTTCATTGGAATTTTACGCGGGTCATCGCCCATGAACTTCTCGTAAATTTCAATGATGCCGCCCAGCTTAACATCGAGCTCCTTCGGATCTTTATGCGACAGATCGAGATAAACCATGTTTTCCCCGTTAATACCGAGCTTCTCGTCTACGCAGACGTGGAAAATTTCACGCGTTGCGATATCGCGCGGAACTAGGTTGCCGTAGGCCGGGTATTTCTCTTCAAGGAAGTACCAAGGCTTGCCGTCCTTATACGTCCATATGCGGCCGCCTTCGCCCCGTGCCGATTCGGACATGAGGCGCAGCTTATCATCGCCCGGGATCGCCGTTGGATGGATTTGGATGAATTCGCCATTCGCATAATGAACACCCTGCTGATAGACGGCACTCGCAGCCGTACCTGTGTTAATAACCGAGTTCGTTGTTTTGCCGAAAATAATGCCAGGACCGCCAGATGCGAGAATAACTGCATCGCCTGATACCGTAAGAACTTCCATAGAACGTAGATCTTGAGCGGATATGCCGCGGCATACGCCGTCATCGTCCAAGATCGCGCCAAGGAACTCATAATGCTCGAATTTCGTTACAAGTCCGGCGGTTTCCCAGCGGCGAACCTGCTCATCGAGCGCATACAAAAGCTGCTGGCCCGTCGTTGCGCCAGCAAATGCTGTACGGTGATACTGCGTACCGCCGAAACGGCGGAAATCGAGCAGACCTTCCGGTGTCCGGTTGAACATAACGCCCATCCGGTCCATCAGGTGAATAATGCCCGGGGCTGCTTCACACATCGCTTTGACTGGAGGCTGGTTAGCCAGGAAGTCGCCGCCATAAACCGTATCATCGAAGTGCTCCCAAGGGGAATCGCCTTCACCCTTCGTATTAACTGCGCCGTTAATGCCGCCTTGCGCACATACGGAGTGGGACCGTTTCACCGGTACGAGCGAGAACAGGTCGACATGCATGCCTGCTTCCGCCGCTTTTATCGTAGCCATCAAGCCGGCAAGTCCGCCGCCGACGACAATCACTTTACTTTTTGCCATATCGATTCGCTCCTTATCTTAAAGCCTAAACGAGATTCGCCCATGCCAGTGCGGCAGAGGCTGTTTCTTTAAACTCGTCGCCGCGGAACGCCCCCAGCGACATCAGGAACATCGCCGTTACAATAACGAAAACGGCCATCCAAATGTAAGACGAGATGCGCTGTGCACGCGGTCCGACCGTAATTCCCCAGCTAACCAGGAACGCCCACATACCATTACTGAAGTGGAACACCGCAGATACAACACCGATAATGTAGAAAATGAAAAATACCGGGTTGTTTGCAATGCCGTTCATCACGCCGCCAAGCTCATCATGTGTTACATTGCCAACCATGACTTGGTAGCGAGTTTGGTACAAATGCCAAACCACGAAGATGAACGTAATAACGCCCGATATGCGCTGCAGCGTAAATGCCCAGTTGCGCCCATATTGGTACTGACCTGTGTTCAAGTTCGATTGATAAGCGATATACAAGCCGTATACGCCGTGGAAGAGCAGCGGCAGCCAGATGCCGAACAGCTCCAAAAAGAAGACAAGCGGCAACCCATTCAAGAAGTTCACGCTGTCTTTAAATCCTTGCGGTCCGCCTTCGACAGCCGCAAAGTTTGTCAGCATATGTTCAACGATGAACAAGCTGAGCGGGATCACTCCGAGAAGGGAGTGAATCTTGCGCGATAAGTACGAATTTCCTTTCATAACATCTGCGTTCTCCTTTCAATACTGTGGATACTTTTTCCGTCACCATTCGTCAAAACACCAAGTTTCATTGTAACCCCGACCCCTGACAGCGTCAACATGAAGCGTGACACATTTTAGCCACACTTCACATCATACTCCTTTTGTGCTTATAATGGAATTGCTTATTATCGATTAAAAGTTATAACCAATATGCATAAGCAGACAAAAGGGGGCGCGAAATGATTCATGAATTGAATGTCTTTGCTGTCGTCGTCGATCAATCCAGCATGAATAAAGCCTCGACGCTGCTCAACCTGTCTCAGCCCGCGCTATCCCGCAAAATCGCGAAACTGGAAGAAGAGCTTGGCGTCGAGCTGTTCCGGCGAATCGGCAAAAGGCTGGAGCTGACGAGGATCGGCCAGCTCACCTATGAATACGCGATCGAGGTTCGTCAGCAGCATCTCCGTTACTTGCAGTTGGTTGCGGAATACAAAGCGGCCGGCCGCACAACGCTAACGATCGGAGCCAGTCTGACGACGCTGCAAACAACGCTGCCCGATATGCTTCAAGCTCTGACGGAACGGAGTCCGGAGCTGGACATTAAAGCCATTACCGGTAAGACTCACGAGATCGTCACACTTGTCCGGGAGAAGAAAGCCGATGTCGGCATCGTTGCCTCCCATATCGACGATCCGCAGCTGACATGCGTACCGCTATTCGACGACCACCTCATTCTCGTATTGCCCCGCAACCATTTCATCATGGATAAGGGCAAGCCGGAAATTCACGATCTGAATGGAATGCCGATGATTCTCTTCTCCAAGGGTACCTGGTATCGCATATTAACGGATGAGTTATTCGAGAAATACCGGCTGCTCCCCGACGTTCGAATGGAAATCGATTCCTTCGAAGCGATTCTGAGGCTGCTGCATACTTGCCGTGCCGGTACCCTGCTGCCAAAATCCTATTTGCGGCCGCAGCTGCTGGCCGATAATGATCTCAGTGTGGTATCGATTCGTGAGCTTGAAGGAACGAAACGGACGACCTCGCTCATTCACGCTGAGCCGGAAAGTCTCAGCCCGACCGTTCGCTTATGGGTCGAGGGGCTCTCAACCTTCTATAAACGTTCTTAGCGATCGTCAAGCAATCCGTGCCGCTGCAACAATAAAGGACAGAAACCGCCATGTATGCGGCCCTGTCCTTTATTGTTGCCATTTTTCACATCTGAATCCGTTTCTCTCATTAAATAGCGTTCATTACCCTCTATTAATGAGAAACGGACTCCTCAAATTGTTCAATCTGATTATTCGTGCCGATAACGACCATGATATCCTTCTCTGCAAGAACATCTGTAGCTGCCGGTGCAATGATGATTCCACTGGGTTTGTTGATTGCCACGATGCTGCAGCCGAAACGCGCACGCGGATTAAGCTCCTGCAGTGATTTGCCGTTCAGGCATCTAGGGACCGCTAATTCCGCGATCGTATATTCTTTGGACAGCTCGATATAATCCAGCAGGTTCGGCGATACAAGCTGATGCGCAACCCGAATCCCCATATCCCGCTCCGGATACACGACCCGATCAACGCCGATTTTCTCCAGCACCCGACCATGCAGCTCGCTCATCGCTTTGGCGACAACCTTCTTAACGCCTAGATCCTTAAGTAGAATGGCGGTTAGAATGCTTGCCTGAATATCGTCGCCGATGGCCACGACCCCGCAATCGAAATTGCGGACGCCGAGCGAACGCAGCACTTCTTCATCGGTGGACTCGGCCACGACGGCATGCGTCAGAATTTGACTCATGTCTTGGACCGCTTCCTCATCCTTGTCAATGCCGAGCACCTCATAATCCAGCTCGATAAGCTCCCTTGCCAAGCTGGAGCCGAAACGTCCCAGCCCAATAATAACAAATTGATTCGTCTTCATTCTCTTCTCTCCTACTTTCCCTATCCAATCGTAATTTTACCTTCCGGATACCGGAACAATTCTTTCTCTGTACGCGGACCTAGCGCATATGCAAGCGTGAGCGGGCCGAGCCGTCCGGTAAACATCATGAATGCGATGACAATCTTGCCGAACATGGTCAGCTCCGGCGTTACCCCGAGCGATAGGCCTACTGTGCCGAATGCCGAGGTTGTTTCGAACAAAATTTTGAGGAAAGCTTGATCCTCCGTGGTCGACAACAGCATCGTGACAAAAATAACAAGGGCGAGCGATAACAGCGTGATCGTCAATGCTTTAAAAATACGCTCGCGTCCCAGCCGCATATTGAACATGACGATATCTTCTTTCCCCCGAATCATCGCGATGACCGCACCGATCAGCGTCGCGAAGGTGGTTGTCTTGATCCCGCCACCCGTCGATCCTGGCGATGCCCCGATAAACATAAGAATAACGATAAAAAACTGGGTGGCTTGCCGGAGCTGGCTCAAGTCAACCGTATTAGGACCGGCTGTCCTTGGAGCTACTGACTGAAAGAAGGAAGCCCATATTTTACCATCCCACCCGAGCGCGCCGAGTGTATGTTCATTCGTAAATTCAAAGACGAAGATGACGATCGTGCCTATAGCCAGCAGCGCTCCGGTCATGGACAGGACCACTTTAGAATGCAAGGACAACCGCTTCTTGTGACGGAACTCAATCACATCCGACATCACGATGAACCCAATGCCTCCCAGAATAATGAGCAGCATGGCGACCATATTAATAACCGGATCATTCACATATTGCGTAAAGCTGACGAACGGCGTCCCGAACTGGCCGAACAAATCGAAGCCCGCATTGTTGAACATCGATATGGCATGCCATATGCCGAAATAGATTGCTTTTCCAAGCGGTAAATCGAAGGACCAGCGGATTGCGAACAGCACGGCTGCTGCCGCTTCAATGGATAAGGAATAAATCATCACTTTCCGGATGAGCCTAATAATCCCTTCCATGCTGCTCTGGTTCATCGCTTCCTGCAGCACGAGCCGTTCCTTCAGGGAAATCCGCTTCCGCAGCATGATGGCAAACAACGTTGACACCGTCATGAAGCCGAGACCGCCGATCTGAATAAGCGTCACAATAATAATTTGTCCTGGAACCGAGTAATGGCTCCCTGTATCCACAGTAACTAAGCCCGTAACGCAAGTAGCCGAGGTAGCCGTAAACACCGCGTCAATGTATGGCGTACTCGTGCCGTCGGCAGAAGCGAACGGCATCGATAGCAGCAAGCCTCCAAGTAATATAATGAGCGCGAAGCCCGTTACGAGAATGCGAGGCGGTGACCAACGGGACAGTTTGTACAAAGAATCAGCCTCCACCCTTTATTTGGATCTAAGTACGGTTTTCGGACACAAAAAAAAGCACTGGACGCCCAATGCTGTTTGCGATGAGTCCTGTTCCATACAGCCTACGAGGTTAGCTGACGGATTCGGGCCTGGAAAGGCAGCCCTATTCGCATCCGCGCCTGTGACGCAGCTGCAAAATTCACCCCTTGTAACCCTTCGCTGGCAGCGATGCTGGGTTACAATATGGTTCCCCCGTTTTCGTTAGAAATTCGGCTGAGCTATTCAATTCGTTCCCATTATAAGGTCCGGCATAAAAAACACCAAACGGAAAACATACAGAAAAAGAACCGAATAGCGCCAAATTGACGTAGTGAATAGGGCAAATCGAAGCCATGCGAGTTTTCTTAATCGATTATCTCGTCCGCATCGCGAAATAAGCGGTTACATGGATATTTTCTGCATAGAATGATATGGTACAAGTATATTTTTTGCTTCTTGTGCCGATCCATACAGTCGAAGAGGTGAGCTCATGTATCTAACTGACACACAGCCCAATTGGAAAAGGTATGCTTGGTTTGCCGCAGTATGCGCCGTAATCTATCTGGTGGTGCAAATCGTTCCCGTGACCGCCGATGCATTCTTTGGCACAAGCAGCGAGCAGGTCATCAAGAAGAGCGCTGCGGAGCACGCCGCCGCGGAATTTGCGCAGAGCCAGTTCAATCAGGTACCGGAGAATACGCATGCGGTACATCAATCGAACAGTCTGCTGTATGGCTATTTATCCAAACAAAAGCGGTTAAGCGATTATGAGAAGCGCTATGGTGCCAAATTCCCGACAGATACGTACCAGGTATCGGCCAGCATGCCTGATGGAAGCACCATGTTTATTTATGTCCATATGGAGAACGGAGCTGTCGTCGCATGGAACCGCAAGGACGGAGAGAAGAAGCCGGGTTCTTCCTTCGAGAAGCGGGTGGATGCCGCAGTTGCCTTTGCCGTCAGTCAAGGATTTGCTAAAGAAGCGATTCAAGCCGACAAGAAGCCGCTTACCGATGGTACGGTTCAATTGTACATAAGCGGTCAGGACATCGATGAGGCCAAGCTGAGACTATCTATCCGCACGGAGGAACTGTCCGGCGGCCAAACGGTTATCACAGGCTATAAACCCGCGTTCGTCGTACCCGCTCATTATGAGTCCTACGTGAACGAACAATCCAAACTCGCGTCCAAGCTCTCGCTGATCGGCAGCATTCTCCTATCGATCGTCCTATTTGTACTTGCCATTGTGTATGGCGCTTTATACCGCCGGCATACCTCCTTTTTTCGGGGCCTGACATTGACCGGTATATTTCTCGCGTTTTATTTGGTTAATAATATCAACATGACCGACGGACTCATCGCCAGCTTCGGGGAAGACCCGAATGCTTCCGAGTTCGCAGTCATAGCGATCGCCCTTACCTGTATCGTCACCGTCGTCATGGCTGCGGCGGTCTACTTCTCGCTTGTCGCCGGCGACGGATTATGGCGCTCCATGGGCCGTAATTTATGGCCGCGCATGGGGGAGCCAGGTTACGGGACGCATGTCTGGCGCAGCATGTGGCTAGGTTACTTGATCGCCCTCATTCTGCTCGGCGCTCAAACGGTCATCCTGCTTGTCATCGAGAAAGCATCAGGCGCATGGTCGACGACGGACGTCACCCAGTCCCCTTATAATTTCGCCGCACCCTGGCTGTTTCCGCTGCTCGCCTGGTGTGCTGCCATTTCGGAGGAGGCCGTATACCGTTTCTTCGGCATCGGTATTTTGAAACGCTGGATCCGCAATACGTTCGTTGCTTCACTCATTCCATCCGTCATTTGGGCTCTGGGCCATGTGACCTACCCGATCTTTCCCGCGACAACGCGGCTATTCGAGCTTACGATAATCGGTCTTGCTTTCAGCTACGTGTTTCTGCGCTACGGTCTAATCACGGTCATCTTCGCGCATGCGATATTCAACAGCATCATGATGGCCATATCCCTCCTGTTCATGGGATCGGCGTTTAATATCCTCATGGGTATCATCTACATCGTTCTGCCCATCCCGATTGCGATCTTGATCCGCTATAGGCATAATAGGGCGCCTGTTCGCGAGATCAAGATGTAGCACTCAGCTATTGTGCATAAGCTGAATGTATAAGCCCTCCAGCGTATGAAAGGCGCAGTGCGCATGGGCAAAGAAAAGAAGGAAGAACCGGTTTTACGGTTCTTCCTTCAGCGCTTCAAGTATTTGAGCGGCGAGCTTCTCGCCAATCGACAGAGGCCGGAAATCCTCGATTTCGGCTTCTTTTATTTTTTTGATGGAGCCAAAGTGCTTCAGCAGCAGCTTACGTCGCTTCTCGCCGATTCCGGGAATCGCGTCCAATCGGGATGCAATCATCGACTTGCCCCTCTGCTCGCGGTGGAATGTGATCGCGAATCGATGCACCTCATCCTGGATCCGCTGCAGCAAGTAAAATTCCTGGCTATCCCTGGCCAGCGGAATGATGACCGGCGGATCGCCGCACATCAGCTGCGCGGTCTTATGCTTGGCATCCTTCACGATCCCGCATACCGTAACGTTAAGCCCCAGCTCATTCTCCAGCACGTCCAGCGCTGCCGATATCTGACCCCGCCCTCCGTCCACGACAATGAGGTCAGGCAGCTGCAGCCCTTCCTTCATCACACGCTCGTAACGTCGGCGGATGACCTCGCGCATCGTCTCGTAATCATCCGGACCTTGTACGGTTCGCACCTTATACTTCCGGTATTCCTTCTTGTCCGGCTTCCCATCGGTGAAGACAACCATCGCAGATACCGGGTCCGTGCCCTGTATATTCGAATTATCGAATGCTTCGATCCGGCGGATACCCGGCATCCCGAGAGCTTGCGCAAGTCCCTCCGAAGCCTTGGAGGTCCGCTGTTCATCCCGTTCGATGAGCTGGAACTTCTCACCGAGCGTCACCTTCGCATTGTCCACCGCCATGGCTACAACATCCTTCTTCCGGCCGCGCTGAGGCATGAACACCTTCACCTTCAGCCATTTCTGCAGCGATGAACGTATTTCATCTCCAGCCGAGCCGGGAGCCGCTTCGCCATCATCCGTCTCGTCTACGTTCAGCTCATCCTGACTACTCGGTTCAGCAGGAACCTGAACCGCTTCAAAGGCTTCAGCGGCTTGCGGCCGTTCTTCTCTCGCTTGCTCGCCGGCTTCTTCCGGTGCCGCGGGAAGCAGAATCTCCTTCGGCAGCGCTGGATTATCGCTGTAGTATTGCGTGACGAACGTCATGAAATCGTCGTATGCTTCCCCGTAGTACGGAAACATCGTCGCACGGCGCTCGATCAATTTCCCTTTGCGCATGTACATGATTTGCACACACATCCAGCCTTTGTCCACGGCAAATCCGAAGACATCGCGGTCCATTGCGTCCGTGAGCGTTATTTTTTGTTTCTCCATCACCGCATCGATCGCGAGCAGTTGATCTCGGAATTCTTTGGCCCGCTCAAATTCCAGCGCTTCCGCTGCGGCTTCCATTTTCCCTTGAAGCGTCCGTTTGACTTCCTCATGCCCCCCATTTAGAAAACGGGTAATTTCATGCACCATCGCTTCGTAGGTGCCTGGTTCCACTTCAAATTCACAAGGCGCTACACATTGACCCAGATGATAGTACAGGCAAACCTTGTCCGGCAGTGTGTTGCATTTGCGCAGCGGATAGAGCCGGTCGAGCAGCTTCTTCGTCTGCTGTGCCGCAAACGCATTCGGATAGGGACCGAAATATTTGCCTTTGTCCTTTACGATCCGCCTTGTCACCTCTAGCTTCGGATGCTTCTCGCTTGTAATTTTGATATATGGAAACGTCTTATCGTCCTTAAGGAGCACATTGTAACGCGGGTGATATTGCTTGATCAGATTGCACTCCAGAATGAGTGCCTCCATGTTGCTCGATGTGACGATATATTCGAAATCACGAATTTCCGATACTAGACGCTGTGTTTTTCCGTTATGGCTGCCATTGAAGTACGAGCGCACGCGATTCTTCAGAACCTTCGCTTTCCCTACGTAAATAATGGTGCCTTCCCCGTTCTTCATCAGATAACAGCCCGATTGATCGGGAAGCAGCGCGAGCTTGTTGCGAATTCGCTCCGAAGCCTGTTTACGCTCTTCCTCCAAGCCCGTTACTTGGCTTTCCTCCATCCGTCTCCCCCTCCTAAAGCGAAACGCATTCATGTGCAATAACTCGGTTATAGTCACTCTTCTTATTGTAACATAGCGAACCCCTGTTTGCGTAATGGAGAGTAATGACTTGCCTAAAGGCATGAAGTTGCCTCACAATTGTCACGAACGGCGGCTTTACATTTATTCGGATTGTTGGGTATACTAAGGGGAACAAACGTCGCCCGAGGAGGAAATTGTACACATGGAGAATGTTAGAGACCCGCGCGAGCACGTAAACGAAGAACCCCGCAACGATTTTTTTGACGTTGCCATCGGTTTTGGCGGTTTCTTCGGGGTCATGTTCGTCGTGTTCGCCGCAGCGGTAATCGTGAAATTCATCATTTCATAATGAATTTGAGAACGAAGCTTCGATCGCTCATCCGATCGGGGCTTTTTTTCGTGGTCTCTTGGCCCGGGTTGACAAACACCGGTCTGAGGCATACAATAAGCCGTACAGAATATGGAAGGAGGCTGATGTAGATATGTACAACGACACAATTGCAGGTTCCGTAACGTCAATTGCATACGCAGCGGTCTCTCCCGGAATGGTCGTCATAGCCGGATAAGCACGATTCGAATGTGTGTCACACCGTGGTACACGTTCGAAAGTCTTTCCAGCATCGCCATAGCCGCAAGAAACCGCATAGGTTTCTTGCGGCTATTTTATTTGTGCAGCCCGCATCTCCTGATCTGCCTGTCCCTCGCTTTAAGTGACATGCAGATCAGGATGTGTCCGGCGCACCGTTTAGGGTACTCTCGTTCCAACGAGTGACGCTAGGCAATAAAACCGCAGGGAATCTCCCTGCGGTTTTTTATTGTCTAGTCCTAACCCACAAACCTAAAAAAGAGGAGCACACCCTATCCATGACATTATTCAAGCATGACAAGCAAGACCGGTTAACCGTTTACGGCTGGAGCGCCCAGCGGGAAGAAGAGATGAGCAAATACGAGGAATACGAGCCGGCGCGCGTCGTCGCCCAGTATTCTAATCTATACCGGATCGTTACCGGTACCGGCGAGTTTACCGCCGAGGTATCCGGCAGGTTCCAGTTCGAGGCAGCGGCACGCAGCGATTACCCCGCAGTTGGCGATTGGTTGGCCGTTCGGGAGCTGCCTGGGGAAACCCGGGCCATCATTCATGCGGTGCTGCCCCGCCGCTCGGCCATGATCCGCAAAGCCGCCGGCCCGACCGTTGCCGATCAGGTCATCGGCACCAACATTGATGTGCTGTTTATCGTCAATGCGCTCAACGACGATTTTAATTTACGCAAAATCGAGCGGTTCCTTGTTGCAGCCTGGGACAGTGGCGCCATGCCCGTCGTTCTTCTGACGAAATCCGATTTATGCGACGAAACCGCCGACCGGATCGCAGCCGTAGAAGCAGTCGCGCCCGGTGTTCCTGTCCATGCCGTCAGCGCCCTTCAAGGGGAAGGCGTCGAAGCGCTCGCCTCGTATATGCGGCCAGGCTGCACCATTGCCGTGACCGGCTCATCGGGCGTTGGGAAATCCACGCTGCTGAACCGGTTGGCAGGCGAGGAGCTTCAACAGGTTCAAGGCATCCGGGAGGATGACGCCAGAGGCCGCCATACGACAACCCATCGTGAGCTGTTCCCGCTCCCTAACGGGGCATTGATGATGGATACGCCAGGGATGCGTGAGCTGCAGCTATGGGAGTCTGAAGAGGGACACGAGGAGGCCTTCGCCGATATTGAGGAGATTGCCCTCTCCTGCCGCTTCCGAGACTGCCAGCATGAATCGGAGCTCGGCTGCGCCGTCAAGGAGGCGATTCAAGATGGCTCGCTCGATTCACGCCGTCTGGAAAGCTACCGCAAGACTGGCCGCGAGCTCGCCCATCAAGCCCGCAAGGAGAAGGCCGTCAGCCAGCGGCTGAAGAAAAACGCTGGGAAGAGGCTTCCCTCTGCAGCTCGTCAAGCCCGCTCGGCGGAGGATTGAAAGCTCCTCGTACGCTGTAACGGTACAAATCGGCGTTACTGCCATCCGCGATACCCATTCACCTTGCTGTAACGCCGCTTTTGGGTTTTACAGCGGCTGGTCTGCTTCGGTGGGCGAGTGAGCGGACGCTGTAACGGTACAAATCGGCGTTACAGAACTCCGAGATCCCCATTCACCTTGCTGTAACGCCGCTTTTGGGTTTTACAGCGGCTGGTCTGCTTCGGCGGGTGAGTGAGCGGACGCTGTAACGGTACAAATCGGCGTTACAGAACTCCGAGATGCCGTTTTTGGGATTTACAGTGGCTGGTCGGCTTCGGCGGGCGAGTGAGCGGACGCTGTAACGGTACAAATCGGCGTTACAGAACTCCGCGATCCCCATTCACCTTGCTGTAACGCCGCTTTTGGGATTTACAGCGGCTACTGACCGCGCCCAAGCTGCAGCCTGACCCAATGTCGGGCGGCTGTCAAAGCGCCAGTCAAACACGACAAATAGCGTCCCCCTCCACTCGTTCAATCCGAGTTGTGGGGGACGCTATTTGTCCGGGCGCTGTATGGTTACGACGCAGCGACGGGCTGTCTATCCTTTAACAGCTCTGAGCTTGTCTCCGTTTGCTTGCGCCTGATCCTGCTGTTGTTTGCTGCTTGCGGCATCAAATCGTTTGCGTTCGGTGCGGTCAATCTGTACGACCCGACCGTCATGAACGGTAATTAACACCGACCCGTACTCCAGTCCGTTGACCTGCCCGGCAATACGCTCCAGCCATTCTTGATCCAGCAACAAAGGCTTAGCCATAAACTATCTCCTCCAATCAGATTGAATACATCAAATATGGACGGGCAGCGGATCCACCTTCAGTGGATTCTCCAGCATAACAGCAGACTGATCGGTAATATGATATAGGCGATGAATAAGAACATACACTTCTTCTCCCGGCTTCAGCGGCTCTTGATCCAAAGACCGGTAGGCCGACACCCGGTTATCCCCTACCTGTACATCAAGCTCCAGATGCGCCCCTCGGAAAAACACATGGCGGATCGTTCCTTTGGCTGCTGCTGACGGATAGGCAATCTCCCGCTCCCGGCCAACCTCGACGAACTCCGGACGGATGATGGCTCTTCCTCCGTTCAATTCAGCCCTATGCTCGAAGCCCCGAAGAAGCTGAGGCTTCTCAATCACGCTGGAATGCCCAATGAAGCTTGCGACGAAAGCGGTCTGCGGCGCCGTATACACCGCAAGTGGAGGTCCCTGCTGCTCTAGACGGCCCTGCTGCACGATCAGCATCTCATCGGCTACTTCAACAGCTTCGTCCTGGTCATGAGTGACGAAAACCGATGTGATGCCGATGGTTGCAATCAATTGCTTCAGCCACGTGCGCAGCTCCTTGCGTACCTTGGCATCAATGGCCGCGAACGGTTCATCCAGCAGCAGCAGCTCCGGACGCGGAGCAAGAGCCCTGGCAAACGCGACCCGCTGCCTTTGCCCGCCCGACAGCTGGTGCGGATATCGGCGTTCGAATCCCCGGAGTCCGGTCAGATCGAGCAGCTCCTCGACTCTGGCCGTTATTTCTTTCTTGTCCGCTTTCCGTATGGTAAGCCCGAATGCAATATTGTCATACACATTCATATGCTTGAACAAAGCGTAGTTTTGAAAGACGAATCCGATTCCCCGCTGCTGCGGAGGCACGTCGTTCACCCGCTTGCCGTTGATATAAACATCACCGCTGTCCGGACTCTCCAGCCCGGCCAGTATTCGTAGCAGCGTCGATTTTCCTCCGCCGCTCGGTCCGAGCAGTCCAATAAGCTTGCCCCGCTCGATACCGAAGCTAACATCCGATACCGCCTTATGCGTCCCGAATGTCTTGGAAACATGCTTGACCTCAATGTGCATGCTGCTCACCGCTCCTTTCCCCATCCGGCTCGCGCTGAGCCGTTTTCCATTCTACGAAGGTTTTGACGACGAGTGTCAATACGGCTAACAGTACGAGCAGCGACGCAACGGCAAACGATGCGGAGAATTGATATTCGTTATACAAAATTTCAACATGAAGCGGCAGCGTATTCGTCTCCCCGCGAATATGGCCGGACACAACGGAAACCGCACCGAATTCCCCCATCGCTCTGGCGTTGCACAAGATGATGCCGTACAGCAGCCCCCACTTGATATTAGGCAGGGTGACGCGCCAAAAGATTTGCCATCCCTTAGCGCCAAGGCTCGCGGCCGCTTCCTCTTCTTGAATGCCCTGCGCCTGCATCAGCGGCAGCAATTCACGGGCTACGAACGGGAAGGTGACGAATGTCGTGGCGAGCACGATGCCCGGGAGCGCGAACATGATTTGGATGTTATGGTCATCCAGCCAAGGACCGAACCAGCCTTGAGCACCGAACATTAATATGAAGATGAGACCGGCTATGACGGGCGATACCGCAAAAGGCAGATCGATTAGCGTGATGAGCAGGTTTTTCCCGCGAAAGCGGAATTTGCTTATCGCCCAAGCAGCCGCGACACCGAATATCGTATTAAGCGGTACCGCGATTAAGGCGGTGAGGAGCGTCAGCTTCAACGCGGATACCGCATCCGGATCTGTAATCGAAGCCACATACACGTCCGCACCCCTCTTGAACGCCTCCACGAAGACGGATGCGAGTGGAAGGACAACGATCAAACCAAGAAACAACAGCGCCACGACGGTCAGCACGACGCGGACGACTGGCGATTCATTCGTATGCTTCGGACGGATCGATGCCTTATCGGACAAATGAGTGGTTATAGCTCCTGCCATTGCAGCCGCCTCCTATTCCGTCGTGGCGCGACGGTTGCTGCGCCATTGGAAGTAATTAATGATGAACAGCATCAGGAAGGACGCCGTTAGCATGACAAGTGCGATTGCCGTGGCACCGGCATAATCGTACTGCTCCAGCTTCGTCATAATAAGAAGCGGCGTTATTTCCGTCTTGAGCGGCATGTTACCCGAGATAAAGACGACGGAGCCATACTCTCCGATTCCCCTGGCGAAAGCTAGAGCGAAGCCGGTTAATAAGGAGGGGATGAGCTGCGGAAGAATGACTTTGCGGAATGTCACCCACCGATAGGCTCCGAGCATAACCGCCGCTTCCTCCGTTTCGTTGTCCAGCTCTTGAAGAACGGGCTGCACGGTGCGGACCACGAAGGGAAGTCCGATGAAGATCAAGGCAATCGTGATGCCAATGGGCGTAAAAGCCACCTTAATGCCAAGCGGCACCAGCAGCGAGCCGATCCAGCCGTTGGGCGCATAGATCGCAGTCAGGGCAATGCCCGCTACTGCAGTCGGCAGCGCAAACGGCAGATCGACTAGACTGTCGACAAGCTTCTTGCCGGGGAAGCGATACCTCACCAGTACCCATGCAACCAGCAGACCGAACACCAGGTTGGCCAGCGCTGCCGACAAAGCCGTTATCAAGCTAACGCGGTACGAGGCGAGGACGCGTGCATTCGTGACCGTGTTCCAGAATTGATCCCAAGTGAGACCGGTGGTTTTGATAAACACACCGGCAAGCGGAATCAAGACCATAATGCTTAAGTAAAATATCGTGAAGCCTAGAGATAATCCGAAGCCAGGAAGTACGCTGCGAGCTTTGGAACCTTTCATGTGAAGTCAGCTCCCGTCCACATCCAGATTATGAGCCTGGCGTATAAATTTGATCAAATACGCCGCCATCTGCAAAGTGTTTGGACTGTGCTTCCTTCCAGCTTCCAAAATCCTTATCAATCGTAAGCAAATCAAGCTGCGGGAACCGATCCTTGAATTGTTCCGCCACGGAAGCCAGCTGTGGACGATAGTAATTTTCCGCTACGAGCTTCTGCGCTTCCTCCGTGTAGAGGTAGTTGAGATACGCTTCCGCTACTTCCCGCGTCCCCTTGCTGTCAGTCACTTTATCGACTACAGCTACCGGCGGTTCTGCCAATATACTAATCGAAGGATACACGATTTCGAATTTATCCTTGCCCAGCTCGTTGACCGACAAATAGGCTTCGTTCTCCCATGCCAGCAGCACGTCACCCAAACCGCGTTCGACGAACGTTGTTGTCGATCCGCGTGCACCCGAGTCCAGAACCGGTACATGCTTGAAGAGCTCCGCGACGAATTCCTTCGCCTTGTTCTCGTCCCCGCCGTTCTGCTTCAGGGCATATCCCCATGCGGCAAGATAGTTCCATCTCGCGCCGCCGCTCGTCTTCGGATTCGGCGTGATGACTTCCACATCGTCTTTAATCAAATCGTTCCAATCTTTAATGCCCTTCGGATTTCCTTTGCGCACCAGAAGTACGATTGTCGACGTATATGGCGAGCTGTTGCTCTCAAATTTCTTCTGCCAATCGGTGTTGATGAACCCCTTCTCTGCAATGGCATCAATGTCGTAACCAAGCGCGAGCGTCACCACATCGGCCTTTAATCCATCGATGACAGCACGGCTTTGCTTGCCGGAACCGCCATGAGATTGTTTAATCGTAACGGCTTGGTTCTTTTCTTTCTTCCAGTAATCGGCGAACAAGGTATTGTAAGCTTCGTATAGCTCGCGGGTCGGATCATAGGATACGTTGAGCAGCTCTACAGCTGGTTTCTGCGTCTCTTTAGATGTATTGCCAGCGGCTTCATTGCCGGCTGTTTCATTTGTTGCTTTCCCTGCATCATTGTTTGTAGCTTTGCCGCTGCCATTGGTGCTGCCGCAGCCGGCAAGCACGATCGCGAATACGGCAAGGACCAGGAATGAACGGAATGAGAACATGGTTTTCTTAGTCAAATTTGACATATAAAAAAGCTCCCCTCATCATCTTGAACAGATTAATGAATCAATCGTTCACTCCGGTGGTCCGGTCGAAAACATCATTATTCCTACCTGTTTAGTATGTTATGGGAGAATAATAGCAGTGGACAACCATTGATGTCAATCAATTTTTTTATTTTCTGATCAGAGGCATAAGTTCCCCTTATATATCTCCCGGCGACCACAGGGACAACAAAAAACTCCTCCTCGCCAGTAGTCTGACGGGAAGGAGTTTCTGTTGAAAGTCATACTTATCGGCCGCGCTTGTTATGGCCTGTTACGAATACAGTATCCACGTAAGGTCTTACCCGGTCCATTAGACGCTGGCCCTTGTGCAGCTCGTCGCCCTCCCGGTTCGTGAAGCTGAAGTGGCGTTCCAGCATGTCGAGATCATAGTTCGACGTGTAGAAGGTAGGCTTCCGGTTCATCCGATAATTGAGGATGGCGCCCATCACATGATCCCTCGCCCACGGGTTCAAGTTCTCCGCCCCGATATCGTCAAAGATGAGCAGGTCCGTCTCCTTCATCAAGTCGACCGCTTCCTTGAGCTTGCCCGGCTCATGCATGAGCGTCTTCAGATCCTCGACAAAATCAGGCATGTAGACGATCGCTCCTGTATAGCCCACTTTCGCCAGCTCATAAAGCATATAACACATCAGAAACGTCTTGCCTGTGCCGAACGATCCGGCCAAATACAAGCCCTTGCGCTGCAGGCCGCTGTCCTTGGTCTTATCGATATACTGGAGTACCTGCATGACCGCCTTGCTCCGCTTCAGATCGTTCGTTAAGATTTCATCTGCCGAATACCCTTGCGACAGGGCCGTCTCATCGACGTAGAAGCTGTGCACCCGGCTGCGGATCTGTTCCTCGCTTTGTCTGGCGCGCAGCTTATTGCAGGTTACTTTGCGGTCATTGAGCTGCACTGTATCTCCGATTGTCTCGCAGGATAATAACGTATAATGGCCTTCAAAATCATTCGGGCATTGATCAAGCCCCGGGCAATTCGAACAGCTGCGTTGTTCCTTTACATACTGGTAAACGCGGTTCAGGTTGAGCCGGATCGTTTCGCGGTCAAGCTCCGGATTGTCGGCGCGAAGACGCTGCACGAGAGGGTCCTCCAGCAGCTCCTTCATCATGCGGTCTGCCTCCTGAAGCGCGTTCTTGCCCGTTGGCCATTGTTTGATTAGTGCGCTAAGCGATTCCATCGCCATAACCGTCATCACCTCCGATTACTTATTTCCGTCCAGCTTGCGCGCCAAGCGGCGCATTTCTTCCAGCTCTTCCTGTGATACGACCGAATCTCCGACCTCCTGCACGATCGCCATTGCCGGTTTGCGGCCGCGCGTGCGCCCGGTACCGTTCCCCGATGAACCGCCCCGCGCTCCGCTGACAGCCGCTCCTGCTGCTCCGCCAGCCTGTCTGAGCTCCCTGTCTTTCTCCAATTGAACCTGCTCCCGAACATAGCGCACCGCTTTCTCGAACGAATCGATTCGTTTCACAAGCATATTAGAAGCAACTGCATCTATGTACGTCTTCGTCACTCGCTGCGCATCGTTCATACCGAGCACGTAGTGAATGAGCACATTAATGACTGATCCCGTAAGCCGGTAATTTAAATCAATAACTTCGAATACCCGAATAATCCATTCCGGAACTGCACCGGGAAAGAATCTCGCGATAAACCGCGTATGCGGCTCGTTGCGCATCAGCATATTGTATTGGTGAATATCGCAGCGGCCGGCCAGCTGTGCCGGGACTTCCATATAGAATTCTTCCTGTACCGCGACTTCCTCCAGCGGCTCGTCCGAGGCGTCGCTCGTCTGGGCACCGCTTGCCGCTTCCATGCGTCCTTGCATGCGCTGCCGATCTTCATCGCGCTTGCGATCTTGACGGTACATCTGGCTCGCGCGAAGCTGCAGCTCGTCCATCATCAGCTCGCCGCGGGTATTGAACACATCGTCCTCGTCGAGCAGCCTGCATAAATCGACAACGGTCAAGCCATATTTATATGCGACGTAATTCAACTGGGCCAGCTGATCCTCGTCACCCCGCAAGCGTTCCACATATTTGCGGTTCATCGAATTCCGGGGGAATCGGCTGATGATCTCGCCATACTGGATGCCAGCCGTCTCGAGACGAGGCTTCGAAGCTGCGCTGCGGGTCGGCGCTACCTCGGACAACGCTTGCTCCAGCTCCACATCCACCGCCTGGGCATTCAACCGGAACAGCTCATAGAATGGAACCGTAATGTTGTCACGCTGCAGTTCAGCCCCGGCCAGCTCATCCGCTTCCTTCGCATAGAAAGATTCTCTTAGTGAAATAACCGCATACTTGCCCACCTTGTCCCTCAGCAGCAGCATGAGGTGCGGGTTACGGAAAAATTCATCCGGCGACAGCGGCTTTATAAGTTCATATTCATAGACATAATCATCGTTATCGGGAATCCCCAGCCTGGATGTCTGAAGCAGACCAACCGCTTCCAGGCGTGATGCCTGCTCGACAAACTCTTGTCTTGCCCGCTCATGCATGTCGAGCCCAAGTCCAAGAAACAGCTTGCGCTGTGGCTCAAGCGGCGAGTAGCCTACTCTATCATCAGCTACAAGCTGATAGAAAAGCTGATATAGACCTGTAGCAAAAGCGCCGATCATCGGCTGATAGATCAGCCCGATCATCTTTCGGTCCACAGCGCTTAAGGAGAAGTCACGGTAGATGTAGTACCGGTGATGCTCCGTAAATTGATGCATATTACCGATTCGCATCGTGCAATCGTCTCCATCCGCCTTATACTTTTCTATTATTCTAACATACTTTCGGGTACGTCGAAAAAAAGAAAATTCCCCCGAATGAGGGAATTTTCTTCTCAGGCATGCGTCATGCGTTAAATAATCGGATACTCCTCGCCCGGCAGCCCCTGCTCGATTCCTTGTTCCGCCAGCTCCTTGATGAGCCCTTCCCGCTCCTCATAGGTATCCGCAAGGCCCGGCTCCTCCTGCTTATCCAGCCATTGGCGGATGACAGCCGCGCACTTGACCGGCTCTTTCATAAGCAGCTGACGCTCTCCCTTCAGCACCCCGTAAATTTCTGCATTCGGAAGCCGTTTATTCAGAAGCTGGGTGTAAGCGCGTCCCGCATGATCCCTGCTTCCGTATAGGACCAGCATCTGCTGTCTAATTTGTGGAAGCTGCTTCTCAAGCGAGCTGTTCAAGCAGGCGGCGACATATTCCTTCCATCTCAAGGAATCGCCCAGCTTCGCCTCTTCATTCAACGCATTAAACGCCGTCCGGTTATCCGCTTCACTCCAAGCCGCCTGGAACGCTATCGCACTCTTGGCCTGCAGCACGCTGGAAACGTAAGCCGCCTGCAGCTTAGACCGGCTTATGATGTCGGTATACCCGGCAGTTCCAGAGACGAGAATACCGCCGCAGAAACGGTCCGGATACGCAAGCAGCGCGGTTAAGGCCGGGAACGAGCCAGCCCCATATGAACAGACATAGGCCTGACGCACCTCGCAATAATCAAGCAAACGTTTCATATCCTCCGCTATCAACGGAAGCGACAATGCCGCTTTCCCCGCTTCGGAATGCCCGTGGCCGCGTATATCCATCGTAAGAATGCGACTCGAACCGGCAAGCTCCGTCTTGACATAGTTGAATAGGCGGCTGGTTAGACATGGAGGATGAATGCATAGAACGGGTATGCCGAAGCCTTCTTCGTGAAAGTGAAGCGAAACCTCTCCATTGCGAAAAAAGGGCACGTAACCACACCTCGGATCTCTCTTGCCCATCCTGGCCGCAGCTAGGATGGGAATGATTTTCCCTTAGTATGGCCATGCCCTTACGGTTTTCATGTTTAGAACATTTTGTATCCGCCGCGCCGCAGCGCACGGATGGCGGCACCGCTTATATACGCGCCAGCAACAGCACCGATTCCCGGTATAATATCAACAAATGTAAACGCCGTGAAATTGCCTGTAAATGACTTGTCATTATCCCAGGTTTGCCAGATGAATAAAGGCAGCAGGACGATGAAAAGCAAATAAATCGGAAACCAAGTCGTTTTGAGCAGCATGTTGAGAATAAACCCGATTCCGAACATCATGACAAGAAATAATACGGTAGCGATTACAAGCTGCAGTATATCGACATCTGTATTCATAACCCATCGTTCCCCTTTCGCTACGATTAGTTTAGTAGATGGCCGAATGGAAGTCAATTTCATTCGGCCACTTGTCACAAGACCGTCATTTGCTCTTCCTTACACGGGTACGTTACAATGAATGCAATCTTTAAACATACCGATATTGGGGTGCTTAAGACACCTTAAGAGGGAGAGATAATACTCATGAGTGAAGTGGCTCAAACATTAGAAGGCTGGTACGCCCTGCATGATTTCCGTTCGATTAATTGGAGCGCTTGGGGACAAGCGGATGCAGGCACCCGCAGTGCGGCGCAAGACGAGCTGCAAGGCTTTTTGAAACAATGGCAATCGATTGAGGATGCTAAGACAGGAAGTACAGCTTTCTATTCCATTATCGGCCAGAAGGCCGACTTCGTTCTCATGCATCTGCGTGAAACGCTTGAAGAGCTGAGCGAGATCGAAACGGCCTTTAATAAGACAGCTTTTGCTGGATTCACCACTCCGGCTTACTCCTATGTTAGCGTAGTCGAGCTGAGCAACTATATGACGCCTCCCGGAACGGATCCGATGCAAAGCCCGGACATTATCGCCCGTCTAAAGCCGACGCTGCCGAAGGCGAGTCATATTTGCTTCTACCCGATGAATAAACGCCGCCAAGGCAATGATAACTGGTACATGCTCAGCATGGAAGAGCGCCGCACCATGATGCGCAGCCATGGCATGATCGGCCGTCAGTATGCCGGCAAAGTAAAGCAGATCATTACCGGTTCCGTCGGCCTTGACGATTGGGAATGGGGCGTTACGCTGTTTGCCGATGACGCGCTGCAGTTCAAGAAGCTCGTCTATGAAATGCGCTTCGATGAAGTAAGTGCGCGCTTCGGCGATTTTGGCGACTTCTACGTAGGTAACCTGCTGACGGAAGAGAAGCTTTCTTCGCTGCTCCACATCTAAGGGCACGAATACAAATAACCGTCAGGGCCAACCAGCGGCCCTGACGGTTATTTGTTATGCTGCATGTTCACGCGAATTAGTCGTCATCGTCCTCTTCCAGCAGCCTCTTCGCTTCGAGATACGCTTCCGTCTGGCGATCACGCTCCCGCCCCTTCTCCTTCAGCCGTTCGATTGCGGGGAGAATCAGGATATCGACTTCCTTCTGCACCGTATAGGAGAGATCATACCGGCTCTGTGATTCCAAGAACGAACCAACTTCCATAAGCGCATTGTACCGTTCCAGTTCCTCACGTGTCAGCAGACTGCGGACTTGCACGCTGCAGTGGCGCATTATAGTATTTTTCCTTTGCGTACAACGAGTGTAATTCCGCCTATAATATAGAGATATCGGATATCAATGGCTTTCTTAAACCAAGCTGCCTTACTGCCCTTGTATTTCTTGCCGAATACAACGCCGATCGCCTCACCCTTGCCAAGAGAAGCCACTGTTCCTTTGTTCTTGAATTCGAATTGCTTGGGCGGCTGGTTGCGGATGGAAGCCACAAGGTTATGAGCGCACACGACGCCCTGCTGCATCGCAATTTGTGCGGTAGGCGGATATGGACGGCCTTCCGGGTTAAACATCAGTGAATTGTCGCCGACGACATATATATTCTCATGGCTTGGAACGCGAAGGAACTCATCCACCTTGACGCGTCCGCGCATCGTTTCGATGCCTGCTTCTTCGATCAGACGGTTACCCCGAACTCCTGCTGCCCAAATCACGGTAGCGGCACGAATCTCTTCACCCTCGCCGACGATTACGCCATCCGGCGTACACTCTTTAATAGCGGTACCGATGCGGAACGTAACGCCTTTCTTGGTCAACACCTGCATGCCATACTCGACCAGCTCCGGATCAAAGCCCGGCAGTGCAGTAGGAGCCGCTTCAATATTGTAAAGTTTGACCAGCTGCGGATCGACATCGAACTGCTTGCACAGCTCCGGTATGCGATCGGCCAGCTCGCCAACAAACTCGATGCCTGTAAAGCCTGCACCGCCGACCACAAAGGTAAGATAATCGGTGCGATGCGGCTCGCGCTTGTAACGCGCGAATTGATATTCAATGTGCTCGCGTATTAACCGGACGGAATTTAAGCTGCGAATGTTCATGGCATATTCAAGCATGCCGGGTATACCGAAGGTTTCCGGTTCTCCACCTACGCCTATGACCAGGTAATCATAGGACAATGTGCCGTCCTCAAGAATAACCTTCTTATCCTGTGTACGGATTTGAACTACGGTGGATTTCACGAAATCGATTTTGAATTCGTCAATGAGTTTGGAGATGCTGACACGCGCGTTCTCGGCTTTATCCGTACCTGCCGCAGGCATATGCAAATGCGTTGTAATGTAATGATAATCATGCTTATTAACAAGCGTAACATCAGCTTCGTTGTAATTTAACTCTTTCTGGAGGCGGAGCGCCGTCAATATGCCACCGTATCCAGCTCCTAGAATAACAATTTTCGGTATGTTACTCATCGCAGAATCCCATCCATTCCTGTTTCCTTTTAACTTTGTGAAAAATTACACAATCAAAGTTAAAAGAGTTAACATTTCTTTTTCTGTAGTGTACGATATCGCGAATGCATCTATGTACTCGCGTAGTTTCGACATGTTATGTTTAATACCTCACATGATACAAACTTTTTCATTAAAGTTCAAGGGAAAAGTATACGAAAAACTTTAGAATAACATACAATTTTTTTATTTCCCACAAGCTTGTCGAAAAGCTATAATGGGTTCTGTGAATTGATAAATTGGAGGTGCCACCATGTCTAACTCTGAAGCAATAGAGCCGATCGTTGATATTGTCATTATCGGCGGCGGCCCGACTGGGATGTTCGCCGCTTTTTATGGAGGAATGCGACAAGCTACCGTTAAAATAATCGAGAGTATGCCGCAGCTTGGAGGCCAGCTTGCTGCTCTCTATCCGGAAAAATATATATACGATGTAGCCGGCTTTCCGAAAGTGACCGCTCAGGAGCTGGTCGATCAGCTTAAACAGCAGATGGACCATTTTAAACCCCAGGTGCTCCTGGAGGAGAAGGTACAGGAAGTGATTAAACTGGACGAGCGGTCGTTCATGATTAAGACCGATAAGACCACGCATTACGCCAAGGCGGTCATTATTACAGCGGGTGTCGGCGCATTCGAGCCGCGAAGATTGGAGCTGCCCGAAGCGGCTAAGTTCGAGAAGAAGAATCTCCATTATTTCGTAAGCGACCTGCAGCAATTCAAGAATCAGCATGTTCTGATCAGCGGAGGCGGAGATTCCGCCGTCGATTGGTCCCTCATGCTCGAGCCGATTGCCGCCAGCGTTACGCTCATTCACCGCCGCGATAAATTCCGCGCCCACGAACACAGCGTCGAGAATTTGATGAATTCCAAAGTAAACGTGCTGACGCCGTACGAAATTACGGAGCTCCATGGCATGGATCGTATTGAACGGCTAACGCTGCAGAATATTACGACCAAAGAAACGAAGGAATTGAACGTCGATTCGGTCATTATCAATTTCGGCTTCGTATCTTCGCTCGGACCGATTTCCGATTGGGGCATCGATATCGAGAAAGGATCGATCCTTGTCGATTCACGGATGGAAACGAGCATACCTGGCATATTTGCCGCAGGAGATATTACGACATATCCCGGCAAGCTGAAGCTGATCGCCGTCGGCTTTGGCGAAGCGCCTACCGCGATCAACAACGCCAAAGTATACTTTGATCCCGATGCCAGATTATCGCCAGGACACAGCAGCAATATGAAGCTGTAAATACAATCATGATTGAACCATAAAATGAGGGTATCCTATTCTATACCGAAGGTTGAAGAAACCAAGCGGAATGAGGAGGATACCCTTTATGTTATGTCCCATATGCAATGGATTGGAGCAGCTGTCTGCCGCATGTCCGGTCTGTTCAAGCCCGGCAGACGATTGTGGATTACTGGTCGATTACACTGCTCCATATGCGCCTTATCAGCCATATGACGAAGCCTCTTCCAATTTCATGGAAACGATGATATTCGATCAAAAGTGCCAGCATGTTGTTTATTGTCAACGATGTGATGTTGTCTATGAGGTGACGATCCAGAAATGGCGCGAGGGCGGGACTTGAACCGATCCTTCCCGGTTCTTATCTTCTTTTCTCTTATGCGGTAATGCGATAGTTGTCCGGGTTGATCTGCCTGCGTTTCATTTCTGCGACGAGCAGTATGATGAATTCGGATTCCAAGCTAAACTGGATCGCTGCATGATAGGCGTCTATCAGCAGCTCGTCAGACAGAATCTCCATATCCCACACCCCTTTCCTATTTCTTCCTTTTTCATCTTAGCATTTCGAATTTGGCAGAACAAGCGTTCCGCTTATCCACAGATAAGTGTGGACAGCATGTGAGTATGTTGTGGGTAATCGTCGAAAAAACAGGAATATCAACGAGGATAGTGTGGATAGTGTTATGCACAGTCTGCTCCTTACAAATTCCAATAAAAAACTTTGATGGTAATCTATGAACCTATCAACCAAATATATTAAACGTCATTAACCGCAGGGCAGCATTTCGAAACAGCTTATTGAGGTCTCGTATTCACTTCAAATATCCACAGCTTGCCGCCTTGATCGATACCGAAATCGAAGCCGAGCTGATCGATTCCGGGAAACCGGCTTTCAAGCACCTGTGTGGACAGCCTTGTCAGTTCCCGCATCTCCCTTTTCTTTCTGGAAACAGCCGATATGGAAACCGAGCGGCGTATCCCTTCAGAACCCGTCAGCAATGTGCCGCCGCGGCATAGATTCGTCACGAACAGACCGGGACGGGCTAACCGCCCAACGATCGCACGAATGTTCCATCTGCCGTCCGTCTTCACGTATTTAACACGATAATCAATGGGACGCCCTGCGATCGTCGCCAGCCGTATGCCTTTTTGTATCAGATACTTGCGCCCTTTACGCAGCTTGTTCAACGACGCGTATAGTTCCTCGAAGGTTGAATATCGTCTGGTCTGTGAGTAGTACGTATGTGTATAACCGCCCTGCTCCTTCGTTACTTTAATAACCCCGTGCCCGCCTGCCCCCTTAACCGGTTTGATGACCACCATGCTGTGTGATGCAATCATATTCCGCAAATTTTCCGCCGTGAACATTCGCGTCTGCGGTATATGCGGTGCGATTCGCGAATGAGACAGCAGTGCTTCCGTCTTCGCCCATTTGCTTGCCAGCTGCCTTCCCTGTCCTTCACCCATCATGCTCTCTCCCTTCTTACTGCCTTCTCATAGATAGCATATGTCTGAAAGACACGTGTCTCTTGGATGATTGTCCTCTATCCTCTCAAAAACCATCAATAGCCTTGATGCTGCTAGGTTTATGTACACGGCTTCGCATGAAGAAAAAATCAGATGAATCACGTGCAATTACCGGTAAATGTGGAGGAGTGAATTATCCGGCTTATATAGAAGAATCCAATAGATTAATACGCAAGATATGGAAGAGACTCCCGTGAGGGAGCCTCTTATTTATTCATTCTATTTATGTTAGCTTCGACTCATTGTTCGGTTCGGGCGAGCTTCTTGAGCTGTTCATTCACGTTGACATGACTTAAACCGCCGTGGTAACAAATCGCCTTCTCGACGTCGAGTTCCAGAAACTTCTCCAGGGAATGGAGAGCCTTATCCATGTCTAACGTATTTCGTTGAAGAGGCCCGCTCAAATTACCGTTCACGCATACCATCGCATCGCCCGCAACAAGGGTTCTGCTCTGTTTTAAATAAAGACTGATATGACCGGGAGTATGTCCAGGGGTAAAGACAACCCGAATCCCGCCGCAGTACGGAAGCTCTTGCCCGTCCTCCAGCGTCTTGTCCACCTTAGCCTTCGGCGGATTCGCATATAAGTGCCTCACTGTCTCTGGAAGAGACTCCCACGCTTCATTACTCATTCGGGTTCGATCCGCTTTAATCAGGGGTAAGGTCCCCTCGATATAGGGCTTGTCCAATTCATGTGCGTACACTTCAATGCGGTGACCCGATTCTTGAACAATCTCAGGAAGGCTTCCGATGTGATCCAGATCCTGGTGGGTTAGAATCACTGCTTTCAATCTGTCAAAAGGAACTCCGGCCTCACGCATTGCCTCGCGTATTGGTTTCAATTGTCCAGGCATGCCCGTATCAATTAATAGTGCTGTTTCGTCATCCCAAATCAGAGTCGGATTCAGCCCAAAGCCCTGGATGTTTAATTCAAGCATGGCTGTTCCATCTGCAATGTTCAATATTTTTCCCTCCTTATGGATAGATTCGTATTATTTACAACATACTTTTACCACATCTTCAGCAGTATAATCAAATAAAAAATAAATATTATACCATAAAAATAATTATTTGTCAAGTGATATTTGGAGTGTTTTTACAGGAGATTTCCAGTATGTATGGCAAAGTAAATCTTGGCACGAATAGTTTGATTAGACATAAGTAAAATATAACTTTGTTAGCTATGACAACTAAGGCTTGTCGGAGGATATTAGTTTGAGTGGCAGTTCGCCATGAACGAAACGATATTGGCCTTGTTGTGTTGAACTATAATCAAAAGGAGAATCGATGATATGAGCCGTTTGTATGACTATATTGAAAATTCAAAACAACTGGATACGTTAAATCTTATTTTAAAACAACATGTCGTTAATGCGGAATTCGTTACGACCACTTTGACCAAAGTATTTGGAGAAGACAAGGAATTGCCGAAGGAATTGTTGGAGGATTTAAATCAGTTTCAAGCGACTTTGTAAATTATACTAAGTCTGCACTTTGAATGATTTGATTCGTGGATAGATCAAAAGGACCCTGTCGTTAAAGCTAACCGACAGGGTCCTTTTGATGTTAAGAAAAGAAAGTTACGTTTTCTCGCGGTTGCGGCCGCGCATACCTGCCAATCCGATCAAACCGAGCAGACCGAGCCAACCCCAGTCAATGTCATTATCGTTGTTAGCATATGCGCGGTAATTGTTGTTTCCGCCTGCACCGTTCATATTCATGTCGTTGTTCGCGGCGGTTTGCACCGATTCACCAACCGTATCCATCGACTGGGCAAATACGGGCACCGCCATCAGCAAAGTCAGACAAACGAGTAGACAAAGGCTTGTAATTCGCTTCTTCATATATACGTAACCTCCAGTGGTATGTGGATTTCTGCCTTAGTATCCCCGAAACAACGAAAGCTATTTACGGACTAGCATTCTACCTGCAATTAAAATGTGGTTGTTTTGAATGGACAAGAATGGAAGGGGTAAAACAATGATTTTTGAAGAAGCTATGTTTGCATGAAAAACCATTTAAATGGAGGAAAGCCATAATGTATCAAAACCAAAATTTGTATAACCAGATTAATCAATGCGAACAAATCGTGAACCAATTAATGATTCAAACTCAACAAGCAACGCAGATGTATCAACAAATGCTTCAACAAGAGCAGCAGAATGCAGCAACACTTCAGGATTTGGCACATAGAGAACAGCAGGCATCTCAAATGATACAAACGGCTTTACATGGGCATCAACAAGCCATGCAGCAAATGCAGCAGGTTGCCCAAATTTGCAAACAACTTGAACAGTCTGCTCAAAACTTTACTATGACTAATTTGGGGCAATCGCGACCTATGAATCAAATCAATACGAATTATAATACGAGAGGTTTCCAATAATAAAATGAGTTAGACAATAACACGACGTTTCACCCATGCTGCACATAATGAACTCGTCTCACCTTACAAAAAGTGGTGGTACTGGAATGACTTCCTGTACCACCGCTTCATGTTATAGTTTATTACACTGCCGCCTTCAGCATCCGCTTCATATAAGCCGTGTAGGCCACGATGAAGTAAATCGTCTGCATCACAATATAAATCCCAACCACCACGCTGGCATAAACCCAAGTGCTAGCGTTAAGCAAGTTGCTCAGTGACTTCATTGCAAAGAAGGTGTGCAGAATGCCCAGACCAAGCGGCACATAGAAGATCATGCCTACCTGCGAAGCTACGATCCGGCGAATCTCGCCCGCTGTCATCCCGATTCGTGTCAGCGAGCGGAACTGCGCCTCATCGTCCTTCATCTCGGTAAACAGCTTGAAGTACAGCATGCTGCCCGAGGCGATGAAGAACAGCAGACTGACGAACAAACCAATGAAGAGCGTCAGCGCCGACGTTTGCTGCAGATTCACATACTGCTCGACGCGGAACGTATTCGCCTGATTCTCCGCTTCTCCGGACAAGGAAATCTCCTTCTCGATCTTCTTAACCGTCGGCAAGGCCGTCTCCCAATCCGCAATTTCGAAACCATACATGACGTGCTGGCTGCTCTTCGGCACCGCTCGCTGAACCTCTGCGAAGCGCTTATCACCTACAACTAACAGGTAAGTGAACGGGCCTTCCGGAGACATGACCGCACCGAACCTGGATTCGTCCAAACGATACGAAGCCCATTGTCCACCGACCTTAGCCTTGATCGCCTCTCCCTTAAAGACGGGATTATTCCGCATCTCTTCGTAAGGGTATATCATTGCGGCGGAACCCTCGTTAACCGACAGAGAATCATATCCCTTCTCCGAGGCAGCCCGATTATAATCCGAGGCGGAGATGATCACAGCCTGCAAATTCACCTGGCTTCCGGCTCCTCCTCCCTCTGGAGCAGGTTCGGTCAGCTCAGCGGGAATACCTACGGTCCGCAGCTCATAAGCTAACTTGCGGTTGTCTGCTTCGATAATCGAACGTACCTTGGCCGGATCAATGACCTCATGTTGATCAAGGCCTTTCTCATAAAATCCGATCGTCTGCGGAAAATGCGACGTGAGCTGCGCCTTACCGCTCTGCTGAAACACATAGAATGTGCCCGAGGCCGTCAATACGATCGCGCTCAGCAGCGATACCATAAACAGAATGCGCGCGTTGTCTTTCACCTTGAAGGCCATCTGAGAAAAGGTAATGAGATGAGTCCGCTTGAAATAAAATGGCTTATTCTTCTGTACCAGGCGGAGCAGACCTATACTGCTTTGCGTGAACAGAAAGTAAGAGCCTAACGTGACTAAGCCAAGAATCGGCAGTGCGAAAATGAGAAAATTGTACATGTTCATATTCCAAGCCAGCGCATATCCGCTAGCGAGACTGATAACCGCCAGCAGCGACAGCCACGGCGATGAAGCCGGAATTTTCTTCGGCTTGCTCGCCTCCTTGAGCAGATCAACAATTTCCGATCGTCCAACGCGAATGCTGGTAAGCGCAGACAGAAAGAGAAATAAGGTAAAGTAACCTATCGACGTGATCAATACCGCCTTAAGCGGCACAATAAACCGAATCGGATTGTCCACGTTGAGCAGCAGCGCAAGCGCCATGAAGAACAGCTTACTGAACAATATGCCTACACCGATCCCGACCGCAATCGCGAGAACGGCAATAACGGCACTCTCCATGATGATCATGCGCTTGAGTTGGCCACGCGTCATACCGAACAGCGTGAAGAGGCCAAATTCCTTCTTGCGCGTCTTCAGAAAAGCGGAATTGGCGTAGAGCACGAAGAAGAACGAGAAGATGACCACGATATACTGACAGGCCTCCATCCCCTTGCGCACCCCTGCTGCTGCTTTGATGTGGCCATTGATCACATCGGGATGATAAATAAACGATCCGTATACATAGAAGACGAACACGGAGAACACGCTGCTTAGGAAAAAGGCGTTGTATGCCCGCCAATTGCCTTTGATGCCGCTAAGCGCGAGAGAACGGAATGTCATCGAAGTTCCCTCCCAATACGCTGAGCGCGTCCAGTATTTGCTGGAAGAACAGCTGGCGATTCGTGCCTCTGCGAATTTCCGAGAAGAAGCGGCCGTCCTTGATGAAGACAATCCGTTTACAGTAGCTCGCTGCGAAAGGATCGTGGGTAACCATGGCGATCGTCGCGCCCATCGTCTCATTCAATTTCTTCAGCGATTCCATAACATCCTTGGCAGCCTTGGAATCGAGATTCCCTGTCAGCTCGTCCGCGAGCAGAATGGAAGGCTTGTGAATGATCGCCCTCGCGATGGCAGCGCGCTGCTTCTGTCCGCCGGATACTTCATAGGTCCGTTTGTCCAAAATCGGCGTTATACCCAGAAGCTCCGCATAGGGCAGCAAGCTCTCTTCGATTCGCTTGACCGGCACCCCCTCCAGGACCAGCGGGAGGACGATATTTTCCTTAATAGACAATGTATCCAGCAAGTTAAAATCCTGAAACACGAAGCCAAGCTGCCTGCGCCGAAACAAGGCAAGCTGTTTTTCCTTCAACCGGGACGGTTCCGTTCCATTGATCTCGATCCTGCCCGAGGTTGGCTTGTCGATCGTGGCCAGCAGATTGAGCAGCGTCGTCTTCCCGCTCCCCGATGGTCCCATAATCCCGACGAATTCACCGGCTTCAACCTCCAGATGAATATCCTCTAGTGCTTTGTATGTCACATTGCCTTTACTGCTGTATGTTTTACACAGCGCTTCTGTTTTGAGTACGTTCATGTGCTCCTCCTAAACGTTATGACCCAAGTAAACTGGACCTCATAAGCTTTGCTTTACGTTACCCAGTATAAACCGGAGGAAGCCTTGGTCCCCATCGATTTGTCTTTCAATGCCGATGACGAACCTTACAATCCTGTCACTCTTCTACAAGCTTATGCAAGGTTTGCGCCTGAAAAGAAACCGAGATCGTCGTACCGCTGCCCGGCTCCGACTTAACCGACAGCCTGTGCCCGAGCTTCGAGCATACCTGCTTGGCTAAGTACAATCCCATGCCGGTCGATTCCTCAACAAGCCTGCCGTTCTGTCCGGTATAGAACGGGTCGAATATTCGCGGCAGCTCATGCTCCGCGATGCCGATCCCTTCATCCGTTATGTGAAGCGTCACGCTGCCCTCATGCGACCGGTCGATTTGCAGCAGCAGCTTCTTCGTGCCCGGCTTCGGCTTGCTGTATTTCACCGCATTGCCGACAAGCTGATGGACAACGAAGGCGATCCATTTCTCATCGGTCTCCACCTCCGCCTCCCCGATAATTTGCGGGAAAATCGAATGCTTGATGCAGAGCCTCTTATAGGTGTTCGTGACTTGGCGGACAAGCTCATGGAGCGAAATGCGGCGAATATGAACGTCCATCTCGAACTTTTCGAGCCGGGCGGTGCTGAGCATCATATCCAGTCCCCGTGTAAGCCGCTCCGTCTCTTCCCGGATGCTGCTAAGATCACTCCGCGTATTGGCTGCGCTCTCGCCATGATCAGCCTGCTGCACGATCAAATCAATGACCGCTACGGGCGTCTTCATCTGGTGAACCCATTGGTGAATGAAGTGGTGATGCATCTCCTGCTGACGGCGGTATCCCCCAAGCTCATGCATATAAGCTTCATACTGCGTTTGAAGCAGCTGCTGGACAGCGATCTGATCCTTCATGACCCCTGACCTTACGCGAAGGGCGGCGTCCAGCACCGAAGCATGCCGCCTCGCCTCTTCCAGCTGGCGATAGTAAGCGCGTTGGCGTATATAATCATATCCCAGCCACAGAGATAAGCAGAAGAAGGCCAATACACCCGCGTATACGGCCGTCCTCGGATCAACGTCTCCCGGGCCGCTTAGCGCTCCCAGAATAAGAGCTGTCTCGGATAATAGCAGTGCGGCCGCGAATGCAGCTATATAGCTTAGACGATCCTGTATATATCGAAGCGGCTTAACCGCCGTTAGCGGCTCGTCCGTATTCGCTTCAACATCCGTTTTGTTTCTACCCACTAAAAGCATCTCCCCGCCATTAGCTTTCACTTGGAACGAACTTATATCCTTGGCCGCGGACAGTCTCCACGCTGCCTGGAAGACCAAGCTCCTCCAGCTTCTTGCGGAGCCTCGTAACGTTTACCGTTAGTGTATTATCATCCACGAACTGAACGTCATCCCACAAGGTTTCGAGCAGCCGCTCGCGCGTCACGATTCGCCCGGCTTGACCAATTAGGCATTCTGCCAGCAAGCATTCATTCTTCGTCAGCGGCATCGCAGCCCCCTTCCATTCCAGCTCGCTTCGGCTGATATCCAGCTTCAATCCGCCAGCTTCAAGCTGCGATCCTGTATGATGCGAAGACGCATACTCGCCATAAGCTCTGCGCAGGAGCCCTTTGATTTTGGCTACAAGCAAGTCGAGCGGTATCGGCTTCGTAATATAGTCGTCTCCGCCATTCTCAATGGCCATCACCTGATCCATCTCGCCGGATCGCGCAGAGACGAAGATAATGGGCGCGCTTGTAACCGTTCGGAATTGCCGGCACCAATAATAGCCGTCGAAATGCGGCAGATGAATATCAAGCAGAATCAGATGAGGCTCTGCCTCCACCAATTCATGCTTCAAGTCATGAAAGCGGATGGCCCGAATCGAAGCGAATCCGTATTTATCTAATGACTGCTTAAGCAGCAAGCCGATTTTGTCATCATCTTCTACAATGAAAATCCGATACATTGCGCTGAACCTCCTGTTCACCATCAACCTCGTAATCTTCAGGCCCTTCCATTAGCACCTGAACGCCGATTGTGGTTTCATTCATGGCTTCTATTGTACTCGAATGAATTTTCGAATCGCAATACTCCGGGCATTTGCACGTTAGGTTAGTTGGTAACTTTCATTTCAGTTCTTCTTTTCGATCCTTTGGTTAACTATAATGAGAGAGACATTCTAAGGATGAAGGAGAGATGGTTCAATGAAATTTCGCAAGCTAGGGAAGAATGGTCCCGAAATATCCGTTATCGGCTTTGGCTCTTGGGCAATTGGCGGGAGCGGATGGGCAAGCGCTTGGGGAGAGCAGGATGATGATCAGTCCTTCGAGAGCGTGCGCGCGGCGCTCGATGCCGGCGTTACCTTCTATGATACGGCAGCTGTATATGGACTTGGCCATTCAGAGGAGATGGTCGGCAAGGCACTCGGCAGCGATCGCCATAAGGTTGTGCTCGCAACCAAATGCGGACTGGTCTGGGATGAGTCCAATGCCGTTTCCCGCAGCGGCGCTTACGACTCCGTCATCCGCGAAGCGGAGGCCTCCCTTCGCCGTCTCGGTACCGACTATATCGATTTGTATCAAATGCACTGGCCTGCGGAGGATGCTCCGGCGGAAGAGACGATGCGCGCCATGGACAAGCTCGTGCAGGACGGCAAAGTAAGATATGTGGGTGTTAGCAATTACAATGTCGAGCAGCTCCAGAAATCGCTCACCGTCCGGCATGTAGATTCCCTCCAGCCGCCTTATTCGATTCTGAGGCCGGCAATCGAGGAGCAGCTGCTGCCCTTCTGCCAACAGAATGGAATCGGTGTCGTCGCATACAGCCCGCTGACATCCGGATTGCTCTCCGGCAATTATACGTATGACACGAAGTTTGGCGATGACGACTGGCGGTCGCGGAATAAGGCGCATACCGGCGAAGGCTTGCGGAAGAACGTCGATCGGGTCGAGCAGTTGAAGGTTATTGCGGCTCGCCACGGCTTGACGATGCCGCAATTAGCGGTTGCTTATGTGCTTGCGCATCCGGCACTGACCAGCGCGCTTGTAGGCGTACGCAAACCCAGCCACATTACAAGCGTGCTCCCTGCCGCAGACGCGGCGCTCGACGAAGCGACGCTTGCTGAAATTCGCGGCATTGCCGCACAATAGCGGCAAGCTGGGCATCCGCCGGCTTGATAGCCGCCGGAGCCTCGCTTCTCATCACATCATTTCTCCTGCCTAAGACAAGAACAAGCCTGCCGGGTCGGCAGGCTTGTTGTCGCTTATTGGGCAGCGGCGTATTTGTCCCGGGCAAGACGGGTCGCATCCACCATGTGCTGCAAGGATGTCACCGTTTCTTCGCGTCCGCGCGTTTTCAAACCGCAGTCCGGATTAATCCAGAACAAGGCGGGATCCAACACTTGAAGCGCACGGTCGATCATGTCGGTCATTTCTTTAACCGGTGGAACACGCGGGCTGTGAATATCATAGACGCCAAGCCCGATCCCTTTATCGTACGTGTTTTCCTCGAAGCTGTGAATCATTTCACCGTGGCTGCGCGACGTCTCAATGGAGATGACATCCGCGTCCAGCGCTTTGATGGCATCGATCATGTCGTGGAATTCACAGTAGCATATATGGGTATGGATTTGCGTCGAATCCGCTATGGTACAGGTGGCCATCCGGAATGCTTTGACCGCCCAATCCAAGTAGGCTGCATGCTCCTCTGGTTTGAGCGGCAAGCCTTCACGCAGTGCAGGCTCGTCGACTTGGATCATGCCGATTCCCGCCTTCTCCAGCGCCTCCACCTCAAGACGAAGCGCGTAAGCAATCTGATAAGCCACCTGCTCGCGTGTAATGTCTTCACGGACGAACGACCAGTTCAAGATCGTAATCGGTCCGGTCAGCATGCCTTTGACAGGTTTATCGGTTAGCGATTGCGCATACACGGTCTCTTCTACCGTCATTGAACCCGTAAAGGCGACATCGCCATATATGACCGGCGGCTTCACGCAGCGGGAGCCATAGGACTGCACCCAACCGTTCTGGGTGAAGGCAAAGCCAGCCAGCTTCTCCCCGAAATATTCAACCATGTCCGTACGCTCGAATTCACCGTGGACAAGCACATCAAGACCAATCTCAGCTTGAAGCTCGATCCAGATCCCGATCTGATCGCGGATAAACTCACTGTAGCGCTCGGAGCTCCACTCGCCCTTGCGCCAATTCTGACGTGCCTGACGTACCTCCGTCGATTGCGGGAAGCTTCCGATTGTCGTCGTCGGCAGCAGCGGAAGCTGCCACTTCTGCTGCTGAATGGCATGACGTTCCTTGAAGCTGCTCGTGCGTGCAACCGATTGCGCCTCCATCGCCGCTACCGCTTGCTGTACATCGCTCCGGTTCCGAGCAGGCGACTGCTGAAGCTCCCGCAATGCCTGCTTCTGCGCAGCTAATGTCGCTTCGGCTGAGGAGCTGCTTACTGCCGCCTTGGCAAGGAGTACGATTTCATCCAGCTTCTCATCTGCAAACGCAAGGCATTCCGCAGCTCGTGGGCAAGCTTCGTCTCCCTCTCAGCGGTTACCGGTATCATTATGACAACAGCCAACGGTGCATGCATTATCTGATCCACCCATTAGAGCAGACTAGAAGGGAAATATATACAACAGAACATATGTACGTTACAATTGAGTTTAGTTCATAGCTGTTTCAGGCCTGATGGATAGGGTGTGGAATCTTAAATCATAATCCAATAACCGGAAGGATGAAGACCAATGCTTGCTAGCAGCAATACGCTATCCGATCGTGCCCTTGAATGGGTTGTCAATGCCGTACATCCCGAGGCTAGCGTTCTGTCGTATCAACAGCTTCACGGCGGTGTCTCCTCGCTTGTCCATCGTGTATCACTGCGCGTGCACGGAGAAGAAAGCTCCCTCGTATTACGACAGTTCGACAATGCGGAGTGGGTGCAGCGCCTTCCCGACCTGCCTTATCACGAAGCCGAGAACTTGCGCCGGGCCTCGCAAGCCACAGGCGTGCCAATACCGAAGCTCATAGCTTTCGACGAAACCGGCAGCGAATGCGGCACACCGGCAGTGCTTATGACTCGGCTCGAAGGATCCGTCGTCTTGGAGCCGGCGGATCCTTCGAAGTGGCTGGACGGAATGTCTCAAGCACTCACGCATATTCATGCGGTGGAAGCGGGCGATTATCCATGGACGTTCACGCCTTACTGCGACGCTTCAACGCTGGATACGTCATCTTGGTCGAAGATTCCTGACAAGTGGCAGTCCGCAGCCGCCATCCTCATGGGGCCTCGCCCGCCGTTCACGAAGCGTTTCATCCATCGGGATTATCATCCAGCCAACATATTATGGGATAGAGGCGAGGTAAGCGGTATTGTCGACTGGGTCAACGGCTGCATCGGTCCCGCAGGCATCGATGTCGGCCACTGCCGCGTCAACTTGGCACAATTATACGATGTAGAGACTGCTGATGGTTTCTTAGCTTCCTATCGTGAGCATGCGGGTGCATCCTTTACTTACGATCCTTACTGGGATCTCATTACTCTGGTCGATTTTGCTTACTGGCAGCCTGAAGTTTATGGAGGTTGGACAGCCTTAGGCGTGACCGGGTTAACGAATGAGATGATGGGCGAACGCCTGGATCGCTATTTGATCAGCTTATTGGACCGTGTGGCTTCCAAGGCATAACCGCAGACTCCACGCCAATCAACCGTCCAGGCATTGAACATAGGCAGGTGAGAGAATGAGGCTGAAGACATTCATACTTTGCTTGGCAGTCTTATTATTAACTTCATGTAACTCGTATTCGGTTAACGAAGCAAAGAAAAACGGGGATATAATCACAGGCTCAGCAGGAGAAATCAATCTTGGGAAGATTGACACCTTTATGAATGATGTTGAGAACAACAAAGAAAGCAAGGTTAGGATCACTGGATTTGGGATCGACGGAGAACCCGTCGTACAGGACCTTGGATATGATGGCAATCAGATCAAATACGTGTTTGATCCGCTCGGAGATAAGCTTATTGAGAAGACGGTATGTGACAAAATCGAGAAAACCCATATCACACGAGAGGATCAAGTAGCAGGGTTCGAATATGCTTTAAGCAGCTGCGAGCAAATCGTCGGCGTTCACCGCGAAGATGGCAACGAAATTCTAATCTTATTTGTAGCAGATAAGAAGTAACTGTGTGTTGATTCCCTAGATCGTTATATTACAGTGCCTGTATTCAAAAAATCCTCGATAACGAAATTTAGCTGCGAACTAAATTTCGTTATCGAGGACATAAAATTCTACACACCTTTAACGATTAACACTCACCTGCAGCAGCCGGCTTACCCGCCGCTGTAGCCGTGCGGAACGAAGAACCGCACCCGCAAGTTGTGGAAGCATTCGGATTATGCATCGTGAACCCTCCGCCCATGGCGGATTCCTTAAAGTCAATCTCAAGCCCGTTCAAATACTTGAGGCTTTCGGCATCTACGGCAACTGTTAGCCCGTTATGCTCCATGAATTGATCGTCGGCATTGCGCTCGTCGTCAAAGCCCATACCGTATGAAAATCCGCTGCAGCCGCCTTCCTTCACGCTAACGCGAAGAAACATATTCGGCGTACCCTCGGCCTCTAGCATCTCTATTAATTTCTCGTTCGCTAATTCGCTGATTGTAATCATGTGCATTCCCTCCCAATTTCGCTGCTTTCGTGTCAAGGTAACTCCTGCTACGGAGCGGCCTTTTAGGAAAGTGCGCTGATACTTACAGTATACTCCTAATCCACGAATGCCTCAAGAGACGGACGTCCGTTCATTAGCTTGCCCAAAATCCGCGGTCTCCTACCCCCCGTTTCGACTTTTCTTGTTGCCGCACAGAAGAGAGAAGATTATAATAGGTACGAATGAATCTGCTCGGGTCGAGAAAGTACTTTTTTTCACAAAGTTTTTCCTGAACCATGACTCCGTTTGAACGATAATCGCCTTGACATGGTTTTTTTCTGCACAAATCGTAGTTCACTGCTTCCCTGAATCATCAGACAGGCAGCCCAATCGACCATGCGCAACACATCTTATACCATTATCCGGACCAATTCGTGCCCGGCGGACCAGGAGGAAACTCTCATGAACGTCGTTATTCCAACAGAAGAGAAACAAATGCAGCACATCAAGGAGAAAGTGCGTTCCGGTGAACGGCTTTCGCATGAGGACGGCGTATTTCTGTACCGTTCCGACGACTTGTTAACGATCGGCCAAATGGCTAATGAAGCTAATTTACGCAAGAACGGCCGCAAAGTGTATTTTATCGAGAATATGAGCTTGTACTTTACGAATGTGTGCGAAGCTCATTGCGCGTTCTGCAATTTCCGTAAGGATGAGGGCGCCGAGGGTGCGTATACGCTTAGCGGCCCTGAGATGATCGAGTACGTGGAGCAGCATTTCCATCCAGGCGTGCGGGAATTCCATATTGTAGGCGGCCATAATAACCATGTGCCGTTTCAATACTACGTAGATTCGTTAAAAGCATTACATGAACGCTATCCCGATGTAACGCTCAAAGCCTACACGGCTGCCGAGATTGATTTCTTCTCCCGCATTAGCGGCCTTAGCTACAGCGAAGTGCTGCAGGAGCTGATGAAGGCTGGTCTGAAGAGCCTCACTGGCGGCGGAGCCGAAATTTTGTCCGATGAATACCGTCGCAAGATGAAGGTCAACAAAGCCGATGTGTCACAATACCTGGACGTTCATCGCACCGCACATAATCTCGGCTTGCGTACTCACACGACGATGCTGTACGGTTCGGTCGAGAAACATGAGGACCGCATTCATCATATGATGCAAATTCGCGAGCTGCAGGACGAGACGAACGGATTCCTTGTGTTCATCCCGCTCTCCATGCAGCCGATTAGTCCCAAAGCAAGCATCCGCCGCCGCAACTCGGCCTTCGAGGATCTGAAGACGATTGCCATCAGCCGCTTAATGCTTGATAATTTTCAGCATATTAAAGCTTATTTCATCAATATCGGAACACAGCTGACACAGGTGTCGCTGACCATGGGCGCCTCCGATGTTCACGGTACGATCGTGAAGGAACGGATCAGCCATGCAGCCGGGGCTCTTACACCAGAAGGCATTACACGCGACGACTTGATCTGGCTGGTGAAGGGTGCGGGGCGTATACCTGTTGAACGGGACACGTTCTACAATGAAGTTAAAGTGTACGAGTAAGGCTTCCCGCGCATACTACTTGCATAAGCAGCGATACCATCATGAGTGCACCATTCATACAAATATCATGCAGGAACGAAGGTTGGGATTTCAATGAAACGCATAATCATTCTAGGTGGAGGCTATGGCGGCCTTACCGTCGCGCATGAGCTTCTTCAAGGCGAACTGCCGGATAATACGCACATCGTCCTCATCGACCGTATGCCGCATCAAGGCTTAAAGACGGAATATTACGCGCTCGCAGCGGGAACAGTAGCAGATGTCGATCTGCGGGTCGAATTCCCGACAGATCCGCGTCTAATAATAACGTATGGCGAAGTCCTTGATGTCGATCTGAGTAACAAGCAAGTCATGCTGGCAGGTCAAGACCCGCTTGAATATGAATGGCTCGTTATGGCGCTTGGCTGCACGGACAAGTATCATGGCATTGATGGTGCAGAGCAATATTCCAGCAGCATTCAGACGTTCGGCGCTACGCGCAGGACATACCAACGATTAAACGATGTGAAGCCATACGGCCAGGTTACGATTGTAGGAGGCGGGCTTAGCGGAGTTGAGGTGGCCTCGGAGCTGCGTGAAGGACGGCCGGATTTGAACATTCGTATTCTGGATCGGGGTCCTTCTATTCTCTCCGCATTCCCGAACAAGCTCCAGCACTATGTCTCCGAGTGGTTCATGGAGCATAATGTGGAGATGCGGGGGCATGTCGCCTTGAGCCGCCTGGAGAAGGGCGTGCTCTATGACAGCAATTCGCCTCAGCCGATTTTATCGGATGCTACGGTCTGGACGGCAGGTATTCAACCCGTATCCGTTATCCAAAGAATGCAGCAGCCGAAGGATAATTTAGGCCGTCTGATCATTAACGAATACCATCAGCTGCCGGAATACCCAAATGTATACATTGTTGGCGATTGTGCTTCACTTCCCTTCTCGCCAAGCGCACAAGCTGCCGAAGCGCAAGGCAAGCAGGTAGCCGAAGTGATGCAGGCGATATGGAATGACAAGAAGCCCCGGCTTTCCAAAATTAAGCTCAGGGGCGTTCTCGGCTCGCTCGGCAAGAAAGCGGGCTTCGGACTCATGGGACGCACGGCCATTATGGGACGTGTGCCGCGTTTCTTGAAGAGCGGCGTGTTGTGGAAATCCAAGCGGCATCTCGGATAGATGGTGCGCAGATCAGCGGATCGGGCACTAGGGACGTTCTTGCCCCTCGCGCTCGATCCGCTGGGTTTTAATTTCATCCATAATGCGATCGTATAATTCATCGGCCGTAACAGCCGCTATGATTTCACCATTCACCAGGCCGAAGGGAAATAAATAGCATTCTCCGCAATTGCCGAGACAGCCGTATTCGATCACTTCCATCTCGGGATCCTGCTCTAACCGTTTCATCGTTTGATCTGTGTCCAGATGCATATTACTTGCGCAAAATTCAATAATTGGCTTAAGCATTAATCATTCACCTTGTTCCTGCGTTGATATCCATTTTCAACGGCATCGATTTGTACTATAATAGAGGAGAAAGGAGTTGATTGCAATGAGCGAAAGTACACAAAGCACGATGTATGATGAAGTGCTGGACGTTCTCGATAAGCTTCGTCCGTTTCTGCAACGCGACGGCGGCGACGTTGAGCTCGTCGATGTTGAAGACGGTATCGTTAAATTGCGTCTTGTAGGTGCTTGCGGCAGCTGTCCAAGTTCAACGATTACGCTTAAAGCGGGTATAGAGCGTGCCCTGCTTGAAGAGGTTGAAGGCGTACAAGAGGTTATGCAAGTATTCTAAGACCGATTTACTAGGTCCCTTTATTCAATAAGAGTCTTGCCGGTATCCGCATTTCATCTTGAAATGCGAGCCGGTAAGACTCTTTTTCCGTTCATAATGGATTTATCTTTACGATTGATTGGCTATGCTTGTTTTAATAGGATCAAATCCGCCGTTCACATCGACGATATTGCCGGTCAGATAATCCGATTGCGGCAGACAAAGAAACGTGATGACGCGGGCGATATCTTCTCCACTGCCCGGCCGGCCCAGCGGGGATTCCTCGTCGCGTTCGTCCAGCACCTCGGCGATGGTCCTCTCCTTATTGGTGCCGCGAATGTCGCCAGGGCATATCATATGCACCGTTATGCCGCTTGGGGCTTCTTCGACGGCAAGCGTCTTCGTAAAGGAGACCAGGCCAGTCTTCGCGGCGGCATACACAGCCCGGTGCGGCCATGCACGGCCTTCTCCGGCGTGGCCGAAGCCGAAGTGAATGATTCGGCCCCACTGGCGCTTCCTCATCCCCCGCAGCAGCTTATGATCAAGCAGCATTACGCCGAGCAGATTGCCATGCAGAAGTCCAACGATATCTTCCTCTTCATAGTCGGCAAACAAACGTCGCTCCCGGATAAAGGGTCCCGCATTGTTGATCAGAATGTCGATGCCCCCTGTGGAAGACCATTGCTCCGCCTGTACAGCGAGCTGTTCAACGTCCCCCCGGTTTGCAATATCGGCACGGATCGCGGTTGCGCGAACGCCGAGCTGACTGATCGCCGCAGCGAGCGAGTGCGCCTCTTCTGCGCTATTCACGTAGTTAAGGACGATGTCGCATCCCATATTCGCCAGCGCTAATGCCGTCATTTTCCCTAATCCCTTGGCACTGCCCGTGACCAATGCCGTCCTGCCCTTCAGCTCCATGGGCACTCCCTCCTCATGTAAACGAACGACGTTTCCTTGAGAAGTATAGCATATTACAGTCTATTCCTCATCCATCTTTCGGTGTACTCGAACGATAAACGCAAGCTTTCGATAACCAGGTCCATCCCTTGCTTCAGGTCCTCAGTTTGGGCTTGCAGATTCTCGAGCCGGTAGCCGGAGCCATACGCATCATGGGACTGCATAAGATCATCCTGCATTTCCGAATTCATGTAATGAATTTCGGTATTGCGGCGCTTGCGCATGCGGCCCATCGGTTCCTTATACCGCTCCTTCAAATCGTTCAGTGCGATCATAAGCTCAGGATGGGAATTTCGCTGCCGCATATTGCGCAGGACGGTAAAGTATGAAAAATGTGCCTTAAACCGCTCGGTTTGCAGCTCCAAAATATCGTTGAGCAGCGTTCCGAGCTTATCCAGGATCGAGAACAACCGAATGAATGCATTCTTATCGAAATAGACATAACGGTTGTAATCGCGCCGCTCCGCAGGTGACATGGCATCGACGGAGCCGGATGTCACTTTAACCGCAAACTTCTGGGAAACGTATTGGCTCTGCTCCAGCTCATCTAGCGAAGCTAACAGCCCTAGCGTCCAGATCTCATATTTGCGAAGCTTGTGCTTGGAGTCGCTATGTCGCTCGATTTGTTTGTTCAGCATGCTTCTGAACCGCTCCATAGCCTGCATCGCGATTAGCAGCTTGCCATCCGCTTGTCGCGGCTGTTCGTCGAAGATCATTCGCAGCATTGTCTCTATATGCCCCTCCCCGCTTAGCAAGGTGTTCTTGGAATTTAGTTAGGTTGCCCTGCCTAAGGGTCGATAAGCATGAAAAATTTCACTTCAGCAGCTGACTTATGCCCTCTCACCAGCCGGCAATTCACCGGTGCAGCCGTTCTCCCTGCCACTTCCAAGCACGAATGGCCAAGTCTGCCACGACCCCGAAGAAGGCGGATATAATTAAGTTATGGAGCATATTCGTAAAGATGAACAGCTCTTCATTCGTTAACGTTAACGTAAGAAGGGCTCCGCTGAGCACTTGCGCGACAATCAGAACAAAAGCGATGGTAGCAGAGCGACGCAATCCTTCATTCGAACTGCAGACGCGATAGATATGAATCATCAGCCATCCTACCACAAGAAACAGAATAAACGCGGCAACACGGTGAGCAAATACGAATCGTGTTATTCCTTCCCATTCAGGAATGATCTCACCGTTACATAGCGGCCATCCCAGACAGCCGCCAGCCGAATCCGTATGGCGGATATAAGCACCCAAATAAATAACGAAATAACAATAAATAATGGTAGCTACGGCCAGCATAAAGACCGATCGCGGTACCGGAACCGAAGGCTTGTCCACCGACTCGCCCCGATTCATCCGTCTTGCCCACAGCCAGAGCAGAAGCGTGAAGGCAAAGGCCATAATCGATAAGCCAAAATGGAGCGCCATCACAGCTGCGGATTGCGGCCACATCACTGCAGCAGCCCCCATCAGAGCCTGCAATACCGTAAAGAAGCCTGCTCCGGCCGCATATGAAAGCGCCTCGCGATAACGGTAACGGCGGTACAATTGGATGCTTCCAATAAAGGAGGCTAGAACAAGAAGCCCAACGATGCTTGTGACAAGCCGGTGGGAATATTCAATTAAAGATTCAAGCGTATAGGCTGGAACGAATTTGCCGTGACATAGCGGCCAATCATCGCCACATCCACGGCCCGAATCGGTATTCGTTACGAGCGCGCCGCCAAGCAGTACAATAAGCATTCCGATGCATGTCACGGCAGTGAGCATGCGAAACCGGCTGGATACCATATGTCATCACCTTACTTCCGCGAATAATCTACTCAATTATAGCGATAAAGACAGGCAAAAACCATGTTGAAAATGTGAACATGATCACATACTCAGAGCGTGTCACACTTCGGACATCCTTTAGTATAGCCCGTTTCTGCATAAAAAAAGTCCGCAGGCCAGCCGGATGTACGGCATGGCCTGCGGACGGCAAGGCATAACGAAAAATCAGGTATTCAGCGCCTCGTTCATTTGCAGTGCGCGGCCTAGGAATTGCTCGATTTCTTCACGGGTTTTACGCAATTTGCTGACGAAACGAACGATTTCCTTGCCGCTGCGAAAGGCAATGAAGCTTGGAATGCCGAGTATGTTCAACTCGCTGCACAGGTCCGGCAGGTCATCCCGGTCGACATGAATGAACCGGATCCGCCCCTCATATTGCTGCTCGACATCCGGCATGAACGGGTCGAGGAAGTGACAATCCTTGCACCACGTCGTCTTAAACACGGCGACCGTCAATTCTTCCGAAGCAACCGCTTCGCGGAACGCTTCATCCGTGACAATGGTTTGCATCGCATGCGCTCCTTTCTAGGGCAGAGCCCTTCGGCTCGTTACAGTTCACGCTCAATAACGAGTACTTTCTCGTCATCGTAGCTGTCCTCCCAGTATACCTTACCGCCTAGTGATTTGACAAAGTCGCGGGCCGGTACATAGGTGATGCCATCCACGGCCGTAACAGGGAATGACCAATTCACGGCTTTGCCATTGATGATCGCCTGCTTGCTGCCGCTCTTGAGCTCTATAACCGTAGAGGTCGCAAAATCATTGATCGTGATGCTTTTTCCCTTGGCAGTCGCCTTCAGATCGGCGCCCAACCGATCGGCCGTATCCCTTAGCGGTATTAGCGTGATCCCTGCAGGTGTTACAATTGGCGGGTTATAGCTGTATTCCGGGTGCATCTGAATTTGTTGCCGCGAAATGTGCATTTGGTTGCGCAGAATATCATAGGCAACTGAATCGGTCTTAAACTGCCGGAGCACTTGATAGCCCTCCATCTCGGACAGCTGATCCGCTGTTAAATCCCCCTTGGATTGAACCGCTTCAACCGGTATTACGTTACCGTTCACATTAGACTTCTCCGAGGTCGCCTTCATCCAGACCCCTTTAAACGGCGAGAATGACATGTCTTCTTCGTCTTCAATCACTGTAGGCTTAATGGACATTTCCATGACTGATTTACGAATGTCCAGTTTGCTATCGACGAATAAATCGGCTTTAACATACGTTTCATCGTTAAAGAAGAGATCAATGAAATTCGGATCTTCTTTCTCAGCTTGCTCCATCTCTTGCTTCAAATCAGATATGCCTTGAACGACTTCATCCACGGCATCATCAATCATTGCCTTCTGATCTTCTTCCTCTGGAATGGATCCGAAGATGCTCTCCGTTTCGATTCCTGCGGATTCCAGCACTCCTTCTTGGCTTTGAATCAGTTCATACACAGTCGTAAGCATCTCGTGAAGTCCTTCTTTATCACTTACGAGCGCATCCATGTATGATTTGACCCACGTGTAAATTTCTTTACCGGTCAGCTCTGCCTGTACATGCATCGCATTAACCGTTTCACCGCGAACGGTTTCTTGAGCCGGACTCACCTTAAGCCGTGTCGGATTCGGCATATTCTCGATGGCATAGCCTGCGACCGTTTCAATCAACTGTTGACCCGTCTTGGCCAGGCTCTCTTGTTCAGCTTTATCTGGTACTGCCGTAACAGTCCCCTCTGTATGTGTGCCATCTGAGAAGTCCGTGCCCAGGATCTCACCGAACAAGCCCGACGAAGCTAGTTCCCCAAGCTCAAGCACGATCGGTTTCTTAGCCCCTTCCAGATTAAGAACGGCAAGCTCCTCATTCATGGCGAGCGAGAAGCCGATACTCTTCGTACCCAGCTCAAGCTTCCCCTTGAGGGACATATTTGCTGCATCCTTCACCTTAATATCGTCCAGCGTCAGCTTGATATGGGATATGAGATCGAATATAGCCGTTTCTTCAGCTGATCCGCCGTCCAAGCCCTCGTCTTCCATCAGAAGCTTAAACTCGAAGGTTTGGCTGCCTTCATAAGAGGTTACCTTTAACGTTTGCTTCAACATTTGGTTCAGGTCGACACCGCCGACCGCCTGACAACCGACTGCAATAATCATAATTGCCGCCATAATTACCGATAATACCACTTTTCGTTTCATCCAATTGACCAACACAAAAACCCCTCTCCATGGGTAGAAAGACTAATGCCTATTCTACCATGCAGAGGGGTGTTTTTGGAAGATATAAGAAAATAACAGACTAGCTGCTCCCTGCCTTGCGACTTCTTGCAATCCGCATAACCGGTCCAAGAAGCTTACGCAGCGGTCCCGGGAATTGACGGATATCCTCCTGCCTGACGACTCTAAGCAGAACGAGCAGCAGGACATAGAGGCCAAGCGCCACAATGCCTGTGAGCGCAGCGGAGCAGAAATACGTGAGCTTGGACGGCAGGCCGTCCAGCAGCTGTCTGGCTCCCATATCAACGAGCCAGCCTATTCCTGCGGATATTACGATCGTCATGCTATACCCGAACCAGCGCGTTCCGAGAATCGAGTATGGAACCTCTTTGCGGATCGCCCGCAAATTGAGTGAGGCGATGGTAATAAAGCATAATGTGGAGGCGATAATAAGTCCGTATGCACCAAGGAGCGGCGCGAGGATCACGCTGCCGGCGACCTTCACGATTAGGCCGACCACCGTATGCTTCATCGGAAGCTTCGCCTTGCCAAGTCCGAAGAGGACGGAGTTGCTCGTCATCATCGTAATCTGAAAGATCGTGCCAGCCGTAAGCGCTGCAACTAGCCCGCTGCCGCTCGCATCCTGATAGATCAGTCCGGTAACCGATTGTGCCGCTACAACCAGAGCAAGCGCTGCGGGCACTCCGGTGAAGACTACGATGCGCATAACAAGCGACGTCTGCCGCTGAACCTCGTCCATATTCTTGACGGAATACGCCGAAGAGATGATCGGGAGAATCGATGTACTTAGTGCGATAGCCAGAATCGGCGGGATACCTGCCAGCGCCTGCGCCCGGTTTCCGAGCTCCGCCAATGCCTTCAGCGAATCGGCACTGCTTGCATAGAACGCATCCGTCAGCCTTTCAAACAGCCAGGTGTCAAAATTATAAATGAATTGAACTGTCATCGCTGCGATGACGATCGGTATCGAGATGGCGAACATCTCCAGATAGATCGTCCGGAAGGAAAGGCGCCGGCTCGTGTCGGGCTGCGGCGCTGCTTCGCTGAGCGCTTCCTTGATATCCTGCTTCCGCAGTTTGCGGGCGTAATACAGCATGACGCCAAAGGCAGCCAAGCTGCCGAACACGCTGCCGAATGCCGCGGCAGCCGCCATCCAGCGGTCGCCCCAGCCCCATGACAATACGATCAAGACCAGACCGATCGCGGTCAGAACACGGGCGAACTGCTCCACGATTTGCGAGACGCCGCCCGCCGTCATCATCTGGCGGCCTTGGAAGTAGCCTCGCATCATCGCGATAACCGGAAATACCAGCAATGCCGGCGCAATGGCCGCAACGGCTGCCGAGGCGTCGCGATGGCCTCCGGAAGCTGCGAACACGGGGGCCAGGAAGAATAATAATACAGCGATTACGAAACCTGCCAGCATGCCGAATAATAAAGCGGCCCGGTAGATCCGCTGTGCCTCCCGCTTTCGGCCCAGCGCATAGCGCTCGGACACCATCCTGCTGATCGCACTTGGGATGCCCCCAGTTGCAATAATGAGCAGGAGCAGGTAGACATTGTTCGCTATATTGAAATAAGCGATGCCGGCGCTTCCCATAAGATAATCGAACGGAATGCGCTGGAACAGCCCAAGAAACCGGGCCACCAGCGCCGCCGCTGCGAGTATGAGTGTTCCTTTGATCAAGGAGTCCTTTTTTACCATAAGCTTCAAGCCGATCTCCTTGCTGTAAGTTTATTTCGCTTTGATTTCCTCAAGCGGCTGATGATTGCCGCGGACCGGCGCTGCCGCTCCGGACGGGGTTGCCCATTTGATTCCGTTACGGATGACTTGCAGCACGTTCTTGTCGTAGTAAGTCGGGTATGTCTCGTGACCCGGACGGAAGTAGAATACTTTGCCTTGTCCACGGAAGAAGGTGCATCCGCTGCGGAACACTTCGCCGCCTTCGAACCAGCTGATCAGGATCAGCTCGTCCGGTGCCGGAATATCAAAGTGCTCGCCGTACATTTCTTCGCGCTCAAGCTCGAAGTGCTCCGGCAATCCCGCAGCGATCGGGTGAGCAGGATTAACGACCCACATCCGCTCTTTCTCGTTAGCTTCACGCCATTTCAAGTCGCAGCCCGTACCCATCAGCTTCTTGAAGATTTTGGAGAAGTGGCCTGAATGGAGAACGATGAGCCCCATTCCGCCCAGAACGCGGGCCTGTACGCGGTCGACAATGGCATCCTGAACTTGATCATGGCCCATATGTCCCCACCAGATAAGCACATCCGTATTCGCCAGTACTTCCTCGGTCAATCCGTGTTCCGGCTGATCCAGCGTAGCGGTACGCACTTCGAAACCATCGGTGCCAATGCCATTGGCCAAGGCATTATGGATGCCATCCGGGTAAACCTTACGTACTTCTTCATGCTGCTTCTCATGCAAAAACTCATTCCATACTGTCACTTTAATCATAAGAAAAGACCTCCTAAAAGTTTGTATACGCACTACGCGTCCAATAGCCGCCGTGCAGGTCCTGCTTCGAGTTCTAGATCCAGATGAAAAACAAAATAATCATGATCAGCTGCAAAATAATTTTGACGACCATGCTGGAGAACAAGCCGACTACCGAGCCGAAGCCGACTTTAAGCGACTTGTCCCAATTGGAGCCTACAATCAATTCCCCGATAATAGCGCCGATCAGCGGACCGAGTATGAGTCCGAATGCCGGAATGACGAACGGCCCTGCGATAACCCCGATTGTGCTGCCGATAACCGAGGCCCTCGAGCCTCCGAACCGTTTCACGCCCCATGCATTAACGGCATAATCGGCAATAAACAGCGCGGCGACGATTAACGTCTGTATCGTCCAAAACCAGAAACCGAACGGGGAGAAGGATATGAAGAAGCCGTATACGAAAAAAGCGGCATAGATTGCCAGCGCCCCCGGCAATATCGGAAAAATAGCACCGGCCATCCCGATTGCAAATAATACGATAACAATGATCCAGCCGGCGATTTCCATCGCATCCTCACCCTTTCAGCACAAAGTTTTGAATCAGATGCGCGACGGCGTTCTCGTTATTCGTGACAATGACCTCATCGGCAGCCTCTTTCACCGCAGCCTGCGCATTCCCTACCGCTACGCCAAGACCTGCTTTACGAATCATATCGATATCATTCATGCTGTCACCCATCGCAGCCACCTGCGACATATCGATGCCAAGCAAGCTGCACAGCTCCTGAATTGCGGTTGCCTTGGTGACCCCTTCCGGGTTCATCTCCAGGTTGGAGAGCGATGAATTCGTGATCTCCATCCCGCCCCAGCTCGACGTTTCCTGATAGATCCTTGCCAGCATGTCGGAATCCTCGGTATAATAACCGAATTTCAACCAATGATGCGCCTCGTAATCGTCGTTTGGCTTAAGCCACTGCTCCTTGTTGTAAATGCCTCCGGTCGTGTAGGCCCAGTACCAGCATTCCTCATGCTGCAGGGCCAAATCATACAACCGCTTGATGTAAGAAACCGGCATCAGCGACCGTTTATGGAGCACATGCGGCCTCCGCCAAATTTCACCCCCGTTAACCGTAATCATCGGCGTATCGAGCTTCAACTGTTCTGCATAGGGCAGCGCGCTTTGAAACCCGCGTCCGGTTGCAAAACAAACCGTCACGCCTGCTTCGAGTGCCTTGTGTATCCATTTCTCGTTCTCTTTGCTAATCTCCTGCACTTCGTTGAGCAGCGTCCCGTCCATATCGAGCGCTACCAGTTTGATTGATCCCATAAATGTCCTCCCGATCCGCCCGCAAAAGTCGTGTTGCCTAAGTGCAATCTTAGCACATTTGAGCCTGATTCCAAACTGTTACCGCGAATAAATCCCTTAAATTCCCTCACAAGTGATCATGTTAAGATTCAGACTTTCAGGATAGCTTACACATCTCCACCGAAAACCTGAACAACAAAAAGCCACAGCGCGATGCTGCAGCTTCTTGAGTAATGAATAAATAAAGCTTGGGCCTGAAGTGTTTACTAGGGCTGAATCGTTTGTTCCTGCATCCGCCGGCGGCGAAGATAGCGCGCCAGCAGTCCATGGGAAGGCGAGAGCAGGAAGGCCACGATGAACAGCAGCAGCGCCGCGCAAACCATACATCCTGCGATTGAAGCATCCAGAATGACGGCCGCCCCATAGCCAAGGAAGGTGCTGGCAATACCGATCCCAACGCTGATTACGATCATATGCCCCAGTTTGTCAGTGAGCAAATAAGCGGCAGAAGCCGGAATAATCAGCATGCCGACGACAAGAATGGCGCCGACGCTCTCGAACGAGCTGACCGTGGCCATCGATACGAGTCCCATGAGCAAATAATGAAATAACGCAACTGGAATGCCCACAGCGGCAGCCAGAGCGGGGTCAAACGAGCAAAGCTTGAACTGCTTATAGAACAATCCGATAACCACTACAATGATAAGCAAGGTCAAGCCCAGCATCCATACTGCCTTCGGACCGACATCGGTTCCGAACAGCTCCCATGTGTTCCAATGAACATGCGCGATTTCGCCATACAAGACGCAATCCAGGTCAAGATCGACCTGCCTTAAATTCAAGCTGACGAGCACGACGCCGATGGCGAACAACGCGGTGAAGACGACGCCAATCGCCGCATCGGACTGTACCCCGCTCTGCTGAAACATCTGAATCAGAAACACGGTTATGAGTCCAAGCACGGATGCCCCGAGCAGCATCCCGAAGGATTCACGAGAGCCGCTGATCATGAAGGCAATCACAATTCCTGGAAGAACAGAGTGGCTGATCGCATCGCCGATGAGCGACATCCTGCGGAGCACGAGAAAGCTGCCGAGTATGGCACAGCAGCAGGCGACAAGCGCCCCTGTCAGCAAAATCCAGAAGTCGGTCATAGCGACCTCCCTCCCTCTTTGGCGAGTTCTTGGACAGGCTGCTGTGCCGTATGCTGCTCCAGCTGCCGCTTTGCCCTGATGCGTGTGAGCTGCTTAGCCAGCAGTCCCCGGCGCGGCCCGAGCAGCAGCGAGAACAGAAACAGCAAGGTAGAAGCCAGAACGCTGAGCGGACCTGTGGGCAGGCTGGCTGTCGTAGAGCTTAACCATGTTCCCACAACCCCGCTTAGTGCGCCGAACAAACCGGACAGCATCACCATAGCCCCTAAACGATCGGTCCAGTAGCGGGCTGACACGGCAGGTGTAATGAGCAGCGCTGCGACAAGGACAACACCCACCGCCTGAATGCCGACCACGACGGATACGACGATAAAGAACATCATCAGCTGTTCCAGCAGCACGACCGGATAGCCGATGCCGCGCGCAAAGCCCGGATCAAAGGAAAGCAGCTTGAACTCTTTAAACAACAACGTACAGGCTGCGATAATAACACTGCAGACGATCAGCATCGTCGTGACGTCCGAACCGATCATAGAAGCCGCTTGACCGAACAGAAATTTATCCAATCCGCTCTGGTTTCCATAATCGCCATGTTGAATCTGCGTGAGCAGCACTATGCCCAGTCCGAAGAAGCCGGACAGCACAATCCCCATGGCAGCATCGGGTTTGATGCGGGAGTTTCGTGTAATAAAGCCAATTCCGAGCGTAGCGACCAGGCCGGCGATACCCGCACCGATAAGAAAGAGCAGAATGGACTTAATGCCCGTCAGCATGAATGCGATGCATATGCCGGGAAGTGCGGCATGGGCAAGCGTATCGCCCATTAAGCTTTGTTTGCGCAAGTAGGCGAAGCAGCCGATCACACCGCTGCACAAGCCGAGCAGCATGCAGCCAAGCAGGATCCACTGCGTGTTCGGATCCTTAAGCATCGACAAGATCGAATCCACCGCGCTCACCCCTTCCCTTGCCCGGACAGAAGGAGCAGCTCATCATCTTGGCGGTCGAGAAACGACAACCGCCCGCCATACGTCCGCTGCAGATTGGCGCGCGTAAAGACTTCATTCGTTAATCCAAACTCCTGCAGCTCGACATTCAACAAGAGGACGGAGTCAAAGTACTCCTTAACCGTCGCGAGATCGTGGTGAACAACGATGACCGTCTTGCCCGATCGCTTCAGCTCCTGCAGCAGGGATATAATGGCCTTCTCCGTTGCCGCATCCACGCCTGCGAACGGCTCATCCATGAAATACAGCTTCGCGTCCTGCGCCAGCGCGCGGGCAAGGAAGACGCGCTGCTGCTGGCCTCCGGAGAGCTGACTAATTTGCCGGGTTGCATAGTCGGCCATTCCCACTTTGCTTAAACATTCCATGGCGATCTCTTTTTCCTTCGAGCCCGGCCGGCGGAACCAGCCCAGATGTCCGTAGCGGCCCATCATCACGACATCCAGGGCATTGGTCGGAAAATCCCAATCGACCGATTCGCGCTGCGGCACATAGCCGATTAACTGCCGCTGCTGGTTGCATGGTTTTCCGTAGACCTTCACTTCCCCGGCAAGTCGCGGGATGAGTCCCAGCGCTGCTTTGATCAGCGTCGACTTCCCCGCCCCATTCGGTCCGATGACGCCGATAAGCTCGCCTTCCGTTACCTCGAATGAGACATTCCTTAGCACCGGCTTCTTCTGATAAGCTACACTCAGACCGGTAATTTGCAATGGCGCATGTATAGCGCTGTTTTTTTCTGGCATATGGTTTCACTCCCATTCGTTACGTCCGCTTACGCAGCGGTCTTTCTGCGCGCCTGTCAGGCCGTCTTATTTAAGTGCATTCACGATTGTATCCACGTTGTGCTTCACCATGCCAATATATGTGCCTTCCTCTGTACCGTTCTTGCCCATGGCGTCGGAGAACAATTCGCCGCCGATCACAACCTCATGCCCCATCTTGCCGGCCCCTTCAATAACGGCTTCGATCGATTTCTTCGGAACGCTCGATTCCACGAAAACCGCCTTGATTTTGTTCTCGACCAAATAATCGCGCAGATTGCTGACATCCTTAGAGCCATATTCGGATGCCGTGCTGATGCCCTGCAGACCCATGACTTTGATGTTGTACGCTTTACCGAAATAGCCGAACGCATCATGGGCTGTTACCAGTACCCTTACCGGCTCCGGTATCGTAGCAATTTGCTCCTTGGCGTAAGCATCCAGCTCTTCAAGCTTCGCGATATACTCCGATGCGCGCGTCTTATAGCTGTCTGCGTGAGCCGGATCCTTCTCGACAAGCGTATCCCGGATGACTTCAGCGGCAGATATCCAGTTGCGAACGTTAAACCAGATATGCGGATCCGGTGCATCGGAAGCAGTCGGATTGGACAGCAGCTCCGATGACGGGATGGCTTTCGATACAGCGACAGTCGCCTTCTTCTTCTCCAGCTTTTCGAACATTTCGCCCATTTTCCCTTCCAGATGCAGTCCGTTGTAGAAAATGATGTCCGCATTGTCGAGCTTCTTGATATCGCCTTGCGTTGCCTTATACAGATGCGGATCGACACCCGGGCCCATTAATCCGATCGCCTCGACCTGATCACCGCCGATATTGTTAACCACATCCGCAATCATCCCCGTTGTGGCTGTCACTTGGAGCTTACCGCTTCCGGATGCCGCCTTGTCATCCCCGCAAGCAGATATGACAACCGTCGTCACCGCTAAGAACAGAACGGTCATGAACCAGCGCCGGATAGCTGAATTTGTTTTCGAACGCATGATGAATCCTCCTTCGAATCTTAACTATTTATTGGCCTCGCTTTTCACACAGCTTGTTTTGCCCAAGTGAACATTAGTTTACTTTATGCCTCTTTTTTATTATTATACAACAATGTTTCTCATGTGCAACATTTATTTTTATATTTAGGCTCTTGAATGACAAAAAAGCCCATTGCTATGCAGCTGCATAGCAATGGGCTCTTCATCTTATTGTGCGGTACTTGTGTTATTCGTTCCATTCGATGCCGATTTCTTCGGAACACCATGAAGACCGATGTTTTCATCGTAAGCATCGAATATTTTTCGTGCAATTGGGGCCGCTCCGTCGGATCCGAAACCGCCGAACGGCACGACGACCGCAACGGCAATAACCGGGTTCTCGGCAGGAGCATACGCAATAAATACCGAGTTATCAATTGTCTTGCCGGCAACCACCTGCTCGGATGTCCCTGTCTTGCGATTCACCCTATACGGGGCATCCTCGAATACCTTGACCTTAACCTGGGACATGCCCGATTCGACTTCCTTCCAGTAAGAGGAGGGAAATTCAACCGTATTGAGCACTTCCGGTGTGAAGCCCTTCACCAGATTGCCTTCTCTGTCCGTAATTTTACTGACGAACTGAGGCTTCATCCGCTTGCCGCGGTTTGCCAGCATCGCCGTGTACTGAGCCAGCTGCAGCGTTGTATAGCGGCCCTGCTGTCCGAACGATGCCTGGATCAGCGCTGACTGCGCACTCGCATCCTTCATCTCGTGGAAGTAGTTGATAATGCCCTTCTGCTCGCCCGGCAGGCCGCTTTCCGTAGATACGCCTAGACCGAACTGCTTCATATAGCTGTCCCAAACTTCCACGCCTTTATCGCCTTTTTTGTCTAAGTAAAGTGCATTACCAATCTTTTCCGCCATGAACGGGTTGGATGACTTCGCGATCGCCCTCGCCGGATCCATAGATCCATAGGCATGGTTGCCCGAGTTTCGGATGGCGCGGCGGTGCGTTCCTTCTTTGCCGTAGTAGAATGCTCCCGTATCGTTATAGCTAGTTGAGGTGGATATGAGCTTCTCACTCAATCCAACGAGAACCGTAAGCGGCTTCTGGGTCGATCCGAGCGGTACAAGTGAAGAGGTTAGACCCTTGAGTTCTTCATCTTTCTTGTACGGGCCGTATATTGAACGAATCGTTCCGTTCCCCATGATCCCCTTGATCTGCTCGTAATCATCGTTGCTGATTCCGCCGCCTTCCCAAACGACCGGGTCGTAATCCGGCATGCTCGCCATCGCGATCACCTTACCGGTGTTTACTTCCATCGCCACGGCGTACCCTGTCTTCGCTTTCATCTGCCGTTTCCGCGAATCCGAGGTCGTGTGCAGCCAATCCAGCTGATCCATAATCGCCTGCTCCGTAGCCAATTGAACGTCCCGGTTAATCGTCAGCACGATATTGTCGCCCTTCTCCGGTTTCGTGATGACCGGCGGCCCGATGATGCGCCCGCTCGAATTGATGGGATATGTCTTCAGCCCGTTCTTGCCCCGGAGCTCGTCTTGATACATCATCTCCAGCCCGTCGTAGCCCACGTCCTCCTGTGCCAGATAACGCATCTGGAGGTCCTTGTTCTTGTCTTTACCTTTATACTTTTCGAGCTCGTTGGCACCCTTCTCGAATTTCTTTAAGTAGCCCACAAGCTGCACGGCAATCGTACTCTTGTCATAGTGCCGGATGCTTTCTTCTACGATCTCAATTCCTTTATACAGATCGCGGTTCTCCAGGAAATAAGCGATTTCCTTCTGATTCAGCCCGGTCTTAATTCGTCTTGGAACGGAAATCGTATTCTTCCTGTAGTCCAAATCCATATTCTTGATGATATCTTCCAGCGATAGAGGCTGCTCCTTATCCGCATTCCCGTATTTAACGAAGTCGGCATACAGCCTTGCAGCCAGCGCCTTCGAATCCTCTACCTTAGTGCCAGGCTCAATGGTGTAGTACATCGACTGCGTAGACGTGGAGTAGGCGATCGCCTGCCCGCTGGAGTCAAGTATATTGCCTCTAATCGGGGGTATCGCTACCGGCTTGGAGCCGAGTGCCGACTCCTCTTCCTTGAGCTGGGGTCCTTCGACAAACTGCAGAATGGCAAGACGGACGATAAGGACGCTAAAAAGAAAGAATGTAGCAAAGAAGAATAAGTTCAACCGGAAGGAAAAATGCCTCCGATTCATGATTTCCCTCTTTTGCGGGTCGTCCTGCACGCATGATGCCTCCTTTCGGTTATGATGGTTCGGAAGGCTGACAACTCGCCAGCCTGATCGGGTGATCTCTATTATACTAGACGATACATACCCGTCTTAAGTTTCTTTAATATGCGTTTGCGAGAATCCATCGGAATTAAACCAATTACCCGATGACGCCCATGTTGCGTCAAGCGGTATCCACTCTCCCCCTTGATCGGCTAGACGGACTTCATTCCACGCATGAGGCCCATACCCGCCCCGTCCATCTGCGCCAAGGCCGGTTACGACCTTAACCTCCAATCCAGCTGAACGCGCCATAACGGCATACAGCCTCGCCGTATCGATGCAGACGCCCCGACGGGTCTCGAACGTCTCCGCCGGCGTCTGTTCCTTCCATTCGCCCCGCTGCTCGTAATTGCGTGCCTTATCCCAGTCGTAAGCGATGCGCGAACCGAGCCAGTCGTACAGCGCCTTCGCCTTCTCCTTATCGGTATCCGCATTGCGAACGACAGCCACTGCCGCCTGTTCGATATCCTTAGGCACAGCAGCGTCGATAACCTCATACTTCCGCTGTAGCACCCGGCGGAATTCCGCCTGCACCGCTTCCGTGAAGACCGGTCCCCGCTTCGCCAGCACGTCACCCGCTACGGGCTCTAGCAGCTCATCCGTCGTCTTGTTATAGAATGCCGAAGCGCGGATAGAATCGGTTAGCGGCGCATCCGGCAGCAGCGTAACATAGACGAATAGAATCGCAATGGCAATAAACGCCCTTCCGGCCCCCATTAACGCACCCAGTGCAGCGCCGGTCGCACGGCTGGCCGCTTGGCCATTGTTACGAGTCGACTCGTAACGCCGCTCCCCGCCTTCGATCCGATCGAACAGCATCCCTCCAAGCGGGTAGAGCCAGCTCAGGGCAAACCGAAGCAGCAGATAGCCAAGCAAGAAAAGCAAGCCGAATCGCAGCAGCTCGAAATCACGCAAGCTTGTCACCAGCGTGTACCATAGCTGCTTCAAATTACCCAGCTGTTCATTGGGAACCATTATTTCCCGCGCAATAAGCCAATCCCTCGTGATTGGCGACAGCAAGGAAGCCAGCTTGCTTGCCAATATGAGTGAGATGACGGCTGTCACTGTCTCCCAGACAAAAAAGAAAAGGTGCTTCGCAGATCCCGACGCACCTCTCCTCAATCCTTGAATAAGCGAGCCGAGCAGGAAGAGCAGCACCATGAGCGCAACTGGTTCCGGCTTAAGCAGCGCCCCAAACCACGTGTTCATGCGACAATTCTCCTCATTGAGAGCCGCTTTATCTATTCCGCTAAGATCAAGCGAAATTGATATCACTGACGGAACAGTCCGTTGCTCCCGCCAAACGGCTAACTGTTATTCTTTGCTTGATCGATTAATGTCTGAATCGTTTCGTCAATTTTCCAGGTGCCTAGCGATGCGCCTTGAAATGACACTTTAACCTCATTGTCGCCCGGATTACCGTTGATCTCTATATTTTTTGATTTTACCGTGAAGGTTCCATCGCTGTTGGTTGTATATGTCGCATCTTTCACTTCTCCGGCCATAGCCGTAACCGCTTCTTGCTTGACACTCTCCGCCACCTTTGCACCGATTCCCTTCACATCCTCCAGCGTATAGCCGCTGTATAGAACGACTCCGATGAGAATCACAGCTACGATTGCCCACTTCACAACCGTCTTGACGATCTTAATAACCAGAAAGAGAACGATTAGCGCGATGGCGAGTACAAGCCAGTTGTCTTTGAAAAATTGAACCCACGTATCCATGTCATAGTTAAAATCAAAATTCATCCGATAGTCTCCTCCATTATACTGCTTGCAAACCATGATTACAAAACATTATACCTGATGCAGAAATGGGCGTAAACGGTTCAATTGCATGAATCATGCAGCTGCTTTATCCAAAGCTCTGGCATCGGCAGACATATCGGGGCTTATCCACGCGTACAAGTAGTAACATGGCCGCGGCGCGGGCTTCAGGAGCTCATCTGCCAACGAACGCCGAAGGCGTTGTCGCAGCTGCGCCATGATGATGAACCAAGGCGGCATATAACTGCCGTTACAGTGGGGGAGGTAATGTTTTGAGAACCGCGGTATGGCTCTACTTATTCTTGTTCGTCGCTTTCTTCGATCTTCACGCGCAATACCCGATCTTAACGCCGTTTGCCGTTTCATTGGGAGCTGCGCCTTCATTTATCGGATTGATGATGGGGCTTTACTCCATCACCCATCTGCCTGGGAATATCATTGCCGGCTACGGCGTGGATCGATACGGCAGCCGTTTATTTATCGTATTCAGTCTGGCCGCAGCAGGCATTATTCTCGTATTTCAATCAAAGGTAACCGACCCTTGGCAGCTGCTCGTGCTTCGTTCCATCAGCGGCTTCGTGCTTGCTTTTCTATCGCCTGCCTGCATGGCACTGCTCGCCAGGCTTGCCAATGACCGGGTTCAGCAAGGGAAGCTGATGGCCGGTAACGGTCTTATCCATACACTCGCTTCCGTTGTTTCTCCTGCAGCGGGCGCGATCTTGGTTGCACAAATCGGATTTACGACGGCTTTCCTCATCCTCGGCTGGATCCTGATCGGTACGGCAGCATGCGCACTGTTATTTATCCGGGATGTACCTAATCAAGCCGGTGAGGCTCAGCAAGACGAGACGGTCACGGAGGAGGCTGATCACCAACATAGCCATAGTCGAACGCCGCCCCGGAAACACAAGAAAGGCACCTTGAGCAAAGAAGAATCCCGCGACTTGGCCATTCCTTGGCTTGTATACGCACTTCCCATCGCCATGAGCTGCGCACAGGGTATCCTCTCCTTCGAGCTTCCGCTTATGTCCAGCACGAAGGAAGGGATGATGACGACCGGTCTTCTCTTCTCCGTTGTCAGCCTTGGTGCGCTCATCACGCTTTCCCTGCTGTTTCTGAATCGGAAGTCTGCTTATCTTCGGACGCTGTGGGGGGCCTTCATGCTGGCCATCACTTATTTTGCGATTGCTGCAGGAGCCCCCCTGCCGCTATTCGTCCTGCTGTTCATTCTCGGGATGGCTAAAGGCGTGATCTTCCCCGCCCTTTCTTCCCTGCTCATCGAGTTAAGCGGAGGAACCCGCTACGGCCGAACGTTCTCCGTGCTGTCCATTGCGTTCTCAATCGGCTCCTTCATCGGGCCGATGCTTGCCGGGCAATTGCGGGATTATGTGTCGCCGTATTATATTGCTTTTGTCGGATTAATGATTGCGGTCTCCGTGCTGCCCTTCCATACGCTTCGACCGCCGAAGGCCAACGCCCATTTTACGAGGTATCCATCCAATTACAATCCTTAAAGAATAAGAGTCCCCTGGATATTTCCTTCATTACAGTTCAACGAAGAAACCAACCAAAAAACGAAGAAAAGCAATGATGCTTGATGAGGAAGCAATGGATCTTCTTATGCATGTACAGTGGGAAGGTTACAAGAACATGATCCGAATCAAGTCCGCGTATATCGTAGGATTTTTAGTTATCTGACAATGTAGTTAGTATGAATAAACTCTATACAAAGACTACACTGAAAAACCAGCACTAGTTTGTATAGATTTAATAATCGGAAGCGACTTTATCCTTAATGGCGAATCCGTTTATAATGAGGCTTTGCTAAATTTAAGAAAATCGTTACTCAATGGCAAAGTAGAATGTACGGTTATAAGTCACATTAGAATAATCTCTGATGTGACTTTTTATGTACTAGAATTATTTCTAACTGTTTATTGCATATGATCATAACGTTCAAGGCCGATGATTTCTCCTGTTGACATAAGCAAATGCTGCTGTCATCTCTGATGCTGATGGCCAATGCTCGATAGCGGGGCGCAAAAATAGTTGCCTTGCTTTCAACTGTTCCAGTACACCCATTCCATTTAATTGCCACAACAATAGTTGCTATGGAAATTATTTTCCCAAAAAACCTTTTGCGGTTCAATACTCCTTCCTAATCGTCACGACAATAGTTGCTATGACTAAAAATTTTCGCCTTCAGGGCTCTGTCAACTTCATCTTGCCGCCGTATAACATTGTCTCAATAATCGCCCCTGTCCTTTAGGAGGCAACGGACATGAGTTACTCCGGAAACTCCAAAGAGACAGGCCGCTAAAGCCTGTCTCCTTGTTCTATTCCCCACTATTCTTATTCATCAAGATATACTTCAATCGCACTGATCCGGGCTATGCCCATCATATCTCCCTTGTAACAATTGACCCTAAGCGCCCGGATTTTAATGACCGGGAACCGCATAACGACCGTTGTCAGGAGATTATCCCGAATCGTTGCTAGAATGGTCCATTCGTCTCCGTCCCAGCTCTCCATATCAAAATCTCTCAATTGTACCCCGGTCCCCGTCGTATACAGTTCAACATGATTAATGGCCGTTGTCTCACGAAAAGTGATTTGCAGCCATTCAGGACGATCATAGGACAGAATCTCGGAATCATCCTCCGGGATCCGGGACGACCAGCCCGCCCAATTGCCATAATTGCCCGTTATGACTCCTGCTGGCCGATAGTTATTTATGTAGTCAGTTGAGGATGCTGTCACCTCCGCACCAACCAGCATAGGATTGTTGACGATATCTCGGTAACCGGGAATTACATAATCATAGAAAGCAGTCAGTCCCGAGCCATCCATTGTGGCGGCAGCAATTTTGACCGCCCCTTCCTTCATGCAGCTAATAACACCATAGGGACTAATGACAGCTTTATCCGTTGCCGTTATTCCATCCTCCTCAAAGACCGACCATAATATCCTCTGATCTCGTGTGTCTGAAGGATTAAATTCTGTAACAAACTGATGCTCCTCCCGCTTGATCTGAATGGATCTTACTATAGATGGCGGAGCGTGATTATCCTGTCTGGCCATCAGGATCATTTTTGTTGCGGTCAGTTTCCCTGCATCCCCTATAGCGTTAACCCGTACTTTGCCATTTCCCATTGCAGTAAGTAAGCCGCAAGAATCGATTATAGCCAGTTCAGTCGGTGTACCGTCCAAATTCGTTACACTCCACTGAGGTTCGGCCCCCATCCCTCCCGGGTTAACCGCTGCCGACATTGCCATAGTCCCATACCGGGTAAAAATCGTCGTAGCCTGATTAGGACTTGAGACCACTAACTTAGGAGCAAGTTTGGTCTCGTCAGTGACTACCAGCAGCATCCAATCAAAGCGATCCGGTTTGTCCGGAATGGGCCATTCGCCGTTATGAGGCTGGATCGCATTAGAAATCAATGTATATTCACCTGTTCTAGTGTTATACCAGTGGGCCTTATAGCGTGAATCCTCCATTTCTTTGAGCGTGCCGGTTGACAGCGAGGTACTTGTGAAATAAGCGGTATAGATTTTTGAATCATCTGTCATAAGAAAGGCATGATTATTGTCCGTGAAATCTCCATAACGTATATCCTTAAACCGCGGGGTCAATCTCCACCATTTCAGGGTGGAATAAAACTGTTTGAAATAAGTCATCTGGCTCCCGCCGGCTGCATTCAGGCCATCGAACCACCGGTAATAAGGACCGTAATGAAACCAGTCATCAGGTGAGTTATTCAAGGCCCATACGCCTTGAACGCCATACCCGAATCCAAAGGAGCCGCACTGAAAAGCTCTGTATGCCGAAGTACGGGCACTGGCGGTTGGCTGATTATTAAATTCATACCGCACTTCGTAAGCGATATAAGGCTTCACCGTTTCGGCATGCCAGAAAGATTCAAAATAATCTTTCGACAAATCAAGCGGTTGCAGCGCATGCCAGCTGTGACAATATTCCCCACCCCACCCTGAAACAGCATTGAACTCCATATGCGCCGTCAGCGGGTGCTTGTAACAATCATGATCATAGATGGATTGTGCGATAATTTTCCAATGCTGCGGATCGATTTGGTTGTAGAAGTTCGGATCAACTTCCTGGGCTGTCGTCCATAATACAGGATATGCTCCATATCTGGCTTGCCAATAAGCCCCAAGCTTCCTCAGAAGAGCAGCATCCGTTGTACTCAAGAAACTGGTGAACGTCAGAGTGGCATTGGCATGAACGAGTCCACTGTCCGCGATATACTGAAATTTGCGGTCCAGATCTTGCAGCAGCGCCAGCGAATCTTGTTTAATGCCATGAGTTACATCCAGATAGTTTCCTGTTGTCAGGAGAGGCTCGGATTGATAGACTGTAAAGCCTTGACTGACCCGGTGGTCAACCATATATTTGAACTGTGAATCGATTCCGTCAACATTCGAGGCATTGAAATCTTCTGACGGGAGGAACCAATGCGTATCTCCGAGATAGAAGAACGGCGTCCCGTCGTCATAAGTAAAATAACGGTGATGGTCACATATCCGCAGAAAGCCATGTTTATAGATTTCCAATAAACCACGGTAGGCGATACAGTTGAAAGCTATAGGTTCGCTAATATTTAGGGCCTGGTTGGTTTCATCCGAACACTCCACGATTACAGTCCATTCCCCTATAGCAGGGGGCGCAAACCTTACCTTCCACTCATTGCCCCCATCCCAAAATGCCTGACGGGCAAGCCTTATTCCTTCAGGACCGTTGAAAAAAGCCGTTACGTCCACATCCATAAAAGGATTTTCGTATACTGCAGCACTTGATAGTGTAAACTCCAAACTGCGCCACTGCTCTGTATCAGCAAGTTTCATTGCCAGCTCCACCTCATTCTTTGTTCCAAAGGACGGGAACTCACTTACCCGTTATCCTATTATTCCGATAAAAGCTAACCGAAACCGGGTACCTTGACATCTGGGGCCGTTCCCGTGAATGACTTCGATTTCTGCCTCATGTCTCTCTGGCAGCAGGTCCTCTGCCACTGTCTCGATGTGAAACAGGCCTTCAGCCGGACACCATTCCGCACGTTCCATCCTTATTTCCAGAGCCTCTCCATCATCAATCCGGCAGAGGAAATCCGCAGAAAACATCCCGAAATCGAACCCGAGCGTCAGCCCCCTTCCGTAGAAGACAAAGCGAAGTTTCGCTCCGACAGCAGAAGTTGTCAGCATTTGCTCCATCCAGACCAGATTGACGCTCCTGTGAACTGCCCACGGCCCCTCCGTCTGCACTTCCCTGAAGGGAACGAAGGAGACATTCCCCCAATGATGCCTATTAAGCGGTTCCGGCAGAACCCGTTCACCCCGGTTCTCAGTTAACGATGGCACTTCCCCTACACCCGGCTGCCGAATACGCTCCATATGCAGCTGTTTCTCCAGGAACGTGATTACACTTTGAGCATAGCTTAAGCTGCCGCGATGGGTCGGGTGTAAACCGTCAGGCAGCCATTCTTCCCATGCCATCCTTCCTTTGCGCACTTCCTCGAATGCATAAAGCCCCATCCACACCGATCCAATATTATAATGCTCGCCAAGCTGCTCGAGCTCCTTAATCGATTCCGGAACGCCGCCTGCCTCCATCTCTGCATACATGGCCTGCAAGTAGGTATAGACCAGTACAAGATCCGCCTCGCTACTGGCAAGCAAAAGACGCAGCAGCCCTTCGCGCGACCGACTTCTCCGTTCATGTGGAGCGTAATGATCATTCACTGCATATTCCACAAAGACAACATCGCAAGACTTCGCAACGATATCACGCCCGGCTCGAAACACAGCCAGATCGCTGCCTGTCGCTCCAATTGCGGCATTCTCAACATAAAATCGCACTTGCGGGTAGGTCTCAACGAGCCAGGCCATGACTTTCTCCGGCCAATTATGGCCTGGTCTGGCCTCCGTAATCGATCCGCCAAGAAAACCTATCGTCACCTCTCCCCGCTCGATCGCGGCTTGCAGCTTTAGCAGGGAGCTGCGGGGGTTCCAAATTCTTTTGTCCACTCTGGACCTCCTTATAAATCAAGACCGGCAGATCCGAAAGTGAAGCCTCTGCCGGTCGCTGTCATTTACCTTGTGGCATTAAATTTGTCTGCAGCCGGGCCAAAAATTTCCGCTATGTTCGCCGCATCGAACATGATTGGCGGTAATCCGCCATTAATAGCGGTCGAATAATCGCCATAATCGACGATATTCATCCCTTGACTGGCACAGCACACTTCACCGCTGTATAGCTGCTTAATCGCATCGATATTTTTTCCTTGCCACGCTTTGGCGTTAGTAAATAAATATTGCTGCAGTTCCTCGTTAAGCCCCCAAGGCGTGTCGCCCCAATCAATCGCGAACTTTCTCCCTTCATCGGAGATCATATATTTATAGTACAACCACGCTTCTTCCTTATGCTTGGAGGCACTTAATTGTATAAATGGAGCCGTCAAAAGAAGCGTTGGCTGCGATACCGTTCCGCGCGGGAAGAACAGCACATCCCAATCGAAAGCCGCCTGCTCATTGTATGCGCCGGTCATCCATGGCCCCTGAACGGTGAAGAGTGCCTTGCCTTGCATAAACGCATCGCCCAGACTTTGATCCACGGCGGTTTTACTGTCCGGCGTCACTTTATGCTTGGTTTGCAGCTCCTGTATCCACTGCATATCCGCGAGTACTCCCGGCGTGTTCGCTACGCTTTTGGAGCCATCCGCCGTCAAAAACGTATGACCTCCGGCATTGCCGTTGGCAATCGCCATGCTGCTGCTTAAATAAACGGCAACCGTGCCGGACGGGTCAATGCCCCACTCCCCTGCTGCCGGGTCGGTTGCCTTCTTCGCCATCTCCAGCATGTCGTCATAGGTCCAGTCCGGAGCCGGCATTTCCATCCCGTGCTTCTCCAGTAAATCCTTGTTCACGAAGATAAGAAAAGGAGCGGCATTGGCGCCAGGCAGCGCAAGCAGCTTGCCGTTGACCTTATAAGTATCCAGGAAGCTCTCCGGGAATTGGACATTCTTCAGATCCGGGTCGGATTCCAGCCGGGGAGCCAGGTCTTCATACAAATCCGCCCCTGAGGTCAGTTCGCTGGTCATGATCAAATCTGCCGGCGTTCCAGCCACCTGCAGCGCAACCGCTTTGGCTACAATTGCCGCAGGCCCTTCCAATACGGTCTCCACTTTAATGGTGATCCACGGATAATGTTTGTTAAAGTCTTCAAACATGGCCTTGATGTTCGGTTCCTCGCCCGTCCAATTAGTTACCATGGTCAACGTAACCGGGTCGCGTTTTTCCGGTGAGGCTTCATTATTACTCTTGCCCGATGCTTCGTTTGAGCCCTTGTCTCCTTCATTCTGTGCTACGGCCGGATCTGGTGTTTTTTCTGTATTATTCTTATTGCCGCCGGAGCAGGCAGATACGACAAGCATCATCATCATTGCTGCCAGCAATAGAACTACTCTTCCTTTGCTTGCTTTTCTAGTTTTCAATTTGATAGCCTCCAATTCAATTGAATCTCGTGTCGTGCACTGCCTTGCAGCCCCTTGTATCCATTCATAGCCATCCTGTCACTTGCTGTTGTTGCTTGCCTTGCTGTCACTGACATTGCCGACTTCATGCTGCTGTCATTTACATGCTGCAGCTCACCCTGCACATGCCCTCGCCCCACGTTACTTCAGCTTCCGCTACATCGCCCTCACCTCCTTGGCGTTCTGTCGTCTGAAGATCTGCTGCCTCACGCTACCCCGGCTTGCTTACTCTACCAGCCCGGTGCGTTCAATCCCCTCCGTGAACCAGCGCTGCGCAACCATATACAGCAAAGTCGGAGGCAGCAGGATGAGAAATACGGCCGACATCTTGGCTCCTTCTGTCACAGGATTGAGCTGGATGTTGAATTGACTGAACGTATTTCCTGTGAGCACCCGGTCCAAATTGTCCAAACGAATCGATAGCGGTGTAAAACTTTCGGATAAAAACATAGACGCCTCGTAATACATGTTCCAATACCAGATGAACGAGAACAGAAATACGACAATACAGGCTGACTTCGCAAGGGGCAGCATAATGCGCCAGAACAGCCGGTATGCAGAAGCGCCGTCAAGTTTTGCCGCCTCCTCCAACGACTTTGGCTGCCCATGAAAAAACTGGCTGAATATAATAATGAACAATGCACTCCGCAGCCCTTGCCCGAATAAAGCCGGAATCAGAAAGACGAACGGGGTATTCAGCAGCCCCAGCTTACCGTAAAGGACAAACAGCGGGATGACATATACCTGGGAAGGAATCAAAAACGTAAGCACGACCAGAAACAGCAAAAATTTTCTCCCCGGAAAACGCAGCCGTGCCAGCCCGTAGCCTGTTATCGCACAAATAATCACTTGAATGCCGGAGCAGAACAGCGCAATAACCAGCGTGTTAGTGAACGCTTGCGGATATTCCAACCCCTTCCACGCCTTGACAATGTTGTCGAAATTCCATTCGCGGGGCAAATATTTCACGGTCGGATCGATCAGATCACTGAGACTTTTGAACATCGTTGTCACGATGTATAACAGCGGCTGCATGTACAGAAAAGCCACTATAGTAAGCACAATATAGAGAAGCAGTTTGGCAATCCATCCGTCATTGCTGTTCATTCCAAGAAGCATCAGCTTGCCCCGCTGGCCTTGCCTTCCTCTGGCAAAGGATTTAAACCGTTCCATTACCGCTAGAACCTTCATACGCATCTCCTTTCCTGGACCTGTTCACGGGTATTCTCCAGTTGTAGAACAATTGCATCTGCACAACTGCCCCCGCCCCTATCAACCACTCTTCCTTGACCTGCTGGTGAACCAGATGACAGTCAGCATCATGACAAGCACAACCGCAAAATATAGCCATGCCATCGCACTGGAGTAACCGTAACCGGTTTTCTGCAAAAACATGTGCTTGCTGACAAGCTCCATGATCGGATTAAAGGGAAAGGTAAACATATCTACAAACGTATACAACGTACACAAACCTATAAATGGCTTCATGGCAGGCAGCGTAATTTTCCAGAAGCTCTCCCACGGCGAAGCGCCGTCAATGCGGATCGCCTCATAAATGGAACCGGGTATCGTCTGAAAACCGGCAATAAAGATCAAAATTTGTACACCTGAATACCACAAAATAATAACCGCTTTGCTCAATACGCCCAGTACAGGAGCTGCAAACTGCACTCCGACCGCGCTGGCGACGATTTCCTCCAGTCCGTATTGGCTAATAAACGGCAAATCCCCCTGCCCTTGACGGAACAGTTCCATAAGAACCTGGCCGGTAGCAAAGATGACGGGCAGGAAGAACAGTGCGCGAAACAGCATTCTTCCTCTAAACCGCTGATTGAGCAAAATGGACACAAGAAACGAGAACAAAATAATGAGCGGAATCATAATGACAACTTCCTGGAAATAAAGCAGCAGCTTGACCGAGTACTCACTGTCCTCTGCAAGCACCCTTCTGTAATTTTCAATCCCGACAAAGGTGTACTCCATGCCCTCCGCCTTAAAAGCAACCGTATGAAAACTGATAAACAAGGACCAGCCTATTGGAAATGCCATAAATACCGCAAAGCCAATCGTCCAAGGGAGAAGAAACATATAGCCTACGCTGTATTCCTTCCATCGGTACAAGCTTCGTCCCCGACGGGATGTGCCGGTTGCGGCCATAATCTATTCCTCCCTGATCACCCGAAAGGTTGAAGTATTGTAGTCAACTATCGTTTGGGTTCCGCCTTCATATTCCGTGGCATATACACCATTTTCTAATTTGCGGTGGCCTACAATCGCTTGGCCGTGTACGGCTGAAAGCTTCTTGAAGGCTGTATATTCTTGCAATATCCGCTCCTTCCATTTTGCAAAATGAGTGCTGAACAATTCACCCGACAACGTGTAACGAATATGAATAGAAGGCTCATCAGTCACAATAAAGGAGGGTACCGCCCCATATTCAATCGCTTTCAGAAAATGATCCTGATACCTGTCGCGCAAATTGCCCGCCGTGAACGAATACGGCATTAAACCATGTAGCACAATCGGATAAAACGGCACCGTCTCATCAATATTGAAATCGTAGCTGGATTCAAACTCCAGCTCATGTATACTGTCAGCTGCGGCGAGAATGTAATCGCCTCCTCCTGTGGCTGCTGCATGACCGAGCTGCTGCCCGGCATATTCCATCGCCCCCCGGAACAATAAGGCAGTTTGTTCCCGCTCAAGTTGACGGTCAGGATGATAATCCTTATACACATCCTCGCCATAGCCTGCGAACTTGACCCCATCAGCTCCCAACGATTGCAGCTTGTCGACCGCCATATAAGCTCTGCCTGCCGATTGCTCCGGGGCTATAACGAACATTCCCTTCTGCAATACAGCCGATCCGTCCAACCCCCGGATTCCATCCGTCCGTGGTGAAGCTTCCTTCGCATCCTCGCTATACCGGACAAAATCCTGCTCGAACAACACTTTATAACCTAATTGATGTGCCTTCTCCACCAATGAACGCGCACCCTTGTTCCCGCCAAGCGCCTGCTCTGCAGGAAAAATACCGGTCTGGCCCGCTGCACCGCCCGCTTGCCAGCCTCGCAGCGTAATATCCATCGCTTCAACGCCGCCTGCCGACAGCTCGGAGATCATCTCCTCCGCCTGTGCAAATGTAGTTGCTGCAGCATACCGCCTCCCGACGGCGGTAGAGCCGGAGCTGCCGCCTACAATCGTAAGCTGGAGCGGCAGCTTCTGCTCCTGATCCATCTTTTTCCTCAAGTCGCCGTTTTGTTGAAGATAGGTACGATAAGCTTGTGCCATCTCCACATAACCGACATTCTCTCCGGACAGCAACCGGTATTCAATGACTCGGTCCTGCTCGATGCGTTTCTGCTGAATGGTATTTACAGGGGGGCTTAACTGGCTCAGCCGCTGGCCGTATTCTACCCGGTAGGTCCACTCCGCGCCTACTGTATTAAAGCTGGACACCGTTCCGGCAGCCTGGGCCTTGATCAGGCTGTCGAATTTTCCATCCTTTAAAATCGCGACGAATGCCTCACTGCCGCGCTTGAGCCCAAAAACAGGATAGGTTATGGTCGCTTCCCGTACATTGTCCGGCTTCACGGGTTGATTTGTCAGGTCATTCCCATACATCGGATAACGGTAACCAAGACCTGCCAATGTCCGATTTTCGTCGAAGCGGATGATGCCACCCGGCCCGTCCGGCACAAAGAGATAGCCTTGTTCGTCCTCATTGCGGGCAGCGCCGAAGAACGGAAGTACCTGCAGCGAGATCATAAAGTGATCACCCGCTTCGCGAATGCCGGTTGCCGGAACACGCACCTCCATACCATGTTCGGTCAGTGCATATTGAATGGTGAAGGAGATTTTCAGCTTGGAGAAGCTGTATGTAACCTGAAGCCCCTCTGCGGCAATCCGGTACGTTTTCGTTATGTCCTTGTTAGTCGCGTTCGTAATTGACCGCTGTGTTTTGCCTCTCTCATGATATTCAAGAATAAAGGGCGACTGCAGATTGGACAGCAATGTTCCTTTGACTGTCTCATGCGCCAGCTTTTCCTTCTGCGGGTTGCTGCGCCACAGATAGTCCGACTGCTTGTTTCGCAGCGCAATAACACTCGTTTCCGGGTTCAAATACAGCGCGTAGCCTCGGTTCTCCAGCACAGGTGCGAACCCCTCCGCATCTGTCTGGCGAGGCCGCCATTCCTCTCCCTCGTACAAAGACAACCGTACTGGCGATGGAAGAGGCAGCCCCATCTCTTGGAGCGTGGGCACTCTTTCCTTGCCGGTGAACAGCAGGAGCGCAGCGAGTAATAGCAATGCAGCAATGGCGGCCGGTATCCCATACTTCCGCACCCGCAGCATTGCAGAGCCGTCAAGCTTAGCCATATTGCCCCACCTCCTTGGATAACTCGTAGATAAAGTTGTAAACGTTGTAACTGAGCGCCGATAGGATGGTCAGCATGATCCAGATGACCCCGATCGTCAACAATGTAATGACTGAGTTTCGCAAAGACTCGATAAAATCAAAGTTATGAATAACCTGGGTCATGACAAACAGGAGAACGCCAATCCAAATCCACATGGCCTTCAGCAGCGTATCGGCAACAATCCGCTCCTCAAGTACAATAACGTTTGTCAGCACGAGATAAGGCACCCACCATAAATACGATGTACGGAGCGAACGCGAATGTGCTGGCCTGCAGCACTTCCCTCAGACGTCCCTCGCCATCTTTGACCGTGCTGACCAAATAATTGGCGATGACCCAGGTTAGCCAGCCGCCGAGCAGGATCAGAACCGGCCATATCGGGTTGCGCAGTTCGGGAGGCAATGGATTGAAGGCAAAGCCTGTTGCATACGTCTGACATACCGACAGAACCACGACAAGCACTAAAATCGTCCCAATTGTAACCGGCGATATACGCCGCTCTTTCAGCCGGTAGAAGCCTTCATACGGGTGCAGCAGCAAGTAGCCGAAATCCCGCCACTCCTGGCGGTACACAGCAATCTTCGTCTGCCTGTCCGCTCTGCCTGTATAACTCCGTGTACGCCGCAGTACGAATGCAAGCACAAACCAACAAGCTGCCGCAAGGAGAACGGCGTAAAACAGATATTGTCTGATCCAGCCAAGCCTGACATCCCAGAAGGCCTCGGAATATCCTTTGGCATCTTTTCCTTGCTTGAAATAACCGATTGCATCGGCATAAGCTCCCCGGTAAATCGCAGCTTCACCCAGCCCCCGATATCCGGCGTCAATCATTTCGTTCATCTCGATTGTCCGCTCCCAATAAGGCTCGCTGTCCGCATAGTAGCCTTTGTCGGACAGCGACATCGCCTCCAGCACAGCACTGCCGAACTCCGTCCGCTCGAAAATTTGCACCGTGCCCAGCTTGCTGTCCGCAACCCATAGCTCCTGCTTGGAATTAAGCGCAATCGCTGTCGGGAAACGGAACAGACCGAATCGCTGCGTATCGGCACTCATGCCGCCGAAGCGAAACAGCGCCGTCCCTTGCGGATCGTACACGCCGATCGTATTGAGCGGACTTCGCGAGATGGAATACAGAAAGCCGTTGCTGTCGATGGCTGTATCGACAAGCTGATCCAGATCGCGGAAGCTCTTTCCCCTCAACATATCGATTCCGCCGGCATTAAGCCTCTTGATTTGTCCGCTGAACACCCCGAAATTGGACGTCAGCAGAAATCCGTCCATGTCGATCGTTACATTCGCAACCTCACCGGGCCGGGCGGCTTTCTCTTTCTTCAACTGCTCTGCCGACAATACCCAACGCTGCACCTGCTGTGTGAAGGTCAGGCTCGCCTTGTTCGCTCCGAAAAAGCCCGTGAATTGTCCGGCTTCGTTCATGCGAACGATCCCCTGATACGAGCCTTTGGACACGACATACATCGTTCCCCTCGCATCCACCACAACCTTATGCGGAACATAGAAATAGGCTTCCGGCAGCATGCTCGAATCCGGTTTTTCATATGCCCGGATAAATTTGCCCGACGCATCGAATACAGCTATTCGCTCATTGCCGGTATCTGCAACGTAGACAATCCCGTCAGCCGTGACGAATACGCCTTCAGGCGCATTCAGGGAGCCTTCTCCTTCATCCAGACCGAGCTGGCTTGCAAAACTGCCGTCCGCATGCAAAATGACGATACGATTATTCCCGGTATCCGCAACATAGACCGTATCGTTGGCTGCAATAAACAAATCATTGGGCTCGGCGAAGGCAAGCATTCCCTCCCCCATTCCCCCTTCCCCCCGGCCCGTCACGATCATGCGCGGCGTATAGAGCGGTTGAGTAGACCAAGCGTCACTTCCGCCCGTGTCCGGAATCACATACTCCGTCTGGTATGGCAGCGCTGCTGAAACGACTGCGGGGAAGAACAGGCAGCACAGGCCGATGAGCACCATTATTCGTCTTACTAGTGGCACTGCGGAACCTCCCTTTTTCGTTTATTCTTTAATGCCGGAGTTGACCATGGTTTCCATCACCCTGTTCTGAAACAGCAGAAATACAATCAGATTAGGAACAAACATCATCAATCCGGCAGCCGCAATCATCCCTTGACCGGATACTGCATTTTGCGTTGCTTGGCTTAATGTCTGAATGTAATAAGGCAATGTCTTGAGCGTCTCTTCATGAATATAAAGCGTAGACGCTTCCGTATCGCCCCATACCGCTTGAAAGGTCAAGATGGCTACGGTCGATATTGCCGGAGCGGCGAGCGGTACGACGATGCGCATAAACATGGTCCATTCCGTTGCTCCGTCGATCTTTGCCGCTTCCAGCAGGGAGTCAGGAATTTGCCCGATAAACTGAATGAGCAGAAATACCGATACCGGCGCGGCGATAAACGGCAAAATATGTGCGAAATAAGTATCGCTGACGCCAATGCCGCTTATAATCAGGTACCTGGGAATCTGTACGGTCTCCGCAGCGAACATCAGCGATACATATATGAGCGACATGATGACAGAGCGAAAATGGAACTTAAACTTGGCCAGCGCATAAGCAGCCATTGAGCTGACGACGACGACGGCAACCAAAGTAGTGCTGACCACGATGACACTGTTAAATAAATAACGTGTAAAGGGCACCAGGTCATCCGAAGTGGCATTCCATAACCGCTCAAAGTTTTGCGCAGTCGGGTTTGACACCAGAAAACGCGGCGGGAACAAAAATAGCTCATTAAGCGGTTTAAACGCATGGTTAAACAAAAAGACAATCGGCAGCATCATGAACAGGGCGAGCCCCGTCAAGGCAATGAGCAAGCTGAGACGCCCCAAACGAACCTTTCTTGTTGTCATCACGTGCATGTTGCCTATTCGCCCCCCTTCGGTATGAACAGGCGATAGCAGAACCGGAGCACCAGATAGCTGACGATAAGCAGCATGACGCAAAGTGCAGAAGCATAGCCCAGCTCGAAGCGCAAAAAGGCATAATCGTCGATATGGTTAATGATCAGATGTCCCGCATATTGCGGCGTTATCATTTGTCCGGTAAGCTGCACAGATATGCTGCCGGCCTTTAATGTTCCGACAATCGTCATAATGGCGCTAAACAACATTTGCGGCTTGATCGACGGAATCGTGATATAGAACACTTCCTGCAGCGGATTGGAAATCCCGTCTATTCTCCCGGCCTCATACATCTCCTGATTGACGGTCTGCAGACCGGCCAGAATAGCCAGAAAGCCGATGCTGAAACTGGTCCATAACGAAACAATAATCATAACGCCCATTAGATACCGCGGATCCTGCAGCCATAGCTGCGGGCTGTCAATCAAGCCAAGCTGCAGCAAAATATGATTGAGATAGCCCCTACGCGATCACCGCTGAAAGCAGCCCCCCATACAACGACGAGCGCAACGCCGCCGGCCAGCGAAGGCGCATAAAAAGCCAGCGTGTAATAATCCCTGATTTTCTTCGGAAGCTGGTGAATGAGCCAGGCGAATCCGAAGGAAAGGATATAGCCGCCCGGCCCGACGATTATGGCGAATTTCAACGTGTTGGCCAGAGCAAATTTTAGAAAAATAAGATCCTGAGATAAAATCGCGATAAAATTATCGATGCCTACAAATCTCGGGAACGAGAATCCGTTAAACGAAGTTAAACTGAGCAGTGCGGCAAGCAATACCGGAATAAAAATAAAGACAAGGAAAGAGATCAGGAACGGCGCAAGAAACAAATAGACGACCCTATCCCGCCACACTTCCCGAAAAAACCGGCACAAGCGGCTTAACGGACTTCCCGCAGCCCCCCTCACGGCAATAGCCTGCTTCATCATCGCAACGTCCCCCCATCAAATTCATTCGGGTGCGGAGTACCAGGGACATGCAAATTAATATCTTCAGGCAAACCGAAATCTTCCAGCTTGCGCCTGATTTCCCGCTGCAGGCTGTTGTTGCCATCCTCCAATGCTTCTTTGGCCGGTATCCCCCGCAAAACCCGATCGTTCCAAGCAAAATCCATCACCCGGGGCAAGAAATAATGCCCTGGAACAATTGGAATATTGTTAGCCCAACGGAATTGCTCCTTCATGGCATCCAATTCTTCCTTTGGCCATGGCATAGAGAATAACGCCTCTACATTGGCAGAGTTCCAGCGGTACTCCAGGCCGTACAAGGATTCGACATCCTCGCCGTAACGGCTCTGCACCCCGGTTGAAGTCCACCAATTCAGGAATGTCCAGGCATCCTCCTTGTTGTCGCTATTCTTCATCATCATCGCTCCCGTAGTTGGCTGCTGTGCCCAACGGGCAACTGTACCATCTTCCCCGGGCATACCGGGAATGGGCGCCATCTTCCAATTGCCGGTTATATCGGGTGCAGCAACGTTTAGCATGACATACATCGAGAAGTCAGCTATGCCGACCGGTACATCCCCTTTGCGAAAATGCTCGATGAAGGAAGGGACGTCCAGCGGAAACAAATGTTTGTCGAACAGCTCCGTCCATTCGGTAAAGGCTTCGAGCGATTTCTTCTCACCCAGCTTCGAATCTCTACCTGCTGCGGAGTAAAGATCGGCTTTATTTTGCAGGAAGAAAACGCTAAATTCTTTCGGTGGATAGAAGAATGTCATTCCTTGCTCCTGCAGCGTCGGCATCATCCGGTATACATCGTCCCACGTCTGTGGCGGCTCCAGCCCCAGGCTTTGCAAAATATCGGTACGATAGTACAGCGCATAGAAATTTTGAATTTCCGGTATGCCGTACGTGCCCCCATTATAGCGATAGCTGTTCATAACCCCAGGCAGAAACCGCTGCTCCACCTCTGAAAAACCGGGAAACTGCGAGAGGTCGGCCGCCGCATCGCGCATCGCATAATCAGCCGGCATCTCCGGGGAGACGCCAAGAACGACATCCGGCTGGTCACCGGCCGCATTGCTGAGAATGAGCGCATTCGGATTCGGCATGAGATTGACATTCACCTTAATGCCCGTCTCCGGGGTGAAGTATTGTTCGATCATTTGGTTCAGTACATCGACATAATCGCGTCCTCGCTGCACCCAAACGGTTACAGCCTCCTCCTTGTTAAGTGATTTCTCGTTATACTGCATGGAAAATGTACGAAAAAAATCAACTGTGGAATACCAGACATAATCTGCGGTACCCGCTTCGCGTAATCCTGTATCCGCGCCTGGCGTCCGCAGTGCCAAAGCGTCGATCATCACCATTTGGTCGGAGAGCTGATTAAGCCAGAGTGCAAGGTTATTTTGCGAAACGGTCAGGTCAGCCAGCCTGTTAGGAATATTATCCACATTGCTTGAATAAGTCCGCAGTGTCTCTACCGCAATTTGAATGGCTGTCACCGTATCAGTCTCCGCCTGATGGACTCCCTTCAAATAGGCTGCTGTCCGTTCAAGGCGCTCAATCATCGCTTGTAAATCAGTCCTGATGCCGGGATAATACAACTCCACGTCCCAGGTACGGTTGCGGTCCATGTTGGGCGCATCCCGGCCAAAGCCAAAATTGCCGGTTATGGTCCTCAGCTTGCGATCAAAAGCAGCCATTTGCGATAGCGCCTGTTTAAGTGAAAGAGCTGCAGGTTCTACGACAGATGCATCTGCCGTCATACGCAGAACATGCTTTCCTTTCCCCAAATAAAACCTGAATGGGATTCCATCGTTACTCTGCAGCGGATGAAGACTAAAATTGCCGCTGGAAGGCAGCGCATAAGCAAGCAGTTCACGGAATGGCACCTTGCCGTCAATCGTAATGGTGCGGTAAGAATTGGACTTTCCCCGCCATGATTGTAAATACTTGATCACTATTTCATAGAATCCGTCTTCCGGAACCTCAACCTCCCATTCCACCCACTCCCCGGCAAGCCGCCAGCGTTCTCCTCCAATCGCGTTATACACAATGCGTCCCTTGGGGTCAGGTGAAATATGAGGTTCACGCAGCGAGACGGTCTGAATGCCAGGCTTGGATTTGCCCGCGAACTGTTCCCCCTCGAACACTTTAGCCCAGCCTTGATTGTCATTGCTCTTGCTTTCGTTGCTGGAGGCAGGGGATTGTCCGGCAAGCGCTTGCTGTTTATTCGACATCGCATCCTTATATTCGGCATAGGAATGCACCTGCTCCGGTGCAACAAACCTCAGACTGCCGAGCGCCACCGGTTCCCTGCCACCGGTCATTCGCAACACGTGACGCCCTTTCGTTAAATGCCATTGTAACGGCTGCGATGAAGCTTTGTAATCAGCTGCTGCCATAGTCCGCCACCCTATGCGTTCGGTTTGAACCGGCCGTAATTCATTGCCCAATTCATTGCGGCTATACGGATACTGATCGTCTTTCCATACACGGTCCAGCGTAATGGATGCCGCCTCCCGGAACGGGACGGCACCGTCAATCTCAATCCCTCTGACAACCGGAGAGAAACTGCCTTCCAATGGCAAATAGTCGAGTTCCATCTCGTACAGTCCTTCTTCTTGAACCTCCAGCTCCCATTCCACCCAACCTGTGTCGTTCATCCAGCGCATGATATCACCGCCTGTCTCTGCATCATGCGTCCGCTCGATGTCCGCATCGGCTGATTTGGCCGTATAGCGGGCGGCAGCAATGACAATCTCGCTGTTTTTTTGTGCCTGTTTCAAGCCCAATGAAGAATAGGTACGCTGAGCGTCCAAATAGTAGGACGGCTGATGCTCTTCGCGGCCTCCTAAGCTGCCGGCAGCAGTAAGCTCGTCTACTGGCAGCTGCGGATAGTTTACAGTTTCAGCATTAAGCGAGCGGATAGTCAGGAACAGCGCTGCCGCAGCGATGAGCATGACAAGTGTGACACTCGGTTTGTTCAACTTCCGGAACATGAAGAGATTGCCTCCCTGCTGCGGATTGCCAGCCCATCTTCCTTACGGAAAAACAACGCCTTCTCCATTTGAATCACGGCCTCAGCTTGATCATCGACCGCAATATTTGTATGCGCTTCCATTCGCGAAACGACCGGCTTATCCTGGCCCACATTTATGAAGACGAATGTATCGGAGCCCATCAGCTCCACCATCTCTACACGGCCTTGAATTTTCCATTGGGGGAAGTCTTCAAGCGCCATTGCCCCCGACATAATATGTTCCGGCCGGACACCGAGTACAACTTGCCGTGAAGGAGCGGGATCTTGGCGCAAATCATACGCTCGCCTGTCTGGCACTGCCAGCCTCAAGCGCTTGTTTTCGAAGTAAAGCTGGCCGTCCCGCTGCGTAATTTCCCCTTCAATGAAATTCATCTGCGGTGTTCCAATAAACCCGGCGACAAACATATTTAGCGGACGATCATACAGCTCTTGAGGACGGGCGACCTGCTGAATCCTGCCATCCTTCATCACAACGATCCGCGTTCCCATCGTCATAGCCTCTGTCTGGTCGTGCGTCACGTAGACGGTTGTCGTCTGCAGCTGGCTATGCAGCTTGATCAGCTCGGCACGCGTCTGAGCGCGCAGCTTCGCATCAAGATTGGACAGCGGTTCATCCATCAGAAATACTTGCGGCTCCCGGACGATAGCCCGTCCAAGCGCCACGCGCTGCTTCTGGCCGCCGGAGAGCTGACTGGGCCGTTTGCTCAACAAATGCGATATTTCCAAGATTTTTGCCGCCCGGGTCACCTGAAGCTCAATTTCATACTTGGCAACCTTGCGCAGTTTCAGGCCAAGCGCCATATTCTCGTAAATGGTAAGATTCGGGTACAACGCGTAATTCTGAAAAACCATTGCAATATCGCGATGCTTGGGCGCTACATAATTAATAAACTTATCGCCGATATAGATTTCCCCCTTGGAGATCTCCTCCAGGCCGGCAAGCATTCGCAGTGTCGTTGTTTTGCCGCATCCGGAAGGACCGACGAGCACCAGAAACTCGCCGTCCAGGACGTCAAGATTAAAATCGATCACAGACGGGCGATCCTCATTGCCATAGTATTTATATACCTGTTTAAATTTTACATCGGCCATATCTGACATCTCCTAACCTGTTGCTTCACTCCATACTTTTCTAGCATAAAGGAATCTGATGCAATTTTATTTAGCTGCCATAACGCATTTCTTGTTCTAGACTTTGTTCTTATTCGTTCATACCCTGGTTCTTCAAAGCAGCAAGTTGGCCTTCTTGACCACGATTGGGTTAAGTTGGTGCAGATGTTTTAAGCGTATGGGCATAAAATTTCGGGGAAAGCCCCTCCATTCGTTTGAACAATTTGCTGAAATAATGAATATCCTTAATGCCAACCATCTCGCCGATTTCGGTAACGGTATATTTTCTTTCCAGCAGCAGCGCTTTCGCCTTCTCTATTCGCAGTTGATTCAGAAATTCAAGGATGGTTTTACCCGTTGCCCGCTTGAACTGCACTCTCAAATAATTAGGGGACAGATGGACCAGTTCAGCCAAATCCTTTATATCGATCGGGTCTGAGTAGTGCTTGTACATATACTGGATAACACGGACAATATGCGGTCTTCCGAAATCATCTTTCCAGACGCCCTCATTGGTTGCAATCTCGGCGATCAACTGTCTAATGACCGTCAGCATATTCGAACGCATGGCAAGGTGATAGCCGTAAGTCTTCAATTCGAAGCATTGCAGCATATCAACGAAGGGCTGGCGGTACTTCAAAGGCTCTTTCAGCCGTGTCAAATACGGAATTTCCACCTCGGCAAACTCAACGATTGGCCGCTGCAGCAGATCGTTCTGGACTGGAATATGATCAAGATTTATATAGTCCCATTTCGTATACACTTCTTCAGGAAAGTTCAAATTTTCACCCATATAGATCCAGTCAAAATGAACGGCATAATAGTGGAAGTTCTCTCCTGCAGGCACATAACAGTAATGCTCGGTATGCGGGGGCATATAAAGCATATCCCCTGCCTGCAGAACGTACTCTTTCCCCTCGATCCAATAGACGCAAGTGCCCTCCAGCACATTGATTATTTCATGGTCATAGATGATCCTTTGCGGAACCTTGTATTCCTCGTTGCCACTGTTTTGCTGAATGTAACGTACATAGGGCGCGATATTCATGAAATCCACCTTTTTAATCCACACACAGCAAGCCTCCCCTGTTATGTATATTCATAGATTCATTACCGATCAAGAATGCTGCTTTCTGTTTGTTCTGCTTGTTTCAAGGGTATCATTCGCTCCACTAATGGAGAATGGCCGTATTTTACCTTCTATAGGGGATAGATTTACCGCAGCTTCACAAGATGATTCCTCATATCTTTAATATCCGCTCGATCTGCGAAAGGGGACGATATAAGAGAAGTTGGAAGCTGAGCAAACGGGATAACGGCAAAAAAAAACGCGCGATCATAAAGAATCGCGCGCACTTCGTCTTCAGGCTTCAGGGGACAGCTGTATGAAGGGAAGTTCAGCCGAATAGCTGTAACTCCCTTATAGCCGCCCAGTTCACACTGCCGGTTATTGTAATACGGACATATCGGTAAGAACCGCTCACCGGATCGCTTGTGATTTGACCATTTATTCCTGACCCTGTATGATCCGCAAGCGTTGTCCAGGTGCTATTGTCCAGCGAGCCTTCAACTTTGTATTTCCACGAATCGATGGCATAAAATTTCGTGATCACTTCATTCATTTTATGAGACGTTCCCAAATCTACATGCAGCCATTGCGGCTTGGTTCCGTCTGCTGCGCACCAATAAGTCGAATCGTCTCCGTCCAATGCCATAGCGCCGCTGCAAGCAGCCCCATTGTTCGTGGAGACAGTCGCCGTCTTGCCCGATGCTGCATTCGTTTTTCCGTATATTTCGAACTCGCGAATGGCTCCCCAATTGACAGCATCCGTAATGGTGATTTTGACATATCTAAAAACCCCGCTTACCGAATCATTGGCGATCTGATTGGTCACGCCTGCGGCAGTCTTGTCAACCAGCATTGTCCAATTGCCGTTGTCAGTCGAGCCTTCGATTTTATATTTCCAGGAATCGAGCGCATAGAAGCTCGTTGTAATCTTCTCCAGTTTGCTCATCGCACCAAGATCTACAGTCATCCATTGCGGTTTGCTTCCATCCGCCGCACACCAATAGGTTGTATGATCGCCGTCTACGGCTTTGGCGCCATTGCAGCCCGGACCATTGTCGCTTGATGCCGATACCGTTTTATGCTGCGACAACAATGACAACGCTTCTGTTCCAAGCACCCTGAATTCCCCAATAGCAGCCATCGTTTGTCCATCAAAGCCTGTGATGGTAATCTTCACATACCGGTAAGCGCCGCTTGCCGAATCGGTCGTATGCTGTGCCAATACTCCTGCTGACGTATGATCGGCAATTGTACTCCAATTGCTTTGATCGACAGACCCTTCCAGCTTATACTTCCACCGATTCGAAAGGTAAAATGACGTCTCAATGCCCGAAATATTTTTGATCGCTCCCATATCCACCATCAGCCATTGCGGTACCGTTCCTGAACTGGCAATCCAATGTGTATCATAGAGTCCATCCAGAGCCAGAGAGCCGTCGTGCCCCGGGCTGCTGCTTGATACCGTGACACTTTTGTAAGCGGATTGATTCGTATCCCCCTCATTATCCGCAATCGGCTTATTGCTGACGATCAGCAGCCATTCTCCGGCAGAAGGCCGGTTCGGTACCGTCCATTGACCGCCAGCCGGCGTGAATGTATCCAAGTTTATATATTCGCCATTTCTCGGATCGTACCATTTGGCCGTATAGGATGCGGTTGCAGACATATTTTTTATGACGCCTGTCGATTGTCCCTCGCCAAAGAAATAGACGACATACGTATCGCTGCCATCAGAAGATAAGAGCGTGTGCGAGGGATCCGTAAACGAGCCCCAAGTGCTGCTGTCAAAACGCGGCACCAGCTTCCACCATTCCAAGGCGGTATAGAATCGTTTGAAGAAACCAAGTTGATCGGCCGTGCGCAGATTGGCGCCATCGTACCACCAATAATAGCGCTGCGGCAGTTCATAAGCCGTTCCGAAATCGTCAGGCTCTCCGGGCTTGGAATAAACATCGTTCCAAACGCCTGCCGCCCCGTAGCCATAGCCGTAAATGCCATACTGGAAAGCTTTATACGCCGCCCCCAGCGCCCCTTTCGAATCGGCCCAAAACTTCTCGTACCCCGTCTCATAGAGAACCGCAGGTTTATGTGGGGCAGTGTTCCAGAAGTCCTTGGCCGCATTCATATCCGTCATGTCAACATGCATCTGTACCGCCCAGCCGTCATGATAGGATTTGTCCGCCCACCAGGAATCGGATGCCGTCGTTGCGCCAGTTCCCTCCATATGAGGCATAATGAGATGATTATAATCGTCATTGTCTTCAATACCATTGCCTGCAGCAAACCATTTCCCTATTGTTGCGGCATTATAAGCGCCATACAAATTTTTGTCGATTTCCTGCCCAATGGTCCAAATAACCGGATAGGCACCGTAACGAGCGACCCAATATTTCGCAACTCGGGCCATATATGCTTCTGTATAAACATTCGGATAATTGACGGGATCGCCTACCCAACTAATCTGGGAGTTCGAATGAACAAGTCCCTGATCGGCGATATAAGCAAATTTGCGATCCAAATTATGAAACCCCGCCAGATCGGCGCTCGAAAATCCGTCGCTCAGGTTAGCTACCTCTTCTTCGTTATTCTCGGCATGGTCGCCTCCGCCGTGCGGCTGCCAGATGGCCTGTGATTGATAAACGGTAAAGCCTTGACTTACCCGCTTATCGACCGTGTATTTGAACTGGGATGGCACACCATCAACGTTGGATGTTTCAAAGCGCTCGTGAGGCATGATCCAATGCGTATCTCCCAAATAGAAAAAAGGGGAACCATCCGCATAGGTCAAATACCTGCCGTCATTGCTTTTACTCAAAAATCCGCGCTTGTAGATTTCATGGCTGCCGACGTACGGCCTACTCTCTATTGTTCGTGTAATGTTGTGGAGTCCGCCGTCCGTAGGGTCGGATGAGGTCGTCGTCATGGTCCATAAGCCTGTTGCGACAGGCGCAAACCTGACCTTCCATGTATTTCCGCCATCCCAAAATGCCGGGCGTGAAATAACAGCTCCGCCCGGTCCTGCGAATTCAGCCGTTACATCTACATCGTTGAAGGGATCTGCATATGTTTTGGAGCTGGTCAGTGATATTTCCGCAACTCTCCATTGATCGACCGAGTAATCGGCAGCAAGGCTGGTGGATACCTTGACACCTAGAATAAGTACGAGACTAACAATGACGACAAGCGTAGCTATACTTTTCTTCCGCATGGTTTCTCAAAACCTCCCGTCAAATTGTATGCCATTGCCGACTGCTGAAATCTCAAAAAAAGGTTGACCGACGCTAATAGTACCGGCAACCTTCTTAATAAGAACATTTATGAATCGAATACAATTTCACGCTGCTGTTGGCCTGACTCGTAGATCGCACACAAAATTTTCATAATTTCAATGCCATCTTCGACCGTACTGATCGGCGTGTTCCCCGTTTGAATACAATCGATAAAATGGTCGATTTCATTCTGGAAAGCGGAATAGACGTCAATATGCGGCTTATTTACCTGTGGCTGAAGATTGACGATGGTATCGTACTTCTCCGAAACGATCATAAACTCGGGATCAATTTCCATTCCGCCCTTGTCACCGAAAAGTTTGAGACAAACTTCATCTTTCTTGGCATGCAGCGTAAAACTGGCATCGACCTGAAGGCTCGAACCATTTTCAAATCGGATGAGCGCCACTGCCAAGTCTTCGATCGTATTCGGGAGCTGGGTGTCATAATCCGCAGCTTTGTAAAAATCGAGTCCTTTCACATTCCGGCGATTGCCCAGTTTGTGATGAACGGCCCCGTTAACCGATTTCACCTTCGGCTTGCCCATTAAATACCAGCAGAGATCAATAATATGAACACCTACATCGATAAGCGGACCGCCGCCGGACCGGTTAATATCGGCGAACCAGCCGCCGGGATTTCCAAGCCGCCGCAAACAGGAAGCTTTAGCATAGTAGATTTCGCCTAAATCTCCATTGTCGACAAACTGTTTAGCCGTCTGTGCGTTTTCATCGAACCGCCGCACAAAGCCCATTTGAAATATCTTTCCGCTTTGGCGCACGCTCTCTCCGATCCGCAAAGCTTCCTCGACTGTCTTGCATAGCGGTTTTTCAATCAGCACATGCTTGCCTGCATTCAACGCTGCAATCGCAATCTCTGCATGGGTATCGTTCCAAGTGCAAATGCTCACTCCGTCAATTTCCGGATCGCTTAACAGCTCCCGATAATCCGTGTAATATTGTTCCACTTGATTTTGATCCGCAACCTGCTTGGCCCGCTCCGGATTAACATCACATACCGCGCGCAATTCAACATGCGGGTTTTTGGCATAACTGGACAGATGAAGACCTGAAATCGTACCTAGTCCAATAACTCCAATTTTCACATTACTCATCGTAACACGCTCCTGCTCATCATTTAGATCCGATTAATCGTCTGGCTAGGCTTCGTTCCATAATCTGCGGGCATTATCCATTCCAACTTTAGCTCCGTAAAAGCACGAATGATTTCCCTCATATTCAATAGAGATATAGCCTTGATATCCCGATTGTTTAATCGCCCTGATTACTTCCGGCTGATCGATATCGCCATGTCCTACGATCGCGCCTCTTAACAGATTGCCGCCAAGTGTAGGAAACCATCCTTCACCGTATTCCCGCCATCCCTGTCGAAGATGAAAATCTTTCAGATGGATCATGGAAGCAATAGGCAAGTTTTTCTTAACCGCCACGACGGAATTTTCATCTGCACACATAAAATTGCCTACATCCACCAATGTGCGGAAATTAGATCTGCCAACCTCATGCACGAGCGTCTGCAATCTGTCGCTGGCTTGAATATAATAACCGTGGTTCTCAACGCTGGTCGTGATATTGTGCTGACTGGCATAATCGGCTATCTCCCTGCAAGCTTCTACAAGTACAGGAAGGTCCTTGTTGAAATTTTGGATGGTGCAATCGGGGAGCGGTCTCGTTCCAACATCATGACGCATGTGGGCAACGCCTAACGCATGGGCGATATCCACTTGTTTCTTCACGCGTTCTATCTCGTTTCGAACTTCATCTGCGTCCTCATGCAGAAAATTGGCTCCAATCGCATAATTGGATATATCAATCCCCGCTTCATCTGCTTTTTTGCGAATTTGCTCGACTAAACCCGGATCATCATCAAGCGTAAACCCGATCGGAACAATTTCAATATGTTCCCCGCCGTTGTCGGCCACCCACTGCACCAAATCCAGGATCATCATGCCTTCATCCCGAATCGCCCTGTGCAGGCTGTAAGAACTTATGCCCAGCTTCATTTGTCTATCTCTCCTATCCTTTTTACGTATTTGTCTGAACCCTTTATAAGCGGAGATCTTTCATACATGCTTCAATGACCTGCCAGCCATGCCACCTCCAATTTCGTTCGTTTAATGTCTTTAGCATATCGTAATCGCTTTCATTAATATTTGGTTTGTACATTGCTCTTTTTGTTCAATTTATCTTCTTTGTTTCATTCTTATTTGTTCCATTATTGTTACTCTTGCTGAGCCTGTTTTTGGCGGAGCATTTCTTCCTGCAATTCCTGCGCCCGTCCCAGCCGCTTAGGGTCAAAGGGAACACCGGATATAATGCCTTGCAGTTCTTCCATCAACGCGTCTATTGAAGGTGTGCTGATGAACAGGGGCCAACTCGGATAAGATTGAGCCTGTTTGGAATAATCCATCAGTTCAGCCATGACCGGTTTGTCAAATGTCGGTTCCATGTTTTTCAATGCCGGGAGCAGGCCATTGCCGCTGCTGAACGGGATATAAATGTCTTTGCTTAACATGATCCTAACCAGATCCTTTGCCTCCTCCAGCAATGGTGTGGCAGCATTGACCGAAACAAATTGGTCCGTGGAAAAAACCATGTCATAGTAGCCATTCTCGTCAGCTATTGGGAAAAAACCAAGCTTAATCTTGTCCCCTACTGCCCCGGGCAGCCACGGCCCCTGCATCACGATAGCTGCACGGCCGGAGGTGAGCAGCTGTACCGACTGGCCCCAATCGATACTAAGCGCATTTTGATTGATATACTCCAGCTTTTTTAACCTTTCAAAAAATTGCATAGCCGCCTGTGCCTCGGGGCCGTCAAGCCGTTTACTTCCCGTACCAAGAGCAGAACCATATGCTTCATCATTACCGTATCCAACAGATTGCAGCAAGGATTCGAAGTACATGCGCATGGACCACAAATCCTTGAATCCGGCCGCAATGGGAATGATCCCTGCCTGTTTCAAATTTCTGCAAACTTCAAGCAGCTCGAGCAGATTGCGCGGTGCCTGCAGGTCCAATTTCTCAAATATCGACTTGTTGTACCAGTACCCCTTAACGCCAACCCCCATAGAAGCCGCGAACACTTTTCCGGCATAAGGCTGGTATTCTTCTTTGTCAGTCTTGTAGCTTAGAAACTGCTGAACCTGCGGAATAAACTGCTTGGCCCACGGCTCATCACTTAAGTCTGCCAAGTAGCCCGCTTCGGTAAGAGCGACGACATGCTGATGATAAAACACATCAGGAGCCGATTGGGATGCCAATTGTGTTTCCAGCTTGCGGTAATAATCATTGCCGAGCTTCGTCTCCCATTGAATCCTCGCTAACGGGTAAAGCTCCCGAAATGCTTTTTCCGTATTGGCCTGGAATTGCTTCATCACCTCACGATCATCTATAAACCAGGCACCGACGCGGATCGTGAAAGCACCGGTCTGTTTGCCGCCGTCCCCTTGATTCCTGTCCTCTTCTCCCCCTGGCCGAAGCCATGTACAGGCTGATATCGTGAGCAGAGAGCAAACGATCAGCACACTAATAAGCGCATGTCTTACAAATGGTCTGTCTCGGTGTACGGTCATCCGCTCACTCCTTCCCCTGACGCATTTCTTCCCTATATGCCATCGGTCCTCTCCCGTATTGAAGCTTGAACGCCTCGCTAAAATGCTGCGGGTCCTTGAAACCGACCGCATACGCAATTTCATATACCATCAGATCCGTTTGGAGCAGCTTTTTTCGTGCCTCCTCCAGCCTGCATTCCCGTAAAATATCGCGAAAATTGCGTTCTGATTCCTTCTTGATGATGCGGCTCAAATACGAGTAATTCACATTCAGCTTCTCGGCAATCATTTGCAGCGTCAAATCCTCAGCATAATGATCCCTGATCAGCCTGCTCGCCTGAGCATAAAGACGAGAGGTAGATTCATCCTGCTTCTCACAAATTTGCACTTGAGTCTCCTGCATAAAATCTCTGAGAAGCTGCACCATCTCAGTTAACACATTACTCTCCAGCAGCTTCTCACGTCTCTCCACACGCTCCGCAGCAGTCGGCTCGATCCCATACAGCCTCTGCTCCGCTTCAAGAGCCTCCACAATGAGCAGATTGGCGTTGCGGATCTCTGTTTTGTTGAATCCATCAAGCAGCATTTGTTTGTACGAGGCTTGCAAATAATCGTTTGCCTCCTCCCATCGCCCATCCCCAATAAGCTTCATAAACTCCTGTATCATGTGGTGGCGACGTTCCGTCTGCCTGATGTATAAATCATCCAATGCCTCATAGGCGATTAAGGAACCATTTCCAAGCAGCATCCGATATTCCATGCACTGTTTCACCTGACGAATGGCTTCCGGCAGTTGGAGGAAGGATTCCATAGGTTCGCTAATGCCAATCGATACGCTGCCTGAAGAGCTTCCACCCAGCAAAGACAGGATCGTTCGCGCAGACTCCATAATGTCGCTAGCCGAGACTGGAGGGATTTGTTCTTTACGATCGAATAGGAGAAAATAGATGCCTGAAGCGGATAATGCCGACCAGTATGACCATCCGCCTTGCCCAAGCTCCGCTTCAATCCGGTCTTTCAGTCTAAGTCTGGAAATGGGGGCGCCACTGTAAGCTTCAGCGACTGCAGATTGATCCAAATCGACGTACATCAGCATATACGGGCGTGCGGCAATCCCTCTTACTTCCAGCCAACTTTGCTTGGCAACATCGGAATAATTTCCGCTGCCAAAATAGGCGAAAAATTCGTCCTGCCACACCCATTCATGCTGGCGCAGCGCGTAGGGCTCCAACAATTTCACGCTCTTAACAAGCACCTCCGGCTGAAAAGGTTTCGTAATGAAATCAACGACTCCAAGCTTCACTGCTTGCTGCGCATATTCGAACTCACCGTAAGCGGTCAGAAACATAACCGGCATTCCCCGGTATTCCTGCCGGATGCGGCTCGCCAATTCAATACCGTCCATAACGGGCATCATAATATCCGTCACGACCAGATCCGGCCGCAGCATGCGAATGCACTCCAAAGCCTCCTGACCGTTAGCTGCCAGCCCCACCACCTCGCAGCCTGCTTCTCTCCAATGCGGCATCTTCCCGATATAGTCCCGAATCCCTTTCTCATCATCAACGACGACAATTCGCAAGTCCTACCTCATCCTCCTTCGATTATTATCGGCATCCGAATCACTGCAATAGCGCGGTCGGCATGGCAGACAAGCTTCACCCCGTACTTCTCCCCGAATTGATAGCGAATGCGGTCATTAACATTGACCAGTCCCGAACCAAAACCCTTACGCTTAATAGACCTTCGGCTTCGCTCGTTGCTAGTCCGGGAGTAATCCCCAGACGGAATTGAGTTTTCAATTTTGATCATTAAATCGAAATCTTCTTCAAATACATCAACGATCACATACCCACCCTCTGTACAATAATCCACGCCATGTATGAAAGCGTTCTCAATTAGTGGTTGTAAAATCAGCTTCGGTACAGGAATGTTGCGAAATGCATCAGGCAAATGAACCGTAAATTGCAGTTGTTCCTCATAACGATACTGGTGAATTTGAAAATAGGTTTCCACCATCGACAGCTCCGCCGCCAATGTTACCGTATTTCCACCGGGAGCAATAGAATAACGCAATATGCTGGCCAATCGCTGAAGCGCATCTGGTACATGGCTTGCACGCTCCGGTATTTCGGACTGAATGCTGATGTATTCCAGCGTATTGAATAAGAAATGAGGATTAATATACATTTGCACCGCCTGCAGTTCAGCTTCACGCTTCAGCAGTTCTGATTTGTAATTTTTCTCAATCAATTCTCTCGTCCGATTAACCATCTGATTATATCCATGGCATAATAGTGCCACTTCATCCTGAGTATGAACTTCTTCCATTAGCGAATAGTCTTCCCGTCCAGCCCGGCGCATAAGGCGGGTTAAGCCTGTAAGCGGTATTGTTATGTGACGCAATATCCAATAAGTAATCACAATGACGCAGATCCAGGCCAAAAGTGTTACATAGAAAGAGAAAAGCGCCTGCTTCATTACGATAGCCCCTGGCTCCGATGCAGTCATATACAAATATTGAAAGTCGGAATACCGTGATTTTTGCGTGAGAGTTAATTTATTGGCCTCCGTATCTGCCGGAGCAACACTTCCTATTTCCTCCGTAACGGCAGCTGACATAATTAGATTTTCGCTATTTGTTATATAAAAGCTGCCTTCGGGCAGATGATCGTATAAGGAAGCAATCTTACTGCTGTCCAATGCCATAATGATGGTTCCCAGCAGGTCACCGGATCCCGGCTCTGTCAGTTTCAGCTGGCAAGCAATGCGGCCGTCGTCGGTAAAGAAAGCCCATTGCGGAGTGTGCTCATACTCGAAAGGCATTAGTTCAAACGCCTTGCGATATTGCAAGGGCGTTCCGCCACCAATGATGTATGTATGGCCTCTAGCATCACTGACATGAATGGAGTCGATGAAATCACCGATGGAAATGGAGGATTCATCCATGTCATTCTTAAGCAGCTCCAATACCGACGTTTTCAACGCAGACTTCCCTTCTTCTTTCTGCTCGGAAAGAAAAGAGACAATAAGCTTATTATTGCTGTACAAGTATAATTCTTGAGCATACACCGATAATAATTCATCGATCCCGCTCGAGGTTTCATTTAAAGCCTGCTGGGCCTCCTCTGTCGACTTCTTCTCCAGCAAGTCTTGTGACCGGACATAAAATGCCAGACTGACAATTGAGAGAGGGACTAAAGTAAGCAGAGAATAAAGAATAACCATTTTATAGAGCAGTCTTGAACGAATCCAGGCAATTAAGTTCCTCAACATAGTCTCACATTAAATCTCCTTTTCCATGACAGATTTGTTCACTGCAAAACTGCTTCCATCATATTCTGTAACTGAGTCTCTTTACTATAGCAATTTTTTTCATGAATTGCATAGGCAGTAACCGGCCTGCGCTCGGTATCATCTTCAAAACGCCAATCTCGGCTGCGATATTCCTATTAAAGGTTAATTATGGATTTTTATTACAGTTAAACTCATAGAAATTATTAGTATCACATACATAGCCCGCTTCGGGCTTCGGGAGGGGAACCTGAATAATTGCTTCTACGAAGATGATCTGCGTTTCATGCTGATCGTCTTTTCGCTTCTTGACTTGTTGGGTTACAATAATCCCAAGAGGTGAGAAGCTTGGAGATTGCCATCATCGTAGAAGGCAAGAACGACCGCAGCCGCCTGCGGCGCGTGCTTGCAGAGGAAGTGCCCATCTACTGCACATTCGGAACGCCGGGTACCAGCCAAATCGAAATGCTGCGCAAGCAGGTCGGCCATAAACAGGCATACGTATTCACCGATAACGACTCTTCCGGCAAGCGGATCCGGGGTATGCTTCGCGACGTATTTCCCGATGCCGAGCATCTGTACACACGGAAAGGCTACCCCGGCGTGGAGAAAACACCCGAGGAATATCTGATTGAACAATTAGAAAAAGCGGGCCTCGAGGCGTACATTCTGTACCCAGCTCCCGAGCCCGCTTCCTATGATAAGAATGAATTCTAAATTTGCAGTGCAAAGATAACAAGCGTCACCGTAATGATGCTGAGCACCGTCGACACGAGCACAGTCTGTGACGAGAATTCGGCTTCGTTGTCGAATTCAACCGCTAGCAGCACACTCGACAGTGAGGTAGGGACCGCGGAGGACAGGATGAGCGCCTGTGCCAAGAGTCCGTCGAAGCCCAGCGCCCATACAACGACCCAAGCCGTCAGAGGTCCGATGATCAGCCGCAAGAAGCTGGACAACCATACATCCTTCAATCGCATACCGCTCAGCGACCACTTCATGCTGCCCAGTTGGACGCCGAGTGTGATGAGCGCGGTACCGATAAACGCATCGGCCATATAATCAATTGGCGCGTATACGGAACCAGGCAGTGTGATGTCGAAACCCCGAAGCAGAAGCCCGAGCGGAATTACATAGATGACGGGCATAGCGAAGATCGTTCTAAAGACCATTCTCATACTGCTCTTGTGGGCATTCACACTATATATGCCGTATGTATTAGGCAGAAGCGCCTGCATAACCATGACAATCACTTGGACGGACAGCGTAAACGGATTGCCGGCAAACACGAATTGATTAAGCGGAATGGCGTAATTAGCACTGTTATAGAATAAGACGCTGTTCCGCATCGCCCCGCGCATACCTCCCTGATGGCCCCGCAGCCTGACAGCCAGCTCGACCACCCCATACTGCAAGGCGAAGAAGAGCCCGAAGTATAACAGCGTTTGCCCAAAGACAGAAAGAGAGATCTCCGTTGTATATAATAATCGAAATATAATAGCAGGTGAGAATAAATAGAAGTTAAGCTTGGAAAGCGTTCGGATATCCAAAGAAAAAACCCGCTGCAGGGTGACGCCTAAAGCGATCATCACCGACAGCGGGAGCACGTTGTTCCACAATATCGACCAGAAAACTGTCATGTTCTTTATCCGCCCGCTAGGTTATTGATCCACGAGGGCATCGACAACCGTCTTGATTTGGTCGGAGGTCGTGTTCTCGTTGATCGAGCCTGTCATATATTTGCGGATTTGCCCTTCCCGATCGACCAACGTAATCATGTCGGCATGACTGTATAGCTTGGTCTCCTCATCCTTCAATAATGAGAGTCCGAAATCCTCCATAAGCTGCTTCGTCTCTGCATCGTCTTTCCCCCGCAGGAACGTCCATCCCGTCAGATCAATTTCATTGGGAATCTTCTCAATGAATTTACGAACCGCTTCCGGCGTATCCCGCTCCGGATCGAATGAAATGGATATGAATTCTACATCCTTGCCAAACGTGCCATCCTTCTTCAGCTTATCCTGCAGCTCGCTCATCAGGAACGTAGTCGGTGGACAAACATCTGGACAATTCGCGAAATAGAAGTAGACCACGCGCACTTTGCCGTTGGAATCCGCCAGTGTGACCGGCTTTTCGTCAAGATCCGTCAATTGAAAGTTCGGCGCCGCCTTTATAACATCCAGCTTAACCGTTTCCTTCGGATTATTAGCAAGGTATAGATAAGTACCCAGCGCCGCGCACAAAGCTAGAACGGCGATTTTGAAAGCATGCTTGCGTAGAAAGACCACCCTTGTTTTCCCTCCTAAAATGATGTGTGTGCAATCGCGGGCAAAAGAAGAACGGCCGCCCTTAGGAGACGATACCGTTCGTGTCTGCGATCATCACCAAGAAGACAACCATCAGATAATTAATTGAAATCATGAAATTCGTTTTGGCCCATTTGGTGTCATCCTTGGCGTTCAAGCCCATAAGCGTTTGAACCAGCCACAGTACGCCGCCAATCACGGATATAATCAGGAAAATAATGCCGACATAGCCGTAGGTGTATAGAAAAATCCCTGTGGGGATCAGCAGCAGCGTGTATGGAATCATCTGCAGCTTCGTTCGTTTAATGCCCTTCACAACGGGCAGGAGCGGAAATCCAGCCGCGCGGTATTCTTCGACCCGGCGAATCGCAAGCGACCAGAAGTGCGGCGGCTGCCACAGGAAGAGCAGAGCGAACAATATCCATGCGCCGGCATCCACTTCGTTAATCACCGCACAATATCCGATGACAGGCGGCATAGCGCCGGAGATTGCACCGATTGATGTACTCCAGGTCGACGTCCGTTTCAACCACATGGTATAGATCACAACGTATACGAAGAAGCCAAGCAAGCCAAGCCAGCCTGTTAACGGGTTGACGAGAAGAAAGAGTACAGCCAGTCCGATTATGCCCAGCGCGATCCCGTAGATGAGAACATGTGTCGGATCGAGTCGTTTGGTCGGCAGCGCACGATTCTTGGTCCGCTCCATCTTCTTGTCAAGCTCGCGGTCCCAATAGTTATTAAGTACGCAGGCCGACGCCATCGTAAGCGCTGAACCAACCAGCATGTACAGCAGCAGCCACCAATCAATATGCCACTTGGAAGCGACCCAAAACCCGCCAAACGCGGCGAAGGCATTGAGCCGTATAATGCCCGGCTTAGTCAGGGCTATATATTCTTTAAACACAGCGAGCCTCCCTGTTCCAATCCTGTTAAGGACGCTAAAGCGCCCATCTCTGTAGGTTTCAAATCGTTCTTAATCATACCGCAACTCACAACCCTTTGACAATGTTCGCGCTGGTTGTTCATCAATTTGACACCGCCCGACAGCTTTAATTGGACACACTCCATTATTTTTCCGGGCTAGGAACCAATTCGCCCACCCGCCAATACAATGTCAATGTGGATAATCGCCCGAGCGGCGTAGAGAAGGAAGTGAGAGTCTTAGCATATGGCAGTCATAAAAACGAATTCGGAAAATACGAAGATGCTTGCACGGCTTATGCGCGCGGAAGCGGAGGGTGACGGCGACCTCGGTATGCTGATGGTCGGCAACGTCGGTGTTAACCGCGTACGGGGCAACTGTCTTGACTTTAAGAACATTCGCTCTATCCCGGATATGGTCTATCAAAGCCCAGGCGGATTCGAAGCGACGCAGAAAGGATATTTCTACCAGAGGGCGCGGGATAGCGAGATCAGACTGGCGCAGCGCGTTATTAACGGCGAACGGCAGCATCCCGCATCGAACGCATTATGGTTTTTCCGTCCTGCAGGCAGCTGCCCGGCCACCTGGTGGAATCAGCAGAACACAGGCCGCTTTAAAGCGCACTGCTTCTACGCGCCTACCGGTGAGGATTGTCCGAGTGTTTATTAAGCATGTTCATAGGTATTTCTTTATATCAAAATAAGCGTTTATGATCAGAAAGCGAGGAATTGGGAACATGTCTAACGGTTACGGGTACAAAACAGCAGTCAGTCCAGCAAACACAGGTGGATGGGGAGGTTATGGATATCCCTATGCGCCTACAGCACAAACGCTTCCCGCTTCACCTATGCCTGCAATGCCAACGATGACCGCACCGATGATGGCTCAAGCCAACATGCCGATAACAGCAGCAGCTCAAGCTAACATGCCAATGACAGCAGCGGCTCAAGCTAATATGCCGATGACGATGGCACAAGCTCAAGCTAACATGCCAATGACGATGGGGGCATCAATGATGCCGCCAAGCGTACCTAGCGGCTCTTTCGTTACTCAGGGCGGCGGCAATATCGTGCAGGTTCCGGTTGTCGAGGAATCGTATGTGGAGAACATTCTGCGCCTGAATCGGGGCAAAATGGCCACATTCTACATGACTTACGAGAATAACCGCGAATGGAACGCCAAAATTTTCCGCGGCATTATCGAGGCTGCAGGCCGGGACCATATCATCATAAGCGACCCTTCCACCGGTATGCGCTATCTATTGCTGACCCTCAACCTGGACTATGTAACCTTCGACGGTCCTGTCGCTTACGAATATCCGTTCCAGGGCGGATCCATTACGAACACGACGCCTCTGACTCCCCCGGCAACGGGACGTTAATTGGACGAAAGGTCCACGCATGGATCTTGGCCGCACCTCCTGCGACCCAGTCCGCAACTGCATGCCAAGAGGAACGCTCACTGCAGCGTTCTTCTTTTATATCTTCTGCATGAGCTTCGTCGCGGGCTTCCCATACTTCAACGAACAAGAGCGGCTGATCTGTTCCTTCATATAATAAGAACGCTGTCGATCCCGACATCTTGGCTGCCATCCATGATCGGTATTCGTCCTCGAATCGCGATTCGATTCGATATTCAACAAAACAAATCGCCATAAAAAATACACACCCCTTATAAGTTGACCCGATTCAGAAAATACTTAAACGTACATATAGAAGTATACCACTTTACCGGGGAGGTACTCATTCATGGATAGCGGAACGCACTTGGTAATGGGGCTTGGGTTAGCCGGACTTGCATCAATCGATCCGGTTGTCGCTTCCGACCAGACGGTCTATGCCGCCGTCCTGATCGGTACGGTAGTCGGTTCGCAGGCACCCGATCTAGATGGATTGTTACGGTTTAAAAGCAATGCAGCCTATATTCGTAATCATCGCGGAGCATCGCATTCGCTGCCTGCGATCGTCATATGGACAGCGTTGATCACATTGCTGCTGCAGCTCGGTTTCGGTTTCTCGCTGCCTTGGATTAATATCGTCGGATGGGTGCTGTTGGCCGTTGTCGTCCACGTGTTTAGCGACCTGTTCAATACCTATGGCACTCAGGCCATGCGGCCGATTACAGACAAATGGATTTCGTGGAACATCATTCACATTTTTGATCCCGTCATTTTCAGCCTGCATGTTATCGCCATCGTGCTTTGGGCGCTTCGGCTTGCGGATCCCACGATTATTTTTCCGTACATGTACGGCTTGGTGATTCTTTATTACATTTGGCGGACGGTCGCCCATCACACGCTGGTCAAACGAATGCCTCAGCTGGATGAGGATTATCACAAGGGCGATACGTACATGCTGATTCCAACCGTATCCTTATATGACTGGAATGTCGTTAAAAGTCGCCCGGACGGCTACTTTATCATTGGAGATTTGCGGCGCGGCAAGCTGCGCTGGGTCGATAGCGCCCACTGCGCGGATCACCCGGTGGTGGAGCTGTCCAGGAACGATCCGTCCATCCGCTCGTTTCTTTATTTCACGTCCTATGCTTGTGCGGAAGTAAGAGAGCATTCCTGGGGTTATGAGGTGCGCTGGTCGGACGTGCGCTATCGTCACCGCAAACAATATCCCTTCGTAGGAGTGCTGCTGCTGGACAGTGACTATAAGACGCTTGGCTCATACGTGGGCTGGCTTAGCGACGACAGACTGCAGAAACGGCTTCGCATGAATTCGTATTGACGGAATCGGCCCCATCCAGCACAATAGAGGGGGCCGTTTTTTCTTTGTGCCCAGATAAATAGAACATAAAAAAGCCCAAGGTTTCCCTTGGGCTTGTCTTTGCAAGGCTTTGCAGCCGCTAAGATTAACGCATTTGCGATTGGCCGGAAATTTGTTGCTCAGCGATTTGTACAAGTTTGCGCGTGATGTAGCCACCAAGCGAACCTGCGTCACGAGTAGCGAAGTTACCATAGTAACCGTCTGCAGGAATTTGAATGCCAAGCTCTTGCGCAGCCTCATATTTAAGTTGTTGCAAAGCTGCGTTAGCTTGTGGTACGACCAGTGTATTGCTGCTGCGGGATTGTCCTGCCATGTAGAATTTCTCCTTTCATCTCTTCACAATGTTGTGTTGCAAGCTTATTGATTACGAGCTTGCAAGCTTATTATGATACGATAACGAAAAGAATATGCTTAGATTTTAATTGATTTTAAAAAAGAGGAGAATTTCATCATGTCTAAACCGCTTGCTTTGTTTTTCGCCGTCTTTTCCGTCCTGCTTATGAGCGCCACCGCTATCGCGATTAGCTATAACGGATGGATTGCCGCCCTGCTGTTTATGTTAACCCTATGCAATATCGTAGTCGGCTTCATCGTCAGCGCCAAATTGAAACGCCGCAATCAGGGATGACAGCCCGTTTGCGGCGTTATTTCATTGATTGGCGGTAAACTTAACGCGGCATGAGGAAGCCCATGCGTTCTTTCACATCGCGAACCGTTTGGTTGGCGATTTCCGATACGTTCTCTGCGCCTTGCTTCAAGATCTCATGAATCGTGCCGGAGCTGCGGATTTCATTGTACTTGGTCTGCAGCGGCTCCAGCTTCGCCACGACATGCTCGGCAAGATCCTTCTTAAACCCACCGTACATTTGGCCCTCATATTTCGCTTCGATTTCTTCAAGCGACATGCCGGAGCAAAGCGAATAGATGCTCATCAGATTACTTACTTCAGGCTTCTCTGCCAGGTTGTACTTGATCTCGCGACCGGAATCCGTCGTCGCCCGGCTTATTTTCTTGCGGATGACATCGGGCGGATCCAGCAGTTTAATGGCGCTGCCCGCATTCGGATTGCTCTTGCTCATCTTCTTCGATGCATCGTCAAGCGACATGATCCGCGCGCCGACCTTCGGAATATACGGCTCCGGAACGGTGAAATAATCGCCATAACGGCTGTTGAAGCGCTGCGCGAGATCGCGCGTCAGCTCCAAATGCTGCTTCTGGTCGTCGCCGACCGGAACCAAATCCGCGTTGTAGACGAGAATATCCGCCGCCATCAGAGCCGGGTAGACGAACAAGCCCGCACCGACCGAATCTTTGCCTTCGGATTTATCTTTGAACTGCGTCATGCGCTCCAGCTCGCCCATGTTGGTAAGCGTCGTTAGCAACCACCCCAGCTCGGCATGCGCCGGAACGTGGGATTGTGCAAACACACTTGCTTTGGACGGATCAATACCAGCAGCGATGAACAGCGCAGCGACCGACTCCGTCTGCTCGCGAAGGTCGGCTGGATCCTGCGGTACGGTTATGGCGTGCAGGTCAACGACCATGAAGAAGCATTCATGCGTTTCCTGCAGCTTCACGAAATTCTGAATAGCGCCAATATAATTGCCAAGGGTAAGCTGACCGCTCGGCTGAATACCGGATAAGACTTTTTTCATTTGAAGACCTCCTAAAAGTTTTGTGGGTGTAACTCGCTTCCGCAGGAGCGTTAGGAACAAAACTTACTTCGAAAGCATAAGCTTAAGTTTTGTGGGTGTAACTCGCTTCCGCAGGAGCGAAGAGAACAAAACTCACTTCGAAAGCATAAGCTTAAGTTTTGTGGGTGTAACTCGCTTCCGCAGGAGCGTTAGGAACAAAACTTACTTCGAATTTGTGAATATATAGCCCATCCGGCGTTAGCCGCATGGGAAAAAGAGCACAAAAAAGGCCCTCATTCCCCCTTACAAGGGACGAAGGACCGTGGTGCCACCCTAATTCGCTTGCCAGATCCGTCTTGACGACAGTAACGAGCAAGCCTCAAAATTCCATAACGCGGAATAGACGGAAGTTGCATACTCGCGAATGAACATTCGCTTTCCTCGACCCAGCTCCAGGACCCATTGGGCATCGAACGCACGCACCGGTTCGCACCTCCCACCGGCTCTCTGCAAGCTTTCGTTCGCGCTTACTTGTTCCCTTCATTGCATTTACGTTGATTATACAGCTCGATTCTTAAAAGTCAAGACAAAGCCAATTCATACATAACATTTGCGCCCTCGGAACATTCATTCGATTCAATTCCCTCCCCTCAACTTTTTTCGCTTTTGGAAAAATAACCGGTAATAGGCTGTCCTGTCTACGCTCGTCCCCGCATATTCTATACAACGTGAGAGGTTAGAATCGCTCGGGGGAGGAGCTTAAGCATTGAAGTATATTTACCGATTAGGTACGCCGTTGATTGCCGTCATCTGTCTAATCCTGCTCGCTGGCATTATATCCGATCTAGGCTTGATGGGATCGCTCGCCGAAATCGACAGCGCCGCCTTCCAGTCCTTTAAAATATTGTTTATCAGCATTCTATTAGAGGCTATCCCATTCATTCTCATCGGTGTGCTCTTCTCTGCGCTGCTCCAAGTGTTCATCTCGGATGCGGTGATCGCCCGGCTAACGCCGAAAAACCCCGCTGCCGGCATTTTATTCGGAAGCCTGCTCGGCCTGCTGCTGCCGCTTTGCGAATGCGGTATGATTCCCGTTGTCCGCCGGCTAATCCGCAAAGGAATGCCCGCTTATATCGGGATTATATTTATTTTTGCCGGTCCCATTATTAATCCCGTCGTCTTCACCTCAACCTTTACCGCTTTCCGGGCAGAGCCCGCCATGGCCTATTCGCGGTTAGGGCTGGCATTTGTCGTTTGCGTCATTCTCGGCATGCTGCTGTACCGGTTTATGAAGGGCGATCCGCTCAAGCGGGACGCTTACTCGTTAGCCAAAGCGAACAATGGACTTGCCTCTATTCATGAGCAGCGGCCAAGTGAAAGTCCTGCTAACCACTCGGGAGGACTGCTTGGCCGGTTCGGCGCTACGATGTCTCATGCTTCCGATGAGTTTTTTGACATCGGCAAGTATTTGATTTTTGGCGCTTTTCTGGCAGCCCTCGTGCAGACATTCGTCGACCGCGAAGTGTTGACCGCACTCAGCGGCCAATCTGTGACATCAAGCGCCTTTATGATGGGGTTTGCATTCCTTCTCTCGCTTTGCTCCACATCGGATGCATTCGTTGCTTCTTCGTTCACGGGCATATTCAGACCGGGAGCCCTGCTTGCTTTTCTCGTCTTCGGACCCATGGTTGATTTGAAAAGCACATTGATGCTGCTCTCGGCATTCCGCACGAAAGTCGTTCTTGCCGTAACGGGGATTCTGTTTATTCTCGTGCTGGCAGGATCTATATTGGCGGAACGGCTGCTCTTTTGACGATTAAGATCCATGCTTATTGAAAGGAGAGAACGCTCTTGTTGACCGCTGACCGCCGACGGCTCGTCCATCACCTGCTGCGTGCAGGGATACTAGCCGGATTCGCGATGTACATTGTGCATCTTGTACGCAATGACAGCATCACCTTATACATCGCCCCCCGGATGGTTCTCTATGTTAAGCTATCGGCTATTGGCCTGTACGCTGCCGCCGTGTATCAGCTGTATGCTGCTCTTCAGGCCGGGACGGGGAGAAAGGCCGCCGATTGCGATTGCGATCACGAGCCTCCCGCTTCGCTCTGGAAGAATATCATCATCTATGGCCTATTCTTATTTCCGCTCACGATCGGCTTCCTCCTTCCGGATGGAACGTTAGGCAGCTCAATGGCTGCGAAGAAAGGATTTACCTTTTCCATTGAATCCTCGCTTACCGAAACGGCGCCAGCGCCAACGACCGGCCCGCTGACAGAGCAGCAGCTTAACGCCCTCTTCCCGGCCGAAGAATTCACGGAATCTCTTGCCGAATATGCGAAGAAGTTATATCTGCAAGATGAAATTATCGTTCCGGAGAAGCAATATATTGAAACTTTATCGACGCTCGAGCTCTACCGCCCTCATTTTATCGGCAAAACGATTGTGATCAGCGGTTTCGTTTATCGGCAGGAGGGGATGACGAGGGATCAGTTCGCGGTCAGCCGTTTTGTCATGAACTGCTGCTCTGCAGATGCAATGCCATATGGAATGATGGCGTCTGCCCCGAGCGCGGCAGCCTACAGCAACGACTCCTGGGTGACTGTACGCGGCACACTAACCGAGATCAGCTATAACAATCAGATGATCCTGCAGCTGGATGTGAAGCATATGGAGGTCATCGATGCGCTTGATGCGCCTTATGTATACCCGGACTATAATTTCGACCTGTAGCCGCCCTTAAGCTGGAAAAAAATACATACCCATCTTTTGTATCCGCAATCGCATAAAAGGTACCAACGCGACCATACTAAGGGTACACAAGGGGGTGAACAAGATGGCAGGACAATCCCGCAGCAGCAACTCGCTCGTTGTACCTCAAGCAAGCGCAGCTCTAGATCAAATGAAATACGAAGTAGCCCAAGAGCTCGGCATTCAAATCCCGCAGGACGGCTACTATGGCTACATGGCAACTCGTGATGCAGGAGCCCTTGGTGGATATATCACTCGCAAGCTCGTTCAGATCGCTGAACAACAGCTTGCAGGCAGCAATTTCACCCGCTAAATCGAGTCTACTTAGACCCTATAGAAATTTAGGTGTGATACTTATAAATTCTATAAGGTGCACAAAAATGCTGCCCATTTGTTGGACAGCATTTTTTGTGTGCTTATCAAGCTATTCATCCGTTATGGGGTTTCTCGTAGTGCCTGCTGCCCATACTTCGGTTGATAGCGGAACATCCCGTTGGCCAAATTATAATTAGATTCGAACATAATACTCGCCGACCAAGCGCCCGTACTCGAACGGACTGAAAAATCGTAAAGGATTTCACCGTGTGTCCAATTTCGCTTAAGCTTTAGCGAATCAATCGCCATCTGTCTGAAAGACTGTGCCTGTGCCGGCGTCATTCCTTGCTCAGTTGATTTGTCACCGATTTGTCCATTGCGGCTTTCGATTGGGTTGTGACGAATCCCGTATTTGCCGACTGTGTTATTACGAATATGTATGAAGACTGTACCTGCTGCCGAGTGAAGAAGCTCCTCCTCTAATTGACGAAACACGTAATCCACTTGCCGGGCCAATGATGTTGTCTCTAAATTCATAAGCTTTCACCTCATGAGATCCTCTTTTTTTATCTGGCTGCTACGAAATACGTGTCTGCAGTCCCATTATAGGACAGTTAAATAGTTCTATCAACACATTTTTTACAAAATTCTTACACATTCGACTTATTTATCTGGTTCTGGCGACATATATAAGTATTTTTCGTCGGTCTTTCGACTTGAACCGATTGTATTAGACGAATATAGACAAATATTGGGGCGGTGATATAATAAGAGAATATTCCAATAAAAGGGGAGCATTCCAGATGCAATGGTTTCATTCCTTATCTATCCGTAACAAGCTTTTGGTTGGCTGTTATACGATTGTAAGTATTTTTTCGATTCTCCTGCTGCTCACGCTTCTGATCTCGGGCGGGTCGATCATAGCGGGGCTCATCGTCATTGCTGCTGCCGCCGTCATTACCTTTCCTCTAGTGGGCGTCATCGAGAGAGCGCTTACATCCTCAATTGAGGAAATCTCCACCATTGCATTCGGCATTGCCAAAGGCGACTTTTCACAGCGTGTAGACGTTTCATCCTCCTCCTCACTTGGAGAACTAGGTCATTCCTTCAACAGCATGGTCGACAAATTACGCGATATTTTGAAAGAAACGACAAATATTTCCCGCATCGTTAATGATGCGAGCCGGAACATCTTTGAGAAGAATAAGAGCTTGAAGCAGGTTATGGAGCAGGTAGGCGCTTCCGCAGGCGAGCTTGCGACCGGAGCCAATGAGATTTCCGAGGATGTCGGCGAGATGGCCGATTCGATTCGGGAGATTGAGGACAAGGTTAGCTCCTATGCCCATTCAACCAAGGAGATGAATAACCGTTCCGACCATACGCTTGCGCTCGTCGAGAGAGGCCGGCAAGCGGTTGAAAGCCAGTCGGTCGGCATGAAACGCAATGTAGAGGCGACCTCTAATGTTGCGGCTACGATCGAGGAGCTCGCGCGTCAAGCGGAAGGAATTTCCTCCATTACCCGGACAATCTCCGACCTGGCTGAGCAAACGAACCTGCTGTCGCTCAATGCCTCTATCGAAGCGGCCCGGGCTGGTGAGCATGGACGCGGCTTCGCCATCGTCGCACAAGAAGTGCGCAAGCTCGCCGAAGAATCGACCTCATCGACGAAGGAAGTATTCGGGCTTGTCCGCAGCATCGACCAAGGCGTCAAGCAGGCGATTCAGAATATCCAAGTAAACGAAGAAGTTGTACAGCACCAGACGGTTATGCTGCGCGAATCGGAGCATATTTTTGGTGAAATCGTCTCCAGCGTCCATTTCATATCGGAACTGATCAGCCAATTCTCCAGCGAAAGCGATGCGATGCTGGAGAGCGCAAGAAAAATTTCCGGCGCTATTCAGAATATCTCGGCAATCACTCAGCAATCGGCAGCGGGGACTGAACAAGTATCTGCGTCGATGAATGAACAAATCACTTCAGTACAAGAGGTAGTCGACGAGACCGAGAAGATGCAGCAGATCGTCATGCAGCTTCAGCGGACGATCTCCATTTTTAAAGTATAGCGTACAAGCCCTTCCCCATCGGTACGATTACTGCAGCAAGAAAACAGCAGCCCTGAAGCGAGCCCCCGGAATTGCGGAAGCAAATCCGGGGGTTCTTGCATGCGCGGAGCGGCCTTATCCACGCTCATGAATCACACGCGGCAGCTTCGTTCGTTGCTGGCTGTGGTAATATGTAACCATAGTTTATAATGAGAAGGAAACTTGGAAAGGATGGATATCCTAATGAACAAACAACCTCTGATGAAGGCAGTAGGCCTCCTGCGCTATCTCCCCATCGATCAACCTGAGAGCTTAATTGATGTGACCCTTCCAAAGCCCGTACCCGTAGGACGCGATCTGCTTGTGAAGGTAATGGCTGTTTCCGTCAATCCGGTCGATACGAAAGTTCGTTCACCAAAGGACCATTCGGAGAAGGAGCCGCGTATTCTCGGCTTTGATGCCGCCGGTGTTGTCGAGCTTGCCGGTCCTGACTGCACTCTGTTCAAGCCCGGCGACGAGGTCTACTATTCCGGCAGCATTGCACGCTCCGGCAGCAACAGCGAATTTCAATTGGTGGATGAGCGGATTGTCGGATTCAAGCCCGCAGCGCTCGATTTCGCCGAAGCAGCCGCCCTTCCTTTAACGGGCATTACAGCTTGGGAGGCGCTGTATGACCGGCTTGGCATCTCCGGCCAACAGGAAGTCAACCGTCACAAAACGATTCTCATCATCGGTGCGGCCGGCGGAGTCGGTTCCATCGCCACGCAGCTTGCGTCTCATGCGGAATTAACCGTAATCGGTACGGCGTCGCGTCCGGAAACGGTCGAATGGGCTAAACGTCATGGTGCAGCCCATGTCATCGATCACTATGAGCCTCTTGCGCCGCAATTGAAAGCGCTCGGTTATCCGCATGTAAACTACATTCTATGCTTGAACGATACCGATCGTTATTGGGCGCAAATGGCCGAGGTTATTGCTCCTCAAGGTATGATATGCTCCATCGTGGAAACAAAGGAGCCGGTCAACATTAGCCTGCTCAAAAATAAGAGTGCTGCATTTGTCTGGGAATTCATGTTCACGCGGGCTATGTACGAAACCCCTGATATGGTTCAGCAGCATCACCTGCTTAACCGGATCTCGGAGCTTGTCGACGACGGGACTTTACATACGACATTGACAGAGCGCATATCCCCTATTCATGCCGCTAATCTTCGTCTTGCTCACGCAAAGCTTGAAGCAGGCAGCATGATTGGGAAGCTTGTGGTGGAAGGCTGGGGTGAAGAATGACAGCATCGTTTCGAGCACTCGTCGTTAACAGGTCCGAAGACGGAACCATTGACGCCCATGTTCAACAAATGACGTCCCAAGACCTTCCGCCTGGCGACGTCACCATACGCGTCCATTATTCAAGCGTTAACTATAAAGATGCATTAGCGGTTTCTCCGAACGGCCGCATCGTCAAGAGCTACCCCATCATCCCCGGCATCGATTTGGCCGGAATCGTCACGGAATCCCGCGACGAACGCTATCTGCCGGGCGACGAGGTGATCGTCACCGGATATGAGCTGGGCATCTCCCATCATGGCGGCTTCAGCGAATTTGCCAGGGTCCGCGGCGACTGGATCGTTCCCCTTCCGCGAGGTCTTACGCTGCAAGAGGCGATGGCGCTCGGAACGGCGGGCTTTACGGCGGCGTTGTCCATTCACCGTCTGGAAGCAAATGGGCTTACTCCTTCACAAGGGGCCGTGCTTGTCACGGGAGCAACTGGCGGCGTCGGCAGCCTGGCTGTGTCCATGCTTGCCCGTGCCGGCTACGAGATTGCAGCGGCTACAGGAAAAGAGAATCGTCATGATTATTTGCGCAATCTGGGAGCGGCAGATATCCTTCCACGTTCAGAGCTCACTCCCAACAATCCTCCTCCTCTTAACAAACAGCGATGGGCGGCCGCGATTGATCCGGTCGGCGGACATTCACTGGCCTATATTCTGAGCACGATCCAATACGGTGGCTCCGTTGCGGTAAGCGGATTAACCGGAGGCACGGAATTGCCGACCACCGTTTATCCGTTTATATTGCGAGGCGTCAATCTGCTGGGCATCGATTCTGTCTATTGCCCGGAGCCGACAAGACGCCAGCTGTGGGAGCGGATGGCGGAGGAACTCAAGCCAGCCGGACTATTGTCAACGATCAGCAAGGTCATTACACTCGCAGAGGTTCCTGCTGTCATCCAGGAAATGCTAGCCGGCGCTCATCTGGGAAGAACGATCGTGAAGCTGGATTAACAACGAAGCTGTGATGAATTTCAGTCCATATAGAAGAAGCGCCTGCCGATTCGGCAGACGCTTCTTCTGTATGGGTGCTATGCCAAGCCTGTATTGTAATCGAAACCGACAGCATTCAGGAATGCACGTGCCAGTAATGTATGGCCCGTAATGTTCGGATGAACACGGTCCCATGCGATTGACGCCGGATACATATGCTCGAGCAATCGGTTGAATGACGCTTGCGTATCAACGAACAATGCGCCGTGCTTGGCAGCAATTCGTTTGACAACTTCGCCGTATTGATCCATTGCAGCGCGCATCTGATCGGACGGATTCGGCTCGATGTAGAACGGAGTCATCAGAACAAGTCCCTTCAGAAGGGGCTTGGTACGGACGACGAGCTCTTCGAGCGTCTGTTCATATTCCTCCAGCTTTACGTGAATCTCGGTCTGGAGAGGCAAATCGAACTGCCGCCATACATCATTGGTCCCAATCATGATGGAGAGACAGTCCGGCTTCAAGTCCAGTACGTCGGTCTGCCAACGATTCTTCAAATCCTTGACCGTATTCCCGCTGCAGCCCATATTAATAACGCGGATGCTGCGCTCCGGATAAGCCGCGTTCAGCAGCCCGTCCACAATGGACACATAGCCTTTGCCCATTGCTCCCCACAAGCCTTCGCCTACCGGTCTTGCACGCTCGCAGTCCGTGATTGAATCGCCGATCATGACCAATTTATCGTTCTTGCCGATTTGCAGCATGTATAATGACTCCCTTCCGCGCTATCTATTCTTGTAAGAAAAACTGGATGAACTTATCGCTTAGGCCCGGCAAGCCTTCGTGTCCGAAATCGGGGTAGATTTCCAGACGCTTGGATGACGTGATCTTGTTATAGGCTGCAAATTGCGTCGATGGCGGGCATACAGTGTCCATTAGGCCCACACCCATTACAACATCACCCTTAATGCGGCCGGCAAGATGCTGAATATCGATGTAGCCCAGTCTCGTGAAAATTTCATCCTCCCGCTTATGCTGCGGGTCGAAGAACCGAAAATAGGTGCGCAGCTCCGCATAAGCATCCTTAGCCAAATCCATCTCCCATACGCGCCGGTAGTCGCTCAAGAACGGAAACACCGTCGCAACCTTACGAATGCGAGGCTCCAGGGACGCACAAGCGATTGTAAGCGCTCCCCCTTGCGAGCCGCCTGTCGCGTAAACCTGTGTCTCATCCACTTCCGGCATGTCCATTGCGATTGCGGCCAGCTGCGCCGTATCGAGGAAGATATGACGGAACAGGAGATTATCCGGTACATCGTCGTCCAAGCCGCGGATGATATGCCCGTGATGCGTATTCCCTTTCACACCGCCGCTATCCTCTGAACTTCCTCCTTGCCCGCGGCAATCCATTGCAAATACAGAAAAACCAAGCGAGACGAACGCCAGCCGCTCACTCCAATTCCCGGCATTGCCCGTGTAGCCGTGAAACTCTACGATAGCCGGATGCGGCTCACTAATGCCGCGTGGACGGGCATATTTGACATGAATACGCGCACCGCGGACACCCGTAAAGTAAAGGTCGAAGCATTCGGCTGAAGGGGTTTGAAATTCACTTGGCACCAGCTCGATCTGCGGATCCGTTCCACGCATCTCCGCAAGCGCGCGGTCCCAGTACGCGTCAAAGTCGTCAGGACGCGGATTGGTTCCAGTATACGCTTGCAATTGGTCAAGGGGCATATCGATTGTAGGCATGTTCACTCTCCTCTGGTATTCGGTTCATCCCTCATGTTAAGGCTTCATTCTTCTTGTGTAAAGATGTTAATTTCCATAAGCTGTGCGGCTTCTGATTCGGGAATTGATGCATGATCGGTTCTGGATCGTGGAAAAATGGATAGACGTTTGTACATAGCTTGTTGAAAAGGGGGAGAGCCTGCAATGTTTGCGAAGAGCCGAATATGGAAACGGGCTGCTCTGGTCCTCATGATACTGATTCTAGGCACCGCCGATAACGTGTCTTTGCTTGCAGCCCGGAACGAATCGCCTCCAGTGCCGCATCCCTCGGTCAGCAAGCAGACACCTGCATTGGCGGAGCTGAAGAAATCCGAAGCTGCGGATAGACGCGGTAACCGTAAGCGGAATCAACGCAATACACAAGCACAGCGCCCCCTATCCTGGGTGAAGCTGCAGCAGCTTTATCCAGGCGCATTCTACATAGGCGGACCGCGTAAGCCAAGAATGGTCACGCTCACCTTCGACGATGTGCCGGATATGAACTATACGCCGAAGGTTCTCGATATTCTGGCAAAATATAAAGTGCGTGCCACCTTTTTCGTTGTAGGTTCAAGAGCCCGTGCTTATCCTTCCATTGTGCGGCGGATGCAAAGAGAAGGCCATATGATCGGAAACCATTCCTACAGTCATCCGGTGTTCTCACGAATCTCGTTACAGCAATTCCAGCAGCAGGTCATGCGGACGGATGCCCTATTACGTCCGCTCATTGGCTACAGTCCCAAGCTCATCAGACCGCCGTACGGGGAAATACTGCCGAAGCAAATTGAATGGGCACAGAGTAAGGGATTTGTGATCGTGAATTGGAATGTCGATTCAGAAGATTGGAGAAGCTTAGACAGCAATCGCATCCTAATCAACATTAAGCGTACGCTTCAGCCGGGATCCATTATTCTTCAGCATGCGGGCGGCGGGCAGGGACAAGATCTATCTGGAACGATCAATGCTCTTCCCCGCCTTATCCGTATGCTGCGAAGCAAGGGGTATCAGATCGTCACACTGCCCGAGCTTCTTAACCGTCCCGTTGCGCGCCAGACCTACCGCTGATGCAGCAGCATGAATAAATAGCAAAACGGCGTTCTCCCTTAAGAGGGGAGAGCGCCGTTTTATGAATGAGCCACAGCTGTATGAATGAGCCAAAAGTAAATCGTTAAGTATTATTCCAATATGAAGACGTTGACGTATTGGTAGCCGAAGGTTCTGGCCTGCTGCTGCGAATGCGGAACGTAGATATCGATCCGATTGCCTTTGATGGCGCCTCCCATGTCGGACGCTACCATAATCATACCGCCTAATGGCAAGCCATTGTAATCGTAACCAGTGACATAAACTTTGCTTCCTAACGGAATACGCTCAGGATCCACCGCAATCGTTCCAAGCTTGAGCGGGTTACCAAAGTAGTCTACCGCTCCCCAGCCGCCGTTCTCTGAAGCTGCTGAAGTATACGCACTCGCTTTTACCTGGAATGCATCCGAGTAATTGAATACGCGTCCGCCAATATTGAGCATATCGCTATCAGACGCTTGGTCCGCAGACGCCGCCTTCATCGTGCTGATGGTATTTGGTTTTGTCGCAGCCGCTGTCTTCACCGTGCCGCCGCTCGGAATGGATATGTTCAGTCCGGCATAAATGTTCTTCGCACTCACCTTTGGATTTGCTTTCATCAGCGAATCAACCGTGACGCCATAACGTTGTGATAGCTTCCAGAACGTATCGCCGTCGCTCGCTTTGTGATTCGTTGCCGCACTAGCGGCGCCTACATGTGCAAAGAGGGTCAAGCTAAGCACTGCTGCTGCCGTGCTTTTTTTCCAGTTCCAATTCTTCAAAACGTGTCGTCCTCCTTCAGTTTACGGATACGCGCCGTCATTCACGACGCTCGTTTCCGTCATCGCGAACAGATTAGAATCAATCCGTTCAAGCATGTGGCCTACGAGGTTAGTTGTCGGATTCGGGTCGAGGAGTCAACCCTTCGCATTCGCGGTATTCGCGGTCGCGATTCACCCCAAGCATTCCTGCTGTCAGTTAAGCGTTCCACAATTAATGACCGGCAGGAAACATCATACCTATGTTTCCAAAAGTCCCCCGTACGATAAGTTTCGGCTCGCGTTAGAGAATACCATAAATCAGACCCCCAGTCCTACCGGTAAATCCGTCCAATCGCGTTAGATGCACGTGCAAATGCCGTTACAAAGCATTTATACCTGCGAATACAATGACAGTATATTTACGGGTGCCCACTGCCCTTTTTTCGCCATGCTGGAGGTGATTCATAGCGTGAATATCGTCATCATGGCCGGCGGTAAAGGGACACGGTTCTGGCCGCGAAGCATCGCATCCATGCCGAAGCAATTTCTCCCCTTCCACTCCGACCGGACCTTAATTCAAGAAACGGCAGCCCGCTTCCTCAACCTGGTGCCCGGCAGCCGCCTGTATGTAGCCGCGCCGAACTGTTACCAGCCTCTGCTCGCCGAGCAGCTGCCCGATATGCACCCCGATCAGTACATTATTGAACCCGAACAAAAGGATACCGCCGCATGCATGGCTCTCGTCGCATCCCGGTTTCTGGAAAAGGGCGACGATTCCCCTATTGTCTTTGTCCCGTCGGATCAGTATGTTGCAGATGAACAGCCGTTCCTGGCAGCAATCGAGCAGGCTGTTGCTGCAGCGGGCGCACAGGATGCGATTGTAACACTCGGCATCGAGCCGGATCGGCCCGAAACCGGCTTCGGTTATTTACGCACATCACCGGCGCCCTTGGACACGATGAAGGAAACCGTGGAGATGCCGCCAGGTGTTCTCCGCGTTGTTCATTTTCTTGAAAAGCCGAACGCCGAGCGGGCCGCCCAATTGATCCGCGAGCCAGGCATGTACTGGAACAGCGGCATATTCGTATGGCGTCCTTCTACGATCGCCCGCTGCCTGCAGCGTTATCAGCCTCTGTTGTGGAATGGCCTGCAGACTCATCCGCGCGATGCGGCAGCGGCGTATGCGCTCATGCCTGCGCTCTCCATCGACTACGCGGTTATGGAGCAGGTCCAGACCCTATATTGCATCCCGGTCCGCTGCGGCTGGGATGATATTGGCTCGTGGGCTGCGCTCGGCCGTCATCTAACGCCGGATTCGGGCGGCAACATTAGGCACGGCGATGCCATTGTACTTCCGGAGGCAACGGGCAATACCGTATTTACAGACCGGCAGACGCTGATCATCGGCGTCCACGATTTAATTGTCGTCTCAACGCCGCATGGACTCTTGGTCTGTCCGAAGGCGGAGGAAGCCAAGCTCAAAACATGGCTGGCCCATATCCGAAGTGATTGAATGTGAAAGCTTGCGAAGGGCTTGAAGTCATGGAACGGGAACGGCCAGATCAGATCTCATGGAAGCCATCCGCTGCTTCGGGCTGAACAGTAAGATACAAATCGCCTGCTCGAGTGAAGAATATGGGCAGGTCGAGCCAAAGGAGACACCGGTCCGCGTAAAAAAGAAAATGGCTGAACAGGCTCTAATCCTGTCCAGCCAATTTACTTTTGGGTGTATCGCCGTCTTCGCTTCTTTCATCGAGTATTCTCATGCACGGGTATGTGCAACCATTCCCGCAACCAACGTACGGATCCCCTGCTCCAAATAAGGCAGCGTACGTTCCATAACCTCATCCAGCGGCTCGACATGGTCGCTGTAAGTAGACACGTAGCCTTGAACCATAAAGAACAATGCCCGTGTCCGATTGATCGCAGCCTCCGGTTCATCTCCATGATTGCCAGTCAAGGCAAGACGAAGCGCCCGGTCCAGGTGACCAAAGAGCCGGTTGCGGATACGATTGGCCTCCAGCTCCGGTTCCTTCTCATCCACGCGCACAGAGCCTGCAAACAATACCGTGTAGAAACTGCTATTCGTTAAGCAGAAAACAACGTATTCTTCGCAAACCTCGATTAGAATTTCCAGAGGATCAGCCTTCTGATCCGCCAGCTTGTCCAGCATCCGCTGATTCAGATCCATGAGCGACGGTATTGCGATTTGCTGCAGCAAATCCTCCTTGTTTTTGTAATAAAGATAGATGGCTGTGTGGGAGCAGCCTGCCGCCTTGGCGATTTCACGCATCGTGACGGCTTGATATCCACGCTCTGCAAACAATGCTTCAGCAGCACTGCGGACTGCGGCTTTCATTTCCTCTGTCTGCTTTTTTCGCGTTGTGGTCATCGTATGTATAGCCTCATTTCTATTAGGAACCTTTTAGTAACCGATGGTTATATAATAACCATCGGTTACTAAAAGGTCAAGACGAAGAGGGCTTTTTTATATGCTGGCATGGGTTTTCAAATATTTACATACAAGTTAAGATGGTAAAGTCATGCCTGAGCTGCCCGCATACCTGACTTTTGAAGGAGGATACCGTAATCAGAAGAAATCTTCCCCTATTTCTCGTCATAGCTGCGATTGCCGCAAGCTGGATCGGGAACGGGATCCATTATAACCGAGAGCAGCTGGATAAACCGGTCTTCTTCCAGCATTTCATTGAGCTTGGCGATTACCCGGAGCAGCAGGTTGAACTAAACCTTCTGGAGAATATTAATGGCGGCAAACGCGTCACTAGCCTGGAGTTCCCCGGATTCGAGCTGTATCGTGTCAACCGCTCTCCGAATGAGCAGCAGTACCGCTATCAGATGAATAATAAGTTTCTGCTGACGATCGAGAAGCCGACGCTTGATATTCTCCGTCAGCCTGATCAAGCCATTAAGCAAGCAAAGGTGTATTACAGCGATGGGACCGGAGGCGAGGGGGCCGACATTGGCGAGATTCGCTTCAGCGGCACAACCTATACGCTAAATTCACCGGTCGAACACAGCAGCTCGATGGGCTCGTCAGATAATTTGGGCTATTCGGTGCTTCGCGTTACCGAGCCGGTAACCCTTACTTCAATCGGAAGCGAGCTTGCCGAATCTATATCAGATTGGCTCAAGATCGATGTAGACATAACCATGCCAGCCGATCCTCGGATACCGCAAACCAATCCAGCAGCAAACTCCAACGATGACAAGGGCATCCCTTGGAAGGAGCTGCAGCTTCCGGTCGAGCTTCCGAAAGGCTCGACGATAAAAATCAGTTATCAGTTTCAATTTAATAAAGGCGATCTGCGCGCGGAACAAGCTTTAAATTATTACCGGATTCTACTATGGGTCGAAGGAGTGGAGAAGACTGGTCGCCCATTCAATGCTGCTGTACATATCCAGTACGATCCTTACCCGTCCGAACGTGATGTCAGCGCATTAACGCAAAGAGCAAGGGGGCTGGAGCGATGATGAGAGGCTGGAAACAAATCGCTTGGGGGCTGCTGCTTGTTCTCATTGACATTAGAATTATCGTAATTGATCTATTGCCGGACATGATCGGTTATCTCCTTATTTCGATCGGAGCTTCTAAACTGATTACCACGGACAAGTGGAGGACAGCCGTTATCGTGACCTCTCTTGCCCTAGCCGCTATGGCACTGCCCGGCATGGTAATGCCCGCGGATGGAGAAGCGGGGCGCTCTCCTTTTGGCTATGTATTCATCTTGGGCATGGTCGACGGGATCGGACATCTTGTAATCGTCTATGGGATTTGCTGCTTGGCGGCATCGAGAGCGTTGGAAGAAGACGACAAGGAATGGGCAGGCGCTGCCGACAGTCGGCGAAAGGCGTTCCTGTTTATTAACGGCTTTGCGCTGCTGTATCATACCTTCACCTTTAACATGGATAATGACTGGCGATTAGCCAGCTTCGTATTTATTCTCGCAGCAATCGCAATGGAATTGGCCATCATTATCTTTATGTTTCGCACCGCTAAGCGCTGAAAGTCCACGTAAACCATACAAAAAAAAGCAAAAAAAGCGGCAGCAGCCGCTTGTTTGCTTTTTTTAAAGCGAATATACCATGATGGCTAAAAATTAAGATGTAAACTCTTGTACCCACTCGCCGTTGTAGTAAGCGACGCCGATTTTGTTAAAGTTTTTGTTCAAGATGTTCGCACGGTGACCGGCGCTGTTCATCCAAGCCGTCATTACTTCTTGCGGCGAACGTTGGCCTTTTGCAATATTCTCACCTGCATAGGAATACTTCACGCCATAAGCACGCATCATATCAAAAGGAGAGCCGTATGTTGGGGAATTATGGTCGAAATAGTTATTATCGTACATGTCTTTAGCTTTGTCATAAGCCACTTTAGTCAGAAGAGAATCCGAAGTCAGCTTGGACAAGCCTGCTTTGGCACGCTCAGCATTAACAAGCGTAATCACTTCTGCAGCAAATTTATCCTGCGTTACTGTACCCGTCGAGCCGCCATTAGTTGTACCACCGTTTGTACCGCCGTTAGTCGTACCACCATTGGTCGATCCACCGTTTGTACCGCCGTTAGTCGTACCACCATTAGTCGATCCGCCGTTAGTCGTACCACCATTAGTCGATCCGCCGTTGTTCGAACCTCCGTTTGTCGATCCGCCGTCAGTACCGTTGTTCGTACCTCCGTTAGTCGATCCGCCGTTGTTCACAGGAGGGCAGTTAATGCCAGCCCAAATCCAATTGTTATTCGAACCGATCAGTTTGGACAAATCCACACCATACTGCTGGCCAATCTGACTTAACGAATTATTCATCTTATACGTGACCGGGGCTCCGTTCATGGAGGCGGCATCCGCCTTCTGTACAGCTGCTCCTCCCCCGAGAACGATCATCCCCGCTGCGAGTACGCCTGCCATACCTATACGAAATGGTTGCTTCTTCATGAATAAAAATCTCCCTTCAGTTTACGTTTGTTAGTGCCGGTTACCCGACGCAACTCATGTTAACATAGGGAGTTTTATAGATCATGCCTCAAAATCTGCCAGCCTATCACTTTTATCATAGACAACACAATCTCCATAAACAGGAGAAACCTTGTAATTCCTACAGTTCAGCTGGTTTTACTGCCTCCTGAGAAGGAGGCTGCCGCGGAAGGCTATAAATATTTTCCAATGACAGCCGATCTTCTATTTCAATGTAATGACATAGGAGATAAATACGACTTTATTGCCGCGGAAGGCCGATGTGGACATGAGCAGTTTCTTACCCGAAGGGCTCCAGCGCAGCGTATCGCTTGCCTGCTCCATATCAACCGACAGCTGAGTTGCCTTGCCGGATACGACATCAGCTACGTAAACGCCTTGAACGTTACCGGCGGAGGTGAGCGTATAGGCCAGCTTGGTGCCATCGGGCGACCAGCTCGTTCCGAAAACTTGGTTGCCGCTTGCGACTTTAATCTTCGGCTGCATCGCCTGATCGGTAATCGAAAGCTCCATCTGCATCTCCTCCACATCCAGATTGTTCAAATGCTTGACGACGGCAAACTGCATGCCGTCATTGGAGGGGACGAACCAAATCACCTGCTTATCCAGCGCCTTCTGCTCCTTGGTCTTCAGATCATACCGGAACAGCTTATTTTGCTGGCCGATGTAATAGAGCAGCGTGCCTCTCTGCTTCGTATTATAGGTCGAATGATCGGCCTTCAGCAGAATTTCCGTGTTACCGTTAATGTCAGATCTTGCAATATCGCCGGTTTCCGTGGTGAAGACAACACGTTCATTGTCAGCCCACTCGGATTCATATATTCCGACGAACTGTTCACCCGTCTTCACGGTCTCACGAGTAGCCAGATTCATAATATAGCCCGTTGCCATCTCCTCCACATGCTGTTTGTAATACAGATGCTTCTTATCGGGGGACAATACTGCATAGTCCTGATCCATCCGATCCTCGGAGAGCGCCTCGTCGGTTCCGGCTCCGAAGTCGCGTATATACAAATTGTTCGGCTGGCGCTTCTCCCCTTCAACCGATAACGCCTGCACCTGTTCGTTAGACTTGGAGATAATCAAGCGGTCCTCACTAAGCCAGTCCATGCCGCGGACGCCTTCGAAGGTCTCGATCTTCTCCACTTCGATCGTCGTGGAGACGGCCGGCGGCTTCTTCTCTACGACTGTGATCGTCTTCTCAGGCTTGACGATCACGGTCCGTTCTTCTTCCGCGGTATTGGAACTGCATCCGCTAAGCATAAGGATGCAGACGATACCCGCCGCGGCAACCGCCCAATTCCCCCTTGCAAGTTTCATGGCATGACCTCCTAAAAGTTTTGGAGCTTACCGCTTCCGAAGGGAGCGGTCGAGCAAAACTCGCTTCGGAAGCTTAAGCTGAGGCTGACGGGGCGATTGGCAGAGTTACCGTGAATACAGTCCCTTGCCCGCCTATAGGCGGAGACGATAACGCAACCTGTCCCCCCTGAAGCTCAACCAGCCGTTTCACGAGCGACAGTCCGAGGCCGGTTCCGCCGGTCAGGCGGGCGCGGTCCTTGCTGACAGTAAAGAACGGCTCGAACAGCTTGGCTCTTGCCTCCTGCGGAATGCCGATCCCGGTATCCCGAATGACAACCACACATTGATTGCCCTCCGCCTTGCAGGATACATTGATTTGCCCGCCCTCGACGTTATATTTGATCGCATTGTCGAGCAGATTGAGAAAAATATGCATTAAGCTTTCCCGATCCGCCAGCACGAGTGCCGGCTGTAATTCCGTATCGATCCGAAGGCCGAATTGAACCGCCTTGCCGCTCATCCGGCTGCATACGTCGCTTAGCGTTTCGCTGACGTCCAGCGTTTCGGCGTTCTGGCTGAACTCATATTGCTCCATAGCGGACAAATAGAGCACCTTCTCAACCATCTCGAGCAGCCGGTCTGCCTCCTTGCGGATATTCAATCTCGCTTCCTCCAGAAGAGCGGGGTCATCCTGGTACATATCCAGTAAATCCGTATATGCCATAATGCTCGTCAGCGGTGTCTTGAATTCATGGCTGATGTTACCGATAAACTGTTTCTGTCTGGCGAAACTCTGCTCAATCTCACGGCTCATATACATAATCCCCTCGCTCAGCTCGCCGAGCTCGTCTCTTCGCTTAACCGGTGATTGTTCGATATAATCGCCCGCTCGGATTCGATCCGCGGAGAGCCGGAGCCTGGCAAGAGCTTTCGTAACACGCTGCACGTACAGAAAGCCGATTAAGAAGCTAATCGCCAGTGCAGTCAAACCGATATTGCGCATACTCCGTTCTATGGAAGCATAAAAGTCGCGATCGGCTTTGAGCGAGTAATGAATCTGTACGATGCCGACCTGGCCGATCGACCAAACAAGCGGAGACAGATAGATCAGATTATCTCCGGCAACCTGATAAACCGTCATTCCCTGCTTGGCCAGCTCAAGCGTATCCGCAATGGAGCCCGTCTTTGAAAGCGGCAAGGAATTGCCGACCTCCTTGCCTTGCATGTCATAGAGGACAATGTGCGTCCCGCTAAGCAGACTGCTAAGATCCGACGCAAGCTGCTGCCCGCTGCGCCGCATGAATGTCTGGCCGTCGGTGAGCGAATTACTCAAGAATGTTTGCCTGACCCGCAGGTTCGCCAGCTCGCTACGGCGTTTCAGATCGGCCTCCACCTTCTGCCTCTGGTCAAGTTCAATCTCGCGCAGTACGAGCCAGCTCAGCGCGGATACCGTCAGCAGGAGCAGCGCTGCGAGCGCGACGGTAAAGCGCCATTTTAAGCTGAGCCGCATTCCCCCGCTGCTTGCGCCGCTCATAGCACGATCCCGCGCATCGCCTTATAACCTATACCGTATACGGTCTGAAGAAGCTGCTGATAAGGCTCACCAAGCTTCTTGCGAAGCCGCTGCATATGAATATCTACGGTTCGCGTACCGCCGGCATAATCAATATCCCACACTAGATCAAGCAGCTCATCACGGGTGTAAACACGCTCCGGATGAGTCAGCAGCAGGGACAGCAGATCAAATTCCTTGGGCGTCAGCTCCAGTGTCTCTCCTTGAAGGAGTACCGTTCGATTCGGAATGTGGAGACGGAGCTCCCCGATTTCAACGGACTGTGCTTCTTCCACGGGTCTATTCTCCAACCGGCGAAACAACGCCTTTACCCGGGCAACCAGCTCACGCAGGTCGAAGGGCTTCGTCATATAATCATCGGCACCGAGCTCCAAACCGATGACTTTGTCCACAATATCGTTCTTCACCGTCAGCATGATGATTCCGAGTCCTGTGCGGTTTTCCAGTTTACGGCAAACATCATATCCATTCATCTTCGGCATCATGACGTCAAGAACCATGACCCGCGGCTTGAAGGTAGCCACTTTATTCAATGCCTCTTCGCCGTCATATGCGATTTCAACGGTGTAGCCTTCCCGGCGGAAGGCATAGGCAATTGCTCCAGCTATGCTCTGCTCATCGTCAACAACGAGTATTTTTTTGTCCATCGTATCACCCTACCATTAAAAGTAGCTCATTATTATCTCTTCAGCATCTCCGAAATGTTTCGAACTCGTTAACAGTTTACAATAATTAACGAATATTGACGTCTGGCCAATCTTCCTATTATTACCCAACAAACGCAAAAACCCGTTGAAATTATTTCAACGGGAAGTTTACTCATCAAGATAAAGCTCGTACGCCGCATCTGCCGATGCCTCTTGTTTCATTCCTATAAATCGTCGAATACAAAGTCGAGATGATCGGCTTTCTTCAGATTGCATTCCGCACACGCACATACGCAGTTGTCCGGGGTTGATAACCCCCCCTTTGATTTCGGCATCACGTGGTCAATGGTATCGCCGAATCGACCGCAATATTTGCACACATAATCGTCCCGTTGAAGAATGTATAAGCGGAAATCCGTTTTTGTATAGAGCTTATGAATCAAGGTCGGATTTATGATGCCTGCAGCGCCCTCATTAACCATTCGAACTGCCATTTCCGTCGGGATTTCCGTCGACCAGCGTTTGCCCGTCTCGCGTCTGCCGCGAAGACGAATAAGCCCAGTCCCCCGATCATTCAACAGCCGGGTATCATAGCTAAACGATCCTTTGATGGGTACGATGCGCTTGTACGGCGGCCGTACCGGAGGACGTTCTTCTTCACCCGGCACATGGGAATCCAAGCTCCGGCGCTTGCGGCGGCGCTTGCGCTTTCGTTTGCGCCTGGGCACTGATTCATCGGTGATGGCCTCATTCCTATGGTCTGACCGCTCGCCCCGCTCCCCCTCCGTCTTGACTGGAAGCTCGGCGGCGGTAAATTCGTTCAGCTCGATGGGTTCAGGTTCAGCCGGTTCCAGAGCATGTCCATGTTCGAACCCGGATGTATGAAGAGTCTTCTCATCCTTCTCTTCAAGGGGACGTCCACGTCTTCTCCGCTTACGCTTGCGTTTGCGTTTCGTCGGCGCTTCATTCAGCGTGACAGGCTGGGAGTCCACCTCCTCCTCCAACACGACCGGCGAAGAGTCCGGTTGGTCTTCCGTCTCATCAAGAGATGCAGTCTGCCGCTCTTGGCCTTGACCGTCACCGGCCTGCTTACGTTTTTTGCGGCTGCGCCGCTTTCGTTTTCGTTGGGGTGCATCGGACTCAGCTTCTGCAGCGGTTGTATCGTTATGGACTGGCACCGGTAAATCCGTGCTTCTCTCCGGGCCAGCCGTACGGGCTCCGGCTTCTGTAGATTCCCCATCTTCCCCCGCGGTGGGATGTGAGTTCTCGCGATGCCGCCTTCGCTGGCAGGAACGGCACGTGCCGCGCCGCCCGTTTCGCCCGGAACGCTTCGTAAACGAGGACAGCGGTTTCTCTTCGCTGCAGCCCCCGCAAAGTTTAACATCCATAGTATTTGTCGCTCCGATCGTTTGCTATATGTAGATCAGCGTTATTTTGGAATCGTTTGGGCTGCTCAGGACGATGATCAGAACACTATTCCCTGCAGTTTACGGAATTGATCAGGCGTCATCCCTTCCGTCCTGCCGAAAGTCGCGATAAAGTGGCTCGGGTCTCGATACCCGGACAGCTCTGCGATTTCTTTAATCGATTTCCGGCCGCCCCGGCTCATCAGCTCCTTCGCTTTGCGAATGCGCAGCCGGATCAAATAAGCGTAGGTTGTAATACCGAAGGCTTGGCGGAATAAGGCGTTCAAATAACGCGGGCTCAGCCCCAGCAGGGCAGCCATATCATTCAAGCCGATTTCGGGATCGCCGTAATGCAATTCGAGCCACTGCAGCAGCGGATCAAGCTTCTCCAAATGCTGAAAAAGTGAAGAACGGCTGCCGGTTTGGCCGTATTTCTTCAAGGTGGTAATAAATTGATATAACTGCGCGGAAGCGTTCAAGCCCGAACGGTCCTCGTCATGCTGCGCCTGCTCGATCATGGCGAGCAATTGGGCTGTAACCGGCGCATCTTCATTCCAATGAAACCATTCCGTATGCCTTATATCAAGGGAGGCGAGTATTGACTCCGCAAGAGAACCGCCGAAGGTCAAATAAATCGTCGCCCATTGTTTATCCTTAGGAGCATAGGTGTGCGGTACGCCGGGGAAGAGCAAGGAACCGCAGCCGGGAGGCAATGTGAATTGACGTCCGCTAAGCTCGAATTCGCCCTCTCCCTCGAGTGTCTGCAGCCAGTGAAAGCATGGATAACCCTTGGGTCGCAGAATTGGCTCTTGATGGGGATTATATCCGATACTCTCCACCTGCAGCGGCAAATCATGTTCGCCTAGGGCAAACAAAAACCGGCGGCCATCATCAACCGATTCTGTTCGACGGACGAGCTGTTCCATATTATCATATCCTGCCTAATCATTAATTATAGTCCATATAAGAGAATGATAACATACACGAATAGTACAATCATAGCTTCTGCAAATGGATTCAACTTCTCTATCTCGATGGCGGCATGGATTGAGAGACTTTAAGGACGGCAGCGATATTGATCCAAAATGTTATATCCGCCGCTGGCCAAGGAACTCGCGATGGCCGGCTCACAAGCAGGATGAAATTCCCCATGCCACAGTGCTGCAGCAGCGGATAACGCAACAGCGGTTTGAACATATTACGGGATGAACGAACTTGTTTGTAAAGGAGCCCTCTAAACATGAAATTCAAACGGTTAGCCGGACTGCTGGCATTCATGATGCTGCCTGCAGCAGTCGGAACTGCAGCCGCCGCTGAACCTGCACACCCCGACCAGCATATCGTTAAACGCGGTGACAACCTGTGGGATATTTCCGTCGAGCATTATGTGCCTCTAGCTGCCATCATACGGGCTAATCCACAAATTAAGGATCCGCATTGGATTTACCAAGGTGACCGGATCAATCTCCCGATGAACAAGAGCGTCGGTGTGAAGGCTCTTGATAACGGAGACAGTGAGAGCAGCGTGAACCAAGAAATTGTCCGGCTCGTTAACGAAGAACGCGCCAAGCAAGGACTCGCGCCATTGACGGAGAATTCGGAGCTCTCTCGCGTTGCACTGTTCAAATCACAGGACATGCGCGACCAAGGATATTTCTCTCATGATTCTCCTTCGTACGGCAGCCCCTTCGACATGATGCGGGCATTCCATATTGACTACTCCTATGCAGGCGAGAACATTGCTGCAGGACAGACGGACGCTCAAGATGTTATGAATGCTTGGATGAACAGTCCTGGACATCGAGAAAACATAATGAGTCCGAACTTTACGGAGATCGGTATCGGTTACTGCACCGGTGGAAAAATGAATCATTATTGGACACAGCAGTTTATTAAGCCATAAACGCAGAACGCTTAATCGGCGGCAAGACATTCACTATGGCATAACGCATGGAAGAGCCGCTCATCCCCAGAAGAGCGGCTCTTCCATGCGTATAAGGACTTTCTTAACTTCAATAAGCGTTTACACCGAGTTTCTTAATAATCGCTTCAATAAAGTAAGGCTCATCCTCCGGCGTCCGCGACGTCACCCAGTTCTCGTCCACAACAACCTCTTTATCAATAAAGCGGCCGCCGGCATCATTCATTTCGGCATGCAGCGCCGGGTAAGCCGTTAAATTCCTTCCTTTAATCAATCCTGCTTTCTCAAGCAGTAGAGGTCCGTGGCATATGGCGGCAATAAGCTTCCCCTCACTGTCCATCTGCCGGACAAACTCCAGCACCCGTTCATCCGTTAATAGATGTTCCGGAGATTTGCCGCCCGGGATAATAAGGGCGTCGTAATCGCCCGGAGCCGCTTCATCTACGGCATAGTGAGACGTATAGGAAATGGTGCCTTTCTTGCCTGTCAGCTCGGCCCCCTTCTGCAAACTGATAATAACGGCTTCTTGCCCATTCTTAGTAATGGCATCATATGGATTTTTCATCTCAGAATCTTCGAAATCGCTCGCCAGTAAGAACGCTACTTTGTTGGTTTGACCTGTCATAGAGTCCACTACCTTTCATTGCGAATGAGGAGCAAGCAGCTGCATGGCTGCAGAACTGCTTATCTTCTATTACCCAAAACAAGCGGTTTGAAATACGCCAGCGAGACCTTATGCCGTTATTTCCATCCTGCTTCCAGGCACCGTGTTCATTCACTGCAGCGCTGCTGCTGTACCTAGTGATGCCTGCGTTCTTATCGACATGCCCTCCCTCACAAACTATGGTACAATGTACATTCCTACTTATTTGACTGCAACAAGTTCACCAGTCATAGACGTCTATAATAGGGGAGGAGATTCAGCAAGTGAATACAGAGTATCAAACATCCGTGCACGCGCTGCACGAACGGCAGTCCCGGAGGAAGTCGGGGCCATCTGTGCTCGTTTTTTTGTTCGTTTGGATCATTCTGATCGGCACCGGCATTCTCGGCGCGATTTGGTATAGCGGCAAAATCAAGCAGAGCATCACATTGGAAGTCGGACAGCAAACCTCACAGCAGATCACAGCCATGCAGAACGGTTATGAGGCACAGCTGAAACAGCTGGAAGCACAGTTTAAAGGAGATATCGCTAAGCTGCAGGGCAAGGTGGACGCCTTGAACGAGCTGCTCGAGTTCTCGAAGGACAACGCCAGCAATAAGACCGACAACAGCAATAAACTGTTCACCCAGCTCAGCGAAGTGAAGAAACAGCTGAATGAGCTGAAGAAAGACTTGGATGTGTTAAAATGACACTCTCCGTCAAACAACTGAACCGCTTCGGTCTAATCGTCTGTGCCCCGTTCCTTGGCATTTTCTTCTGGCTTACGGCTGCCAATCTATCCATTACACTTCCCGAAGACGTGTTTCCCCAGGTATCGGCAGCATCTGAAATTACGTTTGCCGCATCCGATACGGACAAGCTTACGAGCAGTCTGGATCAAGCGAAACAAACCGCGATGTCCACCGCCCAGTCGATCAAGAAATCGGTCGCCCTGTACAATCAGACCAACGCGGATATGAGCCAGATCGCTCAAGCAGCATCTGCACAATCCGGAAGGCCTGCCATGATTTATGACCGGCGCATTACCCGGCAGCTCGGGTTTGCTTCGGAAACGGTGCAGTCGGATAACTTGACCGCGCAGCTGTTCAAGATCAAAGCGCAAAATTTCACCGGCTACGCCCTTAAGGTTAAGCTCAAGACGCCTAAGGCGATGCAAATGGTGCTTGGCAAGGACGAATTCGGCCAGTCGGAGACGACCCTGTCTGCCGTCAAGCGACACCAAGCGGTAGCAGGCGTCAATGCGGGCGGTTTTGCCGATAGCGGGAAGAAACGATACCCGCTCAGCACGACCGTCGTGAACGGCAAGTATGTAAATGGCTTCGAGCCGACGTTCAAAGACTTGTTCTTCGTCGGGTTGAACGAGGACATGGAGCTGATCGGGGGTAATTATCGCAGCAAGGGCCAGCTAGATGCGCAAAAGCCGAAATTCGGGGCATCCTTCGTTCCCGTTTTGATGAAGAATCGCGTTCCGCAGCCTATACCAGCCAAGTGGCAGATAAGTCCGAAACGCGCACCGCGAACGGTTATCGCCAATTACAAAGATAATCAGCTTCTGTTCCTCGTGACGGACGGGTATAACGAGAATGGAAACTCGGGCGCGACACTGCAAGAGATGCAGATCCTGCTCACCCGTTACGGCGCAATAGACGGATACAATCTGGACGGAGGCGGTTCATCATCCCTCATATTCAATGGGCGGGTCGTTAACAAGCCTTCCGACGGGGCATTGAGGTCACTTCCTACGCACTTTTTATTCTTTAAATAGGAACCACGGATTCATACATAATAAGAGGAGCCAGGCATTCAAATCCACCCGGCTCCTCTTATTTTTTTATAAGGTAATGACCAACCCGCTGTATGCGGTTATAATCTCACCATCATACACTTCGGCTACCTCGGAGGCGAGCTGAGCCACGTCGCCAAAGTGGGGCAAGTGCGTAAGAACGACCTTGCCCACGCCTGCTTCTTTGGCCAGCAGGCCTACTTCTGCCGCGTTCATATGGCCGTACTTGCTAGCATCCTTCATATCGGCATAGAAGGAGGTTTCCGCTATAAGCACATCGGCATCTGCGCAATGCCTGATAAGCGATTCGTGGTAGCAGGTGTCCGCCGTATAGACCAGCTTCTTCCCCTTGTACTCGAATGACATCCCCACACAATACGCTTCATGAAACGTTCGGAAGAAGGAAACTTCGAGCTCCCCCTCCGCCAAGCGTTCTTCTGCGAATATCCGCTCGATACTGGAGCCTTTCATCGATTTATATGGGAGCTCCCGATCCGGATCTTCGGCGATATAGATCGGAACCGGCTCGCTTCGCCGCTCAAGGTCCGTATCAATTAAGCAGGCATACTGAAAGCAGCCCAGGTCCGCGATATGGTCGTAATGCCGATGGGAAATAAGTACGCTGTTCAGATCATGCAGCGGCTTATAGTTCTGGAGCTGCGCCAACACGCCGCTTCCGCAATCGACCAGCATGCTGCGATTATCGTATTCAACGAGATAACCTGCCGTAGCGTCTCCAGCCTTCGGATAAGCCCCCCAAGGGCCAAGTACCGTGATTCGCATCGATGTTCACGCTCCATTCTCGTAGATCAGCGCCAGATCGAACGCGTCCGGGCACATGAATTGCCTGGCAAGCTCATGCTTGCCGGATTGGAAAAACATGCGGACGAGCGAGCTGTTTGTTTGCATATGCTGGGTATAAGGAGAGAGATATACAGTCTCGGCAGCCGTCGTATGACGGATATACTGCTCAAGCTGAAGCTCATATTCCAAATCCGTTGCGTTGCGTACGCCCCGGATCACAGCTCCAATACGGTTGGCATTGATATAATCGGCGACAATCCCTTCGAAGGGCGTAATAACCGTCCGGGCGGCGAATTCAGCTTGAATCGAGTGTCGAACAAGCTCCGTGCGCTGCTCCAGCGTAAACCGGTGACTTTTTGCCCGATTATTAGCAACGACAATATGAATGCGGTCAAATAATTTAAAAGCGCGCTCGATCACCGACGCATGTCCCAGCGTAATCGGATCGAAGCTTCCTGCATATACGGCCTCCAAGTGGATTCCTCCCCATACTAGCGATGGCTTCAGCTGTAAATTTTCTAAATTGTAACATTTCATTCATTCGCTCAGCAACATTCCTTCGCCATTTCAATGTTCTATTGGGAAGTCTCCAAGCAGGCGGCAGGTTAAACCGCACGATTTTGGGCAGCACTCAGCCCACAGCCCAGAATGAGCAGACTTGCGGCGGCAAGCAGCAGAAACGGCATATTCCAGCTTCCGGTCTGATCATGCAGCATGCCAAAGAGCGTTGGTCCTGCTGCCGCCAATAAATAGCCGATCGACTGTGCCATACCGGAAAGCTTCGCCGCGTCATGGGCGTCACGTGTGCGCAAACTAAAAAACATCATCGCCAAACTAAACGAGCTTCCAATGGCAACGCCCAGAATAATCGACCATAACGGTACGAATCCATTGCCGCCGAAGAAGAAACCTCCTATGCCAACCAGATATAACACTACCGTGATCATGACCAGAATACGCTGGCTTTCCATTCGTCCTGCCAGGATGGGAATGATAAACGTGATTGGAAGCAGGGCAAATTGCATGAGCGAAACCATCCAGCCCGCGGAATCGGAGCTCATCCCCCGGTCCACCAGAATTTGCGGAAACCAGGTAATAACGATATAGAAAATCGTAGATTGCAGGCCCATGAACAGCGTTACCTGCCAAGCAAGCCCTGAGCGCCACATGCTGCTGCTGCCCGATGAGCGCTGCACTCGGACAGGCTCTGCCGCCTTATGCTTGTCCGTGCCAGGGCGCAATTGGGGAAGCCAGACCAGAATGGAGAGGAGCACAAGCACCGCCCAACAGCCAAGGGCACCGCGCCAGCCTAGTCCCAGATTGACGGCGATCGGAACGCTTATACCGGATGCTATGGCACCGCACATATTCATCGATACGGAATAAACGCCTGTCATAAGACCAACCCTGTGGGGAAATTCCCGTTTCACCAAGCTGGGCAGCAGGACATTGCACACGGCAATCGCTAGACCGAGTAAAATCGTCCCTCCGAAGAGGGTCCCTGCACCAGATACAGAACGAAGTATAATACCTCCGGCAAGGATGCATAATGCCACCAGCACGACCCGTTCTGTACCGAATCGCCGGGCTAGCAGAGGGGTGAACGGGGAGAGCAGCGCGAAAGCCAGCAAGGGAAAGGTTGTAATGGTTCCCGCCAACGTATTCGATATGTTCACCGAGTCCCGGATCGAACCGATCAAAGGTCCGACCGCTGTTAGAGGAGCCCGTAAATTAAGCGCAATAAAGATCAAACCAAGAACCAGCAGCACTCTCTTCGAGTTTGACTGAGCTCTTCCGGCAGCTAGGACTTCGTTCTTCTGCGCGCTCATAATAGTATCTCCTTGCTGCTGCCGTTGCCGCCGGCAGATTCCTGCTTCGAATCCTCGATGTAGCGATGAACGGATGCAGCCGCCGCTTCTCCTTCACGGGCTATGATCGCTTCGATGACCTGTCTGTGGGTCAGCAGGTAGATCGCTTGATTGCCCGGTTTATGCACGGCCGAGACGGACTCCTGAACAGCCTCGATAAGATGACCATACAATTCGATCAGAATATCATTATGCGAAGCGGCGACAATGGCTTGATGAAGCTGTATATCCGCAGCAACGTAAGCTTGGTTATCGTTATCCTCCGCTGCCAGCTCACATGCTTGCAAACAGGCCTGCATCGCTGCCGCATCCTCGTCTGTCCGATGCTGGGCAGCCAAATAAGCAGCCTCTCTCTCCAAGGCATGCCGCACCTCTAACGTTTGCACCACATTCGTTCTGGATATTCGCCGCTGCAGCGCAGCTCCAAGAACACTCGATGAGCAGACATAAGTACCGTCACCTTGTCTTGTCTTCAACAACCCTGCATGAATTAAGGCTCGAATGGCCTCGCGAAGCGTGTTGCGGCTGACGCACAGCTCGTCCATTAATTCCGGCTCGGCTGGTATCCGCATGCCAACAGCCCATTGTCCGGACTCGATTAAAGCCTCCATCTGCATCGCAACCTGCTCCACTAAGGTCAAGCGGTTCGTTTTCTGAAGCATGTATTACATTCCTCCTTGATGCTCGTTACCTGTTGATTTTTATTAGCATACCACAAACGTAGGATGTTTGGTTAATTGGTTTATTGTCATTTTGCTCCATGAGATGAAAAAATAACAAACAAAAAAACGACAAGGCCAAGACCGAGTCGTTAGAGCAATGAGATAGGCGGAGTATTTAGAAGCATCTGCGTAATAGTATGTGCCACTGCCGCTTCTTCGCTAAGCAGCACTTTAAGCGAGCACGCGCAGCACATCATCGATTTTCTTGCTATGGGAGAGAATGCCGTAATTCATCCAGCTGAGAAAATCGACCTCAAAGACTCGGTTATGCTGCACGGCGGGAAGCGACTGCCAAAGAGATGTCCTTAGTAGTCTCTTCTTCTCGCGCTCCGACATTTCGAAGGTTACGAACAAGAGGTCGGCATCCAGCCGCGCAAGCAATTCCGGCGTCAACGCAGCTCGCCTGACATGTCTTGTCAATTGCTGCACGAGCGGATGAGGCGTCAGTTCCAGATCCCCGTATAGAACAGGGCCCGTGAATCCTTTATCCTGCCCGGCGTATAGCAGAATTTCATCCGCACTCACCCGGAGGAAAGCAACCGTCTGATGACGGATCGCGCGAAGCTTCTTCCGGGCTGCATCGGCTTTGCGTTCATAATTGTCGATGACCTCATTAATCTTGACGTTCTTGCCTCTTCCGAGCAAATCCGCCACCGTGCGCAAGGTTGCCTGCCAATCCTCGCCCTGATTGGACATTCTGTAGAGCGGAGCTTGCTTCTCGAAGTAACCGCAGTCCCATTGCATGGGAAAACCGCAGTCCACCATAATCAGGTCCGGCTTGCACGGAAGCGGGACGACTTGCTTATTCGTTAGCTGGACGGCGGGAATATGATCAAGCCCCAGATACGACTGCGTGCCCCACATCGAGAGTGAGCATTGCACGATCGGCGTAATGCCGACCGCCAGCAGGAAATCCTCCAGAAAGGGCGCGAATACGCGGATATCCTCCCGGTAATGGCGCCGGTATTGACCCGGCGAGAGACCGACCGTCTGCTTGAACCGGCGGTTAAAATAAAATTCATTGCCGAAACCGACGTTCTGTGCGATGTCGAACAACCGGTCGTCCGTCGATTGCAGCAGATGCTTGGCCTGATCGATACGGATACCTGATAAGTACTGCAGCGGAACCTGACCCGTCATCTCTTTGAACATTCGCGTGTAATGCCACCGGCCGACGTTGGCCATCGCCGCCATCCTGCTCACGGTCCATGGATCTCCATAATCTCTCCGAAGCAGCTCGATCGTAGACTCCACGGCTTGTCTGCTGCTCTGGACAAGAGAAGCCGCAAGATTCTGCCTGAATATACAGCGAAGCAGCTCTTGAAATCGCATATGCTGATCGAACAAGGCCAACTCGTCGGCCGTTTCCGACAGGGACTGGCCATAGAGAGCTTCGACCCATTCCAGACACTGAGAGAACGGACTGCAGTTGACCTCTCCTACGCATGGAAACGAGGGGTGTGACTGTCCATCGGCAGCGGTTAATCCGGCCTCCCCAATAAGCTGGAGAACCTCGAAGGTTAATTCATAACACATGAGACCGTGCTTGCCCGCTTCGCTTCTGACCGTTATGCCCGGCATTGCTATGAAGCATTTGCCGCGCTCAAGCCGGTAGCCCTCTCCATCCATAACGAGGCGCCCGTCACCGTCGGTAATAACCAGGATCCGATACCGCTCATTGTTCTGTGACGTCTGCTCCTCATGAGATCCATATTTGTTAACAGCCACTCCGATCAATCGATAGAACAGGCTGGGCGATACAGCCGATTGCGGGACTCCCTCACGCATAGGTTTATCAGTCCATTTCTTATAGTGAGAATGATTATCACTAATTAACTATAAATGAAAATCAAGAGCACTTCAACAGTGTTGTTGAAATGCTCTCTCCCCTTGCTATTCTAAAGATAGTCGCTTCCGCTATTGCAGCAGGTACTTCTCCAAGTCCTTCAGCTTAAGCTGGTTGGCCTGGAAAGCCCCCGATTGCCAGAAGGTCCGTTCAACCTGGTACACCTTGCCGTTCTTGACTGCAGGGGTGCTTTTCCAAATCGGGCTGTTCAGCAAGTTATCAATGGCCTCTTGGTTCTCGGGTGATGTCCATGTCCCATTCGAAGTCAGAATAATAATATGATCCGCATCAAGCTCCGGTAGCTTCTCCATAGACAGGGTATCGATAAACTTGTCCATCTCCGCGACCAGCTTCGGTGCGGTCAAGCCGAGTTCCTTGTACAGAATGGAACCGACAAATCGATTCTTGATGCCAAGCAGGTTGATATCCTTCTCGCCGATGTTAAGACGCAGCACGGCAACGGATTCCTTCCCGATCGCTGTTTGCAGCTTCGCTTTCATATCGGCGATTTTCTGCTCAAAGTCCTTGATCAGTTCCTCCGCCTTCTCCGGCACGCCCATGAGATCCGCAATCTTGGTGAGGATTTCAGTGGAGCCGCTCTCCAGAATGGCGTCAGGCATGCGATAGGTAGGGGCAACCTTGGAATATTTCTCATAGATGGCGGCATCCGCGTACCCGTCCGAAATGATGAGATCGGGCGCAGCTTCCAAGAGCGCTTCAATACTGCCGGTTATATCGAATTGCGGAACACTCAGGTTCAGATAATCCTGTTTTCCCCAGGATGGATGATACCACTGCACAATCGGCTCTGCGCCCAGAGCAACGAGATAGTCCTCCAAATAAATGGCGGCTACGCGCCTTGGCTTGACCGGAATTTCCACCTCTCCGAAGTGATCCTTCACGACACGCGTTTCACTACTGCCGTTTGTCTGTCCGCCATTGTTATTAGTCGAACCTGTACCCGCTCCATTTCCTGTATTCGACGGTTCCGCTTCCGGCTGCTTCTCCTGCGCATTGCCGCATCCCGCGAGCGCTGTGATGACAATTAGCAGAGCAATGATTCCCCTTAGCATGTTGGTACGCGATCCTGCAAGCCTTGCCATGTTCTACCCACTCCTATATGAACGTTGTCGTAACGAAACCAAGTCCGATATCAATGATTATCATTCTCATTTCGCTCATGACTCATTTTATATCACCTTGTTTCTTGCATACAATGTCCATTTTATTGGAGTATTTTATCCAAACGCGTGCCCTCGATAATCAATTGCATCCACCCCTATACAAGAGATGGCTTCTGCTGTAAATTTTCAACCCGGTGCTCTGCCTACAGCCCATATGGAGCAGTCTCACGAACCAAACAAAAGAAGCCTCATCACAAGGCTTCTCCTGTTTCCAATATGCTCTTGGAACATGGCCGATAGTTGAATTATTTTAAGCCGCTAATGAGCATTCCTCTGGTGATATACTTTTGTGAGAACAAGAACACGATAAAGGTAGGGATTAAACTAATAAATACACCGGCCAGAACAACCGGATAGTCCGTTACATATTGCCCTCGGAAGTAAGAAATACCGACTGTTACTGTCATTTTCTCCGGCGAATTCAAGTAAATTAACGGACCGATCAAATCATTCCAATGCGCAATGAAGTTCAACACCGCTAAAGTGGCTAACGCGGGCTTTATTAAAGGAAGATACATGGCTATAAAGATGCGGAACGGATTACATCCTTCCATTTTGGCCGATTCATACAAATCATGGGGAATCGACATCATATGCTGTCTGAGGAAGAACACGCCGAATGCCGAACCTGTCCAAGAGGGTAAGATGAGCGCCCATAAACTATCCATTAACCCAATCGATTTAATAATGATGAACAACGGAATCATCGTGACGACCCCTGGGATCATCATGACGATTAATACCATCGTAAATAGAACATTACGCCCTTTAAAAACCAACTTGGCAAACACAAAAGCGGACATTGCGCTAGCGAATATCCCGCCTACCGTTGCGAGGACCGTAATGAACAAACTATTTTTCAAAAAACCAAGCATTGGGATCTCCGTCATTATGGTCACGTAATTATCGAATGTCCAATTTTTCGGAATAATATGGTTGCCTGACATAATTTCAATATTGTCTTTAAACGAAGAAAGCAAGAGCCAAACAAATGGAAAAATAATGACTACACTCAGCCCATATAGAAGCACGTATTGCATCCATTTTAATGGGCTATTATTCGCTTGGTCCATATCGTTCTCCTTTCATTATAAATCGTAATTCACCCATTTTTTTTGCAGCTTGAACTGCACGATCGTGATGATGAAAATAATTAAAATGAGAATATAGGATAACGCTGAGGCGTAACCCATTCGAAAGCCTTGAAAGGCTTCCGTGAATATATATTGAACAATAGAAAGCGTCGAGTTTAGCGGTCCGGGCATCAGATAATTTTCCCCGAACATCTGAAATACGGTGATCATCTGTGTAATGAGTATAAAGAACGTAGTTGGCGTTAATAAAGGTAGCGTAATCATTCTAAATTGTTGAAATCTGTTCGCTCCGTCTACACGGCTAGCTTCATAATATTCAGGCGGAACATTCTGCAATCCCGCAAGGAATAGCAGGGCAATGTATCCGACTCCCCCCCACAAGCTCATAATAGCAATCGAATTCATTGCATTATGTTCATCCATCCAATACACTTTTGAGAGGCCTAGTCCTTGCAATAAGGTATTCAGAAAGCCATCGACTCCATACAGATATCCCCAAACAAGCGCAATCGCCACTACAGAACAGGCAGTAGGGAAAAAATAGGTTAACCTGAAAAAGTTGACGCCCTTTAATTTTTGATTCAACAAAACGGCCAAAGCTAAGCCAATAATTAATTTAGCCGGTATGGCAATGATCAGAAAATACAAGGTATTGCGCATCGCTTTCCATACCAGTTCATCTTCCGCCAAGGTTCTGTAGTTTTCGATCCCCACCCATTCAGCCTTACGTACAATATCCCAATTGGTAAAGCTCATCACAAATCCAAAGATCGTCGAGGAGTAGATCAGCAAGATCCCAATGAACAAAGGAATCAATAATAGAAACGCCCACGCGGCATCCTGGCTGATCCATTTCTTTTTGACCGGTTTATTCAATCTGGAATTTGCTAGTACCCTATTGCTTCTCATTCACACACCACCTTAAAAAGGGGATAGTTATCATGGCTATCCCCCAATTTTCCGTTATTTCTTCTCAAACTCTTTGTTTACGAGCGAATGCAGATTCTCGAGCTCCTTCTTGATATCGGGATTAGGATTCTGCATGATTTTCACATCTGCATCGTTCTCAAGCTTAGCGATTTCAAAAAATTTCTTCGTAAACGCATAGCCGACTCCATCGGTTGTCGCACCTTCAAGAAACAGCTTGATATGGGCGGGTTTTTGCTGGGCAATTTCGTTAATAACGGTGTCATCCGCCAAGTCCTTCTTCAACATCGGAAGTCCCGTATTTCGCAGTATTTCTTGGGCTTTATCGTCGAAAACAGCAAATTGTATAAACTCCCATGCGGCTTCTTTATTCTTCCCGTCTTTAGGGAGACTCAGCATATCCGGACCGGCATACGTTTTGGATACACCATCTCTTGTTGGCATCGGGGCAATGTCCCAATCAAAATTTTCAATTTTGCGGTATACCGGGAAATTCCATGCTCCGCCTAAGGACATCGCCACTTTGCCTGCTATGAATGGATCCACTTTACCATCCACATCTTTCGGATTCGGAGCTACTTTATATTTATAAATGAGATCATGCAGCCAGGTTTTATATTCTAATACTTCAGGGGAGTTATAGTTGCTGTGTAATTTATCCGCGGTGGTCGGCTCTGTTCCGAATGCTCCCATGAGGCCGGCGTTCATGGAGAACGATGGGGTCAGGAAACCAAATCTTGTTGATGTAGTAAGCTTCCCTGCTGCTTCCGTAAATTCATCCAAGGTCCAGCCTTGTTCTGGATACTCGATTCCTGCCTCTTTAAACGCCGTCAAGTTTACAAAAAGAGCGCCTCCGGTAAAATGCCATGGCAATGCATACTGCTGCGGGTCATCCTTCGGCCATTGTCCCTCTGCTGCCAGCGATTCTGGAAGCTCATCAATCTTATGCTCACCCGTTTCCAAGTAGCTATTTAAGGATTCAAGCTGATCCTTCTCCGCATAGCCATACACAACTCCAACATGCATCCCAATTACATCTGGCGCTGCTTTCGAAGCTAACTGAGTCTGTATTTTTTGCCAATAGGTATCCCACTCCAGAGGCTCGAACTTCACTTTAATGGTGGGGTGATCCGCCTCAAATCTTTTTATGACTTCTTTCCAAATTTCAATATCTCCCGGACCATACCACGTGGAGAAACGTATGGTTGTTTCTTTACCCGATGGTTCGTTGTTTCCTCCTGTCTTTGTTGACGAGGAGCAAGCGGATAAGACCATAGACAAAGCTAACACCGATACGATAACCAGACTGATTAACTTTTTGTTTTTCATCTTTTCATTCCTCCCATTTTTTTCGTATACCTGACTGACGGATATCATTCAACAAACGTGCTGCCCCCAAAAGCGCTTACATTTGCATAGAAATTTTTTTGAAATGTCGACCTCCTTAGTTATAAGGGGTAGTTGATTTCGCTTATTAATTTAGTATAGCGACAATTCAATCCCGTAACATCAGACAAAAGAAACCGCTTTCCTGAATATTTGAATATTAGCCTCGATGGCACACAATCCACTATAAAAAAGGCATGAATACGCAGATGTCCTCAGGTAATGACGCCGATTTCTTTAAAAAGAGACCGACCGCCTGATTGAATCTGCGAATTCATGCCGAAAGGAAAGCGAAGAGCATTTGTCCTGTAAACCTGTAACCCATGCCGCCATAGTACTCCTGCGCCATGCGGCTCAAGTGGACCTTGCCACATGTTGAACTTCTATTCAGATAGCCTCCAATGAAGTGACCTGTCGATCTCACGTCCTTGAACGAAGCTGCGGGCAGCATCATAATCCGCCTGGAAGCTCAGACCGCTTACCGCATGCGTACGGATGGAAAGCGACTGCTGCGTCACCTCTATGATCTTATATTCGAATGGAGCCTCAATAAATGAGCTTGCAGAAAGGTACACGCCAGCCTCCGTCTGCTTCAGCGTATTAATGTGGCTGTGCCCGGACAGAACCCCCCTTAATTCAGGATGGGATTCCATAATTGTGACAACGACCTCTCGAAATAGAGGAGGAGCGTCATGAATAATATGTTCGGCCCCGCTCTGTTCCTTAGGTACGCCGTATATGGGATTATGTATGGCTAACCATTGATTCTTCCCTCGGGATTTGGCAATCGCTTCTTCCAATACGTGCAGCTGATCCTCCAAGAAATAGGCCTCTTGCTGGCTTCGCCAATAGTAGGGCATACCCGTCTCCCATTGGTTCGGAGTCACATGAATGTCACAGTCGGCATGCTCTATTGTATATTGAGGGGATTGGTCAATGAAAAATTCAGGTGCATGGGTTAGCCATAACGATAAGGCGTCCTCGCGGTCCAAGTCATGATTGCCAAGAGAAAGATAAACCGGTACAGGGAGATCGAATAACTGCTTCGCTCTTGCGATCGTCGCCGGCGTGCAGGTATCTACCATGTCTCCACCATGCAGAACAAAATCAATTTCGCCGCTGCACGCAAGCTCTGCAACCGTTGAGAGCAGCTCGTCCAATTTCTCTGGATAGGCAGGCTGCTGCTGGAAGCCAACGACCTCAGCACCTATATGGGTATCCGATAAGTAAAGGAAACGTGTCATTGCCATCCTCCTCCTAGCAAAAATAAATAAATGATACCATCGCTGCGTTTTTTGCAGCACAAAACGAAAAGTTCCAAGCATGCGCATACGCCAATCATACGCCATTTTTGGAACGGTTCGTTGTGGGTGCGGATTCCATGACCGCAAGGAGCGCTGCGCAGCCCCCGCCAGCGGATGTCACAGCTTATTATTTATTGTCATATTCCTTAGTTGCTGCAGCCAGCATGGATTTCCAATCCGCAAAATCCGTTTCTCTCTGAACATGCCGATCAAACAGCTCATCAGGAATGTTATGAATATCTTCATGTGTATTTACTTGAAAGTTGCCCTTCTCCAGAAACGCTCCAAAACCGTTGAAGCTGGAATGCTTGCTCATGAACGACTCATTAAACAGCTTCTCTAATGAAACATGTTCCGGATCTTCCTGAAACGCTTTCTGCCCTTGTAAGTCCTTCAGCAATTCATCAAATGACATTGGTTTTTGCTTTCTCAAATTACCACTCCTAGATATGTTTTGTTGGTACGTTCGTTCAATCAATCCACTACATAATAATATGCACTTATCTTGCAACTAGCAACACCCAGTACTTCATATCCGTAGAAAGTTTACAAAGACGGCGACAATGCCTTCGTTATTTCTCCGGGTACTTGCCGCCAGTATTGCCGCGTTTCCTCATCGCGTATGATGAATCCCATTTTATTGAGTTCTTTTCGCAAATCCTTTATTTCCTCTTTCACTTTTTTCTGCAGCGCGATTTCTCGAGCCTTCAGTACCGCATTAGCAGCCGCTGAAATATCTGGCGTATCCGGTACCCAGCGCCGATACTCCTCTTTATAAGGATCACCCTTCGCGGCCCAAGGATACCCGTGCTTCACGAAGGCATAGGAAAAATCATTCGCTGCTTTCGCCGCGGATTCTTCGCTTTTCTCCCGTGCAAGCTCTTGCCCCGACTTTCCAAGGATCACTAGATGTCTCCCATCCATGAAGACCATCCCAATATCTCTATGCGCAATCGTCTGCTTATGTCCATTCTGATCCAACTGCACCTCTTGGTCGGTCAAAGATACAATGAGACTTTCTTTAATGGCGATATAGGCGACCACGAAGCCTGCGATTAAGCCCAGTAAGGACAGAATATACGACAACCAGGGCCCATTGAATGTATCAATAAGCTTCAGCGGTCCTTGAAACGGCAGCCAGGGCAGCTTCAAAGCCCAAGCGGCTATCCGTGGAAGGAAGTAACCGACTATAAGTCCTGCTGCTCCGAACCCTCCATATAGGAGGATCCCTGTTGAAGCGGAATAACCCGCGATCGTTTGCTGTTGGTCCGTTAATTTGGAAGACACCATTCTCACCTTCTTCATGAAAGATTATTCTTTAACCGCTTTACAAACAATATTAACGAGTTCACCGCTGTAAGTCTCCAGATCGACCTGCCGCGTTATCGGGGTATTCCCCATGTATTCCCCGATCGCGCCTTGAATCATGCTAGCCATGACAGCTGGATCGAATAGGCCAAATTCATCTTTGTCTTGTCCATCCCGTAATATTTGTTGAAGCTCGCGCACGAGTACGTCTTCGTCTTCGTCACCTAATTTATAGTACGGAATATTATCGGGCGTTCTTGCATGGAAGATAATTTCCAACAAAGCCGTAGTTCGCTTAGGATGTAAGCTTTGATAGGCTAAGCTTGCGGCTATGAATGCTGTCAGCTTGCCTTTAGGTGTATTTTCCTGACGCACCCGTTCCAATATATAGGATTCCGAACTCGAAATAAGCTTCGATAGCACATGATTCATCAATTCGCTCTTATCTGAAAAGTGGTATGAAATTAGCGCCGTGCTAATACCTGCTTTCTTGGCAATCTGCGAGAGACTGGCATGCACGTAACCCATCTCGTCAAGGGTTTGAATCGTGGCTTCTATAACTTGTTCCCGTCTTGCCTCGGCTATGAAGCTTGACTTTTCTTCATTGCTCCTGCTCACTATTCCAACCCCGCCCCGAAAATTGATTGATCATTCAATTTTTTATTTGATCGACCAATCAAATTTTAGCATAGGAAGTTTTTTGAAGTCAAGACTCGCTCTTAACGATCACTGCAGCTTACGGTCGATAAACAAAATGAACGCACAAAAAAATCCTTTGATTCCTCAAAGGATTGCGGATTGTTAAGTTATGGTGCGGTCGAGAGGACTCGAACCTCCACGAGATTGCTCCCGCCAGCCCCTCAAGCTGGTGCGTCTGCCATTCCGCCACGACCGCATATAAGTGATACGCATAATGCATATCTTGTAAAAATGGTGAGCCATGTAGGACTCGAACCTACGACACCCTGATTAAAAGTCAGGTGCTCTACCAACTGAGCTAATGGCTCTTGAGATGGTGACCCGTAGGGGATTCGAACCCCTGTTACCTCCGTGAAAGGGAGGTGTCTTAACCCCTTGACCAACGGGCCGCAATGATGTGCATCAGCGTCAGCTCTTTCAAGCGACAAGTAAGATAATAACACACTTTCATTACATGGTGCAAGCTTTTTTTTGAAACATTTCTTGAATGCATTCGCCTATGTATCCAACAGCCGATCCATTAGGGCAAACAAAAGGGGCCGCCTGGACGGCCCCGCGTCACATTCATCGTTATGGCGGAGAGAGAGGGATTCGAACCCTCGCACCACTTGCGCAGTCTAACCCCTTAGCAGAGGGTCCCCTTGAGCCACTTGGGTATCTCTCCATGAATGGCTCCCCGAACAGGACTCGAACCTGTGACAACTCGATTAACAGTCGAGTGCTCTACCAACTGAGCTATCAGGGAACGTCATTAGTGACAAGAAATAATGTATCATGATTCGATTGCTGAGTCAAGCATAAATAATAATAATTTCCCTCTACATGTTCCGCAAGCATATCGGTTTGGATCAATCTTGCGCTTGCGCAGGTACTCCATCCCGCAATTACGGCAGACGAGCTTGTACCGGTAAGGCGCTGCCTTGCGCAGCTCACGCCCGGGAAGTGACTTGCAGAACCGCGATCCGCCTACATGTGCAAGCAGCTGTTTGAAATCCGCGTCCCGGTGCTTGTATCCCCGCTTCAATAAATGCAGATGATAATGGCAAAGCTCATGCTTAATGATCTTCTCGGTCTCTTCTTCCCCGTAGTTCTCCAGCTGATGCGGACTAATCTCAATGTTATGCGATTTGGTAAAATAGCGCCCGCCGGTTGACCTGAGTCGCCGATTGAAGGTTGCAAGATGACGGAACGGCAGCTTGAAATATTGCATCGAAACCCGCTCAACCCATGCTTGCAGCTTATCGTCAGTCATAGTCCGGTCCCTCCTATCCATCTTCTTCAACTATGTACACCGAATATACGATATTACTTGAATTTTAAAGGATGAATACGCTAAACTGTCAAGTAGTATCACGTATCGACATGCTCGAGAGGAGAGGTTTCCCCACTATGCCACAAATGCGTTATGTTATCATGAACGGCTCGAAAGGCATCTCATTCGTAGAAATGCCTGCATCGCATGCTTATCAGTTAAGCGCGCTTAACCTGCGCTTGCATAAAGAAATCGACAAGCTGACGGCCAGCAATGTTCCACAGCTGCCTTACGCGATCGGAGAATGCGAGGATCTAGAGCTGCACGACAAATCCCTCCTTCCATACTCCGGCCTGGATTATATGAATGAGCTGGAACGGGACTTCTCTGCGGTTGAAGAGAAATCATATCCCCTCATTTCGCTGCTCACTGAAATTCGTGCCCTGCAGGCACAGCTTGAACAATGGTATGAAGAAGAGATGGAAGCCTAAGCCCGCTTAGGTAGCGGCGCAGGAGGAGTTGAATTCACTGGGACCTGCACGGACATCCGCCTATCCCCATATACATAGTTATTACACAAGTATGGGCAGGAGGAGGGCGATGCATGTGCCGCAGTGGCTGTGCAATCAATTGATGCGTGCTTTTATGAAGAAAGACCGGCGGCAAATCCGGCTTTTGAACGATTGCTGGTACTTTTACCGCACCAAACAGCATCCTAACGACGACAGCGCCAGTTTATAATAAAAACGTTGCAGCCCCTACGCTCCTTAGCGCCGACTCTTCCACGCATTGGGAGTGTTTGTGCTTGTAGGGTGCTTGTAAAAAAGAACAATGAATGACATAGAGAAGCCCTGACGACTCGTCAGGGCTTCTCTATGTCGTTTAGGCGGTACACCTTAGTCCGGCTTGCGCATTGTAAGGCCAACGCGGCCTTTCTTGAGGTCAACGTTAAGCACCCATACAGTTACGTTATCTCCGACCGAGACCACGTCCATCGGATGCTTCACAAATTTATTGCTGAGCTGGGAGATATGAACCAGCCCGTCATTCTTAATGCCAATATCCACGAAAGCACCAAAGTCGATGACATTGCGTACCGTGCCATTAAGCTCCATGCCCGGCTTCAAATCTTCAATGTCGAGCACATCCGTATGGAAGATCGGCTGTGGCAGCTCCTCCCGCGGATCGCGTCCAGGGCGCAGCAGACTGTCTAAAATGTCGCGAAGCGTTGGTACCCCTACTCCAAGCTTCGGTGCAGTCTCCTCCGGCTGTACAGCGATTAAAGCCGCTTTGAACGGCTCGCTGCCGAGCTGCTCAAGCTTCAGACCAAGCTCCTTGCACAGCTTGTCCACCACATCGTACGACTCGGGATGGATCGGTGTCCGGTCAAGCGGATTGGGGCTTTCCAGGACGCGAATAAAGCCGATACACTGCTCATATGTCTTCGCACCTAGGCGCGGTACACTCTTAAGCGATTTGCGTTCGTTGAAGATCCCATTCTCATCGCGGTATTTCACGATATTTTTGGCGGTCGTTGCATTGATTCCCGCCACATAGGCGAGCAGTGAAGGTGACGCGGTGTTCACATCGACACCAACATGGTTGACCGCCGATTCGACAACGCCGCCCAGGCTTTCATCAAGCCGCTTCTGGCTCACATCATGCTGATATTGGCCGACGCCAATGGCTTTCGGTTCGATCTTCACCAGCTCTGCGAGCGGATCCTGCAGCCTTCTGGCGATGGAGACCGCGCTTCGCTCAGCTACGTCAAGCGCCGGGAATTCCTCCGCAGCCAACTTAGAAGCCGAATAAACGCTCGCCCCTGCCTCGTTCACGATAATATATTTGATGTCGCGGCCCTTATCTTGCCCCGCCGCCTTGCGTTTGCCGATCATGCTGGCGATGAACTGCTCCGTCTCGCGGGATGCCGTCCCATTACCGATCACGATAAGCTCTACCTTGTACTTGTCCATCAGACCGCCGATCAGCTTCTCCGCTTCCGCAACCTTGTTGTTCGGCGCTGTCGGGTACACGACAGCAACCTCCATCAGCTTGGATGTCTCATCGACAACTGCCAGTTTGCAGCCTGTCCGGAATGCCGGATCAACGCCGAGGACAACATGGCCGCGCACGGGCGGCTGCAGAAGCAGGTTCCGGAGATTCGCAGAGAAGATTTGAATCGCATGCTCCTCCGACTTGTCCGTAAGCTCGCCGCGCACCTCACGCTCGATTGAGGGAGCGATCAACCGTTTATAAGCATCCTCAACCGTCTTCACGAGCACATCCCTGATCACCTGCGTCGTACCGCCCCGAACGATCTGACGATCGATATAATCATGTACACGCTCAACAGGAACCTCCAGAGAAACGCGAAGCACATCCTCCCGCTCAGCGCGGTTGATGGCTAGTGTCCGGTGCGGCGGCAGCCTCTTCACGGGCTCATGATAGTCGTAATACATCTCGTAGACCGATTCAAGCGACGCATCCTTCACTTCGGTCCGCAGCACACCGTTATCGAACGTGAATCTGCGTACCCAAGCGCGAATTTTGGCATCGTCGGCGATCTGCTCGGCAATAATGTCCATCGCCCCTTGCAGCGCTTCTTCCGCCGAATTCACGCCTTTCTCTGCATCCAAATAGCGCTCTGCTTCGCGGAGCGGCTCGCCTTGGCGAGGCTGGGAGAGCAGCCACTGGGCAAGCGGCTCAAGGCCGCGTTCCTTCGCCACACTGGCTCGGGTTTTTCGCTTCTGCCGGTATGGCCGGTATATATCTTCAACTTCCTGCAGCTTAACCGACACGATGATCGATTGACGTAAATCATCCGTCAGCTTGCCCTGCTCATCGATCAGACGGATCACTTCACGCTTGCGCGTCTCGAGGTTGCGCATATACTGGAGCTTCTCTTCAATCGAGCGCAGCTCGTTCTCGTCGAGCTCCCCTGTCATTTCCTTCCGGTAACGGGCGATGAACGGAATCGTGTTGCCTTCGTCAAGCAGACCAACCGCTGACTTCACCTTCGTTAACGGCAGGCTTAATTCGGCGGAAATCCGTTTGACGATTCTCTCCTGCTCAGCCGCCTGTTCCTCAGGCGTCAGCTCCACCTTACCTCCGGCGCTAAGCTCTGCTTCTTCCTCTGCGATACGTTGTTTCATTTCAGCCACTTGTCCGTCCTCCATCAGCTTCAGCAAGATATACAATAAGGAGAACCCTTACGCGGCCGGTTAAGCCGGCACATAAGGGTTGTTTGCCTTCTCAAATCCGATTGTCGTCTGCGGACCGTGTCCGGGATACACGCGTACATTCGCGTCCAGCTTGTACAGCTTGTTGCGAATCGAATCATACAGATCGCGCTCCCGGCCGCCCGGCAAGTCCGTGCGTCCCACTGACATGCGGAACAGGACATCACCGCTTATGAGATGCTCGCCGCACAGTAAGCTTACGCTGCCGGGTGAATGTCCTGGCGTATGCAGCACCTTAAAGGTGTGGCCTATCAGCTGCAGCTGCTGGCCCTCGTCGAGCGCAAACTCAGCCGGATCCGTCGTGAGCGGCTTGGTGACGTCGGACCAGCGCATCGAACCGTTCTTCGCCGCATCGGTCAGCCAATCCGCTTCAAGATCGTGCAGGTAGACGGGACAGCCCGCGGCTTTGCGTACCTCATCGACGCCGCCCATATGGTCGAAATGGGCATGCGTCAACACGATTGCCTCGATCTTCACGTCACGTATCCGCTCCAGCAATCGCTTGGGTCCCATGCCGGGATCGATAATAATCCCGCGCTTGCCGGTCTCTTCCGTGATCAGGTATGCGTTCGTTTGCAGCGGTCCTAATGTGAATGTCTCTATCTTCAGCATGGCGTTACAGCGACGACAGCAGCTCGCGCAGCTCTTTCACGATCATGGCTTGATAACCCGTGCCTTCGCCATAGCGGCGACCCATCTCTTGACGCGTCTCAGTAAGCTTCTCTTGGTAATCCGCGGCGTCACGGTCAGGGTTCGCCAGTTTGAACGCCGTCATCGCTTCCTGGACGTGGCTTGGACGCGGTCCCCATTGGCCGAGCACATGTCCGCCTGTATCCGTGAAGATCACGATCGGAATCGCGCGGCCGCCCATGGTCAAAAACGCATCCATCGTTTCCAAATGGTCTTCCATAACGAGTATTTCCGTCGGAATTCCGGTAACCTCAAGAGCTTTGAATACGACAGGCAGGTTACGGACAACGTCTCCGCACCATTCCGCTGCAAGAATCAGGCAGCGCAGGTCGTCGCGGTTATTAATGGATTCGAAATATTCGCGGTCATCCTCGCTCGGCCATTCGAACTGGCTCTGCCAGTTCAGGAACGTCTCTTTATTGTTCTGAAAGGAATCGATAAATTGCTGGGTGCTAATACCCTTATTCAGCTTGTTGGCCAAATTTTTGCTCATCGGAAACGCCTCCTAAAAGTTTTGTGGAGCTTTGCTTCATTGGTGTTCTACACAACAAAACTCGCTTCGTAAGCATACGCTTAAAGTTTTGTGGAGCTTTGCTTCATTGGTGTTCTACGCAACAAAACTCGCTTCGTAAGCATACACTTAAAGTTTTGTGGATTAACGTTCATGGTGAAACCTAGACGATCCTCTATATTGTACCAAACGATGCTTCCGATCGCCAAATTATAACGTTTTTCCCCGTTTCCGGAGTACCTTGAACAGAACATAAACGACCAGCAAACCAATCGCGATAAGAATAGCCGGCTGTACGTAGGGCGCTGCTTTCTCATCGATATTCTCCCATTGATCTCCGAGCGTTCGACCCAAGTAAACGAACAAGATCGACCATGGGATTGAGGCGATCAGCGTCAACAGCGTAAATAACCCGAAATTCATTCTCGCGATGCCTGCGGGGATCGAGATCGCCTGCCGCATAACCGGGACGAACCGCGCCGTGAACACGATACCCGCGCCGTATTGCTTAAACCAGCGCTCCGAGGTATCCAGATGCTTCTGCTTGAGCTTTATGTACTTACCGTATTTGTCGAAGAATGGACGACCTGCATAACGACCGATCGCGTATAAGATCCACTGCTGAATAACTGCGCCAATCGTACCAAAAATGACTGCGCCGAGAAACGTGATTTTCCCTTGAAATACCAAATAACCGCCATATGCCAGTACGATCTCGCTTGGAATGACTTCGATCGCCAATCCGATGACTATGCCGAAATATCCTAAACTTTCAACCCACAGCAGCACATCGTCAAGAAGCTTGTGAATCCAATCCATTCTCCGTCTCCCATCCAATCATCCGTATTTGATCGTTCTTTATCTATCGGTATTCTAGCACACATCAAGACATGCCATCCATAGCCCCAATGGAGGAGCTCCGCAACCATCTTCACGGTTTACCAGGCAAATTCGAATTCGTTATCATCGGCAGACAAGCCCGTGCATAGACTAGCTGTGATACTGATTAGAAGAAAGAAGGTGGGCGTTTTATGTCCAAAATTTTTGTGGTGACGAAAAGGCAAATCCGGCTCTTCTCCATCCTGCTCCTCGTCGTGCTCATCGCTGCAGCCTGCATCAAATGGAATCAGGCGAAGCCCGCTATGAGCGCCCCTGAGCAAACCCGCGTCTTTCATCTGGTAACCGGCGAATTCGAGGCCCGTGCGGATGATGGCACAAAAATCGAGGTGTACCGCTGGGATCCCGGCACAATTATCGTGAACCAAGGGGATCAGGTCGAATTGCGCATCGCCGGCGTGAATGGAAATTCTCATCCTTTCGTGATTGAAGGATTGGGCATCAAGGGAGTCGTAACGAAAGGAAAGACGACTACCGTTCGGTTTAAGGCTGAAGCGAAGGGCACCTTCCCTATCGTCTGCCAGACCCATACGGAGACGAATCAGAGCGCGCCCATGGTCGGTTATATCCAGGTTCAATAGTCACATGACAGCCGCCCGTCCGAATGCCGGTATGAAGCGCGTTGGCCAGTGACCTCCTCTACCCGGGACGCATATATAGGGGGTAGAGAGGAGTCGGTAACGATGAAATCTACTGCGCACAGCAAGCATTCCGAGGAATACCCGAGCGCGCGGAAAATCAGGCGCGCCTGCGACAACGAGCTGTATCGGACGTCGAAGCGGCTCGGTATCTGGATCCCGGACGATAAGAGACAGGAAGCCGAGAAGCTATATTACCGCAAGGTCTTATTGAATTCGCAGTGGGTCTGGGAAAACCGCAGCAACCGTCGTCTGCTCGCCGACTGGTGGGACGAGAATGTCAGCGCGGAAATCGCCGAGCTGTGGAACGTTGATCCCATTAAGCTTCGCGCGGCATTCCGCGATGCATTCGGCGGATGATCAGATGTGGCAGCATGCGACTTTATGGACCGCAACAAAAGAACAGCAGCGCAGCTCCGATGAAGAGCTGCGCTGCTGTTTTCGAATGGTGAGGGTTCGTGTAAGTTAGACGGCCTGTGCGCCATAGCTAACCGGCATTAGCCGATGATGGCGAATGCTTCGGATCCCGCAGGAATCGTACGCTGCCGGAATAGAACGCCTGATGCGCTGAATACCCGAATGGTGAAGGTAGCGTTGGTCAATGTTCTGACATTCGCAAAACGGACCACGCCAAAATTATCGAAGGAAGCCGTCGAAACGAGCGTATTCCCTCTGAATAAACGGGCAAAGAAGCCCGTTGTATTGAAGGTCACTCCGTTGTTCTGTACCCAGACGACCGTCAGTCGACTGAGGATCGGCCCGGATTTGGACCTCCGCTTAATCGATGTTGTCTTGCGGATCACTCTTCCCGTGCCAGGCACACGCAGCCTCGGTCTCACGCGTGTTGATGCCATGCTCATCGCTCCTTTCACGTTTGCAACAGCATATGCCGCATACGAAGCGAAGGATTGGACAATCCACCTGTGCATCCACCTATTTTTCACTGCTCTGGAAGACTGGCGAGCAGCCGCCTGCTCTCTTTGGCAGCCGCCGCCGCTTCTTCCGTGACCGTGAAGCGGCGGCCGTTCGCCTGATAAGACTCGCGGCCGAGCGCTTCATAGGCGTCGAAGAAGCCCAGCGCCGTCTGCGCCGCCAGACGCGCATCGGCGTAGTCATGCCCGGCTCGCTTGGACTGTGCGAGCCGGGTCATGGCGATGACCGCGTCGGTCTGTTTGACGCGGGCGAACCGGTCATACCGCAGCGCGAGGCGCATATGCGCCGCCGCCTGCGGGACGTCCCCCCGCTCGGCCGCCTCGGTGCCGAGCGCCCACAGCAGCGGCACGGACTGCGGCTCGTCGCGTAGTCCGGCCGCCAGCAGCCCCGCCCGTTCCTGCGGCGGGGCTAAGGGCGCAAGCTCGATACGAATCCGCGTCCAATGCGGATTCGCCTCGAGCGCAGCGCGCAGCGCAGCTGCACGCGCATCGCCGCCAGCGGCGATGGCCGATGCGCGGTGCTGCGCGGCGCGGTCCAGCTGCCAGCCGGTGGCAGCGGCCGCAGCGAAGATCATGGCCGCCGTCACCGCGCCGGCGGCCCGCACCGCCGTTCGCAGCCGCTTCGCCGGCGGCACGGTTCCTTCATCCGCGGCAGCCTCGGCCGGCCGCGCCCCCTCTATGCTATATAGAGCGATCCACCCAAAGACGAGAAGCCAATAGAAGCCGTATGACATATCAAAATCAACAGCGGCATGCAGAAGCAATACGGAAAGCGGAATAAGTCCGGCCCGATTATGCCGGAATACGCGCAGCAGCAGCACGCCCAGCATGACCGCAAAAATCGCCGTTCCGGCAAGACCGAGATCCAGCAGCAGCTCCAAATACCCGCTGTGCACCTCACTGCCCACATAGGGCTGCGATTGCACCTGCGTAAACATCATCTGCCAGGTGTCACCCCCGCGTCCAAATAACGGCTTGTCCATGAACAGCTTAAGGGCATCCTTATAGAACAGCATTCGCGAGCCGGCCGTCTGGAAGTTGCCGCTCACCCTTCCCTGAACGGCCTCTGCAAGCAGAAGCAGCGTAATCATGACGCTCACCGCCCAGCCGCCCCACGAAATAAGATGCTCCCGCCGGCCAAGCCCGCGGTTCAACCAGAGACGAATACAGGTCATCACGAAGAAGGATGCGAGTACCGCGGCAGCCAGCACGGCCCCCTCGATGAGCTCCGATCCAAGCGGGCTGCCGGCCCCCTGATGGAAGCCCGCCGGGAGCAAGAGCCGATATGCCGCGCCTGCCGCAAGCAGCGTCCAGCCGCTGTACAGCAGCCACCCCGTTCGCGCTTGGCGTCCAAGGAGCAGCAAGCCCGCCATCCAGCCGATCGCCGCGGCCAGCCAAGCGCCGCGCGATTCGGTCAGCAGCAGCACGAGCGCCGCTGGAACCGCCTGAACAGCCGCCGCCCCAAGCGCAAGCCAAGAGCTGCTGCGCACAAGCAGCTGCCATTGCCAGACCAGATACGCCCCTGCCACAGCGGCGAGCATATTCGGGTATTGAAAGAACCCGGCAAGCCGGGCACCCGTGCCCGACAGCTGTTCATCGCCCGTTACCATAATAATGTCCGGAAACGAACTCCACCCCATCCATCCCGCCAGTGCGCCCCATAGAACAAAAGCGCCTGCGGCCTGCAGTGCGGCTGCAAGCCAGATCCGCCCGGCCGGCGGCCGGAGCCAGAAGAAGAGGCTCCACAGGAATGCCCCGTACGCTGACCAGCGAAGGGCTTGTTCGATCGTACCGTTGACCGATACCGGTTCGAAGGCAAGCTGAGATGCATACATCAATGCAATGGCAAGCGGTCCATAAGCGGCGGCGGGAACAACCCTCCATGGCGCAGCATTGCTTTGGGTCCGGGGCGATCCCCCCCTGTTCGCTGATGGCTGAAGCTTGCTGCCAAGCCCTGCGCCCCGATCCCCCGCCAAAAGCTCAGATCTGGCGGCGTCTGCACCCGGCCCCTTTTGTCTCAGGCGAAGAATAGGCGCAAGCAGCATCGAGACAAGCGCGGCTATAGCCAATAACCACTCCCAGCGGTAGAACGATACATCAAAAAACATGCCGTTCCGGTACGATGAAACAATAAGAACGATGGCACAACAACATGCGGCCGTTACGGCAATAGCGCCGGGCATCCCAGCACCTCCTGAACGTAAAATTCCCCTATACTTTCATTACGAATTGATAAGTTTCACACGTACATCTTTCCAAGAACGTCTAAGCGCGGCAACCAGCTTCACCGCCAAGGCCGGCTCATGCCGTTTCTTCTTGTATTTACCGATTGTATCATAGCCCGCATGCGCTATCGAACCTTAGTGAAACACCATTTTCAAAACTTTTTTCAGCCAGCGTTCGTTATGTTCACATAGAGCAGCGGTCGCCACCCGGGCGGCGAAATACCCGCTGCAGCCCTGCCGCTCATACACAGGCAATACGATATACGGAGGTTATTGTTATGATTGAATTACGTCAAATCGAACATGCGTTTACGCTCGGCCGCAAAGGCAATGAGCGCCGGGTACCGGTCCTGCGCGGGATCGATCTGACGATCCGCCAAGGCGAAATCGTCACCCTCATCGGGCGAAGCGGATCCGGCAAGTCAACGCTGCTTCATATTGCGTCAGGCTTTATCCGCCCGACAAACGGTCGCGTCACCATCGCAGGCCAGGATGTAACCGACTACGGAGAAGGCCAGTGGGCCGACTTCCGCAGGCGTTACTTGGGCTTTGTGTTCCAGAACTTTCAGCTGATTCCGAGCATGACCGCCTTCGAGAACACAGAGCTGCCGCTCGTTCTTCAAGGCGTGCCGGCGGAGAACCGGCGCAAACAAACGACGGAGCTTCTGGAGAAGCTGGGCATCGCAGCCTATGCCGACCATTACCCGAGCGAGCTGTCCGGCGGTCAGCAGCAGCGCGTCGGCATTGCCCGTTCGCTCATTCTGAACCCGCCCGTGCTGCTCGCCGATGAGCCGACAGGCAGTTTGGACAGCGAGAACGAGGAGCAGCTGCTGCAGCTGCTGCAATCGTTGAACCGCGAGCATGGCATTACACTGCTCATTATTACACATGACGATAAAGTAGCCTCGATCGGAAACCGAACGATGCGGATCGAGGACGGGCAGCTTGTTAGCCCGGCAGGGACACCGAATGAATACCGCAAATTGGAGGTAGTGAAGCCGTGAAAACAAGCGACAAGCTTCGTTTCGTCAAGCAAAATATGGCGAAAAACAAATCGCGTATCTTCATGACCGTGCTTGCTACCGCTATGGGCTGCACGTTCCTGATGATGATCGCATCCGTTGCATTCGGTCTTCAGCGCAGTCTCGTGGACGAGATGATGCAGGGCCAAACACTAACCGAGATTCAAATTCACAGTAAAATGAATGGCGACACCCATGAGGCGATCAAGCAAGCCGACGTAGACCGATTCAAAAAACTGGACCATGTTAAAGCCGTGACTGCACAGCGCTTTACGCAGGGCGAGGTCACGCTGGATGGTTATAAAACCAGCCCTACCGGCATCGTCACCAATTTCGAGGAAGAAACGAAGGCAGGTCTGCAGCTTTCCGAAGGCCGGATGCCAACGAGCGGGGCTGAAGCCATCGTCGGTTACCATTTTGCCGAACATTTGTTGAAGGACGGTTCTTCTGAGGCTTATCCAAATTCTCTGCTTGGCAAACAAGTGAGCTTCAATGTGACCGGGTACAACCCCAAGACCGAGAAGGAAGAACCGCTGGGCACGGTCAAGCTGACCATTGTCGGTCTGATGCTGAAGCCCGATAAGGAATGGGTCCAGTCAACCGATCTCTATCTCGATGATTCGATACAGAGCCAACTCTTCCATAAAGGCTTCGAAGCCAATCCTAATGTCAAAGTGTACGCCGATAGCGCCAATCATGTGACCACGCTGTCCAAAGCATTGCGGGATGAGGGCTATCAGCTCTATTCTGTCGCCGATTCCATCAAGGAGATGGATCTTGTGTTTCTCATCATGAAGATCGGGCTTGTGTTCGTGGGCACAATCGCTGTCTTAATTGCTTCCATCGGCATCTATAACACCATGACCATGGCCGTAACCGAGCGTTCTCAAGACATCGGGATTATGAAAGCGATCGGCGCAAATCCGAAGACGATCCGCAGCATCTTTCTGATGGAAAGCTTCGGCATCGGACTGTTTGGCGCCTTGATCGGACTGGCTGTCGCTTATGGGCTGAGCGCGCTCATCAATGCCGTCGTTCCGCCTATCATTGAATCGGTGCTGGACGGAAAAGCGCCGGAAGGCTTTACATTCACCTACATTCCACTCTCGCTCTCACTCGTCAGTGTCGGTATCAGTCTTGGCGTTGCCGTCTTGTCCGGTATGCGTCCGGCTGCAAGAGCCACGCGTATCGATGTGCTGCGGGCGCTCCGCCGCGATATCTAATTTGGCGTGAGAGAATTCCATACCCTACGCAAAAGAACCTTCATTCCCACAATATCTATACTGTGGAACGGAAGGTTTTTTTGCATCCTATATGAGGCAGCATGCGCCAATGGCGGATAGCCTACTTGATTTGCTTCATCCGGTAGTACACAGCGATCTGCTCCCGCAGCAAGAACGCCCGGAGCGCTCTTCGCTCCTGTTCGCCCAGCTCTTCAAACCGAGCCCCGTAGAATGTATGGTCCCCGCCGGATTTGCTGTGAACGATTTCTAACGTACAGTGCAAATCGAAGCCCGTCTTCACAATGGCCTCCACCTTATCTGCCGGATGCAGCTGAGGGCCGCTTATGACTTCAAAGCCAAGACCTGCTAGACTGGCGTTCCGGACCGTAAACTCGATCCACTCTTCAACCTCCAAGATCTCAGAGCCTTCACTCGTCTGGATCTGCCGTCTGAGCACATTGCGGAATGATCCGTTTATCAGCATTTCCACACGCGTCGATTCCCGCTTCTCCTCCAACCCGCTGAAAGCCCGGGGCGGAAACAAAACCGCCAGTGAGCCTTCCGCCTTGCCAATGATGGTCGATTGAACGCGATGGATGCCCACAGGCGAATATACCGTAAGATGAACCGGATTGCCCAGCTCAAAGTTCTTGAATTCCGTCATCTCCACTTCCAGCATATCGCCCTCTATATGCGTTAATACTCCTGTCGACACATATCCGTCCTTCTCCACTACCGTTCGGCTGTGCAGAAGCGCTTTGAGCGGAAAGCTCGTATTCACCATTCCGTACCATCCGGTCCCACTGGACCCCGCTTGATTGGTCATGCCGTTCTCCCTTCACGCGCTCAGCATGAGACCATGAAGCAGGTCCGCGGCGGTGTGATTTCGTTTCAACCCATACAGGGCGATTATTTTGTTCATAAAAAACAAAAAAAGCATCCTGCATCCGGAGCCGTTATAACCACCCGATTACGGGCGTCTCGTTTCGGCAGCCAGGCTATCTTCGTCCCGAAGCAGGAACATTAGACCCTATAGCTTTGCGTCCTTGCCTTTCGACAAGTTTGCCTTTTCGTTCTTTCAATTGTCTTATTGGGATCGTGCATGGTACATAACGCATTATCGCTAGATTTCCTTCACGATCAATAAGCTGAGCGTGTCCTTCAAGTCGATTTCATAGGTCGATTCCGGAGGCTTGCCATCGGCCTCCCTCAGCACCCGCACAGTTGGTCGATGAACGGCAAGCGGATTATTCGCCGACACGACTGCCACCTGACCTGAGCTGAGCAGCACCGTAGTCGCTACAGGATAGATCGAAATATGTTTGCAGAACGTCTTGATCAGATCCAGATCGAAATAGGTGTTGCCGGCGGCAAATAAAAACTCGATCGCTTCCGTCGGCGTATACCGCCTTCGATGCGGCCGCGGAGATGTCAATGCGTCATAAACGTCGGCAAGCCCCACGATTTGAGCGTATTCATGAATCGCGTCCGCCTTTAGCCGCCGCGGATAACCGGAACCATCATACCGCTCGTGATGCTGGAAAGCGCAGTGGGCGGATAGCAATGAGATATCATGCTGTGCCCGTATGATGTTGAAGCCCTCTTCCGTATGCTTCTCCATGATAAGACGCTCATCCAGAGTCAATGCGGCTTTCTTATTCAGCAGGTTTTTCGGCAGCTTGGTCATCCCGACATCGAATAAGAGGGCTCCCATACCAAGCTCTTCGAGCTGCTGTCTGTTATAGCCCTTGGCAAGCCCCATGATGCCCGATAATATGGCAACATTGACCGAATGCTGGAACAGGTAAGCATCTGTGGCCTGGATATTCGTCAAGCTGACCATGACGTCTTCGCGTGTAATCAGATCTTGAAGCATCTGAGAAAAGACATTCCGGAACGTCCTGCCAAGCTCCGGCGCGATCGTCCTTCCCTTCAGACTCGGCTGATCCATCAGAGTCGTCATCGTTTTGTAGATGGCTTCCGTCGCTTTCTGGCGGGTCGTGTCTTGAATGGCTGTCGTCGGCTCGAGATCGCCTGTCAAGGGGTCATCAATGTAGAGCGCATCGATTCCGATCATGGTTAACCGTTCAATAAACCGATCGTTCAACTCCACTCCGGCGCCAAGAAGAATATTGCCGTCCTCTCGAAACACGGGTCGAGCCAACCTATCCCCAGGTTTTACCGAAAGAATATTTGCTTTTCTCATTGTTACGCCGCCTTTAATGGTTTACTGAAGGTATACGACTGCATCGGTTGCTGTCCGCAAGTCGGAATTTTGATGAATTCCGCTGCTTCCTACATGTTCACAATTCGATTGCGCCCGTCTTCCTTGGCTCTGTACAACGCGGCATCCGCTTTAGCGAACAGATCCCTCAGGAATAGCTTGGGATCGTCCAGATTCTGCCCGGGTTGTCCTTCCACGGCCATCATCCCCATACTGATGGTGATGTGGATCGTCTCCCCCTGTTTCCCTATGCGGTATTCATGGCGTTCAACTGCCGATCGAATGCGGTTTGCCAGCATCTCTGCTTGTTCGCGGTTCGTATGCGGCAAATAGACCGTAAATTCTTCCCCTCCGTAACGCGCCAGAATATCGGTTTTTCTAAGCGCATCCTTAACGACTTTGGCCGTTAACCGAATAACCTCATCTCCGACCAAGTGTCCATACGTATCGTTAACCTTCTTGAACAAATCAATATCGAACAAGAAGATCGCGAACGGAATCCCGTAACGAATGTTAGTCGCAACTTCATGCTCCAGCTGCAGCATCAGATAGCGCCGGTTGTAGCATCCGGTTAAACTGTCGGTTATCGCCATCTGCTCGAGCTTGCGATTCGCTTGAAACAGCTCATCCTGCATCAGGATCAACGCCCGATTACGGTCACGCAGCGCTTCATTCTTCGAATGGGTTTCCGCGACAAGGCTTCTTAGCTCCGTCACGTCTTGTAAGGTGATAACTCTCCCGATCATTTTCTTGTTCACCAGGATCGGCGCCGCATTCAGCGCGAAGTGAGCCTCGCCGCCAATGGTCTGCATCGTAATCTCGGTCTGTGCTCTTTCAGGAAGATGTGAGCGGTAGGCGCTCAGAAACTCTTCTTTGCCGCCGCCGTTCATCGTACTCGCCAGAAAGTGCTCCATATCGAATCGCTTGCCAAGCTCAAGCTGCAGCTGCGGTTGAAAGAAACGATTCAGCTCCAGCACATGATCTTGATCATCTAGAACGATAATACCCGCGGATATCGTATCGAACACATCCTGCTGAGCGAACTGAATGATATCGAACATGCCATGACGCTGAATGGCAAAAACAAAATAAATCCCCGACATGACAGTACCAAGTGACATCAAATAGGGTATTCGGGGCAGCCATGGCGCCAACGCCACATTCACCAAGGTTCCCAGCAGTCCGAAGCCGACAAGAATGAGAATGCCTGTGACCGCATTGGCGATCCTCGGCCTCTCTTGAGCGAGTATCTCGCTGTGGCGGCTCCTAAGCAGCAGCACCAGCGAATAGACTCCGTATGCGAGCAGCTGGACGAACATGATCCAGAAGAGAGGACCAAACCGATGTTCATCGTTGTAATTCTCGAATGTCACGAAACCCCCGCCGGGATTAAATATGATACTGACTGCTGAAAGAACGGCCGGCAGCGATAAATAGACAAGCGAGCGGCCTGTGAAGCCTTGAATACGGTCCGTCAATGTAAGCGTGAACAAGAACCATCCAAAGCCTAAGAGGGACATACCGACGAACGATATGGTGATGTAAATTTGTTGAAACTGAGGATAGTCTGTCGTGCGGACGGCAAACTGCCCGAAGGGCCACAGCATCATGAAGAAGTGGAACAACAAGTATGTTTTATGCAGCCGAACGATATGATTACTTAAGAATATGTATACGAATAAAGCGAACAGAATGAGAAAGAGGCTTAATTCCATCCATGTCATCAGTCCCACTATCATCATTCCTATCAGACTTGATATTACGAAAAAAATCCTGGGACTATCCGTGCTCTCTCATTCTATCATACCCCGCGTTTATTCGACAATGTCTATATCCCTTCCTAGAAGACACTTCGCGCTGTTCCTCCGGTTTCAGAGGGTTGGCAGCTTATCGGACAAAGCACGTTCCAAATAGGGCGTAAGTTGCAGTGAATCCCTGAAAGCGACATATTCGGCCCATTTGCGATCCGTGTCCGCCTTTGGGCCTAATGTCGCACGGATCAGTATATTTTTCGGCGTATGCTCCGGATCAATAAATTCCAGCAGCTGCACCTTGTATCCAAGCACTTCCAGCAATTGAGCGCGCACAGCATCGGTTGCGAGCGCCGCGAACCGTTCCTTCAGCAGTCCATGCGACAACAAAGGTTTCAAGGCCTCGTTGGCCACTTGCCGGAAAAACTCGTGCTGGCAGCAGGGAACCGATAAGATAACCGAAGCTCCCCATCCCACTGATTTCACAAGTGCGGCATCCGTTGCCGTATCACAGGCATGGAGAGTAACGACCATATCGACCGGCGACTGCTCCTCATACTGCGCGATATCACCGACCTGGAAGGTAAGACGGTCATAGCCGAGCTTGCGTGCGAGCTCTGAGCAGAAAGCAATAACATCCGCTTTCAAATCCAACCCTACAATGGAAATTTGCCTTTTCTGCTGAACAGCGAGCAGATGATAGAGTGCAAAAGTCAAATAGGATTTGCCGCAGCCGAAGTCCACGATTTTTATTTCCCGGTCCTCCGGCAGATGAGGCAGTATGTCGGTCACCATCTCCAGGAAGCGGTTGATCTGTCTGAATTTATCCTGCTTCTTGGCTGCGACATGCCCTTCCTTCGTCATAATGCCAAGCTCGACGAGAAAAGGAGCCGCTTCGCCTTCCTGCACGACATATTGCTTCGGTCGGTTATGGGCAAGAACCTCATTCGTTTTCTTAGCCGTGGATGGCTTGCGCAGTACCGAGGCCTTGCCTTTCTTGTTGAAGAGCAGCTGAACATCAGCCTCGTCTGTTTTAATCAGCGCCTGCCGGTAATGCTCCTCGAGCAGCGCAATCAGCCGGGACGCCGCCTCCGATTGCGGGACATTCTCATGAGTCACTTTCGTCTTGTAATGAAACTCAAGCTGGTAGTGCAAGCTGCCGCGCAGCTCGATCGGCCGTATGGCCGTCTTCGGCGGCGTATCGCCATCCTTGCGCCTGAGCTGGCTGAACGTCGCTTGCTTCAGCTGTCCCTGATCAATCCATTGCCGTAATTCATTCTGCCATTGTTCCATACGTATATGATCGCTCCTACCCTTTTCTAAGCATACAGCTGTCTTCGTCCGTCGATGATTTCATCGCGCGGCAGCCCGCCAGCCTCCAACGATTCCTCCGGCAGCAGCAGCAGGCGGCTATAAAAATCATCCGCGTCCGCCTTCGTCAGCACGTCGTCCTCCATTAACTCATACAGCACATTCTCAGCCAAATCATATCTTCTCTCCGCCTCATGCCACTCCAGCAGCAGCTGCTTGGTCTCCGCAGGCAGTTCATATCCTTTGAGGTCGGCAAGCAGCTCGAACGCCTCCTCCGTTGGCGTCTTTAATACGGAAGGGGCATCCAGCAGCGCCAATCGGATAAATAGATGAAGCGACTTCAGCCGTGACGGATAACTGCTCTCCGGACGCTGCAGCTCTTCATGCAGGTCGCCTTCTTCTTTCAATAGACGTGCTATGGCATAAACATTAGCGGTCTCGACAATCCCGTTCCTGGTCATCATCGCGATTAGATCGCGATCCGACAACGACCGGATCAGCTTGGCGTTCAGCCGGAATTCCCGATCAAGCAATTCGTCGATGACAAGAAGCGCCTCTTCCTGCTTGCGTTCCCTGCGCAGTCCCATCACTTGTCCGACGACAACGCTCATTTGTTCAATCATCCGCATAAAATAATCCCGTTGAAACATGACAAGCTCCTCTCCCTCAAACCTGTGCCTATACCTATTTCACGAATTGATGGCGAACGAACGCGACGATCCGGCTTGCAAGCTCCCCCGGCGACTCCAGCATACTCATATGACCGCAGCCGTCTAACAGCACTTGGGAGACGTCGGCACCTTCTGCCGTGAACGTCTTCTCAGCAGGAATGACACCGTCCTCCGAGCCGGCAATGAGAAGTCTTGGGAGCCCCAGCCCCTCGAGAACGCTGCTCCGGTCAGCCCGATTCTTCATTCCGCGCGCTGTCGCCGCTGCCCCTGCCGCGTTTGTGCCGTAGCCGATTTCCATAACACGCTCGATCGCCGCCTTCATCTCCTCTCGATTATGGGGAGCAAACAGCTTGGGAACAAGACCATCCACGAATGGTTCGATGCCCTCCGCTTGGATGGCCTGAACGGCTTTATCCCGGTTCTGCTTTGCTTCGGCGCCATCAGGCAGCGCGGTGGAATGCACAAGTCCCAGCGTCTTCAAGCGGCCGTCATTCTTCTCCGCATATGCAAGCGCCGCATACCCGCCAAGCGAGTGGCCGAATAAGCAGATTTTATCGATGCGAAGCTCTCCGGCAAGCAGCCCCAGATCCTCGGCAAACGTCTCCATAGCGTATGACTCCTCATCCGGCGCCGAGCTAAGTCCGTGTCCGCGAAGATCGGGTATAACGATGCGTCCGAGATTGTGCAATGCCGGAAGGATCTTCTCCCAATAAGCCGAGCTTCCGCAGTAGCCATGCAGCAGAATGACAGCCGTCCCCTTCGGCATAATTCCATCCATATCTCCTGAATCGTAATAAGCCGCTTCAAGTCCGTTGAGCAGCGTAACCTTATTATTAGCAAGTGATATCTTCTTCATTGTGATCATCCTTTCCATTCCATGATATCCACTTCTTCACCGTCAATCCTTCATCATGAATCGAAGAAGCGGCGTCAGCGGGGATGCTTCCATAGAACCGGCGGAATCGATTTGATCCAAGGAGTCTTGTCCATGTTCAGGCCATGCCATGCATAATGCATCAGCCGCCTGCCCCGCCATCGTGATTATTTCGCGGAGCGATGCACGCTGCAAGCTCCAGTATGACCTGGCGCTGTATGGCGCTACCACACCCGCTATACTATAATGTCCAATCGGGGGCAGGCGCTTACCTGTTGCCTGTGCCGGATACAGCGGGCCCTCCGCAACAAGAAAGCCGCCGACTCCCCCCGGCTTGCCCAGGCAAGCATCGATCGCGATGACAGTATGGCCAGGCAGTATACCGGCGACAGCTGCTTCATAATGATCGGCATCGCATGGTTGGCCCAGTGTTCCAATAACATTCGCCCAGCCTCGTTCCTGAAGCATCGTTCCGATCCAAGGACCGAACGAGTCGCCCGTGGAACGGTCCGTACCGATACAGACGACAACAAGTGAAGAACGGTCCGGATGGCTGGCAGCAGTCTGCAATAAAAACCTGCCCAATCCTGCCGCATCCGCTCGCTGCCAGGGTACGGCTTCGCTGCCCGCATTACGATTCGATTTCATTCGGCTTCTCACCCGTATCATAGCCCCTTTCACATTCTATAATTGTACCCGATTTCGCAGGATGGCTTCAAATGAAAGCAAAGTGGCGGCAGGCCTCTATGCGTGGTACAATACGTACAGCTTATACAGGTCAGGAAGGAGGAGCCGGCGATGAAAAACTTAAACGAACCTACGCTTGACAATGTCGAGTACATGATCGATGCCATTAAAACCAAGCTGCGCATGGCATCAGCCGCTGCTATGCAAGCTTCGCACTTCGATATCGCTCGTTACGAGGAGATTAAAGAATTGTATGACGTAGTAGCCGACAAGGAAAAGTTCAGCATCAGCGAAGTAGAAGCGCTCGTTTCTGAATTGGGTCAGCTGCGCAATAAGGATTAATTTTCACTCATAAAAATTAACATTGTATTACAGTAAATAGCATTTAGTTACATTAACCGACATGATCATCCATACAAAACGTTTTAGTTGTAATCTTGGTTTGATTTCCAAACAAAAAACCGGTCCCACGGGAGCCGGTTTTTTGTTTATCTATGACTGGAGATGCTTTATTGTTAGATAAGGCTACAGTGCCTCGTCATTCGATTGGTCCCGCAAGCCTGCGCCCTCCGGCGTATCTGCCGAGATGGACAGCTTGATCGTGACCTCCTTCTGCTCTCCCTTCAAAAAGTGAGCCAATCGTTCCAGCTTGTCCGCAAGCTCGGGACCGCTCAGCGTCACGTTCAGTTCATAACCAAATTGATCGGCAGGAGCTCTACGCTCATTTATGGCATACGAATAAGTTGGAAGCGGTACCGCACCGCCGCGCGAGGAAAGGAGCTGCTCGGGAAAGAACTTATCCGACTTGTTCACTACACGCTCATAGATACGCAGCTTCTTCAGAAGCATATAGTACTGGGCCGAATGCTTGAAGCCCCATACGTCGCGGATATCCTTCAATGTGTAATCCATCTTGTATTGTTTCAGCTTGTCTACCTGTTCATCTGTCGTTAGTTTCAAAAAATCGTCCAGCGGCATGATCGGCAAAGACACGTCTAACCCCTCCAACTATTCGAGTAAAGTAGTCAAATACTAATTCGATAGCTTCTATTATAACCCTTTATTAATTATAAAAAAATACCATATTTTTTATAATCATATCGGTATTCCAGAATTCACGGAAGCGGCAGAGACCGTCCGGTTCTCAAACCAAAAAATCCCCTCGTTAAGCCGCAGGATGCGGTTAGCGAAGGGATCTACTGGACCCAAGTTCTCATTGCTTGGAATCATAATAATCTTACCGGGCGGATGATAATTGAGCGGTTAAACCGATGGAGCGAAGGAACCGGTCGAACGCCGCTCTTCCTTCCGGCGTGCGCTTATAGACGCCGGCATCCTTAAGCACATCCAGAAATTTGCGGCCTACTTCATCCCGCAGCACATTCGCCGCCTGTTCTTCCGTCAATGCGGTTCCATGCTCTCGAATCATATCTTGAATCCAGCTGGCATGCTTGCTGAGCGGACCGGCTTGAACCTCTTTCTCGTGGAATGCAGCGGCGCCCGACAGGAATCCCGCGATGTCTTCCAGCTCGGTCTTCAGCCTTCCGGGAAGCACCGCCAGCCCCATAACCTCGATCAGCCCGATATTTTCTTTCTTAATATGATGCAGATGCGCATGGGGATGGAAGATCCCGTCCGGATGGGCGACGCTTGTACGATTATTGCGCAGAACGAGATCAAGCTCATATTCGCCGCTTGCGTTAACGCGCGCGATCGGCGTTACGGTGTTATGCGGCACGCGCATGCCATCCTTCTCCGTGAATGCTTCTATATCCGCCGAATGATCGCTGTACGCACGCCAAGCCTTCAATAGCCGGCCCGCCCCTGCAAGCATGTCCTGTTTATTCGTACCGTTCATGCGTATGACCGACATTGGCCATGCCACGATGCTGTATCGGATTCCCGGCTTCTCCGAATCCGTATATACCACTTCCGCCTTCGCGGTTTCCATGGGGAAGGTATGACGTCCTGCCTGAAAGTGATCGTGATTCAGAATGGAGCCGCCGACGATCGGCAAATCCGCGTTAGAGCCAATAAAGTAATGCGGAAACTCATCGACAAAATCAAGGAGACGAGCGAACGTGTCCACTGAAATCTTCATCGGCACATGCTTGCCATGGAATACAATACTGTGCTCGTTGTAGTATACATACGGCGAGTATTGCAGATACCACGTCTCGCCATGCAGCGTTAACGGAACGACACGCAGATTTTGGCGCGCCGGATGATCCGCGCGTCCAGCGTAGCCTACGTTATCGACACAGAGCAGGCATTTCGGGTAATAGCTTGGAGCCAGCGTCTTCAACCGGGCAATTTCCCTTGGGTCTTTCTCCGGCTTCGACAGGTTAACGGTTATCTCCAGATTGCCGTACTCCGTCGGCTGCTGCCAATATTGATTCTTCCGAATCCGGTCCATCCGGATGTAGTTCGAATCTATACTTAATGTATAGAAAGCATCGGTCGCTTTCGCCGCGCCCTCCGATTGTGCGACACGCCAGAATTGGGCGGCTGCCTCTGAAGGGCGGGGCATTAGCAGACCCATTATGCGAGCATCCAGCAGATCGCGGGACGTCGACGTATTGTCGGGAATAAGCCCGATGGAAACGCCATAATCGAGGAGGGGTTCAAGCAGCTCCACGGCGCTCTCCAGACGTTCATCTTCCAGCGTCTCCCCTTCATACGCTTCCGTGAAATGAAACAGATCAAGCAGCGCATTGCGCGCTGCATAAGTATCGAGTTCCCCCAGCAAGCCCCGCTGAAGAGCAAATCGGACAAGTCTCTCGATCAGAACGAGCGCATCGTCTGCGCCCGGTACTTGTGCTTGTTGTTCGGTCATGCTGCATGCTCCTTTTTCACGTTACTTGTCGTCGTAACCGCCGGGGTTATTCTGATGCCACGCCCAAGCGCTGCCGATGATGTCTTCCAGCTTGGCACGGCTTGGCTTCCAGCCAAGCTCCTGACGAGCGCGGTCAGAGGATGCCACCAGCACGGCCGGATCACCTGCGCGCCTTGCTTCAATAACAGCAGTAATTTCACGGCCCGTTACTTGGCGCGCAATATCGATAACCTGCTTCACCGAAAAGCCTGTTCCGTTGCCCAAATTGTATACGGCGCTGTCACCGCCCTGGCGCAGACGATCGACCGCCAGCACATGCGCATCCGCCAAGTCGCTGACATGAATATAATCGCGGATACAGGTTCCATCCTCTGTCGGATAGTCCTCGCCAAAGACGGAAATATGAGGCCGCTGCCCGAGTGCTGCTTGCAGAACAAGCGGAATCAGATGCGTTTCCGGGCTGTGATCTTCCCCAATCTGACCGCTGGCATGCGCGCCCGCTGCATTGAAGTAACGGAGCGAGACATATTTCAGCCCATGTGCGACATCAAACCATTTCATCATTTTTTCCATGGCCAGCTTCGTTTCCCCGTATGCATTCGTCGGCAGCGTACGGTCATTCTCGTCGATCGGAACATTCTCCGGTTCGCCGTACGTGGCGGCTGTCGAGGAGAAGACGATTTTGCGGACCTGATGCCGGTTCATGGCTTCAAGCAGGCTAAGCGTGCCATAGACATTATTATGATAATATTTGCCTGGGTTCTTCATGCTCTCCCCAACCAACGAGTTGGCCGCGAAGTGAATGACCGCATCAATGCTGTTCTCTTGAAATACGGTATCCAGAAAGTCTCCATCACGCAGATCGCCTACATATAGTTTGCCGCCAAGGATCGCCTTCTGATGTCCCTGCTGCAGGTTATCGACAATAATAATCTCTTCGCCGCGCTCGAGCAAAGCCGCAACGGCATGTGAACCAATGTATCCCGCGCCTCCCGTAACTAATACCGCCATCTATGATTCTCTCCTCTCGAATAAAAAACGGTTCTTACATATAACAATATGAGTTCACCGGCAGGTTGATTCGCTAAAGGCAAGAAGCTCTTGTTTCGGCTTGCTGCACTAAGCGAGCTGCTCGACACCGTTACCGATGGAGCAAACATAGAAATCCGCCTGAAGCCCCGTCGCTTCCGTATATTGACGGCCCACCTCGGCCTTGAACTGCTCGATGCTGTCCTCGTGAACAAGCGATACCGTACAACCGCCGAATCCGGCGCCTGTCATCCGGGATCCAAGCACGCCGGGAACGGTGCGGGCGGCATCAACCATAGCATCCAGCTCCGAGCCTGTTACTTCATACAAATCGCGAAGCGAATCATGCGAAGCATTCATCAGTTGACCAAACGCTTCCAGATCATTCGCTTTCAGCACCGCGATCGAGCGGATGACGCGGTCAATCTCCTCCACGACGTGGCGGGCGCGATCGCAAGCGATATCATCCTGGATCAAATGGGCGTTCTCGTTGAACTGATCGAGCGAAATTTGGCCGAGCAGCGTTACGTTAGGGAAGGCCGCCTGCAAATCCTTCACCGCTTGCTCGCACTGGCTGCGGCGCTCATTATACTTGGAGTCGACCAGGCCGCGGCGTTTGTTCGTATTGCCGATGATGAGCTTGTAGCTGCCGGAATTGAACGGCACGAGCTCGTATTCCAGCGTATCGCACATGAGCAGAATCGCATGGTCTTTGCGCCCGTTGGCAACGGCGAATTGATCCATAATGCCGCATTGAACGCCATTGAATTCATTCTCCGACTTCTGTGCCAGCTTTGCAATCGCCACCGTATCAGTTGGATGGCCGCCCAGCGTGAGCAAGGCATAAGCGGTTACCACTTCAATGGAAGCCGAGGAGGAGAGGCCCGCGCCGTTCGGAATTTCGCCATGGTACAGCAGATCATAGCCGTTCTCGAAAACGATGCCGCGCTGCTGCAGCTCGTTAACAACACCCTTGGGATAGTTCATCCAATCATCCGCCTCGTCGAATACGATCGGTGCGATCGGCAGCTGTTTGCGCAGCTCGAAATTCGTGGATGCGAGCCCGAGCTGGTCGTCCCCGCGCTCGCGGGCGAGTAAGGTCGTACCGAATGTGAGTGCCGCCGGAAAGACGTAGCCACCGTTGTAATCCGTATGTTCTCCGATCAAATTGACCCTGCCCGGCGCATGGAAAACGCGAATGCCTTCCGAGGTTCCGCCGTAAATGTTTATAAACCGCTGAGTAAGCTCCTGGATGTTAGCCATAGTCATACACCTATCCTTTTTCGGTCAGTTTGGGGTCTTGCTAGCTTCAGTATAACGGATAGCACGGATGAACTACATGGCTGGAAGTGCATTTCACATGGATAAATGTGACCTTATGTCGAAGTGTTCCACGCGCTTATGTTACAATCGCTATACGGTGAATCGTCATTATTAAAGGAGATGCTGCCCGATGGAACGCCCGTTCACTTATTCCGTTGTCTCAAACCCGACCCCCCATCAGCATGGTGATTTATATGTATTGTTTTCAGGTGAAAGCCAGACCAGGCCGCGGCACCGGATCGGCCCAAAGGTCGTTGATTTTTACTTGATGCACCATGTGCTGTCCGGGCGCGGCGTATTTACCGTCGCCGACAACCAATACGAGCTGCACGAGGGCCAGACCTTCCTTATTCGTCCCGAGCAGCTCATCAGCTACGCCGCCCATGAAACCGATCCCTGGCAATACCGCTGGATCGCCTTCGAAGGACGTCAGGCGGCCGAGCTGGCCAGACCGTTCCTGGACAGGGATCAACCGGTGGTCGATACAGGAAGCAATCCGCGGATCGGCGTATTGTATCGAAATATTGAGCGCTCGTTCCGGCTCGGAGGCGAGGCCGCACACCTGCGATCGGTCGGTTATTTGCATCTATTATTCGCTGAATTCAGCTCCGTGCTTCAGGAGCCTTCGGCAGGCACAGTGAGGCCTGGCGGCGATGAAGAGCTCTTCCAGCAGGTCATCCGGTATCTGTCCACGCAGTATGCCGAGCCCGTGTCGATTGAGCGAATGGCAGATATGCTGGGCTACAATCGGGCTTACCTCTCCCGGTTGTTCAAGCGCCGCACCGGTATGACGCCGATCACCTTCCTGCTCAAGCTGCGTGTGGATAAAGCCCGCCTGCTGCTCCGCGAGCGCCAGGAGCTGACTGTCGAACAAATCGCCGCCTCTGCCGGATTCCAGGATCCGCTCTATTTCTCCAAGCAGTTCAAGCGCTTCTACGGTCAATCGCCCAGCGCATATCGCGAGGCGATGCGGCTCTTGTAACGCTGCGGCTGTTCTTCGTCATTCGACGAGCTCCTCGACTTTCTCCGCAAAAAAGAGCTGGTACACGCGTACCACAATGATCTTGATCACCATATAGAAGGGCAGCGCTAGTATAACCCCCAGAATCCCTGATATTTCACCTGCTATGAGCAGCAAAATAATGGTCGTGAGCGGATGAATTTCAAGCCTTTTTCCATATATAAGCGGGGACAGTAGATTACCCTCGACCTGTTGGGCGATAATCGTCACGACCAGCACCCACAGAACCATGGAGGGCGAATCGGTAAAGGCGACGATAACGCAAGGGATGGCGCCGAGAATCGGGCCGATATATGGAATAATGTTCAGGATGGTGGAGATCACGGTGACCAGCAGTGCAAATGGCAAACCGATCAACATAAAGCCGATATACATCATCACGCCCAGCAGGAACGTAATGATCATCCTTCCGATAATGAAGCCGCTCAGCGCCGAGTCGATATCCGTCAGCACTTCTTCTCCATCCTTGCGGTAACGCCTCGGAACGAGATGCAGGACGGATGTCGGGATTGCCTCTCCTTGTTTGAGCATGTAGTACAAAATAAAGGGAGCCGTGGTCACCACGATGACGAAGCTCGTGACGACAGCGATGACATTGGTTACATACTCAGAAGCCGATGTGATGGCCTGGTTTAAATACTCGGACATGCGGTCCGTCAGGCCGGATTCATTCGACACGAATATGGAGAAGAGGCGATTATTCTGCAGACGCATGAGCTGATCTCTAAAATCCTCAATAAATCCAGGCGCGCCGGCGATGAAGCTGTCGATCTGCTTCAGCAGTGTCGGCCATACGATAATCGAAAAGGCAGCCAAAATCGCACCCAGCGCCAAATAGATAAATAAAATGGCGACCAACCGGTTCATTCTTCGCTCCACGAGATAGCGCATGACCGGGCGCAGCAAATAATAGAAGAAACCGGCCAGCGCGAAGGGAACGATCAATATATTGAAGATCATCCTGAGCGGCTGGAACAAGAAGCTGACCTTAGCGGTCAAATAGACGATTAACAGCAGCGCGATTATTCCTAGACAGATGCGAAAAAAACGGTTCGCAAGCAGCATGCCGGGCCGCCCCCTTTCATGACCGAGTAATGAGTATGGAACGCTCAAATGGAAAGTAGACCGTTCGCTGAGGAACGGTCTACCGGTCTATCCATGCTGCCGTATGCGCTTATACAAGGAATGGCGGATAATAATTGATGTAAGGATCGTAATCGTCATCCGATTCATAGGACTTGCCGCTCCAAGCGATTACGATAATCTTATCCTGATCGAGCATCTGCTCAAGCCGCTCCGCTTCATCGGCTCCGATGCCAACGGATCTCATCTTCGCCCGCAGCTTGTCCCCGCGTGAGCGGAAGATGTTGGCAACCGCTGTTCCAAGCCCTTCTTCCTCCAGCCCGATCTGCTCTGTAGCCGTCTGCTCTGTAAGCCGCTCGCTGCGGTCTTTATCATGTGCCAGTACAAATAATTGATCTCGGGTGTAGCCTTGGGAGACATGCCGCTCTACCTGTTCCCTCGCCTCAGCTGCGGTGTTTACCGTGTGTACATGGGTTGCAGTCGTAATGTTCGTTTTCATAGAAAACCCTCCCGTTCATAATGGTGTATCATTCTGCCTGGTTAAACTCTTCTTCGACCGAAGATTAGCGATACTACAAACAGAATCAAGAATACGAAGAACAACACCTTGGCGACCGCGGCCGCTGCTGAAGCCAGCCAGAAGAATCCGGTCACCCCTGCTATAAGTGCAATAATGAAGAATAACGCTGCCCATCCTAGCATTGAAAATCCCGCCTTTCGATTTGTTAGTCGATGCAGCATTTCCTTGCCGCTCTATGCTTCATATACACGCAAGATCATCCCGCTGAAACCGGTAGAAGTGCCCTCGTATGCAAAAAAACGCCAGCTGTTCCTTCCCTGAAGCATGGCTTGGCCATCCCTTTAATGAAGCGTTTTTTGGAGCGATTATTTTGCCCGATCCGCATTTTTCGAACAAGCGAATCCCGATGACCGGCTCCTTCCCAATCTATAGCCTGATCCCCCCTCTTTTGTCCATTTTCGTTTCAAAGCACGGCTGGACGGGGTATAGATAAGACATGAAGGCGAATGACACATACAAGCAGCAATGCTTGGCAGCCGGATCACTTAACTAACGATATCCAAACGAATAAAGGAGTTGACCAGACATGGGAAATCAGAATAATCAACAAGCAGGCGGCAGTAAGATGTTAAAGGGGCTATTGATCGGCAGTGCGGTTGGAGCGACAGCGGCTATGCTGATGACCCCGAAGACGGGCAAGGATATGAGGGAAACGATCCGCCGCAAGTCTTCGGAGCTGTCAACGACGGCTCGTGAGAAAGCAACCACATTGGCAGCCCAAGCAAAGGATACGGCCAGCTCCTTGGCCGGACATGCGAAGGAAACAGCGAGTGACGTTAGCGATCGTGTTAATGAGCTCGGACGTGCGGCGGCCAGTAAAGTGGCTACTGCAGCAGAAACGACGGCGAATGTCTTCCAAACGATGAAGCGCGAAGAAGGAGCGAATCCGAATGGAGCAACCAATGGTTCTGCAAACAGAGCGGCGGCGGGCGAACGCCCCTGACCAGCAGCCATCCTCGGGCCAAGCAGGGCGGAAATCCGAGCCGATCGAGAAAGCCCGGAACGGCTCAATGGTTCAGGATGAACAAGATGCGAAGCGGCTGGGCAACGACATGAAAGGGATGAAGACGAACAGCCAGCTTCAAGAAGATGGCTGGGTGCCGGATCCGATCCAAGAATAAATCGAGGAAGAGGGGGAAACCCCTCTTTTTTCGTGATTCACCTGAACAAATTGTTGAAATAATGGGTAAAGTATGGGGAGCTATTCATCCATGGAGGGATACGATGAAGAATTTATATAGCGGTCGACTGTATTGGCCGGAAACACTATCGCAGTACCAGACTTACCTGCCCCTCGAATCTGACTTAACGATTCAAGTCGCTATTATTGGCGGGGGCTTATCCGGTGCTCTATGCGGCTATGAGCTTGCAAAACAAGGCATTCCCTCCATTATCCTGGAGCGCGGCGAGATTGCAGGGGGCAGCACCGCTGCCAATACCGGTTTGCTGCAATTTTCCAATGACATCATGCTCAGCGAGCTTATCGATCAAATTGGTGAATCGGCAGCCGTACTTTTCTACCGAGCCTGTGAGCTGGCTATTCGCCAACTGCGGGATATGTCCGCTGAACTTGGGAAGGATGTTGAATTTGCCGCCCGGAGCAGCCTGTATTTCGCAAGCCATATGCAGGATGTACCGAAGCTCAAACGTGAATATGAAACGCTTCATTCGCATGGCTTTCAGGTGGAATATTGGGAACCAAGCGATATTAGCGCCCGCTTCCCCTTCCGTAAGCCCGGCGCAATCGTCACACATGGCGACGCCGAGGTGAATCCGTTCCGGTTCGTGCATGCCGCAGCCGAAGCTGCAGCCCGCAAAGGGGCGGCCATTCACGAGGGGACCGATATCATCGCTCACGAAACACTTGCGGATGGCCGGCACCGGCTGCGGACAAGCCACGGTGCAAGCGTTGATGCAGAGCACGTCATCTACGCGGTCGGCTACGAGCCTGAGAAGTTGAGGGGCAAGCTCATCAAGGCCGATCTGAACCGTTCCTTCGCTATAGCAACGGAGAAGCAGCCCCATCTGGATTCCTGGTACGGCCGATATTTGATATGGGAAACAGCCCGGCCATACAGCTATATGCGAACAACGACGGATGGACGAATTCTTGCAGGCGGACTCGATGAGGATACGCCAATCCCCCTAGAATCGGACAGACTGCAGCATGAACGAACGAGCCGGCTGCATGAGCAGATTAAGCAGCTGTTCCCTTCATGTCAAGCACCGCTTGCTTACGAGTGGAACGCTACCTTCGGCGAATCCCGCGATAACCTTCCCTTCATCGGCAAGGACCCTGCTTGGCCCGGCGTTTATTACTGCCTTGGATACGGTGGCAACGGAACGGTCTACAGCATGATCGCGTCACAGCTGGTAACGGATCAAATTCGCGGCATCGATCATCCTCTCGCTGATATTGTAAGACTCGACCGTCCTACGCTTCAGGAAGCGTAAGCGGTCAAGCGCGGACCGGCTGGATCCGGTTGCTCAAGATTACATAAGGCGAGTTAAACTATTGAAATTCAACCGTCTTTACAGATGCATCCTCTTGGATCAAGGATAATAATGGTTCAGATTAATAGGATTCAGGTAGCCTTACGATAATTTCCAGATTGATTTCCGAATCCCTATGATTATTTTCGGCATGAAAGCTGAGAATGGAATTTTTTCTTCTCTTGAAGGGGCTGTACAGAAGCTTCTGGGCAAGCAAGATTACGATAGTCGCTCCTCCGCCAACCAGATAGAGCCCTGTCCTAGTATCACGCAGGATATAGGTCAGCGTGCATTTATCTTACTACAAAGGTATTTGATTTGTTAATTAATGGGTCCTCTGCTGGGAGCATCGTAAACAAGAAGCAAGAAAAGAGCGCCGCCATCATCGAGGCAGCGCTCTTACTTTTTACAGCAGCGGAGACAGCATCCGGGCTACGACCTCGCTCGCCTTCTGCCAGCGCGGCCGCTGTCTGAAGGTGGAAAGGTTCAATTCCTCGCATGCTTCCAGATCGTTCATGAAATCTTGCTCCAGCCGCCTGATGGCAGACTTGTCGAACAACAGCGCATTCAGCTCGAAGTTGCTAAAGAAGCTTCGCATATCCATGTTGGCCGTTCCGACGGAGGCAATCAATTTATCAATGATCAGCACCTTCGAATGAATGAAGCCTTTGCGGTATCGATAGATACGCACGCCTACACCAAGCAAATCCTCCACGTACGACAACGATGCATACAGCACCAGCTTCGAATCCGCCACATACGGGATAATAATCCGCACATCCACGCCGCTTAAAGCTGCGGTCCGCAGTCCCATATGTACGCTCGGATCCGGTATGAAATACGGCGTTGTAATGTAGATCCGGTTCTTGGCTACCGAAACGGCAGCAAATACACATTCCAGGATCGCATCGGCTACACTGTCGGGACCGCTGGCTACGATCTGTACCTGTTCGGTCCCCTGGCAGCCATGTTCGGGCAAATAAGCCGGATCCGATAGCCGCTCTTTGGCGGTAAACCACCAGTTTCTCAAGAAGACGTCCTGCAGGAAGTACACGGCATCCCCGACAATTTGGAGATGGGTATCCCGCCAGTAGCCCAGCTTTGGATTTCCCCCCAAATACTCATCTCCGATGTTTATGCCTCCCACAAAGCCGATCAGCCCGTCCACCACCACGATTTTACGATGGTCCCGATAATTCATCCGTTTCTCGAAGAACGCGAGGCGCGGGGTCAAGAAGCATTGCGTCTCAATGCCTGCCTCATGCAGCTCCTGCAGGTAACCACTGCTGAGCTCCATACTGCCGACGCCATCGTATATGACGCGAATCTCGATCCCTTCCTTCGCTTTACGAACGAGCGCATCCTTAAACCTTCTGCCAATCACATCATCCCGAATCGTATAATATTCAAGGTGAATATGATGCTTCGCTTCTTCAATCGCGTCAAGAATGGCTTCAAAGGTTTCACGGCCGTTGCTCAGCACCCGGGTTTCGTTGCAGCTCGTTATTGGCGAGGTCGACATGCCTGTCAACAGCCGGAACAGCCGCTCCTGATGGCTGAACTCCCCGCCCTTGATGTCCGTGGGACGGTGGACCATCCTGCAGCGCAGCAGTGCCTGCAGACGCATCTCTTTGGCAACGACGTTGCGTTTGCGGACGATTCTCCGGTGCTGATATTCTTTGGCCAGAAAATAATACATCACGAAGCCAATGATCGGGAGAATAAAGAGAATGAGCAACCATGCCACTGTTTTGGAAGGCTGGCGGAATTCGAGAATGAGAATAGTAGCGATTTGAAAAATAAAGATAATGAGCGCCAGTACCACCCAAATCATACGCGCCCCCCCATCAATTTGTTACTAGCTTTGACTCCAGCCCTCGACCCTATACGCCTTTTAATGGCATGTTTTAAAGCTTTGTAGAATAAATAGCTATAGTACCGCTTGAATAAGCATCACCGCAACCGATATCTGCAAATCGATTCCATTTGCAGAATCCGGCGACGAAGGATCTACTCTCCTTTAAAGCTAAAGACAGCTTCGCTAAACCAAACGCTCATAAGCAATGAAAGATGGGCCATTTTACGACTCGTTAAGGAGGATGAGAAGCGATGTTTAAAGAAACCAGACGGCAAGCGGCGACCGATACATTAATCGGGCCGGGAACGCAGGTGGAAGGACATCTGTTATGCGAATCAAGCATCCGTATCGAGGGCGAATACCGCGGAGATATCACATGCCAAGGAGATGTCATCGTCGGCGAATGCGGTGTTGCCCGGGCCAACATTACAAGCAAGGATGTTATTGTGGCGGGTAAAGTGTTCGGCGATATCGTCACTCAAGGCCGGCTCACCATAACCGCATCCGGACAGATCCACGGCAATGTTACCGCAAATAGTCTGCTTATTCAGGATGGCGGCCTGTTAAATGGCATCTGCCAGATGGAGCGGACTGCGGAATCCCGGTCACGGCAAGCAGCCGAAGCTGAACCGCACTCACAGGCCAAGGAGGCAACCAGTCGAGGGGCTAACCACAAGGAGAAGGATAAAGATAAGGATAAGGAAAAAGAAAAAGCGCGGCAAGCCGGGTAAACTAGCAGGATTCAAGACGCTTCCCGCCAACTATTCGCATAATAGCAAATGGCAACAGCTAATAGGATCCCAGCAGAATCGATAAATATATCAACGATCCGTCCATCCCGGTGAAAGAACAGCTGCAATAGCTCCGTTAAGGCTGCATAGCCCATCGATACGTAGATCCCATTCTTCCACTGCCCCCTATTCGTCACAATAAGCGACAGCACGAAGAAACCGAAGAAGTGCCCTATTTTCTGAATGACGTATGTCGGGTCTTGAAGATCCATATCGTTTATCATAAACAAACCGTTCCAGTCTGGATTGCGGTCCAATACGAAACGGATCGAAAGATGGTCGATGAGCTCCTGGAAATCCACGGTACATGTACATATAAACAGAATAATGCCCCAGCCTATTCCAAGTAAGTTTCGTCTCATCGCACACACTCCTGTCCCTCCTGCAAGATCATACCCATGCTGTACGTACAGCAAAAAGGTTCTTGCCCTCTGCAGGGTAAGAACCTTCTTCTTAGAAAGCTAAGCGGCTACATCGCGCTTGTTAAAGATAAGCCACGTTAACGCAATAAACACGACGTAATATACCGCAAGGACGCTGAGCGAGAATCCAAGTGTCATTCCCTCTCCCGTCATGCCGCTCGATTCACTGCCCCCCATATATTGCGTTAAATTCAAGTGAAGGAACAGGATATAATCCACCCAAGCGTAATCAAGCATTGAGAGCATTCCGGCAATCGTGCTGCCGCCGAGCAGCAGGAAGATGGAGAGGCCGATTGCCAAGCCGCTGCTGCGGAAGACCGTTGACAGCATGAATGCCATCGTCACGATGATGATCAGACCCAGGAACTGATAGAAGTAATATACCAGCATGTAACCAAGCGGATTCATATTGGAATTGAATGTTTCCTGAGCTACGATGCTGCCGCCATAGCCGAAGAGCAGCATATTGACAACGAATGTCAGCACGTAAAGAAGCGCTGCCTGGACAAGCGCAAACATCAGCAGCGAGATGTACTTGGAGAGCAGAATCTTGGAGCGGCTCCACGGCCGGATCAAGAGCAGCTTGATCGTTCCGGTCGAGAATTCGCCAGCTACGCTGTCAGCCGAGACGACAACCGTAAAGATCGTAACCAATTGAAACAGCACCATGGTTTCGATGCTCATCATCGACCAGTTATCCACATCTCCGTCGGAGACAATCTTGGCAATGATGGAAATCGCCAGGACGAGCAGGGTTATCATACCGAGCATGATCCATGTCCGCACACGGCGGTACAGCTTCATGTTTTCATTGCGGACGAGCAGTAAGAAATCAAACAATATTCTCGCCTCCCGTCATTTCGAGGAATTGATCTTCCAGCGATTTGTTCAGAATGCGAATACCGTATACTTTCAGTCCTGCATTCACAAGCTCTGTATTAATGGCCGCAATCGTGTCGCGGTCGACCATGAAGGTAACGCCGTTCTGGGCCGGAACCCCAGGATAGCTGCTAGCCATAAGCCGAAGCGCCTCGTCAGGCTTGTCTACTTCAAACAGCACGTTCGAGACCGCCGCTGCCGCCTCGCCCTCATGCCGAATGCTCCGTACGTCAATCAGCTTGCCGCTTTGAATGATTGCAACGCGGTCGCACATGAGCTCCATCTCAGACAAGAGATGGCTTGATACGAAGACGGTGATGCCATCTTCCTTGGCCAGCTTGCGTAAATAGTCCCGGAGCTCGCGTATGCCCGCCGGATCAAGGCCGTTCGTTGGCTCGTCCAAGATAAGCAGGGACGGCTTATGCATAATCGCCTGAGCAACGCCAAGTCTCTGACGCATCCCGAGTGAATAAGTCTTCACCTTATCGTTAATGCGGCTTGTAAGCCCTACGAGCTCTACGACCTCATCGATCCGCTGCGATGTTATCCCCGGCACCATGCGGGAGTAATGAAGCAGGTTCTGATAACCGGTCAAATATTTGTACATCTCTGGATTCTCGACAATGGCCCCGACATGCCGGATCGCCTTCTCGAATTCTGTTCGAATGCTATGGCCCCGGATGATGACGTCCCCGTTCGTTAAGGCCATCAGTCCGACCATCATGCGTATCGTCGTCGTCTTGCCTGAACCATTCGGCCCAAGGAAGCCGAATACTTCCGCTTCTGGAAGATCAAGTGTCAGCTGGTCAATAATCGTCCGCTTCCCGATCACTTTCGTGACGTTCTTCAACTGAACGATTGGACCGCTATAGGTTTGAAGCTCCATCGTAAACCTCCTGTTCGCCTCGGTAAGTGCCCCTTTTTTTCCATGGAGCATATCGACTTATCCATTATACTGAACCTAGTTTGCGATTGATAGTTCCTTTATGAAAAATTAATACCTGGCCCTAATCGGCATGTATGCCGTTAGAGTCAGGTATTTTTCTTGGATTGCAACCATTTTATAAGGATGCAGCCATAAGCGCGGCCGTCCCGAACGAAGCAGCTGGAGAGGAAGCGGGTTCATTGCAGCAGTTACCGGACTGCTTCAATCTCGACAGATGGACGACAGCACTCTGTTCCAGTCCACCCGCCTCATCCGATGGATGGAGTGCAGATTCAGCCGAAACAGTTTCGTTGCAAGTCAGGCAGCAGCCGAGCGGATGAACCATCCGATAAAAACCGGTTCGAAACACAACATGCGCATGCTCGTGATCCATTAATTTCCCACAGCCTACACAACAAAATTGTTCCTTCTGCATGATCGACCTCTCCTTTAGATCCTTTTTTTCTACTATATGTATCAAAATCATTAATTATGTTACATTACGTATCTAATTAATTTAAGATTATGACAAATATCGAGTATTGTCAATAGATTCAAGCAAAATACAGCTAATTTTGTCGTGTACACGCTAATTATAAGACGAAATTATCAGGACTTTAGTCGAAACACCTGTACCGGTCACGGTCATATCCATCTCGTTAGACATGCGAAACTCCTCCCCGGGCGGCAAGATGTTCCCTATTCTACGCCCGCGGAGGCAAGCTTATATATATATGAACAACCATCATTTGCTAATTAAGTTCGGCAGTCTCCGGACTTGTCCTCTGATCGTGTATCTTGCTCAGCTCATGGCATCCAGCTTCAAACCGACTTGTGTATGCGTATCCGATAGTTCACGGTACATCGCATGAATCCTGTCATAATTAGGACTCATCTTCTTCAGCTTCTCGTTAAGTGCTTGAACGATGGCTGCCTGAAGTCGGTGATCCGGAAGAAATGAACAGCCGTATACATATAAGTTCTCTTCCTGCCGCCTCCATACGACATGACCGATAATGCTGAACTCCCACTCGCCAAACGCAATGAGCACTCGAATCGAATAATCCCTGCTGACGGGAAACCGCAGATTCGCAGCAAACTGCAAGCCAGACGGGCTCATATTGTTCAATAGGATGGGAGTATCCTTGGAGTCCACATTACGATCGAATACACGAAATATAGAAACCTTCGCTTGAACCCCGTCTCGCAAACGTATCCGTACATGCTTGCGAGAGATCTGCTTCTGCTTATCGTTCAAGGCTAGTCCACTCCTTAATTAATATAGGCAACCAGCAATCATCTCGGATACAATTCGTATCTATATAGCCACAAAATAATAAACGAATCCTAGTAACATCGGTTTACCAACGAAAATGATTCGCATAACTTTAATTTATGATACATTTCGTAACATGTCAATGCTTAATGGGTTGCTTCTTCCATGGCTGCATCTTCTTCATATGACCACAGCATACTCCATTTCCCTGACTCCTCCACGGTATAACACGGCTGGACAATTTCGAAATTGCCATATGGGCTCCGAAAGAGCTGCTTGACGACGACACGATAGGCCTCCGTGAATTCAGCCGATTCCTTATCCATTCTCCAGCCCGCAATAAGCTCCGGCTCCCCGACCTCATAATCGAACGTCTTAACCTCAAAGTCCTGCAGCACAATATGAGCCCGCTTCTGAATGTACCCGGCCTTGTCAAAACGCTTCTGCATTAGCGGGTGGAACAGCTCCCACGCACTGCCGAAATCACCGGACTGTTCCGCCTTATAGAACTGTTCCACTACCTCTGCCGCTTCACTGCCGGCTGCCGGGCTGAACAGGCGTGCGCCGTTATGCCATGTTAACCAGAGCGCAGCGATAATTAAAGCTCCAATGATTATCCAGCCGGTTGGTAAACGTCTGATGCGTCTTCTTCTTATCACGCGAAAGCCCCCTGTCCATAAAGCTACTTCACTTTATGAGCCGGGGGCTTGTTTTATGTACGGTTGGCCGTCGTCAAATGATCTTTAATCATATTGTGAATGCGGGTACGCTCGGCATCACTGACAATGTAATACCAGATTCCGTTGATCATCTTTCCGCTTCCTTCAATCTCCACGGTATCGATCCTGCCAATGGCCGGGCGATAGTCCATTACGAACGTCTTCATTTCCTCGAATGTAATGTCGGTTTTTACGCTGTCTCCTACCTCACCCAGCAAATCGTGGATACGGGTCACATTCGAGATATTCATCGCACTCTTCATTACTTCTTGCAGGATAGCGCGCTGTCTGGCATTGCGGCCATGATCGCCCTTCGGATCCTCGTAGCGCATACGGGAGTATAGAAGCGCTTCGGAGCCGCTCAAGCTCAGCTTGCCTTGCTTGAATTCATGTCCTGAATAATAGAAAGCAAAGGGGTTGTCAACCTTGACCCCTCCGATCAAATCGATCAGACGGGCGAAGCCTTCCATATTCACCTTGATGTAATAATCGATCGGATAATCTAAGAAGTTTTCCACCGTCTGAAGGGACATTTCCACGCCGCCGAAAGCATACGCGTGGTTGATTTTGTCCACCGTGCCATGCCCAATGATTTCCGTTCTCGAATCGCGGGGAATGTTAAACATCAGGATCGATTTCTTAGCCGGATTGACGGTAAGCACAATCATTGTATCGGAACGCCCACGGTCATTCGGACGCTGGTCGACACCCAATACGAGGACATTGAAGGGTTCACGGTTATCAAGCACGACGGCCTGCTCCGGGTTTGTCTTTTTCTTCGACTTCACTTGAGGGTCGCGGCTAATATAAACCGGTTTAACAGGCGGTTCGTACATCTGCGCTGCCGTCTTCTCCACAGAGTGGTACATATACCAGACATAGCCGCCCGATAATACAAGAATCGCTGCAATTACGGCGCTGGACCAGATGAGAACTTTCTTTACAGGACGCTTCATTGTTCACGGCCTCTTTTCTTTGTGGAATCTCTCTGCATGATAAAATGATACATTTTGTGTCTATTATACTTTATTATAGATACATTTTGTATCATTATGGTGAAAAAAAAGCGCTTCATGGGCTCTCACGCTTCTTTCCATTTACGCGCCTTCACTACTCATCTATCCTTATATTCCTTCATAAAATCGGCCAATGCCGCTTTCCAATTCCGCATGGGTGGAAATCCGTTACGTTCCAGCGCTTTGTGCGCCAACACGGAGTATGACGGACGCTTGGCAGGACGCGGAAATTGATCTGTCGGCACCGGCTGAACATCTATTGTCAGCTCTCCAAGCTCAAAGATCGATTGGGCGAATTCATACCAGGAGCAGCTTCCGGAATTGGATATATGATAGGTTCCGTAGCTGTCCGTCCGAATCAGCGCCACGATACATTCCGCCAAATCAACCGTATAGGTTGGACACCCCACTTGGTCGTTCACAACGGAGATAGCATCACATTCCTGAGCCAGCTTCAGCATCGTTCTCACGAAATTATGGCCATGCTTGCCGTAAAGCCACGACGTTCGAACGTTAAAAAATCGCGAATGAAGCTGCTGCACAAGCTGTTCGCCCGCAAGCTTCGACTTTCCGTAGACATTCACCGGGGAGGTCGTCATAAACTCATCATATGGCTCAGAGCCGGCTCCGTCAAAGACATAGTCTGTGCTGACATAAACCAGCTTAGCGCCGATCCTCTCGGCGATAACGGCTATATTTCTCGCACCATAAGCATTGATTCGATAGGCTTCGTCCACCTCGGATTCAGCTAAATCCACCTTTGTATAGGCAGCCGTATGGATGATAGCATCAAACTGCGATGAACCCAGCTGTTGATGGACTCGATCGCTGTTCGAGACATCCAGCTGCTCGCGTCCGAAGGCCGTCACTTCGCAGCCTCTATCCCGGAGGCAATCGACCATATCCGTACCCAATTGCCCGCCTGCCCCCGTAACGGCGACCTTCATCATGATCCCTCCCTGCTGCTAGAAGTTATTTTCGGCATCCTGAAGAGATGGGTGAAGCTTATCTTTCTCCGACAAAACAAGATCGGAAGCCGGCCATACGATTCCAAGCTCGGGGTCCGACCAAAGTATGCCGCGGTCATGTGCCTTGGAATAATACTGATCCACTTTATAGAATACGTGCGTATTCGCCGTTAATGTGCAAAAGCCGTGTGCGAATCCTTTGGGCACGAGCAGTTTGCGATTATTGGACTCGCTTAGGATAACTCCGGTCCACCGGCCATAAGTAGCCGAGCCTTGTCGAATATCGACGACGACGTCGTATATAGCGCCTGTAATGGCCTGTACGAGCTTCGTCTGGGCCATGGGTTCAAGCTGATAATGGAGGCCGCGAAGCGTGCCCGCCACGGACGAGAAGGAATGATTCTCCTGAATGAAGCTGTTGTTGATTCCCGCTTCCTCGAACCGTGCTTGATTATAACTTTCCGTAAAGTAACCCCGATTGTCACCGAAGACATCTGTCTCCAACATGATGACGCCTTCCAACTCGGTTTTTATGATTTTCATAGAAGGGACCCCCTTGCAATCAGTCAGTTTCGGATCTTGTTATGTATATGCGTCCTGTTCCTGATTGTTGAAGAGCAGCCATATAATATCCGGTACAGCTTGAATCGTAATTGGGATTACGGAAGAGGGCAATCCAAAAATATTCGGTAAAAATGGCGGGGGAGGACTGGGGATAATCGGAGGTAGGGTTTGGAGTTGGAGCATGAATTCCTTGATTGCCGGGTATGGAAATAGATCGAGACCCCTATACAGGTAATCCTTGTATAGGGGTCTCGATCTTGTGATACACGCATGACGTATGGATGATTAGGAAATAGGAGGCGTGTCTGTAACGTCCAGATCACTCACAGTTACCGAATCAACGTACTTCGTCCCTTTACCTTCCATCGTCTTGCTGACTTCAAGGATTTGCAGCTCCGGTTGTTTCCACTCTTGTTTAGACATACTATCACCTCCTTTCAATGCAATTCCACTAGAATCATGCAGGCTGGATCGTTCTCATAAACCGATAGACGATGACACATCGCATCAGAAATCTCGTTTCCGGATCAAACGCATTCTCGGGACGGGGCATCCCCCCAAGCTGAGTCATGGTCGTCCGGATTTGATCGATATTCAATATTTCATTCATGATGGGATCCTGACAAAGCTGCTCAAGCTCTTGATGAAATGCAGGCCACATGGGCAGAAGCCGATGAATCCAATCCGCTCCCTGAATGCCGCGCACACGCTGGTTCAGCCTAACGTTATCCGGCAGGTAGCCTTTCGTCGATTGTCTAATAAGCGCTCGATCCATCCCCTGCCCGACATACTGCTCAACCGGCACGGACAAGCAGAACCCGACGACCCTCGGATCGCAGGTCGGATCCCGTTCCCATATGGAATATTTCAAGGACAGCTTCGTACTCTTGGTTCCTCTCATATTGGCAATGATCAGGCTCTGCAGGTGATTGCTTCTGGCCTCCAGGAAGTCTTTTCTCAAAAAACCGCTAATTCGGCTGTCCTGCTCCTGCAGCTTGTTGAATACATCCGTTTTCTTAGCAAAATCCGGATGAATCATGCGCGGTATGTCCGCCTCATCGTTAATCAACGACTTCTCCGGAGCGGACGAGAATGCTTGTCTCCCAATCACCTTCAGCAGAAAGGATGGGCTTACTCCCCGTTGTTTGCTGAAGAGCATGAGCTCACGATACAACCGAAACCATTTCATTTTTTTCATGAGCGATCCGTAATAGTGAGAGGCCGGCCCCCATGATATCGTTTGATTGCCCCTTGCACCGGTTAACAGGATCTTCACGTCCTGCTGTTTGGCCACATCAAAAATCCCTCTGATCCAGAACGTATTCTCAAAATACTTATAGGGCATTTCCAGCAGCTCCAGCCAATCATCGACTTCGGATAACGGGCTCGTTCCAGGGAAATCCAACAGATTCCCCTTGATGTTACCAGCATATTGGATGGTATCCTGGATGTAGGGCGTCTCATCTGCAACGCGTCCTCTTGCCGTCCAGTCCTCGAAATCATGAACGGGCACATAGCTGTAGGTATGTAATGGTTTGCCTTCTTCCCTGAGCCGGCTTGCTGCGAAGCTCGCGATTGTCCCTGAATCGAGCCCTCCGCTTAGCGTCGCCCCCACTTGCTTATGTGTTCGGAGCCTCGAATCCACGGCTTGCTGCACAACATCCCGGAAGGCCTCCTCATATTCCGAACGAGATTTCAATTTCAGCTGCGCTCTAGGTGCCAAGGAACCATATTGAATAAGTGAGAAGTGTCCGTCTTTGATCGTAAAGCTGTGCGCAGGAGGAATCTGCTTGATATGTTTATAGACGGTGGAGTTCGTATTGGCGGATTCTACCATAACCGGTATGGTCAGGAATTCCGCCAGCCACAGCTCGTTGATCTCTCTCTTGACATCATGTATATGAAACAGAGGATCGATCGCCGTACAGAAAGCAAACTGCCGCCGATTATAGTGATAATAAAGCGTCCGGTTCCCATATAAATCCCGCGCTCCGAATAATAGGCGCCTATTCTCATCCCAGATGACAAAGGTGTAATCACCGATTAAGTATTGAGGGGAGGCTTCTCCCCACTTCTGATACGCCAGCAGAATAAGCTCGCTATCGGACATAAGCTTTCTCTCGGAGTACGCCACCTGAAGCCGATCGAATAGCTCGTTTCGATTATCGATAATCGCATCTGCCGTAATAGCCAGCTTGAGATCATAATTATAATAGGGCAGCTGCTCATTCACCGATTCAGGCGTGATCCACTGGGCATGACAGCCCAAGAATACAGATCCGCTGTTCCACGTTTGGATATCATCGGCCGGATACTTTTGCAGGGCTTGCATGACTTGGTCCCGAAGCTCAACTGATATGGGCGCTTGGTCAAAATGAATGATGCCGGTTATCGCGCTCATGTCTTCCTCCTATTAGGCCACACGGAAATAACTAGATTAAGCATCTTAATGTTATTGTTCAGATACAGTTAGTAATAATTATAACATTAATGATACTATTTGTATCATTAATCCGAAATTTTTTTGAAGTATATACTATTACTTCTATTAGCCTATCCGTTCGCACCAGCCTGATAAGCCAACAACTTGTTGAACGTTCCCCGCGTTTCTTTCAATAACTGCTGATAGCCCCCGCTTTGAATAATTTCCCCTCGCTCCATGACAATGACTTGATCGGCATTGCGAATCGTTGATAGACGGTGGGCGATGACTATGACCGTCATACTCCCCTTCAATCGCTCCAGCGTTCTCTGTATCTTCGCTTCATTCTCCGTATCCAATGCGCTGGTCGCTTCATCTAATACGAGAATCGACGGCTTGCGCAAAATCGCCCTTGCCAATACGATCCGCTGCCGTTCACCGCCGGAGAGCCGAATTCCCCGATCCCCGATTATCGTGTCTAGCCCTTGTGGAAGGGTGCGCACAAACTCAGCAGAGGCCGATTGCTCCAATGCCTCCCAGAGCTGCTCCTCGCTAGCATGGGGTTCCACCATCATCATGTTTTCCCTAATGCTAGTGTTGAATAGAAACGGATCCTGCGAAACATAACTGATCGAATGTCTTAAGGCTAGTATCTTTTCTCTCGTCAGCGGTCTGCCATCGATAAGGACTTCCCCTTGCTCGGGCAGGATCAGTCCCATCAGCATATCAATCAAGGTGCTCTTGCCGGCACCGGATTTGCCAACGATCGCCGTCATCCCGTTAGCCGGTATGCGAAGATCAATGCCTTGAAGCGCATAAGCAGACTGATCGGAGCTGTAACGGAAATGCACATTACGGCATTCAATTCCTTCAACAACACGAATCGCCGCTTCTTTACTGCCATCTGCAGGAAGCTCCTGCTCCCTTGCTTCTTCACATTCCCTCTGCATGGTCAATAAACTGTTAAAAGCGGGAATTGTTGTCGTGATTTGCTCCAAGCTGTTCTGTATCCCTGTGAATCTGGGCCATAACCGCGCAAAGATGATAATGATGAGCATCAACTGCTCCGGCCGTACAACAAATACATTCAACGATAAGAAAACGAATAATACGATCAGAACAGCCGCAGTCGTACTGTAAAAAAACTGAGTCGTTGACTGGAGTTTGGTCAATTGGATGATATTCAATTCCATACGTGAGCATAACGAACGGAACCAGGACATATGAGACTGCTCCAACCGATTGCTCTTAATATCCTTGATACCGCTAAATTGCTCGGTAATCCCTGCAAAGTATTTTTGAGAAAGATCTGTTGTACGATCCCCCAATGTCTTCGCATTCTTAATGAATCTGCGCGAGAATATCGCGAGCAATGCGCCGCTTATAATGACAAGCAGAGTCAGCTTAGCGGAGATCCAGAAAGCAAAGCTGAGCTGAACGATGGTAAATACAAGCGATGTCGCTAAACGCAAGAACAGATGCGTACCTTGACTGACGCGCGCCAGTTCGGACGTAAGAATATGATTAAAGTCGGACTTTCTCTTGGTCAGATAGAACTGCCAATTAGCCTGCAATAAGGCCTGATACGTATCGAGCCTCAAATATCGGATGAAGCCCTGCTGCATCTTGATGTTCATAATGGCTTGATTGCGCTGCAGAAATGCTTGCCCTACGATAAGGAAGATATAACCAGCAAGCACAATCGGCACATTATACTGGTCTGGGATTTGGTTAAGCTTGCTTATAAGACCGGATATGTAGGGGATTGCTGCATCGCTAACTTGGAACACGCCGATGAGGCTCAGCATCGGAATTAATAAGTAAATTCCGATTCCCTCTAGAAAGCTGATGGCAATCATGCCCGCTAGAGTTATATAGAGCTTTGCACCTGCAAAGGTGTGAAGCTTCTTTAAGTAGAAGATAATTTGCGTCATTATTGTTCTCCCCCTACGAATTTACCTGATGCTTCATACGCCGCCAGAACCAAAGGAAAGGCCGTAGTGGAAAATACAAAAAATATAGTGATTTTGGCAATGGCAATAACGCAGCATCCAGCGAGCTTGGATATAGCCGGCCGGTAAAATACCTCCACCTTTGATGATTAGACATAATGGAAAATAGATACCCTTTGTAATGTGTATTTACGTCCTTGCTTGAACTTCCTTATCAATCCCCATCAGCCGAATCAATAGCATTGGAAACGTGCTCATTACTTGATTGAACTCGTTATCCATGGCTTGTGCTCCCTTGAACCCCTTTGGAAGGAATGATCTTGCCGAATGTAGCGACTACCGTAAACATATTTTTCTCATCGGCGCCGGTAAGATAGATATGGGCGCTTCTTAGCCAGGCATGCGCGATCATTTTGCCCGAAGCATCTCTAGTCACGCCCATATACAGGGTAGAATCGATCCCGCGTCTCTCTAGCATCTTCATAGCGGCAATCGCCGTCACAAGGCACTTGCTTTCCCACCAGGTGCGACGGCTTGCCATGTGAATGGCTCGAGAGATTTCAAGTAAGACGGTCTGATTGATACGATCACGATTATAGGAGCTTTCCTCCATCTTGATCCCTAATGACGGCGCTACCCTTGAGAAGGGTAAGGCTTTCAATACTCTCGCCCAAGCTAAGTAGATGAAAGCCTCCAGCACCAACTTCTTCATATGCGGTTTCATGGCAAGGAATATCCTTATTCTCGTTCGCAAGGTTCTAATTCCTTTCCTTAGAGAGTACGGGCTGTGATACCATATCCAACATTCGATTCACAATATCACGTGCAGTAAATCCTGCCCTTGGTCTTACAATCCGGTTAATCTCAACCTGGCGTGCAACGGCGGCAGACGAAGTGAAATGCCATTGCTCCAGATTCATAAGAGGAATAAGCAGATTTCGATACGTATGATATCTTAGCAGCGGAAATCGCTCCAACCCATGGATAGGTTCGATTTGCACCTCTGCCTCTGCTCCTGCCATGTCGGCCGTAACCAGTTCGAACACACCGCCAAGTGGAATGGAGTCCGAACAATAGGAGTCTGCAACAGGAATAGCAAATTTATTGACCTCTTCATAGAGAGGATGATATCGATCCAGCTCCATACCAAGATGCTCTAAGCTTTCCTGCCACAGCTTCTGCTGAGGATAAGAGGGAACGATAAGAGGAGCACCCTCAGGCGAAATGGCTACAGGAATGACATCGTCGCTCAGCAGCGTATAGCCTCTGCTCACAAATGCAGCGGCGAACGTCGATTTTCCCGCTCCGGAATTCCCTACAATCGCGTAAGCCCGACCCTCAATCACAACCGCACTGCCATGAAGAGGCAGCACTCTTCTCTGGAATAATAACGCTCCCATGCAAGTACCAAGAAGATACAGCCTTATCTTGTCTGTATCGGCATCTTCAGCTGGAGAGACGCTAATTCGCCGCCCTTCCTCAATGGAAAAGACCGCAACTCCTGGTATATCGAGGAAAATCCGTTGATTCTTCACGGCATAATAGGTTTGATGGTAGACAGCATCCACTAAAGCAGCGGATAGGTCCTCGACGACAATTTCAATATCGGCCTTTCCTTGATCATCAGATGCCCGCACTAATTCCGGTAGTGCGATATCACTTGCAATATGTAATCCGAATGCCCTATATATCGTTGTTGCCCCCATCCATTATTTATTCAAATATGCAGATGCCCATTGAGAGAGATGATTTCCGAAAGGAATAATCGATTTCACACGTTCTATTTTCCTTTTCGTATGATCCAGCTTAGACCGCAGCTGCTTCTGCTCGTTATGACTCTTCTCCAGGCGCTTCTCCAGAGCCCGCAGCGTAATTTGCAATTGCAGCACCTGTGGATGGACAGCTTCATGATCTGTCGATATTGCTGGCAGGTCAAGCTTGTCATCCGTCAGGCCGCCAGCGGTGGACAATTGATAATTCTCGGTCCACTGGCAGCCAGAAGCCTCCGCTAATTGCCTGGTTCGCAATTGAAGCAGCTCTTCGTCAGGATTAGCATCAAATCGGACTCCTGTCCAGCGCTCCGCTTCTTCCAATTGTTTGCTGTAACCCAGATCATGGAACAGCTTGGAGCCCAGTACCCGGCAGTACATCTCGACCTCTTGCTTGTCGAGCACCTCTCTCCAAATATTCAAAGAGTCCAGATGCGGTTCCTTGTGCTGCCCCACAAAGGGATCACCGACACCCATGCTGAAATATAAATCAGTCTTGGGGGTATCCATGAAGTCGCCGTACTTCTCAAGTCCATCTTCATATGTAATCCCTAAGAAGTTACACAGCTTGTGCAGTTCTTCTTGAGGGTTCATGACCATCTTCTCATAATACAATCGATGCGAATGAGGGTTTTCCTTGGCAAAATAATTGCTATAACGAAGCAGTCCGATCGTAATGTCGGCCATCTTAATATTAAACTTGGGATTCAACAAATCTTCCTTTAATTGAAATCGATCTCCCACATGTTTATTCACTTTCTTGTACGAAGCAATGACGGCAAGCGGATTTCGAATTAACCATATTCGCTTAGACTGCGGGAACAGCGCATCTAGAAATTCCAAGATATAATAATAGCGTGGAGACTTATCAATGAGCATCTCCGCCCCCGCACTGCTCTGCAAAAGTTCGTTATAAGCCTGAAGAGCGAATGCCCTGCATGCACGGTTGTATGTATCATTCGGTAACACACCGTTGAAAAATTGCTTAACGATTTCTTTACCGCCATACGGTCTTTGCGGTGCCAGATGTAAGTCGTATAAACTCATCAGAAACCACATTTCCTGCGTAGCGAATATTTTACTATGATTTTGCAGCATAACCGTTGCCAGCGAACTTCCGCTTCGAGGAGTGCTGAGCAGGAATATGAGATTATTGCCTTTCGAATCAATCAACGTGAACCCCCCTAAGCCAGCCAACATTATAATAGTTACGATATGTAGCAATTATAGCATATAAAATCCGTTTTGTATCTTTTTCCAACAACTTTATAATGAATTTCTTGAATGGTTCCAAGTGAATTGAATCGCGACCACCATTAAACAAACTACGACTCCTAAGCATGCTCCGGTTATATCGATGTAAACGTCATATAGCGAGGATGTCCGCTGCGAAGTTTGGGACTGGTTCCATTCATCCGCAATCGCAACAGCCGCCGCTATTACGATCGGCAGCAGAGAACTTACCCATAATCGCCTACTAAACTTATTGATCATCACAAAGGCAATAACCGCCAAGCTTGCATACATGAACAAATGAGCGCTTTTTCTAAATATAAATTCAATGAACCGGTAAGGATCATGCTGAGAGGAATACACATTCTGAAGATAGATAAACTTGACATCGGGAAGCACGCTTCGGATCCAATTCACATCTAATTGTTGCTCCAGATAGGGAATGATGCTTTGTTCCTCGTAGGATTGTGAGGATAACAGAAAAATCAACACTCCCCATACCAAAAACAATAGAATAAACCAATATCCTTTATGTACTCGTTTCGGTTTTGGCTTGACCATGTGAACCTGATTCACCTCGTTATAATCCTCCGATATTCCGTAATTAGTGATACGTTTAGTATCCATTATAATTCAATTCGATACATTTCGCATCTTTATAGTTAAAAAAGCCCTTTCCGCGATTCCGGAAAAGGCGTTTGCAGATATCGCGAGCTCAGGTTCGAGCCGTTAAGCGGCTATACGCCAAACGATTCGAAGCTGATTTCATGCACGACGATTTGCGGCGGCATTTTAAGCACGGATAATATCACCCCGGCAACATCGGAAGCCTGCATGAATTTATCTCTGGCAACCGGACGTGTACCCCAAAACTCCGTATCCGTTGCCCCCGGGTTCAATACCGTGACGCGGATGTTTTTGTCTACCGCCTGTAACGCGAGCCCTTGCGTGAACATATTGACAGCCGCTTTGGCCGTGCAATATAACGGCGCATTTCCATTTGCTCTTTTGGCCGCCATGGAGCCTGTATTCACGATGAATCCTCCGCGATCGGAATCCACGTGCCTCATGAAATGTTTCGCGCAAAGAAATGTGCCCTTCAAATTGACATCGATGGACTGTTCGTACTGTTCGATCGTCATGTCGGCAATGCCCGAAGGAATGCTGAGACCGGCCAAACTCAGCAGTATATCCAGCCTTCCGAGGTTCTGCGCGGCCTGTAAAAAAAAGTGGCGGACCTCTTCTTCGTCCGTAACGTCCAATCCAGAATAAACCGCTTCGCAGCCGTCCTCCCTCTTCAATTCCTCAGCAAGCGCCTCCAGAACGGATACTCTTCGCGAGCCCAATACGAGCTTCGCGCCTTCCGGCGCGAGCGCCTTGGCGATTGCCCGCCCGATTCCGCCGGTAGCTCCCGTAATGACAACCACTTTATCCTGTAATGGCCTTGCATTCATCTCAAGCGCCTCCTTCTGCTCCGCTTCAAGCTTCGCCGCCTCCTTGCAAGCGTAACGCCCGCTTCGGCGGCATAAGCTCATAATGCGATCAATATTTTCCCCAAGTTATTTCCTTCCCGCATCGATTGAATCGCTGATTCTAATTGATCCAACGTGAGGATATCGCTGATTAGTTTTTCCAAATCGTATTTATTCTCCAGCGTCATCTTTTCAAGAAGCTTTACCGTTTTCTGAAAATGCCCGAAGGTGTACACGCGGCTACCGACCATCGTAAGCTCCTTAAAAATCGCCTGCAGCACGTTGAACTGCGGGATTTTGCCCAGAAATCCGACAAAAACGACGGTCCCTCTGATTCTGCAGGCTTCCGTGGAGAAGAGCAGCCCCGCCTGGGAACCGGATACTTCGATAACGACGTCGAATCCTTCTCCGTCCGTGAATGCATGAACCCGCGAGGCAGCATCTTCATTCGTCGGATCGATGGTCTCGAATCCGAATGCTTTGACTTGATCGATCCGAACCGGGTTGATTTCCGAGAAGACGACCCGTGAGGCCCCGCCCTCCCGAGCGACTAATCCGACGATATGCCCAATCGGACCCCCGCCGATAACCAGCACCCGGTCCCCGTTCTTCACGCCAGCTCTCTGATTAACATGAAAACCGACCGCAAACGGTTCGGTCAAAGCCGCAATCCGGTCGGACAACCGGGCATCCACTTTTATGACTTTATCGACCGAAGCTTTCAGATATTCAGCGAAACCGCCATTAGCGTGAATACCCAGCAGCTTCAACGTCCGGCACACGTGCCAGTTTCCTTCCCGGCAAGCTTCGCACGAATCGCAGCTGATCAAGGGCTCCGCGACGACGCGGTCTCCCGGCTTCAGATCAACGGAACGGTTGGTGCGAATTCGTTCGACGGTACCGATAAACTCATGGCCGAGAATGATCGGGGATTTTGCCGTCGGGTGGTGACCGCCATAAATATGCAAATCTGTTCCGCAAATGCCGGTATAGCTCACTTTAATGAGGCATTCATTCTCTTCTAGCTCTGGGATCGGCACATCCCGGATCTCTATTGTTTCCCATTCGGTCAATACGGCCGCTTTCATTCGAAACGACTCCTTTCGCCTTGCGGGATTAGAAATAACCGCCTTTTTGGACCACTTCCGTCGGGGTCAGGCCATCCAGAATCATCTGCTTGATCTCTTTCTCGTTTTCTTTAATGTATTCGGCTTTGAGCAGCACATCATACGCCATCTCGCGCGGAACGACAATAACGCCATCGATATCGGCAAATATAAGGTCCCCCGGATAAATGAAGACGTTGCCAATCATGACGGGTATTTGCCAATCGATCATTCGAAACCGGCCCAGCATCCCGTTCGATGTCCGGTATTTGCAAAATACAGGAAACCCAAGTTCGAGAACTTTGTTCGTATCCCGTACCCCTCCGTCCACGACCGCCCCTCTGCAGCCCCGCCGCTGGGAAGCCATTGTCATCACTTCCCCCCATTGGGCTGACTCGTCATCGCCGCTTGTGTCCCAAATCACGACGGCACCTTCTTCGATCGCTTCAAGCATTTTGGCCCGCTGTTCCATCTCGCTTTCCAAGGTCAAATTCTTGGATCCCTTGACCGTAAAAGCGATTCCACAAAGCTTCATATCATCTTGCAGCGGGGCAATGCCGCTTGGCAGCGTCTGATGAAGAAGTCCCTTCTCCCTCAAAACGTCGTTTACAGCCGCTGTAAACACTTCCATATAACGGTCGCACAATTCCTTGTCCGGAATCGGCAGCGGTTTCAATTTTTTTCGGCTTCGCGCCGCTTTCAATTCGTCAAGATTCATTTATAGCTCCCTCCATTCATGCTATAATTCGCGGTAAGACCGTTCTGCGTTTTATGGGTGCCCTAGGTGAAGGTTAGACCTCCGTTTCCTTGCATAATGATAATAGAAGCATGATGAAAATCAGAGTTGGAGCGATGCCGATGTTCATGATTCAGAGCCAGGACGATTATGATTTTCATATCGCATCCATTGAGCACATGACCGAACGGAAACCGGACCCGCAGTGGAAAGTGGAACGGATCGTGAACCAGCACAATTACATTATCGCCTACTGCTCGAAAGGCGAAGCCGTCTACACGTTCTCGGAGCGCGAAATTCGTGTTCGTACCGGCGACCTGCTATTCTTTCCCAAGGGACTCGTACGTTCCGCATCCTCGGATCCGGAAAATCCGTGGTCCTTTTACAGCGTTTCGTTCGATATTCAATTTCTGAACGACCGGACCCGGGAACGGTTTGATCGTTTCGACCTGCTCATCCGCAGTCCTCACCTATTCAGGCTGCCTTCGTTGTTCGCCGAGCTGAGTCTCGTATGGACTGGCAAACGAAGCGGATTCATGATTAAATGCAAAAGCATCATGATGGATATCCTGTACCTGATCATGAAGGAACAGGACCGCTCGGCTCACGGGACCGCGCACTATTATGATATCGAAAAAACGGCCAACCTCATTCTAGCCGATTACAAAGAGGACTTTACGATCGATGCATTGGCCCGGCTATCCGGCTTAAGCGCTTCCCACTTTCGCCTTTTGTTCAAAAAAATTACCGGCTTGACGGCTGTGCAATACCAGAATCATATTCGTATCAATAAAGCCAAGGATCTCTTGCTTAGCGGGGAGTGCAATGTCACGGAAGCGGCGTTGTCGGTCGGCTTCCAAGACATTTATTATTTCAGCCGTCTGTTTAAAAAGCTGACCGGCTCCCCCCCTTCGCATTACTTTAAAGGGTAGAACACACATCCTCATGAACAAGGTAAGCCCTGCCCTCACTATGATTGCGGAAGATAACTGCATCCCTCTCTGCGAGCTCCAGTGAATAGCCGCCCGATTTGGCAGGCGGCTCCACATGGAAATGCCGGTCCGTTATCGGGATGATATGCCAATCCCGGATTTCGTCCGTACCGTCCATCGAAGCCGCATATACGATGACATGATCGGTCCGGTATTGGCTGCTCGCGTATCGGATGCGCGAAGCGGGTACTTCTAGCGGCGGACGGTCTTCGGCGGAAAAGGACCGATAGGGATGGCCAAGATCATTCCGAGGCCCGATCTGAATGCTGAGCTTGCTGCCGTTATCCGTACCGCCCGAAAGGGCGCACACCTGAAAAAACTTCATGCCGGCGGCATTTCTTCGCAATACAAGCTTGGTCTCCGCTGCGACTTTGGTCGTAAGCCGATGATCTCCGTTGTTCAATTCGAAGTCGCTATGCACCTTTAACGGACTATCTGCCAGAACCCGGTCCATGATAAACATTGTATGCGGCATGGCCATCACCCAGGTCCGTTCGGCTTTCAACAGAGGCTTGCCGTAAAGTCCAACCATAGCCGCCCGAATGATATGAACGTTCTCCTCAGGTTGTCTGAACATACGGATTATACCGGCGGGCAAGCGCTTGCCGTCGCTGCTGAGGCTGGTCGCCTCGCTTTGGTTACTCGGAATCTCTTCCCCCGAAGACGTCTCGAAACGCCACCCCGCACCGGTAAAGAAGAGCTCCCCGTCATGCTTCAATTCAAAGCTGCCCGGATGGGTCTCATCGGCTGCGTTCGCAACAGACTCTGTGCCTCCATGAACGATTAGCTCCGTGTCCCGAAGCGTTTCCCGACTCGATGCCGTTATGAACGGTTCCACGTCCATCCCTCCAGATTTTGCGATACTACTCAAGCGGATTAACACAAGCATCCCTCCACTTCGAAAGGTGGAGAACAGTCAGAAATCACGATTCAAATCGTAAATACCGTTCCGATAAGCCTCCACCATCGAGAACATGAGCGGTCCAAAGCTATGATGCTCGTCCCGGTATGGCAGCATCAGCGTTACATAGGCCTTGATGGTGCCCCTCTCCTCCCCTTCGCCGGGACACAAGCATCCCGGGCAGCTGCGCTCCGTCGAGAAGTCAGGGTTGATGCTCAGCCGGTTCAAGCCTTCAATTCCGCGTTGAAAGGCGGGAGAGTACGTTTCCCGGTCAAGCAGACCCGTTCTCATGCCGATGCCAATGCCGTACAGGATCAAGCCGGTCCCCGACGTTTCCTCGTATGAATACTCGAAGGGGATTTCTTGTCTCCAGAAGCCGCGTTTCGATTGATAGGGAAGAAGCGCTTCCGACAATTGCCGGAAATATTTCTCCGCGGTCGGCCGATGCGCCGAGTTTGTCGGAAGATGCTGCACCAGCTCGGCTAGCGGCAGGTACCCCCAACCGTTTCCCCTGCTCCAATGATCCTCCGAGTATTTGCCGGGTCCCGCCCAGTTCTTGCTCTGATGCAGCAAGCCGTTGTCGGCATCCAAAAACTCCTCGTACATGAGGAAGGTTTGTTTGGCCGCTTCATCGATATATCGGGGCTCGTCGAGAGCGAGTCCGGCGAATAATAGATAAGGGGTTACCGCCATCGCGACGTCGATCCATATCATTTCCTTGTCCGGTTCATGCCGATATGACATAATTCCGTTACGGTCCCTTGGAGCCGTCATCATTTCTTCCGCGTACTGCCTGACCTGATTTTCCGCTTCCGGCATATAGCCTCTCATTAGCGCATAAGCCTTAGGAATGCCTCCAATCCGATAGCTCGGGAAGTTATACCTCGGGTGCTCGATCCGGTCGGGAAACCTGGAGAGAATGGATTTGCATTTTTCAAGTAAAACCGGATCCTGCTTTTCTTCGGCCGTAAGCAACAATGCGTAGATGGCCAATAAGCCGTAATAATGTTTCACCTCCTGAATATGCTCGTAATGCTCGAACAGCTTCTGCGATACATACAACGGATTCACGTCCTCGTTTCCCCCTTCGATCAAGAATCGGATATTTATAAATCCATTCTATGTTTCCGAGCGGGCGGATAACATGCAGGAAACAATTAATTTTTATCTCATTTGCTTGACAGCCGAAAACGAAAAGCGGGAGAAGAGGCCCCTTCAGCACCTCTTCTCCCGTGTTGATTTCAATTTCGCTGCAATTTCGGCTGCTCTACGGGCTGCTGTACAGGCTGTTCTACAGGCTGTTCTACAGGCTGCTCTACGGGCTGCTCTACAGGCTGTTCTACAGGCTGCTCTACGGGCTGTTCCACGGGCTGCTCTACAGGCTGCTCTATGGGCTGCTCTTGAAGTGGCTGCAGCTGCTTAGGTCTTGCAAACACTCTCAGTTCGGCGACGGCCGCAAAATTGACCGGTTTACTGAAACGGATATACCGGAAGGATGAAGACGACGACAAATCGATGGACCAGGTGGCCCGGTAAGGCAATATTTCTTCATTCTGGGCTCCCAGTTCCGTAAAATCGGTGAAGCTGCTTTGAGTAGATCCCTGAACCGAGAACAACTTGCGCGTTGCCGGCTGATCGGAATCCTGGCGGGTGACGACCTCTATCCGCGCAATATCGTAATAGCGGTACGATTCCCCCAAATCGACGGTCAACGATGCGGGTCCGCTTGTCACCCATAGCGTCCCTTCGCTGCCATCGACTGCCTTTTCCGCCGCGTAGGCTGCGCTATACGCCGAAGTTGCCGTCACCGGTTTCTTTCCGGCGAGGTTGACGGTCTCCGGCTTGGTCTGTCCCGCCGGAACGATAAACAGATCCAGCTTCGTCGTAAAGCTGCCGTCGGTGTGCTGGCCGGTAATCATAATCTGGGTATTGCCGCTGCTGATCACTTGAACCGTTCCCAACTGTGGATCCACTGACGCGATGGCCGGATTGAGCGAAACGTATTGCCATACGGTCGTTCCCCCGATCTCGATTCCGTCGTTGTGCATCAGAACGGGCTGGAGCTGCAGCGTCTCTCCGACATTCATGATCGGAGATCCGGTCATGTCAAGTCCGACGTAATACGGCAGCCACTCGCCCGTAAACGTGACGGATGGACCATTTCTGCTGAATCGTCCGCTCTTATCGGCCGCTTCAACCTTGGCCGTTACCGGTATATCGGCAGGCCAGCCGGTAATCGTTGCCGTATTAACGTTCCCAGCCACGACAACGGGCGGAAGTCCGTTCACATATACGGAATACGAAGCGATATTCAAGGATGAATCGAGTGGTGTCCATTCCAGGCGGACTGTACCGGGCTCAGCTTCTTGGGACGCTTGCAAGACGCTCCCTTCCGGCCAGTTCAAGGACAAATCCTCGCCTGTATTGAATTCAGCCCATATCCGCAATTCGGCTACCGCCGCAAATTCGGACGGTTTGACAAACCGAATATACTGGTAGGATTGAACTTGATCTAATGTTAACGTAAACGTAGACCGGTGAGGCAGCGATTCCGCACCTTGTCCGCCAAGTACCGTATGAGTGGCGAAATCTTTATCGTTGGATGCCTGGATTTCGAATCTTCTGCGCGTTGGCGGTTGATCGACATCCTGTCTCGTCACGAATTCGATTCGCTGAATTTTATAGAGATGATACAGATCGGAAAGATTTACGGTAAGCGATGCTGCGCCGGCTGTCGCCCATATCGTTTGATTGCTGCCGTCAAGCGCTTTTTCCGGACCGTAGCTCGAACCGGCGCTTACACCTGTGGCGGTCGACTCTTTCAGCTTTGCGATGTTGACAAATGCGGGTTTTGTCTGACCGGCGGCAAAAACGTAAAGGTTGAGCTTTGCGGTAACCGTGATTTCATTATGCACGGTTGTAATCGTAATGAACGTTTCTCCGGCCTTCACGGCCTGAATCGTTCCCGTTTCGGCATGGACCGAGGCAATGGACGGATCGGCCGATTCATACTGCCAAATTTCCGGTCCATTTGCTACCGGTACATTGTCGCGCGTTTTCAGAAAGGGGTGAAGTTCGGCGGTTTCACCGACACTGAGTATAGTCGAACCGGTAACACTCAAATCGACAAGGAACGGGTTCAGCACCCGGTTCGTGACCGGGAATTGCTCAAGCGGCGCATTCTCGTTTAACGCCGCGTCCTTGACGGCACCCTGCTGCAGTGAAAGCGTTACCGGATTCATATATTCCAGCTTCCCGTTTAGCAGCAGATTGATGATTCGGTTATTGGGTATGGCGTGGTTGAATTCAACCGATGCGATCGATGCGGCCGTTCCGCCCAATATGAACCGTTCCGGCTTCAACGAAGCGCTATTAAGCGCTTCGCTGAAAGTCAGATCAATCCTTGTGCCCGCTTCATCCGATATTGCCTGCAGCAATTCCGGGTTTACGGGATCGTGTTCTTTAACGGGGAACGCAATATCTTTGTATGCTGCGGTCAACCCCGCTTTGGCTTTGATGGCAGCGGAATCCCCGTAATTGTCCGTATACGTGTTGGCTCCATTTACGAATCCATTCACGAATAGCGGGGTAGGAACATTGACGATCACGTTTCGTTCCACCGCGTAGCCCGCAGTACCTTGATCGAGATAGATGCCGACTACAGGGAACCAGTTCTTCGTCGGATCGGTCGGCGGCGCAGCCCAAGGCGAGCGGCCAATATCATGGATGAAGTTTTCGTAAATTTTCGAATTCGGCTGATTGGACAACGTATAGATGGCGCCCCCATCCACGATCTGCTCCATGACATGATGGATTTTATTGTAGCGGATGACGTTGTCCTTAAGCGTCGTCACGAGACGCGTCCAACCCCAGCCGACGGATATCGCGCTGTAAGGGAGATCCATCAGCTCGTTATTCTCCACGATAAGCGCTTCTACATAGCCGCCGAAAATGCCGACGGCGCCGTAATAATCTTGCCCGACCTTTGTAAAAAAGTTATTGGATATGCGCGTCTGTTTGACGATGACCCTCGGATCGAGAGTCGGCATCTCCCTCAGAGCAGCCAACCGGGTTTCCGCGTTCACGCCGTTGGCGGAAATATCTTTGAATACATTGCCGATTATATCGACATTTCTTGTCGCGGAGTAGAGCTCGAGCCCGCTCCCCCCTAGATGCTGGAAGACGTTTCGTTTGAATACGATTTTTTCTGCGGCTTCCACGACAAGTGCCGACGGAATCTTGCCGTCGTCAATTCTCATAATGGGATAGAACGTCGCTTGCGTATTGAAATAACCCTGCTGCGAAGGCAAATTCCATCCGGTATGCTCGAACGACAGTCCGATAAACTGTATATTTTTTGCGGTCTGTTCAAGCGTGCCGGTTACTTTCACCAATGTTTCCAGTACAGGCGCTACTATATAGGCCCTCGTCATATCTTCGCCGTTTCGGGCTCTGTAATAGAGCGTCCCGTTCTCGCGGTCAAGATAATATTCACCGTTCATATCCAAAAATTCCATGGCATTCTCAAAATGATAGGATGCTTTGGGATCGAGCTGCGGCGCCCCCCGGTCAAATACGATATCCCTGCCGGGATTTTGAGGCCGGATGGTCGCTTCATCGCCGCTGACGTTCATGGATTCGATAAGCATATGCTGGTCGGACCAATGCGTCTGGATCACCATTTCGACTTGCTGCGGATTTTGGATATCGGTGACCTCGGGTGCATGGACAATGATATTCCGGTTAGGTTTATCCCATTTCTTCACTCTGAAAAATTCACCGCTGTTCGGCGTTCGTGCACGTACCGCTCTTTGATCGTTCACATACAGCTGACGGATGTCCATATTGCCAACTTGCGTTTTGAACATGCCGCCTCCCGCCGATTCCCAGCCCGTTATTTCCTTGCCTCCGCTGATAATCGGCCGTTCACCCGGATAAGCCTGATAGATAACCTTGTAGCCGTTCTTCCCCGAGTCCTGGTTGTTCAAGAGAAGAGGCTGATCCAAGTAGTACGTTCCGCCATGAACATACACGACGATATCCGCCGTCTGTTTGCCCGCAGCCAGCTTCACTCTTGCTTTATCCCGCGCTTTCTCCAGTGTCCGGAAAGGCGCTGCCTGGGAGCCGTCCCCCGTTTCGTCGGAGCCGTCCGGGGATACGTGAATCGCGCCAGACACGATCTTCTCGGCGCTGGATGCAGCCTGCAGGCTCGTTGGTTCATCGATTGTCTCGGGATCCACAGTGACAGCGTTTACATCGAGTTGAGCTTCGGCACGTAATATTTCCGGTGAAGTCGGTACGCCAAATAGAAAGGTCAGCCCGATCATCATCCACAACATGAATTTTTTCGCTTTTAGCTTTTCCCCACCACAGAACATTTGCAAATCACCCCTCATGATGTCGTTTTCATCGATGTGCTGCTAAGCTTAGTTCTACGATATTGGTTGTATACAAGCTTCTATATTTTATATATTCTCATAATATGGCTTTGATTGTACTGAATACGCTTACATTGGAAATTGGTAAAAAAGGGTTCCTGCGGACGATTCTCATGTTGGTGAACATTCCCTGTAGCGGCCCGGCGTGATCCCTTCGACTTTTTTAAAAATCCGTATAAAATACGTCGGCTGATACCCTACCTTCTCCGCAATCGCATTGATTTTCAGATCGGTAGTGCGCAAGAGTTCTTTCGCCTTCTCCAGCCGAATCGTTGTCAAATATTCGATGAAATTCGTTCCCGTGCATTGTTTGAACGCTTTGCTCAGATTATAGGAAGTCACGCCATACTCATCCGCGCAGGATTCCAGAGAGATCGGAGTATGATAACGCGCATGAATCGCTTCCGTCACCTTACTAACAATTTGCTCCAATAATTTTTCCCTTGTTTGGGAAAGATCCTCGACATACGGTTCAATAATCGTAATGCGCATCCACCTGAGCATCTCATCCGGGTCCTTAATCGCACTCAATTGCTCGTAGAGGTTGCTGCCACTCTGTATTGCCGGCGAGTACAAGCCCGATTTCAGCAATGCGTGCATAATACTGCCGAGCAGCTGCAGCATCCCCTGTTGAAATTGGATCTCCTTCGATTGGCCTTGTTTCAGTTCCTCGACAAAACGCTTAAGCTCCCTAACTGCCTCTTCCTTTAGGCCTATCTTCAGAGACTGAATGATCGCATTTTCAATAGTGAACGGGTAGCTCACTCGAGAGGTTTCTTGGGGAAGCAAATTATCCATATCCAGAATTTGTTCATTCTTGTCTAGATCTCTGAATTGGAGGGCAGTTCTCGCTTCTTCCAACGATTTATATATATTCTGGGCAGCGTACACAAGCTTCCCCACCCCGACTGTAATCCGCATTGTCGTATATCGGCTCAATACCTGAATCAACTCGCCGGAGAAGTGAAACAGATCACTTTTGACTTGTTCTTTCGGACGTTCTGCCGGGTAAGCAAAAAATACTGCCAGAGACAAATCATGAAAATTAATGACTTCCGCATCCTGTTTGCTGCTGTGCAGCATTTCCTGCGTGATATTGGCTGCGGCGAAGGTTGCGAGCTGTTCGTCTCCTTCATTGAAACTCCCTTTGGCGTTGGTTATACTGTCCATCCGAATCAGTATGATGGCGAAAGCTTTATCGCTCGCATTCCAGCCGTGGAACGTCATTTTCTCTCTTAGCTCTGTTTCGGAGAAAAAGTATAAATGACCTTGGATCAATTGAAGCAAGAAACCTGCCCTTAGCAATTGACGGTTTTGCTCCAGTTTTGCTTCCAACTGCTGACTTTCATCGATAAGTTTCCGCCATCTCCCTTCAATAAATTGAAATTCATCGCTTTTATCGTTTGGTGAAGGTATAACGACATTTTCTTTGAATAGGCCTACTAGATGTTTAACGGGTCTGTATATTCGTCTTGAAGCAAACCAGGAAAGGACTATGGCGGCCAACAGGCCGATGAAGCTAAAAGCAAGACCGAGTTTGGTAACGAGAATGACCGGGGATGTTAGTTTGGAGAGTGGTGTGGCGACGACATACTTCCATTCGTTTCGCGACAAAGAACCGACAGTGACGAAATAATTGATTCCTTTACGGTTATAGATAAAGTCGCCAGCCTCAAGACCATAATCGATCGCCTCGCGGCGAATCGCTTCGTCCAGCTCGTTCGTAGTCATGCTCTGGTTTCTGCCGTTTGTTACCCAGCTGCCGTTCTTCTTTACTATATATGCGATGCCTTCTCCGTCCGGATTAAGCGGATACAAGTAATCGTCGATTTTGCTTTTATCCAGATAGAGGATTATCGTGCCTAATGGTGCCCCTCCGGCTCCTTGAATTTTGTGAACAAGCGCCACGTTCACCTTGATTTTGTACTTAAGCGGACTTATTGGTCGATTCCACCACATGAGAGAGGATTTCGCGCCTAGGAGCTGCTGGAATGTTTGGGCGGTCGCCTCATCTTGGATCGTATAGATCCCTTCTTCTTCCGAAATCAATAAGCGGTCTTTCTCCAAATACAACACCGCATTGCCGATAAGCGGATTCGATTCCTTCAGTATCCGTAACGAAACGAGAAGCTCCCGGGTGGTATCGGGCTTTAAGCGTAAATCTCCTTCAAGCAATTCATGATTGAATACCGGATTGAACATCCATTGATTCCCTATCGTCTCAAGCTGGAACAACTGCTCCTCCATGCTTTGATAGATTTGTTGAAGCTGCAGCCGATGATTTCGTTTGACTTCCGCTTCAATCTGTTTGACGCCGATGAAATAATTGCTGACCGCAATGATCGCCATGGGAAGGCATGTAACCGCAAACACAATAATCAAATTTTTGTAAAAAAAACTTAGGTTTATCTTCCTCATGGCGATCAATCCATCCTCTAACCTCTACATATTAGTACCACCAGTATAGCAACAAGTCCGTTTACTTACCCATTTTTTTATTGTAAGCATCATTCAATTCTTCCAAAGATTTGTTCCAGTTCGCATCGGAGAGCAGCTCCGCAACGAAGGCATCCCACTTCTCAAGCGGTTCCGTGCCCAGCATAATTTTCACTTGCAGATCGGTCGTCTTCTTCAAGAAATCGTTTCGGTACTTGGCCCACGTATCGGAATAGAGTCCGTTCGACGGATTGGAGACGCTGACCTTCCCGATCTCGTCGATAATACCTTTGCTTCGGTTGTAATAGTCAGCCGGAACGTTCGGCGCCTTCGCATAGGCGTATTGATCGTAACGGGTGAAAATTTGACCTATTGCCGATGTGGAAACGATATCCTTCTTCGCCTGTTCCGTCTGAACGTAGAAGTCCCCGTCCTTCGTAAAATGGACGTCTTTAAAGCCATACGCTCCAAGTTCATATCCTTCGGCTGATGCGCCATAATCCAGGAACGAAAGAATCTTCTTCATCTTCTCTTCGGGAACGGTTTTCGGAATAACGAATACGCCACTATAGCCGCTTCCTTTTCCAATATACGGAGTGCCGCTCGGTCCGGTTAATGAATCTAACGGAAGCATGTCGCCGCTTGGATTCGTCGTTCTTATCCCTTCCGTCAGTACCCATGCCGCCGATACGGCTTCAAAAGCTATGCCCGCCTTGCCCGTCATGATGGCTTCTCTAGCTTGCGTATTCTTCAATGTGGCGAAATCCGCATGAATGAGCCCTTCCCTATAGGCCTTGCTCAGCCATGCCAGTGCGTCTTTGGTCGATTTATCCGTGACCATATTTATTAATTTGCCGTTCTCATCGATCTTCCAACCGTCACTGGCATTTTGGAATATGTTCACAATATGCGTGAAGCTTCCTAAATTCAAGCCGTCCGAGCCGATACTGCCGACGAGCCCCACCGTATCCTTATTGCCGTTTCCATCAGGATCGTCATTAGTAAAGGCTTTCATGACATTATATAAATCGTCCGTCGTTTTTGGAACCGGCAGTTTCAGCTTATCGAGCCAATCCTTGCGCACGGAGACCATTCCCGCGTCCAGTCCCCTGACCCGGGGTATGGCATAGATCTTCCCGTCCTGATACCGGGTATTATCCCATGCCTCCTTCGGGTAAGCACTAAGGTTCGGGTATTCTTTTATATATGATTCCAGTTCCCAAAAAGCACCTTGAGCGGCCATTGTTCTTACATTCGATGCAAAATTGTCGCTGATCAGGCTCAGGTCGGGCATATCCCCCGAAGCAAGCGTGACATTCACCTTTTCGTTATAGCTGTTAGGAGATACCCATGTGATGTTCAGCTTGGTTCCCGTCCGCTTCTCGATTTCCTTCACGATCACATTGTCCGGCCCCGGCGGTTCTGCTCCATAGAACGTAGTCATAATGCTGATGGGCGTTGGTTCCTCCTGATTGCCGTTCCCCGTATCGGGATCTTTGGTCATGTTGCCCGGCTTGTCGTTGCCCGGGTCGCCCTGCGTATTGCCAGGCGCATTGCCAGGCGCATTGCCCGTGCCGTTGCTGCACGCCCCCAGCAGGGTCGCGGCGGCAAGCGTAATGACAAACAGCACTGCAGATAGCCTTCGAATCGATAGCAAGTTCGATCTCTTCAATTTTCTTCCTCCCTGTATTTCCAGCATTATTGTATCGTCTCATTCCTTTACAGATCCTACCATGACTCCCTTGGCAAAATGTTTCTGCAGGAATGGATATACCATCATGATTGGGATGGTCGCAATGATGACAGCCGCCATTTTGATCGACTGCGGATTTACCATTTGTCCCTCTTCCAGAATATTGCCCCCGCCCGCCGAAGTATTCGAATCGATCAGCATTTGTCTCAATACCAGCTGCAGCGGCCACTTCTTGAAATCGTTGATATATAGCACTGCATTGAAAAACACGTTCCAGTATGCAACGGCAAAGAATAGACCGAACGTCGCCAAAGCCGGCAAAGACAAAGGCAGGATGATACGCCACCATACATGCATATCATTACAGCCATCAATGACAGCGGCTTCCTCTAGACTGGCGGGAATGCTGTCAAAGAAGCTTTTCATCAAAAACACGTTCCAGCCGCTGCTCAAAGCCGGGAGAATAAGCGACCATAAGGAGTTCATTAAACCCAGCTCCCGGATCAGCAAATAGTTGGGAATAATGCCGGGGTGAAACAGAATTGTAATGAGAATCAGCAGCAGAATGATCTTCCGTCCGAGTAAGCGCTTTCTAGACAGCGTATAAGCAAGGGATGAAGTGACGATAAGACCGAGCGTCGTTCCGACAATGGCCAGGAAAGCCGAAATGCCGATGGATCGGATAAATAGCGGCGTCGAGAACAAGTATTCGTAGTTATCCCATGTCAAGCCACGCGGATATAGAATGATCCCTCCCTTCAAGTACTCCCTCGGATCCGTCAACGAAATGCTGAAGACGTAATACAATGGAAACACCATAACCAGACTGAGCAGAATAAGCAGCAGCACATTTACCCGCCCGAATATTTTCTCGGGAATGGAATCTTTGATCATGATTTCTCTCCTTGTTTAGTAAAGACCGTCTTGACCGAACATTTTGGCTAATTTATTCGCACCCATTACCATAATCAAGCCCACGATCGATTTGAATAACCCGACCGAAGCGGTATAGCTGAACTCGCCGTTCAAGACCCCGTTCCGGTATACGTAAGTGTCGAATACGTCGGCTACATTCGAGACAGCGGCACTGCCCATCAGAAACACCTGTTCGAACCCGACATCCATGACATCCCCCAGCTTTAATATGAGCAGCACAAGAATGACATTCCCAATGCCGGGAAGCGTAACATGCCAGATTTGTTTCAATTTGCTGGCGCCGTCCATCTTAGCGGCTTCGTACAGGGTCGGATCGATGCCGGAAATCGCCGCCAGGAAGATAACCGTCCCCCAACCAGCATCTTTCCAAATGTTCTGCAGGGTCAGCATCGGCCAAAACAAGCTGGAGGAAGTCAGAAAAGGGATCTTCTCCATGCCGAAAAGCGACAAAATACTGTTTATCACCCCTTCTGACTGGCCCAACATAATAAAACTGATTCCGGCTATAATGACCCAGGATAGAAAATGGGGAAAATAGATCACGGTCTGAATCAGCCGTTTCAGAACGACTTGCCTGACCTCGTTCATCATAATGGAAAGAATGATCGGCGCAGGAAAGAAAAACAACAGGTTCATAAAGCTGATCGCGAGCGTGTTTCGAAGCAGGATATAAAAGTCCGAGTTGCTGAAGAACCGGGCAAAGTGTTCCAGCCCCACCCAATCGCTGTTCAGGATGCCGACGTATGGCGAATAGTTCTGAAACGCTATGACCAGCCCCCACATTGGAATATATTTAAACAGGAGAAAAAAAAACAATCCGGGCAATGCAAGCAGATATAAATAGCGGTCTCGGAATATAATCTTCATTCTTCTCCTCATGCGTGTCTGGCTCGGGTTTTCATTACCCGGATTCACGGCCGCCAGCACCTTTTTCATATTCGCTGCTCCTCCCGTTCTTTGTCGATTTGACCGTTATCGAATCTCCCTTTGAATAGGGTAAGCTCAATGTACTTGACGGCCGAGCCATAAGTCTAGACGACTTTTTTGCCGTTAAAAACCCTTGCACTCCCGCCGTTCGCATATGCCGTGACACGCATTGCGCAAAAATGTTCACTGCTCCAGTTATACTTTTCTGCGAATCGATTTCCGTGCATAAAAGTATGGTGGACAAGAAAAACTGGCTTTTCTTCCAAATTAGCTGCTTTAAGTCCGTCCGTGCTCACCAAAAAGGCAGCCTCGAAACGAAGCTGTAGGCTTCCCTATCGATCAGCGCCTCCCCTTTTCTTAATCACCTTGGCAGGAATCCCAACGGCAATGCTATAGGGCGGAATATCCTGCGTGACGACAGCCCCATTGCCGATGACCGCTCCTTTGCCAATAGTAACGCCGGCCGTAACGCTGACTCTTCCGGCAATCCACACGTCGTCCTCGATCGTGATCGGAGCGTAGTCGATCCCTTGTTCGATGATCGGCCGTGCCGCATCTTCGAACCGGTGGTTGCCGGCGATAATAATCGCATGGGATGCGATGCGGACATCATTGCCGATCGTGATTAGTCCGCTTGTATCCTGGTTCGTTCCGAATCCGACGATGTTGGAATACGCTTGTATGGAACAGCGCCTTCCGATCCTCACATTTCCTTGAAGCAGCACACCCACGGCAACCATCGAATGCTGCCCGATTTCGATCGATCCGTCCCGCGGGCAAATTTTGGCTTCCGGGCTGATCAGACACGTCGGATGAATCTTAGACCGCGGATGCCTGGTCGCGAGCCAATAGCCAAATTTGCAGCTCATCCGTCTTCCCCACGTATGGTTATCCGGCATACTGAATGCACCGTCCAAGAGGGTCCATAAGCTCATCCCAATGCTCCTTCCACGTCGATTTCGTATAGAACGGCATGCCGATCAGGGAGTGTATTGACAAGCAGCTTCTTGCCGTCACGTGAGAAAACCGGATGATGACAGATGCGGAAGGGGTTTCTGCCGCTTATTTCTTCAGCTCCGTATACGCGAGGCAGAAGAAACCGCCCGGCAATCCGGTCTGTTCGAAGATCGATAAGCAGCACCTCTCCGGGGTCCCCCCCCGTATCGGTTGCAAGCAAATGCTCATCCGTTGGCGAAATGCTCGGATGACCTCCGCTTTGATGGGCACTTATCTTCTTGTAACCGCTCCCATCAAAGCGTACTTGGGCCAGACATAAACGCGACGTATCATCCGGATCCGGACCGTAACCGATCAAATGTTCGCCGTCCGGATGCCAGGACCAATGCACGCCCGGTCGCCCATAGCTTAAATCAACGGCCAGATGAAGCTCCTTCAGCTCTTTATCGGCAGTGAAGATATAGGCTAATCGAGGTTCGCCTCTGGTCTTGTCTACGCAGTGATTGCCAAAATAGAACAGCAAGCGGCTGCCGTCCGCATTCCACCTTACGCAATAACTCATTAACGTCAAGCCTTCGTCTGCACCGAGCCTTTGTTTGACTTCCAAATCGCTTTGCAGCAGATGATCCCGCTCCGGATGACGCCGCAAAATGTCCGCGGTGCTTAAGACAAGCTCGCTGCAGCCGTCATGAAACGAATACATGAAGATCCCGTGGTTGTCTCGCTGTCGGAATTGGACCGGAGACAGCTCCGGCTGGTACTTATCATAACCGTAACCGGCCGCGTAAAGCATCCCCATCAGACCGGATAGAATAGGCTCGCCGAACGGGGGTGCCCCTTCCATATCGCCTGCCAGCGATTGCTCCTCTCCCGAATGCAAATCGCGTCTGACGATCAGCGGCTTGCGCAGAGTGCCGCCTTGGTAATAAACATATCTTGCATCGGGGCTCCAGGTCTGCCACAATCCCGTATGAAAGAAAGCAGAATGAAGCTTGGTTCGCCCAAAACGATCAAGCACTGCTCCATCCGGGGACAAAATAATAATCTCTCCAATATCTCTGTCCAAATCCCCTCCCGCGAGCAATATCCGTCCGGATCCGTCCGGTGCATAGGGACATAAGGTGTAGTAACTGTGAACACACCATCTGTCTTCCACCGGGATGGAGCGAATGGCAGGATGAATCGATGGTTCGAATGGGCTCATGACCGACGCCTCCCGTGAGTAACTTATTGTTTCATCATAATATTCCCATACACCGTAATGCCTTGCCATTCATGAAATGACCAACTTTTGCACAAAACGATTATTCAAGTCGAGCCCCGTCAACCAATTTGCATTCGGCTCCGGAAACAAAAAAAAGATGCCCTTTCCGCCGAAACGGAAAAGGCATTGAAACAAGGCATAACTACTCTTTCTTCGGTACGAACACGTTATCGATAAATTTGATTCCGTTCAAATCTATATTTCGGTTCAACTTTACACCTCCCTTGAGCAGCAATCCATCCTGGTCGATTGTATTCTCTTGGACAATATGACCTTTGCCCACCGTAATCAAAATGCCGGCAACACTGGATTGCATTTTTTTCTGATTGGTAGCCGTATTGCGATAGAGACGGATTTTTTCACTTGTCTCCTGCATATTACCTCCTCCGTCTCCTGGGCGTATCGCAATGTTGTATTGATTGTTGAAGGCAATGTTCCCTTCGATCAGACAGGAATTCGTACCATTTTTAATATCGATGCCGTAGTAAAACCCTTTTACCGTATTGTTCTTGATGACACTATCCCGCTCCTTCTCGAGCGTTATCCCTTGATGATGGGTAACGGCTGACCGATTTTCCACGATCGTGTTGTTTATCACCGTGTTGTTGCGTCCCCCGCCGTAAAGAGACAGATGACCGTCCCCCGAATTTCGGATCGTGTTGCCCTCGATGATGGAATACTTCGATATAAAGTTGATAATTCCGGATCCCCTGTTGCTCTCGGCCGTTACATTGCGAACGATAGACTTCTCCGAATGGGTTAGGTTGATCCCTTGAGACAAATTGGCTAGGTGCATGTCTTCGATTGTTACGTGCTTGCTCTCTTGCACCAGTATGCCGACCCTCGACGTTAATATTCCGTCGGTTGGCCTCACATCGCCTTTAATAGAGCCTCCCTGTAAGAGAACGTCCGATGTCCGGTAAATCCAGAACACGCCATGGTTGTTTTTCGTCTTCGTTTTGAATTCGGCGCCCTCCATGATGACGGTCATAGGCTTCGTGATCTTGAAAGCGAATTGGCTTGCGCCATAACCGGTCACCGCTTTGCTCGAAGAAGCGGCGCTTATATAATAGCTTCCTTTAGGGATGACAACCGTCCCGCCCGGCACCACTTTGTCGATCGCCCTCTGAATGGCAGCCGTATCGTCGGTGACGCCATCGCCTTTGGCCTTGCTGTCTTCCACAACATTGATCAGCTTATTGGCCTCAAAGTACTTGGACAGGACTCCCACTTGGGGCACTCCTACCATAATGCTGGCCACCGCAGCCCACGATAGAAGCATGACCCATATCTTTCTTCGCGATCCCTTCGGTATTGGACGTGATACCAACCTCATGCCCTGCTTCGTATGCATATTCGTCTCCTCCAATTTTCGGCAAAGATGAAAGAAAACTGTTTGATTGCATTTTGTATCCATGTAATAAATTTATTAAATCATCTCAATAAGTTCAAGAGCACGCTGTACTATATAAGACTAGTCATTTCGTCTAATTTATCGACGTCGTGACGAAAAAAAGGCAAAGGCATGTCTCTTTGGAAGAAACATGCCTCGGAACAAGGTTACTTCGTATTTACCAGATGGTCTGTATCATAGATGATAACCTCTGCTTCCGATCGTTCCAACGGTTACATACCGGTAAGGACTCGGATTTTCAAGTATCGTAATCGTCTTGGACGTCTCGCCCGGGTTAAAGGTCAAGATGCCTTCGGAGGCATTGGCATCGAGATCGATTCCCGGATCGGCGGTCCTATGACGGAGTATTCCGTTCCATAATCCACAGAGGCGGTTCCTGTATCGCTAGCGCGCTTTACCGTCAACGTGACGGATCACCCGCCTCGTTCACCCCGTAATAAGAGGGTCTCGAAGGTGAACCGTTCATGTTTCACCCTCTCCTTATTATGGTTTTATAGATGCGACAGCAGACTGTCAGCCTTGTACAGGTTCAAGCAGATGCGATCCGCTTTGCGGATTAACGACAGGTTGGGGTCTTTCTTTTCTTTCTTCGAGAAGCAGTTCGCTATTATTTTTCACGACCGTATTGCTTGGAATCGATTTATAGATGAGACAATTGGCTCCAATAACGACATTATCCCCTATTGTCACATTATTAAGAATGGTTACATTACTCCCCACCCAACAGTTGTTTCCGATTTTGATTGAACCGATTTTAAACCCTTGATCTTTGAATTTAACGAGCGGATCACTGAATCGATGATTGTGATCATATAACTTCACATTCTCTCCGAACATGCAGTCACTACCGATTTCGATCTTTCCTATACAAGAAAGGGAACAATTATAATTGAAGAAACAGCCGTCCCCGATGACGATTTTTCCTTCCCCCTCGAAAACAACCTTAAACCCTTTAAGAAATGAAAGGCCTTTTCCCATTGTAATCCGGTTACTGTATAGGATCTTCAACTGGACTTTTCTAACCGTGATGTAGAGCTTCTTATAGATTCTAAGAGCAAGCATTCTATTCCCAACTCCTCCTTCTCGAACTATGCGTCACCCCCGATTATACGTAAATAACTTCTTGCTCCATGTCGATTCCGAGCCGCTCCGCAACCGTATCTTTCATAAGGCTTATTATACTTTTCACATCCCGTGACGTAGCGTTGCCCAAATTTATGATCCAGTTCCCATGAACAGGGCTGATTTCAACGTTGCCGATCCGATATCCCTTTAGCCCGACTGCTTCGATGCATTTACCCGGATGCGGGCCGCTTGCAGGACTCTTGAACGTACTCCCCACGGTCTTTACGTTCATCGGGAACTTACTTTTCCTCACAGTTGCGATTTTTTTGGTGGCGAGCATCAGCTCGCTTCTGTCCTCAGCGTATTCAACATGGAATTGGGCGCTCAAGATAATGGCGTTCGTTCCCGTAAATCCGCTGGAACGGAACGATAGCCCGCATTCTTCCGCCGATTTCGTTAGGAGATTGCCTTCTTCATCCAGGTAGGTAACGGAATGCAGCACATCCGACATCTCTCGGCCGGCGCTTCCCGCATTCATGATTACGGCTCCGCCGACAGTGCCGGGGATGCTGACCATAAATTCAAACCCCTTTTTGCCCTCGCTCGCCATCTTTAAGGCGATTTTTGGCAGCGATACGCCCGCTTCCGCATAGAGGTAATTCTGCTCAAGCCGCATTTCGCCCAGACGTTTGCCGATATGAAGCACAATCCCGTCGAAACCGTCATCGTCGACGATTATGTTCGACCCGTTGCCGATTATTAATAATTTCATGCCGCGATCTCGGCTGATCCTCGTAACCGTCTGAAGATCTTCAATGCTTTGAGGAATGATGTAATATTTGCAAGCACCGCCTACGGCCATTGTTGTAATCGACTTTATAGAGAAATTCTCTTCCACTCTGCATGCCAATTGTTGAAACATACCTATCACCCGCTTATATGATTTTTTTATTATGGAAGCACCAATCGCGCCCCATCCGTCATTCTCTTCTTAAAGATCCGCTCAACCTTACACCTCTCCTTGCTTTCAGATGATGAATGAATTTTATCGGCACGAGCGCAAGCAGAGCGTATTTTGCTTTAAGCAGGCCGCTTGTCCGGCTGTTGGCGATTTTCCGCAAGGCGCCCATCTTGTCTCCCAGCAAAATGTAGGTTTGAATTTCGGATATATCTTGTGCTATTAACACCTCTCTTTGATCTGATAGATCTAGCGTTCTAATATGGCTGGATATGACCTCTCGGGTACTATAGAGCATCTTCATGCTTCGACCGCCGCTTGTATTATGTTCGCCGTAAAAACGTCTGATATAGGCAGGTGATTCGCAGTATGAGGCCTCGTAATGATCGGCTATTCGCAGCCAGTAGTCATAATCTTCCGCCAGCCTTATCTTGGTATTGAACAACCCGACGCGAGTGACGGCCTCCCTCTTGATCACGACCGTTGAAGTTCCGATAAAGTTCAAGAGAAGCAGTTCTTTCTTTATTCGACCTTTATAAAAACGTTTGATGACGGGGTATTCGTCATACTCGTTATTCTTCTGATAGACCCGGTTAATATACTGTCCGTAAACGAGACCCACTTGGCTGTTCCGTTGAAACTCGATCACCTGATGTTTAAGCTTGTCTTGGAGCCACAGGTCGTCGGAATCCAGAAAAGCGATAACATCGCCGGTTGCGCGAAGCATCCCCGTGTTTCTTGCAGCTGACGGACCGCCGTTCTGTTGTTTGATGTAGATGAGGGTGTCAAGCCGGTGCTCCGTCCGATAAGCCTCGATGACTTGTTCCGTCCGGTCCATGGAGCCGTCATCGACCACTATGACTTCATAGATCTGATAACAGGGATCGGGAGCTTGATTATAGACGCTTTGAATCGCCTCAATAACCAGGCTCTCGTTGTTATAGCTCGGTATTACGACTGAGACTTTCATGGGACACCTGCCTAACGTTTAATTTATCCGTAAAATCATCGATTTATAGTACGACGTATATGATACAATTAGTATCATATCATCTAAGATTATATGTTACATTTTGTATCTAGTCAATCCGGTCTCTATCGCGTTCGAGGTGATTCATTACTTTGACAAGTATATTTATCTGATATTTCGATTTTACAAAGATATACATCTATTGTATCTTTTATGTGTTGTTATATTATTCATAAAAGTAATGGATATTTTATGAATTGGGAGGTGAAATTGAATTGTTTATGGATTTTTTAACAAAATCTCTATAAAAGTTGGAGGATACTATCTTGAATACGAATTGTTTTAGTAATCAACGAGCGCTGTTGGACGTGAACAGCAAAATAAAAATACATACTTTTTTTACACGGGCGCTTGAGGTTGTCTGTTTTACCCTTCTCGCTTTCACCATCAGTTTCGAGGCAAGCAAGTTTCATTCTGATAACTATCCTGCCATCGCTTCTGCGAACGGCCAAGAATTATCCCCGGTTTTTTCCGTCGATGACGACACCTCGGCCATTCAAAGCATGATCGACCGAACGCCATACGGAGGCAAGCTCGTGATCCCGCCCGGCGTTTATAACCTGAATAAAAATCAGGAACTTGCCGTCAATATCGATTATGGAAGAAGTTATTCCGCCTTGAAGATCACCAAACCCATTACCATCATAATGGACGGCGTTACGTTCAAGACGAAGACGCAGAACAATCACGGCATTTTCTGGATTTATAAAGCGTCCAACGTCCATCTGAAAGGCGGGTCCTTGTTGGGCGACTCGATGCCGACGGAAGGGCTGCTATCGTCCAGGGTAGCCGTTCTCGTACAGGAGAGCACGGGCTGCACAATCGAGAATATGAAGATGAACAATTTCTCGCAAGGCATCAATCTTTTCAAAACCAAAAAATGCACCGTCAAAAAGGTCACGACCGAAAACAACAAAGGCTCAGGCATCATCAGCATCCGATCCAAATATTCAACCATCGATTCCTCCATCATCCGCAATTCCGGCGACGGCCATCTGTCCCTGTACGGTGGCGGGCGGCACAATATTGTTTCAAACAATATCGTTTCCGAAGATCGGCCGAATAAGAAATTTCAACAGGGCATCACGCTGGAGCTTGAGAGATACAGTACCGTGATCAATAATACCGTAAGCGGATTCTACTACGGCATCGATGTTAAAAACGGTTCTATGCTTTGCAATATTACGCGGAATACGGTGACGAACAATCTGTTCAATATTGCCGTCCGTGCCGGAGATACCAACAGCAAGCAGCTCCCCAGCAATAACATCATTATCTTGAACAACAACGTTCTTAACCCGCGCAAGGTGCATCCAAATGCAGGCATCTATGTTGCATCAGCCAGCGGCATAGGACATATTATACAAGGCAATCATGTCAATCAAGGCGATCTCATTTATGGCAGCCTGGTCATCGAAAAAAATTTAATCAGTAGATATGTCAGCTTCTCGGGAAATTTATATAAGTGAGGAGAATAAGAAAGAGATCGCGAGGTTTCGAACTGCACGCGATCTCTTTCTTATTGTTTACGCACGAAAAAATGCCCCTATACCAGAAGTATAGGGGCATTGTGACTTGCAGCTAGTTAAAGTATGGAATTACGAGATCGGCGGTTCATTGGTAACGTCAAGGTCGCTAGGACTAACAAAATCCACGTACTTAAAGCCTTTTCCCTCCATGGTCATGCTAACTTCGAGAGTTTCCAACGTCGGTTGTGACCAAATATTCTTCACTTGTTGTCTCATAATATCACCTCCTTTCAAGGTCATTGCGGCTTATCTCTTTGCTTCCGTCTGATAAGCCAGCAGCTGGCCGAACGTTCCTTTCGCTTCTCTCGCAAGCTGCTGATACTTCCCTTGCTGGATGACTTCGCCTTTCTCCATGACGATGACCTGATCCGCATTTCGAATAGTAGATAAACGATGCGCAATGACAATGATCGTCATACTCCCTTTCAGACGTTCCATAGCCTCCCGAATGATCGCCTCGTTCTCGTTATCCAACGCGCTCGTTGCTTCATCCAGTACAAGGATCGACGGTTTGCGAAGCATGGCCCGGGCCAGCACAAGGCGCTGCCGTTCACCTCCCGATAGTCTGACGCCGCGATCCCCGATGATCGTATCAAGACCCTGAGGAAGACTTCGGACGAACTCGCTTGATGCCGAGAACTCTAACGCAGCCCATATCTGCTCCTCGCCTGCGTTCGGTTCGACCAGCAGCAAATTCTCTCTTATGCTGGAATGAAATAGGAACGGGTCCTGCGATACGTAGCTGACCGAGCTCCGCAGAGCATGCAGGTCGCCTTCGTTCAAGGGCACGCCGTCGATGACGACCTCGCCCTTCTCGGGTTTGATCAGCCCGATTAATATATCGATGAGCGTACTCTTGCCCGCGCCCGACTTGCCGACAATAGCCGTCATCCTATTGGCCGGGATGTAAATATTAACGTTGCGCAGTGCATAAGCGGAATCATGTGGGCCATAACGGAATTGAATATTCCTGCACGCCATTCCTTCATGAATGACATATGGCTCCCGATGTCCGGCTACGTGCTCCTTGGCTGCCGAACATTCCTGCTGTAAGTCCAATAAACTTTTGAAGGCCGGAATCGTCGATGCGATCTGCTCCAGACTATTCTGAATATCGGTAAGCCTAGGCCATAGACGGGAGAAGATGACCACGATCAGCATGAGTTGTTCGGTCCGTACCTTGAATACTTCGATAGATAAATAAACAAAGAGCACGATAAGAATGACCAGAGCCGTTCGATAAATGAATTGCGTGGTCGATTGCAGTCTCGTAAGCTGAACCAGATTGTGCTCCATTCGGTAACATAGGGATCGGAACCACGACAGATGGACGTCCTCTAGCCGATTAGTCTTAATGTCCTTGATTCCGTTGAAATGCTCGGTGACCCCGGTAAAATAACTTTGCGACAACTCCGTCGTGATGTCTCCAATCGTCTTCGCATTCCGTATAAACCTGCGCGAGAAGATCAAAAGCAGAACGCCGCTAATCAGCACCAGAGCGGTAAGCTGCGACGATATCCAAAAGGCAAAAGCGATCTGGATGGCGGTAAATAGGACGGAGGTCACCAACCGCAATGCCAGATGCGTGCCTTGGCTGACCCTCGCTAACTCAGAAGTCAATATATGATTGAAATCAGACTTTCTCTTCCGAAGGAAGAAGGACCAATTGGCCTGAAGCAAAGCCTGATACGTTTCCATTCTCAAGAAGCGAATAAATCCTTGTTGAATTTTTATATTCAAAATGGCCTGGTTTCTCTGCAGCAGCGCTTGCCCGATTATCAGAACTCCGTAAATGATCAAAATGACTGCCAGATTCAATTTTCCTTGAAGTCCTTCGAACAGCCCGGAAATCATCGGAATGCTATCCACATTCATGTTGAACATTCCGATCAGACTCAACATCGGAATCAGCAAGTAGATGCTCATGCTTTCAAAGAAACTGATAATGACCATTCCGAAGAGGTTGATATACAACCATTTTCCCGCATTGTTATGGAGTCGTTTGATATAAAAGACGATATGCGCCACATAATCCTCTCCATCCCTATGATGGTGTTTGATGCCTCAATCGCCGCCAAACCCATAAGAATGGCCGCAATGGAAAGTAAAGAAGATGAAGCTGTTTCGGCAAAGGCAAGGTTTCAAGATCTCTATTATTCGGATACAGCAGACTTACGATCAGATACCACTTTTGCGGCGTTGATCGCAAAGAAAACAAATATTTTCTATAATAAATATCAAGCTCTTTCGGGACAGGGGATAGCGTAATCATATCTTTCATAAATACGATGGCCCCTTGCGCCAGCCGGTAAGGATGCAAGCCGGCAATCAACGGTTTCATTTCCGTCACGATCGGTGTGTGGAAAAACTGAGCAGCCAGTATGAGTGCCTGTCCTCCCATTTGAGAGGAATCATGTTTGTTCATAAGCTTGATGATGCTTGCCCAATTCAATGATTTCCGCGCCATGCGGTCGATATCGGCAAGCCATCTAAGACGAAACCAGGCATGTCTCGCTCCATGAGAAACAAGGAAAAAAAACAGATCTTCATTTCCAAGCGTATAGATAGGATATTTCGCCAATTTACTGACGCTTCTACGTTCCCACAGCTCATTAAAGGAAGGTTCTTTGCCCTTGTCAGGATTTAGTCTCCAATGAAGCTCGATTTGAACCCTGTTAATCGGGTGAGAGTAGGAGATATGATGGACTCTCCACTTCCAATCGCTCAGGACGCGGACTTCCTCGCTATCCGCGACAAATCCGGACTGAAGCAGCAGCTGTTCGGCCTTCTCGACATCATCATGCGAAACGAGAATGTCCAAATCTTTGCACGTACGGAGCGAAAGGTCGCCATAAAGTGTTTCCGATAATACCGGTCCTTTCAGCATGAGCGTGCGTATGCAATGCTCATCGAACAAGCTGCATATTTTTTTCATTTCAGCGGTAAGACGCAGCATTTGTAACGTGTTCCTGTTGTATTCGTGATGAAAAGCTTGCATGACTTCGGCAGGTATCCGCTCGTCATCCATCTTCTTTGCATGGAGGTAGACGGTAGGGTAGACACGATGATGTTTGGCCAATTGAACGAAATGATTCCAATCGATGGCTTCCGGCTGATTGGCGCTATGCTCCGGCATAACAGAATCGGAACAAATGCCAGCGAACGAAAGCAGAAGCAAAAACTCTTTTGATAACGGGTTCAAATCGAGCGTGTGCGTCTTATTCATTCCAAAATGCTCCTTTGACTCTCATTACTGTGCATGGACTTGCCGAAAGTAGCGACGACGGTATATTGATTCATTACATCCGCACCGGTCAAATACAATTTCCCGCTTCTTAACCAAGCATGCGCGGTCATTTTCCCCGATTCATTCTTGGATGTGCCTAGATACAACGTGCTTTCAATCTTACGCCTTTCAAGCATTTTCATCCCGGCAATAGCCATGACAAGACATTTGCTTTCCCACCAAGTATGACGGCTGACAATATGAATCGCGCGTGATATCTGGATCATCACCTCTTCGTTGCCCTTGTCGCGTTGATAAGTGGTTTCCTCCATCCGGTTGCCCAGAGAAGGCGCCACTCTGGAGAACGGCAGCGCTTTAAGTATGCGAGCCCAGCCCAAGTAGAGGAAGGCTTCCAGAATCAATCGTCGCATAATCGGACGCATGGAAAAAAACCGTTTCAATATTTTCCACAAAGTGAATACGTCCTTTCTTTTTACAGATTGACACTTGCTTCTTCCTTCACGACGATCAACTGTTCCTTTAACAGTTTGTTGAGGAAAATGATAACTTGCTCCTCGCAAACCGTTTGATTGACATCGAATTCCAAAGTAAGAACTTCAACAAGCCGCCCGACCGTTGTCGGCGTCTCGATAATATCCCAAATCCGTCCGCCGATCGCACCCAGGTTGTAATACTTACCAGTCTGGATGCTCATCATGACCTTATCTTGATCCATGTTGCTTACAAGGGTATCTTCCGTTTGGCCGATGATATGGCCAGTCGTGATTAGTTCATCTTTCATTGGTGCACTCCTCCTTATGGCTTACAAGCTGAAGTATTTGAGACGCTAAATAATGAGCGGTAAATCCGACGGTCGGCCTGCGTAGTTGGAACATATCTACATGCCGGGCGATGCTTGCCGATGTTGCGAAATGCCATTGCTCCAAATGGAGAAGCGAAATGAAATGATTGCGATAGGTATGATACAGCAGCATAGGGAAACGCTTAAGCTTCTCGACGGGCTCAATTTCCCAATGATCGTCTTCTGTTTTCACAAGCTCAAACACACCGCCAAGAGGTACAGGTTCCGTATAAAACTTAGCGACCACTGGTATGGCATACTTCTTGGAATCTCTCTCGTAAAGCGGTACATAACCGCTCGATTCCATCCCTAATTGATCGATGCTCTCTTGCCATAATTTTTGCTGCGGGTAAGCCGGCACAACGGAAGGTACTCCTTCGTCCGAAAGAGTGACGGCGATAACGTCATCACTTAGCAAAGAGTATCCTTTACTAAGAAAAGCAGCCGCAAGCGTCGATTTCCCTGCTCCTGAATCGCCTATGAACGCGTAAGCCTTGCCTTCGATTACGACAGCGCTCCCATGCAGAGGGAATGTCTTCCTCTGGAATAGCAGCACTCCCATACAGGTGCCAAGCAAATAGAGACGAATTTTTTTCTCATCCGCTCCCGCTATAGGAGAGACTATAACTTTCCGGCCATCCTGAATGCTGAATATCGCCGTGTCTGGAATGTAAAACAGCACTTGATCGTCTAGGACCGCATAGAAACTATGATAAATAGTCCGTTCTTCGTTCCACACCCTCGATAAATCTCCGATTGCCACTTCCACATCAATTTCTTCCGTTAGCTCTACGGAACGAGTCAGTTCGGGAAGCGCAATTTCACTGGTTAATCGCATACCGAAGGCTGAATAGACCGTCTTCTCGGATGTTAGGACCATGATCATCATCACCCTCATAGGTTGAATGTTGTCAATTGCTTGTAAGCGGTTAGTTTGATTGCAGGCCCTTAAACAACAGATGCATTGTATAAGGGCCGCAGATTACTTCAATACTTAGGAAGGATCATAAATATCGTGATCGGATGGGCTAATGATGTCAACTACTTTCGTGCCTTTTCCCTCCATCGTCATGCTAACCTCAAGTACCTCCAGTTCTGGCTGCTCCCATGTTCTTTTAACTCGATTTTCCATAGTATCACCTCCTTTCATACAGTCGGCTTCTAATGTCTGCTGAGAAACCTATATACGATTATGCTTCGCATAAGAAGTCTAATTTCCGGATCGAATGCTTCTTGCGGTCTGGGAGAATCCCCGACTTTCGCAAGAGCATCCCTGATAGCAGCCACATTCAAATATTCTGCTCCGAGCGAACTTCCGCAAAGCTGCAGAACCTCTTCTTTGAAAGGCTTCCATAGAGGGACCATTCGATGAACCCAGTCCGCCCCTTGAACACCGCGTATTCGTTGGTTTAAGCGAACCTTGTCCGGCAGATGATTCTTGGTCGCTCTCCTAATAAGCGCGCGATCCATACCATGTTTCACATACTGTTCGATAGGGACGGACAAACAAAATCGGACCACTCTCGGGTCACAGGTCGGATCTCTCTCCCATATCGAGTATTTCAACGATAGCTTGGTCCCTTTCGTCCCTCTCAAATTCGCGATCATCAAATTCTGAAGGTGGTTGTGCCTCGCTTCGATATAATCTCTCCTCAGAAAACCGCTTAACGCTTCATCATGCTCTTGCAATTTCTCGAATATTTTCGTTTTCCGGGCAAAGTCCGGCGAAATCATACGAGGGAGTTCGGACTCGCCTCTGACTAGCGACTGCTCGGAGGTAAAAGACATCGCTTGCTTACCAATAATACGCATTAAGTAAGATCGCCTAATACCTCTTCGTTCGCTGAACATTCGCAGTTCCCGGTAGAATTGAAGCCACTTCAAACGTTTGAGCAGCATGGCATAATATTGAATGGCTGGTCCCCATGATATCGTTTGGTTACCTCTCGCACCAGTTAACATGACGCCGACACCTTGCTGAGCAGCTGTCTCGTAAATGCCTCTGATCCAGAATGTATTCTCAAAATACTTATACGGCATTTCGAGGAGTTCTAGCCAGTCATCCACTTCCGATATCGGGCTTCTGCCCTGAAAGTCCAAATAGCTGCTCTCAATATTGCCCACATGTTGAACGGTCGCCTGGATATATTCCCTCTCGTCCGCGACTCTGCCCCGATCCGTCCAATCTTTGAAATCGGATACGGGCACATAGCTGAACGTATGTAACTTTTTTCCCTTGTCGCCAAGCGCTCCTGCGGCGAAGCTGGCTATCGTCCCTGAGTCCAGGCCTCCGCTTAATTTTGCCCCGACATTTCGGTAAGATCGGATACTCGAATGGATGGCTGTCTGGAATACATCTCGAAACGCCTCTTCATATTCGCTATCCGACTTCAAGTCAAGCTGCCCCGCGGGCACCACCCTTCCATAATGGGACAATGCAACCTTTCCATTCATGACCGTGATCGTATGAGCCGGAGGAACTTGATTGATTTCCTTATAGAGTGTCGATGAAGTATCAGTTGTTTCTACCATGACCGGAATGGACAGAAATTCAGCGAGCCACATCTGATTCAACTCTTTCTTTACTGCGGGCAGAGCAAGCAAAGGAGCAATTGTCGTGCAGAACGCGACCCGCTCGCGGTTGTAATGATAGTAAAGAGTTCGATTTCCGAACAAGTCTCTTGCGCCGAATAGAAGCCGCTTGACCTCATCCCAGATGATGAAGGTAAAATCACCGATCAAATATCTAGGAGCTTCCGTTCCCCATTTGCGGTATGCATGTAGAATAAGATCGCTGTCCGTTAATCGTTCCTCATGGATGCTCTCGATCCCAAGCATGCTGATAAGCTCATTGCGATTGTCCAGAATAGCGTCCGCTGTTATCGCGAGTTTCCTCTCGGCATCATAGTAAGGCAGTTTCTCTCGAACCGATTCCGGGGTTACCCACTGGGCATGGCATCCAAAGGAAACCGCTCCATCTTGCCATATGCGTTTATCATCCGCAGGATAATGCTGCAACGACTGCATGAGTGTATGGATCTCATCCGTGATCGCATTGTCATGGTTGAAAGAGACAATGCCTGCGATCGCGCTCATCTTTTCCTCCCGCCAGTCAGATAGGTAGAAGCCCACTCCGACAAACGATTTCCGAACGGAATCATGGCTTTAACGCGTTTGATTTTTTCCTTTGTCGCTTCCAGTTGAGACCGTAAGCGTCTTTGTTCGAGGTAGCTTTTTTCCAATCGTTTCTCTAATGAACGCAATGTAATTTGCGCTTGCAGCAACTGGGAATCAACCGCTTGGTGATCTTCAGGCAAATCCGGCTGAATCATACTTCCTCCAAAATCAATGTAATCGGATCTTAACTGATAGCGGTCGATCCATCTGCATCCGGATGCGTCCGCCAACTGCTTCGTACGCAGCGAAATGAGCTCCATATCCGGTTCCATTTCAAACTTGGCGCCGGTTAACTTTTCCGCTTCCTTCAATTGCTCGCCATAACCCAAGTCAACGAAAATCTTCGCTCCAAGAGCGCGGCAATACATTTCGATTTCTTGTTTGTCCAAGACTTCCTTCCAGCTGTCTATGGATTGCAGATGCGGCTCTTTGTGATGAACGATAAACGGGTCGCCTACACCCATACTGTAATATAAGCCCGATTTGGACGAATCTGCGAAATCTCCGTATTTCTCCAAACCTTCTTCATAAGTCAGACCCAGGAAACCACAAAGCTTTTCAAGCTCCTCCTGGGGTTTGCGAACCATTTGCTCATAATACAGCCGGTAAGCATACGTGCTTTCTCCCGAGAAATAATGGTAGTAGCGAAACAATCCAACGGTAATATCCGTCATCTTAATATTAAAATCCGGGTGCATCAGATCTTCTATTAGATTAAACCGATCTCTAACATGCTTGTTCACTTTCTTATACGATGAGATAACGGCTAACGGATTTCGTATTAGCCAAATTCTCTTCGAGTGCGGAAACAACGAGTCAATAAATTCCAGGTTATAATAATACCGGGGTGATTTATCAACCAGCATTTCCGCTCCGCTGCTTTGCATCAATCCATTGTATACTTGAAGCGAGAAGGCTTTGCTTGCTTGCTCGAACGTTTCTTTCGGGAGCATCCCGTTATAGAATTGTTTAATGATTCCATTGCCGCCGTATGGACGATGCACGGCTAATTGTAAATCATATAATCCCATCAAATACCACATCTCTTGGGTTGCGAATACTTTACTGTGGTTTTGCAGCATGACGGTTGCAAGCGAGCTTCCGCTCCGGGGAGTACAAAGTAAAAATATGAGATTATTACCGCGATTATCGATCAAGGTGATCCCCCCAAAGCTTGTTGCTACTTTACGTCTCATTATACAACATTAGATACATATTGTAACTTTTTTATGAGTAAATATCCTTTTTTTCTCAAAAAAGTAATTGAGGCGTTTTCTCTCTCACGCCTTTGTTCATATTTGGCCTGCCGACGGAGTAATAAATCAGCCCGGTATTGGCCACTTCCTCTTCCTTGTACATATTGCGGCCATCGATCAGATTCGGTGATTTCAGCCATGACTGAATGGTCGCCGGCGAGATTTTCTGGAACTCCTTCCATTCCGTCAGAACGCAGAGCGCGTCGGCGCGGAGCGCCGCTTCTTCCGCCGAATCGCAATATTCGATCCGAGGCGAATTCAGCTTCTGCATGAAATTGGACGTCGCGATCGGATCATACGCCTTTACACTTGCGCCCCGTTGCAGCAACGAAGTTATAATTTCGAATGCCGGCGCATCCCTTACGTCATCCGTCTCCGGCTTGAACGCCAAACCCCAAATAGCAATCGTCTTGCCATTTAGCGTATCCAGTATGGATTCCAGCTTGCGGATAACGTTGAATCGCTGGTCGCGGTTCACTTCGACGACGGACTTTAACAGTTTGAATTCATAATCGACGTGCCCCGCGATTTGAATCAGCGCTTCCGTATCCTTCGGAAAGCAGGACCCGCCATAGCCGATTCCAGCTTTCAGAAACGAGGAACCGATCCGATTGTCATGTCCCATGCCCACGGCCACCTGAGTGACATCGGCGCCGACCTTCTCGCAAATATTGGCGATTTCGTTAATAAACGATATTTTGGTCGCCAGAAAGGCATTGGATGCATATTTGATCATCTCCGCGCTGCGAACGTCGGTGAACAAGATGTTGTCGGTCAGCGTCTTATGCAGCTCCGCAAGCGCCTGGCGCGCATCCTCGCAGTCTGAGCCGATGACGATCCGATCGGGATTCATCGTGTCGCGCACGGCCGAGCCTTCTCTGAGGAACTCCGGGACCGATGCGACCGAAACCGGGTAGGCCGTATTACCGCGGATTAGACTGCCGATTTTTTCATTCGTGCCGACAGGAACGGTACTCTTCGTCATGATGATTTTGTGTCCGTTCATGGCAAGTGCGACTTCTTTGGCCGCTTCCATGATGTAGCTCAGGTTGGCTTCACCGCTGGGCATGGAAGGCGTTCCGACTGCCAAAATAACAATGTCGGCGTTACCTACCGCAGAAGTCAAATCAGTCGTGAAACGAAGCCGGCCCGCTTCCGCATTCTTCTTAATCAGCTCCTTAAGCTCCGGTTCATAAATCGGCACTTCCCCTTGCTGCAGCATCTCGATTTTTTGGCTCATTTTATCCACGCAGGTCACATCATTACCGATATCCGAGAAACAAACGCCGGATACAAGTCCTACATAGCCGGTACCGATTACAGCCAGTTTCATCCTTATCCCTCTCTCTCTCTTGTTCGCATCTTTCTTAATCACATCACCAATGCAGCTAAATAATCACTTATAACTTGCAGAGCATCCTGCTCTTGTTTACATTCAACGCTCACTTGAGCTTGAGCTTCATGATGCGTCCTAATGGATGTAAGAAAAGGCTCCGTAACCATAGCCCGCTTCAATTGCTCCCATTCGATAAGCCGGTAAGGATGCCGGCCCTTCAATGCTTCGACCGTATGCCGATCCTCCGCGAAGAAATTTCTGTCCAGCAGCACAAGTGGCTTATTCAGCTTTACCGCCTCGCTGACCGTTCCCCAGCCGGGTTTGGTAATGACCACGTCGGCGATAGCCACGTAATTTTGCGATTCCGTGTAATCTCCGGGTATTCGAAAGACGTTCTCACGTTCAATCGCCATATTGCTCGATACGATAAACCGACACCTGTCGTCTTCCCACATCGCAAGCTCGGATAAGTCATGTACATCGACGCTCATGCCTAAGGCAAAAAACACAATGCATTTGGAGCGGTCCGGATTGATTCGCGCCCTAAGCTTCGTAATCTCCCATTCATCCGGTACTCGGCAAAAGAACTCCGTTCGAATGGCGTCACGGCGTCCCCAGTGCGGCTCTTTCTCTGCACCCGGCAGAGCGATAAAATGATCCATTTGTGAATAGGCATCATAAAGTGGCGCAAGCCGCCCTTCTTCCAGCATCTGTTTGTAAGCTGTAAACCAAGTAAAGTTGGACAATCCAACGGATCGGATGTTTACTTGGTTTGCAGCCAACAAAGGGATTGGTGAAATGTCCGAAACGACCAGACTCGCCTTGTTCTGCAACAAAAAAGCTTTCTCCCTCTCCACTTCACCGGGAAATGATGCGATATAAGCCTCATACCTTTTGCTCATAAGATCCAAATCAAGTTCGATCGAACCTTCTTTCAACAAATAACCCAGGTCGCTCGACACTTGGTGATATTCAATTTCCGCTTCATTACAATCCTTCAAGGAGGCCCGGATAAAGGCAAGCGCGCGGGAAGAACAGACGATCAACCGAAGCCGGCAACGCGACTGCCGTATCAAGCTTCGAATAATGGCTATGCTTCGAGCCGCGTGTCCAAGCCCGTAATCCGAAATATAGTAGCAGATCGTTATCATACAGCTATGAACCTTCCTTACATTTTGATGCAGTGCTCGGCAACTTCGTCCCATGTTCGATAAAGCTCTACCACTTGGTTTGCGTCTTCCTGCATACCGCTTTGCACCACGATAATTTCGAGCTCTGTAATGGCACGGACGCCATGCAGTGTCTTCATCGGGATATGAAGCACATTACCCGCTTTCACATGCATGAAGTTTCCGTTCTGGAGAAATTCACCTTCGCCCTTGACGATCGTCCACACTTCTTCCCGTTTGGAATGAAGCTGGTAGCTCAGGTTCTTGCCAGCGTTAATGGCGATGCGCTTGGTCAATACGCAGCGTCCATCCTCATAATTCTGGTCGTCCAGGATGCGCTGCCATCCCCAATGTCTTTCCTCATACATCGGGCCTTGATCGTAGTTAATAAAATCTTTTATCCGCGGGCTGGCACTTTTGTCGGTGACGAGAATACCGTCCGGACTGACTGCAACCACGATATTCGACAAGCCGAGAATCGATACGGGGATATCAATTTCGTTGATAAGGTGGGTGTTGTGGCAATCGCTGCTGATTGTGCCCCAGCCAATCTGCTTGTTTTTCATCTCTTCCGTTAACGTATTCCAAGTGCCAAGATCCTTCCAATACCCGTCATAGGGCAAGACGACGATATCCGCCGCTTTTTCCACCACCTCATAATCGAAGCTGATCTTCGGAAGCGTATGATACTGCTTCGCCAACTCCTCGTATTGAATGGCATACCCGTTCTTCTCGAGCAGTCCGATAAGATAGCCCAGCTTGAATGCGAATACGCCGCAGTTCCACAAGGCATGCTGCTTGATCAACACTTCGGCTTGCTCTTCAGACGGTTTCTCCCGGAATCGGCTTACCGTTTGATACGCCGACACGCTCGATTCCTGTTCCTCCGGAATTATGTAGCCATATTTGGAGGATGGGTACGTCGGCCGGACGCCGATTAACGCCAGATCTGCGCCCGAAGATTGAAGTACATTCTCAAGTTGTTTGACCGATTCAAAGAAATGATTCTCCACATACGGGTCCACCGGCAAAATGGTGACCACTTCATCCAAACCCGTCCCTTTAAACGAATAGAGATACGTTGCGGCCAAAGCGATTGCAGCGAACGTATCTCTTCTTTCGGGTTCTATAATTAACGGCACATCGGAACCAATTTGATTATGCATCATTTCGATTTGCGATTTGCTCGTCGCGATAAAGCTGGAATCTCTTAAACCATTAGCTGCAATTTGACTCCAGACGCGCTGGACCATGGATACCATTTCCCGATCTTCATTTTCCAGCACCTTCAAAAATTGCTTGGACCTTGCATCGTTGGATAACGGCCACAAACGTTTGCCCGATCCACCGGATAGCAGTACGAGTTTCATCCCGCTCTCCCCTTTTCATTGGTTTACGCCGTCTGTTTCTGCTGTTCGCTTGCATATGGCGTCGTGCTCCGGCCTTTATTCAAACTTTTCGCCATTATGCGTTTCAGCAGTTTGCTGCGGTTCAAGGCAAGTAGACCGAGATGTGTACATACGTTATACAAGGTTATCTTCTGATCCATGCTCTTCCGATTAATGGACAGCGCATCTGAAATCCCCCTCCGGTAGAGCGCGGTCAATGAGAACCGCCATAAAATTCTGGCCAGCCGTCCCGTTCGATTCCAGAAGAAAGAAGCTTGCATACCATATCTATCGATCAAATCCGGCTGATTCCGCATTCTCAGCTCGATACACTGTATGCACATTTCACAGAAATAAAGCTGCATCATCGTCTTATCGATTGAGGCGCTGACACTATCCGGCAGCCTGTATCGTCTATACAGCGTCTCCGGAACGATGGCAATCTGCGAGAATAAGCTCATCCTTAACCATAGATCGTGGTCTTGCGCGAATTTGAAAAACTCACGGTACCCGCCCGCCTGCGTATAGACGCTTCTACGGAACATGACTTCTCCATGGTGTAGAAAATTGGCCTGTATCAATTGTTTCGTCACATCACCGGATGGATCTATTTCGGCTTTATCCACATAGGAATTACCGGTCATCATATTAACATTCTCCACGTAGCAGCTTACGAGGCCCACTTCCGGCCGTGACTGCAAGAGCTCCACTTGCCGCTCGATTCGGGTTTCGTACGAGAAATCCCCCGAACCATGGATCGCGATGAAATCGCCAGTTGCATACTTGACCGCTTTTATGATGGACTTGACGAACCCCATGTTGTCGTGGGTGATCACTTTCAAGCGCGAGTCATTGAAGGACATCAACTTGTCGAGCGTACCGTCAGTCGAGCCGTCGTCAATGGCGATGATTTCAATATCCGAATAGGATTGATTCAATAGACTTTGTATCGAGTCGATCACGAAATTCTCCCGATTGTAATACACCGTCACGATGGATACCATTCATCCTCACCTCAAGCTTACTGATTGGACGCCATCATTACGAATGGACGCATAATAGTGAACATACCAATCCAGAAATTTTTCCAAACCGTCTTCAATGGATGTCGAAGGCTTGAAATCGATATCCCGGATCAAATCGTCTACATCTGCGTAAGTAGCATGAACGTCACCCGGCTGCATCGGAACGTATTCCTTAATCGCCGTTTTGTTCAACTTCTTCTCGATGGTGGAGATAAAGTGGCCTAAATCCACCGGGTTGTTGTTCCCGATATTATAGATCCGATAGGGCGCGGTACTCGTGCTCGGATCCGGATTGTCGCTCTGCCATTGTGGATTCGGCTCGGCCTGCTTGCCGATCAGCTTCACGATCCCCTCAACAATATCGTCGATGTAGGTAAAATCGCGCTTCATGTTTCCATGGTTGAACACTTTAATCGGCTCGTTATTCAGTATCGCTTTCGTAAAGGAGAAGTACGCCATGTCCGGTCTGCCCCATGGCCCATAGACGGTGAAGAAGCGGAGCCCGGTAGTTGGCAGTTTATATAAATGGCTGTATGTGTGCGCCATCAACTCGTTGGCTTTCTTCGTTGCCGCGTACAAGCTGACAGGATGGTCGACATTATGCGTTACCGAGAACGGCATCAGCGTGTTTGCTCCGTAAACCGAGCTCGAAGATGCGTAAATCAAATGCTCGGCTTTATGATGCCTGCATGTTTCTAGAATGTTCATGAAGCCCGCTAAGTTGGAATCGACATACGCCCTGGGATTCGTGATGCTGTAGCGAACCCCAGCTTGCGCCGCAAGGTGTACGACGACGGAGATATCGTTTTGCTTGAAAATATCGTCCACCTGCTCATGATTTTCAAGATGGCACAAGTAGAATTTAAAGTTCCGATGCTCTTTCAACAGCTCCAGGCGCGACCGTTTCAGACCGGGATCATAATAATCGTTCATATTATCCAGCCCGATGACATCGCAACCTTCGTTCAGCAATTTATTCGCGAGATGAAATCCGATAAACCCGGCTGCTCCGGTCACCAATATTTTGGCCATGCCTCCACCCTGCTTTCTCCACTAATTATCTCTTTAAATCACTGCGCTTTATAATGAGTAAATCCTTCATTCCAACGCCTGTTCGGCGCGAATAAATGATCAAGAATAGGAAGCCGCCGATCACATAGCTAATCGAGGAAGCGATTGCCGTTCCGTTAATATTGTAGAGCGGAATAAGAACATAGTTTAACGCGACGTTCAGGAATAGCGGCAGAATATAGGCAGCCAGGGCAAACAGCGGCTTCCCTCTTCCCGCCAAGTCCGCATTCAGCACTTTAAAGAAAAACATGATGAATATGCCCGGAAGTAGGAACCGGATGACGCTGGCCGCATCGGCAAAATCTTTGCCATACAGCACGTTCACGATCATCGGTGCAAATACCCCGATAAACAGACAAACTGCAAGCGCGACCGGAAGCAGTATCCGCAGAAGTTTGGCCGCCCTGTTGATCGCCTCCTCCTCCGTCTTGCTGTTGGCGCTCTTGGCGAACAGCACCATTCCGGCTGCCGCCGGAAGCTGCCAGATCAGTTCGGCCAACACCGTCCCGACCGAAAATATGCCGATCGAGCGTACATCCGATAACTGCTCCAGCATCAGAATGTTGATCCTGTAGTTAAGCTGCAGAACGAACAGCGCCAGTGCGTAAGCGATCCCCTTCTTAAGAAACTGCCCGGGAAGACCCTTCACATAGCCTAACCGAAACGGGGCCAGCTTTCGTACCATTAAATACGATTGAACAGCAAACATCAGGGCCAGCAGAAGGTTCACGATTGACGCACCGAGCACCTCAAGCCGCAGGAGCCCGACTAGGATAACGACGCCGGCAAGATTGATCCCAATGTTCCAAAGCTCCAAATTGTTGATTTTGCCGATTTTATCTTTCCCCTGCAGAACGCCGTTCGTATATCTGGCGAACAGATTTAACGGAACGCTTAGGAGTGCGATTAGCAGCAGTGTTATATCGTACTTGCCGAAGTAGAATAAACCGTAGTAGCCGAAAATGCACAAGACGGAAATGACCGACGTAAGGGTCCAGAGCAGATACGTGGTCTTGATGATGTCGTCGATCGGATAAACTTTCTGACCCACATAGTAAGCTGTCGCCTGACGGACCCCCAAGTCGGCGATCGTAATCATCAGTGTCGGCACCATAAAAATGAGCGTCACGACGCCTCTTCCCTCCGCCCCCAGCATTCTGGCAAGCAGGATGGAGATAATGAAACCGCCAAATAGCGTGATGCCCCTCGTGATGATCGTGGCGACGATGTCTTTTGCCGTTTTGGACTGCGTCCGGCGGGCAGTAGCGATTTCAGCCAATTTTATCAACTCTTTTTTCGATAGTCTTAGCCGGTACGCCGACCGCCACCGCATTCGGAGGAACATCCTTGATAACGACGGCATTCGCTCCGATTACGGCATTTCTTCCGATCGTTATATTGCCGATAACTTTTGCGCCCGCATAAATGACCACATTGTCCTCGATGATCGGGTAAGCTCTTTCAAAGCCCGACTTCCCATGACTTCCCAGCGTAACTTGCTGATAGATCGTGACATTGTCGCCGATTAAGACATCATCACCGATGACTATCCCGGTCGGGTGAGGCATCTTGAGATTCGTGCCGATTCTCGCCCGCTCGGAAATATGGCATTGGAACACAATCTTGCTGATGTAAGAGAATACAAGTACCAGCAACTTATGGAGCTTCGATTTGTGTTGGAGATATCTGGTGTGCCGATATAAGAACAGTACTTGAAAGTTCAGGGATATGAAGAAGATCAACGTTTTTTTCTTCCAAGATTTTGAATTGGCGCAATCGATCAGGTCTTTTCTAACCTGTCTCAGCACATCCCGATACGTATGTTTATCGTCCACAAGGATTCCTCGTTCTATATTAGGAATGATGACTTTCAATGTCCGCACCCAGCTGCTGCAGCTTCTCAATGATGTTCTCGTAGCCGCGCTCAATTTGGCTTACATTGCCGACGACCGTCGTTCCTTGCGCAACCAATCCCGCTAGGACGCAAGCGGCGCCGCCTCGAAGATCCGTTGCGTTCACATCGGTGCCAAGCAGCGGTATGCCGCCTTCGACAATGGCCGTATTCCCGAACGAATAGATGTTTCCGCCGAACTTCTTCAGTTCGTCGACATATTTGAATCGTTCCGTGAATCGCAAGTCAGTTATTGTGCTTTTACCGTCTACGACAAAAGCCAGCGCTGCGAAGATCGGCTGCATGTCGGAGTTGATGCCGGGATACGGAGCCGTGAACAAATCGAACGATTTCTTCGTTTTTTTGCCCGATGCGTAAACCGCGCCTCCCCACTCGAACACTTCGACGCCGATTTCGCGCAAATGCCGGACATCTTCTTTAATGAAGTCCAGGGAAAAGTCAGGGATGCATACTTCCCCACCAGTCATCGCCGATGCGATGATGTAGGTGACGGCCTCGTCCCAGCCCGGCATAACCGAGTATCGCACGCCGCCCTTGATCTTGTTGGCGCCTTTTATGGTCACGACCCGGTTGGAGCACTCCACATTGGCCCCCATCAGGTTCATCAGCTTTGCCATCTCCATGATTTCCGGACGCGTGTTGGCGTTCAGAATCGTCGTTTCACCTTCGGCAATCGCGGCTGCGATCATAATATTTTCGGTACCCGAGGTTGTCGGCAAGTAAAATTCGATTTGGGCGCCTACGTTGCCTTTCGACGTAACGAGGATGCCTTCTTCGGTTTCTTCTACGGTCGAGCCTAATTTGCTTAAGCCCATCAGATGCAGATCATATTTGCGGTCGCCGATTTTGCATCCGCCCGGCATCGGAAGCAGCAGCTCCGACCCGAAAGCCGAGGCCAAGCCGAGCAGCAGCAGAGAGTAACGGATTTCGCTGGCAATCGGGTTAACCGCCGTGTTCGGGAAGCTCCCCCTGGCGCAGGAAACGGTATTCCCGTCCACCTGAATGTACGCGCCCGCTTCGCTTAAGATTTGAATCAATATTTTGACATCCCGCAAATTAACCGGAACATTATCGAGCACGGTCGGCTCCTCGCCCAGGCAAGCTGCCGCGATCATGGGAAGTGCGGCGTTCTTGGCACCCGATAAACGCACCGTTCCGGAGAGGGTATTCCCGCCTTTCACCACGAATGTTTTGCTTTGCGTCAATGTCGTAACCATCATATACACTCCTATCCGAATTTAAATCTATCTTTATGCTACTAGATGGACAACAACAGCTTTCTGTACTTCTCGAGCGACAATTCGCGCCGCAGATGCTCTTCCAGATAGGCACGCCCCCGAGCGCCGAATTCTGCCAGTTGATTCGGATTGAGGCTTTGCAAATAGCGAATTTGCCGGATCGCGCTCTCGTAATCCTGCGGTTCGGCCACGACCCCGCATTGGCTCTCCTGAATAAGGCGATGGGCTTCGCTTTCGCTTTCGAGTATGCCTAATACAGGCTTCCCGGCAGCCATGACGCCGTATATTTTGCTTGGCACCGAAACCCCTTTAATACCTTTCTGGTTCACGACCAGATGGACGTCGGCAGCGTTTAACGAGTACTTCAAGCTTTCTTTCGGTTGATAGGGCAGGAAATGCACCTGCGTTAATCCGTGCTGGCTCGCGTAATCCTGCATTTGCTTCTTCACGGCGCCTTCGCCGATAAAGACGAAGAGGAGATCTTTGATGTTATTGAACTCTCTGGTCATCTTGATCAAATTTTCCAGATCGTAGTAGAGTCCCAAATTTCCTGAATACATGATGATGAACTTGTCTTTCCAGCCGTTCTCTTCAATGAACGCCGCTACTTTCGGATGCTGCTTCGTAAGCGGAACGATTTCTTGTTCATTCGTCCAATTGTTGATCACGGAGTTCTCCGTAACCTTCTGGTTGTTAAACCGTTTGAACAGCGTCTGCTGCATATCCTGGCCGACGATAATGACGTGATCGGCCCATTTGCAATTGAGGGTATCCATCCATTTGGCCGCTTTGAAGACCAGTTTGTTCTTCGTAAAGCCGACCGCTTCCGCCTGCTCCGGATTAAAATCCTGGATGTTGTAAATATGCTTCGACCGTTTCAGAACTTTACCGATAGTGCCGATCAGCCCTCCTAATATCGGAGGTTGAGATATCGTGTAAATGTAGTCAACATTTTTTTGCCGAAGCACCAGCAGATTCGCATAAAAGAAGTAGGTTGCAATATACCGAAGCCTGCTCAACTTGTTTTGTTTATCCACTTCGGGAAGACGGATTCGGATAATATTGATATTTTCCAGCCGGTCATGCACGATCCGCTTCCCCTCTTCATTCTTCTCGCCCGCATAGCCGGGCTGTTGAGCAATGACGGTGATATTGAAGTCGTGCTGCAGGTGCAGGCATAATTCCGTCAACAATTGACCTGTAGAAGCGTAGTCCGGATAAAAATAATTAATAACAAAGACAATATTACGCTTCATGCCATGACCTCTTTCATCATTCACTCTTTCAGACCTCATCCATTATGACTTCCAGTCTCTTGATGTAGTCGATTTCCTTGAATTTGGCAAGCGCCGTCCTTCGGTTCTCGTTCGCGAAATCGATCAACTTCCGATTATCAGCAAGCAAATTCTTGACGACGGTCACGATTTCCTCTGGCGATCTCTGTTTGACCAAATATCCGTTATCCGAAGAGACAATGTCCGGTATTCCGGCATGATTCGTCGAAATAATGGTTAGCCCGTTACCCATCGCTTCGATGATGGATATCGGTTGTCCTTCGATTGGATAATACGTCGGTAGCGCGAACACATCACTTCGCGAAAGCAAGTCCTTCTTCGCGTCTCCCGAAACGATGCCATGATACTGGACATAGCCTTCCAGACCGTTATGCTTCACATAATTAAAAAATTCGGCCTTGTCGGTTTCGTTGAAAAATTTTCCAGCAAAATGAAATACGACTCTTTCACTCCGAAGCGCTTTGGCCGCGCGAAGCAGCTCGAAATAACCTTTACTTTTAATAAAATTACTCAAGTAGAGAATTTCCAACCGGTTTTTCCCTTCTGCAAGAAGGGAAAGTTTACGCTTGAACTCCAGTTCGCTTAGCAGCGATTCGTCTTCGATGCAATTCTCGCATATTCGAACCTTCTGGGGGATTAACACATCATCAAACAGGTCCTGCAGCCTCTTGCTCAATACGATCATGACATCGATTCGCGAAATCAGCTTTTTGTTCAGCAGACGCTGAAGGGGATTAAACCGTTTGTAGAGCTCCTTATAATAGCCGCCGTGATAATGAATGACGACCTTCTTCTTTTTCCGTAAGAGCCGCCAAAGTATAAACATGTCTCTAAGGTTGCCGAATTTCGAATGTGAAATGGTGAAGTAATACACGTCCGCATCGATTTGTTCCACCTTGCCCAGATGGCCCGCAATTTTCTTGTTGTTCGTGATGTCGACGAAGGATAAATCAAACTTCTCATTAAAATACTTGGAGTCGATGATCGTCTGCAGCGCCTTGGATAACCCGTGTATCGGCGGCGGAAATTGCCCTACTAAACAAATTCTCTTCATAAATGCCTCACCTTGGATCATGGATTACGGAATTCATAGCTGATTCAGAGCCATTCTCCCGGCTATCTTCCTGTTATACTTGTTTAACATCAGATCGAGCTGCATAAAGCCGAAGAAAATGATGACACCATATGAAGTCAGTTTAAACAACGTAATGGGGTCATACGCGAACCAACGCGGGAACGTGACGACGACCATAATGATATAGAATAAAAAATAGGGATTTTTCGTTATATAAAGCTTATTGATGATCCATGCCAGAAAAACGGCGATCAACACGACCCCGATATAGGAAAGCCATACATAAAAATAAGCACTGATCAGCCCGCCTCCTCCGGATGGCGTATAGGATTTCGAATATAAGGAGACGTTGGCTTCGCTTGCGGCAAATTTGGACGGCAGGAAGATCCGCTCGATATACCCGATGAACGAATGGAGCCGAAACGAATCGTTGAAGATATTCTCCTTAACAAGCCCTACATACACGGACGAACTGTAAAAGACGTCTCCTTGGTTGCTTTCGAGGTAGGGTGAGCCGTTCTCTCCGATTTTATAGAACGAAACCGTGCCGATTCGAACCTTCTCAAACACGCTCATTAACGAATATCCGACCAATGTCCCTATCCAGAACAACACATTGGAAATCCGTTTCTTATCAACGTACAGCACGAATAACAAGATGATCAGCTGCAGCGATTCGATCCTTCCTTCGGCTATCGTATTTTTTGCGATGTATAAAACCGAAAGAATTAGGATTATGGCATTTCTAAAACGTTGATTGCCCGAGAACACATAAGCCACAAAGGTGAAAACAAGAAAATATTCGTTGATTGCCAGCCCTTCGGTCAACTGGGGCCCTTTACCAATTGATTCGGTAAGATTATGTCCTGTCTTCCCGGCAGCCAGAATGAAGGACATAACCGCAATGCTGATCCCGTACAGCATCAGATTGTCTTTCATATTCACTTTCCCGATTAACGTTTCTTTGTTCTTGTTCACCTTGTTTCCGATGAAGAGATAGAGAACAAACAGAAACAGGACATGCAGGAAAAGTACCGATTCAAACAGTTCTTTGCGTGCATACGGCTCATAGTACGCAATATTAATACCGTATGAAAAATACGGGATCAGGTTTAACAAATACGTCAGCATAAACAAGAAGACGAGCTGAAGAATCTTGCTGTTTTTCAACTTGTGCACCAGAATAATGTTCAACAAGATGCCATAATAGAGCAGAGCATTATTCTCGTTGAAGTAGTACCAATAGCACATGACCAATGCGCCAACGAGAATCACAACGTATTTCGACAGAAAGTCTTTGCTAATCCTCGCAGACGCTACGTCCATTGTAATGATTTTCCATGTGTGACGGATTCATATTTTTGGAGGTCGGAAATGACCATCATTTTCACCAGCTCGTCGAAGCTGACATCCAGCTGCCATCCCAGATTCTCCTTCGCTTTGGTGCAATCCCCGAGCAGCAGATCCACTTCGGCCGGACGTACGAACTTCTCGTCAAGGACGACATGATTCTTCCAATTCAACCCGACGTATGAGAACGCGATTTCCACGAATTCTTCGACGGTATGCGTTTCGCCGGTCGAAATGATGTAATCGTCGGGCGCATCCTGTTGAAGCATCAGCCACATCGCTTTGATATAATCCCCCGCGAATCCCCAATCCCGCTTCGCATCCAGGTTCCCGAGCCGGAGTTCGGTATCGAGACCCAGCTTGATTCTCGCGACGGCGTCCGTTATTTTGCGGGTAACAAACTCTAGGCCCCGTCTGGGCGATTCGTGATTGAACAAAATGCCAGAGCATGCAAACATGTTAAAGCTTTCCCGATAGTTGACCGTAATCCAATGTCCGTATACTTTTGCGACGCCGTAAGGACTTCTAGGATAGAAGGGCGTCGACTCTTTCTGCGGCGTTTCGACGACTTTGCCGAACATTTCGCTGCTGGATGCCTGATAGAATCGCGCTTCCGGTTTCATGATCCGAACGGCTTCCAACATATTCGTAACCGCCAATGCCGTCATTTGCCCGGTCGCGACCGGCTGCGGCCAAGAAGCCGCGACGAAGGATTGTGCAGCCAAATTATATACTTCGTCAGGATTCGAGACGCGTACCGCTTCAATCAGCGATGCCATATCCGTGAGATCGCCCGAAATCCATTCGATCTGATCCTTGATGTGTTCGACGTTCTCGTAGTTCGGCGTACTCGTCCGCCTTCTCAGGCCGTATACTTTATAGCCCTTCTCCAGCAAAAATTCCGCCAGGTAAGAACCGTCTTGACCGGTTACACCCGTAATAAGCGCGCTTTTCATCCTTTATTCCTCCAATGACTAAGCTATGGTTTGATATTCTTTCCGGAACTCGGCATATACGGCTTTCAGCCCGTCTTCCAGCGATATTTTGGCTTGCCATCCCAACGCGTTGATTTTGGTCACGTCGACTAATTTTCTTGGCGTGCCGTCCGGAATCGATGGGTTGAATGCGATGCCGCCTTCATACCCGACGACCGATTTGATTAGTTCCGCCAATTCTTTTATTGAAATGTCATGACCTACGCCGATATTCACGATCTCGCCGTCTTCGTAATGCGCCATCAGGAACAAGCACGCATCCGCCAGATCATCGGAGTGAAGAAATTCCCGCTTCGGATTTCCCGAACCCCATACTTCAACGGTCTTAGAATTGCTTTCCTTTGCCTCGTGAAACTTTCGCAGCAAGGCAGGCAAGACATGCGACGATTTCAAATCGAAGTTGTCGTTCGGCCCATACATATTCGTAGGCATAACCGAAATGAACTTCGTCCCGTACTGACGGTTATAGGATTGACACATGTTTATGCCGGCAATTTTCGCAATGGCATACGGCTGGTTTGTCGGCTCCAATTCGCCTGTGAGCAAATACTCTTCTTTGAGCGGCTGAGGGGCGAATTTCGGATAAATACAAGTCGAACCCAGGAAAAGCAATTTGCTGACATCCGTTTGATAGGCCGCATCGATGACATTGGTTTGGATCAGTAAATTATCCCGGATAAAATCGGCCGGATAATCATTGTTTGCTGCAATCCCGCCGACTTTAGCCGCAGCCAAAAAAACATAGTCGATTCGCTCTTCTTCGAAAAAGGCGAGCACCTGCTGCCGATCTCTTAAATCGAGCTCAGAGCTTGAGTGATAAACGAGATTTTTGAAGCCCTTATTTACCAGCGCTCTCAAAATAGCCGAACCGACCAAACCTTTATGGCCTGCCACATAGATTTTGGAATTAATCTCCAATATAGACACCTCAATTTTGTTGTCCTAGAATGCGTCTTTCGAGCCGAATAAGACTTTGACCGTTTTGAATATGATCTTGAAATCATAGATTAAACTTCTTCTTTCGATATACCTCAAGTCCAGTTCAACCATATCTTTGAAACTCAACTCGTTTCGCCCGCTGACCTGCCACAGCCCGGTACAGCCTGGGGTTACTTTCAATCGGAGCTTGTCATAATTGGTGTACTCCGCCACTTCTCTGGGCAAAGGAGGTCTTGGACCGACAAGAGACATGTCGCCGCGGATGACATTCCAGAGCTGGGGCAATTCATCCAAGCTTGTCTTACGAATAAATTTACCGATCTTCGTAATGCGAGGATCTTCTTTCATCTTGAACATCGCGCCACTGACTTCGTTTTGTTCCAACAAATCGTTGAGGAGCTCTTCAGCATTGAACACCATGGACCGAAACTTATACATTTTAAACGGCTTTTCGTTCTTTCCGAGTCTTGTCTGATGGAAGAAAATCGTCCCTTTGGGATCTTCCAGTTTAATCAACAAAGCGATAACGACGAGTGCAGGAAGCAAGAATAGCAAGCCTATAAAGGCACATATAATATCGATGGCGCGCTTGGCCATCAAGTACAAACGTAAAGTTCGCCTTCTTTCTATTCCGTAAGTTGTATAACGGGGTCCGCCCTCCAAGAGAGCCTCTACTTCTTTTCTTTGGGGCGATGGAGCCATCGCAAATCACCTCATTATCGAATAATCTTGTTAGAATGTTCACGTTCAACGATTTCTTCCAAGGCCATCAGCAACGGTGCCCTCAATTCTTTATTTTTAAGCGCAAAATCCAACGTCGTCTTTATAAATCCCAATTTCTCTCCTACGTCGTAACGGGTTCCTTCAAAATCATAGGCGTACACGCCTTGGAACTCGTTTAACCGTTGAATGGCGTCGGTCAATTGAATTTCTCCGCCTGCGCCTTTCTCGTGTTTTCCCAGGAATTCAAAAATTTCCGGCGTCAAAACATAACGGCCCATAATCGCCAAATTCGATGGTGCCGTTCCCAGCTTCGGTTTTTCGACAAAGCGGTTTACTTGGCATAGATTCCCAACCGCATCGATCGGATCTACGATCCCGTAACGTTCGGTTTGTTCAAACGACACGGCTTGAACGCCGATGACGGATCGTTCCGTTCGTTCATATTGATTAATCAACTGCTTTATGCATGGCACTTCCGAGATGACGATGTCGTCACCAAGCAAGACCGCGAATGGTTCATCGCCGATGAAGTTGCGTGCGCACCATACGGCATGTCCTAATCCTTTAGCTTCTTTTTGTCTTATGTAATGAATATCGACGTTCGATGATTTTTGAACTTCTTCCAGTAATCCGTATTTCCCCTTTTCCATCAGATTTTGTTCCAATTCAAAGGCGATATCGAAATGGTCTTCAATCGCACGTTTTCCTTTACCGGTAACGATAATGATATCCTCGATCCCGGATGCGATGGCTTCCTCGACGATATACTGTATGGTTGGTTTATCAACAATTGGCAGCATTTCTTTCGGCATCGCTTTGGTAGCCGGGAGAAACCGAGTTCCTAAACCTGCAGCCGGTATAATCGCTTTGCGTACTTTTTTCATTCATCTCACCCTATCCTATTTTTTATTTATATATATATATTTGTTGAGTCTGGATGCTAAAAAATCGAGCTATCGATTTTGCAGAGTCGAAATCGATAGCTCGATTTTTTAGATAAGGGCATTCAACCCATCCTCACGTCATACCCTTGACAATAAATGTCTAAGGTCAATTAACCCACAGCATGACCGAGTGCCTACAGAGATAAAGGTGCAGTAGACATTACCTCTAAAGCTACTTACTTCCCATAAGTATAGTGAAGTTTCGCCTTAACATTTTTACGATTGATCTGGTTAAATACGACGCCGATCAAACGGGCATTAACATGCTCCAAGCTCACTTTCGCCTTTTTGACCAATTCTCGATCGACTTTGCCAGCAATAACGACCATGACGACTCCATCGCAAATCGTACTCACAACAAGACCATCAGTTGCGGCCAATACCGGAGGGGTGTCGAACAGAATGATGTCGTATTGTTCTCTCCATTCAATCAATAAATCGCGCATCATGTCCGAACCCAACATTTCCAGTGAGTCAGGTCCGCTGGTAATGAGTGATAAACGTTGCACGTTCGTTTCCTTCACAACTTCTCGCCAGTTATTCTGGCCGGCCAGAACACTCGATAATCCCACGCGATTCGCCATCGTGAAGACTTGGTGAAGAGTCGGATTTTTCGAATCCGCGTCAATCAGCAATACCTTCTTGCCTTCTTTGGCATAAGCGATGGCCAGGTTGCCGACTGTCGTCGTTCTGCCCTCGCCTCTCGTAGCCGAGGTAACCATGAGCACTTTCATTTGATGTTCGATGGATGAAAATTGAATGTTGGTTCGTAAAGTTCGATACGATTCGGAGATTGGAGAAGTGGGGTTAAATAAGGGAATCTTTTCATTGATTGATTGTCGCATAGTTTCCTTCACCTACTATCTGCTTTTTCGCATTTAACGGTTCACTGCGGTCCACTTTGCTGAACTTCGTCACGACCGCCAACATCGGAAGCCCTAGATCGTTCTCCAGCTCGGCTTCGGTTCTATAGGTATTGTCCAAATAATCCAGAAGAAATACGATTCCGAGCGCAATGATTAGGGAGACGATAAAACTGATCAACAAATTCGATACGGGATTCGTGCTTAACGGACCCACATTATCATCTACAATGGCTTCATTTAAAACCATCACGTTATCGACTTTCATGATGACCGGAACTTCTTTCTTAAAAACGCGAGAAATCGCATTAACACTTTTGGCTGCTTTCTCGTAAGAAGTATCCTTATAAAACAAGTTCATGATTTGAGAATTATTAGCCGATGTAATAGAAATTTTAGCCGCCAATTCTCTGGCCGTGACATTTAAATCAGGGTATTTCTCGACCACTTTGTTCATAATCGCTGCTGACCTGATAATTTCTTTATAGGAATTTATCATCATGATATTCGACTGTATGAGGCTCGCATTTGGCAATACTATGGCTTCCCCCGTTGCGGTTTGATTCACAACTAATTTTGCATTCGCAATGTAAGTGGGAGTCGTCATGTAATAGCTTCTGATAGCCGTAACGGCACATGCAGCTATGACGATTATTGCAACTAGCCAAAACTTTTTTTGGATGATTTTGAAGTAATGTTTTAATTCCACTTTTTGAGCCTCCATCGTTTCTTTATTAGTTCCCCTGCTGCAATACGCGGCTAAACAAAGGTCCTGAGGTTAACTCTTTCGTACCAACACCACCCAACCGGTCTAAAAATAATTTCATCAAAAGTACGCGAATCAACAGGGTATAATATATTGAGTAATATTTTGTTAAGACGTAGTGGGAGCGCGATTAAACAGATGCAATTGTGGAGAAAATATCGTGTATGATACGATATGTATCACTTGCAGTTTTTACTTTACGATACAGATCGTAACATGTCAACCCCTTTTTCATGCTTGTTACAATATTGCGACGTTTTGTTTCATTGAATGCAATTGGTTGCATTTCGTATTAATATGAGAATGGCAGTAGTTATTTAGGAGGCGTTGTATGAACATTGGTAGCCGGATTGCGAAATTGAGGGATGATCGGGGGTGGACTCAAGAACAGACAGCTGCATCTCTTGGGATCTCACGTGCTGCTTTATCACACTACGAGAAAAACCGCAGGGAACCAGATTCCGAGACATTATCCAAATTCGCCGACTTGTTTCACGTCTCTGTGGACTATTTGGTCGGACGAACAAAAGCGCCTCAAAGCATATTAGATGGACCGATACGTGAATTCGTCGACCAGTTGGAATTGTCGAACGAGGATCTGTTAAAACAATTTGATCTCACAATAGATGGACGAAAATTGACTCCCGAGGAAGCACGGCGCTTCATCGCGTTTGTACGTGCAGAACGCACCATGGAGTGATTCAATTTGTATCCGTCAGACATAAAACCATAGTCATGGCTGCCCGCCGACTATGGTTTTATTCGGGAATGTACTATTCATTGTGTAGAGGGGGTAAATCCTTAGGCCATCTTGCGCGATCAATTCCAAGCTGCTCTAGAATCGTGAGGACATCCAGCTCGACAACAGCTTGGGGAGTTTGTTCTTCTTTCAGCTGATCGTTTCTACTCATCTCTCCGACTCCTAGTCACACATACTCAATTTTATGTAATCAATTCCTCGCCATAACCTAAATTATAGCGATGTTATCACACAGAATCTGTCAGTTGGTCGGCACTATTCTTTACTATTATCATCCAATTTTGTCGAATCTGCCGCACATATGAATCGATCTCTTTTTGGATTGCTGCTGCTCCTGCCATTTATCTAAGCTTATGCCTAACTGCTCCAATAATACGGTAACTTCTATCGTTTTTTTGGATTTCGCACGCTCTGTAAGCGTTCTCTCTAATACCAGCATTCCAATGACCTCTCCAATCTCTATCTGTATTTCTTGCCACCACCTATTATAACCAAAAAAATCCAAAAATGTTGTCGAAGAGCGCGCGCATGAAGTAGCATTCTTTTTGTTTTTTTGTCGTATCATGTTTGTTTTATGGAAAAATATGTTGGAAGCACTCCCATAGTCTCATCATTAGACTGCTGCCGTATCCAGACCGGGTTAACTTCCTTCCAAACAAAATAAACCCGAGACTCATACCTGAGTCTCGGGTCTATGTCATGCTTATTCCATTAGTTTCCGCCTACGCGGGCCAATTCCTTCATGTTCGCTTCGAATGCCGCAAGAAGCGCAGCGTCACCGGTCAAGCCGGTCCGTTCTACCTTCTCGATTTGTTCCAGCATCCGCTTGTAATCCTTCGGAATGATCCGCACGAAATTCTGCAGAGAGGATTCCCAGCTCGAGAGTACGCGATCACCGATTGCGCTTCCTGTATAACGCACATGGCGCTCGATCAAGCCGCGCAGCTCATTTACGTCATTCTCCGCCTCTACGCGCTCCAGCAGCACCATCTCCAGGTTGCAGCGCTTGTAGAAGTCGCCTTGCTCGTCGAGCACGTACGCTACGCCGCCAGACATCCCAGCGGCAAAGTTACGGCCCGTTCCGCCCAGGACAACAACACTTCCGCCTGTCATGTATTCGCAGCCGTGATCGCCTACGCCTTCAACGACGACATTCGCACCGGAGTTCCGTACGGCAAAGCGTTCGCCCGCGATGCCGCGGATGTAAGCTTGCCCGTTCGTTGCGCCGTAAAGCGCCGTATTGCCAATAATGACATTCTCTTCCGCAGCGAAGGTTGCCTTCGCTGATGGAGCGACAATAATTTTGCCGCCGGACAAGCCTTTACCTACATAGTCGTTAGAATCGCCTTCCAATGAAAGGGTCATACCCTTCGGTACGAATGCACCGAAGCTTTGGCCGGCCGATCCGACGAAGTGGAAGGAAATCGTATCCTCCGGCAAGCCTTTGGCGCCGTAGCGACGGGTTACCTCGCTGCCGACTATCGTACCGACAACCCGGTTGGTGTTGCAGATCGGCAATGTTGCCCGTACTTGTTCGCCATTCTCGATTGCAGGCTTCGCCAGCTCGAGCAGATGCTGCATGTCCATGGACTCTTCAAGACCATGGTTCTGTTCTTGTACGCAATAACGTGCCGCGTCGCTAGGCAGCTCCGGTTGATGCAGCAGCGGTGTGAGATCGATCCCTTTTAACTTATAATGATCGATCAGCGATTTCGTTTGGAGACGATCTACGCGGCCGACCATATCGGTGATCTTCCTGAAGCCAAGCTCCGCCATAATTTCACGAAGCTCTTGAGCTACGAACAGCATATAGTTCACCATGTGGCTCGGATCGCCCATAAACTTCTTGCGCAGCTCCGGATTCTGGGTTGCCACGCCGACCGGACACGTATCCAGCTGGCATACGCGCATCATGATACAGCCAAGCACGACAAGCGGAGCAGTGGAGAATCCATACTCCTCAGCGCCAAGCAGCGTTGCAATGGCAAGGTCGCGTCCGTTCATGATCTTGCCGTCTGTCTCAACGACAACACGGTCACGCAGATTGTTCAGCATGAGCGTCTGATGCGTCTCGGCAAGCCCAAGCTCCCATGGCAAGCCTGCATGCCGCATCGAGGCAAGTGGCGATGCGCCTGTACCGCCGTCATATCCGCTGACGAGGATCACGTCTGCACGGCCTTTGGCTACACCTGCCGCAATGGTTCCTACCCCGACTTCGGATACGAGCTTCACATTAATGCGAGCGCGGGGATTCGCGTTCTTCAAATCGTGTATGAGCTCTGCCAAGTCTTCGATGGAATAGATGTCGTGATGCGGCGGCGGCGAGATTAGACCCACGCCTGGTGTGGAGCCGCGAACCTCGGCAACCCAAGGATAAACCTTGCGTCCAGGCAGCTGGCCGCCTTCGCCTGGCTTCGCCCCTTGTGCCATCTTAATTTGAATCTCGTCGGCGTTGACCAAGTAGTTGCTCGTAACGCCGAAGCGTCCCGATGCGACCTGCTTGATCGCGCTGCGGCGGGAATCACCGTTGGCATCCGGGGTAAACCGGGCCGGATCCTCCCCGCCTTCGCCTGTATTCGATTTGCCGCCGATGCGGTTCATCGCGATAGCAAGCGCTTCGTGAGCCTCTTTACTAATCGAGCCGTATGACATCGCACCGGTCTTGAACCGTTTGACGATCGATTCGACCGATTCGACTTCTTCAATTGGCACAGGCTGGGCATCATAGTTGAATTCCAATAGGGAACGCAGCGTCAGATGCTTCTTGTCCTCACCTTGAACAAGCGCAGAAAACTTCTTATACAGCGTGTAGTTATTCGTCCGTGAAGCCATCTGCAGCGTGTGAATCGTCTGCGGGCTGAACAGATGCTCCTCGCCGTCTTTACGCCATTGGTATTCGCCGCCGGAATCGAGCTCCTTCACTCGGCCTTCCTGCTCGGAGAATGCACGGTTGTGGTGCTTCAGCGTTTCTTCGGCAATGATATCAAGACCGATACCGCCAATCCGGGATTCCGTCCAGGTAAAGTACTCATTGATAAGATCCTTGTTCAAGCCGACCGCTTCAAAAATTTGCGCGCCGCGGTAGGACTGGATTGTCGAGATACCCATTTTGGACAAAATCTTGACTACGCCCTTCGTCGCTGCCTTGATGTAGTTCTTGATCGCCTTCTCATGCGTAATGCCCTTGAGCATTCCTTGGTGTATCATATCTTCCAGCGTCTCGAAGGCGAGGTACGGATTAACCGCACTTACCCCGTAACCGAGCAGCAGGGCATAATGATGCACTTCCCTTGGCTCGCCGGATTCCAGCAGCAGGCTGACCTTCGTGCGCGTACCCTCGCGGATAAGATGGTGATGCAGCGCGGATACGGCTAGCAGCGCAGGTATAGCAGCCGTCTGGCGGTCAATGCCGCGGTCCGACAGAATGAGAATGTTATGGCCCTTACCAATGACACGGTCAGCAGCCTCGCACATTTCTGTTAGAGCTGCCCGCAAGCCTGCTTCACCTTGATCCGCCTCGAAAACGATCGGCAGTGTGATCGATTTAAAGCCAGGACGGCGAACATGTCGCAATTTTGCAAATTCTTCATTGGAAAGTATCGGTGTCGCGAGACGAATATGGCGGCAGCTCTCCGGCTCCGGATTGAGCAGATTGCGTTCCGGTCCAATCGTTGTGCCCGTCGCAGTAATAATTTCCTCACGGATTGCATCAATCGGAGGATTCGTAACTTGGGCGAACAGCTGCTTGAAGTAGTTGTACAACCGCTGTGGACGTTCGGACAGCACGGCGAGCGGAGCGTCATAGCCCATAGACGAGATTGGCTCCATTCCGGTTCCTGCCATCGGCTCGAGTACTTTGCGCAAATCCTCGAACGTGTAGCCGAACGCCTGCTGACGCCGCTCCACGGATTCATGATCCGGTTCAGGCAGCTCACGCGCATCCGGCAGATCATCCAAGCCGACAAGATGCTCGTCGAGCCATTCACGGTAAGGATGCTCCGTTGTAATCTTCTGCTTTACCTCTTCGTCGGAGATGATGCGGCCTTCCTTCGTATCGATCAGCAGCATCCGACCAGGGCGAAGACGGTCTTTATATAGAATGTTCTCAGGATCGACAGGTACGGTGCCCGCTTCAGAGCCAAGAATGATAACATCGTCCTTGGTCACATAGTAGCGCGCCGGGCGCAGACCGTTCCGGTCAAGAATCGCGCCAATCTGCGTGCCGTCTGTAAACGCCATAGCAGCCGGACCGTCCCATGGTTCCATTAATGTACTGTGATATTCGTAGAAAGCTTTCTTGTCATCGTTCATGCTCTCATGGTTCGACCATGGCTCCGGAACCATCATCATGGCTGCGTGCGGAAGCGAACGACCGGATAGATATAGGAATTCCAGCGTGTTGTCGAACATCGCCGTATCAGAACCGTCGGGATTGATAATGGGTTTTATTTTGTCCATGTCCGCGCCGAATAATTCGCTCGCGAATAAGGTTTGGCGGGCATGCATCCAGTTCACATTGCCGCGAAGGGTATTGATTTCGCCGTTGTGAATCAGATAGCGATAGGGATGGGCACGTTCCCAGCTAGGAAATGTGTTGGTGGAGAAACGCGAATGGACCAAAGCAATTGCCGTTTCAACCGTCTCATCGTTCAATTCGACATAGAAAGAGCGTACCTGCTCCGTTGTCAGCATGCCTTTGTAGACGATCTTCTTGCTGGATAGGCTGGAGAAGTAGAAGCTGTCCCCGCCTTCGGCGCCGGAGTAACGAATCGCGTGCTCCGCCCGCTTGCGAATAACATACAGCTTGCGCTCGAACGCAAGCTCTTCCTGCTGCCCTGCCCCTTTACTTATAAATACTTGACGAACATACGGTTTCGCGGCTTTTGCCGACTTCCCCAGCTTCTCGTCATTCGTCGGAACAGTCCGAAAGCCAAGAAGCGTCTGGCCTTCCTCACGAATGATGGCCTCAAGCTCGGCCTCCTGCCTGCTGCGCACCGTCTCGTCCTGAGACATGAACAGCATGCCAACCGCATAATCGCCGTTATCCGGCAGATGGATTCCAAGACCTTTAAGCTCGCGAACAAAGAAGGTGTGCGGGATTTGCAGCATAATGCCTGCTCCGTCCCCCGTATTCGGCTCGCTGCCTTGGCCACCGCGGTGTTCCATGTTCTCCAGCACCGTTAGCGCCTGAAGAACGATCTCATGCGACTTTCTACCCTTAATATTGGCTACGAAGCCCATTCCGCAAGCATCTTTCTCAAATTGCGGATCGTACAAACCTTGTTTCTGCGGCAGTCCCACCCGATTCTCTTTCATTGCATGCAACCTTCCTATGAAAAAATTTTTGTATAGGCCTTATTCATAACGCTATCGCTTCATATTTGAAGCATAATCGCTTAGAATGTAAAGGAATGCATCCTCGACCGCTCGACCTTGATGACCATTGGGACGACTAAACAATGCTTCCATATTGCTGTATGCTGCTTTCACGGCATCGCCATCCTAGGATGGCACAGCTGATAGGACAAAATCTTTGTTCTGTTATTTTATCTCACATCACCCTGTGAGATCAATTTAATATTTTTTATGGTCATGATAAGAGATCTTTTGCAGTAACGCGTCGAATGTTGGCGAAAGCCTTCAAACCCAGTAATAAAGCCTCATCCGATACATCATAAAAGTGTGAAAAGGGAAGTGAACGTATTGTCTAGAAAGTTCAGGAAATCGCAATTGACCGCCGCTGCACTGTCTGCAGCCCTGCTTGCAGGCTCGCTGCCAGCAGCCGCTTCAGCCCAAAGCGTGAGAGCCGCTGTTCAGGAAAACATCCTCCTGGCACAGCCGCTCATTTCGCTTTTCGCTGCTGCAGCAAGCGAAAGCGTCAATCCGGCAGAAGTCTCTGCCTTATTCCGCATTGTGGCGGTTGGTGATTCCATCACGGTCGGCTACGAGCTTGGCATGAACGAGAAATCGACCGTCTACGGATACGTCGACCGGCTTTATGAGCAGGCCCTTTATCACGGGGCTGCCGAAACACAGAACTTCGGCATTCTCGGATTGAAGTCAGCCGGCTTGAATCGCTGGCTCGAAGCGACGGAGCAAGGACTGCCCATTAGCGCGGAGGAGGCCCAGGCGGGCATCACGAAGTATCCGAACGCGACGCAGACGATTGCCAAGTCAGCGGAATTGCGCAGCGCGCTCGCTCAAGCCGATCTCATCGTCATGACGATCGGAGGCAATGATTTCCTCCCGCTGTTCGATGAGATAAGAACACGCACCGTCACTCCGGAAGAGCTCGGAGGCTTGATGGATACGGTGCTGGAGAGCTATATCAGCGCCTTAGAAGGCTCGCTGCGCTCCATTGCGAAGGTTAACCCCAAAGCTCAAATCGTGCTGACCGATCAATATTTGCCGGTACCGAAGCCTTCCAAGCTGAATAAGGCGGTTACGGAGGAACAATATGCGGTGCTGCTGCATGGCGTATCCAAGCTCCATGAGCAGGTGGATGCTTTAGCCGTGAAGCTGGAAGGCGAAGGCGGCCATGTCATAATCGCGAACGTATCCGAGCCTTTCGCCGGCCACGAGCTCTCATACACTTCTATTATCCAAGGAGACAGCCATCCGAAGCAAGCGGGCTACGACGTTATTGCCGAGGCCTTCGCCAAGGGAATCTGGGGCTCGTACCGCAAACCGCTGCCGCTTCCGGCAGGCGCGCCACTGCATGTGATCGTGAACGGCAAGGAAGTAGCCGGGGGCAATAAGCCGATTGTCAAGAACGGGACTACCTTCCTTCCTATGCGAGATACCGCAAATGCGCTAGGCGCAACACTGGGCTGGGACGGGAAGACGCAGACCGCAACGATTAAAGCCGATGGTATCGAAGTAGCCTTCACAATCGGCGCCAAGACGATGAAGGTGAATGGGCAGTCCCTTGCCCTGGAAACACCCGCTTATCTGGAGAAGACCGGTAAAACCTCATCCACCTACTTGCCGCTTGCCGCGCTTACCAGAGGATTGGGTTATCAGGTTACATACCGCAAGCCTATTCAGACGGTGTTTATCAATTCCTAACGACCACCAAGTATAGATGATACACAAAGCGCCCCATTGGCCGCCTAACAGGAGATGCTTCCGTCTCCCTTGGGCGGTTCGTGGGGCGCTTCTTGATCGTCTACTTCGCGGCCAAACCGTTCTGAAGCAGTGCGGCAGCGTATTCCGCAATGGCTTCTTGGCTGAGCGCTTCATGACGCTTGCTCCAATCTACGGATAAGGCTACGTACATCTTCAGCATGACCAGAGCCGTTAAGGCCGGATCGACCGGACGCAGCTCTCCCTTGTCCACAGCCGATGCCACTTCATCGCGGATAAAACTGACGATTACCTGTTCCAAATGGTCAATACCGGCCTTCGCCATCGGCGTGCCAATATCTCGAACCTCCTGAGAGAGCTTGACAATGAGCTCATGCTTTTCACGGAATTGCAGCAGCTCCCGGAGGACTGACGTCAAATTATAAAAGAATGGCTTCTCTCGATCGATGGTTCGCAAAGCAAGAGAACGCAGCTCAGCGGTCAGACTTTCGATGATCTCATTAAAGAGCTCTTCCTTCGTGGCAAAGAACGTGTAGATGGTTCCTTTGCCAACTGCGGCGATTTTGGATACGAGCTCCATGGTCGTCGCTTTATAACCAAACATTGCGAATGACTGACCTGCAGCCTCTACGATTTGTTGTCTACGGTCGATCGGTTTTTTTGTTGCTTCCGTCATCGCCACAGCCTCCTTCTCGATCATTTCATAAAACTGCCCAATAATTGACCAAATCCTAAATTCAGTCATGTAGTCATTGGATGCATCTTATCATACAATTAACTGGATCGCAATGTGGCGGTGCCCGTTTGAAAATAAGTAAAATAAATGCGTAACAATATGCAAGCTTTGGAATCATTTATATAATGTAGATTATGATGTTTCATTATTTTAACCGGTGAATGCATCTTTTTGCTCATGATGTTCGTCTGATCATTGTACCCATGACCTGAGGGGTGCATCTCACCTCTTTATATAAATTTTAGAAAAGAAATCACGATATCTAAGGCCATGGTCTCATTTGCAATCTTGTTTTAGATGTCCTCGCATCGTAATATGGTATAAGAGACAGGCACGACTTACTATTGAAGGACTTCGATAGAAGTTTTTCTCATCTTTGAGGGAGAAGCAGGTGAGAAGATGCATAAGAAACGAGTGCTTTTGCTCTCGGAAGGATTCGGCTCCGGACATACCCAAGCTGCATATGCTCTCGCCGTCGGGCTTCGTGAGTTAGATCCGACCGTTCAGACACGTGTCATTGAGCTTGGCAAATTTCTTAATCCGGTACTCGGGCCCATGATCGTGAATGCATACCGCAAGACGGTGAGCAAACAACCGAAGCTGGTTGGCATCGTCTATCGCAGACAATATAAAAAATCACTCAACCGGCTTACACAGCTCGCGCTGCACCGGATTTTTTATACACATACGTCTCAAGTCATTTCCCAGCTTAAGCCCGATCTGATCGTCTGTACGCACCCTGTACCGAATGCAGTCGTTTCCAGGTTGAAGCGGCTTGGGCTGGATGTTCCGCTTTATACATTGATTACCGATTATGATGCCCATGGAACATGGACGAGTCCGGAGGTCACCAAATATTTGGTGTCGACGCCTCTCGTGAAGAAGAAATTGACCGATCGTGGAATACCCGATAGCCGAATCGAAGTAACAGGAATACCGGTTCACCCGAATTTCTGGCATACGCATGACAAGCCGGAGCTTCAATCGCAGTTTGATCTAAAACCGATGCCCACGGTCCTTATTATGGGCGGGGGCTGGGGAATTCTGTACAGCGATAACCTGCTGGAATATATGACGCGTTGGCGCGACAGCATTCAGCTCATCTATTGTGTAGGCAATAACGAGCGTGCCCGTGAGAAAATGCTCTCCGACCCGATCTTCCAGCATCCGAATATTCGCGTTCTTGGCTTCACCAGGGAAGTCAGCAAGCTGATGGACGTCTCGGATTTGCTCATAACCAAGCCAGGCGGGATGACATGTACCGAAGGACTCAGCAAGGGCATACCGATGCTGTTCTACGAGCCGATTCCCGGACAAGAAGAGCAGAACTGCGAATATTTTGTTCAGAATGGTTTTGGAGAAATGCTCGATTCAACCGAAACCATCGACAAGTGGTTTTCACTTATCCAGGAACCATATGCGTCTGTTCAGTTCAGGCGCAACCTCATGACGAAGCGCAATCAACAATATAACCCGACTCAATGCTCCCGTGCCGTCCTGCAGCTGCTGCAGTGACGGTTTTTTCCCCACAACCGCCGTACAGTCCTTAACTATCGTCTTATCTTACGTTCAATCACAGAGAAGGGACCTCCAGCAGCGGAAGGTCCCTTCTCTTGTGATTCTATCCATTGAACTTCTCTACAGGGCGCTTCCCCCGTACAAGAAGCGGTATTCCCAATGCTTGCCGGCAATGCTGTCCGTTCGCACTCCGCCAGATTCCTTGGAGTACGTATGTAGAATTTGTCCGTTGCCGAGGTAAATCCCGACATGCGTAATCGTGGCCTTCGACTTGTTAACGCCGGAGTACGAGGAAGCTTTCGTCCCTTTATAGGACATGAAGAACATCAAGTCGCCGCGCTTGAGCTGATGCCAGTCGGAAACTGCGTTTCCTTTATTCTTTACATAGCTGCCCTGCTGCCTAGAATCGGCAGGCAGTATGGCATTAATCGCATCGCGGAAAGCCGTTCGTACAAAATCCGAGCAGTCGAAGGTTGAATTGTTATTGCGGTTGGATCCATACTCGTATGGCGTCCCCAGATATTTCATGCCGGCTTTAATGATGGCCTCGACGGCTTGTCCGCCGTTCACAACGCCTGAATTACCGTTCGAGCCTCCGCCCGGTACCGTTTGTCCTGCATTGACCTTTATATATTTCGAACTCGTACTGACATAACCTTTGACACCCTTGGAATCCCGCACTTCATACCAATATTTGTTTGGCTGGCCGGTTACCGTTACATTCTCGCCCTTCTGTAGATAACGGATCCGTGATGCATCCGTAGCAGGTGATTGGCGGAATGACACGGAGGCTACAATGACCGCATTTCCGTTCGTGCTGCCGACTGTACCGCCGGACGCGGCACCTTCAAGCGCGATGTATTTAGCATTCGAGGAAACATAACCGATTTTCCCGCTGCGATCCTGAACCTGATACCAGTAATCATTCACTTCGTTTAAGACGGATACTTCCTCACCCTTCTTCAAATAACGCACCACGTTGGAAGATGTGGATGGACGGTCCCTGAAGCTGACGGATGATTGAACCTCCGCGGTCTGCTGGGCTGCCATTGCAGCCGGTAGAGAAATGGATGCGGCAAGGATTGTTGCCAAAGTTAGCGCTGTAATCTTCTTATTCATCTGAGTAACCTCCATAGCTGTTAGTAAGATTAGCGGTCCTGTTTCGACATGTTTGTCCTGTTATTCATTCTACGTTCGCCTTACGGGAACACATATCGTTCGCTCGTCTCATTTTCCGATGGCATATAGTTCCTCGATGATATCTGTAAGCGTTTACTTTTCCACGCAAAAAAGGCGCTCCCCAAGAAAGGCCAGCGTAATGGAACGCTTACCAGTTCTTGCATTGAGCGCCTTTTCATTCCCTCAAAACCCAGTCCCGGAAACAAGACCTTTGTACTATCCAATATATCCCGGATTATAGGACCTAGTAAATTATACCACTGGGTCTCAAACCGCATTATCGGGATGGATCATTCACTTTTTTGACAATTGCGCGATCTCCACGCTCGGTAAACTAGGCTAATTCTCCTATCTGCGGCAATGAATGATCCAGTGCGACAGGCAGCTGTCCCTTGTTCGTCACCTTTACGATAGCATCCAAACGGTTCGTTGAATCCAGTACGGACTGATACTCAGCCTTATCGATGGACGGATGGGCGACCACTTCTCCCGTATGATAATACAGATGAAGAATACCACTCTCCTCATTATAGGAGCAGAAAGCAATTTGTTTGGACTCGATCGGTACCAGCATGTGAACACCTCCACAAATTTTTTACGAGAAATAGGGTCTTTGACTAAATTGTATGTGATGGGGCTTGAATTTCTTCCCGTTATTTCAAGTAACCTGCCTCATTGCAGCTTTATCCTATACATACCCATATTTCAGCGGCTTAACGCGAAATAACCGACATCGCCCAGATGCCGGTTGTAACGAATTGCTCTAATTCACTTCCTCTGCTGATACCAGGGGTTCAACATGCACATGCACGCTCATAATGTTGTGTTTGCGTTCCATTCGTTTCTCGATCTCGTCGCTAATGCGGTGACTCTCAACGAGCGACAATTGGGGATCGACCAGAACGACAACGTCCAGTAAAACATTACTGCCGTGTACCCGCGCCTTGATATCTTTGATGGAACGCACTCCCTGTGTCCGCTCAATCGTGCCGCGCAGCGAGTTTAGTTCTTTTTCATTAAAGCCATCGGTCAACGCATACGTCGAGCTGTAAAATATCTCCCATGCCGTCTTGCAGATGATGCCCCCAACAGCAAGCGCCGCCACGGGATCCAGCCATGGCAATCCCAGCCGCGAGCCGATAATGCCTATGGCGGCACCGACGCTGACGAGCGCATCGGATAGATTATCTTTGGCAGCGGCCATGAGCGCTTGATTATTTATGCGTTTGGCCAGATTTCGGTTGTACACATAGACGCCGGTCATACATACAGCCGCTCCAAGCGCGACCCATGCAGTGAGGAGGCCAGGCGCCTCACGCTCGCTGGCGAATAACGAATTAACGGCACTTATAAGCACCTGTACACCGACAGTGGCCATAATGAAGGATGCAACGAGTGCGGCGATTGTCTCGGCGCGGAAATGGCCGTAGGGATGATCCTCATCCGGAGGCTTCTGTGAAATGCGGAGGCCGATGAGCACAGCCGCGGAAGCGATAATATCGGTGAGGTTATTATAACCGTCGGCAACAAGCGCGGCAGAAGCGAATATATAACCTGCGGCAAGCTTAATCACCGATAGAACAATATAAGCGCCGATACTAAGCCAGGCTCCCTTTTCCCCTTGCTTGATTTCCTGATACTGGTCCAAGTTCGGCACCCCCTTAACAAAATGTCATCATGTGGTAACTTTGGCTACAGGTTATCATACTTGATGGCAGCCGTGTGGGTCTAGAGAAACAGTGTTGGCGGCGGGGTCACTTTTGTGACGTGGAGCAACTTGTTTGACCCCCTCCAAAAGCTAAACCCTTGGCAGCATTTAGCATAACCGTTCGGCATGAAAATGAAACCTTCGCTCCATATAAAATAGACAGTCACTCCGGGCGCGAGAGGCGCTTGAAGCGACTGTCTATGGGGTGATAATTAATAATTAGCGTCCTTGCTCATCGTAGCCGTCCTCGTGACTGCTGGTGGACGACAGGCCGCTTCCGCAGGTCAGGCAGAATTTCGAATTCAGCTCGTTCTCCGTCAAGCAGTGGCTGCATATGACGCGAATCTCGCCGATCGTTGTCTCCGGCTTGGGTTCCTCCCCCAGCTGCGCTCCGCAATCTGGACAGAAGCGGGCATCGAGCGGTACCACTTTGCCGCAGCTGCAGCTTTTTTCGTACCGGATATTTTTAATCCGCTCCTCGAGCAGATCGATTTCTGTCTGCATCTCATCTAGCTGGCGCAAAAAGCCGGCAACTTCCTCTTCCGATTCATCGCTGCCTCCGGCTTGATGTGCACGGTATACCGAAGCGCCAATGTTATGAAACAGCTGCTCCATATCTTTTTCCTTGCCTGAAATCTGTGATTTCAGCTTCGTAATTTCGACAGTCTGCTGTGCTTTTTTGGCAGCATCCGACGCACCTTGTTTCACTTTATCAAAAAAGGACATATTACCGACTCCTCATTCCATTATTTCGTCAAGACTTCTCTTATTTTAACATGAATGACATAGTCGGTTCACGCGTCCTAAGACGGGTTTTTCATCTATCCTGTGTCCGGACTGTTTCCGTCCGCCGCCGCTGCAAAAAAAAGAAGAGAGCCCATGTGCGGCCTCTCTTCCTTCAAAGCTTCCGATATCGTTACTCAGCCGGGTACATACGCTCGCGAAGCGCTTTGATCTCCGCGCTCTCTAAGTACTCGTCGTAGGTCATGATCCGGTCAATAATACCGTTCGGTGTAATTTCCACGATACGGTTCGCGATCGTTTGGACGAACTGATGGTCATGTGTTGTGAAGATAAGCGTGCCGTCAAAATCGATAAGCCCGTTGTTAAGGGCTGTAATCGACTCCAAATCCAGATGGTTAGTTGGTTCATCCATCAGCAGCACGTTGGAACCGGAGAGCATCATCTTGGAAAGCATGCAGCGCACTTTCTCGCCTCCGGACAGAACGCTCGCCTTCTTGAGCGCTTCATCGCCGGAGAACAGCATACGCCCCAGGAAGCCGCGAATGAACGACTCGTCTTGATCCTTCGAATATTGACGAAGCCAGTCAACCAAATTCAACTCCACACCATCGAAGTACGGCGAGTTATCCTTTGGAAAATAAGCCTGCGTCGTCGTAATTCCCCACTGGTACGTACCGCTGTCCGCTTCCACTTCACCGGAGAGCACTTGGAACAACAGCGTCTTCGGCAGCGTATTCGGTCCGACCAGCGCGATTTTGTCGCCCTTGTTAACCGTCAGCGTCAAGTTATCAAGCAGGGTAGCTCCATCCAGCGATTTCGTCAGCCCTTCGACCAGCAGCAGCTGTTTGCCTGCCTCGCGTTCCGGCTTGAAATGAATGAACGGATATTTGCGATTCGACGGACGGATGTCATCGAGTGAAATTTTGTCCAAGAGCTTCTTACGGGAAGTTGCTTGCTTGGCTTTGGACTTATTCGCGCTAAAGCGTTGAATAAACGCCTGAAGCTCTTTGATCTTGTCTTCTTTCTTCTTGTTCTGGTCGCGCATCAGCGTAAGCGCCAATTGGCTCGATTCGTACCAGAAATCGTAGTTACCTACGTACATCTGGATTTTGCCAAAGTCGATATCCGCGATGTGCGTACATACCTGGTTCAGGAAGTGCCGGTCATGGGATACGACAATAACGGTACCCTCATACCCGGCGAGGAAGTTCTCCAGCCACTCAATCGACTGCATATCGAGATGGTTGGTAGGCTCATCGAGCAGTAGAATATGAGGACTGCCGAATAGCGCTTGCGCCAGAAGGACGCGTACCTTCTCATTACCCGAAAGCTCCGCCATCTTCTTATCGTGCAGCTCAGGAGGTATACCAAGGCCGTTCAACATACCAGCCGCTTCGGATTCGGCTTCCCAGCCGTTCATATCCGCGAATTCCGCCTCTAGCTCACCTGCGCGCATGCCGTCTTCGTCGGTGAATTCCGCTTTGGTATAGATCGCGTCCTTCTCCTTCATGACGTCATACAGCTTCTTGTGGCCCATGATGACGGTCTCAAGCACTTGAAAGTCATCGTACTCATAATGGTTCTGCTTCAATACTGCGAGCCGTTCGCCCGGCGTAATATGCACTTCGCCGTTCGTTTGTTCGACTTCACCGGACAAAATTTTCAGAAACGTCGACTTGCCTGCTCCGTTTGCGCCAATAAGGCCGTAGCAGTTGCCCGGCGTAAATTTAATATTCACATCTTCAAATAACGCGCGCTTCCCGTAACGAAGCGTCACGCCGCTAGTACTAATCATCGTGCGTGATCCCGTCCTTCTCAAAAAATCTTATTTTATCGCATCATTATAGCATACGTGCTATGAAATGTCTGTCTATCCATTAATCCCACTGTAATTTCACTTCATTTCCACTCCGGGAAGATTCATATATCGCATCCAGAATCCGGTTGTTCGTATAACCGGACCATGCAGTCGTAATAGGTTCCTTGCCTTCACGGATACAGCTTATAAAATGCTTACTAAGCAGCATTCGTGCATCTTCGCCTGGTAGAGGAGCTAGCGCTGATTCAATAATAATGTTATTTTCATGCGATACCATTTTTCCAGCGCTGCCGATTATGGATGCGCCGCCGTCGGTTCCCATCAAATGCAGGAACGGATCCTCCGTAATGCCGGCAGCATGCGCCGCCCAGCTCACCTCAAGCGAAAGCGTTGCCCCATTATCGAATTTAATGAGCGCGGCGGCCAGATCCTCGACATCATAGTAGCCCTCCCAGTTCGGAGTCCCCCAGTTGCCAATACCTTTTTTGTCGGGTCCAAATTCAGCATATGTCGAACCATACACGGAGATTGGGCGCGGATTGCCCATCATGTACAGCGTCAGATCCAGCATGTGGACCCCGATATCAATTAACGGGCCTCCGCCGGATTCATCCATGCGCGTAAACCAGGAGCCCCAGCCAGGAATCCCCTTCTTGCGGAGCCATCCGGCTTTCGCGTTGTAAATTCGGCCCAGTCGGCCATTGTCAATCTCCTGCTTTAAAGCTCGGGAAAGCCCTTCAAACCGCATTTGATGTGCCATCATCAACAGCTTGCCGGATTGTTCCTTCGCCTCCACAATTTCACGGGCACTAATCGAGTTGATGGACATCGGCTTCTCCAGCAGAACATGCTTGCCGCACCGCAGTGCTTCAATAGCAAGGGGAGCATGAAATTTGTTCGGTACAGCTACGACGACGGCATCAATGTTCGGATCGTGAAGAAGCGCATCCGGGCTCTCGTGAACCTTCGAAATGCTATGCTCTTCCGCACGCTGCTGCGCATGCGGGAGAAAGGCATCTGTAATGGCAACAACGTCGACATCCGTCAATTGGCGAAAGGCTCCCATGTGCGCATTGCCGATAGCGCCAGCGCCGATAATACCAAGTCTGATAGGCTGATCGTTCATAAGATACGTAAACCTCCTCTATAGTGGCAGCTTAAGCCTTCCAAGTTTTACCATGTGGTAGAACGACCATTCGTTCCTCGTCGATTCCGAGGCGAAGCCGTTCCGCTTCCAGCCGATCGAGAGCCTCGCGCGGGGTATCATCTGCGAGTCGGAACGAGCCGTAGTGCATCGGGACGAACCGCCTGGCTCCGATGTCGGTAAACGCACGCAGCGCCTCCTCCGGCGTTACATGCTGAGGGCCCATGAACCATTCGGGCTCGTACGCACCGATTGGCATCAGGGCGATATCGATATCAAACCGTTCTCCGATCGCTTTAAAGCCATCGAAATATCCGCTGTCTCCTGCAAAATAGACCGTTGGCATCGACTTAGCGCCGATTTCGTTCTGATCTCGAACACTGTTCGCTCCACTCCGCGGTAATCCATTTGAATTCTTATCTGAATCCTTATCCGACGATTGTCCATGTAGACCGTCCGGCACGCCGCACCGCTTTGCAGCGGTTTGGATGACATATCCGCCCCAATGAGAACGATTCATATCCAGCAGCGTGCGTCTCGTCCAATGCTGCGAAGGGACGAATGTGAATATGACTCCACCGATATTAGCAGACTCCCACCAGGAGAGCTCGACTACGGAAGAGAACCCTTTGCGCCTCATCTTATCAGCCAATCCGACAGGGACAATCAACGTTTTACTGCCCTTTAAAGCTTCGAGCGATCCCATATGAAGATGATCATAGTGAGAATGGGAGATGAGCACGATGTCAATCGGCGGCATATCTGCTATTGGAATCCCCGGCATCGTCAACCGTTTTTGGAAGCCCATTTGCTGCGCCCATACGGGATCGGTGACGATATTCAAACCAGAGTGCTGAATGAGAAATGTAGAGTGACCGATCCATGTAACGGAAGGCACGTTCGAATTGCTATGCAAAAAAGGGATATCCGGTGTCCCCGATGGCACACTCCAAGTGAAATCCTTGCTCTTCATCTTACTGGCCCGCTCTTGACGCCATTTCCGCATTTCCTTAAACGATTTCAGTTTGGCGGCTGGATCCAGATTCTCGTAACGTATCGTTGCCATTCTTCCTCCTTTATAAAGCTCCTACCGTCAATCGGACGGTAACGATTACACCTACCTTCTACGATACCAACCATGAACGCTCAACGCAAATGAAGCGGGCGAAATTCGCATCCGACGATCATTTTCGATAAAATGAAATAAGGTAACGGATAAGAACGCTTTTTGGGAGGGAATACACAATGCGATTAATATATATTGAACCGACACCAAGTCCGAATACGATGAAACTCAATGTTGACGAAAAGCATCCTCATGGACGTCGAGACACGTATACGACGGATGACGCGGCGTCAGCACCGGAGCCGCTTCGCGGCTTGCTCGCCATCGAAGGCGTTCGCCGCTTGTTCCGCACGGCTGATTTCATAGCACTAGACCGCAAGCCCGGCGCAGATTGGGAGCGGATTTTGGCTGAAGCGCGGACACTCCTTCAGGCAGACGAAAGTTCAGGAAGCGGTGCAGATTCCGGACAGGAAGCGGCAACCGATAGCTTCGGTGAAGCTCATGCGCTGGTTCAGATGTATCGGGATATCCCGATGCAGGTGCGGGTTCGAATGGGAGACCGCGAGGTTCGGGCTGCAATGCCCGCAGCTTATGCCGAGGCAGTCACAGCCGCTGCAGGGGCCTCGATGATTCGTGAACGTAAGCTCGAGGAACTCGGCGTACGGTACGGCGAGCCCGAAGACATCGCAGCAGAGCTTGTCAAGGAACTCGTAGCGGCTTACCCGCAGGAGCGTCTTGACGAACTCGTTGCAGCTGCAATCGCTCAAGGCGGCAGTGTCTCAGCAGAAGACGCTCCTTCATTACCTGTGCGGCCGGAGCCGCTTTCCGCTGAGCAGCTTGCGGAGCGGATGGCATCGCCGGACTGGAGCGTCCGTTACGAAGCCCTCTCGCGCACAGCTCCACAGCTAGCGATGCTGCCGCAGCTTGCACAGGCACTCTCCGACGACAATACCTCCATCCGCAGGCTGGCTGTCGTCTATTTAGGAGATCTGCGCGTACCTGAAGCACTGCCGCACTTGTTCACGGCGCTGCGCGACAATTCCGCCTCCGTTCGGCGCACCGCGGGAGACACACTTTCCGATTTAGGCGATCCCGCCGCAATCGGGCCTATGACAGAATCGCTTCGTGACCCGAATAAGCTGGTTCGTTGGCGAGCCGCACGATTCCTATACGAGATCGGTGACGAATCAGCTCTGGAATCGCTGCGCGCAGCAGCTGACGATCCAGAATTCGAGGTCCGCCTTCAAGCGCGCATGGCAATGGAGCGCATCGAGCGGGGCGAAGAAGCTGCCGGCTCGGTATGGCAGCAGATGACGGCCCGTACACGCAGCCAAGATCAAACCTAAACGCTAGGCATAATTATCAACGTCCCTCGCTCCTCTTGATTGAAGGTGCGAGGGACGTTTTATTTTTCATTTCGGACACGCTGTCATCAAGGTTATTCGAACCTTATCTCCACTATCCCCACACGTCAGTATAAGAATAATAAGGCCCCAAAGCCCCCTTTTTAATGACTTATATCTTCTTCTATTCCTTTGGTCCACTATCCCCACTACTCAGTCGGCCCCTTTTCATAACCTTCTGGAGCTGGCTGCAATGCATTAAGGCCTCATAGATGGCGCCGCCTTAGCTCTTGGCGTAGAATTACACAAATAAAGAACGAAGTGCTTGTAATGGGAACGTTTGTTTGGTATGATTTAAACAGAACAAGTGTTCCTATTTATGAATAAACTGTTTTTTATCTTATGTTTATGTCGTTTTCACGGAGGGAATTGAATGAGTGAAACCATGAGCTTTGAGGAATTCCGTCTAACTTATCATTGCGAGGAAGCTTGTCTCGAGACTTTGTGTGCAATAAAGTGGCCTGACGGCTATTGTTGCCCCCGCTGCGCGCACCAATCCGCCTACATCATCAGAACCCGAAGGCTTCCGCTCTTCGAATGCCGTGCATGCCATCATCAAGCATCTCTTATTTCGTCCACTGTTATGGAAGGCAGTAAGACCCCTTTGCATAAATGGTTTCAAGCGATTTATTTAGTTGCCAGCCCATCAATAAACATTAACGCTACGTATTTAGCCGAACTCATTCAAGTTACCTACAAAACCGCCTGGTTAATCCTTCACAAGCTTCGCAACGCCATAAGCCAAGCCGATTCGCTAGAGATTCTTAAGGGATCTGTAAGAGTCAACGCCGCTCTCTATGGAAAACCATACAATCCTTATCACCTCTCCCATCCCCAGGAGCATCCGCTTCTGAGCGGTGCTTCTATCGACGCGCAAGGTAATATTGCTTATGTTAAAATTAAACAAGTTCCTAAGTCACATATTTCACAAACTACCATTCTTCGATCTGGAATTGATGATTTTGTACAAACCAATGTGGATCCTAAGACAGAAGACGTTACCATTGTTAAGCTGCGTTACCCGAAATTTAGCTTTAAACCCCTTTATGATTTATGTAAGAATGCAAACTTGCGCATAAATGAAACCTTTCATGGAATCGGCGGCAAGCATTTACAGGCTTATTTAGATGAATATTGTTTTCTCATCAATTTTTCTAATAAGGATCGATCAACGCTGGATCAACTCATGCGTATTTGCACGATTCTGCCCCCGATCACCTACAAAAGTTTGATTCATCGCGGCTTCACAGAGCCACGCAGAACTACCACACTTTCTGCTGCGTGAACATATCCTATCAATCGGATCGTTTCAAACTTCAAGTCCGCTCAGCAAAATGAACAATGACTAACCGGTTGAAGTTTCAATCACCTAATAGCTGCATACGTACATAGCTTAATCCCTACAGCTAACGTACTCGTTTCAGCTGTTTGGTTTCCGGCTATTTGTGATACCAAAATTCAGTGGTTTCTCAGGCTTTTTGTGATACCTAAAATTCAGTAGTTCCTCAGGCATTTGATGATACCTACAATTCGGTGGTTCCTCAGGCTTTTTGTTATGGCTGCGGTCTGTTGGTTGTCAGGTTTATTTGAAATGCTTACATCCCTCATTTCGTTTTGTCATGCTTCTTGAAAGACTGACCCTTACTTTTCTATAATTTCTCATCATTTTGTCAAAAGCATCTTAGTTCACAACATGAAGCCATTCTTTTAAAACTGAGTCTTAGGGATAGTGGCCATAAGGAGTGCAATCGGATAAAGAAGCGAGATAAAGAAGTGAAAGTAATAGTAATGAATTTGAGTGAGGAGCGTTAGGAGTGCTAGGAGTGTTAGGAGTGCTAGGAGTGTTAGGAGTGCTAGGAGTTGTTCCCTGAGCTAAGGGGATAGCGGTCATAAGGAACTGGACCACCCAAGATTCATCCTTTCTGAAGTAAATTAATTCAGATTTAATAACAAGAAGACGCACACCGTAGGCATACGTCTTCTAAGGGTAATCATCTCATCGTTGTAAAACTCTCGCTCTAGGAACCTTCTCCGAACCACAGCTTTCTGAACGAATCATTGCTTTGGATAAGCTGCTGGGCTGTCCCTTCCGCTTCGACCCGCCCGTCCTTCATCACGACGATATGGTCTGCATGGGCCAATGCTGCTTTACGATGTGACACGACAAGACACGTGGCTTCGCCACGAGCAGCGAACAGCCGGTCCCATAGCTTTTGCTCCGTCTCGACATCGAGTGCACTTGATAAATCGTCGAATACATACAGCTCTGCATCGCGAACCAGCATTCTTGCTGCTGCCGTCCTCTGGGCCTGCCCCCCGGACAGCTTAACGCCGCGTGGTCCAATCATGGTGTCCAGCCCCAATTGCAAGTGCTCCACGTCGTACTCCATTACAGCTGCGTGAATCGCCCGCGGCAAATTATCATCATGCTCAGCCAGTCCAAGAAGTATGTTATTTCTCAACGTATCACTATACAATCTGGGCATCTGTGCCGTATACGCACTTCTCGGCGGGATAAAGAAAGAACCTAAGTCCTCCACCACCCGACCGTTCCAACGAACCGTCCCTTCTGCAGCCGGAAGCAATCCAAGTAATGCGCGTACGAATGTGGTCTTACCCGATCCAATCGTACCGGTAAGAACGGTAAATGATCCTCGCTCAAGCGTAAGATCAATATCTACAATACCTCTTCCCGTATCCGGATACAGATAGCTTAACCCGCTAATTTCTATACGGTTTAGTCGATCTCCCCCCGGATCCTGGCTCTTTCCTTCCGTTTTCTCACGCTTCGCATTCCGTTCTCCTTTTGAAAGATAGAGCGGGTTAAACGCCGTCAACACATTAGCGGAAGCCCCCTGCAGCAATGCAGTTAGGCGCTTGAGCGCCACGGTCATCTGTTTGAAAAAAGTCAAAAACTTGCCGAAGTTCGTAATGAACTGCGTTACGAAAGTCAGGTAGTACACGAATACCGCAAAATCGCCAACAGTGAACGTGCCCGCTCTCATCTTCTGGGCGGCCAGCAGCAGAATTAAACCTGTTCCCAGATTGACAGAATTAGAGAAAACAGAGTCCAATACTTCAGTCATTAAACGATCCTTGAGCATTGTCTTCCGGCGATCGTCACCCAGACGGCGAAAGCGCTGTGCAACCCGATGCTCCGCGCCTGCAACCTGGATCGCCTGGACGTTGCCAAACATCTCGCTGATTGCACCCGTTACTTTGGATGTCGCTTCCCGGCTCGCAGCCCGATATTTCTGCAGTCTTGTCGTAGCCAATTGCGCTGTCGTTACCACAAGAACAAGCGGAAGAAACACAAACAACGTCATCTGAGCATCGATTCGAATCAGTATAAAACAGGATACAGCTGCAAAGCAGGTCATCCCAAACGAGTCGACCGACCAGCTCACCGCTTCTTCGGACTGGTCAACATCGTCGCGGAAATGACTGATTGCCTCCCCAGGGGAGCATGGTATAGCGCGAGCACCCGGCTGCTTCAAGACATGCTCCAAAACATTGCGCCGCAGCAGCATGCCCATTCTGAACCGGAATTGAACATCGGTTATAAAGCCCACAATAATCAGCATTACGCGAGCGACAGCCGCTCCCATCAGCATTGCAATTATTCCCCACGTGCCATAAGCAGCGGCTGATTCATTCGTCAATGAGTCGAAGAACTGCTTGGTAATGAGTCCGGGTACGATCGGAGCCAAATAAATGAGTGTCCAGGCAAGCGCATTGAAGCTGTAACGGTAGGGCCGATACATGATCAGCCTCCACAGAAATGTAAATGTACTCATGCCAGCACCTCCTCAAGACCGGTTGCAAGCATCCGGCTGAACCGTGATTCCGGATTAGCCGCCAGCTCGGCACGTCGGCCTGATTCGATTACACTACCGTTCTCTAGAATAAGAATATGATCAGCCCGCTGCACGGTCGTTAGTCGATGAGCGATTATAATGCACGAACGCTTCGTCAGCAGTTTTCCGATCGCGATCTCGATCCGCTGTTCAGTAAGCGGGTCAAGCCGTGATGAAGCTTCATCCATGATGACAAGACCTGGGTTCGTTAGAAACACGCGGGCGAATGCAAGCAGCTGTGCTTCGCCTGCAGACAATCCACCGCCTCCCGACGCAAGCTTCGTATCCAACCCTTCGGGTAACGACCCATACCAATCAAGCAGCCCCAGATCCCCCAGCACATCAAGAATCTGATCATCTGTAATCGAATCGTTGTAGAAGGTCAAATTATCCCGTACCGTACCTTCCATTATTTCAATCGTCTGGGTCACTAACGCGACCCTCTTGCGGAGCGTATTTATTTTGCATTGCCGTATGTCGACGCCTCCCACCGCTACAACTCCTTCCTGCGGATCATAAAAACGCAGCAGCAGGCGGGCAAGCGTGGACTTACCACTTCCGGTTCGGCCCAATAAACCTAGCACTTCGCCCGGCTTCAGCATGACCTGCAGCTTATCAAGTGTCGGCGCGCCTGTATCCCCTTCGTAACTGAAGGTAACATCGCGGAATTCAACGCCCAGCGGACCGTCTGGGAGTGCTGTCCCCGGTCCATCCGTAACTAATGATTGGGTGGCGAACAACTCGCGAATACGCGTAATGCTCGCATCAGCTTTTTGCAGATCTTCCATCTGGGTACGGATTTTTTCGATAGGCTTAGCCAGCAGTTCCGTATAATAGAAGATTAAATAGACCGTTCCGATTGAAATCGCCTGGGTCTTCCATAGATAAGCGCTAACAGCAAAGGCCAGGGCATTGCCGATCGCAAATATGATGATGGACGTATTCCACATCATCGCAAAGCCCAGAAACGCTTTCAAGCGAATGGGCAGCATTCGGCTCAGCATCGCATAGAACCGGTTCATCACGAAGCCCTCCGCTCCGTTCGCGCGGATATCCTCCGTACCTTCAAGCTGTTCACCAATAAAGCCATAGAACTCGGCATTGACTTGCCTCCACTGCGTCCAGATCGGTACTGCGAATTTGCGGATCCACTGAATCATATAAACGGCAAAAACGACGAATAACGTCATCCCTGCACCGATTAGCCAATTTTCCCGGAAGAGCAAGACGATGATGCCTGCCATCAGCAGCATATTGCCAACGAGATGGATAATCATGCTGGAGAAGAAATTGCTAAGCGCGTTCACATCGCCATCCACCCGTTCTATAATCGCACCTGACGTCTGAGATTTATGAAACGACATGTCCAGCGACAAGCAATGCTCCGCCAAATCTCCGCGAAGCGTATTCGTCGTCTTCCAAGCAACGTTCTCGCTTATATACGTTGCAAGAACCGAGACCACCTGATGCACAATCGAGAAGCCGATAAAAATCCCCGCTGCATAGAACAGCGGTTTCAGCTCCCCTTGCGATTGAGCGGTATCAATAAAAAAACGAATAATTTGCGGATTGACCAGCTGCAGCCCGATTGAAGCAAACAGCAGCAATGCAAGCCCAATCAACGTCTTCCTTTGCGGCAGCAGATAACGGCGCAGCAAATCGTAGTACTGACCCATGGTAACTTTCTGTTTATTCTGCACGTTAATATAAGTCCTCCCGAACATGTGATCGCTCTATTCAGATTATCACAGGGACGTTGGCCTGTTAAGCCTTTTTCCAAAATAATGAAATCCCCCCGCTTCGGAGGAATGATAGGCTGGGGGTTTACCCTACCAGTCCACGGGTAAAGAATACTGTGGAATACGAAGGAGGGACTCATGATGAATGGTCTTACAGATAAGCAGGTAGAGAAATTAAAACAGAAGTTGTCTGCAGAAATAACCGCGATCGAAACCCATTTTGAAGAAGAGCAGCCCGAGGTTGATGGAGGGTCCGCAGAATCATTGCGTGCCTCGACGGGCGAGCTGTCCACATCCGACAATCACCCCGCGGATCTCGGTACGGAAACGTTCGAACGGACCAGGGATATGGCGGTTGACCGCGCATTCGAAGAACAGCTGACTAAAATGTCGGATGCTCTCGATCGGATTCAATCCGGCGATTATGGAAAATGCCTCATATGCAGTGGTGAAATCGGGCATGACCGGCTTGAAGCCATCCCTTATACCGCCTACTGTATCGATCATACACCGAGAAAGACCTCAAGTACGGGAGAAGGTCCGGATGCAGTTACAGACGCTCCGCAGATCCCATCGCCTGATACCGACTCACTTCCAGATGGCGCGTATGGGCTGGACGATGCTGACGCTTGGCGATCGGCAGAAGATCACGGAACTTCAGACACCCCCACAAGGGAGATTGATACGGGTGAGTTGGAGCAATTACCAAAAGGGTTGAAATAAAGGGAAGTGTTCCACGAAAGGAGGACGTCTGCGATGGCAAATACCATACATCCCCCTGGCAAAGATTCACGTATCGTTACTGTGCCGCCTAAGCCCTCTAGTTCCCGCGTATCACCTAACCCGGGCCAGCGTCCTACGCTAGGCAAAAGGGCTATGAATTTTGCCCAAAGCTTATACTGCCGGATTCAAGATGATGAGGTCCCCGCTATGGGCGCTCAGCTTACGTATTACTTAATTCTGGCTTTTTTCCCGTTCCTGATCTTCATCATTGCCGTTCTCAGCTTCGCCAACCTGACGGTTAGCGACGTTATCGACGGCATACAGTTCGTGCTTCCGGAGATGTCGACCAAAACCATTACCGATGCGTTCGTGGAAATTCAACAATCCCGCAGCGGCTCCCTGCTTTCCTTTGGTTTGCTCGTCACATTATGGTCTGCCTCGAATGGTGTCAGTGCGATCATTAAGGCGCTAAACAAAGCGTACGATGTTGAGGAGTCACGTCCATTCTGGAAGGTAAAAGCCATCTCGCTGCTATTTACCATTGTATTAGCGCTTGTCATCGTATTCAGCATGGTGATGCTCATCTTCGGCCGCGTCATTGGAGATATGCTATACCGCTGGACACAACTACCGGGCAATATCGACGTCATCTGGAGCATTGCGCAGTTTGCACTGCCCATTCTGATTATGGCTACGGTCTTCGCTTCGCTCTACATGTTCGTACCAAATCTGCGCCTAACCTTCCGAGAAGTTATACCCGGCGCGCTGTTCGCGACAATCGGGTGGATCGTCACCTCGCTGCTGTTTTCGTTCTATGTAAATAATTTCGGCAGCTATAGCAAGACCTATGGGAGTATCGGCGGGATCATCGTCCTGCTGACTTGGCTATATCTCTCCAGCATCATTATTGTGTTCGGCGGCGAAATCAACGCTGTGCTCCACTTCGATAAGAACGGCAAACGAAAGGAAAACTGCAAGCAATTCTCCCTCTCCCTGCCTTTCTTCAAAAAAGATAAGAAAGCGTAGAGCTCGCCACAAGCAGCTTGCACTTATGCTATTCATCACACATACGCATGAGAACGACAAAGAACGGCACCCGCGGGTGCCGTTCCTTATGGTTACTCGATCAGAATTATTTACCCAGCAATATCTTCGCATACGGCGAATCGATCGGCAGCATAATTACCGGCTCGTTCTTCATCGTGGTGACATAGCTCTCCAACGTACGATAGAGGCTGTAGAATTGCGGGTTTTTGCCATAGGCATCATTATAAATCTTAGCCGCTTCTCCCTCGCCTTGAGCCACGATTTTCTTCGCATCCGCTTCTGCTTGGGCAATCAACTCGACGGCCGCGCGGTCGGCTTTGGATGTAATTTTCCGGGATTCCTCATCGCCCTCAGAGAGATAACGGGCTGCGATGGATTGACGGTCCGATATCATACGGTTATATACGCTCTGCTTGTTGCCTTCTGGCAGGTCAGTCCGCTTGATCCGCACATCGATGATCTTAATGCCGTAATTATCGCGTTCCAGCGCGGAAGCAATGTCTTTCGTAATTTCATCATTGATGTTACCACGTTCGGTATTCTCGCTAATAATGTTGTCATAGTTAATCTCAGACAGCTTGCGGCGCACCGTGTTGTACACCGCTTCATCAATCCGCTGCACACCGGAGCTAACGGTCTGCACGGACTTCAAGAACCGCTCCACATCCGTAATCCGCCATACCGTATAGTTATCGACGATAATCGGCTTCTTGTCCTTGGTCAGAATGGATGTTGGTTTACTGTCATAGGACATTTGGTACTTCGGAAGTGTTGTGAGGGTTTCAATAAACGGGATTTTAAAGCTAATGCCCGGCTCTTCAATGACCCGAACAGCCTCACCGAATTTAAGCACGACCTTGTATTCGCCTTCCTTGACAACGAAGGCGGAGCCAAACACGATAATCACTGCGACGATTATGATGGCAATAGATCCGTATGTCCACTTCTTCATTTTGCAGTCCCTCCTTGCGCGCCTTGTCCGCCGGCATTCGGCTGTGCCGTCGCTGACGAACCACTTCCGCCGCGCAGAAGCTCGTTAATCGGCAAATACTTGACGGTATCTCCAGATGAATCCGAAATAAAGATACGCGCGTTCGGCAATATTTTCTCCATCGTCTCCAAGATCAAGCGGCTTTCGGTAACCGCTGGACTGGCGACATATTGTGCATAGATCGCATTAAATTTGGCCACGTCACCTTGAGCGTTCAATATCCGGGATTTCTTCTGCGCCTCTGCATTCTCAATTAATGCCTGCGCTTCGCCTCTTGCTTTCGGGATCCGGTCATTCTCGTATTTGGCTGCATTGTTAATCTTCGTGTTCTTCTCCTCGCGGGCGTTGGTGACCTCGCGGAAGGCTTCCTCGACCTGGCCGCTAGGCGGTTCGATGTCTTGGAACTTAATATCAATGATATGAATACCCGTCTCATATTTCTGATGAAGCTCCAACAGCTTCTCGTAGACCTTGGTTTGGATTTCGGTCTTCCCGTCCGTAATGGCATAATCCAGCTTGGAAGCTCCAATTACGGAGCGTATCGCCGAGCTTGCCGAGTTACGCAAAAACTGTTCGGCATTATCGATGTTGTACAAGTAATTGCGAATATCGCTTATTTTCCACTGTACGACAGCGTCAGCAGACACGATATTCTCATCCCCGGTAATCATCATCGCTTCTTCATCGACCGGTGTAATCGTATTGCCTTCCTGCCGGTAGCCGATATAAATCCGCTGAGTCAAATTGGCAGGCACCTTAATAATTTGTTGAATTGGATACGGCCATTTGAATCCAAGGCCGGCCTCGCTCTCCCCTGTGTATTTCCCGAAAGTAAGAATGGCAGCCTTCTCCTGCTCTTGGACGGTATAGAACATCGTACTGCCCCATCCCAGTAAAGCCGCGATCAGCACCCCGATTACAATTTTCTTGATCAGCCCTGGCGGCATCTGGTTCGGAGGCCCCTGCTCCGGCTTCGGTACACCATGCAACATAGCTTATCCCCTCTCAAAAACGTGCGTATGGGAGTAATTACGAGAAAAGGCCTCGTTCGTTTCATTTTTTAACCATATTTTCCTTGTGAACCCGCTTTTTCATGCTTGTGAACCCTCCTTATAACCGCTCGGAAACGACCTTCGCTTGGCTGAAGAGCAGCAGATAATCACGCCCGCCCGCCTTGGAATCGGTGCCGGACATGTTAAATCCGCCGAATGGATGAACGCCGACGAGCGCTCCCGTGCATTTGCGGTTGAAATATAAATTCCCCACATGGAACCGTTCGCGCGCAAGCTCCAGATGCATGCGGTTGCGGGAAAAGACCGCACCTGTCAGGCCATACTCCGTATTGTTCGCATACTCGATCGCTTCCTCGAACGAGCGTGCTTTCAGGAACGCGACAACCGGGCCGAATATTTCCTCCTGGGCGACCCTTGCCGTCGGTGTTACATCAGCAATAACCGTCGGTTCGATAAAATACCCCCTTGGATCGCCCTTCTCCCCGCCAGTCACAAGACGGCCTTCGCTGCGTCCGATCTCGATATAGGACAATATTTTAGCAAAAGCCTTATCGTCAATGACAGGCCCCATATAGGTAGACGCCTCAACCGGCTGTCCCAGAGTCAATTGACTCGCTCGTGCCGCCACTTTCTCCAGTACGACATCGTATACTTCTTCAAGCACGATCGCTCGGGAGCATGCCGAACACTTCTGACCGGAGAAGCCAAAAGCCGAGAGCGTAATCGCTTCGGCAGCTTGGTCGAGATCGCAGTCGCTGTCGACGACGATCGTATCTTTCCCCCCCATTTCGGCAATGACACGCTTGATCCATCGTTGGCCTGCGTTCGCCTTTGCCGCCCGTTCATTAATGCGGAGCCCCACTTCACGGGAACCGGTAAAGCTGATGAATCGGGTTAGCGGGTGGTCCACTAAATAATCACCCACCTCGCCTCCCGGACCCGGCAAATAATTGACAACCCCTGCTGGGAGGCCCGCTTCTGTGAGCAGCTCCATAAACTTTGACGCAATAACCGGTGCAGCGCTTGCCGGCTTCAGTACGACGGTATTCCCGCACACAATCGCGGAGGTCGTCATACCCGCAAGAATAGCCAGCGGAAAGTTCCAAGGCGGAATGACCACCCCAACGCCAAGGGGAATATAGACAAGCTCGTTGTCTTCTCCCGTGATACGTACCAGCGGCTGGCGCTCAGCAAGCCTTTCCGCTTCGCGTCCATAATATTCCATGAAGTCGATCGCTTCTGCCGTATCAACATCGGCTTCCACCCAGCTTTTGCCCGCTTCGACAACCATCCATGCGGAAAATTCATGCTTCCGCCGACGCAGGATGGCCGCTGCTTTATAGAGATAGCGCGCTCTAGCCGCAGGGGTAACCTGCTTCCACGTTTCGAAGGCGCCGGCTGCTGCCAGAATCGCTTGCTCCGCGAGCTCCTGATCCGCCTGCTCCACGACACCTACGATCTGCTCTGTATCGGCAGGATTGACCGAATTCGACTTGTGCCCGGTTGTCACCTTCCTGCCCCCAATAATCGGCCCATACTCCCGGCCTAACTCCGCCTGCACTCCCGACAACGCGGCTAAGAACGCTTGCTTATGGCTCACTACGGAAAAATCGGTAAACGGTTCGTTCCGGAACGCTTCCATCATGCGTGCTGGCCCTCCTTCAGTCCACAAATAATCGTTCTACAACAATTTAAGCAGCTGAAGGGTCAAACATGACCATATTCCAAAAACGCGCCTTAATTTCCATTCCCGCTTACCGCAATCGTTCATCTTTCGTAAACCATAAGCGATAGCTGATCGCGCCAAGAAGAATAGCTGTCATTGTCGCCGCGGAGGAGAGGACGAACATAATCAGTATTTGATAGCGTACCGCTTCGATCGGATCCGCTCCCGCTACAATCATACCCGTCATCATACCGGGAAGTTGAACGAGACCGGTCGTCTTCATCCCGTCGAAGGTTGGAATCATGCTTGCGCGCACCGCTCGCTTGATCGCGCCTTGGATCGCTTGCTTCAGTGTAGCCCCGAGCGACAGGAGCGTTTCGATCTCTCCCCGGGAAGCCTCCATCTCCCGGTTCATCTGATTCAAGAAGAGCCCCGCTACGATCATCGAGCTTCCAATCGTAATACCGCTGACCGGAATGATGAACTGAGGTGTCGGTTCAATAATACGAAGACCAAGGAGCAGCCCCATGGTGATTGCTTCTGTACAAAACAACGTGATAGCAATCCGGAGTCGGATACCCGGGATTTGTGCAGAGCGTTGTCCGGCATTCCACGAGGCAATGATGATCATGGCAGCAATAATAAGGATGATGAATAAGGGATGCTCCGTGTTAAATATAAAATGCAAAATATACCCAATAAACAACAGCTGGAGCGCCGACCTGATCGTCCCGACCGCAATTTCCTTCTCCAGGCCAAGCTTCCGCCGGATGGATAGAAACATCGTCACCGCGACAAAGACAAGCGTACACAATAAAGCAAGATTAGACATTAGACGCTCTCCTCTTCATTGCGTGACTGCTTGATGTAGCTGCGTGCCTGATCCGTAGCCGGTCTGTCGAAAAAAACAGCGGTATCGCAATGTTCAAGCAGCTTACCTTCTGCCATAAACCAGACCGTATCGCTGACTTGCCTTGCTTGCTCCAGATCATGCGTCACCCAGACCAGCGCCTTTTCTCTTCCTGCTTCGCCCATTCGGTTAACCAGCGTTCCACGAGACGCTTACTGCCTGGGTCGAGCGAGGCCGTAACCTCGTCGAGCAGCAGGATATCGGGACTGAGCAGCATGGCCCGCACGAGGGCCGCCCGCTGCTTCTCCCCTCCGGATAAATCGGCAGCCGGCTTCCGCCAATCCACCTCACCGAGCCCAACTGCTCCCATGCAGCGTCTGGCCAACGCTTCATCGAAGGTCAACCCATGCAGCTCGCTTGCGGTCCGTAAATTCTGCTCCACCGTTCCTGGGAGCATAACGGCTTGCTGCGCCACATAACAAACCTTCCTCCGCCACTCTCTTGGTTTCCATGCCGCGCTCGGTTTCGAATGCAGTGCGATGTCTCCCCCATCCCATCGCTCCAAACGGGCCAATATACGGAGCAGGGTGCTCTTCCCCTGCCCGGATACGCCGAGCAGCGCTACCTGCTGCCCCGCTGCGACCTGAGCCGTTACCTGCTCGAATAATATCTTGGATGTATCGTCCTGCCGATGCTTCGTTACCTGCTCCATATGTAGTAATACAGTCAATACAAATCCTCCCGGACGCTCATGTCTTGTCATCACTTAACTGTAACCATTATAACGGATTCTTCTCTTCCACGCCCCCCTGCCGGGAGCTGCCACCTGACCTGCATCTGCATCTATATCTACATCTGCAATCTCTACTTTCATACATGTGCAGTCTCAACTACAGCCCCTGGATTGCGTCGCTTGATTGGTTACGAGAACTAAGAAAGGCGGCCGCACTCCGGTGAATTACCGGAATGCAGCCGCCGCAGAATGCGCAGTATTGTCAACGCCGCTGGTTCAACCGCCGGATACAGCCTGCAGAACAAGCAGCCGATCCCCCGTCTGAAGCGGAATCTGGCGATTGTCCAGCCATTCGATGTTCTCATCGTTGTAATATAGGAGCACATGCTGGCGAATCTGGCCTTCTTCATTGTACACATGGTGACGGAGCAGGGGATATTCGGCAAACAATCCTTGAATAGCCTCCTCCAGCGTGTCCGCTTCCAATGAAAACCCGCTCTTCCCGCCTGTACAATCAGCCAAAAGAAACGGCACGACAATATCAATCCTCATGTCCGTCGTCCACGATCCATGTCTTGACGGACAAAATCCGGGAAAGCTGACCGGGCAGCCGCATCCAATTCACGCCCCGGTCAAGTGAGCAATACACCTCTCCCGAGGTCGTGCCGAAATAGAGTCCATAAGGGTCCAGTTGGTCAACTTCCATCGCATCTCTCAATACGCTGACATGCCGCTGCTCCTCGGGCACAACGTCTCCAACGGGCTGCCAGGAAGGCTCGTCGCGATTCCGGCGATAGACGAGCATCTTGCCGTCCTTCATCGTACGCTGCTCCGAGCTCTCCAGCGGAATCAGGAACAGATCGCCCGTCGGCGAGACACAGATCGGGAATCCAAAGGGACTGTCCCCTTCGCGCATCGTTAACCCTTCCTCGATTGGATACCACGAGCTGCCCGCATCCTCGGATTTGAATACACCGCAATGCTCCTGCATGTACAGCGTATTCGGATTGGATGGGTCGCACGCCATCTTATGAATGCAGTAGCCCACCTCTTGAAAAGGCTGGCCCGTAGGTACGCGCGCCAATCCTTGATTGCATGTCTCCCACGTTTCACCACCATCCTCGGATCGAAACACGCCAACGGCCGACATCGCTGTCCACAGCCTTCTCGGGTTGTGCGGGTCCACCAATATCGTGTGCAAGCACATTCCCCCTGCTCCCGGGTACCATCCCGGTCTGGACGGGTGCTTGGTCAGACCGTCAAGCTCCCGCCATGTTTGTCCGCTATCCCGACTGACGAACAGTCCCGCCTCCTCGACACCTGCATACAGCGTGTCCGGCTCCGATGGGGCCCCCGGAGCAATCTGCCAGATCCGGCTTAGCGAAAATCCGCTCTCTTGCGAATACTTCGGTCCTTCCACAATTTGGGTCCACGTTTCTCCCATGTCGTCGCTGACGCGAATGGTCGCCCCATATGCCGCATGAGATGTACCGGCATAGATGCGCTGCCTTCCATTACGGCTGTCACCAAACACGCTGTAAGCCTCCCAGCCATTCAAATAAGGGCCCTCAAGCTTCCACTGCCGCCTGTCCTTGTCGGACGAATAGATAAATACGCCTTTATTCGTTCCAACCAACAATTTGACCAGTTTTCCCAAAGAAATGCCTCCTCTACTGGAATGAGTGCTTTCTCAACAGCTTGCCGTTACAGCCGCTCCGCTTCGCTCTTCACTGTCCGTCAGACTGTCATGCGAATGTATATTCGCTTTTTTGTTGGAAATTCCTTCTATTTGCTCTAATGAAATTAAATTTCTCCATAAAAAGAGGAGTGTCCACGACAAAAACGCATCGTAGACACCCCTTACCCTTCCTTACATGTGCAGCTTTCACTTTTTCTTAACAGATGCAAGTCTTCTTATCTCGCACCCTGCTTGCCGACAGCTTCCACCTATGAATGTATTTGTTCCAGCCGCAAGCAGCAATCATCTCTTCAGGCGCCCACCGGATCACCTGCTTGTTTGGTTTTACAACATTGTAGCATACAAGGTCCGGTTCATACCCTTAAGCTGTCATAGGGAATTATTCATTGCCCTTCAGCCATTGATTAACCTTGTCGCCATGATCATTAACCCATTTGCTGGCGGCATCCTCAGGGGATGCTCCGTCTTGGATCTCAACCATGACGGCAGCCATATCCTCTGGCGTCCACTCGAATTGATCCAAGAAGAGATGCGCCGACGGCTGATCATCCTTCAGACCTTTGCGAGCAATTGTATGAATCTGCTCCGCGCCTCCGTAAGTGCCCTTCGGATCGTCCAAATATTTCAGGTCCATCTTGGCGAACATCCAATGCGGCGTCCAGCCGGTAATCACGATCGGACGCTTCTCGTCATAAGCCTTCTGCAGCTCCTGCGCCATCGCCGCGGAAGAGCTCTCTACAAGCGTATATGAATCCAAACCGTAATCCGACATCGCCTTCTCAGTCGCCATCATAATGCCCGCACCGGGTTCGATGCCGATAATCTGATTGTTAAGCGATTTGGCCATCTCATCCTTCTTCAAATCATCGATCGTTGCAATGTCCATATACGCGGGAACGGCAAGTCCGGTCTTGGTGCCATCCAGGTTCGGCCCCAAATCTTCGACATCTGCTTTATATTTCTCTACATATGAGGCATGCGTGCTCGGCAGCCAGGCAGCTACCATGGCATCCGCACTGCCATCGGCAATGCCTGCCCACATCGGACCTGCATCAACCTGCAGCAGCTCTACTTTATAGTCCAGCTTCTTCTCCAGCACTTCTTTCACGACATAGGTGCTGGCAATTTCCGAATCCCAGGCGACGTATGCCAGCTTAATCTTCTTAGAGGACGATGACGATCCATTCGAACAACCTGCGAGAACAGCAACGACAAGTACAGCACTAATCAATAGACTCCATTTCTTCAATACAATAACACTCCTTATGGTTTGTGATTATTTCTTTTTAAATACGTTCTGCGTTAAGCGATCCAGCAAAATGGCCATAATGACGATCGCAATACCAGCCTCGAAGCCGATACCGGTTTTTGCCTGCGTTACGGCCCGATATACGTAAGCCCCGACCCCCTGTGCACCGATCATGGACGAAATAACGACCATCGACAGCGAGAGCATAATCGTCTGGTTGATACCCGCCATAATAGACGGCATCGCGATCGGGAGCTGAAGCTTAAACAGCTTCTGGCCCGGTGTGGAACCGAACGCATCAGCCGCTTCCACAAGCTCTTCCGGCACTTGGCGAATGCCAAGATTCGTCAGGCGAATCGTCGGCGGTATGGCGAAAATAATCGAGGCGATGACGCCCGGCACAACCCCTAACGAGAAGAAGGAAACCGCTGGGAGCAGATAAACGAAAGCCGGCATCGTCTGCATGAAATCCAATATCGGCGTTACCGTATTGCGCACGGCATTATTTCGCGCACATGCGATCCCGATCGGCACGCCAATAACAATCGATAATATGGAGGCAGTCAGCACCAGGGCTAACGACTGCATGGACTGTGACCAGAATCCTAAGTTGTCGATCAATAACAGCCCTATGAAGGCGAACAAAGCGATTTTCCAGCGTCCAATCCAGTAAGCGAGTGCGGTGATCAGAACAATCAGCAATAGAGTGGGAACCGCGGTCAATACAAATTCCAGCGATCCTACCATTGCTCCAATAATGGCCTTGATCGTGTCAAACAACGGCCTGAGGTTGCCTGTCAACCAATCCTCCAGTGATTCAATCCATTCGCCCAGCGGCAGCTTCGGCAGACTCATACGACCTCACCTGCTTCCGGTATGGCATTCCCCGCGAGAGCGGATAGAACGGCTCCCTTAATGACGATGCCCTTCAAGATGCCCTGCTCGTCAACGACGGACACCGGCAATTTCGTTGTGCTCATCATGTCGAACAGCTCATTGAGCAGCGTGCCCGGGAGAATCGTCGGAACGTCAACCTGCATGACCGCTTCCAGCGGCTTCAGCTCCTTGATCGCCTGAGCTGCATCCTCGGCTGTGACGACGCCGAGCAGCTTCATCCCTTTATCCATCACATACAAGCTGGATACGCCGCTGTCCCGCATAAGCTGCAGGGCAACACGCGGTCCGCGCTCCAGCGTAATGGTCTCGGGCTTGCGCATCACATGAGCGGCAGTCAGCACCTTCGATAAATCAACATCTTCCACAAAACGCTCTACATATTTGTTGGCAGGTTGAATGAGGATTTCTTCGGGGGTACCGATCTGGACGATCGCGCCGTCCTTCATAAGTGCGATCCGGTCGCCGATTCGCAGCGCCTCATCCAAATCATGCGTGATGAACACAATCGTTTTCTTCATCTTGGCCTGCAGCTGAAGCAGCTCATGCTGCATATCTTTGCGGATTAGCGGATCCAATGCGCTGAAGGCTTCATCCATGAGCAAAATATCAGGGTCGTTCGCCAGCACACGGGCAAGACCCACACGCTGCTGCATCCCCCCGCTCAGTTGGTCCGGCCGGCTGCTTTCCCATCCGTTCAAGCCGACCAGCTTGAGCGCATTCATCGCAAGCTCGGTCCTCGTTTTCTTATCAACGCCTTGTATTTCAAGACCATATTCCGCATTCTGCAATACGGTACGGTGCGGGAATAAACCGAATTTTTGAAAGACCATACCGATATTTTTCCGGCGGAATTGGCGCAGCTGCTCCGGGTTCATGCGCAGCACGTCCATCCCGTTGAAGAGCACCGCTCCTGCGGTCGGTTCGATCAGACGGTTCAACAGCCGCACCAGCGTTGACTTCCCGCTTCCAGAAAGACCCATAATAACGAAAATTTCACCTTGTTCGATTGTGAAATTCGTCTGATTCACGCCGACAGTGAGCTTATGCTCCTTCAATATTTTCTCTTTGGACCAGCCTTGATTCAGCAGGGACAGCGCCCGTTTGGGATCAGGGCCGAACACTTTGGTCAACTGTTTGACCTCCAATATTGACATACGGACCTCCTCTAAATATGATTTTTCACTAGGTTCTTGCTCGGTCTAACCAGCTTAACGTTCCTTGCTCATAGGGGTCAAAGACTATAATCTGTTTATTTTGTACGTACAGTTTAAACTTTACGTACTATATGTACTGAATACTCTGTATTCCATACACTTCCTTACATATTGCGTTCTTTACTTCCCGGATCAGATATGCTTACAATACAGAATAGAGGTTTGCAGCTGACGAACCCCATTCCTCGGGAGGGAACTTCATGAACGATCTATCAGACATATCGGCCGAGCACGCCATTAAAATTCAAAAAAACCGTGAACGCGTAATCGACACCATCGGCAAAAACATGGATTTATACGGCATTACGTTGTCAATCGGGCACTTATACGGTCATATGTATTTCAATAACGGGCCTGTCACCTTGGACGAGCTGAGCGAGTCTATGGGAATGAGCAAGACGTCGATGAGCACGGGAGTCAGAACCTTGATGGATTTGAAGATGATCGAGAAGGTATGGGGCAAAGGGTCACGGAAGGACCTTTACGAAGCTGTTCCGGATTGGCACCAGAATTTCACCGACTACTTCTCTCTCAAGTGGCGTAAAGCCGTGGAGAGCAACATGACCGCCCTCTCAAGGTCGCTCAATGAAATTCGGGATCTGCAAGCAAGTGTAGAAGGAAACGGGAAACTCCGCAGTATTCTCGAATCGGACGAGTCCAAGATTACACAAGCCATCGAGTATTACAAGTGGCTTCTGAAGCTGATCGAATCGCTGGAAACAGGTAAAATATTCGAATTTATCCCTAAACAATAACGAGCCGTGCACGGTATACAAAAAAGACACAGATCCGATGATGGATCCGTGTCTTTTTTGTGCTTCTCGCCTTATATTCGTTCCACCTGTACCCGTCCGGAGAAGAAGACGGCGCCTCCGCCCATGTCTGCAATACGGTCCGGGGTAAGGGCGTTGACCGTGCGCTTGCCTCCGGCCGCGTCCGCCCATAAGCCTTGACTGACGACGACGCCCGGCAGGACGTCCTCTCCGACGGCAGCGGTAAGCTCGCATTCGCCCCGCAGGTTCGAGATTCGCACCATATCCCCGCTGGCAATTCCGCGCTCAGCTGCATCCGCTGCATTCATATGCAGCCGCGGCATTTTCTCCAGCCGAATATGCTTCTCGTTCAGAGCGAATGTGGAATTCAGGAAGTTATGGTTCGGTGCGGGAATGAATAAGAAAGGCAGATCCCCGTCCTCTACCAATGGTGTATACGTAGGCAGCGGCGGGTGCCCTCTGCGCTTCATTGTTGCGGAATAGAGCTCGATCTTCCCGCTCGGGGTTCTTAACCTGCCGGGAAAGAGTGGCTTCGTTCTCCCCTTCGCATACTGCTTCTCCGCCAGTAATTCATAGGTGATGCCCTCTAAGCTTGGGTTCGCGGGGTAATCGAGCGCCTGCCGAATCAGATCCTCATCCGTATCCTTGAGCGGCTGATCCTCAAAGCCCATCGCATCCGCCAATAAGCGAAAGACCTCCGTATTGGACCGGCTTTCTTCATAAGGCTCCACAACCGGCTGCTGAATTTGAATGTAATGATGCCAGTACGAATGGTACAAATCCGTATTTTCAAAAGAAGAAGTAGCCGGCAGCACAATATCCGCATACTTGGCCGTCTCGGTCAGGAACAGGTCATGGACGACTGTAAACAGATCCTCCCGTTCCAACCCCTGCCTCACCTTATTCGCATGCGGCGCAACGATGGCCGGATTCGAATTGTACACATAGAGCGAACGGATCGGAGGCTCCGTATCTAATAGCGTCTGGCCCAGCAGGTTCATATTGAACCTGCGCGTCTTCGTCTTAAGCAGGTCCGGCCGCTGCAGAGCAGCAGAATTATGGCTGAGGTAGGCACCGTTCCCTTTGATCGCTCCTCCGCCCCGCCGCAGCCACTGGCCCGTCAAAGCAGGCAGACAGCTGATCGTCCGCACGTTCATTCCGCCGTTGTCATGATGCTGCAGGCCGTTGCCGATGCGGATGAAGGAAGGAGACGTCTGTCCATATAACCGTGCCAGACGGTATAAGTCTTCCTGGGAGACGCCCGTAATCGCTGATACAACGGCCGGGTCATACTGGCGGACATGCTCACGCAGCTCCTCATGGCCAACCGTATATTCACGAAGGAACTCCTCGTCCACCATCTCCTCCGCAAACAAAATATGCATCATACCAAGAGCGAGCGCCGAATCGGTGCCCGGTTTGATCGGGATAAACCAGTCCGCCCAGCGGCCGGTCTGATTCTTATGCACATCGATCACGACAATCTGCGCGCCATTCTTCCGCGCTTTCTCCGCAAGTGTAACCTGGTGCATGTTCGTGCTGACCGCATTAATGCCCCACATGATGATGAACTTCGCATGTACGGTATCCTCCGGATCGGTCCCGAAGCTGCCGCCCATGGTATAGCCGTAGCCTTCCGATCCGGCCGCTTCGCATATCGTATATTGCAATCGGCTTGCACCAAGCCGGTTGAAGAAACGGCGGTCCATCCCTTCCGTGCCGATGCGGCCCATATTTCCGTAGAAGCTGTAGGGAAGAATAGCCTCAGCGGCTTCCGCAGCGATCAACGCTTTCCAATTCGACGTAATCGTCCCCACCGCTTCTTCCCATGAAATTCGTTCGAAGCGCCCTTCGCCTTTCCTGCCGATCCGCCTCAGCGGATAGCGCAGCCGCTTCGAATCATAGATCCGCTCCGTCATATTCCGGACCTTATTGCATATGGCGCCCTCTGTGACAGGGTGGCTCGGATCCCCCTCGATCTTCGTGATTCTCCCCGCTTCCTTATGAATCAGAAGACCGCACTGATCTGGGCAATCCAGGGAACAGACCGACGGAAATACGCCGTTTGGCTGATTAACATAGGATGTCATTCCGGGACTCCCCCTCATCAATCTTCTTCCTTATCATTACTTCCATACAACCTTCTCCCCATAATCTTTGCCCCAGCTGTACATCATCTGCAGAATCGGCATTAAGCTCTCCCCATACGGCGTCAGCGAATATTCGACGCGCGGCGGTACCTCCGCATACACTTTGCGGTCGACCAATTGATCGTCTTCCAGTTCGCGAAGCTGATTGGTCAGCATTTTTTGAGTGATGGACGGGATTCTCTTCTTCAGCTCGCTGAACCGCTTAGTCCCCTCAAGACCCAGATGCCACAGAATGATCAGCTTCCATTTGCCGCCGATAACTGCAAGTGTCAATTCCTTCTCGCAATTGATTTCCTTTAAATTTATCCGTTCTTTCAACACGTTTGCCATTGTCGATCACTCCCTTGAATTTGCATTCGCCAGCGTACATGACGAACCATCTCTTCCAGCCCCTGCAGACTCTTCTGCCCGAACATCAGCCGAGATGCCACGCCAGGCCCAATAGTATCTTCACGGTAACTACACCACTTTGAAGTGCGTACTTCCAATATCGAAACTTCAGTCTTAGAATAAATCTTGTTCCACTTAAACACAACACAAAACTTAAGCCCCTGCATTCGGGATGCGAAGTAAGTTTTGTTTCGAAGCTTATCCTGGGTGCATGACTACACAAAACTTAGGCCTATGCTTCCGAAGTAAGTTTTGTTTCGAAGCTGATCCTGGGTGCATGACTACACAAAACTAGGCCTATGCTTCCGAAGTAAGTTTTGTTTCGAAGCTTATTCTGGGTGCATGACTACACAAAACTAGGCCTATGCTTCCGAAGTAAGTTTTGTTTCGAAGCTTATTCTGGGTGCATGACTACACAAAACTAGGCCTATGCTTCCGAAGTAAGTTTTGTTTCGAAGCTTATTCTGGGTGCATGACTACACAAAACTAGGCCTATGCTTCCGAAGTAAGTTTTGTTTCGAAGCTTATCCTGGATGCATGAACACACAAAACTTTAGGAGTGATTATTATGAAACTTCAACTCGCGCTTGATCTTGTAACAATTCCAGAAGGCATCGAATTGGTGAAGGAAGTCGAAGCTTATATCGATATCGTGGAGATCGGAACCCCGGTCGTCATTAATGAAGGGCTTCGAGCTGTTAAAGAAATGAAAGAAGCTTTCCCGAATCTGAACGTGTTAGCAGACCTGAAAATTATGGATGCGGGCGGTTATGAGGTCATGAAAGCTTCAGAAGCCGGCGCTGATATTATTACCGTTCTAGGCGTTGCTGATGATTCTACCATTCGCGGGGCCGTCGAGGAAGCCAAGAAACATGGCAATAAAATCATGGTCGATATGATCAATGTCAAAGATATCGAAACACGGGCGAAAGAAATCGATGCTCTCGGCGTAGACTATATTTGCGTACACTCGGGGTACGATCATCAGGCGGAAGGGAAAAACTCCTTCGAGGAGCTGTCGGCGATCAAGCGCGTCGTTAAACAAGCGAAAACCGCTATTGCAGGCGGCATCAAATTAGATACCCTGCCTGAAGTAATCAAAGCCAGTCCGGACCTTGTCATTGTAGGCGGGGGCATTACCGGCGTGCAAGATAGGAAATCTACCGCTTCCACCATGCAGCAGCTGGTCAAGCAAGGCCGCTAGTTATGTCAATGACACCGTATACGGATGGCATCCTTGATGAAATAAACCGCACGGTGAAATCGGTCTCCGAAGCTGAAGTGGAGCTGTTCATTCATCGCTTACTGGCAGCCAGATCCATTTTCGTTGCGGGCGCGGGCCGATCTGGCCTGATGATGCGGGCCTTTGCCATGCGGTTGATGCATATGGGGTTGAACGCTTATGTTGTCGGTGAAGCCGTAACCCCCGGCATTAAGGAAGGCGATCTGCTCATTATCGGCTCTGGCTCGGGCGAAACGAAAAGCTTGGTCGGCATGGCTGAAAAAGCAAAGCAGCTTGGTGCGGGCGTGGCCATCATCACCGTCAAGCCGGAATCGACAATCGGCCTATTAGCGGAAACGATTATTCACATTCCCGCCTCCCCGAAGGAGACGGCGGATCGCAGTGGAGCATCCACCGTCCAACCCATGGGTTCATTGTTCGAGCAAAGTATTCTGCTGCTGTGCGATGCTGTCGTGCTGCGAGCGATGGAGATACAGGGCATCGACGCGGCCTCCATGTTCGGCAGGCATGCGAATTTAGAATAACGAAAGAACCATCAGGAGCAGTTCTCCTGATGGTTCTTCTTCATTCCCCAAACTGAATATGTTCAAATGGATCTTCCACTGCATAGTGCAAAGATGCCATCGATCTTTCTATGCCTGGGTATCAGCATGGTTAGGAAGTCATATCCGGGCTGGCAGACGGCAGCGTCGCTCCACTGTCGGCCCGGCCTCGTAAGCAGCATTGTTATGATAACCATGCTTTGCTGATTACATGCGATTAGGGTTTATTTCATGCTAACCTAAGACTTCACGGCACCGGAAACCATGCCTTCAATGTAGTATTTCATTCCGAACAAAATAACGATGATCGTTGGGATACTGCCGATGGCATAACCCGCCGTGGACAACCCAAGATCGGAGCTTCCAGCCCGGTTAAGACTAACCGCTGCCATCGTAAACGTCTGATTCTCTTGCTTCAGAACGATGAATGGCCATAAGTAATCACTATACACGGACAGGAACGTAACAATTCCAACTGTAATGAGGATCGGGATACATAGCGGCATCGCGATACGCAGATAGAGATACCATTCACTTGCGCCATCCATGCGCGCAGCTTCGAATAATTCCTCCGGAAGAGATTCAAAGAATGTCCGGGTCAGCATAATGCCCAGCAGCTGCGTGCCGGCGATATAAGGCAAGATCAAACCCCAGAAGCTGTTGGTCATGTTCAAATTCGAAATCGTGGCGTACAAAGGAACAATCGTCAGCAGCGAAGGAATCATCATCACGCCAATAAGCAGCAAGAACAGAAGTCCCTTAAGCGGAAATTGATGACGCGCAAACACATAGCCAGACAACGAGCCGATGAAGACCGCACCGATTACGGTAACAACGCAGACGAAGAGGGAATTGCCGATGCTGTCTTTCACGACCTTCCACGCTTCCGTGTAATTAGCCCATTTCGGCGTGTCCGGCAGCGACCAGAAATCGATCAGAATATCGAGATTATCACGCAACGAGAAGACAAGCAGCATGAGGACAGGAATAAGTGTCAGGACCAAAAGAAGCACTAAAACCGTGCCTCCGATCCATTTAGGCATACGAGCGGACATGGGTTCGCCTCCTTGTCAATGGTCCGTCTTAAGTACTTTAAGGTTAAAAATGGTGAGCGCAAGAATAACAAGGAATAACGCTACGCCGATAGCGGAGCCATAACCATATTCCGAGCTGCCGAATGCGGCTTTGTACATGAGAATAGCCGGATTAATGGTTGCGGTGCCGGGACCGCCGTCCGTCATGACCAGGATTTTGACAAAGTCCTGCAGACTTCCGATAATCGTCAGAATCGTAACCAGCTTGAACTGCGGGATCAGGAGCGGAAGGTGAATTCTTGTTAATACCTGCCAGCCATTGGCCCCGTCGATCTTGGCCGCTTCAATCTGATCCTGGCTAAGATTGCCGATGGATGCGTAGAAGATCAGGAAGTTGAGTCCGGAGATGAACGGAAATCCAAGGGCAATAAGCGCCCATAATGCCGTATTCTCGTCACCGAGCCACGGTCTCGTCCAGCTGTCCAGACCAAACGATAGAAGGACTTGGTTGATCAAACCGTTGGTCGGATCGTACATATTCTGCCAGAGCAGAATAGTAACGATGCCCGGGAAGAGCATTGGCAGAATGAAGCCGGTCCGGAAGATGTACTTCAGACGGCTTCCACCGATCAAATAGATGAGCTCAGCTGCGGCAAGCGGGAAAATAATCGATTTAACGACATCCGTTACCGTATAGATGAGCTGGTTCAGCATCCCTTTACGAAAGATGGCATCACTGAACATGTTGCGGTAATTATCGAAGCCAATCCATTCCGACGTGACCAGATTCCATTTGGTAAAGGAATGGAAGAAGGCCAGGATCATCGGGTAATACAGGAAGGCGAACACGAAAGCAAACGATGGAATGAGAAATAAATAAGAGGTGCCGTATTTTTTCCAACGTGCGGTATTCATGACGTTTTGACACTCCTTTCATCACGGGCGGGCCGTTCGGATGAAAAGACGGAAGGGGATGGTTGGAACCATCCCGCCTCCGCCGTTCACGGCAACGCCTTTATTACGGATTCGTTTTGACATCGAGATCAAATTTACTTGCCTCGATAAATTTCTTATTCGCCTTTTTAGCGAACTCCGCTTTCTGCTTCAGGAACTCTGCCAAATCAATTTTGTCCATGTAGTACTGCAATTGGAGCGCCTTGGCTTCCGTCAAGAGCGTCTGGTCATTGTTCGTGTTGCCGCCGCTTAACGTTCCGAGGGATCCGTTCATGTTACCCGAAACTTTAAAGCCTTCGAGATAAGCATTAATTTCATCCGATAGCGTAACGCCCTTCACGAGGCTAGGCCCTTGAACGAACTGGCCTGCCGCAAGCGTCGTTTCGTATACCTTCTGTGCAACCTCAGGCGAGAACAGGTATTGCAGGAAATCTTCCGTGCGCTTCTGCTGCTCGGCATCCTTCTTGTTTACAATGGAGAGCTGGTGGCCTGGAACCAGAATGCCGCGCGGCTCGTCTGGGAAATTCGGATCTTTCTCTTTGTAAGTAGGGAATTTAAACGTGCCCCACTCGAAGCCTTTATCTCCCAGCTTCTGTTGATCTTGAACCAGCTGTCCAACCTGCCAGCTGCCATTCCAGTAGACGGCAGCCTTGCCGCTGATGAACAGTTTATACAAATCGGCGTCCGAGGTTGTCGCGTAACCCGGTTGATAGAACTTGGAAAGCTCCTTCAGCGTTGTCCAGTACTTCTGCTCGGCAGCGCCTTGATTGTCGTAACGGCCTTCTTGGGCCAGAATCTGTACGCGTTCTTCGTCGATGATTCCGCCAACGTCGAACATCGGATTGCCTGGCTCATACTTAATCTTGCTGTTTACCGCTTCAACATCAGGCGTATTACGGGCATCTCCCGGCTGAACCAGAATTTCAGGAATCAAGCTTCTAGCCGTCCAGTCCATGAATGCGCTGCGCATCCAGCCTTCATAGTCGGCTGCAATGTTGAATGGCATTGCAAGCGGGATGTAGTTCTTTTCTTTGATTTTTTGCAGGGCTGCAAACAAGTCTTCCCAAGTCGTCGGCGCTTCCGTAATGCCAACTTCTTCGAATATTTTTTTGTTGTAGTAGAAGCCGGTACCTACAAGGTCGAAAGGAAGCATGAAGATCTTGCCGGATGCCGTCATCATGTTTGGATGATACTTCTCGTCGACGCCATCATAGATGGATACGTCGTTGTTATAAGGGTTCGGCTTCTTGGCGAACTCGTCAAGCGGGAGCAGCCAGCCTTTGTTCAGGTTGTTGTCCGGCGAGTCGCCTGTCAGGTTGGCGTGCACGATATCCGGAGCATCCTTGCCGCCTGCTGCCATCTTCGCTTGGAATGAAGTGATAAACGCGCTGTTGTCAGTCGCAATATCGATCGTGACCTTCGTTTCCGGATGCAGCTTCGTGTACTCTTCAGCTGCTTGCTTCAGGCCGTCCGTGTAATAGTTGGTGATCGTGGCAAATACGACGGTCCGGGTTTCTTTACTGGCTTCGTCACCCTCTGTACCAGCGTTCGTGCCGGCGTTTGTACCTGTATTGGAATTGCCGTTGCCGCCCGAGTTGGATGAGCAAGCAGCCAATACCGTCATGACAAGCACGAGTGCCGTTATGAGACTAATGATTTTTTTCATGGTAAATGTATCCCCCTGTCTAAGTAGTCTTTCGTGTCAATTCGGATATTTTATAAAATCGTTTTATAAAATGATGTCTACTCCCCCTTTCACCTCCACTAATCCTCCAGGATCACCGATTTACTGATAATATAAGGCATTCTTATTCCATCAGTGGCATTGAAAGCACTTACATTCATCAGTTTTTATCATCATAACATTTTGATGCTTTTGTACACAACATTAAAATAAATCCAACTTTTATCTTAGTAGAATGTGCTTATTTACTGGGTTTTCCACGATTTTACTATAAAAATAATGACAAAAAACGTTTTTATAAATGTAATTGACGACATTTCCTGCCTTGTGTTAGGTTACTAGTATACAGTTTGCTAATTTCATATGAAAGAGGGGTCCGGATGATTAAGAAGAAGAAACGCGCTGTAACGATCAAGGACATTGCCCGGGAAGCAGGCGTTTCGATTTCTACCGTTTCCTTCGCCTTCAACGGGACCGCGCCCGTAGCACAGGAAACGAAGGATCGAATCTTCGAGGTGATCAACCGGTTAAATTACCGGCCAAACTCCGCGGCTCGTGGACTTGTCACCCGAAAAACCAACAATATCTGTCTGTTCACGCCTCATCCCACCTCCGATTTCTTCTCGTTCTCGGGCAATGGCGTATTCTCGGATCTGATGCAAGGGATTGGGGAAGTGCTGGATCAGAAGGACTATAACCTGCTAATCTCCTGGGATACCGTCGGCCATAAGGCAAAGACGCCCAAGCTCATCCGTTTGATTCGGGAACAAGCGATGGACGGTGTTCTGATTTGCTTGCCCAGCCAGGATTCCTCCATCATTAACGAGCTCAACGAGCATAACTTTCCGCTCGTTATTATCGGGGGAGCGGACAAGAACACTGCGGTCAATACCGTTGACGTCGACAACCATGAGATCTCTTACCGGGTCACACGTCACCTGCTGGAGCTCGGACATAAGCGTATCGCTTTTATCAGCCCTGGACAGCTGGAGTTTCTCGTATGCGAGGATCGTCTGGAGGGGTATAAAGAAGCCATGTCCGACGCCGGTCTTAAGCTGCGCGATGACTACATCTACATCGGCGATGAAACCGAAAGCAGCGGGTACCGTGCTGTGGAAACGTTCTTATCCTTGAAGGAACCGCCAACCGCCATCGTTGCCGGACGTGATATCCAGGCCGTCGGCGTTCTGGAATATACGAAGGAGCACAATATAGCCGTTCCCGAGACGCTTGCGCTTGTCAGCTTTGAGAACTCCCAACACGCCGAGAAGCATGGCATAACCTCCATCACGACCAATCTCTATGAGATCGGCAAGGAAGGTGCGAAGCTGCTGATCAAATTGTTGAATCGCAAGAAGGAACGGGCTGCGCAGAACATGGTCATCCCATCAGGGCTTGTCGTGCGAACCAGCAGCAAACCTTCGGTATCCGAACCTCCTGCCCCGTCCGATTCTACGGAAGAAGAAGTCACCCGCGTCAGGACTCGAGGTCGAAAAACGTAAAGCAAGCGGTAAGCATAGATCCTTTATTTCCCGTATACCACCAATCCCTATCTTAGAAACATCAACCGCCTTCCATTTCAAAACGTAAGCGCATACATGAGGCCGGAAAAGCGTACTCGTACTATTTCCGTCGAGGCCGTCGTATCGGATGCGATTCAGCTCGCAATAATACCCGAGCTGTCTTTCATCCTTGAGGAGATGTCCTCCTGCTTAAGCAGATAAGAAGAGATCCTGCGGTTGCCGCAGGATCTCCTTGTTTCTAATTACGATCACCCGTTGGTCAAGCTGTGAATTTCAGGTCTTTCAGCGCCCGCAGCAGGATAACCGCCGCTTGAGCGCGCGTTGCCTGATCCGAAGACGCGAAGTCTCCTTTGCCGTTCCCTTGCATGATCCCCTTGCCGGCAAGCAGCGCAGCCGACGCCGACGCCCATTTCGGAATGGCTGTGCGGTCCGCGAACTTGCTCAGTGCATCGGTTCCGCTTCCTCCCATGCCCGCTTCAGGCTCGACGGCCTGTATGGAGCGGGCGATCATGACGGCCATCTCCGCCCTTGTAATGGCAGCGTCCGGCGCGAATTTCCCTGCTTCCTTGCCTGTTACGAGCCCGAATTTGACAGCCGCTCCAATCGATTCAGCATACCAAGCATTCTGCTGGACATCCACGAATGCCGCCGCATCGCCTTGCGCCGGATTCAAGCCGAGACCGCGAACGAGCAGCGCTGTAAATTCGGCTCTTGTAATCACCTGGTCTGGCGCGAAATTATTCGCGGATACACCTTTTACAATCAGCTTGGAAGCCATCTTCTCCGTATCGTTCTTCGCCCAATGGCCTTTCAGATCGGCGAACTCCTTGCTGTATTTCATTACGGCATAGATGCTGTTGCCCGGCCGTTTCATCTCGATCGCCGGCTTTCCGTTTACGGTCTTGCCAACACCTGGAACGAACATGAACTCGCCTGCAGCCGGATCGTACATAACTGCTGCAGCCGTCGTTATGTCCGCGGTAGATGGCAGGTAGATGACGCGAGCCACGTACGCAGCACCGAAATCATTCACCGCTTTCTCTTGATGGTCTGCAACAATCGCAACCTTGAATTCGATCGCCGTGCTGTCTACAAGGCTCGCTCCCATCGATTGCGCCTTCGCACGCAGTGTTTGCTGCAGCGAGTCATCGACTGGCGCGATCGATACCTGAACGCTGACACCGCTCAGGGAGGCTTCACCGCTGGCTGCCTGCGTCAGATGAAGCACGTGCAGCGGGAGGCTGTAGCTCGCCGCAGCGGTCTCGATCACGATCGTCATCCCTTTGCCGCTGGCCGAAGCCAATACACCCGCTGGCAGCGACACGACGGTCGGCCCGCTGAGCGTCTGAGCTTGGATGACAATTTGCTTCTGCCCGCCGGAGGCCGCGGTCTCCAGAGCGGCTTGCAGAGACTCCGCTTTAACCATCACATTATGGACGATTTGTCCGGATTCGCTCGTCTCCGTTACGACCTGCAGCGCGTCATCGCCCAGCTCGATCTTGCCTGCCCCCGGGGCGGGAGTTGGCTCCGGCTCCGGTTTCGGCTCCGGCTTCGGCGTCGGTACTGGTGTCGGCACCCATCCGCCGCCACCGCTTCCGCTTCCGCTGCCATTACCACTGGATTTCGCCCTTTCTATAATACGACCCTCGACCGCAGGAGCGATGGTATCTCCTAACGAGTTGACATGCGCGATAAAGATTTCATAATCCGGGTATCCGAGGTCCTCGTGATACGCTCCATCCGCAATTGCCTTCGCGAAAGATGCATAGCCGTCTCCACCATTCGCGACGAAGCTGTTGGTCGCCAGACGATAAGTGGCCGACAGATCAAGCGATGCGTAACCTGAATCCTTCTTTATTTCCACGTCGTAGACTTTGCTGCCGGCAGGCTGGCTCGGATCCCACTTGAAGCGCAAGCCCGCGACCTGCGGGAATTTGCCCGGTAGATCCGTCAGCTTGGCCCCGCTAATGCCGTTCTCCAAACCGTCCTTCAGCGCTTGCCCGGTTACGTCCAGCACGTACAAGGTGTTGCCGAAAGGCATGACCGTGCGCAGCTCGCCCATCGTAATGTCGCCTTGATCGATGGAAGCCCGGATGCCGCCGCCGTTCATGATGGCCACATCGGCATTCTTCCTCTCCTTCGCCCATGCAAGCATGCCGTCGGCGATGAAATTGCCCAAGTTCGTTTCCTTCGAGCGGACGTCGCTGCGTTCGCCGTTCAAGATCACGTCCGACTTGCCGACAACCTGCTTCTTCAGTTCCTCCAGCTCGGCGTTATACGGAGCCAGCTTGCTCTTGGCTGCCTCATCCTCCGGCACATTGGCATCGACTGAAAGGAGACGGCCTGTCAGTTGGTTCTCTCCCGTCTGAACAACGCCCTGTTCATCGAACGTCAAATCTACGCGGCCGAGGAACCTGCCCCACTCGTTCGCCTGGACGATAATGGTCGGCACGCCTTCGTTCATCACCGTTTCCGGTGCGTCCAGCTTCGTGTGGGTATGGCCGCCGACGATCAAGTCGATGTCCTTCACCGCCTGCGCGAGTTCTTTGTCCCGGCCGTAGCCAAGATGGGACAGCGCGATGACGATATCGACGCCTTCCGACTTGATCGCTTCCACCGTGCTCGCAGCCGCTTCGGCGGCTTCGGCAAAGATGATATCTTGGCCCGGGCTAGACGTTTCCTTCGTATCCTCGGTCGTCAAACCGAACACGCCGACCTTATGACCGTTCACGTCAAGCACAATATACGGGTATACGCCCGCGTTCGCAATCGTCTTATGAGCGTTGGCATCGAACGCTGCCGGTGCTTTGACCAGCGGACCTAGATGGCTGTCCCGGCTGAAATCAATGTTAGCGCTGACTAGCGGGAACCTGGCTTGGCTTACGAATTCCGCCAGCGGGCCCGTGCCCTGGTCGAATTCATGATTGCCGAACGTCATGGCATCATAGCCCATGTCGTTCATGAATTCCAGGTCTGCCAGTCCCATCCACTTCGTAAAATACAGATCGCCGGAAAACACGTCGCCCGCATCAAGCAGCAAGCTATCGCCGGTTTCATTCCGGACTTGCTTGACGAGCGTCGTCCGTCTGGCCACATCCGCCAAATGAGCATGCGTGTCGTTCGTGTGCATAACGGTCAGCTTCCATGGACCATCTACCGTTACGACCGCTTCCGCCACCCCGTAACCATCGGTGCTAAGAGCAGTTATCGTCGCCGTTCCCTTGGACACCGGCGTCACATTCCCATCTTGATCTACAGTCGCTGCTGCCGTATTGGAAGAGGACCATTCCACGGTCGGCGCTCCGTCGCCCGCCAGCTCAACGACGGCATGCAATTTCACTGCCTCATCTCCCGAGCGTAGGGAAATCGACTTCTTGTCCAGCGTGACCTTCGTCACGTTCAACTGCAGAACGGCTATCGTTCCGCCGACTTCATTCGCCACCAGCAACAGCGGCAGCCCCGTCGGACTGTCCGTTGCGGGAATGAATTCGAGCCCTTCCGGTCCGGTATCCGTATTCAGGCCTTTCGTGAAATCACGGGTATTCGTGTAATTGACGAACTCCGGTGCGGCCGGGTCTGTAACGTCGTAAGTCATGATGCCGCCGATGCGTTCAAGCCCCGTAAAGACTAACGTTCTGCTGCCGACCGCACCGACCGCGACATATTCCGGTTCCGGTCCTTTCTTGGTGCTGCGGCTGTCCAATGTCGCATTGCTGTTGCTCGCGTTAAAATAGTCCGGCAGGCGCTCTCCGGTAATGCGCTCAAAATCGCTTCCGCTGTCATATACGTGCTCCATCGTGTCGGCATTCCAGATGGAGAAGGAACGGCCGCCGTACAAATAAACGCCGTCATTCCCCATGTCGCTCGCGGCTTCCACGCCATCGTACATATTGTTCCCGCTTAGGAACGCGGCCGCCGGTGAGACGGGATCCAAGCTATCCTTCAGCTTTTTGATCGTCGTCGCATTCTTCCTGCCCGGCCAATCGGTCGCATCCCCTTCGTTGGCGGTGAACAAGTACTGGGTTCCGTTCAAGCTGTAAGACGCGATTCCATCGGGCATATACATGCCGAAGAACGGAACATTTTCCAGCTTAACGGCGTTGTCTTTCACTACATCCAGTGCGTTGTTCGGATCTTTCAAGTCTTTATAGCCCAGTCCCTTGACCGCGATCACCTTCTTCGCGGCAATATCCACGGTCGCGATGGCGTTATTCTCCTGAAGCGCGACATAAGCCTTCGTCTCATCTTCGGAGAGCGTAATATATTCCGGCTCCAAATCCGACAGCGCGTCCGCCTTCGGGCCGCTGCCGCCGATCAATCCCGTAAGCGGATCGGCTGCACCGCGAATATGAACGCCGTCGTCGATCACATCCGGATTATCGAATTCGACATGTACCGCCTCATCCGTCGTCGTATCGACGATCGTCACAGTGCCTTTCGGATCGACCGTGCCCGAGCGGAATTCGCCTTCGTCCGCCGACATGACGTGCTTGCCGTTCGAAGTGAATTTGACCATATCCGGCTGAACGCCGGCTTCATACGTTTTTAGCAGGTTCCCGTCGTAATCGAGCAGCAGAATGCGGCCCGCTTTGGTCGGATCGGCCTGCTGCACGGCAATCGCGACCCGCTTGGTTGCCGTGTTCACATCCACGCTCGTCAAATCGCCGAACATGAAGCCATCCGTTTCGGAAAGTTCCTTAACCGGAACCGACTTCACCTTCGTGAGCGTCTGGCTCGCGGTTAAGGCCACGATATCCAGGCTCGGCGGGTTGGCAGAGCCGTTCACCACATACATGTTTCCGTTATCCTTGTTGTACTTCACAATCTCCGCAACGCCGCCATCCTCGTTCGAAGATCCGACTGCATATTCGCTGATTTTCTCGACTGATAGCTTGTCGGCAGCCACGGGAGGCTTCGCCTGCCGAACGTTCAGCGTCAAATCTCGGTCGATCGCAGCGGCAGGTATCGCGCTGTCGGTTACGACGATCTTCACTGCAGGCGTCCCTTCCGTACCCGGCTCTGGCGTTCCCGCTATCGTGCCGCTGGATGGATCGATCGCCAAGCCCGAAGGAAGGCCTGCAGCCGAATACGTATAGGGTGGCTTACCGCCAAGCACAGCGATCGCCGCGCTATAAGCCGTTCCGACGCAAGCTTTCGGCAGGGCGTCCGTCACGATGCCAAGAGGCAGGGGCGTCAAGCCCCATGCGCCGTCGGCACTGCTGCGCGGGCCTTTGGCGCTGAGCGTCGCCGCATCCGCAGCGCTATAATCAAGCTGCTCGAAATCGGACCTGTTGTGATCCGCATCGGTCAAGGCTGCGCGGCGCAGCGCATTTTTCTTAGAGTTTCCTTCATTCTTGCCTGTCCGATATTCCGTCTCGTAACCGTCGATCAGGTTGCCGTTATCGTTGCCAGCCGTCCCGAGCATGTCCACATAACCCGCAGGCTTCGGCTCGGTAGCGAACGGATTCGCTTCCGCGAGCAGCGTCTGGTTGCTGACCAGCGCGACCTTCAAGCCTTTATTGTTGATGTAGCGGTCGAAAGAAAGATCTCCTTTTGCCGAAATATCAATCTTCGGTGAAGACGCTCCGGTTGCTTTCCCAATAATTAAATAGGAGGAATGCTTCTTGATCGTACCGGTCAGGTCGAGTTTCTCCCAAGGGCCTGTTACACCGCCATTATTCGTCAGTCCGGTATCGGTATACTGCAAGGACCAGCCGGTCAGCGACACATCGCTATCCGTCGGATTATACAGCTCGATGAAGCCGTTTGAGATATACGTATCAGGCGCGCTGTCCAGACCGCCTCCATAGACCTGGTTGATAAATACATGCGGTACGGTAACGTCGTAGCTGCCGTCTACCTGGTAAGGCGTTCCCGCGATCGGCGAATTGCCCGGCGTATCGGCCGCCAGAGCCGTCCCGCCGGCGACAATCGTTCCAGTCAGCATTTCCGCCGCGAGAAGCAGCGCCAGCAATCTCTTCCCTCTCCACTTCCGTTTCAAACCGCAACCACTCCCTGTTTTATGTGATTACGGCCATTGTAAAGATTAAATGTTTTCGGAAGCGCCCTATTGTTTGGAGGTTTTGTAAATAGCTTTCTCGGAGAGAGAACGAGCCACCTATAGCCCGATCAGGCTAACGAAAGTGGCCAAGCAAGCGGCTCGGAGAAGAGTCCGCACGCAGCATGATCAATGCACAGCAAAGACCGGCACGGGAATGGAACCCTGCCGGTCTTGCGGTTTCTGATGATCGCCCGTTATATTCAAGCACGGACAATAGGGAACTTGCTGGCTTCCGCCCGGGCATTCGCGGCCAGCGGATCGCGGATCAAGCCTGGTATTAAAGAGGCGTCATTCTTACTCGTTCCACATGCCCCAGCAGCGTCCTGGACGGTCGATGGCAAACGTCTGCACGCCGCCCCTGTCGGCGACGGTTACGTAGCATTGTTTGCCATCGGGACCGCCGAAGCAGAGATTCGTGCAATCGGTGCCCTCCAGCCTGATCTCCTGCAGCAGCTCTCCCTGCGGGGAAAGCTTCGCTACGACGCCCTTCCCATGGCGTGTAACATATAAGTTACCATCCATATCACAACGCATGCCGTCGAGCGAATAATCGTCAAAGGCGATGAGCAGCCGCTTGTTCGAAATCTCCTTATTCTCGCTTAAATCATAGACCCAGATGCGTCGCTGCGCCGACTCGTTGACGTATAAGACATCCTCCTGCGGCCCAATCTCCACGCCGTTCGTCGTTCCCATATCCTGTTCCATCAGCGTAACCTCTCCAGATGGATCGATACGCCACAGATTGCCTGTACCATTGCCCCAGTTGGGATCGCTTGCAAATATCGTCCCGTCACCGTGGATGCAGATATCGTTGGGCTGATTCATCCGCGGCTCATGGGCGAACACGGATACCGCTTTCGACTCCATATGGACGCGAAGGATATTGTGTCCCGTGTAATCGGCGATAAACATATCGCCTTCCCGGTTGAAGCGAATGCCGTTGCCGATACTTCCTTCAGGCAGCTCCAGCCACAGCTCCCCGCTCCCATCCGGCGTAATCTTGCCAATCGTGCCTTGCTTCGCATAATTAACCGCGTATAAATTGCCGTCCCGATCGCAAGCCGGCCCTTCGATGCCGCTGGTGAATACGTGCTCCTCGGTAAGCTTGCTGCTGACTAAGGTCATGCGTATCTCTCCTTCCTGGATTCGAATCAAGCCTTCGCCCTAGCGGACGAAACGTAACGTTCCGAAACGCGATGGAATATGATAGTTGACTGCACCGGTCGGCGACCAGGCTTGGTATTCCCGCTTGCCGTCCCGCTTCTCGTCAATCCGGTAGAAATTGACGCGCCAAGCCGTGCCGTTCTCAGGTTTAATCCGAAAATGGGAGAGCGGCAGCTTCATAAGGAATATCCAGGAAGTGCCAACCATGCGAACCTCGGTCTCGAGCCCATCCGCATCCCAGTCGGTATCGACGGTAATTGATTCGCCATGGTTATCAATCATCGCATCGAAGATGACGTTGCGGGGACTGAATTCAAACTCCATGTAGCGGGTCCCGTTACCCGCTTCATCGATGAACAGCTCAACGACATCCTCATCGTAGAGAGGATCGTCCCGTTTCGTAAAGTTTGCAACCATGTAGTCGTCCTCGCAGTCGAATCGGACGTATAGATACTCGTCGTCCCAGCAAGCTCTGAATCCGGTTGCATCCTGCACGGGCCCTCCGTCAACGACGTTGACAAGCGAAGTCTCCTCTATCGTGTCCCACACCGTGTCATCGTACTTCACATACCTGCAAGCCAATTGATAATTTTGTTCCGCCATTCCTTCAACAGCCCCATTCTGCGTCATTATGGTCGTTTCTATGCTTGTCTATGTGCTTGATGTAGTTCTATTATCCTCGAAAAAGGCAGCGGCGTCGATTACATGCGGCAAATTATTTTCTAAGCTGAAAATAGTTTGCCGCATCGTCCAAACAAAAACGGCTGCACTCCGATAATCGGATGCAGCCGCGGCATGATTCACTTTCACTTCTATAATGGTCCTACTTGCTATTAAAAAATTGAACGGCCTTCTCGATGTAAGACTCTTCTTCTTTCGGAACGTCGTCGATGTAGTAAATAGCCGAAACCGGACACATCGTTTCACACGCACCGCACGAAATGCAAACGTCTGGATCGATATAATACTGATCCGGACCTTCGGCAATACAGTCAACCGGACAAGCTTCTACACAGTCGGCCGCCTTCTCATCCACGCAAGCAGAAGTAATAATATAGCTCATTTGATATACCACCTTTTCTTAGTCTTTGTTTCATCAGATTGAACATCAGCCGATGAATCATATTGTTCTCAATTGGGCTGCTGCAGAAGCTGCCTTGCTGCGGCAATTACCTCAACTGATGCCAATCATCTTCAATTAAAGCTCCATACCGTTGACGCAGCAATTCCGATGTCATGATCGCAATAGCTGTTGCAAGCCTGTCAGCTTCCCGGCCCGAAGCTACCCGGACATTCTCCAAAGTCCGGTAAGGACCTTCAAAATGGATCAGCAGGTCGTTCGAGAAGGAAATGACGGAACGGTATCGGAAGTCTCGATAGCCCGAGTAATGGCTGCTTTTGAGCTCAGCTGTTCGCTTATCGATCTCCTCAATGGTTTCTTGACGCTTGATTCCGGTAATGACGGGTACGTACGAACGAACCGCGGTTTGGATCAAGTCGCTATTCCGTTCACCTGAATCCATTATAACAGAAAGAATGGGAATAATGATGTCCCCTAATTTCCATAATGAACCGTCCCCAGTCTCCCAGATGACAAAATACGGACAAGCCTTGCGCGCAAAGTAGACGATCGCGATCGCTGCTGTTATTTCTTCCTCCGTCAGACTGCCTAAACCTAGCTCGGCAATCGTGCCTGCCATAGATCGAACCTGCTGCTCGACTTCTTCTGCGACATCCGCAGGCATTTCATTCCCATTGTAGGTGATCGAGGAGAGTGAGCTTCCCGGGGCACAGGAATATACCCCTATACCATACTGACTATGCTGTAGAATCGTGCGTAATACCGTACTTACTGCTGCCACTCCTTCGGAGCCTGACACCTGAATGACCTTCAAGCGGCGGTTTGGCAAGTTCAGCATTTCCATAAGCTTCTCCATCTTGGTGTCTGATACCGTTGTAGAATGAGCTGCCAAACATAACACCTCCACCCAAGGGCAATTATCCCTGCCTGTTATATGTTCAAAAATAAGGCGTGTATTTCACGGTAACCGGTCCGGCTGATCGGATTCGAGTTTGACAAGCTAAGCGATAGCCTTCTTCAAGCTCTTCAGGCTCCAGCCGGTTCAATTCCGCTTCATTCGATTCCGATAAGTATTCACTTCCATCCACGACAAGACAACGGCAGCGCGCGCATGTACCCCGTTTGCAATTTGAGTTCCAATCCACCTCATGCTTCTGCGCCAGCTCCAGAATCGTCATCCCCTCAGGCGCTTCCACCTGCCGGCGAATGCTGCGGCCAATCAACACCACATCAGCCTTTGGAATGCGCGCCTCATGGGGGTCTGTCTCGGCTGAGACGGGACGATCATCGGATTCGACGGATGATCCGGTCTTATTGGGAATCAGCTTGCGCAAGAACGAGAATTTCATGAGGCAGACCCGCTTTCTGTACCACTTACGTGTGTTATTATTCGAAGAACGCCTTGATTTCCTCTTCAATAGCTTCTTTCACTTTGCCGAGGCATTGCTCTTCTGATTTATCGTATACTTTCTTTTGGTTAACCATTGCGTACGGCCTTGCCCGGCACAGATTGCACATGGACAAGCAGTCCGTACGTTGAATGGCAACCTCCGGATATTCGTCCTCAAGATCCTCCAGCGTGTGCTTGGCCATGGCGTTGCGCACACATACTTCAACGACAACCAGCCCTAATCCCATCCTAAATTATCCCTCCGTATTAATGAAGAAATAGGCGGTATGGGATAATCGTTCCAGCACGCTTTCGCGAAGCGACGCATCCGGAACTCTTTCTTCCAAGGCTCGCCTCATGCACGACAGCCACGCATCTGCCCGCCCCTTGGTAATTTCGAAAGGCAAGTGACGCGCTCTCATCCTCGGATGACCGTGCACGCTTGTATACAGAGGCGGCCCTCCAAAAAATTGCGTTAGAAACTGCCCCTGCTTCTCCATCACCGGCGTAATATCCTCTGGAAACAGTGGTGCAAGCAGCGGATCGGCCACTACGTTTTGATAAAAAAGAGTCACGATCTTATTGATTTCGGGCGTCCCGCCCAGCTGTTCGTATAACGTCATTCCAGTTCGCCCTCCAATCATGAAAATCCCTTAGAATTGCTGCGGTTAACTGCCGTTTCAGTACAATAATTATCTTGAATAAGCCATGTTATGTCAATCCTCAAACCTTGACCTAACAAGGCTTGAGGATGGCTGATTTCGCCGCCGGATTGTGTACGCGCATTTGGTTGAGCCATGTGATAAACATTCGGGCCGCGTGATATCCGCGCCTAACAAGGCTCCGAATAATTTCAGCTCGCACTGGCAGACATGCTTATATTGAACAGCTATTCGAGAAATCGGACAATTATGCTCGGTAAACAGAAATTCATCCTCGCGTATCTTCTGCCAATCCACCATATATCCATTATCGTTCTGGATCTGGGCAAGTGTTGCAATCTTACCCTCTAAGTCTTTGCCTTCCATCGATCCCGCGTATTTATTGTATAGGGTTTCCGCCCGGCGCTCGAACAGACGATCAACCATCCCAGGCTCCGTTTCTTGTACAAGCTCATCCAGCAGGTCAAGGGCAACCGCGTGATATTGATTGGGAAACAGGCTATCCGCATGTGCGGTCAAACGATACATCGCCGTTGGACGGCCCATGGGCTGCCTTACCGTTCTCGACTCCACGAACCCATCGCGTTCCAGTACGTCAATATGGCGGCGGACAGCCATGCAGGTAATGTTCAGTCGATCGGTCAGCTCCTTGGCGCTGAGCTCGTCGTTCGTCTTGAATAGATGCAGGATCATCTCTCGTGTCGATAAATCGTCTTTTGGTTTCACTTTTGTTCACCACCTGATCTTTGACCTGCAGAGCCACTCCTAGTTAATAAACATAATACTATACTATATCGATTATTGTACCTTTCTTTAAACAGTGATGCAACTTACGCAGGGCTGCAATTGGTTAGGTTTTTTATGGTTTTATATTGACTAACTATTAAGAGAGAACTACACTAAATTTGTATCATGGGATAAGCTATAACAAACCATCATAAAGGAAGGGATTCTATATGCCATTTGTAATCGTTGAGCCGTGTATCGACGAGAAAGCAGCCGATTGCGTCGATGTATGTCCAGTGGACTGCATTGCCGAAGGTCCGGATCAATACTTTATTGATGTCGACACCTGCATCGATTGCGGCGCATGTGAAGCTGCCTGTCCCGTTGAAGCCGTTAAATGGGATTCCGAATTGACAGAAGCGGAACAAATATTTGTAGAAAAAGCAGCTCAGTTCTATAGCACCCGCTAATAAAAAGCCATCCCTGCCTCTCGTGCCGGGATGGTTTTTTGGTAGTTTCCAATATATGTTACAATGGGTGAAAACTAGAGTCGAGGTGTCGCGTTGCACAGTGAACAGTTGAAGAGCATCCGTATTGAACCGTTCGTAGAGGCTTACGTTCCTCAGATGCATCAGCTGCAGCAAATATGGGCGTTTGAGAATATCACCTATGGCGTAGTGACAGACGATATAGCGGATCTAACCGCCGCTATAACCCCCTATTGTTATATCGCACTGAACGGGGATACCGTGATCGGTTACCTAACAGCTTCCGTAGTTGAAGCGAATGAAATGAATATTTTCCCAAGGGGCGGCAGCTTTATTCGGGTTGATGACGTGTATATCCTGCGCGAGTTCCGCTCACTCGGGATTGGCCGGCAATTGTTAGCTAGGTGTGAGCAGCAAGCCGTTCAGGATGGCATGAATCACTTTATGGTATCCTCCGCCACCAAGGATGCCGAAACCGTCCGCAAATTTTACATGAATAATGGTTACCATATATGGACCACGCATTTCTTCAAACGCATCGGGTCCGTTAACATCGAATATCCCGTCGGTGAATTGGACAACATTCGTTATGTAGCCGTATATACCAAACACAACGGGCAGTGGGTTCTCTGTTTCCACAAGAAGCGTCAAACCTGGGAATGTCCCGGCGGACATGTGGAAATGGGTGAAGATGCGCTCACGGCCGCCAAACGCGAATTAAGGGAAGAAACCGGCGCATCCCTATATACGCTCACCCCGCTCTGGGACTATTCACATTACGGTGAAACGCATAGCAACAACGGAAGAGTCTTTTTTGCCGATGTGGAGGCATTCGGGGATTTGCCTTCTCACGAAATGGATCGGATCGGCTTCTTCGATGACCTTCCGGGCAATGTAACCTACGACCGATCGGCCATGCTCAATAATCTGGCCCGCGTAGAGAAGTACATGCAGGCTCATGGGAACCTCAGCAGACCTCTTCAGGGATAGGTTGTTCCTAATTACTGGGAAATCTAACGCGGATAATTAACCTATATGACAATAGCTCCATTAATCACCTCGGGAATGGGGCGGTTAATGGAGCTATTGGCTGGTAACATTATGATTTTAATTGCCTTTGCATCCATACCAGCTCATGGGCCAGGTGATCGATGCGGCTTAAAGCGTCCAAATCTGTAATTTCTCTGTTTTCATTAAAATGATTGTCGTGCAGGTACACATAGCTTGGCGTAACAAATGCCCGGAAGAAGCCTGCGATCGGCTTCAATTGATTCTCGATGACGAGATAATGCTGGTACGTGCCGCCCGTGGCGAGAAACCCGATGACCTTGCCGCGGAAGGCGGACGGAGGAACGAGGTCGAACAGGTTCTTAAGCGCCCCCGTAAGCGATGCCTGATAGATCGGCGTGGATATCAAATAAAAGTCCGCCGACATCACCTGATCGATGACCGTCTTCGTATCGCCGGTATACGTCAGAGGATTCCGTCCGTCGCAGAATTGAACGTTATAATCCTTCAGATCGAGCAGTTCCGTTGTCACGTCATCATAGCTATTTTGAACGGTTGCAAGTACTTTTTCGGTTCCGATTCGGGTCTTCGAACCGGTAATTGTTCCCGAAATACCGAGTAGCTTCATCCACGAGCCCACCTTAAATATATATAGTATACTTGAATGTATGTTAATTATGATGACTGCGCTCCCTGTTGTCAATCAGCCGCAGCCGCATGCCCTTCATTATATAAAAAAAATTGACTTTGTCGACTGAATTCAATAAAATTATAAAGTTAAAGAAAGCTTTACAAAGCAAAAAATGAACAGGGTGAATAAAATGACGAACTCAGAATCAAAATATGCGGTACTTTTATTCTATAAATTTGTAAACATTCCCGATGCTCCTGAATTTGCACAAGAGCATTTAAACTATTGCAAAGAGCTTGGCATTAAAGGCCGGATCCTGATTGCCGACGAGGGCATTAACGGGACGCTGTCCGGAACAATCGAACAAACCGAACAGTATATGGCGGATATGCGCCAGAATCCGCTGTTTGCCGATATGGTATACAAGATCGATGAAGAAGAGGGACATACTTTCAAGAAGATGTTCGTGCGGTATAGAAAGGAACTTGTCACGTTCCGCTTAGACGATATGGAGCTTGATCCCAACGTCATCGGCGGTAAACGGCTGGATCCCGTTCAATTCCACGAGTATCTTCAGCGGGACGATGTTATCGTGCTGGATGGCCGGAATGGGTACGAATACGACCTTGGCCATTTCCGCAACGCGATTCGCCCTGACATTGAGGCGTTCCGTGAATTCCCGGAATGGATTCGGGAGAATATGAGCGAACATAAGGACAAACCCGTTCTAACCTATTGTACGGGCGGGATCCGCTGTGAGAAGCTGACCGGCTTCTTGATCAAGGAAGGCTTCAAGGACGTGTACCAGCTGGACGGCGGCATCGTTACCTACGGTAAGGATGAAGAAGTCAAAGGAAGACTGTTCGACGGTCAATGCTACGTCTTCGATGAGCGCATATCGGTACCGATTAACCGGACGGATGAAGATATTACGGTTGGACGCTGCATTCATTGCGACAGCCCTTCGAACCGTTTCATCAACTGCGCGAACGATATATGCCACCGGCAGCATATCTGCTGCGAAGAATGCGATGAGATTCATAACAGCCACTGCTCCGATGAATGCGTTCAGGTTACGAATGCCCTCCTCGCTCAGAAGCAGGAGAATGACAAAGCAATGAAGAACGCTGCCATCTAGACCCGCGCAGCTCATCACATAGAGAAGGACCGCATGGATGACGTATTCGTCCATTGCGGTCCTTCTTCTATGGGTAACAACCCGCGACCGGTCATTCCACTGTCAGCCGCTCTTACACACGATGAATTTTGTGAGCGGGCGGTTGATTGCGGGATGCCTCCCACAAGCTTCTCCATGTCTCATGATCCGTTAGAATGTTCTCCGGTGCCGCCTTGCTTCTGACGGCAAAGGATGGCTGGAATGAGCGCCCTGAATTGGCTCCACTCTTATGATAGCGAAGGTCGATCGACCACCGGACCCGATCCGAGCGGTTCGTAATTCCGCGGTGCGGCGTGTATTTATTCATGATTACGACACCGCCTTTGCGGCATTCTGCGCAAACAGGCTCAACGTGAGGCAGCTGTTCCGGGACGATCGTCGTCCCTCCCTCCGCTTGATGCTTCATATAGCCGCGCTTGAATACCTCCGGCATGACCTCCATGCAGCCTGTCTCCGCCGTAGCGTCGATGAGCGGCAGCCAGAAGGTAATGATTTCGGATGCTTCCGAGTCCTCGGAGGTAACCGCACAATCCTGATGCCAGGGCACGTTCTCATAATAGCTCGTTTCCGAGCGGCCAGCCGCCGGGTTCACAGGCAGCTTCGCGCGCACATGCTGAATGGGATTACAGCTGAGCTCGCTTCCCAGCAAGCACTCGACCAGATCGAGGAGGCTGTCGTTCTTAAGGAAATCGAACATCGCTTCCCCCAGATATTCGTTGATATCCAGCCCTCTGCCTATCTCGGCACATTGTGCATGAAGCAGGGCATATCGTTTGTCGAACGGTTCTGCTTCATACAGATTCGCAATCTTCCCTTCTGCATGGAGCTGCTGCGCCTTCTTGTCGATCTCGGCCTTGATCTCATCGATAACGGGCTGCAGAATCTCGTCGCTCAGCACATCCTCAACGATTAAATAGCCTTCAGTCTGATATTGAATCACTTGTTCAATCGTCAGCCTCATGGTTGCGATCCTCCCTGTGGGATAAGATTGTTCACTCCTCTATCATAGCAAGCGGCAATCACAGCCAGAAGGTAGAAAACAACGATGAATGCGGACTATATTATCCTGTATTCCGTAGGCGCGCGGCCATGATGCCTGCGGAATACACGGGCAAAGTAAGAAGCATCCTCATACCCCAGCATGTCGGAGATCGTAAAGATAGGCAGGTCGGTATAGTGCAGCAGCTTCTCGGCTTCCGTCATGCGCAGCCACTGGAGATAAGCCATCGGCGCCTTGCCGGTATGCTCTTTAAAGACGCGGCATAGGTAATTAGGTGACCAGTGAACCAGATGCGACAGATGCTCCAGCTTCAGCGCATCGCCCATATGAGTCCTCATATACTGCTTGAGCAGGGCGACCTCCTTGGCCCCCTTGAGTAGATCCGCAGCCTCATCGGTTCTGCCGATCTGCCAGATCGTTTCTTCGGTCCGCATCAGTAAATCCGCCACCATGAGCGATAGATGCTCCGCGGTTATATAGCGGTTACCCGGATCAAGAAGCCTTTGGAAGCCTTCAAGCAGGAACGGCCTTAGATGGGCAGGTATGAATATCGGCCCGGTACGGTACGAGTCCGGCAGCGGTTGTCCCCGCTTCTCTTCCACCCAATCGAAGAAATTAGCCGCTACCGGAACATCGAGTTCGTTCCGGACAAGAAAGGTGCATTCCAGATTGTTCAGCGGGACGCGTTCGTTCCCATGAAATTGATGCCATTCATTCGGATTGATGATATATAGTAGTCCGGCTGATGCTTCGCTAAGCCGATCGTTGATCAGAAAGCTTCCTAAGCCCTCCGTTATGTACATCAAATGAAATACCGGATGCTGATGCCGCGGCGTTAGCGTGCCCTTGCGATTCGTCTGAAAGTCGGTCGTAATATGGTCGATCTTCAGGTTCTGTTCATGCATGACGATACGAATGCTCATAATCTCAGTCCCGATCTCAAGCATGTCCTGTGCCGGACATGAAGCGAACGGACTACCCGTTCACCACCTTCCTTGCGGTTCGTCTGCTCCACAGCCTGTGATGAATGATATCAGATCCTGACCACACTCTCAAGAACCGTTAGCGTGGCGTTGTCTGCATTCATATTCACTACCGCCCCGATAGGAATGGCTGCTTTGTAGCGTCCATGTCCGGATGCCAAATTCGTGAGCAGCGGTTTGCCCAGCGGCACCATGAACGTTTGTATGAAGCTCTCATAGGTCACGCCATACGATTCCGGGCAATTCGTGCATTCTCCCATCACGATGCCGAGGCAGTCGCTTAATTTTCCTGCCAGCGCCAGCTGGTTAACCATTCGATATACCTGATTGATTGGCTCATGCGTTTCTTCGATCAGCAATATTTTGCCGAGTGTATCAATCTCATAGGGGGTGCCCAGCGTATCGACGAAGGACGTGAGGTTGCCGCCAACTATCGGACCCGTAACGCTTCCGCTTACTCTGCCCACAAGTGGATGGCCTTCCGGGTTCAATATCGCTCTTGTTCGGACAGGTGTGGATGTCGCAGCAAAAAATTGGTCGTAATTATACGCAGGCTCGGATGAAGTGAAATTGAGGAGGAGCAAGCTGTGGAAGGTAATCAGATCGGCAAATTGATACAGGGCATTCTGCAGAACGGAAATATCGCTGTAACCGGATAAAATTTTTGGATTGCGGTTTATCGCATTATAGTCGAGATAAGGCAGGATGCCTGCTACTCCAACCCCGCCGCGCGTAGGAAGTATGAGGTCGACATCCGGATTTTCAATCATCATCATGAAATCGGAAGCCCGCTCCCGATCCGTACCCGCAAGAAAGCCGTTATCCGCATAGACGTATCGGCCGAGAACAACTTGAAACCCCATCGATTGCAGCGTTCCGATTCTGGCATTGATCGTATCTGCACGTAAAGGACTTCCTAATGTTACAACGCCTATCGTGGCTCCCGGACGCAATATGGGCGGTTTTACGGTCATTGTTCTCCCCCTCCGACAAGTCTTTTATACGACTATATGTGAGGAAGCTGCAAATCGTGCCTAACATAAAAACAGGTGACATGCGCCGCGGCCCTTGCAAGCGGCGGTCATGTCACCCGATATAAAGTCATGGTCATTATTCTCTTGTGCCGGATAAGCCCAATCGATTCGTATAAGCCGTATATATAGGCGATGAGTCCTTCGCTTTACTTGCGCGCGGTTGAATGCCTCTCCGTTTCTCGGTCAACTCCATGAACCAAGCTTCATCCTTCGTTGATAAGGCAAGGTCAATTAAATTTTCAATCGAAGGGGCATCCTCCATCGCAAGCTCCGGCAGCTTCTTGAGCCGTTCTTCCCGTACAGCAATAAGGGTCCCAATAGCGTCTTCATAATCGGATTGAACGACATGGACCTTCACGATTCTCTGCAGCGATTCGATTGACTCGATAAAACCGTGGATGAGCTGTCCATCGCTCGTTTTCCCTTGTACCCATTCACTGATTTCAAATTTCATTGTCAACACCACCTATCTGAAAGTGTAAAGAGTAACTGTAACTAGTTTAGTTACTGTAATAATAATAGATACAGTTAAGTGTGTCAAGTTTAATCCGACATTCATTGCCCCATTTGCTCTTCATAAGATTATAAACAGAATTATCCATTCCGATGCCCTAAACGAGCGGTCCCAATCATAAAATAAATATCAGAATCACGATTTTTCCGTACCGGAGCTTGCCCCAGGTATGCCACCTCGTTACAAGAAAGGAGCAAAACACGATGAAGGTAGGCGTAATTATGAAGCAAACATTCGATACCGAAGAGAAAATCATCATCCATAACGGTATCATAAGTGAAGAAGGTGTTAAATTTGTCATCAATCCCTATGATGAATATGCCGTGGAGGAAGCCATCCGTCTGAAGGAGAATGCGGGCGGGCAAGTCGTTGCGATATCCGTCGGACCTCCGCGATGCGCCGAGGCGCTTCGAACTGCGCTCGCCATGGGCGCCGACGAAGCCATTCTTATTACGGATGACCGGATTCCACACGACGAGTACGCTGTTTCTGTCGTTCTTGCCGCATACTTCGCAGATAATCCCTTCGATCTCATTCTCGGTGGTAATTTTGCCATCGATACCGGAGCGGGTCAGGTTGCCGTCCGGCTGGCAGAGCTGCTTCAGCTGCCGCATGTCTCCTCGATTACGAAGCTTACGTTCATCTCCGTCGAGCGTGTGCAGGTGGAGCGGGATGCCGAAGGCGATCTGGAGCTGCTGGAGCTTGATCTCCCCGCACTGTTCACTGCCCAGCAAGGCTTGAATGAGCCGCGCTATCCGTCGCTCCCCGGGATTTTGAAAGCCAAGAAAAAACCATTCCAGCAGCTGTCTCTCGACGATGTGGGTATTGATCCTAACGACGTACAGGCCAAGACGAATCGGGCGGAGCTCTTTCTTCCTCCCGTCCGGGCAGCCGGTCAAATTCTGCAAGGCGATCTGCCGGAACAGGCGGCGAAGCTTGTCGGACTGCTTCATATAACCCCACGCCCGGGAGGAACCTCGTTATGAGCAGAACGTTTCTAATTATAGCGGAACACCGGGACGGCAAGCTTCGCCAAGTGACGATGGAAGCGCTCCAAGCTGCCATAGAGGCCTCTGAACATGATGACCGCATCTCGGCCGTTCTAATAGGAAGCGGAGTGGAGCCGCTCGCCGATGAGCTGTCGGCCTATCCCTTGTCTGAAATCCACCTGCTGGATGAGGATCAATTCCTGACTTACAATCCGGAGACCTACACGGCTGCACTAGGGGGTATAATTGAAACGGTCCGTCCCGATGGTCTGTTTATTGGACATACTGCGATGGGTCGCGACATCGCCCCGGCGCTTGCCGCGAAGCTGCAAGCCGGTCAGCTGTCGGATGTGATCGCGATTGAGAAGATCGATGATTCCGTTCTATTCACGAGACCAGTATATGCAGGTAAAGCGCTGGAGAAGAAGACATTCGCCCAATATCCTTGGGTCGTAACGGTGCGGCCTAACAATTTCATTGCCGCCTCTCGATCTGACCATCCCCCGGCATCGATCACGAGGGTCGTTAGCACTTCCGCCACCCCGCTCCGGACGATCGTCAAAGACGTCGTTCGAAAAACATCCGGAAAAGTAGACTTGACGGAGGCGAAGGTAATCGTGTCAGGCGGACGGGGCGTTAAGAGTGCAGATGGGTTCAAGCCGCTTGAGGAGCTGGCGGAGCTGCTTGGCGGTGCGGTCGGCGCATCGCGCGGCGCCTGCGACGCTGGCTATTGCGATTATGCGCTTCAGATCGGCCAGACCGGCAAGGTGGTCACGCCGGAAATTTATATTGCCTGCGGAATAAGCGGCGCTATTCAGCATCTTGCCGGCATGAGCGGCTCTCGCGTTATCATAGCCATCAATAAGGATCCCGAGGCTCCGATATTTAAAGTGGCGGATTACGGCATCGTCGGCGATTTATTCGAGGTGGTTCCCCTTCTTACCCAAGAATTTCGCAAGGTTCTCAATTAATAGCAAAGACAGCCCGCATGCCTTCACGGCCTGCGGGCTGTCTTGCTGCTGCTTCGTTACGGTTGATCGAACACGCGAGCGGTTATCATAGCTTGCGCCACCCGTTTATCCCCGACCGAGACTTCAACTTCTACCTTGCAGAATCTTCGGCTGGATTCGATGACGGTTGGGAACAAGTCCACCGTATCCTCGATTTCGACTGGCGCGAGGTAGTACACGGAGGTGCTGTCAATATGCAGATCCCCCCGCCGGTGCTCCTTCATCGTGCGCGTCACGACCTGATTGATGAGACTGGCTAATATGCCTTCGGAGAGATTGCCGACCTGGTTGCTCATATGGGCGTCAATGACGCCGCGGTAGTATAACCGCCCATGATCGTCGCGGTTTCCTTGAAAAGCCGACCATATCTGGTTTTCCAGCGTTTCTCCACTCTGCGGCTGCATCTGAATATTTTGCATCGCTTTGAGCACATCTTTCCGGCTGATGACGCCCGAGAGCTTGCCTTCCCCGTCAATAACAGGCAGCAGCTCAATGGCCTCCCATACCATCATATGCCCCGCGGTCGCAACCGAAGTCTGCATGGTAACGGTGAGCGGATTGCGCGTCATAATCTTATCGATCGATTGAATCCCTGGCGCTCCAATCAGATCCTTAGTCGTAATCATCCCGATGGGTTTATCGTTATCGTCTACGACGGGGAACCGGTTATGGTTCGTCTCCTCGATGCGCTTCAGCACATCTTCTACCGTATCGGACTTTCGCATATAAGCAAGCGGGAGATCTAAGCGGACAATATCCCCGACCAGTACGATCTGTTTCTTGATCAGCCTGTCATAGATGGCACGGTTGATTAAGGCTGCTACCGTAAACGTGTCATACCCGCTGCTGATGATCGGAAGCTCCAGCTCATCTGCGAGGGCTTTCACATCCTCGGTCGTGTTGAACCCGCCCGTAATCAATACGCCTGCGCCCAAGGTTAATGCGCTGTAATGGGCTTTATTCCGGTTCCCTACGATGAGCAGGTTACCCGGTTCTATGTATCGCATCATCGCCTCCACCTGCATGGCGCCGATGACGAATTTACTCAAAGTTTTCTGCAGACCGGCTGCACCGCCCAGCACTTCGCCATCTACCATCTTGACGATCTCCGCGAACGTCAAACGGTTGATATGCTGCCGCTGCTCCTTCTCAACCCTGACCGTTCCTGTTCGTTCTTTCGTGCTGACAATTCCCCGGGTCTCCGCATCCTTAATGGCCCGGTAAGCCGTTCCTTCACTTACCTCCAAAGTTTGTGCGATCTTACGAACCGAAATCTTCGTCCCCACAAGAAGTTCTTCAATATATTGAATGATCTGCTCATGTTTCGTCGTAAATTCAGGAGGGCCCATCGTATCAAACTCCTCAGCGATAACTGTTGTATTCTGCGCCACCTATTATATAACAGTTGATCCGAAATGAAAATGAGAGGAGCGGCATCGAACAGCCTGCTTTCTACTCTAGAGATCTTCCATATAATTCTTCATATGGGCAGCTGCTTCTGCCAAGACATCTCTTTGCCGCTTTAAGTGACTGATGTCCTTACGTGCGGTTAAGAGGAATTCATGGTGATCGGTCAGAACCGGCGGGCAGAAGCTCAGTCCCTTCAATAGGGATTCCAGTTTCTTGTCTCCGTAGAAATACCTTTCGTTCAGTGCGAACAACACCTGGGTCATGTTCTGAATGTTTGGTTAACAATGCCGGACGTATAGACAATATCCATTCGTTCGATAGCGCTCCGATAGTGAAAATTAGAGATCCAAAGATTGCTTTTCCACCGGAATTCCTGAATAATCGCTTGTCTCATCGCAGGCGGATAGGTCTTAATGGTTTCCTTCAAACGGCTAATCAGACCGTAGGGGTCTTCAAGCGGTTAACAAATGGGAGCACATCCTCCGCATATATAAATATCCAAATCCGAATGTATATCCGATCTGTCTTTGGTGTGAGCACCCGCCAGCGCAATCGCATATTGTCCGCGAATGGTTTGCTTGTAAATGGGTAAGAGTTCATGAATGACGGATAAAATCTCCACAACGGCACCACCTATAGGTATGATTATTCTTTAGTTCGTGATGGGTACGATATATCCTTTCATGCAAAAACCCACCCTTGGAATTAATGCCCAAGGGTGGGTTTCATACATAAGCCTTCGTTCTCGTCATTCATCATGGTCCATGTCTTATGAAATGTCCGGCGGGATAAGAAGATCCTCGTTATTCCTGCATAAGCCTTCCTTAATCGGCGTAACGATAATAGTAATGATTCAAATAATGATGGGAAATCGGCATTTCACTCGCTTCTTCGCAATCCGGGCAAAGAATCGAGGAGGATTGGCCGGATGGAGCGGACTTCAGCCCCCCGCCGCATGAGAAACAGATTTCTTGAATGGGCTCTGTGTTTGATTTGCCTTGACTTGATTCCATACAATCCCCTCCGGTAATGTTATATAACAGTTTTGATATCGTTGAGGTTATTATATAGCAGATCCATAATCTGTTTCAATACTGTTTTACAAAAAAACTGTTGTTATATAACATATGCCCAGGAATAAAATGGACACCGTTGCTCCAGCTCCCAGCAGCCATAACAAGAACAGCAAGCCGACTCCCATCTCGGATGGAAATCGGCTTGCTGTAGAACAAGATCTATTGAAAAGGGCTAGCCCTTTCGATTTCAAGAAGAGGCAGCTACACGTTCTTTACCGAAGAACAACGCTATTTCTCTGCTGACGCTTTCCGTCGAATCCGAGCCATGGATAATATTGCTCGCCACATTCAACGCCATGTCGCCGCGGATCGAGCCTGGCAAGGCCTCAACCGGATTCGTAGCGCCGATTAACGCCCGCGCATTCTTGATGGCCTCATCGCCTTCCCAGATCATGGCGAAGACCTGTCCGGAAGTAATGTAATCGACCAGCTCACCGAAGAAGGGCTTATTCTTCAGATGGCCATAATGAAGCTCAGCCGTCTCATTGGATATCTGCATCAATTGGGCACTTGTCAGTCGTAGTCCTTTGCGCTCGAACCGAGCGACTATTTCACCAATAAGTCCTCTTTCCACGCCGTCTGGTTTAATCATGATAAACGTTTGCTCCAACGCATTCCACTCCTATTCCATGTGAGTAAGGGTTTCTGGTAAGGACGTGCTTAGCTGCTGCCCCCTCTCAAACTACGTGATTACATTTAATATACTACTTATTGAATAGGATGCAACGTATAGAAGTGTACATCCTATTAACGATTATATTTTCGTTCATTAGACTGCTTCATGAGGCCGGATATACAGCTATGCTTTACCAATAAAAAAAATATCCGGTTTGTTTATTTTTTTTAGAGGAATGTTTCATCAAATGGCGAAGTATACAGAGAACAGCTGTAAATTGTTAGAAACAAGGAGGATTCGACAATGACAAAAATGAAAGTAGCCATCATTGGATGCGGGACGATTGCCAAGAGCGCACACATTCCAGCATACCTGAAAAATCCAAATGCGGAAATCAAATATTTCTGCGACATCAATCCCGAAGCAGCCGATAAGGCCGTTCAGGAATTCGGCTGCGGCCAGGCGGTCGTCAATTACCGCGATATCTTAAACGATCCCGAGATTGAAGCCGTATCGATCTGCACGCCGAATGATGGTCACGCTTCCATAGCGATCGATTTTCTAAGAGCGGGCAAGAATGTCCTGTGCGAGAAGCCTGCGGCAAGAACCTATGCCGAGGCGTTAGAAATGCAGAAGGCGCAGAATGAAACCGGCAAGGTATTGAATATCGGCGTCGTCAACCGCTTCAATAAAGGCGTTAACATTATTAAAAGCATGATTGCAAACGGCGAGCTCGGCGAGCTGTATCATGTCTATGCCAGCTTCCGTGCCCAGCGGTCCATCCCAGGGCTAGGCGGCGCGTTCACCACGAAATCCATTGCCGGCGGCGGCGTTCTGATCGACTGGGGCGTCCACTTCCTGGATATCGTGATGTACTGCTCCGGTGACCCGACTCCGAAAACCGTGTCCGGCCAGGCTTATTGCAAGCTCGGCAAGGATATGGAGAACTACTCCTACTTGAATATGTGGGCGGGTCCGCCGAACTACGCCGGAACCTACGATGTCGACGATTTCGTAACCGCGATGATCCGTACCGAAGGACCGAGCATTACCTTAAACGGCGCATGGGCGCAGAACATCGGCGTCGATGAGATGTACATCGATTTCTTGGGCGATAAGGCCGGGATTCGCTTACAGTACGGTTCCGACTTCAAATTGTACAGTGCTCAGAACGGCGCTCTGCTGGAGACCATCCCGAAATTCAATATGGGCGAGCACTTTCAGAATGAAATTGACGGCTTCCTGGCATGTATCAAGAGCGGGGAGAAGCTGCCTTCTCACATCGATACGGTCATTGTCACGGCGAAGATTCTTCAAGGAATCTATGATTCGTCCGAGAATGGTAAAGAAATTACTTTCGAATAGGCTCCGGGAGCGTGAACAATATGAAGAAGATCGGTTTTATCGATTATTTTCTCGATGAATGGCATGCGGAGAAGTATCCCGAATGGATTGAGAGCGCATCTGGCGGTGCGATGAAAGTCGCCTATGCTTATGGCATGAAGGATTCGGACACGGGGCTGAGCAATGCGCAGTGGTGCGCCAATAAGGGGATTGAGCTGCTCTCGTCAATCGAGGAGGTCGTGGAGAAGAGCGATTACCTGATCGTCCTGTCGCCGGATTATCCCGAGTTTCACGAAGAGCTGGCCCTGCTGCCGCTGCAATCGGGGAAGCCAACCTATGTAGACAAAACATTCGCACCTGACCGTGCCACGGCGCTGCTGCTGTTCGATACGGCACAGAAGCACGGGACACCGATGTACTCGAGCTCCGCGCTTCGGTTCGCAGCTGAATATGCCGCTGCTCCGCGGCAGGGGATCGAAACGATCTGCAGTATAGGACCAGGAAGATTCGACAACTATTCGATTCATCAGATCGAACCGATCATTGCCTTGATGGGCAGTGACGTGCAGCGGGTGATGTATATCGGAACGCCGAATTCACCCGCACTGCTCATCGGGTTTGCCGATGGACGGCAGGCGACGATCAACCATTTTGGCGGCGGCTGTCCGTTTAGCCTGACCCTCAACTACGATTCGGGCGATTCGTCCATTCTACGGCCGGAGTCTGACTTCTTCGGACTCTTCATTAAACAGCTGGTCACCTTCTTCGAGACGGGTGAAGCAACTGTGGACCCTGCAGAGACCATTGCCATTATTACGATCATTGAGTACGGCTTCAAAGCCGCTCAATCGCCTTATCATTGGGTCGAGCTGCCATCCTAATCTAGATCACTCAAGCTGCTTACTAATAAGGGGACCCTCGGCGATTGCCGCCGGGGTCCTCCTCTTATTGTGCTATCTTGCTGCGCTGCCTCTCTACGCCTTCCTTGTAGGTTTCGACAAGGGCTCATTGCGTTATCTCACGGATATACGTTTCCGTAATATTGCGAGGCCTTGTAATTGCACTCCCGATCACGACGAATTGTGCGCCCAGCTTCAACGCCTCATTCACTTGGGAAGGGGCTGTAATCAATTGTCTCACTGCCCTTCACTCCCGCGATGACATTCTATTTCTCAATCACATGAAAATCGATGAATCTATCTTTTAATAGTCCCATCATAAGACCAGAAGTAATCTCCGCGACGGTCCATCCCGACTCAATCGCCCAAGGCCCCCAGCCCAGATCGGCCGGAGATCCATACACCTCCTGCAGCTCCACATCGAACGCCCTGGCCCAAGCGCCATCTATATACGGATTCCCGCTATGCAGCTGTGCCGCGACCATGAATGACGCCAGTTCTTCCCACAGCTTCAGGAAATAGTCGTCCCGGGTTACAAAATAAGCTTGAATAAAGCCCATTGGCAGCCAGTTATTCGAGTATAGCAGATCGATGACCGGGTCGCCGTTCTGCCCGATCAACGAGCTTTCCCCTTGCCCCATCTCATGTCTCATCTCGGCTTGATAGCCTTCATCCCATTCCAGATAAGCACCGGAAGCATGCTTATACCGTTGTAAATCCTTCGTGACACGGTACAGCCATTCCTTATGCTCCGCCGCGCCCGTTACTCCGTACAGCCAGCTTAAAGGCAAAATCAATCGGCAATACTCTTGTGTTTCACTTTGCTCCCTAGTGGTATGCGGATAGACCGACATCATCGTCTCCAAGCCTCGGAGACTCGTGTCGAGAAAGGATTCGATCCCCGTCAGCTTATACGCTAACAGGAGCGCGGCATAATAATAAGCGTTATAGTGAGCAGATGGCAGATTTCCGGGTTCATTACGCAGCTTATTCATTTGCTCGGGATTCAAATGAATATGATCCGTGCGGAATACTCTCGTTCCGTCGGTCCCTGTTGTACGAACCAAGAATTGCAAAGCGGCTATCACATCGTCCAAGCGATCCCGTGAATTCGTGTATAAGCATTGTAACAGCTGCGGGATGACTGCACGGGCAACATCATCCTGGTAACAGATGCCCCATGCTTCTTCCGTCCAACGCATCATTCCGTAGCATTCATCACGATCTTTATACATATAATTCTCGAATATATAATGATGCAGGTTATTGGAAACCGTTAGATTCCGTTCATCGCCGCTGAGCATATACTGCAAAAAATAAGATAGCGCAACTTCTCCGATGCAATCTACTCTTCGCACATGACTGATCCGTTGACTTCCGTCCGAATAGATTTCGGTTCCGATTCCTTCTAATACCCCTGTCTTGCCTTCATCATATACGATGCCCGAACGTTCAAACCAGTTCATTGCCCGGGCCGTGCAGCGCTGAATTTGCTGATTGAAGCCCTCCTCCTTATTCCACGTTCCGCTCGAGTAAGTGAATGGGATATCCTTCAATTCGACTTCCGCATCCCATAACCAGCCTATAATAAAGGAAACGATATGCACGATTCTAGCCTTCGGCGCAAATCTGGCTTGTATGAAGGGGGTCAATCGAAATGAACAGATCAATAGATTCTTCGGGTCATCAAACCATAGTGCACGATCGGATATCGATTGGTAGAATTCCTCCTTCACCTCGATATTGTCATGCGCATGGACTGCCGAATATTGCAAAATTGGTTTATTATGCGTACATGCAATCCCATGCGGCCGAAGACGCATGCCGCATTGGTCATCTATCAGCATGCCGGCCGATAACCCATTGATTTGATGGGGATCCGCACAATAAACAAGCCGCTGGAACCGGGTAGTAGCAGGGGGTTCAAAATAGACATGGCCTATACTGGCCACATATTCGGCAAATACCCTTTTCCCTTTTTTGATTTGCGCTTCTATGCGAAGACGCTCCGGTGCCAAGAACAGCATCGGTTTGTCCGCGGTCCCGCCAAGAATAGCAATGGCATCGAACGGATCCAGATCAACATGCACTAATTCTGCTTTCTTGATCACGAACGTATTCGGATCCCTAGCTAGCATGATCTGCAGCAAATCGCTATTGTCCTCTGTAACCACAACCACTTTCTTGTTCAACCTCAACGCCTCCATTCGGATATTGATCATTTTGCAGCCGCTGCCAGCTGGTTCTGCTTCGTGACAGATCAATCAACTCATATAAATTGAAATCTCATAGAGCGTGTAAATTCTAGTTGGATTGTCGAATGTAGGGTATGGGCAGGTAGACTTTCTCTTAAATGTTGTGTTTCATTACGTGGATGACAACTGAGGAGGGTATTATTTCTTAAATCTAATCTATCATTATTAGAGGATAAGTTCAATATTTACACTATAAATGGAGAATATATCTTTTATTGTATGGCGTAGAAAATCAGTTCTCTTTCTAACTTATAGAACCAGCTTTAGTTACACGCGCAAAGGTATTAGATCTATTTATTTGGGGGCTGGTCTGGATCGGTTAGAATAGAAGGCTTACATACGCGGATGGGGACCGCTAGCGTATTTGACGTTAGCGGTCCTTTTTTACGTTGGGGGATTAATATAAGCGTTTAACCAGTTGGTTTGCAGCCATAACATCCTTCATGCAATGAATAACCCTATCCTGATCCTCTTCTGTCAGACCGGATCCGGACGGGAGACATATGCCATATTGGAAGGCATACTCCGAGAAGCTTAAACTCACATGATGCGGATAATAACTTGCTTGTCCGAACAGCGGCTGAATATGGAGCGGCTTCCAAACCGGACGGGCTTCTATGTTTTCTTTGGCCAACGCAAGCAGTAGATCATTGACGCTGCTCCCCGCTTCCGCCGGATTAATCGTCATGACCGTGAGCCAACGATTTGAGCGTGTATCCGCTAGCTCAGGCATAAACTGAATGCCTGGCAGCTCCGACAAGTGCTCATAATAGCGGTTAAACACAGCTCTTCTTGCATTCACTCGATCATCCAGTACCTGAAGCTGGGCTCTTCCTACCCCCGCCAATAGATTGCTCATGCGATAATTATAGCCGAGCTCGCTGTGCTGGTAATGAGGTGCCGGGTCTCTGGCTTGTGTGGCGAGAAACTGTGCTTTGCGCAGCGCTTCGACGTCGTTGGATACAAGCATGCCTCCACCGGAGGTCGTAATAATTTTGTTGCCATTGAATGAATAAATGCCGAATCTGCCGAACGTCCCGCTCGCTTGCCCTTTATAGGTAGACCCAAGCGATTCCGCGGCATCCTCGATAACGGGAATATCATAACGGTCGCATACCGCCATAATTTCGTTCATCCGTGCGCTCTGCCCGTACAGGTTCACGACAATCACCGCTTTAGGCAGGGTCCGATCCCGATCCGCCTCTTCCAAGGCCCTTGTCAGCGCCTCAGGAGACATATTCCAGGATTCCGGTTCCGAATCAATAAACACAGGGGCAGCTCCTACATAAACAATCGGATTAGCGCTCGCAACGAAAGTCAGACTCGAACAAAATACACGATCTCCCGGCTTCACATCCAATAATCGCAAGGCCAAATGAATAGCAGCCGTCCCGGAAGATACGGCCGCAGCGCCTTTGACTCCGGCATAGGCCGCAAGCTCATGCTCGAATGCATCCACATTCGGACCGAGCGGAGCAATCCAGTTCGTGTCGAACGCATCACGAATATAGTCTTGTTCTCGTCCACTCATATGTGGAGGAGATAGGTATATTTTCTTTTTGCTATCGATTTCCATACAGGTCTCCCTCAGGCCAATTGATTTGGTTTATACTTGTCTCTATACATTCGAATGTAAGTATTCGGTTCTTGATCTCTTCAATTACTTCCTTCACTTCCAAATGAGCGGCATTCTCGCCCTTATTGTGAATCTCTAGTAATATCGTTAACAGCTGTGACTGGGTAAGTTCCTTAGGAGGATTCACCATCTTTCACACCCCCAAAGATGGCGCAACTAAAAAACCTCGCGGCCCATTGGCCTGCGAGGTCGTTACCATTTCTTTATACCCTTCTGGATTACGAAGCTGCCACTGCCAGGAATCTTCACACATCTCTTCGATATCCCGAACGGCCTTCCAGCCGAGTTCATGCTGTGCTTTAGAGGGATCCGCGTAGCAAGTTGCAATGTCACCCGGTCTCCTATCTACAACGGTATATGGAATTGTTCTCCCCGAGACTTTCTCGAATGCTCGAACAACATCCAGTACACTGTAGCCTTTACCCGTACCCAGATTGTAGATATCCAAGCCCGGTGCCGATAGGCACTTCTCCAGTGCCCGCAGATGACCCTGCGCAAGATCGGCAACATGAATATAATCTCTAACCCCGGTACCATCACTGGTCGGATAATCATTGCCGTAAACGGTCAGTTGATCTCTTCTTCCAATGGCTACTTGCGTAATAAACGGCATGAGATTATTAGGAATACCACTTGGATCCTCACCGATTCGTCCGCTCTTATGCGCACCGATCGGATTGAAATAACGAAGTATAGAAATCCCCCACGCAGGATTGGAAGCATACAGGTCCTGTAACACCTGCTCGATCATCTGCTTGGTCCGACCGTATGGGTTGGTTGCCCCAACCGGGAACTTCTCCGTAATGGGTACGCTCTCCGGCAAGCCGTAAACCGTGGCGGATGAGCTAAATACGAAGCGATGGACGCCATATTTGCTCATTGTCTCGCAGAGATGGAATGTACTTGTCATATTACTATAATAATAATGCATTGGTGAGCTGACCGATTCACCGACAGCCTTAAGTCCAGCCAGATGAATGACGGCCTGAATCGTATGATTCGAAAAAACGCGATCCAGTTCGTCAAGATTCAATAAATCGATGGCATACACCGGGAACTCCTTGCCTGTTATTTCACTCACTCTTCTTAGTGCTTCCGGTGAGCTGTTTGAGAAATTATCCAAGACGGCTATGTCATATCCCGCTTGAAGCAGTTCCACACAAGTATGACTTCCGATATATCCGGCACCACCAGTTACAAGAATGGTCATTGCTCCACCCCCTCCATCTTTCGGGATAATTTGGATCCGATCGGCAGCTTCTTGATGAGAGCTGCAATCAATCGGCTTATATATTTGAATTCATCTGATTTATAGAAAACCGCTATATATACGGCATTGATGACGAATAAACAAACGATGCTTTTCCATACGATAGAGAAAAACCCATCCATCCGAATAAATCCGGTCATATACTGAGCGGCGAAGTATGTCCCTATGCCTACTGCCGTATAAGCTCCGTAACGGAGGAAATAATGCCCTAAGGGCTGTTGAAAAACTTTACGATAAACTAGAAGCGGTGTCAGCCAGTAAGGAACAACTAGTGCGCTTATGAGAGATCCAACAAACACACCTGTGATACCCATATAATGGACTAATACAAGAGATAGCGTTACACTTACCGCCGCTTGACATAAAGGGGCGAATCGATCTTCATAAAAAATGCCCGCCGTCGTCTTAACCGTCGTAATTGAATTTCTCATCCCTCTCTCGTAAAACAGCAGCATTAATACGAATAGAACGCTGCCTTCCATCAGAAACTTCGAGCCTAGCCAAACCGTAATGAAGGGCTGGATGATGATAGCCAAGAAAATTGTAAATAAGGAGTACAACCAGAAATTCATCAGCATTGTAACTTTGTATACTTGATACACCTTAGCGCTGCTTTCCTTGGCAACCAAATTGCCAACACTGTGGTACATATTATTAAAAATTTGGTTCAGAAAGGTCCTGCTGATATCGATTAGCATCTTATAATTGGAATACAGTCCAACGGCCGCTAGACTGACGAAGGCTGAAATAATGAGACTATCTGCACCAAGAACGAAATAGGCACCGATATTTTGCAGTACGATCGCCTTTATATTCTTGAACAGGTTCGCCTTCGTTTCCGCATCCAGCTTGCCTGTCGGCTTGTTTTTCAAGAAAGGGTACATCCTGTTCACAATGGTATTCAGGATCATGGAGGTCGTAATCGTAATAATGCTGTCCATGACAAGGTATAGAATATAATTTTGTGTATAAGTCAGGACGGCGATTTTCAAGCTGGTGGATACAATCTGCGAAACGGAATACACACTCGTTACCACATAGCCCTTTTGACTTACATTCAAGAAAGACTGTTTATATTGAAAGAAATAGGGTATGACGGTATTGAATAAGAATATCAAATAGATCATGTAGACGTCTTTCACGCTGGTATCTTTTACAAAGTGGTCTAGAAACGGTAGAAGTGTCAGTCCTAGAAGGAGTACAACAAGAGCAATGCCAAGATAGGCATTACGGTACAGCTTCATCAGCCGATTTATTTTTTCTTGATCATTCTCTGCCACAGGCTTATACAGATTGTATATGATGCTTGACCCTATGCCCGCTTCAGCCAACGATAGCATGGCTAATAGGCTGGTAAAAAGTCCATTGACCCCCAAATATTCAATCCCCAAGGTACTTATGAACACACTTCTTGATATGAAGCTTAGTGCCGTAATGATGAGCTGATTGCCTAGACCTGCAGATATGTTGATGAGCGAGCTTTTTACTCTCATTGGATCCCTCTTTTGAAGCAAGATGCACTCATTTTCCTCGTGTGCCATTCTTCTTGCGCACGTTATATTGTTGAATCATCCTGACACTAAAGCCTTGTGTGAATGGAAGGATGCCAAACTGGTTGGAATACACGCCGATATCTTTAGTATCACCTTGGGAAAAGTCGACAGCCCCGTTCCTTCTGGTCACCCTCATCAAATAATGCACAGCATGCTCTGCGCTTGCCGAGCAGTCAACCGTTAATTCAGGAATGGATGCTGCTTGAAGCATGAACCAGCCTAACGTTGCCGTTGCGGATGAATCGGTAATCGACTCCTTGCGCGTAACGGTCCAGTTCCAATTACCGCTGGGCTGTTGAAACTGGATGGCAGCATGAGCAAACCTGCTCACGCAGTTATTAAGCTCCTCTTTATACTGATGTCCCGAAGGCAGTTCATTCCACGCATCAATGAGTCCAATCGCATACCATCCGAGCCCTCTGCCCCAGCCGTATAGGCCAAGCGGCACATCACTGTCGATCTGATAGGCATGGCAAGGAATACCGTAATTCGGCAGCATTCCGTGTTGTTCATACGTCTGAATTTGCTTAACAGATAGGTCTATACAAGCATCTACCTGATAACGAAGTCCATAGGTGATTAGGAAAGGGCAAATAAAACCAACCGTATCTACATATCGATAGTCTTTCATGGACTTGCGATATTCTACAGTTCCATCCTCGCCGATATGCTCCTTAATCATGGCCCATATATAATCAAGCGCTTCTTTGTAACGGTCTGTGTCCACAAAGGATAACTTCATGACAGCATAAGCAAGAATTGCCCCATCCACATGCTTGGGCTTCTCTCGCCATTGACCCTTACGATCGAACGTTGCTTCCAAGTATTTCGTGACCGCTAATTCGACGCCCTTATCTTCGTGTTGCTTCAAATATTCGGATATCCCCAGCAGCAATGCCGCTTCCTGCCAATGCTGAATGGAAGAACGCGAGTAATTGCCGCGCAGCATATCAATAACGATCAGTCTCGTTTGGTCAGTTAGCTTGATCGTCGGTGTATGATTCAACCACTTTACCGCCAATCCGGTTATCGATTCTCCCCATTCATCCGTATTACGCATGCGTCCGATATGGATTCTGCCGAACCAGTCTTTCCACATCGGGATCATATCAATGATTAAGATAACGGCGACAATTGCGAGAAGCGTCAGTAGTGCGATTTGGATCAGGATACAATCACGTCCTAGCTAATGAATTGATAGAGTTTGTCTATCTCGGATTCCGTCCCCAAATATTCCTTAGATAGATGGCGCTCGAACGAATCCCTTAATTCTTTGTCATTGATTAATCGTTTGATGCCTTCGTATATGGATGCTGGATCTTGCTGGACGATCAGCCCATTCTTCTCGTTGCGGATCTGTGCATGGATGACATTGAAGTCGGTCGACACGATCGGCCTCTGTAATATCTTCGCTTCCGTGATCGTTAAGCAATGACCCTCGAATAACGAGGTTTGCACATAGATATCACATTGCCTTATATACGGATATGGATTGTCTTTAACCCCCGTCAGAATAAAGGAAGCTTCCAGATTACGTGCTTGGATAAGACCCTCCAGCTTCCTCCGTTCATCGCCTTCCCCTACCACATACCACTTGATATCGTAGCCCTCTTCGATCAACATCGCACAAGCCTCTACGGCCATTTCGAACCCCTTCTGATAGTGCAGCCTTCCCACAGAAACGATTGAAATCCCTTTATGCCTTAAGTCTACCTTCTTTTGGGACAGCCTCTTAATGACGTCGGGAGATACGATGTTATACATCAATTGAATCTTTGTTTCGAACATCGGGAATCGATCCTTGAGTACTTTGACACACCCGTCAGAAACCGTCACAATATGATCCAGCCGCTCGAAATAGCTTCTATCGATGGCAGGGTCCATACCGAGCTGATCGTAATCGTTATGTATAAATCCGATTTTTTTAGCAGCAGTTACTTTTTCGATGCAATAATAGATCGGGTTTTTCTCCAAATAGCCGATTGCTGCGTCATACTGCTTCGGCAAACTTGGCAGCGCCCTGGACATATACTTCCAAACCCTTTGTTCACAGCGCACTCTGTTCTTCTCGCTTCTGAATATGAATGCCGCGCATGTCCGGGCGATGGCTATATCAATCCTGCCCTTGAGAATACAATCTTTGATCGCCGCCTTAATGGGCATATCAAAGTATCTGTAAGCTGGAGGTTCTTCCAAGACGTTAACTTGTTTCGGAATATCCGCGAGAAAGATGCCCTCCCGGCGGAATAATAATAAATCGACATTATAACCGGAATAATCAATTGTATTTAATAAAGCGATAAGCGCCTTTTCCGCGCCGCCGCAATTCAAATTATTCATTACAAATAGCAGATTTTTCTTCATACCATCCATCCACCTATGCAAATAGACTGTTCAGCTTCGTAATTTCTTCTTCCGTTCCGAGCTTCGAGCGCGATAAGTTTCCAACAAAGCGGCCTCTCAGCGTATCATCCGTTATCAGCTTCTCAATCCCGTCAGCAATCGCACACGGATCCATCCCGACAATCAACCCGTTCTCTTCGTGCTGGATCTGGTCCTTAGCTGTGCTGAAGTTGGTTACCACGATCGGCTTCTTCATAATTTTGGCTTCATCGATTGCAATGGATTTCCCTTCGTATCTAGAGGGTTGAACATACAAATCGGCTTGCTTGAGAAACGGATACGGGTTCGATTTCAAACCAAGCAAGTGGAATTGATGCTCCACCCCATATTTCCGTATAAGCTCCGTTAAGGCCTCTCTCAGTTCCCCCTCACCGATGACATACCACTTCACCTTGCATCCACGTTCTACGAGAATGCTGCAGGCTTCAATTGCCCATTCGAACCCCTTCTGATCATGCAGTCTGCCAATGGAAAGGATGACCTGTTCGCCGTTCTTGCGTGAATATAGGTCCTCATCCTCTTCCTCCGCCATCTTATAGATCATATCGGGTGACACAATGTTGTACACGACATGGATCTTCTTTCGTTGATCTGGAAATCGGGCCCGCAAGATTTCCGCACATTCATCGGATACGGTAACAATGTGGTTTAATTGCTCGAAATATAGGCGATCGATGGCTGGATCCATACCAAACTGATCATAATCAATATGAACCCAGCCGATTTTCTTAGCTGCATCCACCTTATCTACACACAGATAAGTGGAGGTGTTCTCTAGAAAGCCAATAGCAACATCGTAATGTGCGTCTAGTTTCTCCAGAGCGCGCGATAGATGCTTCCAGCTGTGCTGTTCATTAATCGGAATACTTCTTGCTCTTCGCACATTAAAGGCATACATGAGTCTGTTGAATACTAAAGATAATTTCCTCTCCCTCAACAGCTTCAGTACCGATGAAACGAATGGCAGGGTAAACCATTTATAGGTTTGCTGCGAAGGCAGTACTCGGACCTCAGGCGGCAAATATTCCATAAAAATCCCATCGTGATTAAACAAGAAGAGATCGACTTGATATTCGTTATAATCCAGTTGGGATAATAAATTAACCAAGCTCTTCTCTCCGCCTCCGGCAGATAAACTTGGCATAATAAACAGCAGTCGCTTTTTCATCACGCACCTCGAATTAATGGACAAGTTCTTGTAAATAATCAACGGCTTTATAAGATAGCTTCTTAATTCCGGGGATGGACTGCTGCATTTTTCGTTTTAAATCGTTCTCTTCCCGCACCATTTCATCGAATTTCTTCTTCAGTATCACCGAATCCGATATTTCACCGATATTCAGAACCAGCTTCTCTTCCCCGAAAATATCTTTGGCGATCCCTTTGGACTTTACGCTGTAACCGAGCACCATCGTAGGTACAAAGTTGGAATACGCTGCAATTGTCGCATGTGTCCGGGCTCCGATAAAAAACCGCATTCTGGCGATATAACCCTTATATTGAATGGCGTTCAAGTTGTCCGGAAGGAGGATGACTCTACCCGTATGACGAAATTCCTCATAATACTTATGCAGCACTTCGTAGTCGTTGTTTCCATCCTGGGTGACATGCGGCGTGAGCGCAATGGTCATATTCGTCGTTTGCAAAATGTGATGCAGCAGATCTCTTGCCGCTTCTTCGGACTGTTTGTTTCGCTTCCATATGAGGGGGCTGTAATTGAATCCAACCGTGTTGCCCTCCTGCCAGCCATCAGGCAGCGGCAGCTCCTCCTTTATCATTGTAAAAGCAGAATCTGCACACAATTTAACATTCGTTAATCCTTTACTCCGCAATAACTCGTAGGAGAGCGTCTCTCGCGTAAGTATAAGGTCGAAGAGCTTTAAATCGGCTAGCTTTCTCTCGGACAAATCCTCTTCTCCGATTGAGCATCCCCATAAGACAAGCTTCTTCCCTTGGGCCTTCACCCGTCTGTCAATCTCGTACCAACCCGGCTGTTCCCCGTAACAGTAATTATCTCCGCCAATGGACAGACAGACATCCATATCTTTAATGTGCTTGATCGTATTGTCTTCAATTTTTCCTAAAGCATAGGATTCATCACGGAACAACTTCACCTGCAGCGACGAAATGAACCAGTCATATGAATATTTGGCAATGTTTCTTTTGGACGCATCAAACACACCATCTAGCTTGGTGATAACTTTATCCGTTGCCGGTTTCTCCGAAGCTAAGTAAACTTTCGCTCCCGTAACCCGTTCCTTAATGATCTCAGTTGATGCACGAACGATGGCTTCACATCCCCGATTTAAGCTTCCTCCGTGCGCAAACATCAAAATTTTCATCTCTGCCATCCTCCTGTTTTACTTGCTTCTCAATCGACTATAGGCAGCCGCACAATACAGGCCTGGTGTAAACCGCCTTTTTATCATGAAGAACATAAATCGGTGGTAGTTCCCTAATGTTCCATAAACCTCTTTGTAGTAAATCGGTAATGCGTTCCTTACATGGGGATTGTTAATCATCCGCTTGACATACTTATATCTTTCGAAGAAACTGACGTCCGCAGTAGGTTTAAAGTACATATAACTAAAAGACATCACACTATTCATAAGCTTGATTGAACGCAGATTACTAATGTCAGAAGAGTCGATTTGCATCGCATCCATCTCAGGATTTTCTCGTTTATAGGCTTCGAGAGCCCGGCCAAAATAATCTTTCGACATGATATCTCTCGTCGCGCTGCCCGCTACTTCTCTATAATGGTAGCCGGTGTAGTTTATATACTTCATCGTATTTGCTAGACTAAATAACCTTATATTAAACCGTTCATCCTCGCCCAACGCTACCCCTTCAGGAAACTTCAGACCGCTGCTTTGAATAATGGCATTACGGAATAACTTATTGCAGACAGAATTCAAGCTTTCTTCCTTCATGAAATGGGCCATAATTTCTTGCTCAATAAATGCCCGATTCAATTGGATACCTGTCGGAAACGGATAGGAGACTGTAACCTTATGCCCTTCCATCTCACTCTCGTAATTCGAAACCACCACATCACAATCATCTTGCTTCGCCGCGCGATACAACACTTCGTACATGTCCGGCTCGACGGTATCGTCCGCATCGACAAAACCGACATATTCGCCAGACGCTTCTGCTAGCCCCGTGTTCCTTGCCGTACTGACACCTTGATTCGCTTGATTGATCAGCCTGATCCGAGCATCCGCCTGCATATAGGTCTCAATGATGGAATGGCTTTGATCCTTGGAACCATCGTTGATGAATATAAATTCACAGTCCTGCAGCGTTTGATTCAAAAGGGATTCGATGCAGGGTGCGAGGTACTTCTCCGCATTAAACACAGGGACGACGACACTCACTTTAAGACTCATACGCCATGTTCTCCTTATATCTAGCCTTGTACCTAGTAACCGTGTCTTCTCGTTTTTCTCCATGCCCACAGGAAAGGACGCAATGGGAAGTAAAGCACATGCAGCGATTTCGGCAAGGGGAGCGTCTGGGTATCCATCGGATACGGAAACAAACAGCTTAATAAGAACAACGCCTTTTGCTGCATGGACATAAGAGCAAACAAGTGCTTCTTGTGATAATTCGCTACCTCAACAGGCAGCGGTTCACTGTGTAAATTGATCATCTGTCCAATGTAGAACATCGCGTCATGGGCCAGCTTTCTTGAACGGCTTCCTTCTGTTAACTCCTTCATCGAATCGCTAAGCGGTGTGTGCAGCAGCTCTGAGGTTAAGTACAAGGCCTGACCGGCTGTATGGAGAAAGTGATTGTTCTGCAGCAGTCTCTTAAACAGATCCATGTCAAGTTCTTGCTGCGAAATCTGGTTAATATCCAGCAGCCAGCGCAGTCTGGACCAACCATGACGCGCCCCGTGAGAGACCAGGAACAGAAACAAGTCCTCGCGCCCCAGAAGATGAACGGGATCCGTCGATATTGTACTCAGCCTCCTGCGTTCCCATAATTCGTTGAACGCCGGTTCCTTCGAAGGACCGGGGTTCAAGCGCCAATGGATTTCCAGCTTAACCCGCTTGGCAGGATGGTAGTAGGCAACGTGATGATGCCTCCACTTCCAGTCATTCAAGACCGACAGCAAATTATCTTCCTTCACGTAACCTATTCCCTCGAGAACCATCTGGACTCGATCTAAGTCATCGAGATGGACAAGAACATCCAGATCAGAGGACGTGCGATGTGAAAGACTGCCGTAGAGATCTACCGCAACTACAGGACCCTTGAGCATAATGGAACGTATTCCTCTTCCATTCAATTGTTTACTAACATCCGTCATTTCGCCGCTTAGCTGCAGCATGTGCAACGTATTTTTCCGGTATTCATGAGTGATCGATTGCATGACATATGGCGGTATGCCTGTTAAGGAAAGCTGTTTGATTCTATGGTTTAGGAACGGGACGAGGCGGTGATGTCTCGATAGTTGAAGAAAATGATCCCAGTTCACATCGGCATGCTGCTCCAGATCAGCTTGAATTTCTTTCTCCGAATAATCGGATCTCATGAAGGAAAGCAGTAGCTTAAGCTCACTGGGAAGGAGCTCCAAATCTATACCATCGTGTCTCATCCAAATCTCCTTCATATTCGTTTTCTCTTATTTCAATGTGCTAGAATACTAGTATCCCAATCATCTTGGTTCAGAAAGGGCGTTTCCCATGGAAGAAATCGTCATTATTGGTTCTGGCGGTCATGCCAAAGTCGTAATCGATTGCGTAGAACAATCCAAACAGCATATGATCATCGGTTTAATCGACGAGCATAAACCGCCCGGAACGCATGTATACGGCTACGAAGTTCTTGGCGGTCTGGATACGCTGCGGGCAAGCAGCGGCATTGTCGCAATCGGAGATAACTGGATCCGTTCGTTAATGGTAGACCGTATTATGCAGCTCAACCCGCAGTTTCGGTTTATGACAAGCGTTCATCCTTCTGCGTCAATTGCACGAGGTGTCACCATAGGAGAGGGAACCGTCGTTATGGCTGGCGCTATTATTAATAGCGATACCGAGATTGGCAAGCATTGCATCTTGAACACGAAGTCATCCGTGGACCATGACAGCAGGATCGGAGATTTTGCCGCGCTTGCCCCGAATGCGACGACAGGCGGTCAAGTCCGCATGGGTCAGTATTCCGTCCTGTCACTGGGAGCACAAGTCATCCATGCCATCGAAATCGGTGAGCATTCGGTCATCGGAGCAGGTTCAACCGTACTCACATCCATTGCTTCCAATGCCGTGGCCTACGGAACGCCGGCCAAAGTCGTTCGAACACGCGAGCGCGGCGAACGTTACCTATAGCTCACTCATGCATCACGATGATGTTCGCTCCCCCGAAAGAGCGGCATCGTCGCATGGTTGGCATTGTTAATACCCACCGGTCGTATCACGCGCATGAACGTTAACATCATAATTTTGCAATCAAGCCAAAGGCTGTGATTCTCGACATACCAAACATCAAGCTGAAGCTTTTCTTCCCAAGTAATCGCATTTCTTCCGTTCACTTGCGACCAGCCGGTTATACCAGGCCGTACATCATGACGCTTGGCCTGCTCTTCCGAATACAGGGGAAGATAGTCCATTAATAGCGGTCTTGGACCGACCAAGCTTAGCTCGCCTTTGATGACGTTGAAAAGCTGCGGAAACTCATCCAGACTATATTTTCGCAGGAAAATTCCAAAGCCCGTCAATCGAAGATTATCCGATAACAGGACCCCGTTATTATCCTTGGCATCCGTCATGGTGCGAAACTTATACAAGACGAATGGTTTCCCGTTAAGTCCGGGACGCTGCTGCCTGAAGAATACGGGTTTACCGATTTTGATTCGAACTAGAATGGCCGTAAGCAGAATGAAGGGAGACAGCACGGTTAGCAGAAGGGTTGCGGCGCACAGATCAATTAGCCTTTTCATAGTACGCCTCTTCTCCTTCTATTAACTGATAGAATCTAGCCAGCTCATGTTGATATCGGCTGCCGGAGAGTTGAATACGTCTCGTTAAGCCTTCGCGGAGCTCCTTGCTTGCGATGAGCCGCATGATGCCTTCGGCAATCCCTTCAGCACTGACAGGTACGATAATTCCGGTTTCTCCGTCAATAACTTGGTGGCGAAACGAAGGTATATCGGTAACAACAAGCGGACGGCACAAGGCCAGTGCTTCTTCTACCGCAATGCAATGGGCTTCCGTCTTGGATGGCTGTATGTAGATGTCGCAGCCGTTCATATAGGGGTATGGATTCGCTTGTTCGCCAAGCAGAAGAAACCGCTCTTCCAGCTGAAGCTCTTTTGCACGCATCGTAAGTTCGCTTCGCAATGCGCCATCACCAACAATTTGCCAGCGGATATTGGCGCCCTGATTGACCAATAGGGCGCATGCCTCAAGGGCAAGCATGACCCCTTTCTCGTCTCCCAGGCGGGCAACCGTTGTCAATGTAATCCCCAAGAAACGATAATCTTCAACCTTCTCATTAGCCAAGCGGCGAATAGCGTCCACCGAAACCCGGTTTCGGATCACCCGCATCTTCGAGGCATACTCCGGAAAATAACTCTCCAGAGACAGCTTAGCCGAATCGGCCACCGTTACGATGTAATCGCACTTCGCGAAGCTCTTGCGTTCCATTCTCGGACATGGCCAGCCCTGCTGCTCACTATAGCCATAGTCCATATGATTATAGAGAATTTTCTTCCGGGCATTGACCTTCTCGGCCACATAATAATTGCAATGGAAGTCTAGATAGCTTATGGCCGCATCATACGGACTGCTGAGGGAGCGAAGTGCATGACGGTAGATCGCCCACCTGACTCCGACGCCTTTCCCCTCCGACAGAGCGGCGAGAGCCGAAGCCAATATTCTTCCCGCAAGCAGACGGAAACGGCCTTTTCTCAAGAGAATAGGAACCGCCTTTGACAATGGCACGGTAAAGGTATCGAATAATGGCGGAAGTATATTTACGCTCGGCGGCACTTGTTCGAACAACGCTCCACTATGATCGAACAAGAGCAGATCCACCTCGTATTTCTCATAGTCCAGCTCCGAGAGCAGGGTCAGAAGGCTTTTCTCAGCACCTCCTGTATGGAGGTATTGGGTGACAAATAACAACCGCTTCTTCAACGTCAACTTCCTTTCTTATCCTCTCATCCTAACTGCGTTCCGCAGTTTAGAGATCATCTTCGGACCTACGACCCGGCTCAGCATCCGCTTTACTTCACTACGATAACGAATATGAGCCGGCAGCCACGACTTTGCGAAGTGATGGATGGCATAGCTTTCATTCGTGATATAATTCGCACCGTTGATATAATCATAGGGACAGAAGGTTGTTCGCGGATAGAACACGACGCCGTTACTGAGCTCCTGGTATTGTCCGTTCGGGATTAAGCCGGTTGCTATGCAATGATTCGTAATGATACTCGTATTCGTTGTCATATCGAGCGATCCGTCTGCTCGGACGAAGTCAAGATCATCATAGTGCCGAAGCAGCTCCTCGATCCATATATGGCCCTTGGCAGATGCCATCAACCCAGTGGGCACATGCTTGTCGTCTTCAAAACCGGAGAATGCTTCATGATGAAGAAAGGCATCAAGCGGCTTTAGCACTTCCACATCCGTATCCATGTAAATCCCGCCATGATGATAGAGGGCATACAGTCGTACATAATCACTGACGAAAGCATATTTTCGCGATTCATAGGCCTGCTGCACATACCGGTTGGAATGAATGTCGAAATTATCCTCGTTCCACTCCATGAATTGATAGTCGCCCAAATAGCGCTGCCAGCTCTTCATACATTTCTTAATTTTGGGTGATTTCTCCCCACGGCCGAACCATACGAAATGGATGATTCGCGGAATTTTACTTGAATGATTCACTTAACCTCCCCTTTCTGTCTTGCTCCATGTTTCTACTTCTTCTCATTATCAGGTTATCTAACAATTTTTTGACCTTTATTCTCATTGGTTCTTCGTAAAAATGATACATCAAAACACTCAATAGAATTGTTACTGAAAAGCAGATCAGAATGAGCAGGTATGTATTAATATTTGGCTTCCACAAGAAGAAAATGTAACTTAAAACGAGATTATGAATCATATAAAATGAGAAGCTTACTTTCCCTAAATAAACTAAAATACGATTGGACAACAATGTTGAAATTGCCCCTCTTTGAAAAGAAAAAACATATATAAGAATACTCCAAATGGGAATAAAAAGTATTCCATATCTGATGTTCTGTGACATAGCCGGAGCGATTATGACTACTGCAACAAGTAAACCAACAGAACACAATTCAAATACACTAAACAGAAATGGTGAAATTCTTTTGACTATGGTCCTGGACTGCAGAAAAATAAACCCAAGTAGAACACCAGCCATAAATTCAAATAGTCTGGTTACGGGGAAGAAATAAGCAAACCACAACACAAAACTGCCTTTATCCGGTAATAGGGAGAAGGATATGACTAAGGTAAGCCAGACAACACACAAGACTACTACTTTGGTTTTTATTTTCTTAAAATATTTCAAAGCTATAAAAACAAGAATAGGAAACATGGCATAAAAAAAGAGCTCATCGGATAAGCTCCACGACACACCATTAAATGAAACATTACCAAATGGGATAAAGCTATGTATTAACAATAGATTTGTAGCTGCCTGAATTATATACAGAGCCGTATCGTGTTTGAGCGGAATAAAAAAGTAATAAGGTATAGCTAAAAAAAATGTAAATACATGTACTGGATATATTTTCGCAATTCTGGACGAATAGAATTTTTTCATTTCGATATTATTGAAGCTTCTCATCTTAACACTATAGGTGTACGTAAGAATAAAGCCTGAAAGGATAAAAAAGAAGCTTACTCCTACATATCCTAGTTGAAATGCTGATCCTATCTCTACATGATGAATAAATACCAGTAAAGCTGCTAAAAATCGAAAGGAGGTTAACGGATTCAGCATAGACTTCCATTCTCCAATACTAATTATTTTATAAAGTTGCTGCCGTATTGTGTGCCAAATATAATGACACATTCATAGAAGTAAAAAATGAAATAGCAAACCAAAATGCCATAATACATGAGCTTTTGATCTTTTTCCCTAAATACCTTGATAACCCATGAAAGCAAGATAAGCTGATATAGCCCAAAATAAATAGAGAATCTGGCAAAAATCCAGTTCTGAGTGGAGATAATCATGAATACGCAATTGATTAAGTTCAAGTTTACTATGTAGTCTATATTAGGGAATAGCACCCTAAGTTTATCCCGTCCCAGGAAAGCAATAACTAGCGGGATTAGAGCCACAACCACACGAAGGATATTTGCTCCGCCTTCCGAGAAGTTCTGATACTGGCCGTATTGGCTATCTCCTATAACAGAGAATAAAGCGCCCATAAATTGATTAAAACCAATAACAATTACTACTGCTACGGCCACCAATAGGACCGTTTGTTTGGTCCATGCCTTTTTTCTAACTACGAAATAGATCGGAAGTAAAATCAGAGCGCTCTTGTGTATCGTTGAGGCTAGCAGAACAATCAGAACGTATTTCTTCCAGTCGCCGTTAAGCAAATATTTCGTGCTCGTAAAAATAATGGCTGCTGCAAGATACTGCCTTATCCCGTTCATAGATGTTAGATACATACCGCTCGTTATATAAATGAATATACTAAGTTCCACAATCCTAGAGTACCTGTATATAACTGCGACAATTAATACGTTTGTTATCAGTGCAGTCACAAAGATCATGATCTGAGGGTCTCTACTAATGCTCTGTAAAATCATTTGAAGAATAATAAAGCCAAAATCACCGTTAAAATCGAGTGTCTCCCACGTATAAATACCCGTCACATAGGAATGAACGTAATATACCGTATCCCCGATGTTATTCCGAAGTCCAGCTACTAATGCTAATACAGCCATTGTAATGAAAGCTGGAAAAACACTGGGTTGTATATAAGTAGGACCTATGCTGACCGGTTTGGAGAAATACCTAGACAGAAGAGAAAATATATACGCGAGTGCCAAGGTGAACCAAAATACCGTCATTGCCATACCCCTTCATTACACTAGTTGGCTTTTAACGTCGTCGATCTCCGTGTATTCCGTATGTACAAATAGAGCAGTGCTCCCACAGGTGCAGCCAGAAACGTTGACAACTTGCACGGTGAATCCAACAAAAAACGACGATTTTCTATCATTAGACTACTCGCCACATAATGGATCGATTCCCGCAGCCGCTTCTTATAGGTGGGAGCGTACTTCATCGAAACCTTGCGAAAGAACGTAAACCCGCGCGGGTTGTTTCTATACTGCTTGATAATATTCATGCTGGAACCGTCGGCCAAGTATTCGACGATGCACAGCACCTCGTTCATGACGAGCAGCGGATGCTGCTGGTCGATTAGAATATATTTGTACGCAAGCGGACAATACTTCTCACCCGGGAATAAAGGGTAAGGCGGACATTGCCTGGTCAGCTCTGAACGGTAAACAAGCTTCTTGTCACCCTTCACGCCATGCAACTCGTAAAGGTCTGTTAGCTTGGAGGTCTTCAGCTGGTCTGGCATCCGCGTTCCAATAATTTCGCCGCTTGGGGATGCGTCTAAGCCGACGATTCCGGATACCTGCTTGCTGCCGTGCATCTCCCAGAAGGCAATGATTTTCTCAACGGCATCATCGGGCATATAATCATCTGAATCAATACATACGTTCAATTCGGTATCAATCAATTCATAGGCTGTGTTATGCGCGCCGTGCATGCCTTGATTTTCTTGATAATGGTATCTAATCGGAATGATCCCCTCATCAATCCAATCCTCGACCAGCTGTCTGGTATCATCGCTCGAGCCGTCATCGATAATAAGCCATATGAATTGCCGGCAGCTCTGGCGGACCAAGCTCGCGTAACATTGATGAAGGATATACGCCCTGTTGTATGTAGGTGTAAAAACAGTCAGTATCGGTGCCACCTTTTAATCCTCCATTATGAGAGTTAGGCATGCTTCAAATAATAATCCATCAGCCACTGCGATGCGCTCCTGGCATCGTAGCCACTCGAGGCAAGCTGCTCCGAAGTATTGGGACGATTAGGGGACGCAGCTATTATTCTACTCGCCCACTGTTCCGGACTTTCATTTAGTCCGATAAATTCAACCCGTCCAGTTACATCGGTTTCCTTCGTGATCGTGTCAGCAACTAAACAAGTTAATCCTGCAGCCTGAGCTTCTACGAGAACAACAGGCAATCCCTCGAACAATGAAGGAAATATAAAGAGATCGAAACTCTGCATTAACCTGGAAATGTCCTTCCGAATACCAAGGAACTTCACAGAATTCGTAATACCAAGTGCAGCTGCCCTTCTTTCTATTCCCGTTCTTAAATCGCCATCGCCTGCCAATATAAGCAAGGCATCCGGATTTTTCTTATGAACAGCTTGGAAAATATCAAGTAAATAACTATGGTTTTTTTCTTTGGAAAATCGTCCTACATGACCCAAAACAAGGGAATTCCCAACTCCGAGCTCGGCTCTCACTTCATCCCGTACTGCCTGGTTATATTGAAATTCTTCTACATTCACGGCATTATTAAGAACTATGACCGACCGGGAGCCTCCGAATAGCCACCGACCCGCATTCTTGGAGCAGGCAAAGTAATGGTTCGGATGGCCGGACATGCACATCCTTGCATACATTCGGAAAGGAAATTTGATATCGATGCTTTGCTTACTCATATGACTATGGACAATTCTGCAAGGAACTCCAGCCTTCTTCGCTGCGCGGAGTACAAAGCTGCTGTTCTCGTTAATGTGGGAATGGACGACCCGGTATCCGGGATTGTCGGCGAAGAACTGATCCAGCATACGGAAATAGGCGCGGTAATGACCTGGACGTATAGATGGCATACGGTAAATCTTCCCTCCAAGACGCTCGATTTCATCATCATAATGTCCGCGCTCTTCCCGATGGACCATGAAATCGAACTGGATCCGGCTCCGGTCCAACTTCCGATAATAATTCATTAACATCGTCTCAAGACCGCCCCGATTCATAATGGTCGCGACTTGAAGCACACGCATAGGTTCTGATTGACTAGCTGTAAGCACCATAGACCTTCCTTTCGATCTTCTCACCATCGCCCGCATAACGGGAATAGATCTCGCTTAATTGTGCTTTGACCTGGGTGAGTGAATAATTAGCCGCTCTCCTCACACTCTCTTGCCCCATACGTTCTCTCAGAAGCTCAGAATGATACAGCTGATCCATTCGGTCTGCGAACGCTTGAATATCTCCTGGAGCAACAATGAATCCGTTACCTTGATCCTCCACTAACTCGGAATGTCCTCTATTTGCTGTAGCTATGATCGGAAGTCCACAGGCCATCGCTTCCATGATATTAACTGGCAAGCCTTCACGGAGGCTTGAGGCGACTGCAACGTCGCACATCGGCAGCAATTCTTCGATGTCGTTCCGGTAGCCCAAGAAATCGACACGATCGCCAACCCCCAGGCTGGACGCAAGCAAGCGGCATTCAGCGACCTGCCCGCCTTCCCCCGCAAGCAGCAGCTTGCAGTGCGGAATCTTATCTTTATAGGAGGAGGCCAATGCCCGAATGAGCAGCTGTTGATTTTTGTTCTTATTAAATTCACCGGCGAAGAACAGCAAGAAATCATCCGAACCATAGCCAAGCTGATCTCTTCGCGCTAGCTTCTCTTTCGTTCCAATAGGCCGGTAGTGCTCCAGATTAACGCCGACTCCCCGCACCTGCTCAATACGTCCGGCTCTGAATCTGCGCTGCTGCGCCAACGAATAGTCTTCGGAATTAATCGTGATCAGGCAGTCAGTCAGATGAGCCAAGCTTTTTTCTATTGGATAATAGACAAGCCAGTTCAGCAGCGGCGCCCCTTTGCAGAAGTGGAACCCATGGGCGGTATAGATGACTTTCGTTCCCTGCTTCCTTGTTTTACGCGCCGCAAGCCTGGCAAGAACACCACCCATTGGAGTGTGACAGTGGATCAGATCAAAGCTGTGACCGTTCACGATCGCAGCCAACTGCCGGTAAGCGGTCATGTTGCTAAGCGTGAATGGCGAACGGTGAATGGAGATGTGGTGCTTGATATCCACATATGGAAGATCCATATCGCCGCTTGAAGCCACATGAACCTCCCAGCCTTGACTTTGAAACCATTGCAAGTAAGGGAGATGGAATTTCTTGAAATGAATATCCACCGTCGCGCAAAATAAGACTTTTGGCATTCTCCGCACTCCTATCCCGACATCATGACCAACTGTGCTTCTGGGGCCGCTATACGGTTGTTCGCAAGATCAATCAGCCATTCCCTCAGCTTCTCCTTCTCCATCGAGGAGAACGTTTGAAGAAGATCGTTAATTTGCTCGATACGCAGATCCGATGTTTTACCAATGTAGATCTTCGGATATACCTGCTTTTCATTTATCTCATCACCATTCAACAGCTCTTCGAACAATTTCTCGCCTGGCCGGATGCCTGTATATTCAATACCGATATCTTCTACCGAATTGCCGGACAGCAGGATAAGGTTCTTGGCCAGGTCGACGATCTTAACCGGCTCTCCCATATCGAGAACGAATATTTCTCCGCCTCTTGCCAATGCTCCAGCTTGTATGACTAGTCTTGATGCCTCAGGAATGGTCATAAAATAGCGGATCATGTCCGGATGCGTCACTTTGACCGGACCGCCTTGCTCGATTTGCCGCTTGAAGAGGGGGATCACACTCCCGCGGCTTCCTAATACGTTCCCGAATCGTACCGCAACGAACTTGGTCGAGCTTTTCTGATCCATGTCTTGAATAACCATCTCCGCGAGCCGCTTTGTCGCCCCCATAACGCTCGTCGGATTAACGGCCTTGTCGGAAGAAATCATGACGAAGGTGCCTACTCCTGACCGGCCGGCCGCTTGAGCAACGTTCATCGTTCCGATTACATTATTCTTGACGGCTTCCACCGGATTGCGCTCCATTAATGGAACATGTTTATGCGCAGCAGCGTGATAGACCACATCGGGCTGATACATGCTCATAACCGAGATCATCTTGTCTGGATCCTGCAATTCCGCTATTTCCGTTACAAAGTTAATCCCGGAATCGCCATAAAGCTCCTTCAATTCCATCTCAATGGAGTAAATGCTATTCTCGCCATGACCTAGCAGAATGATCGTCCTTGGATGAAATTGAGACACTTGCCTGCAGATTTCCGATCCAATCGATCCCCCCGCACCCGTAACCAAGACAACCTTCCCCGTGACATATTCGGAAATCCCCGCCACATCCAGGTCAACCTGCTCCCGGCCAAGCAAATCCTCCACTTGCACGTCGCGAACCTCATTGACAGATACCTTCCCAAGCACGATATCTTCAATCATGGGAAGTATTTGCGTCTTGGCGTCCGTCTTCGCACATTCCTGGTAGATGGCATGCAGCGCTTTACGCTTCAAAGAAGGGATTGCAATAATAATATTGCTTATGTTCAGCTCCCTCGTTGCTTTCTCGATCATATGCAGGCCGCCGACGACGGGGATCCCCATGATATCCAGATCCTTCTTCTTCACGTTGTCATCGATGAAGGCTACCGGCTGGAGCTCGACATCATTATTGTGAAGCAGCTGTCTGGCGATCATCGTGCCTGCCGCACCTGCACCGATAATTAAAGTTCGTTTCTTATTTGTCTTTTCTTTTACGTATGTATCTTTGTAGATTCGCAGACAGAAGCGCGAGCCTCCAATCGCGATCATATGCAGCATCCAAGTAATGGCGAGAAGCCTGAAATAAATGTCGTTATTCATCAGCTGCTGCAGAATAGCCGTCGTCACAATCGATAGCGTCACGCATTTCAAAATAATGATTAGCTCACCAATGCTTGCGTATTCCCATGCCTTTTTATACAGGTTGTATCGCAGGGAAAACAGATGGTGACTGAGAACTAACGTTAACGAGCTTATGACGATTGAAGCATTGCCTACATCCAAGCTAATACTTAACAAGAACCGTCCAAAGAAAATGGCGCTAATAATGATGAGCGAATCCGTAATCATCGATAAGGACAGCCTTTGAAAATAAGTCATGGACCTACCCCTTCCCAAACTAATTGACCTATGTTCAGATGTTTACTTCGTTTTTTACCGGCGTGATCGTCATCATGAACGATCCCTGCAGATAAAAAACCAAATAAAGCAAGGGCATCAAACCCCTCCTCACATCACACTTCCGACGACTGAGCGTCTAAGGTATCTTTCAACCCACAGCATGACCGAGTGCCTCCATCGATAACGGTAAGGAGACATCACCAAAGGCATTATCGTTCTTAATAACGAACAATAGAGCAAAATTAGATTTGATTCATAATAATACCGATTATTTTGGCGCCAGCGAACTCCAAAGTTTCCTTGGCATTCATCGCTGATTCGTTCTTCGTTCTGCCATTACGGATAACCATAACCACACCATCGCAATAATGGGCCAGTAATTTAACCTCTGATGCATGAAGAACAGGGGGGCCGTCGATTACAATCATGTCATACTGCTCTTTTCCGGCATCGATGATTTCTTGCATGGCTTGCGGATGAAGCAGCTCACTGATGTGATCCGTGCAGGTTCCGCTTGGGAGGACGTCCAGCCGGCCTATATCCGTCGGATGCACAGCATCCATCAACTCGGCTTTTCCGGATAAAACATTGGTTAACCCAATGTGGTCTGAGAGGTTAAACATGGAGCTAAGATCATCCTTCTTGACATGACCATCGATAATGAGTATTCGTTTGCCTTGCTGAGCCATAGAGACCGCCAGATTCATCGCCGTCAGCGTCTTTCCCTCCCTATAATCAGGAGATGTGACCATCAACAGCCTCAATTGCTCCTGAACAGGCAGAAGCTCAATATTCGTGCGAATACTGCGGTATTGTTCAGATGCAGCCGACTCCGGATCAATGTAACTAATGAGCCCTTTGCTCAGGTAAGCATCATTCAGCTTTTGTTTTTTAAGAGCCAACCGTTTCACCCCTAACCGAAATGCCTGCAGTCAACTGCTTCGCTTTCTTCGTCAACCGTTTCGGTTTAATTCTTGTAACCGATCCTAGTACTGGAATGCCAGCGAAATCCTTGAGATGACTCTCCTTTCGGATCGTATCATCCAGAGAATGACGAAGAAACGCCGCACCGATTCCCAGCACAAGACCGATCATAATGCTTAGGATGTTATTCCGTGTTTGTTGAGGCGGATTTATCGGCTCGTAGTATCCACTGCCATCCGCGTCCGATAAGACCGTAACTCCGGTGAAATTCAACAATTCCTTAGCAGTCTCCCTAAATTGCTTGACCGTTGCGTTAGCGATTGCAGCAGCAACCATCGGATCAGGATCAACAACGGAAACCAGAATAACCTGTGTCCCATCTACACTATTTGTTAATACTTGCCCTCTCAACTGATTGGCAGATCGATTAAGCTTCAGTTCGGCAGCTACCTTCTGTAGAACCACAGGTTCTTTTAACAAAACTCTAAACGTATTAAAAGCATCAATTTGCGAATGGATAATAATTCTTGCAGATACTTGATAGAGCGGTGTTGCAGGACGAGAGCTGTATAACATGCCTGCTGCCGCGATTAATACCGCTACGATAAGGATCGTGATCCACCGCTGCTTCAGAACTAGAAGCCATTCCTTAATATTTATTTCTTTTGCCGTGCGCAGATTATTCATAATAATCTCCCGTTTCTTAATACGAACTTTTTTGTTTTTTATAACGAACATAAGAAAAGTATAGTTCATTATAACGAACGTGTCAAGTTCGATTGCTGTTATTGCATCCGAATCCGTTCACTTAAGCGAACAAAGTCTTCCTTGCTCATTCCATCCTCAATGGCTTTATGCAGCAGGGCCATCCACTCTTCATCGAATACGTCCTCTTTTGGTGCTTGCTGGTCGGTTAGTAGATATTGAACCTTCGTTTCAAGCGGCACGGATATCTTGGACAGCATTTGAAGAGAAGGATTGTTTTGAAGCTTGCGTTCAATATGGCTTAAATAGGATTTGGAAACACCCGCCAAGTCTGCAAGTTCTGTTAGGGTGAGGCCTTTCTTCTCCCTCAGCTCTTTAATTCGATCTCCAATCATAGAGTTCTCCTTCATAGGGTGGATTGTTATCAAAGTCTCTGCGAGTACCCAGCAGCTTCCGGAATAAACCCTTTTGTTCAAGCGCCAGCTGCTTGTAATCCCCATTCTGCACGATCCGTCCTTGATCCAGCACAATGACTTGATCGGCATTGCGAATGGTAGAGAAGCGGTGAGCAATGACAAGAATAGTCGTTTTCCCTCTTAATTGATCCAGCACCTCTTGAATCTTCGTCTCATTCTCATTATCTAACGCACTGGTCGCTTCATCCAACACCAGAATGGAAGGCTTGCGGAGCAATGCACGTCCGAGAACCAGCCTCTGACGTTCGCCGCCCGACAGCTTCATTCCTCGGTCGCCTATTAGCGTATCCAACCCCAGTGGAAGCTGTTTAACAAAGTTCGCAGCAGAAGAGAACGCAAGCGCCTCCCAGATCTGCTCATCCGTGGCATTCGGCTCCACGAGCAGCAGATTGTCCCGAATACTCCCGTGAAATAAGAACGGATCCTGCGGCACATAGCTGATCGATCGTCTGAACTGCTCTAGCGTTTCTCCCGTTAAAGGCTTGCCATCTATGAGAACTTCACCTTCCTCAGGCTGAATAAGTCCCATAATCAAATCAATCAACGTACTTTTGCCTGCGCCGGAACGTCCTACAATAGCCGTCATCTGATTGGCTGGAATTTGCAAAGTAACGTTATCAAGCGCATAGCCTTGTTCTTCGGAGCGGTATCGGAAGTATACCCCGCTGCATGCAATCCCTTGACTCATTCGAAGCGGCTCTGTATAACGTGCTTCATCTAGGCCAGATTGCGTGCCTTGAACTTCCGCGTCCTCCTTGCTGTGCTTCTGGAGCTCGTATAGAGAGCGAAAGGCAGGAATAAATGACGACACTTGCTCGAAATTGGCTTGAATATTAATAAATCTCGGCCATAACCGAGAAAAAATGACAATAATGACGATCATCTGTTCAGGCCGTGAGTGGAAGAAGATGACGGAAGTATACATAAAGGCTGCAATCAAGACAGCGGATGATATTCTGTACAGGAGTTGCGAGGCTGTTCTTATTCTCGTGAACTCTTGTTGTTCGTGGCGGAGTTTTCCCGATAGCTTCTGAACCCATGTCATCCTGGAGTGCTCTAAACGATTGCTCTTCACTTCCTTAATACCATTGAAAAGATCGGTAATTCCCGCCATATATTGCTGCGAGAGTTCCACCGTAACCCGGCCGAGTGCCATCGACCTTTTGGAGAACCTTCGTGAAAAAAGGGCCAGCAGCACGCCGCTAATGACGACTAATAGCGTGATTGGCGCGGATATCCATAGAGCAAGCCCAATCTGTATCACCGTAAAGATAATTGAGGTCGTCGTCTGCATGCATAGATGAACGCCCGTGTTAACGCGCGTCATCTCCGTCGTTAACGTATTAATGATATCCGACTTTCTTCGGTTCAAATAGAACTCCCACTTGGCCGACAATAGCTCCCGATAGCTTCGGAGCCTTAGCTCATGGATGAAGCTTTGATGAATGTCCACATTCTGAATGTTCAGCTTCCGCTGCATGATATATTGAATAATAGAGATAAACAGATAGGCTCCCAGGACGATTAATAAACCGATTGAGGTTGGGAACTCGCGCAGGAAGGAAAGTGCCTCATTGATCGACGGAATGCCGATATTCACATCCACGATTCCGCTAATGCTCAGCATCGGAATAAGAAGAAGAATTCCGATTCCGTCCAATAAACTGCTCACAACCATTCCGGCAAGATTGACATACAATCGTCTACCCGAGAAAGACGTCAGCTGCTTCACATAATGCAGCACAATGTTCATTGTTATCCTCCTAGGAAACAAGCAGCTTCAGCACCATTAATACTTGGCAATCTGCGTTTACCCCACTACTGTTTGGTCACTAATCCTTCTTCTAGCAGCTGCTCTAGAAAAGCAAGCACATGCTCTTCGCATTCTTCTTGATCTACCGCATATTTGGTCATTAAATTAGCAATCAATTGACGAACCGGAATCGGAGACTGAATCTCGCTCCAGATCGAGCCGCCAATATCACCAAGGTTGTAATACTTGCCAATTTCAACACTAAGCATAACGGTTTCTCCATCCATGTCACTTACAATATGACCGGGCTGTTGAACGACAACATCGTCGAGTTGAATCAACTTATTCTTAATCATTCGTTGTAATCTCCTTTCCAATCGCTTTTAATATAATAGTAGCTAGTTGATGTGCCGTAAATTGCTGTACGGGTCGACATAACTGATAGAAATCAATCTTGCCTGCGAAGCTTGCCGTGGTCTGCAGATGCCATTCCGACAACCCGCTGTCAGCTAGAAGTATATTACGGTATGTATGGCGATATAACAGCTGCAAGCGTTCCAGCTTCTCAACCCTTCTAAGCCGCGCTTGGCTGGATTCCGTCTTCACGAGCTCGAAGACTCCCGCTAGCTGAAGCGCCTCTTCTGCGAATTGAGACTGGACAGGTATCGCATATTTGGTTTCCCGGTCATACAACGGGCGATATTGACGCGTTTCCATGCCGAAGGCCTGCAAGCTCTCTTCCCACAGCTTCTGCTGCGGATAGGCCGGTGTCACATACGGCATGTTGTTCTCCCCTAGTGTGACGGCGATGATATCGTCGCTGAGCAGCTGATAGCCTCTTTGGAGAAAAGCAGATGCCAGCGTCGATTTGCCGTTCCCAGAGTGACCGATGATCGCATACGCCTTGCCATCGATCGCTACCGCACTCCCGTGCATCGGAAGAATTCTTCTTTGCAGCAGCAAAGCGCCCATGCAGGTACCCAGAATGTACAGACGGAGTCGATCCTCGTCCGCTCCTTCCATGGGTGAAACCTCTATCGCCCGGCCCTTGCGTATAGCGAAAATGGCCGTATCCGCAATCTCGAACATAACCAGATTCTCTGTCACGACAAGCTTCTGGGGCGGGGTAGAGTGCGCGGACCATGCCTCCGTCAAATCCATTGTTCCAATGACAACATCAATGCCTGCCTCGTCATCTCCGCAAAGCTGCAATTCAGGCAACGGAATGCTGCTTTGAATATGATATCCGAAGGCTTTATATACCGTTAAATTAACTGTTTCGAGCATCCTTCTCACTCCAACTGAAGTCATAATAATAGACGGTGGGGAAAAAGCCCTTATACCTTACTCACGCATATAAGGGCAACACCGACCGCCTAATTAGCTCTTTATAATGCCGGTATTAGCTCTCGAAGTGAATGACTTCCGTTGGATCCGGTTGGTCGGCATCCGGAATGATTTCACCGGGACCAGCCATCGTCATGCTGACGTTAAGTACTTCCAGATTAGGTTTTTTCCACTCTTTTTTCATAGATTCACCTCCCCTCAGAAGTTTTTCTGTAGAAAACGATAAATAATCAGACTCCTCATAAGGATTTTGATTTTGGGATTATAGGCTGTCTCCGATTTGGGTCCTTGCTCTACTAATGCAATGCCATCATGAATTGCAGGCATATGTATGATCTGCTGCATGCGCGGATCTTGGCTCATACACCGCAGCTCATCAACGAATGCGGGCCATGCAGGAATCATGCGGTGGATCAAATCAGCTGCCTGAATGCCTCTGACACGCTGGTTCAGTCTGATCTGATCGGGTAAATATCCTTCCGTCGATCTTCTGATTAATGAACGGTCAACCCCCTTCTGGACGAATTGCTCCATCGGAAGCGATAGACAATATCGGACCACACGCAGATCATTCGTAGGATCATGCCCTCTTACACCATAACGCAAGGACAGCTTCGCCCCTCTGGCTCCCGATATATTCCATACATGGACGCGCTCGAAATGCTCTTTTCTAGCTTCCATCGGATCCGAGGGCAAGTCTGCGGTCGTTCCGATTCCCGTAAATTTCCGGTCATGAAGTCTTTCGAAGATGCCGGTCTGCTTCGCAAATTCCGGATTGACCAATTGAGGAAACTCGTACGGTTCACTCACGGGTCTCCAGCGGTTCAGTATCGGGAATGCCTTGCGGCTGACAACGCGATAAATACGCGCTCGGTCTACGCCAATTTTCTCGCTGTACTGATTAACTTCCCGAATGAGCCGAAACCACTTCATCCCTCTCATTAAGGTCATATAATAATCCAGCGCTGGTCCCCAGGAGATGCCGTAGTTTCCTCGCTGTCCATTGAGCAGAATGCCGATCCCTTGCTGCTGAGCTTTCTCGTAGATGCCCTTCAGCCAGAAGGAATTCTCAAAGGACTTGTATGGGGTCTCCATAATCTCAAGCCAATCGTCCATCTCCGAGAACGGGCTTCGTCCCTGGAAGCTCAGATAGTTAGGCTCAATGTTCCCGACATGCTGCACAGTAGCTTGGATGTTCGGTCTCTCATTCGCCAACTTGTACTTCGGTGTCCAATCGACGAAATCTTCCTCCGGGACATAACTATACGTATGAAGCACACGACTATCCTTCTGCAGAGCCTTGGCAGCGAAGCTTACGACGGAGCCTGAATCCAGTCCTCCGCTCAGGTAAGCACCTACCTGACGGCTTGTGCGCAGCCGTGATGTAACTGCGCGTTGAAACACGTCACGAAATGCTTCTTCATAATCTGCATTCGATTTCAGCTTTAGCGGCGACACGTTCGCAAAGCTGTTATATCGGGTTACCTTCACTTGATCACGGGATATTGTGATGGCATGGGCTGGCGGAAGCTGTTCGATTTGTTTATAAATCGTTATTCCGCAGTTTGGCGGTTCAAACATGCCGGTTATGGCAATATATTCAGCGAGCCACGCTTCATTTAACTGCTTCGTCACATGAGGCAGGGAAAATAGAGGTTTCATGACTGTACAGAATGCTAGCTGTTCATTATTCCGATGATAGTAAAGTGTTCTGGCGCCGGAGAAGTCCCTTGCGCCAAAGAGGAGCTGCTGGCGCTCATCCCAGATCATGAAGGCAAAATCGCCGACCAAGTATTTGGGCGATTGATCTCCCCATGCCTGGTAGGCAAGTAGAATAATCTCGCTATCTGACGTCTCTTGCCGACGGCTATGTTCCACGTGCAGCCGTTCCAATAATTCATCCCGATTATCGATAATCGCATCTGCAGTAATGGCAAGCCGTCTGTCGGAATCGTAATACGGCAGCTTCTCTTGCACCGATTCATTCGTAATCCATTGGGCATGGCAACCAAAGAAAATATTGTCCCTATGCCATGTATCTATACGATCAGCCGGGAAGTGATGAAGAGCATCCATTAGTTGTCTGCCCAGCTGGGCATCCACCTGTTCTCCGTTGAAATGGTATATTCCCGCGATTGCACTCATCTTTGAGTTCCCCCGTATTTCCTTACTATATAATTCACTTCGTTGTTCTTAATAACGAACGCAAACTTAGTTTATCAGCCATTCAATTCATTGTCAATGACCATTTTGACCGTAATAAAGAACGAAGACACTGGATCGCGCCAGTGTCTTCGTTCTTTATTGTAACGTATTCTTTGCAGTGAGATCATTTTTCTTTAATTCCAGCTTTGCTTTCTTCAATACGTTATTCGTCACCGTGTATGGCGGTGCCCCGACACCTGCATATGAAGTCGAAATGCCGATGGCAGCAATATTTGTCGTTATTTGATTATCTTTAATCGTAGCTGCGAATACGTCATAGGGATCCGTCCGCTTCCAATAATCGTTGATTTTAATCATCGGAATCGAAGGCTGCGTAAGTTGGTTTGCGTTAATGGTATTGTTCAGCAGCTCGACTTTCTTAGCCGCTTGCACGGATATGGCCGGAGCATTGCCGGTTATATTGAACGTACTGTCTTTAACGGTAAAGCTGCTCGCTTTATTATCCAGATAAAGACCTGTTGACGCTGACTTGATCTTGCAGCCATTGAATACGTAACTACCTGCAGTAGTGACTGCCAGGTCTCTCTTATTGCCTGCAGCCGATTCGAAGACACAGTTATTATACGTCCCTCTTGGCAGGTTAGCCCCGCTATGGCCAAGCAGCTGCAAATTATCGAAGATACTTCCTTCCTCGGAACCGCCTACGACGGTATTTAAGAGGGTTTCGCCATGAATCGTCACGTTTGTCAAACGGACAGGCTTCTTCCATATGCTTAGCGCATATTCCTGTTTTTTATTGTTGTACATTGTAATATCGGTAGCCGTTACTCCAAATGGTTTACTGCTCGTCATGGCCAGTATGGAGTCAATAAACGTCATTTTCTCAATCGTGATGTTCGGGCCTTCGAAGAAGGTATATGAATCATTCATAAGGTTACCAATGAAGGTTGCATCATGATAGGCAACGATCCTTGTTCCATCAAAGTGATTGTTCTTCACCGCAGCACCGGTAAACGGCGTACTCACGGCTAGACCGATGACTCCCTTTGAGGCAAAGTGATTTCCTTCGACAATGGCATTCCACCCATCATACAAGATGAGATCATAAGCAGTATTGTTGTAGAACTCATTGTCTCTGATTGTAATATTCGTGTTTCGATACCCGTTCTCACCGAAGCCGCCTTCCACATCGATGCCCGATTGAGGGGCTGTGCCTTTCATATCATGAAACACACTATTTAATATCTGTATCTGGTCCCCTCCGCCTACTGTAATTCCTTGACGGCGGTTAAAGGCAAATTCAGAATCTTTCACCACGACGTTTTTCGACACCGCTTTATTCCAGACCTCTACATATGCGCCTGTCGCGGCAGATTTTTTGAACACTAGCTGGAACTTTGCCGCACCTGCAGGAATTTGAATGATATTCTGTACCGTTGTATTTTTGATGCTCGTTAGAAACGTGTTGTCATTCCTGTAAAAATAAATATCGAAAGTTCTGGGCAGATTGATATTGTTGGTCAATTCGAAGGTTTGTTCCTTGAGAAGAATCGGGTTTGAGAAGATGACCGGAGCTTTCGTCCGAATCGAATTTTTATCCGCAACCGGCAAGCCGCGCGCATCGAAAGATCCTGCTACAAAATTCGCCGCATAGAGATCTTTAATTAGCGTTCCTTTGCCTCCTATAATCATTCCGTCACCCGTGAAATTTTCAGCTTTGATTCCTTCGACCGTAAAATTGACGGCTCCCTCCGACTTAATCCCTACTCCGCTCTCATGAGTACCCGCCGTATACTTATTGTCCTTCTTGGAGAAATCATGCGTTGCTTTGTCGCCTCGGTATATCCCTCCCTGCAGCTTAACATTCGTTATTCCGTAGCCAACATACAGCGTCTCATAACTTTCTTTCCCGTTGGTCTCTTTCTGAATGACCGTTTTATTATCCAGCTTGAACGTCATGTTGCTGACCATCGTGATCCGGCTGTTCTTATCGATCAAATAAGTTCCCGTAGGCAGACTCACCGTTGTTATCCCTTGTGAGCTCGCCCACATTAATGCGTTGTTGATCCCGCGTGTCGTTTCCACTGCATGTGTGCCATCCTTACGGATGCCCCACCGCGCCAAATCGACAACATACTCCCTTTGACCTGCAATTGTACTTGCTACTGCCCCTGTCTCATGAGTTGTATTGCTTTGTTCAGGGGCTTCTGCGTATGATGTGCTTATGGCGATGGGCAGAACCAATGCGATCACCAGAAGCAGCTTCCATAATCTGTTCATTTTTCCCTCCTGTAACCTTTTTTTGTTTCTAGTATACCTGAGAAGATGATAGTTTAGTATCAGAAATATACATTTTGTAACAAAATAGGCTTTTGCACGCGGATTATGCAGCATCTACAAAACAAGGACTGTCCCTTCAAGCCTTGCTTGACCAGAGACAGTCCTCTTCGATTCCCTTAGCTCGTACCAGCCTCTAACTACACCTGCTTAAACTCGGCAACGACCATCGCATATCCGTCCACGATCGGCAGGGGAATACGGATATAACCGTCCTTGAGCTCATAGGCAAGCGGTTCCTGAGTAGGAGCCAGGTAGACCCGCTCCACATGCTCGCCGCCCTTCAAATAAACAACGCCTCCGTGCAGCGTCTGCCGGTCTTCAATCACATTGTACTTCCCTCTCGGCTCCGGATGTGTCAGCTTGATATGAATCATGCGCAACTGGTCCTTCTCGGTAACGGTGACGCGCGCGGTTGTCGGAATGCCTTCGCACTTCAGAACCGGTTCCGGCAGCAGCTGCTGCAGGCAATACTTAACCATGTACTTGTGCGCATTGACGGCATACTCCATATAAGAGGTGAAGATCGCGAAGCAGAACTGAACAATATTACCCGATCTCGCCACAGCCGGACGGCCTGCGTAACGATCCGGCGGGGTATAGAACGTCCCGTGGAAGCCATCCCATTGCCGGTTAAAATACGGCTGATAGTAATCGGCTATCGATCGCGAGCCTTCTCCCGTTTGGAGCAGGATCGACTGATTATATATTCCGCACAGCATATCCGGCACTTCTCCGTCCGTATCCTCCAGCATGCGGAAATACGAGCTGTTCCACGTATCCTCACCCTCATAGGCCATGTTCCACGCATCAAGCGCGAACGCCGTCCCTTCGGGATTCAAGCCGGAATGTCCCGAGCTGATGATCCCGCCGCCTGCCGCAGCGAAGGCCTCGAGCTTCAGCTTCAATGCAGGCGTTACCCGGACGTCGTCCGGCAGCAGAATGACCTTGTACTTCGATAGATCATGCCGCTCATCGATAATATCATACGTATAATCCAGCTCGCCCAGCATCCGCACCGCACCGTTATGGCATACGTCCAGCTTCCCGCCGGCAAGCGTCAATATGCCAATATCCGCGACTGCCTTGGCATAGTCGGTCCATGGTTCATATCGTTCGAGCTCTTCATAAATTTCGCCGATCACCTGATAGACTGCCGGATCCAGACCGTCGCGGGGGTGCATATGATCGCCGATCGAGGTGGGTACGGCGTTGCCGAGCGCATCCCAGCAGTCGTTAAGCAGCGAGGCTTTGCTCTTTAACCCGCCGAAGTCTCCCCAGTTAACGTTGAAGCGTCCAGTCATATAGAACGTTTGCTGCCCCAGATTACGCGCATAGGCGACCTGGGCGGGGAAGAAATCATAGCTCCATCCGCTCGGCAGGCATTCGATTTCATTGTGCGTTCGCAGCCCTTCCGTGTCTGCAGGCTCCAAGCCGTTCAAGTAAAGAAACTTATCCGGACCGACAATGGCCTTCACTTCCCGGCAGAAATCGAGAATGCTATCTTTGGCGAACGCCAAGACGTCCTCATCGTTCAACGGGTCCATTCCGCGTTCCCGCATGCCTTCGCAGCATTCATTCCCGTAACAAGGACGGACAACGATGCAATCGAGAAAGACGCCCTCGATAGAAGGATATTTCTCCACAACCTCGCGAATCATGCCCAGCATGTAGCCGCGGTATTCGGAATGAAAGCACATGTTACGGAAAAAGTTTGCCGACCGGTCGTCGTAGATGACTTGGCCTTCTTTGTTGAGAACGGTCCAGTCGCGATGCTTTCTGGCCATCTCGTGATCGAGTCCAACATTAAAGTAAGCGGTTACGCCAATTCCCTCGTTATTGCATTCCTCGAGGATCTCCCCGAACATATCGAATTTCAGATGCGGATGCTGGACGCCGATTTCCGTCGGATAATACGCGAAACCGATATTGCATTTGGCGAACGCATTAATGTATTCGACGCGTGCATCCTTCAGTGTCTGCGCAAATGCCTTCGCATCAAAATGTGCCCCGAAATCGGGAATGTCCGGCATCGTATGAAAGTCGATATGAACAGCTCGTTTGATCAGCCTCATGAAATTGCCTCCTCTGAACTCTTCGGAATAATTATATATAATTAATTTTAAATATATATAATTATTCTTTTGAGAGCAATACTTTTTTCGAAAGTAAACAAAGAAAAAACGAGTGCTAAGAGTCACTCCGCGGCGACAATGATTCGCGGACTCTTCCACACTCGTTCCCGGTTCGTACATACGAAAATGATATAAATCGAGATAATGCTTGCTAACAATACTATTTGGCATCATGAGCCTCAGCGATAAACATAGCCTTCCTGGATCCCATGAACGACCTGACGATCTTGATTATCCCCCTGCCACAAGAACGAACGTATTTCTTCGACTGACAATCCTTGCTCGCGAGCCATCCATATGAGTTCCCGCCATTCAGGATCTAGTCCACGCGCTACATCGATTGTGTTTTCCATTAGTTCGCAGCCTCCGTAATTGGGGGTGGGTGCACCACTCGCTCCATATGTCCAAGGTGCCCAGTTATAGAACATATCTCATAGCTTCCCGTTTTGTATCATTCTATAGCTATAGTATACAGTTTGTATCATAGCAAAATTTGTCATATTATGCGCATTTCCGAAATTATTTTATGTCGCTTCATGCATAATAAAAAAACGCCTCCTTCGACAGAGGCGTTTCTTAACAATAGGGTTCCCTTATTCATGCGTTTTTTTCCATTTCTGAAACTCCAAAAACTCCTTGAATTGATTCTTACTGATGCCGGATGCCATCGCATCGAGCACAAGCTGGGCCCATTCCGAATCCAATTCTTGTTGCTCGGTCTCCTCGAACAGCAGCGCATTCGGCGTTATATTCAGCGTAGCCGCAATCTTCTCGATAAATTGAATGGAGGGGTTGCTTTGAATGCCCCTCTCAACGTTGCTTAAATAGGATTTCGCGACTTCAGCGGATTCCGCTAACTCGGAAAGCGATTTACCTTTGCTTAAACGAATTCTCTTAATACGTTCCCCGATCGTCTCCGTCATCTGATCTCGCCCTTCGCTAATGGTTCTAATTCCTCCATTATACCAAAGTTTCGTACGACGTAAAAACTTACCTTCTAAGAGATTTTAACGATAACGATTAACAGCCCGTATGCCTTAATGGCTTACGGGCTGTTAAGCATCGCTTGGGGCCGCCTGATTCTTCTGTATCTAGCTGATTCGTCTGCCGTTCGAGAGTGCTTGCTTATAGGTCTCGTAGTACTTGGGATCAACCTGCTGCGGACTCACATAATGATTAAAGCTGAAGCAAGTGAAGTTGCTGATGAACGGCGCCACCAGCTCCATGCACGCATGCACGGGGGCAAACTCCACTGGAGCGAATTTCCCGTTCACGGTCCGAAACGTTTCCGTATCGCTCCACAATGCAACAGGCCGATCCAACCGTTCAAGAGCTTCCTTCGTTGCCGAGAACCAGGCCGGCAGGTGCTCAGGCAGCGAATGTGCCGCGCCAACGCCATCCTGCAGGTTCACGATATCGATTGGACTGCGGGCAAGGATATACGACCACATCGTTCCCCATTGCTTCGGCGTTTGACCGACGCCGTCTACGAAGAAAGGGGCGACCATGATCGGTTTATCCGGTGTGAGGGACTTTATGACGCCACCGACCTTGCGGTAGAAGGAAATGGACTGATCCCAGTCGCTTTCCTGCGGCTGGTTCACATTGTCGGGCTCGAAGCTTAAGTACCATCCGGTAAATGAGGCATAGTGCCCGTATTTGTCCCAGAGGTCGCGGGCTAATGCGCTAGCCAGATCCGCCTCGTGATCCAGCCACGCCGGATCGCTCGTATATTTGCCAAACCAGTCATGGTTAAGATGCAGTCCGACATAAATCTCGAATCCGAAGCGATCGCCGCGCAGCAGCGCCTGCTCGACAACGTCAACCTTCGTCTGATGCTTAAAACCCGGGAGAGAAGTCGGATACGCGGCAGTGTAATGCTGACTGTCCGCTGACCATTGCAGAATCAGCTGATGCATCCCAATATCTTTCATGTACATGTATTCATCATCCCATTGCTTCTCTGACCAATTCCCACCCAAGTAAGGCTGCAAGAACGTTCCGGAAAGGGATAACGGGGGAATCAACGCCACTCAAGCTCACCTCCATCATTTACAGGTTTAGTCTCATACCGTCATACGCTACCACGATTTGTTCAGGGTCGAATATGCCCTTCAGATCATCATACAGAAGCCCGATATTGTGGGAGAAATGAGTTACGATGACCCTCCCGTCCTTCGCCAGTGTTCCGTTATTCCGCAGTCTGTTGCGGATTTCCAGTACAGCCTCGATATTGAGGTGGCCCCCGGTAAACGGTAAATGACCGTTCGTGCAGTCCAATATAGCCGCATCCAAGGAGGTGCGTTCCAGCCATGCCCATGTCTCATCGGGAAGCAGGCCCGTATCATGTCCGTAAAATAACCGTTGGCCGTCTTTTTCGATCAAGAAGAGCAGACAGGTCTCATCCGGGTCATGGTTAGCGGGCAGCGCCGTCACTTTTGCCGTGCCTGTATCAATGGTTTGAAAAGGAACGATTCGGCTTAACTGGAGACGCGATGCATCCGGTCTGCCAACAGCCTCCCGGCATTTGCGCACCACGGCATCATGTCCATAAATACGCAGCGGATGCTCCAGCCCGTGAGCGTAGACGGGCAGCCTCATGGCAAGGTCCTCGGCTCGAAGGTGATCCAAATGGGTGTGCGTAATAAACAAATCCTCGACAAGCCCGAGATCTATTCCGTCACGCAGCACATGATGAAGGGTATCCGGCGGAAAGTCCACCTTCAATATATCGTCAATAATGACCGAGCTCCGCGTCCGGATATTTCGTCCGCCTGCCTGGCGCGCCCTCGCGCAGTGCTCGCAGCGGCAGAACATGGCGGGAAAACCTTCTGCCGCGGCCGTCCCTAGAAAATGCAGCTTCACCCTTTCTCCTCCTTCATGGACATTCAAGTCATCCCTGATTAAAGTCTCAATGAACTCGCATAACGGCTTTGCTATTTAAGTTGAACTAGGTCGGAATACAAACCGCTGCGCAGGCAGAATGTTCTTCCGATCGCTGTTGTTACCGAATTCCTTTGAATTAACGAGAATAGGTTGAAATCCGGTAACAAAGGCGACCGCTGGCGCTTCTCCAGAATCATTCTTCCTGCTCCGCTCAGGAAGGCAGCTGCACCGAAGTTCAGCCGCCTCACCAACATAGGTCCTTACAATCCCCGAAGCTGCTATATATCCGTTCGGACATAGGTACCTTTAACAAACCGGTGGGTCATATCGTAAATCGCTCTCTTCACCGGATCTTCGTTATACGCTGCAGAGGCAAGCAGCTTCACATCCTGGTAATACCCCCGGAAGACGTCGCCGGCATACCCGTATTCAATGCCGCCGTTCAAGTAATTGAGGTATTTAGCGCGGAATGCTCCGTCTTCTCCGAATGCCCGATAGTCAACCTCAATCTCTAAGCCCATGCCAGCCTTAGCGGCCATATCGGCCGTGACCCTAATCCGGTCAGCGCCCGTATCCGTGAAGAAGTGGTTCGGCTGCAGGACAGCCGCATCGAAGCCGAGCTCCTTCCACTTCCCATAATTCTCGGCACTAAAGTAAGGAATCCAGAAAAACTTCAGCCCTGCGTCATGGATAAGATCTCTGGTCCATCCAATCAGCTCTTCCTCCAATGGCACGGACTGGTGAACCGCCTCGTTCATCCAATACAGAGCGCTGAGCTCCAGGCAGGCCAAGTCGGCCGCCTTCCAACGCTCCAACAGCTGCCTGATATACCATTCCAAGACCATCTGCTTGTTGCGGTGCGCTTCATCAGGTGCAACCCGCCTGTAATCGAAACTCAGCGGACCGCTTCCCGCAAGCTCGCCAAACTCATTCTGACTGGGATCGGGATACGGGATCATGAGAACGACCTTCATCTTATAGCCGGGATCGTTCAGCTGAGCGGAAACCTCTTCCACGGCCTTATTCAATTCCGCCAAGTCACCGGCTTCGCCAAACGTCTTATCCAAATACCACTGCCAGTCCTCCAGGTTGTTCGAGCGTCCATCTCCAACTTCATATCCTTCATAGCCGCGGAATGCGATGGACCACTTCGCCAGAAACAGCGCTCCATCGAAAAACCATTCCTGGGGCTGGCCGCTCTCATCGACATAGCTAATATAGGGTACGAAATCTTCCTTCTTCCAAATACCCGCGTTGCTTTCATAATGCCCATTATAAAAGAGCATCAGATTGCGTATCCCGGCGGTATGCTCACCGGGCTGCAAATAACGGTTTTCTTGGCTCCCGTTCACCCTTGCACCTCCTGCTAAGACTCCTGCATTTTCGCTTGAATACTCGTGACGAATCTCCGGACGATTTCCTGAGGTCTCGTGATGGCTGTTCCGACCACAACCGCATGGGCGCCCATTTGATAGCATCGGATACATTCCTCGAGCGACCATATCCGTCCCTCAGCAAAAACAGGCACACGCGCAAGCGCGGCTAGCTTTCCGACCAGATCATAGTCGGGTGTGGCGAGCTGGGGGCTGTAGGGCGTATAGCCCGACATGGTCGTCGACACGATATCCACCCCAAGCTGCATCGCCAGCACGCCCTCCTCGAATGTAGAAACATCCGCCATAATTAACGTTTGCGGAAAGCTCTTCCGAATTTCAGCGATCAGCTGCTCCAGCTTTTCATTCCGGGGTCTCGACATAAAGGTGCTGTCAACGGCCACGATATCCGCTCCCGCAAGCACGACATCGCTGACCTCCCGGATCGTTGGCGTAATATAGACATCACTGTCCGGATAATGCTTCTTATACAGACCGATGACCGGCAGGGAGCACTTGCTCTTGATTGCCGAAATATCAGCCGGACTGTTGGCTCTGATTCCTGCCGCGCCGCCTTCTTCCGCAGCCCGCGCCATGGCGGCCATGATCGATGCCCCATGCAGTGGCTCGTTCTCCAGTGCCTGGCAGGATACGACGAATCCATTCTTCAACCTTGCGATGACATCATCCATGTATTAGCCCACCAGCCCCGTACGCTCCACACTCTCGACAAAATATCTTTGTGCGAATAGATAAAGAACGAAGATCGGTAATATGCCCATCAGCGTGCCCGTGTTCAAGTATAACGAGGTATGCGAGATGCCTCCGACATACTCTGGCCGTATGATGCCCGGCAGAAGATCGAGCATGCGGGATAACAGCGTATAGTTCGGCGCAAATAAGTTAACAAAGTAGCTGTCATTCCACTGCCAGATGAAGGAGAACAGCATGACCGTTGCGATAGCCGGCACCGCATTGGGCAGCATAACCCTCGCGAAGGTCTTCAGAATGCCCGCTCCATCCACGTAGGCAGCCTCCTCCAAATCCTTCGGGAGTGAACGGAAAAATTGACGAAAGATGAAGATGTAGAGCCCGTTCTTGAGTCCCATCGCCAGGGCGGAGGAAATGAAGAACGGCCAAAAGCTTTCGAGCAGGTTCACGCCATGCTTACCTGTGAATAATCCGATCAGACCAAACACATCGAAGAACCGGTAATGCAGGTATGTCGGAACCATAATGGTTTGCGGCGGAACGACGATCGTGAAGATCACGACCCCGAACAGAAAGCCGCTGCCGCGGAACTTCAATCTTGCAAAGCCGTAGCCGGCCAGCGCACATGAGACCAATTGAAGGATCGAGGTCGTCAGACTTAAGATGAAGGTATTCGTGACCGCCTCGGTATAGTTGAGATAGCCGAAGATGAGCTTAATATTATCCAATGTGAAATTTCGCGGAAGCCATACGACCGTTGAATCAAACATATCTTGTTTATCCCGGAACGCAAGGGAGACCTTCGTTATGATCGGATACAGAATAATAAAGCAGATACCGATCAGGAGGACGGCACGGACAATAATCCACAGCCAATGCTTTGCCTTCTCAACGGGATTATAGCTGTCATACCACCTCGTGACCGCTTGAAGAGCAGCGGAAGCAGAAATGCGGCCATTTGTCTTGAGGAATCCTTTCATTTCTTCTCCCCCTTAGTCGTAGTAGAAGACCCGTTTCGAGATTAGATACGTAGAGATGACCAGAATGATCGATATGACCAGAAAGTAAACCCAGGACATCGCCGCGCTGACGCCAAAATTCAAGTTGACGAAAGCCGTACTTTGAATCATCTGCGTGACATTGTTGTTGTAGAAGGAATCGATGATGGTATAGACCACATTCGTTAAGATGAGCGGTGAAATCATCGGAAACGTAATTTTCCAGAAGGCTTCATAGCCCGTCGCCCCTTCGATCTTGGCCGCCTCGTACAGGGACGGAGAAACCGACTGCAGCCCCGCCAGGAAGATCAAGATTTGCACACCCGACGAACTAATAATCTGATAGATTCGATCCACCGCACCCGTCAAATAGAAGACGATCTCCCTGCTGAGCCCCGCTTCAAACAGAAGCGGTTCAAGCTCGATGCTTCGCAAGCCAGAGTAATTGCTCTCCAAGTCCGTTGAAGCTGCGCCCATTAAGCTTGCCAGAAAATTACCGCTATCCAGCTTTGCAATGACTCCGGATGCCAATACGACCGGCAGGAAGATGATGGCGCGGGCCAGCATCCTCCCCCTGAATTTCTGCGCAAGCAGCGTAGCTGTAAATAGACTGAAGAAGATTATGAGCGGCACATTCAGCGCCATATTCGTCACGGCTTCCGTTAAATTGCGGACATACCAGGCATCCACGAAGAACACATGGTGGAAATTGTCCAGACCCACGAATTTCAAGGAATATCCATCTGGCGTAAGCGTTAGCTTGCTAAAGCTGAATTGCAGCGACTGAATAAATGGAACGGCCATGAGTAAGATGAAGCCCAGCAACCAGGGGGTTACGAACAACACGCCAAACATCGCTTTTTTACGTTCTATGCTAATCGTTCGTCTCTTTGCCATGTTTATCCCCCCTCAACGATATAATCAAGCGCCTTAATCGTGTTGCCGCCAACCTGCACATCTTGGCCGCCGTAATTGACCGTGATGCTCAAACCATTCTCATACGTGGTCTTAAATACGCGATCGGATAATTTGTCATGCCTTGCGATCGTTTGACCCCGGACATTCTTCAAGACGCCGTTGACTTCTTCGTAAGCTTGAACCGCATCATCCAGCCAGCGCTCATAATGCGTCGAGAACAAATAGCTGTAAGAGGTCTCCTTCAGCACGGCCGGATCTTCATATATCCAGCTGAAATAGACGTTGGAGCCCGTTTCCAGCGATCGAAGCATATTTACCCGAACATTCTGGTCATCGGAAAGGTTGTAGGGCGAGCCTGCGTAATCCACGTAGCCGTGCAGCACCATCTGGTTGAAAGGAACCGATTCGCCAGCCAACTGGTATTCATTGCTCTTCTCCGGCACACGGACAACATGTGACGCATAAGGAAGGGTATACGCATTACCGCCGGCGACCATAATATCCGGCACCTCTTCATGAATACGCTGCACTTGCTGCGTGACGATCTGCTTGGCGTCTTCCCGGGTCACTTCGCCCTTACGGCGAAAATCGGAATACAGATCCGAGCCGAGATCGCGCAGGGAGATTGAGCCTGGATTCAAATTTTTGTAATCCGACATAAATCCGTTGATTTCGGCCTTCAGCTTATTCGGAGACAGCAGGTAGTACTGCAGATTGTCGCTTCTGAAATAAGCTGCCCGGTCAAACTCGTAAATCTTGGCATACCGCCTTGAAATATACTGCGCGGCGTCCGCGGTGGGACTGAAGCCGCTGGAATCCTGATAGACTTGGAGGAACGCCACGTCCGGATAGAAGCCGCCGCCGCTTTGGGTGAGCTTCTCACTTAACTGCTTCCATTCCTTCTTCGTTCCGATGATGCCTTCCATGTCGATATCGGAAGGGAAATCGTGGTTGAGCCCATTGTTGAACCATCCCTTGTAGTTCAGGCGGATGTTTGCAATCTGTTTGGCATTCAGTTGATTGACCAGATCGGTCGCTTGCTCAAGATTCGTTAGTCCGACTAAGGCTTCATACGGGAAGCCCAGCATGTTCTTCTTCTTCGGAATGGAACCGGTAAGCTCGAGATAGAATGGCGTATCCCCGCCTTCCTTCATCTTGACCATATCCGTCGTATTCTCCAAATAGGACCGATACGCAGCTGCCATTCCGGAATAATTGGCTTGCTCGCCGTTCATAAAGGCATAACGGATCTGCAGCTTGCCGCGGTACGTATTCTTTGGCGTTTTGTACATAATCTCGTTGTTGCTAAGACGGACCTCGTCTTTGGGCAATATGATGAATTGACTGGAGACGGTATTGAACTCATGCTGTCTTCCCGCAATATCGGCGGACAGCCAGGCAAGTCCGTCCCCTTCCTCGATAATTGCAAGGAATGCCGCATCATTCTTCTTCATGCCGAATACGGGGAGACGATTCGGTTGCATCGTATTGTACTTTTCCTTGACGTACTTCGCCTTGTCTTCCCCGTAAACCGGCATAAAGACCGGCTGGGCCAGCTTCTTGCCGTTATTCAAGGGAATAAGCGTGCCTGAGCCGTCCGGAAGAAAGATATAGCCTTCATCTTGTTTGCTGGCGGCTCCGAAGTTCTCCAGCACGTTCATCGAATGGATTCGGTAAGGTGGGGAATCTTCCGTTATCGAGTTCGTGTCGACGGATACGACTAGATCCGCGCCGCTAAGCGTATACCGGATCGAAGCGGAGAATTTAGGATTCGCCCCCTCCTCCTCCGTCGCTCCCTCGCTGCCATTACCGTTATCGATCGCCAAATCCTCTTCGGTGTACTCAACCTTCTCGAACAGGGCCAGCAGCTTCTTCACCACGGCCTTCGGAATTTCGCGGCGTTCGTAGACTCCTTGCTCTTCCATGAACTTATACCGCACCTTCAGCTGTTCCTGATCGGCCGGGTCCTCCAGACGCTTCAGCAATCTCTCCTCGAAGCGTTCCTTGCTGACCACCCTCGGTATGGCTTCGATTCCCTTCTCCGGATTGCCGAACCGGTACGTGACGGTTACGTCCTTGTCGGTTGGCACAATATCGAATTGCTTATACTTGATGCTGTTGTTATAGCTGTCATAATCTTTGTTCTGCCCGTTCTTCGTTAAGTAGACGAACGAAATTTGGGAGGACAGCTTTCCTTTCAAATACGGGGTGGCCAGCTTATCCTCGGAGCTGTCCGGATTCGAACGCCATATTTGCCCGCTTTGTTTATCCAGGACGGCGATCTCCGTTGTAGCCTTGCTGATGTAGAGGCGCAGCGAATCATTCTCCAGCACAGCGTCCATTCCTTCGATCCGTGGCTCTACGCGTGCTGAGGCATTCAATGCTTTCAAGGATGGATCCGGCTGCTCATTAGCCGCCTTGGTCGAAGGCAGCACCGATGCAGGCTGATCATTATTCGATCCCGACGAGCAAGCGGATACAACGGTTATGGACATGATCAGGGATAACACCGCCAAATACCTGAAACCTCGATTTTTCACGACATTATCCCTCCCCAATTCTGAATATAGCTTCTTTATATACGGTTGTACCGAATGAGAGCATCTGCTGTACGAGGCTGAAGAATAGCAAGCCCAGGAATATGATGATACCGATAACGATGAGCGTAAGAACCATGGTGACAATGGTTTTGGTTACACTGTATTGATGGACGGTCAGCATGCCGACGAGCAGCAATCCGAAGAACCACAGGAATCCGATGGATTCAAACAGGCGGTAGAAGGAGCCTTCCTGGATCGTAATGATGTTCGACAGCAGAATTAACGGAATTTGCATCAGAATGAGCGGTACAAGCGCATAAGCTGTTGCGATGACAATTTCCTTGAACTTGCCTTCCCCGTCCATGAGCGTGGTAAGCGACCAGTTGGCAACACAGTACATAAAGAACGGGAGCACGATAAACTTGATTTCGTCGATCGTATTCACGCTTTCCGGATCGTTGATGCCCGGGTTGAATATGAATCCTGTATACTGCCGCTTCAATACATACAGCAGCGATAAGAGCAGCAGAAGCAGCAGCGCGAACCAGACTCGGCCTTTCTTCTCGAACTTCAGCTCCCAGAATCCGTTGAACGGATGGAAGATGGTGTACCAGGCCATTCCTACTACCCCTGGCTCGGTTTCTTTCCGCTTGATAAAGATCCTCGCCGCGATGAGCAGAACTGCGGCAGCAAGCACGCCAACCATGATTTTGCCGAAGTGCTCCCACATGAATTCCTTCCGGTAACGCTCGAACGCCCGGGAATAGTATTCGCGGTGCATGCCTAACTCGAAGTTTCTCATGGCCTCGTAATTATGTCCTTGTCTGAGCTCGGCCTTGCCAATACCCAGGTAAGCGATCTCCAGATTGTTATTCAAGCTCAGCACTTCATGCCATTTGGCGACCGACATCTCTTCCTGGCCGGTGTCGTTCATAATGACGGCATCGCGGATCGCGCTTCCATACCGAGTCGGCTCGAAGATGACGAGCTGATTAAGCCCTTTGTCCAAGACGACCATCTTGTCGCCCAGCATATCGATATCGACCGGCGTCTTGAACGTCCCGACTTGTTCGCCAAGCAGTCCGTATATATACATCAGCTTGCCTTCCCGGTCGTAGGTGAAAATACGGCCGCGAGTCGTGTCCAGAATGCTATAGATGCCGTTCTGGTCAATCGCGACGCTCGCGATAGCGGATGTTCCCGATCTCAATCCGCCTGTTCTAAACCGGATATCTCCCTTGGGCGGATGGTAGCCTGTTCGCTTCAGAACATCGCTTCCCGACGGATTAAGACGTTTAACGGGCGCATCCGAGAAAGCTTCTCTGGTCGTCGCATAGATGAACCCTTCACCGTCAATATCGACGTTGTTGAATTCGACCGGAATGAACAGCACCATCTTCGAGCGCTGCTCTTCCGTGCTGACGCGCTTCCAGAACAGATCGACCGCGCTGTATTTGACCTTATTGACACCCATGAACCCCGTAAATTTGCCTCCGGAATCAAACTGCATAATTCCGTTGAAGACCCCTTTACCGACCACATACAAGCGCCCGGCTGAATCGCCGACAAGCTTGATCGGTTCATAGACGAAGCCTGTTCCCAGCACATCACTCTCCGGAGCTCCGATAATGCGTATTAAATCACCTTCTTTGGACAACTCGACTACCCGCTTATTGCCTGAGTCCGCCACGAACAGATGACCGTTCGAGTGGACATAGATCCCTTGCGGCGCCGCAAACTTATCTTCTTTCCCACTGTTTGTAAAGGTGCTGATGATCTGTGTCACATTCGCATTCTCGTCCAGACGGACGATCCGGCTGTTACCTGTATCTACCACATAGATTTCCTTATCGGCCGTGATATAGATATCTTCCGGAGAATTGAACGGACCGGACGGCAGCTGATCGCCGACTACCTGCTTTACAGGCAAATACGGAACCGGCGCAGGCTCAGGCTCTCCCCACCAGGAATAATTGTATCCTTCGTACGGAGCGGCATGCGCCGGGACTGAGACGCCAACCATGACCAACAAAAGTGGGAAAAGCAGCAGAACTTTTCGAAATCGATTCACCGTGGCTTCCCCTTTCCCCTCAATCTTTCATGCCGGAGGTTGACATGGTTTGGATGACGCTGCTCTGCGACAGAACAAAGATGAGAATCGGAACCGTGAGCATCAGCAGCGTTGCCGCCATAGAAGGACCGGTCCGTATAATGCCGCCCTGCAGAATTTGACCTAGTGCGTAGTCGATGGTTTTCAACTGCTCACTGTAGATATACATGGCGCCGGCTGCACCGCCAGCTCCCCATAGTCCTTGAAACGAGAAGATAATGAGCGTCAGCCATGCAGGCTTGACCACTGGCATGACGATCGTCCAGAAGATGCGGAATTCGCCGCATCCGTCTATTTCAGCGGCCTCGAGAAGCGCGTCTGGAATCTGCTCCATATATTGCTTCATTAGATAGAGTCCAAGCGAGGAGCCGATAGCCGGAATGATGACCGCCCAATGCGTGTCAAGAAACCCGAGCCAGGACAGCGTCATATAGTTCGTAATTTGCGTTACCGTCGCGGAGAACATGAGCGACATCACGACGATCGTAAAGAGGATGGCCTTCCCCGGAAAATGACGCTTGGCAAGCGGATAGGCCGCCATCGAGGCGATGATAACATGACCCGCTGTGCCAACGATAGCGATAAAGAAGGTGTTGAATACATATCGCGTAACCGGAACCCATGAACCGGACAGCAGATGGTACAGATCGAAGAAATTGTTCATCGTCGGGTTCTGGACGAAGAAATCCGGCGGGAATTTTAAGATTTCATTAATCGGCTTAAACGCATTGCTGATGACGAAGACCAGCGGCATCGCCATAAAGTATCCGACGAGGGCCAGCAGCGCGAACAGCACGACATCGCCTTTCCAGGATCGGCTTACTCTCTTCTTGGGCAGACTGATTCGAATCACGGTCATTCACCGACCTTCGCAAGCAGTTTTCGGACGATTAGATTGGACCCCAGCATCATCGCGAACAATACGGTCGCAATTGCCGAAGCATAGCCCATCTCGAAGCGAATGGAGCCATAGTCCATCAAGTGCGTGACGATCGTATGGCCCGCATACTTCACGCTTGGGAACCCGGCTAAGGCTGTAGCCACTTCCGCAACGGCAAAGGAAGCCGTAATCTGTATGACCGCTCCGAACATGAGCATCGGTCTCATGGAAGGCAGCGTAATGAACCAAAGCTCCTGCCAGCGGTTGCGGATGCCATCGATAGCTCCGGCCTCCAGCAATGTCTTATCCATGCTTTGCAGCCCTGCAATAAAAGCGAGGAAGCTGGTACCCAAGCTAAGCCAGAGCTGAACGATGATGATGATCGGCATAATATATTTTGGCGTCTTAAGCCACAGGATAGGCTCCATGATCAGATGCCACTTCAATAGGAACGCATTGATGTATCCGTAAGAATCGCTGCTGAACAATAGTGTCCAGACGATGAACGCGCTGCCTGACAAGGCGGGCGCATAGAACACCAGGGTCGCAATCGCCCTTAGCTTGGGTGGAAATTCATTGATGACCCACGCCAGTACGAAGCATGCGATATAACTAACGGGACCGGTGATGGCGGCGAATATGAGCGTGTTCTTAAGCGCAATTAAGAAGACGTCGTCGCGTACGAACAATTGCGCATAATTCCGCCATCCAACCCATTTCGGAAATTCCAGCATATTAAAGTTCGTAAAGCTGACAAGAAGCGATAAACAGACGGGAAGAACGGTAAACGCGAAGAATATGAGGAAGTATGGCGCAATCATCGCATAGATGACTTTTTTCCGCTTCATTTCCTTCAACGTGAGATTCATCTTCAGCCTCGGCTTACCGCTCCCAAGCGCTGTTCGTGTTTTTCTGACAAGCTGTATCATGCGGACCCTCCTCTCTACTCCGTTGGTAAACCGAACTCCTGCCGTTTAATCGTAATTTCCTGATTAATGGTCCGAACGTAATTTTCTAATGTCTCGCGAGGCTCTGTACCATCGGTGTAAACCTCGTAGAACGCGTTGTTCAGATGGCGGTCAAGCGAATACCCGCCCGGAACAGCCGGTCGTCCGACGACCCATTCCAGCTCGCCCGTCAGTTGATTCAGCTCTCTTGCAGACCAAGGCAGCTGCCCAAGCGCATCCAGATTCGCCGCTGCATAGCGGGCTGACTCCCCGAGAATCGCTTCCATCTCACGTCCGAACGTCACCTGCGCCTCGGCATCTGTCCACCACTTCATAAACTCCCAGCCAGCTTCCTTATTCTTCGCATTCTTGAACATGACGGTACCGGTCGAGGTGCTTAACGTCTCATGATGAACCGTGCCATCGGCAGCGCGCGTACCCGGAAGCGCCACGAAGTTCCATTGGCCTCTAATCTCGGGGGCGAATACTGTCAGGAAGTTGAAGGTTGTATAATCCGCGATGCCAAGAGGCATCTCGCCTGTACGGAAGCGGTTTATGAAATCGAATTCGATCGGTAGCTTGTAGTTGGTGTACAGCTCCGTCCACTTCTGGAACGTATTGATCCCAATATCGGAATCCAAGTCGGTAGCAATGCCGTCTTCTTTGTAGTACTGCCCCTTGTTCTGATAGAGCATGGTCTCGAAGACGATGTTAGTCGGCAGTGCAAGATCCATGTTATGCTTCTGGAGCTCAGGGATGATCTTGTACATATCGTCCCAGGTTTGCGGAACCTCGAGCTTTAATTCGTCCAAAATATCCTTCCGGTAGAACAGCATAGGGAAGGTCTGCGTTTCAGGGACCGCGAAGACACCATCCTTGTAATTGAAGCTCGTAAAGGCGCTGTCCTTGAACCGGTTCTTGACGGAATCGAAATCCTTGAATTCCGTTAAATCCTGCAGGGCGTTACGCATGGCGAAGTTAATGACATCCCCTTGGGTTAAGGCGATGTCCGGCCCCTTCCCAGCCAGTGTGGCCGGCAGGACGACAGCCGCATTAACGAGCTGCAGATTGACCGTAATACCCGTTTGCGGTGTAAAGGAATTATCGATCATCGACCGGAGCAGCTGAGCTTGGTCCCGTCCTGCAGCAATCCATACCGTAACTTCCTTCTTGCCATCTTTCTTGCTGCTGCTAACCGAGTTGTAATTCTCCGAGAATGATTTGGCAAAGGACATCACCTCGTGCACGGACTTGCGAACAAATCCGGTGCTGACAGGCGGTGTCTTGATATCCGGAGATTTGAAATATAAATAATCGATTTCCAATGGCTGTTGATTGACGGTAAGCAGCCATGTCCCCAGCGCGGTAACGTTGTCTTTGAAGTTCTTCAGCCTCGTTGCCAGCGTCTCGGGTCTGCTGCCCAAATCGTCAAGCTGATAGGAAGTCGTCCGTAGAATCGTGGTGCTGTCGCTTGTTCCACCGACCATTTCGTCCATTCGGTCGGCCGCTTTCTCCAGAATTTCACTCTGCTTCTGGAAGACGGATTGAAGCTCCGGAATCTTCTTCACGAGCTCATAGTCGCGGAACGGATCCGGTACGGTTGACGTAATCATGATTATTTTGAGATACAGGGCATTCAGCTGTTGAATGCTGGAGCGGACCGTACGAATAATTTCGGTCAACTCGCCCATGCTGAGCTCGAGCTTGATTTGATGCTTGCCTTCGGTTAAATAAAATAAATATGGTTTTCCGTCTTCGCCGGGAGTGCCGATCTGCCAGGCACCGTCATAGTTGAATGGAATCGCTTCGGCCTCTTTGAACGGGATATTGCCGTCAATGGTAAGCTTCCGGACGACATTGACGCCCCGGACCGTATTCTGCTTATACCGAAGACCAAATTCATAGAGACCGTCCTTGGGAACCTCGATGTCCCACGCGATCCACTGGCCGGGAATTTTCCAATTCACCCCGCCGATCGTATTCATCCGTATCTTAGACACATGATAGGGCTCCGTACCTGGGCTTGATCGGTCGTTAAGGGGGTACAGCGAAGGATTCGATTTCAAGGATGCGCTTTCGCCTTGAAATTTGATGAATTGTCCCTTTGTGATATCGTAGCCTTGGTCCTCATAGGATTTGGCCACAGTCTTATAATCGGGGATCGTCTCTTCTTGATACAGCTTCAACGAGTCAATAACCATAGGTTCTCTAAGCGAGCTTAGTGTGATACGATGCTGCCCTTTCGATAGATAGAAAGAGAACGGCTCCTTGTAATAGCCTTCCGCATCCCGAAATATCGCTTCCTGCCATTGCGGGCTTTCGACCTGTCTGGGGCGCAGCTCATTCCCGTTCAGATCCGACTCTATCTTAGGAAGCTCATTGCGCCATACCCGGGAGAATAGGAGCCTGGTCGCCTCATCGAATGGAGCGATTCCATCAATGAGCAGTTCGCGCTCGATCGGCGAGCTGTTGCCGGCTACGGGATAATAGCGTAAACCCATATGATATAAGCCATCCTCAGGCACCTGAACATCCCAGTGAATAGCGCCGGTGTCTTCCGTGCTGATCACAGGAGTCGAGGAACCTTCATAGGAGTCTATTATAGTCGCATTCATTCCGTCAGCAGCTGCGAAGGTTTCCGCTTCGATGACCTGCGTAACGGAGGGCCGTCCTTTATCCGCGTATTGTGCTATGTACGATTCGTACCGATTGCCAGCCGAGGTTTGAATGGCCTCAGGGTCCGCCGTAAGATCGAGCCCTCCCTTGACGGGTTCCAGAACACTGCCTGACGATTGATTCACAGGAACAACGGTGACGATTATGATGACTATGACCAGGGCCAGCAGGGCAGTAGCAATCGCCTTAGTTTTCCTAGTTACCTTCCGCATGCGAAACCCTCATTCCTCTTCAAATGGTAATCCATATAAAAGGACGGGAATCCCGAGAGGGATTCCCATTTTCACCTGTTATGAGTGCTGCTTTATTTCGCCGCCGGCGTCGGTGCTTCCTTAATGGTGTTAAGCTGAGCATCGATCGCGGCTTGCGCCTTCAGCTTATTCCGCTCCATTACGGTTTCAGGCGACTCGCCGCGATTCGCGATGGAGTAAGCCGTATCACCGAGTGCACCGTCAACAGGAAGGAAGATCGGCTGTGAATATTTCACGATTTCCAGCATGGCTTCAATGTCTTTCTCGTCTGCCAGCAGCTGCTTCTCCGCTTCTTCACGCAGCTTCGGCTGTACACGGTCCCATGTTTGGATGTAATCCCAAATGTACGCTTTTTCTTCGGCTCTCTTGACGTTAGCCGGGATATAGTTCTGAACATAGTTCTCAATGCTTCCTTGCCATACGGTTGCTTTAGGACCTTTAGGAAAGAATACGAAGCCTTGCTCATCCGTCATGGTTGTGCGTGTCGCACCTTCCCACACCTCGCCGGTTACCATAGCCGCTTTACCTGCAGCGAACACGGTTTGGGAATCATTGTAATCGTCGAAGTTCTCGTTCTTGCTCGGCTTCACGACCTTATGAACATTGTACAGGTCACTGTAGTAGTGAAGCGCTTCCAGCAGGTTTGGATTGTCGTAGGCAAACACGCTCTTTCCGTCCTTCTGCTCGATGAAAGCGGCATCATTGGAGTGAATGAGAATCCGGACCAAGTTCGGCGCCGTATTGGTTACGCCCCATTGATCGATTACGCCGTCGCCGTCCGTATCCTTCGTCGCCTTCTTCGCGATATCAAGGAAGGTTTCCCAGTTCCAATTGTCCTGTGCCACCAGATCATGCGGATCCGGCAAGCCTTCACGCTCGAACAACGTTTTGTTATAATAAATACCCGATGCATTGCTGATGCTCGTCGTGAAGCCGTACATCTTGCCGTTGACCATGCCGTGCTTCTTCATGCCTGCAGGCCACTTCGGATCCTCGAAGTCGAAGAAATCATCAACCGGCATGAATAGACCTTGATTAATGGCCGGAATGGCAAAGTACAGATCAAGCGGTACGATGTCCGCTACGGATTCGCCGGAAAGCGCTGCGTTGGTTACCATGTTGATGCTTTCGCCCCAAGGCACCTTTTCGTAGACGATCTTCACGTTGAATTTCTCTTCTGCTTCTTTCCACTTCGCAAGCTCTAGAGCGCCTTCAGGCGTCTCTTCGGACGGACCATCAACCCAGTTAATAATTTTGAGCGTTTCCCCGTTCATGTCGATCTGCCGTTCCTGTACGACAGGAGGCTCTTCTTCCTTGACCGGCTCATTAGTCTGATTGCCTTGGTTATTTCCTTTGGTTTCGTTCGTGCCGTTGTTTGTCTTACCTGAATTGTTAGAGTTGCCACATGCAGCTACAAAAATGAGTGTAAACGCAAACAAAATGGTGATGACCAGTTTCATTCTCGGCATACTTTTTAACCCTCCCCATTAATGTGCAAGCTTAAGCTTTCTGTTCCTTCAAACAAACACGCCCGACTTTCTAGTCATCATCCCTCCTAATATTAGTATTCGAAGCATAAATGGGTGCTGCTGGAAGTATTCATAACTATGGTCATTCTCTCATAATTCCATAAATTCAATATATCACCGTTGGAGGAATCATTCAATATTAATTATTATAATAAAAAAAAATTCTTTTTTTAAACACAGCAGCGACCCGCGACAAGCAGCTGCAAACCAATAAAGCATTTTAAGCAGCGCCCGCTTCCGCTGATAGTACATATGTATTTCACAATCTGATCCTAGCATATAGTGAAAGAATATTCCACTATTTTCTTGTAAATAAAAACAAAATACCTTTACGACTAGGTTTTACTCCGCCGTCTATCATTTCTATCGATCTCGAACAGGCTTAACAAGACTCTCTCATTGAAGTATCTCTACAAAATAGAGAAGAGCCGGACATGGACTCCATGTTCGGCTCTTCTCTATTTAGTCTACGATCTCTAGCGTCTCTTGCGCCCATCCCGCATGACGACCGGACCAATCGTCAGCGCAAGCATAAGCAGCACGATTCCCGTCATGAAGGATATCCCATAGCTCTGCAGCCAGTACGGGCTATTCTCGATCTGTTTGTACAGGCGCCCGCCAAGCAGCGGCCCCACAAACCCCGTAAGTCCTGTCAGCGCCGAGAATATAGCTACGTACATGGGCCGGTCGGCCTTGGGCGTATCGCCAATCATAAAATTGAATACGAGCAGATTATAGCCGCCCATCCCAAATCCGAGCGCGGCATGTACGATCAGGAGAACGAGAATGACAGGCAGGACCTCAATCCCGGCCCACAGTACACAAGAGACCCCAATAATGGGCAGCGTCCAGAGCAGCAGCGTACGCGTCGCGAATCTAGCATTCATAACGCCCCAGTAATAGTAGCTGAACATCATAACAATCATTTGAACGGTTGTAATGAAGGTCACCCACCAAATGCTAATCCGAAGAATCTCCAGCATGACGAACGAAAATAGCGGAACTGCAATATTTTGCACCAATATAAATAGAGCAATGAATAGGGTTGCCTTCATGTAGGAAGGATCCTTGAGCGGCTTCATGAACAAGCCGGCTGAGCTGGACTCCGACGATCGCTCAAACGGAGGATTCGGATAACGCCACAGCTCGATCCCGTTCCACACCACGCACAAGACGCTGATCACATATAGGATAATAAAGGCGGTCTGCTGCTCGAATTGCTGCAGAATTTGACCGCCGACCAGAAGTGAGATGCTGGCCACCGCCCAATGAATCGTATTGCGAATTCCGAAATAGCGGCCGCGTACCTGAGCGGGCACCATATCCGCTATCAAGGAGGTAAAGAAAATGCCTCCGGTTGCACCCATAATGAAGGAGAAGAGGAACATGCCGATAAAGACGGCAACGCGCGAGCCCTCTGGAACCAGAAACGGGATAAGTCCAGTTGCGACCCATACGATCCGGTGGATTACACTGAATACCGTAAGGAGCAGACGGCGGTTATTGAATCGTTGAATATAATAAGCGGCAATGAGCTGCACCATGTTTGCTAGTGCGGGAATAGCAAGGGCCAGACCAACCTCTGCAGAGCCTCCGCCCAGATAGACGATATACGCGGTCAGGATTGGAGCACTCCCCAGAAAGTTGGCCATCATGACGGCCGGTATGCCTTCCACGATCGAGGTAAGAAGGCCTCGTCGTTGATCGGATAAATGCTTTCGATAGAAGACAGATAATATATGTCTGAAGAATGACATGGCGACCTTGCTCCTTCATGGTGTCTTATCCCTTGCCTTGCCTTATCTTGTCTTATCCCTCTTTATTCAATAGCTCTCCAAGGGTCCGAACCATGACGCCGGTACCGCCCTTCGGCTCCCATGAGCGTTCCCGGTCCAGCCATGCGGTAGCCGCGATATCCAGATGCACCCACGGCCGGTCTTCAGCGAAAGCGCCGATGAACAAGCCGCCTGTGATCGTGCCGCCCATCCGGCCTCCGCTGTTCTTCATATCCGCAGCATCGCTTTCCAGCTGCTTGCGGTACTCAGGGAAGGAAGGGAGCTGCCATATGCGCTCTCCCGACTGCTTGGAAGCCGTCATCACCTGCTCCAGCAGCTCCTCGTTATTGGTAATCGCGCCTGTCGCGACATTGCCCAAGGCAACGCCGACTGCGCCGGTGAGCGTTGCAAGATCGACCAGCTTAGTCGCGCCGCGCTTGATCGCGGTCGTAAGACCGTCGGCCAAGACGAGACGTCCCTCGGCATCGGTGTTAACGACTTCAACCGTCGTGCCGTTCATCATCTTCAAGACGTCGCCCGGTTTATAAGAACGGTCTGAAGGCATATTCTCCGCGGATGGGATGACGGCAAGAACATTCACCTTTGGCTTCAGTTCCCCGATAATACGCATCACCCCAAGAACGGAAGCCGCTCCGGCCATATCGCATATCATGCCTTCCATGCCTTCCGCCTTCTTCAAGGAAATACCGCCCGTATCGAACGTTATTCCTTTGCCGATCAAGCCCCATACCTCTGCACTGTCCGAAGCGCCTTCATAATGAATAACAATCATTCTTGGCGGGTTTGCGCTGCCTTGCCCGACGCCGAGCAGACCGCCCATTCCTTGCTCCGCGGCCGACCATTCGTCCAGCACTTCGATATCCAAGCCGTATTGCCCGGCCAGTACTTCCGCCTCCGATGCCAGCAGCTCCGGGGTCAGGTGGTTAGCCGGAAGGTTAGTCAAATCGCGCGCATATATGACCGCCGCCGCGAATACTTTTCCGCGCTGAATCCCTGCCTGCCATTGCTCCTGCGAATCCGGTGAATGACCGGCAGCTCCGGCAGGGGTAAAGTTGACCGATGTGACGGTGGATTGACGCAGACTATCGCCTGTCTTCACCGTCTTCCGCTTAAAAACGCCAAGTGCGTAACCTTCCGTCATGGCTTGCGCCGCTTGTGCCGGCGTACAAGCCGACGATCCCGCGCACGCTGCTTCTGGAAGCAATTGTTGAACACTGGCGGCCTTGAGACGCCCGGCGGCCTTGGCCGCTGCTGTTGCGGCATCCCTTAAGCTATCCGCCGTAAGCTCCGATCGGGCAATACCTACATAGATGACATGGCTGACCGGAAGCAAACCGAGCGAAGGGAGCGCAAGCACTTCCTTTGGTTCCGCTTTGAACAGCCCTCTCTCTACATGTACGCGAAGTGCCTCATCCAACTGCGGATGCACCCACTCCGCTTCCTCCTCCTGCAGCTCCTCGCGGCTGATCAGCTTGACGATGACATCAAAGTCTGCCGCTGCCTCACTGTTATTCACCCCGTATGTAAACTGAACCTCGCTCATCATTCATCTCTCCTCTCATATGTATCCGCTCACAAGAAGAAACGGTCCGCGCCATCCTTGGCAGCGTAGACAGCTTCTTCCCCTAGACTCTATCCAAATGTGTACATGCGAAACGTATCCATTCGGATACAATCACAAAAAGGGTTATCCCCGACCGCGTAAAACCGCCTCCCTCGCGATGATAAGTGACGTCGGACGGAAGCATACTCCCCGTTTCATCCTTCCATTATCATCACCCTTGCAGAGAGCCGATTGCCGGCGTTATCGGTTATAACCCGATTCTAATGCTTTACTCTACTAATGGCAAATAGATCTTGAATTCTGTTCCCTCTCCCATATCACTAGTCACTCTTATCGTGCCGCCGTGATTGCGGATGATTCGATAGCTGACGGATAAACCCAGGCCCGTTCCCTCGGCTTTTGTCGTATAGAACGGATCAAACAGCCGAATTTTCGTCGTATGATCCATCCCTTTACCGTTATCGCGTATCGCAATTTCTACATAGGAGCCCTCCCGCTTCGCAAAGATAACGATACAGCCGCTGCGCTCGCCGCCCAGCTCCTCGATCGCATCTAGCGCATTGCGGATAATGTTCAGAATAACTTGCTTGATCTGCTTCACATCAATGGAGACCGCCAGCTGTTCATCATAGATTTCCATCTGAATCTGACAGCCCTTCATCAGCGCTTCACTGTCACACAGCAGAACGACTTCCTTCAGCAGAGAGGTAATGTAAACTTTTTGCATCATCGGCGCAGAAGGCTTCGAGGAGTTGAGAAATTCGTATATGATATCGTTTGCCCGGTCAATCTCCGCCAATATAATCCGGGCGTATTCCTCTTTGCCAAGCTGCAGCAGGTGAGGCCTGAGCAGCTGGATAAAGCCGCGGATCGATGTTAACGGGTTGCGGATTTCATGAGCAATAGCCGCGGCGATTTTGCCGAGCATGGCCAGCTTATCATTCTGGTATGCGGTTTGTTCGATTTGTTTATATTCCGAGACGTCTTTGACGCTGAATAAATAATCGCCATCCAGCTGGTCCCCATAGGTAACCGTCACAAGCAGATGTTTGCCGTTCGCGTCTTGAAACTCCATATAGCGGCTTCGCCGCAAAAACATTTCCTTATACAGGCGAAGCAAGATGCGCTTCGTTCCCGTACGCAGCTGAGGATGCGTAAATAATTCCCGCAGGTTGCATCCGATAAGCGTTTTTCTCGGAATATCAAGCATCTTGGCCATCTGCAGATTAATGAAGGATAGGATGCCATCACTGTCGAAAATCGCAATTCCACTATCCATGTGCTGAAGCACATTCTCATATTTATTCTTGACCATGCGGAACGAGCGGTGTGAATTGAGCAGCATGTCGCGCATTTCGCTGAATCGCTGCTCTTGTGTTTGCTCTGGCTGTACTCGGAACCGGAAGGCTACCATCAGCTCAATCAGAAAGATGAAGGAGCGGCTGTACAGCTTTAATGCCTCTTCCGACTCTACATTCGCAACGAGTGTCTGCATCGACTCTTCATGAATCGCAATAATATCTTCCGGATGAACGCCGTGAAGCAACTTGCCTATCTCCGTTGCTTCGTTGAGAGAAGCTTCACTTCCGCTTCGTATGTATTCGGCAAGCGCCGGAAAATAGCGTTTTCGAATCGCTTGCATGTTCTATTCCTCCCTTGCGGCACAATAGGCGAAGCGAGTCATAGCCGGTTCACCAGCCGTTTCCAATAGAACAATAACCGTTTGTTTCACGACAAATATCGCTCTTTTCGGATAGGCTTACCGTAATAATAGTAATAGCTTCTAATAATTGTCAACAGGAGATCCTGTCGAATCACGCCTGCCCGCACAGCGGTTAAAAAGCCGCGCAAACACAGATTCAAAATACCTGAGTTCACGCGGCTTTCTCATGTTGTTCGGCGAATAAATGGACCTTTAGTGGCGATCATCGTCGCGCCCACGGTCTTTGTCATTCTTTTGAGTTTTCTCTTTCTCTTTCTCTTTTTCTTTCTCTTTTTCTTTCTGATCCTGCTGTTCTTTCTGTTTCTCTTTTTCTTGCTGCTTCAGCTTCTCTTGCTCGCGCTTGTTTTCCTGCTTACGGGTATCGTCCTCTTTATCACTGGTCTTGCCGGTCTCACCGGGTGACGGAAAAACGGCAGGGTGGCGGCCACTGCTGGTTTGTTTGCCAGCTTCCTGCCCGCCTGAACGATCCGAGTCATCCGAATCGTTTTTCGTATTCTTTTCTTGACTCTGCTTCTCCGACTGGGAATTCCTCGCTTGAATGACAGACCGGTCGTCATCGTCATCATCGTCGATATTCTTCTTATTCCAGCCGGATTCTCTTCGCTGGTCATCGTCGATATCGGTTTTATCCCGATCCGACTTGTTCTTGTCCTTATCCACTTTCCAATCCTTTTCTTTATCCTTGTGCGTAATCTTGTCTTTGTTCTTCTCCTTCTCTTGCTCCTTCTTTTCCTTTTCCTTATCCTTGTCCTTAGCCTTGTTCGAGTCGGTAACGGTAACGGCTTTGCCCCCTGTCGACACCGAACTTGCTTTATCGTTAAGCTTGGCGGTTAGGTCCTCACTATTCTTCACCCGCTGCTGCCTTTCTTTCTTCAAGAGCTCCTCGAGCTTCTTTTTCTGCTCCTGTTGTCTTTGCTCCGCTTTCAGAGCATCGGTCTGCTTCTTATCGTCCAATACCGCCCCAACGCCACCCCATGCCTTAGCCGTTTTGTGTATGGATGTACGCTTCAGCTTCATAATATCGACTTCATGACCTTGGCTTTTGGCTACCAGATAGAACGCCATTTTCCCCGAGGAGAGCCCGATCTCATTCGCTTCGTCCCGGACTTCCTTTGGAGCTGATACGGTATTGACCTGAACGGAGCGCTTGCTCTCTGCATCGTTCTTAGCCAGCGATTTCTTCACAGCTGCATCAACATGAGCGGTAAGCTGAGATTCAAAGTCAGCTTTGCCCGTCTCTTTGACAAGCACGCTTGCAATAAGTACATCGCCTTCTCCACTGTCAAAATAATGCGCGGCCTCCACACGATCCATGATCGTTTCAGCGACATGCTCCACCGGCAAACCCTCGTATTCCATGCCCTTGGTCAGCTGTCTGGCAGAGCCGTTCATCGCACGCAGCTCGATCACTTTCTCTTGGTCATCGACCCCAATCTCGATGCTTGGATTAATGTCCATTGTCAAATAGGCGACCACCGGAGACTCCGTCGTCTTCAGGCTCATAAACAACGGAACGAAGAGAAGCAGAACCATCGCCGCTGCACCGATACCCATACTGTACAGCATTTTTGGCTTGCGGATACGGGAGGTTTGATCGATTTGAATTTCGTCTCCGACCGAAACACCGGTTCTGGACGGTACACGCCGGAATTCGCCATCCGGCGTCAAGACGATGCTATGGCGTTTGTCAATTCCCATAATGATCCCGCGGTTCATGCTCTCACCCCTTTCACTTCGTTCTCGCTATCGTTCACCTGCTGCAAAGGCTGCAAATAAGCCTGCAGGTAGGGGTATTCCCCTTGATGTAATAAGGCAAGTGCAATTATGTATTTACGGTTCCGTTCGATGGTCTTTCTCGATACGCCTGCCAGCACGCAGAGCTCCTTGATCGGAATTTTTTGCGTTGCTTCGAACGAATGGAACAAGGCTGGCGTCGCCGCTAACGATAAGCTGATGGAAGCCAGCAGCAGCCTCGAATCCGCATGCTTTGGCGACAGGTCCGGCAGCTCGGCAAACGTGATGCCGTATTGCATCAGGCAGCTATCATATTCGGCAATCTCCATCCGCCTTGCATCAGCATCCTGCTGCATGCTGTAGCGCTGCAAAGCCTCTTGCGTTTCAATCGGATTAACAGCCTGCTCTTCTTCGTCGACGGTTTCAAAGGAACTGTATGAAATTGTATTGGAATGGCGTTGTTCTTTTCGGACATAGTCAATAAGCCTACGCCGAATGACCGTTTCGGCAAAGCCGAGAAACGATTTTCCTGCATGGCTTGCGTATTGCTCGATCGCTTCATTAAACGCGCTGAGCGCAATGCTGAATTCGTCATCGCGAGTAGGATCGATATATCTCTTGCAGAATCGACTCGTGACCTTGACGATATACGGCTGATAGGCGGCAATAAAATCATCGCGTGATGCAAGTCCTTCGCGTATTCGCGCGACGGTGTCTTCCGGTGATTCCTCACTGGTCCCAGCCGATCTTTGCTTACCGAAAAACCGCTTAAACAGTACGAGTAGCAACCGCTCCACCTCACATTATAGTTTTCGTGTTGTTCGCTGCAGTTGTGGGGGTCTTCGGATTAATTTATACAAATAAAAAGCCTCCTTCTACAGGAGGCAGAATGGTTAACAATATCCTTCTGAGGTGCGCCGCTGCCGCAGCTTAGCGCGGCGCTTACCGAGAATGCCCAAACGGTGTTTCAGTTCAGCCTCCCAAGCCTCATCGCTAATCTGCTTCGCAAAGCTCAGCAAATCAAGCGCCATATCGATTTGATTGGAGACGACGTCCATCGGATCCTCGTTCTCATTATTAACGCAGTTCTCGAATAGCTCATTGCCGTCCTGCTCGACATATTCAAGGAAATCAACTTCAGAAGCCCCATCCCCATGGGCATACTCAGCTAAAATTTCGTATTCATTCTCGATACCGTGGTGAATTTCAACCCGATGGCACACTGGACAAAACAATATTGGGACGTTATGGATGTGCGTCCGGAAATGCTTCAGTGTTCCGTTCGTGCCGATCATGCTGGCTCCGCAACAAAAACTCATGTCCGTCTCCCCCCTTACCACATTCTCATTCTCCAATTTACCGTGGAAACCCGGTTCGAACCTCTTCTAAAAAACGTATTCGAGATGGTGAGACGAAATTCCTGCTTTGCAAGTTTCGACAACAGCAAAAAAAACCCGGCATCGCTAGGCGATTCCGGGTTTTTGTAGGGAACATTAAAAATCGTTCATTATTATTTGGCTTGCAGATGCTTGTCGCCTGGTTTCCAGTTAATTGGGCAAAGACCACCGGATTGCAGAGCTTGAAGAACGCGAAGCGTTTCTTCTACGCTGCGGCCTACATCGTTATGGTTAACGACTTGGTATTTCACTTCGCCTTCTGGATCGATAATGTAAAGGCCGCGAAGCGCGATGCCTTCTTCTTCGATCAGGACGCCGTAGTCACGAGCAACGCTCTTCGTGATGTCTGCGGCAAGCGGGAAGTTCAATTTGCCAAGGCCGTTATCATTAACCGGTGTATTGATCCAAGCGCGATGGCTATGTTTGCTGTCTACGCTCACACCAAGAATTTCGGTATCAAGCTTGCTGAATTCGCCGGCTGCTTCGCTAAGCGCCGTAATTTCAGTTGGGCAAACGAAAGTGAAATCAAGAGGATAGAAGAAAAGTACGAGCCATTTGCCTTTGTAATCCGAAAGAGAAGCAGTACCAAAATCTTGTCCATTCCCTGTTGCCGTTTCCATGTTGAAATCTGGAGCCGGACGACCTACCAAACGTTCTGCCATTCGAGAATACCTCCTTGACGCTTTCGCGTTCCTAATTTAGATCAGTGTCACAAGGTGACTTCATTTAAAATCGTAACATTACATTGTAACAAAGTCAACATTGAAATTATTACATTATAATAATTATTATAAATTACTTTTTCATTGCCGCGATGATCAAATCGCCCATTTCCACAGTGCCGATTGCCTTGCTTTTGTCAACCGCGATATCGCCCGTACGGTGTCCGGCATTCAGAACATTCTCCACAGCATCTTCAATTACCTTCGCTGCTTCATGGTAGCCGAACGTCAAGCGGAACATCAGTGCAACGGACAGAATCGTTGCAATCGGGTTGGAAATGCCTTGTCCGGCAATGTCAGGTGCTGAACCGTGCACCGGCTCATACAAGCCGAAGCTTCCTTCTCCAAGCGATGCCGAGGAGAGCATGCCGATTGAGCCCGTCAGCATAGCTGCTTCGTCACTCAGAATATCGCCAAACATATTTTCCGTTACGATCACGTCGAAGCTTGAAGGACGGCGAAGCAGCTGCATCGCGCAGTTATCGACAAGCACATGCTCCAGCTCTACATCCGCATATTCCGGAGCGATCCGGTTAACCACTTCGCGCCATAGGCGCGACGTTTCAAGCACGTTCGCTTTATCGACAGAAGCAAGCTTCTTGCGGCGGGTTTGTGCGATTTCGAACGCTTGACGAACAATGCGCTCCACTTCCGTCACATTATATACGCAAGTGTCAACTGCCTCTTCGCCGTTTGCTCCTTCGCGGCGGAATTTCTCGCCGAAATAAATGCCGCCTGTCAGCTCGCGCACGACGATCAAATCCGTGCCTTCAAGCACTTCCGGCTTCAGTGTCGAAGCTTCCTTCAAGCAATCGAATACGTTCGCTGGACGGATGTTCGAGAACAGTCCGAGCGCTTTGCGGATTCCCAGCAAGCCTGTCTCCGGACGAAGCTCCTTGGAGTTGTTGTCCCATTTTGGACCGCCAACAGCTCCGAGCAGAACAGCGTCGGCATTCTTACAAATGTCGAGCGTTTCTTGCGGAAGCGGCGTGCCTTTCTCATCGATCGCAATACCGCCGAACAAGCCGTGCTCGGTTTCGAACTGGTATCCGAACAGCTCCTCCGTCTTTTTCAGCACTTTAAGCGCTTCGCCTACAACTTCGGGGCCGATACCATCGCCCGCGATGACTGCGATTTTTTTTACGTCTGCCATAGTGGTTGACACTCCTTCTGTTTCATTCCAGGCCCGCTTACGAAAGGTGGACGTTCGCCTCCGATTAGCAGGCCTTTGATTATTATTCTCAGTCTATCCTCAGTTGTACCACATTTACGTCCGTAAGACAAAGATATGAAAGCTATGATTTTTATAGGTTAGCTTTATAAGTCGGGTTTATCTTTGGTTGACCCCGCTTGTATCGCCGACCTGATCCTATTGATGGCCTCTTCCGGCAGCAGTCCCGCGCCGGCTTCTGCTGTCGGCTGCTGCTCAGCTTCCTGGCCCTGCCAGCGATTGTTGACCCACGAAATGAGGAACGAAATGGCGCCGAGCACGACGAATACGATCATTTTGTAAATCGTATCGGTATTTGACATATCGATGAACACTGCCTTCAGCGATACCAGCACAAGCACGATCGAACCAAACCAGCGGAACAGCCGCTGCCTGCTGTAAGCACCCCACACGAAGAGCAGCAGCGCATACACGCCCCACACCGCAGATAGCGTCAGGTTCAGACTGCCAGCGATATTCTGCTCTTCATAGAGGCTTTTAATTTGGACCGTGAGCAGCCCTCCGACCACCCAATGGGCAAATAACGCATATACGTTAGCAAATATCGCATTCGTCTGCTTATCTGCCACCCCATAATGAATGGCACGCGCACAGTAGAAACCGAAAGCCGCAAGCGCGATCCATGCGAGAGCTCCTCCGTTCAGGAAAGGTACGAATGTGCCGAACCAATTCAGCCTCGGCACATCCCACGACGTCACGAACCAATAGATGCCGGTGCACAGCCAGACCAGCGTTGCAGCTCCCTTAAGCACATCTGAGCGCAGCTTGCTGCCAAGAGCCAGCAGCCCTCCTGCTACACCTGCCCATACATAGACACCGATCATCGGGCGTATTTCCGAGCCGCTCCCAAGACCGGCCAGACCGATCAGCAGTGCGAGCCCTCCAAACGCCGCATGTATGGTAAACGAAAGGCTTTTCTCCCCTTCGCTGCGGTGCACAAACCCGGCAAGGGCAAGATAGAGCAGTCCAATGACCGTAAGTACGATCGTCACTTGGGCGCGGCCATCGAGCAGAACGGACATCCATAAGCCGAAGAGCACCGTATTCGCAAAGCTGAAGTAGACATTCAGACCGGCAAAGCTGCACTTTTCTCTCCAAGCAGCTGCATAAAACGCGATGGCGTAGAACAGGAACGCCGCCACGGCATATCGGACCGGCATGCTCCACCAGCCGCCAAGTTCCGGATCCATTTGCAGATAATAGACCCCGTACAGGATCCAAGTCAGTATAAAAGCGGCCGTCCGCAGCTCTACCCATGATTTGATTAAACTAATCAAGAAGAAAGCTGTATTGACGACGAATAGATAGAGGAACAGCGTGAATATTTGATCCGTATCCGGCCGCATGACGAGCGGGGCGAGCATGGCCCCGCCCAATCCCACCGCCATCAGCATCCGTGAATGAAAGGAGTACGCAATGAAAGATAGGGCAGCGGTAATAGCGATCATTACGAGCATCACGACGAGCGAATCCCACAGCGCCGTATAAACGCCGGCATAGGAGCAGGTCGAGTACCAGATGGCCGCACCGAGGCCGGTGCCGATCTCTCCGGCCATACGCCGGGTTCCGATTGGATTTCCGCCGCGACGGAAGCCGAATAGTGTAAGTCCAACCGCAGCGAATGCCGCGCCTGCCAGCAGGCCGATGCCGATCTTGATCGGATCGGTTAACAGTCCCTGATCCGATGTGTACTTAAACAAGGTTAATAGTGACGCGAGCATAAACAGCGATCCGACGAATGTCGTCCAATGCCTTTTCCATACATTCAACATGCTTTGGGCCTCCCGCTTGGGAACAAGTATTAGGATCAGATCCTTAATACTTATTGTACTCAGCCCCCGCTTTTGCAATAGTACCATCTTTCCATAGTACCCCGAACCCGCGTTCCTAGAATAAGCCCATATCCTTCGCCTGCTTGGCCGCTTCCTTGCTGCTCTTGCCGCCCAGCTTCCGCAGTATATTGTTGACATGGTTCTTCACGGTACGCAGGGACAGGAATGATTTTTCGGCAATTTGAGATTGGCTGTAGCCCTCGTTGATCATCGATAGAAGCTGAACCTCCGCAGGCGTCACCATCCGTTTGAACTTATCCACCTCATACTCCTGCTCCACTATCTTGAGACGGCGGAACTCCTGCAGCATATGCTGCGCCGCGGCTGCATCGATCGCAGATCGGTCCTCGGCCGCCTCCCGGACTGCCGACGGTATCGCAGCAAAGTCCGATTTCACGATATAGTTGACGGCCCCCGCTCGGAAAGCTTCCACGACGAAAGCCCGGTCCCCCATCGAGGTCAGCATGACAACGCGCGCACCGGAAGCGGCGGGCAGCTCTGCTGCCAGCCGAAGCCCTTCCGGGCTGTCAGCCATCATAATATCGAGCAGAATAACATCCGGCCTTGTTTCCGCAGCCATCCGGAGCGCTTCCTCCGGCGTCTCCGCTTCCGCCGCAACCGTTATATCCGACTCCTTGTTCAGATAAGCCTTCAAGCCCCTCCGCCAATCGGGGTCATCCTCCACAATCATGACACGTATCGATGTGCTGTTCATCGGCATCCTCCTACTCTGGCTCCTGATTCTTGCCCTTTACCGCCGGAAAATAAAACGTAACCGCCGTGCCCTTGCCCAGCTCGCTCTCGATTCGCAGCTCCCCGCCTTGCCGGCTCATCAGCTGGTAGCAGTAAGCCAGCCCAAGACCGAAATTCATCGTTCTTCCGCTCTTGGTCGTGAAGAAGGGCTCCATCACCTTACGCAGATGGCTCTTATCGATTCCGCAGCCGTCATCCCTAATTTCTATCGTGCTTCCGCGCTTGCCGCTTCGCACTTTAATATGGATCTGTCCGCCGCCCGGCATGGCCTCTACCGCATTATTCAACACATTGCTCAAGGCTTCCGCCGTCTGTGCATGATCGGCCACCGTGACGGCAGACTCGTCGTACTCCGCATACACCCGGATCCGGTCGCCGCCCAGCACCGCGATAGCCCCGAGCTGTTCCCGTACAATGTCCGCAAGGCGTAGTCGCTTCGGCTCGAGCTGCAGCTCTTGGGTCCGGTCGTGAACACTTCGGATCATCGCTTCTATATGGCTTGTCGCTGCCGCTATGACGCGAATGTCCTCGCGCAGCTCTGCCAGCTCCGCTGTGTCCGCTGCCTGTTCGATTTTGTGGCTGAACAGCTTGATCTTGCCAATATCATTCTTAATCGCATGATTCAGCATCGAAGTGCCGCTCGTAATGGCGCGAAGCGAGTAATTCATTTGGCGGCGCTCGATGAGCAGCTGTACACCCAAGAAACCGAAGTTGAATAGCGCGATAATGAACACTCCGAAGGCGAATGCAATTGGCCATACATTGTACCGCCACATCCGATAAATGCCAAACAGCGGCATCACATTATTCATCGTTAACGCAATTAGAACAGCAGGCAGCACCGCCGCAATCACAACCAGATGCGCTCTCCGCTCAGCCGGATTCATCCCCCGTTTGCGGAGAAGAAGCATGCCGCCGGCAAGCGTATAAGGAATCGCCCATACGGCAAGCAAATTGTGATGAACCGGAAGCTCCTCCGGGATCGGAAGCGCAAGCATCCCTAGCGGCAGAACAAGCGCCGCATAAGGAAGCAGTCTAGCAGCGGTGACCGGCAGCGCTTCTTTATTATATGAAGCAGCGAAGCATAGGAAGCTGTATGGCAAGCCGTAATAGCTCATCCATGAGCAGCCGCGCTGTGCGATACGCAGCCATTGCTCCTGGGCAGCCGTAATACGCGCCCCATCTGCAAGAGATACGATTACGCCTTCCATGACAGAGGCCAGCGCGCCGAACCCTCCGCAGAGAGACATCAGGCTGAGCCAGCGTACAACAGGATTGTTCCGATTCGTGACGAGCAGCAGCCCTGCTGCAAGCCACAGCGCGATCCATACAAACAACATGCGAATTCTCGTCCCCCGTGTCCAGCTCGTTTGCCCCATTATAGCATGGGGATCTAGTCCTACGGGACAACAAGTTCGAAGACGCCCATTACCGGTTCATCCCATCTAACAGCAAAAAAAGCCGCCTCCCCCCGCTTTCGTCCGGTTAACCGGTTCGAGAATGCGGCAGAAGACGGCCTGACCGAGAGCGGACAATCATCCGTTCTAAGCCTAACCCTGACTATTATAGCCACCTGTTATCAGATAGGCCGTGAATGCTTTAGATCAAGCTCATTTTGTCGCGTCGGCCCGGTGATTTGCGCTTCTCGATCAGACGATTCAGCGCATCGGTGTAAGCGCGGGCACTGGCTTCCAGAATGTCCGTGCTCAGGCCGCGGCCTTGTGCGGATACGTCATTCTGCTTTAACACAACATGCACCTCACCGAGCGCATCCTTGCCTTGTGAGACAGACTTAATGGAGTAATCCTCCAGCTCGACCGTCTCGCCCGTGGCCATATCGATTGCGTTGTAAATGGCATCGACAGAGCCGTTGCCTTCGGCGGAATGTTCTTTCGAACCGCCTTCCGGTGTACGGATGGTTACCGTTGCACTTGGAACAGAGCGGTTGCCGTACGTGACATGGATGGTTTCCAGTGCATACACTTCCGGCGTTTCGACAAGCTTCTCTTCGAGCATCGCCCGGATATCCTCATCGCTCACGTTCTTCTTCTTATCGGCTAGATCTTTGAACTTCGCGAATACGGCATTGACGGCTTCCTCGTCCAGCTCATAGCCCAGATCGATCAGCTTCTCGCGGAACGCATGACGCCCGGAGTGCTTACCGAGCACGAGCTTCGATTCCTTGAGCCCGATGGTTTCCGGCGAAATGATCTCGTACGTCGTCTTCTCCTTCAGCATGCCATCCTGGTGAATGCCCGATTCATGCGCGAAGGCATTCGCGCCGACGATCGCCTTGTTGCCTGGTACGACCATGCCTGTCAGCTTGCTTACCAGACGGCTCGTCTTCGCGATTTCCGTCAGCTTCAGCGAAGTCTTCGCACCGAAAAACTCAGCACGCGTCTCAAGAGCCATCACGACTTCTTCGAGCGACGTGTTACCGGCACGTTCTCCGATACCGTTAATCGTGCCCTCGATCTGATCGGCACCGTTCAGAACGGCTGCCAGCGCATTGGCTGTAGCCATGCCGAGGTCGTCATGACAGTGGGCGCTAAGCTGAATTTTCTCGATACCCGGCACTTCCGATTTCAGCGTCTTGAAGATACCGCCGAATTCCGATGGCGTCAGATAGCCGACCGTATCAGGGATGTTCACGACCGTAGCACCCGCACGGATCGCCATTGCCGTTACTTCGCACAGGAAGTCGATCTCCGTACGGCCTGCATCCTCAGGAGAGAACTCGACCTTGTCAAAATAACGCTTGGCATAGCGGATCGCCTTCTCGGCCGTTTCAAGCACCTGCTCCTTCTCCATTCGCAGCTTATGCTTCCGATGGATCGGCGAGGTTGCCAGAAACAGGTGGATACACGGATCTTCCGCGCCTTGAAGCGCTTCGCGCACCGCATCGATATCCTGCTCGCGCGAGCGTGACAAACCGATAATGGTCGCTCTCTTTACTGCACGTGCTACGGCGTTAACCGCAGCGAGATCACCAGGAGACGCTGCCGGAAAACCAGCCTCGATCCGGTCTACGCCGAGCTTCTCCAGCTGCAGGGCGATCTCGACCTTTTCCTTCGTATTCAGGTTGACCCCCGGGGATTGCTCGCCGTCACGGAGCGTCGTATCGAAAATGTATATTTTGCGCATCGCCAGCACCTCCATGAACAGAATCATCCCGAACGGGCGAAACGACCCCCGCATAAGCGTCTATGGCTCACACGGGCGCCGTTCCGATAATCGGGATTGCGTACATATCTATTCTTATTATTCTACCGCTTGCGGCAGACCGTTATTATTTCTTGATCCAGTGCATCAATTCACGAAGTTGTCCGCCTACTACCTCGATCGGATGCTCCGCTTCATTGCGGCGAGTAGCTGTCAGCATAGCACGGTTGGATTGGTTCTCCAGGATGAAGTCGCGAGCGAAACGTCCGGATTGGATATCTTCCAGAACCGCTTTCATCGCTTTCTTCGTTTCGTCCGTTACGATGCGTGGTCCAGTAACATAGTCACCATACTCAGCTGTATTGGAGATGGAGTCGCGCATCGATGCAAGACCGCCTTCATACATCAGGTCGACGATCAGCTTCAGCTCGTGCAAGCACTCGAAGTAAGCCATTTCTGGCGCGTAGCCAGCTTCAACCAACGTTTCGAAGCCTGCTTTGACAAGCGCAGTTGCGCCGCCGCAAAGTACAGCCTGTTCGCCGAACAGATCGGTTTCGGTTTCTTCGCGGAACGAAGTTTCGATAACGCCTGCACGCGTGCAGCCGATACCTTTCGCATAAGCAAGACCGATCGCTTTGGCATTGCCTGTTGCATCCTGCTCGATCGCGATCAGACCTGGAACGCCGAAGCCTTCCACGTATGTGCGGCGAACCATGTGGCCCGGGGATTTAGGAGCAACCAACAATACGTCAGTATCTTTATTAGGGATAATTTGTCCAAAATGAACGTTGAAGCCGTGGGAGAACATCAGCGCCGCGCCTTTTTTGAGGTTCGGTTCGATTTCGGCTTTGTACACGCTAGCTTGCGTTTCATCCGGCATCAAAATTTGTACCACGTCAGCAACTTTTACTGCTTCGCCAACGGAAAGTACTTCAAAGCCGTCGTTTTTAGCTTTTTCTGCAGATTTACCTGGGCGAAGACCGATAACCACTTTCAAGCCGCTGTCGCGAAGATTTTGAGCTTGTGCGTGGCCTTGGCTGCCGTAACCGATAACTGCAATTGTTTTGCCTTGAAGAACGCTTTGGTCTGCATCTTTTTCATAGTACAATGTAACTGCCATTTGGAATAATGCCTCCTTTAAATTTGAACCCTCTTGAGCGGGTGTTGAAGGAGGGAAACGCGATCATCAAGATGCATTCAGCTTCCCCCACTTGAACCCCCGCTCAAAGCGGGCGGTTCTCTTGTTCAATTATTCTTCAACTTTGTTGCCGGATGACTGCACAGCTGCCGACATCCGGCAACTCTTTCTTATCGTGCATTGCCGCGAACCATTGCGGTTACGCCGGTGCGTGACAGCTCGCGAATGCCATAGGGCTTCAGGAGCTCCGTCATGGCATCGATCTTCTCCGAATCGCCGACAACTTGTACCATTAAGGAATGAGTGCCGATATCGACGACAGCTGCACGGAACGTCTCTACAACGCCGAGAATTTCGGGCCGCGATGCCGGCTCTGCATTCACCTTGATCAGTGCAAGCTCACGTCCAACCATTGGATTCGAGCTCAAATCCACGACTTTAATGACATCGATAATTTTGTACAATTGCTTGGTGACTTGTTCCAGTGTCTTGTCGTCACCGCTCGTCACGATCACCATCCGGGACAAGCCGGCTTCCTCGCTTGTCCCGACAGTGATACTTTCAATGTTGAAGCCGCGGCGGCCGAACAAGCCGGAAACACGCTGCAGGACGCCGGGCTGATCGTTCACAAGAACGGAAATCGTGTGCTTTTTCATTCCGAATCCCCCATTAGCATATCATCGATCGTGGATCCTTGCGTAACCATCGGATAAACATTCTCGCCCTTGCGAACGACGAATTCGACAACTGCCGGACCCGGATGGTTCATCGCTTCGATCCACGCCGCGCGCGCTTCTTCTTTGTTCGTTGCGCGGAACCCCTTGACACCATAGGCTTCAGCCAATTTGACGAAGTCAGGGCTGCCGGCCAAATCGATATGGCTGTAGCGGTTATCATAGATGATCTCCTGCCACTGACGAACCATTCCGAGCACTTGGTTGTTGATGATGGCCACTTTGACAGGAATGTTGTTAATCGCACAAATCGCCAGCTCCTGCGCACACATCTGCATGCCGCCATCGCCATTGATGGAAACCACCAGCCGCTCTGGATGCGCCATCTGTGCGCCGATCGCCGACGGGAATCCGAAGCCCATCGTGCCGAGACCACCCGACGTAATCCATGAGCGCGGCTGGTTGAACCGGTAATACTGCGCCGCCCACATTTGATGCTGACCGACGTCTGTCGTTACGATCGCTTCGCCCTTCGTCTCGTCATGAATCATCTCAATGACCCATTGCGGCTTCAGCTCTACGTCGGAATCGATGTACTTGAGCGGCTTATCCTGCTTCCATTCAGCCGTCTGAGCACGCCATGCATCTGCCTTGCCTGCCCACTGTACATCCTGGTTCACAAGCTGAAGAACGGTCTTAATATCGCCTACAATCGGGATATCCGTTGGCACGTTCTTGCCGATCTCCGCCGGATCGATGTCGATATGAACGATCTTCGCGTGCGGTGCGAAGCCATCCAGCTTCATCGTCACCCGGTCGTCGAAGCGAGCGCCGATATTAATAAGCAGGTCGGCTCCTTGAATCGCCTTGTTCGACGCGTAGGTGCCATGCATACCCGGCATGCCCATCCATAGGTCATTCCCGCTTGGGAATGCGCCGAGTCCAAGCAGCGTCGTTGTAACAGGGATGCCCGTCTTCGTAATAAATTCGTATAATTCTTCGTGACCGCCGGAGTAGACGACACCGCCGCCCGCAAGCACGACCGGACGTTCCGCTTCCTGGATCGCCTTCAGCATCTTGTCGACCTGCAGCTTATTCGGCGAAACCGTCGGGTGATAACCGCGGATGTTCACTTCATTAACCGGTTGGAACAGCGTCGTCTTCGCCGACACATCCTTCGGAATATCGATAAGCACTGGACCTTTACGGCCGGTATTGGCAATATAGAAAGCTTCGTGAATGATGCGTGGTAAATCCGCCACATCACGCACCAAGTAGCTATGCTTTGTAATTGGCATGGTTATGCCGGTAATGTCCGCTTCCTGGAAGGCGTCCGTCCCGATAAAGTTCGTTGCGACGTTACCCGTTATGACAACCAATGGTACCGAATCCATATAAGCGGTTGCGATCCCTGTCACAAGATTCGTCGCACCTGGACCCGATGTTGCGATACATACGCCGACTTTACCACTTGCCCGCGCATAACCGTCGGCAGCGTGGATGGCGCCTTGCTCGTGGCGGGTCAGCAAATGGTGAAAATCAGAGAAACCGTGCATAGCGTCATAGATGAACAACACCGCTCCGCCGGGATAACCGAAGACGCAGTCCACGCCCTCTAATACTAAACTGCGAAGCAGAATTTCTGAACCAGTAATGACCTCGGGCTTCGACAGTCTTTCCATTATTTCTTCTTTAGACCTTAACGTTGCACTTTGCGCGACCATCAGTCGTCCTCCTCTCTAAGAACAAAAACAAAAAAAACCTTCCTATCCCTGATGCTTAAAAAGCAACCAGGGACGAAAGGTTTAGCTTCCGTGGTACCACCCAACTTTGTTACATGCCTCACAGCATGTAATCTCAATAGGTAAGAACGGCGTGCACGCAGTCGTTCATACCTTGGCACATTAACGCGTGCCCCGCGATTCTCCCTAATACGACCGATGGGTCTTTTCAGGAAAACAGCTCCGAGGTGAGCTCGTTGGAAAGGGATTCTGGCGACGGTTGCAGCAAATCCGTCCGCTCTCTGATCAAAAGAGCCCTTAACACTTCGTCCTCATCATAGCCGATGCATATATTAGCTTAAAACTTATTATATGCTTAGATAATCCGTTCGTCAAGGACTAGGATGCCAGCATCAGTAAAAAGTTATGTAACCTTTCGCGCACGGCATTCATTCCTTCTACATACGATACTACATCCAATGCAGAAAGCGGGATGAATGCTATCGCACTCATACGAAAACGCCGTTCCCGCACGGATGACTCTGAGATCATCCGTTTAATCCGAACGGAGCTGATGCCGCTCTCGTACACCGCCAATCCGAACGATACGAAGACGATCCGTGAGCTTCCTAACCGGCTTCGTCAAGGGGTCACCTTCGTCATCTCCCGTACGAAGACGAGCATGCCGCTTGGTTTCCTCCACCTTTATATTATCGGTGACGTACTTCAATACGACATGCTCGCCGTCCATCCCCAGCATCGCGGCAAACAATGGGGCAAGATGCTTATGGCGCACGGCGAAGCGTATGGCCGTTCCAAATCGTGTACGCTCGCCCGGCTATTCGTGGACGACGGCAACGACAAAGCCAAGCGGCTGTACGAAAAGCTCGGGTACCAAACAATCCGCTACTACCCGGACGTCCGATGCTATGAAATGCTAAAGGCCCTCACAGCTGCATTCTGATGATGGAGTCTTCCTTAATAAAACCCGTTGTTGTAACCGCCATAGCCGACAGGTCCGCCGTAACCGACAGGTCCGCCATAGCCGCCGGGTCCGTCGTAGCCACCAGGTCCATATCCGCCATAGCCGACAGGCCCACCGCAGCATTGATTATCGAAACCGCCGACAGGCGGGCAACAGCCACCACCGAACCCTCCACCAAAACCACCGCCGAAACCGAAATATGGAAGCGTGCCAATGGCAAGTAAATCGAATAAAACGAGCGGCAATATCGCCTTCGTTCTGACTTTCTTTCCTTTATCTTGGCTTGTCGGCTGTAGAAACAGTTTATTCTGATGAAGACGGACCAGTTTACCCGATGCAATAGATCCGTCCTTGCGCATTACGTAGACCGTCTTGCCAACCAACCTCTTAACTTGCTCTTTGGAGACGCGCTGCATGCGTATTCCCTCCTTTATCCCGTTATTCTATACGTTATTCGGAATGTGCCGGATTGGCCTGTACCGTTGTCCATACGGAGGGAAGATTGGGCAGGCGGCATGACTCCTCTCATCCAAATCAATACCTCCCGTCTCTAATGCGTCCAAAACAAAAAGAGCGCCTCCCTGCGAAGGGCGGACGCTCTTTGTTATCGCGTTGTTACGCGTTTACTTTCTCTTTTGCAATGCTTGCAAGCGAGTTGAACGCACTGATGTCGTTGACAGCGAGGTCAGCAAGCATCTTGCGGTTCACTTCAACGCCGGCTTGCTTCAAGCCGAACATGAACTTGCTGTAGGACAAGCCATTCTGGCGAGCCGCTGCATTGATACGCACGATCCACAGTTTGCGGAAGTCACGTTTCCGTTGACGACGGTCACGGTATGCGTAGATCAGGGACTTCATCACTTGCTCTTTTGCTGTTTTAAATAAGCGGTGTTTAGAGCCGAAGTAGCCTTTGGCCAGTTTCAAAATTCTTTTACGACGACGTGCACGGACGAATCCGCCTTTAACTCTTGCCATAAGTAGTAACCTCCTGAAAGTTGGATAAACGTATTGATTTCCGTAACCGGATTATTTGATGTTAGCTAGGCCTTGCTTCAAGCGACGAACGTCGCCTGGCGCCATCAGCGGCTGCGTTGCAAGAACGCGTTTTTGACGAGCGGATTTACCGGAAAGCAAATGGTTTCTGAACGCTTTGTAGCGTTTCACTTTGCCGGTACCCGTAATTTTGAAACGATCTTTCAAGCTGCTATGCGTCTTCATCTTCGGCATATGGTGATCCTCCTCAAGAATTTCTTTAGTTAGTAGTTTTCGGTGCCAGAATCATGATCATGCTGCGGCCTTCCAGCTTCGGAAAGCGCTCAACAACACACAGATCGGCAACCTCTTTCGCTAGCCGGTCAAGAATACGCTGACCGATGGCGGCATGTGTAATTTCACGGCCGCGGAAGCGGACGGAAGCTTTCACTTTGTCGCCTTCGCCAAGAAACTTCACGACGTTGCGATACTTGACTTGGTAGTCGTTTTCTTCGATGTTAGCACGGAACCAAACTTCCTTCAGATCCACAATCTTCTGGTTCTTGCGTGCTTCCTTCTCTTTCTTCTGCTGCTCGTAACGAAATTTACCGTAGTCCATAATACGACATACCGGCGGCTTCGCGGTCGGCGCGACGTTCACGAGGTCAAGGCTCAAATCGATTGCCATCTGAAGCGCCTCTCGCAAAGGCTTGATCCCAATCTGTTCGCCTTCCGCGCCTACGACGCGTACTTCTCTCGCCCGAATCTCGTCGTTGATTTGATGTTCCCTGCTAATAACGTGCCACCTCCAAAAGTGTTTTCATATATAGCGCCCGCAGGCGCAGGCTCAAATAAAAAATGCGAGCCCTATCGGGACCCGCATTCCATTAACCAAGATTGTTGGCATTTCAATCATCGCAAGCTTGCGATGCTGCCAGGGCAATTCTTCGGTCGCATACCAGCCAGCAGTGCCAGGCAGGTGAGAAGCGGGTGCTTCTGCTTGTGCGTCTGATGCATTCATCAATCGTACCGACTTACTATAGCATAGTGCTAAGCATGATGTCAACACCCATTCATGCAGCATCGGGGCAAAAAAAAACAGGGCACAACGACTTGCATGCCCTGTTCCTTCCTACTCTTCGGTATGGATGTATTCGTTCGGAATATCCTCACCTTGAGGATTATTATTTTTGAATAAGCTCTTGCGTCCCTTCCGGAATTCACCGCCATGCACATTGGAATTGCTCTGGCCGTTATTATCGCTGCCCTTGTTGCGGTTCCGGTTATAGTTGGCATTGCGTGACATCTTTGGTCCACCCCTTTTGCTTCAAGCATGGATATCGCTAGATCAGCGCTCCATCATAGGTTCTGAAGCCGGGGCCGACTTTATGCATCGCAAACGGGCTTACCAAGAATTCATCCTTGCTTATACCTGCTTGCTCTGTACCTCTTCCAGCCGGATGACGCGCGTATGCTGGGTATGGCTCCACTGCTTGTTGTTCTGCGTGAAGAACGCGTAGAACGTAATCGGCAGCCAGGACAGCTGGAAGAAAATCATCGATATCAGGTGTGCGTACATTTTCCAAGACTTCACGCGTTCGAGCATCATGACGAGCGGGAACATCAGAGCGGCCAAACTAATGGCAACGACCGCGATCCAACTTGGCAAGTATTGATAAATCGAGACAAATACGTTCTCCGCCGGAATGATGTTATCGATCCAGATCATTGCGGTCGCTATAAAGCCGAAGAACGTGGTATACACAGAAGCCGAGTAAATGGCAGCATCGAATTTAATGAAGCTGCGCTCTTTAATACTCGCCCAGATGAGCGGGAAGAAATAATGACGCGCCACGGTGAAATGTCCCTGCATCCAGCGCAGGCGCTGACGGGCAGACGCTTTGAACGAAATTGGCTTCTCGTCGTATACCTTCGCCTCGTAGTTCAGTACCGGGTGAATGCCGCGTTTGATACAGCGCATGGAGAATTCCAGATCCTCCACGAGGCTTGTTGCACCCCAGCCCATTTCCTTGAGCAAGCTGGACTCAAAGCACATCCCTGTACCGCCCAGAAAGTTGGCCATATTCAGGTTGCGGCGGGACAGCTGCCATAGCCGGTTGCAGTACCAGTACGTAATGCCATAGGATGCCGTTACCCATGAGTCGTCCGGGTTCTTCGTATCCAGGTATGCCTGGATTACTTGGTGTCCATCACATAGATCGTTGTTCATATGCTGCAGGAAATCTGTTTTGACCAGGTTATCCGCATCGAACATGACGACGGCGTCATATTGGCGGGGCCTTGCCCACAGCTCCTTGAGCATCCACTCGATCGCATGGCCTTTGCCGCGAAGATGCGGGTTGTTCCGTTCACAGGCTATGACGCCATGTTCCCGGGCAATGTCCGCTGTTCCATCCGTACAGTTATCGCAAATCACAAAAATATCGTAAAGTTCCTTCGGGTAGTCAAAATTTTTCAGATTCTCGATGAGCGCGCCGACGACAGCCTCTTCGTTATGGGCTGCGACGAGGACGGCAAACGATTTTTGCGGTTTGTGCTTAAGCTCCTTGCGCTTTCTTACGATTCCAAACAGGGCAAGACCAAACTGGTACACGCCGACAAAAGCCAGAAACACTTGAAGCGCGATTAAAACAACGTTAATCATATACAAATACTGCCCCCTTGAGACCCCATTTTTGATACTCTCTCTGTTTGTTTAATTCCTTTAATCAAGCTGCATCATCGGCGGCTTCTTTTTTTTTTAGCCGCGACCATACTGATTTTCCACACATTGAGCCATTTTGTCAAAACCGTAAATTGCGCCTTTACAGCCGGAAGTGCGATGAAAAACGCTTGCAAAGCGCTTCCACCTGCCCGAAGCCTTGTTTTTCAATCATCCTGGTCTTATTTTCTTCCGTTTACGAAAAAAACATGACACATTCCCTTAACGATTCAGAGGTAAAAAAGGTTTCAAAATCCTTTGTTTGCCGCAGGAACCCACTTGCGAGTCGGTGGCACACTAAAACAGCGGCTGCTCGATGCCGCGGATCTCGGGCATAAATAGCCGCCCCTGGGGATCCTTACCCATTTGTTTAAAGGGTGAATCCGATTGTATCTCAATAACATCTTAACCATCCAATGCGGTTTGTAAAACGGCAAATAGCAGTCAAAATACGTATAATACGCAATGACCCAAAAATCGTTTCATTTTGGTTGTTATACAGGGGCTCGTCCTAAGGAGTTAAGGAGTCCAGGAAGAATCTAACATTAATCCGTTGTTGGCAAACCGTTTACATGGCGGAAACAGTGTTGCGTTATAATGGGTAATAATCAGCAGGAGAAAATAGTTGCGGAGGGGATAGGTATGGAACGCATGGTTACTTGGCTGCGGACATTCGAGCACGCCATGCTGCAGTGGGCGAACCGCCGTCCGGCACACACACGCGTTAACATATGGCTAGGTCGCTGGTTGGGGACGGTGACGCACATGGGCGGCGCTACTTTCACGCTTATGACCGCCCTTCTGTGCGCACTGCTTGCGCCCGAACCATGGGGGACGGCAGGCCTCCAAGGCCTTGCCGCCGTCGTGATCAGCCACATTCCCGTCGCCGCGGTCAAGCGGCTGTTTCGACGTCTTCGTCCGTATCAAGCTCTGCCCAATGTCAACACATGTCGTAAGCCGCTTCGTGATTCGTCATTTCCTTCCGGACATACGACTGCGATCTTCGCTTGGCTGACGCCCTGGCTGCTAATCGACACGGCATGGCTGCCTCTGCTGCTGCCGATTGCCGTCATTTTGGGACTTTCAGTCGCATGGTCACGCATGTTTCTAGGACTTCATTACCCCTCGGACGTTATCGTCGGGGCGATGCTCGGCTCACTCGTCGCCACAATCGTATCGCTTTCTTGGCCGTTTGCCTGAGCGGCCTTCTTCGCAGTCCGATAGCGGGAGAGTGCCTCGCTTCCGATAACGGCTTCAAGCCGGTAAATATTGTTGCCCCGCTCCACGAACTTGGATTCGTATTCAGTCAGCACCAAATCGTCGCGCAAGCCGTCCTTATGCAGATGGAGTGAAATATTGCGCATCTGCAGCTCCATCTCGGAGAAGCTGTTGAGCGAGAATTCGAATAGCGACTGCGAGTCCGTCTTAAAATGGATCTCGCCCTGTTCATTAAGAATTTCGCTATATTTCGCCAAAAATCTCGGATGCGTCAGACGACGCCGCGCATGCTTGCTTTTCGGCCACGGATCGCTGAAATTCAGATGAATCCGCTCAATCTCGCCCGGTGCAAAAATATCCTCGATGCTTTCAATATTGGCACGCAGCAGCGCCAAATTGGGCGGCTCGGCAACTCCCTGCGCTCCCCAGGCCGCATGCGCCTTCTCACTCGCACGGCGGATCAGCTCATCGTACATGTCAATGCCGATAAAGTTAATATGCGGATTGCGTACGCTCATATCGCTGATGAACCGTCCCTTACCCATCCCAAGCTCAATGTAAATAGGCTGTTTATTCCCAAAAAATTCATGCCAGCGTCCCTTATGCGGAGCCGCGTCCAGCACGATGAGCTCGGGCTGACTTTGAATGCTTTCCAGAATTCCTTTTCTTCCTCTAAGACGCATAGTCGATTAATTCCTCCAATTCAAACTAGACACTATTGTGCCGAACATTTCGGCCATTGTAAAGCCCATACGAAACAAAATAAAAAGCCGAAGGCGCGTCGGCCAGTCGGCTTGAAGGGATCGATCCGTTTATTAGTTGAGCATTTGGCGGGGGACACCCTGCTCATTCTCAAATTCATACGATTCTTCGAGCGCTTCGTTTAGCTTCTTGCGTGCGGATATCTCAATGTTGTGATTTCCGTGAAAACGAATGCCGGCCAGCGCCATGACTTCCTTAATGGTAAGTTCTACCGTAACCTTAGAATCGCCCTGCGGGATTTTTACTTGCGTGCTCATTCTCATCACCTCGACGGTTTTATAAAAAGCCTTTCCAGAAAACCGACCTGCTATAACAAAAGGATAAGAGGATCGATAAAATAGCTGCAACCATTGATTTTCCGCACTTTTAATATAACACCTCATGTAAGGTATAGCAAGCCCTTTTCCGTAAATAAAGTTGGAATATAACCGGTTTTTCAACACGCCTGTCCAACGGAAGCGAACTAACGCGATTGGAGCATTTGCAGATGCTGCGTAGCTTTCCAACGTATTTTTCGCTACAATTATATTTAACCTCAGTTGAAATGACTCAACCTCGCCTTAACCGGTTGTCTGTACAAATCGCACGTACCCGAAGCACCCCAGGTGTAGAGGTCGATGCTTAACTTAGATGCTCCGCTATCTGCGGGATCGAAGCTGGAAAAAGCGAGCTGTGACGCCTATTTAGCGTTACAGCTGCGGAAACCGCACTTTCATGCGGCTGATTCGGCGCCGGAACGGTACAGACTACAAATTTATACGTATAGGAGCATGAATATGCAAGCTTGGGCACAAACCGACTTGGCCGCGCCACTGCTGTGGAATGACAAGCGGTTTCATACATGGAATTACGAAATGCGGGAGCAATTTAACGGAAAAGTGTTTAAAGTCATGCTCGATGCCGGCTTTACTTGTCCGAATCGGGACGGGTCGACCGCTATTGGGGGCTGCACCTTTTGCAGTGCCCGGGGGTCGGGTGACTTTGCCGGCAAACGCCGAGACGACCTGATCACACAGTTCAATACGATTCGCGATATGCAGCATCAAAAATGGCCGGATGCGCAGTATATCGGCTACTTTCAGGCCTATACCAACACGTATGCGCCAGTCGAAAAGCTGCGTGAATACTATGAAGCGATTCTAGCTCAGCCCGGTGTTGTAGGCTTGTCGATCGCTACGCGCCCGGACTGCTTGCCTGATGATGTGGTCGATTACTTGGCCGAGTTGAACGAGCGCACCTACCTATGGATAGAAATGGGCCTCCAATCGATTCATAAATCGACATCCGAGCTGATTAACCGCGCGCATGATACCGAATGCTATTATGATGCCGTCGCCAGGCTCCGGGCCCGCGGCATTCGCGTCTGTGCGCATATTATCCACGGCCTGCCGCAAGAAACGCATGAGATGATGCTCGAAACGGGCAAAGCGGTTGCCGGCATGGACGTTCAAGGCATCAAGATTCATTTGCTTCATCTAATGCGCAAAACGCCTATGGTCAAGCAGTATGAGGCCGGGCTGCTCAACTTCCTTGAACGTGACGAATATGTAAAGCTAGTCGTAGATACGCTGGAGCTCCTTCCTCCGGGCATGATCGTCCATCGATTGACCGGGGACGCGCCGCGCGACCTGCTGATCGGGCCCATGTGGAGCCTCAAGAAATGGGAAGTGCTGAATGCGATCGACCAGGAGCTCCTCAGCCGGAATACCTGGCAGGGACGGCTGTGGGAGGCGAAGTAATATGGGCTTCCTATCCGTGCTTAGCATGGCTCACAAATTGGCCGCTGAACGTGTCCATTCCGGGGATACCGTCATTGACGCTACCTGCGGGAATGGTGTAGATACGCAATTTCTGGCCGAGCGGGTGGGCCCTCGGGGGGCCGTCTACGCATTCGATATCCAGGAACAGGCCATTGCCCGGACGCGCGAACGGCTGGAGTCGTTAGAAGCGGCAGATAAGCTGCCTCGTTTGCGCCTTGTGCAAGGCAGCCACGCTGCTATGAAGGAGCATTTGGCTTCTTCTGAGCATGGTCATATTGCTGCAATTATGTTCAACCTCGGTTATTTACCCGGCGCAGATCCTCATGTGATTACACTTGTTGATTCCTCGCTCGAAGCACTTAAGGCGGCTATTGTGCTGCTGCGGTCCGGCGGCATTCTAACCATCGTTCTATATCCCGGACATGAAGGGGGCGACACGGAGGCTTCAGCAGTCGAAGCATGGGCGGCGGCGCTTCCGCAGTCAGTGGGACAAGTCCTAATCTATCGGATGGCACAGAAGCCAGCTGCACCCTACCTCATTGCTATCGAGAAGAGATAAACGATCATGATTAGCGCTGCAGACTCATAGATAGCGACATAGATACTAGGTTATCTAGACCGTTATTGGCGTGCTCTTGCACGATGTTACGGTTAGATATATATTGGTCTCGATACCCCAAAGGAGGAATTGTTTATGGCAGTCCGCAAACTCGAGCATGTCGGTATTATGGTAAAAAATATCGAGAAGTCCATTGCCTTCTACACTGAGGTCGTCGGCTTGACGCATCTGTACACGATGACGCACACAAACGGCGTAATCCGTCTCGCTTTTATGACAGGTACGGACGGTCAAGAATCGGAGATTGAACTCATCGAAGGCTTTGACGAAGAGCTCGCGGCTGAAGGCATCGTCCATCATTTGGCCTTCACCGTTGACGACGTGGAAGAAGAATTCGCGAGAATCAAGGGGCTGCCGAATGTGGAGCTCAAGGAAACGGAAATCACGACACTGCCGAACGGCGCTCGTTATTTCTTCTTCTACGGTCCTGATGGCGAGTTTCTAGAGATGTTCCAGCCCGCTGCTAAGTAAGAGGAACGTATAGAACCCGTGACCCGGACTTCATTCATCCAAGTTAGGGACGTTGATAAGATCGGCATTCAAAGCCGCAGCTATTGAGCTGTGCGGCAGCAAGAACAATCATAGAGAATCTACATCCGATTGGAGAGAACCACTGTGACACAAGCATATCCACTGCAATTTAAGCCTGAGATGAAAGAACGGATTTGGGGAGGCCGGGCGTTGGAGCAATTTGGCCTTGAGCTGCCGGACGGCGTTATCGGCGAGGGCTGGATGATCGGCGACCACCCCAATGGGACGACGAAAGTGATGAACGGCGAGCTTGCCGGCCTCGGGCTGGATGAAATCCGCGAGAAATACGGCCGCGAGTTTTTCGGTACGAAGGGCTTCTCAGAACGGAACGGCCGCTTTCCGCTGCTGATTAAGCTGCTGGACTGCAATGACGATCTCTCGGTTCAGGTTCATCCAACCGATACGTACGCGGGACTTCCGGAGGGAGAGCTCGGAAAGACCGAAATGTGGTATATTCTCGAAGCAGCGCCGGGAGCAACCATCCTATATGGCCTACAAGAAAATGTTGACCGCGCCGCGCTTGCTTCGGCTATCGAGGAAGGCCGTGTCATGGATTGTCTGCAGGAGGTTCCTGTTGAAGCCGGGGATGCTTTCTACATACCTGCCGGCACTGTGCATGCACTCCGTGCAGGTGTCGTTGTCGCCGAAATCCAGCAGAATTCGGACACCACGTACCGCCTGTACGATTATAACCGTCCTGGCTTGGACGGCAAGCTCCGCGAGCTCCATATCGAGGATTCGCTCAACGTTATCGCTTATGATGGCTCCGGCGCAGCGCGCATGAAAACCGACGCGATCGGCTCCAATGAATGGCTGCAAATTGCGGAATCTCCTTACTTTGTCGTCGAGAAAGGCATCGTAAGCGCACCTTGGCAGCTGACGACAACGAGCGAGAGCTTCGTTATTCTCGTTGTCGCAGGCGGAACGGGTTCGCTGAGCTGGGATGGCGGCAAGCTGAATGTCAAGGCCGGGGAATGCTTCCTGCTTCCGGCAAGTCTGGGCAGCTATGAGCTGGACGGCAGCATGACCGTTCTGCGAAGCGTCACCCCTTAAGGTTCACATTCAATATTCAAATAAGCTCCATCTGATCAACAACAGGCAGCCCGGTACCTCTACCGGGCTGCCTGTTTCGTTGCCATGCATAGGTTACCGCTGCCCATCGATCAGTGAATCTATCCCACCATACACCAAGCCGTCTGGGTGAATCGCTTTGATTACGACATTGTTACTCGCGACAAATCATAATGAGGTTCCCGTCGGGATCCTTCACGACAAACCAATGATTATGCTCGATAGCAGAAACAAGCTCCATGCCGCTCTCCTGTGCAAATACATATGAGGCATCGAGATCTGACGTGAGCAGCATACAGATTGGCGTCGTAATCGGAGGAGCGCCTCCAGGCTCTTCCCCTCCCCACATCGGCATCGTATCCAAGATAAGACCTGTACCCTGCATCGGGAGCGGACAGAGGTGGCCGGCCATGATCTCGCAATCAGCGGGTATGCCGAGCAGCTTGCAATACCAATCGCGTGCCCTCTCGATATCTTTGACGGGAATAAATACACCGCCGACTTTGTTCTTAATCGGACTAAACATAGGATCTCCTCTCGTAACTTGAGAATGATAGGGAACACATCACGATTCATCACGAATATAGGTGCATCTCATCAAGCTCTAGAAAGAATAGCCTGCCACTATTATCCATGTAATCCCATTATAACAAACAAACGTTCGTACTTGAATAGAAAACTAGAAATTTCTGTAACCCTTCTCATTACAAGCTATAGCCGATGAGAGTGAAACAGCAAAAAAAAGCTTCCCCAGCGACGAAAGTCACTTGAGAAGCTTCTAATAATATTCGATTAAGATTTTAAAATGGCTTCAATCCGCGATAATTCATCTTCTGAGAAATCGAGGTTATCCAGTGCGGCCACGCTATCCTCCACTTGGCTGACACGGCTAGCGCCAATTAGTGCCGAGGTAACGCGTCCCCCGCGTAGAACCCATGCCAGCGCCAGCTGAGCCAAGGATTGGCCCCGATCTTCCGCAATGGCGTTCAGCTTGCGAAGCTTGTCCACCACTTCCGGTGTGACAGAGCTCTCCTGCAGGAATCCGGTAGGCTTCGCTGCTCTGGAATCACTCGGAATTCCATTCAAATACTTATCAGACAGCAGACCCTGCGCCAATGGGCTGAATACGATGCTGCCGACGCCGCCTTCATCCAGCACATCCTGAAGGCCGTTCTCGATCCAGCGATTAAGCATGCTGTATGATGGCTGATGGATCAGTATCGGAGTACCAAGATCCTTGGCGATCGTAATAGCTTGCGCAGCTTGCTCCGCGCTGTAATTGGAAATCCCTGCATATAAGGCTTTCCCCGAGCGGACAATTGCGTCCAGCGCGCCCATCGTTTCTTCGAGCGGCGTATCCGGATCCGGACGGTGATGATAGAAAATATCAACGTAATCCAGTCCCATCCGTTTCAAGCTTTGGTCCGCTGAAGAGATCAGGCTTTTGCGTGAGCCCCACTCCCCGTACGGGCCAGGCCACATGTAATAGCCCGCCTTGGTCGAGATAATCATCTCATCCCGGTACGGCTTGAAGTCAGCTGCAAGCACACGGCCGAACATTTCTTCCGCCGAGCCTGCCGGAGGTCCATAGTTGTTCGCCAAATCAAAGTGCGTTATGCCGAGGTCGAATGCCCGATGGAGAATGGCACGGCCGTTCTCATGCGTATCCACACCTCCGAAATTATGCCATAGGCCGAGCGAAATCGCTGGAAGCTTCAGTCCTGATTTTCCGCAGCGATTATACTTCATTGAAGCATAGCGCTCCTTGCTTGCCGCGTATACCATTTGTATCACTCCTTTATATTCGTATATCTATATAGATTGAACGAAAGAAAGGGACAATGAGTGGAGCAGGAAGAATGATTCTGGAGAAGCGTTAGCGGTCGCCTTTGTTCCCGGATATCAACCTATAAATACAATTCAATGAAATCCGGGAACAACAGCGATCGGAAGAACATTCTGCCTGCGCAACGGCTTGTGCAAATCTTTCGTTCGAATAGCCGATTACAACGATACCGCCTTGTCCAGAAGCAGCGTGAACGCCTTCGGAGGCGCACCGTCCTGACGGCCGCCGTTGCCATATACAACGATTAACAATGTTTCGGAAGCTTGAATTTCACCTGTCTTGAGATAGGTCTCCAGATCAAATGGAAGCCGTTCGATGACCGAATGCTTGTGCATCTCCTTCTCGCCAAGAGCCAGTTCTGCAAAGTCGCCGGAAACCTCACCAGGACGATCCGCAAGACGCTGCATCCAACCGTTCAAGACTGCTTTATCCATGACGAAATCCCACCAAACCTTGCGCGGCTTGTATTTATGGTTCAAGAAGTAATCGAGCTTCATCAGGCCGAGTACGACATCTGGCCGCCAAGTAAGCGCGGTGCCGGAAATCCGGGCATCTTCAATCGTTTTCTCCAGGAATGACCAGAGTCTGGAGAACAGATCCTCCAGCTGATGACCGATCTTCTGCCAGCCCTTGCTCTCCCAGAAATCGCCGAAGCGCTGGAAGAAATCGAACGGCGAAGGAAACGCCCGCTCCACGAGATAGAGCAGCACATGATCCATCCGATGCGCATTCCAATACTTCTCCAGCACATCCTCGACGCGTTTAATCCTTACAATATCACCAAACGGAAGCAAATTGTTGCCCAGAATTTCATAAGGCGCCCGGTCCATATAAACATAACCGTGTTTCTCTGCCTCTCGCCGCATTCCCGTGCCGCGCAGCATCTTCAGAAAGCCCAGCTGCATCTCCTCCGGACGGAGAGCGAACACTTCGTTAAAGGTTTTGCTGAACGTGTCGTAATCCTCATGCGGCAAGCCTGCGATCAAATCAAGATGCTGATCGATCTTACCGCTTTGCTTGGCTTTCAGGACGGTCCGCGACAGCTTCTCGAAGTTCTGCCTGCGCTGAACCGCTTCATTCGTCAGATCATTCGTCGATTGCACGCCGATCTCGAATCGGAAGATGCCCGGTGGCGCATGCTCAGCTAAGTAATCCATCACATCCGGGGGCATAATGTCGCCCGTAATTTCGAACTGGAACACGCATCCGCGATGGTTCTCGATCAGAAACCGGAACATCTCGAGCGCATAATCCCGTTTGATGTTGAACGTCCGGTCAACAAACTTGATTAATTTCGCCCCGGAATCGATCAGATACACAATGTCTGCCTTCGTCCGCTCGATATCATAGTAGCGAACGCCGCTCTCAATGCTGGATAAGCAGAACTGGCAGCTGAATGGGCAGCCCCGGCTCGTCTCGAAATAGACGACCCGGTTTGCAAGGCTGGGCACATCCTCGGCGAACCGGTGCGGCGAAGGAAGCTTGGCCAGGTCGAGCTTCGGCCTAGGCGGATTAACGATAACCTCTTCTCTGCCGTCCGCGTGCCGTTTCCGGTAGGTCACACCGAATACCATATGGAACTTCTGCGTGTCCCGAATCTCAGTGAGCAGATGGTGGAAGGTTTCTTCTCCTTCGCCTACGACGATAAAATCGACCTCAGGAAGCCGCTCCATCCAAAAGTTCATATCGTAGCTCACTTCAGGCCCGCCGAGCACGATTCGTACGGTCGGCATGATTTTTCGCAGCATATCGATAACCGTAATCGTCTCCTCAATGTTCCAGATGTAACACGAGAAGCCGACCACGTCCGGATTGCGCGCATACAGATCCGAGACGATGTTCATCACCGGATCTTTAATCGTATATTCCGCAATATCCATGTCGAACTCGTCTCCGCAGTACGCTTTCAGGCAGCGCAGCGCGAGCGAGGTGTGAATGTATTTGGCGTTCAAGGTCGCCAGTACAACTTTCATTTTTGTAGTGTCCCTCATTTATGAACCAAAGTTGTTTCCATTGTACCGAAAATACGGTCAAAAAAGAAGGGCTCCCCTTCTGCAGCGCGAAATCGCTCTGTCAAGGTCAGCCCTTCACTCTTATACGCTATCGATAAGGATGTCAAGATTAAGAACGTACCTGCACATGCATCTTATCCTTCTCCTGCATGTCGATCACCGGATAACGCACACGCCACGTTCCGTTCCCCAGGTTCGTCACTTCACCCTCTTTGAAACCACGAGGCTCGAAGTTGAATACCTGCTCATAATATACAACTAATTGAATCTGGTCCTCAGGAAGCATGCGACGAAGCTCTGCCCCCGCATCGACTGCCCAGTAACGCAGCTCATCGACCGTGGAATGACCGTATAGCATATAGAAGGAAGGATCAATAATGGCTGTAATAAGCAATCCGCTCTTCGCATCGCGCGATACGTTCCAGCGCTCCAGCTTCGTCTCCCCTTCTGAGGTCGGCAGCGTTCCGAATTCGTCCTCCATCAGCTTACGGATTTCATCTGTAGAGGATCCAACCAGCGTATCCGGGAGACGGCTCGGCAGGAATGCCACCTCCCCGACAGGATACTCTATGCTATCAAGCAGTGAAAAGACATTCGACATCGGAATGGCAAAATTCAGATCGGCGGAAGATTTATCTATGCCGGAAGAGGTGATACCCACCAGCTCGCCGTAATCGTTAAACAGCGCACCGCCTGAGCTGCCGTGGTCGATTGGCACACTGATTTGGATCGCATCATAATAAATATTGCTTACAATTCCTTCGGACACGGTATTCTGCACACCGAGCGGGCTGCCGATCGCCACGACATGATCGCCCTTCTGCAGATCGTAGCCGGTTCCAAGCAGAACCGGGTCATATCCGATTTCCTGCTTGGTCTGAATAACGGCAAGGTCGTAATCTTCGTCGTAAGCAACGATGCCTTCCACCTCTAGCGAATCGCCGTCTATGGTGATCACCGTTGCTTCGGATGCATCGGCTATGACATGATAATTGGTCAGAATCTGGTTGCCCCCGATGACAACACCGCTTCCCTGCGCACGTTTCGTATTAATCATAACTACCTTCTCATCATTCAACTGTACGATCTTGCTCGTTGTCAGCTTCGGCTTCGCAGCCTCCAAAGCTTCCTGTGCCTTCCGCCAGGCTTCCTCTCGTGCTGCATAGAGCCTCTCGGCGGAGGTGATTCGAATCACCTTCGTCTTCGAATCCATGGCAACATCGGCGCCTAATGCCTCTGCCACGAAGCGCAGCGGTACGAATGTAGCGCCATTCCGTTGCTGGGCAGGCACGTCCAGCTTCACGGCCTTTCCGTTCTTAATCGCCTGCTTGGTGCCGATCTGCAGGGATATCTTCGTATTGCCTTTGCTTGCAATGATTGTTTTGGTCTCCGGCTCCCAAGCTACATCCGCATTCAATGCGGTGAAGATCGCCCGCATCGGTACCAGTGTTGTCCCATTCGTAACGATCGGTGACGGGGATAAAATTAATTTCGTTCCATCTAAAAATACGGAGATGGTGGAGGATTGCGAGGCTGCGGTACTTACAGGCGCTGCGGCAGCATGACTGGGTGAAAGTCCCGACAGCGGCGCTAGTACAAGTCCGGCAGCGAGCACGGACAGCAGCATGTGTTGCTTCATCTTTAATTTCACTTCTGATTTCCTCCAATTATCTCCTAAAATTCCATGTGGCTATCGTATCACCCCCCCTAGCTTTTTGTCTATGAAAATGATGAAAACAGGCCTCTTCTCATAGGAATAGCGGTAGATTCATAGTCACGGGCGCAACCAATCCCTTCATGGCATTGCAAGGCTGTTCGTGCTATATTGAGGTTAACTTGCAGAGGACGGTGTTATAGCGTAATGACGGATCGACAAAGAGACAAGAAACAAAGCAGGGATAATGGCAGCCGTGGAACGAGGCGTAAAGGTACCGTTCCTCCCCCCGCGGCAAAGCCCGGGCATGCCCCTAGCCGCGCCAAGACGCCCTCAAGCCGCGGTACAGGTAATGGAACAAGTCAGAGAAACGACCGGACCCGTGTCGATCGTGATCGCAGAACGATTCCGGACAAACAATTCACCGTTCAAGAACCGGCCGAGCTGCTGTCGTTCCTACTGCTGAATCTCTCGCATATGGGCCGCAACTCCGTCAAGGCATTGCTTGCCCGCGGACAAGTATCGGTCAATGGACATGCTGCCGTAACGACCTACAACTATCCCTTGCAGCCGGGACAGACAGTCACCATCCGCATGGATAAGACTGATGCCGCTCCACCTATGATCGGTCTTACGATCTTGCATGAAGACGAAGACATTATCGTCATATCGAAGGATGCCGGTTTGTTATCGATCGCTTCATCCCAGGAGCCCGAATTAACCGCCTATCGCCAGCTCACCGACCATGTTCGCAGAGAAAACGCCAAGAACCGTATATTTGTCGTGCACCGCTTGGATCGGGACACTTCGGGAGTCATGATGTTCGCCAAGAGCGAGCAGGTGCAGCAAACGCTGCAGAACGGCTGGAAGGAGCTCGTTAATGAGCGTCTGTACGTTGCCCTTGTCGAGGGATCGATCAAGAAGCCTGAAGGCACCATATCCTCTTGGCTGAAAGAGAGCAAGACGCTGAAGATGTACTCCAGCCCTTATCCTAACGATGGTCTGCATGCCGTAACGCATTATAAAGTGATACAGACCAATCGAAGCTTTTCCTTATTAGAAGTCCAGCTCGAAACCGGTCGGAAAAATCAAATACGCGTACACATGCAGGATATCGGGCATCCCATCGCAGGCGACAAGAAATACGGCTCTACCTCGAAGCCCATCGGCCGCTTGGGGCTGCATGCGCGCGTCTTGTCCTTTACCCACCCCACGACAGGGGACGCGATGCGCTTTGAGACAGACATTCCCAAGTCCTTCCTCACACCTTTTCGCACTGAATCCCCACAATAAAATCGTGCGGGGTGAATTATGAATCCTTCGGCCAAGTGAGGTATACTAGACAAAGTAAGCGACATTCTTGAAGGGAGTTTGATACCATGGCAGCATTGGAACAACAACTAGAGCGTTATGCAGAATTGATCGTTAAAGTCGGTGTTAACGTACAGCAGCATCAAGAAGTGTTTATAACCGCTTCCATTGAGATGGCTTCCCTTGCGCGACTTGTCGCAGGCAAAGCCTACGAAGCCGGCGCGAAGAACGTGCATGTGGATTGGGTCGACGAAGCATTGTCACGTTTGAAATACGAGAAGGCCGAGGATGAAGTGTTTAATGTATTCCCCGAGTGGGAAACCGCCAAACGAAACGATTTTGTCAAGCGCGGCGCGGCATTCATCTCCATCGTTTCGTCCAGTCCCGACCTGCTCAAGGGGATTGATTCCAAGCGGATCGGCAGCTATCAGAAAGCATCCGGCCTTGGACTCCGCGAGTTCCGCCGGGCGATTCAATCGGATAAAGTGAGCTGGACCGTTGTCGCAGCAGCTTCGAAAGCATGGGCGGCGAAAGTATTCCCGGATGCTACGGCAGATGAATCTGTCAGCAAGCTGTGGTCGGCCATCTTCGATTCCGTTCGTCTCCAAGCTCCCGATCCGGTTCAAGCATGGAAGGACCACAATGCGAACCTACATAGCAAAGTCGATATTCTCAATGAGCGGCACTACCGGAAGCTGCACTACCGGGCTCCAGGAACGGATCTGACGATAGAGCTTCACGATAAGCATCTATGGGTAGGCGCGAGCAGCACCAATGTGGACGGCATTCCATTCATGGCTAACATGCCGACTGAAGAAGTATTCACGGTTCCGCTTAAGGAAGGTGTGAAAGGCTATGTGTCCAGCACCAAGCCGCTTAGCTACGGCGGGAATATCATTGATCGGTTTAAAGTCACCTTCGAGAACGGCCGCATCGTGAAGACGGAAGCCGAGGAAGGGCAAGCTATCCTCCAGCAGCTCGTCGATAGCGATGAAGGATCCCACTATTTAGGCGAGATCGCCCTGGTGCCGCACGAATCCCCGATCTCTCAATCGGGCGTGCTGTTCTACAATACATTGTTCGACGAGAATGCCTCGAATCACCTTGCCATCGGCAGCGGATATGCCTTCAATGTAGAAGGCGGCAAATCGATGAGCCCGGAAGAGCTGGAGAAGCATGGGGTTAACAGCAGCATTACGCATGTCGACTTCATGATTGGCTCGGCGGATATGGATATCGACGGCATACGTCCAGACGGTACGGTCGAACCTATATTCCGTAAAGGCAACTGGGCGTTCTAACTGCGTATTAACCGTTCAACAAGTTCATAAGGAAATAATCACAGGACGGGGCGTCTGCTGACAGGCGTCCCGTTTGTTATTTCATTTGGTCATATTTTGTCTAAAGACCGCTCAATCTGGTATCATACATCTAAAAGGCCTTCTGGAGGCGATCTTCTTGCGTTTACCTTCCCGCAAACGGAGGTTAAGTTCTGTACAACTTGTCGTTATGCTCTATATTCTAACAACCTTCCTTGCTGCGGTTCTGCTTCGCCTCCCGATCTTTCATAAGCCAGGGGTCAGCTTGAGCTTCATCGATTCTTTGTTTACGGCAGCCAGCTCGGTGAGCGTGACAGGTCTTAGTGTCGTTACCGTTCATGAGGTGTTCAACAACGGGGGTATCGTTCTGCTTACCGTCTTATTTCAAATCGGCGGTATCGGCATCATGACGCTCAGCACACTATTCTGGCTGCTATTCGGCCAGCGGATCGGACTAGAGCAGCGTATGGTCATTGCGACAGATCACAATCGTCCGGGACTTTCCGGTCTCGTTCAATTAATGCGAAGCATTCTGATGATCGCTCTCATTATTGAATTGATTGGAACCGTTCTGCTTGGTACCTATACATGGTTAGCCGGTTATCACGATCACTGGTACACCGCCTATTTCAACAGCTTCTTCACATCTGTCAGCGCGTTCACCAATGCAGGCTTCTTCCTGCAGAGCGATTCCATGATCAGCTATGCCAATGATTACATCTATCAGGTGATCGTGATGTTTCTCATTATTAGCGGTGCAATCGGATTCCCGGTTCTGCTTGAGCTGAAGCGCCGGCTGGTGAACCGGAAGCAGCGGCAGCATTTCTCGCTCTTTACGAAAATAACGACGCTCACCTTCGCTGTATTGATCGTTGTCGGGGCGCTCTTGTTCTATGTATTCGAGCAGGGACGGTTTCTGCAGGATAAATCCTGGCATGAATCCTTCTTCTACGCTCTGTTCCATTCCGTTTCATCCCGCAGCGGCGGGTTGTCGACGATGGACATTTCGCTCCTCTCGACATCGACGATGATGATGCTGTCCGGACTGATGTTTATCGGGGCATCGCCAAGCAGCGTCGGCGGCGGTATCCGCACCACCACTTTCTTCGTGTTAGTGGCGGCGGTATTCGCCTATATGAGGGGCTATAAGGAGGTTAAAGTATTCGGCAGGGAGCTGGAGGAGGATGACATTAAACGTGCCTTCATCGTTTTCTTCGCGGCCATTGGCCTCATCTTTACATCCGTCCTTCTTCTTACGGCCTTTGAAGACATTCCATTCGAACGGTTATTGTTCGAGGTTTGCTCCGCATTCGGAACGACCGGCCTCTCCGCAGGTATAACCGAAACGCTAGGTACCGCAAGCAAGATCGTACTCATTATCACGATGATTATCGGCCGGATCGGACTCGTCAACCTCCTTCTCCTGAAGAAGGACGATCAGCCGGTGCGGATCCGCTATCCCAAGGAGCATGTCATCGTCGGTCAATAACGGCTGCGTCCGCTGTTGATACGTACTACCGAAAGGTTGAACTCTTTCCCGAAAGAACAAAGGCGCACCCCGCAATTCAACGGGATGCGCCTTTGTGCATTGCAGGGCTTCTTTCCTATTGCCCGGGAAATTATGACACGTTCCGAACATCCTATACTGCTGCAGCGAAGCTATTGTTTAAAAACCAATCGTCAGACTAGCCTCCATACTCATTGTCCCAATTTTGCAACCCAACAGCTAGTCATGATATCGTAATAAGTAAATGAAGGGAGCGATAGCTCATGATAAAGATTTATCCGGATTCATCCCGTTTTGCGGGGGACAGAGGATGGCTGCGCAGCCGGTTCAGCTTTTCATTCGGCGATTATTACGATGAAACCAACACCGAATTCGGTGCATTACGCGTTTTTAACGATGATATTATACAAGGGGGCCATGGCTTTGGCGCTCATCCGCATCGCGAGATGGAGATCGTATCCGTCGTACTCAAGGGACAACTGAAGCATGAAGACAATACAGGCCATACGGCCGTTACAGGCTTCGGAGGCGTACAGCGAATGTCGGCAGGTACGGGAATCATCCACTCGGAGGTTAATCCATCGGACGAGGAATGCCGCCTGCTGCAAATATGGTTCACGCCGGGAGAGAGCAAGCTTCCTCCTTCCTACGAAACAACTTCTTATGACCCAGCCGCTATGAAGAACGCGCTGCTGCCTATCGTTTCGCACCAATCCAGCATACATGTCGCGCATATCCACCAAGATTTGACGATGTATTTATCGCAGCTGGACCCCGGACAATCCTTGCGATTCCAGCAGCCGGAAGGCCGTAGAATCTATCTCTTCGTGATCGAAGGCGGACTGTTGCTGGAGGGCTCTATACAGCTTGAAGAACAGGATTCCGCTCGAATTACCGAGCAGCCAGAGCTAACGATGGAGTCCGAATCAGGCGCAATGTTCATGCTGATTGATTTGCCATAGCTCCACAAAACTTTAAGCCTATGCTTCCGAAGCGAGTTTTGTTACGAAGATTATCCAGAGAAGTCTTGCTCCACAAAACTTTAGCTATGCTTCCGAAGCGAAGTTTTGTTACGAAGATTATCCAGAAGTCTTGCTCCACAAAACTTTAAGCCTATGCTTCCGAAGCGAGTTTTGTTACGAAGATTATCCAGAAGTCTTGCTCCACAAAACTTTAAGCCTATGCTTCCGAAGCGAGTTTTGTTACGAAGATTATCCAGAAGTCTTGCTCCACAAAACTTTAAGCCTATGCTTCCGAAGCGAGTTTTGTTACGAAGATTATCCAGAAGTCTTGCTCCACAAAACTTTAAGCCTATGCTTCCGAAGCGAGTTTTGTTACGAAGATTATCCAGAAGTCTTGCTCCACAAAACTTTAAGGAGGTCCATTATGCCCGAACAGGTGAATAAAAGACTGCTGATTAAACAAGTCATCGGGAGACTTTTGCTGGATACTTCCGTCACTGGTTGTCCGTTCACACTCGAACCAACCGGTGAGCATTGGACCGTGACGGTTCAGAATGTCCCGCTGCCTATCGGCGCAGAGGTGAAGCGCCTCGCAAACGATCTCAATCTCTTTTACTTTGAGGAGCTGCCCGGCTCCACTGCGCCGCGGAAGTGGTGGTTATACGACCGCCATCAGCCAGCGGTTGAATGGGATGAAGCTCGGCATAGTCTCAAGCTCACACTGGACTCGCGGGTATCCTATACGAACGAGAACGTTTGATTCTTGCCAAGAGGAGGCGATGCTGTGTTTATCGTGAATGTCGAGGTGGCTCTATACCGGGAGCGTAAATGGTTAATTATCGAGCGTAATGATCCAGACACGCATGCTAACGGAGCACTTGCCTTTGTTGGCGGGAAGGTCAAGCTGGCGCATCATGACGCTGATATATTAGAAAGAACGGCAAGACGCGAGGTTATGGAAGAGGTGGGGCTGGAGGTTAGCGGCCCCTTTCATTATGTACATAGCACTTTATCTGCTATGGATTCCGGAGAACCGGTTATAAACATCTTATTTCTGTGCGAAGCCGGGGAAGGAAAACCGTATCTAGCAAGTCCGGAAGAAATCGCAAACTTAAGCTGGATGACAACGGAGGAAGCATTATCCCATCCAAGGACTCCTGCTTATACCAAAGAAAACGTGAGACGCGCAGAGCGTCTTCGCCGTTCTATGAATCATGCTCAGGAGGTTTCTTACTAATGGCCGAAATTGAAGATTTATTCAAGCTGGATATTCGAATCGGGACGATTATCGGCGCTGAGCCATTCCCAGAAGCTCGTACTCCGGCTATTAAGCTGCAGATCGATTTTGGGGAGCTTGGCATCAAGCCGTCCAGTGCCCAGATTACACAACGCTATTCGCCTGATTTGCTGATTGGCCGTCAAGTAGCGGCCGTCGTTAATTTCCCCCCGCGCCGGGTTGCCGGTTTCAAGTCCGAGGTTCTCGTGCTGGGAGGCGTTCCTGTTGAAGGCGACGTCGTACTGCTTCGCCCGGACGAATCTGTCCCGAATGGCACTCCAATAGCGTAATAAGTCTTAGCTCAAGAGCAGGCAGACCCCTTCGTCCGCCTGCTCTTATTATGAAGGCCCATCTTTCCTGCAGCCAAATCTTGATACGAGTCCCCGCTCCGCCGGCCATTCATCCAAAACGCTCATTGCTGCAAATAAACCTTCATTTGCTCCGCAGGAGCAAGCACCGGCCCGCCATGGCAGACCTCAAGCCGCTTGGGCCGCAGCTCGCTTACGATCCTGCTGCTCCGCATCGCTTCATCCATATCCGCCGTGAACATCGCCATGGGCTTGCGAAGCTTTCCTCTCTTCGAGGTAAACAAGTCTCCCGCCAGCAGCACACCATCTTGCTCGTGGTAATACACTACATGTCCGGGCGAATGCCCCGGGGTAAAATGCGGCTTCAAGCTGCCCACTCCCGCGAGTTGTCCCTCCTGCATTTCTTGAAGCGCCTTCGCAACTCCTTTCCTCACGGATTGTGCGGCTTTCTTACGGCGTGGATAGGCAGCATCTCCCTCCATATAAGGCATCTCAATATGATGCACATAGATCGGAACAGACCTCTCCTTCAAAATACGTTCCACTGCGCCTACATGATCGGAATGCCCATGTGTCAGCAAAATGGCTTTAAGCGGTCCTGCATTCAGCCTGTCAATGAATGATAAGATTCCTTTGGCCATGCCGGGAATGCCAGCATCGATCAGGACGACACCATCCTCCTCTTTGACAACCCACACGGTGACAGGGATAAGCATCCACGTTCGTAGGCTCCATACATGCTTCGATATTTGTTCGATCTTCATCTGATTTCCTCCGTTTCATTTTCAATAACCATTGGTTACTAACCGATGGTTATAATATATCGTGCCTTCTTTCAGCTGTCAATCCTTTTTCCTTCGTACAAGTTCGTTTAATCAACAAACGTAATGGTGAATATATACCATCATAGAGGTCCGTTACCTATCTCAACGATTGAATGCCAAGAAGGAGGGAATCTACATGTATACCCGAAACGTATATCGCCTGTGGAACATCTTCGGAATACTTGCCGTCATCGTCATTAACGCCTTAGCCAATCTACTGTCGATTAACGGAAAAACAACCGGTGAGTTATCCGCTAAATACCCCGTTCTCATTACGCCAGCCGGATACGCATTCTCCATTTGGACGCTCATCTATGTGCTGTTGATCGGATTTGCTATTTATCAAGCTAGAAGAAGAGCAATGGATCGAACAACGGTTAAGAGTATCGGACCCTGGTTCCTATTCAGCTGCGTGTTGAATATGGCCTGGATCATCGTCTGGCATTATGAATATGTGACGAGCAGTGTTTTTGTCATGCTCGCTCTTCTTATTACATTAATCGTCATCTACTCACGCGTTCAATCCGCCACCTCTGCCCCGACGACAGGGGAGCGAATTCTGGTGCAGCTGCCTTTCAGCATCTATCTTGGGTGGATTAGCATCGCTACGATTGTCAACGTTACCGTGGCTCTCTATAAATTAGGCTGGGAAGGATTTGGATTATCCGCTTCTGCATGGACCGTCATTCTTCTCGCTCTTGCGACACTTCTCGCACTGGTGATCGGAGGAATCTATGGCGATCCGTTCTACGTACTCGTGTTGGTATGGGCATTCATCGCCATTGCAGTTAAGCAGCAGGAGAACAACACGGTCGCCGCTGCTGCTAGCATCGCCGCCGGCCTGCTTGCGGTTTACGCCATCTGGATCGCAATCCGTAAGTTCCGGAGATAGATAGTTAATCTGGTTGTTCTATAAAGAGGCTTAGCCCTGCTGCGGCGGGGTTAAGCCTCTTTCACTATGGTGTATGCCATATTTATCCACCAAGCAATATGGAGGAATTGTAAAGAAAACTAAGGAAATAACAGCATATAGGCAGTTAACTTGTACCAATCACTGTTTTTGCAATTTTCTGAATATTTACATAATTGTGCATCCCCCTTACAATAAAGACATATCATTCAACTTCAGTTTCGCAGATGAGCTGGAGAGGGATGATGCACTACACCGAAAGGGGATAGTCCAATGAAGCAGGTTAGCGAAACATGTCTCTGAACTGCAACCGTTAGATCCGAGATTTATCGGAGCTCGGTTGACAGTAAACTGCAACCGTTAGATCCGAGATTTATCGGAGCTCGGTTGACAGTAAACTGCAACCGTTAGATCCGAGATTTATCGGAGCTCGGTTGACAGTAAACTGCAACCGTTAGATCCGAGATTTATCGGAGCCCGGTTGACAGTAAACTGCAACCGTTAGGTCCGAAGTTAATCGGAACTCGGTTGGTAGTAACTGCAACCGTTAGGGCCGTAATTAATCGGAACTCGGTTGGCAGTAACTGCAATCGATAGGTCCAGAGTTTACACGGACTCGGTTGACAGCAAAGGAAAGAATTTGGAAAGGAGTAAGCAATGTGCTTGCTTGAGACATGTGGGAACCCAAGAACTAGGATGAAACTTTTCGAAGTGATGATGACCGGTTATTATTAGGCAACGCGAGTTGTGTTGAACGGAGTGTGTCAGTAACAATTGAATAGTATGGATTGGATGAAATAGGGATTTCGGTTGTCATTGGACAAGCGAAATCCCTATTATCGTTGGTCTGTAATTTCCAGCAAGCATTGCAAGCCCAAGTTAGCTTTACATAAAAAACAGACGCTCTCTATACAAAGACGGCCTGTTTCGACACGCATGCACATAAGTCTATGGAGTCCTGAAGCTCATTTACCCATTTTGCCCCAATCACACAAGAACCGATATCGATGTCGTTCAGCGGATGCTTCCAAAGCGATCGCAGCAGTGAGACAGGAATTGCAGCAATATGGCCGCCGGCAATAGCTGCCTGCACCACATGGCCTACGTTACGAATGATGGCAACGATAATCTCTGTAATTATCGATGACCGTGCGCAGCTCAATCAGCCTCATGCCGTCTACTGCGCTATCATCAAGTCTTCCGACGAACAGCACTCCTCATGATTGGTCATCGCTTGACCTCTCCTTTTAGTTTACTCCTTTTTCTAACCATCTCATAACGAAAATAATACTTTACCCCGGACGAAAGTGGATTGACTTCCGATCTTTAATTAGATTAATATCTAATTAGATAATTATCTAAATAAAGAAGGTTGTGATCCATAATCATGATGCAGCTGGATAAAATCGTCGGCTACCACAAAGCACTTGCAGATCCGACACGTGTTCGAATATTAATCTTATTGGCGGATGGGGAGCTGACAGGCCAGGCACTCGCAGAGAAGCTCTGTCTCTCGCCTGCAACGGTCACTCATCATGCTGCGAAGCTGCGCGCTGTCAGCCTCATTAATGAACGGCGGGACAAGAACGCGATTTTCTTTTCATTAAATATGTATTTTTTGAAGCAGTATGCGGGTGCCATGCAGCGATTGTTTGACCGCCCAACTGATGAATTAAAGGAGAACGAGCCGATGGATGAGAAGAATGAACGATTGAAGCAGTCCGTCCTAAGAAACTTTATAACCTCCGAAGGCAGGCTCAAGCATATCCCCGCTCAGCTGAAGAAGAAGCGCATTGTACTGGAGTATCTGGCCGAGCAGCTAGAGCCCGGAAGATCTTACAAGGAAAAAGAAATAAACGAGTTTATTCAGCAGTTTCATCCCGATTTCGCCACAATTCGAAGAGAGTTTATTATGCACGCTTATCTATTTCGTGAGCAGGAGATCTACGAACGAAACCCTCGGGATATGTGGGAGAAATGGGAAACATTAACGTGACCATAGTCTTCTATTATTCGAAAGCAAGGTTCTTTCGATATAATTAGGACAACGAAACGGATCGTATTGGAAGGATTTAGGCCTATAATGTCGAATTAAGTCATCCTCACCCAAAATTCGACATTATAGGAGCGACTTAAGTCTTATGCAGCCTTACACACAGCAACATACCCGTCATCCATTCCGCTGGATAGCCTTGCTTTGCGCAATTACCCTTCTCTGCATCGCTGTACCGAGTACACCACCTGCCCATGGTGCTTCATCGACCATTGTCAAACCGCAGCAAATCTATACCTATGACCGTATGAGCGCCGATCTGCAGCTGCTTGCAGCCCGTTATCCCGAACTCATTCATATTGGTTCCGCCGGCGAGAGTGAATACGGCCGCGAGCTGTGGACCGCCGAAATTGGCAAAGGCCCCGCCGTCATTCTGCTGCTCGGCTCCCATCATGCCCGGGAATGGATTACGACCGTCACCATGATGACGCTGATGGAACAGATGGCCGTTCAATATGATAACAATGCCGCCACCCCAGACGGGTATAATGCCCGCGATCTATTGGACAGAGTTACGTTCAAGTTGGTGCCGATGGTCAATCCGGACGGCGTAACCCTGCAGCAATTGGGCTTGTCGGCCTTCCCTGCCTCCGATCACGCATCACTCCTGCGCATGAACGGAGGAAGCACGAATTTCAAACGATGGAAAGCCAATGCGAAGGGAATTGACCTGAATCGCCAATATCCAGCCAATTGGGCCAACATTCGCAACCCTTCACCCGGTCCTCATTATATGAATTACAAGGGTAAGCAGCCTCTGCAGGCAAAGGAAGCCAAAGCGATGTATGAGCTTGCCCGCTCCATCCAACCGGAAATTGCGGTTGCCTATCATAGCTCAGGCGAGATTCTATACTGGAATTTCAAGACCAAGCCAGCTAACCTTGCACGGGATCATCAATTCGCATCCTCTTATGCGAAGCTTACCGGCTACCATCTGGTCCAGCCGACGCCAAATCCGTCCGGAGGCGGATTCACCGACTGGTTCATCCAGGATTTCGGCCGTCCCGGGCTAACGCCGGAGCTTGGCCGGTCGGCTGGGGAAACACATGTCCCCCTATCGGAATGGCCCCGAATTTGGGGACAGCACAAGCACACGGGCTGGTTGCTCGCCCAAATCGGTTACGACCTGTGGCTGCAGCGTCAGCAGGCGGCTTCTCTCACCTCCAATATCCGGTTGACGACAGCCGAAACCAGCTATTTGTTTCCGGATTTAAAGTCGAAGCAAGCCGGTCGTCTTGCTCCCGGGCGTTACACAACAATTCACTTGAAAGGCGATTGGTTGGAAGTACGGACCGCAGACGGCTCTAGCTGGATCTCATCGCGAGCCGTATTGAGCGGCCCTTATGAGAAGACGGAGAACATGACTGTAACAATCGGTCCTGATACCCCTCTGCATGATTCGCCGCTCGTTGCGGCTCCATCGAGCATTCAGTTGACCAAGCAGACAGTAATTGTACGCGAGAGATGGAAGGGCTGGCTGTTCATTGAGACGACCAGCGGCATGCGCTGGTTGAAAGAGTCGGACCTGCCCGAGCAAAAGCCGGGTGCGGAAGCTCCGAACGGAAACGTTGACGAAGTGCCTGCCGAGTCAAAATCAAAGTAAACTCCTGCTAGCCAAGATTGGCTCTATCACCGCCATTCATACAATAAGCCCCAATGAGAATCAGCTAATGCTGCTCCTCATTGGGGCTTTCGTCTATGAGCTCATATGTGAAGAACATCGAGTGAAACAGGATGAAAGATTCTGAAGAACACAGCAGTACGAGCTCCAATCATACGGATTAACCTTTCACGCCGCCAAGCATCATACCTTGTGTCAGCTTCTTCTGGAGAAGTGCGTATACAACGATGGTCGGCACGAGAACGATAACCAACCCGGCGAACAGGGAGCCCCAATCCGTGGCATATTGCTGAATCGACATCAGATTGGACAAGCCGATCGGGATCGTTTTCTTCGCGTCGCTCGTAATGAAGGTCATCGCCAGCACATATTCATTCCAGAAATCAAAGAAGCTGAATACGATCAAGGTGATAATCCCTGGACGGGCCATCGGCGTAATGATCCGGAAGAGCGTGCCGAAATAGCCGCAGCCATCGATCATGGCCGCTTCCTCATAGTCGTGAGGAATGGACTTCATGAAGCCTGTCAGCAGAAAGACTGAGAATGGCAGACTTCCTGTCGCATATACGGCGCTAAGCCAGAAACGATTGTCGAGCATATTCATGTCGTTCATCATAATGAACAGAGGAACGATGATATACACGCCGCCAATGAATAAACCGGCCATATAGAAATTGGTCAGAAAAGACCGCCCGCGGAATTTCATCCGACCGAGCACGTAAGCGGTGGGAACAGCCGTTAATAGCAATAACGCCATCGACATGACGACAACGAGAACCGAGTTGATCATGTAGTCGCCGATTTTGGCTGTCGTGAACGCTCGCACGTAGTTATCGAAATTCAAGACGGAAGGAAGCGACCACGGGCTTTCCATGACCTCTGCGTTCGATTTGAACGAAGCTAGTATGTTCCATAATAATGGGTATACGACGATTAACGTCTGAACGATTAGGAAGACGCGCAGCACAAGCTTGCCGATAACCGCAGGCGCTTTCCTTCTTGTTTGGATTGCCGTGGGGTTAGCGGACATATCAGTGCGACCCCCTTTCCGTTAATTTGTTGCTGATCAAGGCGAGCAGAAGCGATACGATGAATATAAACACGCCGATAGCCATCGCATAGCCGAAATTCGAATTCGTGAAAGCTTGACTGTACAGATAAGTCATCACAACTTCCGAATGTCGATCCGGTCCGCCGCCGGTCATGATGGACACGATGACGAAGCTGATCGTCAGCACGCCGTTGATGCTGAAAATAATCGTCACCCGAATAATTTCCCAGAGCATCGGAATCGTAATATGGAAAAATTGCTGAATGCGCGTCGCGCCATCCAGGCCTGCCGCTTCATACAAATCGGGCGAGATGCCGTCAATCCCTGCCATGTACATGACCATGTAATAGCCTGTTGCCTGCCAGATCAGTGTAATCGCCAATGCCCACAGCACGGTGCGCTGATCGCCAAGCCACGATAATGCCCAATCGCCCAAGCCCAGCAGCTCGAGACCGGAATTAACGAATCCCATCGTAGGATGATAGATGAACGACCACAGGATGGCAATGACAACGAAGGATAGAATGCTCGGGAAGAAAAAGACGGTCCGGTAAATGCCGCGTTCCTTCAGCTTCGTTTGCGTCAATAAGGAAGCATTGATGAGCGCGATCAAAAGAGAAAGAACGGGAACAATAAGCATGAGGAATCCGGTGTTGCGCAGTGCGAGCAGAAACGCTTCGTCATTAAACATATCTACGAAATTCTTCAATCCAATAAATTTGGGTGTGTCGCCGACTCCGGTCCATAAATACAAGGATTTCTGAAAGATTTGGATCGTCGGATATACTTTGAACAGGATAAATAATGCGAGCCCGGGAAGCAGGCAGGCCGCAATGAAGAATCCCCGTCTAGTTTTCATATTCATAGGTTAGTTCCTTCCTTTCGCCCTCAAGCAGAAAACCTGCCGGGTTCGTCCAAACGCGCGGCAGGTTTCCGGGAAGCGGGAGCTCTTACTCGGCAGCTCCGTTATCTTTTAGCTCTTGTTGAATGTCTGTGTAGATTTTGTAAAGCTTGTCGCTGTATTCGTCAATCGTCATCTGTTTGTTCATAATCGAAGAGATCGGCTTGAATACTTCATCGTTCGGGTTGTACTTGCTGCCTTTCGCCACGGACTTGAACGCTCCGTTGACGGTGGTCATGCCGTTGTCTACCGCTTTATACACATTGTAAGTCGACTCCGAGATGAATTCCTTCGCTTGATCGGCAGCGCCTTTAACAGCCAGCACGCCCTTCGATTTCTCGGCGTTCAGCTTAACGCTTTTGTCGCTATACAGATATTTCAGGAATTCCTTCGCGAGCTCGGGATTCTTCGCTTTCGCCGGAATAACCATCTGCTCGATCAAGGTCATCGCCACCGCTGGCTGATCCGCTTGGAAAGCCGGGGCTCCAAGGAATCCGAATTGGAAGCCTTCTTCACGAGGCGCATCCTTCATTTCGTCTTCAAACCAAGTGCCGTTCGGGATGAACATGGCTTTGCCCTGCATGAACGCTGTCTGTGCTTGCGTATGATTCAAGGCAATCGTGCCCTTCATCAGTGCGTTGTCTTCGCTGGCGATCTTACCCAGAACGCCCCACACTTGTTTAAACGTATCGCTCTTCCAAAACTCAGGATCATAGTTGTAGAATTGATCCAGTGCTTCTTGCCCGCCAACGTTATAAATCGAAGGAACGATCATCTCCTCCAGATAGCCTGGATAGAGTCCTTGGTAGGTAAAGAGCGCACGGCCGTTCTCTTTAGCCGTGGCATTCAGCGCGATGAATTCGTCCCACGTCTTAGGTACGGCAATTCCTTTGTCATCCAGCATCGTCTTGTTGTACCACAGGCCCATCACACCGAAGTTGTATGGAGCCAAGAACACTTTGCCGTCTCCGTATGGGGAGCTGGATCTGGATTCAAGAACACCAGGAATAATTTTGTCCTTGAGCGGTGCTCCGCCCTCTTCCGCAGGTGCGTTGAACACGTCGCTTAGATCCAGTAAAGCTTTATCTTTAATCAATCCGGCGAGAATCGGCGTATTGTCGCTGCCCGCGATGTACATGAAATCCGGCGGGTTGCCTGCTACGATTTTCGGCCGGACGAGCTCGGCGATTTTGGGGCTTGCCGTAATGTTGATTTTCGTGCCCGGGTAATCCTTCATGAAATCCGCAGCAATGGTATCCCAGTACTCACGGCCATAACCGCCTTGGAATACGGCAACGTTCAGCTCCATGTTATCGAACTGTTTACCTCCGTTAGCTGCGCCATTGGACCCCGTAGCTGCAGAACCGTTGCTTTCGCCGCTATTGTTTGAACCGCATCCAGCCAATACCGACAATGCCATCACGGAAGCAGCGACTGTCGTCAACCATTTCTTATGTCTCATAGTTGGTCCCCCTTATCCTTCATGGCTCTAATTATAAACGCCAAGGGTTCTCGGCCAAATGAACAAAAGGCATGATGTTCATGGACAATTTTAATCTTGCCGGACCGGATTTCAGGCGGAACTGGACAATTATCTGACATCATCTTAAAATCGTACAGGTTTCGAGTTTCACCGTCAGCTAGGTCATTTTCACATTCTTAGGTGCGATCCCATAGCGCTTCTTGAACAGCCGGTTAAAATAAAACGGATCGGGAATGCCGACTTCGATCGCCACTTGTTTGACCAAGTATTTGCCGGAGGCAAGCATTTCATGCGCTTTGACCATGCGTATCTCATTAAGCGAGGTCAGGATGCTCACCCCGGTTTCAGCCTTGAACACCTGACATAAATAAGGCTCCGACAAACCAACATGAGAGGCAATATCCGCGATGGTTATCCGATTCGAATAGTTCTCCTCCAAGTACAATTGCGCTTGACGCACTTCCCCTCTCGCGACGGGAAGATCAGGGAGTCTTCTCGCCGAATCGGCGACTTCCTCGGCGAGCTCCCGGATCGTTTCCTTCAGCGCTGAATCACCGTTTGCCGCTTCGATTCGCTCGAGCCACGGCTTCTCGTCCCACCCGTACCGGACCCCCAGCTCCTCCGTGTTGGCCAGGCTCCAGACGCCGCCGCTAATCGCCCGTTTCAACATGCGCGGGTGGACATTGCGCTCGGCCGCCGTTTCAATCAGACGCAGCGCACTCTCCGCCCATATGTCAATCGAGCCGGCACTCGGCTTCCGCAGGCTGTCAACCAGCTTAGCCTCTGCCAGCCGGAATTTCTCGTCTCCTTCGATCGTCATCAAGCGATTTGATAAACAGCCCACTCTTGGCTGCGCATAGAAGAACAATCCTTCCGCTTGCCGGCTGAGGTTCATCTCCGCAGCAAGCTCCTCCATATTGGCCGCTGCCGCAGCGTAAACCACGCTAATTTGCACATTGTAATACATCGACGCCAAGCTGATCATTCTTCGGGCAAGATCATCCGGGTCCGCGAACGCTTGGTTCGCCAGGTAAGCCGTCACGAGCAGAAAGCGCAGTTGATCTGAGCGTATGGCGTACGTCCATCGGCTTCCTGAGAATAAGCTGTCGGCAAGTTTATCCAGTGTTTCCTGAAAGCTGCCTGATTGACGAAGCCCTTGCTCATCTGCTGTCAGCAGCACAACGAAGGAATAGACTCGAAGCCCCGCAGCCGCGATCAAGTCTTCATTCTTGCCGGCTGCATGCCTGAGAGGAGCGGCCGGATGAGCCGAATCCATCTCCCGAAGCATCGCGGGGATGTCATCCTTTGCCTCCGGGCGATTCGCGGATATCTCCGGCTGAACACCTCGCTTCTCCTGTTTAGCATCCAGCTTAGCCGCCATCTCCTCCAGCACGCGCATGAAGCTTTCCGTTTTTAACGTCAGTTTGAGCAAATAATCATGCGCCCCGCATTTTAACGCTTCACGTACCAGATCGAAATCATTGTAATTGCTCAAGACGAGCACTTCTCCGTCGAAACCGCCTGACATCAGCTGCTTGATCAGCTCCAGGCCATCCATCTCCGGCATCTTAATATCCGTAATTATAATGTCGGCGCCCACATTACGGGCCATGTCCAGCGCAGATACGCCGCTGGCAGCTGCGCCGGCGTATTCAAAGCGGCTGCCTTCCCAGCGGATCAACGTTTTGACCGCATGGCGCACAATCATTTCATCATCGACAATAAGTACCTTATACATGTCCCTGACCTTCCTTCGTCAGAATTGGCAGCGTAATGATCGTTTCCGTGCCTTGGTTCACCTGGCTGCGGGTCACTAAGCCATAGGCGGATCCGAAGTGGATGCGGATACGCTCGTCTACATTGGATATCCCGATTCCCGACAGCTTCTCATGAGAAACCTTCCGGGATTGCATGTCATTCATGTCGAAGCCCTTGCCGTCATCTGCAATTCGGATTCGGAGGAAAGGCCCCTCCTTGAATCCCTCGACCCGAATGCCTACCCTGCGCCCATCCTCGCTCCCGGCATGAAGAATGGAATTCTCGACGATCGGCTGCAGAATGAATTTGGGTACCAGAAACGTATATAACTCGTCCTGCTTCATCTCGCAAGAAAGCTTGAACGAATCTCCGTATCGAATGCGCTGAATCGTCGCGTAGTGGAGCAGGTTGTTAATTTCCATCTCCAGCGGAATATACTCTTCCTTGACGAGAATCGTGTTGCGGAGCAGCTCGGATAAGGATTCGATCCCTTGGCGGACCGGATCGATGCCGCTCATCATGGCACTCCACTTGAGCGAATTCAGCGTATTAAATAAAAAGTGGGGGTTGATCTGCGCCTGAAGCATTTTTAATTCAGCCTCCCGCTTCGCCTGCTGCTCCGATTCCACCTGGTAGATCAGGTTCTTGAGCTGCCCGACCATCCTGTCGATCGTTTCCGTCAGCTTGCCCATCTCATCCGGATGGGATCTCCCGATCTTGGTCTCCAGCTGCCCCATCCGGATCTGATTGGCATACTGCAGCAAGGATTTCATCGGACTGTTGATACTGAAATAGATCCACATCGCCAGCATCCCGGAAAGCAGCAGCGTGATGAGGCAGATAAAGACGATATTGCCTCTCATCGCGGACAGCTCCGAGACGAGGAACGAGTGAGGGACAAGACCGATCAGGTACCAATCGGCGGACCGGATATAAGAGCTTGCCACAAGTGTCTTCTTCTCTCCGACCTGCGCATAGAACGGCTGATCTTTGTGAGGTCCGGTCACCTGCCCGTACACGTTCTGGTTCTCAAACAATGTGCCTTGGGGGATATCCGGGGATACGGACGACACGACCGTGCCGCTTGCATCGGAGATGTAGATGCTGCTGCCGGCACCCAGATCGGATTGTCCGTACGTATTTCGGGTGAAGACCTTCTCGTCGATCAGAATGATAAGATAGCCGAGCCGCTTGTTCGTATTGTCCTCCGCAAATACCGCGCGGCTGAGCGCAATCCGATTCGTTCCCCGGTTGGAGCGGATATATGTCCAATTGGCGTTCCCTCGCGCCGTGTTGACCCCTTCCGCGATATGGCTCAATTGATTATCCGGATACCATTCGAAACCCAAGTCGAACAGCGGGCGTCCATCATTCGTAAGAATAATGACATTCGAGAGATTGCTCAGCCGAAAAATCTGCTCTCCCAGCTCATTGCTGATCCGGCTCTGCAGCTCGTTCTTCTCGTAATCGGTCAACGAGTCGAATTTAGGCAAGCCGCCCTGAATCAATGGGTGGATGATGATATTCTCACTGAGGGTTTCATACTGCTCCAGCTCGCGGGTCACGTTCTGAGACAGCTCGGATAAGATTTGCATCGTCGAGGCGCTCAGCTTATTGGTGATTGAAGCCTCATATCTCATGTTCGAGTAGAAGGCGACGAATAAGACCGGCAGTAAGGATGTGATCAGAAAAGCGGCCAACAGCCGGTGTTTGATCGAGAGCCGCCGCAGGATGAATGATGCATTCTTGAGATTCGCAATTCGATTTTCACTAGCCATTATCCGCACCTACTTTAGTCTTGCAATTTAGTATTATTATGTTAACAGCAGATATGTAGATTGACAAACAGCCAGCGCAATGTCGTTTCTTATTATGCCCCTGATGTTCATAACTGCCCCTGCTAAAGTAAATCATTCCACAAAAAAGGGCAGCCCCCGATTGCTGGGGCTGCCCTGTCCTGCTTCGAATTATGATCTCGTGTTTATTCCACCAATCCCGTTCTCTCCACGCTCTCCACGAAATACCGCTGAGCGAATAAATAGAGGAGCAGCGGCGGCAGAATCGTCAAGAAGCTCGCCGCCATCTTAATCGGCTCCGCCAAATAGGCGGGCATCTCCGAGGCCTTCATCAAATTGTCGAGCGACTGGCCCAGTCGGGACATCTGCACCGCGAGCGGCACATCTTCTGCTCCTCCGAGAAACATCCTCGGCATATAGGTATCATTCCACGTCCAGACGAAGGAAAAGAGGAAGACAACGATAATCGCCGGCTTCGCCAGCGGAAACATCACCTTCAAGTAAAATTTAATTGCGCTCGCGCCGTCGATTTTGGCTGCCTCCTCCAGCTCTCTGGGCTGGGTCATGAAAAACTGCCGGTAGATGATCACGAACAGCGAGCCTTTCACCCCGAAGCCGAATAAGGCCGGTATGACCAAGGAAACGAGCGAATTATCGAGTCCTGCCCAGCGGTAGGCGAGAATCGAAGGCAGCACGACCACCTGAGGCGGGATAATAAAAGCCACCAGCAGCAGCACGAACGCGATCCGCTTGAACGGAAATTCAAGACGGGCGAAGGCATAGCCTGCAAACCCGCAGGAGATGCAATGAAATACGGCAACAAGCAGGGCGACAATGATACTGATGATGACCGACTTCTCATACTTCAGCACTTCCCAAGCGGCAGAGAGATGCCCCATGTAGAGCGTGGATGGAATCCAGGTGACCGTCGGATCGATGATATCCTTACCGTTCATGAGCATCTTGACAACCATCTTTAGAACCGGCTGAATGTAAATATACGAGGTCGATAAGAATATCGCGTATAGAAAGAGCTTGAACACGAGGCCATTGTTTATTTCGCGTCCAAGCAGGGCGTAACGCACCTTCCTGACTTTGTTTTTCATGCCCAGCTTGCGTCCGAGCCCCCGCTTGAGCGTCCACTTGCTTTTGACAAGATCCAGTTTTGTTGACATGAGCAGCCCCCTTATCGCCTTGCTCCGGAACGGTTTCGGCTTAGCCTGACGTAGAAGAGCAGAACCACGGACAAGAAAATGATGATAATCATAAAGTAGATCCAGACCAACGCGCTGTTATATCCATATGAACCCTGGCCGTTCCCTATCAAATCCATGATCGGATTGAACGGATAAGTAAACAAATCGACGACCGTGTAGATTAAATTCAGCAGAATGAAGGGGGACATCGCCGGCAGCGTGATTTTCCAAAACACTTCCCAAGGCGAAGCTCCGTCAATTCTCGCAGACTCATAAGCTGAGGCGGATATCGTCTGCCTTCCCGCCAAGAATAGAATGATCTGCACGCCTGAGAACCATAGGACGAGAACGAAACGGTTCAATACCTGCTTGATCGGATTCGTCCATGAGCTATCGCCGAGAACCATATTCAAGTAGCTGGACAACTCGTACCGTTCAAGAAATCCCAGGCTGCCTTCGCCCTGATTGACGAATTCCGTCAGCACATACCCGGTTGAGAATATGACGGGCAAGAAGAAAATCGCCCGGAACAGCATTCTGCCGCGCAGCTTCTGGTTTAGCAGAATCGCGATAAGCAGGGAGAAGACCAGGATGACCGGAATCATCACAATCGCTTCCTGAAAGAACGGTATGATACTGTCGTATAGTGCCGAGCTTTCGAACAAGATCGATTTGAAATATTTGAATCCGACATAGTCGTATTTCATCTGAAACGGCAGCACCTTGACGTTGTGAAAGCTCATGTAGAGCGAGAATAGGAGCGGAAACGCCAGAAATGCCATAAAGCCAAGCAGCCAAGGAAGGATAAATAACGAGCCTTCCAAATTGCGCATGGTTTTGCCCTTAAGGATCCGTTTTTTCATCGCCCTATTCCCCTCCTGTTGCGATAAAGTCATTCGCCTTCACCGAAATGCCGCCGCCCGTATACGGGACTTCGTTATAATTGACCACAATACGCCTGCCATTCGAATATTCCGTTTCGAATACGCCCTCGGCCAGCTCGCGATGCCCGACAATAAACTGATCGCGCACGCCAGCAAGCGCATCATTATAGTGCTGGTACAGGGAAACCATCTCTTCCGTCCAATCCTTATAGCTCGTGCTGTAGAAGATATTTAGCGATTTCGATTTCATCAAATCCTGGGACGGCGCATACGTGATCAAGAAGGACGGCTCTGCCCCGTACTCGATCCCTTTCAAATAATTGTTCACATAGTCCCCGCTCAGATTGGCATACGAGTGCGAATAAGATACAAGGCCGTGCAGAGCAATTTGCGCGAAAGGGACGATCCGGTCGACGAACATGTCATATGAATAATCGCTGTACATTTGATCCAAATGATCCGCGTAACGGGCTGTGTAGAAGTTACCCTCCGACACCATCACGCTGCCAAGCTTTTCTTTCGCCGTACGCAGGATATCCTCTTGCACCTGCCTCGATTCTTGCCGCATGACGGGATAGTTATCGTTATAATCCGAGTTGATGAACGAGCCGATCGCCTCGCCGAACAGGTAGCCGTCTACATTCAGCCGCTTCGCATCCTCGAGATCCTCTTTAATGATTTTCTCCGTGAATTTCGGGCTGACCAGCGTAATATTCATCACTTTGTTGCGGAAATCAATTACTGCGGAGCTCAGATCTCTCAGGCCATCCCTGCTCTTGCGAAAGCCGTCTCTGCCCGTGTTGTTGAACGAGTAGGAGCTGGCATCGAGATAGACCGGGAATCCCTTCGAATGGGCATAATCGACGAAGGTCCGCATTCCATCGTTGCCGCCCAGCCCGCCTGCAATCGGAAAGTGACCGCCGTATTCGCTATAGCCGCCTTTTTGCCAGCCCATATAGGCGATCGACATCTGCTCCACCCCGAGGCTGCTGAGCTCCCGCACGATCTTCTTCGCTTGATCGGTTGTCGTCAGCGGCAGATAGGAGTCCCATAAAAACCCCTTCTCGGTATCTGCGCCAAGCAGATTGAGATGCAGCGGGACCGCTTTGCGATCATCCTTCAACGGCTTGACGCCCGCTTCCTCCGTCAAATACATGCGGTACCGCACCGCCAAATCCACATAATCCGGATTGCCGCCGCTTAAGAAATAGTACCGCGTTGCCCGGTCACCCTGAATAAGGTCTTGGCTGTACGTGAAGAACCCGCCATTCCTCCGTGTGTCCGTCGGCTGGAAAAATTTAAACCGATAATGATGCTCCGGCGTTACCCAATTGTATTGGCTGAACGACTTCGACGGGACCGCATAGACACTGGCATACTCCGCACCTTCCTGCAGGATGCCCAGGACGGCTTGCTGCCCGGATTTGATACCGAACACAGGCATCTTGACCGCCTGCCGGTTCGAGAAGCTCGAATTGTAGCTGTACGCCCAATCCTCGCCATAGATCCGTTCATTATAGAAATTGATCAAATCCGGCTGATCCTTCTTGAAATCGATCAGTGCGCCAGGCCCATCCGGGATGAGCAGAAACCCGTTCTCCTGATCGGATGTCTCCGAGCCTAGAAAAGGAAACAGCCGGATCGAGACGAGCCTTGCCTTCGGATCCTTCGCGCTATCCGCTGATTTGCCCACCGCCTTCTCGTCGATAAGCCCCTCCTGGATGATCCGGGTCTCTACATAATCATCCTTCAGCCGGACCTGTACAGGGATGACGAACCCGAGCTCAGGCAGTTCATAGACGACGCGAAATCCGTCCTCCGTCTTATTGAAGGAGGTTACTTTGCCGTTCTGAGCGATAAAATTCGATTCCTTCTCTAAATCCTTGCGAACATTAAACTCGACATAACGAAGCATAAAGGGCGACTGCAGATGCAGCTTCCAGGCATCGGTCGTTGTATCGCTCCACCCTTCCGGATTCGGAAACGAGCGCCATGTGCTTCCGTTTATCTTATCCGTTACGATGAAGTGACCGGTACTCGGGTCAGCCTTCAGCTCCAGACGGTCACTTGCCGCTATGGCTTGAAACACATCGGCGCCCGGAAGCGGCGTTGCGCGCGTCCCCTTGCCAGCACCTTGATCCGGTGCTTGCGCCGGCTGCTGAACAGCGCGATCCTCAACCTGCCCGCTCTCCGCCGGTTCGGCTGCTTGATCTGCCTTCGTATTCGTTTCCTCACGATTCTGCTCTTGCTGCTCTTGCTGAACCTGAGCCTGATCCTGCGTCTGCGTCTGCTCTGCTTCAAGCTGAGGTTCCTCCGACGGGGCGGCCACCGCCCACAACGTAATCGAGGTAAACGCGGCAGCGGCAAGCAGCGCGAGCAGAATCCATCTTTTCGTACGGAGCCTGCTCATCACATGGTCACCTCCTGATAGATCGTATACGTGAAGTTAAGCAGCTCCGAGGACAAGCCGACAAAGATGAATATAAGCACCCATAGAACGATCATTGAAAAGGCAGTCAACAGAACGTTGATGACCGTTTCGCCAAAGCTGTAATTTTGCAGCGATTGGATATTCCAGAAGAATAGCAAGCCGCTCCACACGACCATAACCGATTCGAGAGCGTGATATATCGACGACTCGCTCATCGTCATAACGTTTGATACCAGGGCCAGAGGCAGCCCAAGCATCGCAATCGGCAGAAGCGAGTAGGAGCTCCCGACAAAGACGTCCTTGAAGCGGGCTTCCCCTTGATAGATCGCGCCGATCAAGTAGTTGCACACCACCCATGAGAACCAGGTTACGATGAATATGGTCAGGATGGAGCTGCTGCTCTGGTCAGCAACCGGAATCGGATTAAACGTAAAGCTCGTATAGTACGTCTTCACCAGCAGCATGATCACAACGGTTAGGAGCAGGATGAAGGCGCTCAAGTAGCCCCCGCGATTCAGATAGCGCAGATCGCTGAACCCTTCCAAGGGATGCTTCAAGATGAAGAAAGCGTGCTTCAGCTGACGAATCAGCTTGGCGTTCTTCCCTTTCAACCGTAACTTGCTTGTGAAAGGAATCGAGATAGGCAGCATTCGTTTCAGTCTCGACCACAGCATGGCGAGGACGGCCACCACAAGAACACAATTGGCAAGCAGCGGGAAGTGGCGTTGGAACCACTGGAGGCGCAGCTGCCAGTAGGCATCCGAGTAGCCGGTTGAATCACCCGCCAATTCGTAAAGCTCCCTTGCCTGATCGTAATCGCCATTATAAAAGGCCGCTTGCGCGAGGCCCTTGTAAGCCGGGGAATACAGCGCATTCAGCTTAACGACCTTATTCCAATAGTCCTCGCTCTCTTGGTACTTCCCCTGCTGCGTGAGCGAGTAGGCCTGATGAACCGCAGTCCCGAACTCGGTGGGCTTGAACACCTGAAGTAAATTGAGCGCATCATCCAGAATGAACAGCTCGTTCTTCGAATTGGTCGCAACTGCAACCGGGCTTTGGTTAATGCCGACCTGCGGCGTACCGACCGCTACCGGACCCCGCCAATAAAATAACAATTTGCCGGATGAATCGTACTGAAGCACGACGTTAGATGTCTTGTCGATCACGGTCATATTCCCGTCATGATCGACCGTAATATCCGCTAACACACGGCCCGAGGACGGGGTATCGGTATCCGGTATCTTCGTCCCGAACGATAACCCCTTCCATAGATTGTCGCCGCGGATATTCAGCTTCTTCACCTGCTCCGACGACGAGCCCGATACGGAATAGATGAAGCCGTCGGCATCGATATCGATATTCCGAATGGTGGAGGGCAGCAGCCTTACCTGCCTGCTGAGCTGCTCCTTCGAATAGAAGGCGGCACGAATTTTATCCATCAGGCTCGCGTCTGTTGCATTCGTCCCGAAGAATCCGTAAAAATCCCCCTCCGGATCAAGCTGCACGATCCCCTGGTAGCTGCCGTTGGATACGACATAGATGAAGCCCCGCTGATCTACGACCATATTGGTCGGCTCATAGATGAAGCTTTCGTTGATGAATCTCGATTCGGGCCGGGCATACTGCTGCTCGAGCTCGCCATCCTTATTCAACCGGACGATTCTCTTATTGCCGGTATCGGCAATATAGATGTCCCCATTATCCGCAACGAAGATGCCCTGCGGCTGATTAAGCGGACTATCCGGTATCGTCAGGACGCGCTTAACCTCTCCCTCGGGGGAGAACTGCACGATCCGGTTATTGTCCGTATCCGATATATAGATCTCATCATGGTTGTCGATATAAATGCCCTGCGGCCGTTTCAACGGCGAATACGTTTGCTCTCCCTTTTCGTTCACAATGTAAATGTCTCTTGCGATCACCCTGGACGGCGCATACGCCGGCTGCGTATAGATCGTCCGATCGTAGCTATCCTTGGTGAACGTGGAATAGGGAACCTCAGCTTGCACGGACAGTGGACATGCAGCCCATAACGAAATCAAGCAAACGAGCGCCAAGGCGAGCTTGTATTTGCTTCGATAAACGTGCATCGTTTCGCCCCTTTCGATTACTTGATTCCCGAATGTGCCATTGTGGCGATGAATTTGCGCTGATAGATCAGGAAGATGATCAGCGATGGTAGAAACATGATGAGAGCTCCAGCGGCGGCGGCTCCCTGCCTGGCGACTGAGTTGGCCAAATTCGACGTCAATGTTCCCATATAGAAGGGCAATGTCTTCATGGCATCGTCCTGCATGAACAAGGTTGACGTCTCGGCGTTCCCCCAAGCCGTCTGGAAGGCGATGATCGTAATCGTTGCCATGGCCGGCGTGACCAGCGGAAGTACGATGCGAAGAAAGATTTTGACCTCCGATGCACCGTCAATCTTAGCCGCCTCCAACAGCTCGTTGGGCACCTGATCCATAAATTGCTTCAAGAGAAAGACGCCGACGGGCAGCGCAATCATAGGCAGTACATGACCGAGATACGTGTTCATGATCCCCAAGCTCTGCACAACCACATAACGGGGAATGGAGATGACCTCGGTTGCGAACAAGAGCGATACCATGATCGCGCCGAAGAACCAATTGCCTCCCGGAAATTTATGCTTGGACAGCGGGTAGGCGCACAGGGATCCGGTAAAGACCATGCCCGCCGTAGCCAGCACCGTGACGATGACGCTGTTGAAGATGTAGCGCGACACGGGAATGAACGTCGTTTGGGTTAAAGCCATGAGGTCCGTAAAATTCTGCATGGTCGGTTCATTGACAATGAAGGTCGGCGGGAACAGCAGCAGCTCATGCAGCGGCTTAAAGGCATGATTGAACAAATAAACGAGCGGAAGCAGCATGAACGCCGAGAGCAGCGTCAAGCCAATGATGATCACGATTTGCGTACGGTCAATCCGCCGCACCGCTGCCAGCCAGTCCTCGAAGCGATAAACAAGCCGCTTTCCTTGCAAGCGCATGTCTACTTTCATACCTCATCCTCCTTCGGGGTGAACAAGGCGTGAAGCAGCTTATTCAGCAGCAGCATAATCACTAACAGCACGATGGAGATGGCGCTGGCATAGCCAAGCTCGAAGCGAATGAAGCCGTAGTCGTCAATATGGCTCACCATGAGCTGTCCCGCGTAATCAGGTGTCGGATTGCCGGCCATCGCCGTACCGACCCCGCCCGATTTGAGCGTGCTCACAATGGAGATGACGGCGGCGAACAGCATCTGCGGCTTCATCGACGGTACCGTGATGTACCAAATTTCCTGCAGCCTGCTCGATATGCCATCGATTTTCCCCGCTTCGTACAGCTGCTTGTCGACATTGAGAATACCGGCGAGCAGCGCGAGAAAACCGATGCCCATGCTCCCCCAGATGGAGACCAGAATCATGATGTTCATTAAGTAGTCTTTGTCCGCCAAGAAGAGAATCGGCTTCTCGATCAGTCCCAGCTTTAGCAAGAAGCTGTTGATATAACCGGTCCGGTCTCCCGTGAACGCGACCTGCCAGACGACAGCGATTGCAATCCCTCCTGTAAGCGAAGGAGCATACATCGCCAGCGCGTACCACATGCGCAGAGCCGATGGCAGCTGGGCGATGAGCCAGGCGAGCATGAATGCGCACACATAGCCTAATGGACCGACGAATAAAGCAAATTTGAAGGAATTGGGCAACACGTGCTGCAGAAAGATAATGTCCTGCGAGAATAAATTTTGAAAGTTCAGCCAGCCGACCCAGGTCGGAAATTCGATCGCGTTGAAATACGTAAAGCTAAGCATGACCCCTGCCGCGATCGGGATGACGATAAAGATGGTGAATGCGGCGAAGAACGGGGCGATGAACAGATAGGACAGCCGATGCTTCCATATATCTGCCAGCAGCTCCTTCAGCTTCACAGACGGACTCCGCTTGACGCTCCCGGCTATAACGGCCCGTTCGGCACGGACCCGCGTATTAACCTGCACATTACTTGACATATCGTTCCGCACCCTTCCATGGCTCCTCCATCTGCGGCAGATCGAGTGTCTTTTGTACGTTCCCATTCTGATCGACAATGTGGAATTCACGCTGCTTCCGGATCAGCTCCCTGTTGATCTCTCTCACGGCTTTCTCCAAGGAGACGCGCGGGGTTTCCCCGTCGATAACCGCCCGGTTCCAAGCGAATCCCAGCTCACGCGCCGACATGTAGCCGCCGGGTACGTTAGGAAACTCCTTCATCCACTGCCACTGCTCGAGAAATACCTTCAGGTCATCTTGATTCCATGGCATATTGGCGAACGCGCCTACGTTGGCCGAGTTCCAGCGGAAGGTCTCGCCGTTGTACTGCTCCAAATTCAAGCCGAACTCGGTCTGCGTCTCTTCCGATAAATACCACTGCAAGAAATCCCAGGCCAGATCCCGCTTCTTCTCCGAGCTCCCTTTGAACATCATGGAGCTCACCGATTGCGAGCCGCCGATCCAGCGGGATATGCTCCCATCCTGGTTCACGGTCCCCGGTACTGGAGCAATGGCCCAGTCCTCCATAATTTCCGGCGCCGCTACGAGCAGCTGCATGTATTGATTAAAGTCCGAGATCCCCACCGGGATCGTCCCTTTGCGGAATTGATTGTAGAAGCTCTGCACCTGCCGCTCCAGACCATGCATATTGAACAGATCCGTCCACCGCTTGAACGCGTCGAAGGCTTCCGGCTTCGTCAGCGCTGTCGATAACCCGTCAGGCGAGTACAGATCCGCGCCATTCTGCATAAACAAATACGAGTAATCGCCAGGCTCGACGTAAAAGTTATATTCATTCTGCAGCAGCGTCGGCAGCATGCTGTAGACATCATTCCATGTGTCAGGTACCGACAGACCCAGCTGCCTCAATATATCCTTGCGGTAAAATAACACCTTGAAGTTCATCGTTTCCGGCACGCCGTAATATCCGCCATCATAGTAATACGGCAGCATCGTACCCGGACTATATCGCTCCAGCACTTCATCCGCCCCGGGCAGCTTCGACAGATCATATGCTGCATGTCGTACTGCAAGCTCGAACGGCATGCCGCTTGGCACCCCGAGCGCAACGTCCGGGATAATACCGGCGGCATTGCCGAGGATAAGCAGCTCGGACGACTGTACGAGATTGATTTTCACTTTAACGCCATGCTTGGGGGTAAACTTCTCATCGGCCAGCTGTTGAAGCTCATTCACATAGTCGCGGCCCCAGAACATCCATACATTGATTTCATTGTCCTTCTGCTTACGGCTGATCGAATTTCGATCGTCGAACGAATAGACCAGCGAGGAGAACAGCCCTTTGGACTTTTCCCACAAATTCGCCTTCATTCTTGGAAAATCGGTGTCCGCCGGCGCAATCATAATGCGGTCCAGCTCAAGCGGACTTTCCATCAAATCCCTGCGCTGATTAATTAATTTTTCCTGAAGCGTTCCGATGGCGAGCTGACTGGCTGGAATTTCATTCGGATTATCCAGCATGTCCTGGATATCCGTGGCGCTCGATAGAAACGATTGGGAGATCGAATCCACCTTGCCATTGATGCCGACCATCATTTCGGAGAGGTGCTTGAGCTGCTTCTCCAGCTCCGCCAGACGATCCGTCAATCCCGGAATATCCTTCTCGACGTCCCATACCCGGTACCGGTCCTCGCGATTGCCGGTCGCCGTTCGAAGATCGGTCGATACAGCCCGGAACTCACTGAGCATACGATCGATCTCAACGAGAAGCGGCATATAGGGCTCATAATTGGCTCCCATCCTCAGCGTGTGATGCCCCTTCTCCAGATAGAACTCGTAGGGCTTGCCCTCGTCATCCTGAAGGGTCAAGGCTTCCCAACCTGAGCGATATGGAAAGGGATAACGAAGCATCTCTTGGAACGGTACCTTCCCATCGATCGATACTGTTCGAAAGACCGACAGATTCGATCGAAAATTCTGATGGGACCGCATCCCAATCTTGTATAAGCCGTCTTCAGGAACGTCGAATTCCCACGTAACGGCTTGCCCGCCTTTATACCAGCTCCAGCCGCCGAGCGTATTATAACGAATGGCGTTTAGCGACTTCGGCGTCGTAAGCGGATCTCGATTGTATTGCGCCTGAATTGATGAATAATTTTTGAGGCTGAATTGCTCGGCTTCGATCTCGATGACATCGCCGTTCCGCGCGGCGGATGTGCCGCTTGCCGCCTTCGTATCCTCGTAATCCGGGATGCGGGCTTGCGGCTTCAACGTTAACGATTGGAGCGCTAACGGCTGCAGCATCGCCTCCAAGCGGATCAAGTTGGAGCCTTTCTTAAAGTGCCACAGGGTCGGCTCCGCGTAGGACCCGTCTGTATCCCGCAGCGGCCTGCTGCTCCACGCCTTCGTTTCATCGATAAGTGAACGCATTTGATTGCCTTCTTCATCGAATTTATCCGGCTTACGGTCGCTAAAGCTTCGCTCCAGCATCATCGACCGGGCTTCCACATAGGGATACGATCCGTTAAGCTGAACCGCGAGCAAGATGCGCTGCAGGCCGCCGCCATCCTTCGCAACAATCGGTATATACCTGGCATCGAGCTCATATAGACCATCCTGGTCCACCTCGACTTCATATTCGACCCATCCCCTTGACTGGGTAAAGAGCAGTGCGCCGTCTTCACCCTCGTAGGAACCGACCTTTGCATCATCCGATTTCTTCAGCCATCGGTCTGCCGGTATCTCTATCGATGCTGTTCCAAGCGGTACCTGATCCTTCTCCCACTGCTGACGCACCTCGTAATAGAACGATTCCGCGCGGCCTTGGGAAAGGCTGGGCCGCAGCTCCTTCGTCTCATTAGCCGCCGCTGCCGCCAGGATCTCTTCACTCGCGTAAGCTGCCGATCCGCCCTTCGGTGAATGGGGAGTGCTGACGATCGTAATCGATAGAGTAACGATGGCCAATAGAGAGCAGATTATCTTAGCATTTCGGCTTGCCATCCCTTTCCCTCCAGTCAGTCCGTCAACAGGTTTTCCGTTTCTTTATGGTAGAACAGCGCTTTCTCCATATCGATCGCAGCTGTAACTTTCATACCGTCATTGAAATGATATTTCGGGTGTGCCCGTGCAATTAACAAGCTTTCCATTCCAATCTTAAGATGGTAGTATCGATCGGATCCGACAAACTCGCCGAATTCCAGCACGCCAGAGATGAGCGATTGCGGATTGCCCCCGATTTCATTCTCCTCAAAGCTGATATGCTCCGGACGAATGCCCAGAATGACTGTCTTATCAATCAAATTCTGCTTTCGCAATTGGCCTGCATGCTGTTTCGTCAGCAGCAGTGCAAAGCGGTTCGTATGAAACTCCAGCCCACCGCTCCCCTCCTGCAATTTACCAGGAATAAAGTTCATGGGGGGATTACCGATAAAGTTGGCGACAAAGATGTTATTCGGACGATTATAGAGGCGTTCCGGCGTATCGACCTGTAAGATGACTCCTTTATTCATGACAACGACCCGGTCTCCCATCGTCATAGCTTCAACTTGATCATGGGTGACATAGATCGAAGTCACACCCATTTTCTTATGCAGGCTTATAATTTCCGATCGCATCTGCACGCGCAGCCGCGCGTCCAGATTCGATAGCGGCTCATCGTATAAAAAAGCCTGCGGCTTACGGACGATCGCCCTGCCCAGAGCGACGCGCTGCCGTTGGCCACCAGACAATTCCCTTGGTTTGCGTTCAAGAAAATTTTCAATTTCCAGCACGCGCGCCGCACGCTTCACGGACAAGTCGATCTCATGCTTAGGCAGCTTGCGCAGCCTCAAACCAAATGCGATATTCTCATACACGCTCAGGTTCGGGTACAGCGCATAATTCTGGAATACCATGGAAATATCGCGATCCTTCGGCGAGAAGTCATTGACGACCGTATCGCCAATGTAGATTTCACCGCCTGATATATCCTCAAGCCCGGCGAGCATGCGAAGCGTCGTTGACTTGCCGCATCCGGACGGCCCGACGAACACGAGAAACTCCCCGTCCTCGACCTGCAGATTGAAATCATTGACGGCCACTTCTTTATATTTGCCATAGCGTTTATAGACATGGTTGAACAGGATCTTGGCCAATGAATACCCCCCCTTCCAATTCATAACAGGGAGGAGCGGGCTCCTCCCCTCAGATTCCACATTTACTTACCTAATCATGATGATGATTTGCCTGCTTTATTTCGCTGCTCCGCCCGCCATGGCTTCTTTAATCTTCGCTTCCGATTCTTCCTTCAGCTTACGAAGGTGCGTAGCGACATCCATATCCGATTCGGCAAACTTGGCCAAGCTGCCGCCGATATCAACATATTGATCCCACAAGCTGAAGCGTTCCTTCGGAATCGCAGGCCATACTTTGAAGAAGGCGCCAATATTCTTACCTTTATACGCGTCGACATTAGTTCCATACATTTTGCGGATATCCGGGTTGGAGACCGCCGGTCCGGAAGCCATATCCTTCAAGATATTCGTTTGATTCTCGTCGGAAAAGTATTCCGCAAGAACCTTGAACGCCTCGTTCTTATGTTTGCTGAAATTCGTAATGACCATCGGAGATGTACCTACAATCGGGCCGTTGGTCGGCGCGTCCGCCCATACGGGAACCGGCAGGACGTCCATATTTTTCTGGAATTCCTTGTCGCCCCAGCCCCCTGCTAAGAATCCGTTCCAATTCAGAGTCATAGCCGCTTGCTTAAGCGCGAACAAACTTTGACCTTTCGTGTGCTCGCCGACAATACCCGGTATGCTGTAAAACTTCTTCATCCATTCGAAGTATCTCGTGAAGCCAGGGTCCTTCGTAATGAGAACTTCTCCGGTTTCAGGATCAGTTTTATTCAATCCCATTTCATTCAGAGGAATAGTGGCATCCCCATCCATGGAGCCGTATCCAAACTCCAATCCGACATATTTCTTCCCGTCGCGTTCCGCTGTCATCTTTGCCGCCAGGTCGAGCAGTTCATCCCACGTCAAGCTTTTCTCGGGATCCGGATAGGGAACGCCGAATAGGTCGAATATTTCCTTATTGTAGAACAGCACTTGACCGCCTTGGCCGTCCGGGAACCCCATCATCCGGCCCTCCGGATCTTGAGCCCGCAGGTATGCCACCAACGAAGCATCGAGGATAGATTCATCGAAATTGTTCACCGTCATCAATTCGTCGAGCGGTTCGACGACTTCGAGGTCGAATAACGGTCTGAAGCCGTGATTACCGATAATAATATCCGGCTCAACCCCGGAAGCGAACAGCTCCTGCAAGCCTTCGTTCGTCGATCCGTTCACATTGACATACTTGACAGTCACATTCTCCAGCTTCTGTTCAATCGGCTTAAAACGGGAATTAAACTGCTCTTCTCCCCACGGATAGGCTACTGTGATCGTTACAGGTTCCGCTGGCGGTGCAGGCTTCTGCGGTTCGTCTTCGTTCTGTTTAACAGTCTCGTTCGTTGGTTCTTCCTTCGCGGGCTCCTTGCTATTGCCGCTGTTGGAGCATGCTGCCGTGAAGATCGTAAGTAGAATAAGAACTGCCACCAGTACAACTTTCCTCTTCATTAAATAGTGGATACAAACTCCCCCTTATTCGTTCTGGCCGCTTAGCTCTGGTCGTTATCCCGGTTGCTCATCCTTCAATGAGTAAGCGCTTACTACCTTAGATTAGCAAACATCCTGTGAAGACGACGTGAGTTTCCTGTGAATTTGCTGTGAAGATCACAAAAACCTCACCTTAAGGGTGAGGTTTTTGTGATCTTCATTCATTTAGGCTTGCGATTTCGTCTGCAGCAAAACCATCATAAGCGCCAGCTGTATGCCCGTTATCACATACGCGTATACGGGAATGCCGATGATAATGGCTGCCAGGCTCCATGTCCGGTGCAGCAGAAGACTGATCAATCCCGATCCTGCAACCAACACGACGACGATCATTCCTGTTTGAGCCAAGGAGCTTCGGAAATACGCCCTGCTTTGCCCCAGCACTTGATCCCATGATAACCGGTCGACGACCATCGTGAATTCGATATAGATGAATATAATACGCAGCACAATGAATACAAGCAGCGAAAAGAATAAGCCGGCTGAACCGAATAAGGCCGACAACCCAAGGGTAAGCCCCATTTGGGCTGCAAACACGATGGCGTTAAACATGAAGAAGCGGACAAAGAAGACTCTCCCGCTGCGCATGAACTGGGAGAAGCTCGGCTTGGCCCCCGAAGCGATCAGCTGCAGGCTTGCGATATAGCCTCCCTGCGCATAGCATAAGACCAGCAGCAGCAGGAGCACGACGATTACGGCCGGTACCGAACCCTCCTGACCAAATAAACTTAAATAACCTAATGTATTCGCCAATACCGGCAAATTCAATGAATGACTCAAGGACGGCAGCCCCATATCAAGCAGCAGCTTGAGCGACCATTGAGGCTCTCCTCTAAAGCCAGCCAACCCCCATCCCGCTCCTAATGCAATCATATCAAGTATGATCGGGTACAGCAGAATCGAAAGATTCCTGTTCAGCCTGCGATAGGCCTCCCTCAGCACAATAGTTAACCTCCTTATTCAGCCAAGGCCTCCGGCTCCTGACGATCTGACTTGGACATGATCGGCAGCCGGATGGTGAATGTAGAGCCTATTCCGAGCTCGCTTTCCACTTCCATCGTTCCTCCATGTGCTTCCACAAGAACACGCGCAATGCTAAGACCGACGCCAAGCCCTCCGCTGTCCCGGGAACGGGACTTGTCCGCACGATAGAAGCGGTTGAATATGTAGGGCAAGTCCTCGGGTGAAATTCCCATCCCTTTATCGGTGACATAGATAGCGGTTTCATAATCATCGGTCCGCAGTACGATATCGATCTCTCCGCCAACCGGCGTATATTTAATGGCATTGGAAATGACGTTCGATATCACTTGAATCAAGCGGTCGGGATCAACCTCGGCATAGATGGGAACATACACCGGCTGCGTGGTGAACGCGATATCCTTGTCATGTGCGAGGAATAGAAACCCTTCGTGAACGCTTCGGAGCAGCTGCACCATATCGACCCGCTGCAGATTCAATGTAAACCGGGCGCCTTCCGCCTCCGACAGCTTCTCCACGTCTTTAACAAGACGCGACAAGCGGTCAATCTCCGCATAGATGAGATTCATGTTTCTCTCTGTTAACGGATAGATGCCATCGATCATCGCTTCCAGCCTCGACAGGACCGAGGTCAGCGGCGTTCGGAGCTCATGGGTCAAATCCTGCATCAACTGCTTCCGCCATTTTTCCTGCTGCTTAAATTCTGCCAATAAATAATTGATCGTCTGAGCCATCTGCGTATGCTCGAAGATTCCGCCCGCCGGTATTTCCGTTTCATGATCGCCATTCATAATGGTATATGCGCGCTTGGCTTTCAATCGGAGCTGCTTGGTCATCATCACGGAGATCCATAAGCTAAGAAGAATAGCTATCAGCAGCAAGCCAATATATACGATTCGGGCTTGCTTCTTCGCGGTATTGTTCATGTTCGTGAAATAAGGAAAGTAATTATCATTGCTCAAATCGTACGAGGCTGTTAATAGGCCGGCCAATTGACCTTCTATCATGAGAGGAAGCTCCACCTCGTATGGTGTAACTAACGGCTCCTGTTGAAGCGAAGAGTCCAACCATACCTTGTCGCCGGTGGGGTCGGTATATTTGACGAAACCCGAATATTGCTTGGATAAGCTGTAGATCCACATGAGCTGGTTCTCGATGAGCGGTTCGTGCTTCACCTTCTCTTGTATGGCGAAAGTCATCTTTAAGGTCTGGTCGTCCAAGTACTCGGTCTTGTACGCCACCAGAAGCTGATTCCACAAGAGAATAAAGATGACATACATCGCGGAGAGCAGCAGAGCGGAGAACAAGGATAGGACCGTGAAGTAGACCGTCACGGATTGCTTCATCCAAGCCGGCAAGCGGTTCAATCCTCATCCGGTATAAAATTAAATTTATAGCCGGCTCCAACCTTCGTTGAGATATAGATCGGGTTTTTCGGATCCTCTTCGATTTTTCGGCGAATGTTCTTTATATGGGCATCCATCGTACGGTCGTCGCCGATATAACGGTAGCCCTGCACCTCGTAAGACAAGTCATGCCGGCTATATAATTTGCCGGGATTTTTCGTTAAAATATTCATGATTTTGAACTCGGTCAATGTTAAATTCGTCGGCCGTCCGTCGACAATGACTTCCTTGGACTCGAAATAGACGATTAATCGCCCCCGGTTAAATCGCTGCACCGTTTTGCTGCCAGATGAATTCACCTGCATTCTGCGCTGCAGGGCATATATGCGGGCAACCACTTCTTTCATACGGAAGGGCTTCGTTATATAGTCGTCGGCTCCTAAATTCAATCCGTTTATGGTATCGATTTCATTCGCCTTCGACGTCAGCATAATCAGAGGAACATTCGAGAACGTCCGAATGCTTCGGCACACATCCTCCCCCGATATCCCGGGCAGCATCAGGTCCAACACGACCATATCCAGCCGGGTTGTCCGGACTTTCTCTAACGCATCTGTGCCATCCGTAGATACATGTACTTTCCAGCCTTCATTTAAAAAGTAGGATTGCAGCACGTCCCGGATCGGCGTCTCGTCCTCAACGATCAGGATATCCATAACATTCCCCTCTCATGATGATCCGTCCTTCTTGCATATGTTTCACATACGACCCGCTCATCCATTAACGATTAAAACAAAAGGGAACCGAGTCAAGAAGCAGGCAATCCCACAGCAAGGTGGTTCGGGGCAAGCTTCTACGCTCGTTAGCCGGGAGCGAAACAAAGAAAAACCACTCGGACGCTGAACTATACCGATTTTGACATATAGGCGCATCGATTTGCAAGGGTTATTTCCACATACTGGACACCGCGGTCCTCTCCTTCGCATGCATCCGATCTAGACAAAAGAACCCCGTGAGCCGCTAAAGCACTCATGGGGTTCCTCCGTACATCCTGCAGCAATTGGACATATCCGTCCGTAAGCCTTTATTCCTCTGCTGCGGCAGCCCGCAGCTCTTCCATCGCCGTGAGCATCTGCGGATCCTCCGCCCGGTATTTCTCCATCAACCGGGTTGTAATCCGATAAGCCGTCCGGTCGTTCAGAATACCATTGGCCGGAATGCCTTCGCTTAGCTGGAATGCCTTAACCGCCTTGATTGTATCCGCATTGTAGATCCCCGGCGGTTCTCCTGTAATGTACCCGAGTACCTGGAGCATCTGCTGCGCAGTCTCAACGCGTTCACCGTAATCGCCTTCCTGCAGCTTCAATCCTACCGGAAGCCGTGGCAGCTGGGTATACGCCGGCGCCTTGACCACTCTTGTAGGCTCGATGCCCTTCTTATGAATCCATTGTCCATCCGGCGAGCGCCACTGTGCTTCGGTCAGCTTCAGTACCGAGCCGTCTGCCAGCTGGCGGAACTGCTGCACAATTCCTTTGCCGAAGGTTTGCTCACCGATGACGACCGCACCAGCCGTATCCTTCAAGGCTGCGGTAAGCACCTCTGCCGAGCTGGCGGTATTGCCATCGACGAGAATGGCGACCGGCAGCTTCCATGGTTCCTTCTGCTCCGACTTATGCGTAATGATCCGCTTCTCGCCTTTATATACGACTTGAACGATCGTCTTGCCCTTCGGCACGAAACGATTCGCAATATGAATCGTCGGCTCCAGCAGTCCGCCCGGATTGCTGCGCAAATCAAGCAGTAGCTTCTTCATGCCCTTGGCCTGCAGCGCTTCGATGGCCTTGTCGAACTCATCTCCTGTCTTATCGGCAAACCGGTTAATCGCAATCGTACCGATGCCATCCTCCTTCATAGCGAAGGATACCGTGTGAACGGGCACGGCCCCCCTGACCACCGGCAGCTCGAGCGGTTCTGCCAGTCCCTCCCGGCGGATCTGTAGCTTGACCTCCGTGCCTTCCTGGCCGCGAACCAGCGTCATCAATTTGTCCAAGGTCATCCCCTTCATGGGTGTGCCGTCCACCTTGAGCATGACATCCCCTGTCTTCAAGCCCGCTTTCTCCGCAGGCGCGTCCTTAATGGCTTCTTCGATGACAAATTCGCCGTCCTGCTCCCGGATCGTCACGCCGATCCCGACAAAGTGATCCTCATACGACTGAATAAACTGCTCACCCTTGGCCTCCGTCAAATAAACCGAGTAAGGATCTCCGAGAGAGCCGACCATGCCTTCAATTGCTCCGTTGACAAGCGATCTCGAGTCCGCGCCTTCCAGGTAGTCGTCCATAATTTCATCATAGGCGAAGGACAAATTGCGAAATCCCGGGTCATCCATGATCGGATTCTGAACATAGACCCAGAAGCGTCCACCTGCAAAGCCGATCGCGCAAACGGCAATAAGCGCCAAGCCCATCATAAGCCGCTTTCGCTGTCTAACCGCTTGCGATCCATGTATATTCAATCGTCATCTCTCCGTTTCACGCATGCTGATCCCTCCACTTTATCTTATTTACCGGAGGCGCCGCAAGCTTGCAGGGGGCCTTCAATGATGACAAATTCATGAAGAAGGAGCCCCCAGCAGCGGCGGCTCCCCTTCCTTGCATTATGAATTCGCGCCAAGCGCATCCGAAGCTAAATTAAGCCAGGCGAGCTCGCTGACGCTTAGTTCAACCTGCTGGCCCTTCACACTATCGGCCAGTTCTTCGACTTTATGCGGTCCAATGATAGCCGCCACCGGGAACGATTGATTCAGTACATAAGCAAGCGCAATCTGATTCGCGGTAACACCGTACCGCTCTGCCAGAACGCGAGTCCGTCTAAGCCGTTCCCAGTTGCTGTCATTGTAATACACGCGCACCATATCGGCGTCATCTGTCTTCTCCGGCGAATAACGCCCCGTGAAGAAGCCGCCTGATTGGGAGGACCAAGCAATGACGGGAAGCTGCGTTTCTTGATGCCATGCTTCATCCTCTGCCGACATCGACACGCAGCCTGCCCAGCGGGGCTCATTAGGCTTGGCCAAGCTCAGGTTAGGACTGCTGCAGGCAAAGCCCGTCAGTCCATGCTTAGCGGCATAAGCATTCGCTTCACGAATACGCGCGACACTCCAGTTGGAAGCGCCCAATGACCGGCAGCGGCCTTTGGCCAGCTGATCGTTCAGACCATCGAGAATGTAAGCGACGTTGACGTTCGGATCATCGCGATGCAGCATATAAATATCGACATAATCGGTCTTCATCCGTTCAAGCGATTCAAGAAGATCGTTCTCGATGCAAGTCTTCCTCATGCGGGACTGTTCATAGGGATGGGCTCCTTTGCCGATCAGGACCATGTCGCTGCGGTTGCCCCTCTCCTCCATCCATGCCCCGATCGCCATGGCGGAGGCAGCTCCATAGATATGGCCCGAATCGATCGTGTTGCCGCCAGCTTGGACATACGCATCCAGCAGCTCGCGCACATCGTCCATTCTGTCCTTGTGAAGCATCATCGAGCCCTGCACAAGCTGGGATACGCCCTGCGGGACACCCTCGACCGTTAACCTTTTCATCATTCGCTCACCTCTCTCTCATTTTATCTACATGCAGCCGCCCGTCAACACTTTCTATTAAGATGGGAGCTATGGAACCTGGGCTGCAAGAAGCATGAGCGGGAAATAGCTTGTCCGCCTTGATGTTTTCCGCTACAATCAATGCAAACAGAGAGAGAAGGAGCGGTAGAAACCATCATGTATAAACTGATTGCCATCGATATTGACGATACGCTGCTGACGGATGACTTGATCATCACGGAGGGAACGAAAGCGGCTTTGGCCGCAGCCATTGAACAGGGCGTGTTCGTCACCCTAGCTACCGGCCGCATGTTTCCATCCGCCCAGAAGATCGCAGCACAGCTGGAGCTTAATGTTCCAATTATTACGTACCAAGGTTCCTTAATCAAAACCTTGTTCGACGAGCAAGTGCTGTATGAACGCAGCGTACCGGCCGATGCAGCCAAGGAGCTCTTCGCGTTCTGCGAAGAGCACGGTCTCCATCTGCAGCTGTACATCAACGATGTGCTCTACGTGAAAGAAGATAACGAGAAAGCCCGCGGCTATTCGGCGCTTGCCAAAATTCCATTCGTCGTCGAGCCGGATTACGAGAAGCTGCTTACGCAGCCTTCAACGAAGATGCTCATTATCGACGACCCGGATGAACTGGACAAAATCGCGGCGAAGCTCGCCCCATTGATCGGCGACCGTGTACACATTACGAAATCGAAGGCGCATTACCTCGAATTCATGCACAAGGAAGGCACCAAGGGCCACGCGATCGAGTTCATGGCCGCGCATATCGGCTGCACGATGGATCAGGTCATCGCCATCGGCGATTCCTGGAATGATCACGAGATGATTGAGGTCGCCGGACTCGGCGTCGCCATGGACAACGCGCTTCCGAAGCTGAAGGCCATCGCGAATTATATCACCGCCTCCAATAACGACGAAGGCGTCCGCCTCGTTGTGGAGAAGTTTGTATTGAATAAAGAATAAATAGACAGCCTCATGCTCATGATATGAAAGGCTGTGCCTGGCAGATTCCTGCCGAGCACAGCCTTTTTGACATGTAGAATTTACCCGATGGCGGATGAAATATACGCCATCGCCACAGATAGAATAACCGAGACGACAGCCATTGCTGCCAGCGTGCGAAGCGTCTTGGCTTTGAAATCCTTCAAGCACACATTTAGCCCAAGCCCGACCATCCCCATCGTCAGCAGGAATGTAGTCAAGGTCGCGATGCCGTTCATCACGTGCTCCGGCACTACGATCCAATGCCCGAGAACGAAGCTCCCTAAGATGCTCATCCCGATAAATCCGGCCAAGAACCATGGAAACTCGATTTTCCCTCCGTGAGATGTACCGCCGCTCCGCTTCATCCATATCATAAGGACAATGCTAAGCGGAATGAGCAGAAAGACTCTCCCGAGCTTCGCAAGCAGCGCAAGCGCCAATGCATCCTCCCCGGCAGGCGCGGCAGCCAGCGCAACATGTGCGATTTCGTGCAAGCTTACGCCGGACCAAATGCCGTATTCGGATTCGCTAAATCCCAGGAGCGGCTGAAGCAGCGTATAGCTGATCGCGAATACGGTACCGACCATCGCAATCATTCCCGCCCCGATTGCCGTATCCTTTTCTTTGGCATTCAGGATCGGGGAGACGGCAGCTATAGCCGCAGCCCCGCATACCCCTGTGCCAATGCCGAGCAGCAGCGATAAAGACAAATCGGCCTTCAGCCATTTGGCGATCAGCAGCGTAAGGCCAATCGCACTCACAACCATCACCGTATCCAAGAGGAGCAGCCCCAGACCCTGCTGAAGCACGATCGCGATATTCAGCTTCAAGCCGTATAAGACAATAGCGGCTCTTAGCAATGTTTTCGATGAGAATTGTATGCCCGTACGAAGCGCCTCCGGATATCCTGCGATCTGACGATATACGACCGCAAGCAGAATCGCGCAGCCCAGCTGCCCAACGCGGTCGAGGCCGGGCAGCTGGGCCAAGCCGTAGCCCGCGATAGCGAATAATAGCGTGAACCCGATGCCGCTCATTCGTTTATGGTTACGGACAGCTAAGCCGATCTGTCCCATTCTTGCTTTCAAGTGTGCTGCCACGATTATTCGCCTCCGTTCATTTACAATCCCATCTTATGCGATTAAGATGAATAAGAAAAATAAATCATTATAATACATATCATAAGCAATCACTTATTATAGATGCAGATAAATCGTTAAGGAGCGATCGAACTATGGATCAATCACTGCTTGTTTTCGTTACCGTCGCTGAGAAGCGCAGCTTTACCCGTACTGCGGAAGAACTGCATATGACGCAGCCGGCGGTCAGCCAATATGTTCAGACCTTGGAGAAAACGACTGGCGCCAAGCTTCTCGACCGGTCCAATAAATATGTAAGGCTAACGAAGGCCGGGGAGATCGTCTACCATCATGCCAAAGAAATATTAGGGCTCTATACCCGCATGGATGCTCTCGTCGCTGATCTCATGCAGGTGGCAAGCGGTCCGATTTCCATTGGGTCCAGCTTCACCTTCGGCGAGTACGTGCTTCCTCATGTTATCGCCGACATGCTGGCGGAGTACCCCTTGATCGAGCCAACGATTATGATCGGCAATACGGCCGATATTGGCGGGGCGCTGCTCGCTCATCAGCTTGATATCGGGATTATCGAGGGGGATTACAGCCATGATAAGCTGCGAGTCACCCCATTCGCGGAGGATGTCATGGATCTGATCGTATCCGCCAATCATCCATTCGCTGCAGCCGCGCCCGACTTCAGCGTTTCACTAGCGGACATGGCTCCCGAAACATGGATCGTGCGCGAACGAGGCTCCGGTACGCGCGAGGCAGCCGACCGATGGTTCGAATCGTTTGGCTTTGTCCCCCGCAATATGATGTCGTTCGGCAGCACCCAGCTTATCAAAGAATCGGTCGAAGCCGGCTTGGGCGTTACTCTTCTGTCCCGTTTATCGGTCCGCAAGGAGCTGCAGCTTGGCACCTTGCGGGCTGTGAATGCTGCCGGCACGCCGGTGAAACGGAAGTTTTCCCTCGTGACACATGCCTCGCCCTATCATACCAAGGCAACGCAGGTATTCATCGCCTGTCTGCAGAATGGCCATTGGGGAAGGTTAAGCTGAAATTATACCCGAGGTATACTTAATTACATCCGCCGGGCCTGCATGTATACTGTCATAAACATTTCGGCCGCTTTGTATAATACGGTGTGAACGGTCTGGCGTTAATGCCGTTTACACCATTATGGAGGGACGGTGAAGGGATGAGGAAAGGTTGGAGACGCCATTTATCTGTATCCGCAATACTGCTTCTGTTATCCATCGTCATTGTTGGCAGTCAAGTTTTTGCCGGAGCAACGACATTCTCAGGGTTAACCTTGTCGCGAACCGGGTATGATTATGCCCCTTCGGTCATGCAAGGGGACGCTCGGAAATTAAGATGTGGTGGTGCGGTCAAGCCACAGGCGGCGATGGTATTTTCTATTCGCGGCTGACTGCCTCGGGGTGGACGTCGCCTCAGCTCGTTCTGAGCGCATCATCAAGCGGATGGGACAGCAAGCATGTATGCGATCCTTCCGTTATTAAAGGTTCCTTCAGTATCGGGGGTACCTCCTACACGTATGCTATGTATTACACGGCAACCTACGACACCGTCGGCTATGACAGCCATATCGGCGTTGCTTTCTCCAATGACGGCGTAAACTGGACCAAGTATAGCGGGAATCCCATCATAGCACCGTCGTCCAGCGCCGCCCCTTCTACTCTGCAGTACGGCGCAGGCATGCAAACCGCTTATCGAGCGAGCGGTACGAGCGCCAATGTTACACTTGCCTTCTTCGATTCAACCAGTTCGGGCAGCCGGGCCTATATGGTCACATCGACCAACGGCGTCACGTTCGGCTCCAGAACCGAGCTGCCGAATCCGATCGGCGATACGGCGATCGGGGATATTGCGTACTCGCCTTCTGAGAATGTATGGTACATCGCAACCAAGCATAACAGCGATACGGAATCCTATGTGCTCAAATCGAGCGGCAGCTCGCTCACCTCGGCCTGGCAGGAATGGGGAGGACGAATCAATAATATTTTAACCGGCAATGCCAAGAATCATAATCCCGGATTCATACGGCAGCCTAATGGAGACATCTACACCGAATCAGGGACGCAGTATAAGTATGTGCTGTTCGGAACCGGCGGCACCAGCCCGAGCGACTGGAATATCGGTCAAGCGATCGTAACGGACGGATGGCTGTTCGATGTGAACGGGAATAAACAAGGATGGACGACGGCCAATGTAGCGACTGATTCCGGCCCTTCAGGCGGGCTGTGGGTCGTAACGGCCAATGCTCTGGATCCGTATTGGCAATCACCGCCTCTGAGCATCCTTTCATCGAACTTCTCAAAGGTTGAAATTAATATGGCGAATCAGAATGCGAATACAACCGGTAAAGTGTATTTCAAGACCCACACAGAGGATTACTACAGCGAAAGCAAAAGCGTATCCTTCACGGTCAGCAACTCCGGGGGCTGGGACACGTATACCGTGAATTTGAGCGCCAATACCAAGTACACCGGGATGATCACCGGCCTTCGCGTCGACCCGATCGAAACCGGCAGCAACGCACCGCTTGGCATCAATTACATCAAGATCGTTCCTTAATTCTTACATTCCTTATCCAATAGAAGAGACCGGCCTCGGGCAGCATCTGCTGCTCAAGGCCGGTCTTCTTACGCCATGATTGGCGCTCATAAGCGGCTTAGATCCGGAAATTAGGAATAGCCACTTCAGCGCCTCGCTTGGCGACAGACTCCATCGATAACGGGAAGATGCTGCTCCACAATACGGCATCGTACACATCGATGATAGGGCTGCGGTTCTCGCGAATGGCGGCCGCGAACTCCCGGATGACGAACAAGTCCCCGCCGCCATGTCCGGCTTGGTCGGCTTCCGCCCCCATATCGCGCCACCAGCTGTGCTCGAACTCATCCGAATAATTCCACAGCGATTCCCATTCGGCCGGGGAGCCCCATGACGTACCCGGGGAGCGGCCCTGAACCCAGACGGACGGAGCCATGGTGCTGCTCCACGTATAGGCGCCATTCTCACCCTGCAGCCCATAACGCGCCATATCGTGCGGAACGCCGGATGTCCAGTCCAAGCGCAATTGGATCAGAACCCCGTTTGCCGTGCGAAGGATCGTTACGGCAGAGTCGCCCTGCTTCCAATCGACATCCGGAACATGCGGATGAGCCGCCTGGATCACGTCCGTATGATAATGGCGCGCCGCTACGGCGGGAGACGTGAAGGTCGAGATCGATTCCAGCCGGTCGCTGCCGTCGCGGTTCATCTCCATCCACATGGCCAGCGGACCGAAGGAATGGGTTGGATAATTCATCCCGTTATAATCCCGCTGCAGCCTTCCACGCCAGGTTAAATCCCCCTTCGCATCATGCAGCAGGCTGCGGCAATCATGGATGTAAGCGCCTTCCAAAAAGGTCAGCTTACCGAATACATTCGCTTTAACCATATTCATGATCATCATGTTCGGGCGCATGAAGCAGTAGTTCTCCGCCATCATGTACTTCATTCCTGTCGCCTTGACGGTCTCGATCAGCTCCCAGCCTTCCTCCATGGTGGTCATCGCAATAACCTCGCTAAGTACATGCTTGCCTGCGCGCATAGCCTGTATGGCCTGACGCGCATGAATTAACAGCGGTGTTGCCAGGAACACGGCATCGACATCAGGATCGCTTAGCAGCTCCTCATAGCTTGTATAGCCTCTCAGCTGGCTGTCGCTCTCCTGCCACTGGCGAACGGTGGTCTCATCCAAATCACATACCGCGACCAGCTTGATCTCGTCTTGAAGGTAGCTCATGACGTGCGAGAAATGAGCACCGCGATGACCGCCTACAATGGCCAAACGAACGGGTGATGCATTCATATGAATTCCTCCTTGAATATGAGCGTGACACGGCCCCGACGTATATGAGCATAATCACTCCTATTGGAATCGTTAATCGCAACCAGGCCGAAAAAGGGATGAATATCCATTTACAACTCATATTAAACACCGTTTAGCACACGTATGTCAACATAAAAATGGATTCATAAAACCGAGTGTTTATCAGAGGTTAAAACGTTTTTATTGTTTCACTAAAGATTGTAAAAGAACATGGCTTTTTCAGTTTGTTTCAATCGTGATTCATCCTTAGCAACCATACTTTATTACATATATTGTAATTAAATAGAGTCCGTTCGCTGTTTAGAAATTATGAATAACTCAACGTAATATTGTGTCTTGTGTCGGCACACCCAGAAAACGAAGAAGGCCCCGACTCCATCGCTGGAGTCGAGGCCTATCCTCCTTACCATTCCTTAAGGTTTCTGTTCATCCAACAGGGCTTGCGTAAATGTGGTCATATGATCGAGGAACGCTTTGGGCTCAAGCGTGCCTGCCATGACCTCCGCCCATTTCGTATCGAATTCCTTGCCGATGTCTACCGGTATCGTTGGCGGCAGCTTCTTGGCGTTCTTCAGTACTTCAAACGCTGACGCGGTTACCGGATCCTTCTTCGCTTCCGATTCCAGGTACGGATTGTCCTTAATGCCCGAAATCCAGCCAAAGTGCTTCTGCTGCGATTCGGCTCCGGCCTTCGTGGAGGTCATCCACTTCAGCAGCGCCCAAGCGGCATCCTTATTCTCTTTCTTGCCTACCGATGTGAGCGAGAACGACCAGCCTCCGATCCAGAGCGACTCCGCCGGCATCGGCGCAAACTGCAAATCCGCATTTTGTTCAAGAAGCCCGCGCAGTGAAGGCGTAACATGAGGCTCCATCAACGATTTGCCGGCTGAGAATCTTCCCGTATTCTCCGGCAGCGTGGAATTTAATTTGCCCATGCGCTCATCATTAATGTTCTCCCGCTTAAAGTTGACGATCCAATCCAGCGCTTCGACAATGAGCGGATCGTTGAACGAAACCTTACGCTCGGAAGGATTATAGAAAGTAGATGCATCCGCACCATTGAGAAAGCTCATCGTAATCAGGCTGTTGAATGGGCCGTATACTTCATGCGGCGAGAAGGTCGTCATGACCTGCTCCCCGTTCTCGGTTACCCAGAACTTGCGGAGGAAGTCGCCAAACTCCTGCAGCGATTGTACTTCTGGAATTTCCGTAAACCCGTACTGCTCGAGCACATCGTTATTGTAGGCAAGGGCAAAGTTCGGATCCACATGCCAAGGAAGCGCCCAGACTGAGCCATCCACATCGACGGAACGCGCATAGGCCGGTTCATAGTATAGATCTGGCGTAATATCAGGACTTGAATTTAAATATGGCGTTAAATCTTCAATCATATTGTCTTTGCGCAAATCGATGGCAAGGCCGTTAGAGGAAATCACATCCGGCGTCTCGCCTGCGGCAATAAGTGCGGCAAGATCGGCTGTCGTTTGCTCCATATAGATAACCTTTACATTCGGATAGTCTTTATTGAAATCCTCGAACATCTTCTTGAAGTTCTCCCCGAAGCCTGCGCCCCATGGCGTAATAACCCGGACCTCGCCTTTGACATCGGCTAAATTGACAGTCGGCGCGTTAGCGTCATCCCCTCCAGTATTTGTGTTATCCTCGGGCTTCGTAGTCGCATTCGTATTGTTCGGTGTTGTGGGACTGTTCCCCCCATTCCCGCCAGACCCGCTGCAAGCGGCCACCATCGTGACCAGCAATGCCAGCGCGCAGGTTAAACTCAATAAACGGAATCCCTTTTGGCTAGACTTCATCATTTCCGCATTTCTCCCCCATAAAGTATTTGTTCTTTCACGGGCATCTACTTCTCATCTAGGTTGAAGAAATCAGGTGATCTTATTGTCGTCCAAGCGTGATAGATGATGTTCCAATGATCTGTATTCTCTCGCACAAATATTGCGTTACCTGAAGTCCCTATCCCCCTCCGGCAGTGTATTACTTTCACTTCGCTTTCTGATCGTCCAACAGCGATTGCGTATATTTCGTCATATGGTCGAGGAAGGCCTTCGGCTCGAGCGTCCCGGCAACTACCTCCGCGAACTTCTGGTCGAACTCGGTCTCATATTGGACAGGGAAGAACGGCGGCAATTTCTGGGCCCGCTGAAGCACATCGTAAGCCGCTTTCATGATCGGATCCTGCTCGGTCTGTTCGAGAAAATACGGGTTGTCCTTGAATGCTGAGATGTTCCCAAGCACTTTCAGATTCGCTTCCGCGCCCTCTCGAGATGCGCTGAGCCACTTGACCAGTGCCCAAGCCGCATCCTTGTTCTCCTTCGCGCCCTTCACCGTCATCGAAATGCCGTGACCGCCTATCCATAACGATTCCGCCGGCATCGTCGTAAGCTGCAAATCCGGATTCAGCTTCATATTGTCTTGTACATGCACAATGACATTCGGTTCAAGCAGCGATTTCTGGGCCGCAAATCGGGTGGTGTTTTCCGGCAGCGCCGCGTTCAAATTATTCATTCGATCGTCGTCGATATTTTCCCGTTTAAACCGCACCATCCATTCGAGCGCTTCGACGATCTTCGGATCGTTGAACGTGCCGGTGTTCGTCTCCGGGTTATAGAAGTTCGTTGAGTCGGCGCCGTTCAAATACGCGATCGTCAGCAAGCTGTTGAAGTTGCCATATATTTCGAAAGGGGATACGGTCGTCATTACTTGCTCGCCGTTCTCGACAATCCAGAACTTTTTCAGGAAATCGCCGAATTCCTGCAGTGAATTCATCTCCGGAATTTCCGTATATCCGTACTGCTCCAGCACGTCCTTGTTATAGATGATCGGAAAATTGGGATCGACCAGCCAAGGCAGCTGCCACACTTTCCCGTCGGGATCTCCCCCTCTTCGATAGGCGGGCTCGTAGAACATCTCCGAGTTGACGTCCGGATCCATCTCGATGAACGGGGTCAAATCTTCAATCAGCTTGTCTCTGATCCAGTCGCGTGGGAACCGTCCGCCGTCGGCAATCATAACGTCCGGCATTTCTCCGGCGGATACGAGCGTAGCCAGTTCGCTTATCGGTTGCGGCATATACGTCACTTTGATATTTGGATAGTCTTTGTTGAAGTCTTCCATCATCGTGTTGAATTTGTCGCTCAAGCCCGCGCCCCAGACGGAAATCACTTTGACCTCACCTTTAACGCTCGACTTCTCCGGCATGGCTTTGTCGCCTTGCTCTCCCTGATCGCCTTTTTCTTTTTTCGCCGGAGTATCGGCTGCATTGCCCCCGTCGTTCGTGCTTTCGGATCCGCCTCCGCTGCAGGCGGCCATCGTCATCACCAGCAGCAGCAATAGGCTCCCTATACGGATCCCTTTTGCCCGTTTTCGCATTGTCAATTTTGTTCACTCCCTTCTTGATTGATGTGCTGACATAACCTTCACCGTCCGGTGAAGTGCGCATCACCCCCTGATAGGTCCATGCTCGCTTCGCGTTCCTTTCATTCAGCGCCCTTGCGGTCGGCCTTACTCGATTAATCCGGTCCGTTCCACGCCCTCGACAAACCAACGCTGGCCAATCGCATACAGTATCAACGGCGGGATAATAATCAGAAAGCTGGCTGCCATCCTTATCGTTTCGTTGAACATCTTATCGGCCTCGCTTTCATACAGCCCCTGCAATACGGTCTGTAAGTTAAACAGGCTTAGCGTTAACGGCGTATTCTCGGCCCCGATGACAAGTGAGGTCAAGTACGTTTCGTTCCAGTGCCAGATGAAAGAGAACAGAAAGACAACGAGAATGGCCGGTTTGGCAAGCGGGACGATAATTTGAAACAACACGCGTAGTGAGCCTGCTCCATCAATCCGGGCTGCTTCATCCAGCTCCTTGGGCAGCGTCCGGAAAAATTGCGTGAAGATGATCACGAATAGTGCTCCGCGAATGCCATGTCCGAACATCGCCTGACCGATGATGGCGAACTTCGTTCCCATCCATCCCAAGTTTTTAATGAGGATGAACAGCGGGATGACAATCGTCTGCGGTGGAATGAGGAAGCTGAGAATGAGCAGGCCGAACAAGATCGTCTTCCCCGGAAACTTGAATTTCGCAAACGCATAGCCAGCCAGTGCGCAGGCGATGACGTGAAAGATAGCGCCGAGTCCGCTGATCATGACGCTGTTCTTCAGCGCACTCATATAATTCAGCCCCTGCCAGGCCAATTTCAGATTGTTCCATTCGAAGCTGCGGGGAATCCAACGGACCGAAGGATCCAGCAGATCGACCGAGTTCTTAAGCATGGTGGAGGCCATGTAAAAAATCGGGTTTAAATACAAGTAAGCAATGTTGAGTAGAATCGCGTAGAGCACTAAGATCGTCAGCCATCCGGTTTTCTCCTGCGTCCCGAACAGCTTCTTCTGGGTCCATACCACTTTGTCCATACCATTCCCTACCTTCGATTGTCGGAATGACGAGATATGCGTTTAAAGAACAGCATTACGAGCATGATGACGACGAATACGATGGAGAAATAAATCCAGCCTAGTGCGCTTGCGTATCCGTAGCCCGTATACTTCATATGATGCTTGATGAGCTCGAGTATGGGACTGAACGGAAACGTAAACAGATCGACAATCGTATAGATCGTATTAAGCAGAATAAACGGCTTGAGCGCAGGCAGCGTAATTTTCCAGAAGGTCTCCCATGGAGACGCTCCGTCAATGCCCGCTGCTTCATATACCGGCTTACTGATCGTCTGCAGGCCGGCAAGAATGATAATGATTTGGACGCCTGAATACCACAGTACGATGACGAACTTATCCAAGACCGCCAGGAGCGGTTCGGCGAATACCTGCGGCACATTCATCTGGATGTACGGCTTAATATTGTACTGGTCCAGAATGGACAAGCCCGCGGCCCCTTGATAAAAAATTTCGGTCAACACCTGACCTGTGGCAAAGATCACCGGAAGAAAGAAGATGGCCCGAAACAGCGCCTTGCCCGGGTATTTCATATTGAGCAGAATGGCCACCAATAGGGCAAACAGAACGATGATCGGAATAATGAGCAGCGATTCCTTCAAATAGTTGACCAATGATGCGGAGAACTGATTATCAAGCAGGAACGCATTCTTGTAGTTCAGCATACCGATCGGTTTCATGATCATGCCGTCGCCGGTAATACGAACATCTTGAAAGCTCATATAAAGCGAGTAGGTTAACGGATATAGAACAAACATGCCAAGTCCTATCAACCACGGAGTAAGCAGGGCATATGCGGAGAACGCCTCGCGGACTTCAATCGATAATCTTCGCTTCCGTTTCTGCATTCCGTCACCCCTCTCTGCCCACTAAGGCGAAATCTTTAGGCTTCACGCTGATGCTTCCCGCCTCATATGGAACATCTCCGTAATTAACGACGACAGATTGACCGTTATCATAGGTAGTCTCGAAAACCTCGTCAGCGATTTGACGATGATTCACAATAAGACTGTCCTGCAGCCCGCCTAGTACGGCATCCATCCGCTTGTATTCCTCAACGATCGTGTTCAGCCATTCCGAGTATGCGCTGCTGAAAATATATCGGGTATACGTATCCTTCAATATGCCGGGATCCTCATAGGTCAGCAGATAAGCCGGCAGCGCCCCGTATTCAACGGAATTCAACATTTCAAAGTTGTATTCGTCCCGCAAATTGCCGGGTTGCCCGGAATAGGTGACCAGACCATGAATCGCAATCGGATAGAAAGGAACGCTTTGCTTCGCCAGCAAATCATAACTGACGCTTAGCGGGAGCGCGCTTATATGGTCGGCCTTGCCAAGGACATAGGCATTTCCGTGCGCGACTCTTGCTTGCCCCAGCTCCTCCTTCGTCTTCTCGAGCATTTGCTCGAAGACATCTGCAGTGGCTTCCCGGGTGTACGGATTGGACGGGTTATTGTCGGAATACAGCAGATTGCCTATGACATCATGTCTTAATCCGTCGATACCGAGCTCCTTATATTGGGGTAAGCTGTCCATCGTATATTCCAATGATAAGTTTGGCTTCATCCAATATTTGCGGGTCGCCTTACGGAACGTGAACCCGGAAAAGCCGATTTGATCCTCAACGACCCTGGCATTGGAATCGCGGATCGCATTTCCTCTGGCCAGAAAGCCGTTGCCCGAAAAAGCAGTCACATAGTTATCATCTAAGAATATGCGGTTGCCATGGCGATGAACGGCTTCAATCAGACGCGCTAATCCATCCGTGCCGCCCAAGCTTTTCTCCGGCGGGAATCTTTTGGGGAGATAACGCATATAGCCGCCTGTCGACCACCCCGTGAAGGTCACATTCAGCTCGGAAACCCCCACGGCATTTAATTTTTCGACGATTTCCCGGGCTTGATCGAATGTCGTTGTCTTCACCAGCTTCGAGCCAAGTATGCTCGGTTCACGATCCCCGCCAAAAAAGCTGACCTCCAGCGGGATATGATTCGTCTCCGGCTTAATTCGCTGCAGCCCTTTGGCTTCCATTAAATAGCTGCGATAAATAGAAGCCATCCCGACATAATTGATATCCTTCTTGTCACCCTGCAGGAAGTAGTATCGGATTCTCCGATCCTGCTCAAGTCTCTTATCTTCAAAGACATTAAACCCTTGACCGAAGCTGCTTGTTCGCCGGAAATATTCCTGTCTATACACGAACTGTGGCGCGATCCAATTATAGGAGGTATACAGTCCGCTCGGTGTCGCGTTGATTCTGGCATTCGCTTCCCCTTCGGTAATGATGCCAAACAATGCATTTCGTCCATAAGAGATGCCGAATACGGGCAGCAGCGCATCGGAAGCTGCATCACGCTGGTAACGTACCGATTGGGCGGATATGGCTAAGTCCGGTCCGTACAGCTCGGCGGAATACCGAAACGGATAAGAGCCGCTTTGCTCGAATTCAATCGTCGCCCCCATTCCGCTCGGAACGAACATATGTCCATCCGGCGCATCGCTTCGGGAGGCGCCGAGGAATGGGAAGGCCCATAAGTTAACGATGTGGATATTCTCTCCTTCGACAATGCGGTCTGAAGGAATGTAAACTTCGATATGATCGTCCTTCAACGTTACGACGAAGGTAAAGCTGCTCTCGATCGTCTTCAGGTCATATGTTATTTCAGCACCGTCTGCGGTCTTTTTGACCGTCGTCTTTCCTTGCAATTCGGTGTCGTTCCCGTATTTCAGCTTCGACGCCGCCTGCTTGATATCGGTGTACTCCAGATAGAACGCGGACTCCAGGTTTTTACGCCAGTGTCCCTTCACCGCCTCGTCGGCCAGCGACTCCTTATCGGGATTGCTTCGCCAGGTGTAGTTATTTCTCTTATCCGTAACGGCAATCTTCCCATGCTGGCTTACTTCCAGACGAAGCCGTTCATTTTCTTGAAAGGTCGTATATTTGTCTTCGTCACGGGCCTTAACGGTCGGCTTAATTTGGATGAGCTCTCTTTCATCCTCGTCGGTCTCCTCCTCCTCAGTCTCCAAGGCGGCTTTGCCTGCTGGGTTACCGCTGTTAAGGCTAATGCCGGCGGCAACGGCTCCAAGGAGGAGAAGGATCGCTCCCGCAAGTAGGATATAGCGCCGATAAAGTTTGATTTTACTCACCGGAATGAGACCTCCTCATACAGCTGCTCGATGAAATCGACGAGCTGCACGCTTAGCCCCGCGAAGATAAGCAGCAGGATCCAAATCGCGAGCATGAACAGCACCGATAACACCGTGATCCAGATCGTCTCGCCAATGTCGTAATTATGGATCTCTTGGACCAATACGATAAACAAGAATCCCGTCCAACCGATGATGATATAGTGGAAGAACATGTAGATCGAGCTTTCGCCAATGGTCAGTACATTGGATACGAGACTAAGCGGAATGGTAAAAAAGATATAAGGGACCAGCGCATAGGCGCTGCCAATCATCACGTCGAGCAGCCGGCCTTGCCCCCGGTTAATGGAGCTGACCAAATAATTCGCGAGTACCCAGGTCAGCCAAGGTATGGATACCTGAGCCAGCACTAACCACGGGTTGATAAATTTGATCTCGATCGGATTGAAAATAAAGCTCGTTGATATTTCGGAAATCAAGGTAGCTAAGTAAGCTAGCAAAAGTAGAATTAATGCGGAAATTAAGCTTCCCCGCTTCTCATAGCGCAGCTCCCAAAAGCCGTCAACCGGATGCCGAAGTATTCGGATGGCTTGCTTGAGGTGAATGACCAGTTCTCCCATCGCCTTTCCTCCACTTCTTGTTTTTCCAGACCTTCTTCCCCGCATAATAAAGAATGATGAGAACAAGGATGCTTGTTGATACGATGCCGAAATTGTTTTGCAGCCATAAGACGCGAATTTGCCAGAAGGAATCGGAGTAGCCTTGAACATCCTTCGCAAGCCGGTATTCCTTCAGCGCCGTCTGCCAATCCCCTTTACGGTAATGCGATTTGGCTAGCCCAAGATGAGCCTTATAATATTTGCTGTTGAGGTGTAGAACTTCCCTCCAATACCCTTCGCTCTCCTCGTACTTGCCGAGCATGAACAGTTCATTGGCCTTATGCACCAACTGGGCGAACTCTGTCTGCCTAAAGATCTGAATCAGATTGGATACCCGGTCGGCAATGTATAGATTCCCTTTGGAATCAACGGCAATGCTGGAAGGGTAATCGAACAGCCCCAGCTTGTTGAACCCGGCATTCTTCCCGCCGAATGCGAACAATAGTCCGCCCTGCGAATCGTATTGATAGATATATCCACTCTGTGCTTCGATTGCGGTCATATTGCCACTGCGGTCGACCGCGATATCACGAAACAACGTCTCTTCATTAATGCGGACATATCGATCCCCGTATACCTTCTCGCCCAGCAAATCCTTCCCGGCAAAATTCAGCTTCTTAATATGTCCGTTCGGGACGGAGATGCTCGTGGTATAAATCAGTCCATCGCGGTCGATCATGACATTGCTCACGGTACCGGGTAATTTCTTGATCTCCTTCTTCAATTGATCCTCGGTATAGACTTTCCGTTTCAAATAATCGATCAAGTTGAAGGGAACCCGGTTCGCCCCGAAAAAGCCTTGGAATGCGCCCTCTTCGGAATCGAGAACGATCAGCCCTTGATACCCGTTATTCGTCGTAATAAAGAGAAATCCCCGTTTATCGACCGTCAGCTTGGTCGGTTCAAATTCGAAGCTCTTCGGCAGTAACGTCGTATCTGGCCGTTTGTACTCCCGTTCGAATGTCCCGCTCCGGTCATAGACTGCAATCCGCTTATTCCCGGTATCCGCAACGTAAACATTGCTCTCGTTCACATAAATTCCGTTCGGCTCCTTTAATTGTCCAGGGCCTGCCTCTGCGCCGATCGTCCGGATATATCGGCGATTCGCATCCAGATGGACGATCCGGTTGTTCTTCGTATCCACGATATACATGTTATCCGTATCGTCAATAAACAGATCGTTGGGGTTATTTAAATTTGCGGGGCCACCGCTCTCCGGAGGAACCAGGTTCAGACCGATGTAGCCGAAAGGCACGTAGGCCGGTTGGACATAGAACTCCCCGTTACCGCTGTCGTAAGAGAATGTCCGATAAGGAATCTCCGCCTTCACCATCGCGGGCTGAAACCCGATTCCGGCTATAAACACCGCTGCGATAACGAAGCGAAACCAATTAGGCATGCCTACTCATCCTTTCTATTTAATGCCTGAATGCATCATCGTCGTAATGACTTTACGCTGCAGCAGCAGGAAGATGATGAAGTTGGGTATGAATAGCAGCAGTGCAGCTGCGGCTGCAGCCCCTTGGTTCGCCACGTTGTTCGCCAGCTGATTCGTCAATGTGTTCACGAAGAAGGGAAGCGTCTTCATCGTCTCGTTCTCCATGAACAACGTGGACGTCTCATCCGTTGACCATGCCGATTGGAACGAGAGAATTGCCGTGGTTGCAACTGCCGGCATGCAAAGCGGAATGACGATTTTCAAGAAGATCATGTGCTCCTTCGCACCTTCCACCTTCGATGCCTCCAGCAGCTCATTGGGAATCTGATCGATAAACTGCTTCATCAGAAATACGCCGACTGGCATCGCAACAAGAGGGAGCACATGTCCCCAATACGTATTGATAATGCCGAGCTGGCTGATGACGAAGTAACGCGGAATACCGACCATCTCCGGCGCGAACATCAAGGAAATGATGATACCTGAGAAAATAAGGCCTTTACCCGGAAACTTGTGCTTGGATAACGGGTACGCACACAATACGCTGAACAAACAGGATGTCACGACGACGAGCAGGCTGGCTACGATGCTGTTGAATAAATATCTCGTCATCGGCACGATGGAGGATTGCGTGACTACAATCAAGTCGATAAAGTTCTGGAAACTCGGATTGCGGGCAATGAATGTAGGCGGATACAAGAACAGCTCATAGTAAGGCTTCAGGGCATGATTGAATAAATAGACGATCGGCAGCAGCATAAACATGGCGAGCAGGGACATGAGAATAAACAGGATCCATTGAAATGCACTGACTTTGCGAAGGGAGCCGATCCCTTTTCGCAGCGCGTTATTCCAAGCTTGCACGCCTCATTCCTCCTTCGAGCCGAACAGTTTCCAGCATAGCCTGCTTACGAGGTAAGTCATGACAAGGAGGACGACGGAGATGGTCGACGCATACCCCATTTCATAACGGATAAACCCGTAATCGTCGATGTGGTTAATCAATAAGTGGCCGGAGTATTGCGGCGACGGGTTTGCACCCGACAGCTGGACGCTGATCTGACCGGCCTTCAGCGTCCCCACGACCGCCATAACGGCTCCGAAGAGCATCTGCGGTTTCATCGATGGAATCGTGATGTACCAAATTTCCTGCAGCCGGTTGCGGATCCCGTCGATTTTGCCCGCTTCATACAGCTGCACGTCCACGTTCTGAATACCCGCCAGCAAGGCGAGGAAGCCGACACCCATGCTCCCCCAGAGCGTCACGAGAATCATGACGTTCATCAAATATTTCGGATCCTGGGTCCACAGCTGCGCTTGATCGATAATGCCCACTTCCAGCAGAAAGCTGTTCAAATAACCGAGCCGGTCTCCGCTGAATACGATCAGCCAGACAACAGCCATCGCCACGCCGGCCGTCATCGAAGGCGTATACAGCGCCAATGTGTAGATAACCCGTATTCGGGCAGGCAGCTGCGAGACCAGCCAGGCCAGTATAAAGCCGGCTATATACCCGAGAGGACCTACGATGACAGCAAATTTGAAGGTATTGGGAATGGCATATTTCCAGAACACCATATCCTGCGTCAGCAGGTTGCGGTAATTCAACCACCCAACAAATTTAGGCGCCTCAATCGCGTTGAAATACGTAAACGACAAGCCGATGGCCGCTAAGGTGGGAATGACGATAAATAAAATAAATGTGATCAGAAACGGCGCTACGAATAAGTAGGAGAGCCAGTGCTGCTTGATCGCCTGGACAAACGGTGTGATAACGGCAATCTGTTTGGGCCTCTCCATCGGCTGCTGAATCGTTCCTGAAGCAGGGCTACTCATCCTCGGTACCACCTCCGGTCGGTTTTTCAATCTGTGGAATATCCAGCGTGCGGATAATTTGGCCGTCCTTGTCGACGAATCCAAACTCCTGCTGCTTGCGCAGCAGCTCCCGGTTAATTTCGAAGACCGCATTCTCCAATGATTCGCGGAAATTCATATTCTCAAGCACGGTCCGGTTCCATGCAAAGCTCAGCTCACGTGTCGTAAAGTATCCGCCGGGCACGTTCGGCATTTCCTTGAACCAATTCAGCTGCTTGGCGATTTCACTGCCATGCTCGCTTGGCCAAGGAATTTGCTTGAACGCTTCCTTGTTCGCCGTATTCCAGCGGAACTCGATGCCATTGAACATCTCCATATCGTTGCCGAAACGGGATTGCGTCTCCGTCGACGTCCACCATTTCAAGAACTGCCATGATTCCTCCGGATGCTCGGTCGACTTGAATATGGCCCCGGATTGCAGTCCGCCGCCACCCCACCGTTCGATCTCTCCGTCTTCGTTCTTCGTGCCCGGCAGCGGAGCAACCGACCATAAGCCCGATATTTCCGGAGCAGCTACGAGCAGCTGCAAATAGGTATTGAAATCGGCGATACCAATCGGCATGTTGCCGTTGCGGAAATGCATGTAGAAGTTGGGCACTTCTCTAGGCAAGCCATAAATATTGAAGAAGTCGGTCCACCTCTTGAAGGCATCGAAGGCTTGCGGAGAATCCAATCCTGTCTTCATCCCGTCAGGAGTATAGAAGGACGCCGCATTCTGGTAGAACAAGGGGAGATACATCATCGGCTGGTAGAAGAAATCATATCCTTTCTGCTGCAGCGTGGGCAGCAGATCGTAAATATCATTCCACGTTTCCGGCACCTTCAGCTTCAGTTCCTCCAGAATATCCTTCCGGTAGAACATCACGTTGAACATGATCGTTTCCGGCAGCGCATAATCGCCCTTGTCATAATGGAAAGGCAGCAGCGATCCTGGCAGGAATTGCTTGGCAACCTCCTTGTAATCGGCAAACTGATTCAAATCCAGCAGCGCATTGCGGACCGCAAAGTCGACCGGAGTCAGCTGATCAAGCCCCATAGCAACATCCGGTTCCCGATTGGCCGCATTACTCAATATGAGCAGCTGAGGGTTCGGCATAATATTGATATTCACTTTAATACCGGTCGAAGGGGTGAAGCGTTCATCGACCATCTGCTGCATTAAGGTGACATAGTCCCGGCCGCGATTAACCCATACGGTTATGGCCGCATCCTCGTCCTGCCGGCCATAGTCAATATAATCGGGATTGAAGGTCAGAAAGAACGTCTTCACAGTATTCTTCGTAATTTCCCAGCGCGATGGCGCGAAGTCGGGTAATTCGGTTGTCGCTTTGGAAATATAGATCTGATCCAGCATCAACGGCTGCTTCGTTAACTCGATGGCGTACGAAGACAGCGATTCCTGAACCGATGACAAATACTCCGGTTTGAATGGAAGTTCGTTGGGATCGTCCGCCAACCGCTGCAGCTTGTCAATCGAAGCGCGAATGGCCGCAGCGCCATTGACATCATTGCCGTACAGCTGCTGCAAATAGGACAGAATCTGTTCTAAGCTTTGTTTCATGTCGAGCAGCCGTTGCTCTATGTCCGGCAGCTGCTCAGCGAGGTTCCAATCCCGGTTTTTGTCCAAATTATCTTTGCTGCGCACACCGGTAACCAGACGCAGCAGACGGTTAATTTCTTGTACTTCTCTCGTGATATACTGAATCGACTCGACAATCGGAGTGACCGGCGCATTCGTTACGGTCATGGAGAGCTCATGCTTGCCCTTAGCCAATTCGAATAAGAATGGTTCCTCTGCCGATGACCCCAGCGTTTCCATCGACCAATTGCGTTTATAGGTGAATGGGAACGCTTGCAGTTCCTGGAATGGAACCTCGCCGTCGATCTCAATCATCCGGTAAGAGTTCGACTCCTTGTTGTACCCTTGAAAGTATTTCATATCAATCTTGTAAAGCCCGTCTTCCGGTACTTCGAAAGTCCAAGTAGCCGATTGCCCGCCCCGGAACCAGGCTCCCCCGCCCATGGTATTAAAGATGATCTTGCCATCGGACTTCGGACGGGCCAAGTCATCACGGCTGGCTTGCATCTGCACCGAGGGCTCTGACTTCTCGAGCATCTGCTCCGCTTCGATCGTTGTATACCAATCAGACTTATCACTAGAATCCTTCGAATAATTCGCTTGCACAGCTTCATATTGCTCTACCTGCCTTGGGGCATGAAGCCCCAAGCCGGATAGAGCGATCGGTTCGAATACTGATTGAATTCGAATCGTACGCTTGCCCTGTTCCAAGTACCAGCGCAGCGGTTCGCTTGCAGCGTAAGAGGAATCGACCAAGGTGCGGTCGATCCAATCCTTAATTGCGACTTGTCCCGGCCGGATCTGGTTGTCTTTTCCGTCCACTCTCGGAGGAAACTGGTCATCTTTCCATAACCGGTCCAGCTCGATTCCCTTCGCTTCCACATAGGGAGATTCGCCGTCGACCGCCACGCCGATCTGAATCGGGATATTCGAATCCTCGATGGAGTAGTACTGCAAACGGAGCTGATACAACCCGCTCTGAGGGACATCGACCTCGTACTCCACCCACTGCCCTTCATCCAATGCCACCGTATCCGATACCCCCTGCAACGGCTCTGCCTGGACGGTGACACCGGGAGAGGCGTTCTTGAAATCGGCAGCCCGCAGCTTCAATTCCGAGACGGTTACATCCTTTGCCCCCTGCTCTTTCCATTGCTTGAGAATCTGCGAATATAACGGTTCCATGGATGCCGTCAGAGGTATCGATAACGAGTCCGGGCTCGGCTGCTCGATTCCGCCATCCTTAATGGCATCGCTTACATTTGAGAGTGCGAAATAACTACTGAGCAGCATGCAAATCATCAGCAGAAGCCAAATACGTTTTCCGCTTTTAAACGGATTCGCCATGTTAACGCCTCGTTTCTTTGATAATTACCTGATCGCCAACCCGGAATCGCGATTGAAGAAAATCATGTACTCCATATTCAAGGAAACCTCAAGCTTCGTCTTATCCGGAAATTTAACGAAAGCAGGCACTCGAATGACCAGCTTCTCTCCATGCCCAAGATCGAGATGTATGTAACGGTCCGCGCCCATCAATTCAGAGAATGTAATGGTTCCGGTGATCGGCGTTTCTTCCTGCGATACCCCTTCCATCTCGTTGACGATATGCACATATTCCGGACGTATGCCCAAGGTGACAATCCGGTCGAGATAAGGACGAAGCAGGGTATACATCGGTTTGGGTACTTCGATCGTATACCGGTTCGTATCGAAATAGATGATTCCATCCTTCTCGATAATGGTGCCCTGCAGGAAGTTCATTTCCGGCGAGCCGATGAAACTGGCCACGAACCGGTTGACCGGCCGATTATAGAGCAATTCAGGGGTATCCACCTGCATAATAATGCCATCCTTCATCACGCAGATCCGCGTCCCCATCGTCATCGCTTCCGTCTGATCATGGGTAACGTAGATCATCGTCGTCTCCAGCTCGCGGTGCAGCTCAATGATCATCTCGCGCATCTGCACCCGCAGCTTGGCATCCAGATTCGAAAGCGGCTCGTCCATTAGGAACACCTGCGGCGTTCGCAGCACCGCCCTGCCTAATGCCACCCGTTGACGCTGTCCACCAGACAGCTGCATCGGCTTCCGTTCAAGTAAATGCTCGATCTCAAGCGCCCTTGACGTCGATTTAACGGATGACTCGATCAGATGCTTCTCCACTTTTCGCAGCCGCAGCCCGAAGGCCATATTCTCGAATATGCTCATATTGGGGTATAACGCATAATTTTGAAATACCATGGCGATATCTCGCTTCTTCGGCGGTATATCGTTTACAAGCTGGTTGCCGATGTAGATTTCTCCGCCGTTGATTTGCTCAAGTCCGGCTACCATCCGCAATGTCGTCGACTTGCCGCAGCCGGATGGACCGACTAAGACCATAAATTCTTTATCTTCAATTTCCAGATTGAAATGATCGACAGACACCGGACCGGATTTGTTATAACGCTTCACAACATTGTTAAACAACACTCTTGCCAATGGCTCTTCCTCCCTTTCTTTCGCTGCATGGATTTATTATAGTCCGTGCATTATGAATTCGTTGTGAATTTTGGATTCACATCGAGGAGGCGGGTATACTCACCGTAAAAACGCTTCCAATACCAGGTTTGCTGGATACATCGATCCTCCCGTCATGCGATTCAATCAGCCGTTTGGTTATGGTTAATCCCAGCCCGCTCCCGCCCGCTTCCCTTGATTGTGACTTGTCGATCCGATAGAACCGCTCGAAGATCTTAGGCAATTCTTCTTGGGGAATGCCGACTCCATTATCCTTCACATGAACGACAATTTGTCCGGTTTCCCGCATATGCTCGGTAATAATTTCGATTTTCCCGGACTCCTGCGTATACTTGATCGCGTTGTATACAATGTTGACGAAGACCTGCGTCATTTTATCCACGTCCACGAGAATCGGGCACGGGATCTTGGGCGTGATCAGTTCAATGACCATATTCTTCGCCCGGTAGGCTTCTTCCAGACTAGCGATCGCCTGTTTAATGACAGGCACCACGTCGATTTCCTCCAGACGCAGCTCGAACCTTGCGCTCTGCGCTTGGATGATGCGTTCAATGTCACCCACAAGCCTCGTCAGCCTCGACAAGTCGCGCAATATTTTTTCCATCCGGGTTTGATCGGGTTCAAATATGCCGTCCGCTATCGCCTCGATTTGATTCGAGACCAGCATAAGCGGAGTTCGCAGCTCATGAGCCAAATCTTCCATCATCACCTGCCTCCATTTTTCCTGTTCATCCAGTTGGTGCACCACATAATTGATTCCCCGCGCAATACGAGAAGCGTCTCCATTCCCTTCTTCATCAACTTGTACGATTATTCGTTTCGACAATACATCCTCCATCGCATGTGCAATTCTCCCGAACGGTCTCATGAGCTTGATCGCTAACAGCAGGTTTAGCGGTATGGCACATAGTCCCCCGAGCAGCAGTCCCACCATCAAGGTATGACTAGCTTTATTGACCAAGCTGTAGCCCGGATAGCTGTTTTCGCTGACATTCGACCAGACCACCATTAATTCCCCTACATGGGTCTTCTGATTCCACGACGGTACTGATATCCCCTCAGCCTCATCGTATCCATCCCGGAGGGTATTGAAATAAATCTCATCGTCAATCCCCTTCCAACGTACAAAAACACCTTCACGCAGTGAGAACTCATGAAGATCCAGCTTCTCCTTCTCGGTGAGCGGTGGCAGCAAGCTGCGGGTTCTGATTTCATCGGAAATTCGAAATAGAGCATCCTGAAGGTGATCCTGCTTAAATTGGGCATAGATCGAATGCCATTGATAGAATAGGAATGAACCGGTGATCAGCAGTACGGTAACCGTGCAGAGAAAGACGGAGCCGAACATCGTGAACATCGTCCCGGATAGACCTCGATCCTTATTTTTCATCACGGGTCATCCCCATTTTGTAGCCCGCCCCGACGACGGTCATCAGAATTCGGGGGGATTTGGGATCCTGCTCGATTTTCTGCCGGATGTTTTTCACGTGTGCATCGATAATGCGAGGATCTCCGACGAAACGGTATCCTTGCGCGTAGTATAGAAGCTCCGCACGTGTAAACACTTTTTCGGGCGCCCGCGAAAGTGCCGAGAACAATTTATATTCGGTATTGGTCAAATTCGTATCTGCGCCGTCTACATATACGATCATCTTCTGATAATCAATGAGCAGCTGGCCTGAGCCAAATGTAACCAGCTTCGGCTGCTTCGCATCGACCTTCGTTATATACATCAAGGACCGCCGGTATACGGCATTGGCTCTTGCCAGAAGCTCCTTCGGGCTGAAGGGCTTAACGACATAATCATCCGCGCCGAGCTCGAATCCGTTCAACCGGTCCTCCTCCCGCGATTTCGAGGTAATCATAATAAAAGGAATGTTAGAGCGCGCACGTATCTTCTGAGATAATTCTTCGCCCGAGGTAGAGCCCAGCATAATGTCGAGTATGACTAGATCAGGAATGTTTTTGATGAACTTTGCGATGGCAATGTCTGCATCATACGCTACATCCACTGCCCATCCGTCTTTTTCCATGTAGGCTTTAATGACCTCTGAAATCGTCGGTTCGTCATCCACAATAAGAACGGTACGGTTATAATTCATACTGAATCCTCTCCCCTTACATTATTTGGATTACTACTTGGAGTAGTAATTCTCTCTTTTCGTCTAAAACTATAGTGATCCTTCTATTTAAAGCTATTTCGACAAAAGTTCCGATCGTTTTACAAGGAATATAGGATCGTCATTATCCTTTAGTCATACATCCATAGGGACAATATCCCATTATCGAGGTAGAGCCTGGTTCAGCTTACATTGGCCTGCCGCATAGGCAAATTCACATCAGAAAGAAGCCCGGACAGGAAACGATAACCGTCCTGTCAGAGTTCTTTCTCTATTAATTTACATTATTTGTAAATTAATATTATACCCGTTTTGGGTAACAGGATTTTGGCTTCCATACGCGGCGTTGCCGTCCTAGTAATTAGGACATTAGACTGTTCTGAAAACCTATAATAAAATGAACGATATACTTTTATTACAACCTATACGATAGCTTCCAGGTTAGAAAGAGGTTGAACCGATATGGATAAAAAAAAGCTGAACGTGCTCAAGAAGCTTTATGGACCAACGAATTACAAGTACGATGCGGAGCGAGAAGTGAGATTGTACAAGGAGGAATCCTTAACGGATTCAGAAAGAGAACTATTGAGGGAAATGGACTGGGCCGCCAATCAGCTGGAGCGACTTACCCACGATTCCTGCTTATATGAATTAATCAAGCTTCGGAATGACAGCAGGTTAACAAGAGAGCGCATCATGGAAGGATTTATTGCCGGTGTCGGAGGAAGCTATCCTCGTGGATTGTCTTCTTTGGTGAGCTACTATACGATGATGAACATTCCTACGCATCCCTATCAGGAAGCGGACAAGTACGCGGCGTGCAAAATATGTTCTTTTTCCGCTGATCAGAAGGACGGCTTCTGGGAAAACATATCCCAGTTGAAATATGTTCTCTATTTGGGGAATGCATACGGTTCAAGCCCGTGGGGGGCGCTGATTGATCTCAAGGAAATCACCGAGCTGCCGCCCATTGAGGCAACAAAGGATGACGTCGTCACCTTTAACCAGCTGCTGTTTAGTTTGGCACGTTCCCACGAAGGTGAGACTCCGGGTGAATATGAGAAGCGGCTTAGCTCGGAAAAAATAATGCCGAAAAACAAATATGTGCGGCGTGGGATATTGAATTCGTTAGCTATCGTTGGTGTTGCTCCTAATGTGTGTCTGCCTAATCATTTTAACAAATGGACTGATTATGAAACCATGGTTAGTCAGGAAGAAAAGCTGGGAAATACAAAGGGCCGCTCGGATATGGAGATACCGTGGGCCGCTTGGAAAGGTGAGTTGAAGATCAACCGGGATATAGCGAAAGAGCTGTTCGGAGAGAAGGTCAATGCGCTGTGATTTCATGTCAATGAAGGGAGGGCAATCCATGAGCAAGGCGCAAAATGTACTGAACAAGGCATTAAAATACTTGGATTTGGGCCGATCGGAGCAAGGAGAGCTTTGCCTGAAGCAGGCAATCGAAATCGCTGAGGCTGAGAGAGACTGTACAACCTATATCAGGGCAGCAATCTGCTATGGTGATTTGCTATGGGAAATGGAGAGAGCCGCGGAGGCTGAACGTTGGCTAACACTTGCCCTCGATCGTTACGCTTCCACACAAACTGACACGGATGTGTTGGATATGGAGATGAACCGCGCTAAAGCGTTGTTAGATGAGATGGCAAAGGAGTAAGCGGGGGGAAATGGAGAAAATCGAATATCTCCCCTCTTTTCTCCATTTAAGCCACTGAACATTTATACTAGTCAAGACTGAATGTTAAGAAGCTCTCCTTATGACCAAGCAGTTCCTTGTGTTTGAAATAAAATGTATTTCCTTCCCGCTTCTGAAAGATCAGCTTATCCCCCGGGAAGTCTGCATCTGTTTGTCCCCAGCTCTCGAGAATCCCCTGCTCTTCCTGCGACAGCAGCTCTTTATAGAGCACCACAGCGGCGCCTTCGTCAAACGTATACAGCATTAACGTCTGCTGGTTGTAGGGACGGAACAAGATCACGTCTTGGTCCGCGTACTCAACCGTGAACGGCTCATCCAGCGCAAACTTCTTCTTCAGATCCAGCGCCTTCGCCTCCACGCCATCCGGACGGACCCAATGTACGTTGTCGTTGTCCAGCATGATCACGTGACCATCGGCCTTCTCGATGCTAGCGGTTGAATGGAAGCCGTAATAGTTAACCTCGGTTTCTTTGACAATCTTCCCTTGGTGGATGAGAACCTTGTGCAGATCACTCGCGAGATGAGGCTCGCCGTGCGAATGGGTTACGCTGACTACGATCGATTGCGGATCAAGCGGCGCAGCAGATATGGAGATGAAGCTGTTCTCATCGAATTTGCCCTGAACCGTTCCGGCTAAGCCCGGCTTCTCGGTTCCTCTTGAAGTATACAGGCGATGAGTTTCCCGGCTGCACCAGGCCCATGCTCCGGGTGATCCTCCTGTACTGTAGCGCGGCGTATAGGCGCCATGGATCATTCTCGTCTTGGCATTGTAGGCAACCGTGCCTTTCAATAGCTTAGCGAGATCAGCAATAGCCAGAACCGGACTATTCTTGGTCCCAGTCAAAGCGACGCCACCAAGATTCACTGCCTTCCCGTTCACATTCGCCCTTGAAGAGCCGGGTATGAATACAACACGGAGATCAGGATGGAGCATCGTTACATTCGGAGAAGTTGAACTGCTCGTAAAGATCGCATCCGGGAACAGCATGCTGGCATCCTTAAGAGTGAGGTAGAATCGGCCTTTCACTTGCTGCAATCGATCATTCAGCTGCCACTGCTCTCCATTGAGGACAATCTGAGAGGGCATTATGATTTTCTTCTGTACCGGCATGACAGCTTCGGCGGAAGGGACGTTCATCGCTCCCCCTGCCAGTGATATAACGACAGCCGCCGCCAGCCCTTGCCATATCCGTTGCTTCCGCTTCAACATCACTCATCTCCTTCGTAGGTCCATAATCACCTGACGGCATATGTCTGCGATTGGTTTCATTGACAAGAAAAAAAGCGGTGCCAGATTGGATATCCATTCTGGCACCGCTTCGTATTGAACGGTTCTATAAATCGGCCAGCACTTGATACCAGATGCCCTTCGCCGAATATAGGCGTTCCCGCACCTCGCCCCAACCGCCGAGATAACCAATATCAAACAACCCTGCAGGTGTCACGAACCGATCGCGAACCTCATCGCTTACGGTTGGGTCTACCGGCCGGAAACCATACTCCGCGAAGAGCCGCTGAGCCTCGCTGCTACGGATATAGTCAACGAATGCTTCCGCTACCTCGCGCGTGCCGTGCTTGTCGGCATTGACATCCACAACGGCGGCTGGGTTCTCGATCAGAATCGTCGACTCCGGGACGACGATATCGTAATGGACCCCCTGCTTAATTCTTGCCAGCAGCTCATTCTCATAGGTGACGATCACATCGCCGACCCCGTATTCGAAAGCCGCCATGGAAGCGCGGCCGCTCTTGTCCAGCGATTCCACATTCTCATGAACCCGCTTCAGGAACGCTTTGGCCAATGCCGGATCCTTCTTGCCGGTCTCCGCTTCCGCACGCTTCAAGCCGGCGCCGTATATGGCATTAATATCCCACTGAGCGCCGCCGGATGTCTTCGGATTCGGGTACAGCACCTTGATTCCCTTGCGCGTCAAGTCTTCCCAATCCCGGATTTGCTTCGGGTTTCCTTCACGCGTACCCATCACGACGATCGAACGGGTAATCATGCCATTGTTCGGAGACTGGCGCCAATCATGGGTAATAAAGCCGGCCTTCTGAATCTTGTCGATATCGCTTTCCATCGCCAATACGGCAACATCCGCCTCAAAGCCGCCTGCAATCGCCCTTGCCTGCGTGCCCGAAGCTTCATACGATTCCTGGAAGACGACCGTCTGTCCCGTCTTCGCCTTCCACTTCACCTGAAACATGGGCAGCAGCTCAGCGAAAGCATCCTTGGCAACTGAATAGGCGCCAATGACCAGCGTGACCTCATTCTTCGACCCTGCCGCTTGACCACCGGTTTCACCACTATTGCTTGGTGTACCTTCATTGCTGCAGGCCGCTGTGATCAACAGGATCAGCGAAAGAAGTGCCCCGCCGATAAGCCGCCATCCTTGTCTATGAATAAGTTTCATATTGCACACAACGCTTTCTGTAACAGATGTTAGATATGAATCGGCATCGGGTCTTCCTTCAGCGTGTTCTCCATGACCCAGCTATCATTATCGTTGAACAGGTATGCACGGTGAACGAGCACGCTCACTTCGTCGCCTGGCTGCAGGACATCCTTCTCCAGAGAGCGGTACGTAATCAGCTTGATGTCGTCTACCATAACCTCGACCATCCACTCGCTTCCTCTAAAGTGAAGATGCTTCACTTTTCCCTGCATTGTTGCAGATGGCAGCCGGAACTCGCTGCGTTTGCCGATTTCGATATATTCGGGACGAATAAGCGCCTGCGTACCCGGCCAGTTGGTGGCATTCTCGAAGCCCTTCAGCCGCTCGACACGCTCCACAATCGTCGATTCGCCAATGAAGCTGGCGACGAATTGCGTTTGCGGGTTCTTATAAATATCCCAAGGCGATCCCTTCTGCTCGAGCCGGCCCTTATTGATAATCATAATTTCATCGGCAACCTCAATCGCCTCATCCTGATCATGCGTAACGAAGATTGAAGTAATGCCCAAGCGCTCGATCATTTCTTTCAGCCATGTACGAAGCTCGCTCCGGATTTTGGCATCGATCGCCGCGAACGGCTCATCGAGCAGCAGCAGCTGCGGCTCTGGTGCCAGCGCGCGGGCGAAGGCGACACGCTGTCTCTGACCGCCTGAGAGCTGGTGCGGATAGCGGTGCTCGAAGCCCTTCAGCCCCGTAAGCTCGACCAATGACATGACACGCTCACGGATTTGTTCTTTCGCCTGCTTCTTTACCTTCAGACCGAAGGCCACATTATCATACACCGTCATATGTTTGAATAGCGCGTAGTTCTGAAAGACGAAGCCAATGCCGCGCTCTTGAGGCGGCAAATCATTGACGCGCTTGCCATGGAATATGATATCGCCTGAAGTTGGCGCTTCGAGCCCTGCGAGCATGCGGAGAATCGATGTTTTGCCGCCGCCGCTTGGACCCAGCAGGCCGATCAGATGCCCTCTCTCAATCTCGAAGCTGACATCGCGTACCGCTTGAAAGTCACCGAACTGTTTATTTAATCCGTTTACTTCGATATGCATACGTCTAGTGCACTTCCTTTCGCTTTTTGGCCCATTCCATGATCAGCAGCAAGCCGACCGAGAAGGCCGCTAGCACGAGAGCGACACCGTTCGCCGCCGTGACGTTGAAGTTCTCAACATCTTGATAAACGAGCGTCGTGGCCGTCTGTGTCTTGTTCATGATGTTACCGGATACGACGAGAACGGCTCCGAATTCACCTAACGACCGGGCTACGGTTAGAACGATGCCGTAGATGACGCCCCAACGAATGGAAGGCCAAGTCACATGCCAGAAGGTGTACCAGGAGTATGCGCCCAGCGTAGACGCCGCTTCCTCCTGCTGTGATCCGATTTCCTGAAGCAGCGGCATCACTTCACGCACCATTAGCGGGAACGTCACGAACAACGTAGCCAGAACCATACCAGGCAAAGCGTAAACGACCTTGAATCCGATATCCTCGAAGAACGCGCCCATGATCGAGCTCGGACCGAGCATGAGTACAATCATCAAACCGCCGATGACCGGCGATACAGCGAAGGGCAGGTCAACCACGCTGTTGAGCAGCTGCTTAAGCCGTCTTCCGAGCCAAGTCGCGCGGACGAGATAGAGGGCGAGCATGACGCCGAATATCGTGTTGATAGCCGTTACAATAACTACGATCATACCGGTCATCATAAGAGCATGAAGTGATTGCTTGCGGCTAAGAGCCTCGATAAAGCCGCTCCAGCCTTCCTGCCAGGCTCCGGTAAATATTTTGACGATGGGTACGACAAGAAGCAGAATAAAGACGAGATAAGTCAATGTGATCCATAATTTCTTCATTTGCCGAGCCTCCTCGTCTGGACGAGGTTCACGGCCCATAATATGATGAACGAAAGCGTCAGCAGCAGCACGGAGACTGCAGCGGCGCCTTGCGGATTGTCACTTTCAATTTCCCCGAAGATGTATACTGATGCAATTAGCGTCTTGCCCGGAATGTTGCCTGCAACCAGCACCACGGCCCCAAACTCCGCCAGCGCTCGAGAGAATGCCAGCATCGCGCCGCTCAATATGCCGGGAAGCATGGACGGGAAGATGACATGGAAGAAGGTGCGTGACTTCGAAGCACCGAGTGTATAAGAAGCTTCTTCCTCCGACTTATCGAGCTCTTCCAGCAGCGGCTGCACCGCGCGTATCACGAACGGGAAGGTGACGAATACCATGGCAATGACAATGGCCGGTTCATGAAATACAATTTCGATGCCGAATTTCTCGGCTAGACCTCCTGCGAAGCTATTGGGACCGAGCAGCAGCAGAATCATCAAACCGCCGACGGCAGTCGGCAGCGCAAAGGGAAGATCAACCAGACTGTTGAGGAGCCTCCTGCCCGGAAACCGGTAGCGGATCAGCACCCATCCAATCATCGTTCCAAGCAGAACGTTGATCACCGTTGCAATGACGGATAACCGGATCGTCAGGAGAACGGACCTCCAAGCAAGCGGGTCGCTGACACTGTCCCAGAACGGCTGCCAGCCGAGTTCAAACGACTGCGTGTAAATCCCAATGATCGGAAGGACGATAAGTAAAACGAAATAAAGCATGATGGTAGTCCGGAACCCGAAGCTCCACCAACGGCTGCGAAAAATGGCATTCAACCTTGCTTACCCCCTGACGCTTTCCTGATGGAATCGCGTACGATGTGTGACCTTTAATTCCTATGAGCTTACTAGGTATTAATACTATATCCGAATCCAGGATGTCCCGTCAATGAAAAAATCAGTATAATTGATGAGACCAATAGCAACTTCTGATAGACCAAGCTGTTGCAGCTCCGTCTATCATCGAGCTGTATCGTAATCGTTTACATTCCCAATATAAAACAATAACCGCCGGATATAGTATCAGGCGGTTATTGTTAGTAAGGGCGCCGCTCCCTTGCGGCCCATTCCTGTGTGCTTATTCATTTTCAATATAATACCGATCCTCACCGGTGGCGATCACCGCCTGCCCTTGGGTAATGTCGGTTATCCATGCCACGAAGGCATCCACTTCCGTTACCTCAGGCAAGCAAGTGATCGTGACCCGGTCGGTAAAATCAGTCCCGCCAACGCGGACACCGCGTGCGTGAAACTCATTCTCCAGCTTGCCGTACCACGTGTAATCGACATCGACGATTACCTCGCGGTGGAGCACCTTCACGATGGCCTCAGCCGCTTCGATTGCGGCAACCGCGCCATCCGTATAAGCCCGGATCAGCCCGCCTGCCCCGAGCATAATGCCGCCAAAATATCGCGTAACCACGATCACGACATTCTTTAACCCCTGATGCTTCAGAACCTCTAATATTGGTTTGCCCGCGGTACCGCTCGGTTCGCCGTCATCCGATTGCTTCTGGTATTCGTCCCGTTCACCAACGATGTACGCTGAGCAGTTATGTGTGGCATTCCAATTCTGCTTCTTGATCTCCTCGATAAAAGCAATTGCTTCTTCTTCGGATTCAACCGGCTTACCGTACCCGATGAAACGGGATTTCTTGATGACGATTTCCTTGCTCGCCTGCTTCCGCAAGGTCTTATACTTATCCAGCATAATCGCATGACCGCCGATTCTGCGTTATGGCCCTTGTGGACCCGCGTATGATTACAACCGGGCTTCGAGCTCGGCTTTTTCCTTTTCGAAACCGGGTTTGCCCAGAAGCGCGAACATGTTGCGTTTATACGCTTCTACGCCCGGTTGGTCGAATGGATCTACACCGAGCAGATAGCCGCTGATTCCGCAAGCCTTCTCGAAGAAATAGACCAGATAGCCGAACGTATACGGCGACATATCCTCGATATTGACGATGAGGTTCGGCACTTGACCGTCCGTGTGCGCCAGAAGAGTCCCTTCGAAAGCCTTCTTGTTGACAAAATCCATCGTTTTGCCCGTCAAGAAGTTCAATCCGTCGAGGTTGTCCTCATCATGACCGATCGTCAGATGCTCGGACACATTCCCTACTTGAATCACCGTTTCAAAGATGTTCCGGTTCCCTTCTTGAATGAACTGGCCCATGGAATGGAGATCCGTCGAGAAATCAACGGCTGCCGGGAAGATCCCTTTGAAATCCTTGCCTTCGCTCTCCCCGTACAGCTGCTTCCACCACTCCGATACATAATGAAGCGCCGGTTCGTAATTGACGAGAATTTCCGTTGCCTTCCCTTTCCGGTAAAGGGCATTGCGGGCTGCAGCATATTGGTAAGCGCCGTTATCCGCCAGATTCGGATTGCTGTATTCGTCGGCAGCGTCGGCAGCGCCCTTCATCATGGCTTCAATATCGATTCCAGCTACGGCAATCGGCAGCAAACCGACGGCTGTCAGCACCGAATAGCGTCCGCCTACGTCATCCGGAATAATGAAGGATTCGTAGCCTTCCTCCATCGAGAGCTTCTTAAGCGCGCCCTTCTCGCGATCAGTCGTCGCGTAGATGCGTTTGCGTGCTTCGGCTTTGCCATATTTCGTCTCCAGTGCTTCACGGAGAATACGGAATGCAATCGCCGGCTCGGTCGTTGTACCGGATTTGGAGATCACGTTGATCGACCAGCTGCGGCCTTCGAGCAGTTGAAGCAGATGCGTGACGTATGTAGAGCTGATATTGTTACCGGCGAAAAGAACCTGCGGCGTCTTGCGCTGCTCCGCCGGAAGCATGTTATAGAACGAATTGGAGAGCATCTCTATCGCAGCCCGCGCTCCAAGGTACGATCCGCCGATGCCGATTACGACCAGCACCTCGGAATCGGATTGAATCTTGGCAGCCGATTGCTGGATGCGCGCAAATTCTTCCTTATCGTAGTTTTTCGGCAGGTCGATCCAGCCCAGATAGTCCGAGCCTGCACCGGTTCCGTTATGGAGCTGGTCGTGTGCAACGCGAACCTGCTGAGTAAAATAATCGATTTCGTGCTTGCCGACAAATGTCAGCGCCTTGCTATAATCAAATTGAACGGCTTTACTCATGAATGATGAAACCTCCTAAAAGTTTGTGGGCATAACGCTTCGAAGGTGCGTCTAGAACAAACTTGCTTCGTAAGCTTATACCCAGTTTGTGGGCATAACGCCGCCGAGCGCCTAGAACAAACTCGCTTCGTAAGCTTATACCCAGTTTGTCGCCATATCGCCGCCGAAGGTGCGCCTAGAACAAACTTGCTTCGTAAGCTTATACCCCGTTTGTCGCCATATCGCCGCCGAAGGTGCGTTTAGAACAAACTCGCTTCGTAAGCATGTACCCAGTTTGTGGGCATAACGCTGCCGAAGGTGCGCATCGTATACTACTACGGCCCCTCTTTTGCGGGTATAATGCCCGAAGGTCCGAAGATGCGTCCCTATCAGCACTCGCTTCGTAAGCACTGCCCATTGTGGCATGAACGGAACAACCATTAGGTTAGCGCAGAGACACCGCCCTTGGCACAAGGTGCCCTGCAGGTTGTCCCTTTTTGGCATAGCAATAGGATAATGGATTTCGCAGCCAAAAACAAGCAATTAGGCGGTCCTCGTACCTCCCAAAAGAAGGTTATGATAGAATGGGGGGAGATCCTATTCGGAAAGCAGGCGATGAAGCAATGATTAAAGTTGGATTTATTGGGCTTGGAACGATGGGCTTACCTATGGCAGCAAATTTATTGCGCAAGGGCTATCCGGTTACCGTATACAACCGGACACCCGGCAAAGCCGGAGAGCTCACAGAGCTCGGCGCTGCTACTGCTGCTACCCCGGCGGAAGTCACGCGCGATGTTGAACTTGTCATTACCATGATCAGCAACGACGACGCTATACGTGAAGTATATTATGGAGAGAACGGTATATTGGGCGCAATCAAGCCCGGAACGATCGTCATCGACAGCAGCACGATCTCCCCGCAGCTCGCCAAACAGCTTGCGGCAGATACATCCGCGAAGCAAGCCGATTTTCTTGACGCGCCCGTTACGGGCAGCAAACCGGCCGCAGAGAGCGGCACGCTCGTGTTTATGATCGGCGGCGACGAAGCCGTGCTGAACAAAATAAAAGAGCCGCTGCATGCTATGGGCCGTAGTATCATCTACATGGGACCCAGCGGGAGCGGAGCAACAGCCAAGCTGGCCCATAATACCATTGTTGGCATTAACATAGCGGCATTAGTGGAAGGCTTGGCTATCGCCTCGAGCGGCGGCATTGATCCTTCCGCCTTCCTGGAGCTCGTGAATTCAGGTGGTGCTGCCAGCAAAATGGCAGAGCTGAAAACCCCCAAGCTGCTCGCACGCGATTACAGCGTCCAATTCTCTCTCGAGCTCATGCTGAAGGATCTACGGCTTTCATCGGTTCTTTCAGACGGCCTCAAAACACCTACACCTATGCTTGAAACGGCCAAGGGTCTCTTCCAAATGGGCGAGTCCAAAGGACTTGGCGCACTCGATGTGTCCGCTCTGGGCCAATGCTATGAGGAATGGATCGGTAAGCAGCTCAGTGATCGGAAGGAATAGGACGTTCAAACGGTATTCCAGTTCGGATACCCGTGTTGTAACGCTAGTTCGGGCACTGTAACGGTAGAAAGCGGCGTTTCAGCGTTTCGCGCGAGGCGATATGCAAGCTGTAACGCCACTTTTCGGCGTTACAGCAGCAGAATGCGCTAGGCCGCACTCGATTGCGGCGCTGTAACGGTAGAAAGCGGCGTTACAGCGTTTCGCGCGAGGGAATATGCAAGCTGTAACGCCGCTTTTCGGCGTTACAGCAGCAGAATGCGCGAGGCCGTACTCGATTGCGGCGCTGTAACGGCGTTTAAGCATTTCGCGCGGCGGCAGTATGGCGTGCTGGCTGGCTGGTACTCCCTTTTTGGGGTTACAGCAGCAAAGTTCAGACAGTAGATAGCGACTCCACACAAAAAAGGCTGCTCCACGCTTCGCCCCTCAGGGCAGCAGCGTAAAGCAGCCTTTTTACTTCTTCTGTATTGTGTTATTCCTGCACGTAAGAGCAGCAGTAGTCGGTAACCGTTGCAATTTGCAGCTTGAACTTCGATTGGGCAGGTACAGTAAACTCACCTTCACCGGAAATTGAAATCCATTCGGTATCGCCTGGCAGAAGAACCTTCAGGTCACCGGCGAGAATTTCCATGATTTCCTTCTCATCCGTACCGAACTCATACTCGCCCGGCATCATGATGCCGAGTGTTTTTTTCGTGCCGTCCGCGAACAGAACGGTACGGCTGGTCACTTTACCGTCAAAATAAACGTTTGCTTTCTTGACGATTGATACTTGATCAAATTGGGACATCGTTTATCGACTTCTCCTTTATTATGCATTATAATTGCCAATCCTTGGAGCAGGTGCAGTGCTTGGCTCCATACCTTATTCAACAACAAAGCGAGGCAAGAAGCCGCTTCATTAGCGGCTTGCAAGCCCCGCGTCTGCTCTGTGGTGTGCTACAGCAGCGCTTTGACTTTGCTGACTACATTGTCGACAGTAAAGCCGTATTCCTGGATCACGCGATCGCCTTTGGCCGAAGCGCCGAATGTGCTGATTCCAAGAATCGTGCCTTTATCGCCAACGTAGCGCTCCCAGCCGAATGGCGATGCCATTTCGACGGCCAGGCGTGCCTTAACGTTAGGCAGCAGTACCGAATCTTTGTAGCTTTGCGGCTGTTGATCGAACAGATCCCAGCTTGGCATGCTGATGACGCGTACTTGGATACCCTCTGCCGCCAGTGCTTGTTGAGCCGCAACAGCGAGTTGAACCTCAGATCCAGTTGCAATGATTTGCGCTTGCGGGTTACCGTCAGATGCATCTGATACGACATAAGCGCCTTTCTTGATCCCTTCGCGAGCGTTCACATTGGTGCCCTCGAGAATCGGCAGGTTCTGGCGCGTCAATACGAGCGCAACCGGCTTGCTTTGATTCTCAAGTGCGAGCGCCCATGCTGCCGAGGTTTCGTTCGCATCTGCCGGGCGGATAACCGTCAGGTCCGGAATAATGCGCAGCGAGGCCAACTGCTCGATCGGCTCATGCGTAGGGCCGTCTTCGCCGACTGCGATGCTGTCATGCGTCAGGACGTAGACCACGGGCTGCTTCATCAAGGCCGACAGACGAACCGCAGGACGGAGGTAATCAGTGAAGACGAAGAACGTCCCGCCGAAAATGCGTAAGCCGCCGTGCAGGCTGATGCCGTTCATGGCGCAAGCCATGCCGAATTCGCGAACGCCGAAGTAAATGTTGCGTCCTTCGTAGCTGCCCGGTTTAAACACAGGCAAGCCTTTAAGATGCGTCATTGTCGAGCTTTCCAGGTCAGCCGATCCACCTACGAGGCTCGGTACGTTGGCTGCAAGGCCATTCAAGGCGTTGCCGGAAGCAACACGCGTTGAGATTGCCTTGTCTGCCGTCGTGTAAACCGGCAGATCGCGATCCCAGCCCTCAGGCAGATTGCCGTTAACAGCTGTTTCGAACTGAGCAGCAAGCTCTGGATAGGCTGATTTGTAAGAAGCAATCAATGCATCCCAATCGGCATTCGCTTTCTCGCCGCTGGCCTTCACGTCCGCAAAGTGAGCTCTCACTTCAGCAGGTACCGTGAACGCTTCTTCATGCTCCCAAGCATAGAACTCTTTCGTCAGCTTCGTTTCGTCAGCGCCAAGCGGATTGCCGTGCGTGCCGCCATGTCCGCCTTTGCCGCCCTTATTCGGGCTTCCGTAGCCGATAACCGTCTTTACTTCGATCAATGTCGGCTTCGCGCTCTCGGCTTGCCCAGCCGCGACCGCTTTCGCAAGAGCTTCCAGATCATTGCCGTCTTCAACGCGGAGTACCTGCCAGCCGTATGCTTCAAAGCGGGCTTGTACATTCTCGGAGAAGGACAGATTCAGTTCGCCGTCAAGGGAGATATCGTTGGAATCATACAGCATAACGAGCTTGCCGAGCTTCAGGTGCGCCGCAAGGGAGGCCGCTTCGCTGGACACGCCTTCCATCAAATCGCCATCGCCGCAAATCGCGTATGTGTAATGATCAATGACGTTCATGCCGTCTTTATTATAAGTCGCGCCTAGCTGAGCTTCCGCCATCGCCATGCCGACTGCCATTGCAACGCCTTGTCCAAGCGGACCGGTCGTAGCATCTACGCCGGCTGTGTGCCCGAATTCCGGGTGGCCTGGCGTCTTGGAGCCCCATTGACGAAAGTTTTGCAGCTCCTCGAGCGGGAGATCGTAACCGGTTAAGTGGAGCAAGCTGTATAGCAGCATGGAACCGTGGCCTGCCGATAGTACGAACCGATCGCGGTTGATCCAGCTCGGGTTCGACGGGTTATGCTTCATGCTTTTAGCGAATAATTGATAACCCATCGGGGCTGCACCCATTGGCATACCAGGGTGTCCGGAATTCGCTTTATCGATGGAATCGATCGCTAGCGTCCGAATCGTATCAATGGAAAGCTGATCGATGGATTTTTGCGTAACTGTCATTGCGAAAACTCCTCCTATTCCTTGCTTCTGAATTATGTTCTCTCATTCTTTATGTAGCACGTATTACGCGTACAGGCTTTGAAATATTGTACCATTAGCGTTGTCGCATTTCCACAGGTAGTAAAAAATTGTGCCGCTTGATGGCAGTTAAGCGCGAAGTGGCAGAAGTGACGATCGTTTCGCGATAGAGGGCCGGTCTTCTGCCTTTAGAATGGCCATCGATCAAAAATCGCACTCCATATACCCTAACAAAAAGAGACATACCGTTTTATGCTGGACGGTTATGTCTCTATTTACGTTTTTGATGAGCAGCAGCCCGCTTTACGGTAAAGGAATCTCTTCGGCAATCACCATCACGACGTTCCCTTGAGGAGTTTCCGCCCGGAATTGACGCGCCAGCACATACCCGTCCCGATCCGCCCTGATGATGCAGCCGGGTCCGGCTAGATCCTCGAAATTATGAATGCAAGTGACCGGATCTCCCTTGCGTACGAATGCTCCGATCGGGACAAGCGGTTCGGAAATACCGGAAACCGGAGCGGTGACCCAGTGATCGATATTTGTATTCGCAACTAATATAGTCCGTTCCCACCCGGGAGGCAGAAGGGAAACCATCTCGCCTGACAGCATGCCGTGAAGCTTCATGACATTACACAGGCCCTCGTACCCCCATCTTACGCCGTCCAGATCGGTTGATTCGCCATAACCAAGCTCGCTGCCGATCGTAATTTTGCCCATCTTCTCCGCTTCTTCGGTTAACAAGCCTAACCCCATGTCGCTGGTGTAGATCATTGTAAACGGGGTACCGAAGGCAAATGCCGTTTCAACGGTTGCCTTGAAAAGGGAGGGATCGGCAAGCTGGTGAAAGCTGGTGCAGCGAATCGTCTCCAGCTCCTTGCCTGCCGAATGAATATCGACCACGATATCGGACCGCGACAACACTTCGTCGGTGACGAACCTGGCAATACGTGAGGTGATGGTTCCCTTGGCATCTCCAGGGAAAGCCCTGTTCATATTGCCTCCGTCCAGCGGCGATTCCCGGCGGCCTGCCTGAAAGGCAGGCACATTCAAGACCGGGATAATGATGACACGCCCGCTCAATTCCTTGTAATCCAAAGCCGCCATCAGTTTTTTCGCTGCGATCGGCCCCTCATATTCATTACCATGCGTTCCTCCGATTACAGTCAGCGTCTTGCCTGGTTTCTCACCGCAGATTACGCACAGCGGAACGCGCACGCGCGCCCAGGTACCGTCGCTGGTAAACGGGACATGATAGGTTCGCTTGCCGGGCTGCTCCCAATCAAGCTTGGATACGGGCGTAACATCCATAATCAAGCTGCTCACTCCTCTCCCTCATTTCATATCCTCGCGGCTCTAGCTCAATTCAGAACCATAGATTTGGAAAACCGCTCCAGCAGAGCACGAACACGCGGCCCGAACCTTTCCATTTCGACTCCGCTTATCCAATCCCGCTGTCCTTCATACTCACGATGCGGAGAGTCAGCCGTGCGAAAGGCATGATGCAGCGACCAGCGGAAATGACCGTCCGGGTTATAGCCTCTATGAAGAATGTTAGGGTAGTAGAATACCGCATCGCCCGCTCCGAGTTCCACGACAAGCTCGCCCGGCACAGAGCCGCTCGGATTTAGCCTCAGTGCTTCATTCTGCTCGTCCGTCAGCTTCCGCAGATGGCTTCCCGGTACAATCGTCAAGTAGCGGTCATCGAAGAGCGCGGCGTTCATCTGGCATAAGTCTCTTGCGTCGCGCAATAAATCCGTCACTTCGGAGGGACTGTTCAACGGAACTAGATCCCGGTGCCAATTTTGCACGTATCCTTGTCCGTCTCCGCTTGCAAGCATTCCAAAAAGGCTGTATCGGATCGGTTGCTCGAGTATGCTCTCAATGATTTCGATTATAGGGGAGTGTTCCAACGAATCCGCAAGCTCCTTCTGAAAGTATCCCGGACTTAGCATACTGCCGATCCGATTGACAATGCCTTTCTCCTTGTTGATCCAAGGAACGTCGCTGCCTTCCCCCGATTTTGCACGATCGATAATTCTCTGTATACCTTGCTTGATCGTCTCCATTTGCTCCTCATTGTACAGCTGCCGGACAATGAAAAAGCCCTGCTCATAGTAATGCTCTCTCTCAGCCGTTCCCAAGGTAATCATCTACATCCCCCTCCATTAGCTTTGATACGCTGCTTGTCGAGATTGCGATGCCAGTAACATGCTGAAAATACGTTAGAATGAACGTGCTTACTCTCTAATCTCCGGCTACCCTCTAGTCAACCTCAAGTTTTGTTATTTATCAGCCTATCCATGAGCAGTGTGATGAACCTGTCCTGATCGACATCCAAACAAACCTCGACGTTCCCGTCATCGGCGAGCACAGCAACGGTTTGACCGGTCCGCGGCCGGTGATCGTACTCCACGTGGATCTTCATTTTTTTCGTCTTCACGAGTGTCCGGTCGATCAATAAAGAGACGGTTAACGGATCATGCATGCACGTTTGCGGTTGTTTGACGAAAGCAAACCATTCTTCCAGCAGACCCGCCAATGCCATATTCAGCGGATCTCCCGTTTGCTGCAGCCTGCGCCGTTCATCATCGGTGATGATGACCTTGAGGGTAACATCGTAGCCCGCCATGACGATCGGGGCGCCGCTTTCAAAAACGACCGCAGCTGCTTCCGGATCGCAGATGATATTATGCTCAAGCGTTCCTAGCTGAAGCCCATTGTCACCCAGCCGCGTTACGCCCCCCATCAGAATAATTTCCTTCACCGAGCTTGCGAGTTCCGGCTCGCGAATCAGACTTGCCGCGATGTTGGTCAACGGCCCTATCGGCACCAGTGTGATTTGTCCCGGATTGGCCATCACGGTCTCGATAATGAAATCTACCGCATGCTTCTGCTCATACTCCAGATAATCGTTTTCTGTCAGGACACCCTTTCCTTCATGGCCGGCCATCCATACTTCCCGGCGCCGGAGCAGCGGTTCTTGAATGCCGGCAAAAACCCGGACATCCTCTCTTTTTCCGAGTTGAAGCATTTTCTTGGCCATTCTGGCCCGCAAATCGACATCCCCATATACAGTCGTGACGCCTTCGAGTACGATTTCCGGCGATCTCATCGCAAGCGCCAGCGCCATAGCGTCATCAACATCAGTCCCGATATCCGTATCAATAATAATCCGATTCATATTCGATTCCCTTCCTATGTCCGTTGATTGAAGTACGAGCAAGAGCAGGCGCCGCTGCGCAGGCAGCATGCCGCTCCCAGATCCGTTATTTGGTTCATTTTTGTACAACTGTCAGGCGAATCGATCCTTCTCCTTGCGATCCAGTTATACCGTGATATGATGATAACAAAAAAGCTAGAACCTCTATTATATCTTTACGGCTTATTTCTTATAGGATTCGGCTAAACCTATCGAGGGGGCGAGTGTCCGATGAATAAATTGAATTTCATCTTCACCATCAAGCATCCCGAACATACGTACATCAAAACGCATCAGCATGGTTGTTACGAGCTCGTCTACTACGTGCAAGGATATGGAAAGACGCAAATCGGCTCCGGCCAGTATGTCTTCCGGCCGAATACGTTTGCGATCATCCCTCCCCACGCTTTGCATGACGAGAATCACGGCGCAGAGGACGCGGTAATGATGTGCATCGGCTATCAATCCGACCATCCTGAACTGAAGAATCTAAGCGGCATCTATGAGGATGCTGAGGATGGAAGGACCGGGGAGTTCATCAGCCGCATGGTAGAGGAGTTTTCACAGCAGCAGGACGGTTTTTCCGAAATGCTCGATCTCATGGTGGCGGAATTGAACATTCATCTTCAACGTCTGCTCGGGAAGAAAGGAATATCTCCGCAGAAGGAAGATCTGCTGCAATACGTCATCAACTACATGGACGAGCATTTTCGGCAGAAAATCCCGATCGATTCCTTGGCCGTCATGTCCGGTTACAGCTACGACCGGTTTCGGCATTTATTCAAGGAAAGGATCGGGGTATCTCCACTGCGCTATTTACTGCTCAAGAGGCTCGACTATGCTAAAAACCTTCTGCTGACACGAATGCTGGTATCGGAGATCGCTTCGGAAGCCGGGTTCGTGAACGACGTTCAGTTTTGCAGCCTGTTCAAGCGCGAAATCGGGCTGACGCCGAAGCTGTTCCGGAAAACATGTACTCCCGTGAGCCCTACTCCGCCACCTCGGTGAACACATAATTGAACCGGCCGTTCGGGGCTGCGTCGCCGTTTGTCGTAAACTCGTAGACGTCGCCCTGCGTCTGCATGTTGTCATGCCACTTGAACTCGAAGCGGATCGGCTTTGTCGTATCGCTCAAGCCAAGACTCGCGCGCGGAATCGCGATTTCCATCTCGCGGCCGTTCGCTCTGTATGCAACCGAGCCCGGTACGGCCGTCCAATTCCAACCGCCTCCGGCAGCCGCTTGCTCGAGCGTCGCTGAAGCTGCTCCTGCGCCCGTGCGGTTCACGACATAGTTGTAGCCCTGCCAGCTCGGCGCAATCTCGCTCGTTTTGATGAACAGCCGCATCCAGCTGCTATCCGTATAGCTTGTGATGTCGTTTCTCGTCTTCACGTAGAAATAGATGTTGTTTGCGTCCCGCGCCACCTTCATCGTTTGAAAGTCATTGCGCCCCGTCGTATTCGTATACGTGCCTGCCGTACCCCTGCCGGCTTCGTTCCGGGAAGCGGGATCGCCGAGATCATCGCGGAATTCCTGCTCGATGCCCTTCCAGTCGGCGAAATTCCCGTCGATCGCGATCGTTTTCTCACTATCCGCGTTTTGCGGCTTGCGCACCCCTTTGTAACGGCGGATATAATCGACCAGCTGGTAATAATAGCTGTCGCCGTAGCCGCCCTTCATCGGTTCGATATCGCGGCTGAATTCCTCACTGAACGAATCGATGAACACATTCGGCGCGCTATACCCGCCGAACGTATCGAGGCGCTGCGCGACCCATTCGTTCCAGCCCGTGACGAAAACGAACTTGGGATCGACGTCAAGCGCTCTCCCCCACTGCTCCATGAAGTTGTAGCCGATTTCCGTCTGCGGCGTGCCCGGCTCGGCCCCATCATGATAGCTGCGTCCACGCGCACCCGGCTGACTCATCGAGCCGACCTCGAACCCGCCGCTCCCATCCGGAACCGCATTCTGCGCAATGCTTACGGTTACTTCCTCTTTCGCTTCGCTGTCGCTGTAGAACACGTGCTGCGGATACCCTTCCAGCCATCCCCATTCGTTCGGGCCGCCAGGCTCGTCGAAGAAGAATTGATGCGGCTTGCGGAAGGTGAAAAAGTCGCGAAGCGTCGCATTGCCGCTGAAATAGGCCGGATTGGCGATAATGAGTGGTTTGCCGCCATCCCATCGGAACCACAAATCGGAATAAAGACCGGCGCCATACAAGTTGTCGTACAACGACTGCACGACCGCGGTAGGATCGCCCCATGGACCCATGAACACCACTTGCGGCGTCTTGCCGCCCTTGCTGCGAATTGCGTCGTATTCCTGCAGCAGCTCCATGTACTGATCCGTGTACGTAAAGCCGTTGGTCAAATCGATGATTATCGTATCGACGCCGGCATCGGCCAGCATTTGCGCATGCTTGCGAATGACATAATTGTCCTGCGACAAATAGTACCCCAGCAGCGATTCCCCCCAATGGTGGAACGCCGTGTACGGCCCCCAAGGCGGACTGCCCGTGCTGCTCGCCCCCGGATTCGCGCTTACGATCTTGTTAATATCATATGGTCCCCCCGTACCATGCTGGCCGAGCCAGAGGAAATAGAACATGCCGACGAACTTGTCGGAACGCGGTTCGTTAAAATTCGAGTATGACGGCAGCGTACGGCCAAGGTTATCGGTTGCGGCCCACGTATCGCTATACGTGTCCCACTTGTACGGCGTCGCTTCCGCCAATTGGAAATACGGCTTGTTGAAATCATCGAGTCCGAGCTTCGTCGCCTCGACCCGAAGGGCTTTCGCCTCCAGCGGGTCGAATTCGAACGTCTGCGGTGCCGAGCCGGGATTCGTGTAGCCGGTATACGTCTGGCCCGGGATCGCCGTAAACGTTGTTCCGTCCTGGCTGTACTGGATCGAGAAATTGACCGGGAACGCCAGTCCTCCAGCCCGGGGCGTCAGCACCAGCTTGTGAATCGGCGTCTTTCGGCTGAAGTTCAACGTGAAGCTCTGGGTACTGTCGGCGCTTGGCTGCAATACACTCGACCAAACCGCAACGACGTCGCGGTCGAACAGCCTCTGCGGCCCCCAACCGTTAATGGAGCTTGTTGCGGAAGCCGACGACACGGGAGCTGTCGTATCCGTTTCACTCTCCACCTTCATCTCTACAATCTGCAAGCCATACGTCGATCCATTATCCAACCCGAGCTTCGTGGCGTACACCCGCACATACCGCGCATTGACGGGCGAAGTGAACGGAATGACGACCTGAGCCCCGCTGGAAGCGCTGTAATTCGTAAATCCCGCGCCCGGCGCATCGCTCCACGGTCCGCTAGGACTGTTGCTGTATTGAATTTTGAAGTCAGCGGGAAAACCGTAGCCTTGCTGTCGCGGATACAACCGCACCAGATTAATGCCGCTGGTTGTCCGCCCCAGATCGAGCTGCAGCCATTCGGTCCCGGCTGCGCTCGTATGCAGGACGCTGGAATAGAAGGCTGTATCCCCTGCGTTCACATCCGTGCTGCCGTCCACTGCATTGCCGGGCTCGAACGTGCCGAAGTACGAGGACGCCGTCGCCGCAGCCTTCTGATCCACGCTAATTTCATCGATTTGCAAATAATAAGCGTTGAAGTCGTCATGCCCGAGTTTCGTCGCATACCACCGGATATAGCGGGCATTGACCGGCTTCGCGAACGGGAGAACGACTTCCTTCGGTCCCGGATTAGAATAATTCGTGAATGAAGCACCCGGAATATCGTTCCATGTCACGGCATCGTCGCTGTACTGCAGTTTGAAATCGACGGGAAAACCGTAGCCTTTCACTCTAGGACTGAGCCGCACGGCATTCAGGGCATGGCGCTTGACGCCTAGATCAAGCTGCAGCCACTCCGTATGATTCGCATCGGGATGGCCGGCACTGGAAAACATCGTCGTCCTCGTTCCATCGATCGCCTTACTGGCTGTAAGCGCCCCCGTTACCGAAGAGGCCGATGCGCTGACGACCGGCGTCGCCGAGGCACCCATCGGAATCGTTGTCGCGAGCAGCACGGCAATCAAGCCTGCAATCAACCCATTTTTCGCGTATGGCACCCACTTCTTTTTCATGGTCATCCTCCTTTATGACTCCGTAATTTACTTCCTCTTAGATTGGCTAATAACTTGTTGTCGCACCAAGCAGGCCCCGCATACTTCCTCCTTTTGGCGGCGGTATTTATTGATAAGATGATAACAATATTGCGGCAGACAATATTATCCGTTTACGGCTTTTTTCTTACAGGATTCGGCTAATATCAGCTGAAGAACCACGGCGTGCACCCTGTATCAATCACGCTCTGCTGGACTCTATCGCCGCGCTGGAATAGACGCAAGAAAGGGCTGTTCCACCATAAATCAAAAAAAGACGTGCCGATCAGGTTACCCTGATCAACACGTCACCGCTGCTTGATACACGACACGCAGTCTAAAATACGACCGTCTTGTTGTTATGAACCAGAATCCGGTCTTCCGCATGCCACTTGACTGCGCGAGCCAACACGACTCGCTCGATCGTCCGGCCAATCCGCTTCAAATCATCGACGTTATCGCGATGGCTGACACGCTGAACGTCCTGCTCGATGATTGGACCGCCGTCCAGCTCTTCCGTTACGTAGTGCGCCGTTGCGCCAATGATTTTCACGCCGCGCTGGTAAGCTTGCGCATAGGGCTTGCCCCCGACGAATGCAGGAAGGAACGAATGATGAATGTTAATAATCCGGTTCGGAAATTGTTCGATAAATTTCGGCGAAATAATTTGCATATAACGAGCGAGCACAATGAGATCCGCTTTGTCCGAGACGAGTTCCAGCTGCTTCCTCTCTGCTTCTGCCTTCGTTTCGGCTGTAACCGGGACATGATGGTACGGGATCCCGAATGATTCGACAAGATCGCGCATGTCGGGATGATTGCTGATGACCATGGCGATATCCGCGTCGAGGTCGCCGGCCTGCCACTGCCAGAGCAGCTCGAGCAAACAATGGTCTTCCTTGGAGACGAAGACGGCCAGCCTCTTCTTCCGGCTGGCCCGGAACGTGCTCCACTTCATGGAGAAGCGGTCCGCCACGCGGCCGAAATCCTCTTGAAGCACGGGAAGCTCCTTCTCGAGGTCGTTCAAATCAAACTCAAACCGGATGAAGAACATGCCGCCGCCCGGATCCATGGAATATTGGTCGGACTGAATAATATTGGCGCCATGCTCATATAAAAAATGCGATACAGCGGCCACGATACCCGAACGGTCCGGGCAGGAGATAAGCATTCTCGCGCGGTTTCGTTTGTCCGGTCGCTGGGATGGCTGCTGATGTAGAGGCGTGCTTTGCATAAATAGTGTCTTCCTTCCATACGAGGGTAATAGTATGCCCCTGCAGCATGTAGCGCTGCAGGGGCAGCAATGTCGATGTTATCAATCGAATAAAATGATGTAAAAATTCCAGCTGCCGGTCTACGCGTTAACCAGCATCGTTTTTCCTGCAAACCATCCGGTGATGCGCTGATTGACAGCTTCTTCCGAAAGCTCAGGGAAAACGCGGTTTTCCATGACTAGATCATACAGCCTGTCCATTGGCTCGCGCGGATCGGCTTTCTTTGCTTTCGCGTCGGTTTTGAGGACATCCCATGTGGACAGCACATAAGCCCGATGGTCGATATCTTGTTTGCCGAAGAAGTGGTGAAGCCGCTCGACATCCTCCAAGAACGAAGAACCAAAGCGGGTCATGGCATCGTCGCGAAGCAGGGCGATTTCCGCTTCGTACATCGGACGCTGCGTTTTGTCGTTCTGGCCGATCCATGGCGTTTCCAGAATAAACGGACGGCCTTGAAGCGCTTCGTGGTGAACGATTCCGCGGATAGCATCGTAGCCGAGCCAGCCTGCCCCTACGGGGGCATGCCGGTCTTTGCCCGCTCCGCGCGAATTTTTGCTGTCATTGACATGAACGACGGCAACCCGGTCCAATCCCACGATACGATCGAACTCCGTCAGCACCCCGTCAATGTCGCCAATCAAATCATAACCGGCATCATGCATATGGCAGGTGTCCATGCATACCGTAAGCCGGTCATTATCACGGACCTTCTCGATGATTGCGGCAAGCTCTTCGAAGCTGCGGCCGATTTCCGTTCCTTTGCCGGCCATCGTCTCCAGCGCGATGTTAACGTTCGTTTCCTTCGTCCCTTCCAGAACCTCATTCAGCCCTTCGGCGATCCGAGCAATACCGAACTCGGCATCCTTATCCGTATAAGCGCCTGGATGAAGAACGATGTTGCGTACCCCGATTTGATTCGTACGTCTGATCTCCTCTTGCAGGAAGCGTACGGCAAGCTCGTAGGTATCCTCTTTATAGGAGCCCAAATTTATGATATAAGGCGCATGCACGACGATCTCGTCAATGCCCGCTGCCTGCATGGCCGCCTTGCCTTCTTCGATGAATAGATCTTCGATCGGCTTGCGGCGCGTATTTTGCGGAGCACCCGTGTAGATCATGAACGAGCTTGAACCATAGGATTCAGCTTCCTTTGTTGCAGTTAACAAGCCTTTATCAGAGAATGATACGTGGGATCCAATCTTTAGCAATGTAATTCGCCCCTTCCATAACTAGGTCTTTCACAAATGTAATCTATCAATCCAAAATGTCCTATATATGCTTGTACTCCTATTTTACAGGGAATACCGAAATAAATCTAGGTATTCGGCCGCTGAAGCGAGTTTTCACTATATTCCATATACAGCAGTAAACAGCCCGCCAGGTCTGAAATTCGTTATCTTGGTTGCAGGCAAGAAACCGAGTAGCTTATAATGATACAAAGATGCTCGTGATCGTAACGAAAAGGAAGGCCCAAGGGTCTTACAGCAGGCTATGGCGTTAAGATATACTGTGTATGAGGTGAAAGACTACAATGAATAATGCGCCGGATTGGTTTATGTATTTCATATTGTTCTGGGCGTTTGTCATGATCATATTCATGTCGATAGGCGGATTTTTTATGTTCCGCAAATTTCTGAAGGTACTCCCGAAGAAAGACGGCAAGTCAAAGCTTGACTGGCAGAACTATTGGGTGGAACGAAGCCGCGGCATGTGGCCGGAGGAATCCAAGGAATTTCTGGATACACTCGTAGCTCCAGTCCCCAGCGCTTTCCGCGATATCGCGAGACACTCCATCGCCGCCAAGATTGCACAGGTCGCCATGGAAAGCGGAGCAACGGAAGTCAACAAAGATCATTGCATTGAAGGCTATATCCGCGCAACGCCTAAGCGGGATTATCGCAGTTTGGTTACTTTTATGAATAAGCAGGGCATCGACTATGCCCCCTACAAACACTTGTTGAACAAATGAGCAGCCGCCACTTTGGCGGCTTTTTTGTTGTTTTCAGGAGGTTCTTCCCCAGGATTAATATAATTTGCCATAGGGTAAACATATAGTAAAGACAGAAGGTGGTGTTTCTCATGAATCAAAAGCATAAAGGGCATTCGTCAAAATTGGTCAGCATCCTGATCCTACTCGTCATCACACTCGTGCTTTCAGGCTGCGGCAGCAAAGGAACATGGGTAAGCAACACTGATCCAAACGTAACTACCGAGGTGTACAATAACGGGAGCGGCAATGAACAAACGATAACCAAGCTGGACACCGAAGAGCCGGTCGTGAACGCTGAAAGCGTTGATCCAACTAAGGTGGAGCCTATAAATCCCCCAATAAAAAATATACAGCCGGTCTCTGACGACCGAATTAATGCTAAAGAGGACAGCATACAAGCAAAGAGCACGCTGGCAATTCCGGCAGCGAAGAATGAACCTAAGGTCGTGCAAGGAAAGGGACTCTACGTTGGTCAAATCGATACGCATTCCGTAGAAATTACGACAAACGAAGGTCCAACGGTCTTTCAAGTAAGCCAATACATGTCCAGCCAGCTCGTGAAAATACCGGACAGCGCAAACGGCACACCGGTCGTTTTCGAATATACGCAGAAGGAGATCATCTTAAGCGGAGAGAAGTATATAGAGCGGTGGTTAACGAGCATTCAACCATCGGAGGGATAACGTCCAGGAGGATCATGGAATGAAAATTGCGGTAACTGGCGGAACCGGATTTGTAGGAAGCGCCCTAGTAAACGCACTGCTCCAGCGTGGGGATGACGTATGGATCATATCCCGCCGCTCATCTTTATCTAGTGGAAAGCAAGTCCCCGCTGCCGGATTAAAGCAGCTTTCGTGGGAGGAATTGGAGCGTTCCCCGAGCCTTCTAGAGGGCGTTGAGGCGATCGTGAATTTAGCGGGCGAATCGATTAATCAGCGCTGGAGTGATGCAGCGAAGAAGCGGATCGTGCAATCGCGGATTGATGCGGCGGGCCGTATTGCCAAGCTGGCCGATGCCATGGACAGCAAACCTGCCGTCGTCGTGAATGCATCCGGCATATCTATCTATGGAGCATCGGAGACGGATACATTCGACGAGGGCAGCGATGCCCGATTAACCGACTTTCTGGCTGGCGTCGTTGAGAAATGGGAGGCGGCGGCTGATCGTATACCGGCAGCAAGACTAGTGAAGCTGCGTGTCAGTGTTGTACTCGGCAGCGACGGCGGCGCTTTCCCGCTCATGGCGATGCCTTACCGTTTGTTTGCAGGAGGCAAGGTGGGAAGCGGGCGACAGTGGCTGTCTTGGATTCACATCGAGGATATGACGCGGCTTCTATTGTTTTGCATCGATAACCCGAATGTTAGCGGTGCCGTAAACGCCAGTTCTCCGAATCCAGTCACGAATGACACGTTCGGGCGAGCCGTTGCCTCTGCCATGGGCAGACCCCATTGGTTCCCCGTTCCGGCCTTCATGATGAAAGCGCTATTTGGCGAAATGTCCGCACTTCTTCTTGAAGGTCAGCGCGTTCTCCCCGCCAAAGCATTAGCACACGGCTTTGAGTTTCGTTACCCTACGATCGCAGCTGCCGCGGAGGAGCTTGTAGGCCGAAATGACAAACACGGCAGTGCTTAATTACGTCTGGCTTATATTAGGCTAACATAAGCCGCAGAGCGGTACTGCTATGCACAGAGGCTGTGAGTTTTGAGTCTACACGGGACCAACAGCAAACAGCAAGTCAGAGCGCTTGCGAAATACGCAGGGAACCAGCTATACAATCCGATACGCTTACAGCGTATTGGATTTTTAGTAGTTGGATTAACCTTTCCCGCCCCGGAACGCATACTTCGGCCCCTTCTCACCTGCCAGCTGCAGCACATCGCCACTCGCTACACGGTAGCTCTTGTAAGGAACCATCGTTTGTCCATTCAAGGTGGTCCCATTTCGTGACCCCATATCCTTAGCGGTCCATAATTCATCTTCAGCCGTCAGCTCCAGATGGGCTCGTGAAATACCTGAGGACGTATCGACATGCTGGGCTCCTTCCGGAGATCGGCCGATGATAAAACGTCCCGATTCTAACGCTACCCGTTCCAAATGCCCGTTCATCTCTCTCTCCAGCCATGGCTCATCAGGCAAAGAACCGTTATCAGCGATACCCGGCTGACCGAGCAGCACAGTTGCCTGATTCTGTTCGATCGGTTTAAACGTTGACAACGAAGATGAATTCACGTTAGGGACGGAGCCTCCGGAGCTATTCGGCAGCTGGCCTGGAGGTGCAAACGGAGCAAACCTGCTGTTATCGAACGACTCGCCTGCTTCTTGATCGGGTCTTGCCTCGAAAAACCTTCTCGACACCTCCTCGCGTGCGGCCATCGACTTGGAATTCAGCACATCGGAGTTAGGAACAAACCCATCCTCCTCAAATAATGAAGACTGCATGTCACTACCGGAATCACGCTTGTCTTGGGATTCACTTCTCAGCTTCCTTCCCCAATAAGCGATTGCTCCCGCAGCGGCCAGTAACGTTAACCCTCCACTGATCAGCAAGCTCGTTCGTGAAGGCTCGGCCAAATACAGGTAGCGCCAGATCAGTGCGACGACAATCACGAATACAGCTGCCGTTATTAATTGCTGCCGTGCTGCTGGCTTCTCCTCGTCCACCGTATCCAGCTCAATAAGCGGGAGAGCGTCCTTCTCTCGAGCCAAGTTATGATTATCTTCATTCGGCAAGAAAAGGGACGACTGATGGGATTGCGATTCGTTCCGTGCTTTATTGCCATATTCATTCCTGTCCTGGCTTGTCTGCTGGCGTTCCAGTTCTTCGGAACGAGCTTTATGCCAAGATGCTGGCGCAGCCTCCTGAACCGGAGCCCGTTCTATGCCAGCGTTCATTGGCTCACTCAGCAAACGAAGCAGCGTCTGGCGCAAGCTGCTCCAGGATATGCGCTCCTCCCGCAAATGGCGGAATACAACTTGCATTCCGTTTCCATCTGGCTGTCCGACGTAACCAATCCATCGAATCGCTAATGCTAATACCGCATCTGCAGGCGAATCGGAATGACTTGTATCCCGGAGAGGAACGTAGCATAAAGCGATATCATCCAATCGTTCGCTAACGAAGACGGTTTGGTCCTGCAGCAGTAAACCGTCCTCGCGCAGCATGTAATGCTTGCAATCATCAAGCGCTTCAACGACGGCCAACAGCAGTGCGTAATATTCGGTCATCGTAACGGATTGCATCTGCAGCCGGTGTGACAGCATTCGTCTTCCGGACAAGGGATAATGGAACTGAATGTTCCCATCAATATCAATCCACTCCACCTGCAGCAGCTTCGGTATCGGATGTCCCTGAAGCATGTGAAGCTCCACTTCATCCAATTCCGCCCGGGTTATACCGGTTTCCCGGTCTACGATCAGCTCGTGTCCGCGATTCAACGCAAAATCGACGCGCAGCGGTACCAGTGACATGACAAAGCCCCTTCCATTCCCATGTTATTACCAATAATTACGATTAGCCTCCAACCATTAACCATGCGGTAACTGCGCCGGGCACAGCAGCAATCATAAAAGGAAATCGCAGCACTTGACCGGCTTCAATCCATGACAGCGCTGGACGGCCAGGCTGCCGCGATAGAAGCAGCATGGCAGCCCCCGCTATGAATCGCTGACCAAACGCCCCTCTAATAAGGATAAGTGCAAGTCCGACCGCACCCGCGTATAGGATGGCGTACATCATGGTTTGCAGAACGAAATATGTGCCGGCCCATGCTCCTAATGCCCCGAAGAGCTTCACATCCCCTGCTCCGATTCCCTTTAACAAGTGCAGCGCAAGTAACGGGACAAGCCCCGCAAGTACACCTGTCAGCGCATAGATGCCCCCATCTAGACCATCCGCCGCACAGTGATAGAGCAATGCCGCAGCGAATGCTGGAATAGTCAGCGCATTCGGAATTCGCATGGTCCGCACGTCGCTAACCAGTGCGATTAACAATAATAAACCCGCTCCGGCATCCGTAACCGACAACACCAATGGGAATCGCCTCCGCCATTTAATTTGCTTAATAAAGTTCAAGGTCCTGTGCTGCTTCTATTAGCCATCATCATCGTTCTCGGAGGCCGCATTGCGCTTCTTTACGTCAAAATGCCGCGCGGCGCGCGCCCCGCCTTCCCCCCTTACAATGGCCTCCCAAACTCCCGGAGTTGTATTGCCCGAGACCAGCCACGTCCATTCCGCATATCCGTTCTCATCGGCAGTTGCTTCCCCCAGATGCTTGGCTTTACTCGTGCCGCTCTTATACTCAATCGACAGTGAAACCTGACGACCGGGATCCGTCCTTGCGATCAAACGGGCAGTACGGCCGGGATGAAGCGGATCAGGCTCTATGGCGACAATTTGAAGCATCACCTGTTCTTGCTCTCCATCCGTCCCGTTCCTAGGAGCGGCTGCATGATCCGCGACCCATACCCGCTCTTCTGCCTGCTCGCGAAGCAATAGCGTTTTTCTCATAAAAGGCAGACCCAGCGGAAACGAATACTCCACTTGAACGCGGATATAAGCGCTGCTGCCACTGGGCAGATCCGGTAAGGAAAGATGCTGCAGACGCAGACGCTCCGGCGACAACAGACCCCCTTCCGCAGCTTGGCGCAGGAGCGGCTCTAGTGCAGCGCGGCCCGCCTCGGCGGCGACAGCATTGCCCACCCCCTGCCAGTCGCCTTTGACGGCTGCGGCAAGCAGAGGACCCGCGGGCTGTGGCAGCCAAGCTTCAAGTGCACCCGCGACGGTCTCAACACCTGGGAGAGGCTGCGCGGCATTCGTCTGGGACGGCGCCGACTTGGCGAATTGTTCCGCGGCCAATGCAACGGGGTACATATGCGCCGCAGCTTGCCGGGTCACCTGGGATGCGGCACCATGCAATGCCATCTGAACGGCAGATAACCGAATAAGACAAATGAAGAAGACAATTACCATAAGTACGATCGGCATTATAAGCGAAGCTTCAAGAACAATACCTCCTGCTTCGCCATCACGTTTACCCGTATGACCATCCGATCGTTGTAGTCGTTTCATAACGGCTGCCCTTCACCTTTCCGCCCAAAATTCCGAATCTCGTAAAGCCCTTCATGAGACCCGACAAAAACCATAAATTCACCGATGCCTCAAGCTCGCCGGATAATCCCGCAGACGTTGTCGACAGCGTCATGCCCGTGTTGAATTCGATAACCGCCATGATTCGCGACAACCTTTCCTCACCGCCCCCATGAAGCAGCAGGAACAGACGCAGATAATCCTGATACGTCACATCTACGGCCATATATTTGGATAACGGGGTTGCTCCTGTACGGGCAAACGTCAGCATATCCTCCATCGCTTTCTCGAGGCCATATACGATCGCTGCTGCCAGCACAAGCAGCGGATGCCCCATAGCACGGCATTCGATCAATCCCTCCATCGTCCGGATTGCGAGCCGGGCTGCGAATACTTCACCGTATGCGGCGGCAACGTTGGCGGCAGGATCATGAAACCCGTACAAAATATATTCGATTTCCTGATTGTTTACGTTCAGCGCATTGGCAAACTCGCCGCCGTCTTTATTAACTAGGATAGCCTCGAATTTCTGAGGGTCGAAAGCCGTAAACCGGTGAACGATATACTCGTTCACATAGAGTGGATCCCGTATGTCTTCCAGCATGTCTGCGATTCCTGTGAACATCGAGCCCACCGATCCCATCGCTTCTTCGACGGCATCGCCCGGCTCATCGGCTGATTCACCGCTCTTACGCACATCCGCCGCCATCTGGTTGAAGGTTAAATTCGATTCATAGCGCTTCTGGACCTGATTGAACATCTCCTGATGCTCGCGAAGCTGAGGAACAGACGTCATTCCATGCAGCAGCTGCCGGACTTCATTCCATTTGGATTTTGCTTTAGCTTCCTGTTTCTTGCGTTCAGCATCGCTCGATTGGCGTGCTTCCTGCTCGCTTGCACGCGCGGCGATGACCGAGCCGGATAATCCATACAGCTGATCGTACTGCTCATATGCGACCTGCAGCTGGACTGCGCCTTCCGCCAGCAGCACCGCTGACCCCCTGCGGGATAGAGCAGCCATCACGTTCGATTGAAAACCGGCCGTCTCGGAATCAAATGAAGCATAAACGACCGTTTGTTTAGATATTTCATCGCGGTACGCAGAGAATGACTCCGTCGGCAGCAGAAGCTGCTCGGTCGAGGAAGTGGCCTGTCCAATCTGCGACAGTTCCTTATCCTGCAAGGCTCCCGGCTTCGCGCCCGGTATCTTCTGCTTATTGACGCGGTCATAACCGGTATCCGCCTGCTCCTGCCGCGACTTCTCAATGACGATTCGCATCTCGTCATTGCACCTTTCGGCCTCAAGCACCTCGGCCAGAGCCTTACGTTCAAGCTCCTGATGGCGACGAAGCGCTGCATTGCTCTGACCGCGAAGATCACTTGACACGGTCCTCGCCATCTTTTCGTAAGCGGATATGGCCTCGCTGTACACTGGCTGATCATCATCCCCAAGACTAGCATCATGCTCGATCCACGCTGCATAAACTGGATAACCGCTAACGATGCTCATAACCGTATCTTTGGAGATGGCATCCTGGACTTGTATCGGAATCAGCGCCGCAACAGCCTTGGCCGCTTGTGCCGCTTCCCGCTGCAGGACAAGCGCAGTCTGCAGATGCTTCTCTCTCTTGTCATACAGCTTGCGCACCTGCTCCAGCATCTCCACTGCAGCCGATGCTTCCTTCATCGCTGAAGCCATGGGCGCGAACTTGGAAGCCACTTCAAGAGTAAAATCGATAGGCGCCTTATACTTCATCTCTTCGAGCACTTGGCGCTTGAATACGCCATGCTGTCCAAGTGTCTCATAGGCATTCACATGAGATGCTTCGAAGCGGATATTCAAGACCGAGAAGACATCGTCTTCCTTCTCCCGCCAATTGTTCTTGGCCGCATGCGCAAACAGCTCGTTACGATCCGATCCACCTGCCCCGAACAGGCCATACCGGTCATACAAAGCGCCATCGTATGCGGAAAGCGAGGAGCGGATGCCGGACTGGGCTGCAAGCTCGACTTGTTTTTGAAAGGCGGCTACTCTCGCATAATCAATAAGCATGCTCGTAAACATGAATATGGCAGCTGTCGAAACGATCAAATAAATGGACACCGCGCCTTCTTGCCCGGTGAGAACGCGAACGATCCAGCAAGGGCGCTTCCTGTTTCCCTCTTGCAGCAACTGTCCCAATACCTCCCTTTGAGTCCGCGGCAATAGCGGCTTGCATTTATGGCTTAGAGGAGGCTGCTTGCTCCTTCGCCTTCCTCCCCTTCAAGATTTCTGCCGCGTGTGCTTGATTGGCACCGCCTCCGCTGCTTCCTTGCTTAAACTTTGCCGTATAGTAGCGGACCAAATCGACATTCCGGATGAATTCAACCGGATCTACGATAAGGGCATGACTACCGGACTTCGGTTCCGTCCGGCCGAAGGCTTTAAGCAGCTTCATGTCGAGCGGCTGCTTCAGCTTCACTTCGACCGTCTTCTCGAGGAGTCCAAACGAATATGTCATTTGGCCTTCGTACGGAAGCGGAACGCGCGACGCGATCCGGTTCATCTTCAGAACGGGCAAGGATTGCACCTCACCGCTCTCATCCCCGGCCTGATCCCCGCCTTCCATTCCGCCGGGCGTTCCTATATTGACCGAAATCCCTCCGCCCTCTGCGTCGTCAAGCTGAAACAAGGATTGCAGCGCGCCGTCGCTCCCCATGCGCCAGTAAAGGCCATCATATAGATTATTGGGAGCCATTCCGCTAACCGCATCACGATGGCTGTTATCCCACCGGAACGCAGCGCGCTCCGCGGCAACGGAAGTGACATAATACATTGCAACCTTTTGGTACACATACATACTGAACAGGAGCATCGCGAGCAGAGCTACGAACAAGGTCGGGAATACCAGTGACGATTCCAGGGTGAAGCTCCCTTCTTCCCCGCGATTCCGGTATCGCGCAAGTGTTTTAACTAAATATTTTATCCGCTTGATCATCGGCTTTGCCCATCAGACGCTGGACCAGGTCTATAATCCAGTCCTTGAACAACAGCGCCAGAATAATAACCACGGCAATAATAAGAATGATTTCCAGTGTACCCAAGCCCTCTTCTTCACGCCAAAAGTCACGAGCCTTCTTCTTCATCCATTGCTTCATTGTTCTCTCTCCTCTAAATTCGGATTTACGAGCAGGCCAACCCCGCTCCCTGTTCTACCACGCCATCATGAGCATCGCCGGTGAGGCAACTAGAATCATGAGGACTACAAAAATACCCACTAGCGGAAATACGAGCTTCGATGACGCCTCTTCTCCGCGCGAACGCGCAACGGCCTTCCGCTTCTCCCATAACGTATAGGTCAGCTCTCTTAACGAGAGGACAAGCTTATCGCCGCCGCGCCGGTAATTGAGCAGCATCGTTGTCGTAAACAACGATACCTCCTGAACCGCGCACCGCCTGCTGAACCCCTCCATCGCAGCCGCGAACGACTCCCCGTTGCGGACCGCTTCATTAGCCCTCCTAAGCTCGTCTAGAAGCGGGTGTGCCGCTTTCGAACCCTTTCTTTCGGTGCAGCGGTTCAATGCGCGCTGCACCGTTTCTCCAGCTCCCAGCAGGAGCATCAGCTTGCTCAATACATCAGGCAGCAAGAGCAGAATATCCTGCTTTCTCCGCTCCACCTTGCGGGTTACATCCCGCAGCCGGGCCATCGGGATCGCAGCTCCAAGCAGCGCCCCGACGTAGATCAAGGCGGGCTCGCTGCTCAGCGCGCTCAGCCAGCAAGCGCCTACCGCAGCCGCATAGCCGAGTCCGACAGCGGAAGAGGCGTACCGCCGGGTGGCTTCGATTGACCAGGCTGTTCCATTAAGCACAAGCAGCTTTCCATGCGTGCTCGTAAGGAATGATTGCATACGATCGAACATCCCGCTCCTATCAAGCAAAAATCGAAACGGCATCGTAATGAATTGAATTTCCCGAGCATCCTTCGGGAACGCCATGCCTTTACTTCCAGAACGCGCTTCATTGCGCCCGCTTAGAACTGCCGCCGCTCCCCATACCGCCGTTAATAACAACCCCGCGATAATTGCCATACCATCCCTCATTCATCGTCGAATCAGTCTACATCCGTATATCCATCACCTTGCTCATCACCCAGTAGCATACGCCCAGCATGACCAGAGCTCCTGTCAGCAAGACATACCCAATACCGCCGTAAAGAGGAGCCATATAATCCGGAGCGGCAAATCCGAGAAAAGCCAGAAAGACGAATGGAACGCCCATCATAATCCGGGATTCGTAACGCTTCTGTGCAAGTAAGACGGCAATTTCCTGCTGCACGTCCAGCTTCTCTCCGATCGTCTGTGAGGTGCGCCGAATGACTTCCACAAGGTCGCCGCCTGTACGCTTACAGGTGACAAAGACGTCAACGAACTGGGTAATTTCATCGATTGCAGCCCGCCTGCCGAAATCGGCAAGCGACTGCTCCAGCGGTTCTCCATACGATAATCGCGTTCGGATAATTTCGAATTCAATCAGCACCTCGGCATTCGGATCGGGATAGAGCAGCCGCAAGTCCTCCAATGCCGTGGAGAATGCATTCTCCACGGAGCGTCCCGCTGCCAGTGACGAGGTCAAGGAATACAGAGCTTCCTTGAACTGCAGCGCCAGACGCGTACGCCGTCTCTCAAGCAGTGATGCCCGATAGAACCGGGGCATCACGACCCCCGCTGTCGAGAACAGCGCCGCGGCAATAACGGAGCGGTAGAACAAATAGGCCGCCGCAAACGTACAAGCGCATCCGACGATCGTGGCCAAAGCGAATTGCCGGCCTGAAAGCGTATAAACCGCATAGTCCTGCAGCGCGGCGGCCCGGTTCGCCAGCTTGGACTGTGCAGCGGGCCATTCCAGCCAAGCGAGCAGCCGGTTCCGCTTCCCCCTCAACCTCATCCTAGCTTCGCCCCCTCCTCCTTGAGCAGTCCAGCCATACGCAGCTTCCATGACCGTTCAAGTCTATGACCGGTTGGTTTCAAGCCGCCAAGAATACGCCCCTCGCGCTCCCCCTCTTCCTCAAACCGGTATAGCGGATGCAGTGTTACTTCACCGTTCAAAACGCCAGTAACCTCGACGATTTCCGTTACGCGCCGAGAATGGTCGCGCAGCCGGGAGAGATGAACAACAATATCGATGGCCGAGCCAATCTGCTGCCGGATGACCGGAATCGGCAGCTCGGCGCCGCTTAGCACCATCGTTTCCAGCCTGGCCATCATGTCGCGGGCGCTGTTACTATGGCCGGTGCTGAGAGATCCATCATGCCCCGTATTCATCGCCTGCAGCATATCGATCGCCTCTCCTCCCCTCACCTCACCGACGACAATGCGGCTCGGCCGCATCCGCAGCGAGGCGCGGATCAGCTCCCGCATCGTAATTTCCCCTCTGCCCTCTGTATTGGAGTTTCGCGTCTCGAGCGATACAAGGTTGGGTACGGAACGAATCTGCAGCTCCGCCGAGTCTTCGATCGTGACAATCCGTTCATCCGGCGGGATGTACTGGGATAACGCGTTAAGAAAAGTAGTTTTACCTGATCCCGTCCCTCCGCTAATAAAGATGTTGTACTTCGCGACAACAAGCTTCCGCAGCAGTTCCGCGGCTTCGCTAGATAGCGCTCCCAGCCGGATAAGATCCTGCATCTGCAGCGGCTGGTCCGGGAATTTGCGAATAGTCATCGTCGGCCCCTTGAGCGCGATTGGCGGCAGCACGACATGTACGCGCGATCCATCGCGAAGCCTCGCATCTACGATAGGAGTCGATTCATTCACTACCCGGTTAACGCCCGCGACAACGGCTTGTATTAAATCTTCGAGCCGTTCGCGGCTCTCGAAGGATAATGAAAGCCGGCTCATGCGCCCCGCACGCTCAACGAAAATTTCGTCGTAATTGTTGATCATGATCTCCGTGACCGCTTTGTCATCAATAAGCGGCTGGAGAATATCAAGTCCGCGAAACGCGTGATACAGCCTTCTAACGAGCTGAAGCTTATCGCTGGCCGTCAGCGGGTGGTCGCGGCACCAATGAAATACCGCTTGTTCAATGCGCATCATAAAATCCTCATCCGACATGGCGCGGTCCAAATCGAGCTGCTCGCGAATACTAGCTTTGAGCTGCTGTACCGTTTCTTCTTGCATCTTCTCCACCCCTTTCCAGTAAAGCAAAGCGGTTCATCAGTGATTCAACCGCACTTCGGTATGCCGCATATCCGCTCGCATCCAGCAGCTGCCGCCCTTCCGACCATTCGGCTACATAAGGAATCCCTCCCTCAATCCGGACTTGAAGCGTCTCGTTGAAGGACATTTCCCCAGAGCCATGCACGAAGGAATCAACAAACCGAAACTTCCTTCTCTGTTGCTGAAAGGCATCTCCCCACTTCTGCTCCCCGTAACGAAGAGCCATGCTTGTTTTGCGTATAACGACAGGCTCTTTGGACAACAGCCAGATGATAACGTCTGCTTCCTCGAACGCGGCCTGATGAATGGGATCCATGCGGCTGTCTAAATCCACGACAACGACATCATATTGACCGGAATCGGCGACCGCGGCGATAATTTGCTTCGCTTGCTCGGCCTTCATCGTTAGCCGCTCCTCGGCGTTGCCGCTGGGTGCCATATAATCCAGCTTCAAGACCGGATGCCTCCTCCTCAGCTCTGCGAGCACCGCTTGCGACTTATTCGGGTGTGCCTGTACCGTGTAGAGCATTCGGGAAAAATCGTCTTGTCCTTCATCGCCAAACCAGATCGAGGTCGCATTCCACTGCTCGAGGTTCAAATAAAAGACGCGCTCTTCCCTCCCTCCCAGCTGTTGGGCGAGTTGGATCGCAAGCGTCGTCTTGCCGATTCCCCCTACGGCTGCATATACAGCCGCTACCTTGGCACGCCCGCGATTGCGATCAGCTTGCGCGAGCGTACCGGTATGGGCCGCATGGACGGCTGCCAGAGCATTCAGCAGCTGAGGTAATGGCTGGAACTGCAGCACTTCCGCTCGCCCTTGAAACTGCCCGATCCTCGCTACCAATAGCGCCGTCGGTATGGCTGGAACTGCATCCCCAATCTCCTCCAGCAAGGAGGGATGGACAGCCAGCAGGTCGATGGGATAACCGGCCCGGATGAACTGTCGGAGCGCATTCGGATTCGTGAATGCCGTTAGCTGCCATTGCTCGCCGAACGGGGCTTGCCGGATATAGTCAGCCAGTCGCTCGATATACCCCGCTTCCTTAACGGCCACGATTAATTGTTGTCTGTTCAAGCCGACAGCCCCTTCCGACCAGAAATCACGTCATGTGTCCAGAACAAAAAAAAGCACCGTAAACCGCGCAATATCATGCGCAATTTACGGTGCTTCCGTAAGTTCATTTGATTTGACCACAATTTACCATACACGTCCGCTATCCGTCAACCAACAATTTCAGCGGGAAGCGAGGAACACCAGACATTCATTTGCTAGATGTGGAGCATCTTATATTCCTTCGGCGACACGCCGACGATCTTCTTGAATACGCGGCTAAAGTAAGAGATGTTCTCAAAACCAATCAAAGTCGCTATCTCCGTAAATGTAAAATCCTCCATTCGAATCAGCTTCTTTGCTTGATTAATTCGGACGTTCGTGATGTATTCGATCGGGGTTTGACCCGTCGCCGCTTTAAATCGGGATATAAAATAATTAAAGTTCAAATTGGTCATTCGCGCCAGCTGCTCCACCGTTATCTTCGTCGAGAAGAAGCGATGGATATACTCCACAGCCTTCTTCACGTTGATATCGCCGAATTCCGAATCGGAATTAAGGTCGGCAATAATCCGGTTCCGGTATACCTCAATGAGCACCGCTTGAAAATACGCCCGCGACGCGAGCTCCCATCCTTCTTTCTCCATCAGCAGCTCTTCAATTGTGGCGTTGATCAGACGGTGAATCAGCTGATGATTGGCAGGCTTCATCACCGTTGGCAGGTCCAATTTGCGCTCTTCGAGTGTCTGAGCGGAAGATTTCAGCTCTAAGTAATCCTGGTTGTTCGAGGCACCAAGGTCAAGGCTGGGCATAAGCAATCGATAATGAACCCATGTGTAACCCATCGGCAATCGATCCGATTCAATACGGTGCAGCTTGTCTGCAGGGATATGAATGATCGTATTCTTATCGGCAATGTTCATATGCCCATCAATATCGAATTTGACCGAGCCCGCCGTCACATAGACCAGATAGTCATAGGGTAAGGAACGGTACAGCTTGCGATTTGCCCCATATTCCGTATGCGTAATATTCCCCAGCTTGTATTTCTCAGGGGGAAAGTACCACGCCTCGCTCCTATACTCCTTGCCCGAATGGTAAATAAAAGGCGCAATGAAGCTTGGATGAATCCGCCCAGCACTTAATTGTACCATGATTGATCTCTCCCACGTTACTTAGACGTCTGCTATGGCAACCCTCCCCCTTATTGTATGCGACAAGCGACCATCTGAACAAGCTTCGCGACGACGCTTCCCCCTATTTAGACGTTAAGCTATGCGGTCCACGCGGCCATAAATCTTGCTCGGCCGGCTGGAAATAGTCGGCTAGAAATTGCACCGGATCCGCCCGGAAATGCGCGATGGCTTGATCGATCTCTTCATGACTGCCCTGATTCTCGCGATCCAGCTCCAGGAGCCGATCCATCTCTTGAAGGAACTGGCCCGGGATCGGTCTGCTCTCACTTGTATATTTCCTCATAATCGCGGCTACATTCGTTTCACGCAAATGATAGACATACGATAACACGCGCGCGCGCATCGCCTCTAAATCAATCAAGTTTTGTGCAAAATCCGGCTTAAGCTGCTCCGGAATGCTAGGCTCGATTTCCTTGCCCAGCCGGATCGCTTCCAGCAGCTTCACAGCGGATAAGTCGCATCGCAGCTGAATATCCTCCAGCAGCCACGCATCCGGCTGTTGATCGTCCGTCTTCATGAAAATCGCTCTCCGGGTCGAATCCCAGCTTGGCGTATGGCACTGCTGCCCGCGGATAAACGCAGCATTCATCGTATGCTTCGGGTCGCACTGACCAAGCTTCCGCACATACCAGGAAATATCCCATGGGAAGAGCTCCATCGCCTCGGAGCTGACCGACCAGAATCGAATGATAGAATCACTGCAATCTGCATAGAGCTCGGCTATAGATGTAATGATTTGATCTTCGGTTTGTTCGGGATCCGTGAAGAATTGTGCGGTTGCCCGCAAACTCGGATCTTCTTTGGACGGCACTAAACCAAAGTACTCCTTGATCCCGCTAATGCCGGGCAGGCTGTAGATCGACTGCAGCTGACGGACGGTCACCTGCGGGAAGGTCAGGTGGTTCATCGGCTCGAGCTCTTCTGTCGGCCCGCCGAGAAAGCCTTCAACGATAACCGGCAGTCCTCTGCTCTCCGCGAGTCTGCAGGCATTCTTCAAGAAGCGGTCTACCGGCAGCGTTGCCGTAACCTCCGCGATATTCGAGTGCAGCATGACACCTGTCGTTTGTGGATTCAACCGATTGATCGATTGCAGCACCTGGCCGGCAGAGAGCTCCCATGGCTCCCACCACAACCGTCCGTTTGGATTGCAGGCCTGCCAGGCCTCAGCCAGCTTATGAATAAAGGGAACTACCCTCTCATGAAGCGGAATTCCACGGCAGCTTTCACACACGCCGAATTCATTGCACAGCCAGGCATCCTGGTCGTACGTGTAGATAAGAACGTCATCAACACCCGGAAACTGCTCGTGGAACATCGACAACAATCTTACGTAGCGTTCCGGGGTCTTCCCGTCGAGCAGACAGTTCTGAAGCTGCAGATCCCGATAGCCGTCGCCGCCGTTATAAGGAGCGCCAAAATGGAATAAGGTCCGCAACCCGGCATTCCTCGTCCACTCAATCCGATTCCGAAGATCATTCCTTCTGCGGTTAAACGCCTCCGGTGTCTGATCCGAAGCAAGGGCGACGCTCTGCCGCAGCAGCGGGTCCTGATCAGCAGAAATATCGACGACATCCTCCAGGTTCAGCGGTTCATCCCCGGGACGGCAGCCCCAAGCAATGTTCAATTGAAGCATATTGAATCCATGGGATTGGATACGCGAAACTTGCTCTTCATTCCAAGGCTCCAGCAGTGAAGGACACCCCAGCAAACCTACCTTGTATTGTAATTTCGGATTCATGAGAACGGCTTCCCCTTTCACAATCAATTAAATTTTCCAATTTGGAGTGAATGAACCTATGGCTCACTACAATAAATTGTATTATGAAAGCCTGCTCATAGATTTGCACTAATCTCACCTCTTATTGTCCGAATATCAGCAGCTGCAATAGCACCGAGTATAGAAAAAGACGTCCCGCGATTGTTCGCGAAACGCCTTCGTAGCGTTTATCATTAAAGCCCCGGATTGTCCTCCATGTAGAATTTTCTTATATATGACTTTTTGCTCGAATGACCATTCGGGTCGGGTGCAGCTCCTCTTCTAGATCGAGTGGCATAACAGCTAGGTCGACCAGTTCATTCATATACATGTCGAAATAATCCCGGGACGGATCTGACCGGTCGATTTCACCCAAGTCCCTATCGCCCACCACCAGCCTCGTTCTAACTCCGCCATCCGTCGCCTCCATAAAGCCCATAGTGCCGAATACGCGTAAATGTTCGTTTCCCCACCTCTTGAATCCTACCGGATTCAAATAATTGACTACCGCACTCGCTACTCCGCCATTCACGAGCCGCATCATGAACGATGCCGCCATATGAAGTCCGCCGCTCGGATCGGGATTACCTAACCGGGTTTCGACAGCCGCAATGTCACTCACCTTTTGATTAGCGACATGCTCGATGAAACGTACGGCATGGACGCCGGCTTGACGTGCAAGCCCGCCATCGATGCGCTCGTCCTGCGGTCGCTCTTCGAAATAGGGATAGGACTTTTGCGCGAATACTTGAACAATTTCTCCAATCGCACCCGCTTGTACCAGGTTTCGCATCGACAAATAAGGCTGCTCGAAAGCGGTCCCCGCCATTTCGCGAAAGCGGCATCCCGTACTCCGCGTCGCAGCGATAATCGCATCCAGCTCTTTCTCGCTTAGTGCGCATGGTTTCTCGGCATATACGTGCTTCCCTGCCCGCATGCATTGTATAGCATCTTCGGCCTGATCGCTTCGGAAAGGCGAGCAAAGCGATACGAGCTGGACGGTCGGATCAGCCAGCAGTTCGTTAAGCGTAGCATAATGGCGAACGTTCGGATCGTTTCGAAGTGAGGCGGGCAAACGGGCAAGATCCAAGCAAGCAGTCGCGACAAGCTCGGCTTGAGGGTGATTTTCCAACAATTGTTGAATCTGATGACCGTTTGAGCCATAAAGGGCCGTTCTGATTCTCAATCTGATTGCACCTCTTGGGTAAAATAAGTCGGAAACTTGTCGTATTCGCTTAAGTTCACAGGCTTGGTAGGGACCGCCCACGGCACGCCCGATTCGGCAAATAATTGCTTGTGTCCCGAGGCTGATCGGATTATTTCATCAATATTATTAATCACAGTGGCCGTAGTGCCATCCTTATACGAGCGACTCAAATGCTCAACAGGAATGTCGTAGATTGTCCCCGACGATTCATAGGCGCCGTTTGAAATTAGCACGAAATTTCTGGTCGAAGCGACCGGACAGATCAAAAGCCGATCTTCTCCGGTGATGACCCGTATCAGATTCGCATATACATTTTCCAAACAATTTTCCTCGCCGAATGCAAGGAATTCCGGTTTCCCTCCGATTTCGATCGTCAGATTATTGTCATAACTCCACACAGCGGATCCCTTTTCCCCCTCCACCCGGATCGTCGGCATCGTCTCTTCAGAATGGCAAAGCGTGGCGTAAAAGTACATCGTCACTCCGTTATTCATATTGACTCGGACACACGAGGTATCTTCGCCATCAATCCGGTTAGCATGGTACAATTCGCCCGTTACTTGATAAGGCACGGCCTCTTGGGCGTTATCGCCGGTCTGTATGCCGGATAGTACGATCATATTGTTAAGAAGATGGGACAGCGGGTTGTTAATCGTTCCGTCCAAAATGAACGTTTGGCCTATATTCGTTTTTCCGGCCCAGAAGGTTCGATGATAGTAGTCGTCCATTCTCTGGAACAAGCCTATGCCCGTGATGGTATGGATGCGCCCGAATGCCCCGCCGGCAATCGCTTCCTTTAACTTATTAAAGGCTTTTCCTGTAGTTAATTGGAAATTAACGGCACAGTGCTTGCCTGTTTGCCGGGACGCTTCAATCAATCGGTCGACGTCTTGAATGGTGACCGCAGGCGGCTTCTCAAGCAATACGTTGAACCCAGCCTCCATGATGTCGATCCCCATATCCGCATGTAAATGAATCGGTGTGGATAACACGATAAAGTCCAATTCCCGTTCGCAGGATAGCAGCTCCTTATAATCCGTGTAACACTTGATCGCTTCCCCTTCAAGCTTTCGATGCGCATCCGCCGATAGATGGACTTCACTCACCGCAACAAGCTCCAAAACGCCTTTCTCCCGAAGCTGAAACATTTGATCCAGGTGCTTTCCTCCAAAACCATTGATTCCTACCAGTGCCGCCCTGCATCGTCTCATTGGCGCTCTCCTTCACCTTCGTATCTCATATCGGCAATCACGCAGATCGCGCAGCCGTGCAACCCGGGTTCCCGCTCTACAGCCATCGCTTCATCCAACCAACTACTGCCTCATAATGAAATTCATGCCCGCCCTCAAACACATCGTGCTTTACTCTTTCCGGACATCCAGCAACACGGTATGCCTGTTCCACTGCAGGGAAAGCTTTTATTGCAGCTTCGATCGGAAAACCGTGGTCGAGCCTTCCGTTCGACAAGAGCAGCGGTCTCGGAGCAATCAAAGATGCCACATCCTCCATTTCCCCGTACTTTAACAGATTAGGGATCGTCATCGAGCCGCAAAAATTCCCCCAGTTGATGGCAAATGACTCAAACGTATTGAAATAGCCGCACACTGCGGATGCCTTAATGCGCTCCTCTAAAACAGTAGCAAACAGGCTCCACGCCCCGCCGAAGGAAAGCCCGGCACAGCCGATTCTTCCGGGATCGACTTCTTCTCTTGTCTCCAGATAGTCGATGCACCTCATGATGTCCCATATGTTCAATGTTAACGGATTTAATCCCATCATAATCGACTTGAGAAACACGAGGTCGCAGCCGTCCTTCTCTCCATGCCGATGAGGCTTGCCGTAGCCTAGACCCCTCTCGCCGAATCCTCTCGCATCCGGAGCGAGCACGACAAAACCATCTTCGGCAAGCTTCGGCGCGATATGATAGTTCAGCTCTTTGTAATCAACTTCTCGCTGTCGTTCACCATGCTGGACACCCACGACATCGTCTTTGCCCGCTCCGTGGCCATGCAAACACAGCACAGCGGGGTTACCGGTTCTTGCATTTCGGGGAATCAGCAGGTACAGCGGGATTTTCATATTAGGTTCGCTTTGAATAACGATTTTCTCGCAGGTATAAGCTTCGAACTCCGTCTTTTCCAGAATGACGGGCTGCATATCCACCTTTTCGCTTGGCCATTCTCCCATAAGATCAAGCAATTTAGAACTGAACTGCTCCTTCCATTGCGACCATTCGGCTTCCGTATTCGCCTGAAACTTGAACGTAGGCTGCTGATTGGCATGATAGCTTTTGAGGTACTCTCCCATTGAAAATTGTCGACTCATAATCGTTCATCATCCCCTCGATCCGGACATCGAAACGCCCTGAACCAATTATTTTTTGAAGTGCAAGAAATACGATAATGACGCGAAATGTTGCTCGGACCGTCCCTCCCATAAAAATTTCAACTGCAAGGCATACACTCTGTAGGTAACGACGTTAACATATGGAAGCGGTTACTTTTCTTTCGTTATTTCATGTCCAGCAGAGTAATTTAGAGCAATCTTTGAGCAAATATCGCTTGTTAATCCGCCATTTTCTTAATACTTACCGCCAATGGTATACCGGACATCTCTGGCATCCCTCGAACACAATTGCATAGTAACACGCGTTACCTAAACCTGTCAATCTTGATTTTTCGCACAAAAAAACACAGTTTTCCGAACTGTGTTCTAAAACAAGCTTTTCTATTCTCCATTGTTCTTGATAAATCCTACGGTATCCCCGTTATAGAAGCGAATACAATCCAGAACCATTTTCCGGGGAGGCGTATTCTTGTCGGCGATTAACTGCTTCAGTCTGCTTACGATCAACTCCGCAGCCTCCAACCTGTCGAAATAGATAGTCGTTAAATGCGGACTACTTAATTTGACGAGATCTGTAAACCCATATCCCAGCAGGCTGATATCACCTGGCACCTCCAGCCCCGAGTTCCGTAGTCCTTGTAAAACGCCGAATTGAATCACATTCTCCACACAAAAAGCTGCAGTATACTCAATTTCAAGCAGCTTCATTCGATTGGCCATCTCATAGCCGCTTTCCTGGTTAATGACTTGTACCAACAGTTTATTGAAGGGCAATCCGTTTTCTTCAAGCGCTTTTTTGTATCCCTCAAATAGTTGACGATGAATTAACAGATCCAATCTCCCGCTGAATAGCGCTATTTTTTCATGGCCTCTATCAATCAGGTACTGTACGGCTTCTTTTGCAATTCGTTCGGAATCGGGCGTTACGATATTCACTTTCTCATTCTCAATTACACCGTAAATGACAAAAGGGATGCCGGATTGCTCCAGCGCGTTAATGATCATTTCGTCCAAAAGCCCCGTTACCACAAGTCCGTCGGCTTCATTCCGTTCTAAAAAGTTCTCCAGTTTGCTGATAACGGAAGGGGTCTTAATACTCATAAACATTAAATTGTAGCCTATTTCGCTTATTAGACCCTCTAGATCTTCCATAAGCAAAGAGTATCGGGAGTCGTTAAGCTCCCTATTGCAAAGAATAAAACAAATATTTTTTTGAGCTTCATTGCTCTTGTAGCCTAGTTCCTTGGCAGCTTTTAGTACCCTCTCTTTAGTCTCTTCTGATATTTTATTGTTTTGCACATTGTTGAGAACAAAGGAAACAGCGGTTCTTGATATACCCAAATATTCGGCAATTTCTTTTTTGGTCACCATGCCATTTGATCCCTTTCCAAATCATTTAGTAACGAGCGTTAGCTTAACTATACAACATTCACCGATTACAATGCCAATCATTCCTTGAAAAGAAACTGTCCTTCATCCGAACGTTAAACGAGCCACTATCAGGCTCACTATAAATAAATTGTATTAGCAGCGAAGAGCCGAACGAGAAAAAGACGCTCCGCGCTTGTGCGCGAAACGTCTTCGTAGCATCTATCTTTAAAGCCCCGGATTATCCCCCATGTAAAATTTGCTTATAGTCGTCTTGGTGATCGTATTAGTCCCTGTCAGCTGATTATCCTTGATGATGAACGGACCGCCGGTTGTTCCATCCGCGATGGACAGCGAGGCTGCCGCCGCGTTGAACATATTGCCTTTAATCGTCGTGCTGCGGGATTTATCACTTCTGATTCCGGTATGGTAGATATCGTTTATCACATTGTTGCTGATATTCACATTGCTGGCATTGGCGTTCAATACGATGCCATAACCGCTGTAGGCAATCATATTGTTCGAGATAACCGTATTGGTAACCCCCTCATTCTTCAATGGCGCAAGAATAGCGGTGCCCCCCTGCTGGTTTTGGGCAGTTGAAATATAATTATCATCAATAAATACACCGTTTAACGCAAGCCCCTCGGGGTCGAGCTTAATCGAGGACCCTGAGCTCTGGTCCAACATATTGCTCGAGATATCCACGTGCAGAATCGTCTTCAATGTGATTTGCTCCGCTCCGGTCAAGATAAAATTATTCCGGCTAATCTTGAGTCCTTCCGGTCTCGTGCCTGTCGCAGCATCGACAAGGATGCCTTTGCCCGTGCCGCCAAAGCCATTGTCGAATATGTTGGTGTTTATATTCAACTGTGACGTCAGGGACTTAACATGAACCGCGTAAGCGGAAGGCTCGTTATTAACGAAACCCGAGTTTAATATTTGAGTGAAGGCTCCTATATAGTAGACCATATCAGAGGAATTTCCTGCCGTGTTCGTCATTCTCACATTCTCGATACTGTGGGACTCTCCTGACGTAAAGGAAATGATTCGGCCCGTCGATCCATAATTGTTGATGGCGATATCTTTGAATTTCACCAGGTAGGCAGACGTCACTTCGAAGACATTCCCGGTAGTGAGCGTGGCATTGATATTGGATTGCATCGTCGAGCCGCCAGCGCCTAGAATTGTAATGAAGCCAGAGCCGGCAACCGTGAGCTGCGAGGTAACTTTGTAGTCTCCGGATGGCAAAAAGACGGTACCCTTTATAGTTAGAGCATCATTAATCGCTTGTTGGATAGCGCTTGTATCATCGTTTACACCGTTGCCAACCGCTCCGTAGTCCTTCACGTTCAACACAGGAATAGATCCCTCCGTGATTGTATCGGCATAGGACCGATTGCTTGGTATGGATGGATTGCCGATCAGGTAGGCTACTAACACAGCTGCAAAGAGAGCAAAGCCAAAACGTTTACCGGTACTTAACCAACGCATAGCAAATTCCTCCTTATATTTTGAGTCGCCTTCCGTGCAGAATCATACAGATGATACAATAACCTCCTTCTCCGTCTTTTCCCATGAGCCGCCATTACGGACAGGAAAATAAATGACTATTTCGGGTAAATTATACAATTGAAACGGTGTTTCCGATTTACACTAATCTCAGGATTTATATTCAAAATAACAGTTTCTCCACTCTCAAGCAGCGGGCCCTGTCCGTACCAAAAAGACGCTTCGCGATTTGCCGCGAAACGCCTTTATCGTGGTTTAATTTACAGTCCTGGGTTATCCCCGATGAAAAAATTCTTCTTTTTCGTTTTGGTGATGGTATTGGTCCCTGTCAGCTGATTATCCTTAATGATGAACGGTCCGCCGTTTGGTCCATCCGCGATGGACAGCGAGGCCGCGGCCGCCGCGAACATATTGCCCGTAATCGTCGTGCTGCGGGACTGATCCATCTTGATTCCGGCATGATGGACATCAGAAATGACATTGTTACTGATATTCACATTGCTTGCATTGGCGTTCATTTTGATTCCGTACCCATTATAAGAGATCATATTGTTCGTAATGACCGTATTGACGACACCCTCGTCCTTCAATGGGGCATGAATGCCGATGCCTTCCTGCTGGTTTTGAGCGGCCGATATATAGTTATCGTCAATGAATACGCCATTAAGGGCAAGTCCTTCCGGATCAAGCAGGATAGCCGCTCCTGAGCTTTGATCCAGCATATTGTTCGAGATATCCACATGGAGAATGGTCTTCAACGTAATTTGCTCGGCTCCGGTCAGGATGAAATTGTTGCGGCTGATCTTGAGTCCTTCCGGTCTCGTGCCCGGAGCAGCATCAACTAGAATGCCTTTACCCGTGCTGCCGAAGCCGTTGTCGAATATATTGCTATTAATATTCAGCTGCGAAGGAAGGGAAGTGACGTGAAGTGCGTAAGCGGACGGCTCGCTGTTAATGAAACCCGAGCCTAAGATTTGGGTGAATGCTCCTATAAAATAGACCATGTCCGAAGGATTTCCCGCAACGTTCGTCATTCTCACATTCTCGATGATGTGGGACTCCCCCGATGTAAACGAAATGATCCGGCCCGTCGATCCGTGATTGTTAATGGCGATATCTTTGAATTTCACCAGGTAGGAAGATGTCACTTCGAAGATATTCCCGGTCGTTAGCGTGGCATTGATATTGGATTGCATCGTCGTTCCGCCTGCACCTTGGATCGTGATAAAGCCGGCTCCGCCAATGTTGATTTGAGACGTTACCTTGTAATCTCCTGACGGTAAATAGACGGTACCTTTCATGGTTAGAGCCTCGTTGACGGCTTGTTGAATGGCGCTTGTATCATCATGGACACCGTTGCCAAGCGCTCCATAATCCTTCACGTTCAACACAGGAACAGATCCCTCCTGGGGCGCATCGGCATAGGACCGGCTGCTTGGCATGGACTGACTTCCGATGAGACTGAAGAGCAGAACCGCCGCGATGAAACCGATACCCCAACGCTTATTATTTTTTAACCAACTCATCATACATTCCTCCTTGGTTATGTCCTCTCCCGGCCAATAAGCTTACGGTAATTCAATGACCTCCTTCTCCTCATTATCTTCAAGACAACCCGTTGATGATGGAAGCTTATGGGTGGACTTTATAACCAAATCATACAATGTAAGCGCTATTTTGGATTTACACAGATCTCAGCACTTCTATTCACAATATCAGGTTTCCCTCCATGGACGAGGAGCCATCGAAGACTCCCCCTCACAGTAAAAAGATATAAAAGAGCGCTGCAAGAACAAACCGATACACCGCAAACCATTCCAGCCGAAGGCGTTTGATCAAATTCAAGAATGTAGTTACGGCGATCATGGCCACGATAAAAGCGGTAATAAATCCGATCAGAAAAAGAAACAGAGCATCCGATGTCAAAAACTCGCGGCTATCATACATGTCCAATACCGTCGCGCCGAGCATAACCGGAACGGAGATCAGAAACGTAAAGTCCGCTGCCGCTTTCTGGCTCGTCCCAAGCAGCAGCCCGCCGGACATCGTCGCTCCTGATCGCGAGAACCCCGGCCACAGCGCCAAACATTGAAATAATCCAATCCCGAAGGCTTGTTTATAGGTAAGATCGTCGGTGTTCTCGGCAGTTACTTTTCGTTTGACTCTAGCGGCAATAATCATCAGAACACCGCCGATAATTAGACCGATCAGAACGGGAGCCGATCCGAACAGATAGCGTTTGATGACGTCCTTGAAGAGCAAATAAACCATTAATGCGGGAATCATAGCGAGGAACATATGAACTGCATTCAACTTGTTCTTCGCTTTGAAGTTGAAGGTCGCAAGATCCTTTAAGATACTCATGTATCTGTTCCAATACAGCACGAGGACAGCCAGTACAGCCCCCAATTGAATAACAATCTTGAATGTCGCCTTTGCCTCTCCCTCGAAGCCGAGCAGATCGCCGGCCAGGATCAGGTGACCCGTGGAAGAGACGGGGATAAATTCCGTTAACCCTTCGATTATGCCTAATATAATGGCGGTAATGATGTCGTACATTTGAATCAACCTTTCTCATTTTGTCTGGATCAGCTGGCATTTCCTTTATTCGGGGATGTGCCCTACGAAAGGGAGCCGCTTCATCTCATGCTAGCTTAGCTCGTAACAACACCGCGAATCTATCGATTCAGATTACAGTTTCATGTCTCAGCCTTACAAATTTGTCATTAACTCCATGTGAACAGGTCTGCCCCGCTATCCAAGTAAATGAGCATGCAAAAAAACCTCCGTATGTACGAGGTCCAGTGTACATACGAAGGTTGCAGCAGATGTCCGCCCAAGGGGGTGCAGGCTTATCGGCTAATGGGTTGCCTCGGCCGATTGTTCATTGTACGGGAAGCCCATGAATGTAGTTATCGGCAGCTCCTGAGTAAAGAACAGACCAATCTCGCGCGCCGCGCTTTCCGGTGAGTCTGAGCCATGTACAATATTCCCCGCCACATCCATGGCATAATCGCCGCGGATGGTTCCGGGTGCCGCTTCAACCGGATTGGTTTTGCCGATCAAGGATCTGGCATTCGCCACCGCATTCGGCCCTTCCCAAATCATCGCGCACACGCTGCCGGACGTTAAATACCCAACGAGCTCACCGAAGAACGGCTTCGTTCGTAGATCGCGGTAATGCTCTTCCGCCAATGCGAGGTCGATCTGCATCAGCTTGATGGCCATAAGCGCGAAGCCTTTCTGTTCGAACCGGTTGATGATCGACCCGATCACGCCGCGCTTCACGCCATCTGGTTTCACCATGACAAAAGTGCGTTCCATTCATGCATTTCTCCCTTCAATTGCGACCATGTGGATGCCTGTGGAGACTACCTATGGAGACGTTCAGGCATCTAATAGCCCTGACCCTATAGGCTTATCTTTCCAAATTTGTCCACCTTTCATTCATTCAGGAGAAATCCGAGTCTGCTCTCGCTATTCGTTCGTTAATTCCAGGAATGTCGCAACATCAGCCGATGTTAGCGATACGGCACCGCGCCAGAAAGCCGGCTCATCCAGGCGGATACCGAGATGCTTCTCAGCAAGCTCTTCCACGGTCATTCGCCCCGTATCGCGAAGAAGCTCGACGTAACGCTTCGCAAACGATGGCCCCTCCTTCTTCGCTACGGCATAGATGCCGCAGCTAAACAAGAAGCCGAAGGTGTACGGGAAATTATAGAATGGCACATCCGTTAAGTAAAAATGCAGCTTCGATGCCCAAAAATGAGGGTGCAGCTTACCGACAGTGCCGCGGAATGCCTCTTTCTGAGCCTCCTCCATCAGCTTGGACAGCTCCTCATGGCTGACCATGCCTTTGCTGCGCCGCTCGTAGAAGCTCGTCTCGAACAGGAAGCGCGCATGAATGTTCATGAAGAAGGCTGTCGAGCGCTGAAGCTTATCTTCAAGCAGGGCCAGCTTTTCCTCCGGATCAACGGCGGCCTCCATAGCGGAATCGGACACGATCATCTCCGCGAACGTCGAAGCCGTCTCCGCTACATTCATCGCATATTCCTGGGCAAGCGGCGGAAGATCGTTCATGACATGCTGATGATACGCATGTCCAAGCTCATGCGCCAGCGTTGAAATGTTGGAAGCCGTACCTGAATAGGTCATAAAAATACGGGTCTGGCCGCTTATAGGAAATGCTGTACAGAACCCCCCCGGCCGCTTACCGGCACGATCCTCGGCCTCAATCCAACCGTCGCGGAATGCCGCTTCAGAGAATTCAGACAAATCCGGGCTGAACGCGCGAAACTGCTCGACGATAAAATCGGCTGCTTCATCATAAGGTACTGTCCGTGCCGCCGATCCGATGGGTGCCTCAACATCATGCCAATCCAGCTTATCAATTCCAAGCAGCTTTGCCTTCCGTTCCAGGTACAAGGCCAGATCCGCCTTGCCTTCATTCACAGCTGCCCACATGGCGTCCAAAGTCGCTTGGCTCATCCTGTTCATGGCGAGCGGCTCCTTCAGAACCGACTCCCAGCCCCGTTTGTCGTATAGCTTGAGACGGAAACCGGCTATCCGGTTCAGCGCTTCCGCGCAGAGCTCGGCCTGGTCGCCCCACTCCCGCTCCCATTCGGTAAAGGCAGCCTCACGGACGCTGCGTTCCCCGTCCGACAACCGGTTGTGCATCTGGCCTGCTGAGAGGGTTTTCGACGAGCCATCCGGCTCTTGCGCTTGAAATCTTGCACGCGAGACGACCGTGTTATAGAAATCCCCCCAGCCGTGGTACCCGTCTACTGCAAGCTCGCCGGCAAGAGCTTCCAGGCTTGGCGGCAGCTTCTCCTTGGCGGCCTCGCGACGTTCGCGAAGCGAGAAAGCGACAGGGGCGATATCCTCCTGCTCGAGCCACTGGGCCCATACGTCCTCGGGAACTAATGTCAGCTGCTCGTCATAAGCGGTGAGCGCGCTGTTCAATTTCGCCGCCGTTGTCTTCACCCGTTCATTCAAGCCAATCGCCGCGGAATCCTTCACTTGCTGTGCTACGAGGCAAGAGACGAACGATTCCGATTGACGGAGACGAAGGATGACGGATTGTACCGCGGCCGTCCATGCCGATAGCTTCGCTGTTGCGACTGGCTCTGCTTTAGCTGCAGCCTCCTCCAGCTCTCGTACGAGGACATCGATGTCTCTTTCCATGCCGGATAGTTCAGCCGCAAAGGCCGGAGAGGACGAGCCTCCCTCATAAAATACATCTAAATCCCATTGCTCTGGATACGTCTGTCCCACAGTTTATTCCTCCTCAAGTTTTTGTGAAGCTTGCGCCTCACAGACTCACATCGTTACAAAACCGACTTCGGAAAGCACTACATCTCCTTCTGAGCGTGCAGATATTTGTCAACCTGCCGCCAGATGGGTATCTATATCTTAGTGCGTCGTCACCGCGGCACCATGCCGCTTCGCGTTGCGTAATCCCCCGCAGCGGTGTATAACTGAATTATATCGAAATGGCTGCCCTTATTTCCACGTTGATTCAGATGCGGCTTTCCAGCCGACGAATAAAAGGAGTTGTTCACCTTGTCCAAACCACTGCAAATATCGCCTGAAACCGCTATAAAGCTATCCAAAGAGCTTAACGTACCGATCGAGCATCTCATGCATATGCCTAAGCATATTTTACTGCAAAAGCTCGCCGAGCTGGCTGCGAAGCCGGAGCAGACACCGTGATTCCGTTCGATCGCGCTTGGCCTTACGATATTCAGATGAAAGACGTCTATGTACCGTCCTGCCCGTTCTGCGGCCAGGATAACGTACTTCTGTCACTTACCCCCTTGGAAATTCGGGAAGTCAGGGAAGGCAGTAAACGTTTGGTCATCTTTCCTTGCTGCCGGAATAAAGTGACCGTCATCGATGCGGACCAGGACTACCTGCTAACCAACACACGCTTGCGCAAAGGGTAGCCTGAGCTTTAATCGGTTTGTTCAAACCTCCAGAAACGGGGCAAAATGTAGGCATCCTTCTACACGTTTCGAGGCAGGTGACAGACTTATGTTCCAGCTCTGGCGGATTGGCGCTGCTGTCGTTCTTACAAGCGGTATTATCGCGCACTCGTTCCCGTCACCGTCCGTTGAAATAGCGGGCGTTATGGACCGGTTGAAAGATATTTACAGCATCCCCGACAAATTGGAGGAGCTGAAGGATCAATACGTTCAGATGCAAAGCGTGCTTATCGAGCAGCAGCGAAGGCTCGAGGAGGCTCAGCAGGCTGCGGAGCAATTTGCCAAACGCCAGCAGGAACTAATCGAGCAGAACGACGTCTATCGCGAGCAGAATGAGCTGCTCACCAAGCGTATCGATCAGCTGGCGCAGGACAAGTTCAGTCAGCAGCAGCTGTTTCGCAAAATCGCGGCATCTGTGCTCGTGTTAGCTGGCATGGGACTGCTTTATCTGATCTCGGTGCGGATATGGAGATACTGGTCATGGCGCAAGCACCGCAACCCAAGCGGAGGTGCCGGCACATGAATGTAACCGCGCCTGCTCCGATCGGCCATGCCAAAGTCATGCTTGAACATGGAGAAGCTATTCATGTACTACATCCCAACGCCATTATCGCTTATCAAGGCTCCCCCCAGCTGCGGGAGGACCGATTCATGGATCTGGCCGGCATGTACCGGAAGAAGAAGTGGATCCGCTCACGCATGCAGGGACCTTCCCAGTTTATTCTCGGGCTCCCGGCCGGCAGTACATTAAGAACCATGAATATCGCGCCGGGCAGCGATTTATTGTTCGATTTTCGCCACGTCCTGTTCTACTCGGACGGAATGATTATGAAAAGCCGCATTCAAAAAATAAAAACCGTTTGGATCACGCATGAATGGGTTCGCATGCGCTTCAGCGGCCCAGGCTCGCTCGGCATCCTCGCCGCTGGCGATCTGGGGATGCTCGAGCTCGATCCCGTTAGACCGCTCTACGTGGAGAAAGGGGCGCTGATCGCTTATCCGGAGCGGGCCAGCGTCAAGCTCTCGGTCTATGGGAACCCATTGGCCAGCCAGCACATGCAGATCCAATGGGAACTGACAGGCAGCGGTCCGATTCTCATCCAGACCGGATCGCGGGATTCGCAGCTGGAGGACCAGCTTCACGGGGGCAGCTTGATCAAACGGATTTTTCGCGAGCTGCTTCCGTTTGGCGGGATCTATATCAAGTGACCCTGTACTTCAAGCACATCATAAAGAAGCCGTCCAGGTTCAAGAACCGGACGGCTTCTTTATTGCTAATCGGTCATGCGTATAGCTCACCATGTTCGGAGGAGTTCAAGTAAGCTTCTGGAGACTGCTCCGCTCGCAGCAGCTGCCATTGTTCCCGGCTGGCACGGATCATGGAAGCATCCGTAATCCGCTTATCGTTCACGACACGAGAGAACCAGCGTACAGCCTCGCCCTTCTCCCCTACCCGCCGGTACAGCTCGCCGATCAGGAACATCAGCTTCGCATTATTAAGGGAAACCCCTTCTTTTTCGTAGACCCTTACATATGCCTCTAAAGCAAAACGCAGAAATCGCTGCTCCTGCTCCTTATTGTCCGTGTAACGATACAGCCAGGCGATGTGATGCAATATACCCGCAACCACGCGTTCCTTCTCTCCGACCACTTGTCCGCACAGAAGAGCCAGCTTGTAGCATGCCATAGCCTGCTCTGGCGTCCGACTTCCGCCATAGTCGCGCGTTTTCCAATGGGATCCGATCTGTTCGTAATACTGCTTCCGCTTCGCGTCAGCCAATTGTTCGATGCCGTTCTCCGTCGTTGCAAATCCGCATTTCGGACAAACCCTTACAACATAATAGTCCGGATTGACATCCTCCCGGTAATACCCGCAAAAATCGCTGTCCCGCGATAAGGCTTTCTTAAAGCTCGATCTCACACGCGAGGTTTGGAAGGACTGTTCACAGCAGATGCAAGTAATCGTTGACTGGTAGAGCGGCTCCATGGGATCACGTCTCCTGTTCGTTAGTGGTGTTCACAAAGTGGTACGCAGGGCCTGACAGCCGATCCAGCACGAACCGCTGCAGCTCATCCGGCAAATCCGTCTCCGCGAGCGCACGCCTCATACAGTCGAGCCACGCATCGGCATGCGCTGGCGTTATCGGGAAAGGCAGATGACGAGCGCGCATCTTCGGGTTTCCGTATTCATCGGTGTAGTAGGAAGGCCCTCCGAAAAATTGAGATAAAAATTTGGTCTGTTTCTCCATAACCGGCATAATATCCTCCGGAAATAGTGGCGCAAGCAGCGGATGCTGTTGAACCTTAGGATAAAAGGCCTCCGTAATTCGCCTTACCCCTTCAAGGCCTCCGACGTCATCAAAGGTAGTTCTATAGTTATTCATCGACATGTCACACTCCATTTTATAGGTCTTTGGTATTATATAATAAATTAATTTTATCCCAAATGATTGCGTCAGCCGAACAACAAAAAAATGCCCTTCAAGGAGGGCATTCTGCGACTGTTGGAACAACTCAAGCAAATTTACTAGCTTTCATAATCCTCTTCCCCGGGAGCCAATAAGGACTCGCGGATCACGTAAACAAAAGCGCAAACGAGGATGCCGGCAATAATACTCATAAGTGATCACCCCAGCGTCTGGATATAGATCTATTGTATCACAGCTGTGTCGAAAACACATCAATCTTTTGCAAGCGTTTTCTAAAAATATTTTTATAAGGATTGCATCCTATTTATGCATCATTTTTCTCACCTGGTACTTGTTTGTCCACCTCCATTCATATAGTTATAGTAGATCGTCCACAAGCATGACAACAACACTGACTGCAATGGAGGGGAATTTGTGCAACTCGTCCGTTATTTGTTCCGGCCTGCGGTTATTCCCGCTTGGGTCGCTGTGCTGCTCGCCCTGCTGCTTGCCATATTTCCAGCTGCAGCCTTGCATGCATCGATACGCGGGCTGTCCATATGGTGGGAGGTTTTATTTCCTGCACTTTTCCCATTCTTCGTGATATCGGAGCTGCTGCTTGGATTCGGCATCGTTCACTTCTTCGGCACGCTGCTCGATCCGCTTATGCGCCCGCTGTTTAGGCTTCCCGGAATCGGCGGGTTTGTCGTTACGATGGGTTATGCCTCCGGTTATCCCGTCGGAGCGAGGCTAACGGCTCAGTTATGGGAACAGCGGCTCATTACGCGGGTCGAAGGCGAGCGGCTCGTCGCCATCACGACCACCTCGGATCCGATCTTCCTGATTGGAGCGGTGTCCATCGGTTTCTTCCACAACGCCGCGCTCGCTCCCCTGCTCGCCGCCGCTCATTATGGAGGAGGCCTGATCATTGGGCTGCTCATGCGCTATCACGACAGGAAGGCGCCTGAGTCGCCACAAGTCCCTGCAGCTTCCTCCACAGAGACAGGCAGGCGCTCCTCACGGCTCGCGCAAGCGATAACCGCCATGCATCGGGCCAGATTGCTGGACGGCCGCTCAACCGGCACGCTGCTCCAAGAAGCCGTACAAGCCGCGCTCCGGCTTATGATTGTGGTCGGAGGACTTGTCGTCTTCTTCTCGGTCGTCATGGAGCTGCTCACCATGGTCGGCATGATCGGGACGATCGCCGAGCTATTCCGTATCGTCATGAGTACACTGGGGATGCCGGCATCGTTATCTGAAGCGGTTGTCAACGGATTGTTCGAGGTCACGCTAGGAGCCAGAACGGCGGGGGAATCGACAAGCAGCGGCCTCATTCACCAGGTAGCCATTGCCGCTTTTATCCTCTCCTGGGGCGGAATGTCCGTTCACGCCCAGGTCGTCAGTTTGCTGAGCCGCACCGATTTGCGCTACCGGCCGTTTCTCATAGCCCGATTGGTGCACGGCGTTATTGCCGTTCTGCTCGTGTATATCCTCTGGAATAGTATGGCACCGACCGGATAACGTTGTCTTTAGGGGCGATTTCCGATATGATCGACTTATTATATCGGTGCGGAAGGAGCTTATTTCATTGAACTACGTCGTAGTGGACAGGGGTGACCAGCTGTCCAAGCAACTGGCTGGGCAATTTCATGAGCTTGCAGCCGCAAGAGGCCTCACCTTAAATGAAGAATCGCCGGAGATGGTCGTTTCGATCGGCGGCGACGGTACGCTGCTGCAAGCATTCCACTCCTATAGCGATCGCATTTCCGACGTTGCCTTTGTCGGTGTGCATACGGGACACCTCGGTTTTTTTGCGGATTGGAAAGCCGACGAGCTCGAGGAGCTCATTCGCATGATGACGGAGAGCGAGCCGCGTATCGTCCGCTATCCGCTCGCGCAGATCGAGCTGGAAACCGCCTCGGGCATTTCGAATCATATCGCGCTGAATGAATTTACCATTAAAGGCGTGGATAATACGATCGTGGCGCAGATCGATATCAATGATGAATTATTCGAGATGTTCCGCGGCGACGGCATCGTCGTCTCCACCCCGCTCGGCAGCACAGCCTATAATAAGAGCTTGGGCGGAGCCGTTATTCATCCATCGATCGAATCCCTGCAAATTGCAGAGATCGCTTCGATTAACAACCGGGTGTACCGGACACTTGGATCTGCTGTCGTGCTGCCTCAGCATCATCATTGCGACATCATCTCACGCAAGGAGCAGCGGCTGCTGTTGTCGTTTGACCATCTGAACATGACCCGAAGCGATATTCGTTCCATTCGGTGCAGCGTAGCAAGCCGCAAGGTAAGCTTTGCCCGATACCGGCCGTTTCCATTCTGGAATCGGGTGCGCGAAGCGTTCCTCGGCTATGATGTCAAATAACGATGAAAGCTTTTCGCGCTTACTTAAAAGTTGTTAAGCCTTACCGGTGGATGATCGCTCTTACGCTCCTGATTGGGGCGGTCAAATTCACCATTCCGCTTACACTGCCGCTCTTTCTCAAATATATCGTGGATGGGGTGCTCCTTGCCCCGATAACAGCGGAAGTTAAAATCGAGAAGCTGCTCAAGGCGCTCGGCTGGGGCTTCCTGCTGTTCGTCGTCGTCCGTTATCCGGTGGAATATTACCGGCAATATTTTGCACAAATGACGACTAGCCGCATCCTGTTCGATTTGCGGGGCAAGCTGTACGGCCATCTTCAGAAATTATCGATCCGTTATTTTCAAAACCGGAAGTCCGGAGAAATTATTTCACGCATGATGAATGATGCGGAACAGACGAAGTCGCTTGTCGAGACCGGATTGATGAACATTTGGCTCGATATGTTCACACTCACCGTTGCCCTCATCATCATGTTCCAGATGAACGCGGTGCTTACACTGGTGGCGATCATCATCCTGCCCTTCTACGCCATCGCCGTCAAGAAGCTGTATAAACGGCTGCGGGACTACTCACGTTCAAGGTCGCAATCACTTGCCGAGATGCAAGGTTACTTGAATGAGCATGTGAACGGCATTCCAGTCGTGAAGAGCTTCACACTGGAGACTCACGAGGAGAACCAATTCAGAAATCGCAATGCAACGTTTCTTCAGAAGGCGCTTGCGCTCACGCGGTGGAATGCGCTGACACAATCGATCATCAACACCTTGACTGAAATCGCACCCTTGCTCGTGCTGGCGTATGGGGGCTATTTGGTTGCACTCGGGGATCTCACAATCGGCGCCTTCGTGGCCTTCTACAGCTACTTGGACCGTCTCTATTCCCCGCTTCGCAGGCTCGTCAACGCTTCAACCGAGCTCACTCAAGCTTCGGCATCACTCGAACGGGTCATGGAGCTTATGCATGAGACGCCGGAGATTCAAGATCAATCCGGTGCGAAGGAGCTTCGGGATGTGCGCGGCGAAATTGAGTTCCGCGGCGTGTCCTTCCGCTATCTGGAGGATGGGGAATGGGTGCTGCGGGGGATCGACCTAAATATCCCTCACGGCCAGACCGTTGCGCTTGTCGGGATGAGCGGCGGCGGCAAATCATCGCTCGTTAGCCTGCTCGCCCGCTTTTACGATATCCAAGAAGGATCCATTACGATTGACGGGCGGGATATACGGTCGGTTACCCAGCATAGTTTGCGCGCTCAGATCGGCATGGTACTACAGGACAGTATTCTGTTCAGCGGAAGTGTGCGGGATAATATTTTGCTCGGAAGCCCCGGGGCTTCGGAAGAATCCATGATGGATGCCGCAAGACAGGCTAATGCGCATGATTTCATTATGTCGCTTCCGGGCGGCTATGACACCGAGATTGGCGAGCGGGGTGTTAAGCTCTCGGGCGGGCAGAAGCAGCGTATCTCTATCGCGCGGGTCTTCCTCAAGAATCCCGCTATTCTCGTGCTTGATGAAGCCACCTCGGCTCTTGATCTGGAGTCCGAGCATGCGATTCAAGAATCGCTTGGAGCGCTCTCGCGGGATCGCACGACGCTCATCGTGGCTCATCGTCTTTCTACAATTACCCATGCGGATACCATTGTTGTGGTTGAGCACGGGTCGATCGTCGAGCAAGGTACGCATGAGGAGCTTATGGCCATAGACGGCGCATATGCAAGACTGTATAACGTACAGCATCTCTAGCTGGCTGCCATGATCAGCGTTTATCCGTAATAGTGCAATGCAAAAAAAGTGGCGGTGCAGAACTAATCTGCACCGCCACTTTCCATTCCAACGCTTAGCTCTTTGAACCTCCGGGTTCTTTGCCCCGAGGAGCCGGTGTTTCTGATGCTGCCGCCACAGGAGCCTTAGCAGACGCAAACGGGGGCTTCTTCGGACGCTGTCCTTGGTGCGGACGCTCGCCTGCATGTGACGCTCCGTGGTGCTGGCGGGAAGGCCGCGCTCCCTCCTTGTCATGCTCTTTATCCCGGTCCTTAGGGAGCGGCTTACGGCCGCTGCCGGACGTCTCTTTATCGGAATCACGGTTGTGGTCCTTGCGATTCGGCTGCGAACGCGTGTAATCCTTCCGCTGATCACGCGGATTACGTGGAACAGCCCGGATATGCTCGCGCTTCACGACGACTTCGCCTTCTGCTGCTGCAGCTACAGGAGCTGCAGTTCCATCATAGGCGACCTCACCATCCTCATTCTCGCCATCGGACCGTTCAGGATCCGGAAACTCGAACACATCCAAATCGATGTCGTCCTCGCCGCCTTCCTGCCTTCCGCCAGGCTGCTTCAGAAGTACGAAATAGGCGCAGCCGAAGTTGCAGTATTCGTTAATGTAATCGACCAAACCCGAAATGGTGCTGCCCGGTGTTGCTTTCGGGTGATTATCGCGAAAGAACCCTTTTAGCCGCAGTTGATTGTAGCCCCAGTCGCCGATGACGTAATCATAACGTTCCAGCACGTCGCTGTAACGGTCGCGGAACGCCTCGGGATTCCATCCGTTTTTGTGATCTTGAACAAGTTCATAGGATCTCCCGCCGATATGGATCAAAGCTGTTTGTCACTCCTTCTCACATAGAGGCCGTTTTTGCCTGGGTTGCTGACTGTACTTGCTGATGTGCATGATATGAGCTGCGAACGAGCGGCCCGGATTCAACGTGGCTGAAGCCGCGCCGCAATCCTTCTTCTTTTAATTTGGCAAATTCATCCGGATGGACATAACGATCGATAGGCAGATGATTCGGTGTCGGCTGCAAATATTGACCCAATGTCAGAATATCGCAGTCCACAGCGCGCAAATCGTCCATCGCTTCCAAAATTTCCTCGTAGGTTTCGCCCACGCCAAGCATGATGCTTGATTTGGTCGGGATATTAGGCTTCATCGCTTTGGCTTGTTGAAGCAGCTCGAGTGAACGGGCATACTTGGCTTTCGCGCGGACGCGGTTAGAAAGCCGCTTCACAGTCTCTATATTATGATTCAGAATATCCGGCTTGGCATCCATAACCGTTTGAAGTGCTTCCCAGTTGCCCATGAAATCAGGAATGAGCACTTCTACGCTGCAGAGCGGCAGTTCTTTACGAATCGCCTTGATCGTTGCCGCGAAGATCGAAGCCCCGCCGTCCGCCAAATCGTCGCGTGCCACGGACGTTACAACGCAATGCTGAAGTCCCATCTGCTGCGCCGCTTCCGCGACACGTTCCGGCTCCTGCAGGTCAAGCTCGGTCGGCATTCCCGTCTTCACCGCGCAGAAGCGGCAAGCACGGGTACAAATGTCACCCAATATCATAAAGGTTGCCGTACGGTTGGCCCAGCATTCATAAATGTTCGGACAGCGAGCTTCCTCACATACCGTATGCAACTTCTTGGAACTCATCATATCTTTAATCTCGGCGTAGTTGCCGCTGGTCGTTAATTTAATTTTAAGCCAGTCCGGTTTGCGCTCCGGCTGCTGCACGGTCTTCATGAGGCATACCTACTTTCTGTACTTTCCTGCGTCTTATTATAGCACGTTTCGGATAAAAACCAATGATTTTGAAGATGATACGGGTGAACGTTTCTTCCTAGAGGTGACCTTAATGAAATGCACCCGAATTCGCTGCACCATGCTTCTTGCTTGCACGATTGGCTTGCTGCCATCGCTAGGCTTAGGCATCGGAGCCGCTCATGCAAAGGCCTTGCAGGCTCCCTCCAAGGACCCTGTCTACCGCGCCGCGGGCAGTACAAATACGACGAATAAAGGCCAAGCGTTCGACAAACGCAGGGAGCTCTTCGACCAGATGAGCGCCATAACCGGCGTCCCCTGGTATAGGCTTGCAGCTATCGATCAATATGAGCGCACGATGACGAAGGCCCGCTCGAAAACCCGGCAGCAGCTTGGGGAATGGCTTGGCATCTACATGACACCTGCCCAATGGGCGGGCCAATTGAACCCTGATGATGAAGATCAATTTCCTTTATCCATCCGCTGGTTCAGCGGCTCCGGCAAAGATGGTGACGGCGACGGTCTAGCCGTTCGCACCAGCGACGCCGACCTGCTCTATGCTGTCGCAAGCCATCTCATGAATTTCGGCCCGGCCGAAGATGATTTTTCAATCGGCGTATGGCAGTATTATCACAACACGCGAGCCGTTCAACGAATTCGCCAGTTTTCTCGTATCTATGCCGCTTACGGCCAGCTCGACCTGTTCGAGCATGCCTTTCCTGTCCCGGTAGGTAATAATTACTCGTACAAAGGAACCTGGGGCACGAAACGCAGCTGGGGCGGATACCGGATCCACGAGGGAACTGACATTTTCGCAAATCATGGCGTACCTGTGCGCAGCACCTGCTACGGAATCGTTGAGGTAAAAGGCTGGAATCCTTACGGGGGCTGGCGTCTGGGAATCCGGGACTTGAACAATGTGTATCACTATTACGGCCATCTTTCAGGCTATGATAAGACTGTCGCGGTGGGTACGATTGTTAAGCCCGGACAGACGGTTGGCTGGGTCGGAAGCTCCGGCTACGGAAAGCCCGGCACGCAGGGGAAATTCCCTCCGCATCTTCACTATGGCGTCTACCGCGACCGTGGCTTGATCGAATGGTCGTTCGACCCGTATCCTATGCTGCGTCAATGGGAGAGCGAAGAACGCAAACGGCTCAAACGGAATTAAAGCAAGCAAGCCGTAAACCAGACCGCTTAAGACCCCAACACGGAAGGAACGGCAGCAGAGCACAACCTTGAGCTCTGCAGCCGTTCCTTTATTCGTTCTCAGGCGTATTCGAATGTGGAGCTTCCCCAGCGTTTGAATTCCCATTCCCGCCTTGCTCCGTGGACAACGAATCCTCCTCCGCCGGGCTAGTCGTCACTCCGCTCTTGCCGGGCTCGATCGGCAGTGAAATATTCGGTGCTCCCGGGGCCGTTTCACCTACTGGCTGGCCTTTATTATCGTAATAATACATCGGTACATCGCCTACAACCAGCAAATAGGAAATCGGAATCTCCGTCTCGACCAGCTCGGGCCTCGTATCAAACGGTATGATTATGGAGACCTCCGCTGTAATCCTCATATACACTTCAACCAGGATCATATTGATGCCGGCGTCCTTCTGCCTGGTGTTCAAATCCACCTTCACGGCTCCAAGCGGCTCGAATTTGACCGGTACCCGAGGACCGTAGGAGGCGATAATCGCGCTTCCCAGCGCCTGGCCAATCGGAATATGCTCCGGAATATCGCCCAGCTTCGCCAATGTCCCTTGAACGGTTTCGATCGTCTGGGAAGTGATCCGCATATGCTCACCATAATTCAGCATAAAGCCGGAAATCTTCCCGCTTGCGTTCGTCTTCCAGTCAATCAGCTTCTCAGCCGCATCCGTTTGGTGCGCAACCTGCTCCGTTATGGATTTATTAATCGCTTGGGTAGCGACCTGTTTAACCCTGATCATTGCAACATTCATCAGCGGATCGCGCAGGTTCCGCTCGATAAAGATAAAGAATTGGAACATCAGAAATAAGAGTACGAGCGTCACGATAAGAAACATTTTACGGCGGCTGAGCTTCCCCGTCCGCCGGCGACGACGGCTGCTGCGCCATCCTCTTCTCCCCCATCTTGACATGCAGCGCCCCCCTTCCACACTTCGTCCGCATCCCCTTTCCAAGCTTATGCAGTGTCCGTCCAAAAAAGAAGAAGCACCATTCAGTGAGGGTGGTCAGTTCCGCGGCGAGCGATGAAGAGAAGCCTAACCTTTCGTCTTCTTCCGGTTAATGATTCCCGGCTTCAATCCGGCTGACACTGTTCCTAACCAGCCCTAATACATCATTGAACTTGCCTGGCAGTCCATCGTCCGTCTCGGTCATTTGCAGCAGGTTAACTAGGTCGCGCTGCTGTCCTAACATCATCGTTCAGGCGGAAGGCCTGACGATCCTGTATGCGGGGAATACGGCGCTGTTCTCGGATATGAAAATGATTGGCGACCGCCATCTGATCGATATCGTTTTCCTGTCGATCGGGGACCACTTCACGATGGGACCGGGCGACGCGCTGCCAGCTGCCGATTGGTACGGCGCGAAGCTCGTCGTCCTGGTCTACAATTCGTTCCCCCGCGATCCGCCAGGATGCCAAAGCATTTCGAACGCCGCCTGGAGGCGCGTGCTCTCCTCGGGGGTGACGCTCGAGGTTACGAAGGAGCGATTGTAACCCCCGGCAAAATACAAAAGGAATCCGCGGCGACGACTCGCCGCGGATTCCTCTCTTCAACGCCAATGCCGAGCTTGCCCGCCTAGAGCCGATCAAGCCGTTCCCTACCCATACTTTTGCTTGGCGTCAGCCAGGGCGAGGCAAGTATATACTTCGCTGCCACCGTAATAAGCCATCCACTGGCCTTCATGCCGAGTCATGCCCGTGAAGAAAATCGTGTCCCGGAAGTAGGAGATGATCTCGTCCGGATTCGCGGCACTGCGGGCATCCTCCCAAGGATACCTCTCTTCCGCGATCAGGACCGGGCGAGGCAACCATGCAAGGGCCTGTTCCGGATTGCTTTTGGTTAAGAACACCTCGCCGACGGCGTAGAAATGCCCCGTATGATGCCCGCCCGTGAAGAGCAGAATTCCGTCCGGATGCGCGTCGCTGTAATCCGCCAGAGCGAAGCAGCCTTCGCCGCCAGGCCAGAATTCGCTCATTTCGCGAGATTCCCAATGAATGAGATCGTCGGAGTACGCGATCAGGCCGTCGTTGACGTACATGACGAACTTGCCATTCGCGCGAACCGCCTCGTTGTCCGGATTCTGCAGCACGCACGGATTGCGGTGAATCCTCGTCGCCTCGGGGAAAGCCAATCCGACCTTCACCCAATGAAGCAGATCCTTGGACGTCGCGATAAAGACGCCGTTTCCCTTGGGATTGGAGAAATCTCTCCAGTCCCACTTGTTGCAGTACAGGTAGTAGGTGTCCTCATGCTTAACGACGCACACGTCCTCGAAGCTAAAATCCTCGTCTTCGCCTCGACGGAACAACTGGCCGCATCCCGCTGCGCGTTCGAAATGAATGCCGTCCGAACTTACCGCGACGCCGATATCGCAAATATAATCCATGGCGCCCATATCCGTTAAGCCTTCTTCCGCCCCGCCCCAATAATCCTCGCGCAGCGGTTCTTCGCCGCGGTAAATATAATAAAACTTCCCGTCTTTGCGCACGACGGACCCGTTATGCACGCCTCCGCCGAAACGGCCCCGGTCCCAGCCTTCTTCCGCCGGAGCGAAAATCGGATTGCTCTCGTACTTGCGGAAAGGGCCGATCGCCCAATCCGGAAGCCGGTAGGATGCTTCGTCTACCGATTCTTCGGAGAATCCGCCCCAATATTTCTCTACATTATATTGCGTCGCTTCGTACATCTCCTTCTGGTACGTCTTTCCCCCGCCCTGCCAAGCAAAAAATCCATCCCCGAAAAAAGCTTTGCGGTCTTCGTCCTTTGGCTTCTCCGCTTCGTCGCTCATTGCAATTGCCTCCCCGATTCGTGTTGCCTTCATTATAAGATGGAAAACAACCCGATCGTTACGCGGGCATTTGCTGTATGCGGACGGTTTTTTTCGGCCAAACGCCGCGCTCGGACAAAAAAACCACCCTCTTGAGCAAACGGATTCCTCTTTCCGTTTCGCGCGTCCCTTCTCGCGGCCCGCGGTCAGCATCCCCCTCGAAACAGCATGCGGTATTCGCTTGGCGTATGCCCGGTTTTCATCCGGAACACTTTGCCGAAATACTTCTCGTCATGGAAGCCCGATTGCTCCGAAACCATATAGACGGGATAATTGGTCGTTTCCAACAGCGCTCTGGCGCGTCTGATGTTGAGTTCTTGCACGTAGGTGACGAACGGAAGGCCTACGATTTCTTTGAAGCTCTTGCTGAAATAGCTGATGCTCATGTTGATGGCCTTGCAGATTTCCGCTTGCGTCAGTTTGTCGCCGGCGTGCTCGCCCAGCATGTCGATGGATTCGATAATCGAAGCCGCGACCTCTTCCGAGTACATCGTGTTGCGCAGCAGCGTTCTCCCCCGGTCGCGAACGGCTTCCACCCAGATTTTGAGTTCCGCCATCGTGCCGTTCTCCGGCAACTCCTCCGCAAGAGACCGCAAGGACGAGAGAGAAGGACAACTGACGGGCCATTGCGCAGCGCCGGCCAGCAAGGCGTTCTTCCATCCGGTCGGCTGGAAGCTCTGCAAGGATTCTCCGAGCAGGCGTTCATACAAGACTTGATCCACGATCCATTTCAATCCCCGCCAACCACGGGCGAGATGCTCTTGGGCGGCAGCCGTCTCGGCCAGCCCGCCGCCCAGTCCAGTCTGCCCGGCGGACGCGGAGAATTGCGCGGCAATCCGCTGCAGCAGCTCCAACACGGAATCGTCGTCCAATTGCGTCTTCACGATATAGTCTACGGCGCCCAGCCGCAGGGCCTGCTGCAGGAAATCGAACTCCTGATGGCAGGTCAGCACCACCGAACGGACGTGCGGGTGGCGCTCCCTCAAGACGCGCAGCAGTTCAAGTCCTCCCATGCCGGGCATGGAGATATCCGTGAAGACGAGATCGATGCCGCTCTGTTCGATCACGCGAAGCGCCGCCTCGGCGGTCTCCGCCTCTCCCGCCAGTTCCATGCCGAAATGCGATAGCGGCAGCATGCTCAGAATCCCCCTCCGAACGAGCGGCTCATCCTCAACGATCATAGCTCTTATCATCGGTTTCCCTCCCCGTCATATGATCCGGCATCGTAATGGCGATGGTCGTTCCGACATCGACGACACTTTCGATCGTCATATCCGCGGCGACTCCGTAATATACCTCGAGCATTTTCTTCACGTAGTTCAAGCCGATGCCGAGCCCCGACTTGCGACCGCCCTCGCCGTTCAGCAGCTCCCGGATTCTCTCCGGCGTCATGCCTTTGCCGTTGTCCGCTACTCTGATATAGATCCGTCCGGCTTCCGCCATGCCGAGCGTGACCCGGATATCTCCCTGTTCACTCAGCAGTCCGTGATAGAGTGCGTTCTCTACGAGCGGCTGCAGCACGAAACGCGGAATCGGGACGCCGCCCACCTCCGGTTCGAGATCCACGGCAATATTGAACCGGTGATCGTAGCGGACGTTCTGAAGCTCGATATAATCGTTCAGAGCGTCAATCTCCTCTTGGACGGTAACGATCATGCTGCTCTTGGCCATATTGTAATGCAGGACGCGGGTGAACACCTTCACCAGGTTCACGATTTCCGTCTGTCCGCCCGCCCTCGCAAGCCACTGGATCGTGTTGAGCGAGTTATGCAGGAAGTGGGGATTGATCTGCGACATGAGCTTCTCCACCTCCAGCTCTCCCCTCCGCTTCTCCTTCTGCTCGACTTCGAATATCAGCTCCACGATTTTATCCCTCATCGTTTGGAAGCTGGCGAACAACATATCGAATTCCTGCAAATTCGTCCGCATCACGGAGCGCTCTTCCTGATTGTAGCTGAAGCGTTTGATCTCGCGATTGATGCCGCGCAGCGGCCTGTACACCATCCACCATATATAGATTGCGGCCAGCACCGTTACCAGCAGTGACAGCACCGCCACCCAGGCGAACTGAATTTGCCAGGCGTTCAATTCCTTCTCGTAGTCCGCCAGAAGCACGAGGAAATACATCGTCCATCCTTGGGCGCTTCTCGCCGCGAACTGCTTATAAGCTTGCAGCCGGGCATCCTTCTTCTCCGGAGTCACGAAACTCCCGACCGGAATCCGCTCGGTGATGTCGCTGAACATGACTTGGCCCGCGGCGTTGGTCAGCAGTTGCTTGCCATGCAGGCCGATCGGCGTGTTCGCGAACGTATGCAACTGATCCCCGAACCTCGCCTCCAGATAAATGTAGTAGCTTTCTCCGGCTCGATAATCGATTTTTCGGATCAACGAGACGACGATTTCATCATGCTCCTTAAGCACCGATGGATGGGGACTGTTGAAGTCCAGCTGATTCGCGCGATAAAGCAGCGGAAACGGTTCGTTGTCGATGCTCCCGAAGCTAAACGCGGGCAGGAGCGGCGACGTCTCGAATTGCACCGCATTCTCGTAAGCCGGCAGATAAAGGAAGAGTCCGTTCACGCTGGGATTGGAATAAATGATATTGGTCAGCGATTTATCGATGCGCACGAACAGATCCGTCTTGCGGACGGGATCGGTATTGTTCAAGTATTCCAGCACGTCGTCGCCGAGCCCGCCGTTAACCACCAGCAACTGCGAGACGCTTCCCAGATTGGCATAAATATCCTCCAGCGATTTCATTTCGTTGTCGACGATAGACTGATAATTGACACTGATTTTCTCCTGCTGGACTTTATCCAGCCAATAATACGACGTAAAACCGACCAGCACGATCGGGGTCACGCTGACGATAATCAGCAAAATAATCAAACGTCCCTTAAGTGTATCCGGCCACAAAGCGGTTCGCCAACGACCGTTGCTCCTCTGTGTAATGTCGATGCTGCCTCCTCGCTGCAATGGCGCCTTGCGGGTAAGCGAATTACGGGAGACGCTAATGCCCGCAGTCATCCCGTCGACTCTCCCCACAGGACGAAACCGCTTTCCTATTCCCATTATAGCCTTCTCCGGATCTATCGCCAATAAGGAACGATTCGGCGAACTTCGGCTGTTCTCTTGGCAAGACGGTCGGACGGATCAATCCTCTCCCCCGACTACAGCAAGAAATTCCTCCGTTCCGATAGCTTCTTGTTTGCCGTAAGGCGAACTCGAGATCGGATAGCCGCGGTCGCGGTAGACCGATATCAAAAACGGCGACGCAGTGATTCCCTATCGTCGCCGTTCTTGTCCTATTGCGCTGCCGGTTGTTGATCGAGGAAAGCTTGCAGCTGCTTCTTCAATTCGTCCTTGATGGCTTGGATGTCCGCCTGCAGGCGGCCGTTTCCTTCCCACTTACTCTGCAGTAGCGCCAGGCCCGCCGCGGGATTCCCTACCATGCCTAACTTGTAAGCCAGCTCTTCGTTGAACATTTTCGCGAAGTCCGGATTGGCCATTTGGCTCTTTACCGGATCTTGGTTAAACGCGAATCCGGCGATGGCGGACTTGATATATGTGTTCTCGTCCGCCATGTATTTGTAGTAGTCGACCATTTGGTCCGGTATGCTGTCGGAGAGGCGGATGTATTTCGGGCTCCAGGTCAACAAGTAACCGTTGAAGCTGTAATTCTGGGCCAGATCGACGCCCACCGGATATTTGAACTTGTCGTCACCGACCGGCTCCCAATGCTTGCCCTTGATGCCCAGCTCGAACAGGTCGTGATTGTCCTGGTTCTCGAAGAGCCAGTTGATGAAGCTCATGGCCCGATCCGCATTGCCCGAAGTCTTCGGAATGCAGAGGAAGTTCCAGATCCGGAAGTCGCTGATGTAGTAAGGGTTCGGCTGTACCTTATCGCGCGTCTTGTTCTGGTACAGATAGATGCCCAGCTCGGCGGAAGGCACGCCTGCTTTCAATTGCGCGTTGATGGAATCGAAGTTCGCCATCGTCTCGATCATCGCGGCCGCTTTGCCCGCCGCGAACGTGCCTGTCGCGTCCTTGCGGACGATCGGCTCCTTCTCGATGTAGCCTTTATCGTGCCATTCGCGAATCGCTTCGAAGGTGGAGTAGTCCTTGCCGTTGAACGGCGCGGGGAAGCCCGCTACATTCGCCGCTTTGTCGCCGTTCACAGTCACGTCGACGACTTGCTTGTCTTTCACGATCGCGGAAGCGATGATGTTCGGGGCTAGGCTAATGTCCCAGATGCCGGCGTCCGGCTTGCTCGGCAGATCCTTATTACCGTCGATCAGAGCGGACGCGCCGTAGTTGCCGTCGTTCCTGACGACGAGCGGAATGACGTTCTTGTCGTTCTGAAGCACATTGTCGAAATACTTGATCATGTCATCGTTGCTGGCGATCTCGCCCATACCGTACTTCGTCGCCAAATCTTTGCGGTAGAACATAACGGCAAGCTCTCCCAGATAATGGCCCAAGGGAACGCCGTACGTATGCAGCTTGCCATCCTTTCCGGTAAATTGGTTATTCTCCAGATAGCCTTGCCCGAAAGCGGATTTCAGACCCGGCCATTTATCGTTATTGAAGTAGTCATCCAAGTTCGTGTAGTTATCCTGCGCGATGAACGTGTTCATGTTCATCCACGGCGCGTCGAAGGCGATATCCACTTGTTCGCCGGCGGCAAGCTTCAGCTTCAGCTTGTTGACGTAATCCGCCTGCGGCGTGAAAGTGAACTTCAGCTTCAGATTAAGCGTGTCCTTGGTCTCTTTCTCGAACTCCGCCACGACGTCGTCGAATTGGTTCGGCTTATCGCCCCATAGCATAATGTTCAACGTCGTTTGTTTGGGCGGTTCGGGTTTATCCGCGTTCGCGTCCCCGTTCGTTTCCTTGCCGGCGTTTGTCTCCGAGCCGACCGAGTTGTCTGCCGGTTTGTTCTGCGCGTCGTTGCCGTTGCTGCACGCCGCCAGCAGGGAGATCCACATGACAACGGCAAGCAGGACCGAAGCCGTCTTTACACTTTTGTTCTTCATTTGCTTAAGCCTCCCGATGATTATATATGCCAATCGGTCCGTAAACCGAGTTTAGCCTTTAATCGCGCCTACTTTCAATCCGCCTACAAAATATCGTTGCAGGAACGGGTAGAGGAAAATAATCGGCCCTACCGTCACCATCGCGGTCGCGAGCCGCACCGTGTAGGCCGGGGCGACCGCCGCCGTCGATTGGGAACCCTCAACCGCGATGTTCTGGGCCATGTCGACGTTGCGAATGATCTGCATGATGATATATTGCAAAGAGTACAGATCTGGATTATCGATATAGAGCATCGCCGGGGCCCAAGAGGACCAATACCCCAGTGCATAGAACAAGCCGATCGTCGCAAGCGCCGGCAGCGAAAGCGGCAGCACGATGGAGCGAAGCACTCGGGTCTCGCCCGCTCCTTCGAGCTTGGCGGATTCGAACAGCTCTTTCGGAATGTCGTTGAAGAAATTGCGCATAAGGAACAGGTTCCACGGCGAGAGGAGCGCCGGCAGAATATATACCCAGATCGAATTCTGAAGGTGAAGGTATTTGGTCGTCAGGATGTAGCTGGAAACCATCCCGCCACTGAAGAGCATCGTAAAGTAGAAGAACATGGCGATATGCGGTCCGTAATACAACCTGCCCCCGGAGAGCGAGTAGGCCGCCATGCTCGTCACGATCAAGCTTAGAGCCGTGCCGACGACCGTAATGAAGATCGTGACAAGGTATGCCTTCGGAATCGTGGCGGTGGTGAGAATGGCCTTGTACGCCGCTCCGGAGAAGGCATTCGGGAACAAGCGGTAGCCGTCCCGCAGCAATGCCGATTCGTCCGTGACGGAACTGGCGATGACAAGCAGGAACGGGTACAGGCAGGCAAGCGCGAAGATCGCCGTGAACAGATAGAACAGGACGGTCATGGCGCGGTCGTAGCTCGAGTTTTTCATGTTGTCCCTCCTTGGCTAATAGGATGTGCTTTCGGGTTGACGCGCGTCCGGCGAACCGGTCACCCGCGAATGTATTAGAACAACGCGGAGTCCTTATCGATCTTGCCCGCCAGCTTGTTCGCCGAGATTACGAGCAGGAAACCGACGAGGGATTGGAACAAGGCGATCGCCTGCGTCATGCCGAACGAGCCGGTCGTTCGCAACGAGCGGAACACGTAGGTGTCGATCGTGTCCGTGCGGTTCGTCAGGAAGGAGTTGTCCCCGACAAGCGAGTAGATCATGTCGAGATTGCCGCCGAAGATATTGCCTAGGCTGAGCAGGAACAGCATCGTGATCGTGCTTCGCAGCATGGGCAGCGTAATCCGGAATATGCTCTGGAACCGGGATGCGCCGTCGATGCGGGCCGCTTCGTACATTTCTTTGTCAATGCCGACGATCGCCGCCATGTAGACGATGGCGCCGAAGCCCGCCGTCTTCCACAGGTTGAACAACACGAGAATGAGAGGCCACCATTTGGCCTCCGTGTAGAACTGAATCTCGTCCCACCCCATGTTCGCCAGCAACTGATTGATAATCCCGGTATCGGCGGTGAAGAATGCGACCGAGAACAAGCCGACGATCGGCCAGGAAATGAAGTTCGGAAGAATCATGACTGATTGTATGACGCGTACGCCCATGTTCTTGCCGAGCTCGGTCAACATGATCGCGAGCGTCAGGGCAAGCGTAGTCCCGGTGATAATGAACAGAACGTTGAAGAGCACCGTGTTCGTCGTGATGATGATCCAATCTTGTCCCTGGAAGAAAAACTTGAAGTTCTGCAGGCCGATCCATTCGCTGCGCCAAATCCCCATGATCGGGTTGAAATCCTGGAAAGCGATAACGATGCCGATCATGGGCAAATAAGCGAATACGATGCTGAATAATATGGCGGGTACCGCCAACATGTACAGGTAGCGGTTGGTAATGAGGTCCCGTAACCCTCTATGCTTAATGGTTGCCGTTCTCATGCGGGCATCCTCCGTTTCGCTAGGCTTGCTTTTCGTATCTTGATTGTAAAGGAACCTCGCCTTCGACCGTTACAACGCGGTTTATCCGGAAGCGGCGACTTTCTTGCGGATCGCGGAAGTTGATCTCAAAAAAACCGCCCGCTTCCGCGAAATTTTCGCTTTCCGAGCAAAAAAATCCCCATTTCGCCGATGGCCTTATCCGCTCGCAAAAGAGAGGCGACTTCTCGGAGAAATGAGGATACTGCGCGGCGGACGCTGCCCTTCTATCCTGCCGAGCGGGGCAGGCTAGACGCCCACCGCCTGCAACCATGCCTTGGCGATCAACGCGCTTCCGGCGGGAGACGGGTGAACGCCATCCGGCGCCCAATACTCTGGCCCCGTTCGCGTCGCCGCCGCGGCGAACAAACCGTCGAGCGGCACATACAGCGTCTTGAATGCGTTGGCCAGCTCTCTGACCGCCTGAATCTTGGGATCGAGGTCTTCGCGCCAGGCCTTCTGCGCCTCGTTGACCGGCAGCACGAAAGGTTCCACCAGAATAAGGTTGGCGGACGTGCGCTCCCGTACTTGCGTCAATATCCGACGGTAGGCGCTCGCGTATTCATCCACGCTCATCGGACTGTTGTTGTCGTAACGCCGCCAGGTGTCGTTGATACCGATATAGACGGACACCCAAGTCGGTGCGAGCGCCAGGCAGTCGGCTTCCCAACGACGTTCCAAGTCGACGACGCGGTCGCCGCCGATACCGCGGTTCAAGAACTTCACTTCTTTCTCTGGGTACCGGTTGGTGAAGAGCGCAGCGATAATATTGGCGTAGCCCCAGCCGAAATCCGCCCCCGTCTCGCGGTTGCGCCCGGCGTCCGTGATGCTGTCGCCCTGAAACAGAACGACGGCGTTATTTTCGATTAGTGTCATCGAATGATTGCCTCCTTGTTCATCGTCATTATTCTTTCGTTGTCGGCGCTATGGCCGGGATAAGCCATGACTATCGGGTTATGGTCAGGTAGAGAGGCTGGTCGGCATCGAGCGACAACGCGATCGCGCCATTGACGATCTCGATCTCGCGGTTACGCGCTCCGCGGGTATCGCCGATCCAGGCCCTGCCGCCCCGGATTAACGGGGCAAACGTGATGTCGAACGTACGACGCTCGGTTTCGGGATTATACACGATAAAATGCAGATCCCGCTCATGGATGCCGCCAAGGTCCGTGATTTTATAGTTGTCGAGATTCAGCGTCAGAATATCGCGGTCGCTGCTTTTTCCGAACGCTTCCCACATGAGATAGGCCTGGTAAACTTGCCCGCAGCCGTAAATCTCTTGACCGATCCACCCCGTCTTCTCGTCCTCCAAAACGCCGAGATTCTCGAACGGCACGTACATGAGGTTAGAGCTATGACGATTAGCGGGAAGACATTGCGGGAATAGGAACAGGTTGTTCTTTCGCGCGTGATTGAACACGCGGAGAAGGCCTTTGCTCGCATCGTGCGTATCCAGCGTCGAAGCGATCCGCGCCAGGCATTCGATATTCTCGAAGAAAGCCGGGTAAATGATCGGCGAGCAAGCCTGGAACATGGCGAACGTGTTATAGCTGCGATACTCCTCCTTCGTCTCGTCGTTGAACCAGTACATCATTCGCAGATTTTGCGCGACGAGGTAGTCGTAGATTTCGTTGTACTCTTCATCGCCCGTCAGCTTATAGAGCTCCGAGGCCGCTTGGATGCCGAGCCCGAACATGAACACCTCTTGGGAGAGCGAGTTGACCGGCATATGAAGCAGCGGTTTTAAGGCTCTTGCGGCTTCTTCCAGATAGAGCGGCTTGCTCTCGGCCTTGTACAGATTCACCATGAAGTACGCATAGATGCCCGCCACCATGTAGGCATCGCCGTTACCGTGCTTGCGCAGTGTCTTCATGTCGAAACTGAGCGGGTACAAATAGCTCACGCCGCGGCTCATCGGAATAAGCACCTCGTCGATCTCGGACTGCACGTAATCCAGCAGTAACTTGTCGCCTTTCATGTGCCCGATCTGCCAGATCTGCTCCAAAATGTAGACGTATTGCCAGGTGCCCGTGATGCTCTGCCCGTACACTTCGTTGCCGGAAGACTTGCGCGCTTGATCGTCTTCCAGCTTGTGCTGGATATACGTGCGGGTAAACTTCAGAATCCGTTCCAACAGCCGGGAATACGGACGATTCGGCATCAAGGCGTCGACCACTGAGAGCGGGTAGCCAATGAAGACAGCGGAGTCGATGCATGGGCTCTTCGTAAAATCGATCGTCAGGTTCTTACTCTCGAACGCCTCCTGCCAGGCGGGCGAGTAACCGTTGACGTAATTCAGAATGAAATCGTCGTACGACTCGTTGAAATTCCAACATTGCGGGTCCATGAGATCCGTCGTGCACCGCTCCGCGAAATCCGTCCAATCGGTCGCTTTGTCCGGCCACCGCGCTTCCGCAGGCACGAGCTGCAGGCAGTTGTCCATGAGTTCGGTCAACGCGCGGCTCTCTGTCGGCGAAGACGCCCGAAGCTTCGCCTTAATGTAATACGTGAACGTCTGCTTGCCTTTGGGAAACACGTAGCCCGAGAACCCGTCCGCGTAAAGCCCGAGCTCGTAAGCCGGCGCCGGCTTGTAGCGCCTGCGGAATCCGCAGCGGTAATTTAGGAAGCGCGCCACGTTGTCCCGCGACATCCAGCTCATATCCGTCATGTCGAAGTACATCATGAGATCGAAATGAGAATAGGCGTCGTAGTAGTACATCGCCGGACAATCGTTGCCGTGCGCCTCGTCGTTCCATTTGGTCGGATTATTGATGCTCGTCTTGAACCAAACATGGTCTCCGCGATCGTAGGGAGGCAGGAGCCCCATATCCACCGTAAGTTCCGGTTCCACACCGTCGACCATCTGGAGCGCGATATCCTGCTCGCTGTCGACCTCGACTTTCACTTTCAGCCAGCCGTTGGTTTCGTCGAACGCGACGATCGCCGCCCAGGGATACGCGAATACTTCGTTCTTCTCATTGCGCGCGCTGCCCGTTCCGCTTAGTTTCCACGCTTCGTTCGGCCGCAGCTCGACGATCTCCGAAGGGAACAGGTTAAAGCTGCGACCTCTCACGAGCGGATTGCCCTCCGCCGAGACATTACGCCAAAAGCCGTCTGTGCCTTTGACTTGCAGCGTGTAGCCGAATCCGCCTTCCTCGTTCAGCCAGTCGAATAGCAATTGAAACTGCGCACCCGCGATGGTGATCTGTTCTTTCGTGTTGTACATTCCGTTTCTTCCTCCTTAGGTCGATGAAGTATGATTGCGTTCTTTCATTTCTTGCCGCGTCCGGCTTCCCTTCCGTCTTCCGTCAGGACCGCGAACGTCAAATGCGACTCCGTCTCCCCGTACGGTGCCCATCGCATGGCCGTCCCCCGATCAATCGATTCTTGCAGGCTGGCTGCCGGGGGAGAGGTGAACATTTCCAGTCCGACATTGTAATGGCAACCGTAATACGGAGGGGATGTATCCCCTCCGAAATCCCTCCAGAACCAGAGATGCGGCCACTTCGCGGCATCCCAGCCGACTTCAGCACCCAAACCGTCCGGCCGTACAAGCCGATAGACGCCGCTGCCGGCAGGGAGAGTGTCGAACCCGCCGGGTTGTCCTCGTTCCGGTACGATGAACGGCGAGTCGGTCCCGTCCGGCAGGAAGATGCGTGTACCCGGTGTCAGGAAAGGCGTCCCAAACGTGATGTGATGCCCCCAATCGGCGTGCAGCACCGCCGGAGAGAGGTTCGCCGCCTTCTCTCTCAGCCGAAAGCCCGGTTCACCCGACGTCATGACGATGGTCTTCTCGATTAGCAACGGCATCGTGCGCAATCGATTGGCGAATGTAACGGCGATCTCTTCCGGCGTATTTTTGACAATGGCATGCGTCCACCGCGTGAGGCTGACCTCGCCGTAGCTCTCCATCTGGATGCCTTGGTGCATATGCTTGCCCGCCAAATTCGGCAGAATCTCCTGCCAGCCTCCCTCGTATTGCCCTTGAAAATCGTTGAATGCCGCTTCCCTTCCGCGCAACCCCATCCGGGTCAGCCAACAAAAATCCATATCCGTCGGCTTGTACAGCAATTCGATCACGTCGCTCCCTTTGCCAGGAAGCATCATCAGGCGGAAACTCTCGTTCTCCATGATCAGCGCGTCGTAGCCCTTGTACGTCAAATCCGTCTTGATTCTGCACCCATAGTTTCGATCGCTCATACCTTTACTATAGCGTCCCTGGCCGTCTGGCAGGGAGTTGCCTGTATGGCGGGATGCAGCGATTTTCTTGCATGTTCGTCCGCCTGGAACAAACGATTCGCCCCTTTCAGAAATCCTGTACCCCTATCGCGCGCGGCGGTTATTCCGGTTCCGGCGCGGAGGCGATCAGCTCCGCCAGCGCTTGTACCCCCGCGGCACGACTGACTTTGTCCCCCGGAGCCGTACCGATACTCCCCGGAAGGTCAGTGGCAAGGAGAGCACGGCATCGCTGAAGCTGGATCTTGGCGACGCAGGAACTTACACGGAATCCCTAGAGGGAGAAGACGGCGATATCGCGATTTACTACCTCGACATGGCAGAGATGAGCAGCGCCGGTAATCCGCTGACTTTGACGAATCTGATCGATGCGCAACCGTCGGACATCGACGCGTTCTACTTCTACCCTGTGCAGACCGCTGCCGGTATCCGCTTGTCGGACGGACGCGATTACGATCATCACTTGGTGTATGTATCGTGGCGACTTCCAAAACATTTAGATCGGACAAAATGATGTTGGTCATATCCTCTGATTGATATAATTGGAATTGGCCACTCACCTGATCAGCTGCATGTTTTGTCTATATCCGAGTAGCGAATGAGGCTGTTTCGGAGGAACTTCTTGATCGCATTGCGCTGTTTCGTTAAATACAGCTAAATAGAAGCAAGCGTCTGATTCCGTTTATTCTCATTTACTATAACTTTGTGCTTCACAAGTTTGAGCAACGAGAATAGACCGCGTAGAAAACACGCGGTCTCAATTTCGATGATAATGGTATTAATGGATCTATGTATTCTTGACCTCGCAAGAGAGCTCATCCTCGATCGGACCAAGAAACTGTAATGGAACTTGAAGCTGAACAAGTTCGCATTGAAGCACCAAGCTCATGCGCTGCTTCATTAAACCCTCGTCTTATTTCCGTGGCCGTTATATACAAAAGAACGGGAATGGCTGTGAGCCATCCCCGTTTCTGCTTCTTCATCTGAAGTTAAATATGTGCCGGTGTCTTGTTACCCTTATGAACGGCAGCGCCGCCATTCTTGTCTTTCTTATGGAACAGCTTGCGAAGCAGCGGAAGCAGGTAATAGTCGACACCGAACTTGCCGGCATTGAGTCCGCCTGCCAGGATGATTCCGCCAAGCAGGAGCATCCAAGGGTTCGTGCTTACCGTGCCGGCAAACAGGAACATGAAGTTCATGAGCAGTCCGAAGAATGCCGCCGCGGCCGTCAGGCCGCCTAAGATGAGACCTAAGCCAACCAGGGTTTCGCCGATCGGGATGATGAAATTAATCAGCTTCGCGTTCGGCAGTGCGAAGTGTTCGAGGAACCGCGTAAAGGTTGGATAGACGAGTTCATTCGTCGCTTTGTCCATCACCGGATTCGTAACAGCACCCTTCAAATATCCCGTGGCGTCGAAGCCGCCCGTCAGCTTGTGAATCCCCGCCGTCATCCATTCCCATCCCAGATAGACCCGGAGGATAAGCAATAAGCCAGCTGCATACACATTTTCTTTCCAAAATCTCATCATGTTCATACACTCCTTGTATTAGAAAGTCGCATTGCTTGAGCGTTAATATTGGTTCCTGTGATTCTCTTAACCACACTTTCACTATACCCCCGAATACAATTCTTGGATGTGAGATTGATCACAGTGACGTAAATTTATGAGCCTATCTTGTAAATCTGCCCCGCCTGATGGAGTCCGCCATACGACAAAAAAAGCTTCGGAGATGAACATCCATCTCGCGAAGCTGTTTACAACCTACTATTAGCTTGTTCTGCCGGATACCAACAGAATGGGTGATAACCCAGTGGCGTCTCAGCCATCCAGTGCCCTGTTTCCTGCAGCGGCAGTAGAACTCCGGATGACCAGATCCGGCTTTAATACGGTACGCTCCAGCGCCGCTGATTCTCCCTCTGACAATCGTATTAATATCTCCACTGCCATGCTGCCCATCATCTCCGTAGGTTGAGACAGGGTTGTAAGCGCCGGCTCCGTCACCGCTGCCAGTATCGTGTTATCGAAACCGATGATCGACAGCTGCTCAGGCACCCGGATCCCCAGCTCCTTGGCGGCTTGAAGCGTACCGATGGCGATCATGTCGTTACAGCAGAATATGGCCGACGGCGGATTGGAGTCCGTAAGCAGTTCTAGTGCCCGGCTCTTCCCGTCCTTCAATAAATTCTCCCCGGTCTTCTTCACCATCTCATCCGGCAGCTCGAAGCCTCTGGACAGGATAGCATCGCTGTAACCGCGCAGTCTTTCCCGGCTGCTGCTGACTTTAGGCTGCTCCGTAATGATTGCCATACGCTGATGATGAAGCTCCAGCAGATGCTCAGCGGCTTGCTTGCCGCCCGCATAGTCGTCAACAATGACGGTCGGCAGCTGAACACCCGGCATTTCCCTTGCGATCATGACGACTGGAATCGATTTGTTAAGCAGCGGCTTCAAAATGCCGATATCCTCGAGTCCGGTACCGATGATGATTCCATCGACACTCTTTTGCTGAAGCAGCTGCAAATATCCGCTCACTTTGTCATCCTTGTTATCCGTGCTGCAGATGACAAGGCTGTACCTGCTTCGGCTGCCGCAATCCTCGACGGCTCTGGCCAACTCCGCGAAGAAGGGATTCGAAATATCTGGAATTAACAATCCGAGCGTGAACGTTTTTTTACCGGTTAATGCCGATGCGATCACGCTGGGGCGATAATTCAATTCCTCGATGATGCGATAAATTTCTTGACGGCGTTTATCGCTGATTTTTCCTTTACCGTTAATGACCTGCGACACCGTTGCGATCGACACGCCGGCCTTACGGGCTATATCGTATATGGTTGCATCTGACATCTCATCCACCCGTTCATTATTCCAAATCAAAGCATCTTCTCATTATGTGGGGATGGACGCCAAGTTGCAACCCGCCCTTCACCCCCGCGGCTTCATGATCCAGGCATGGTCCGGGTCATTATGGAACTTCCATGTGCGCGTCGGCCCGGCCATTACATTCAAATAATACACTTCATAGCCAGGAGGCGCACATACCGGGTGATAGCCCTTCGGCACCAATACGGCTTCGCCGTCTCTCACAATTAAGGTCTCGTCTAACGTCCGGTCATCGGTATAGACGCGCTGCATAGCAAAACCTTGTTCCGGCTGCACATGATAATAGTAGGTTTCTTCCAACAGGGACTCATCCGGAAGCGCATCCCGGTCATGCTTATGCGGCGGGTAGCTCGACCAATGGCCTTCAGGGGTAAATACCTCTACGACCAGCAAGCTGTCGGCCTGCTCACTCTCCGGCAAAATATTATGAATTTGTCGCTCAATATGGCCGTATCCGCGCATCTCTACACCAACCGCTGCCGGCGGAATCAATCTCGCTTCACCGCCGCTCTGGCCGGGAGCGGTACATACCGCCAGCTCCAGCTCCGTCAATGCGCTTACCTCAAATTGATCGCCCGCAGGGATATAAACGGAATAAGGAGGAATTTTCTCGAACACGCTCATTCGCTGCCCGATATTATTCCACATGGCCTTCGCGGTCTTGATATCCGCTCTGCCGCTTAGCAGCACGAGGCAAACCTCCTGCCCGCCAGTTTCCCGCAGCAGTGACTGTCCTTCCTGCAGTTTCACAACTTGAAAGCCTACATGGTTCCATCCTGCGGTTACTGGAGTCACCGTAAGCACGGCCCCGTCCGGATCAGGACTTACAGACGGCTTAACGATCAAATCTGACATGTCACCCCTCCTAGCTCACTCAATTTGACCGGCCGGTTCGACCGGCTGGACAGCTTGGCCGCCAATGCGATCCGTTCCGCTTGCAAAGCATCGTGGCCTGTTACCGGCAGCGGCTTGCCGCTCAGCAGACTTTCAATAAATAGCCTTGTCTCCAGCACATAGGCTTCATTGTAACGCTCAAGGAAAAAGTGAAGCGGTTTGTCGCGCATGATACCCGCCGACGTACTGATCTCTGCCGTATTCGGATGATCGTTCGTCACGTTGACGCTGCCCTTGGAGCCGAAAACTTCGACGCGCTGATCATAGCCATAGACCGCCTGCCGGCTGTTATCGATGACACCTAACGCGCCTCCCCGAAATTTCAGCGTCACGATCGCCGTATCCACATCGTCATGCTCGGCGAACGCCGGATCGATACGCACCGCACCTTGGGCGAACACCTCTTCCACCTCGTCGCCGGTCAAGAACCTGGCCATGTCGAAGTCGTGAATCATCATGTCCATATAGATGCCGCCGGACACCTTGATGTAATCGGCATGAGGCGGATTCGGATCGCGCGACGTAATCTTCACGATATGCGTATCGCCTACCGCTCCGGTCTCTACAAGCTCGCGCACGCGCCGAAAATTATGGTCGAACCGGCGGTTGAAGCCAACCTGAAGCTGGACGCCCTCTCGTTTGACCGCTTCCATCGCTTCCTCCGTTTGCGTGAGATCCAGACTGACCGGTTTCTCGCAAAAAATATGCTTGCCCGCAGCGGCGGCCTGTATAATAAGCGGTACATGCGTGTCCGTGGAGGAGCAAATAAAGATGGCGTGAATGTCAGGATCCGCAATAATCGAATCGCTATCCCGGGTAACCCGGGTTATTCCCCGGGCGGCTGCCCACGCCGCCAATTCAGGACCTGCGAATAGATCAGTGATGGCTGCGACCTCTGCTTCGGGCAATCGAAGCAAATTATCGGCATGAATTTTACCGATACGGCCGGCTCCGATAATGCCAATTTTGATTTTCTTCATGTCTTTCCCCTCCCGTTTGTCCGGTACTGCCGATGTTGACGCTGCATTACCAGCGGGCGGTCACCATTTTTTTGCGTGTATAAAATTCAACCCCGTCACTGCCATTGGCGTGCAGGTCGCCATAGAATGATTTCTTCCACCCGGAGAACGGGAAGAAGGCCATGGGTGCCGGAACGCCTAGATTGATCCCGAGCATGCCCGCCTCAATCGTTTCACGGAACTGACGAACGCTGCTTCCGCTTGATGTGAACAGGCAGGCCCCATTGGCGAATTCCGACTGATTGGAAATCTCAATGGCTTCCTCCAAGGAATCTGCTCGTACAATAGAAAGTACGGGGGCGAATATTTCATCCTTCCATATTTTCATATCCGTCTGTACATGGTCGAACACGGTCGGCCCGACGAAATAACCTTCGCCGTCAGAAGCCGGGTCCTTACGCCCGTCGCGCAGCAGAAGCGCGCCTTCCTTTTCACCGGTTTCGATGTAGCTCAGCGTCCGCTCTTTATGGGATCCGCGGATAACGGGGCCAAGAAACGTCCCCTCTTCCAGTCCGTTCCCGATCGTAATCCCATCAGCGGCTTCCTTCAGCTTGTTCACCAGCGCATCGCCGATCTCACCAACCGCAACGACGACGGAGCAGGCCATGCAGCGTTCGCCGGCGGATCCGAATGCCGCATTGACGATTTCCTTGACGGTCAGATCCAAATCGGCGTCCGGCATAATGATCGAATGGTTCTTCGCTCCAGCCAGTGCTTGGACGCGTTTGCCATGCGCGGAGGCCGTTGTATATACATATTCCGCAACAGGCTGCGAGCCGACGAAAGAAACGGCTTTAATGTCCTTATGCGCTAGAAGCCCATTCACGACTTCATGTGCGCCGTGTACGATATTCAGCACGCCGCTGGGCAAACCCGCTTCATGGAACAGCTCCGCCAGCCGGCCTGCGAGCAAGGGGGTGCGCTCCGAGGGCTTCAGCACGAATGTATTCCCGCAGGCAATTGCAAGGGGGAACATCCAGCACGGTACCATCATGGGGAAATTGAATGGCGTAATGCCCGCTACAACGCCGATCGGATAGCGGTACATGCCCGATTCCAGATTCGATGCGATATCCGGCAGCTGCTTGCCCATCATAAGGGATGGAGCGCCTGCTGCGAACTCCACGCATTCGATGCCGCGCTGCACTTCGCCATGCGCTTCCGCGTAGCTCTTTCCATTCTCCCGGGTAATCAGCTTCGCGAGCTCTTCCCAATTGTCGACCAGCAGCTGCTGATATTTAAACAAGATGCGCGCGCGGCGCGGAACGGGCGTACGGCTCCAAGTGCGGAAGGCATCCTTCGCCGCTTGAACGGCGCTGTCCACGTCTTCCGATGAAGACAGCGGAACATAGGCGAGTATCTCTTCCGTCGCCGGATTGTACACGGCCTCGGTACGTTCGGACACGGCTTCCGTCCAAGTCCCATTAATCCAGTTTTTCAGTATGGCAGTCATTCGCTTCATCCCCTTATGTTTGTCTGCTTGCTTCAAGATGCTGTAATTTCGCCGCGTTCGCATCGCAGGATGTAATCCTGCACCTGATCGGCACCCGGCATGGCGTCCGAGCAGCTATGGCTGGATATGACGATACTGGCTGCGGCGCTTCCGAAAGACATGCTCCGCTTGATATCCCATCCCTGCATAATGCCGTAGAGGAATCCAGCGGCATAGGAATCTCCCGCTCCGAACGTCTTGACCACTTTAGCCGGATAGCTCTCCGCCCGATGGCTTGCGCCGTCTGGCGTATAGGCGATCGAGCCTTCCTTGCCGTGTTTAATAATGACAATGCCGGCCGCATGATTAAACCACTTCGCAGCCGTCACCTGATCGCTGCGCTCCGGGTTGTGCTCGAAGCGCTCCATCATGTCGAATTCCTCCCGCGTGCCGAGGATGATGTCGCACCATTCTGCCGCGAGATTATAATAGACCGCCGTCTCTTCCGGCGAGACCCACGTATAAGGCCGGTAATCCAGATCGAATGCGATTACGGCTCCATGCTTGCGGGCGTACTGAAGCGATTGAAACACGGCTTCGCGAGAAGGACTCTGTGCCAGAGCCGTGCCGGAGATCAGGAGCACCTTCGTGCCGGCAATGATTTCTTCACTCACTTCCGCTGCCGTCAGCAACAGATCGGCAGCGTTATCGCGGTACATCAATATGCTGCAATCGGTCGGGCTTTTAATTTCGGTGAAGGCCAGCCCCGTTACGGCTCCCGTCCGATCCGTCACAACCCCTGAAGCATCAATGCCGTTCTTATCCAAATAATGGATAATAAAGCGCCCCATCTGATCGTCAGCGATCTTCCCTATGAAAGAGGTCTTCATGCCCAGCCTCGCCATTCCGATCGTTATATTCGCCGGGGAACCGCCGACATATTTCGTGAAGGTCATCGTCTCTTCCATCGGACGGTTAATTTCATTCGCGTTGAGATCAATACATAAGCGGCCGATGGCAGCGAAATCGATCGGCTTGCCCGCCGGAAAAGCAATCGGGTTCATTCCGTCTCGCCCCCATTCCCTCTAACAATCGAATCCATGTAGGCTAGCGACTGCTTCGCATAGTCGTAAGCCGGATGCAGCGCTGGATCCTGCTCTCCCTCCAGCATCGCCCATCCGCTATAACCCCGCTCGATCAGCTCGTTCAGGATCGGGCCGAAATCGAGGCATCCGTCTCCGGGAACCGTGAATACGCCCTCTCGAATACAGGTAACAAAATCCGCGCCATTCGCACGCGCACGGTCCAAGACGTCCTGCCGTATGTCCTTCAGGTGGACATACGCGACACGGTCATAATGCTTGCGCAGCACCGTGAGCGGGTCTGCCCCGCCATAATAAGCGTGGCCTGAATCGAACAGCAGATAGACGAGTGCCGGATCCGTTACATCCATCAGCCGGTCGATTTCCTCCGGACGTTCGATAGCCGTTCCACCGTGATGATGATACGTTAATTTAAGCCCATGCTCGCGAGCGATGGCACCTGCGGCATTCAAGCCTTCGGCCAGACTGCGCCAGCCCTCCTCATCCAGCGGTATAATAACCTTCTCATGCGGAGTACGGCGCGGATCAAAATGGAGCGAGCCGCCGACTTCACATGTGCTGATGACCGTGCTGCCCATCGATTGAAGAAACGCCGCATGCTTCCGATAGGCCTCAAGCTCTGTTTCACGGTAGGACGGATCGGAGAATAATACCGACTTCCACTGGGACACAAGCTGAATCCCCCGCTTGCTGAGCTCTTCCTTAAGAAGGGCAGGATCCTGGGGATATTTGCGACCCATCTCCGTGCCTGTCAGCCCAAGCAAACGGATCTCATCAAGTATTTGTTCGTATGTCGTGTCCGCACCATGTTCTCGTACGTCTTCGCCTACCCAGTTGATGGGATGAATGCCTAATTGGAAAGGAAGCTTTCTCACTTGAATGATCCCCTTTCGAATATTAAATGAGTGTAGTCGCTTTAATCCGTTTATCCATTTCTTCATGGGCCTGCAGCACTTTAGCAGAAACCGAGACTTCCGGGACGCCTACATTCCACCATGATTCATAGCCGTCCGTATTCGTGCCGGGGACGACTGGAATTTCGATCAGCGTCGTGACCGTCTCCTGCTTCGCGGCCTCAAGCGCCTGCTTCAACTCTTCCGCCGACTGCACTTTATATGCGTTCGCACCCAGACTTCGCGCATGTGCCGAGAAGTCGATCGGCAAATATCCGCCCGTCAGCTGCCCGCTCTCTTCCGAGCGGTAACGGAATTCATTGCCGAAGCCGTCACTGCCGTGGCCACGCTGCAGGTTATGAATGCACTGGAAGCCATGATTGTTGAATAAGAGAATCGTAATCTTCCGCTTCTCTTGAAGACTGGTGACCAGCTCGGAATGCATCATCAGATAGCTTCCATCTCCAACGAATGCATACACCTCGCGGTCCGGCTCGGCAATTGCAACTCCGAAGGCTCCTGCAACCTCATAGCCCATGCAGGAAAAACCATATTCCATATGATAGGTCTTCAGCTCAACGGATCTCCATACACGATGCAGGTCACCCGGGAGACTACCTGCGGCACACACAATAACCGAGGAGGGGTCAATGACTTCATTAATGACGCCGATCGCTCGTGTCTGAGCAATCCCAGCCGGATGGTCAAAGGTATACAAACGTTCCACTTCCCGGTCCCACTGCTCCTTCAGCTGTGAAACATCCTGCTCGTATCCGGATTGGTACCCTGTCTCCGTGAGCAGCTCCTGCAGCGATTTCAACCCTTCCCTCGCGTCTGACGTAAGGGCGACGCCATTTAATTTATAGGAATCGAAGCCGCTGATGTTGATATTAATAAATTGAACGTCCGGATTCGCGAACGCCGACTTTGAGGCTGTCGTAAAGTCAGAATAACGCGTTCCTACCCCTATAATCAGGTCGGCCTCCTTGGCGAGCAGGTTCGCGGCGAGCGTTCCCGTTACACCGATCGCGCCAACATGGAGCGGATGGTTCCAAGGCATAGCGGACTTGCCTGCCTGCGTCTCCGCAACGGGAATACCGAATGCTTCAGCGAACGAGGCAAGCTGCTTGGACGCCTCCGAATAGAGAACCCCACCTCCGGCGATAAGGAGCGGCTTGCGTCTGCCGACCATCAGCTCTGCCGCACGGCGAATTGTATCTGCTGCCGGTGGACGCCGATCGATGTAATGCACGCGTTCTTCGAAGAAGGCAAGCGGGTAATCATAAGCTTCCGCCTGGACGTCTTGAGGAAGGGCCAGCGTGACGGCCCCTGTTTCCGCAGGATCGGTCAGCACCCGCATCGCTTGAAGTGCCGCTGTCATGAGCTGTTCCGGGCGAACGATCCGATCCCAGTAGCGGCTTACCGGCTTGAACGGATCCGTAGCGGAAATCGTATAATCGACGGGCGATTCCAGCTGCTGCAGGACCGGGTCAGGCTGGCGGGAGGCAAAGTTGTCACCAGGCAGAAGCAGGACCGGGATCCGGTTAACCGTTGCGGTTGCCGCTGCCGTCACCATATTCAAAGCACCGGGACCGATGGACGACGTGCAGGCGTAAATTTGTTTGCGGTTTGACTGCTTCGCGAAAGCGGTTGCAGCATGAACCATGCCTTGCTCATTCTTGCCTTGGATGTAAGCGAGCGAGCCCGGGCTTCGCTCCAATGCTTCCCCAATCCCCGTTACGTTGCCATGGCCGAATATACCCATAACACCCTTCACAAACTTTGTTTTCTTTCCGTCCATCGAGATGTACTGGTTATCCAAAAACCGAAGCAGGGCTTGAGCCATCGTTAAACGAATGGTATTCATTCAGCAGATTCTCCTTCCGTCCGATAAGTTAGGTTGAGTTGAGTGTTAAGATAAGCAATAAGGTGAAGCGCTTAACCAATGTGCAAATATATGGCGCTCCAACAAGTGAAGCGCTTAACCTTAGCTTACTATGCCACCTATGAATATGCAATCAGAATCTTTCTTATTCATCGGCTTTATTCAGACGGATAAGTGAAATTGTAGTAAGATGGCTTCCCTCACCATTTGCAGCCGGTTTAGGGCAGGAGGGCATGGTGGCCATTGAATATATCGAGGTGCAGGAGAGCCATCGCGGGAACCGGCTAGGTCAAGCTGCCCTGACCGAAGCAAGCCGGTTAATCCAATCGTACGGATTCCATCGTTTCATGCTGTGGACGCAAGACTTACGGATGGATAAACTGGCCGGGCGGACTGGATTTAGAAGAGGACCGACGTTCTTTTGGATCGATTCCATGCTAGGAGAAGTTGAGACTTAGAACAAAATAATACCTGCCAGTCCGGACGCAACAATAATCGTGACCGGATGCATTTTATATTTGATAATCCCAAATAGAGCACCCGCACATATAACCAAGGTCGCCAATGTGGACCAGTCCAGCAGCGGTGCGCTTTTTCCCATAAAGCCGAAATGGATCGCGGCATAAGCGATCAGACTTGCAATAATCGGTCTCAACCCATAGAAGGAGGACTTTACCCATTGGTTGTGATGAATGCGGGACAGGAAGGTTGCGATGATGACAATAATGAAGAAAGATGGGAATACTACACCTAGCGTGGATATAACCGCCCCAGAGATTCCTCCGATATGATAACCGATCAGTGTCGCACTATTCGTCGCAATGGGTCCGGGCGCCATGCCGGCTAAGGCTACGATCTCTTGAAACTCCGGTATGGACATCCAGTTATGCGATTCCACCTCATATTGGATCAAAGTAATGGCAGCATAACCGCCGCCAAAGGAACTAAATCCGATCTTCAGGAAGGCAATGAACAGCTCCCATAACATGATAAATAGCCCCTCCCTCTAAATGTAATATTCCGGATACACAATCTCTTCCTTGGATCGACGCGGCTGCTTCTCCGTAAATACTTTGATGCCAAGCAGCATCTTAATTCGCACAAGTATGATGCCGATGAATAGACCCGAGACGATCGCAATGATCGGATTAATTTCGGTCAACAGCAGCACGGCGAGCGCGCTCAATGCGATCGTGACCGTTGTTTTGTCGAAAACCGAGGATTTTGCCATCTTATATGCGGCTATGAGGATCAGAGCGATAATCGCTCCGTGAATTCCTTTGAGAGCTGCTTCAAGCTTCGGATTATCCCCGAATTGGACATAGAAGAAGCTTAGTATAAACACAATCAGGAAGGTGGGCAGCGTAATACCGATAATCGCAGCGATCGCACCCCCGATTCCTCCGAGCCGGTGTCCGATAAAAGCCGATGCATTCACGCCCACCCCTCCCGGGGCCGAGCCTGCAATCGAGATCAAATCGCTCATTTCCTGCTTGTCAATCCACTTGCGCTTGGTCACAGTTTCCCGCTCGATAAGCGGAATCATTGCATAGCCGCCCCCGAAGGTGGCAGGTCCGATACGAAAAAAAGTCCAAAATAATTGGAGAAGAATCTGTAGTCTGTTCGTTGTTGTTGGCATGCTGTTGTTCTCCTCCCCTTGTCTGCTCTTCTTATTATACCACCTTTATTTCATTTTGGATAAAAGTATTCGAAAAATGGATTATAAATTTTGTTTATGACTGTTTTATGCCAGAATTATATTCATAAAACCAATTAATTCAACAAATTCCGATATTTAAAACCCAAATCGAATTAAAGTATCTTAGCGCTCATGTTTCTGGCAATGAAATACGTACTAGAGTATAATGTAACAATATTTCCTATCTGATTTTGTTGGACAAACGAGGTTATCGCATGGAAAAACGAACGAAATCCATTCCAACGCCCAAGAGGCTTCTATACGATCGTATTGCGGAACAGGGCATAGTCTCCAAAGCGGAGTTATTGTCCGCCTTTTCCATGACCAGCAGCACGCTTACGCGCGTGTTAGACGAAATGTTGTCGGAGCAGCTTCTGCTGGAGTCCGGCCTCGGACATTCCAGCGGCGGAAGAAGACCGATTCTCTATCAAATTAATCCGACGTACGGATATATCTTCGGGCTGGAGATTTCAAGACTTTACTCCTCCCTGGGCTTGTTCGATATGCAGATGAACCCCCGCTCCTTCACGCGCTGGCAGATGGATGAAGCGATGACGCCGGATTTGTTTATTGATCATGTGAACAGCAATATGAAAGCCTTCCTGCGGGACCATCATATCGATCGGGAACAAGTGTTGGGGGTCGGTATTGGAGCGGTGGGACCGCTTAATCGAGATAAAGGCATCATTATGAAGCCGCTTCATTTTCCGGCTAACGGCTGGACGGATCTTCCGATCTGCGAGCTGATGGAAGCAAGAACGGGCTTCAACGCCTATTTGGAGAATGGCGCGAATACCGCGCTTATCGGGGAGCAATGGGCGCATCGGCAAGAGAACGTTCAGCACATGCTCTACGTGCATGCCGGCGCCGGACTTCGGTCTGCCATGATGTCACAAGGCCAGATCGTTCATGGAACGGTTGACATGGAAGGCTCCATCGGCCAGATGATCATCCAGACAGACGGCCCAAGGCTGCAGGATTACGGCAATTACGGGGCTCTTGAGGCCTATGCATCCGTACAAGCCTTGGAGAAGCAGGCACGCTCGCAGTTGAAGCGGGGCAGAGCCGATCTTCCGGACTATTTGCAGGTGCCGCCGGAGCATCTCAATTTCGGCCTTCTTGTCAAAGCATTGGCGCAAGATGATCCCTTCGCGAGAGAGCTGTTCATTCAGTCTGCCACCTATTTCGGGATCGGGCTCGCCAATCTGATCAATGTCTTTCATCCCGAGAAAATCATTATCGGCGGCGCTTTAATCAATCACGATATTTATTACCAAACCGCCATCGAGGTTGCACAGAAAAATACCTATTATGCATCTGAATATCACCCTGTCTTCTCTAAAGGGGAGCTGAAGGAGGATGCCGTTGCGACCGGCGCCGCCATCATGGTTTGGAAGGGTTTGAACCTGTAAGAAACCTCTACCTCCCATCAACTTTATCAATCACTTCTCTCAGAAATCACTCCATTGAACAGTCAAAACAAAAAAAGCCCACGAATTGCATCGTGGGCTTGATGGATACTATGCTGAACATAACGCGACCTCTTCATGTCCGTCTGCAGAGAGCATCCCCTTGATTCTCCAGGTATAACTGCATCCCTCTGACAAAACTATGGACGTTTTAATTCCGGATGCGTGCGGTAAAACTGTGCCCAGCGCTCCAGCTCATTGGTCGTAATGAGCGTCGTCGGGTACTTCTTCGCGATGATCTCCATATCGGCCAGCGAATCTACCGGCCAAGGGCCGACCTCAATCCCATGCTCGATAATCATGCCTGCATACTCCTCCGTCATCATTTTCATCGGCACACCCAGCAGCTCGCATCTGTATGCCTTCATCCACGGGAACACATACGGCAGGCTGTTGCTCGTTGTAATCCCTAACCTGACATCCGGGCTCAAGGCTCTTAGCCGTTGTATGCAGAAATGGTCAAAGCTGATGATGATCGATTGCTCGAAGGTATCGGTTTGCTTCAGAATATCGAGCGCTTTCTGCTCCAGTCCCGGATACAGATCGCCCGCCTGCTTCAGCTCCACCATCACATTCAACTTACCGCGCAGCAGCTTCATCGTTTCTTCCAGCGTCGGAATGGTCTCATGATCGCGAATCTTCATCCGCTTCAGCTCGGCTAACGTATAATCCTTCACATTCCCCCGATGATCACTCATCCGGTCGACCGTATAATCATGAATGACAACCGGCACACCATCCTTGCTTAGCTGCACATCTAGCTCGACGTAGGTGTAGCCCAGATCCACAGCCGCTTGGAACGATGATAACGTATTCTCCGGGTATTTCACCGGGTACCCGCGATGGGCAATTCCTCTAATCTGCATACGAGTTAGCTCCTTTGCCGTTCATGGCTTGATTGAAACGATTGTTCTTGACTGGTTCTGCATGAAGCCGCCCTATTCCTGCATTAATTTCTCTGCTTCCTTCTTGAACGAATCCAATGTTGAACGGATATCGGCGTTGTCGTACATGATCGCTTCCGTCGCTTTCAGGAAGATTTGGTCGACCGCTGCGAATGCCGCATCGTTATTCGTATCGAGCGCATGCTCCAATTGCTCGTAGGCCACCTTACGCGCCGGCACCTTCTCCCACTGGGCTTTCATTTCGGCCGACTCCGCCATTTTCTTCGTGAACGGCACATAGCCCGAATCGAGGATGAACTGCTGGCCGCCCTTCGGATCATTGAATACCCAGTTCATGAAATCCCAGGCCGCTTCTTTATTCTTGGAGCTCTCGAACATCACTAAATTCGCTCCGCCTGTCGGCGAGGAATACTGATCCTTCATCGGCAAATATGCCGTCACATAGTCGAAATCCACCACGCCTGCATGGCGGCCGATAACCCCGGTCGATTCCATCATCATCCCGATCTGCCCGCTTGCGAACATCGAATTGACGATGTTACCGCTATCTTGGGCCGGCGGGTAGTACAGCGCGCCAGTACTCTGCATTTTCTTCAAAAACTCAAACGTCTGGACGCCTTCCTCATCAAAGCCCATTCCGGTTCCTTCTGCATGAAAGAACGCACCCTTCAGCTGTTGAATCATCGCGATCGGATACCAGCTAGCATACGGCATCGAGTAGCCGTAACGCTTGAATTCGCCGTTCTCCTTCACCACGAGAGCATTCGCTACGGCCTCCAGCTCATCCCAAGTTGCAGGCACCTTCAAGTTCTTCTCATCGAGCAGCGTTTTATTAATGTGGAGCAGCGGTGTGGAACGATTGAACGGCAGCGCATTCAGCTGTCCGTTGAATTTCACATTCTCCAGCAGGCCGGGCAAGAAGTCCTCCTCGCTCATCCCCGTGCTCTCCAGCAGCGGGTAGAAGTCCGCAAGCACCTCTGCTTCTGCAAGCAATGGGACAAACGCGCGCTCCAGCATCGAGATGTCCGGCGCTGTGTTCGCCGGTACCGCTTGCTGCAGCTTCGTCAGCGTTTCCTGGTAGCTTCCTTGGAACGTGCCAACGACCTCTACATTGTCTTGCGACTCGTTGTAGGCCTTAATCATTTTGTCGATATACTCACCGTTATTACCGCCCATAGAATGCCAGAACTGAATCTTCGTCTTGCCTGTTTTCCCTTCACCGCCACTTGCACCCGCTGCGGGCTGGTCATTAGCAGGCTGGTTATTATTGGTTGAGCAGCCCATTACCAAACCGAGCAGCATCACCATGACTAGCATTGACCCTACCACGCTCTTCTTCACACGTAACCCCTCCATCATGTTTTTTATCATTCAAGGAATTCATTATTTGATTCCTGAATAAACGAATGCTTTGACAATTTGCTTCGAGCTGAACAGATACGCCAGCAGGATCGGCAGGACAAGCACGACGTTGCCCGCCATAATAATGTTCCAATTGCTGATGCCCTCGGTCTCCCGCAGCATCGCGATCCCGATCGTGAGCGGCCGCACATTCATCGAATCGGTCATGACCAGCGGCCAGAAATAATCGTTCCAGTGGCTGACGAAGCTGAACAAGCCAATCGTCGCAAGGGCCGGCACCGACATCGGCACCATAATTTTCAGCATGATCTTAAACTCGCTCGCATTGTCCAGCCGCGCCGACTCGATGATTTCCGTCGGTACCTGCATAAAGTATTGGCGCAGCAGGAAGATCCCGAAGGCATTCGCGGCAAACGGCAAAATCTGCGGCAGCAGCGTGTGGATGATCCCCCAGTCCGCCAGCATCAAATAAACCGGGATAAACGTGACCTGCCCAGGAATCATGAAAGCGAGCAGCACCAGCGCGAACAGCAGGGGCTGCCCCTTGAACTTATACTTCGCAAAGGCATAGGCGGCCGGTATCATGATGACCATCTGGAGGATGATAATGCTGACCGTAACAATGACCGAGTTGATGGTATAGGTAACAAAGGGGCCGGACTGCATCGCTGTCACAAAATTGCTCCATTGCGGCATGGCCGGCAGCAGCCTCGGCGGAAATACCATCGTTTCCGGAAAGGTCTTCAGCGCCGTCATAATCATCCACAGAAATGGGAATATAAAGATCAGCAGCACAACGCCTTTTAGCGTATAACTGGTTCCAGATTGGATTAAACGCCATTTCGAATGCATCGTTTCCTTCCTTTCTTCACTTTTATTGATAATGAATTTTCTTCGAGAGCATACGGAAGTAGACGAAGGTCAATATGGCGATAATCACCATCAGCACAATCCCCGTTGCAGAGGCATAGCCCAAATTGTTGGAGCGGTATTCATAGATGTGATACACCAGGGTCGAGGTCGAGTTGTTCGGCCCGCCTCCGGTCATAATCCGCACCGTATCGAAAACCTTAAAGGAACCAATCGTCATAATTATCAAAATGAAAAATAATTGCGGTGAGATCATCGGCAGCGTAATCTTGTAAAAGGTTTTAAACCGGCTCGCATTGTCCAGCGCTGCCGCCTCATAAATCGTCGGCGGCACGCTTTTCAGCGCAGCTAGAATAATCAAGGCGTAGTAGCCGACGCCATGCCAGATCGATACCAGAATGACCGACATCATCGACGTGCTGGAGCTTTGCAGCCATTTGGACGGCGGCAAGCCAACTAACTTTAAGAGAAAGTTCAGAATCCCGTGATTCGGATCCATCAGCAGCATCCAGACCAGGGCGATCGAGACGATCGAAATAATATGCGGGGTAAAGATGCCCGCTTGCAGCAGGGCGTTAATCTTCTTCCCCTTCTTCTGGTTGATCCATAGCGCCAATAACAAGGCGATCAGCATCGTCAGGGACACCGTTGCGATTGTGTACCAGACCGTGTTCGTTAAGGCGGTGTAGAATTCATCCTTGGCAAACAGCTGCTCGTAGTTGTCGACGCCCACAAACTTGCTCTTCGCCTTGTTCAGAAGGTTGTATTTGTAGAAGCTCAGCTTCAGCAGGTAGAACACCGGATAGATCACGAAGCATAGAATCGCCAGCATCGCCGGCAGGATCATGACATAGGGACGCAGTGTTTCCCAGATTTTTCTCCTATTCATCGACTTGTCTCCTCAGCCAGTCCAAATACGCCTGATAACCGGGCGCATTCTTGGCTATCCGTTTCTCATCGGCCCCGAAGAAGAACAGCTTGTCTGCCGGCACTCCGACATAGACCGGCTCATCGACGGCGAAGAGGTCTTCATAGCACTTAATCATGAAGGTATAGCGGTCGCCTTTCACGTGGTAGATCGTTTCCGAGCCCAGCATTTCCCGGGTCATGATGACGCCCTTATATTGAAACCAGGCATCTGTGGCCGATCTCGTAAGCGCTGCCGATTCGGGCCGGAAGCCGAAGGAGGCGCCGTCCTTGCCCAGCGGTGCCGTATTCATTGGCGGTACCCCGACAAACTGCGCGGTAAACAGATTGTTAGGCTCACGGTAGATCGTATCGGGCGATGCCTCCTGCTGGATTTCCCCTTTGTTCATCAGGACGATGGTATCGGCCATCGACATCGCTTCGACCTGATCATGCGTGACGTAGACGAAGGTAGAGCCCAGCTTTTTGTGCAGCTCAATCAGCTCGATCCGCATATGCACCCGCAGTTTGGCATCGAGATTCGACAGAGGCTCGTCCATCAAGAACACGGCGGGCTTCTTCACCATTGCTCTTGCAAGCGCCACGCGCTGCCTTTGTCCGCCTGAGAGGGTGGACGGCTTGCGATCCAGATAGTCGCTCAGTCCGACTGTTGCGCTGATGCTCTCCACGAGCTCCTTGCGCTCTTCCTTGCTGACCTTATTGTTCTTGAGCCCGAATTCGATATTCTCGCGCACCGACATCGTCGGGTAGATCGCATAGTTCTGAAACACCAGCGCGACGCCGCGCTGTCCTGGAGCGGTATGGCTCACATCCTTGCCGTCAATGAGAACGGCTCCCGAGGTCTGCGGATCCAGCCCGGCAATCATCCGCAGCAGCGTCGTCTTGCCGCATCCGGACGGCCCGACCAGCACGGTGAACTTGCCGTCTTCAATCATTAAATCCAAATCCTCGATCACCGTACTGTCCCCGAATGATTTCGTTACCTTCTTAAATTCGATTGATGCCAAGAATAATGCCTCCTTTTACGAATCGCGATGATTACCAGTCATTCAATAGATTTCCTTTTTAATGGAAAGCGCTATCATAATGCATCGTAATGTTTCATTGCTCTGCGCATAATAACCAAGCAATAATAAATAACCACGCGTATAAATAATAATTAAAATTCAATAAAAAACAAGCAAACATCACTATTTCCTAATTCGTAACGCGATTCCTTTACATGTATTTCCTGAATGTAATATGCACCCTGCTCTTACTCTCACATCTTACGACTAACGGCGCTGTTACTTCTATCTTGTGCGACTGTTTAAATGTACAGCATGGATGTATAATTTATCTGGCACTGTCTGTACAAAGCCAGCCGCGGTTCGCTATGATGAAACCATTAGATGGTTTGGAGGGGATTCTGAATGGCAGAACTGGAAAACCAAAGCTTATTCGCTGAGCTGCTCTATTCAGGAGTAGCTTCATTAAAGTCACACCCCGATTACAAAACAAAGAGAAAAAAGAGAGAGCTGCAATCCAGCGGACAGCATTTCTCTGAATCCTATATAGATAAAATCGCCAATCAATTAGGCATATCACCGAATACACTTAAGAGCTGGATTGGGCAAATGGGCCATAAATATGTGCCAAGCAGGATCGAAGACGGCAAGCTGTTCGCGATTCTCTGGCTCATTCTGAAGCATAGCGATATGCAGGTCTCTTGGTTTATAGACATTCTAAAAACGACCTCCATCCCGGTGCTGGATCCGCCTTCGCCCCCTTGGATTAAAGCCTGCATGACGAAAGCAAAGCTGCAGTTGGATAATCAAACCTTCGGCTCGCCGGATGAAAGCGATATCGAATGGCTCGTCAATCGGATGTTCGACCAAGAAACGCTTCCTGCGGCCGATTCCGAGCCTTCAGCTTCGAATATAGGAATCAATCTGCTCCTACATCATGCAGCGCATAATTTGCCTACCCGATGGGCGAATATTTTTGTAGGGAGAAGAATGAAGCTTGAGCTTCTAAACAAATGGATGCATTCAGCGTCTCCGATGTGTCTGATAACAGGCTGGGGCGGTATGGGAAAAAGCACGCTTATTCTGGAATCCGCTTATGCATGTCTTGGAGAGGCTAGAGGAGAAGCTGCCAGAATCGGATCGTATTGGCCCCGCTTTGCCAGCATCATATGGGTTAGCGCTGATTTAAAAGGGATGAGCTTTAATTACTTTTTAGATACGATCGCCTATCAGCTGGGCCGTGTGGAGCTGCTGGGGCACGCAATCAATGAAAAGCAGTTCATCGTGAGAAATGCGCTGGCAACCTCATCGTTAAACGGACAAATCTTAATCATTGTCGATAATATCGATGCAAGCAATCTCGACATCCTGTCCTTCTTGTCCAATTTGCCGCAAAAGGTGAAAGTCATTCTAACCTCCCGTGAGCATGAGCAGCAGCTCTACCAGCAAAGCTCGCGCGATCTCTTCGTCATTCAAGTGGATGGCCTGGATAAGGAGGACGCCCTGCATTATCTCGCGCAGGAAACGCAGTACCATCTGTCCACGACACATGATGAATCCAAGAAAAAACATCTTGCAGGCGTCCTTGGAAGCGATCAGGACACATTAATGGAACTGGTGGAGGTTACGGCGGGAAATCCGAAAGCGCTGGCCTTGAGCATCGCTTATATCGCTGACGATGCGGTGCCTCTAGAGATCTTAATTGAGGAGATTCGATCGGCCAGCTATTCGCTTACCTCTATATTTGATTACTTGTTCGGTCATACGTGGAATCGCTGCCTGGAGGATGTACAGAAGGTATGGATGGTTCTCAGCTTCTTTCATACTCCGCCTGATGAATATAGTTTGGCGGCAGCAGCCGGCTTAGACCGCCGCAGATTCCACCTTGCCATCGATCAGATGAGAGCCTACACGCTAATCGCAACGGAGCGATTCGAGAGCGGGCTCTATTATCGCGCGCATCAGACTGTTATCGCGTATGGAGAGCAGAAGCTTCAGGAGAATCAACCGTTTCGAATAGAGGCAGAGAACCGGTGGGGAAGCTATTATATTGCGTTCGTAGACCGGCAGCTGCAGCATGAAGAACTGACTCATCCTTATTGGAAATGCCTGCCTGGCGCCGATCTCACGCTTGTTAAGAAAGAGTGGCCCAATTTATTCAAGCTGCTTCAATGGACCGTAGAGCGGAAGCATCCGGCCGTCTTGATCGAATTGATGCTTCGTCTATCACACTTTCTCAGTCGAGTCAGCCTCCCGCTTCGCATTGAGTATGGATTGAAGGCGGCGGCTGCAGCAAGCGAGGAACAGCAATGGCTTCTCGAAACATTATTTCGAATTGATACGATCGGTTGGGCTTGCTTTGAGCTCGGCGACATGGAGCTTGGACTTCAGCAAATTCATAGGAGTCTGGCAATTCTGGAAGAAAAGCAGCATGATGTGGTTCCATCCCAGAAGACGGAATACCATGATTTGCTTTCTCTTGCCTATCAATCCATAGCCCGCTATTATGTAGCCAAGAACGATATCGGCCATGCGAGCGAATATATTCGGCAGACCTTGTCGATCGAAGCATCGCCGGTCATCTTCCATCGAACCTTATTAATTCAAGGTAATATTGCGATGCTTGAAGAGAAGTATGAGCTGGCGAGCGAAGTATTGGAGGAAGCACATCGGGTCAGTGCCATTTATGGCGGAGAAATGTCGATCGAATCCTTCTATTTCCTTGGCGTTGCCTATTTAAACTGCCGGCAATTCGAGAAAGCCGAGAACGCGTTCAATCAATTGCTGTATTACGAGCATAACGCGAATCAAATCGAATTGATCTACTACCAGTTTGCGAAAGCGCAGCTGCTCTGCAGCAAGGGGAAAATTACGGAAGCCGTGCAGCAGCTGCAGCAGACCCTCTCGCGCATTGACTCTTGGGAGCAAGGGATTCGCATCCGCCGAGAGGTTGAGAATCTTCATAACAAGCTGCTTAGCTCAACTGCGCTCGATAATCAAGCTTAAATACACGGGTCCCTATATAAAAGGATGTGCCGCATCAGTTAAGCATGCGGCACATCCTTTATTTTCTATTATTTCGAAGTTACAAACGCGATTACCTCAGCCAGAGACCGTTCCTCCATCGAATTCATGCGCAGCTTATGCGGACCGAATGTTAATCCTTCCGTAATGGCATTGGGTACAATAACGACATTCAAGCCTGCTGCATGCGCGGCTTTGGCTCCATTCGGAGAGTCTTCGAAGCAGACCGCCTCCTCCGGCTTCAATTCCAGCGCAGCCAGCGCTTGCAGATAGAGCTCCGGATCCGGCTTTACCTTCTGCACAAAGTCTGCTGTTCGGATACAAGAGAAATAGCCTGCAATATCGAACAAATCTACGAATCGCTGCACCCAGGCAAGATGCGAGCTGGAGGCAATGCCGATTCGGAGGCCCAATTGCTGTGCTTCGTTTAAATAGTCCAACACACCAGGCCTTAACACACGCCGCTGCATGAGATAATCATGCTTGACTAAGGCAGTCTTCTTAATCTCCTCTATATTGACCGGTCGGTCTGCGATCTCTGCCAGGTGCAAATACGGATCAAATGCATCATGACTGGTCCCTACGCATTTCGTCCACGTCTCTAATGGAAGATATGCGCCATGCTCATTATAAATCTCTCCAATCGCTTCAAACCAAGCGCTTTCGGTATCAATAATCAATCCATCAAAATCGAAAATAACGCCTTTAATCAATGCTTTCTCCTCATTTCCGGATCATTAGTTTGGGTAAATCATGATCTTCATGCTGCTGTTTTTGTGATGAATCGAGACATCCAGCGCCTCTTGAATATCGTCCAGCTTATATTTATGGGTGATCGTATCTTCGATTCGCACCTTAGATGACCGCAGCGCCCGTATCGCAGCAGGATACGTATTGGCATACCGGAAAACGCCAAGAACATCAAGCTCTCCATCAATGATTTCATTCACATTCATTCCGACGCTGGCGGCGGCAGGCAGCCCGATGAACACGATTTTGCCGCCTCTCTTGATATGAGCGGTCGAAGCGGTAATGACGCCGGCGTTGCCTGATGTCTCAATCAGGACATCGACCCCCTTGCCTTCTGTCCAAGCGCTGACTTGGTGTTGAAGAGACGCTGTCATGGGGTCGCACACATCTGTAATTCCCATTGATTTCGCAAGATCTCTCCGATATTCGACAACATCGCTGCCATACACCTCAGTCACACCGAATAAACGAGCGGCGACTACCGCCATCTGACCAATCGGGCCCAGCCCGGTAACAAGCACGCGATCATGCGGCTGAACTCCGGCACGATGCATCGCATGGAAGCCAACGGATAAGGGCTCCAGGAGAGCTCCTTCCTCAAAGCTCATTTCATCCGGTATCGGAAACAGAAAATCCGACCGGATGGCCGCATATTCCGCCCATGCGCCATTAATGGGAGGCGTAGCCATAAACACAACATCCGGGCAAAGGTTATAACGCCCGCCTTTGCAGTATTCGCAGCGTCCGCATGCTACCCCAGGCTCAACGGCTACACGGTCTCCAACACGAAGATGCTTTACCGCTTCGCCGACCTCAGCTACAACACCGGCAAGCTCATGACCAAGAATAAGGGGCTCCTTCACCTCATAACGCCCAATTTTTCCATGCTCGTAATAATGGACATCTGAACCGCAAATGCCGATACACATCACTTTCACTAATGCTTCGTCCGGCTTCAGCGAAGGAACCGGCACCTCCTTCACCTTCATATGACCTGGGCTTTCTAGGACGGCCGCTTTCATCATGGGCATATCGATTCTCACCTTCTCCTTCTATTATTCGTTATACGTTCATTCTTGCCTGCACTAGAGCACCCTTCAAAGCTGAGAACTTCCCCAGTCCGGGAGGAACGATCCAGTCCTCCGGGAGCTCCAAATAATCTTGCATCAGATGCTTCACCTGCTCGCGAATGTAAGGGAATAATTGCGTCTGATTCATAACGCCGCCGCCCATAATGACTTTTTTCGGCATTAAGACTAGAGCGATGTTAACGAGAGCCTGAGCCAAATAGTAAGCCTCCAATTCCCACAGCTGATCTTCCCGATCCAGCAGCGCGCCCTTTCTCCCGCTTCTCGCTTCGATCGCAGGACCGGCCGCCAAGCCTTCCAGGCAATCGGTGTGAAAGGGGCAATTGCCATTGAAGGTGTCCTCCCGATGCTTGCGAATCAGCAAATGTCCCATCTCCGTATGGGCGAAGCCGTGTACAATTCTGCCCTTCATGATCGCGCCTGCTCCAATGCCCGTCCCGACTGTCATATATAAACAGCTATCGAGGCCAACCGCAGCTCCCCAGGTAGCCTCGCCCAGAGCCGCCATATTCACATCTGTATCGACCACAATCGGCATTTGCAATTGCGTCTTGAGATAGGATAACATAGGAAACCCGGCCCAATGAGGCTTAGGTGTATTCAACATTTGGCCATAATTGGATTTGTTGGGATCTGTCCCAACGGGTCCGAAGCTGCCGAAGCCAATTGATTGAACGTCAAATTGAGCAAAATACTGCATGACATGTCCTAACGTTTGCTCGGGTGTCGTTGTCGGAATCGAAATGGAATCCAGCAGATGGCCGTCAGCGCTTCCAATACCGCAAATAAACTTCGTGCCGCCGCCTTCAATGGCGCCTAGCTTCATCTTCCTTCCTCCCATCCTCTGTTTTCATCTTCATTCCTAGTATAGGGCAAGAGGTTTCAGACATTCTATCCATTCAAATCATTCAAAAGTACGGCGTCACTGTACGTTTATCTCGCATTTCTACTTCTTATAAGGTTCAACAGGATAAATAGGTTAGTCTAAAATGCTTACTTTGAGCTCCTTGCCTGTTGTACAGTTAATTTACAATATCTTAATGAGGAGGTTGAAAGCATTGAAACATATGAAAGCCTTAGTGATAGACGCCCCTTTTCAAGCTTCCATCAAGGAGGTTCCATATCCCGCGCCCGGCAAGGGAGAAGTTACGATAAAGGTTGAACGGGCAGGCATCTGCGGTACCGACGTTCACATCTTTAAGGGAGAGTATCTATCCAGCTACCCGATTATTCCCGGACATGAGTTTTCAGGCAGCATTCATGAAATTGGCGAAGGAGTTGAGGGCCATGCAGCGGGAGACCGCGTAACCGCGGAGCCAAATATCTTTTGCGGGAAATGTGAGTACTGTTTAACGAATCGCGGTAATCATTGTGATCAATGGCAGGCAACTGGCGTTACGCAAAATGGCGCAATGGCTGAATATGTCGTTGTTCCCGCAAGCAATGTATTTCGCATTCCTGATTCCATGAGCTATGGCGTAGGCGCATTTATTGAGCCTATGGCGTGTGTCGTTTATGCGATGAACCGGCTGAAATTAAATGTAGGCGACCGTACGCTCATATTTGGTGCAGGCGCAATGGGACAGCAGCTCATCCAATCGCTCGCGCATGCTGGAGCATCCGAGCTTGTCGTTGTCGATCTAGCCCCTGACAAGCTCCAGCTTGCGAAGCAATGGGGTGCGACCAAGACTGTCCTGAGCCATGAAATTGAACAGCAATTGGGCGCCGAGCACTATCCCCGCGGCTTCGATGTTGTCGTTGACGCCACAGGCATCCCTGCCGTCATTGAACAGGCCCTCCGTTATCTCGGACCTACAGGGAAATACTTGCAATTCGGCGTAACTGCACAAGACAGCAAAATCTCCTTGAGCCCGTTCGATCTTTATCAGAAGGATTGGACCTTAATCGGCTCCATGGCCATCAACCATACCTTCTATCCGGCATTGAATTGGGTGAAGGAGCGTCGGGTCCAGTTGGAACACTTGATTACGAGCGTACTTTCACTGGATGAGGTACCTGCGCTGCTGGCAGAGGGCGCTGACTCCAGCCAGCTGAAGATACAAATCCAGATCACATAGCGATGAATATTATTGATAACTGGCTGAGCTCAACCTTTCAGGATTTTGAATGGCTGCTGCGTATATTTATAAGCGCTTTGCTTGGGTTTTTCATAGGACTAAACCGCACGCATAAGCATAAACCGGCAGGAGTAAAAACCTACATGTATGTCGCTACGGCATCTACGCTCATCACGATCGTCTCGATTCAAAGTGTCCTTCTGTACGCCGGTGTAAGAGAGCACACGATGATGGATCCCATGCGTTTAGCCGCTCAGATTGTTACTGGACTAGGCTTCATAGGCGCAGGAGTTATTTTGAAGGATGGGGCGAGAGTGATCGGCTTAACGTCTGCCGCTATGATTTTTTATGCAGGCGGCATAGGAATTGCGATTGGAGCCGGGCTCTATACCTTTGTTCTTTTTTCATTTATGGTAACCAACCTATTTGTTTGGGTCGGGGAATGGATTGAGAAGCGCCAAACCAAGAAAACGAACACGCCAAGTTCGACTTTGCTGGAAATATCAGAGTAGCGGCCCGGTTATTTATACGAAAAAGCGGCGATGAGGGAGTTGCTCCTGCATCGCCGCTTTTTGTTGATAATCGGGTATTGCTGCATAAGTATGAATCTGCCGACATGACCTACCCGTTAGAAGGCCAGCTTGTTAAACTTGCTATAAGTAATGGTGTTAGGACGAGTTTTTGATGGTTACGTGGCAGACGGCGCTCAAGATAGATAACGCCGCTGGCGAAGCGCTTCATACAGCACTACCGTTGCCGCCATGGCGACGTTGAGCGATTCCGAGCGCCCGTGCATCGGGATGATTATGCTGTCATCAACTTGCACGAGCGTCTGATCTGACAAGCCGCTTGACTCATTGCCGAGCAGCAGCCAGGCTGCCCCGCGCCAATCATAGCTGTAACAGGTATCCGATGCCTGCAGGCTTGTCCCGATCAGCCGAATGCCATGCTGCTTCGCTTCTGGCAGCAGCTCGGCCAGATCGCCTTCCATAATGGGCAGATGGAACAAGGAGCCCATGGTCGAGCGTACCGTCTTCGGGTTGTACAGATCCACGCAGCCCCTGCCAAGAATGACCGCATCCGCACCGACGGCATCCGCGCTCCTGATAATCGTGCCGACGTTGCCCGGATCGCGAACCCCGTCCAAGACAACGACCAATGAATCCTCCCCGTACAAAGTCTGCCTGTCTACATCCGGCTTGGCTACGATGCCGAACACAGGCGGAGGCGTGTCCGTAGCTGTGCATTTAGCCATAACCGAGGGCGATGCTTCCACCAGCTCGCAGCTTGACTCCGCAAGCAGATCCTCCAGTTCATTCGGTATGCCGCGCTCAGCATCGAATACGACCGTCTCCACGGCCGCACCCGCAAGAAGCGCTTCCTGCACCAAATGAACCCCCTCAATCAGGAATTTACCGCTGCGGTCGCGATGCTTCTTCTCCAATAGAGAAGCAAACGCCTTTACTTTCTCATTCTGGACGGAGGTTAAGGTTAGGATACGATGATTACGCACGATATATGTTCAGCCTTCCGCATAAGTTATTTCTAAATTAGACAAATCCTCGTTTTTGCCAACAATAACGAGGGTATCATTCTCATGGATGATATCCTCCGCATACGGGGAGATATTCATTTTATCACCTGTTTTGATGGCCAGGACATTGCATTTGAATCGCGCACGAATATCGAGCTGCTTCAAGTTTTTGCCGACTACTTGGGCAGGCGCTTTAATTTCCAGAATGCTGTAATCGTCTGAAAGCTCGATATAATCGAGTATGTTGGGTGAGATCAAATGATGCGCGACACGCAGTCCCATATCACGTTCGGGGAAGACAACTTTATCCGCTCCGATCTTGCTTAGCACCTTGCCATGAAGCTCATTCTGCGCTTTGACAATCAGCCTCGGTACGCCGAGCTCCTTCAATATGAGCGTCGTGAGGATACTTGCTTGAATATCCGCTCCGATCGCGACAACGACGACATCGAAATTCCGCACCCCAAGCGCGCGAAGCGCTTCCTCGTCCGTGGTATCGGCCGATACCGCATGTGTGACGATATTGGCGATCTCTTGAATCTTCTGCTCGTCCGAATCGATCGCCAGCACCTCGAAGCCAAGGTTGGATAAAGCTGTGGCCACGCTCGAGCCGAAACGTCCCATTCCGATGACTACATACTGCATTTTCCTCATGGGGCGCACATCCTTTCTTGGTTATTCGCAACTTTGTTATTATACCATAATTTCCGCATGCACTTTCGCTCCCGCTATACGGGATGAATGACGGACAGCGGGGACATATTAAACGCGAAAAACGTGTGATGGAGGGATTTTAGTTGAACAATCTCGATTTGCGGCAGGCAATCATTCAGCGCGTACAGAATAAATCCGGCATTGAGCTCACGGAGGTCATTGAAGATTCCATCGGCAATGATGAACGTACTCTGCCTGGGCTTGGCGTGTTGTTTGAGATCATCTGGCAGCACAGCTCAGGACCGGATCAGAACAAAATGGTGAATGCTCTGCACAGTCATCTGCAAGGCGGCGAATCCGCCCCGCCAAGTCCAAGCTAACGCACTCCGCCAGCATATACCAACATTCCGCCAACAAAAGCATGCGTTACCCATGGATGTTTCTCATAGCGATCCACAATAATAAGGTCTGCCGCTTTCCCTTCGGCGATAGTACCCAATCGCCCTTCAATCCCGAGTACCGCTGCCGGATAGAGTGTAGCCATTCGCACCGCTTCAGGCAGTGACAGAATCCGATCGTCCACTAGCTTGAACAAAGACGTCAGCAGTGAGGACGGATGGTAGTCCGAACAGAGAATATTGGCGGCGCCAGCAGCAATCGCATCGGCTGCCCGCAAATTGGAATCGTGGGAGATGCCGCGCACGACATTGGGCGCTCCCACGCATACATACATGCCCCGCCTTGCCGCATATCTGGCTGTCTCGAGCGTGATCGGAAATTCCGATACCGTACAGCCAAGACGTCTGGAACGCTCCGCTCTTTCGGGTGTATCGTCGTCGTGTGAAGCTACTGCGATGCCAAGAGCCGCAGCCATATGGCCGAGCTTCTCGAGCCTCTCCCAATCGACGAGTTGTCTTCGCTCACCAAGCTCGGTAACGATTGTCCGTACCGCCTGGATATCAATCCCTTGATTCTTCATCACATATCGCTCGAAGGAACCGGATTTGCGATACTGCCCTTGTCCAGGTGAATGATCCATGAACGATAAATAGTCAATGAGCCCTTCCCGTACGTAGCGTTCTACAAGCGGTAAGGCGTCCAAGTGCGTAACCTCATAGCGCAGGTGAATGCCGTTGCGAACGACCGCGCGTTTGTCCCGATACGCGTGAATAAGCTCAACCAGCTCGGTTAACAGATGCGTGCCGCGCAAGCTTAGACCGACGCCAAGCGATAGCGAATGATACATGGAGGTGATGCCATGATGCGGCAGCTTGCGTTCAAATTCCAGAAATGCCATTGATAGCGGGAATAATGTATTCGGCCGCGGCTGAACCTCCTTCTCAATAGCATCGCAGTGCAAATCGATCAGGCCGGGCAGCACGTAACACCCTCTTGCGTCCTCTATATCCGCTCCCTCCAGCTCCACCCCATCTGCAGCACGATCAGTAACGATCCTGCTAATGATGCCATTCTCAAGATGCAGATCCCCCTGAACCACACGATCCTCCAGAACGATAGATCCCCCTCGGATAACTTGCTTCATTGCCATGTCCCACCCGTATTCTAGTCTTTCTCTTTATTGTAAACGAAATCCATAACAAAAACAGCTTACCCTCCTGGGCAAGCTGTTTATTCCGATACTTTCATTCTTATGGACAAAACGTGTATTATTGATGCTCCGATTCCAATGCCGGCATCGGTTCAGGCCGCTCGCATGTGCTTGCCATGACGTAATGCTTACCGTCCCGTGAGGCGTCGTGGAAGCCGTGCATCGCTTCCAGCACATGATACGCCATCTCTCCGTTGGCGCGGTGCTGTCCGCCTTCGGCAATGGCGCGCGCCATATCGGCTACCCCGATTCCACGATTGTTGTCGGTATAACCATGAGTAAGCGGAATCTCCTCCCAATCCCCGCCATGACGGCGGAGCTTAACTACGCCGCCGAAGCCGTTGGGATCCGGAACAAGCAAGGTCCCTGCGCTGCCATGAATCTCGATATTCGGCAGGGAGGTCCCTGCCATCGTATCAAAGCTTGTGAGAAGCGTTCCTACAGCGCCGCTATGGAAATCCAATACACCTGCAATATGCGTCGGTGTCTCGACCGTGATCGTCTTGCCGCGCTTCTTCTCACTCGTAATCGTCCGCTCCGGATAAGTGACGACTGCCGATCCCGTTACCCTGCGGATCGGTCCCAGCAGTGTCACGAAAGCCGTTAAATAGTAGGGACCCATATCGAACATCGGGCCGCCGCCGATTTCATAATAAAACTCCGGATCCGGATGCCAGCTCTCATGGCCGCCGCAAAGCATAAAGCCCGTTACCGACACCGGCTGGCCAATGGCTCCCTCGTCGATCAGCTTACGGCAGGTTTGAATACCGCCTCCGAGAAAGGTTTCCGGTGCGCTCGCGACGCGAAGCCCCTTCTCAGCTGCCAGCTTTAAGACCTGCTGCCCTTCCTCACGGGTGACCACGATCGGCTTCTCAACGTATACATGCTTTCCTGCTTCAAGCGCTTGCAAGCAAACGGAAGCATGCGCCTTCGGAAAAGTCAGATTAACGACAATCTCAATTTCCGGATCGGCCAGCAGTTGCTCAACCGTGTAGGCTTTGGGGATACCAAACTCCTCAGCACGCTGCTGCGCACGTTCAATATCCAAATCCGCCGCGGCTACAAGATCGATTTCCGGATATTTCTGTAAGTTCGTAAAATAAATGCGGCTAATATTACCACAGCCAATAATACCGGTTTTAATAGGCTTCATGGGATAATGTCCCTCCGTCTTCCTGCAAGATTTGAACGAATACGTGACTGCTGCTTATTGATTGACTGCACATCACTGACAGGCTTCGAGTTATCCTCTTGCCGCCCATAAGAATCCGCGTCGCATTAATTCGAGGGTTTGCGGCATCTCCACAATATTCGCCTGATGCCCAAGCGAATTGTAATACACGCGGCCTTGTCCCCATGTCTTGGTCCAGACGACCGGCATTTTCACGTTACCGAAGATGGTGGTGGCATGTACTTGAATCGCGGGATCGACATGCATGTAATATTGCTCCGAGCGGACTTCGAAATCGCCGATCCCCTTTGTCAACGGATCCTCGGCATCGGTCATATTCACGTCATAACGGACCCCGTCATTGCCCGGATGCGCGACCCATTGCCCCCCAACCATGAATTGATAGTCGACATCGTTGCGGAAGGAATCCCCCATCCCGCCATGGCAGCCCGCAATTCCGCAGCCGGCTTTCACCGTATCGAGCAGAGTACGAAGCTGATCCTGCTCAATCGTGCCCATCGTCCATACCGGCACGATCAGATCGAGCTGTGCCATGAGCTCCTTGTCGCTATAGGTCGCCAGTGTACTGGAGACCGTTACGTCGAAATTTTCCTTGCGCAGCGTTTTCTCAAAAACCGCCGCCACTTCCTCCGGCTGATGGCCGTCCCATCCACCCCAAACAATCAGTGCTTGTTTCATTCTTTAGCATCGCCCTTCTCAGATTAATGTTTAACGAAGCTCACTGAGGGAAACCCAGCGGCGTTCTTGAATGGACATCTCCACAGCCTCGAGAACAGCCTGACACTGAACCCCATCGGCAAAATTCGGTACCGGCTGCCTGTCCTCGGCGATAGCCAGCATAAGCTCGTGCACCTCATGCGTAAACGTATGCTCGTAGCCAATCGTATGGCCTGGCGGCCACCAGGCATCCATATAAGCATGCGACGGGTCCGTTGTGAGCACGCGGCGGAAGCCTTGTACGTCATCCGCGTCATCGGTAAAGTACACCTCAAGCTCATTCACGCGCTCGAAGTCGAACTTGATGCTGCCCTTGCTCCCATTGATTTCGAATGAGTTCGTACAGCGATGTCCCGGCGCGAAGCGCGTAGCTTCGATGCTCCCAAGGGCGCCGCTCTTGAAACGCGCCAGGAACAGCGTCGCATCATCCACCGTTACTGGACCACGAGGGGCATTCATGTCCCCTTTGGCACTCAATCCCGTCATTGAGGAAGGGAGCGGACGATCCTTGACGAACGTTTCACTCATTCCAATAACTTCATCGAACTCGCCAACCAGGAAGCGGGCCATGTCAATCACATGTGCCCCGATATCGCCATGCGCGCCGGAGCCGGCGATTTCCTTCTGCAGCCGCCATACGAGCGGAAAGCTCGGGTCGACAATCCAATCCTGCAGGAATAAGCCGCGAAAATGATTAATCGTGCCGATTCGTCCTTCAGAAACAAGCTTCTTTGCCAGATGCACCGCAGGCGCAAACCGGTAATTAAAGCCGACCATATGCTTCACTCCGGCCTTCTCGGCGGCTTGGAGCATCTCGACGGAATCCGCATAAGAGAGGGCCAGCGGCTTCTCGCAGAAAATATGCTTGCCGGCTGCCGCGGCGGCCAGCGCAATTTCCTTATGCGCATCGCTTGGAGCGTTGATGTCGATGAGGTCGATATCATCACGTTCGATGAGATTCCGCCAATCCGTCTCCGCGCTCTCCCATCCGAATTGTGCACGCGCTTGCTCAACACCCTGAGGATCACGCCCGCAGATCGCCTTCATCTCGGGTCTCTTCACTTGCGGGAAGAACATAGGCAGCGCACGGTATGCATTGCTGTGCGCCTTTCCCATGAATTTATAACCGACCATGCCGATTCGTACATTGTCCATTGCCGATTCCACCTTTTACGATCAGATAGGTAAAGCTTCTGTTTCTGCTGCCACTGCACCTAACCTATAACAACTCACACCTGAGAGGATGCTCGTACCACAAGGCGAACGGGCAGCTTGGCGGTGAACGGAGCAGTCAGTACAGGCTCCGTCAGTGCCTCTAACATCCGCGAGGTCGCCTCGCAGCCCGCCTCATAGAACGGCACAGCGATAGACGTGAGCGGGGGATCGGTCAGACGTGCCCCGTCGGAATCGTCGCATCCAACAAGCGCATAATCTTCACCCGCTATGAGTCCTCTCTCCTTCAACCCTTGCAGCAGACCTATGGCCATCCGGTCATTGGCCGCGATAACCGCATCCGCTTGACCCGTTCGAATGAGCTCCGCCATAATATCCGCACTCTCGTAACCGCTCTTTCTGCTGTAATTGCCAACTAATACCCGGTTTGGGTCAAAAGGCTCGCCTGCCGTCTCAAGCGCTTGGCAGTAGCCTTCGAGCCGATCCAGACTATTAGAGAATGCTGATGGACCGTTCAAAAACCATATGCGTTGACAGCCCTGCTTCATTAAGTGAACGGTTGCGTCGTAGCTACCCATCCGGTGATCAGCGTCAACGGTGTTGAAGGGCGCTCCTTCGTACTGCTGATTAATGAGACAGAATGGATGGCCTTCTCTCTGAAGCTCCTTTAGCGCATCATAGTCAGAAGGGATATTCTGCGCGCCGAGGATAATGCAAGCGTCGATCTTCTGCGTGCGAAACAAGTGGGCATATTCCCGCGGTTCGCCCGGTTCCCGGAACAGCATGAGCAGGTCGTAACCGCTCTGTTTGGCCGTATGGCCGATTCCACTCAGAATCTCGGAGAAGTAGTACGTGGAGAACACATTCACCTTCGGGAGCAGAGGCAGAATAACGCCCAGGTTTCCGCTCTTCTGCCGGGCAAATTGTTGAGCAAGCGCACTGGGTACATAGTTCAGCTGCTTTGCTGCCTCCATAACCCTTTTGCGCGTCTCTTCCTTTACCGGTCCGACACCGTTCAAAACACGTGATACGGTTGCTTCTGAAACTCCCGCGAGCTGAGCGACTGCTTTTCTGCGAATAAGTCCTTCCTCCAAATCATCCATTATAGAAGCATGAAAAACATTCGTTAATCGTTGTAATGTACACGCGTACATTTTCTCATGATCAGTACCCTCTGTCAACGCTGAATAATGTCGAATGAACCGCATTCTTTGGTTGAACGACTCCTCCTAATGGCCCAAGCTTATGGAAATAAGTGTTGTCGAAACGGTTTGGTTCCATTATACTAGAAACGCAAATGTGGACATTTCATGGCACAAAGGAGACTGTTCCCCTACTATGAGCTACAATATCGCAATGAAGAGTCAGCTTGACGCTCGAGAGCTTCTCATCCTCGAGCAAGAAGTAAAGAACAACGGCAAGAACATGGTTGTGGCCTATATTCTCTGGTACTTCCTCGGACTTTTCGGCGGACACCGTTTCTACATGAAGAAGACGGGCTCAGCCGTCGCTCAATTGATTCTGTCGATCACCGTCATCGGCATGATCGTGACCGGCATCTGGTTGCTTGTCGACGCTTTCCTCCTTCATACATGGGTTAAAGAGCATAACCGCAACGTTGAAGCACAGGTCATGAACGAAATTATGTCGCAGAAACATTTTCATAACGCGATGAATCGATAGGAGCATCACATATGCTCAATAAGCAAGACTTATCATTGAACGAGCTAATGGTGTTATCATCCGAGATGAGATCGGCTGAGAAATCTACCGCAATCGCCTATTTCATGCTTCTTGGCGGTCATCTTGGCCTCCACCGGTTTTATTTGAAGAAGAAGGGCTCCGGCGCTATTCAGCTTATTCTCTTCATTGTCGCTACTTTCTTCTATGTGTTCTCTGCCGTCTCCTCTGCGCTGGAATCCGATGTGCTGACGATTATATCCATGCTCTTATTCGTTCTTCCGGCTATTGCCCTGTTCATCTGGGTCATCGTAGATTTATTCCTGCTGCAGGGGATGATTAGGCAGTACAACGCCGTCATTGAGCAAGAGATTCTGCAGGAAATCGTCCGTCACCGCCATATGGAGCAGCTAATGGGCAGAGGCAAGCCCCTCGAAGGCTGATGGTGAATGGAAGCATGCAGTCCTTCATAGGAATCACTTTACAAGCTGACGCCCCTGTTACCGACAGGCGTCGGCTTGTTTAATTACATACAATAAAGCAGAATATAGAAATAGAACTAACAAGGGGTAATCCGATGAAAAAAGAAAACGTGAAAAACTTTGCGGACGCCTCGCTCGTGGTGTCCTTCCTGGGAACATTGGCTGTTTATCCCTTCCAGCAATCATTTATCGGAGGGTTATTCTTCTCCGGCTTGAGCGCCGCAACTATCGGCGGCATTGCAGATACGTTTGCGGTTAGCGCGCTATTCCGCCACCCGCTGCGCATACCTTGGCCGCGCTTCATGGGAACGCGGATTATTCCAAGAAACCGCGAACGTCTTGTGAATGAAATCGTCTCGATGGTACAGCATGAGCTGCTGTCCATTCCGAATATTCAACGCAAGCTCGGCAACTACCATGTCGCCTCCCTGCTCATGACCTACCTCAAGGAGCGAGGCGGCGAGCAGGATATGGAGCGGCTGGTTCAGCGCTTCGCGTCCGATGTGCTTCATACGGTCGATGTTCGGGAATTGGCGGACAGCGTGCAGAACTTTCTGCTCGATCAAGCCGGTGAGCTGCAAATCTCCGATTTGCTCGCCGATATCGGGGAATGGACGATTCGTAACGGATATGACGATAAACTGATCGAGTTCTTCGTGCATGAGCTCATACGTCTCGTCAAAACTGAAGAATTTCGCGAACTGGCGGAGCGGATCATTAACTCTGCCATTGAAACGTATGAGAACGGCCGCACAAACCGCAAATTTGTAAATTCGGTAGCCGGAATCAGCGGGGATAACCTGAGCAAGATGGTGCAGGAGAAGCTTTCTCTCCTGCTTCTCGAGCTGCTATCTCCAGAGCATCCTAATCACCAGAAGCTGAAGGAACAGGCTGCCTCCTTTGTCCAGCGTCTTCGGGACGATGAAGCACTTCGCGCCCGTGTGGAAGAAGGGAAGCTTACCCTTCTCGCCTTATTGAGAGAACAGCTTGATTTGGGAGCCTATTTGGAAGATTGGATTCAGGCGTATCGTCAGAGGGCCGCCGAACAACCGGATGGTTCCGCTTTGTTTCCATGGCTGCAGCAGAGCATTCACTCCATGATCGGTAAGCTCGATTCGAACGAGGCTGCCATTGACCGGCTGGACGCTTTAATTAAGAAGAATGTTCTCGTATGGATTGAGCGACAGCATAGCAGCATCGGCAAGCTGGTACGCGATGGCCTCAACGCCTTCTCGGAAGAACAGCTTGTACAATTCGTCCATGATAAGGCAGGCCATGATCTCCAGTTTATTCGCCTCAACGGAACCTTCGTTGGTGGATTAATCGGAATCGTCTTGTACTTGGCGACTTTCTGGATAGGCAGGTGATGGACACATGACAAATAAACGAAGAGCCGATCTTATACTGCTTGCTGTCGCCCTCTGCTTCGTCGCATCTGCCTTTGCTCTTCATCTCTATCCGGAGGTGTGGTGGACGCGGCTGCTGTTCTATATGACGGAGGCGGGCTTGGTTGGCGGTTTAGCAGACTGGTATGCCGTCACCGCCTTGTTCCGGCACCCGCTTGGCATTCCGGGCAAGCATACGGCCATTGTCCCTCGCAACCGCGTTAAACTTATCGATGGCGTCGTCACGATGGTAGAAACGCAGCTGCTTCCGCCGAGCAAGCTGAAGGAGAAGCTCGAGGAAGCCTCGATTATGAATACGGTCATTGAGTGGCTGGATGACAGGTTTCCCAGAGGAACGTTGGCCAAGCAGGGCTGGAAGTGGATGGCTGGTCTGCTAAAGCAGCTGGATTTCTCCAAAACCTCGGGAGACTGGGACGAACGACTGAAGCTGCTGCTGGCGAACAAGGATATTACGCCCTATGCCGGCAAAGCGTTAAATGCGATTCTCGAGCACGGGAAGATTCATGTCTGGCTGGACCGGATTGTGGAAGAGATCGCTCTACGGACAGATACGCCAGCAACCAAGGAGCTCATTCTGCAGCTGCTACGTAATGAGCAAGAGAAGCAGTTGAGTCAAGGCAACGCATTTACCCGTTTCTTAAAAAAAGCAGCTTCCATCTTCGCAGAAGAATCCGATGCCCTTAATCTGGACGATGCAGCCGAGGTGTTGTCACGCGATCTCGTTCAGTTCGTGAACGATCTGCGCAGCCATGATCATGAGCTGAGGCTTCTGCTCATCGAGATGCTGCACAGGTTAGCGGCTGACCTGGGTCAGCGGCCCGACCTAACGGCAACGGTGGAATCGTGGAAGCAGGAGGTGCTGGAACGCATTTCGTTCGCGCCTTCCATTGAGGCGCTGCTTGCATCGCTGAACACGCTGCCGGAAGATGATACGGCAGCTAATGAGGACAATAATTCGGGACTAGCCGGATTACGGAATTGGGTAGGGAGCTTCATTGAAGACTACTGGGAGCAATTCAAGCAGGATGAGAGCAAGAAAGCGTGGATCGAACGGTATATCAAGCTCTTTCTGAATAAGGTGATCGATACCGAGCACCGTCTAATCGGCCAGATTGTCCGTGACACGCTGGATGCGTTCACAGAGAAGCGGTTAATCTCCTTTATCGAAGATAAAGTAGGCGAGGATCTGAGCCGGATCCGGATCAACGGCTCCTTAGTCGGCGCAGGCATCGGGGCGCTGCTTTACGGGCTGCTGCACGGCATCTACGAGCCCATCCTCCAAGCACTCGGCCGCTGAGGCGGCTAAGTGTGGGGCGGGCATACTTACGCGGGCTGGGGCGAGACAGCAGCTTATAGGCGGCTGCCTGCGTCGATTGCCCCACCCTGCAGGCTCTTGACCGGGTCAAGCGGCTGAGTGTGTCAGGCGGGGTATACTTACGCGCCCCACCCTGCAGGCACTCGGCCGGGTCAGGCGGCTGAGGTGGGGCGGGACATATTTACGCGGGCTGGGGCGAGACAGCAGCTTATAGGAGCTGCCCGCATCGAGTGCCCACCCTGCAGGTAATCGGCCGGGTCAGACGGCTGAGGTGGGGCGGGGCATACTTATGCGGGCTGGGGCGGGGCATACTTATGCGGGCTGGGGCGAGACAGCAGCTGTATAGGCGCTGCCTGCGTCGATTGCCCCACCCTGCAGGCTCTTGACCGGGTCAAGCGGCTGAGTGTGTCAGGGGGCATACTTACGCGGACTCTGTGGGCAGGAGCTGCTAATGAACCATAAGGCACGTTACATGTGCGCCTATGATACGCTGAGTAAGATGGCGCCAACTTGGAATCGCACCATTTTGACCAACCGCTTCAAAAGCTGTAACGGTAATTTTGGGTCTTACACATCCACTTCCGAACGCGACGCCCTGCTGTAACGCCGTTTATAGGCGTTACAGCTCCAGATTGCGATTGAAAAACTTCGATTCGACCGCTGAAACGGTAATAATTGGCCTTACAGCATTACTTCTGGATGCTATAGCCTGCTGTTAGACCATTTATGGGCGTTACAACGCAGAGAGGGCTATGGTCCGCTGCGGAGTTGACTAAGCTGTTCCGGCTCAGCAAAATAGAATGCCCATCTATAACTAAAGAAAAATGACGTACAAACTGTTGTCAGTTTGTACGTCATTTTGGTGTTTTCCCACTAGATGGGACTTATTACTTTATGGCGCCATCTCCAAAAACTTGGAGGTTGGATTCTTGTCCATTGCGGTACGCATTGCATACTCGTTCTCGAACAAGGCCACGTAGTTATCCTTCTTGTCTTTCACGAGCGTTGAGTTAATCCGATATTTGGTCGGATCGATCTTATCATCGATAATCCAACGCGCGAATTGGAACGGCATCCGCTGCAATTGGATTTCGACGCCGTACTCGGCGCGCATCCGGTATTCGAAGACCTCAAACTGCAGCTGTCCGACAACGCCGAGAATCGTATCGTCGAAGCTCGTCGTCCGGAACACTTGGATCGTGCCTTCCTCGGTCAGCTGGTCGATCCCTTTCTGATACTGCTTATGCTTCAGCGCGTTCTTCACCGTTACCTTCGCGAAGATTTCCGGCGAGAACGTCGGCAGCTCATCGAAGATGATCTCGCTGCCTTGTGCCAAGGAGTCACCGATCCGGAAGATTCCGGGATCGAATAAACCGACAATATCGCCCGGATACGCCGATTCAACGATATCGCGGTCCTGCGCCAGAAATTGCTGCGGCTGGGACAGCTTGATATCCTTGCCTGCCCTCACATGCTTCACGCTCATGCCACGGTCGAAACGGCCGGAGCAAATCCGCATGAAGGCGATCCGGTCGCGGTGTGCAGGATTCATATTCGCTTGAATCTTGAAGATGTAGCCGGAGAATTTCTCATTCGTCGGTTCGATTGCCCCGTTAGTGGTCATGCGTGAAGTCGGTTGTGGCGCAAGCTTGAGAAAGTTCTCAAGGAACGTCTGCACACCGAAATTGTTCACCGCACTGCCGAAAAATACCGGACTCAATTCACCGGCCCGGACTTTATCGAAATCGAACGGATCCCCGGCAACGTCCAGCAGCTCCAAATCCTGAATAAGCTGATCATGCAAATATTCGCCGGCCATCTCGCGAATGATCGGGTCCCTGTAATCGGCAACCTTGCGCACTTCAATCTTGGAATGGTCGTTACCTTGGAACAGCTCCACCTGATTGTTCATCCGGTCGTATACGCCGCACAGCTCACGTCCCATGCCGATCGGCCAGTTCATCGGAACCGAGCGGATCCCCAGCACCTGCTCGATTTCTTCCATCAAATCGAACGGGCTCTGCCCTTCGCGGTCGAGCTTATTAATGAATGTAAAGATCGGGATGCCCCGCTTGCTGCATACTTGGAACAGCTTAATGGTCTGTGCCTCGACACCTTTGGCGACGTCGATCAGCATCACCGCGCTATCCGCAGCTGTCAGCGTCCGGTACGTATCTTCACTGAAGTCTTGGTGACCGGGCGTATCCAGGATATTGATGCGGTGTCCGCTGTAGTCGAACTGCATAACCGATGAAGTAACGGAGATCCCCCGCTGCTTCTCAATTTCCATCCAGTCAGACGTTGCGTGCCGGCTTGCCTTCCGTGCCTTAACCGAACCTGCCTCGCGAATAGCGCCGCCGAAGAGCAGCAGCTTCTCGGTCAGCGTCGTTTTCCCCGCATCCGGGTGGGAGATAATGGCGAATGTACGCCGTTTCTCCACTTCTCGTTTCAATTCATCAGTTAACGTTTTGCTCATCGTAATGTCCCTTCGTTAATTGCATGCCGCCGATTCAGGATTCAGATTTCATCCGAACCGCTGCGGCTCATTCATTTCCTATTAGAATATGCAGAATGCGGGGACGTCTTTACTTCTCATTCCCCGAAATCCAGATCACGTTATCTTCGTCCTGTCCGTTCACCGGCCACCAATGAAAGCCGTCTTCTGCAAGCAGCTCATCCGTTCTCGCCGGTCCCCATGAACCTGCGGCGTAATGATGCAGCTTGGAGCTGTCTTCTTTCCACGCCTCTGCAATCCGGTCAACGAATTGCCAAGCCTGCGCCACCTCATCCCAGCGGGTGAAGTAGGTCGATTCGCCACGGGCCGCATCATAGATCAGGCGCTCATACGCTTCCGGCGTATTCAAGCCGATTTGGCAGCTTTGGCAGAATTCCATCGATACCGGCTGAACCACATTGTCCGCGCCCGGTTTCTTGGCATTGATTTTGATATAGATGCCTTCAATCGGATTAACCCGGATCACAAGCAGGTTCGGCGACAAATCATGGCGGCGCGCGAAGAGAACATTGTCCGGCACGTTCTTAAACTCGATGACCACCTCAGTCGTCTTGACCGGCAGCCGCTTGCCCGTCCGGATATAGAACGGGACGCCCGCCCAACGGAAGTTATCGACAAATACACGCGCCGCAAAATAAGTCTCGGTCGCCGACTCGGGCGAGACCGAGTCCTCTTGGCGATAACCGCGCAGCGGCTTGCCCTTCAAGGAGCCTTCCGCATACTGGCCACGCACGACATGCTGTGCAACTTCATCGCTGTTCGAGAATGGCCGAAGTGAACGGAGCGCCTTCACCTTCTCATCGCGAATATCCTCCGGATGCAAACGGCTAGGCGGCTCCATCGCGATCATGGCCAGCATCTGAAGCATATGATTCTGAGCCATGTCGCGCAGAGCGCCGGATTTATCGTAATAACCGCCGCGTTCTTCGACACCGACCGTCTCGGACAGTGTAATCTGGACATTGGCGATATGCTTGTTGTTCCACAATGGCTCGAAGAAGGCATTCGCAAACCGGATGACTTCAATATTCTGGACCATTTCCTTACCGAGGTAATGATCGATACGGTAAATCTCTTCCTCCTTGAACACCTGGCTAAGCTGCTCGTTCAGCTTGCGCGCGGATTCAAGATTGTAGCCGAACGGCTTCTCGATCACCAGCCGGTTCCAGCCTGTGCTCTCCAATAGACCGCCGTCGCGGAGATTAAAGGACACCGGTCCGAACAGCTCCGGCGCCAGCGCCAAGTAAAACAAACGGTTACCCGGGATGTTGAATTTGGCATCGAGCTCTTCTGTCAACCGGTTCAGCTCACGGAAACCGTCTACATTATTAATATCGAGCGACATATATACAAAGTGCTCGGCAAATTTGTCCCACTTCTCGGCGTCCTCGACCTTGTGACGGCTAAACTCGCCGATTGATTCGTACACGTCCGCACGGAATTGTTCGTTCGTACGGGGCCTGCGGGCAAGTCCGACTACTGCGAAATCCTCCGCCAGTTTGCCTTCCTTGTATAAGTTAAACAGCGCGGGAAACAGCTTCCGTCGCGCCAAATCACCTGTTGCTCCGAACAAGTAATACACCGCTCCCGCTGCGGCAATAGCATCTTGTTTGCTCACGTGGGTTATTCCCTCATTCTTTCATAATGGATTTGTATAGGTTCGGTATGCCCAAATTCTCAACAATCATGTTATGTAGTTTAGCATATTGACCGTTCAGATGCTATTCATAGAACCATAAAAAAATCTAATCAAACCGTCAACGATTCCTAATTCTGTCCCCGATAATCACCGGTTATAAGCGGTACCCCGACGACGATTTGGGCTGCTATGCCGGCATCTCCGTCCACCTCGGCGATTTGCATGTTGATCCGTTTGGATCCGCTCATGATAGAGGTCCTCAGCTTGGAGCTTGCATAGGCAATACTCACCGTGTGGCCGTCGTCGTAGGCCTCCTGCCGGGTTGCCGCAGCCTTCTGTACGATACGCCGAGCGGCAGCTTGATCTTCCGGCTCGCCGCGGACAGCGAAGCTGCCTTCATAATGTCCTCCTGCTTGCTTGGCAGCCTGCTCGATCCTCGCCGCTGCTTCGATCAGCTGCGTTCGCAGAATTCCTGCCGGCGCTTGGAGCAAGAGTACCGCATCCCCATAGGGAGCAGCCTTACCTGAGACTTGGGGTTTACCTTTGCCAGGCGGGTTATCCGCCTCATCCGCTTCTTCAGCGGATTCGTCATCCAACTGCAGCCACATGCTTAGCTTATATGGCTGCTCATCCGAGCGGTCCAATTCACCGCGATAAGTAAGCCGCGGGGCAGCTGTTGCAGCATCTGGCGATAGCTCGAGCGTCAGCCCTAGTTCAGCAGCTGCTCGATTAGCCTGCTCCATCGTCCATTGTCCATTTAACCGTAAGGACCATTCCCCCCGCTTCGAACCACCCGCGAGCTCCGGCTCCATCCAATCCCATACCATGGAAACATCATGCCGGAGCTGCGAAACCTCATTCACGGGAACAATTGAATCCGGTTTGAATTTACTGTTCCACAGCACATAACCAGCAGAAGCAAGCAGTACGATAATGGCCATCACCGTACCTATTTGCTGCTGGGTGCGGGGTCTTTTGGTCACCGCTGTTCGAGGCATGCCGCTCTCTCCCTCTTATCCTTCGTCATTCTGCTTCAAAACAAACGTGAACTGGGTATATAACCATACACATCCGCCTCTGGGAGAATATACTGCTTACTAGATCCTAGAGGAGGTGTCATCGACGAATGCAACAAATATATCCGCTCCATGAGGAGCATATTAATAGGTTTTGCGGCATGCCGGTATGTATCGTCACGAAAGAGGGAGAGCGGCATGTCGGCGTCATATCACGCAGCGTGGGAGGACGTCTTTATCTGAACGAAGGTCCCGAGGAGTCCGGAAACGCCCCCGCATCTCATGAAACCCATGGCGATACGCCTTATTTGCAGGGCAAGGAAAGCAAGAAGGGCCGTAAGTCCAAGAAGAACGAGCCCGTCAAAAAAGCCGAGAAGGCCGAAACGAAAGCATATCCATACGCGCCTTATCCCTATTATCCATTTGGCGGAGCATTCGCAATCGATCTCGCTCTAATCGCCTTCTTGTTCCTTCTGCTGTAGTAGCATAGAAGCCTGCACACCCAGGAAGCGTAATCCGGCATTCTGAGAGGTGCGGGCTTTTGCCCGGCAGCAGCTTGTCTATAGGGCGCCCAGGTATCTATACATATTGGAAACTAATCTTTAAAATGGAAAATAAAGCTTCGAAATCGGAGGTAGATGGTGATGATGAAGGTTCCCCCCTTGACCGGATTAGCCCGGAACAGCCGGATCGATCGGGTCTCCCGTGTGATGCCTTATGCCTATTATCCTTATTTAAACGACGATGCTGAATCGTACCGGGATGGCGGCTTTGACGGTAACGGCTATGGCTGGCCCCAACATAGGGTCCAAACGCTGAAGTACGCCGTCCAGCTGGCCGCCGCATGGCTGGAGGAAAGCCGGCAGCTGAGCAAAGCCGCCTCCGCCATTAGGAATCAGAACAGCTTGGTGCCGGGCGCACCAGGAAGCGGAACCTTGTTCGACTCTGAAGCCGCGATCAAGACGTTGATTCTCCACATGAATCACTTGAATGCAGCTTTTGAAGCAGGGGCTGGCGTATTGGATCCTTCCTTGAAATTCGTCGTTAGTCATGCACTTCGCAGCACCCGCTATGAGCGAATTGGCTTGTCCGAGTTGGCTGATGGTGCCTGGACGCTGCAGGAAAAAGCTTTTCAAGCCGCCTTGGAAGCCCGTCCGGATGATGTACGCAGCTTGATCGCCAGCCGGACGACCGGCATTGCGGCCTCCCTCGTTCACGCGCTGGATCAATATCTTGAATGGCCTGTAAGCCGCCTGCTCAATCTGATGGCCCCGGGCTTTGAAGCTTTAACGGCATACGGTTCCTCCATGGAACCCTATATGCAGCTTCAGCCTTCCGGGCTTGTCGTTAACCATCGGGGTTAACCGGATCACCAAACCCGCACCAAGCTTGGGAGCATGGCGCGGGTTTTCTTGCTGCGGCTGCAGACTCCTGTCAAAGAATCCGGTTGTTCAGCAGGACGACCTCGACCAGCGCGCCGCTCTCCGCGCCGCTCGAGCCTGCCGGAATACGGATGAGTCCATCCGCATCGGGGATGGAAGCCATCATGCTGGATTTGCCGAAAGCAAGCGGATCCGCGTGAATGATACCGCTATGTACATACAGGCGGGTGCGAACGAAACGTTCGTGAGGGCTGCCTTTGTCGAAGTCGGCAGCAAGCTTCGCGGTGACCTGCGCTGGCAGTGACGCCTCCGGTTCGCTGCCCTGCAAACGCTGCAGGGCAGGACGCACGAACAGCTCGAACCCGACGAAGCAAGCGCCCGGATTGCCAGATAAGGCAAACAACAGCTTGCCGTTCATCAGGGCCGCTGATGTCGGGCTCCCCGGCCGCATGGAAACTTTGTCGAAAAGCAGCTTATTCGCGGGCTCCTCATCAGCCTCCACGCCTGTTTCCGAACGGCCTTCGCGAATTCTGCGAATAATGGCCGCCATGACATCATAATCGCCGACGGAGACGCCTCCCGTCGTCACGACGACATCTGCCTGCAGCATCGCCTCCTCAAGCGCGGCCGCGACGGCTTCAGGCTCGTCAGCCAGGCGGCCGAGCTGGATCGGCACGCCGCCGCATTGCTCGATCAGCGCCGCGACCATGGCGCTGTTGCTGTCGCGGATGCAGCCCGGCGCGAGCGGCGCCTCGACGGGCTGCAGCTCTGCGCCCGTCGCGAGCACCGCGACGCGCGGGCGCGCGTACACCGGCACGTCGGCATAGCCGAACGTGCCGAGCAGCGCAGCGTGGCCCGGCCGGAGCAGCGTGCCGGGCGCCGCAATCACGCTGCCGCGGCGGAATTCCTCGCCAGGCTGCGCGATGTTCTGGCCGGGCAGGGCGGCGCGCTTCACCAGCACCGCCGGCAGCCCGGCCTCCAGGGCCTCTGCGGTCTGCTCCAGCATGACGACCGCATCGGCCCCTTCCGGCACTGCCCCGCCGGTCATGATGCGGACGGCAGTGCCCGGCTGGACGGTCGCCGAGGCAAGCTTGCCGGCGGCGACCGTGCCGACAACGCGCAGCCTCGCCGGTTCCTTCGGCGAGGCCTGCGCCGTATCCGCGCTTCGGACGGCATAGCCATCCAATCCGGAGCGCGCGAACGGCGGCCAGTCGCACGTCACCGTCAGCGGCTCCCCAAGCCGCCTGCCGCAAGCCTGTCCGAGCGGAACCATCTCCACACGTCCAGGCAACGCGGCCTCAAGCACGAGCCGCTGCGCCGCGTCCACTTTAATGGCCCGCCGATTGAAGCGTGAAGCCCCTTGCAAATCATCCACGATCTTTCGTCTCCCTTGCCGGCCTCCGCTAGCGAACCATTCGTCGCGTTCGGCTCCATCTCCGGCTTCTGTTACATATATTGTAACAGATCGCCATGAACCGCTCCACTACGAAAGGACAGCCTGCCAGGCAAGAATTGCGCCCTATTTCGCACTCATACCTTCACTTGAGAAGACAATCATCTACAAGCAGGGGTATTCATTACATGATTTCATCTCATGTCATACGGCTCACACCCACATACATAGTAAGGCGGCCTCCTCTGCAGGAGACCGCCTTAATTGGCTTTTGCAATTTACGTTCCAATCTTCAAGCCTATGGTAACGATCTCGCAAGGACCGACCGCCAAGGTCGGTTTGCCGCTGTCCTGTACCAGCGTTGCACCCTGCTGCTCCAGCAGATCGCTCTTGTAGCTTCCCCCGCTCGCCATTGACGAGGTCAGCGCAAGCGCCGACGGCACCGCGTTCATGTTGTACCAACGCAGCATGACATCGCCCGAACCTGCACTCACTTTCATCGAGGAGAAAGCAAGACGGTCGCCGTCCCAGCCAAGCGGTGCATACACCTGCTTAAGCGCTCCTTCGTGCAGCTCCGCCGGGCATACTGTCCAAGGCACCTGGAACTGATACGCTTCCGCATAAGCGCCCGACAGCGAGCCGTCGCCGTTATGCGGCACGATCAACAGGCGGGCCTCATGCTCGCCTAGACACTGCGCCTCCGGCGTTGGGAACAATCCCCAGTCGCCTAGCTCGCCCGTCGACCGAAGCAGCGTTACCGCGATCGAATTGCGCCCGTCACGGAGCACTTCATACTCGTTAAGCCCAAGGTTCGCGACCGTTAGGCCCGCTCCGGTGCCGCTCACATCGACGAACGCTTGCTGATGCTGGCAGTTGCTCGGATTCGTCCACTCGGCCGACGGCATATTGTCGCGTACGGCGACCTCGAAGATCGAGTCCACGGCATGCGAGTCAGCCGCCAGATCGGTCGGGAACAACGCCCGAACGCGGTGATCCTTCGCCTGGTTATTGAAGGATGTGCGAATCTCCACTCCTCTTCCCCCGTGGCTTAAGCTGACCAGCGTGCGAATCGTCATCGGCACCGTCTCGCTGACGCGCTGCGCCTTCCGTTCAGGGAAATAGACCAGCTCCCGCTGTTCTTCTTCCAGCACATCGTCCGCTCCGGCGGGAATCGCCCACTCGTGCACGATTTCAATAGTTGCACGGTAAGCCTCATTCTCCATGACGCGTATATCAGCCGCTAGTCCTTTGGTGGTCAGCGCCTTCTCTCCGTTTGGCTGCTTATACATGTACTCGTTGCCGATATCCCCGGTATCCTCGTACACGCACAAATCACGGAACACGCGTCCCGTCGACTTATCCGTCAATTCGAGCGAGCCGTCTTTGGCAATCTCAACTCGAATCAGCTCGTTCTCCAGTGCGCGATCTCCGCGCAGAAGCGAAATGCTCTCCGAACCTGCAGCAACCGCACTCGACGCGGTGCCGTTCTCCGTCTTACGCACCCAGGCATAGGTCCGATGTCCGAGCGCGGGCACGTGCTCCGCTTCGAACGTCAGGCGAACGCGGCGAGCTTGATAAGGCTGACGAAACTTGTCATCCGGCAGATCATAGCCGAACTGCAAGCCCAAATCCTCCACCTTGCAAGGAATGGTCCGCCCGGCATCATCAACCAGCACACGTCCGGTCAGATCGACCGCCTTCATGCGCCGGTTGATCTCAGGGAGAGGCACCCCGTCGCGGAAGTACAGCCGCTCCGCATCCGCCTCGATCGCAACGACGCCCGATCTCGACCAGCCAGTCGTATTGAACGCGACTACCGGCAGCGCATCTGCCCCATACGCTGCAAAAGCAGTCGTATCGATCCTTGACGCAATCGCATGCTTGCTGGCATCCACAATGGTCTCCGCAACATGGCGGCTCTTCTCGAAGCGCGTCACCATTTCGCGGTGAACCTCGTCCACGCTGCAGCCGCAAATGCTGTCATGCGGATGGTTCTGCATGAGCGTCTTCCACGCATACGTGAATAGATGATGCGGATATTCCTCCCCTAGCAGATAGGCGTAAGCTGCAAGCGGCTCGGCCACTTTCTCCAGCATGGCTTGCCCTGCCTGATTCATCTGCTTCAGATAGACGCGGGAGGAAGCGGTATTCACCAGCGTGGACCAGCCATCCGTCCGCTGGCTGCGCAGCTCGCCCTTAACGACGGACAGCTCACGTCCAAGCGATTCCCGGACCGAAGCCAGATAGTCTGTGAAGTTCGAATGGACAAACTCTGTGTCGGGGTAAATGCGGCGGGCTGTCCGCAGCGCCTCGGCCAAATCCTGCTGAATCGGCTGATGATCGCAGCCGTTCATGTACAGCAGCTGACCGGTCGACGCGTACTTCTCCGCGTCGGCCAGCTTGCGTTCCCAGTACAGCTTCGCTTCCGCCTCGTCCGTCGGGATTTCATTGCCGTTGGAGTACCAGTTCGCAAACAGGATGCCGAGCACCTGCGAGCCGTCCGGACCTTCCCAGATCAGCTCGGAGAACGACGATTCATATTCGGAATCCGCCACTGTATTATTAAAGCCCGTCGGCTTGACGCCCCTGCCGAACACGGCATTGTCGATGCCTGCCTGCCGCATCATCTGCGGCGCCTGGCCGATATTGCCGAACGTGTCCGGAAAATACCCGACCTTCGCGATCGTTCCCCAGCGCGCTGCGTCTTGATGGCCGATCTGCAAATTCCGGGCGTTCGCTTCACTGCTCGTCAGGAACGCATCCTGCAATATATACCACGGGCCGATGAAGATGCGCCCCTCCTTTATCAACGTTGCCAGCCGCTCCCGATTCTCCGGCCGCACCTGCAAATAATCCTCCAGAATAATCGTCTGGCCGTCCAGATAGAAGCTTCTGTATTCCGGATCGTTCTCCAAGGTGTCGATTAGCGTATCCATCAGCTTCACGAGCAAAACGTGGTGCTTCTCATAAGGCAAATACCATTCCCGGTCCCAGTGGGTATGGGAAATAATGTGGGCCTTTCGCTGTTTATCCATGTGTGCGCTGCACTCCTTTCTTGAAAAAAACCGGTCGGCGCCTCCCTTAGGACGGCGCCGCCGGCTCAACACGACTTTAACCCATGTCTGCCAGGCCGATTATTTCACGTTGACGCGAACTTCATGCGGCCGGTAAACGGACTTCAAACGCCCTTGCGCATCCGTCGCGAAGAGCACAGAGCGCTCCCGCTCCAGCAGGAAGGAATAGGTTGCACCCGATTCCGCATCCTTGACTTCAATATCGGCATCGAAGGCGTATTCAGATACGAACACGAACAGAGAGCCGTCTTTGAATGCCAGTTTTCGCCCATATACGCCGGGCAGATCTCCACCCTGCAGCCATTCCAGCGGCTCGTTCACGCCCGCAGCGGCAGCCGCGTGGCGGTACAAAGCGGCAACAGGCTCCGTCCGGTCATTCAGCTCAACCGGCAGCGGACTCCACAGCAGACGCCCCCGGCCGAGCTCCACTTCGACGAGAGCGTCGCCCATGCGGTTCGCTTCGCCTCCCCGTACTTCCTTGAACAGCTGAGCAATCCGGCGGCTGCCGTAGGAAACCGGCCACTGCCGATCGCCAAGTACAAGCGTTTCCTCCCGCAGCACATTGGACAGCATGCCAGCGCCGAGCTCCTGCTCCAGTCGTTCCGTCGGCCGCCAGTATGCGTCGATACCGATCGGACCCGTCACGAGCAAGGTCGCCCCGCTCTTCTTCACATGTTCGATCAGGGCATCGAATGCCGCATCATCCACATTATGTGCGCTAGGGAGCACAATCAGCTTGGCCGGTTCGCGCTCTAACACCCCAAGGTCATATTCCGAAATGCCGCGAATTGGCATATTCAGATCATAAGCCCATACCCGTACGGACCTTGTCGTCGCATCGAATGCCAGCTTGCGATTCGAGAAATCATTCGAATACGGGAAAATAATAACCGTCTCTTCCAGCTTCCGTTCGCGGAACAGATCGCGAATCTCTTCCATGAACTGTCCGAAGTCGTAGGATACGTCCGCTTCCGGTTTCTCTGTTCCGTCGGCCCGAAGCGCCCCGATATGCGATTCATTCGCATTATCCATGTAGAAGTTCGTATTCCAAATCCACTGCACCGCACCGGCGCCGCCTGTTGCGAAGGCATACGCATACTTGCGCTCCAGGATGTTCCGCAGCTCTGCTTCCGACCGTTTCGCACGGCCTTCCGGCGTTTCCACGTACATGATGCCGGTCTCCTGAACCAGATTCGGTTTATCCAATGTTTTGGCAAAGACGCCGTCCCATACAAGCTGGTCGTTCAGCCACCACGAGTGTACAGTCGTATAATCGACCGCTTCCCCATAGAAGAGCGGAGAAGGGCGCTGAGCGCCTAGTCCTTCATCCTGTCCGACCGTAACCATATGATCCGGACATTCCTCCTTGATCGCCTCATAAAGCTGCTTCGCCCAGCGATTATGCATCTCCATCGAGAACAAGCAGTAGTCCAGCCATCGTGTGCCCTTCTTCCCCGAGTGCATATCCTGCACGTCGAAGTTGACCTCACCGGAATCCGGTACTTTCACAGCGTTGAACGAAGGCAGCTGCTCCGGCGTCATATTCCAGCGTTCCTGGAGAAGGGCGATAGACCCATGACGCTTCTCCAGCCATTCCACGTAAGCCGTCTGCTCGAACGGATCACGGCATGACCGCGGCCCGTCGGAGAAGATCTTCTCCGGATCGAACATCGACGGCTCGTTAATCAAGTCCCAATCGACGTTCTTCGTGTCTCTATGGCGAGAAACAATGGAACGGACGAACCGCTTCTGTGCTTCCACGCTGCGCGGATCGAGGTAAGGGTTCGTACCCTCCCATGTCTCCGGCGTAAAGGAGAAGAAGGTGAACGTCAGCTGCAAATCATTCTTCTTCGCCGTCATAATAAAGGCATCGATTGCGCGCAGCGCTTCTTCCGAAGCGTGGCCGTCCACCTGCATCACATTGCGGTAAGCCGTCCATATACCGGTGCGGATCCAGTTGATCCCGGCTTTGCGCATGGCAGCCATATCCCGGTCCCATACATCCGCATTAGGCAGGAACAGAAACTTCCGGGCTACATCCGACGTCATGTAGGTCATGCCAACAACGGGCAGCGGACGTCCATCCTTCTCAAAATAATCCCGTCCGCAGCTTACCGGCTCTCCTTCGCGCAGCATCTGACGGTCAACACCCCAGAAGCCTTGTCGAAGGATGCGCATCTCGCCGTCTTCCGACTCCGCCCTGCATACGAGACGGTAGTAACCGCTCTCGACCTCGACCGGTACCGAAATTCGCTTAATATCCAGCTTGCCGGAAACCTCCGTCGTGAACGGATGGGTCCAGCAAGGCGACGAATCGCCTTCTTTGGTCAGCGCCAAGCTGAACGTCCAGCTCGTTGTGACTGCCTTTGTAGAACGTGCAAGCGATTGCGTCTGCAGTGTCAGCATCGGCCGTTCACCTGGCTCGAATGATGCATAATTCGGCTTCACCCACAGTTCAGTCACGCCGCGCCCGCAATAGCTTGCCCATTGGCTGAGTGCTTCTGCTCCGCTTCCAGCCCAGAAGGCAGAAGTAAGCGGCGTGTTCACCAGCAGCCAGCGGCCGCCGCCGAACGCGCCGTTCGTATTCTCCCATAAGACAGCAGGAGCCGCTACTTCGCGTCCTTCTCCCGTCACACCCTTCAATACTGGATACAAGCGGGCATCCATCGGACCGGCTGATCCCATCTGATGCGGCAGATCACTGGTTTTGGTGACATGCGGCACTAGATTCCATGTGTCCGCACCCGCTTCAAACAACGATTCATACCCCGAGAACAGCGGGATCTCCGCCAGCGCGGCAAGCGTCTCCACCCGTTTCCCATCCACGGGCAGCGTTTCATGAATATTCAGCTGTTGATGATATGCGGTCTGCTCCGCCTCCACCAGCCACTGCCCGTCTTCCATACGAACCGGACGCTTGAATGGCGCCCCGCCTATGCTAACCAAGCCTCCGCCAGCGCGCAAAAAGGCGAGAATCGCTTCCCATGCCGCCTTCGGAAAGTATGGCGCATGCAGGTTGATGAAACACCCGCCCGCACCCTCTCCTTGAACGGCCTGCAGCGATTCCGCCAAACTAGCAGCATCAACTACTGTACCGATGCCAGCCAAGCCCTGTGCGGCTGTTAAATTCGATTTATCGTGATTTCCCCCCGGGAAGGCTGGGTCGCTAAATATGATGATTGGACGGCTCATAGTATCCCTTCCTTCATAGCTCGATAGACGAGAAGTGAAAATAAACTGTTCGACCATGCAAACCACTTTCTTGTGAATGTAGCCGGGTCATCGGCATGAAACCCTTCATGCATATATCCCGTATCTGCGTCCGTCGCTTCCAGCATTGCGATCATCGCCAGCTTCTCATCAGTCGTCGAGGCCGTCAAGCCTTGCATAGACAGCGCCATATGCCAAATATAGTTCGGCGGCGTATGCGGACTGCCGATACCGCGCGCCTGTGTGCCTTCATAATAGAACGGATTTTGTTTGCTGAGCGCGAATCTTCTCGTATTTTGATAAATCGGGTCATCCGCCGTCGTATACCCGAGATACGGGATGGACATCAGTCCAGGGGTCCCCGCATCGTCCATCAGACAGTAATTTCCATACCCGTCTGTTTCATAAGCATAGATTGGGCCGAATTCAGGATGCTTATAAATACCGTACAATTGAATGCCGTGATCGACATCCTCCTCCAGACGCTTAAGCTCTTTGACAAGCGCCAAGTCCCGGAATACCCACTCCGCGATTTCACCCATCTGGCGCAGCGAAACAACAGCAAACATATTATCTGGAATATTGTAATGGAAGTCGCACGCATCGTCGCTTGAACGAAAGCCCGACCAGATCATCCCTGTATAATTAACCGGCATACCTAGACCGTTGTTGCGAAGCGTGTCTGTCGGAACGCCATTGTCGCGCGTAAACCGGTAAGGCGATTGCTCGAAGTGACGCTGCTCGATCCTCCACAGCTCCACAATTCGCAGCATCGCTGCCTTGAATCCCGTATCGAAAATATCCGCCCGTCCCGTCTCCTTCCAATAGTGGTAAGCAAGACGGATGGAGAAGCAAGACGAGTCCAGCTCGAATTTGCGCTCCCACACCCACGGGGACATATCGGTCACGTCGGCAGAATCCCAGTGCCAATCGTTCGCCGTTTCATTAAACGCATTCGCATACGGGTCGTGCAGAATGCACGTCATATGCCGTTTGATCAGCCCGCTGATAATCCGCTGAAGATCGGCATCGTCCTTCGCGAGCGGAACATATTGAATAACCTGCTCCACCGAGTCACGCAGCCACATGGCGGGAATATCTCCCGTAATGACGAAGGTCGTTCCATCCTCCATCAGCTTGGTCGTTGTCTCCAGCGTATTCGGAAAGCAGTTCTTAAACAGCTTCAACAGCTTTGGACGATGCGCCAGCTTCTCTTCCGCTTCCGCGAGTACGTCCTGCACGGCACGCGGCAGGGCGAGCGGCGGCATCGGGATTTTAGGCAGTCTAAATTGCTCCATGTCAGATTGCTCCTTTATTGGTAATCATGATGATAGGGATACAACCTATTTACTTCGATGATCCAACCTAAATCTCCTACTCCGCTGCCATTATTCTTTCACGGCGCCGATCGTCAGGCCTTGGACGAAGTAACGTTGGAAGAAAGGATACGCAAGAATGATCGGCCCGGTAGCTAATACGACCATTGCCATACGCGCTGTATCCTGCGGCATATTTTGAAGCAGACCGGTGCTAAGCGAGCTGTTCTGGGAATTTTGCATAATGAACTGCATACTCGTTTCAATCCGCATCAGCATGGATTGCAGCGGTACCAGATTCGGATCGTCAATGTACAGCAGGGCATTGAACCAATCGTTCCAGTAACCCAGCGTGCTGAACAAGGCAATTGTAGCTAGACCTGGCAATGACAGCGGAAGCACGAGCTTCGTGAAAATCCGCAGCTCTCCTGCGCCGTCCATTTTACCTGACTCAATGATGGCATCCGGAACCATCGTGCTGTAGAAGGTTCGCATGATCATGATATAGAAGGCATTGACAGCCATTGGCAGAATGAGTGCCCAGATGGAATCCTTCAAGCCTAGCAGCTGCGTAGATACGATATAGGTTGGCACGAGCCCGCCGTTGAAGAGCATCGTGAAGAAGGCGAAGAACGAGAAGAAATTACGGAACTTGAAGCTCTTTCTTGAAATCGCATAGGCGAACAACGATATGAAGATCAAGCTGATCAGCGTGCCGACAACCGTGATGAAGACGGTGACACCGTAAGCCCGAAGCAGCGTATCGCCGGTTTGAAACACATACCGGTAGCCCTCAATGCTCCATTTCTCTGGAAACAAATCGTACCCGTTGCGAGCCAGCGTCTTTTCGTCTGTAAAGGAGATGATGGTCACGAAGAGAAACGGAAACACGCATATGAATGCGAATATACCTGCAGTGAGGTTGAAAATTAAGTTCCATGCCGGCGTAAGCTCATGGAAGTCACGGCTTTTTTTTCGTTTAAACACGGCCCAAACTCCTTTCATAATGGGATGGCGCTTGATTTAGAACAAGGCGTTGTCTTTATTGAATCTTCGCACAATATAGTTGGACGTGATCACGAGAATGAAGCCTACAAGCGATTGATATAAGCCGGCTGCCGTAGTCATGCCGATTTCACCTGTAACTTTCAATCCTCTGTACACGTACGTATCGATAACATTGGTAACGGAATACAGCGTCCCTGAGTCGCGAGGAACCTGATAGAACAATCCGAAGTCCGCGTAAAAAATCCGTCCGATTGCCAGCAGCGTCAGAATGGTCATAAGCGGCATGAGCATCGGAATCGTAATTCGGCGGATCTGTTGCCACTTATTTGCTCCATCAATCATAGCTGCTTCGTACAGAGACTTATCGATCCCCATAATGGCTGCCAAATACACGACACTGTTATAGCCGATGATCTTCCAGAAGTTGACCAGCACCAGAATAAGCGGCCAATACTTGGCCTCCGAGTACCACTGGATTGATTCGAGACCAAAGAAGTTCAAGATCTGATTCAGCATCCCACGGTCCATGCTGAGGAATGTGAAGGTGAAATATCCAACGATAACCCAAGATAGGAAGTAGGGCATGAACATTCCGGTCTGGTAAAGCTTCGCCAGCCGTTTGTTCACGATTTGAGATAGAATAATCGCAAATCCAACCGCGATAATAAGGCCGAAGACGATAAAGACCATATTATAAAGCAGCGTATTGCGCGTAATGATATACGCATCTTTCGTCGCAAACAGGAACTTGAAATTATCGAAGCCGACCCATTCGCTATTTATAATACTGGCCAGGAAACCGTCTTTACTGAACCGATATTGCTTGAAGGCAACGATCGTCCCCAGCATCGGCAAATAAGAAAAGAAGAGAAACCATACCGTAGCCGGCAATACAAAGAGGAGCATGGCTCTATTCTTGAAGACGTCTTTCAAAAACCGCCCGATCGCGTTCATAAGGTCCCTCCTAAAAGTTTTTGCGTGGTTCACCCGACTATGTCGAGCAAAAACTTACTTCGTAAGCATATACTCCGTTTTTGCGTGGTATCGCCCGACATGGTCGAGCAAAAACTTACTTCGTAAGCATATACTCCGTTTTTGCGTGGTATCACCCGACTCAAGCCGAGTCTTGGAAGCATCCGATCCACCTGTCATATGCTTCCCAAGCGAGTCCCCGTGCGGACCGAGAACTCGCTTCGGAAGCATACGCTATATTCCCCAAGAAAAAGATCGGGCGAATGCTGCCATTCGCCCAATCTGCTCAATTCTTATTGGGTCGCTTTCCAAGCGTCCACTTGCTTTTGAGCTTCCGCTATGATTTTATCCAAGCCGGCCGCTTTGAATTTCTCAATGGCTTTCGGCAGATATTTGTCTGGATCTACGCTGCCGGTCATTAGAGCCGACCATACTTCCGCTTTCACGTTCTGTACGGATGCAAGCTCCGTGCTTACCTTCGATGTATCGAAGTTGAAACCAAGGAGTGGTGCAGGCTTGCCGGATTCATTGAATTTCTTGAACTCTTCCCATTTGTTCGTTGGGTCGTTCGGGTTCAAGTAAGTCAGCATCACGTTACCAAGAGCGAAGGTTGCCATGTCGTAATTTTTGGATTCTGGCAGGTTCTCCATGACATTCTCGCTAAGCTTCTTGTAGTGCGTACCTTCGATACCCGAGTCAACCATGTTGCGGAGGTATACGTCGGTATTCAACAGGTTCAGGAATTTCATAGCTTCTTCCGGATGATCGGAGTTCGCTGAGATCGCCTGCATCGAACCCATTACCGACCAGTTATAGATGGTTGGGTCATCCGCCGGTGTCGATACAACCGGATAACCATAGCTTTGCGACCAAGAATTGTCTGCGAATGGCTGCGTCGACGCGCGGTCCGCAAACCAAGTGCCGGCTGTCATCAGATCCGATGTCGACGTGATGGTAGCTGCTTCAGGCGATACATATCCAGCTTGATAGTACTTGCGCATTGTCTTCAGCGCTTCTTTCATTTCCGGTGATTCAAGAACGTTTACGACCTTCAGATCCGTGGAATCTAAGTGAACCCCCATCGGAAGACCTTGAATGACGAAATCATAAGGCGTAAGCGGACCGTAATCTTTATGAATCGCGAATGGCGTAATATTCGGCTCGTTTTCTTTAATCGTCTTGAGCAGTGGCTCCAAGCTTTCAAGCGAGCGCACCTTCGTAATGTCCAGCTTGTACTTATCTACCAGATTTTTGTTAAAGCGCCATACTTCTTGGGCCGGCAGCTCTTTGTTCGCCGGGATGCCGTAGTTATGACCATCAACCTTGGAACCGCTCAGGAACGCAGGATCAAGGGTTTCTTTAATGCCTTGTCCATGTTTCTCAAGCAGCTCGTCCAGCTCCATGAATGCGCCTTTACGCGCGTTCTGCACGTAATCGAACGCCCATGACGATGTGAAGAGAATGTCCATCGGTTCGCCGGATGCCGCGTTAACCTGCATTTTTTGGGAATAGTCACCAAAGTCGATCAATTTCATTTTGACCGTGACACCTATTTTTTCTTTCGTATATTTGCTGACCTCTTCCATAACCTTGTCCGTATCCTTCTGCGGCGTACCGATCGTGTACCAGATCAGTTCAACTGGCTCTGCACTGCCGCCTCCGGAAGCATTCGTTCCTTTGTCGCCTGTGTTAGCCGAGCCTGTGTCATTCTTGCCGCCTCCACAAGCGCTCAGTACGAGCGTAAAGGCCAGCAACAACGACAGAACGGATAACATCTTTTTCTTTTGTCTCATGAGTCGATCCTCCTCAGGTTTTACGAAGTTAACCCACCTCGTATGCGTAAGCTTGCTTTCAATCCTGCACCTAATTAGATGGTTTAAGGGCTACATTTAGATTACCTGATGAAACCACTTACAAATAGACGAGGAATTAAAGCTATACGGTACAAAATAAAGAAAAGGGACCGCTCCAAGTACAATCAGAGCAGTCCTTTATAATCCGTTGGCGAAATTCCGACATATTTTTTGAATTGCTTGTTGAAATAACCGGCTTCCCAATAACCTACCTGCCGTGATATTTCATGTACCTTTAACCGCGAATCCTTGAGCAGCTCCTTCGCCTTCTCGATCCGGTATTTATTGATATATTCCGTGAACGTTTCGTTCGTTTCCTTATGAAAGAGCTGACCCAAATAGACGGGATGGATGTTATACTCCTGACCCAGAGCCTTCAAGGAAAGGCTTTCCGCATAGTGGGCATGGATATGGTGGAGGACCTGTTGGATAATCGGGCTCTTGACATCCCTCACCAATGCGTCGATTGTCATGTCTGCCGCCTCTTTCACGGCATCGGCCAGCTCATCGATCGTCTCGGCATTCATGACCCGCTCGAACCCGGCTTTAAACAAATCAGGCTGGTTCACATGGCGAATCTCCTCAAGCTCCATCTTAAAGCGAATTAGAAGCTCCAGCGTAATGCCCTGCACCACCTTCGGTGAGACCACATTCAGGCTTCGCAGGTGTGTGTAATCTTCTTGAATCCGGGTAAATAGCTTCTCCTTATCCTTAGCAACGATCCACTTCGCGTATTCAGGCCAATCGATCGGCAGACGGGATACGGTCTCTCCCCCTCCACTAGGCAATTGACTGTAATCAATCAGCTCTCTTTCCGGGTAGAGAAAGAAATACTCCTGAGCGCGCTTGGCATTCGTATAACTGATAGCGGCCGTCTCCAAGGGCTCAATGCTGCCGAGCGAGATACGGACAACAGACGGCGATTGAAGAACGCTTCTTGCCTGAAGCAGTCTTTCTTCTATGCCTGGTATCTCCTGATCCGGCTCATCCATTGTGAAGATTAGGACCAGTTCACCATCAACATTATGCAGTGGAATAACCCCCGGCGTATCCGAGAAGAATCGCTCGAACTCCTCAGAGGCATCCACCGCTTCCGCATCGGTTCGAACGAGCACGGCCATCATGTAAGGCCGGGACAAATCGATGTTCAACAGTTCCGCCCGCTCGAGCATGACTCCTGGAGATATCTGCCAGGTTAGCCATCGAAATAATACATTGTCACGGATAATGCGGACATCGAACTCAGCTAACGCACGCTGCATCCGATTCGTACCCAGCTTCCGCGTCGTCCCCTTTAGTGTTTCCTGAAGCTCATCAATATCAATCGGCTTGAGCAAATAATTCTCAACCCCAAGCGTTATACCCTCTTTCACGTATTTGAAATCATTATAGCCGCTCAAGATAATGACCTTCAGCTCCGGAAACATTACGCGGGCTTCACGAATGAGCTCGAGCCCATTCATGACCGGCATCGAGATATCGGTGATCAGAATGTCGACAGGCACGCCTTTCATGGCTTCCAATGCCGCACGTCCATTCTCCGCATGTCCCGTAATCGTCAGCCCAATTTCCGACCAATCGAGAATATCGTATAACCCTTCAATGATAAACGGCTCATCGTCCACGATAAACACGTTATACATCCTCTGCTTCATCTCCTTCCACAGCAGGAAACCAGAAGGTAACCGTCGTTCCTTCTCCCACTGTACTCTGAATATCGATGCCGGAATCACTTCCATACATCAGTTTATGCCGTTCCTGGATGCTGCTTAGGCCGAATGACCCGCTCTCCGGGTCTGGATATATAAAGCTTTTGCGAATGCTCTCGAGCTTGTCTTCTGTAATGCCCGAGCCGTTGTCTTGGACCTTTATGCAAAGTATGCCTTCATCTTCCGTGACGCGGATCGTCACCAAGTTATCCGAGCTCTCCGTACGAAGACCGTGCATAATATAATTTTCTATAATCGGCTGCAACGACATGCGCATGATTTGTCGATCTGCGAGCTGTTCATCCCAAATAATTTCATAGGTGAACTTATCTTTATACCGGATGCGGAACAACTCCAGGTACAGCCGGCAAGCTTCAAGCTCGTCTTTCAAGGTGTACACGGATCGCGCCCGAACAAGATTCTTGAATAACGTGGACAAGCTATAGATCATTTCACCGACATCCTTCGCTCCTTGCGAAATCGCCCGCATCCGGATCACTTCCAGCGTGTTATACAGAAAGTGGGGGTTAACTCTAGCCTGGATGGCAGCCAGCTCCGTGTGCTTCTGTTTAATTTCTGCCTTATACACCCGATTAATGTAACGGACCAGCTCGTCGAGCATCTCATTGAAGCTCCGCGATATTTGACCAAGCTCATCCTCTCGGTCATCCTGTATGCGTGCGGTCATTTCGCCGGACTTCACCTTGCGCGTGAACCGGATAATATTGTTCGTCCTCTTCGCTAAATTAATGACCAATAATGCAGGCAGAATAATGGCAACCAAGATACAGGCCGCGCTAATCATAATAATGGTTCGTTTGAGACCATGGTAGGCAGATTCAATTTCTCTCTTCGGCGCAACGCCTACCACGATATACCCTGTTCTGCTTGTGAGCGTCGTAACATAGGACTCTTCTTCCAGCATTGCCGTTTCATACAGTGACTTAATTTTATCTTCGTACGGATAACGGCCGCCGTAATAGCGACCCGATGAATCGAAGATGACTTGACCATCCGTAGACATAACCAATACATACCCCGTTAATGGTTCATCGAAGCTTGTGAGTGCCCTCTTAATTCCTTCGGAATTGAAGTAGACGACCAGCTGCCCGATATTCTTAAGGGTTCGCATGTCATTAATGGGGGTTCGAACCGAATAGATCTCGGGATCTTTCTGTCCGATTGCCTGACGTATCCATGGATTCGGCGCCGTTACGCTGCCAGTTTCCATAGCCATTACATCGGGAATATAAGATCGGGAGGCATTCGTCTCGATGAGGCGTGAAGCTGCCCCCTGATTATACACGTACATATATTGACGCTCTGCGCTGTACACGATCAGGTTCTGTATATCCGCATCCCGATCCAGTTTTCTTTGAAAATATTCCAAGCCATTGTTGAGTCCTGTCCAAACATCGTCGGAATAATACTTATCCAGCCGATACTTAAGATAGTCATCAAAGGGATTCTTAAGTAAATAATAGATATTCTGAGATAAAGGCGCATCTCGATATATATCCGTAACGTACGCTTGCACGGATTCAAACTTACCGTTGATGAATGAATCCACGCTCTCCATCGCCTGCTTCTGCTTATCCAGCTCATTACGGGTTATCGACCCGGTCATATTCGTATATAGAAAATAAGAGAGCGTGACAATCGTCAGGATGGTAATGCAAGCGAACAGTAAAATCAGTTTAAAGAACATATTGTTCTTCAAGTATTGCCGGTATAGCATCCGAAATTTCATAACCGCTCCTCCACGTTGATTGCTGCATCCGTCCATCCGAATTGTAACATAAGCTCGCGCACTTACCACCTGTGATATAATACCTGCATGATGAAACCTAGGTGACGCAGTTTTCTTCCTTAAGGTCTTATCGAAATTTGCATGAGTAAACTTTTATTTTCGTTATGGTTAACAAACAGGGCCATGAAGGGGCTGCAGGGATGACAAGAATAGCAGGACCGTACATACTGCAAATCGTCGGATATAAGAATCGTGGGAAAACGACGCTCATTGTTCATTTAACGAAGCGGCTGAAGGCCGCCGGCTTCTCCGTGGGTACCGTCAAACATGATGCGCATGACTTTACAATGGATACTCCGGAAACGGACACTTGGAAACATCAAGAGGCTGGTGCCGATATTACCGCTATTAGCTCATCCACGCGCAGTGCCATGATACGAAACCACCCACAACCGTTGAATGATCTGCTCGGTTACATGAACGATGTGGATATTATACTAGTCGAAGGCTTTAAACACGAGCGCTATCCCAAGCTTGTTCTCATCCGCAGCGAGGACGACACCTCCATGCTTCACGAACTGACCTCGCCTTTAGCCGCAATCGTCTGGCCGGAAGCGAGTCATGCAGCCGGGCTCCTGCGAACAGGCGATCAGGCTTTCTTGAACGAGAATGGATCACAAGGCAGCATGCCCCTTTATGATATCCATGATATTGAAGGAGTCGCTGCCTTCGTATTCAATCATCTGCATAAACATCGAAAAGCCGTTCCGTTATAATCGATACGGAACGGCTTCTTATTATGGTGTCCCAATTGCTGAAAAATTGGCGAAGAATGCTTATTCGGCAATCCCGTGCTTGTGCGCGTAAATGGCGGCTTGCGTACGGTCATCTACGCCAAGCTTCGCAAATATGTTCGTCACGTGGAATTTGACTGTTTTAATTCCGATGAATAATTCCTCTGCGATCTCCTGATTGGACAGTCCGCGTGAAACCAGCATAAGCACATCCATCTCCCGCTCCGTCAGCTGCTCGTGCGGCGCGGCTTTACGCTCCGTCTTCGGCTGGCGGAATCGATTCATCATCTTCATGGCCACCTGCGACTCCAGCACCGATTGCCCCCGAGCCGCCGCGCGGATCGCATCGGCGATTTCCGTCGCACGGGATGTTTTCAACAGATAGCTGAATGCGCCTGCTTCGATGACGGGATACATCTTGCTATCGTCCAAGTAACTGGTCAGTACGATGACTTTGCAATCCGGATAGAGCTCGAGCAGCTTTTGCGTGGTCTCGACGCCGTCCATTCCTTCCATGACTAAGTCCATCAGGACCACATCCGGTCTATAGGCATTCGCAAGCCGGATGCCTTCCATCCCATTGCTCGCTTCACCAACTACCTCAATACCGTCTTCTGTATTGAGCACGGCCGCCAGGCCGATTCGAACCATTTCATGATCGTCTACGAGCAGCACTTTAATAGGTTGTTCGATTGTTTCCATCCGCTCTATCGCCTCCATTCGGACCGAAGTCCCTCCCTTCATGACTTACTAAAGGTATCCATATATCAATGATAACACCTTGCCCCGGTGAAGTAATCAGCTTCATTGTACCACCTAGCACATTAACACGTTCATCCATCGTAAGAAGTCCATATGAGGTCTGTTTCTTGGCTTCCAAATCGAAGCCGGAGCCGTTGTCCCGGATCGTAAGCCGTGCATTGCCGCCGTGACGCTGGAGAAAAATATCCAGATGGTCGGCTTTCGAATGCCGCAGCGAATTGGACAAGGCTTCTTGAGCAATGCGGAACAGATGATCCTCTGCTTCCGCGGCAATATTGATGGTTTCATCCACTTCAAGCGTAATTTGCATCGGTACCTTCAGCTTCAATTCATCAACCAAGCTCCGCAAGGCTTGAGCCAGGTTTTTACCATCCAGATGCACCGGACGCAAATGCAGCAGCAGGGCTCGCATCTCCGACTGGGCTACTGAAGCCATCTCTTCTATGAGCTGAACTTGACGCTTCGCACGCTCCCAGTCCTTCTCCAGCGTACGGCTGACGGCCGTCGCCGTCATTGAGATGGCAAACAGCTGCTGACTGACCGCATCATGCAGCTCCCGAGCAAGACGCTGGCGCTCCTCGATCACGGCCGAGAAACGGACCTGCTCCGTACGTACATCCACTTCCTTATCGTCCGCCTGTTCCAGCTCCCCATCCGTGGGCGGGAGGGTAACACGCTGCTTGTTCCGCCGCTGCTGTTCGGTCAGCCGCATGATCGCCGCACGAAGCTTAATCCCCTGTAAGTAACTATATGCGGCCGCTACCGCAAGCGCACCCGCAATAACCGTGAGCCCAATCGCAGCCGCTTTGCTTTGCAGGGCAAAGAGCTTAATGTAGCCTGTACTCTGCATAACCAGAACGAGCAGCCCAAGAATAACGAGCAGCCAAATGACCGTTTCTACCGCGTTACCTCGTTTGGTTTGCTCACGCTTAGGACCACCTTGTCCGGACGGGTAAATCGGAAGAGGCGGCAGCGTGTCATCAGTGCGTTTCTGCGCTCCCGCTGTCTTCTGCGACATGCCCGTTCCAGAAGCTGCTTCGGATTCCGGACGCTGCTCTCCCGACGCCCGCTCCGAAGATGATCCATTCGACATTATTGCACACCCCTCTCATCTATGTATGTCTATAAACAGCCAGAGGCAGGCGTTGGAAACGCCTGCTGGCTTAACTCTATTCGCTATCGTCGGGTTATTACCGATCGGTGATTCCTTTACAGTCCGTATTACTCCGCTGCTGGAGGGTTCAGCTTTTGCTTGAGTGCTTGAAGCTGTTCTTCCACCTTCAGCTGTTTCGACGGATCGACAGAGCCGATCGAAGCTGGCGAGTTATAGGATGTGTATGGTGCACGCATGACATCCGCTTCTGCTTCCATCTGCATGATTTTCTCTTCCATGCGGCCGAAACCTCGCGAAGCGTTGCCGCTCTCGATGGAATGAACCGACGTTACCTGCGCCATTTGTTTCTTTGCTTTGGCCATTTGGGCACGTGCGGCCAGATCGTTACGCTTGTTGCGCAGCTGGTAGAATTCATCCTTCATACCATGCAGCTGCTGCATCAGCTCTTCCGCTTGTGCTTGCGCTTGACCGTGAAGCTCCGTATATTCCGCTGTCTTCTGGTCAAAGTAAATCTTCTCCTCAAGCAGCTTGCGGGCAAGCTCATCTTGACCGGAACGAATTGCCGTTTCTGCTTTTGCTTCGCGATCCGCAGCGTTGCGGGTCGTCTCTTCCAGACGCTGCTTCATCCGGCGCTCATTCGCCATTTGCTTGGCAACCGTTACTTCTGCGGTATGGATTTCGCCCTCCATATCACGCAGGTATTGATTCAGCATAACGACCGGATCTTCCATCTTGTCGAGCACTTCATGTACCGAAGCCTTCGTCATATCTTTCATTCGTTTGAAAATATTCATAGTTAAACGTCCCCTTTCTCTTGCTTAGATAGTTTCGCACGAAGCTCTTCAATTTCCTTGCGCAGTGCTTTCTTCTCCAGATCATCCATCATTGCATCCAGGTTCGAGGCTGGCTGCCCCTGAGCCTGACCTTGCGTTTGCTGCCAGTTCGTGAAGCTCCCCGTAGGACCTGGCTGCGGTGGCGTATTGGTGTATGGACCGCCAAACCCTTGACCGCTGCTTGGAGGCGTACCATATCCTCCACTATATCCGCCGCCGTTATAACCGCCGTATCCGCCCGGTCCAAAACCGTTGTAAACCGGCGGTTCCTTCGGCACGACAAGGCCTGCAAGTATATAGACGAGAATCATAGCTCCGCTAGTGAAGACGGTCAAGACGATCAGAAGAATCCGCAGCAGCGTCGCATCGACATTCAGCATTTCGGCGACGCCGCCGCAAAGGCCAAACAATTTCTTGTCGCGGCGCGACCGATACAGCTTCTTCATGGCGTTTTCCATCCTTCCTGCTGAAGTTTACGTTTCAGTTGTTCCATTTCGCGTTCGATTACGGATTGCACGGTTGCTCCGGCATCGGCAAGAAATTCTTGACCGCTGCGGCGAAGGTCCCTCAAGCTCTTGGCTTCATGCTCCATATCGCTAATCCGGTCTTCCAGACGACGGAACATGCCCGACGGCTGGTTGGCTTCAGATCCGCCTACGCCGTTATTCGCATATCTGGCATTCATGCGCTGCTGCAGTCGAAGCGATTCCATACGAGCCGAGTAGTATTCACGCTTATCGTACACGGCTTGATACTCGCTGCGCAGCTCCCGCAGATGCTCTTCCAGTTCGACAACGTTTTGACGCGTTTGTTCATACAGCTCACGGTACTGTAAGGCCCGCTCCTCGCTCGCCGTCTTTTCATGCAGTGCGATTCGCGCCATATGCTCTTCTCCGGCTTTCAATGCCGTCAGTGCCTGCTGCTCTCGCTTTTCTTTCATCTGATCAGCCTGAAGCCACTGTACTTTCAAATGGTTACCGTGTGCGGAGTACTGCTGATACAGCTTTTCAGCCCCGATTATGTCTTCTCTCGTTGACCATAAGAATTGATCTATCAGTTTCACGGGATCTTCCGCTTTCTCCAGCCGCTCGTTTAACGTTGCGACCGTAATGTCGCGGACCCGACGAATAATGCTCATGGCATATCCTCCTTCACCTAATCTGCTTTCCTTATGTGTATATTAGACACGCTTCTCGCGTTTGAACATCGAAACTCCCCATACGATCACGCCGATCGCAACCAACAGAGTTACAAGTCCTGCTACCTTCGGAAGGAGCATAAACGCACCGATAACAATCAGAATTCCGCCGATTAGCTTGCTGTTGTTCTTTAGCCCAACCACACCGAGACCGATGAGGATGAAGGGCATCAACAATCCGATGATCCAGCCAAGGCTGATACCGAGGAATTTCAACACCATCAGACCGCCTAAGACTACTAGAATTGCACCAAGAGCTGATTTACCGTTCATAGTTAAGTCACCGCCTTTCCATGTCTTTCTCGTTAACCACTTTGTTGCGCTTCCGTGCTGCAAGTTATTATCTCTTGCTTATGTACTTATTGTAGGTCTTTTCAAGAAGTTTCAAAACGGACCCGCGACGGTTTTCTCACCTAGACCTCGGTCTAGTATGCGGCCCACCCGCGGACTGACAGCTGTAACCCCTATAGTAAAGTGCCCTCTATACGTCCAAATGCGACGATTCCTCATCTCTCATCCGCATGACATCTTACCGTTTCGGATACCCTATCTCACACGGACGTCATGATCAACCATACACACCTGATTATAATATAAAAAGCCATCCCACAGGGATAGCTTTTGCCGAACTTTATAGGGCGGCTTCATCATCTTATGATCTTATGAGAGCTTGATCAACTGTCCGCCATCGACGACTAGGCAATGGCCGGTGACATACTTGGCTTCATCGCCCGCCAGAAACAGCGCTGCGTCTGCAATGTCCTCAGGTTGTCCAACCCGTCCCATCGGGATCGTCTTTAAATAAGCCTCGATCGCTTGAGGTTGATCAATAAGCGGCTGGGTTAACCGTGTCGCGATAAATCCAGGGCATAATGAATTGACGCGAATGCCATATTGGGCAAGCTCCACAGCCATCGACATCGCAAGGAGATTCAATCCGCCCTTGCTCGAATTATAATGAGCCTGATCCATCTCTCCGGCAAGCCCATTCACGCTGGACATATGAACGAATGCTCCATGGATGCCTGTCTTGACCATTTCTTGAGCAGCGCGCTGCGACACAAGGAAGGTGCCTTTCAAATTAATGGCCATATGTCGTTCCCAGTCTTCCTCGGTAATTTCCAAGAATGGGGCCGGACTGCAAATTCCCGCATTATTGACGACAATATCAATCCTGCCGAACTCCGCGATAATGTCATCGATCATCTGGTCCACCTGCTGTTTGTATTGCACATCCACCTTCATGGTTCGAATGCGCCCGCCTTGACCCGTGATATGAGCCTCGGCTTCGTCCAGCGCCTGCTGGCCGCGCCCGGAAATAATGACGATGGCGCCCTCTCTGGCAAATCGGTCGGCCACTGCAAGCCCAATACCTAACGAGCCTCCGGTAATGACCGCAACTTTATCCTTCAACCGCATATGCGAATCCTCCTTATGACGCACTCATGATCGTTCTGCCGCAAATAAGACACCTCATATAATGCACCGGTAATGATGAAGAAAATACCGCCATGTTGGCTCAGCGATTGTTCAACCTTCGGCATCGAGAGGGTAAATCGGTCTTTTCACCTTTTCATAGGCGAAGTCGGCTATGCTTGAACCGGTACAACCTGGCGAATCGACAGGTATGATCCGTTTGCAGATCGAGCCGAAGGATGTCCGCCACGCGATAGCCGCTTTTACGACAATTACATGATACGTCTCTGCTCGAATGCCAAGCGATACAACGTGGCCGGGGTCCCAGGGAGCCGTCCGCTTCTCGGTCAGCACGATAGTCAGATTGCCCGATTCGATGACAGCCGTTAACCCCATGTCTGCGCGCTGGCCTGTCATATAAGCGCCGATATGCGTATATAAACCATCAGACAGCAGTCTGATCTTGCCGCTGACCGGTACGGGTTCCCCGTGAAGCTTATCCGATTTTCCGCCAATCGGCGCTGAGAACAATGCGCCAACACCTAACTCATGAGCAAGGGCAACTGCTTCTTTATCGCGTATTACAATGAGACTCCTCTTCGGTGCGTCGATCAAGTGCTTCAACACATGAGTAGCATCGGCTGGGCTGCCGCCCCCTACATTGTCAGAGCCTTCTACCAGAACGACAGGTCCCTCCTGCTCCGCAAATGCAAGCTTCACAGCTTCAGCCGGTGGAATATCGTTCAATACAAAACGATCCCGCCGCTCCCAAGCAGCTGTTCGCAGCTGTTCTGCATATTTCTCGGCAAGCTTGCGATCTCCGTCCGTCGTCACGATGAAGGCGACCCCCGCATCGGGGACGTCGCTGTAAGGAAACCCGCCGATTACAGTTACATTCAATACGCCAGGATCCGCTTCGATCGCGAATGCCAGTTCCATCAGCTCCCGGAACGGCCCATCCGTTTCCGTCACCATCACTTGGGGAACGATCAGCATCTTCGGATGCGCCAATACCCGAACGGGAACTACTTCCTTATGGATTGTCCTTATTAATAAGCCGACCGCTTCAACAGCCCGCTCATACATATCCACATGCGGGTATGTATCATACCCCACGATTACATCGGCATAGCCGACCATCTCGGCGCTCACATTCGCGTGCAGATCGAGCGTCATTGCAATCGGCTTATCCGGTCCGACCGCATGACGTACACGACGAAGGATCTCGCCCTCCATGTCTGGATATCCGTCTGCGACCATCGCACCGTGCAGGACTAGCACGATGCCATCGGCCGCCTTGTCCAGCGAAGCAACGAGCGTGTCCATCATGAAGTCTGCCGCATCGGCTGTCACCATTCCGCTTGGCGTTGCACCCGTATACAGCCCGCATGCAAGCTCTGCTCCGGAATCCCGGACCGCATCGATGATGCCGCCCATAGACGTGCGCGTATGCTCATAATAGTTATGAAAGATTTCAGCATCCGAAGCCCATTCCTTATCCATAAACTCATTCGTTCCCGTCTTCCCGGGTGCGAATGAATTCGTCTCATGCAGAATGCCGGCTACCGCTATTTTTAATTTCTTCGCGCTGTTCATAGATCCTCATCCCTTCGCTTCTTCGACGCCGCACCAGTCCACGATAATTTCCGCGTACCAGCGAATAAGCTGTTCATAACCTGCAAGATCAAGAAACTCATCAGCTGCATGCGCGTTCCCGCCGCTAGGTCCAAGAACCAATGCCGGGGTATCGCTGTATAAATTGAACATGAAACCATCGCACGCGAAAGGAGATCCCTGCGGGGGCTCCAAAGACTGCGTCAGCACATTCGAGCCGCAATTCATAACCGTTTGTAGGAAGGAATTTCCCATCTCATCCAGCTTCATCTCACTAGCGCTCAAGTAGCGGATGAGCGGACGGATGACCGGAGGGCACTGCTTCAACCTCGGATAATGATCCTTGTTCGCAGCAAGGTAATCATGAAGCTCCTGCATGATGCTTTCACCCGTCATGCCCGGATAACCTTCGATCCAGAAGTTCAACTCGCCGGAGGCTGGAAGCTTCTCCTGCAGCTCTCTCGTCGAATCGCCGGAGTAGATCGTAAGGAGAGAGGTGTCGGCAAGCCTTCGCCCCTGCCACCAATGCGGAACTTCGAGCCGCTCTTTGCGGTGGGCGTTAAAAGCGAGGAGCAAGTTTGCGAACTCTACCGTTGCTTCCAACGCGCTGATCAGCTCTTCGCCGGCAAATCCAATCCCGCTCTTCCCCTCGAAGATTGCCTTCCAAATTCCGCCGCCCAGATGAGCGGGATACAGAACCAAGTTTGACGGTTCTGGTATTATCGCCATATCGGCATGAGGCCCGCGAAGCCGGCCGGCTAACGTACCGTTTGCGCCGCCATGCTCTTCGTCGACGACACTCTCCACATAAACTTCGCCTGCGACATCAATGCCGAGCTCCTTCAGACATTTGATGGCCATCAATGCGGCCGCCATGCCGCCTTTCATATCATAGGAGCCGCGCCCATACAGCTTTCCGTTTTCTACTACTCCGGAGAAGGGCGAATGCGTCCATGCCTCCGTCCCCTCATACACGACATCTGCATGGCCCGAGAACATAAGCGATTTCCCCTTGCCGCCGAAGAATCGCCCCACAACGTTCGGCCTGCCTTCGTAGTTGCGCGTATTCATATAGGCAGGATGCTCTGTCAAACCGGGCACCTCATGAAGCTCGTAGCTGTCTACATTCGCACCTTCTCCGGCCATCCATTCCGCAAAAAAACGTTGGTACTCCGCTTCGTTCCCGTTAGGCGGATGATTCACACTGGGAATGCGTACCAGCTGCGAAGCCAGATGCTCCGCTTCTTCCCGGTGTTCTGCTACCCACTGCTTGATCATTTCGGTCAGCTTCACACGATCCATGCCTGCCTACCTCCTTGCGCCAGGTATTTAGTTGCCTCTTGTCGACTTGCTGTATGCAACAACATCAATTTCTACCAAGTAAGCTCCCAGATCGCAAGGTACGCTCGTTCTTGCAGGAAACGGCTCCTTGAACGACTCCCGATATGCAGCGTTATAGCCTGGGAAGCTATCCGGTCGCACGAACGCATTTACTTTAACGACGTGGTCCAAGGTCAAGCCTTCCGCTTCCAGAACAATTTCAATATTGCGCAGACATTGCTTCGTTTGCTCCTCGATCGTCTCCCCTACGACTTCCCTTGTTGACGGATCAACACCTACTTGTCCCGATACGTAGACGAAATCCCCCGAACGGATGGCATGAGAGAACGGAAGCGGAAACTGTGGAGCTTTAGCAACTTGGATAGCTTTTGACATCGAATATCCTCACCTTTCAAAATGGGTTGTGTGTTTTGTTGGATGTTCACCTGAACATTAACGAATTTGCCCTCTTGCATCCACGGCGATCAATCTCTCCGGGTTGTCGCCCCGCATGCCCTGCAGACGATCATGTAAGTTCGTAACGGCGCAGCAGTGGTTCGGAAGCAGCTTGATTCGTTCTCCCACCTGGAAGTTATAGCCGTCCGGTACGCGAACATTGGCATGCTCTTCACTCAGCCGTTCAACATATACATCGCGATTGTCTTTCTGCGTCCCGAAGCCGGGCCAATGCGGGCTTGCATCGCTCGATAACGTTTTGGAGCCTGCATCGACAATAATCGCGCCCTTCCGCGGGGCGCTCACAACCGTTGTAAGCACGTGCATCGCGCATTCCTCCGGCGATATCACACCGATTGCCAGCTGGCTTATATCCCCGAATACATAGGCGCCCGGACGAATCTCGGTCACACCGTCTAACTCCTCGATAAACTTGGATGTCGGAGTAGAGCCAACGCTGATTTCCCGAATCTCTATACCCGCTTTCTCCAGCAGCCGTTTGGTTAGGATAAGTCCTTCCGCTTCCTGCCTGGCAGCCGCTCTTAACCCCTCTAGCGTTGTCTGGCCGTAGGCATAACCTCCGTGAGTCATCAGGCCGATCACTTCCACGCCCGGCAGCTTGGCGATTTCCTTCACGAGCGCTGCCGTCTCTTCACCAGGTTCCTTCCCGCATCGGTTTAACCCTGTATTAACGTCTACATACAGCTCAATTCGCTTGTTCAGAGACTGCCCGAGCTCTGATAACCCTTCGGCGCAGGGTAAATTATCAATGCCGACGATCACACGGGCGCGTTCGAGCAGCTTCGCAAGCCGAGCCAGCTTCAGCTTCCCTACAATCGGGTATGCGACAAGAATATCTTCAATGCCTGCGTCCACAAGGACCTCCGCTTCACCGAGCTTAGCCACCGTTAGTCCGCATGCCCCGTATTTGATCTGCTCCTTGGCAATCCAGACACTCTTATGCGTTTTGAAATGCGGACGCAGCTTGACGTTCGCATTCCGTGCCAGCTCTGCGGTTCTCCGCAAGTTACGATCCAATACGTCAAGATCGACGACGACTACAGGCGTATCCAGTTCCGGAACCGCTGCATCTATTTCTCCCATTCCAATCCCTTCTTTCCTTATGAATGGCAGCCTCATGATTACATATAATCTTTGAAACCATGGAACAGGAGCTGAAATGGATCTTAAAGTACAATGTCTTTCCCCGTTGCAGCAGACTGCACAATCGCGTTGGCCACTTCAATGCCATGGATAGCATCGGTGAATGACGTGTAGACAGGATCCCTTCCTGTACCAATGCACTCGCATAGATATTGCAGTTGATCTCGTAGCGCGCCGGCCGTGCTTCCATTCATCACGCGATGGATATTCAGATCCGGCGTTTGTCTGCCGGTTTGATTCCAAAGCTCCAATCCGCTGCTCCGGTTGTCGAATTGTGCCGTTCCCTGGCTGCCTATGACTTCAATGGAGTCGTTCATCACGATTCCGGCTTCATCCGGTGTCATCCAATTGCTGTTGAAGCAAGCAACCGCCCCGCTCTCAAACTCGAGAAGAGCCCACAGAATATCCGGAGATTCCGCACCCGTAACCCAATTGCCAATCGCTTTGACCGTTTTCACCCGGCTAGCAGCATACCAGATCGCCAAGTCCAGGTCGTGCACGGTCGATAAATATGCGGTATGAGTTCGGTTATAGATCTCAAACATGCCCTTTGTCCGAGCTCTCTTAAAATACATGCTCTGCGGCTGGCCAATTTGCCCGGTTTGAATGGCCCGATGGATCTCCGCATACCGGGGATCAAACCGGAGCAAGTGCCCCGGCACGACATGCCGCTTATGTCGGGAAGCCGATTCCAGCATCGCTTCGGCCTCATGAAGCTTCGTCGATACCGGCTTTTCCACAAGCACGTGCATCCCTGAGCCAAGTGCTTGAAGCGTTGATGCCAGATGATTCTCTTCGAATGTAACGACGCTTACTAAATCGATATCACTACGCTGCAATAATTCCCTGCTGTCGGTGTATCGTCCTTCGATTCCATACCGGTCACCGACTTCCTTCAATTGCTGTTCTCTCGTGTCGCATATGGCAATAACATCCACGCTCGGAATCGATCGGTATGCTTCCACATGACATTCTCCCCAACTGCCAAGCCCGATTACTGCAACCTTCACTTTAGCCACTATCTTTACCTCCATATTCTTCTTATGAGCGGCTAAGAACCTTAATCAAGCTGTCTACGTCGTTAGAATCGTTGAACAGATGAACAGATGCCCGTAATCGGCCGTCGCCGCCCCATAGGTAGACGTTATGCTCCTGTAGCAATCGATTCGCGGTTTCTTCGCCATTCTCACAGACGAAACTGATGTTACCCGCCCGGCTTCCCTCTTCAATAGGCGTCATTACTGTATAGCCAGACTCTTGGAGCCGCTGAATCATATATCCGCCCAGCTGCAAAATATGCCTTTCGATCTGCTCGACTCCGATTTTCAGCAGTAATCCCGTCGAGTATTCCATCGTATAAATCGCCGCATAATTGGGATAACCCAGCTCGAATCTGCGGGCGTCCGGATAATATTCGAATGTACTGAAGCGCTCCGGATAGAACAGATCCGTTACTCCCCGCCAACCGGCTGATCCCGGCAATAGCCCTTCTGTACGAGCCGGATTAAGTGCCAGTAGGCCAAGTCCATGAATCGACATGAGCCACTTATAAGAACTGCATACGATAATATCCGCCGCTTGCAAATCGACGGGTACCGCACCAAGCGATTGAGTGACATCCAGCAAGAGCAGCGCATTCGTCTGGAGCAGCCGTCTATACAGCTCCTGATAATCTAGACGGGCACCGCTCACAAAACTGACATGACTGGCCATCACCAATTTGGTTCGTTCGTCGACCACGGCCATCATATCATCCACGGTAACCTGCCAATCCGTATGCTCAACCAGCCTTACCTCCACGCCATGCTCCTTCAGAAGAAGCCAAGGCAATACACCGGAAGGGAACTCGAGCGTATTGATTATTACATTATCTCCTGCCTGCAAGCGCAGTGCCTGCACGATCAATGTGATCGCTTCAGAGGCATTCGATACGAGTGCGATATCCTGTGCCCTTCCATTTATTAGGCGTGCTGCATTCTCTCTCAGCGACTGCTCTACTTCGCTGTTCATCTCACGTCCCTTAGGACCGCCCTCGCGATTCCGCATATACGCATTGACCGCTTCAACGGCTCCTACGAGTGGCGGTGTTTCCGCACCATTGTACAGCCAAGTGGAATTGTCCAATCCGTGAAAGTTATGCTTCGACAGCAATGATTCGATAACCAGATAAATCCCTTCTTTCGTCCACTGGATATGTAGCGCTTACAATTGATGTCCTGGTTTATTCGAACCTATATGTGACCGCCGCTCTCTGCAACCGGCTCCTCACCGGACTAGTAAAGCTAAGACTGTTGAAAACTGAGAGCTAGTTGATAATAAAAGTGCGCGGCCCGCTCGACCTCATGTATGGATACCCATTCTTCCTTGGAATGCGCCTGCGCGATCGATCCTGGACCATAAACAATTGTAGGAATTCCTTTGCGCTGCAGCTTGCTCGCGTCGCTTCCGTAAGTGACTCCAATCAATTCATCCTTAAGATCGAGCGTTTGTGCAACCTTCTGTGCATGTGCCACGATTGCTGCATCAAGCGGTGTTTCCAGTGACCAATCGAGCAGGAGCTCCCGGAAAGAAACGTTCACCTTCAGTCCTTCCGTATCAATGTATTCCAGCAGCCTCTTTACAAAATCCGCTATCGCGACCTCCGGAAGCTCTCCGGGGATGATACGTCGGTCCAATTCAATCTCGCAGCGCTCAGGAACGATATTAACTTGAGTTCCTCCAGTAATCGTACCGGCCACAATAGTTGGCGAACCGCATAACGGGTGACTGTGTGTAGCAAGCTCCGGCTCTATGACATCCCGGATAAATTGCAGGACGTGCATCATCTGATATACCGCACTGTCGCCCTCCTCAGGCATGGAGCTGTGCGCCGCCTTGCCCTGAGTCTCTACCGCGAATCTGGCACAGCCCTTATGCGCAACGACGATTCCCAGCTCCGTCGGTTCGCCTACAACCGCGCCGGCCACGGGCATATTCCGCTCCATGAAGGTGCGCAACCCCCTATATTCATGCTCTTCATCGACAGCAGCGCATAGGACGATATCAGATAGTAACTTCTCCGGATGCTTGGCACATTCTTCAAACGCCCAGATCATCCCGGCCAGAGATCCCTTCGCATCGCAGGCACCCCGAGCATAGAGCCGATCTCCCCTATAAATAGGCGTTACCGCATCCGCCATAGAGCCAATTGAAACCGTATCCATATGTGTTTCAAACAGCAGCGTAGAGTCCGGATTCCCCGTTCTTAATTCAAGAAGAATATTGTCTCGACCGGGAAATACAGGCTGCCTTGTAACCTGCACGCTCGTCCCTTGAAACCGCCGTTCGATATAGTCGGCAACGCCGCTCTCCCCGCATGCTCCGCTCCCATAATGCGGATTGACGCTTTGAATGGAGACAAGATCCTCCAAAATTTTCAATGCAGGGTGCTTGATGACCTCTTCGCTCATTCCTAATCCTCCAGCCATTATTAAAATAAGTCAGCATGAGATAACAGGTAACCGCAATTCACTTCGCAGCCCTTTCAGCAGTTGGTTAACTATCTTCGAAAATCCGGACAATCGGTCGTAAGTTTCCAACTCAGATCCCGATCCTGGGCAGTCAGTCAGATACACAAAAAGATATTATCATTCTGAACCACTGAATAATATAGATGTTTATAAAATTATATATAATTAGTAAAATGACGTCAATATAAATCATGTTCCGTTGTTCAGCCTACCGAGTCGTCATCCATTCTTAGGCGCACACGGCTCCTTCATTACTTACGTCGGTGTAAAAAAGAACTGTCCCATGTTCTGCTATAGGACAGCTCTTCCTGTGATAAAGGCCATGCACTTAAATCCATTCATTCTGGGCAAGCTCTGTTCGGTCAAACATTCCAATATCAACAAATTCCCGGTATGAACGATGAATATGTTCTCTCATGACTTGTTCTGCATGATCGGGGTCGCCTTGCTTCAGCGCCTCGATCAGCTCCCAATGCTCCGAGACTTCCCTCTCCTTACTGAATTTCTTACCTACGATCCGATTAACCAACTGGACGCGGAAGGAGATGAACTCGAACATGTTTAACAGGACCGAATGTTTGGACAATTTAAAGATGTAATGGTGAATGTACCCCGAATCCTGCTGCAAAGAAGGAATCGAATCATCCAAAAGTCTCTTCTTCATTTCTTCATAAAACTGCTCCAAATGACGGATGTCATTAATTGAAGCATTCTGTACAGCAAGCCGGATCGCCATTCCTTCCAATACAGCGCGATACGAATAGATTTCAAAAATATCCATGGCACTGAACGTTCGGACAAGCGGTCCTTTATTAGGAACAATGATTACAACACCTTCACCCGCTAACTGGCGGATTGCTTCACGAATCGGAGTCTGGCTGATCTCAAGCTCACGAGCCAATCGCGTCTCCACGATCCTGTCCCCGGGATTCAACTCGCCTGCAACAATCTTCTGTTTTATGAGCGCTACAATCGTCGTACTTAAGCTGTGTTTATCCGCAGCCTTCATATCCGTGGAACCTAGCATGTTCATTCACCCTTATTTCTTAGTTAGATCTTTCTTTTTATATATAATTATTTTTTATTATATATATCAATACATATTTGTGTCAAATATATCTGTCACGAATTCTATTATACAACAGGTCCATTTAAAAAAGCGCCTCCTGCTAGGAAGCGCCCTTATAACACAAAACGCCGATTACACAATGTGTAATCGGCGATCAATCAACGTATTATTGGAGTAATTGTGGTGCCGGTGAGAGGACTCGAACCTCCACGGTTTCCCTCACGATTTTGAGTCGCGCGCGTCTGCCATTCCGCCACACCGGCATAGTGAAGCTATTATTGAATCGATTCACGAGCGTCGGAACCGATCGAATATTGGCGTGCCCTAAGAGATTCGAACTCCTGACCTTTTGATTCGAAGTCAAACGCTCTATCCAGCTGAGCTAAGGGCACTTAAAAATAAATTGTGGAGGCGCCACCCAGATTCGAACTGGGGGTAGAGCTTTTGCAGAGCTCTGCCTTACCACTTGGCTATGGCGCCATATAATATGGAGCGGAAGACGGGAATCGAACCCGCGACCCTCGCCTTGGCAAGGCGATGCTCTACCGCTGAGCCACTTCCGCAAATAAATGGCTGGGGATCCAGGGATCGAACCTGGGAATGACGGAGTCAAAGTCCGTTGCCTTACCGCTTGGCTAATCCCCAATACTTAATGGGGCGATCGAGGGGAATTGAACCCCCGAATGTCGGAATCACAATCCGATGCGTTAACCACTTCGCCACGACCGCCATAAGAAACTGGTTGGCAGGGGCAGCAGGAATTGAACCCACACTAACGGTTTTGGAGACCGCTGTTCTACCTTTAAACTATGCCCCTAAAAACTGGTGGAGGATGATGGATTCGAACCACCGAACTCGTCAGAGAACAGATTTACAGTCTGCTGCGTTTGGCCACTTCGCTAATCCTCCATGGATGGTGCCGTCGAGAGGACTTGAACCCCCAACCTACTGATTACAAGTCAGTTGCTCTACCAGTTGAGCTACAACGGCATATTCAATTGAAAAATGGTGGCTCGGGACGGAATCGAACCGCCGACACGAGGATTTTCAGTCCTCTGCTCTAC
>NZ_JANHOF010000003.1 GCF_024498075.1 Paenibacillus mendelii
AGCCCGTATCGTTCAGCTGCAAATTCGAAGGGGATCCGAAGCCGTCTGTCAGCGTGAAAATATGTGCGTGGAGCGATCCGGAGACGGTGGAAGCGATGACGGGCAATCTGGAGGGCAGCGTTCTATGAGTCACGGTTATGACCGAATGATAAACGAAACCGGCTGCGGAATGGCTTTCAAGCTGACCCAGTACGATGGAGCCAAGCCGATCCGATCAGCAACGGGCAGCTGGGCGGAATCAAGCGGCGAACAGCAGCTTATTCTGGGCGAGTCGTTGTGGAATGTCCGTTATTCCTCGCAATCGGTCGAAGGTAATAAAGAGGCGATCGATTGCCAAGCAACGTTTAAGGTTATCAAGGGAAGCTTGAACGAAGCGGGTGTATCGGTCGGACTGAGGCTGGACCGTTGGTCGCAGGAAGACTACCTGTTGATGCCGGCGGCAGCTTACAACGGCAACCGTTATCGGGTAAGCAAACAAGCGTATCCCCCGATGCTGAGCCTCGAGGATGAGATCGGTCTCGACATTCCGACGACGATTACCGATGTGCCGAGACTCAATCGGAATGAAGGGCCGTCGAAAATCGAATTGCGGACGGGGGATCTGGCTTCTCCAGCCGTCGGGTGCTTCTTGCATCAACAGCAGAAAGGCTTGTTTATGCTGACTTATCAGCGAACGGCTCTAGGCGATTCCGGCTTAACCGTTGAAGAGAATGGCGATCGTTCGGAAGCGCTGATCTCGATTGCGGCTCCTGCAGTGAGAAACTTTACCTACTCGATGTGCAATACGGAAGAGCCTTCCGGCGATCGCGGATACGATTTTCAAGAACAGGACGAGGTGACAATCAAGTTCAGGCTTTATCTGTTCGATTGTCCCGGCATTCCGTCGTTGTTCGATTACTTCTCGCGTATCCGGAAAGACCTGACCGGCCCATCGGCGTTTCGGCATGAAATCCCGTTCTCGGCTTCGTGGGACATTCTGGAGGAGAAATATAACCGGGACAATTGGCAGTCTGATTCCGGCTTTTACCGGTCGTCGACTTCGCCGGATCCGGTGTTCGGCGAATGGCAGACCGGCTGGGTCGGCGGTGCGATCAATACTTATCCGATGCTCGCCATCGGAAGCGGATTGTCCAAAGAGCGATCGATTAGAACGTTGAATTTCTTGTTCGATTCGATCCAGGCTCCTTCGGGATTTTTCTACGGTATCTATTGCAAGGGAAATCGATATGGCGACGCTTTCCGTCGACATGAGGAAATTTCGATCGTTCTGCTGCGCAAAAATGCGGATGTCCTTTACTTTATGGCCAAACAGCTGATGCTGCTGGACAAATTAGGTGAAGAGATCCCGATCGGTTGGAAAGAAGGATTGATTCGGGCTTGCGATGCGTTCGTTCGCTTGTGGAACAAATACGGTCAATTCGGCCAGTTCATTGATCTGGACAAGGAAGAAATCATCATAGGAGGCAGTGCTGGCGCGGGAATTGCTCCTGCAGGGCTAGCATTGGCAGGCCGATATTTCAACCGGCTGGATTACGACTCGATAGCGCAGCAAGCAGGCCAATATTATTACGATCATTTCGTGAAGCAGGGCGTTACGACGGGCGCACCGGGTGAAATATGCCAATGCCCGGACAGCGAGTCGGCATTTGCGCTGTTGGAGTCTTATATCGTCTTGTACGAAGCGACTGGCGACCGCAAATGGCTGGGCATGGCTGAAGAAACGGCAAACCTATGCGCGACTTGGGTTGTGTCTTACGATTACGAATACGCTGAAGAAACGGAATTTCACAAGCTCGATTTGCGTTCATCCGGCGCGGTCTGGGCAAGCGTGCAAAATAAGCATGCGGCGCCGGGAATATGTACGTTATCGGGCGCATCCTTATTTAAGCTGTATCGTGCGACAGCTAACGAATTTTACCTGGAGCTGCTCCAAGATATTGCGCATAACCTGCCGCAATACATGTCCAGGGAGGACCGGCCTCTTCGTATTTCATGGGGCGGCAACCGCAATGGAACCCAATACTCGCCTCCGGGATGGATGGGGGAGCGCGTCAATCTGAGCGATTGGGAAGGCAAAGAGAATATTGGCGAAGTCGCGGGCGGTTCTTGCTGGTGCGAAGTTTCCAACATGTTAACGTATTTGGAAGTGCCCGGCGTGTACATTCAGCCGGATACGGGGAACATTCGCACGATCGATCATGTTGACGCAGAGATCGTTGACAATAATAACGCAGCAATGACGGTGAAGCTCGCAAACCATACGAAATTTACGGCAAGGGTCCGAATATTTGTGGAAAATTCGGACGAGATGAAAAAGGTGTTAGGAGAAAATACATTGCTCGATCATCAAATTATTGTCATTGAGCCTTTCTCCCAATATAGCTTGACAATTCATAAATAGTAAAAACATCTTGCATCGTTCGCGAACTGGAGGCTGAGCTCGACACGGAACTTGGCTATGTAAAGTGGAGCAGCGAAGTTATTATTATTTGTGGCGGAGTGGATGGCTGCTCGTTAACTTAACCTTTGGACGTGAGGGGATATCTGTAACAAAATCTTATTTCAAGCAGATGTGAGAAGGATCCGCCATCGGATCCTTCTCAGGTTTGTTATTGAACTCTCGTACTCCGAAAGCTTAACGTAGAAGAGAATTAGATTTGTTTATCCTCAAGTAACATTCAAATTGACCTTACATTCGTACAAAAAACAGGCAATCTGCTAAATACACCTTTCACCTGTTATGCTATTTTATTGTTGAAAGCAAATAAAGGATGCAACCAAGTGGAAAGGGTGTCATACAGTGGATCCCAAATACTTATTGACTGACGAACAGGTCATTCGGTTTATTACGAGAGGTTACTTAGTGCTCGAGAACGATCTCCCGCCCAGCTTTCATCAATCAATATTGGACAGCATCGCATATCGGTTCGCCGAAGAGGGCAACCCGGGAAACAATATACTCCCGAGTGTCCCACAGCTTGAGAAGTGCTTCAATACACCGGTCGTACAAGGTGCGCTAACCAGTATATTGGGTGACAACTACTACATGCATCCACATCGCCACTGCCATTACAACCAACCGGGTCAAGCCGTCGCGCAAGGATGGCATAAGGACGGTTACTGGAGCTCGATGCGGAGCCATCGGCCATGGTGGGCGATTGTGTTCTACTATACACAGGATATAACGGAAGAGATGGGACCGACCGAGATTATGCCGGGCTCCCAGTATTATGAGAAGTATGCAGGCGAGGATATGGAAACGGGATTGCCGTATGGCAAAGCCGGAACCATGGTCTTGGTTCACTTCGACATGTGGCACAGAGCCTCGCTTAATCGGACGAATATCGACCGGTATATGCTGAAGTTCCAATTTGTCCGGTTGGAACAGCCGGCATATCCCACATGGAATCACCAGAATCCAGAGCTGATCGTACCCGAAGACGCCATATCGCTCTATGATCACCGGCCAATTTGGAATGATGTATGGAATTGGATGCTCGGCCAAGGAAATGAGCGCCGCGGAGGCACAGCAATAGCCGTTCAAGAGCACACCGCGATTCTGCAGGGTGATGATGAGCCGGCGGCATTGAATGCGGCGTATACATTAGGCCAAATGGGAACCGAAGGCGCAGCCGCCTTGCTTGCCGTTATGCGGGACGGCGAAGAAGCTGCAGCCCTCCGTGCCGCATACGGGGTATCGACAGCCGGTCAGGATGCGGTGCCCGGACTGATTGAAGCGTTGAAGACAGAGAATGACAGGCGGGCCGGATATGCGGCATTCGCACTCGGTATGCAGGGGCATACGGCACACCTGGCGGTTCCGGCTCTTATTGAATCACTGGATCACAGCTCCAAGTGGGTCCGGCGGAATGCCGTCGAGGCGTTGGGTATGATCAGACAGCCAGCGAATGAGGTCATTCCGGCGTTAATCCGTGCGCTGAGCATTGAGGATGAGGACGGCAGCGCGGACAAGAGAGCGGATAATCAGAGATATATTCTGCATAAAGTACGATATGCGGCGGCCCTGTCACTCCTGAGAATCGGCCAAGAATCGGCAGCCCGCGCGGCTGTGGCTGCGCTGCGCGACGCTCTGGAGGATGAAGACCGCTACGTAAGGGCGTATGCAAGCGAAGCGTTGACCTTTATCAAGTCTGATGAGGCCGTCGAAACGCTGATTGCATTCTTCCGCAAATCCCGCTGGTGCTCCTCCACCAACAAGAGCAGTACATTTTAGAGAGTGTTAGATAAGATATGCGTTAGAGTGAGGACTTCATTATTCGGAAGTCCTTTGTTTCTTTGCGTGCATGGTTTATGAACAGCAGAACAAGACCATTCTGCTCCGGTAACGGATGATGGAAGGATTGGAAGAACCAAGCGTGAATAATTAATAGGATAGAGATCATAGAGGGGTAGGCCGGCCCACACCGGAGAATATAACGCGGCTTTATGACTGGCAAGCAAACAGCAAGCTTCATTAAGAAGAGCTCCCAGCCTGCAGCAGGAGTCCCTGGCAAGGTTATTCATCTCATAAATTGGAGGAGAGACCATGAAAATTACGAAGGTCGAAAGCTTCGTCCTGCATGTGCCGATTACGCCCCCGATTACAGACGCGATTAATGCCGCGACGCACTGGGGGCTTGCCGGAATCCGCATCTATACGGATGAAGGGATTACCGGGTATGGTTACACGGGCACTACCGCCAAAGGTGACGAGATGATCGTCGAAACGATCGACCGTTACTATGGACCGGCGCTGATCGGGAAAGATCCGTTTATGGTCAAGGAAATTTGGGATGAGCTGCGCTTTGGCAGCATGCACTGGATTGGCCGCGCAGGCATCACGCATATGGCGCTTGCCGCAGTGGACATCGCCCTATGGGATATTATGGCGAAAGCGGCAAACAAGCCGCTGTGGCAGTATTTGGGCGGACATAAGTCCAAGAAGATTAAGGCTTACAATACGAACGGCGGATGGTTAAACTGGAGTAAAGAGCGTTTGATCAAGGACGTGACCGAAATCGTAGAGTCCGGCTTTACCGGTGTCAAAATCAAAGTCGGCAAGCCGGATCCGCGCGAGGATTACGACCGGTGCAAAGCGGTGCGCAAGGTCATCGGAGACGACGTCATCTTTATGATCGACGTCAATCAGCAGTGGAACATCAATACGGCGATGACATGGGGCAAGAAACTGGAAGAGTTCGATCTCTATTGGCTGGAGGAGCCGCTCAACCCGGACGATGTAATGAACCACCGCAAATTGGCCGATGCGCTGAATGTGCCTATTGCGCTTGGCGAGCATGTATACAGCAAGTACGCATTCCGCGATTATATCCATCAAGGAGCGGTCGAGTATGTACAGGTTGACGTGACACGCGTAGGCGGCATTACCGAGTGGATGCAGGTGGCGGGGCTTGCAGCTTCATACGATTTGCCGATATGTCCTCATGTAGGCGATATGGGACAAATTCATCAGCATCTCGTCGCCTCCACGCAGAATGCGATTATGCTCGAGTACATCCCTTGGATTCGCGACATCTTCGTCGAGCCCGCAACCGTTAAGGACGGCCATTATGTGCTGCCGGAGCTGCCGGGGGCTTCGACAGAAATCATTCCCGCATATTTTGACAAATATCGTGTTAGATAAAGATGATTTGTATTCTCTTTCCGGAAGGGGAAGCTTGCAAAAATGGCTGATCCAGTGAAGGCGGTGGAAGACGATAGACTTCTCGCAGCTGCATCCCTATGTCTACTTCGCCACGCGCTATTCTTTTGTTAAAGAACAGTCCAGCTTGTCCAGGATGTGCTATACCAGCTCCCTGTACCTGATCAGCGAGGGGAAGGGGGTTATCCGTACAGACGGACGCAGCTATGAAACAAGTGCGGGAGCCCTGGTCTATATTCCCGCCGGGCAGCCTCACGACTGGATCGCCGACCCGCTTGATCCGATGGTTCATATTTGCTGCTATTTCGACTGGCACTATGTGGACCGCAAGCAGGAATTCGAGTGGCCTAGCTACATTTGCTATGATCCCGAGCTGTTGCGTCCTTCGCTTGTCGGTCCGAAGTTCCCTTTTGCCATTCCGGAATATACGAAGGTAGAGAATCTTCAGGTCTGGATAGATTGGTTTCGCAGCTTCTATACGTCCAATAAATATTCGAGCGAGGCGACGTATATGCGAAGCCTGAACGTTCAGAGCCACTTCCAGCGGTTTATCGAATACTTTCTCGCTTACGTGCTGGATCACGACAAAATTCCTGACCCGCGTATGGATAAAATCTTGGAGCAGCTGGAACGGGACCTGCTCAGCGGGCCTCCCAAGCCGCTCAAAACGTACTACGAGAATCTTCATATAAGCGCGGGATATTTTTTTGAGCTGTTCAAGAAGGGGACGGGCTTCACCCCTATACAATATGTTCATCGCTTCCGAATTAACCGATCCAAGGACGACCTGCTGCACTCGGAGCTTAGCGTAACGGAAATCGCGCAGAAATATCATTTTGCTTCCGTGCACTATTTCTCTAAGCTGTTCCGCAAGGTAACGGGGCTTTCGCCTCGCGAATACCGGGATCAGATGGGAGCCCATGACCGCTGAAGGATGTACAGTTCTGCTTTGCCGAGTAGACGCGTTAACACCCATATGCGTTGTTTCATATTAATAAGAAGCGGACCGGTGTTGCGAACCGGTCCGCTTCTCCTATGTTGTCGGAACGCAGACCATGAATGCCGCAACAAGCGTGTCCGAATTATTAAGCAAACCTTTAGGAGAAAGGGTGCAACATAAATTTGACCAGAGACGTTATGGTTATGAATTGGGCCAGCAGCTGTTATCATATTAGTAAAAGTGAAACAACATGCTGAAACGTGTAAGAATATATTGACGAAACCGAAACATAATGAATAAAATGGATAGTGTAAGGTCATACCAAAGGATAATTATCGCAGGGGGCTGAAATGCTAACGGAAGAGCGTCGACAACAAATATTGGAACTGCTTCAACGGAACCAACGCATCGTTGCCAAGGATCTTGCCGACATGTTTCAAATATCGGTCGACTCCATACGCAGAGACTTGACGATTATGGAAGAGCAGGGGCTGCTGAAGAAAACGTACGGGGGAGCGATTCCGGTCACGCAGCTTCGAAGCCCCCCACTTCCGGAGTCCTTACGTTATGGAGAAGGGGCGTACCATCAGAACGCAATATCCAAGCTGGCTGCCACCTATATAGAAGAAAATGATAACGTGTTTATCGGCGGCGCCGGTATTCACTATGGCATGCTGAAGTATCTTTCCAGAACGATGCCTTTCACCGTCGTAACGAATTCGCTAAAAATTGCCCAGACGATTAGAGAATGGGACAATATCGAATCCTATTTGATCGGCGGAAGGCTCAGATCGGCTTCCGGGAATCTCATCGATCCGTTAGCGATTGAACAAATCCGCCGATTCTCGTTGGATGTGAGCTTTCTAACAGGTGGAGGAGTATCATCCAAAGGCATAAGCACCACAACCCCGGATGGAGCTAGCTTTGCCCGGGCGGTAAGCGAGATATCGCGACGAAAGATAGGCCTTGCCCCCCATGAGAAATTAGGGATCGATATGTTCGCAAGGACACTGCCCATACACGAATTGGATTTGGTCATCACGGATGCGGAAGCCCCGGCAAGCGTCATCCAAGAAATCGAAGGCAAAGGTGTGGAAGTGGTTATAGCTGCCGTGGAAGCTGATTCGAGCGGGTTATAGCCTTCCACCTCTATCACAGACCAAGAAAGAAGGGGAAAAAACATGAGATGGATCGAAGTGGAACGCGCTTCGGGCTTGAATGGGACAGTCAAGATCCCCGGCTCCAAGAATAGCTCATTAGCTTTACTGGCTGCCGCCTGCTTGTCGGATGAGCCTGTGAGATTGATAGGTATACCGGAGATTGCCGACTTTAAGGTGATGTGCGAAATCGCTGAAGATATCGGAATACAGATGTATCGCGAGTCATCCGGAGAGGTGTATATTGATCCGCGCCATATTCAAGCCGCATCGATCGATCCCCACAAAGCAGCTATGTTCCGTACATCCTATTATTTTGTCGGAGCGCTTCTTGCCAAATGCGGGAAGGTCACTGTCGGGTATCCCGGCGGCGATGATTTTGTGAAACGCCCTATCGACCAGCATTTCAAAGCGTTAAAGTCACTGGGAGCATCCGTTGCGCATTATCAGCATCATTATGAAGTGAAAGCCAAGGAACTGAAGGGCTCGGATGTTTACTTCGATATGATAACGTCCGGCGCGACCATTAACAGCATCCTGGCAGCCGTTCGCGCCAAAGGTCAAACGGTGCTGCGAAACGCCGCGAAGGATCCTGAGGTCGTCGATACCGCCATACTCTTGAATCAGATGGGTGCCAGAATCAGCGGTGCCGGAACGGACACGATTCGTATTGAAGGCGTCCGGTATCTTCGAGGCTGTACGTATACGGTCATACCGGACCGGTTAATTGCAGGATCGTTCCTGATTTCCGCCGGCATGACAGGAGGAGCAGTAACCGTCGAGGATGTCATCCCGGAGCATCTGAACTCCTGTATCGCGAAGCTAAAGGAAATCGGTTTGCATATCGAGACAAGTGCGAATGCAGTCACGGCATATTCAACTGGAGCATTAAGAGCTACGCGGGTTAGGACGGCCATGTATCCCGGCTTCGCGACCGACCTTCAGCAGCCTCTGACAGCCCTGCTTACCCAAGCACCGGGAAAAAGCATCATCAGCGACAGGATCTACCCCCAAAGATTCAATCATGTGTATCAATTAAGACGGATGGGAGCGAATATCGACCTTCGCGCGGGAACCGCATTTGTGAAAGGCGGCGCTCCGCTTCGGGGTAATTTAGTGCATGCAACCGATATTCGGGCGGGCATTTGCCTTCTTCTTGCCGGTTTGGCTGCGGAAGGACGAACGAGCATTACCGGCATTCAACATTTCGAAAGAGGCTACGAGAACATTGTTGAAGCATTCCGTTCCTTGGGCGCGAACATTGGGGAACATGATTCGAACGATGGCCATATGGAGCTGTTGCAGGTAACACGATCTTAATCAAAGTCGTATGAAAGACTGCCGCGGGGCAGTCTTTTTGGCTTTCTCTGACGAAGCATGAAGCTGTTATCTTCGAAATTTGGAATAGAATATCCCCCGTAGCCCATGTAGAATATGGAATAGGGAGTGTGATCCAAGTTGAAAATCAAAGTCATCATTGCCGATGACAATTCTTTCGTCCGGGAAGGGATGAAGATTATTCTGAACACCTTCGATGAGTTCGACATTCTGGCGACCGTGGAGGATGGCGAGGAAGCCGTACAATACTGCGAGCACCATGCCGTGGATGTAGCGCTGCTGGACATTCGAATGCCGAAGATGAACGGGGTGGAAGCGACCAGGCTTCTGTGTGAGCGAACGGCAACGAAGCCGCTCATCTTGACCACGTTCGATGATGATGAATATATTCTCGATGCAATTAAATACGGAGCCAAGGGCTACCTGCTGAAGAATAATGATCCGGAACGGATCCGAGACGCCATCAAGACCATCTATAACGGGCATCATGTGCTGCAGGATGTGGTATTGGATAAGCTGAAATCCGGTCTCGTCACAGGCAAGGAAAGCGCGACCAGCGGTGGGGACAAGATCGATAGAAGCCAATTCACGGAGAGAGAACTGGACATTATGGCGCTGATCGCCAAGGGGCTGGCCAACAAGGAGATTGCGAAGAAGCTGTTTATTTCGGATGGAACCGTGGCTAACCACATTACCTCGATCCTGAGCAAGACGGGACTGGAGCATCGGACGCAAATTGCCATCTATTATCTGACAGGAGAACGAAACTGAGTGTACGAACGAGGAACGTCTATGGAGTTCTGGACAATCATCAATAAGATCGTCCTGATGCTCTACGTCATAAGTCTGACCTACGTCTCCGCAGCCGAAATAACGCCATGGTATACGTTATCCGTTCTGCTGTACCTATGCTTGAATATCGCGGTCTATATTCTGAAGGCTAACGTAATGCCTCTGATATCGGCGCTTACCGTCGCGCTGATTGCCACCGTATTTGTCTACGTCCACCCGCTGCTGATCCTTCTGCTCCCGGTGAGTCTATATGAGCTGGTATCGTACTATAGCAAGAGAAGCGTCATCGTCTTCTTGTTGATGCTGGCCCCTTGTACGTTCCTTCCGCATGATCTGCTCATCGAATACGGGTTCATCGCCTTGCTGAGCGGTGCTTATTTGACTCTCCTCAGAACGTACTCGGGGAGAATCAAATCGTATAGGGAAGAGCTGGAGCGCATGCGCGGCGATCTCCATCAATTAACGAACCGTCTGCACGAGAACAATGATTATATCAGGCAGTCGGAGTACATGTTCAAGCTGGAAGAACGCAATCGGCTGTCTCAAGAAATCCATGACAGTATCGGGCATTCCATGACCGGTGCGCTCATCCAGATGGAAGCCGCGAAGCGATTGATTACCGCAGATGCGGAGAAGTCGGCCGAGCTGCTGCAGAATGCAATCCATATTTCCAAAGACGGGATCGAGAGCATCCGCCTTGTACTCAAGAATATGAAGCCGCCTACGGAACAGCTCGGCATCAACCGCATGAGAATATTCATCGACGAGTTCGCGGCTAAACATCCGATCAAGCCCGCATTCACCTACGAGGGCAATGTCGATCTCATCTCCCCGTTTCATTGGAGAATCATTCAGGAGAATGTGAAGGAAGCATTGACCAACACCATGAAATATTCGAGCGCTACCGCGATTTCCATACATATTCAGGTGCTGAATACGCTTATTAAGGCTCAAGTATCCGACAACGGCAGTGGAGCGTCGAAAGTGGTCAAAGGACTAGGGATCATCGGCATGGAGGAAAGGGCGGCGGCCGTTAACGGCACGGTTATTGTGGACGGCTCACGGGGCTTTTCCGTCACTACTTTGATTCCATACCAGGATCAATGAATATTTGGGGATCGCATAACATGAAGATTCTCATGGGTAAGGATGAACTTGTGCACTACCGCAGGTTCATCCTTTTTTTGTACGATAAGAGTAACTTAAAGACGAAGCGGGAGGATGCAGCGTATGAACGTTCTTGAGATCAATAAGCTTACGAAACAATTCGGTGATTTCATCGCCGTGGATAATCTATCGTTGTCCATCCAGGATGGCGAGATATTCGGATTTCTCGGGGCGAACGGAGCGGGCAAGAGCACGGCGATCAATATGATTACCTCGCTGCTGCCCATAACCAGAGGCCAGATCGAAATCCTCGGCAAGAACATCGTGAAGCATAGCAAGTTCGCGAAGGCGAATATCGGTATCGTGCCGCAGGAGCTGGCGATCTATGAGGATATGACGGCGTATGAGAACGTTCAATTTTTTGCCGGACTCTATGGATTAAGGGGTTCGTTATTGAAGAGCAGGGCAGAAGAAGCGCTCGCGTTCGTCGGGCTCGAAGACAAGCATCGGAGCTATTCAAAAAATTTCTCAGGGGGCATGAAGAGGAGGCTGAATATCGCCTGTGCCATCGCCCACAGGCCGAAGCTGATCATTATGGATGAACCGACCGTGGGCATCGACCCGCAATCCAGGAGCTATATTCTGAATTCCATCAAGAAGCTGAATGAGATGGGAAGCACGATTATTTATACGAGCCATTACATGGAGGAGGTCGAGGAGATTTGCACCCGAATCGCCATCATCGACCATGGCAAGATTATTGCGCAAGGGACGAAGCAGCAGCTCAAAGCCATCATTACGAACCAGAAGAACATTAGCATTGAAGTCCGATCGGTCGAGCAGCTGGATGTGGAGAAGCTAAGGGATATCGTCGGCGTCAATACGGTCGAGTTGGCCGATGCGGTCATTAGAATCAGCTCCGATGCCGAGATTAACAACCTGAACAAAATCATTCAACAATTGATGGCAAGCGGGATGGAAATCCGTTCAGTGGAGGCGGATGAGCCGAATTTGGAGACGGTGTTTCTGACATTGACCGGCCGGAGCTTGAGGGACTAGGAGCCGATTTAACCTTAGGGGGCAAGAGTAATGAATATCCTTCGAATTGCGATAAAAGAATTGAAGGTCTTCCGGGATTTCAAGATGGCTGTATTCATGTTGATTACACCTGTTGTACTTATACTCATATTAGGTACAGCGATGTCGAATATGTTTAACGGCAGCATGGCAGTGGGCGATATTCGTGTTCTGTATCAAGACAATAGCACGCCCGGCAGCGCGATAGCCAAGCAGTGGGAATCCTTCGCCCGGGAGGCTGGAAAATCCGGCATTCTCTTCGAGAAGGCGGGAGGGGATAAGGATGGCATACTGGAGGTGCAGAATAGCCAGTATACCGGGTTTACGGTAATTGCCGACAGCGGACTGAGTTATTACGGGAACAACCGCAGCAGTGTTGAAGGCAGTATCGTTCAAGGGATGCTTGCGGCCTTCGCGGATCGTTATAAGCTGGCCGCCGAAGTGGCGAAGGCGGACTTGAAGCTGCCGGCGAACCCGGCTCAGCCGGGCGCGGGAGGCGGGGATTACGTGCAAGAAGCCTCGCTTGATGCAGCGAAGCAGCCGGGTTCCTTGGATTACTTTGCCGTCGCAGTGACGACCTTGATCATCTTGTACAGCGCACTATCGGCCGACCATTTGATCAAGAGCGAGAAAAAACGTCATACGGACATTCGATTGATGGCGTCTCCGATAACCAAAGCGGAAATTTTGACGGGAAAGATTGTGGGTACATTTCTGCTTAATTTCCTGTTCATGATCATCGTTGTCCTCATCAGTAAATATGTATTCGATGCCAATTGGGGCGACAATATGGGCCTGGTAATCCTGGTCCTATCCACAGAGATTGTATTCGCTCTCGGCTTGGGACTTGGGATCAGCTATATTATCAGAGGGGAAGCGTCGGGAGCGGTTATTATGATTATTATCCAGATTGCGGCCTTCGTGGGAGGATCGTACTATCCGAGCGAGGATAGCACGGGAATCTTTCGGACATTATCATCCTATTCACCGCTGCAGTGGACCAACGACGCTATCCTGCAGTTGATCTATGCGGATCATATCTCGGCATCCATAACCGCCATGCTGCTTAATATGGGCGGCGCTGCGCTGCTGCTGACGATTGCTGCCGTAACAATGCGAAGAAGGGAGGGGCTGTAAATGAGCGACACATTATGGTTGATCCGCAAAACGTTGATCACGACCTTCAAAAACTACAAAAATTTACTGCTGTATATCGGCATGCCCATCGTTGGAATTCTATTGGCTAGTCTCATTCATGGCGGTTCGGGAGAGACCACGCTGCGCCTTGGTATCGTCAATCACGATGAAGGCCAGACGGTGACGGAAGATACGGTTCAATTCATCAAGCAATTGGATCATGTAGAGGCAAGCGGGATCAAGGAGTCAGAAGCGAATGATCTCATCGTGTCAGGGGAATTGGATGCCGTTCTGATCTTTCAAGGCGGTTTCGCAGAAAGCTTACGGAGCGGCAAGCCGGAAAGCGTCCGGATCGTCTCGATCAAAGGGACGCAGGTTACGGGATATGTCAGTTCGTACTTGAACGCCTATATTGACAATTTGGCCACTATCGGCCGGACGGTTCAAGGCGATGCGGCATCTTTTGACGTCATCTATAACGGATATCGGCAGGCGGATTTCGAACTATCGAAGACCATGGTAGAGGATCGGTCCGTAAGTCAAGGAATGACCAAGCAAACCATCGGCTATCTCCTTATCTTCATGCTGTTCTCGGCAGTCAATTTGTCGGGCATTATCATCAAAGAAAAAGAGAACCGGACCTACTTCCGGCTCCTAGCCTCGCCGATTAGCGCCCGAACGTATGTGATCTCGAATGTGATCGTGAATTTATTCATGATGATGATCCAAATTGCAGTGACGCTGATCGTCATGATCCGGATGTTCGATATTGATCCAGGTATTCCGTTCTGGCAAATGTTCTTGATCCTTCTGCTGTTTGCTCTCGTAGCGGTTGCCTTGTCCCTCGTGATCGTGGCGTTCGCGGGCAGCTCCATGGCGGCAAGCGCGTTGCAGAATATGCTCATCATGCCGACCTGTCTTCTTGCCGGATGCTTATTTCCGATCGAACTCATGCCGGCATCCATTCAGCGCTTCGCGGAATTTCTGCCGCAGCATTGGCTGCTGGATACGTTCAGCAAGCTTCAACTCGGTAGTTCACTCGACAGCGTATTATTGAATCTTGGGATATTGCTGGCATTCGCCGCGGCGCTGTCGCTAATTGCTATCTATAAGTTTGGAAGGAATCGAGATATGCGAAGCTATATATAAGCGCGGATAGAATGCAATTGCTGATAATAGACTCCGAACGGAAGGGCTGCCGGTTGGCGGCCCTTCGTGTTGGATGGCAGGAACCCCATTGATCGTATCCATATCCACATCCACATCTTCAAGCAGGGCAGGCTCAGAATAAAAAGCGAGGTGGGCAGAGAAGGTCAGCTCACACTCGCTTTTTTTGTAGACGCTTCAAGCCAATGGGGCGCTTGTCGTTTTTTTAATAATCATTTTACCCGCGAACAAAATTTTCTCATAGTCCGCAGCGGGTTGTTCGGAGCGTCTTTGCAGCATTTCGACCGCTCTTCTGCCCAGGGCGTTCTTAGCGCTGAGAACTGTCGTAATCCCAAAAGAATGAGCGTCAAGGTCATCGAATCCGGTAACGGAGCAATCACGCGGAACTTGAAGCCCCATTACTTGAAGCGTTTCAATAACGACGTCGGCCATATGATCGTTAATGCAAACGAATGCTGTGGGAAGAGCGTTCTTGGATTGGAGCGCAATAAACTGACTCAACGCCGCTTCACGAACCTTTTCCGGCTGCATATCGAATAATTTGAGCAGGTCGGGGTGTTGATTCGAGGCGATTCCATTATCCTCCAACGCCGCCGAATAGCCCTTCCATCTGTCATAGTAGCTTCTGATAATGGAAATATCGCCTACGAATTGCAGGTTACGGTGGCCGAGACCGATCAAGTATGAAGTAAGCTGCCTCGTGCAATCGAAATTGTTCATGAAGATCGAATCCGATGGGATAAAAGGATCCTCATGATCGACCAGTACGAAGGGGAGGCCGAGATTGTTGATTTCCAGAACGATTTGCGTGGGGATGAACCCGACGCATATATAGCCTAGCAGCCCTTCTTGGTTAATGGCCGAGAATAAATGATCGGATAGCTGCTCGGTGATGAGGATCATGTTTAATTCTGCTTTTTCGATGCTCTCCGTTATGCCTTCAAGAATTTTTCCCCAATAGGGATTGTCCTTGGTCTGATCCCTTAAATTCGGAATAACGACGGCGATGACTCTCTTGGCAGGAGCGCTGCTTTGGATCTCGCGATCTTTCGTTTTCGCTTTATGCGATTTCGACAGTTGGTTGAAATATCCGAGCTTCGTAGCGGCCTCGATGATTTTGTCGCGCGTATCGGGAGTGACTCCCGATTTCCCCGCTAGCGCCCGAGAAACAGCAAACTTCGAGAATCCGACTGAATCGGCGATACTTTGCAGTGTTACTTTACGAGACATCTTTCTCTCTCCTTCTGAAAACGAACAAATCGATGATCTTCTACCCTTAATCATATAAAAAAAATAACGAAATAACAACCTGATCATTGTTATTTGTTGTATTTTCATTTTTGTTAGATAACAAATTTGAATTAATATTCCGCTGTCTAAAGGAGGTTAACACTGGTTTTGAGCTGGTTTCGTTACAAAAAGCAACAGGTTAGTTAGGCTGAATAATAGGGTTTTTAAAATAACGTATTGACTTTTGTTTTCCCTATGTTATTCTTAAAAACGAAATGTTAGATAACTTATATGATAATTTTTTGGTCTTTATCTAATATTTTGGATTTCTGCAAACGTTTGGAGGCGGAAAGCGGATGGTGTGAAACGAAGCGATAGGTTGCTGCAGAACAATGCACGGAATTCATACTTATATTGGGGGTTAGGTAAATGAAAGCTGTGAAAGCGGTTTTATCATTAAGCTTGATTATTGCCATGCTGGTGGTTACGGCGGCGTGTTCGTCAGGAAACTCCTCTTCGGAGACGAATGCAAGCAAAGGCGGCGCGGATAATGATGCGCAGCAGAATGATGGGTCGAAGGAAGTTACAATCAAATATTCGCGTTGGGCTACTGGAGAAGAGGAAGTGAATTTCCGGGCATGGTTGGATGAGTTTGAGAAATCTCATCCGAATATTAAAGTGGAGTCTGAATTTATGCCTTACGATACATACAACTCCAAAGTGAAGACGGATCTGATTTCGGGCAATGCCCCGGACGTCATCGGTCTTACTGCCAGCGACTGGTCAGCCTACATCTACTCGAACGTTTTCTTGGACCTGAATACACTGCCGGGAGCAAAGGAAGTTTTCGGTCAGTTAACTGAGGATTCGGTAACCGCTTTCAATGTAGAAGGTGCACAATTAGGGGCTCCGGTCGGTGTAGGCCGTAGGGTTCCATTCATCAATAAGGATTTGTTCGCCAAAGCCAACGTGCCGCTTCCTTCCCAGACAGAGCCCATGACCGCGGCTCAATGGGTGGACATGATGAAGAAGGTTCAAGCGGGACTTGATGGCGACATGATGGCGGCCAATTTATTTCCCGAGGAGCTATTGGATTCCTTAGCGTTAAGTGCCGGTGCTCCGATTCTTTCCCAAGGCGGTAAGAAGGTGATGATCAATACGCCGGAGGGAGTAAAAGCGATTCAGGCATTCAAGGATATCATGGCAAGCGGAGCGCAAGTACCAATTCTCGATGTATGGAAGGGCGCTTATGGAAATCCGGACAGCGCGTTATCAACCGGAAAAGTGGCGATTGGCTGGACAGGAACCTGGAGCGTGGGATCGATGAAAGAAGGCAGCATCAACTACATGTCCATTCCGGCACCAATCGTGGAAGGCGGGAAAGTCACGCAAGTCGGCTATCTCAACTCGCATGTCATCCCTGCCGCGTCGAAGAATAAAGAAGCCGCATGGGAGCTTGTCCAATGGATGGTTTCCAAAGAAGGGCAGCTTTCGTTCGGTAAATTTTCCGATCTACCCGTTCACAAGGAAGCGCTGGATGAGACACAGAAGGCGCTTGAAGCTGAGGATCCAGACGCCTTTACCGGATTCGCCGCTGCTAAGGCAAGCGTCGTTCCGACTCCTCCATTCCCGTCGGACTTTGACACGCTGCGGAAGGGACTTCAAAGCAAAGTCGTTTCGGATAAAGTGACGGCGCAGCAATTCGCCGAGCAGCTGGAGAAAGACGGCCAGCCGATGCTGGACAAGTATCAAGCAAATATCGGAAAGTAAGCTGCAGCAGAAAGGGAATGCCCTCCGGGTCCGGGGGGTATCCCGATTTCCGGACGTGCAACGTCGCAGCAGTTGGGGGGAAACAACCTTGGGTTTAGGCAGAGGTAAAATGGGGATTGAACGGCGGGAAAAGCTGGCGGGGCTGCTATTCGTATCTCCTTGGATGGTAGGCTTCCTGCTATTTGGAATTTTTCCGATGGCAGTCTCGGCGTATCTTACGTTCGTCAAATGGGATTTTCTGAGGGAGCCGCGATGGGTAGGGCTATCCAACTATGTGGAAGTGTTCCAAAGCCCGATTTTCTACAAAGCAATGGTAAATACACTAATCATTACATTCGGAAGCAGTTTGATTTATCTGGTGCTCGGCGTCATCGTCGCCGCGATGCTGGCCAAGGACTATCTGGGATCGAACGTCTTTCGAGCAATCATCTTCCTGCCATCACTCGTCATTGGAACGGCCTTGGCCATGATGATGGGGCCGGTATTCGGCAACGGCAAATACGGGCTTCTCAATCAAGTGTTGAGCATGCTCGGCATGCCGAACCAATCTTGGTTGACTGAGCCTGGTCAAGCCGTATGGGTCATTGTCGGCATGAGCTTCTGGTATCTGGGCAGCAGTGTCATCATTTATTTGGCGGGAATCAAAGGGATCGATCCTTCCTATTTCGAAGCGGCCATGATTGACGGTGCTACCGGTTTGCAGCAATTTTATAAGGTAACCATTCCGCTCATTACGCCGGTTCTCCTGTTCCAGACCATTATGGGGATTATCGGAGGCTTGCAGGTGTTCGATTTGGCACTGACGCTTTCATCCGAATTCAAGACAGGCGGAATGGGCAACGACAACTCGTTGGCAACGTTGGTTTTCTATCTATATTCACTGGCATTCCGCGACTATGACATGGGTTCGGCGGCTGTCGTAGGCTGGACCATTTTCATTATAAGTTTACTGCTCAGTATGGTGATCTTCAGGCTATCGAGAAGGTTCCAGTTGTTCGGTGAGGAGGAGAGCAAATGAGAATTAAAAAGGGTCTGAAGACGGGAGAAGTATTCGTCTTTTTGTTTCTCGCCTTATTGTCGTTCGTGATTCTCGTTCCATTCGTTTACCTGTTTACTTCGTCCTTAAAGACGAATGCGCAATATTTTAAAATACCGATCGAATGGATTCCATCACCGGCCTTATGGAGCAACTATTACTACGTGTTCGTAGATCTTAAATTTTATGTCTATATGTGGAACAGCACGTTCCTGGCCGCTAGCTCGGTCGTTTTATCTGTTCTAAGCTCCTCATTGATCGCTTATGGTTTTGCGAGGTTTAGATTTCCGTACCGCAATGCGATGTTCATCGTCGTTATTGCCACGATGATGCTGCCGAGTCAGGTCAGTATGATCCCGCTGTTCATTTACTTCAAGTCGATCGGTTGGCTAGACAGCTACAAGCCGCTGCTCGTTCCGCAGTTATTCGGTTCTGCATATTTGATCTTTCTGATCAGGCAGTTCTATATTACGCTGCCGCGGGAGGTCGACGAAGCAGCGACGATCGACGGATGCGGTTACCTGCGCATATGGTGGCATGTGATCATGCCGCAGGCCAAGCCGGTTCTTGTTGTGTCGGCTCTGTTCGTCTTCCTCGCCTCGTGGAAGGACGTTTTCGGACCGCTCATTTATTTGAGTGATAGAAGCGCTTATCCGCTGGCGGTGGGGCTGCTGTACTTTACATCCCCTACCTCCAACGCCTATACGCTTATATTGGTAGCCATCGTGATCGCGTTAATTCCAACGCTGTTGTTTTTCATCCTCTCTCAGAAGTATCTGAATAAAGGAGTCAACATCGCGAACTTAAAATAATAGCACCGCAAACAATTAAATAACGGAGGGTATCGCATGCGCCACAAATCCTTATGTTTGCTAGTTGCGTTAAGTCTTCTATCCGGTGTATGGCCAAGCGGCAGGGAAGTGGCGGCAACCGCCTCATCTCCTTACGCATTTGACGGGAAAATGTCCCAAGAAACGCTCAATCGCTATTTGTCCCGGTCCGTGCAAATCATGGACATGTTCTGGTTCAATCTGGATAACGGAAAGAAGCAGGAATGGCTGCGGTTTATTCAAAACACCGGCGCCAAGCTGATCGGCCGGGCTGCTATGATCTGGACGAACTTCCAGGATGACGAGACGATGTTTACGAATGCCGGGCAGATGGCCGAAGCCGTTCATGCCCAGGATCCGGAAGTTATTCTACAAGCGGCAATCTTCGAAACGACGGCACAAGCGGTGAATCAAATCCCGATTCCGGCATGGGTGTTCGAAGAATTCGGGCTGCAGCCGTCAGCTCGAAACTTCAATTACGATTCGATGCTGTTCCGCGATGGGAGATATGTGAATACCTGGGGAGCGGGACAGTCCATTCCTGATATTACGTCTTTGGAAACACAAATGTTTTTCTACTACCGGGCGAAGAGATTTATCGATCTGGGCTACGAGTCGATTCACTTCGGGCAAGTAAAGCTGATGGGCGAAGCGGATCCGTTCTATCTGAACTGGAACCGCCTGTTGAACCGTGTCCGTGAATATGGGGAAGCTCATGCTAGAAGGCATAACGTGTTGTTGGATGCCCATGTGAATGAAGTGTACGATAACGCGAGCCCGTTATGGCATACGGCTAAGGGGCAGTTCAGATCCGAAGCTCCAGGAGATACGAGTAGTTATTATAATGGCGACGCATCCCGTTTAAATCGCGAAGACGGGGTTCAATCGGCGGATGGGCATTACATCGTCTATAAATTGGAAGGCGCGACCGGATTTGAAGTGATCTCTGCGAACTGGGCAGGCGCCGGCGATCATCCCGACGGCTTCGATCTATATTCGTCTCCGGATGGCCAGAACTGGACGCCGGTCAGCAAAGCGATTCAAGAAATACATCGGACAGAGCACACATGGCCGAATTACAAAACGACGAACGGAAGCGCGCTGCCAGCCGGCACGAATTTTGTGAAGATAAGCTGGAAGGTCATGCCGTATATATGGATGATTCAATTGTTGGACGTGAAGATTAACGCCGCTGGCGCCACCCTGCATGACACGCTTGAACAGCCCAATCCTGCAGTTAAGAAGCTTGCTTTCGACTTTGTGGGGTATCCTGCCCGAATGAAGGGAATACCGAATTTTCCACAGGAAACGAAGCTGGATGCGAATTACTTGGACAGCCTGTATGGAAAAACGATCGGAGGCTTAAACCCTCAAGGGTGGGTGACTCCGCATTCCCCTTATTTGATCGAACTGGACAATTACGGGGGAAGCAACGGATCTCCGGGAACGGACTCGCCTTACTGGCCGTGGGGATATGACGAAATCGCATGGTTTGCTCATCAGAACGACGATTATCGGCGCTCTTGGTTGAAATATGCCTATGATTGGTTTAGAACGAATGACTCGTATGGTCATTTGCAAATGCCCGCATATCGAACGTTGGGCAATGCTCCGGTCAATGGGAGCGATGTGTACAATGCGATAACGACGAGTGCAGTTTACCCATCGGCTGTCAGTGACGAAGAGGCCATTAAAGCGATCTGGAGCAGTGCGCGGAACAATGGAGCGATCGAGGACGATGTGCGTGATTTGACGAAAATATACAGGCTTAGCTCGCAGCTGATCAAGGACGGCAGCAGCTCCGGCTCTTACGGAGGGGACAGCACGAGACTGACCAGAACGGCAAACGCTAGCGAATATGTCATCTACAAGGCTCCCTATGTGACCGATCGGACTAGACTGACCGGCTTCGTGGTCGATACCTGGTTCTCATCTAATGAGCCTATAAAGGACTTCAAGTTCTATACCTCACCGGATGATTTAACTTACACGTTGTATACGCCTATGAAAAAGACGGTGAGCGGGGATAAGAACAAGGTCACTTACGTTGGTAGCAGGCTGCCGGGCGATACCAGATACGTGAAGATCGCGTTTAACGACGGTATGGCGGGTGCAGCGAATCCGCAAATAGGGAATGTCTTGACATTCTATGCTTCCGCGGTGAGTTCCAATGGTGAAATCGATGATTTCGAAAGCTACGGAGGGTCCGATCTAGCGCTCCAAGCGGCTTATACGGTTAATCCGAATACGGATCCGGTCACGATCTCGTTGGATACGACGCATAAATACGGCGGGGATTACAGCTTGAAATATGATTACAATGTCGGAGTCGTAACCTATGGCGGAATGGCATTGGATCTTGGAGACTGGATTGGTCTGAATACGATACTCTTCGTTTCTGGTTCAAGCCCGACGGCTCTAATCGTAATCTCACCATTCAAATTCAAACCGCCAGCGGAGATTATTGGGATAAATTGCTGGATTTATCGGATGCGACGGCAAGGATGATCGAAATTCCGTTCAATGATTTCGTGCGGCCGTCATGGCATAACGGCAGCGGCCCGATGGTCTTGTCATCGGTCGCCAGTCTCTCCCTTTATGCAGGAGTAGGGGCTGGTAGTCCTGGTTCGGGCACGTTGTATTTTGATTCGATTGAAGTGATCAAGAGCTAAGGGAGGACTCTCGATGAGTTCCGATATGTATAGGCTGGAGGATAAGTATGTTTGGGATTTCTGGTACGCCCGGAAGGGCGACGAATACCATGCCTATTATTTGCAGTATCCAAGGGAAGGCGACCCGGAGCATATTCATTCCCGCCAGTCGGTAGGCCATGCGATATCGAGGGATTTACTGCATTGGGATGAGCAGCCGGCGGCACTGCAGCCGCTCCCGGAAACATGGAACGACAAGGGAATCGCTACGGGCAGTGTCATCTTCAAGGACGATGGGTGGTATATGCTGTTCACTGGAAACTCGAACCGGGACGAAGGGGGAATCGGGCTCGCCTTGAGCCAAGACTTGATGAACTGGTCCAAAGTCGGCGACGCACCGGTCATCCCGAAACCCTGCTCATTCACCGCGAAGTGGGATGGAGAAGCAATAGTGGCGTCTCCGCTCGCTGATCCGTTCGTTTATCCGGAAATGATAGACGGGTGGCATTATATGGTGATCAACTCGCATGCGGTTCAAGCGCCTGAAGGCAGCCGGGGCTGTCAGCTTATGCTGCGTTCCCGGAACTTGACGGACTGGGAGGCGCATACGATCGCCGCTTATCCCAAGCGGTTCGAAAGAATGGAAACATCCCAAATCTGGACTCATGACGGCCGGTGGTATATGTATTTCGGCGGCGTGACCTCTGACAATACATTCGAGAACTGGATCTACGTCGCCGATCGATTCGACGGGCCCTACGAAGCTAAGCCTTGGTCTAGAATAACACTGCCTGACGTCAGTTACTTCTACATCGCGAAGGTCATACAGGATGTGAATGGGGAAGATATCTTCCTTGCCAACAGCGCGATAGAGTCCCTTCTGAGAGGCTACAGAATTGTCTATGGAGAAGAGGGCTCTATTACACTAGAAGGGCGGTAAACCATGCGAAAGCTCATCATAGTCGTGGTAGCGGTGAGTTTGCTGGCGGGAATCTGGACGTTAAGCGTCGAGAGGCGCAGCGGGAAGAAAGATGTTTCCGGCTATGCGTTCGACGGCAGCATGCCAGAAGAGGTGCTTCATCGTTATTTGTCCCGGTCCGTGCAGATTATGGACCTGTTCTGGTTTAACCTGGATCCGGGCAAGAAGCGGGAATGGCTGCGGTTTATTGAGAATACGGGCGCAAAGCTGATCGGACGGGCGGCGATGATTTGGGCGAACTTCGAAGACGATGAGACCATGTTTGCGAATGCCGGGCAGATGGCCGAAGCCGTCCACGCCCAGGATCCAGAAATCATTCTGCAGGCTGCCATCTTCGAAACGACAGCAGAATCGGTGAACGATATCCCGATTCCGGCTTGGGTATTTGAGGAATACGGGCTGCCGCCGGAGAAGCGGAATTTCAATTATGAAGCGATGCTGTATCCGGACGGGAGATATTTGGACAACTGGGGAGCGGGAAAATCGGTTCCGGATATTACGAGTCCGGAGACGCAGCTGTTTTTCTTTTACCGGGCCAAGAGATTTATCGATCTTGGCTATGAGTCCATCCACTTCGGGCAAGTGAAGCTGATGGGGGAAGAGGATTCTTCCTATGCCAATTGGAACCGATTGTTGAAGCGGGTTCGAAAATACGCTGCGGAGCACGGAAGACGGCATAACGTTCTGCTTGATGCACACGTGAACGAAGTCTATGACGATAGCTTGGGCAATTCTTCATCCGATTCGAATCCACCCGTTAAGCGGTTATCGTTCGATTTTGTCGGTTATCCGGCGCGCATCAAACCGCTTCCCCGGTTCCCTCAGGAAACGAAATTGGAGATGAACTATATCGACGCGATCTATGGGAAGACGATTGGGGGAATAAGTCCCCAAGGGTGGGAAACTTCCCATACGCCTTATCTAATCGAAATGGATAATTACGGAGGCACGAATGGCATGCCGGGTACGAATCAACCCTTCTGGCCTTGGGGATACGACGAGATTGCCTGGTTTGCCCATCAGAACGATGCTTATCGCCGTTCTTGGCTGGCATATGCTTACGATTGGATCCAGGCGAACGATCCGAACGGTCATATTCAGATGCCTGCTTACCGGACACTCGGCAATGCTCCCGTCGGCACCAATACGGAATACAATGCGATTCAATCAAGCGATGTGTTCCCGGCGTCGTTCGGGGACGAGGAAGCGATCAAGGCGATATGGGGGGCTTCCGATGGATCTGGTGTGGTGGAGGACGAGCTGCAGGATTTGACCAAGACGTACCGGCTGAGCAGCAGGCTGGATTATGACCGAAGCCCAGCCGCCTCGTATGGAGGAGATCGTTCAAGAATAACGACGAGTGAATCCGCTTCGGGCGAGTATGTGATTTATAAGGCTCCCTTTGCATCAGGGCAAAGCCAATTGACCGGTTTTGCGGTCAATGCCTGGTTGAACAAGGATGAGCCGGAAGCCAAGCTTATGTTTTACGTTTCCTCGGATGATGAGAATTACAGCTTGTACACACCTGATAACAAGCCGGCGGCGCATGCAGAGAACCAGGAGGTTTATTCGGGCAGTCACCTTCCTGAGGGAACGAAGTACCTGAAGATCCGGTTTCCAGATCACCCCGGAGCTGCGCAGATCGGCAAAGTAACGCTGAACTACGAGAATGCCGAAGACTAGACATAATGAAAAGGATGAAACTACACAGATGATGAACACAGTCGTATTCTATGACGCTTCTTTTCCTTATGATGGACAGCGTCCGGACGATGCGGTAATAGATAAGCTCCAGAGCACGTACAAGGTGGTCGGCGCGCATGAATTGGCCGAAGCGCTCGATATCGCGGACAATTACATTCATGTTCACGGCCCCTATTTTCCGAAGCAGGCATGGGAGTCCATCGTCCAGTATCTTAAAAAGGGGAAAGGAGTTGTTCATTTGGGTGGAGGCGCGTTTCGCAAGCCCGTCTATTACGAGCAGGGAACATGGCACGTAGAAGGGGAACAGACGGCTTATCATCGACAGCTTCGCATTCATGAGATGCTGGAAGTGGATGCGGACCGAATAACCAAGCTGGAGGCTAATCCGGACATTCCCTTGGTTGCTGGCTCCGAGGCGTTGTTTGCCATCGAACCTACTTATGCGTTCACGCTTCACATAACCCGGACGGAAGACCATCCTAGTGAACTGGGGTCAAGCGGGCCGATGGATGGCCATATTTATCCGCTGTTATACGGCGTTTCGCATGATGGGAGGAGGCTGTCCGCTCCAATCGTATTAATCGAGAATACGAAGGGGGTGTTCGCAGGAGGGCGATGGGTGTTCGTCAATCAGCGAATCAGCCAAGCATTCTGGGAATCCGGCGGCCTGGATGCTATCCGCGACTGGGGAGCGTATTGCGCGGAAGGCGTTACAGAATTATGGCTGAAACCGAATTATTCCTGTTATGAGCCTGGCGAGCAGCCTATCCTGAGCTTGCACATGCAGGAAATGGGGCCAATTCCTCCTACCTCCAAAACATGGCGTTTCAATCTTGCTCTATATGCGGATGGGGAACGTGAGGCGCTGTGGGAGAAGGAAATTAGCTTGAAGTCTTCCCGAGAGCTCAGGATCGAAAGGGTGCCGGTCCCCGTGCCGGTTGCTCCGGGCTTCTACCGCGTCGTCTGTGAGGCGTTTTCCGATTCGGGGGAGCGGCGCGTGCTGCGGCAAGGTTTCTGGGGACGCGGTAACCGATTGCTGAGCGAGGGTGAACGGATGACCGTCAATCGTGATTACTTCGTGAAGGCGGGCAAGCCGATGCCGATCGTTGGCATGACGTACATGGCGTCCGACGTCGCGAGGAAGTTTCTGTTCATGCCGAACGCCGGATTGTGGGACGCGGATATGGCTCACATGAAAGAAGCCGGCATCAACATGATTCGTACCGGAATATGGACGGCCTGGCGCCAGGTCATGTTCGTTGATGGCCATCCTTATGAGGAAGTGCTAAGGTCGATCGACTCCTTTATATTAACAGCCAAGAAGCATGACTTGGAAGTGGTCTTTACGTTCTTCGCATTCACTCCGGAGATGTGGGAGGGTGTCAATCCCTATCTGGATCCCAGAAGCGTGGCTGCCCAAAAACGATTAATCGCCGCGGTCGTGTCCCGTCATGTGGCCTCGACCAACGTTCATTGGGATTTGATCAATGAACCGGCAATGTTCGATCCGAAACGATTGTTCTCCGGGCCTCGAACTGTCGGAGATGTCTATGAGCAATCAGCCTTCACGGAGTGGCTGCAGAATCGCCACCGTACCGTTCGTGAGCTGCAGGAGCGTTGGGATATGACCCCCGATGAGCTTCCTGGATTCGCTTCCGTAACGCTGCCGCAGCCGGAGGACATCAGCTTCGACATCATGGATAATGGATCTTCGAAGAGAAATGGAATATGGCTGGACTACAGCTTGTTCACGATGGAGATGCATAACCGATGGGCCAAGGAATTAACCGCTACAATCCGGTCGTATAACGAAGCCCAGTTGGTGACGGTAGGTCAGGATGAAGGACTTGGCTCGCAGAGGCCGTCGCCGTTCTTTTATGCCGAGGCCGTTGATTATACGACGGTGCATTCATGGTGGCTGATGGATCACCTGCTGTGGGACAGTATATTCGCCAAAACAGCGAACAAGCCGAATTTGATTCAAGAAACGGGCATCATGTATGCCGAAACGCCGAACGGGCGGGCGAAGCGGTCGGAGCTCGAGATCAGAAACATATTGGAAAGAAAATACGCCTATGCTTTTGCGGCGGGCGGAGCCGGTGCGGTTCAATGGATTTGGAATACGAATTATTATATGAACAACGTCAATGAATCGAATATTGGCGCACTGCGCGCCGATGGTACGGAAAAGCCGGAAGCCGACGTATCCTATGACTACGGCCGTTTCATGGGTGAAATTGGACATCTATTCACGAATCGGGAGCTTGAAGAGGTCGTCGTCGTATTCCCGTATTCGAATGATTTCTCGAATAGACGCCTCGCTTTCGACGCGACCACGAAGCTGACGCGAGTCCTCGCTTACGATATGAATGTTCCGTTCCGGGGAGTCGGTGAATATCATCTGGAATCGCTGGAGCAAGCACCACCCAAGCTGATCATCGTGCCTAGCCCGCATAATTTCAGCAGGGAAGCACTTGATACGATTATTCATCATGTGAAGACGATAGGCGGAACCGTACTGTTCACAGGGCCGATCGGGCTTGATGAATATTGGAGGCCGGAGTCCCGCTATGTGGAGGAGCTAGGGGATTATGTGCTTAGCAACGTTATGCGGGAGGAGGCCATTGAGGTTGACGGCAGGGTACTGCCGGTTTCTTACGGGGCCAAACGCATTGCAGAGGTGAATAAGGAACTGCCTGAGAGCGGCACCCGCGCAACGGGATCTGCTGCGGTGCGGAAGTCGGAGATTGGACAAGGGGTCTTCATTCATTGTCCGCTCCCGATCGAATTAAACGACAGACCGGAAACGATAGCCGCGGTGTACGGGTATGCTTTGTCAGCCGCTGGATTCCAATCCTCTATGGAGTGGGTGCATGGCGGAAATCTGCATGGGGTGTTCGGATCCAAGATCGCTTTCGGTGAGGGAGCTTTGTTCATGTTCGTGTCGGAATACGCCTATGATGCCTCGATTGAAATTATAGATCCCAAGACGGGCAAAGGATATGCGTTCGAGCTGGAAAGCGAGCGGACGGTACTGTTTGCTGCGGACGCCGAAGGGCGGTTGTTATCGGTGTATAGAGGGGATGAAGTCCTCGTACGGGAGTATGAGGCGGAACCGGTCATGTAAGCTGCAAGTGACAGGATGAAATCACTGTAAATGAAGAAACGGTCCTTGGCTTTAGGCTAAGGGCCGTTTCTTGTATTGTGACGATCAAGGGTTCTAAATGTACCGCTCGGCATAGCGGCGATAACTATCCTAGCACGCCTTAAAACAGGTCAATCTTCCGTTTCAAATCTTCCCGCAGCGTCACCTTGGAGTCATTCCGTATATAATGGCAGACATAGGATCTGCGGAATCTGTCCTTCGTTTTGTTGCGGGTGGAGGAATGGACGAGCAGACTGTGGAAAAACAGGATATCCCCTTTGTCCATTACAACGGGTATTTCTGCCGTCAAATCCACGCCTTCCGTCTCTGTAGTCCAATCTGCATGCTCCAATAGATTCTTCACCTTACCGTGGCGCAGAGGTCCCAGCTTGTGGCTGCCCGGAATAACGCGAAGGCATCCGTTCTCTTCATCCGTTCTCTCCATCGCGATGGAGGTAGCAATCATTGTGTTCGGCTCATGATGGATATATTCATAAGTAGAAAGATGACGATGGACAAAAACAGATTAACACCGAGTGATAAGACTAGAATAACGTATTCGGCGGAGTCTTTGTTCCGTTTCAGCGTCCGATCACGGAGCCTCACCCTGATTTTTGCTCAGTTAACTCCAACTAACGGCCTTACAGCTGAGCATTTCAGCATATGCGATGCCTGTAACGCCGTTTTGTTCTGTTTCAGCAGCCCGATCCGTAACGGGGCACCTTATTATGAGATGAGTACAACGAAGACGAGGGTACATGGTCGTGCACGGCGAGAAAAAACTCTAGTTCCGAAGAGGCTATCCTCAAGCTCAAGCTCAGGCTACCCTCATGCTCATGCTCTCAGGCTATCCTCGTGCTCATGCAGGAATTGACATCTCCTTTAGAGAAGTAACTACTAGTGCAGTTGAGAGTCATAACCAAGTGGCTTCAATGGTCATAGTTAACCTGACGGACGTTTGATAAGTAACCATGTTGATGTAGGGGGAATATATGGGTGGCGGCATCCAAGGAACTTTCACTAACCGATCTGGAGTCAGTAGAAAACTGCGTCGGATCGCTCTTAACGGTTACAAGAATGTCGAGTGGATATAGCAATGACAATTACATACTTACGACAAGCCAAGGCAAGTACAGACTACGAGTACCGCAGTATTCAAATCAGTTAGACCAATTGATTGCAGAACAAACGGTTTTGAAATGGTCATCAGAAGAAAATCATACGATTGTTCCTCTTCTTTATCTTGATACACTGCCGAATGGTACGTATGTAAGTGTATTTCCATTCCTTGATGCTGACCCTACGTTTGATCTGCATAACGAGCAGCTGGTGTTTAGTGCTGGCCAAGCTTTAGCTGAATATCATGTCTCTATTGCGGAGTATGAGGGTAAATTACCATGGGAGACGTTGCCCGAGTCATTCCATTCGGATCCGGAAGACATGGATGAATTAAAGATGACGATCAATGAACAATCGATATCGGAGTACCCTGAATTTTGGCATGCAGTAGAAAACTTATTGTCCAGGTTGAACAAGCTCGGGAAGCAAATGAACGAGGAACCATACCGTTCATTACCTCATCTTTCGTGCCACGGGGATTATGCACCTGCTAATCTACTAGCTCACCATGAAAAAGTAGTCGGAATTATCGATTTCGAGTGCTGTCGACGAGCACCGAGAGTACTTGATTTGGCCTCCTTTCTGCAAGCTTTGCAGGAAGATGAGGGATATGAGGCGTCCATGTCATCCTGGTTCCTGAACGGGTACCAATCCACAATAACGTTATCGGAGATTGAACTGGAGTTGATTCCGGTTTTTCAAATGTCGCGTTCCTTGGAAGCAGCTAAACGTCACTTTAATAGGGTTATTCAAGGAGAACACCACGTACATGCGGGCTTAGTCATGTATTGGGATCGTATTACTTCAAAGCTTAACGATTGAGTCCAATTTGGACTGGACATGCAGCCTGCATAGCGGTTGTTGTGTGTTCAAATCATGCGTTACTTCTAATAAGGGCTTTAGCTTCTTATCCACCTGTCGCGTTTCCCGAGAAAGAAAAGAGACCCGATTAGGAGAGCCCTGCACAATTCTTCTTTGTCAGAACAAGAAAAATAATCAAAGAAAAACGAGCCTCTAGAATCGCTTCTAAGACTCGTTTCGCATGCAGGGGGTCATATTGGATCCCCTTAATTTTTGATTTTTTCATATATACTATTTTTTGCAACGGTCTCGATTACTGGTCTCTAAAATTGAAAAAGCGTAGGCGGTCGCCAGGGGTTCACCTATTACAACCAATGCCTTAAAACAGGTAGATTTTTCGTTTCAAATCTTCTCGCAGCGTCACCTTGGAATCGTTCCGTATATAATGACAAACATAGGATCTGCGGAATCTGTCCTTCGTTTTGTTGCGGGTTGAGGAATGGACGAGCAAACTATGGAAGAATAGGATATCGCCCTTTTCCAGTACAACAGGTATTTCTTCCGTCAAATCCACGCCTTCCGTCTCCGTGGTCCAATCCGCATGCTCCAATAGATTCTTCACCTTACCGTGGCGCAGAGGTCCCAGCTTGTGACTGCCCGGAATCACGTGAAGACATCCGTTATCTTCATCACTTTTCTCCATCGCGAGAGAGGTAGCAATCATTGTGTTCGGCTCATGATGGATATATTCATAATCTTGATGCGCTGCTTGGCCTTTTGAACCGGGTTCCTTGAAGAAGTACATGCTCTGCACGCCAACCGCTTCATCGCCCATCAATTGGGCCAACGCTCCTCTTATAATAGGAAGCTTGAGCATCTGCAAGGAGAAGCTGTCTTTCAGATGGGGATTAAAGACCCGGAAGGAGAATGTAGCTTTCTCAGCCGAATCCGGTTGATCGGGTATGTCATTCTTAGCAAGATTGTACATATGCCGGTTATAGATATCGAGTAAATCGTTGCTGCAAGCCTGACGGAGAATAAGATAGCCGTTAGTGGCGAAGAAAGAAATCTGTGCATCATCCAGTGGGGAAATACGGTCGATGGTTTCTATCATAAGCTCACCCTTCTCAAAAGATTTTCCTTCGGTATCAACCTAGCGCTGGGAGCTGCGGTTTCGCTCCATCCATTCAAGTAGAAAGATGACGATGGACAAAAACAGATTAACACCGAGTGATAAGACTAGAATAACGTATTCGGCGGAGTCTTTGTTAACAATAAATAGTAAGAGGACGATCAAGACTATGAAAAAGACACAAATCTTAAAGATTACTTTACGGTAGCTATGGTCCATTGCGGTACCTTCTCTACGTGATGACATGACACAATCGTATTGCCGTAGGGCATCAGTGACGGTGCGGTTTGCTCACATGTCTGGCTCGCGTATAAGCATCTTGGATGAAAGGAGCAGCCGGACGGCGGATTCATAATACTTGGCATATCTAAGCTTTTCAGCGGCAATTCTCTCTTCGCTTTGGCGATCCTTGGATTAGGGACCGGAACGGCAGATAGAAGCGCTTGCAAATAAGGATGCTTCGGAGCGGCAAGCACATCATGCACACTTCCTTGCTCAACAATCTTTCCCAAGTACATGACGGCCATCCGGCCATACTGCGCAATATAGCGTGCGGTAGCCAAATCATGCGTAATATAGATAAAGGCAATGCCAAGACTCTTATTCAAGTTCGACATTAACCGCAGGATCGCCATTCGTAAAGAGACATCAATCATGGACACAGGCTCGTCGGCGACAATGAGCTTCGGCTTCAAGGAGATCGCTCTTGCAAGCAGCACCCGTTGTCTTTGCCCACCGCTCATTTGATGGGGATACTTCTCGATATACTGCTCGGGCGGCGTCAAGCCAACCGTATCCAGCAGTTCACACACCCGATCATATGCCTCTTTGCGGCTGCGAACCAATTTATGCTGAAGGATGGGATCGGATAGCGATTGGAAGATGGTTCGCATCGGGTTCAAGGCCGCATAGGAGTCCTGCTGTACAAGCTGCACGCTGCGACGGTACTCGGAAAACTCTGCTTTATTCATCTTCCATACGTCTTTGCCTTGATACAGAAGCTGCCCTTCGGTCGGCTTATGCAGGCCTGTGACGACTTTGCCTAGCGTGGTTTTGCCACAGCCGCTTTCCCCTACAAGTGCTACAATCTCCCCAGGCTCGAATGATAACTGAACATCGACCATAGCGGGGATGGGTGTCGCTTTGCCAAACAGCCCCGATTTTTGCTCGAAAACCATGCTAATGTTGTGAAGTTCCAGCAAACTGCTCAAGCCAGCATCTCTCCCTTCTCATTCAAATGACATGCAGCCAAACGATCCTTCCCTACAGAAATTGCACGAGGCTGCTCCAGCTTACAGAGATCTGTTGAAAATTCGCATCGTGGATGGAAAGCACATCCGGTCGGCAAGTTTAATAAATTCGGCGAGGATCCTTTGATGGATTTGTTTTCGCTAACATCATCTAATATGGAGGGAGCCGCTTGGATGAGTCCCGCCGTATAGGGATGCTTGGCATTCTCGAACATCTCGAACGTTTCCCCAAGCTCCACAATCTTTCCGGCATACATGACGCCAATGCGGTCAGCCACTCTGGCAACAACAGAAATATCATGTGATAGAAGAAGCATCGTAATGTTCATTTCCTTATGAACCTTTAGCAGAATATCAAATATGTAATCTTGTGTGATGACATCGAGTGCGGTTGTCGGCTCGTCCAAGATGACCAGCTGCGGGTCAAGCAGCAGACTGAAGGCGATCATGACACGCTGCTTCATACCCCCGCTTAATTCATGCGGGTAAGCCTTCAGCACGCGGCCTGGCTCAAGCCGGACATAATCGAGCAATTGCGATGCCTTCTCGATGATCTCCGGTTTACCCATCTTTTTATGAGCCAGAACAGTCTCAATCATCTGCTCTCCAATGCGCATGACAGGGTTCAATGCGTTCTGTGCAGCTTGAAATACCATGGATACATCCGACCAGCGATAATGGCGTAATCGATTGGCGTTGTACCGCAAAATATCCTCTCCATTAAGAAAGATACTTCCGTTCTTGATGGTTCCTGGCGCTGAAACGATATTAAGAATAGCGGAAGCCAGTGTCGATTTGCCACTGCCGCTTTCTCCGACCAAGGCTGTCACTTTTCCTTTCGGAATATCAAGCGAAACATGGTCGACAGCTCGAATCGTTCCCGAGCGAAGTTTGAATTCGATGGATAAATCTCTAATTTCAATAATATTGTTCTCGTTCATGGCGTCTCCCTTCTATCCCCTTAGCCTAGGATTGAGTGCTTCATCGATCCCATTGGCAAAGAAGATCGAACCCAGTTGAAATAATGCCAGACAAAGAATTGGCGAGAACAGATAAATGAAGCCCAGCGGATTAAAGATACCCCCTGTTTGAGAAATGGCAAGATTAAGCATCTGGCCCCAATTGGTCGGGGAGTAGGGGGCAAGCCCCAGCATCATAATACCTACGCTGCCTGTAATGGCACCGCGCATTGTCATTATAAAACTGATCGATAAGAAGGAAGTGATGCTAGGCATAAGCTCTTTGAAAATAATATGCGGCTTGCTCATCCCCATAACCTTACAGATGACGATGAAATCCCGTTCCTTCAGTGAAATAATTTGTGATCGGACAGCGCGTGTCAGACCGGGCCAGCTCCAGGCGCTTAATACAAGGGCGAAGGAAATGGGGTCTCGGATTGAGAATATAGCCGCCATAATGATCAGAATCGGGAAGCTGGGGATCGTAAGAAACAAATTGGTAATCAGCATAATACCCGCATCTAGTCTTCCGCCAACAAGTCCGGAGATTGTCCCGAGAAGCGCGCCGACAAACAAGGTGAAGAAGGCGGCTAACAAGCCGACAAGAAGAACTTCCTTGGATCCGTGCACTAATTGAATAAACGTATCTCTTCCGGCAAAATCGGTTCCAAGCCAGTGCTCGAACGATGGTGTCAGGTAGCGGTTGTTATAATCGACGGTCATATTAAGCTTAAAGACAAAAGGCCCGACAGTCGCCATCAAAATGAAAATGACCAAAATGATTAACCCAATAAACGACCTTTTGTTATGGCAGATGATTCTGAAAAAATCGATCATTCCTCGCATGGTATGATTACCCCTCTACCTTGATTCTCGGATCAAGCTTGGAATAAACCAAATCTGCAATGAGATTGGCAACGATCATCGTGACACTGAGAAACAACATGATTCCTTGCATAACTGTATAATCTCTTGTTCTCGTCGCTTCCCCTAAGAAGTACCCGATTCCAGGGTATTGGAAGATATTCTCGATTAGCGTTGCTCCGCCAAGCATTCCGCCGAAGGTGACGGCCAGCATCGTGATCATCGGCAGCATCGCATTCTTCATGACATAGCGGTTCATGATGACAGAGTCGGAAATTCCTCGGGCCTTCGCTGCGATAATATAGTCTTCGCCAAGTATGCTTACGGCATTGCCTTTCATCATGAGCGCCCATCCGCCGATATTGGTTATAACGAAGGTTAAGATCGGCATTGCTGCGTAGTAGAGCACGCTCACAATAAAGTCGATGTTGAAGCCGGGGGTCACGAAGGGATCGTATGCCCCGTTAACGGGAAACCAGTCTAACCCGTATGCAAACACAACCAACAATAGAATCGCAAAGATGAAATCCGGTATGGCTGAGGTAATAACAGTAAATAAGGAAACCGACGGCTCTAGAATAGAATTTCGTTTCCAAGCCATTCTCACGCCCAGCAGCATCCCGATCACAAAGCTGATAAGGAGTGAAATGGTTGCTACGAAAATCGTCCAAGGCATTGCGTTTGCAATAATGGAGTTAACCGTAATTTGCTGGTAAACCATTGAAACGCCAAGGTTTCCCTGGAGGAGACCTGAAATATAACGAATAAACTGTTCGTGTAACGGTTCGTTCGGATTGTAATTAATCATGGCTGCTATACGCCGGTAGGCTTCTTCCAATGTAATCCCGAATTGAGTTGCATAATCACGGGCCCATCCGTCAATAGCGTTACCCGGTGTTAAGCGGAGCAATATGAAGGTCATCACTGTGGCTAGGCATACTGTAACGAAAGCCATCCCAATTCTTTTTAACACAATGACGAGTGTCACATTCTGGCCCTCCTTCAGAAAATGGGGTGGGTTTCGGGCTTCACAACGATAGACAACGTACACAGGTCGGATGATCGACGTGAAGCCCGAATAGGGTTTGATCATGGAGAAGCGTTAGTCAAATCGAAAGCTCGAAATCAGGGTTACTCCCTTGGCGATAATCTGCCTTCAACGAAGTATGTGATTCCCCCGAATCCAAAGTTGATCTCAGAAACTGCATCGATGTCGTCAGGCTCAGTCGGCACCGGCAAGCTGCGATCGTACTTTTCGAATTCATCCTCTCTCGGCCAGCCCTTGATCGTTTTTACATTCTCGAAATACCCGGTCGTATTTTGGAAGAAGCCTACTCCATAGGCGTTCTCATTCGTAATCCATGCCAGCTTGAAGATGGCGTCCTTACGCTCCTCATCCTTTTGCAAATAAGGCATACTCTGTAATGTCTTCTCAATGTCAACAACCTGCCCGTCGGGACCTGGCAGCTTCATATTCAGTTTTCCTTTGTCCGGGCCATCCTTAAATTTAGGCAGATGAGCCATATTTCCTATGCCGCCCCAGTAGAAGTTCCGCAAGGAATTCCACGGGAACATGAAGCCCCAGGAAACGTCAACCCAGTCGACAGACATATGGTAAGCACCTTTGTCCTTGGTCGAGTTGTTATAATACACACTGCCATCGACAGCCAGCAATTTCGTCGGAAGACCGAATTTCGTCATCTGCTCGGCAGCGATCTGGGCAGAGTTCACTGCCTGCAGCCAGCCTCCGCTTACCCCGATAATAAAGTTCGGCGTTGTGCCGCTCGGGTCCGCCCAGTTGCCGTCAGCACCTTTCTTCCAGCCTAGCTCGGTTAAGAGCTCGCCTGCTTTGTCAGGGTTATACGTGAATTTCGTCATGGTCTCGCGGTTCTCCGGCGTGATCCATTTGGTTAGCTCGGATTGCGGCATCCCGGTCATTGAGACATCTGCTTCTTGCCCATAGTAGTTGCCGACCTCGCGAATCTTCGTTCTATCCAGCGCGTACACGACGGCCTGACGGAATTTCTGATTATCGAATGGCGGTTTATCCAGATTGAATACCATTCCGATTGTCGCAGGGTCAAACATACGGTAATGTACAAGATCCTTGTTGGTAGCCAGCATATTTTCCAATATATCTCTTGGTGGCGTACCCGGATATGTATCGATCTTGCCCGATTTCAGCAAAGCTAAGCCGGAGGAATCAGACCCCGGATTCTTAATAAAGATCCGGTCAAAATGAATATTCTCAACCTTCCAATAGTTCTCGTTCTTCTCCAGAATCATATCGGAGGCGGTTACTTTCTTCACGATAAACGGGCCAGTCCCGACAGGCATCTTAGGACCCGCTGTCAAAAAGTCCTGCCAGTTTTTATCGATATCTTTGCGCAGCTTATCTGTAATTTCCAAGCCGAACGGCCCTTTTTTATTGGGATCGTCTGTCTTCTTGGCTTGCTTTAACAATTCATCCACCTTATCGATGTACTTACCATAGAGATGATAAGGAATTGTGGCCTGTTGATCCTGCGCAAGGAACAAATCCTTCATTTCCGTAAACGGTGAGGGCTCCTGCCACTTAAAAGTAATTGTCGTATCGTCGACGATTTCAATGCTGGTCAGATGTTTGGTGATCTCGACGCCGTTATTGAGCATGTAATAGCTCCAAACATCCTTGCTTGTAAATGGCTTTCCGTCCTGCCAGGTTACACCCGGTCTTATTTTGATGATGGTTTCATTCCCTTTATGCTCTACCGATTCAGCCAGACGTTTGTAAATCTTATCTGTTGAGCGAACGATCTGGAATAGTCCCTCGAACGTATACTGCGAAGCTTGGCCTACACCACCGGAGGCGAAAGGGTTGCCTTGAAATAACGGAGGCTTTGGCCACCCGCCTAAGTCCCGGAACACCTTCGTGTTATCTTCCGTACATCCATTCAAAACAACGGTGGCAACCAGTACAAATGAAAGCAATAAAAGCTTTAATTTCCTTGCTCGCATCAACAAACCTCCTTTTTTATTCTAAAATATTCCAATTAGCAGACTTACATCTAGTTTATAAATGTAAGCGTTTACTAACTATTCTAAGATTATAATCAATTCCGTTTATTTCCGTCTTTGTATATTAAAGACGCATTATTGCATTCTTACGCCATGCTCCAATCCAATGCTGTCAGCCCTAATGCACACCTGATCCAATATCGGCGGCAGTTGTTCCTTCTTTTTTTTGGATTATTCCGTTTGTTATTGCAGCGTTAAGCTTCAAATGAAATAATGCGTAAAAGCGACTATGAGTCTCTTAATTCGCAAAGCTCTCTGGCGCAAATACATTAAGATTTACTGGGTCGGGAATATAGTAATATTGTTTTAAATTGGAAGAGTGGGAAGGGTAGAGAGCTCACATACACTAACTGATAAGGAAGATTACAGATGAGAGAACGATTCTATTTCATCGTATAACTGTCGTATTGATGATCAGCTGCGGATTTAGCGAGATACGTTGGCTCGGATGGAACCTACTACGATGATGTTTCCAGCTACTGCTTTTGCGTAAGTACAGAAGACGATGAAGCACGGGGGTAAGTTAGCACTGTAAAAATCCCCATTACGGTTGACACAAGAAATATGTCGATCGTAATGGGGATTTTACTATTCAAACTTATCAACTTTACCCGTACCTAAACAAAAATAGAGGTTTTTTCGCCTCATATTCCATCACCTCCCATAACGTTTTTATTTGACGGCTATTCAAATAGTGTGGCGCTTCGGCCAAGAAAGTTTCGTGAATGGTCCTCCAGCATACATAAATCGCCATAAGCCCTTTACATATGTATTTAATGTTCCTACAACCAATTCCCGCGGCAGCCTAAGTATGATAATAACACCAAGACATCAGTACATAAGATCAAATTTTGAGCAAGTAAAAAGGACCCGCCGCGGCGGATCTTTCTGCTGTTTAATTGAGCTATCGTTTCTTGTGAAATTAAAGGGTCTTAATGGAGACCACAAGTACATATAGCGTTATAGATTCTCCTAATCGATCAGGGCTGTGATTCCCATCTTGATCTTCATTAACCTCCCTGCTCACCTTCTTTCAAAAGCGGATGGAAGTGAGTGGTTAAGTTTATTCAGTATGATCACTATCATAAGGTATACGTTGAACAAAGCATTGAAGAATTACTATGGAGCCAGCAGCTAGACACGCTAGATCATTGAAAGCTATATCAGCAGGCTGCCGTACGGCTGGTTGGGTAGTTGTTGACATATTACTCAACATGTGTAAAATGAGAATTACTGGAAGGTGGTGGCATCCTTGAGCGAATTTGGTGAACTTCTCCGCAATCTGCGAAAGCAGCGCAAGGTAACACAGCGGCAGCTTGCTGAACGCGTAGGCATTGATTTTACCTATATCAGCAAGATTGAGAGCAGCACGATGGATCCACCGGCAGAAGATAAGATCATCCGTATTTCGGAAGTGCTTCAAGTAGAGCCGGAGGAGCTTATTCTAGCTGCAAAGAAGGTTCCGAAGAGCTTTCAGAGGCTCATTACGGAGAATAAAGAGATCCCGGTCTTTCTGAGGAAAGCCTCCGACCTGTCTTCCGCGCAATGGAGGAAGATTAAGGAGATTATCGACGAGGAAGGCGAGGGGTAATCTGCTATGAAATCCTCCAGATTCATTACGCGTGAACAGATGGAAGCGCTAACGGAACAGATCCTGGAAGATTACGGCTACGACCCGCGCGGCAAATTCATTCAACCGGTGTTGGTCAGCTGAAGCGATTAGGCCGTATCCATCTCTCGAATCTATATGGATTGGCTGATTGTTTTCGGGTCTCGATCTCTGCGTTATCGGTGCGATTAACCCAACTTCAACTGCTGCGCATCGATTCCAACGGTAATGTCAGTCAGCCAGATCCGGCAGTTGGCAAGGGGGAATATGAGCAGCTGAAGTTGGATTTTTAATTTTTTTTACCGTGAATGTTGAGTTGAATATCAACACAACTTTATAGAATAAATGATATCGGAGGTCGATGATGATGCCTTACCCAAGCAATCAAGACCATGCTCCTATCCGGGAATGTTGTTACAACGCCGCTCGCAAACGTTATGGAGATGAAGTTCCCGAGGCTGTCGCTTCTCGTTTGGAGGAGGAGCTCCAGCATATCCTCAGGAACGGGTTCACCGAGCCTTATATGATTGCCGCCCGTATCGTGGACAAAGCGGCTGCCGATGGATATATGATGGCGATGCGGGGCTCTGTCGGATCCAGCTTCGTGGCTTATCTGCTTGGCATAACGGAGATCAATCCGCTGCCACCCCATTATCGATGTCAGGAATGTAGTCGTATTGAATGGGCAGGAGACGACGTAGCCAGCGGTTTTGATTTGCCGAACTTGCTGTGCTCTGCGTGCGGAGGGGAGTTCGTGGGAGACGGGCATCGCATTCCATATCAGATGTTTCTGGGGGTGGATGGTAATACCCCTCCGAATATCGATTTATATGCGGCCTGGGAATATGAAGAGCATGCGAAGAATGAGCTGGAATTTCATATGAGTAATCGCGTATGGAAACGTACGATCCCTGTACCGGATATCATCCCGCACAACGATGAGTCTATCATGAAACGGTTGCACGCACTCACGGGTGTTAACCCCCGAAGCATTCCGATGAACGATCGTGCTGTGTTGAGCTTATTTCGGTCCACTGACGCGCTTAATGTGACACCGGAACAAATCATGAGCGAGACGGGAACTTACGGTATTCCGGAAATGGGTATCGGCTGTGTGCGGGACATGCTAAGGCTGACGCAGCCGGCATCGTTTAGCGATTTGGTTCAGATCAGCGGACTTTCACATGGCAGCGGAACCTGGGAAGGGAATGCGAGGGAACGGATCCAAGCAGGGACTGGCACACTCCGGACATCTTTAGCTTGCCGGGACCAGCTGATGATGGAACTCATTCAATATGGCATGGATAGCGAGTCAGCCTACGCCGTCACAGCAAGCAAGAGGAAGGACCTCCCGGTTTCCGAGTCGATTGAAGCGATGCTGCAGAGCAAAGTACCGGCGTGGTACCTGGAATCGTATCGGAAGATTGAATACTTGTTTCCCAAGTGGTTTGCGGTCTCCTATGTGATCTCGGCCGTGCGGAATGCGTTCTATAAGCTGCATTATCCGCTAGAGTTCTATGCGGCCTATTTCTCCGTGTACTCCGTTCATAATGATGATGCAGATATGGAATTATGTACCCAGGAAGGCGATGCCATTAGGAAAAGTCTGGAGGAGATTCAGCATGAAGGTTATCATCCTCTGCTCGAGCTGGCACTGGAGATGAATTCAAGAGGGCTGCGAGTCAAGAAGGCACCGTCGAGCACAGGCGATAGGTATAGGATCGAGAGTGACGCCTACGGCTCGCTTGAAATCCCGTTCATGCCCAATCAACAAGGTAGTCGATTAATTAGTAGGGAATGAAGCATGGGTTTCGATAGGAGTACAGGTAATGTTTCGGAATTATTCGCGATTTCAGTCGATGTGGAGATGCTATACCCCGATTAGACCATGTCGAAACAATTATTTGACTATTGTTTGCATAATAATGCAACCTTCGCCATTTTTCTGCGTCTATCATTTGGTAACACTATCACTTGATCGAGGTGGATAATGAAAAGCAAGGTTGCACTACTATTAACGCTATTCTTTGTTCTATTCGTCGCTATTCCCAATGCCCAAGCTGCAACAGCCGCACCGGCTGCTGCAATAAAGCTCTACCTCAATGGTCAAGAACTCACATCAACCATTCCGCCGCGTGTTATCAAGCAGACGACGATGGTCCCGATCCGGATTATTTCGGAAGGATTAGGTGCGCCTGTTTCATGGGACAAGGCCGAACAGACCGTTAACATAACTCAACAACAAACCGTTCTTGTGCTGGACATTTCTAATTCTCAAGCCTATGTTAACGGACAAGCCGAGAAATTGGACCAACCTCCGACTGTGGAGAAGGGGACCACACTGCTGCCCATCCGTTTTGTGTCCGAGCGTCTGGGTGTAACCGTAATATGGGATGCGCCTACGAATTCGGTACATTTATGGAAGGATGATTTGAATGTCCCCGGCAGTGATCCAGCAGTCAACCCGGACGGCGAAGTTACTCCCGAGATTCCATCTACATATCCGGCTTTACAATCGATTAAGCTGGTCAATAATCAACTGCTGATTCAAGCGAATGGCAGCCTTACGCCCAACGTATTTACCTTAGCGAACCCGGATCGTCTCGTGATTGACCTTCCAGGCCTACAATTTGGCGATCTAATCAGCAATCCGCTTCCGGGTACGACGGGGGTACTCGTGGATCTTCCGGCGGACAACCCTTCGGTTGCCAACATTCGCTACGCGATGAGTATTCCTGAAACCTCCACGATCCGTATTGTGGCGGACCTCAAACAACCGATCAACCATCAACTGGTCCCTACAGGAGATACAAGCAATCTGACGATTAACCTAGAGCCTTATACCACTGTAACGCCAGGGAATGCAGCTGTTCTTATCTACCATTCGCATAATCAGGAATCGTGGTTGCCGGAATTGCCGGGCGTAACCAATCCGAATTTAGCTTACAGCCCTACCAAGAATATCACTACCGTGGGTGAACGGCTGGCCATGAACCTGCAAGGCATGGGAATGGAAGCTTTTCATTCTGCAGAAGACTATCAGAAGAGTTACGGGAAAAACTATAAGAGCTCGCAATCCTATATCTATTCCGAGAAAACCGTCAGAGACCATATGACTTCACATCCGCAAATCAAATATTTAATTGATATCCATCGTGATTCCAGCTCTCGCGGATCAACTACACTCAATATCAACGGCGTGAGTTATGCCAAACTCTATTTCGTCATCGGTTTGGAAAATCCGAACTGGAAGCAGAACGATGCGTTCGCGAAGCAGATTCAAAGTATGATGAACGAAAGATATCCCGGCATCTCCCGAGGGATTTATTACAAGGACCGAAAATCGGGGAACGGCTGGTACAACCAACAGCTTTCACCTACTAGCGCTTTAATTGAAGTTGGCGGCGTTGAGAATACAATCACCGAGTCGAATCGCACGATCGATATTCTTGCCGATGTCATCAACCAAATACGCATTGGCAACCAACTGAGTTCTGAAATTAAATAAGCATTAATCATAGAGGAAGCCGTGGATGAACGTTGTTCATTCCACGGCTTCCTATTTTATTAAAGGTAAGACTTGTGATGGCTGCGGCCTCATATAGTTCGACGTAATTATGTGATAATAATCTTTTTTTCTAAGAGAAGAGATGATGTAGTATAGATAAAATGAATGGTGTCCGCATCCGCCTGCGGACGGAGTCTAAGGAGAAACTGTTATTGAGATTCCGATCCTAGTAAGAGGAGCTGATAGCTTGACTTTATCTGGTCTTATAAACATTGTACTCAATGTTTTGTTGATGGCTTTGCTTGTATTCGGACTTGTACAGTGTAAAAAGCATTCCTTTATGGCTGGCTTCTATTTCTTTCTCATCCTCATTGTTAATCAGATTGCACCTTATCTTTACAGAAATTACATGTATACATTGATAGAAAGAGACACATCTCCGCCTATGGGACTGAGTATTGGCGAACTGGTCATGTGGCTTTCTCTAATTTCTAGATTTATTGAAGTGGTCGCTTTCAGCTTCATCGTGATTGGGCTGTTCCGGTTGTGGAAATCGAAGAAGACCGTTGAGGATCGCTAGAAGGCTGCATGAAGAGAATAAAGTTTAATTGAATAACAGGCAGATGACCGACCTCGCACCCAGGATTGTCACTAAATATATATTGACTTGAAGAGAGGCTAGGTTTATTATTTTCACATTAATTGATAATAATTATCAGTTCTGAACGGATGTCGGAGGAAGATGAATGTGAACATAAGGGTTGCAAGGTTAGTCCGCTTGCCCATGTTGATTCTTCTAATGGTCCTGTACCTCTTTGGCCAGTCGGACGTCGCCTCCAAAGCTTATGCCAATGGCAACATTGGGAACGAGTCGGAGATATCCGCGCAAGTCGACCAAATGTATGCTGACCTGGAGAAGAAAGACAACAAGAAAGCCGAAGAAGCGTTTAAGGCAATCAAGAAGTGGTGGACGCTGAACAAGGCGGTGGTCAAGTCCAAATCCTTTGATCTGGCACTAGAGATCGACAAGCAGATCGCTGCGCTATCCTTAGCCATGCTGACAGAGGATAATTCCAAGTCGTTGGACAGTGCGGCTTCCTTAAGATTCTCGCTCCACAATTATGAAGACGGAGCTTATGTTGGCGACGATGGGAAGTCGAACATGACGCTATCTGCCTTTATAAGCAAGCTGTTGCAGGCCAAGCAGTTGGCCGACGACAGGAAGTGGGATGAAGCTGAAGAGCTCATCAAGCGGCTTCAGAGCCAATGGCTCTCTGTTGAGGGCGACGTAGTTAGCCGTTCCCAGAAAGTCTATAACAATACGGAACGGGATCTCGTCATGGTAGATGCCTATCTCACTAATGAAGGCCAGCGTTCGCAGGCGTCAGCGGTTCTCGCCAGAATGGCAGACAGCCTGACTCCCCTCGTAGATGCGGGCTACTCCTGGTGGGATGCTGCGCTGATTCCGCTTCGTGAAGGGCTGGAGGCCGTACTGGTTGTCGGTGCTCTGCTTGTAGCAGCGGGACGTTCCGGCTCCAAGAAAGCGAAGCGCTGGGTCGTGGGAGGTGCAAGTGCCGGTGTAATTATCTGCCTTGCTGCCGGGTTTGCTGTGTCCATTCTTCTCTCATCGGCTGCGTTCGGAGGCAGCAACTCGCAGATCAACGGATGGACTGGCGTCATCTCCAGTATCATTCTCTTGTATGTTAGTTACTGGCTTCATCGTAATGCGGATATTAAGAAATGGAATTCCTTCCTGGGGCAGCAGAGCCATAAAGCATCTTCAACGGGGAGAATGATCAGCTTTGGTTTCCTCGCTTTCTTCGCCATCCTGCGCGAAGGGCTGGAGACGGTGCTCTTCCTGATTGGAATGGCAGGCAAAATGCCGGTTGGAACTTTGGCTGCGGGCATGGCGGCAGGGTTCGGTCTGCTCGTTGTTCTGGCCTGGCTGATGCTGAGAGCGGGTTCGAGGCTGCCTGTGCGTCCTCTCTTCCTCGTATCGAGCCTGGTCGTGTTTTACTTGTGCTTCAAATTCCTCGGCTCCGGTATTCATAGCCTGCAGATGGCTGGCGTGATTCCACCCACAGTGGAGGATTACCTGCCGGAGATGGCAGCGATCAGCCTGTATCCGTCCTGGTACAGTACGCTGCCGCAGCTGGTGTTTGTCCTCATAGGTCTTGCAGTCGTGCTGCCGCAATTTGCAAAGCGAATCTTTAGCCCAACAAGAACGGTTTCATAGGTATGATCAGATATTAGGGGGTTCTTATTCGACATGTTTAAACGTACTCAAGTCTTGACAGCTTTATCTCTTGGCGGCGTTCTGCTGCTCTCCGCTTGTTCTGGCAATAACAACGATCCGGGCCAAGCAGCCCAAAATACTCCGGGAGTCCAACAGCCGGCGACAGACCAGAATGACAGCGGACAAGGTGGAGATCAGGCCATCTTGGACGGCACAGCCAAGATGAAAGAAGAAACGGTGAAGCTGCAAGCAGCCTTGACCAAGCAGGATACGGACGAAGTGAAGAAGCAGAGCAAATCGATCAACGATGTCTGGCTTTCATTTGAAAATACTGTGCGCAAAATTTTTCCCCTCGAGTATACAGAGGTAGAAAAGTACGAAATGCCGATTTACTCTGCATCTGCTTATGACAAGGTGGATTTTGCTTCACTCACAACCACAGCGCAGAATCTGATGGCAGCGCTGGAGGCATTAGAGCAGGCTAAGCCTTCGAGCGGCAGTTCATCGGAACTGCTGAACAAGGCTGTTGCGAATTATGAAGCGTTCGTGAAGGAGCAGGCCTCCAAGTTTGCGGAAGAGACCAAGTTGTTCACAGCTGCGGTTAATGCCGGCAACGTTGAGGAAGCGAAGAAGGAATACACGAAAGCCCGTGTCTACTTCGAAACGATCGAGCCGGTGGCGGAGAGCTTCGGTGATCTCGATCCACGCATTGATGCGCGTTTGGCCGATGTGGAGGACGAGACCACATGGACGGGGTACCACCGCATCGAAAAAGCTCTGTGGTTGGATAAGTCGCTTGAGGGAATGAATGTATATTCCGACCAGCTGGTGAAGGATACCGAGGAGTTAGCAAGCAAGGTCCAATCCATCAAGCTCGATGCCAAAACGATGGTAGCCGGTGCGATTGAGCTCATCAATGAAGCCGCTACATCCAAAATCACTGGTGAAGAAGAAGTGTTCTCCAGAACGGACTTGGTTGACTTGGCAGCAAACATCAATGGCTCCAAAACGGTGTACTTGGCCATCATCCCGGCGCTTAACGAGCATAACCCGGATCTGGCTACCAAGCTGGATAAACAGTTCCAAGACATGGAGTCCATGCTGCTGACGTACCAGAAAAGTGGTGAATTCATCACATACGATCAGCTCACTACGGAACAGATTCGTGAGATCAGCGACAAGCTGAGCCAGCTTTCCGAACTGATGACCCAAACAGCAGCGATTTTGTAAGTCCACAAGGTACAGAGAGGAACGGGGTACGACCATGAAGGAAAAACAATCCCAGGTGTCTCGGCGAGATTTTCTCAAGATGTCGGCGGTAGCCGGAGCCGCGTTTGCCCTCGGAGGTGGAGGCGTGGGCACGGTCATGTCGGCACTCAACCAGAAGACGGCTTCAGCGGAAGTCTCACCGGCCAGTCAGGTGGCATTTTACGGCACTCATCAAGCAGGTATTGTTACTCCCCAGCAAACCTATATGTATCTAGCTAGCTTCAGGATCATTTCCAAATCCAGATCCGATCTTATCTCCATGCTTAAGGAATGGACACGTTTCAGCGATCTTAGCGTGGCTGGCGGATACAGGCAGAGCAGTGGCAATGAGCAGCTTCCCCCGTCGGATACGGGCGAGACGATAGATCTGGGGGCTTCGAACCTGACGATGACTTACGGATTCGGTGCGGGCTTTTTTATGAAGGACGGCAAGGACCGGTTCGGTGCAGCGTCCCGCAAGCCGCTCTATCTGCAGGATATTCCCCGAATGCCTAATGATCATATCGACGCCGATTTTCAGGCCGGGGACATTGTTGCACAGATCTGTGCGGACAATCAACAGGTTGCCTTCCATGCGCTGCGCAACCTGATCCGTCTTGCCTCCGGCCAAGCGGTGGTGAACTGGATTGAGGAAGGCTTTATTAGTGCACCTGAGGGCAAGACGCCTCGAAATTTATTCGGCTTCAAGGATGGAACCGCCAATCTCCAGCATCAGAACCCAGAAGGGTTTAATCAGGTCGTATGGGCGGATGCCGGAGAGCCGGCTTGGATGAAAGGCGGTTCGTATCTGGCCTACCGAAAGATTCGCATGCTGCTTGAGGTGTGGGATCGTACATCCCTGAAGGCCCAAGAGGATACCTTTGGCAGGGCCAAGGAAAGCGGGGCGGCTTACGGGGCCAAGGAGGAATTCGAGCCTGTGCAGTCATCAGAGCTGCCGCCAACTTCGCATGTCTTTCTTGCCAAACAATCCAGGCAAGCTATTCATCGCCGGGCTTATTCCTACACGGGTGCAATTGATCCTCGGACAGGACAGCTCGATGCCGGGCTGCTGTTCCTGAGCTACCAGCGCAATCCGCAGGAGCAATTCATCCCTATGCTGAGAATGATGCAGAGCAAGGACAAACTCAACGAATATACCCAACATATCGGCAGCGCCATGTACGCATGCCCTGGCGGGTTACTCGAAGGACAATACATCGGCCAGGCGTTACTCGAAGGCTGAACAGGACAGTAGAAGGGGTATTTCCGTATATTACGGGAATACCCCTTTTTAGCCATGAGTTTGTCACGCGTGGTGCACCAGCTGCCAACACACCACTTTGTTGCGCGGGCTGTTCATGGGATAACAACGAGAACGCCCCCTGCATTCACTTGGATGACGTCCCCCGAAACAAAATTTACAATCCCAACGTTAAAATGTAACCCTTCTGTAACAACGTCTTCATCTTCCGCTAATGTTAGGAGGGTATAATGTAACTACCCCCCCTTTTTATTGATATAAATTTGGAACCCGCAGCTACGGCTGGCGGGTTTCTGTGCGTTATGGGAAGCGAGGTCAGCCCGTCCACAATCGCTGTATGGCAGGCGACTCCTGGTGAAAGGAGAGCTGGTATACATCCGGATTAGATAAGGCCGCCCACTCGCGGAATCCGATATGAGGATCATAATATTTCAGCAGAAGTGATATCAGGTTTCCATGCGAGACGATCAAGATATTGTCGTAGGCGCTGTTCAATGCTTCATCGACGACAGCAATTGCGCGGGTCATGGCCGTGCGGCTGGACTCTCCGCCCTCATAGCAAAGATCCAGATCGTCATAGGTTCTTCGAAGTCTTTCACGCCACTCCGGATGATTAGGATTGGATAATACGCGTTCCGTTAAGCGATCCTCTAATCTGACATCCACTCCGAGCTTGCGGGCGAGCGGCTCAATAGATTTCGTTGCCCGTTCGTAGGGGCTCGAGAGGATATGCTGGATATCCCGATCGAGGAGGAATTCAGCGAGCTGATCGGCCTGTTGCAATCCGGCAGCTGTCAAGGGGGCATCAGCCGCTTGACCCTCTGCCTGGCAGTGTCGAACAATATACAACGTTTTCGTGTGTTGTGTTTGTGGATTCATGCAGCAGCTATCCTCCCCGCTTGATGGAATAAATCTCTATTATATTAGTTGATATCCCGATCTAATTCACCTCTTAGTTTTTCTTTCCATTTCGTAATGTTATCGATGGCATGGCGTTCACCGCCCAGGTAGATGTCTTCAATGGTCATGGACCACCATCTACGTTCACGTTTCCTATCTTTATTGGGAAGCGGATTGGTTATTTTGCTTAAGTTGGCTGTGATTTCCCGATTTTTCTTCAGTATGTACGAGATGCTCCAATCGTTATCATAGGCCTCAATGAATAATTGAACCAAGAGTTTGTAGCCTTCAACGGTATAATTAGACGGGTGTTGGATCATGTAACAGGATACAAGCCAAAAATGCAAGGCGTATAATTCGGGATCATTATGCTCCCAAACAAGGGGGAAACCAAATAGATCAAAACAGGATAGCCCATCGATCTCTTTGGCACCACATTCGATACATCTTCCCGCTTCCATAACCGTATTGTTATCGACCGCCACGATCATTTCAACCACCCTTCTAATCTACAATATGTAATCATAACAAGAAAGCCGCCGATCCCGTTACGGTCGACGACTCTCGTGCGGACTTGTTATTGTAGGCGGTAATCGTCTATTTTCTCGCCATCCTCCCAGATCTCGACGAACAGCGCATCGCAATTGTCAAAATCAGAGGGGCTCAACGAGAGTGCTTTTTCCTCGTCCTCACCGACATACACATTGTCCATCCCGTCCTCATTGAACGAAAGAACGACATAAAGTTTCATACGGTAGACCTCCAACCATTCGATATGGTGAATTATAACATAGCGGCGGAGCTGATGCTTTGTTTAGAAAGCGGAAATCAACGAACGCTTCAGCAGAGCTTTCTTTTTCGAGGGGGAACAGCGTCTGAAAGAGTCTGTACAGGAGTGGAGATTGATAATGCGTTCATGCAGAAAATACGAAAAAACTGATGATTTCCCACGAGGCGAGCTGCAGCGAATAGAACGGAAACTAGAGATTTAAAGTGCTGTATAAGCGGTAACCGGATGCTTATTTTCCCCCGACCCTAAATTTCCATTGACTGTCTTAGTGATTCGATGATAGAATTGAAAAAATTTACCCAAATGAAGGGCAGGGGGATCCCGCATCATGGCAACGTATTACAACGAACCATCAAGGACGTTTAGCGAATATTTGCTCATTCCGAATTTAACGACTAAGGATTGCAATCCATCGAATGTGAGCTTGAAAACACCACTGGTTAAGTTTAAGAAAGGCGACAAACCGGCCTATTCGCTTAACATCCCGTTCTCCTCGGCGGTCATGCAGTCGGTCTCCGACGATAAGATGGCGGTAGCGCTTGCAAGATGCGGGGGCATCTCATTCATCTTCGGCTCCCAGCCGATCGAGGAACAGGTGAATATGGTCCGCAAGGTCAAAAGCTATAAAGCAGGCTTCGTCGTCAGCCGCTCTAATCTTACCCCTGACCACACCCTCCAGGATATCCTGAACCTGAAAGAAAAGAACGTACACTCCACCTTCGCCATCACCCACGATGGTACCGCTAATGGCAAGCTGCTCGGCATCGTAGCCAGCCGGGATTACCGGATCAGCCGCGATGCACGGGATAAGAAAATCAGCAGCTTCATGACCCCCTTCGATTCGCTCGTATATGGTAAAACGGGCATTACGCTATCCGAAGCCAACGACCTCATCTGGGAACACAAGCTCAATTGTCTGCCTATTGTGAATGAAGACCAATGTCTCGATTATCTCGTCTTCCGCAAAGATTATGACGCTCACAAGGAATATCCGTATGAACTGCTGGATGCGAACAAAAGCTATATCGTAGGAGCGGGCATTAACAGCAAGGACTATAAAGAACGTGTACCGGCGCTCGTGAACGCTGGCGTAGATGTACTTGTCATCGATTCCTCGGATGGATACAGTGAATGGCAGCGTGAGACGATCGAATATGTGAAGGCGAACTTCGACGTGAAGATCGGCGCGGGCAACGTGGTTGACCGTGAAGGATTCTTATATCTGGTGGAAGCGGGAGCGGACTTCGTGAAGGTCGGCATCGGCGGCGGTTCCATCTGTATTACTCGGGAGCAGAAGGGAATTGGGCGCGGTCAAGCGTCGGCAGTTATCGAAGTTGCTGAAGCGCGCGAGCAGTATCTCAAAGAAACGGGCATCTATGTCCCGATCTGTTCGGACGGCGGGATTGTTCACGATTACCATATTACGCTCGCACTTGCCATGGGTGCTGATTTCGTGATGATGGGGCGTTACTTTGCCCGCTTCGACGAGAGCCCAACGCGCAAGCTGAAGGTCGGCAACAATTTCGTGAAGGAATTCTGGGGCGAGGGCTCCAACCGTGCGCGCAACTGGGAACGGTATGATACGGGCGGCAAGTCCGGCCTGTTGTTCGAGGAGGGTGTCGACTCTTACGTGCCTTATGCGGGCGGCATTCAGGAGAACCTGGACAAGACACTCGGCAAGATCAAGTCCACGATGTGCAACTGCGGCTCCAAATCCATTGAAGAGATGCAGCGCAATGCGCGCATTACGCTAGTCTCGGCGACGAGTCTGGTCGAAGGCGGCGCTCATGACGTCATCTTGAAGGAAAGCAGCTTGTCGGGCGAGTAGGACGCATAAGTTTCGTGAGAAGAAAAAGAGGGCAGGCGCTTTGCCCTCTTTTTGGTTTATACAGCGAGGCAAACGAATGCGCTCTAGCGCATTCCGTTGCTGTAACGCCCAAAAGCGGCGTAACAGCTTGCATTTGGCCGCGCAAGAAACGCTGTAACGCCGCTTTCTACCGTTACAGTGCCACAAACGAATGCGCTCTAGCGCATTCCGTTGCTGTAACGCCCAAAAGCGGCGTAACAGCTTGTATCTGGCCGCGCAAGAAACGCTGTAACGCCGCTTTCTACCGTTACAGCGCGGCGCATTCATGCCGACTTATGCCGGCAGCATAGGGTTGATGGTTATTTAGAGGAACCAGCTCATCAGTACCAGGGAACGCTTAACTTCGGGCTCGTATTCGTTCTCGTTCTCGGCCCGTGCTTGTGCTCGAGCTCGAACTCGAGTTATCAAGTTGATCATGACGCTGTTGTTCAATTTAAGAAGTATCTTTCAAGTGTAAGGAACCAGCAGCTATTGAAGTGGGGTGAAGGGATCCATAATATACAGGCGATTGTGCTGGATCTGGATGGAACATTGTTGAATTCGAATAAAGAAGTGTCCAGCAGAAACTTGCAGGCGGTTATGAACGGCCATCGAGCGGGGATGAAAATCATCATTGCGACAGCTCGTCCCCCTCGTTCCGTCAAAGCGATGCTGCCCCTGGAGCTGCTCAATCTCTCCTCCTTAATCTGCTATAACGGCGCATGGGTATGCGATGCGATGGCGGGTATTGAGGAGCATATTCCTATATCTCAGACGGCAACAGCGAGAATCATTGAGTTCTGCTTGGAGCATTTACCCCGGTGCATCATCAGTCTGGAAGTGCAGGACCAGTGGTATTCCAATCAAGACATAATCGACTCTACGATTTATGATCCTCAATTTCATCCCATTATGTCGACAGTCGATCAGTTGAAAGCCTATCATGCAACGAAAATCCTCCTGACGGAATTCGACGCGTGGGATCATCTGCAGCTGTTATTTGGTGAGGAAGCGAATATTGTTGTAACCGATCAAGGGAAGCTCATTCAGATCATGAATAAATCGGTGTCGAAGGACACGGGCATCATGAAATTATGCGGTCATTATGGGATCAAACCAGACGAAATCATCGTCTTTGGCGATGATTATAATGATATGGAGATGTTCCGGATGTCCGGTTATTCGATTGCGATGCAGAATGCCGTTCAAGAATTGAAGGATATCGCAAGCGAGGTAACGGCTTCGAACGATGAGCACGGAGTAGCGATTATTTTGGAGCGACTGCTCAGCGAACGAATATCCCCGGAATGAATGCACCCAGAGCGCTGTATTGGAAAATAACGTCGCAATTTAGTACACTTTGGATTAAGGAGTGGATGCGACATGGACAAGAAAACATTTACTTTGAGCGAAGCGAATGCGCTGCTTCCACAGCTGAAGGCTGATCTGGCGCAGCTGCAGAATCTAGCCAAACAGTTTGAAGAACGTTATTTGGAGCTGGAGAAGGCGAAAGCTCAATACGAGCCGTCATACGGCCGCGCAGAGGATGCGAAGGATCCATTCTTCGAAGCTGAGGGTCAGCTGGACTTTATGCGGGTTGAAGCAGATCTTCTGGTGGCAAACTTTGAGCGTAAAGGGGTGCTCCTGAAGATGGTCAATCCGGGCTTAATTGATTTTCCTGCGATCGTCAATGGGGAGCATGTGCTGATTTGCTGGAAAGAAGGGGAAGAACGCATCACCCATTATCACGGCTGGCATGATGGGTTCCAAGGACGAAAGCCGCTCCCGGATGCTTGACAAATAATGACTAGCAGTAGTGATTCGTTAATAAAAAGGCTTGACGGAATTCTTGAATTGCTTATAATTTAACCAACAGGTATCATATCGGATCATGCCTATGAAGAGAATCCAACTCGGAGGCGTTTTCGTCAAGAGCATTCCATATCGAATGCATCCTAAGTCAGCCGGCACCGCCCGTTACCGCGGAACCAAGAGGATCGAATGGTGTTCATCACCGTTCGGTCAAGTTGGGTGGCACCGCGAGCAAACGCTCCTCGTCCCAATAGGACGAAGGGCGTTTTTTGTTTGTCCAAAAGGATACGAGGAGGATGGAGAAGATGAATCGGATCTATAACTTTAATCCAGGGCCGGCGGCTCTTCCGCTGGAGGTGCTCCTTCAGGGACAACAAGAATTTAGCGAGTACGGCAAACACGGCATGTCGATCATGGAGATGTCTCACCGCAGTAAAGCGGTGGAAACACTGAACGGGGAGACGCAGCAGCTGCTGGCAGAGACGCTGAATTTGCCCGCAGGGTATCGCATCTTGTTCATGGGAGGCGGAGCTAGTACGCAATTCGCCTTGGTCCCCTTGAATTTGATGAAGGCTGGGAAGGTTGGGCGATATATCCTATCGGGAAGCTTCTCGGAAAAGGCTTACCTGGAGGCGCAAACCGTTGGCGCTGCAGCCGTTCTGTCCAGTACGAAGGAACACGGCTGGAGCCGGCTTCCTGCCGTGAACGATATCCGGTTAGGAACGGATACGGCTTACGTTCATATGACGACCAACAATACGATTGAAGGCTCGCAGTTTCAGGACTTTCCTGCAACGGCTCCGGTACCGCTCATTGGCGATATGACGAGTGACCTCTTGAGCCGCAGAATCGACTTGACGAAGTTTTCGATGTTCTATGCAGCCGCCCAAAAAAATCTCGGCCCCGCAGGGGTAACCGTCGCGGTCATTCATGAGGAGCTTCTGCAGGAATGCGCCGAACGGATTCCGACTATTTTCAAATACGGTACTTATGCTCAGCATGACTCGCTGTACAATACACCATCGGTTCATAGTATCTATATGATGAATCTAGTTCTTCGATGGGTGAAGGAGCAGGGAGGTGTTGAGGAGCTAGAGAAGCGGAATATTGAGAAAGCTAAGCTGATCTATGAGGTCATGGATACCAGCGGCGGCTTCTACAGTGGCATGGTCGAAAAGCCGTACCGTTCGATGATGAATGTGACTTGGCGGATGATGGACGCGGAATTGGAGGAACGTTTTGTGAAGGAGTCGCAGCTCCACGGATTTGACGGTTTGGCGGGTCACCGCAGTGTTGGAGGCCTGCGCGCTTCGGCATATAATGCGGTTCCGGTCCAATGGTGCAAGGCACTTGCTGAATTTATGATTGATTTCCAGAAGCGCAACGGCTAATATGATACGCCGCAGTTTGAGCTCATCCCCCATCAAGAAAAGGATGGGGAATGAGCCGAATTAACCATATATTATCAATTGTTAATAATGGTAAAATCAGGAATGTAAGCGCTGTATAAAAACTCGGAATGGGGTGGTAGATCTGTAACCGTGAGGTTGACTTGCTTCAAGGACATCACGATGAGCAGACGATGAGGACAGATATTCACATCAATTGTCGAGGAGGCGTAATTAATGAGTGCAGTTCACCAACGAAAGTGGATCACGTATGTGATGATCGTCAGCTTGGTTATATGGATGCTGCCGGCTAACCAAGGGATCAGTGCCGTCGAAGCTTCCGCTGAAGTACCTGAGGCAGCAGCCGCACCGCCCTTTGTGATTTCCAGCTTCGAACAGGATCTGGAGGGCTGGACAGCCGGGGAGAACGTGGCGGAGCTAACGAGAGTGGATTCGTTCAAGAACGGTCCGTTCAAGCCCCGCCGCGGAACGTATGCACTGGATGCCAGCTTCGTGCCGGGATTGAACACGAATCAATGGCGTTCTATCCATAAGACATTCGACCAACCGGTCGACCTGAGTTACCGGCCCATTATTGCTGCAGATTTCAACAGCTGGGGCACCGCATGGCTGGGCGGCCAGGAGAATTATGTCCGCATTCGCGTATATAGTGGCGATCAGGTCAAGGACAGCGGAGAGATCGTGTATACGCCGGATCAGTGGAACAGTATACATTTTGATATGACAGGCTGGGCTTATTTGCACGCCATCGACAAAATCGAAGTGATGTACCGCGCCTCTCTCGACTTGGTTGATTCCAGATGGGATGAGGCGCACATGCAGATCGACCAAGTGATGGCCGTTTCGGATCCGGCAACGGTAGACTTTCCATCTCCTGACTACACAGCCGGCTACAGCTTTGATGCGGCCGTCGGCGCGACGATGTTCGACGATTCCGGCAGCGGGCTTGATGCGGTCCATACGTATAATGGAGCGGATACGGCCCCTCAGCTTGTACCGGGCAAATTGGGCAGCGCGATTGCCTTGGATGGAAGCGCGTCTGATTATGTGCGAATTCCGGACGGATTGACGCAGCGGCTCAATGGTGATTTCGCATTCACCGGCTGGGTGAAGCCAGCGGCAGCTCTTCAACAAGGCGCAGAAGTCTTCAGCTTTGAAGCGGAGGATGGCTCTTTCATGGAGCTATCGACCGCCGCGAATGGGGCCCTGGCGTTCATGCTGCGCAAGACAGACGGAAACCAGACCGACTCGATTAGCGGAGGCGCGCTTGAGCCAGGCCGCTGGAATCACATCGCGGTCACGATGACCGTCGGGCAAGCGAAGCTATATGTGGACGGGGCGGAGGCAGCCAGCGGCGACGGATTCGTTCTTCGTCCGTCTGATATCGGTGCGGCGGCTGACAGCCGATTGGGACAAGACCTGAACGGCCAGTTGGACGAATTCCGGTTCTACAGCCATTCGCTCAGTGCGGATCAGATCGCCGATATGAGTATGTTCAGTCTGTATTATAAGTTTAACGATGGAAGAGGAACTACGGCCAAGGATGCTTCGAAGTTCAAATTACATGCCGAATTAATCGGCGGCGCTACGTTTGGCGTTGGAGCCAAAGGTGGCGCGGTTGTCCTAAGCGGCAAGAATCAATACGTTCAGCTCCCGCAAGGCATCATCGAATCACTAGCCGGCAAGTATACATTCAGCGCTGGCGTAAGGCTGGATGATAAAGGCAGCGGAGGCGACAAGCTGTTTAGCTTCTCCAGCGGCAGCGGGCAATTATCACTGAGCCTGACCGGCAGCGGAGATGGTCCTGTCTTCACGATCGAATCTGGTGGACAGCAGGATGTCATTCGAGCCAACAATGCAGCCGTCCGATTAGGTGAATGGACTCATGTTGCGGTCACTGTCGACGGTAATGTCGGTGTGCTGTATCTGAATGGCACGGCAGTCGGAAGCAATAATCAGATGACGCTCAGTCCGCGCAGCCTGGGGACGCAAGCCGAGGGTGTGATTGGCAAATCGGACCGTTCCAGCTTCATGAAAGGGCGTGTGGACGAGTTTCGTGTGTACGACACTACGCTGACCGCGGAAACGATCGCGGCGCAAGCGGCCGAGTTCCACAAGCAGGATCGGTCGCCGCAAATTCCGATCACGAATGCGAATTGGAGCGCAACCGATGCACTGGGACGCAAGCTTCCGACCTATGAGGAGGTCGGGCCGACCCGGGAAGGCAAATATGTCGGGGTATTCTATTACATTTGGCATGGCACGCACGGAAATCAGATCTATGATAACACGAAGATTCTGGCTGCTAATCCAACCGATCCTCAGTATGGTCCTATGCATGCCTTCCATTTCTGGGGAGAGCCGGAAGCCGGTTATTATCAAGCGGATGATCCGTGGGTGATCCGGCGAAACCTGCACATGCTGTCCAATGCAGGCGTCGACTTTATCTATTTTGACGTGACGAATGCGTTCACCTATCTGGATGTAGTGGCCCAACTCGCGGACGTCTCGATGCAGATGCGTGAGGAAGGCATACAAACGCCGTATTTGGTATTCACGACTTCCTCCAGCAGCGGAGCGGTCGTTAATGAATTGTACGACAAGCTTTATTCCAAGGAGCTTTACAAGGACTTGTGGTTCATATGGGACGGCAAGCCGCTCATTATGGGCAACATTGCGGATCCGGCACTGTCGCAAACCGCCAAGGACTTCTTCACATTCCGCTATAGCTGGGCTTGGACCGACGCGAAGAACCAGCCCGACCATTGGCAGTGGGTCGACGAGTACCCGCAGGATTATGGATGGCATGAAGATCCGTCTGTCCCCGAGCAGGTTGCGGTGGCAGCTGCCTCTCATCCAATGAACAACATCGGGCAGAGCTATCAGAATGGGGCGCAGCCCGACTACGATCCGCTGACGAGATTAACGCCTTATACCGGGCAAGGCCGCCATCTGGCGGAGCAGTGGAATCGTGCGCTTGAGGTCGATCCGGAGGTCGTTATGGTAACGCAGTGGAATGAATGGGTCGCGCAGCGTTTCATTATCGATCAAAGCACGCTTGGCATTGAATTTCTGGGTAAGAGGCTGAACATCGGGGACAGCTATTTCGTCGATGACTATAACGAGGAGTACAACCGCGATATCGAACCGATGAAGGATGGTCATACCGACAACAATTATTATCAGCTGGTTTCTTATATCCGGAAGTTCAAGGGGATGGAAGCGCCGCCGCAGCCTGGCTCCGGAGAGAAGGAGAAGATCAACATCGACGGCAAGTTCAAGGATTGGAAGAATGTAGGCACTGTCTTCACGGATCCTGCCGGCGATACGCTGCATCGCGACTGGAAGGGGTATGACCCAACCACCCAGTATACCAATGCGACCGGCCGCAACGATATCGTGGAAAGCAGAATTGCCTACCACGACAATGACGTTTTCTTTTATGCCCAAACAGCGGACCCGCTTACGCCTCATACGGATCCGAATTGGATGCAGCTGTTCATCGATACCGACCAGTCGAAGGAAACGGGCTGGGAAGGCTATGATTTTGCCGTCAATCTAGACGTTATCAGCGACAAGAAGACGCGAATCAGCCAGTATAAGAACGGGGCTTGGACCGATGCGGGCACGGCAGATTACCGTTATGTAGGCAATGAGCTGGAAATTCGGCTGCCGCGCAAGCTGCTTGGGCAGAAGAGCGGCAATAAGCCGCTGGCGCTTCAGTTCCACTGGGCCGACAATATGCAGAAGCAGGGCGATATAACGGAGTTTTTCTTGAATGGGGACTCTGCGCCGGACAGAAGGGCCAATTTCCAAGTGGGTGATCCCATCCAAGGTGAGGGAGGGAACCACCACTGAAATAAGCTCTATTGTCAGAAGTTAGGAACCGTCCCGATAGCGAGAACCGTCTGACGAAATAGCTCTTAATGGAGCAAGACCGCTTTGCGGAGGGTCTTGCTCTTTGCCTTTCTTCGTCGACGCATGGGCGGGATAGAATAGCTATATCGATTATTTCCCAGCCGCCGAAGGCACCTTTTGCTACACTAGTCGTACAATCATCGATTGAAAGGGGCTCGTTCGGTGGGAGCTAACCTGGAGAGTGGATATGCATTAATAAGAGCGAATCCAAGGAATTTTGCCATTCATTACAGCACCTATCGGGAAAATATATTTTTCAGACAAAGCTGGGAGAAGCGATTGGCTATCTTCGGAGATGACGCTCCTTGCTATTGGATTACATTTCGGACACGACGAATAGGCGGTGTTTGCATAGAAGCCAATGAGCTCTCCTCCTTCTTCTTAGAACCGCCTTATACAGACCTTCATCAGGTACTGCCCGTACTAAAGAATTACTTAATCACTGTTTCCGACATGGAAAAGCCCATTCAAGTGTATGGGATTCTTCCGTATCAATCCGAAGCGTTCATGCGTCTGGGCTTTGTATTGTCAGAAAGCCGCCGCGTGATGATCCGGCCGACAGAGGCCTGTCCCTCCCCCGATTGGGGCACTTCATTGCGTGTTATATCGCCTACTCCTGAACATTCAGAAGATATGGCAAGGCTCTTTCTGGAAGCCTATTCAGGCAAAGACCAAATTGGCTTGCCTGCGGACAATACGATCGACCAGCATCATTCCTATTTGTCGTACTATTTTGCACATAACACAGCTGAGATTGTAAAGAATGCATCAAGCTTGGTATTTGATAAGCGGAATAACAAGCTGGCGGCAGTTTGCTTGATTTCGATCTGGGAGGATCTGCCGCTCCTATCGAATATCGCGGTCCTGCCCGAATACCGCGGCAAACAAATCGCCTCCAGATTGATCACGCATGCGTTGACCGTGTTGAACCAAGCGTATGAGGTGCTTCGCCTGTTTGTGACCATTGGCAATCCTGCGGAATCGCTGTACCATCATCTTGGGTTTTATTCAGGAATGGAGCAGATGACCTTGTATTTACCACCTGATAAGGTTGGCGATGTGCAAATGGATGAATGATCTGAACAATCCGGCAAGGAAGATTGGGCTGATTTTATATAAAAAAAAGGGCTGGTTGTCGTGTATACGATGGCCAGCCCTGTTTGATGTTGCGAGCGGAGCGGGAAGAATGATTCTGGAGAAGCGCTAGCGGTCGCCTTTGTTCCCGAATATCGACCAATTAGTAAAAAATTCAAAGAAATTCGGGAACAACAGCGATCGTAAGAACATGCTGCCCGCGCAGCGGTATGTGTGTTCCAGCCACTCGTTCATAGATTGAACGAAATCAAGGATACGAATAGCGGAGCGGGAAGAATGATTCTGGAGAAGCGCCAGCGGTCGCCTTTGTTCCCGAGTATCAACCAACTAGCAGAAATTCAAAGAAATTCGGGAACAACAGCGATCGTAAGAACATTCTGCCCGCGCAGCGGTGGTTTATGTTCCTATCCCTTCGATCTCACCTAAACGAGCTTCTTATCCATCGCCTTGCAAATCAGTGTAGCAAACAAACTGTTGGACCAGGCGAACCACTCTCTGGAGAAGTCGGATGGATCATCCGGATGGAAGCCTTCATGCATGTAGCCGGTATCTGCATCCGTATTGATCAACATTTCGATCAATTCCTTGATTTCCTCATCATTATCAGCAGTCAGCGCCTGCATGGACAGCGCCATATGCCATACGTAGCCGCCCGGCGTATGCGGACTGCCAATCCCCTTGGCCTGCTTGCCCTCGAAGTAGAACGGATTGTCAAAGCTCAGCGCAAAACGGCGCGTGTTCTGATAAATCGGATCCTCTACCCCTACATAACCGATATAAGGAATCGAGATCAGCCCCGGCGTACCCGCGTCATCCATCAGGCAGTAATTGCCGTAGCCATCCGTTTCATACGCATAGATTTGTCCATATTTGGGATGATTGACGATGCCGTACGCACGAATGCCATAATCGATTTCCCTGCGCAGCTTGTCCGCCCGTTCAGCCAGACGCGTATCTTGGTAGATCTCCGTGGCAATTTCAATAATATGTCCAAGTACGACCACCGCAAACATATTGGCCGGAATATTGTACCCGAACAGGTTGGCGTCATCGCTCGGACGGAAGCCGGACCAGGTCATGCCCGTATAGTTGACGGGAAGTCCGCGTCCCTCGTTCTGGAGCGTTTCGGTTTCCTGCTTGGTTTGACGGATAAAATGGTATGTGGAGCGCTGTTCATGACGCTGCTCGGTGATCATCACCTGCACAATGGAAGTGAGCGCCTGATAGCAAGCATCGGTGAAAATGTCGGTTTGCCCGGTTTCCCTCCAGTACGAATACAGCAGCTGCACCGGAAAGCATAAGGAGTCCAGTTCATATTTGCGCTCCCACATCCACGGACTCAAGCCGCAATCATCGGTTGCCAGATAATGACGATCGTTAGCGGTCTCATTAAAAGCGTTGGTGTAGGGATCGATGTTGATGTAGAAGATCTGACGGGCAATCGACCCGCTGATAATGCGCTGCAGATCCTTGTCGTTCTTGGCAAACGGAATATAATGACGGACCTGTTCGGTGGAGTCGCGCAGCCACATGGCTGGAATGTCGCCTGTGAATACAAAGGTCGTTCCATCGTCCAGCAGCTTTGTTGTCGTTTCGAGTGTGTTAGGAAAACAGTTTCGGAACAATTGCTGCAGCTTGGGACGATGTGCAAGGCGCTGATCGGCTTCGTTCATAAACTGGGTGATCGAGTTTGGAAGTGTCATCATGAATGTCTCCTTCAATGGTTTAGACTCTCTATGGCAGGATTGCACATTACCGATGACACAGCAATATGTATCATTTGCGGTTGAAACCGCAGGACAAAAACGACATATTAGACCACCGGCGAATGAATAGCACCTCTTGTCAAATGTGCTTTCACGCAGGCAGGGCGATAAGGGCAAAGCCTTGATACATCTAGGTTTATTAGAACTCGATCGAACGTCATGCAGAACCTACATATTTACCGTCACTTCAATTCTTACATACAATTCAATGTGTGAGGCGGTTGTAACGGTTGTAAGCGGTGACAACGAAATCACAACGAGATCGTGAAAGAGGAAGGAGAGAAGAGATGAAGGGAACGGGGCAGCAAGCTGTACAGCCAACTCTTCGACCGTCAGGCGGAATCGGTAAGAAAATAAGACAAAACTGGGAACTCTATTTATTCATAGCTCCTGCATTTTTGTACTTTGCCATCTTCCATTACGGACCCATGTACGGCATTCAAATCGCATTCAAAAACTTTATTCCTTCTAAGGGCATTTTCGGAAGTGATTGGGTAGGCTTTCAGCATTTTGAACGTTTTTTTAACTCGCATTATTTTTGGGACTTGCTTTGGAACACCTTGAGCATCAGCTTCTTGGAGCTGGCCATCGGGTTTCCGCTTCCGATCATCCTGGCGCTTGCATTCAATGAAGTGCGAAACGGCTTTTTTAAGAAAACGGTGCAAACGGTTACTTACGCGCCGCATTTCATATCAATGGTTGTTATGGCGGGAATGATCATTACCTTCCTGTCGCCATCCTCCGGGATGATTATCCGGTTGATTGAGATGTTCGGAATCAACGCACCGCAGTTTCTGAATGAGCCTGCCTGGTTCAAGACGGTTTATGTGCTTTCAGGCGTGTGGCAGAGTGCCGGCTGGGGGACAATTATTTATCTGGCTGCTCTATCGGCCGTCGATCCGCAGCTGCATGAAGCGGCGATTGTGGATGGCGCTAGCAGGTTCAAGCGCATGCTGCATATCAATTTGCCAACCATTGTTCCGACCATTACCATTCTGCTCATTCTCAATACAGGCAATATTCTGGGCGTAGGGTATGAGAAGATTTTGCTGCTGCAAAACTCATTGAATATGGAGTCATCAGACGTCATCTCCACCTTTGTTTACCGTTCAGGCCTGGTTAGCGCACAATATAGCTTCTCCACTGCAGTCGGTCTTTTCAACTCGATTGTGAATGCGATTATGCTAATTATGGTGAACCAGATTGCGAAGCGAACGAGCGAAACAAGCCTATGGTAAAGGGAGGGGAATGGAACTATGGTTACGACATTCAAGGAGTCCAAGAGAGACAAGCTATTTCTGGCATTAAATTATCTTTACCTGACGGTGGCGCTCGTTCTTGTATTGTATCCGCTTCTCTACATTGTCAGCGCCTCGATCAGTAGTCCGCAGTATGTCAATACCGGAGAGATGTGGTTGTTTCCCAAGGGATTCACACTGGATGGATACAAGCTTGTTTTTGATAATCCGAAAATATGGAACGGCTACATGAACACCGTTATTTACACTGTGTTGGGTACACTGCTGAATCTGGTCGTTACATTGCCTGCAGCATATGCACTTAGCCGATCCGATTTTGTTGGCCGCAATCTGTTTATGGGCATGTTTCTGGTCACGATGTTTTTTAATGGCGGCCTGATCCCTTCCTATTTGTTAATTAAGAACCTGGGACTGATCAACACCATGGGAGCGCTCATCTTGCCTGTGGCTGCTTCTGTCTGGAACATCATTGTGGCGCGAACCTTCTTTCACTCTACGATTCCGAAGGAATTGCAGGAGGCGGCCCATATTGATGGCTCAACCAACATGAATTTGTTTATTCGCATTGTGCTTCCGTTATCCATGCCAATCATTGCTGTTATGGCCTTGTTCTACGGGGTAAGCCACTGGAATAGCTACTTCCCTGCCTTGATTTATTTGAATGACGAGAGCAAGTATCCGCTGCAGATGGTGCTGCGTCAAATTCTTGTTCTTCAGGAAATGTCGGCGGAAACAACAGGGGCGGCCATTAGCGGCGATATCGCCGAGGCGATGAATAACAAGGCGGAAATTGCCTCACTGGTCAAATACGCCGTGATCATCGTGTCTACCCTGCCAATTGTTATTCTGTATCCGTTCCTGCAGCGCTACTTTGTCCAAGGGGTCATGATTGGCTCGGTCAAAGGCTAATCGCCTGGCTTCTATATGGAACGAAAGAGCGGAGCAGGAAGAATGATTCTGGAGAAGCGCCAGCGATCGTAAGAACATGCTGCCTGCGCAGCGGGCTGTATTTGAATCATTCAATTTGCCATTATCCAATCGGTAGTAAATGAAGGAAAATGCATTATGCCTTCGTTTGTTATAGCATTAAGAGAATGAAAAGGGAGGATTATTCATGCAACAGAAAAGAAAGGGCTTTGCCCTGCTCGTATCGGCAACCATGCTGGTCGGGCTTCTGGCAGGCTGCGGTTCGTCCGACAACAACAAAGAAGGCGGCGCAAGCCCGTCAGTCGAGGTCAGCAAGGAAGGGTTCCCGATTGTGAATGAGAAAATTTCATTGACGATGATGGCGCCTGATGTAGGGCTGCAAAATTGGAACAACATGGCGGTTCTGCAGCAAATGGAAGAAAAAACGAATATTAAGATGGTCTACAATAATGCGCCGAAGGATAGCTTCGAGACAAAGAAGAACCTCGTATTTGCCAGCGGCGAATATCCGGATGTCTTCTATGCGGCGGGTCTGACGCCAGCCGAGCAAATGAACTACGGCGAGCAGGGCATCCTGGTTCCGCTGGAAGATCTGATTGAGAAGCATGCCCCGAACTTCAAGAAAGTGCTGGATGAGAATCCGGGTGTGCGCAAGTCGATCACAGCGCCTGACGGACATATCTACTCGCTGCCGGTTGTGGAGTTCAACCAGCCTTGGTACCGCAACCCGATGTGGTACAATGGCGATTTTCTGAAGAAGCTGGGATATGACAAGCTTCCTGCAACGACGGAAGAGCTGTACACCTTCCTGAAGAGAGTAAAGGATGAAGACGCGAACGGCAATGGCAAAGCGGATGAAATTCCGCTGTCTTCGGTCAACCTGCGCGATATCCGCACCTGGCTGCTGGGCGCATATGGCATTTATGAAGAGGAAATTTATGTAGACGACAAGGACGTTGTTCACTACACGCCGATTGAGAATGGATACAAAGAGTACCTGACGTTCCTGAACCGCCTATGGAAAGAGAAGCTGCTGGATCAGGAGACCTTCTCCCAAACGGCTGAGCAGAAGAAAGCCAAAGCGCAAAACAATCAAGTGGCCTTATTCTCCGATTGGCATGCTTATATGACCCTTGGCGGCGAGCAGAGCATGGATGATCCGATGTTCGCACCTGTCAAGAGCGACATGGTAGACGCTCCTGTCATTGCGAAGAACAGAGGCGTAACAACCGGCGCATTCTCGATCTCCAGCAGCAATGCGTATCCGGAAGCATCGATGCGTTGGGTGGATTACCTGTACGGCTATGAAGGCGCCCTGCTGTTCAACAAAGGACCGGAAGGCACGCTGTGGAAGTACACGGACAAAGCCTCGCTGACCAAAGAATACCTGCCTGTACCAGGCGGCGGCGACCGTGAGGATTACCGTGCTACTTTAACGCCAAACTACGGCATTCCGGCACCGACGATTTCGATTCCGGAAACCTCTAAGGGACTGCTTACGGAATTCGACTCATGGGTAGAAAACGAATCGAAAACGAAGCTGCTCGACAAGGGTGCGAGAATCCCTTATCCGACACTGTTCCTGACAGCTGAGGAGCAAGCGGAAGTGACGACGTTAACCTCCGACCTCACGACCTATGTACGCCAAATGGAAGCGAAGTTTATTACCGGCGCTGAGCCAATGGCTAACTGGGACAGCTACATCAAGACGGTAAACAAGATGGGCGGACAGCGGATGGCCGAGATCTATCAGGCTGCTTATGATCGCTGGAAAGAAAGCTAATATACCAAGACATCTGTAAAATGTTTAGTCCAGCTCTTACGGCTTGTGGACAAGTCCACGGCCGGAGAGCTGTTGGTGTCATCCATTACAAATCATGTATGAGGCCTCATGAAAGGGAACATGCATCAGGAGGAATAACGATGAAAATTACCAGACATCCCAACAATCCCATTGTCGTGCCGGGAGGCTATGACTGGCGCAAAGTGACGGTGTTCAACCCGGCTGTCATCATTGATAATGACAAGTTCTATATGATTGAACGGACAGCGGAATCCTTGACGCCCTGCAAAAACTTTCTGGGGCTGCTGGAAAGCGAGGACGGCGTTAACTTTACGCATGTTAAGGACGAGCCGATTGTCACGCCGGACATGCTGGGCTTCCCTTATGGCAGCGTACAGGATCCGCGGCTGGTCAAGATTGACGGCACATTCTATCTGAACTATGCGCTGCGCCCTTGCGCCATGAGCTACTATCCGACAGGAGAGGGCGTGCCTGAACGCTCTATTCCGAAGTACCCGGACGGCTGGGGCGAGCAGGAGGGACACTGGCTGACGCGCTCTTCCATTCTGAAGTCCGAGAATCTGATTGATTGGGAGTTCGTTGCCGATACGACGCCGCTGGACATTAATGACCGGGATAATATTCTGTTTCCTGAGAAAATTAATGGTAAGTTTGCCCTGCTGCGCCGTCCCGAGGAGTACGTGGGTGAGGCATACGGTACGGAGAAGGCCGCCATGTGGATTACGTATTCCGAGGATTTGGTTCACTGGGAGGAGCCTAAGCTGCTGATTAAAGGGGAGAACCCTGGTTGGGAATCCCGCAAGATCGGTGGATCGACGCCGCCGATTAAGACAGACAAGGGCTGGCTGGTGCTGTATCACGGCGTGGATGATCAGATTGTATACCGGGTTGGCGCGATGCTGCTGGATTTGGACAATCCGGAGAAGGTCATTGCCAGAACGCATAATTACATTATGGAGCCGGAAACGTATTACGAAAAATTCGGCTTTCAGATTCCTAACGTCATCTTCCCGACCGGCAATGTCGTGAAGGACGGCCTGTTGTATATTTACTATGGCGTCACCGATACGGCCATCGCGCTGGCGACCGTGCCGCTGGATGATCTGGTGGACTATATTCTTAACGAGCCGCAATAAGACAAAGAAAGGGGCAAACGGCAGGAGTTAATCTGTCCGCTTGCCCTTCTAGTCGTCTTATCGTCTATTCATCCGCCTTGCTGCTGCCGCTGTTTTGCTTGCGGTATTGGCCGGGCGTCATGCCGGTTTCCTTCTTGAATTTGCGGATGAAGTTAGGCGCGTCCAGATAGCCTACGCTTTCTATAATGATCTGGAGCGGATCGCTGGTTGTCACGAGCAGCTGCATCGCTTTATTGATGCGCAGCTGCCACATATATTGCGAGAAGTTGATGGCGGTCTTCTCCTTGAAGCTGCGGCTCAGGTAAGAGGTGGAAACGGAAAACTTCAGCGCAATATGTTCCAAGCTAAGCGTATAGTCGGCGAAATTCTGCTCCACATACAGGACGATATCGTCAATCAGGGAAGGCTGATCGGTTTCGGTATTGCGCTGCGCTTGCTGGCAAATCCGCGAAGCGAGCGAAACCAGCATTAACTCGAATTCCTCCAGCGTCTCGAAGGAAGTGAGGCTTGGAATGCTGCCGAATTCTTGGTTCATTCGCAGATCCGCAGCTGTACGCAGCAGCGTATTGAGAAGATCGTAGCAGATCAGTCTCAGGACAGGAACTGCAAGCCGCTCCTGCTTGATCTCCTCGATCATACCGGCAATCAACGGCAAAGTGACCGCTTCATTGCCTTGCTTGAGGCTCTGTTCAAGCTTGAGTACGGATTTCTTGGATAACCAGAAGGTTTCCTGGGCCGTCGTTTGCAGCGCGTGCAGCTGCTCGAAGTGCGTAATGCGCTCGTGGCTGCCGGATACCCGGTATTCAAGCGCGGTGGACGCTTCAACAAAGGATTGATTGATATCAGATAAGGTACTGTACAACGTTCCAACGCCAATGTATGGGAGCGTGTGCGAATGATCGAGCAGCATGATCGTAATGGCATCCAACACTTGCAGAACCAGCTGCTTCTGCGTTTCCGGCGATTCTGCCGGCAGTGAGACCATGAGCACAAACCGGTCGCGAACCGAGAATTCCACGCCGTAGACCAGGGCGTTCAATTCTGGAAATTCAACCTGGCTCAGCAGCTCCTGGTGCAGCAGCTGATCCGTGCGCTGCGGGTCATCCTCGTGGGAATCCTCCCAAGCAAGAACAACGGAGAAGTAAGCTCCTTCGGAACCGGGCCGCTCCAGGCCGGTGTCCCTGACCATGCGCTCAATTTCCGGATCGTCCGGCTTCCCGTGCTTGAGCAGAAGCATTAGGCACTGATTGCGGACGAATGGCTCCTGCATGTTGATCCTCGCATCGTAGTCGCGAATGGTGTGGCTGATCCACTCCCATTCGTTGCGGATCTTGACCGCTTCGCCGCCGGATTGCAGACGGGCGAATTCCATCAGGTTCTTGATCGGATGATACTGCCGCTTGGCCAGAAACATGGCTGCGATGATTCCGGTCACCACGGTGATGGCAAACACCAGCAGAATCAAGGTTTGAATATGGGCCACGCGTTCAAAGAACTGATAGGTAGGCATGGTCGTCACGTAGCCCCAGCCGTTCTCCTGGGATCTTACAACAACGACCGAATTTTGTTCGCCATCCAGCTTGATGCTGTGAATGCCGGGCTTAAGCCCTGAGAGGGATACGAGTGCTCCGCCGGACAGACTCTTGCCGTTAGTGCTTCGGGTCAGTACTTGTCCGTCAGGATCAAATATAAAGCTGCTGCCGGAAAAACGGTTCAGGATCGAGTCCATGATGCCCGTCAGCTTGGATTCCTTCAGCAGGAACATGACGGTTCCATAGGGATATGGATCGTTCGGCTTGATCGGGATCATCAAGGTTAGCAAGGTTTCCTGACGGGAATAGATCGATACTTCCTCCGCAGGGCGGATGAACGGCTGCGTGGATTCATGAAGCGCTTTCAGAAGCTCACCGCTGTCCCAGTTCTGGTACTTGTACACGCGGTTAAACATATAGCTGGCGTCCGTCATCCCTTTATACGAATAAATATGGTCGCTGCCATGATAGGAGAGAAACAGCTCTTCCACTATGCTGCTGTTGGCCGTGTAATTCGCAAGCGTTGTAATGGCTTCTCTGCTATGGTAAGGATGACTGGCCATATAGGGAGTCAAATGCTCGTCATAAGAAATTCTGCTGGCGATTTCGTACAGATCGGACATGTGGCCGTCAATCGTCATTTTGACCTGACTCAGCTGATTGACATTGGACTGTTCAATTTCGGACCGTAGATTGGACACGGCATTCTCATAGACGAAGATGGTAACGCCCGTAAGCGGAACCAAGAATATGACAATGTAGGATAGTGCGTATTTCACAAGCAGCTTGGATTTGAAATGGCTCCAATGCGTTCGGATCTTGGCCGCAAGCGATGCTGCGCCCCTGAATGCTGCAGGCACGAGAATCCCCCTTTATGATTGAACTGAATATAGAAATCGATATATAGGGCTGAATGAATGTTTATGGGTAAACGACACATTTAAACATTATAACGTTATATTCATTTTAATTCTATAATGTGATAAGCTATTTTTGGATAATAGAGATTGGGATATTTAGTATATAGCTTGGAGAGGTGGACGGAAGCCATTATGGATCTGTTATTGCGCAATGTAAAGCTGGTTGATGGCCAGCCGGCAGATATTGTCGTTAACAATGGCATTATTGATCAAATCGCTCCTGCCGGCATGGGAGAGGGCAAGCAGGTTGTGGACGGTACGGGCCTGTATGCTTCTAGCGGCTGGATTGACCTGCATGTTCATGCCGACCCCGAGCTGGAGCCCTATGGCGATGAGATCGATGAAATCGGCATTAGGCAGGGGGTTACCACCGTGGTGGATGCAGGAAGCTGCGGGTCCGACCGGATTGGCCAATTGGTAGCCAATGCAGGCCGCGCCAAGACGCGCGTGCTGGCCTTTCTTAATATTTCGCGGATCGGGCTGCTGCGGACAGATGAGCTTTCACGCCTGGAATGGATCGACGAATCTCTAATCGGAGAGGCCCTCAAGCAGTACGCTGATTTTATCGTCGGTTTGAAAGCCCGAATCAGCCAAAGCGTCGTCAAAGAGCAAGGTCTGGAGCCGCTGCGGCTGGCGCGCGGGCTTGCAGATATATACGGCCTGCCGCTTATGGTGCATATCGGGTCTGGTCCGCCTGCTATTGGTGAGGTGCTGCAATTGCTGCAGGAACGCGACATTGTGACCCATTATCTGAACGGCAAGGCCAATAATGTCTTCGACGCGGAGGGGAAGCCTCGGCAGGCGCTGCTTGATGCAATGGACAGAGGCGTTCATCTGGATGTCGGGCATGGGACGGCGAGCTTTTCGTTCCATACAGCGGAGCTGGCCAGACTAGCGGGGATCAAGCCGCATACGATCAGCACGGATATTTACCGGGGCAACCGGCTGAACGGCCCGGTATACAGCATGTCCGATACGCTGTCGAAGTTTCTGCTGCTCGGCTATCCGCTGGAGGAGGTCATTTCCATGGTGACGGCCAATGCCGCGGCCTGGCTAGGCAGACCGGAGCTGGGACGGATTCGGGCGGGAGAGCCTGCCAATCTGACGCTGTTTGCAGTAGAGAACGGAGTGAAGAAGTTGCGAGATTCAGAGGGTGAGGAGCGAATAGCCGATCACTATATTGAAGCCAGGGGAGTTGTTGTTAATGGGACATTCACTGCATGCTAAATATGGGCTCAAGCGGGTCGTCAATGCGAGCGGCCGGATGAGCATTCTGGGTGTATCCGTACCTACGGACAGCGTTATGGAAGCCATGAAGCAAGGCGGGCAGCAGTATGTAGAGATGGCGGAGCTGGTACGCCGTTCGGGCGATTATGTTGCGGGCATTCTGGGTGCGGAAGGAGCGGTGGTCGTCAACTCGGCGTCCAGCGGCATCGCCTTGTCCGTGGCTGCCGTGGTGACTCAGGGCAATCCCCGTGTCAGCATGCGCCTGCACCAGGAGCCTGTTCTTAAGAACGAGATCATTATGCTCAAGGGGCATAATGTGCAATACGGCGCGCCAGTGGAAACGATGGTCTTCCTTGGCGGCGGCCGCACAGTGGAAGTAGGCTATGCGAACGAGGGACGCAAAGAGCATATCGAGGAAGCGATATCCGGTCGAACAGCCGCCATCCTGTACGTCAAGTCCCATCATTGCGTACAGAAGAACATGATTAGCGTCGAAGAAGCCTGGGAAGTGGCGCAGCGCCGGGGAGTACCGCTCCTTGTAGACGCCGCGGCGGAGGAAGATATCCACAAGTATGTACAGTGTGCGGACTTGGCGATTTACAGCGGGTCCAAAGCGATTGAAGGTCCCACTTCCGGTATAGTCGGCGGCAAACGCCAATATATCGAATGGCTGAACGTTCAGCTTCACGGGATTGGACGCAGCATGAAGGTAGGCAAGGAGACGATATTCGGACTGCTGCAGGCGCTGGACGAGTATGTGAACAAGGAAGACAAGAGCCAGCAGGAGAAGGCGGCACTGGAACCGATGCATGCCTTGTCCAGCCTGGCGGGAGTAAAGGTCAGCATCGTGCAGGATGAAGCGGGACGTGCCATTTACCGCGGTAGAGTCCACATCGACGCGGAGGCGGCGGGTATTGGGGCCAAGGCGGTGAACGATCAGCTTCGCGAGGGAGATATTGCCGTTTATACGCGCGATTATGGTGTGCGTCAAGGGTATTTTGACATTGATGGCCGCTCGCTGCAAGGTGACGACCTGCAGGTTATTATTCATCGAATTCAAGAAATTGTAGGGGGAACAACTCATGTCTAGCATCTATGCACGTTTATACAAGAATAGAGCAGCATTGAATGTGCTGACGAACTCGATCGATAACGCCAAACAGGTCTATGAAGCGGCGGAAGGCCAGGTTGTAGTAGGGGTATTGTCCAAGAACTACCCGACTGCGGCTGCTGCTGTCGAGGCGATGAAGGAGTACGGCGCCGCTATTGACGATGCGGTATCTATCGGTCTGGGCGCGGGAGATAACCGTCAGGCGGCTGTTGTAGCTGAAATCGTCAAGAGCTATGCAGGCAGCCATATTAATCAGATCTTCCCCGCTGTCGGTATGACGCGCGCCAATCTGGGTGCCAAGGACAGCTGGATTAACAGTCTGGTGTCGCCAAGCGGCCAGGTCGGATACGTTAATATCTCGACAGGCGTGTTCAGCGCAGGCGTTGCGGAGAAAGCGATCGTACCCGTCAAGGCGGCTATTGCGCTGGTACGCGATATGGGCGGCAATGCGCTGAAATATTTTCCGATGCAGGGATTGAAGCTGGAGGATGAATACAGGGCGGTCGCCAAGGCATGTGGAGAGGAAGGCTTTGCTTTGGAACCGACAGGCGGCATTGATTTGGACAATTTCAAACCGATCGTGGAGATTGCTTTGCAAGCGGGTGTGCCGCAGATAATCCCGCATGTGTATACCTCGATCATCGATCCGGCGACAGGCGCGACCAGAGTAGAGGATGTGGAGCTGCTGCACCGCACCTTGAATGCGCTGGTTGATCAATATGAGTAAGACGGCTGCATTTGGCGAAGTGATGATGCGTCTGGAAGTCCCCGGCTACGGAACGCTGTCACAGGACAATCAGTTGAAATACTCCTTCTCAGGTAGCGGGGTCAATGTCATGTCGGCATTGGCCCGCTACGGACATGAGAGCTATCTGGTGACGACGCTGCCCGATAACCCGCTCGGCGAAGCGGCGCTTTCCTATCTGCGCAAGCTCGACATTAGAACCTCGCTTGTTCATCGGGGCGGCAAATATGTGGGTATGTATTTCTTGGAGCATGGCTTCGGTGCGCGTCCGAGCAGGGTGACATATACGGATCGTCTGGGCAGCAGCTTCAATACGGCGGCTTATGACGACAGTCTGTTCGGCAAGGCGGCGCAGCAGGTTGAGCTCATGCATTTTTGCGGGATTACGCTTGCTATGAACGACAATGTTCGGGGAGCGATGAAGCGGCTTGCGAGGGAGGTCAAGCGCAGCGGGGGCCAGGTTGTATTCGACTGCAATTACCGGCCATCCCTGTGGGGCGATGGAGACTATGACCAGGCGCGGCCGCACTACGAGGAAATGCTGGAGCTGGCGGACATCGTCCTTATGAATGAGCGGGATGCCCTTCTTACCCTTGGAATGGAATCATCCGTGCAAGGGAGAATGGCCCAGTTACAGGATTTGGTCCCCCGGGTGGCGAAGCAGTACAGGATCCAGACCATAGCCGGCACGCATCGGCAAATCAACGGGGACAATACGCATTCGCTCACAGGCTACGTCTACGGTAACGATGCGTTTTACTTTGCAAGAGAGAGGACTTTCTCGGTTTATGACCGCGTAGGAGCGGGAGATGCGTTTGCCAGCGGCATTATCCATGGCGTGCTTCAAGAGACCCCGCTTCCGCAGGCGGTGGAGTTTGCAGCGGCGGCTGCGATGCTGGCGCATACCGTGTCGGGCGATACGCCGATTGCATCCAGCAATGAAGTGTTGAAGGCGATGACGGATCATATAGGCGATGTGGAAAGGTAGTGTGATAGCCGTGTCCATTACACGGAAGAACGGGCCCTTATATCTGCAAATCAAGAAGATCATCAAGGATCGGATTCTGCATGGCATCTATCCGCTGGGCATCCATATTCCTGCTGAACCGCAGCTGGAGCAGGAGTTTCAAGTCAGTAAAATGACGGTTCGCAACGCAATCAGAGAGCTTGCGGAGGAAGGCTATGTAGAGAAGAAGAGCGGAGTCGGGACCATTGTTCTGCGCAATACTTCGTTGTCCAGATTGTCCAAGGGCAAGCGATTTACCGAGCTCCTGGTAGAGTCGGGACACCGGATGGAGAAGCGGCTGATTGCATCCGGACCTGCTTCCCTGCAGAGCGGAACGGAGCTAAGGGAGCTGTTCGGATCTTCCTGTCACCGCATTGAACGATTGTATTTGTTAAACGATCAGCCCTATATCCATTTCATCCATTACATCACACCGGTGATCGGCTTTCATAACGAGCGGGCAGCGTCGGAGCAATTGTTCTCCTCCCTGTACGACTGGCTGGAAGAGAAGAAAATTGCGCTCGAAAATTTTCGCGACCGGTTTCTGGTCGAAACGGCAGCGCCGGATACCGCCCAATTGCTGGGGATCGAGGAAGGTGCCGCAGTATTGAAGCGATTGCGGTATTCCTATGACGGCGAGGGGAATGTCATTGAATGCAGCATCGGCTATTACAACACGGCCCTCCATCCGTATCTTGTCGATTATGATGCTTAACGAATCCATCGAGCGTGGTGCAAAGTGCTAAGATCCATATGCGGCAGACTCCGCAGGACGTGTTTCCATCGTCCTGCGCGAGATGCCGCATATTTGCTTACGGTTTTTTACGGCTGCAAGAGGGATATACAAAGAATTAATGGCATTTGCTTCTTAGAACTTCTATAATGAATAATGGTAAAGGAATGGGATGATCTTCAGGAGTGGGTGGATAAATGCTGCAGGAAGAGCGCTATAAGAAAATTCAAGAAATTTTGAAACAAAATGAATCTGTCAAGGTGACAGAGCTGGTCCAGGTTCTGAATGTTTCGATCGATACAGTCAGGCGCGATTTGGAAAATATGGAAAGCAAAAAGCTGCTCAAGCGTGTGCACGGCGGAGCTATTCTTGCCGCGGATCATGGCGATCGCAATGCATTTTCCTATAGAGAAAACAAGAACAAAGATAAGAAGATGGAGCTGGCGCAGCTGGCTTGCGAGTATGTATCGGAAGGGCAAGCGATCGCATTGAATGCGGGGACCACTAATTTGGAAATCGCCAAGAAGCTCTCCGAAAACTTTGAACGGTTGACGATCATATCGAACGGATTGCGTATTATTGAGCATTTCTCCAATAAGCCAGGCTTTACGGTTATCGTGCCTGGAGGGATACTGGATCACGAAGAATACGCACTGTACGGAAAGAAATGCGAGGAAGAGATAACCGGATACAATATCGATCAGGCGTTCATTTCAATTAATGCTATATCGATAGACAAAGGTTTAACAGATTTCCGTATTCACGAAATCGATATTATTAAAGCCATGATGTCATGCGCGCGGCAAAAAAATGTAGCAGCTGATTCCAGTAAATTCGAAAAGGTATCGTATATGAATGTTTGTCCGCTAACACAGATTGACCGGATTATTACGGATTCCACAGTAAACGAAGATATTGTAAAAATGTATAAGGATTCGGGTATTTCAGTATCCTATAAAAAAGGCTAATTCAAAGCGAATGCAAAATAATATTGTAAGCCAAACGCCTCCAACACCGCTGCAGAAGCGGGTAACGATGCGTTTTTTTGTGTCTTCATTTTTGAAAACAAGATATTCAAATGTTAAAAAGTATAAAGATGCACATTTTATTGATTGTTAATGCTTTTATATGCTATATTTGTTGCAGTTTTTAGTGATTCAGAGGAGGATGGACTTATTATGGATTCTATACCTGCAAAGAAAATAGGAGCAGTCATATTTGATTGGGCCGGAACGACGGTGGATTATGGCTGCTTCGCTCCACTTGCGGCTTTTATCCAATCATTCGAGCAGCAAGGAATTTCAGTGACGGAGGACGAGGTCCGCGGTCCGATGGGGATGAAGAAAAAAGATCATATTCGTGTACTGCTCGGTTTGGAAAGTGTGAAGCGGCAGTGGGTGGAGAAATTCGGCAAGCTGCCGGATGAGAACGATGTCGACGATTTATACGCAAGCTTCGAACCGATGCTGATGAAGGTGCTGCCGGCTTATACGGATGTTATTCCAGGTGTACTTAACCTAATGAACAACTTGAGGGAAAAGGGTATCAAAATCGGTTCTACAACCGGGTACACCGCTGACATGATGCAAATCGTGACGGCAGAGGCGGAGAAGAAGGGCTACAAACCCGATTATATGATCGCTTCGGACGAAGTTCCTGCCGGACGTCCGGCTCCTTACATGTGTTATCAGAATGCGCTTCATCTGCAAATGTTCCCTATGGAAGCTTGTGTGAAGATTGGCGATACGATAAGCGACATCCAAGAAGGCATAAATGCGGGCATGTGGAGCGTAGGCATCATATGCGGCGGGAGCGAGTTCGGCCTGACAGAGCAGCAAACGCTGGAGCTTGGCGAAGATGAGCTGAAGCAGCGCATGGCTGTTGTCCGCAACAATTTCGAGCAAGCCGGGGCGCACTATACGGTTGATTCCATCACGGGATTAGAGGACGTTATTGAACGAATCAATCAGAGGCTGGCGCGCAATGAATACCCTCAGACGAGCGGGAGGGCTGTAGGATGAGGCTGAATAGGGGAAGATACTACAATCCGGTTGAAACTTATTTTGGCACAGGAACCATGGAGCAATTGTCTGTGATTATAGACGCTGATGGCGGGCCGATTGACAACGTATTGCTGATCACAAGGGGAGGAGATTTTGACAAAACGGAAGATTGCCGCAAGCTGATGAATCAGCTGCGCAGCAAGCATGTTTTCGTATATCCGGTTCAAATTGCAAATCCCGATGTGACCGACCTGTTCGCACTGCTGCAGGCCGCAAGCTCCATTGCGTACGATCTGGTCATCGCTGTCGGTGGGGGCAGTGTGCTTGATTTGGGGAAGTCAATCGCTGCTTTCAAAGGACTCCACTATGGCAATGCGGATGAGCTGCGTGAGGCGATCGTAACACGGGCGTACCTATCCAACGAGCAAGCATGCCGCTGGATCGCTCTGCCGACAACTGCGGGAACGGGATCGGAGGTCACGCCGTGGGCGACGATTTGGGATAAAAGCAAGGATTCGAAGTACTCGGTAGAAGGAAAGAATCTGTTTGCCTGGATTGCGATTATCGATCCGGCATTAACGCTCAGTCTGCCCGTTCGAACAAGCATTATATCCGGGCTGGACGCCATTTGTCATGCTACTGAAGCATACTGGTCGAAGAATACCAATGAAATATCCAGGCAGTTTGCGCTCCGTGCGATTCGCTGTATTGTGCCGCATCTGGCTAGCCTCAATGACGACCCGCATAATATCGAAATTCGCACGAAGGTTGCATTAGGAAGCTTCCTGGCGGGACTGGCGTTCAGCAACACGAGGACCACGGCCTGCCATTCCATTTCATATCCGATTACGCTGCTCTACGGAATCGACCACGGTATTGCCGCCAGTATGACGCTGGACAAGATGATGAAGTGGAACAAGGAGGAGCTGATTGACGGCGAACAGCTTGTCGAGGCGTTCGGTGCTGCGAACGTCGAGGAAATTGGAGAGGTGCTCGGCCGCATTTACGAGAAATCGGGCTTTTCAAGGCGGCTTAGAGATTACGATGTACCTCAGGACGGCTTACGGCTGATCGTCAATAAGGCTTATACCAAGGGGAGAATGGATAATAATCCGAAGAGCATCGGCAAGGAGGAGCTTCACGAACTGCTGCTGGGCGTTTATTAAGGATTAGGTATACGATCGATCTGGCTTCTGCATATATTGAACTTGCATGTTCGATGTGTGCAGAGGCTATTTGTGCTTTATTAGTGATGAAATTCGAACATTTTCTTCTTTTTTGCGATTTTATAATGGATACTCTTGTTTATTGTATTAATATACTGTAAAACAACGCAAAATGTATTGCGTATAAATGCTTTATTTTTATATACTTTGGGAAGTGGCATGACAACCAATCAGAGGGAGTGAGCAGGTACGAGGCAGCATGGGCGAAGCGTTGGCCAAGCGGAATGAAGATGACGGTGCTGCTAGGCACCCATGGTTATGTTATTGTCAGGCACATCTTGCAGAGGAGAGAAAACAATGAAAACAATGAAAACAATGTCCTTATTGATGATCACGTTCTTGATCGCCATTCTTACAGCATGTAGCAGCAACTCAGGTGATACGACTACTAATGAACAAGGGTCGGCGTCTGGAGATAACCAGTCTGCTGTACAAACAGGAGACAAGGTGACGATGATCTGGCTGCCTAATGAATCCGGCGGCAACATGAAGGAAGCGCGTGACGAAATCGGCGCTCTTGTTGAACGGGCAACAGGTAAGGAAGTCGAGCATAAAACAACGACCGATTATATTATTGCCGTGGAGTCCATTGCCAATGGCAGTGCGGATCTGGCTTACCTGGGGCCGCAAGCGTACGTGGAGGCCAAGGGGAAGAACGATAAGGTCGAGCCGCTTGTTACGAACAGCGGCGAATCCGGTACGCTTGACGATGCCATGTATTACAGCTGGTTGGCGGTGAAAAAAGGAAACGAGGATGCATACAAGCAGGGTGATGCTTTTGCGATTGACAATATACAGGGAAAACGGTTCTCTTTCGTATCGAACAGCTCGACATCCGGATTCAAAGTACCAACGTCCAGCATCGTTACTCATTTCAGCACGAATAAAGGAATGACCGATTTGAAGTCTGATGATTTGCTGGAAGGCGGCGACGATAAGTTTTTCAGCCAGGTGCTGTATGGAGGTTCTCATCAGGGCTCGGCAGTAAACCTGCTATCCGGTAAAGCGGATGTGGCGGCATTCTGTGATACCTGTGTCAACAATTACGTGGAATTGGTTTCGGGGGAAGCGAATACCGCCGGTGCGGTTTATAAGGTGAAGGCTGATGCTGCTGCACCTTTTAACACGGTTGCTGGTGAGGAACTGGTTGTTATATCTTCCACTCCTGTATTGAATCAGCCGTTCGTCGTTAATACCGAAACAATAAGCGAGGATGATATCAAATCGATTACGGATGTCATGGTTTCCGATGAAACGGCTCAAAACCCGAAAATCTTCGTCCCGAAAGATTCTGAATTCAAGGGGATGTTTAAACAAGCTGGCGAATCAAGATTTCTGAAAGTGGAGGATGCATGGTTTAACCCGATCCGTGAGCTGAGTAAGGTGACGGCGCCATGACCGCATTATTGGAATTGAAGCATGTAGCGAAGAAATACAATACCGGTACGATGGCGTTGTCTGATGTTAACTTTTCGGTGAGCAAGGGAGAGTTTGTTTCCATCATCGGCCCTTCTGGGGCGGGCAAATCGACGCTTATCCGCTGCATTAATCGTTTGATTGATGCGAGCGGAGGAGAAGTCCGGCTGGACGGCGTCAATGTACTGAATTTGAACAAACGGGCGCTGCAGCAAACAAGGGTGAAGATCGGCATGATCTTCCAGCATTACAATCTGGTTGAGCGGCTTAGTGTCATCGACAATGTTCTTCATGGAAGACTCGGCTATAAAAATGTCATTACCGGATCGCTGGGCATCTATACCTCTGATGAGAAAAAGCAGGCAATCGAAATCCTGCATTCGCTTGGTCTTGAGGAGCAAGTGTACAAACGCTGCGACCAGCTAAGCGGCGGCCAGAAACAGCGTGTAGGAATTGCGCGGGCGCTCATTCAGGAGCCTAAGCTGCTCTTATGTGATGAGCCTATTGCCTCCCTTGATCCGAACGCCTCGAAGGTAATCATGGATCATCTCCGCAGCATATGCTCAAGACTGGGCATTACGGTACTGGTTAATCTGCATCAGGTCGATGTTGCGATGAAGTATTCGGATACGATTATCGGGATGAGAAAGGGAAGCGTCGTCTATAACGGATCCGCTCAAGGAATGAAAGCAGAAACGATCTTTGATATTTATGGTTCGGAAGCAAGCGATCTCGGCATTGAAATAGGAGTGACTCATGCAAGCTAGCTATTTTTTGAAAAAAAGGTTGAGCACCGCATTATTTATCATCATCCTGCTCGCCATTACCGCAGGAGCGGTTATCCTTACCGGGTTCGATTTCATGGCTGGCTTTGCTTCAATCCCTAAAGCGGCTGAATGGGGAATAACCCAGTTTTATCCGACTGCTGAGTCGCTGGACAAGCTGCCGGACATACTGGACAAGCTGCTGGAGACGATCATGCTTTCCATTGCTTCTACAACAATTGCTGGCGGAGCGGCTGTTATTCTGGCTGTTCTCGGATCAAAGACGATGCAGGTGCATGTCATATTCAGTGTGATTTGCCGCGGAATCGCCTCGGTTTTCCGGAACATTGATGTTTCCGCATGGTCGCTTATATTGCTGTTTTCGTTCGGCCAGCATGTGTTGACGGGATTCTTTGCCTTGTTTTTCGTTAGCTTCGGCTTTCTGACCCGCGCATTCACGGAAACGATTGATGAAGTAAGCTCTCATGCTGTAGAAGCGCTAAAAGCGGCCGGAGCCGGTTATTTTACGATCGTGTTTCGCTCGGTTATCCCATCGGCAATCCCCCGAAAACTAAGCTGGGTGCTGTTCATGATGGAAACAAACATCCGCAGCGCCACGTTAGTGGGGATTTTGACAGGGACGGGAATAGGCTTCTCGTTCGATCTGTATTATAAAAGCTTTAATTACCATGCGGCGAGCCTTGTAGTCATCTGCATCGTAGCAACGATCCTTGCCATTGAGTTTGTATCTAACACGATACGAAGAATGATTTTATAAATGCTATAGCGGAGGTGAGGAAAGATGTCGTCGATGAGCTCCAAGTCGGACGGTGAAATGTCTAAGGGGATTCCGAACCTGGCGAAGAAGCCGTTTGATAAAGCTTCTTTTGTTCTGAGATTCACGCTGCTCTCGATGCTGGTGCTGACCATCTTCAGTTTCATAAGCTTCGACTATAAAGACATTCGAGTGTTTGCCGCAATCGGTGAGGCCATTAACAATCTCGTTGCGATGTTTTCGAAGGCCCAATTTACGAACTTTACGTTCCAGGATGCTCTGCTTGCCGTTCTGGTAACGATCTGCCTGGCCTTATTGACGACTGTTTTCGGGGCAGTCATTGCGCTTTTCTTCGGTCTGTTGGCAGCGCGCAATCTCTCCAGTCCGCTGCTCTCTTCCTTAATTAAAGGCGGAGTAGCCTTTATCAGGGCTGTTCCAACCGTATTGTGGGTTCTCATTTTCGCCGTTCCTGCGGGGCTTGGGAGTGTGGCGGCTGTAATCGGCATGACGTTCCACTCTATCGGATACTTGATTAAAGCCTACTCGGAGTCGTTCGAGGAATTGGATAAAGGCATGATCGAGGCGCTGCGAAGCAGTGGCGCCGGTTGGTGGCATATCGTGTTTCAAGCGGTCATCCCTTCCTCCAAGTCTTATCTTATGTCGTGGACGTTCATGAGGTTTGAGATTAATTGCGGAGCGGCGGTTGCGATGGGAGCAGCTGCCGGAGCAGGCGGAGTCGGCTTCGATATGTTTATGGCGAGCTCATTCTATTTGGATATGCGTGAAGTGGGAGCGATCACTTGGCTCATCTTGTTATTCGCACTCGTAATGGAAACGTCGGCTACCCATTTGAAAAACAAGCTTAAATAGAATATCCGAGCCAAAGGGGAAAAGGACGATGAAGATGAAAATGAAAATGGCAAGATTACTGACACTTACTCTAGCGATATTAATGCTGATGTCAAGCTCTGTGTTTGCTTCCACTCAAGCAGAAGAAGGCCCCTCCACTTCGCCGCAGGCTGCTGAGCCAAGCCATATCGAAGGGCTGATCTTTGATCCAGCGAAGAGTAACTCCGTCCAGCTTCAGAAGAAGCTGGACAATATTCCAGCCACATTTGAGATGCGCGCGAAATTTGCAGTAAATCCCAATCACCGCCAAATTTTGTTTGGGAATTTTCGCTCGGGAGCGAGCACTTCGTTTGGGATTGAGCTTACCGTCAATAATCAGCTTCGTTATTTTGAGCTTATCAATGGCAATGTGATTGATAAATCGACCGTTGGCAAATCGGTTACGACGGGTGAATGGACCCATCTGGCTGTTATAAGAGATGCTGCGAATAAGAGAATTACCTTTATTCAAGATGGTGCTGTCATTGATACTTTTGAAAATCTGGATTTGCCGGAGCAGGTTCAGCTCGTGAATCTGCATGGCATCGGTGCGGATACAAGAGACCAACATCACATAAGAGCAGAGGTATCGGAAGTGAGATTGTGGAACGATGTTCGTACGTTGGATGAAATTAAGGACAATGCCAGCGTAGGGATTAAAGGTGATGAGGAAGGATTAAAGCATGCTTGGACGCTTGACAGCTCCGTAGAGAACGGCCTAAATGTGGTACATGATAAAGCCGGTAAAAATAATGGCACCGCAATCGGATTCCAAAAAGAGGTTGAGATCGAAACGCCTTATGTGAGCGAGTTTACAGGAAGCGGCATCGATTTTTCCGATGGCCAATTGGAAATTGCGGCAAAAGAACGTCTTTCTGCTGCGCCCCGTACGGTTGAAGCATGGGTGAATGTGCCTGCTAATACGCCAAGCGAAAAGCGTGTGGGAGTTATTTTAGGTAATTATTTTGATCATTACTACCGCGATATCGCACGCTTTAACTTTGAAGTTACGACCAACGGGAAGCCAAGAATCTATTGGAAATCCCACGCTGATTATGAGCTGAGTTATACGGCGAATGTCAATGTTAATGTTGGCGATTGGGTGCATGTCGCGATGGCATTGGATGACACAGACAATACCGCGACTACATATATCAACGGTAAAAAGATTAATGAGGCCTACATGACATCACCTATTCCAACCAGCATACCCGTTAGTGAGCTGAAAATCGGTTCGGATTATAGAGGATATGCCGAGGATGGCAAGCCTCTTATGACATTCAACGGTCAAATCGCCGATGTTCGCGTATGGTCTACAGTTAGAACGGACGAAGAGATCAAAGCGAATTACAATGTTTCCTTGCAAGGAAATGAAACGGGATTGATGGGGAATTGGAAGCTGAATAACGGCAGCCACGATGTATATCCAGATACATCCGTCAATCAGAACGATGGGCTGGTCTACGACGATGAGACGGAAAATTGGCTTGAGCCTGAATTTGCACAAGGAGATTATACGATCGCCGTATTGCCAGACACACAGTATTTCGTGGAGCACCATCCGGCTGCGTTCAAAAATTATATGACCTGGATGAAGGACCATGCGGACGATATGAATATTAAACTCGCAATTGGTGTAGGCGATATCGTTAATAATCCGGGAAGCACGGCGGAATGGAATACGGCATCCGAAGGGATGTCCATCTTGGATGGTACCCTTCCTTATGTGTTTGTGCCCGGGAATCATGATTATAACAATCAAACGGGTCGAATTACGACGAATTTCAACAAATATTTCCCATACAGCAAGTATTCCCAAGCATCCACCTTTGGCGGAGCATATGTAGAAGGGAAAATGGACAATACATACCATTACTTCGACATTAATGGGATGAAGTATATGATTATTGCATTGGAGTATGGGCCGGATGATAGCGTATTGGCTTGGGCCAATGAATTAGCGGCAGAAAATCCAGACAAAAGAATTATTGTGACTACACATGCTTACATGTATCACACGGGTGAGCAGATTTCTCTTGAGCATATGGATGACCCTGGTTCATACATGCCTGGCGGTAATAACGGTGACGATATGTGGAATGAATTTGTAAGCAAGCACGAGAACATAGTGCTGGTATTATCCGGACATATTGGTTATCCTGATCTAATTGTAAGAGAAGATATCGGCGTGAATGGCAATGCTGTTAAGCAGGTTTTAACGGATGCCCAATTCATGGCGTATGACTTGGGTATGGTGATGTTAATGACGTTCAAGGAAGGCAGCGACGATGTCGAGGTCAATTGGTATTCCGTTACGAAGGATAAGCTCTTCCGTGCAAAAAACCAGTTTTCGATGGAATTGAACTTGACTGGCGATGAAAATTCGAATCCGAACCCCGATCAGATGCTGCTTGCTGCAGCAGATCAAACGGTGAGCAAGGGCAGCACCTTTACGGTACCGGTTACGGTTGACCGTGCATCCAAATTAGTAGGCATTGAAGGTCTCATTAATTTCAATAAAGATCTGTTAGCACTTGAAAAATTTGAGTTTGCTGCTTTTAAGGAAACAAGTGCGCATAACACAGCTGTGCCAGGCAAAGTGAGCTTTGCAGGTGTATCTAATACGGCGGTAGGAACCGATGAGAACACGGTGATAGCTAATATAGTGTTCCGTGCAAAAGCCGACATTGTGAATAATGAAAAGGCGACGATTTCTTTTGCAAATGTACAAGCCGTAACGGAGAATGCTGCAGGCGACCCTGAGCATACACCTATTGGTACAAAGGATGCTTCTATTACGATTACCAGCTTCACATTAGGCGATGTCAATGGGGATCATAAATTGGATATCTTGGACGCAACAGAGATCCTGAAGCTGATTGTTGCTGCGCCAAACGAAGAGAATGAAGCAAAGCTTGCTGCTGCAGATGTTAATGGTGATAACGTTGTCGATACAGCTGATGTTCTATCCTTACTGCAGATGATTGCGGATCGGATTGCCGCGCCTGTTAACCCATAAACTTACCGTATACAGGGAAGGCAGCGAATTGCCTTCCCTGTATGCATAGAAAAGGACGATCAATATGAAGAAGCGAAGCTTATTGATAGCTTGTTCTCTTATCCTATCACTGATGGTTCAAAGCATTGTATTTGCCGAACCGGCACCAGCCTCCGCACAACCTGAATTGGAGGTCAAATCTGCACGTGCTTATGCCGGCAATACCTCGACTGTCGATATTGTATTAAATCATCCGAAGGGACTCCAAACATTTGAGTTTCAACTGGAATATGATCACGCTGCTCTCGAATTATCGAATGAAACGGCTGTAAAAGGGAAAGATGTGGCGGATTGGCTCTATCAGTACAAGGTCGATCCGGTCCATGGAACGGTGAGAGTCGCTGCTGTCAATTCCACTGGTTTTCAGACGGATGAATCGGCTGTCATTATGAGTATGACGTTTAAAGCCAAAGGCACTGCAGGTATAAAAACGTACATCATCACGGATTTGAAGGGCTTTATCGACATTCATACACCAGCAGACATAACAAGCAAGACCGGGACTTTCGAAATTATGTCATCTGGCGTCATTATGAACCCGACACCAGAAGAACCAACGGATAAGCTCAAGGAGAAGATCATACTTCATCCGATTGTGGACTCCAATGGGCATGCAGCTGCCAGTGTCGATGACAAAGATATTGCTGCAGTTATCCTAAATGACAAGTCGGGAAGCGTCACGATTAAAGTTGATGTTCCAACATCTGCAGCAAGTGTTGAGGTAGGGTTTGGCAAGACATCTGTTGACCGTATGGCCGCGAGTGACAAGAAGCTCGTCATCCATACCCCGATCGGCGATATTGCACTGGATAAAGCAATGCTCACACAAGTTGGAGGCAAGGACCTGGTCATCAAGATCGAAAAAGCGGCGGATGTGGATCACAAGCCGGCTAGAACCCTTACTATTGTAGCAGATGGCAAGCCTATAGCTGTTTTCAATGGTGTCATTAAGATTTCTATTCCATATGTGGAAGAAACGACTGAAACAAGTGAAAATATCGTCGTGTATCGTCTAGACGGCAATAAAAAAGTAATAATCCCTCAAACGATAGTGATCGATGGCAAGGTTGTATTTGTAACACAGCAGGCCTCCACCTTTGCGATCGGTTATAATCCGAAAGGTTTCACAGATTCAACAGGGCATTGGGCGAAGAATGATATCGATTTTGTAACGGCAAGAGAACTGTTCTTAGGAGTTGCAGACCGAACGTTTGCACCGAATAAAACGATGACTAGAGGTATGCTGATAACCGTACTCGGCAGACTTGATAAATCTGAGACGGACGGTCAAACACCAGGCTTTACAGATGTTCATACTGGAAAATACTATGCACCCTATATTGCATGGGCAAACGACAACGGAATTGTTAAAGGGACTGGCAATGGCAGGTTCGCTCCGGAAAAGGCTGTAACCAGAGAAGAAATGGCATTAATGATTGCGAGCTATGCTAAATATTCCAAGATGACATTAGTCCAAACAAGTGTAGAGCGCAAATTTGCAGATGAAGCCGAGATATCTTCTTGGGCATTGCCAGCAATAAAAGCCATGCAAACCTCTGGTGTCCTCACAGGCAAGCCAGATAACAAATTTGACCCCAAGGGGACAGCAACAAGAGCAGAAATAGCAAAAGTGATTCGTATGATGATTGACCAAACCGTGCAGTAAAGGGCAGTTGAGTGTCGATGGCGGGTATAGGCTTACAACACGGCCCTGCATCCGTATCTTGTCGATTTGATGCTTAACGTATCGGAGCAAGACTACTCTTGGGAGGGTCTTGCTCCTTTCTTCGTCTTCGCAGCATTCAGCCATAATAATATGAAAAACTGAAGTAAAAGAAGAAAGAGGTTTATCATCTGGATACAACCAGCTTTTTCCAACTTTTTCTGCGTTTTTTTGGGTTTGTTTAATAGTAGGCCGCCTGCTACAGTTATGGCTGATACGTTTTGTATTAGGTAGGGATACGATACGTTTCTGACGCTTTAACTATTCGAGATTGGAGTGGTGATCATTCTACGCAAGCTTATAGCGACCATCATCTGTATGGTGCTGCTGCTCGGGGCAAGTCTTCCCGCTGCAAGCGCAAGCGGGCTCGGCCAGTGGATCTGGTGGACGGAACAGGGCGATTCGTACACGACACTTGGCGCGAATTCCAGTATTACGATTCATACCGGCAAGATGCAGATTATACCTCATTGCCCTGAGGGTACTGCTGATGGAATCAATTCTTGGACCGACCTCTATATCGTGGAGAGCGGGAGCATAACGGCATTGTCCAACGGCGATGAACTCGAAGATGCCGGGGGCGGCGGTCCAAACTCCGTCATGGCATTGTCGAGCGGCATCTTCATCTCGGAGACGATCGGGTACACAGGTCCGGACGGGAAAATTCCACCTGGGGAGTATGCCATTGTCTTCGATGAATGCCAAGATGGCAAATTCAATTACCTGATAGACGGAGTCATTGATCCGGCATTTAAGGTGGAATATACGACGGGCGTCGTTCCGCCGCTTGATCTCACGAAGCTGAAGGAAGCAGCGGAGAAGGAAGCAAAGCGCTGGGAAAAGTACAAGAAGTACGCAGAAAAGCTGTTCGCTCTCCAAAAAGCTGCCGATGCGGGCAGGAATCCGAATGAAAAGTTTGTGGATTTCCTCATGCGAAGCGGCCTCCAAGACCCCCGTACCATGGCGACGCTTCAACTAGCCAACCAAGCAAAGCATTATCAAGGCATTGCCGATGATCCCCCGGATCCGGACTTCAAGCATATCACTCCTCTCGGCAATAGGCCGATTCTTGATTTTCAAAGCAATCATCCTCTCGATTCAACCATGCAATCACTCGCTAACGAAGCTGCAAACGAGCAAGCGATCACCCGTCAGCTGTGGACGCTGCTAGAGAGATATCAAGGCGCGCAAGCAGCCGGCGACACGAATTGGGCGTTAACCCACGCATTGGCGCTGAATGACAACATCGACCTCCTGCTTAGTCAATTGCAGCGTACGAGTCAGCGTGTTTCACAATTTAACCAAGCCTTATCAAGCGATACCCAGCCGCTGAATGACAAAGCCGCGGGGCTGGAGCAGCTGCGTACGAGAGTAGCCGCCTCCGGGCTTACAGACGATGAAACCCGCTATTTGCGCAATCTGAACATGAGTGATACCGAGATCGCACAATTCAAGGCACAGTTCATCGCTGGGGATTTCTTCTTCACGAAGCAGGAGATGCTGGCCGAAGGTTCTGGAATTGTTAGCGATCATAACCTGCTTGGTACGAATCTGGTGACGTTCGGCTCCCATATTGTCAATGTCATCAATCAGCTTCTGCAGGATCCGACTGTCCGCAACGACGATCCGGTCGCGAAAGCAGGAGGACCTTATACCGCGAATGAAGGAACTGCGGTTATGCTGGATGGTTCGGCTTCGGCCAGCCCTGCCGGGATAACGGGATTCCAATGGGATTTGAACGGTGACGGCGTATATGGGGATGCTCAAGGTGCATCGGTATCCCATACGTTCACGTCATCCTTCCAAGGTTACATCGGACTGAAAGTAACCGATGCAGCCGGTAAGGAAGCGGTTGATTATGCGAGAATAACGATTACAGACGTTAACCGCGCGCCTGTCATCACGGCTCAATCGCCGGCTGGGCGTCAAGTAGAGCAGTACATTGGCATGGCGGAAGCATTCAGCATAACGGCAGCCGATCCGGATCATGATGCAATCACGATTGAATGGTTCGTAGACGGCGTCTCTTCCGGTAACGGGAGCTTGTTTACATACCGGCCGGCCAGCGTGGGAATCCATGCGATTGACGCAGTCGTGACCGACGGCAGCCCGCTTGGCGGGGCCGTTCGCACCGGCTGGACAACGAAAGTGCTTCAGACACTGCCGGCGACCGTAACACTATCACCGCAGAGCAAGACGCTTCGAGTTGGCACTGTGCACACATTAACGGCAGCCGTCCTTGATGATCAAGGCCAGGCCGTTGCCGGAATGCCGGTGACCCTCGACATAACCGGGGCAAATCCGGCATCGTTTACGGAAGCGACTGACAACAATGGTATCGCGACATTTCGTTATACCGGTACGAACGCAGGCGATGATCAAGCGACGGCCCAAGCAGCAGAGCTTACATCCAATACCGCCAGCGTACAATGGACGACAGAAGATCAATCTCCACCGGTTACAACGGCCACGCTGACTCCGGCAGCGCCAGACGGCGCGAACGGCAATTATAAGTCCTCTGTCTCGATTATATTCGACGCACAGGATGACAGCGGGATTGAGAAGACGGAATACCGTGTTAACGGCGGAACGTGGCAGATCTATCAGTCAACGCCAATTGTCGTAGCAGCCGAGGGTGACCATCGGGTTGAATACCGGAGCATCGACTTGATCGGCAATGTCGAAGCCATCAAGCAAGTATCGTTCACGATTGTCCTGCCGAAGCAGCCGCAGGCGCTCTTCTACCCGGCTGGCCCCGGGAAGAACGTTGCCTTGCTGGAAGAACGCGCGAAGATAGAAGCCGTATCCAGCAACTACGACAGCGGCCACAGTGCGGACAACATGTTGAAATTCACCTACCATAACCCTTGGGCGACAAAAGTGAAGGATAATCAGTGGGTGAAAATCAGCTTGGCTGACGGGAAGCAGTACCTCATCGACCGGATCCAGATCAAGCCGCGTCCATCTTTTGAAAGCCAGCGGGTAAAAGATTTCGAGGTTGCCATCTCGACAACGACCTTGGATGATGCGGCGTTTACGACTGTCATTAAATCGTCAACCGCCAACAATGGAGAGCTGCAGGAATTTAAGCTGCCCAAACCGATGTGGGCCAAATATATTCTGTACCGCCCGCTTACGAATCATGGGAACAGCTCTGTGACTTCCACCCAGCAATTCAAAGTGAAAACCAGCCTGATCAGCGGTCAAACGGTCACCTTCAAGAACCTGTCTACGGATGAAGACAACGATATTGTGTCCTGGAAATGGGAATTCGGTGATAACAGTCCCATCAGCGTCGAGAAAGAGCCGACGCACACCTTCCCTGGCGCCGGAACGTATCCGGTTAAGCTGACCGTAACCGATTCGCAAGGACATACAAGCAGCTATACGCTGGAGCAGACAGTTGAACCGGCGGATTTCGAATTTTCGCCTCAGAACCCTAAGGAAGGGGAAGCCATTGCCTTCGTGAATACTACGGCAGGCTTCGACGAGGGGCTCATAACGTCCAGCAAGTGGCTGTTTGGAGATGGGGCGGCGGCAACGGGAATGTCCGTCACCCATTATTACGAAGATAATAAAACCTACTCCGTGCAGCTTGATAACGTGATGAAGGATGGGAATGTGCACCGGATTACCAAAGACATCACCACAACAAACGTGGCGCCTACCGTTATCGTCGACAATGGCGTGACCTTGCTTGGCGGGCAGAATTATAGGACGGGTATACGTGTAACTGATCCGGGACGGCAGGATCGGTATACCTGCCATTGGGATTACGGCGACGGATCGACGTCATCCTCATGCAGCTTCGATCACGCCTATGCAATCATGGAGAAGGATGCGCCGGATAAGCAATACGAGGCAGTCGTAACGGTTCGCGATGATGACGGCGGCGAGGCAAAGGCAAGCATGATATTCACCACCCGCGCCGAACGGACGCCCAAACAGATTGCATTCTACACCTTCGACGGGACGTTCGAGGACTTCTCGGGCAACGGCAATCATGGGACGCCTGCTGTAGGGAAGCCGACATTCGTCGATGGAATCGTCGGGAAAGCCGCGAAATTCGATGGAAGAAGCGGCGTTCTGGTCGAAGACAGCGATTCGCTTGATTTGTCTACGTCCTTCTCCCTCTCGATGTGGCTGTACAAAGAGGATGCCGGGGCAGGAGGCTACGCGCCGATCTTGACCAAAGGAAACACGTCCGACTACGGGCCGTATTCCTTCCTGCACGATCCTTCCGGCAAATCACCGGGCGTGCGGCTGGTCAGCGGCGATCGTCCGGGATATACGCATCTCTTTCCCGATACGCCTGTAGGCTTCAAGGAATGGTACTTATCTACGGTCACATGGGACGGTAAGATCATCAAGTACTACATTAACGGTGAACTGCGGGCAACCAGAGCGTGGACGGGAGTATTCAAGAATACGACCGAGAAGGTGACGATCGGGTTCGATCCCCCTGGGGCTACCGAATATTTCCGCGGGTTGATGGATGATTTCCGGATCTTCAACTATCCGCTGACCGAGAAAGAGGTCGAGGATCTCTATGACAGGAAGAACCCGGATATTATTCCGCCGGTTACCACTGCCGTCTCTACATCCACCAGCGGACCCGATCCCATATCCGGCTGGCACCGGTCCGACATTACGGTAACGCTCACGGCGACGGACGATAGTTCCGGGGTGAAGATGACGGAATACCGGATGAACGGCGGAGCATGGATGGTATATACCGAGCCCGTGGTATTGTCGCAGGACGGGGTATACGCCTTCGAATACCGCAGCACCGATCATGCAGGCAACGTCGAGAGCCTCCAATCGACGGAGCTGAAGCTCGACAAGTCGGCACCAATCACGCTCTATCACTTCGACCCGATCATGGCCGTCAATAAAGCAGGGAGACCTTATATTAGCGGCTTTACCGTTACTTTGCGGGCGGAGGATCCAACCAGCGGATCCGGAGTGAAGGGCACGGTTTACCGGATTAACGGCGGCGCCTGGATTCCGTATACCGGTTCATTCACGGCCACTGCCGGCATCACGCATATCGTGGAATACTACAGTACCGATCATGCAGGAAATCCAGAAGTCGTTATGAACAAAATGGACTTTACCAAAGGCATCTTCACAGGTGCTGGGCGATTCTAATCGAAGGGAGGAAGAGATGTGAATCACAACAAACTGGCTTGGACCAAGCCCGAGCTGGAATGCTTGGATGTCAAAAAGACGGAGTATTGGGAATATGTATTTAACCCCGATACGAATTTCTGGGAAGAGGTCTGGGTCAATGAGAGCTAATGGTCCGTTCTCGGTATCCTCTGTCTCTGGTGCCGTAAGTTTGATACGAGTTATGGAGTAATTCTCCCAACAAGTACGCTGGAATTCATGGATGACTCGCGCGTCTCTTAAAGCAAGCCCTTGAAATCGTAGATTTCAAGGGCTTTTGGCATTTCACAGTGAAGCCATGGCAGGTACTAAAGAAAGAGCCGCAGCCGCTAGTAAAGGGGTTGAATCTGCTTTCCACCCGCTGTACGTTCCTTGAAAAGCTTGATGTATTCGTTCATCTGCTGCAAGTTTTCAGTCGCATCCGTAATGGCTTCAGACGAAGTATCAGCGAGTTTTCCTTCGAGGTACGAACAATGATGATGATAAGGCGCCTCTTCGTTCAAGTAATTCATGATGAGCGGGATGCTCGTAGCAAGACCTTGATTCTTGGGATGCATCACCCAGTCCATCGATTTCCAGTCCAGAATGCCTTCAACCGTCTTTACAGGCGTGCTATAATGGGCATCTTCCGAAATATCGGCTGAATAGAGAACCATTCCCCCAAACTGCTGATGATCCACCGTCCACGAGACGAGCCCCCTATAGTTGAGCTGATACTCGGTCTCAGACAGAAGGGTTTCCTCAACTATTTCACGAATCATCGATTGCCGTGGCGTTTCGTCACGTTCTATTTTTCCGCCAACACCGTTCCAGCAGCCCATCCAACTCGGCGATTCTCTGTTAAGCAGAAGTACGTGATTGCCTTGTCTGATGAAACAAATCGTATACGTAATCATAGGTCCTCCAGAATGACAAAATGATTATAAAGGTATTCGCAATTCTATGTAAAAACCCTTTTAATTAATCCGCTAGATGGAGATGAGCGGCTTGTAGCTGATCGGCCGGGTTAACATCGGCAATGTTGCCCGCGGGGCGTGGGAGAGCTGCACGATCGGCTATTTTCTAGATGAACAACGCAATGGACAAGGATTCATGACAGAGGCTGTCGGCTTGGCGGTCCGATATTGCTTTGAGACTGCCGGCTTGCACCGGGTTCAAGCAGCCGTAATGCCCCATAATGCCGGTTCTATCCGGGTGCTTGAGAAGGTTGGCTTTCGATATGAAGGGTTCTTTCGAATATTATTTGAGAATCAACGGGAACTGGGAGCATCATAACACGTACAGCATAACCCGTGAATATTGGACGCCACAGCTCAAGTCTTCTAGCTAAACAAATAAACCAATAGCCGGGAGCTGCCCGGACTATTGGTTAATGGACTTCGAGCTTATAGCTGCTTCGTCAAATAGGCAATCCATTGTGCCCGCAGCTCTGCTTCGGAGCAGTGGAAGATGCCCTGAAAATCATCCGGATTCCGAATGATCTTGTTGAGCGAATCCAAGCCGTGTTCCTTTACGATGAACTCGACCATTTTATAAGAGAATTGGAATCCACCGGTCGTCTGCAGCTCGAACGAGTCATTCTCCAGCTCGTGCAGCGTGGGGACGGATCCCTTGCGCACAGTCTCTCGAATGCTGTCCTTGATGAAGGTTTGCGACATCTGATCAGCTTCATATCCACCCAGCCCCTGCCGAATCCACCGGGGTGCGCGAGGGTTGATATCGGTGACAAGCCACATGGCGAATAAATGTGTAGCCGATTTGAGAATCGATTGGTACGTATGCTCCGGTCCCGGATTCAAGGGTGATACCATCTTAATGATGTTGTCTTCATAGGTGCCCATGAACCAGTCAGGCGCATCCGCTTCTCCAACGGCGGCGTGGAAGGTGGGAAGATCGGGATAAAGCTCGATGACAACCTTCTTCGTGGGCTGATGATTCAACTTGGCCGCAAGCCGGTTGACGCTGACGTTCAGCTCGTTGAATAAGTCCTCGTACACATTGGTTTGGCTCTCATTCTTCGTACCTTCAGGCGTATTCTTGCTTACGATGGATATCATCTTCTGAATAGACATATGGTTTAATCCCTTCCAATCTTTTAGTTCGCTTCTTAGCTTTTCTAAGGAGCGGTATAACCTGTTTTTCACTGCGCTCTCACGCATATGGACGATCTCTGCGATCTCGGATAGGGTGCAGTCCACGAAGAAACGCAGCGTAATGATTTGTTGATCCAATAGGCCCAGCTTTTTTAGAGCGGCACTCATATCGATTCGAATTTCCAGATTATTAGCAAAGTCCAACGTGATGAACTTTGAGCCCCAATCGATCCCGTCAAAGGACGTCTCCTGCGTGCGGGACCGTTTGCGAAATTCGTTTTTGAGCGTGTTGTGCGCGATGGTGTACAGCCAGGTGAAGAGGCTCGAATCCTGGCGGAAGGTGTGGTAATTTTCCATAGCCTTCAAGAACACCTGCTGTGTGAGATCTTCGCTGCTGGTCGAGTCCAGCTTCATGGCGAAATACTTGCGGATCCGCTGGTGATATTGGTCGAAAATGAATGCGAAAGGTTCGTGCTCGCCCTGCTTATCCGGATAAACAGGGGGCCTTGCGTCATGAGCTCCTGACATGGATGGTACCTCCTCTTGCTTTACCATACATTAGACACCTCAGTTATGAAAAAAGCCACATTGTAACCGCAAAATAGGAGCATACGCCCGTTATTTATTTTCGTACTTGACCAAATGACAATGAGGCTATATAATGTTGAGCCATATACAAGCAGGCGATAATCAAAGACATGATTTCATTTCTAAGCTGTACAGAGAGAGGGGCATCAGCTGCAAGCTCCTTCAGCGACTAGCTATGGAATTACCCCTTTGTAGCCGTGTCTTTGAACCGCGTCAAGGCGCGCAGTAAGGGATACCGGATCATCCCCGTTACGGATGTGATCGAATGAGAATCCGTTCGTGTGAGCATCTTCATGGCAGAAGTGCCGGCAGATCGAGCGCAGCGGATTGAATTAGGGTGGAACCACGAGCTAAGCGCACTCGTCCCTTTGGACGAGATGCGCTTTTTTGTGTTTTCTAACTTAATTCACGAGAGGAATGATGATCATGGCTATGAAACTAACACTACCAGATGGCGCAGTCCGAGAGGTGGAGCGCGGCACAACGCTGGAGCAGCTTGCAGCATCCATCAGCTCCGGCTTGAAGAAATCGGCGATAGCCGGTAAAGTCAACGGCCAATTGGTCGACTTGAACCGTCCGATTGACGAGGACAGCGACGTGGAAATTATAACGCTTGATAGCAAGGAAGGCTTGGAGGTTTATCGTCACAGTACGGCGCATCTCATGGCGCAAGCGATCAAACGCATCTACGGTGAGAAAGCCGTAAAGCTTGGAATTGGCCCCGTTATTGAAGACGGCTTTTACTATGACATTGATATCGAGAAGCCTTTGTCCACGGACGATCTAAACGCCATCGAGAAAGAGATGGAGAGAATCGCGCAGGAGAACCTGCCGATCGCCCGCCGTGTCGTCAGCCGTGAAGAAGCGATCCGGATCTTCGAAGAGCTGGAGGATCCGCTGAAGCTGGAATTGATTCGCGACCTGCCGGAGCAGTCCGTCATTACGATTTACGATCAAGGCGAGTTCTTCGATCTCTGCCGCGGCCCGCATCTGCCGTCGACAGGCCGTATCAAGGCATTCAAGCTGCTGTCTGTAGCAGGAGCTTACTGGCGCGGAAATTCGGATAACCAAGTGCTGCAGCGCATCTATGGCACAGCTTTTCCGAAGAAAGCCCAGCTGGATGATCATCTGCATCTCCTCGAGGAAGCCAAGAAGCGCGACCACCGCAAGCTGGGCAAAGAGCTGGAATTGTTCATGTTCTCGGAAGAAGCGCCGGGCATGCCGTTCTACCTGCCGAAGGGAATGGCGATCCGCACGGAGCTTGAGAACTTCTCGCGGGAGCAGCAGGCGAAGCAGGACTATGATGAGGTCCGCACGCCATTCATGATGAACCAGCGGCTGTGGGAGCAGTCCGGTCACTGGGATCAATACCGGGAGAATATGTACTTCACCGAGGTGGATGAGAACAAGTTTGCGCTGAAGCCAATGAACTGCCCGGGCCATATGCTGATCTTCAAGAATAAGCTGCGTTCCTATCGCGAGCTTCCGATCCGGCTGTCCGAATTCGGGCAGGTGCACCGTCACGAGCTGTCGGGCGCGCTCAACGGGATGATGCGAGTGCGCACCTTCTGTCAGGACGATGCCCATATCTTCGTGCGACCGGATCAAATCGATGGCGAGATCGGCCGCGTCATCGAGCTGATTGACCGGATTTATAAGGTGTTCGGCTTCGAATACACCATCGAGCTGTCTACCCGTCCAGAAGACCGGATGGGCTCGGAGGAGCTGTGGGACCAAGCGGAGGGTGCGCTTCAGAGCGTGCTGGATAAACGGAATATTAACTACCGGGTGAATGAAGGGGATGGGGCGTTCTACGGTCCGAAGATCGACTTCCACATCCTCGACGCCTTGAAGCGAAGCTGGCAGTGCGCAACGATTCAGCTGGACTTCCAGATGCCGGAGAAATTCGAGCTTTCCTATATCGGGGAAGACAACCAGAAGCATCGGCCGGTCGTAATCCACCGGGCGATCTATGGCTCGATCGACCGCTTTGTCGGCATTCTGACCGAGCATTACAGCGGTCAATTCCCGCTATGGCTTGCGCCGGTACAAGTGAAGCTGCTGCCGGTATCGGACAATTTCGTCGACTATGCATATGAGGTCAAGCAGGCGCTTAGGCAGGCGGGGATCCGGGTTGAGCTGGATGAGCGCAATGAGAAGCTGGGCTACAAGATCCGCGAAGCGCAGCTGGAGAAAGTTCCGTACATGCTGGTGCTTGGCGAGAACGAGCGGTCGGAGCAGTCGGTAGCGATCCGCAAGCGGGGCGAGGGCGACATTGGCACCAAGGGGCTGTCGGCGTTCATCGAGCAAGTGATTGAAGAAATTAACGTCAAACAATAAACTTCTATTATATAGAAGGAATAATCGGGTACGGTCCGCTTCATAGGTCTGCCCGCGAGCGTTCTAGCATACAAACAACCGGGTGCCGATGAGCACCCGGTTGTTCGTTGTTCGCCCCAGATTAGACGCTGCTATGATTAAGCCCTTCAATCATTCATTTGCGCTTCCTGCCATTACTCACGATTAACGCTGTAATAAAGGAAAGCTGCAGCGAGCAGATCATGGCGACAACAAGGACTAAGCCGGTATCGGAATCCGGCCCCAGAAGCCAGGTAAGAAGAAAGAAAAGAATCACACTGATCATAACAAAGCCGCAGAAGGTGGGAAACGTATATTTGTTCATGTAGCCTCCTCGATAGAAGGATGATGGTTGCAGCTTGTAATCCGTTCTAGGTGAATGCGGCTGCTTATATGCGAGCTGTCTATACAGCTTATTCTCAGATTATTGTCTCCGCCTGTCAATATACTTATAGAAGTCCTTCCTGCGGCCGCGTTTTCAACACCGCACGGAATATGACTTTTTCTAGGATCGCAGCAAGTCGCAATTCTACACTTTACTTATTGATTGGGCGCGCTTACAATAACCGTGTTGTCACTCCTAAGTCCGTTATTTTGTTCAGGTCTTATGAATTCAACATAGGCATGAGGAATGAAGCCGTTCAAATTTTATATTTCATGTAGGAGGTTAGAGGAATGAGCAAGATTCGCGTAGGTATGATTGGTACGGGAGGAATATCGCAATGGCATGCCCGTCAGCTGCTCGAGCTGCCGGAGGTCGTAATCACCGCTATAGCGGATACGAGTGTCGAGACCCGCAATTCATTCGCCGAGAAATTCAGCTTGAAGGACGTCAAGCAATTCTCCGATTATACGGACATGCTGGATCAGGTGGAGTTGGACGCGGTTGTCATTTGTTCACCTCATACCCTACATTTTCAGCAAGCGACCGATGTTCTGGAGAAAGGCCTTCACGTCTTGATCGAGAAACCGATGACCTGTTCGTCGGCGGAAGCGGAGCTGCTCATCCGAACGGCCGAGAGAGTCGGCAAGATCGTTCAAGTATCGTATCAACGGCACTTCCAACCAGAGTTCATATACATCCGGGATGCCATCGCCAAGGGCGAGATTGGCAAGCTTACTTCCATAACCGCTTCGCTATATCAAGAGTGGAAGCAGGGAACGCCCGGCACATGGCGCCAGAACCCGTCTCTCTCCGGCGGCGGCTTCTTGATGGATTCCGGCAGTCACATCATCGACGTGCTGCTGTGGACGACAGGCCTTACCCCAGTAGAAGTGAAGCCACAGTTACATATGCATGGATCACCGGTAGAGATCGATACCTTCACCTCCATCCGGTTCGCCGAGGGAGCTGTTGCGGGCCTGAATCTTGTCGGGTACGCACCTTGCTGGCATGAGACATATGTATTCTGCGGAGAAGATGGCGCTATTTTCTATGATAATGGAAAAATCACGCTGCGCCGTCTTGGTCAAGAGGCCATCGTGCCGGAGCTTCCAAAGTCGACCACGAATCAGGACAAGAGCTTTATCGACGCCATTCTCGGCCGTCATGAGGTGCTTGTATCCGGCGAGTTCGCATACAAGGTCGTTAAGTTCTCGGAGATGGTCTATCAGGCTGCCGGTTATGTACCGGTCGCAGCAGCTGAGATTGAAGGTGAGAAATAGGCATGAACTTCAAAATAGGAATGCGCATACCGCCTAAGATGGGGGCGGAAGGAATCGAGAATGTGGCGAAGTGGGCGGCTGCTAATGGTCTGGACGTCCTGGATGTGCCGCGGCTGACACCTGAAGTGAAGGCGGCTTGCGAGCAAGCTGGACTTGGAATCGGTTCGATCGATGTGGACTACACGCAGCAGCTGTTAAGCCGGGATGAAGGACGCCGCGGCGATGCGGTTCAGGCGTTGAAGAAGCAGATGACGGAGGTCTCCCAATTAGGCGGACGCGTACTGTTCATGTGCCTCGTACCGGAGGATCTCACGCTTCCCCGCAAGGAAGGATTCGCGATCTGGAAGGAGACGTTCCCGGAGATCGTCCGCCATGCCGAGCAGACCGGCTTGTACATTGCCATTGAAGGCTGGCCGGGACCTGCACCGCACTATTCTACGCTGGGATGCACGCCGGAAATGTGGAGAGCGATGTTCGAAGCGATTCCGTCCAGCCATTTTGGCCTGAACTATGATCCCTCCCACTTGGTACGACTGGGCATTGACTACCTGCGAGCGCTATCGGAATTTGGCGAACGCATTAATCACTGCCATGGGAAGGACACCGAAATCCTTCATGACGAGCTGTATGAATGCGGTGTGATTCCATCTACGTTCGGCGAGAAGTACGGATTCTCGGAAGGCTCTTGGCGGTACACGATTCCCGGACACGGTGAAGTAGACTGGGGTAAAGTGGCCGTCCGGCTGGATCGTCTCGGCTACCAGGGCGCCATCGGCATCGAGCTGGAGGACCACCGTTTCTGGGGCACGCTGGATGCCGAAAGACAAGGAATTCTGAAAGCAACCGAGCATCTGGCAAAGTATTTTAGATAATCGTTCCCCATGTTTGATGAACAGCCAACTAATGTGAAGCCTCAACGCAAAAATACGGCTAAATCAGCTAATTTTTGCGTTGAGGAATGAAACAGGACGGTGGGCGGGACAATAGATCCAAATGACGCTTATTTGTTTGCGTTTCCTTCATTTTTTGATTGCCAAAAGACCTCCGTTTAGGTTTATAATAGATGGAGCAGTAAACAAGCTTTATGTCGAATTTTGATTTCGCAATCTTCATGAAATCTATGTGATTAATTTCACTAGAATGGTGCGGATGTGGAATAGAAAGATCTTAATAACAATTATTAACTACTTATTACGAACAAAGGAGAAAAGTGCAAATGTCAGAAACAAACGTTCAGAGTTTGGAACTTGAAGCTTCCGCGCAAGGGAGCGCAAAGTCAGATGTACTGGATCAACTGTTGAAGCCTGAAGTACAGGAAGCGTTGACGGTATTGGTGGATCAACTGCCTAAGTTGTCCGAGATGATGGCCCTGCTTACGAAGACCTACGACTTGGCACAGAAAGTAGCAACAGACCGCGTCCTGATTCAAGACATGGTAGGCGGCATTCAAGAAGTAGTTAAGCCTCTTGAAGAGAAAGTGAAAGGCTATGCATCCGCTGCGATTGAAGCGAATGACCGTGCAGAGAACAGCGATTCCACGATCGGTCTCTTCGGCATGCTAAAATTGCTGAAGGATCCGGAGCTTCAGAAGATGCTTCGCTTCGGCCAAGCTTACCTCGATATTCTAGGCGAAAGAAAAAAATAATTCTAAAACGAAGAACGGAGGATAAACGTGAGTAAACAAATTTTGATTTTGGGTGGCGGCTACGGCGGTTTGTTGAGCGCTCTTTCCGCACGTGCACATTTTACACCAGAAGAAGCTAGCATTACCGTCATCAACCGTGTGGATTCGCACCAAATTATTACCGAGCTTCACCGCCTCGCTGCAGGCAACGTAGCTGAGAAAGCCGTTGCTTTGCCGCTGCAAAAGCTGTTCAAAGGTAAAGACATTAACGTTCAAGTCGGCTCCGTTCAATCGATCGACTTGGAAGGCCGCAAGGTAACGGTTGAAGGCGGTTCGTCTTACAGCTATGATTCCCTTGTGCTGGCACTTGGCAGCGAAACGAACTACTTCGGTATTCCAGGGCTTCAAGAAAACAGCTTCACGTTGAAATCCGTTGCGGATGCGAACCGTCTGTTCGCCCACGTGGAAGCGCGTATTGCGGAATACAGCAAGACGAAGAATAAAGCGGACGCTACGTTCGTTATCGGCGGCGGCGGTCTTACCGGCGTTGAGCTTGTTGGCGAGCTGGCTGACGAGCTTCCAGGCATCTGCAAGAAGAACGGCGTAGACTTCGCAGACGTTTCCCTGTACTTGGTTGAAGCAATGCCAAGCATTCTGCCAATGTTCTCCCCTGATCTGATTGCCCGTGCACAAGACAGCTTGGAGAAACGCGGCGTAGAATTCTTGACAGGCCTGCCAATTACCGAAATGAGCAAAACGACCGTAAGCCTTAAAGACGGCAGAACGATCGAAACAAATACTTGCGTATGGACCGGCGGCGTTCAAGGTAACTCCCTCGTTGCAAACTGCGGCATCGAAGTAAACCGCGGCCGTGCAACGGTTAACGAGTTCCTGCAATCCGTATCGCATCCAGAAGTATTCCTTGCCGGCGACTGCGCAGTCGTATTTGGTCCTGAAGGCCGTCCATACCCGCCAACAGCCCAATTGGCTTGGCAAATGGGCGAGCTTGCGGGTGCCAACATCGCAGCTTACTTCAATGGAACGACGATGGACAAATTCGAACCGGTCTTCTCGGGTACCCTTGCTAGCCTGGGACGTAAAGACGGTATCGGCGCCATCGGCGGCAGCGGCATTGAGCTGAAAGGCACGCCTGCTTCTCTGATGAAGAAAGCAAGTAATGCCCGTTACCTGTCGCACATTAACGGATTGTTCTCACTGGCTTACTAGTAGCATTAACAAACCATAAGCGGTACATGCAAGAGGCGCTGTTCACATTGATTTGTGAACGGCGTCTTTTTTGTCATGCCATCTTTAGTAATGATGCGTTCTTGCTTGTTATTGTCAGGCCATGATTATACGATCCAATATCGGAATATTACAAGCATGATAACTAGTGCTTTCACAATAAATTAACCTGAGGTTAGCTCTCCCCTAACATTACAGGAGTAGGATTCTACAGAATGGATTAGAATTTGCAGCCTGTCTTATCTATCGGGGACCACAGGTACGATCCAAACGGAAATCAGGGGGGATTGCGGATAGCCGAAGAGATGATACGTGATGCGCCAGCAGCAATATCCGTACATGGTGTTCTGTGGGGGCAGAGCAACCTCATGATGTACATACGAGTTATTCCGATTAAAACGCTATAACCAGGAGGTATGATGACAATAATGATACGACAGAAACGCAGTTGGGCTCTTCTATTCTCATTATTTATGCTAACATCGCTCTTCCCTTATTATGGACAAGCCCAGGCCGAGGCACTTCCACAGGCAGGGTTTGGTCAAGTTTTGGATACCAGGCAGATGGAGATCGGCCCGGGGGCCTATTATACCTGGCAGGATCGGCAATTAGCGCAAGGTCTGGAGAAGATTCATTATGTTGAATTCGATCCGAAGAATCCGATGCTGGATCTGCAGCCGGGGACAACGAACGGCAAGGTCTATGGCATGGAAGGCGTATCGAAGATGGCGAACGACGCCGATCGCGCGGGCAACCGGGTCATCGCGGCGATCAACGCCGATTTCTATGATATGACGACAGGCGTTCCAATCGGTATATTCATGGGCGATGGCGTTATTCTGACGAGCCCTCCTGATGATTGGCAAGCCTTCGGCTTGAATGAGGATGGCACCACCATCTATGGATCAAGTCCGAAGCTTACGAGAACGGTATCGATCGGAGGCAAGGAGCTTCCTCTATCCTCCATCAACCGGATGCGATTTAATGATGAAGCGCTGATTCTGTACAGCTATGACTTCCATACCTCTACGATGACGAATGATCTTGGAGATGAGGTCGTGCTGGATGTTCTGTCCGGGGAAGTGAAGAGCGGAAGCACGCTTCAGCTTAAAGTCGCGGAAATACATAAGAACAAGGGCAATTCGCCGATCAAGCAAGGACAGGTTGTTCTGTCTGCTTCCGGCAAGTACCGGACCGAACTGGCCGGACTGCAGGTAGGCGATGAATTATCGGCAAGCTTCCAATTTGAAGAGAAATGGAAAAATGTCAAGATGGCCGTAGGCGGAACGCCGATTCTCGTGGAGGGCGGCGTGGTGCTTCAGCATGAAGACCCTGCGCTGTATCCGCGTGTCGGCATCGGTACGAAAGCTGACGGTTCGATCGTCATGATCGAAATCGACGGACGGGCGCCGGGCTTCAGTGAAGGCGTGACGTTCAAGGATCTGGGGAACATCATGAAGGATATCGGGGTTGTCGACGGGATCACCTTGGATGGAGGCGGCTCTGCAACCTTCGTCGCGAAGCTTCCAGGCGAACCGCTCCGCAAAATATTGAACCGTCCTTCCGACGGCGGCGAGCGCAAGACAGCCAATGGCATACTGCTTGTGAATAAGGCGCCGGAAGGTGCAGCTTCCAAGCTGGTCGTTCAACCGAATATGGAACGCGTATTAGCGGGCTCGTCCTACACGTTCAAATCGACTGCAGTTGATGCCAATGGACATCCGGCAATATTCGCGGAAACACCGGCTTGGTCGGTTAATGTGGATCCGGCTGTCGGCACCATTGACGCAGCAGGACGATTCGTCGCGGGCGACAATGCCGGCATGGCTGACATTACCGTCAGCGCGGGCGGATTGACGGGATCTGGACAGGTGGAAGTCGTGAGTGAGCTGACCGAATTGAAATTCCCGGATGCGGTCAGGACGTTCACTTCAGGTGCCTCCGTACCGATGTCGATAACGGCATTGCGCAACGGTCAGGTTATCCAAGCGGATAATAGCAAGTTTGAATGGCGTGTAGAAGGACCGATCGGGAGCATTGATGCGGACGGCGTATTTACCGCTACCGGGGAAACAGAGAAGAGCGGGCAAATCTTCGTCAAGTATGGGAATATCGAAGCCTCGATGAACGTCAATATTGGGCTTCCTCCAGTCATTCTCGAAGATTTCGAGAACGGGGTTGGCAATTATAAGGAAACCTCGGGCGCACGATTCAATACGGTAAAGGTCAGCGAGGAAACGGACGAGGATCTCGTGAGATTCGGCACCAAGTCGGCCAAGCTCGAATACGACTTCAAGGAAACGATCGGGATCTCGGGTGCTTATATTGAAGCCGTAGATGCGGATCATCGGATTCAGGTTCCAGGCTATCCGGAGAAAATCAGTGTCTGGGTGTATGGGGACGGCAAGGGGCACTGGCTCCGTGGTCAGCTCAGGGACGGGAACAACGCGGCTGTAGCGATAGATTTTGTTACTGAAAGCGAAAGCGTCCAATTTAAAGGATGGAAGTACTTAGAGGCTGACGTTCCGAAGGGACGGCCGCTTCCATTCACGATGGATATGCCGATTCGTTACATGGAGACGAAGAATGACAATAAGACCGATGGCGTATTGTACATCGATCAGATTCGGGCGCTCTATGGACCTGTACAGGATGATATGGATCCACCGGTTCTGAAGAATTTCACGCCGGTTGAAGGCAGTGTCATCCATACCAATATCCCGCTCATTCAAGCCTTTGGCGAGGATTTTGGCTATGATCCGGCTGTACATCCGGGTACGACGCTGATCGATCCTGATAAAATCCGCTTGTATGTGGACGAGGTTGAGGTACATGCAACATTGTATCCGCCTAAGGGTCAGATTCACTACACGCCGGAGGTGCCATTGACCGATGGCGTCCACATGGCACGTCTCAAGATTAGAGACTTGGCGGGAAATCAGACGGAGAAGGCATGGACCTTCACAGTCGATACCGGCTCTTCGAAGATCGTCTATGACAATCCGAGCGAGGTTTATGCCGGCGGCACGTATGCGCTGAACGTAAGAGCGATTAAAGCGTCGGATATTAAAGACGGTCATATTGCATTTACGTTCGATCCGGCCAAGGTGGAGGATCTGCAGGTGATCAAGGGAGCGAAGTTGGCGGATAGCCAACTGCAGCCTACGATCGATGCCGCAACAGGGAACGTACGGCTGGATTTCAACGGTATTAATACGACATCGCTTGCGGATGAAGATTCCTTGGCTCAAATTCAATATCGCGTGAAGGACAATGCGGCTGGAACGGTTCAAACCCGCTTCACTTCAGGGGCGTTGAAGTTCACGACTACGGAGGATATGAGTGTTGGATTCTTCGGTCTGCCTGTTGAGGCCGTCGTTAAAAACCAAATGCAGCTTAGCTGGAATGAATTTGGCGTGGTGCAGGGCTACACGACTACCTTCAAGGTTGTAGACGAGTCGGGCTTGCCTGTGGAAGGCGCCAAGATTATGGAGAAGAGCGGAACAGAGATCGGCGCTACGAATGCTGAAGGGATCCTGGAGAACAGCATCCTGACGGGCGAATTGCGCCAGTATGAACTGCAGGCTGTGAAAGGACAATGGCTGAGCCCTGTGCTTAAGTTCACGGTATCGAAGCTGGCAGGGTCGCCGATTCCGAGCAATATTAGCGTAACAATGGGTGAAGACACGACGAAATCACGTGCTTTTACCTGGCACACCAATCCTGGAACGGATACGACGGTTGTTGAAGTCGCGCCTGCATCCGAATTTACGGATTTTACTGCGGCGAATGTCCTGAAATTCGAGGGCAGCAGCTATTTGTTCAACACATGGGATATTGGCACCGTGAAGGTTCATAAGGCCGTTGCGGACGGACTTGCGCCTGGAACGAAATATGTATTCCGCGTTGGGGACGGAAACGGAAATTACAGCACGAATGGATCGTTCCAGACAGCAGCGGCAACCGGAGAGCGCACGAAATTTATTTTCCTCGGCGACTCCCAAGCTTCCAATGAAGCGGGCTTCAAGCTCTGGGGAGACGTGCTGAACAAAGCGATTGCGGATCATCCGGATACGGAATTCGTCGTTCAGGGCGGCGATTTGGTCGAGGATGGATTCAAGGAAAACGAATGGAACATGTGGTTTAATGCTTCGAAGGACGTACTGATGAATACGACAGTCGTTCCGGTCGTCGGTAACCATGAGGTGACGGGTACCCGCAAGACGGAGGATTATCTGGCTCATTTCAATCACCCGCAGAATGGGATCGATTCGTTGAAGGGAAGCAACTTCTCCTTTGACTACAAGAATGCGCACTTTGTGGTACTGAACAGCGAGTATGATTTCGAAGAGCAGAAGGAATGGCTGAGACAAGATTTGGCTGCTACGGATAAGAAGTGGAAGCTCATTGCCTTCCACCGCGGACCGTATGGCAGTATGTATGACTCGGAACATATCCGCAGCGTATGGACGCCGATCTTTGACGAGTTTAAAGTCGATGTCGTCATGAACGGACATGATCACGTCTACCTGCGCACCTATCCGATGAAGGATCAGGTTCCGGTTGCCGAGGGAGAGGGAACGACTTACATTGTCGGCGGTTCCGCCGGTCCGAAGTTTTATGCGATAACGGAGAGAAGCTGGCAGAAGGTGACGGATGCCGAGCAGGTGCAGATGTACGTTGCCGTGGAGATTGACGGGGACGAAATGAAGTTTGTCGTGAAGACGGTAAAAGACCGGATCGTCGATCAGTTCACACTGAAGAAAGTGAATAACCCCGAAGAAGTGCAGGTAGATAAGGTCGAATTAGACCGTACGGCAGCCGAGTTGAAAGTGGGAGAACAGCTGCAATTGAACGCCACTGTGCTTCCTGCGAACGCCAGCGACAAGACGGTAATATGGTCTGTGCTTGATTCCAGTCCGTCGAACGTGGCGACTGTATCGTCGAATGGGCTGGTCAGCGCGGTTAACCCGGGTACGGCGAAGATTCGGGCTACGAGTAAAGCGAATGCTGCCCAATATGCAGAGATGACGCTTACGGTGAAGGCATCATCCTCGGGAGGGTATTATCCGCCGGTCGTTAATCCGATTGAGCCTCCGGTGACGGAGAAACCAGATCCGACAGATCCGAAAGTGGAAAATGGAACGATTACCGCACCAGCGGTTCTCGATGCGGCGGGAACTTTAGCATCGGCAGCAATTAGTGCCGATGACATCGAGCTGGCCTTCAAGGATGCGAAGGACAATGGAGCAGGAATTAAGACGGTGCGAATTGACATCGCGGGCGGACAAACAGCAGGCCGTTATGAAGTTTCACTGCCTGCTCAAGCCTTGAACGGCTCCGCTGCAGACCAGAAGCTGGAGATCGCGACGAATCTGGGCGTTGTCACGCTTCCTTCCAACTTCCTGAGCGATGCGGAGGCGAAGAAAGCGAAGATGATCAGCCTCGTCATCGAGAAGGTCGATCCTTCATCCTTGTCAGGCACATTGCGCAGCCAGATCGGCAATCATCCGGTCATCGGCTTAAGCATTATGGTGGATGGTGTGCAGCAAGCCTGGAGCAATCCGGACGCTCCGGTGCAGGTGTCCATTCCGTATAAGCCGACTACGGCTGAATTGAACAATCCGAATGGCCTTGTGATTTGGTACCTTGACGATGCGGGCCAAGCGACCGTCGTCTTGAATGGACAATATGATCCAGCCGCTGGCGCTGTTCGCTTCACGGTCGATCATTTCAGCAGCTATGCCGTCGTGTATGCGAATAAGACGTTTACGGATTTGACTTCATATGCATGGGCGAAAGGAGCGGTTGAGTCATTGGCCGCGCGCGGAATCATCAAAGGTACGGATAACGATCGATTCTCGCCTGCGCTGGAAATCACGAGAGCCGACTTCGTTACGCTGCTCGTCCGGGCGCTGGGTCTGGAAGAGACGGCAGAAGGCAGCTTTGCCGATGTACGGCCAGCTGACTACTACTATGGTGCCGTTGGTACTGCGAAGAAGCTTGGTCTGGTTATCGGAACGGATCAGAACGCCTTCCATCCGAAAGCGAAGATCTCGCGTCAAGAAATGTTTCTGATCGTATCCCGCGCCCTTCAGCAAGTGAAGAAGGTTGAGCTTGCGGGCAATCGGGATGTGCTGGATGCGTTCCAGGATGGCGATCAGGTAGCGGAATACGCGGCTGATAGCATGGCCGGCATGATTAACGCCGGCTTGATTCAAGGCAATGGAGGCAAGCTGAACCCGACGGGTCAGGCTACGAGAGCGGATGTTGCCGTGTTTATCGAGCGTATCCTAAACGAGCTCTACAAGTGAAATCGGACGAGTGATAAACAAGCAAGTCAAGAGAATGCTGTAACAAGAGACTGCTGTGATCAGCAGTCTCTTTGCTGTTGCAATCGAAAGCGTCGTTAGGTGGGTCGTTGAAGGGTTTGCTCAAAGCCAGCAACATCCTATCCATCAGCAGCGTTAGAATAGCATGGGAAATAAAAGCAATTCATAGAGGAGCGATTCATGTGAGCAAGCCTACACACAGACGAATGATCACAAGCGGACTGGCAGTTCTTCTTGCGGTACAAACCATTGGTACAGCACCGGCGGCAATGGCGGCGGTATCACCAGCGCCGGTGAAAGCGGAAGCTGCAAGCGGAGCCGTCAAGTCGCTTCAGCCGATCTGGTCGGTTCCAACGGATTCGAGTGTGAAAACCGGTGATTACGGGGACGAGGGGCGGACCGTCATCGAGCCCTTCAAAGGGATGGCCATCACGTTGAAGGAAGGGCAGATGATTGCGCTTCATGCGAAAACTGGGGAGCGGATGTGGAAATTCGGCGCCAAGCTGCTGCCATACTTCACCATGGGGCATGATTCGGTCTATGCCATCACCCAAGGAGGCAGTCTGGTCTCGGTGACGCTTCAAGGGAAGCTGCGTTGGTCGGTTCCGACGGGAACCTTCGCGCTGGGTGACAAGGTCGTATTGCTTGAAAATATGCTGTATGTGCTGCGAAGCCGCAGCATGCAAGCCTTCGATACGAGAACCGGTAAGCTGTTGTGGAAATCGGTGGTGCCGAACGGAACGTCAACCCCAGTGAACCTAACCTCATGGAATGATACGCTGATCGGGACACGGTGGGGTCAAGGAGCCATAACCACCTTGCAATTATTTGCTCTGGATAAGCGAACCGGTAAGAAGCTGTGGACGCTGAATGGACAAAACTTACCCATATCCTACTGGGATGGCAGCGGCTTATTCACGCAGACACAGGATATTACAATGGGGGCGGCGGAACGCAAGCTTACATTCCGTGTCGTCGATTTACTCACCGGCAAAATTCTGAAAACCAGGGAATACCGTCATACACCGGTCAACATGGAAGGCTTTCACTTCTTGCCTCGTGCCGTACTTGAAGGGAATACGTTGTACATTTTCTGGGGCGATGAGATTGCCGCATACGATATGCTCGACGAATCAGAGAATCCTAAGCCTCTTCGGACATTCGCCCAGCCGAAGGACGAATATCCAACGGGGATGATCAAGTATGATCAATTCATAATGAAGAATGATCGGCTGGGCCGGAATTCAGCGATACGAACGGCAAGCGGCGAGCATATCCAGTGGGATGAGCAGCGTGCACCCCGATACGAGGCGGACATCATAGGTAGAGGGCTTTACGAGAAATACGAGAACGGCCAGCTTAAAGCTTATGATCTCCGAAACGGCCAGCTGGTCTTTACCGCGGCAACCGGTTCCGGCAAGATCGGCAAGGTTTTACGCACAGGTCCGTATCTGGTTGTGGAGAAGGACGGCCGGGTGCTAGGCTATAAAATACCGGAGCAGCTGCATTAAGCAGATCACGAGAGCGGCATTCGAAAGCACAGTGAACAAGGCGACGGACGGATCTGACATGAATGTTGGATATCGGCCAGCCAATCTTATCAAACAGCTATGACGGCACCCCTGAACCGCTTGACAAAATCGCCTGAACCGCGCGATAGTGGGAATGATAAAGCACCTAGATGCGCGCATTCTTGAACCGTTAGGCAGAAGGGATTGCGAATAAGGAGGGAACCATGTGGAGCTGTTTAGTTTGTTCGATCCCAAATGGACAGAAGGCGACTACCGGCCGAAAATCGACGCTTACTACTACAAGCAATGGGTCGATTTCCACATGGGATTCCATGCTCATGCGTCGATTGAAATCATGTATGTGATTACCGGTACTTGCCGCGTCGAGACGAAGCGGCAATCGATCGCGATGGGGAAAGGGGAATTTATTGTTCTGGATTCAGGAGTGACCCACCGTCTCGTCGTGGAGAAGGACACTCCCTGCCGAATGCTGAACGTCGAGTTTACATTCACCGCATGCGGCGGCATTCATCCTTCGCTTGCCCAGATGACGGGCAGCAGCCCGGCGCTTCAGTCTTTGCTCGCAAGGCAGACGGACTATATTCTGCTGTCCGATCCGAGCGATGTGTATCACACACTTAAGAGCCTCGTTATGGAGCTTGACGCAGGTATCGAAGTCGATCAAGCCAGTATGGTTCACCTGCTTATCTCCCAGCTGCTCATTCGTATTGCAAGGCTCGCCGAGGCGGAGCAGATCGACAAGGCCGGCAGGCAGACGGATCGCTATGTCCGCAAGGCGGTCGAGTATATTCATCAGCATTACGATTGCGATATTCAAGCCAAAGACGTCTCAGCAGCAGTGAATTTGCATCCGGTTTATCTGCAGCGGATTTTCCGGACAAGTATGAATGTTACGATGACGGACTATCTGGCGAATGTGCGCATCGGCAAGGCGAAGATGCTGCTGGCGCGGACGGACATTCCGATTGCGGAAATTGCCGATTATGTGGGACTGAACTCGAGGCAGTATTTTAGCGCGTTATTCAAGAAGATGACCGGCGATACGCCAGCGGCCTACCGCAAATCGGTCGAAACCCATAAGTGGCGCGAGCCAAGCCAAGAAGTTGTAATAGTTGACATGCTGGAATAAAACGCGTTGCGATGTTGAAAACGCCTTCACTTCGCCCCTGCTACAATGGGGGTAACAGGCTGGCTACGCCAGTTCATGAAGAAGGAGGCGTTCTTAGTTATGTCGTTTAAAGTGACGTTTATCGGTGCGGGAAGCATTGGTTTTACGAGAGGTCTGCTGCGTGATCTGCTGTCAGTACCCGAGTTTAACAGCATTCAAGTTGCATTTACGGATATTAATCAGCACAACCTGGACATGGTGACGCAGCTCTGCCAGCGCGATATCAACGAGAATGGGCTGGACATTGAAATCCAATCGACGGTGGACCGCAGGGAAGCGCTGCAAGGAGCGCATTATGTGTTCTGCACCGTCCGGATTGGCGGGCTGGAGGCATTCAAGCACGATGTAGAAATTCCGTTAAAATATGGCGTCGACCAGTGCGTAGGCGACACGCTATGTGCCGGCGGGATCATGTACGGCCAGCGGGGGATCGCGGAGCTATTGAATATTTGCAAGGACATTCGTGAGATGGCTGATCCGAATGTGCTGCTGCTTAATTATGCGAATCCGATGGCCATGATGACCTGGGCTTGCAATAAATACGGCGGCGTGCGGACGATCGGCCTGTGCCATGGCGTACAAGGCGGACACTGGCAGATTGCGAATGCGCTTGGTCTGGAGAAGAAAGAGGTAGATATCATCTGCGCAGGCATTAACCATCAGACATGGTATATACAGGTGAAGCATAAGGGCGAGGATATGACCGGCAAGATTCTAGAAGCATTCGAGCGCCATCCGGACTTTAGCAGGACCGAGAAGGTACGCATCGATATGCTCCGCAGGTTCGGTTATTATTCAACCGAATCGAACGGTCATCTGAGCGAATACTTGCCATGGTACCGTAAGCGTCCAGATGAGATCAAGGACTGGATCGATATGGGTTCCTGGATCAACGGAGAAACGGGAGGTTATCTTCGCGTTGCTACGGAGGGACGCAGCTGGTTCGAGACGGATTTCCCGAACTGGTTGAAGGATAAGCCGATGGAATATACGGCTGAGAAGCGCAGCGAGGAGCACGGCTCCTACATTATCGAGGGCTTAGAGACCGGACGCGTCTACCGCGGACACTTCAATGTCGTCAATAATGGCTGTATTACGAACCTACCTGACGATGCCATTATTGAAGCGCCGGGCTACGTGGATCGCAACGGCATCAACATGCCGCATGTCGGTGACCTTCCGCTTGGCTGCGCGGCCGTATGCAATGCGAGTATTTCCGTGCAGCGCTTGGCTGTGGAAGCGGCGGTTCACGGCAATGATACGCTGCTGCGTCAATCCATGATGATGGATCCGCTCGTCGGAGCCGTGTGCAATCCGAAGGAAATTTGGCAGATGGTCGACGAATTGCTCGTCGCGCAAGCGCCTTGGCTGCCGCAATATAGCGCAGCTATTGCAGAAGCGGAGCAGCGCCTTGCATCGGGCGGACTCGTCCCGACTCGCGAAGGATACCAAGGTGCGGCGCGGCTGGCGATCAAGTCGGTCGAGGATATGAAGCAGGACCGCGAGGCCGCTAACAAGAACGCGGGCGAAGCGGATAAAGCGAAGGAACGTCCGGCAGCCGCGCATTAAGGGAAAAGGCCTCAGGAGCTTTGAATTTGAATCCGCCCGCCGCGCCGCGCTTGTCGCGTTATGCCTCGTCAGTTGGTTGCGGTTGTCTGTCCAGGCGGGGCAGTGGATTCCCGAATAATTAATTTCGGGGGAAGAAACAGCTTTCGTTTCTCCTGCGCCGGGTTCTCCATGATAGAGAGGAGCAGCTTGGCTGCTTCCTGGCCCAGCGTCTGTTCCTCCTGACTTATGCAGGTTGGCCTCACGTAATGAAATTCGGACAGCTCAAAATCATCAAAGAAAATGAGCGACATGTCTTGAGGAACGCGTATGTTCATTTCCTCGGCAACCTTCAATATTTCCAGCCCAAATCCCGGATTAATGGCGAATATCGCCGTTAGTTCGGGATTTCTCGTTAAGAAAGCACGTATTTCTTCCTTCTTGGGCACCTCGATATCCAGATGGACGAGGCGATGGCGGTGATCAATCGGTATCTGATGATCAGCGAGCGATTTTTCATAGCCCAGCAACCGATCCTCGATGCTGCTCGTTCCTGTAACCGTTGTGGACACGAAGCCAATGTTGCGGTGGCCGAGTGATAGAAGATGATCGACTGCTTCCTGGGCGCCCCTCACATTATCCGAGCATACGAAATTCGTATCCATGCCGCGCAAATAACGATCCATGACGACAAGTGGGAAGGAGTCCAAGGTTAACTGCAGGATTTCCCGATTGTAAGACTCTCCCTCCACCGGATAGATAATCATTCCCGCTACGCCCATCCCCACCAGATCTCGAATTACGCGTTCTTCCTTCGCTTGTGAATTCTCGGTATTGCAGAAGAGCAGCGGATAGCCGGCTGCGGACACGATGCGTTCGACACCATTCAACAATAAAGCATTAAATTGGTTGTTGATAAAAGGGAGAAGCAGAGCGATTGGACGTTTGTTTGGAGGGGGAGTGGGGGGCCCGTCAGAAGGTAAGCTTTTATCCGGGGGTGAAACAAAGGTGCCTTTGCCTTGGATCCGATAGATGACACCCATCTCCACCAAATCGGTCATCGCTTTCTTGACCGTTATCCGGCTCACCGAAAATTGCTGCATCAGCTCGTGCTCGGAAGGAATCCGGTCATGTGGACTCCAATGCTGTTCATTCATTTTTGAGAGGATATAGGTTTTTATCTGCACATACAATGAAGGCTGCTTGTCGTCTTGTATCATCATTCAGCTCCCAATCTCGTGTATTTATCTTGATATATATCATCTTATAGATTGGTATATTAGTTGTAAATATTATCCTGATTATATGAGCATAACCTAACAAATAAGAAAGAGATTAAGAATTTTGGCGATTATCTCCAATATTCAATCAAATATTACGTGAAATACCTGAAAATAGGAGTTTTTAGACATGTACATAGAAAGATTCAGATGATAATATCCATATCAAGTGCATAACAATAGGTCATTAAAGTCATTGTTGTTATGTCGTTATATGTCAATAATATCAACCACCATACATTATAGGAAAGAATTTTGTCTGAATACCCGTATAGGACGCAGGTTATGTCGGTTCGCTCCTTCGTGTAGGCGTCCTGATCCCTAACCATAGAAATCAGATTGTCGGCCTCAAACAGAAATGAAAGCGCATTCCAGCCTGTGATGAATTGTTCCTGCGGGAGCTTTTCATAGATGGATCGATTTCAAGATAAGGGGGTTACATGATCCAAGCGGCATCATTCTCGGTGAGCAAGGATGGACAACATTTCTAAGGAGGATGTACATGTACAAAGGGATGAAGAATCGAGCTTGGAAGGTCGGGATGCTATCACTCGTAGTTGTCATGATGCTGAGCGCAATCATCGGTTGTTCGTCGAATACGAACAAGTCATCTGAGGGGGAAACGAATGAAGGTGCCAAATCAGAAGGGAAGAATTCAGGAGCGCTAAGCTTCAGCTATGTCAGACCTACGTGGGGTCCCTCGACGTATACAAAGAACGGTGCCTATGAGAAAGAATTGTTCAAGCGGGCTAACGTGAATATCAATGTCCGTATCATTCCTGTCGTTGATTATGATGCGACGATCAAGACAACGGCCGCTTCCGGTGATATGCCTGACGTCATCTGGGGCTGGGGTCCGGTAGATGCATTCTGGAAGGAGCTTCAGGATGAAGGCGCATTCGTTAAAATCAATGATTATCTGGACCAATTTCCGGCGGTGAAGAGTGCGGTTCCGGACGGGATTTGGGACAAGATGGCCGACGATAAAGGCGATATCTATTTCATTCCGAACTTGATCTATCCGGTAGTGCCGTTCTTTATCACTTACCGCGCCGACATCTTCGAGAAATTGAATATTGCGGAGCCGACAACCATCCGGGAGTTCGAGGATGCGCTGCAGAAGATTAAGGACAGCGGGCTTGGCATTGTCCCGCTAACCCACGGCAATACCGTGCCATTCTGGGCGGGCAAGGATATCGGAACCTCGTTCGGCACGACAAGCGGATGGGCGCCTTCCAAGGAGGATCCAAGCAAGATCGTTCCGCCTGAGATGCAGGAAGAACACTTGAATTTTAAATTTTGGCTGCAGGATTTGAAGAAGCGGGGCTTGTTCGACGAGGAAGCGGGCGTGAATCCCGACGCATCGTTCGGCGAGACCAAGTTCAAAGCCGGCCGGGCGGCTGTGATGCTGGGCGGCGGGCTGAATCAAATTACGGAACTGCGGAAGTCCGAGCCGAACGCATCGATCAAGATTATGTCTCCGCTGACCGGTCTGAACGGTGAACAAGGCGGAACGAGGGTCGTCTTCCCGCAGGACCGGGGCTTCTATATTAATGCTAAGGCGAAGGACAAGGTCGAGCAGATCTTCGAATTCTTGAACTGGTCCTTAACCGAAGGCACCGAGTTCAGAAGATACGGTATCGAAGGCAAGACGTTCAAGATTGACCAAGAAGGAAGAAAGGTTCCCATTCCGGATGAGGAGCGGGAGGCTGATTTCAAGAATGCCCAGATCGAGCCGTTAAAGTTTCTGGATCCGATGAGCGAGAAATTGGATTGGGAAGCCAAGGAGCTGGAGTTCATTGGAATTGGTATTCCGGATCAATTCGAGTACTACAAGAGCATGTTCGAGAAATATGCCGCTACGCCTTATAACGACTATAAGGATCCAACCGTTACATCGCCGACCAATGCGGAGATCGGGCCGCAGATTTGGGAGGATTACATGGCGAAGGTGGATGGAAGTATCTTAACGGATTTCAAATTGACCAAGGAGGGCTATAAGGAAGCCCGTCAGAAGTGGCTGGATGCCGGCGGACAGAAAATCATCGATGAAGTAAACGAACTTCAAACCGATAAATCCGAACCGAATTACGTCGACTAACAATGCGGTCCTGGTGGTGGAATAGGGATGCTGGCTTAGCCTCTATTCCGCCCCCTGCCTGCCGCAGGGTTCGGGAGAAAGGAATGATGGCATGAATGCAGATTCCGTCCAAGCTCCACCCGGTATGTCCGGGCAACCGATCGGCAAGAAGGGCAAGAGTCTTCGTTCGCGGATATGGAAGTCGCGATATATTTATATTCTAGTCCTGCCGACGCTTATCTACTTTGCAATCTTTACGTATGCGCCCTTCTATGGGATTACCATCGCTTTCAAGGATTTTAAGATTATGTCCGGTATCTTGGACAGCCCGTGGGTAGGCTTCAAGCACTTCGAGGCGATGTTCACCTCGGAGAAATTTCCGGATTTGTTAAAGAACACGGTCATTATAAGCTTATATCGCCTCGTGTTCGGCTTTCCGGTACCGATTCTATTCGCCCTGCTGCTCAATGAAGTGAGAAGTCTCTGGTTTAAGCGTTCCATCCAGACGATCACTTATTTCCCTCACTTTCTATCCTGGGTCGTCTTTGCCGGAATCATCTATAACTTCATCGGTCCGAGCGGCATCATTAATCTGCTGCTCACCAATGCGGGCTTCGAGAAAATCAACATGACGACCAATGAAGACGTATTCCGGACGATCATTGTGGTGACGGCCATTCTGAAGGAGTTCGGCTGGGGGGCGATCATCTATTTGGCCGCCTTGGCGGGTATCGATTCGCAGCTGTATGAAGCGGCTAAGATCGATGGAGCCGGGAAGCTCAGACAGATCTGGCATGTTACGCTGCCGGGCATCCGGCCAATCATCGCGCTTCTCTTCTGCTTGCAGCTGGCCGGCATATTGGATGCGGGATTCGATCAAATCTTCATGTTCCTGAATCCGGCGGTCTACGATGTTGGCGATATTATCGATACGTATGTCTATCGGTTGGGCATTCTGCAGTCCCAGTTCGAGATGGCTACTGCGGTCGGCTTGTTTAAAGGCATTATCGGGATGATCCTCATCATTACGGCGAACACGATTATTCGCAGGCTGGGGGAGAAGTCGCTATGGTAGAGCAGACTGCGAATTCGAATGTGGAACAGCTGACTGAGAAGGATGTGCTGGCAGGTACGAGCAAGCTGGATGCCAACCCGTGGTGGGCGCAAGGGATTATCTACATTATTCTACTCGGCTCCGGTGTGATCACCTTGCTGCCGATGGTGAATGTGTGGGCGATCTCGCTCAGCGAAGCGCATGAGGTGTTCAAGGATCCCATGATGCTCTGGCCGAAGTCCTTTACGCTGGAGTCGTACAAGTACATCTTTAATACGCAGGTTTTGTTAAAATCATTCGGCATCACGGTATTCGTCACTGTAATGGGCACCTTCCTCAATCTATTATTTACCGCAACGGGTGCTTACGGATTGTCGAAGACGCATGTTCCGGGCCACAAGATCATGCTGTGGCTGATCATTATCCCCATGCTGTTCGGCGCTGGTCTGATTCCAATGTACATCTTGCTGAAGAATCTGGGCTTGTTGAACAGTATCTGGGTGTTGATCCTGCCGAAGCTGGTCGCTTCGTTCAATCTGATCTTAATGCGGAACTTCTTCTGGAGTATTCCGGAGAGCCTGGAAGAATCGGCGCGCATAGACGGCGCATCGGAATTTCGCGTATTATGGAGCATCATTCTTCCGCTGTCCAAGCCTGTTATTGCGACGGTCGGCTTGTTCTATGCCGTGGGGCATTGGAATGATTTCTTCACGGGACTGTTCTTTATTAGCGACAACAGCAAGTGGCCGCTGCAGATGGTTCTGCGTTCGATCATTATCGATTTCAATATGTTGAATATGGGCACGCAGAACACGAATACATTGAATGATGCAAGCAAATTAGTCGTACAGCCCGAGAATATCAAGGCGGCGACCATCATCTTCGCGATCGTACCGATCCTGATCGTGTATCCGTTTCTCCAGAAGTATTTTGTAAAGGGCATCATGCTTGGTTCCGTCAAAGGCTAACCAACACTAAATAGCGATGAGGTGTGGAGAAAATGATGAAAATTACGGAGTATCAGACGACGAGGGAAGAGATTCTGGAGCATTACAAGACATTCGGTTATGCGGTCATACCAGATGCATTATCGCAGGAGGAGCTGACGTACCTGAATCAGCTGGTCGAGAGCGAGATGGAATCCGACCCGGAGAGCTGGCATAAGCCGATGGAAGGCGCAACAGGAAACGGGAGCCTGTTAATGAAATATCCGGTGGAGATGGACAAGTTTATTCGTCACCGCACCATTTTCCCTTTGATTCAGGAAGTGCTTCTTGACGAGGCACGGTTTGCTCAGTTCGACTTCCGTGATATCACGATGGAGCGGGCAAGCGGCAGCCAAATGGGCTTTCATCGCGACATCAGCTGGTACGGCACGGTGGGCGGTAAGACCTGGGATCCGGAGAACCCGTATATCAGCACGTATGCCTGCGTCATCTATTATTTGAAGGATGTCTATGAATGCTGTCCCGCCTTCTGCCTTGTGCCGAGCAGTCATGAATATACCTCACTGGATGAAGCGAAGGAAAAGATGGGGGATGCGTACCAGGAGGTTCCGATCCGAGGCAAAGCGGGAACAGCCATTCTGTATAACATTACGACCTTCCATACGCGAAAAGGGGGCAAGGACGAATGCGCACACGGCAGACGTACGATGCACAATTACCATTCGCGTGAATCGAGTGCCCCATTAACGAATTGGGCAACCGTGCCGGAGGAGCTGGCGCTCAGCGATGACAAGCAAACTCGCCTGTTCTACTCCCAGTGGACGCCGAATCAGATCAAATTCGCGCGTGACAATTACAAGAAGCCGATCCCGACCTACTATCCCGTTCATATGATCAAATAGTCGATAGGGGTTGTCTGCAGCATGAGGAATAAGGCCGCTGAAGAAGCGGCCTTTCTGCAGCCCTAGGATTCGCACCACATATTCGTTTCAATATGTGCAAGGGAAGAAGCGAGCTTCGCCGCCAAGGATGGCGGTACATGATTGTTCTTCTTGCCTATCATCGCCATTATTATAGGAGGTTAAGTCTATGACTATCATTAAACGCGTACGAATTATCCGAACGCGCCAAGACAACAGCTGGACGATCGTTAAGGTAGAAACGGACCAGCCCGGGCTGTACGGGATCGGTTCGGCGAATGACTACTTCAATCCCAGCGCGGTTATCGCCGTGATCGAGGAGCTGCTTGCTCCAACATTGATCGGCCGTGATGCGGGGGCAATCGAGGACATATGGCAGTCCATGTATCAGAGCGGCTATTGGCGCAACGGTTCTGCGCTGATGACGGCGATCGGCGCTATCGATATGGCGCTATGGGATATCAAGGGCAAGGAAGCGGGGATGCCGGTTTACCGGCTGCTCGGCGGACCGTGCCGCTCGGCTGTACCGTGCTACGCCCATGCGAGCGGCAGAGATATCGCTGAGCTGTCGGAGGATATCGCGCGCTATCAGGAGGAAGGGTATTCCGTCGTTCGCTGCCAGCTGGGCGCCTATGGAGGAGGAGGGTTCCTTCCCTCTGAACGTGCGAAGCGTCCTACGAATGCATGGCCGTCGGCAGCTGTCTTTGACGAAGAAGCGTATCTGGAATCCATTCCGCGCATGTTCGAGCAGCTGCGTCTGCAGTTTGGGCCGGAAGCCAAATTCACGCATGACGTTCACGAGCATTTAAGCCCACAGGGGGCGGTTATTCTATCCAAGCGTCTGGAGCCGTATGGGTTGTTCTTTCTCGAGGATGTGCTGCCGCCTGAGCAGATCGCGTGGTTCCGTTCGATCCGCCAACAGAGCACGACCCCGCAGGCGATGGGAGAACTATTCACCAGTCCGCATGAATGGCTGCCTCTTATTCAAGAGCGCTTGATCGACTACATACGTGTCCGGGTCTCGAAAGGCGGGGGCATTACGGCCTGCCGCAAAATCGCCGCGCTTGCCGAGCCTTATGGTGTCCGCACGGCATGGCAGGAAGGCGGGGACAATGACCCGGTTAATCAGGCGGCGGCGATGCATCTGGATATGGCGATTTGGAACTTCGGTATTCAGGAAGAGAACACATTCCGTCCGGAAGAATTGGAAGCGTTCCCTGGACATGCGGTTCTGTCAGATGGACATCTCTATGCGAATGAGCGGCCGGGGCTCGGCGTCGATATTGACGAGGACAAAGCGGCGAAGCTCGTCAACCCGGAGCTGCGGACCCGTTTCTATCACAAGCCGTATCCGATCGATCGCAAAGCGGACGGGACGATCGTTCGTCCATAGCCTTACTTAAATGTACATCCGCAGCTGTGCTAGTTGTACATCTATAACAGTACTAGGTTGTCCATCTGTAGCTTTCATAAGGGAGGTAGTTTCATGTGGCGGAGCAGTCCAACACGATAAGATTTGACTCGGCGTGGAACGGGATTATATCGGGCGATTTGCAGGCAATCAAGGTCGCGGGCGGGTTTCAATTCGTCGAAGGTCCGGTCTGGGACCGGCAGCGGGGATATCTCTATTTTAGCGATATCCCGGCTAACCGAATCTATACTTGGAGTCCGCAGGACGGTGTTCAGCTCTTCCGCGAGCCAAGCGGCAACAGTAACGGGCTGACGCTGGACCGGCAAGGGAGCCTGCTTGCATGCGAGCATGGCAACCGCAGAGTGTCCGCAACTGATGATGACGGCTCCGTTCGGACACTGGTCGAACGTTTCGAAGGAAAACGGCTGAACAGCCCGAACGATATCGTCGTCAAATCGGATGGCTCGTTGTATTTTACGGATCCGCCTTATGGGTTGACCCACCCTGCAGAGCAAGAGCTGCCCTATCAAGGCATCTATCGCCTTCTGCCTGAGAGTGGGGCAATCGAGCTTCTGTGCAAAGAGCGGAATCATCCGAATGGGCTCTGCTTCTCGTCGGATGAGCGCATCCTGTATGTGGATGATTCGTCGACTCAAGACATTTATGCATACGATGTGGCTGATGATGGTACGATTCATAACGGGCGGCTCTTTGCCCGCTTGGATCCCTCGTTCGGGGCCGGCGTTCCTGACGGCTTGAAGGTTGACGTTCGCGGTAATGTCTACGTAACAGGACCTGGAGGTATATGGGTGCTGGATCCGGCAGGAACGCCACTGGGTGTTATACGGATTCCGGAGGTTGCGGCCAATCTGGGTTGGGGGGGAGACGAGCATCGAACGCTCTTCATAACCGCAACGACTTCCTTGTATAAGATAGAGACGATAAACCCCGGGATCCGTCATGGGAATTGAAATCACTTGGAGGGAACAGCATGAAACGAATTGCGGTGACCGGAGGCAGCGGGAAGCTTGGCTTGATTGCAGTCGATGAATTGATGCGGCACGGTTATGAAGTAACCGTGATCGACAACAAAGCGCCTGAAGGACGCAAGTGCAAGTATGTCCATGCACAGCTGACTGATGCCGGGGAAGCTTACGGAGCGCTGAAAGGAACGGATGCAGTCCTGCATCTGGCCGCCGTACCTGGTCTCGGTATATACACACACGGACGAATCTACTTCAATAACGTCATGTCGACCTATAACATATTGGAAGCCGCGGAAGCGCTCGGCATGCACAAGGCGGTAATTGGATCGAGCGAATCCTCCTACGGTTTCTACTGGGCGACGCATCCCTTCGTCCCCGATTATTTCCCGGTCAATGAGCAGCATCCGCAGAAGCCGCAGGAAGCCTACGGATTGTCCAAAGTATTGAATGAGACAACGGCGGCCATGTTCTACCGGAATTCGGGCTTGCAGGTCGTGCCCCTGCGGTTTTCGACGATCATCTCGGAGCAGGAATGGCCGAACTTGATTCGCGCGATGAAGTCTGATCCGGCCTTATTCAAACGGAATCTATACAGCCATGTAGATGTCCGTGACGCAGCAGTGGCATGCCGGCTGGCACTCGAGACGGATGGGCTAAGCCCTGAAGGGATGAATATCACCTCAAGCGTGACGCTGTCCGACGTGGAGACTCCGGAGCTGCTTGCAAGATACTTTCGGGAAGTCACCGATATTCGGGAGGAACTCTCCGGCTATAAAGCGCTGGTCAGCAACAGGCAGGCAAGAGAGACGCTTGGTTGGGAGCCGGCGTACACCTGGCAGAATTATTAAACAGTAATGCGCTACATGCTCGAATTTGACGGTGGCGGAGTGCTGTAACACGGCTTGTTTGGTGCATCTGTACTAGTGCTGGATCGCGCGGCACCCCGTTTCGCTGCTGTAACGCCGAAAATGGGCGTTACAGCCATTGCGTTTGTGAACTGAGTGCGTGTAACGCCGCTTTCTACCGTTACAGATGCCGGATCGGCATCTGACGCCTGCGCATAGCAGCTGTAACGCCAGAAAAGGGCGTTACAGCCAGCGCATCGGTGAGCCGATGGTCGTGTAACGCCGTTTTCTACCGTTACAGATGCCGGATCGGCTCCCAACACCTGCGCATAGCTGCTGTAACGCCGAAAAAGGGCGTTACAGCCAAAGCGTTGGTGAGCTGATGGCGGTGTAACGCCGCTTTTTACCGTTACAGATGCGGAACGGCTCCGGACACCTGCAAATATCTGCTGTAACGCCAGAAAAGGGCGTTACAGCCAGCGCGCTGATGCGCTGATGGTCGTGTAACGCCGTTTTCTACCGTTACAGATGCGGATCGGCTCCCGTCACCTGCACATAGCAGTTGTAACGCCGGAATGCCGTTACCATCAGCATAGGCAGCCACCCCTCCCCTCAGGTCGCATACATCCACACGGAATTCTCCTCCCCGTTAGCTCAGGAGCTGTGCTTCTGGAGCCGCTGTCCATTCGTCCCCATAATGATAGAGCTGCACGTCCTCATGTTTCGCCGCACCTGTACGTTCCACCGTATCAACTTCACCGGCCAGACCCAGCTCCATTAAGAAATCACCTACTACACGGTCATACTCCACCCGGTTCGTACGCAGCGACTGAGCATGGTCGGCGCCCGACATTAAATGCAGCCGCTTGAATCCAGACTTCGCTTCGTATAGCTGAAGCGTCATCTCCATCGGAATGTAGCGGTCTGCATCGCCGTGAATGAACAAAATCGGAGTGTCCGCCTCAGCTACATCCCGCAGGGGAGAGACCTGCCGAAATCTCAAGCCGGATCGTAACCAGACGAAAAATTCGGCAATCTGCATAAGAGGGAAGGGAGGCATCCGAAAATCCTCTTTCAACCGATACTTCAACTGCTCCGTTAAATCGGAATAGGGGCAGTCTACAATATAGAATGCAGCGCGCTTATCTATTGCGGCATGCTGCAATGCCGTCGCTGCACCCATGGATTCCCCAAGTACACCGATGGTGCAGGTTGATCCGCATCTTTCAAACAGCCAGTCGATGGATGATTGGAGATCATGCTTTTCAAAAAAGCCGTATGTCGTCGTCGGGCCTCCGCTTTTGCCGTGGCGGCGATGGTCATAGGCAAGAACATGAAAGCCCCTCCGGCGAAATATCTCCATATATTTTAACGTGCCTATTAATGAAGAAGTGACGCCATGCACGAGTACAACCGCTTTCCCTTGATCCTGCATGGCTGGAAAGAACCATCCGCGCAGCTTATAGCCGTATGACGATTGGATCGTGACCTCTTCGTGAGGAAGCCGATCAATGTCTTTTTGAATAAGCGTACCCGCATGCGACTCGAATTTGTAAATATCATCATCTTTGTAAGTGCGAATATGAATGACCAGCCCTGACAGCTTGTACCCTATGCCAGCTAATAAAAGGAGTGTAATCGCGATTGCCCAACCCAGCATGAAATATCCCCCATCTCTTTTCTCTGCTATTAGTAAGCGTTAGGATGCCCGGGACCCGGTTTCATTATGAGAAGATATCCCCAGTTTTGTTCTGTTATTGATCCGCCCACATGGTATCTCGGTGTATAGGAATAGGTGATAAACTCCATAATAACGCTGCGGGTTTGCAATCATTCCCAGTTGTCTGGAGGAGAGGTTTTATGAAAGGTTTGTCATGGCTGGCTTCGGAGTGGAGGGCCATTATTCGCACGCCTAAGACGATAGTTGCACTGCTTGGCATCATGCTGGTTCCGGCTCTCTACAGCGGGACGTATTTATGGGCTTTCTGGGACCCCTACGGTCATCTTGAGAAAATACCGGTTGCTGTCGTTAATGAGGACCAGCCCACTATGTATGAAGGGACCAGGTATGCGATCGGTAATGATCTGGTGGAGGAATTTAAGAAAGACCATTCATTCGATTGGCACTTTGTCGGGCGGGAGGAAGCGGAGCGGGGACTGCTGAACAACAATTATTATTTTGGCATCATGATCCCCAAGGACTTCTCCACGCGTGCAACAACATTAACTGCAAATCAGCCGACACCGCTCGAGCTAGTCGTGAAGTCGAATGAAGGGCTCAATTTCACCGTAGCGAAAATCGGGGAGTCGGGCGTTGAGAAAATTCGTGAGAAGCTCTCGGAGAAATTAACGCGCAGCTACACCGAAGCGATATTCGATAATCTGGAACAATTGAAGGACGGCATGCAGGAGGCGAGCAAGGGCTCGGCGGATCTCCATAAGGGGATTCAAGAGCTTGCTTCGGGTACCGCGACTATGCAAAGCGAGATGAAGAATAAACGATCCTCGCTGAAGCAATTGGATGAAGGGGCAGCCTCGCTCCAGCGTGCTGCTGAACAATTAGCGAGCGGAGCATCCCAGTTAAAGGGAGGCGTATCGCAAGTAACTGCCGGCATGACCACCTTCGATAAGGGGTTGACTGCCGCTCGTAACGGCGGAGATCAGCTTGCACTAGGGCTGAAGCAAATTTCATCCGGCTCGGAGGGGATGAATGCCCTGATGAAGCAGTTCACCAGCGACCACCCTGAGCTGGCCGAGGATAAGGATTATGAGGCTATAACCGCAGCCGGCGCACAGGTATCCGGGGGTCTTACGCAGCTAACGGCTTCGCTCGATAAACTGAATAAGGGTTTGGAGGAATTGACCGGCAATTTCGGGAAGCTGGAAGCGGGCATGAAGCAGGTCGATACCAATTTGAAGAAGCTCTCCTCAGGTGCCTCCGAGATCAGCACAGGGGCGGCTTCACTGAAGAGCGGCGTCCATCAATTGCGTCAAGGGTGGGATACATTAATCAGCGGCTTGGACAAGCTGGCGGCCGGCGAGAGTAAGCTCTTGAATGGCAGCGGCAAGCTGAGCCGCGCGTTAGCCGATGGTGCGGAGCAATTGAATGATCTACATGCGTCGCAGCCTCTGTACGAGATGATGGCCAACCCTGTTCGTCTTAAGGAAGAACCGATCACGACATTGCCGAATTATGGTACCGGAATGGCGCCTTTCTTCATTTCGATCAGTCTGTATGTAGGAGCGCTTTTGCTCAGTACTGTGTTTTCGCTGCGTGAAACGGCTAACCCGCCTCGCTCTGGCTGGTTGTGGTTTCTCTCCAAATATGTGATTTTGGCGATCGTTTCCTTATTTCAAGTGATCATTCTGAGTCTCGTCTTGATCGGTATTGTGGGGGTCGACCCTTTGAATACGATCGACTTCGGTCTGTTCGTTTTCTATACCAGCTTAATATTCATGGCGATTATTCAGCTGCTCGTGACCGTTCTGGATAACGTAGGGCGCTTTATTGCGATCATCATACTCGTCCTGCAGCTGACCGCGACAGCGGGAACCTTCCCGGTCGAGTTAATACCGGAAGGGCTGCAGGCTGTTCACAGCTTCCTGCCAATAACCTATACCGTGGATGGATTACGTGCCATTCTGACGACGGGTGAATATGGCGTCCTTCGCTTCGACATGCTTGCCCTGCTTGTCTTTGGCATCGTCTCGATACTGTTGACGATCATTGTCTTGTCTATTGCAGTTAAACGAATAAACCGGCGCTCCTCCAAGGAGGAGCAGCCGGAAGCTCTGTAATCGATAGTTTACTGCAGCTGTACACCGATTCCAAGTGCATCCAAGCGTTCCCAATAGTCGGGACATGTCTTGGAGACACAGCCGGGGTCGGCGATGCGGATACCGTCTGTCTTAGCGCCGATCAGAGAGAGGGCCATGGCCATTCGGTGATCATCATGAGGATTGAGCCGAGCAGGGCGAGGCTGACCGGGATAAACGGTCAGTCCGTCCGGATGCTCATCTGTCCGAATGCCCAGCTTCGCGAGCTCCAAGCAGATCGCTGCTATCCGATCGCATTCATGATGTCGAATATGTGCGGCATCGGTCAATGTGATCGGGCTGTCGGCGAACACGGCTAATGCCGCCATTGTCAGCGTTTGATCCGACCACTCATTCATACTCATCGTAAATCCCCCCTTCAGCTGCCCCGTCCCCCGAACTTCTACGGCATTGCTCTCTACGGTTGTTGTACAGCCCATTCGTTCGAGCGCCTGCAGGAGCTTTATGTCCGGCTGCCGGGTATCGGCCGGAAGATCTTTTATTCGGATACAACCATTCGTTAGTGCGGCCAGTGCCCAGAAGTAGCCGCAAGTAGATACATCCGGTTCTAACGACAAGGCTTGTGCCTTATATGGTCCAGGCTGAATAGCAATCGTCTGTCCATCGCCTGACACATGGAAGCTTGCGCCAAACTGCTTCATAGTCGCTAGGGTCATCTCTACATAGTCGCGTTGTACGATGGGACCTTTGACGTAAACTGTAAGAGGCTCATGCGCATAAGGAGCGGCCAGCAGCAGTCCGCTCAAAAACTGGCTGGATTGATCGCCAGGCATATGAATGGTTCCTCCGCTAAGTCCGTTCCCCAGTATGGAAATCGGCAGTCCTTCGGGTTGTTCTAAATATCGGATCTTCGCTCCAAGCGAGGATAAGACATGAACAAGCGGCGCAATCGGCCGCTCACTCATCCGTTTGCTTCCTCTTAGGATCCATTCACCATGGCTTGCAGCAAGTGCTCCGGGTAAGAATCGGGCGACCGTTCCTGCTGCACCAACATACAATTCTCCATGCCGGATAGGCCAAGCCCCTCCACCCCCTTCGACGATCGCGCATTCTCCCTCAACCGTAATAGGAATGCCAAGTCGGCGTAAGCTGTCTATGCACCAATAGGAATCGTCACTCTTTAGAATGCCGGTTAACTCTGAGGTTCCTGAAGCCAAAGCGGCACTAAGGAGCGCGCGGTTCGTCAGACTTTTGCTGCCGGGGATCGTCATCTCTGCATGAATCGGGCTGATTGCGGGGGATAGAGCGGCTTCTTGGCGATCATTGTAACGGGACCATGGGGAGCGGGCTTCAAAATCGGGCTGTTGGACGGATGGAACGGACATTTAATCATCATCCTCTCATTTCAGTCATCCAAATGGACGGCTTCGTTTGTATAGATTATAATAGGGGCCATACCAATAAAAGAAATACCAATTAACGAAGTATGCCATAGAGGTGTTCTATATCATGATTAATCTGGAATGGTACCGTATTTTTCTGCACACGGCTAAGGCCGGCAATTTGACTAAAGCGGCTCAGGAGCTGTATATAACACAGCCCTCTGTCAGCTATGCGATCAAGCAATTGGAAGAAGAGCTGCAGCTTAAATTATTTCATCGTTTATCCAAAGGAGTTGAGCTGACAGCGGAGGGGAGGACGCTGCTTGGCTATGTGGAGCGTTCGTTAACGCTGCTGGACGCTGGCCAGCAGCAGATGGATGCCATGAAGCGGCTCGCAGCCGGAGAGCTTCGGGTCGGGGCAAGCGATTCGCTCATGAAGCATCTCATGCTCGCGCAGCTCGACGATTATCGGGCCCAGTATCCCGGCGTCCGCATCCGGCTCTCCCACGGCAAGACACCCGACCTTATCAGCCGGCTGAAGGATGGATTGACCGATTGCATCATTGTTCCTATGCCGGTGGATGACCCAATGCTTGAGATCAAGCCATTAACTGCGGTTCAAGACACTTTCGTCGTAGGCGAGGCCTATCGCGAGCTTACGGACAAGCCGTTGACAGGGATAGAGATCAGATCCGCTCCTCTGCTCCTGCTGTCTCAGGGAAGCGGAACACGCCGATTTCTCGAGCAGTGGCTGGCGAGCCAAGGCGTAGCTGTGGAGGCGGATATCGAGCTGGGGAGCGTAGACCTGCTTGTCGAATTTGCAAGGCGGGGGTTCGGTGCGGCATTCGTCATTCGTTCGTTCGTTGCGGCCGAGCTCGAAGCAGGGCAGCTATTCGAGCTTCGGACGGCAGAGCCGATACCGCCTAGAACCGTAGGCATCGCGGTCCGTAGAGGCATGCCGCTTCCACTGGCGGCTGCACGATTTATTGACATGCTGTCACCGGAGCAGCTATCGTAGGCCTGGAATATAGCCAAACAAACAGACCATCACCAACTCGGCGACGGTCTGTTTCTTAATGTCATTTTCTGTTAGCTTACGAGAGTCGCTCACCGCTTCCGAAGGAGCGGATAGGAGACGCTGCTCGGCACCTCGATCAGAATGATCCGTAAGGTCTCTTCGCCGCCCGCGGTCAATATGACCTCAAGCTCTGCATCAGCCTGCTGAACGATAAAATCTTTATGGTTGAAACGGGCTGCCGCCCGATCACCAGACGCGTATCCGATCGTTCCGCTTCCGCGAATGGCTAACGCCGTGAGCGTGTTGCCTTCGGCAATCGAGCGGCGGAATGCCTTGCCGGGTTCGATAATAACATCCCACATCTGTGCTTCCGCGACCAATTCAACCGGGGAGCCGGCACCGAGGACGGTCTTGCTTACATAACCGTCGCCTTGCTCGGAAGGGAATTGCTCATGCTCGAACTGGCTGTAAGTCGGCTGCCGCTTCAGCGCTTCCTTCATGGACGGCTCGAACCATATTTGGAATCCTTCCATATCCGGCCCGATGAAACGCTCCTCATGGCTGACGCCGGATCCGGTCTGCATCACCTGCGCACCACCGGCACCGATGGTGCTTTTTGTTCCAAGCGTATCCCCGTGCTGGGCTTTGCCTTGAACGACATAAGTCATAATTTCGAAAGCCTGGTGAGGGTGAAGCGGGAGATAGCCTTCTTCCTTCGATTGTGCCCAAGCCCAGTAGAACAGCGGACCGACACGCTTGATGACCGACCCTTCGCCGGGAAAGCCGATCGGTTTCTGTTCTGTAATTTTTCCGCCGTCAAAAGCGCCTGATGCCTGCAAAGTTGGACCATAAATTAGGGGTTGTGTCATGATGATTCCTCCTCGGATTTCGATTATGTCAATCCTATAATTCTATAATAATTATCTCAATATCAAACGTCTTAAATTAAAGATAAATTAATTTGATCTGTTTGTCAAGGGATGAAGCATATATATCATGTCGCTAGTCCTTATGCCACGTATCGAGGAACGAAAGGTATTAGAGTAAGTTGTGGATGCATCTGAATCTTGTCTTTGATATAATCATGGCAACGAAATATTCCCGCATGTAACTGGCGAAACGTGGATTACCACGATGGAGCATGCGGATGCTGCAGGGCCGATACCCGGACGCTTCGGAAGATCGGATCGACAGCATGTTGCTGCCTCGGCAGGCCTATAGTGGGCTGTCAGGGAGCAAGCCGTACGCCTGGGCAAAAGTATTCGAGGGCAAGGTGCAGCGATGCAGCTTGCGGTCGAATGCTTTTTTTGTTTTCTTATTTTCTCATTCAAGGAGAACGGGAGGCGAAGGCAATGGCTGTCATGTTAAAAGCAAAACCGCTCGCAGAGGAAACAGGTGCCGAAATCGCGGCAAAGGTAAATGGTTGGAAAGCACAGGGCCGCAACCCGGCGATTGCGACGATTCTCGTGGAAGGAGACCCTGCATCCTTGTATTATGCCCAAGCGAAGCGCCGGCTAGCGGATAAGCTGGATGTGAAGTTCGAGCTGCATACATTTCCCCCGGATGTGCCGGAAGAGCAGCTGCTAGGTACAATTATATCGTTGAACGAGAATGCGGATGTGCACGGTATTATGTTGGAGCTGCCGCTTCCGGCGGGAATCCGTCTGGATCAATTGGCGGAAGCCATCGATCCGCTTAAGGACGTCGATGGCATCGCGTCGACCAATAAGCTGGCGTGCCTGACGGGTTCGCCGGGCATTTATCCGGCAACACCGCAGTCCTGTATACGGCTGCTGCGTTATTATGATTTTTCACTGCGGGGTAAACATGTGGTTGTCATTGGGAGAGGGGAAACGGTAGGTCGTCCGCTCATTCAAATGCTGTTGAGAGAGAATGCTACCGTGACGATTTGTCATTCGCATACTCCGGATCTTGGCGCGCATATCCGGCAAGCGGATATTGTTATTGCAGCTGCTGGCAAAGCCAATCTGATTACGCCAGCTATGGTTCATCCGAAGCTGGTTATCGTGGATGCGGGTATTAATGAGAAACCAGACGGCAGCGGGATTATCGGTGATGTGGATCCGGAAACAGCAGCTGTTGTACATGCGTTAAGCCCTGTACCCGGTGGTGTTGGTACGCTAACAACAGTTATTTTATTTGACAATGTCATGCGTGCCATGGAGCTGCAAGAAGCTGCGGGGAGGTTGAACTGATGACCATCTATAACCAGACGATTCGTTCTTTTCTCCTCGACGCTAGCTCCAGCTCCCCGACGCCGGGAGGAGGAAGCGCTGCCGCGCTCACAGCAGGGCTTGGGGCATCGATGGGAGCCATGGTCGCAAATTTGTCGACTGGGTCGAAATTCGATACGGTTCGTGAACGGATGAGCGTGATTGCCCATGATATGGCGGCGGCTATAGAGCAGAGCGAGTCCGTACTGATCGGGGATATCGAAGCATTCGACCGATTCATGAGTGTGCTGGCGCTGCCTAAGGAAACGAAGGAAGAACAGATGCATCGAAAACTAGCTCTGGAAGAGGCTGCAGCAGCTGCAGCAGACGTTCCGCTATCGCTGATGCTGCTGTGTCATCAATTGCTGCTCGTGTTGGAGGAAGAGGCACAGACCGTTAACCGGAACGTGATATCCGATTGGGGAATATCAGCGATCTTGCTTGAGGCTGCGATGCAATCGGCCTGGCTTACGGTAGAAATCAATTTGAATGCGATGAAGAACGAAGCGGCAGTGAAGATCATCCGCATACAAGGGAAAGGATTGCTGCAACAGGGAGAAGCCATGAAGCAAACTGTGCTGGAGCAAGTAAGGAATCGGATGTAGCGCAGAACGCACAAGGGGACTTAGCCGGCCTTCACAGAGGAATTATCCAGGTCCCCTTGTTGTTTAATCCTTGTATCTGAGTGTGACACATCTAATTAATACCGCACTTATAATGAGAGACTTCCTACCCATGTACGCCCAGGTCAATATCATTGGATCAGCTGCAGACTGCGCCGATGGAGCGCTAATATTACAGCGATTCGTTAGGGATGTGATTGCAAAGGGTAATGATCTAAGTAGGGCGGTGAAGCGAATGCAGCTGCTTGGAGGATGAATAAAAAAAACGCATATTTAATAGAAGAGATTTTTTTGGATAATTAAATATGAGAATCCATGCATCCTTTTCTTCCCATAAAGAAAGACTAAAGATACCGGTAACGGTCCTTTAGTCTTATGTGATAACAAGGGGCTAGCCGCCGCCTTTCTCTACATGTGCCCGTCCGCGCCTTTTTTGGATATCTAATGGCTCAGGCACATAATCGCCGCCTTCGAATTGATGCTTAACAAGCATATTGAACGAGTCAACCCATGGTGTGAGGGAACGGCCCAGTCGAGCTTCTTGTGCGTACTGAACGATTTGATTAACAAATTCCATATTGGCCGAGATGTGTACTTCTTGAACCGCCGGTGCAAGCCTGCGGATATGAACCGCAATCGTCTGCTTCAGTTCACTGGAGATATCATTGTGGTCATTGATAGTCATGTTGGAGTTATATGGACCGGCGAACCGCTGGTTGTTCCAATACGGACTTCCGGTATTAATATTATACACGCCTTCGCTTGTATTACTCTGCTCCCTGGATTTTCGGCCGCCAATCTTTTGCGTACCCGTTGCCGTCCAATCTAATGTCATACCTACATAAGCATTCTTATCCGTCAGGAACACCATACCTGCGGCTATGCCGTTTATATTCGATATTTCTGTGGAGAGGTGAGTGCTGTACTCAATCCAGCGATTGGCATGCTGGTGTGGATTGCTCGTTGCGGCTCCGTACATGCGGCCGCCAAGCATCTTGGGATCGCCTTTTTGTTTAGTACCATAGTCGTAAGTGCTGTCCTGCACGCGGCGTTCGTAATTGCAGCCTGTGAGCCCCACTGCAGCTATTAAGGCTAGAGCAAGAAATCGGAATCCGACCCGGCTCGCTATCCACTTGTTCATGATCCGTATCTCCTTCCTCTGGATTATCTATAGGATGGGCGGCGGGTGCGTAAATATGCATTGAATTTGGATACATAAAGAACCATGGTTTTTGTAAACAATGTAGGATAGAGATGGCGCCCTGTAGTACCCGTTTAGGGGCTGGGATAACCAATAAAAACGGCAGTTTTACAGCTTTGAGAACAATTTGTGAACTCTTCTAGGAACATTGACAAATAGCACCTTCAACTTTATATTTAATAAAGTGATTAGATTGCGGAAGTTGTCTAAACATCTCAGATTTCACGCATATCGGCCGTTTTTTTTTGTCTAACGGCAGTTGCGAAAACGTAAAAAGTGGGGTTGATTGATGATGAATCGGTGGCACGTTCTAAAACGGCTTATGCCGCTTCTTGCCGGAATGGTGTTGCTGCTGTCAGGGTGCGGACGAGCTGACCTGTCGGCACTCAGACCGCAAGGACCGGTTGCCGAAGAACAATTCGGGTTAATGAAGCTGTCCATCACGATTATGGCTTTTGTGGTTATCGTCGTGTTTGCAATCGCGCTCTATGTAATTATTCGTTTCAAACGTCGTCCAGGCGACAAGTCGGTCCCCGTACAGGTGGAAGGCAACCATAAGCTGGAGATCATTTGGACGGTCATTCCGATCATCTTGCTGGTCATCCTTGGCGTGCCAACCATTAAGTCTGTATTCGGACTCGCTGAGGACTACACGAAAGATCCTAACGCGATTCAAGTAAAAGTAACCGCGCACCAATATTGGTGGGAATTCGAATACCCGAAAGAAGGGGTAAAAACAGCGCAGGAATTAATTATCCCTAATGATGCTGTCATCTCCATCGAAGCTAAGACAGCCGACGTGCTGCATTCGTTCTGGATTCCTTCACTGGCGGGTAAGATCGATACGAATCCCGGCGGTAACGTGAACACTATGTATTTCAAAGCGCCTAAGGAAGGCGTTTATCTAGGCAAGTGTGCCGAGTTGTGCGGACCTTCCCATGCCTTGATGGACTTTAAAGTCAAGTCCGTAGACCGCGCTTCATACGATCGTTGGGTAGCTGCTCAGAAGGCTCCTGTGGCTCTTCCGGCAGATGCACAGCTTGCCGATACTTTAACGACAAACTGCTTGTCCTGCCATGCGATTGGCGACGGGACAGGATGGGCTCCGAATTTAACTGGTATTGGCAGCCGCGGCAGTGTAGCCGGCATGCTGGTTAATACGGACGATGCCCAATATGCGAATGAAGGTACCGTTGAAGAGAACCTGGAAAAGTGGATCAAGGATCCGGACAAAGTAAAACCAGGTAACAAAATGGGTAAAATCGAGCTTTCCGACGAAGAAGTCAAAGCGATCTCGAAATATTTGGCCGATTTGAAGATTGATTATTAATACTTGCAGATAAAGGAGGTACCTACTTTGGGTCATGCACACGAGGTTAAACGGTATCGCGGCCTAATGGACTGGCTGACGACTGTTGACCATAAAAAAATCGGCATTCTATACTTGATTGCGGGAGGCTTCTTCTTCCTTATCGGCGGGCTTGAAGCCATCTTGATTAGGGTTCAACTATGGAAGCCACTGAATGATTTTGTTAGCGCGAATACATACAATGAGCTGCTAACAATGCACGGAACGACCATGATTTTCCTAGCTGCCATGCCATTGCTGTTCGCATTGATGAATGCGGTAATTCCACTGCAAATCGGCGCGCGGGACGTTGCTTTCCCGTTCTTGAACTCACTGGGCTTCTGGACATTCTTCTTTGGAGGCGTGCTCCTTAACATCAGTTGGTTCGCAGGAGGGGCACCTGATGCGGGTTGGACGTCATACGTACCGCTCGCAGGTTCGACGTATAGTGAAGGGCATGGTGTAGATTATTATGTTATTGGCCTTCAGATCGCCGGTATAGGTACATTAATCGGCGGTATCAACTTCCTGGCTACCATTATTAACATGCGTGCTCCTGGCATGAGCTTCATGCGGATGCCGATGTTTACTTGGACAATTTTCATTACATCAGCATTGATTCTTTTCGCTTTCCCAGCTCTTACTGTAGGTTTGGTCGCATTGATGTTCGACCGACTGTTTGATGCCAATTTCTTTAATCCTGATAACGGCGGTAATACCGTTTTGTGGGAGCATATCTTCTGGATCTTCGGACACCCTGAAGTGTATATTCTCATCTTGCCGGCATTCGGCGTCATCTCTGAGGTTATTAGTACATTCTCTCGTAAACGGCTATTCGGTTACAGCTCGATGGTGTTTGCAACCGTGCTGATCGGATTCCTGGGCTTCATGGTTTGGGCGCATCACATGTTCACAACGGGACTTGGTCCGGTTGCGAACGCGCTATTCTCCATCGCGACTATGTTGATTGCGGTACCGACCGGTATCAAGATCTTTAACTGGTTGTTTACGATGTGGGGCGGATCTATTCGCTTCACGTCAGCGAATCTGTTCGCAGTCGGTTTCGTACCAACGTTCGTTATGGGTGGCGTTACCGGGGTTATGCTCGCGTCCGCACCTGCAGACTTTCAATACCATGATTCGTACTTCGTTGTCGCTCACTTCCACTATGTAATCGTGGGTGGCTTGGTACTCGGCATATTCGCAGGCCTGTTCTACTGGTGGCCGAAGATGTTCGGCCGTGTGCTGAACGAAACGCTTGGTAAGATTTGCTTCTGGTTATTCTTTATCGGGTTCCATCTGACGTTCTTCGTACAGCATTTCCTGGGCTTGATGGGGATGCCGCGTCGTATCTATACGTATTTGGATGGTCTCGGATTCAATAACATGAACTTGATCAGTACGGTAGGCGCAATTCTTATGGGCCTCGGTACGATCGCATTCCTAATTAACGTTGTGGTTACATCGATGAAGCCGCGGAATGCTTCCAACGATCCTTGGGAAGATGGCCGTACACTGGAATGGACGATCCCTTCTCCAGCTCCAGAATACAACTTTGCACAAACACCACTGGTACGTGGTTATGACGCATTCTGGAAAGAAAAGATGGAAGGCAAGAATGCCATGACGCCAGCTGAGCCTCTTGGCCCGATTCATATGCCATCACCTTCGATTCTTCCGTTAATTATGTCGATTGGTTTGTTCATTAACGGTTTTGGCTTGATGTATCATCAATACCTGGTTGCCGGACTTGGCCTAGCCATTACGTTCGGATGTATGGTTGTTCGCTCGATCAAGGATGATCATGGTTTCCATATCGAGCCGGATGAGCTGCATGACAAGGGGGTAAAAGCATGAGCGCACATTCACATGTAGACGGCCAATTGCCGCATGAGCCAGAGAAAGCAACTCTTGAAGGCCGTAATAAAGTGCTTGCCTTCTGGTTGTTCCTTGGCGGTGAAACGGTATTGTTCGGAACGCTGTTCTCTGCGTTTCTTGCCCTTCGTCATCAAGTGGGTGACGGTAATCCAACATCACAAGAATTGTTTCAGCTGCCGCTCGTAGCTGCTGCGACATTCATATTGCTGACATCGAGCTTAACAAGTGTATTCGCAATTCAAGCGATGCATAATAATAAAGTGAAAGCCATGATTAATTGGCTAATCGTGACCGTTATTCTTGGCGCAGGCTTCTTGGGACTTGAAATTTATGAGTTCTATCACTATGTGCATGAAGGCCACGGCTTCACAACGAGCGCATTCAGTTCTTCGTTCTACACGCTCGTCGGTTTCCACGGCGCGCACGTCGCGTTCGGGGTTCTCTGGATTGGGCTGTTGATCGCTCAAGTATTTAAAAAAGGTCTTAATACAGTAACAGCGCCGAAAATTTATGTCGCCGGTATGTACTGGCACTTTATTGACGTCGTGTGGGTTTTCATCTTCACCGTCGTATATTTGATGGGAAAGGTGGGCTAATGAATGTCAAATCAACATTCGACTGTAGAAGAGCATGGCAGACCTCGCAAGCATGAAGGTCCTAAGAAGCACATTGTTGCGTTTATCTTCTCGATCCTGCTTACCGTTATCGCGTTTGCAACGGTAGCCTCAGGTGAAATAAACGAAACGTTTACGTACCTGGTGCTGGTCGGTATGGCCTTGCTGCAAGTGTTTATCCAAATGGCGTTCTGGATGCATATGAAGGACCGCGGTCATATGTTCGCTATTGTCGGTATTCTAACGGGTGTATTCGTTGCTTTCACATGTGTCCTTATGGCTGAGTATTGGGTTTGGTGGTAAGCAACACGAATTGAAGAGAGGGAGGTCCTTGTTGACCCCCTCTTTTGTTGTAAATGACGGCATCTAGAGTAATTTTCTTCAAATAGAAATATCAGAGAAGTGTATGGAAACCGACACTTTCTGATTGTTAAGAAAGGGGTGTTCCATGATGCTTGGTTTAGAATATTTCAGCTTTGAAGAGCTATGGAGCCCATTGTTCTTCTTCTTTATGGCAGCGCTTGTGATTCTGTACTTTTACTTGATCGGCCCATGGAAGGAAAAGCACTTTCCTGACGAGCCTCAAGTAACGAGGCTGCAGAAGAGTGTGTTCGTCTTAGGGATGGTACTATACTATTTCGCTCAAGGCGGGCCGCTTGAGCTGCTCGGTCATTTGATGTTCTCCTTTCATATGACCAATATGTCGCTGTCCTATCTGATCGTACCGCCGCTGATTCTATACGGTATTCCCTCTTATCTATGGCGAAAGATTTTTGGTCATTCATTCTGGAGCAGGCTGAGCATCTTTATGCATCCGATTCTGACGCTGGTGCTGTTTAATATGCTCTTCTCGATTTATCATGTGCCTGTCGTCCATGATTACGTGATGACCCATTTCTCCATTCATCGGGTTTACTATGCCGCTCTGCTCCTCTCTTCGTTCATGATGTGGTGGCAAATCGTTGTGCCGGTACCGGAATGGAGCCGTCTGGCCGATGTGAAGAAGATGGCATACATCTTCGCTAACGGACTGCTGCTAACGCCGGCCTGTGCGCTCATAATCTTTGCTGGTGCGCCTTTGTATGCAACCTACAGTGATCCTCAGATATGGGCGCAAGCCATGGGCTATTGTGTATCGGGAGATCCAAGTGCTCTTCTTGCGAGCTTCAATGGTCCATCTTTCTTCAGTCTGATGAAGCCGGTCGAGGACCAACAGACAGGCGGAATCGTGATGAAGCTGGTTCAAGAAGTGATGTATGGGGGGATTCTGTTGTATGTCTTCAAAGCTTGGTATAAACGGGAGCACGCAGACGATGAGCTTCCCAATTCTGGAGCGCCGGATCCAGCGGGTGCAAGCAGTTAGTTAGTCGTGTCCGAAGAATAGAGATGAGCAAAGAGGCTGAACCTTGCGGTTCTGCCTCTTTTGCATTCGCATGAACAGTCCAAAATATGGTATTCTTAAATCATCCATAGGAGCACTGGCGTGGCCGTAATCATTCACATCGTGAAGCTCTTAGCTGCTTATTTAATCGATTATGTATCGTGAATAATGTTGAAGAAATAAGTAGTTGTCCTATCCGTCCAATAGGTGCATGCGGTTAGAGGAAGGATCATCCCTTCATAAATCATAATAAAATAGCATAGTGGAGGGATCATCAATGCGTAAAGGTTGGATCCTATTATTGTTGATTACGGTGGTTGCGGCTCTTATAGGCGGCTGCTCCAAAGACAATACAAAGAAAGATCCCTCTTCAGGGACGAACAATGAGCAACAAGCGCAAGATTCTATTTCGAATACGACTGAATCAACGCCTGATGACGAGCCGCAGGCAAATAACGGCTTAGAGTCCGGGGCAAACCAGCTGTTGGACATGACCGTAATTCAAAGCGGAACATTCGGATTTGCTGATCAAACCGGTAAACGAATTCTGGCTTCAGTTGAGGAGAGTGACCGCGGCCAGCTGGAATCGATGCATACGGCGATCGGTAATTCGGGACAAGTAGTTACCGTCCGGTACGTAAGCAGTCAGGAGGCTGGAGAGAATGACAATGGCCGGCAAACTGCGCAAAATTTCGATAATCAAGCTGGAGAATTATTTGAGGTTCAAGATGGGACAGCTAAGCCGAACGAGACGTATTTCCTCATTAGTGGGGCTGAATTAAACCAGAAGGCACTTCTTCCGGTTACGGACAGCAGAGAAGATCAGGTCCCAGTAGACGATTCCGTGAAAGAGGAAATGAAAAAGAGCAAAAATCGCGACGTCCAGAATGTATGGCAGGTAGCGGTAATTGGCGAGGGGCAGCCGATCTATCTGGTTCAATTCGAGCGTCAAGGTGACGAAATGCTGGCAAGCTTAGCGATAAAGACCGAGAAGGGACTCGTATTCCAAGACTATCCAGCCAAGTATGACGAGAATTCAACCTGGCGGGTTGATGATGGGGGCTTAGTATCGCCAGAGATGTTCAGCTTTCTATTCGCGGCGAAGACCGCTGATGGATTGTTAATTGGGGTCAAATGGATGGGCGCGGAGGGAGAGAATGTATCGTTCTTGTCACAGAGCGGAAATACGTTCCATGAGCTCGATAAGCAGTATGGGCGCTACATGTCGCCAATCTGATCATTATTATGAGAGAAGGTTGTCTTGTTCATGAATCATCGCATTCGTAATCCGCTTGTAATTGGCATTGGGGGCGGCACTGGCAGCGGCAAGACGACGCTGACGGACCGTCTGGAAGCTGATCTTCATATGTTCAATGTCAGGGTCCTTCATACGGATCGTTATTACGTGCGAAATCGCCCGAAGGGCGTTGCTCCGATCTCGGGCAAAGAATACGAGGATTTCAATCATCCGGCTGCAGTCGATCTGACCCGAATCATAGCTGACCTGACACGCATTGCCAATGATGGGGAGACAGAGGTCGTTATTATCGAAGGCTTCTTGGTGCTTCACTTTGCGATGCTAAGAGAATGGACGGACTTAAAGCTGTATGTGGAATGTCAATCGGATGAGAGACTGGCCCGGCGTATTCAACGGTTCTCGCAGCAGGGCTACAATTACGAGGAGATCGTGACGGAATACCTCGACTTTGTCAGGTACCGTCATGATGAGTTCGTGGAACCGACCAAATGGTACGCAGACTTGATTGTGAATGGTTCCGGTTCGATGGAAACCGGCTACCGGATGCTGTTTAAGATGATCCAGCAGGAGCTGCAGGAACGCAAGGCGCTGCGTTTTTGAAACCGATGTTAATGGATAACATCCATGAAGTCCTTCACGTTAATGAGCGTGAGGGACTTTTTTCGTCTTTAGGAATTAACGAGCCTCGCCGTTATGGACGGAGCTGTCTAATTCTTTTTTATACAATATTTATGAAATGTTGGTTGACACTTAGTTAATCGTGTGATTATACTGTATATAAAGATATACACAGTATGATGACTGGGGAGGAACAAGAAATGACGAGCTGGCAGGGGGCTTGGCGGCTGTACCAGCATGAGATACGCCATTCGTGGGTAGGCATAATTCTATCAATCGTATTCTTCGCGTACATAGCAATTGTCTCGTCACCGATATTCTCGGAGTTTTTCGCGGAGCGGAATGATCCGAAGCAAGCTTGGATGTGGCTCGTTGATTTTCTATATCTGACAATTCTGCCGAACATGGGGTTTATTATGAACCGGGTCATGTTCCGTTATTGGCAGAATGATCCCTACACACGCAAGATTGCCTACTGGCGGACGCTGCCGATTGGACTTGTAACTATCGTAATTGCCCGGATGATTCAATTGGTTACGACATTATTGGTCGTAGGAGCCTTCTATTTTATACTCCAATACGTTCTCGTGAGTGATTTGCGTGAAACCTTGAATCTAGGTCAATATATCCTTTTTGCAGGTTTTTGGTTCGGTTATTCGTGGACAATGAGTTCTGCTTACATGTATTTCGAACAAGCCTATAACGGAAAAGTATACTTAATTATTTGCTTCTGTTTCATTGTCGTATACATTCTCATTATTCTGGCATGCTGGTGGGGCGACTTCCAGCCGGTTCGAGAATCGTTGGGGTTGGCACAGAACAATAATCCGATCGGGGCGATTGTTATGGTGTTGATCGGCGCTGCCACGATGCTAGCCTCCGGCCATATAATTCGGAAGAGGCTGGAAACACGAACCTTGATGAATTGATTAGCAGCAGCGGAAGGCACTGATCGGATTAAGACAGTTAGATGTCAAGAGCGAAGAAGGTGTACGTGCACGGTGTGGATACCAATACAGATTAATGAGCAAAGCGCAGAGCCGTTATACCATCAAATCGAGGTTCAACTCCGTGCACTGATCGTGAGCGGACAGCTGGCAGAGGGAACGCTTCTCCCGTCGATCCGAGAGCTGGCCCAATCCGTCAAGTGCAGTGTCATTACAATCCGACGGGTATACCAGGATTTGGAGAATGAGGGTTTGCTCCGAACACGTCAGGGAACCGGAACATTCGTGGCGAAGGTGGGGGATGCAATGAGAGACCTTCATCGCCGCAGCGCCGTTATCGAGGCGCTTGAATCGGCGGTTGATGCCGGGCTGCGCGTGCAATGCTCGGATGACGAAATGATGGAAATCTTGCGGGATGTACTGCAGCGGAAACGAGCTGCAAGCAGCAATCCAGGGGGAGGAGCTTAGAGAGATATGGAGCCCATGGTTATAGAAGTACGAGGCGTGCTGCAGAAACGAAAGCATTTTCAGCTAGGGCCAATTGATCTGCAAATTCCTCAAGGCTACGTGACCGCGATTGTCGGTCCGAACGGATCAGGTAAGAGTTCCTTATTCCGCTTGATGCTTGATCTGGCGAAACCGGATGCGGGTGAAATTGAACTGTTCGGGGAGCGAGTCGGCAGCGGCGATGACACAATGATGAAGCAGCGTATTGGTTATGTACCGGAGCAAGCGATTGATGTCGAAGACAGCTTGCGGGCGGACCAGAAGGCAGCGTTCATCAGCCAGTGGTATCCCAGCTGGGATCTTAATCGCTATCAAGAGCTGCTGCGACGCTTTGAGGTCGATACTTCATTGAAGCTAGGACGGATGTCCAAAGGGATGCGCCGCAAGTTCGATCTTGCGATTGCGATGGCTCATAACCCGGATCTGCTGCTGCTCGATGAGCCGTCTTCCGGACTCGATCCGATCGCATGGAAAACGATGATCGACGCCATCCATCGTTACATGGAGCGCGGCGACCGAACGGTGCTGATGGCCTCGCATATTATCGATGAGGTGAAACGGCTGGCAGACTACATCGTCTTTATCGTCCACGGCCGGGTGCTGGGCATGTATGAGAAGGATGCGCTTCTCGAATCATGGTATTCCTTCTACATCGACACAGGCGAAGGCGCCGTGAATTGGAAGGCTATGCCTGGATATCGAAGTGCGGAGCCGAACGGCGGCAGCATGTATAAAGTGATCACAAGTGAAGCCCTAGAAGCAGAGAGATGGTGCACGGCGTCCGGTGTACACATAACGGGCAAACAGAAGCTGGAGCTTGACGATATTCTGACCGCACTTATCGAGCAGGAAAGATTGCGAATTCGATCTTAAATAGAGAGAAGGAATGTTTACCATGAATCCATTAAAGGTAGAGAAAATTTTCAAGCAGTATGGCGATAAGACAGCAGTGAACGGCATTAGCTTCGAGGTAGGAGAAGGTGAAATCTACGGACTGCTGGGCGGCAACGGTGCAGGCAAAACAACAACGATGCGTATGGTTCTGGGTCTGATCTATCCCGACGGCGGCACGATTACCTATCACGGCAAGCCGTACACCGTCGAGCAGCTGAGGGGGCTTGGTTACCTTCCGGAGGAACGCGGGCTGTATCCGAAGGTCAAGGTCAGTGATCAGATCAACTACTTGGCTCAGCTTCGCGGCATGTCTCGCAAAGATTCCGACCGCAGCCTGAAGCGCTGGCTGGACCGGTTCGGCGTGCCGGAGTATTACAATAAGAAGGTCGAAGAGCTGTCCAAAGGGAATCAACAGAAGATTCAATTCATCGCATCCGTCATTCATGAACCGAAGATCATCATTATGGACGAAGCCTTCAGCGGGCTCGACCCCGTTAATGTGGAGCTTTTGAAATCAACGGTGAAGGAGCTGCGTGACGGAGGTACAAGCATCTTGTTCTCAACACACCGGATGGAGCATGTCGAGGAGCTGTGCCGCAATATCACGATTCTGCACAAATCGAACCCGGTCCTGCAGGGTAATTTGAAGGCGATCAAGAAGCAGTTTCCACGCGAACGCGTTATGCTTGGCACGGGTGGGGATGTGTCCGGACTGGAGTCCATCCAAGGCGTAACGAAGGTCATTCGGCATGAGAACGGCTATGAGCTGTTCATCGACCGCGAGGAAGCCGGTCGGCCGATCCTGGAGCTGGCCATGTCGCAGACGGATATTCAACACTTCGAAGTCTTGGAGCCAACGCTCAATGAAATCTTTATTAAAACGGTAGGTGAGAGCCATGAATAATAATTTTTGGACAGTCGTCGGTTTTACGATCCGCAACAAATTCAGAGGGAAAGCATTTCTCATTACGACCTTAATTATTGCAGTCATCATTAGTATCGGTATTAATCTTCCGTATATTATTTCGCAGTTCAGCAGCGGTGAGGACGAACCGACCTCGATCGGTTATGTGGAGACCAAGGAAGACCTGACGAGCTCGACGATGTTTAACGGCGTTCATATTGCGGCTATGCTGAATGAACATTATAGTACGCAAGAGAAGGCGGAGCTGAAGCTCGTGCCATTCGCGGATACGGGATCGGCTGACAGCAACGAGAAGGAGCTCAAGAAGGCGATCGTTAACGGCAAGATTGACGGGTATATCGAATTCAAAGCCAATGCCGAAGTCGGATTCCCGGATGTGATCTACAAGTCTGAGAAGCTAATGGAAGGCAGTGTGACGCAATCCTTACAAACTGGGTTGGCTGCCGTTAAGTCGAAGGGTGTTCTGCAGGATGCGGGTCTGAGTGCGGAACAAACCAAGCTGTTGATGTCGCCGGTGGACATCGATGCCGTTCAGATTACGACATCCGAAGGCGCCGGCTCGATCGGCCAAGGCAAGACGCCATCCCAGCAGGCCATGGATATGGGCTTGGTCTATGTCATCATTATTCTACTGTTCATGGCCATTATGATTACGGGCCAGCTGATCGCAAGTGAAATTACGGCAGAGAAAAGCTCCCGCGTGATGGAGATTCTAATCACGAGTGTCTCGCCGCTCAAGAGTATGTTTGGCAAAATCTTTGGCATGTTCATCGTAGGTCTGACTCAAATCGTCGCTTATGTAGCAGTCATTGTCATCAACATGACGCTGCCGCATAATGCGGAGCCGCTGGCGGAGCTGAACATCCGGTTTAGCGATATCGATCCGTTCGTGCTCATATACGCACTGATCTTCTATCTGGCCGGTTACTTCTTGTTCGCGACGCTGTTCGCGGCGGTTGGATCGATCGTCAGCCGTACCGAGGATCTCGGTCAAGCGGTGCTTCCGATTACGATGCTCTCGCTGGCCGGTTTCTACATCTGCATGTTCGGCGGCTTGTCCAATCCGGATTCGATGCTGATTAAAGTATCTTCGTTCATCCCGCTGTTCTCGCCATATGCGATGGTCGTTCGTCTGGGTCTGTCCGATCCGCCGCTGTGGCAAGTATGGGCATCGATTATTATCCTGCTCGTCACGATCTATGTTGCAGGCTGGATATCCGCCCGTATCTACCGCGCTGGTGTCCTGATGTACGGCAAACGCCCGTCCTTTAAGGAACTGCGTAAAGCGATGAAGGCATATAAGGTTTAAGAGGTTGCTTTGTCAGTTGTGTGGTGTCATAAATTTTGAGAAATAATTAAGAATTAATGAGAATAAAATTTCAGTATTAATGAGAAATGAATAATTATACACTGATATACAGTTGTTGTTAATCTTGAAAGTTCCTCAGCTGATAGAAAAAAGCTTGAAATCCTGTGAATAGCGAGCATTCATGAGAAAACTGAATCGTACTGAGGGAGTTCAATAAACAACTGACGGCAGCCGGTCATACGATCGGCTGCCGTTTATTATTTACACTGTCTACTTGACGGGGTGCAGTTCACGCGGCAGCTGCTCCCTATTTTTATTAAGCTAAAGGTCAGTGGAGTCATTAGCTTCTTCAAAAGTTGAAGCAAAAATGCCACTAAAACACATAACAGTTCCAATGATAAGTACATGTTAATGGAGCTGACGGGGTGATAGGATAATGATGTTATGAGGGGTATCCAATCACAAGGGGGGTTATTAAAGTGAAAAAAGTGATCCGGAATCGAGTTTTCCTAGTTGTGATGATTGTTATGCTGTTGACGACGAGCTGGCCAACGGGAACGAATATTTCATATGCCCAAGCAGATGAAAGCTCGATTTTCTTTGACAATTTTGAAGATAATCATGCTACGGCCTGGACTCCTGAAAGCGGAACCTGGGCTACAGTCGATAGTCCGGGAGGAATTTTATTTTCTGATGAATTCGAGAATGGAAGTGCTGTAGGGTGGACTAATAATGGGGGTGAGTGGTCCAGCGTACAAGGCGAATCGTCTAATGTCTATCAACAGAGTTCCAGTAACGGGGGAGCAGAGCTACTTGCAGGGAGCGATGCTTGGACGGATTATTCCTTTGAAGCGGATGTGAAGCTAATCAGCGGCGCGGGAGCGATGCTGGAGTTTCGGCATCAGGATAATCAACACTTTTACTATTTGTACATGAGTGAATCGTATATCAGGTTGATGAAACAGAACGGCAGCGCTCAAGAGTGGTTGAAGGCATATGATGGTCCTTCTCTTGATGTCTCAAGGTTTGTGCATATGAAAATCGATGTCATAGGGAATCAAATCCGTGTATATAGAGATGGTGATCTGGTTATAGAGACTACGGACGATACCGGTTATTTCTCATCCGGTAAGGTAGCGATCGCCTCATGGGCCACATCGGCGCAATTCGATCATGTTGCCGTGACTGATCTGTCCGTTAATCGAGTTTATTCGCAGACGGATACCAGCGGCGGTATTTCCCATACAGGCAATAGCGCTTGGGCTGATTATTCCGTACAAGCTCAAGTTATGCCGACAGCCATCAGCGAGGATGGAACGGTTGGCCTAAGCCTGAGGTATCAGGATATTCATAACAGATACGATCTACAGTATATCGAAGCTGGGAAAATCCAGATTGTCAAAGTATTGGACGGTGTAGCGACAGCGCTATCAGAAGCGGCTTTCAGTATGAAAAATGGAAAATCCTACACATTCAAAGGCGTCGCAGCGGGTAAAGATATCGAATTTTATATTAACGGCGTTAAACTTCTGTCCGCTTTAGACACAACTCTTGCAACCGGAAAGATTGCTTTGAATATGTCGCAGGCCACTGCGGTCTTCGATAATATCGAGGTACAAAAGGTATTAGCGCCAGTTAATTCGGATGGTCATACAGCTTACTATGTCAGTTCCAGCACCGGCGATGATGCCAACGATGGCTTAAGCCCTGAACGAGCATGGAAAACGCTTAATAAAATCAATATTTCGACTTTCAGTTCAGGGGATTCCATTCTCTTGAAATCCGGCGACGCATGGAATGAACCGCTTGTTTTGAAGGGCTCCGGCTCGAAGGAAAATCCGATTACTGTTTCTTCTTATGGTTCAGGCGCTAAGCCTGTCATCTCGTGGAATGCCCCGAGCGGTGGAAGTGTTGTCACTGGACATAATTTAAGCCACTGGACGATTAAGGGATTAGCCGTTAGCATCCTAACATCTTCAACATTATCGTGGAGCAATATTACAGCAGGAATTAACGTTATTTATGATAATGCGCAGCGGTACGAAAATCTTCGAATTGAAGAGAATGACGTATACAGTGCTAATTACAACAGTAATAGCAATGGAATTATGATTTCGGCATTGATTCCGGGAACCGACATCAAAGAGGTTGCAACTGATGTTTCGATTATCGACAATGAGGTCCATAATGTGGGGTGGTATGGAATAACCACTGCTGGATGGGATACCGCGAAAAACGAGGATTTGCGCTCTCAGATGCTTTTTGGAAGGTTTAAAATCAGCGGAAATTACGTGCATCATACTGCCAGTCAAGGAATCGTTCTGCAAAATGCTCATCATTCCGTTATAGAAAGAAATGTTGTTCATGACGGAGGTCTCGGCATAGATACTTGGGGGCCTGGAGGCTTATGGATCATCGCCTCTCGGGATTCCGTTATTAAATTTAATGAAGTATATAACATGAAGGACGCGGGATCGGGTTATGACGGATCAGGGGTTAACGTGGATTGGTACTGTGACAATATCACCGTTCAGTATAATTATGCGCACGATAACAAAGGCAACGGAATAACGACAATGAGTAATTACGGCACAAAAATATGGAATAACAAAGTCAGAGGCAATCAAGGGCAGCAATCGAACGGGAACGGTCAAATCGCACTCGGTAATTTTACGGGAAGACCCGATCTCTCATCAGGAGAGCATGATCTGGATGTCGCCAATAATATGATCATCGTAGACGTAGACAATACGGCCGCGATCAACAGCGCTTCTAATCCCCATGGAACGTGGACGGGAAATAAGATTCATGATAATCATATTGCAATTGCAAGAGAAATAACGAACTTCAATATTTTCGATATTGCTCAAAATACGAACTTTGATGTTATTGATCATAATGATGTCGCTAATGAATCGCTTGCCTTTAGCTCGATTTACCATGGGACAACATATACGAGTCTTGCATCATGGCAACAGGGTACAGGGTTTGACGGCAATACACAAGTTCTGCCGATTGATGAGTCGATTCCTTCGACAGTAAATCAAGTTACCGCGACGCTTGACGGTTATGCGGAGTTATCCTGGTCGGCGGGAGAAGATCAAGGGAACGGGATCCTGCACTATAACATCTATAGAAGCGAGGACGCGGCGTTTACGCCAGCTTATTCCAATATGGTGGGAGAATCCGCTACGACATCTTTTATTGACAGAGAAGAAGCAAAGCCAAACACGACGTATTATTACAAGTTAGAAGCGGAAGATCGGAGCGGAAATGTAGGGGCTGCTTCAGAGGCTGTCCATCTAACAACCGGACCGACTGTCCCGGAAACTGAGCAACCGAAGATTGTTGATTTTGCAACTTTTCGCGATGGTTATCAATTAAATGTTGCCGATTTACAGACTATGCCTTATATCGCGGGAATACAACCCATTCAAAAAGTAGAGCTGTATGTGGATGATAGTTTGTTGCAAGTAATGACGGCATCGCCATATGCATATACCGTAAAAGGCTTAAGCAATGGAGAGCATACTCTGCAATACAAGGTTTACGATATGACGGGGAGTGTTACCGAGTCGAAACGGATTAAAGTAAACAAACAAGTAACCGCCCTGCGCAGCTTGTTCACACAATCTCGGCCGACGATTGACGGTTCAATCCAAGAATGGGGTTCACCCGAGTTTGTCATGAATCAGAGAGCCCAGGTGAAAAGTATTGAAAGCACTTTCGCTGATCAATGGACTCCGCAAAGGTTAAATGCTTTAGGGCATACCCGATGGGATGACGACAATTTGTATATCGCAATGAAGGTTATAGAAGACGTACACCGTTTGCCGATCTCGAATGCGGCCGATTTGTGGAAAGGCTCAAGCATTCAGATCGCCATTGATCCCGATAGAGGAACTGTTCCGGGAAGCAAAGGATACACTGAATTCGCATTCGGATTAACCGATGAAGGCCAGGCTGTCGGGTATCGTTACAACGCCATTGCCGGTAAAGCTGCAGGTGAGTTTTCCGCAGGCGAAATGGAGATTTCCAGAGACGATGCGACGAAGTCTACTAGTTACGAATTGAGCATTCCTTGGGGCGAAATCATCCCGGAAGGAATTTCTGTTAAAGACGGTTCCGCATTGGGGATCTCTGTACTTGCCAATTATAGCGACGGAAGCTTCATCAACTCGGGTAATGGCGATGCCCGCTCTTGGCAAACAGATATTTGAAACTCCAACGATTAGCGCGATAGCCGGAAAGGGAGAGGCGCGATTAAGTTGGGGAGCGGTAGCCGGAGCAACAGGTTATAACATTAAGTACGGTACAGCCAGCGGAGTGTATTCGAGCAAGATTGATGCGGGAAGCGTAACCCATCATACTGTATCTGGACTGACCAAGGGAACGACCTATTACTTGATTGCGGAAGCCTACGATGCATATGGCGAAAGCGGTCATTCTAACGAAGTAGCTATCGTTGCTTTGGGCGAGGAAGTGGCCGGAGCAGGCAGCGGAAGTCCTGGAAGCCAAGTGGGCAACGATCGCTCCAAGGTAGAGATTAAGGATGGGGCGGCTGAAGTGAAGTTGGATGAAGGCCAATCGAAAGCTGTCATCCTCTTATCGGAAGTCGGGAATTATCCGCTTCAAGTGCACTTTGGCAAAGTGTCGATTACTTTAAGCCGAGAGACGCTGGATAATCTCAAAGAACAATCAGGCATTGCCGCGGGTTCTTTGATTGAAGTGACCTTGAGCCCTACTATCGATTCAGCTATATTAAACGCGCCGGTCAGCGGCAGCAAAGCTGCGGTGAAAATCGCGGGTAAAGTCTATGATTTCGAAGTAAAACTCAAGACTGCCGACAATCGTGAAATCGAAATCGGTATCGTCTCAGGCGGCATTACGCTATCTCTGCCTTATGATTCCGGTCAAGTCGATCAGAAGCTTCTCGGTATTTACTATTACGATAAGACGAAGAAGCAGTGGGAATATGTCGGCGGTGAAATCGATGAGGTCAAGAATCAAGTGAAGGTAACGCTGCAGCATCTAAGCGTGTATTCGGTAATGGAGTATAACAAGACTTTCAGCGATGTGAAGGAAGGCTATTGGGCGAAGCGAGTGCTTCAAATATTGGCAGCGAAGCATATTGTCAATGGCGTGGACGAATCGAGATTTAACCCTGAAGGAAACACGACGAGAGCAGAATTCGTAACTTTATTGGCGAATGCTTTAGACCTGGAAACCGGCGGCGCGATGAATACGTTCATCGATGTAAAAACGGATGCATGGTATGCGGATAGCGTTGAGGCAGCAGTCAAAGCCGGGATCGCTTCAGGGATAAGCGCAAATCAGTTTGCCCCGGACAAATTCATCAGCCGAGCAGAAATGGTCACGATGATCGTGCGTGCGGCCGGCATTCAGCCGAACCCGGGGGCGACAGTCAGCTACGCCGATGCACATGATATCCCGGGATGGGCACTACCTTACATTGCCGCTGCCAAAGAAGCGAATTTGGTGCGTGGAAGAGGAAGTAACTTGTTTGCGCCTAATAGCAAGGCGACGCGGGCGGAAGCTGCCCAATTCATTTACAATTTATTGAATAAATAAGGGGATGATGGTACATGTTGCTGCACGAAGGACAGAAGATCGTATTTATTGGCGATAGCATTACCGATTGCGGCAGGAAGGATGATCCTGAGAATATTGGAGGCGGATATGTACGCGTCGTGCGGGATTACTTATCGATCGTACGTCCGGAGATCTCATTGCAGGTGGAGAACCGAGGGATAAGCGGTGAAACGATATTGGATCTAAAGGCACGCTGGAATGAAGATGTAATCGAGTTACAGCCGGACTGGCTGTCCATATCTATCGGCATAAACGATGAATGGAAAAACGTCAGCTGCGATGATTTCAGGGATACCTACCGGGAATTATTGGTTGAAACGAAAAGCAAAACGGGCTCGTCCTTGATAGTAATGGAAACGACGATCCTATCCGAAGATTCGAATGACGGGAAGAATGAACGTCTCCTTCCCTATAATCGAATAATAAGAGAAGTCGCAGCGGAATTCGAAGCCATTCTCGTGCCTCAGTATCAGTCATTTACAGCATACTTAAGGGAGCAGCGCGGGAAAACGCTAACCGTGGACCAAGTTCACATGAATTCGACAGGGAATTTGCTAATGGCCATCAACTGGTTGAAGGCTTGCGGGTTCGCACAATAAAAACACATAAAAGCACATCCGAAATTACAGTAAAACACATAGACGAACCGATGATATTGTGACACTATAGAGTTGTTAGCCTTAGCCCTTGTCCGAACTGCTGAGAAATTGTTGCTACCATCATGTGTCTCGGAGGATCTCATGTTTAAAGAACTGGTATCCTATACAAGGAAGTATAGATTAAGCTTTCGCATGATCCTCACCAATATTTGTATTGCCGTTTTGCCCATTCTCCTTCTAGGGACAGTGGGCTATTTTTCTTATATTAATATTATGAAAAAGAACGCGCTCGATAATATTAATATTTTCGTGACGCAAACAAACAATCGGTTCGACGAATATTTTTACCGAATGGATCAGCTTTCAAAATCGATTTTCTTTAACCGGAACGTTCAGACCATCATGCTCGAGAATAAATCATGGCAGGAATCCGATATTTTGCTGAGAAACTTAAACTCGTACTTGACACTGGAACCTGCCTTGAACTCCATCGGCATGATAAGTACCAAAGATTTTCGCTTAGTGTCTACCGGCGAATTGCTTATGCAACCTATGGTGGCGTATTTGAAAGAGATGCAAAATAAGAACAGACTAAGCAATAAGCTGCAGATTTCCCCGCCGTTTTTAAAAGATAAGGGCGTACTGGCTTTTAGGAAGGTGAAATCCATTCTTCCAAACCGGTACCTGCAGGAAATTTACATAGGTGTTATGTTATTGGATACGGAATGGATACAGGAAATATTACGCTCGGCGGATTTGGCGGATAAAGCGGAGCTCTATATTATGAACGAGAGCGGCGATCTCATTGGCTCATCGACTAATAATCCCGAATTTGAACAAATATACGCCCAGTCCAGAACGAATCAGGATCACAAAGTCGTCGATTTTCAAATGAACGGCGTCAATTACTTGTACCAGTCTCTCCCGATCAAAAGCTTGGGTTGGAAGTTCGTTGCCTTAATTAATGAGGATAAGCTGGTGGGAAAGGCATCAATCATTCAATATATCGTGATTTCGGCTATAGGGATCATGGTGCTAATCGTCATCTGGGTCGCGATCTCCTTTAATATTCGTTTAACCCATCCCATCACGAAGATGGCCGATATTTTCGATAGCGCAGCGAGCGGTGACCTGGATGTCCGGTTGAGATTCGGATATAAGAATGAAATCACGATCATTCAGGACAACTATAACAATATGATGAATGAAATCAAGAAGCTTACTGACAATCTGCTGCAATCCCAGCAGCAGCTCTATGAAACGGAAATGGAGAAACGAATGTTTCATTTAAATGGTCTCCAAAGCCAGATCAATTCTCATTTTCTGTATAACGTCCTTCATTCTATAAGAGGCATGGCTTTGTCCAACGCACGGAGAGAGGTAGCTGTCGCAATTGACAATCTCGTCTCTTATTTTCGCTACATTACGCTTACGGATGAATATGTTCTTCTATACAAAGAGCTTGAGCATCTGGAACGATACATCGATATTCAAAAAATAAGGTTTGGAGAACGGCTGCAGTTTAAAGTATCCGTAGACGAGCGGCTCGGTGCCCATTCGATCGTGAAGCTCATTCTTCAGCCGCTTGTGGAGAACGCCCTATTTCATGGTCTCGAAGGAAAGACAGGGCGATGGATCATTCACATCCATGCGACTGTCGAAGAGGAGAATCAATTACTCATCAAGGTGATGGATAACGGAATCGGCATGAGCGAGGAACGCTTGACGCGCATACATTCAGAGTTTGAAAGCATGAACAAGAATTCATCCGAAACAGCAGGACTGGGACAAGGGATCGGGTTGGTCAATATTCATAAGAGGATTCAAATCTATTACGGGAAGCCGTATGGCTTATCCATCAAGAGCTGGAAAAATCGGGGCACGGTCGTGACGGTTAGCGTACCGCTTAAAGTGGAAGGGTGAGTAAACCATGTACAAGCTGATCCTCGTTGATGATGAGCCGTGGATACTGAAGGATATGGAACAAATTGTGGATTGGGAAGCGCTCGGCTTTCAAATTGCAGCGAAATTTAACGACGTGCATATGGCTGAAAGCCTATTGAAGCGGCAATCCATCGATGTCGTGATCAGCGACATCCGTATGCCAGGGAAAAGCGGCTTGGATTTATTGTCGTTCGTAAACCGTGTTTCTCCCCAAACCTTGGTGGTGTTCATGAGCGCACATAGTGAATTTAGCTACGCGAAAAAAGCGCTAGAGCTTGGCTGCTTCGCCTATCTGCTTAAACCTGTCAACGAGCAGGAGTTGCGAGATACGTTACATAAATGCGGCAATCGGTTAGCGGAACGTGATCGGGAACAGCGCGTACTTCAAACCTATCACAACTCCATGCTTTTTTTGGAAATGATCGAGAAGGGAATAACCGTACAACAAGTATCCAAGCAGTTGAAAGGTTTGGGCGTTGAAATGGGAAGTGGGGCAGGATATGCCTTTGCTATCGTTAAAAGCAAATCAGCCATATCGGAGCAATCCTTGCTGGATTCGGATCGATTGCTGGAAGAGCACGGCGTTGCCTTTTTTCGCGCGATGGTAAGTCCACTCAAATGGACGTATTTATTAAGTCGTTCCGATATGGATCCGAATACGATTAAGTCATTATATAAACGCGTTCTACGCATGACCGCAGAGCTTCAATGGGATGTAGGAGTAAGTCTGTCGAGCGTCTCCGACAGTCAAATCGCGAAATATTATAACCAGGCGAATATGATGGCCGACACCTCGAGCTTGAACCGCAGGATAGGCGTTTACCGCTATAGGCCGAGAGTAAACGCGGCATTGCCGTCTATCATGGAGCGGATAGGCAAAGCAACAAAGCTTGAGCATCTTGAAGCGGCGTTATTCGATTTACATAGAGGAATCGCCAAAGAACAGATTCATTTAAGCGGGCTTGCTGAAATCTATAATTTTTTTGTCGTGGTGATCAAGAACTTCTCTTCGTCGACCCAATCCTTCGCAGAGGACTCCATTACTGTCCAAGATCTGGTCCTCCACTACGGCAATCCCCATGATTTGCTTGTAGAGATGAGGATGTTAATTGACGAGCATAAGAAGAAACCGACGGAGTTAACAACGCTTCCAATCGTTGAGGAGATTATTAAGGATATCGAACGACGATACGCGCACAAAATATCTCTCAAAGAGATTGCCCAGCAGTACTTTATTAGCCCAAACTATTTGAGTCATCTGTTTAAACAGGAGAAGGGACAAAGCTTTATCCATTTCCTCATTCAGAAAAGGCTTGATGCGGCTATTACGCTATTGAAAGAGGATATTTCGCTATATGAAGTGGGGAAATTAGTCGGATATGAGGATTATGCCCATTTCAGCAAGCTATTCAAGAAACATCTTGGCCAATCGCCGTTAGAGTACAAACAACGCTTGGACAATAAAAACATAGTCCGCAAGAAACTACAATCGGATCTCTTTGATTAACACATAGAAAAACAATCAAGCCCGTGTCACACTGAGTACCATCAATCAAGAATTGAAGGTGGACGAAAGGTGGCATGGGCTTACTTTATGGAAGAGGATACGATGGACGTGCAGCGTTGGATTAGCATTTACGAAAATGGGATTTATTTGGAGATTCAGATTACCGAAAGCGGAGATGTCCGTCTGGTTCATCTATCTTCCTTCCCAGCGAATGAAGATGCACGAGGAACAGAGGAGGAACGAAGAACGCGCCGGATCGTCGAGCTGCAAGCGACAGGCGAAGATCGGGACGATCATCATGGATCCAAGTATACGGGAACAATGCCGGGAGGGATGCTGAAGTACGAATGCCATAGGGATTTCTATAACGAAAGTGGACGAAAGATTGAAGTGGATATGGAAGACAGGGGAATGCGGGTGACCGTGCATTATCAATTTTATAAGGATATCTCTGTCATCCGAGCTTGGACGGAGATTGTCAATCAGAGTTTGAATTCCATACCGTTGGAATACGTCTCCTCGTTTACGATGACAGGTATCTCGAGCGGAGGTAACGGGTCATGGGAAGCCAAAAGCCGACTTCATATTGCTCATAATGCTTGGCACGGAGAGCTGCAGTGGAGAAGCTATACGTTATCCGAGCTAGGATTAACGAAAGTAAATGATTATTCGATCAAAAGACTTTCGTATAGCAATTCGGGAACATGGTCTTCCGCCGATCTTCAGCCGATGGGAGGCTATGAGAATACAGCGGCGGGAATGGCCATGTGCTGGCAGATTGAGCATAACGGGTCATGGCATTGGGAGGTGAGCGATAAGGCCAATGGTCAACTCTACTTGCAATTAAGCGGTCCAACTGAGAACGAAAGTCATTGGTGGACAAATGTCGCGCCCGGTGAAACTTTTATTTCCGTTCCTGCGGCGATTGCGATTGTCAAAGGGGGATTCGAACAGGGAATTGTGGAATTGACACGTTACCGGCGAGAAATCCGCCGCTGGAATGAAGACAATGAGCGGCTGCCGGTCATTTTCAACGATTACATGAATTGCTTATTCGCTGATCCAACTACCGAGAAGATCTTGCCTTTAGTCGATGCAGCTGCTGCGGTGGGGTGCGAATATTACTGCATCGATGCTGGCTGGTATGCGGACGGTGAATGGTGGAGCGATGTGGGACTATGGCAACCGTCGGAGAGACTACCGGCGAGAAATCCGCCGCTGGAATGAAGACAATGAGCGGCTGCCGGTCATTTTCAACGATTACATGAATTGCTTATTCGCTGATCCAACTACCGAGAAGATCTTGCCTTTAGTCGATGCAGCTGCTGCGGTGGGGTGCGAATATTACTGCATCGATGCTGGCTGGTATGCGGACGGTGAATGGTGGAGCGATGTGGGACTATGGCAACCGTCGGAGAGACGTTTCCCGGGCGGCTTGCAGAAGGTACTCGACTATATCCGGGCGAAAGGCTTAATTCCTGGACTTTGGCTGGAACTTGAGGTAATGGGCATCCATTGCCCCATAGCGCAACAAGTGCCGGATGAATGGTTTTTCATGCGACATGGCAAACGAATCATAGATCACGGGAGGTATCAACTGGATTACCGTCATCCCGAGGTCATTCAATATGCAGATGAAGTGCTCGATCGGCTAGTGATGGAGTACAATGTCGGATACATCAAGATGGACTACAACATTAATGCAGGCATCGGTACTGAGGTTAATGCCGATAGCTTCGGAGATGGCTTGCTTCAGCATAACCGTGCCTACCTGCGTTGGCTTGACAGCCTATTCGCTCGTTATCCGGACTTGGTGATCGAGAATTGCGGAAGCGGGGGTCTGCGTATGGATTATGCTTTGCTCGCCAGGCACAGCGTGCAGTCGATTAGCGACCAGACGGACTACCGCAAGTTTGCGGCGATATCCGCTGCCGCTCCTACGGCGCTGACTCCCGAGCAATCAGCTGCTTGGTCTTATCCGCTTAAGGAAGGAGATCGGGAAGAGGTCATCTTTAACATGGTGAACGGCATGTTAATGCGAATTCATCAGAGCGGGCACTTGGCGGACATTACATCGGATCGCTTCGAATTGATTCAAGAGGGGATTTCTTATTACAAGAGTATTCGAGCATCTATTCCGAAGGCTCTTCCATTTTGGCCGATTGGCATACCTAAGCACGGCGATCATTGGCTTAGCCTTGGACTAAGATGCGGTGAGAAGGCTTATGTGGCTGTTTGGAGATTAGAAGGAGGAACGAAAGAAGCGAGATTTCCTATTCCGGGCTGTGACGGCAAGAAAGTAACGGTTCGATGCGGGTTTCCCCGGCAGGAGAGCCGTAGCGGGAGCTGGAGTCAGCTTGAGGGAGCGCTAGTTGTTACACTTCCAACGGAATTCACGGCACGCCTGTATGAATTGCACATTGAGGAGGAGTAGCCAATGGTCAAAAAGTGTGTCTATGCTGCCTTGTCATCAAGGGAAGATTGGGTTAGAAACGTATAATGCGACTACGCTATTCGATAACGTACTACTCATCGAACAATAGGAACGCAGGACGCCTCGATCACCGATCGGGGCATTTTTTTATCCATGCAACATCGTAACAAACTACATCCAATGTTCTATTCTCAGCACATATGAAGGCAAGATCGCCTATGGCACAATCAAAATAGCAAGAGAGATAACAGGCGTGGATAGGGAGAGGAGGCAGATGAGTGGAGAGCGTAAAGAATGATGATAACGCCGGGGGCGTGCCGGAAATCTCGATCAGTGCTCCGACTAGGAGTGGATATAAGATAGTTAGCGTCGCTGATTTCGGCGCTAGAGCCGAGGAAGGGTACTGTAACGGAAGCGCCTTCCAGAATGCCATTGATTATTGCAAACAGGAACGTTCGTCGGAGCTTGTCGTTCCTTCGGGAGTATATCGATTTTATAATGGCAATCATCCTAAATTCGAAGAGATGCATGATTTTCAGTTCGATGGTGGGAATTCTGAATTCATCTTTTCTACAGCGGAAGTCTTCTTTATCATAAGGAATTGCGTTCGGACGATATTCAAAAATTTCACTGTCGATTGGGACTGGGAAAGCGGGCAATTGGCAAGCATCGGACTCATACGGGAAGTGGCCTCGGACCGCACTTATTTCGATCTTCACTTTCCGGAGTATGCGCAAGCGCCGGGCGATATGAACCTACGGACATTAAACGCGATGAATCCGCTGACATTATCCGCAGGCTGCGAGTTAGGTCGTGAATTCAACGAAAATCATTTCCGGAGTGTTAGTCGCCAGGATCCCAATACGTTCCGAATTGCACTATCCAACCCCGAAGATTTTCGCTTTCTGAATCCAGGGCAAGCTTACATCGTACGTCATTACATTTATGACGCGAACGCTTTCGAACTTAAGAGCAATCAGCATTTGCAAATCGAGCGTATAACGGTCTATTCCGCGCCAGGACATGCTTTCGTGGCGTCGGGAGATCAACGCCATTGGGCGCTGCGACATTGCAGAATCGTGAAGCGGCCGGGAACGACGCGTTGCATTTCCGTCACGGCAGATGGCTGCCATATCAGTAATTCTCTAGGTTACTTTAGGATTGAAAACTGCGATTTTAGCTACAACGGTGACGATTGCCTGAACATTCACGATAATTCCGTTCAGGGTTTCAAGCGAATCGATGATCGGACCGTAAGCTTAAATCGTGTGCTAGCATGGCGTAATCCCTTTGCGCTAGGGGATGAAATCGAGTTTCGAAATGAAGATCTGTCACCTGCGGGGATCAAGGAGCGTATCGCAGGCGTGGAATGGAATAAAGAGCATAACAGCTGCACGCTTACCTTTGAAAAACCGATCCCTGCCGAGGTTTCAGAATGTGCGATACTTTTTAATCGAAGATATGATTCCGGCAACTATATCGTTCGCAACAATTTCTTTCACCATAACCGCGCAAGAGGGATATTGCTGCATTCCGGCAACGGCTTGGTGGAAAATAATCATTTCTTCATGAATCAAGGGTCAGCGATACAGATTGAGTGCGGTTCCGAGTCTCGCTGGTCGGAAGGATTCGGAGTAAGCAATCTGCGCATCCGCAATAATCTAATTGACAGCTGCGATGTGAATCACTGGAACATGGCCGTCATCTACATGGGTGTGTATCTAGCCAAGGGGAGAACGCAATATGCGATCTTTGACCGCGTGTGGATCGAGAATAATACGATTATCAATTGTCCGCAGCAAGCGGTTTATGCGTCATCCTGCAGAAGGGTATATATCCGCAATAATGCCATTCTGAATTCAAATGTCGGAAGGCTCAAATCGCATGCCGATGGAGACGAGAACGGCGTGCTCCATCGGGAATATTATCAGGGAAGTTTAATGGCTAGCCATTGTAACGAGGTTAGGATCGAGAACAACAGAAGATTATCCACGGTTGCAACAACAGAGGATCATATTTATATCGATTATGAGACTAGCACGAATGTGAATTTGCTTCATAACATCGGGTTCAATTGAGACGACAGCCGGTTCAGGCTGCAGAAGAAACGGGTGAGCTATCCTATGGCAACAATCGGGGCGAAAGCCGGAACGGGTAAGGATGTAGGCAGAAGAATAGTCAAGTATAAAATGCTGTATCTCATGCTGCTTCCTGCCATTGTGTTTCTTTTAATATTTAGTTATATCCCCATGTATGGCGCATCGATCGCATTTAAAGAATTTTGGATTTCGAAAGGAATTTTAGGCAGTCCATGGGTAGGATTTAAGCATTTCGAACAAATTTTCGCGACCGATAAGTTTTGGCAGGTTTTCACCAACACGATCGAAATCAATTTATTGCGTCTCCTATTTGGATTTCCTGCTCCGATTATTCTGGCTATTCTCTTAAATGAAGTAAGACACAGGGTCTTCAAACGGTCGATTCAAACGATTATTTATTTGCCCCACTTCATCTCTTGGGTAACGATCTCGGGCATCCTATTCTCGCTGTTATCCAACGAGGGTTTGGTTAACAGCATTATTGTTTTGATCGGCGGCGATCCTGTTAATTTCTTGACAAGCAACAGCATGTTCCGGCCACTATTGATCATTTCAGGAATTTGGAAGGAAGTCGGATGGGGAACGATCATTTTTCTGGCGGCATTGTCCGGCGTCAATCCGGATCTGTATGAGGCATCCGTGATCGATGGCGCTAACCGCTGGAAACAGATTGTTCACATTACGCTGCCAAGCTTACTGCCGATCATATCGATTTTGTTAATACTGAATTTTGGCAGCATGATGAGCGGTGGTTTCGACCAAGTGTTTAATATGTACAACCCGATGGTTTATGAAAGCGGTGATGTTATCGATACCTACGTTTACCGGATCGGGCTGACGCAAGGGCAGTATAGCATGGCAACCGCAATCGGGTTATTCCTAAACGTAATCAATTTTGTTCTTCTTATCGTAGTCAATAGCGCCGCGAAGAAAATGAACGGCCAAGGCATTTACTGAGGTGATGGAATAATGGTGCGATCTACGAGTATCGCCGGCAAAATATTCGATGTGTTGAACATGATCTTCTTGGTTTTTATGGCATGCATTATGCTTTACCCGTTCTGGCATGTTCTGGTAGGATCCGTGCTTCCGTATGAAGAAGCCATTAAGACAAGCTTTAATCTTTTTCCGCGAAGCTTTTCTTTTGAAGCTTATGAATATGTGTTTTCCAAGGATACCATTCTCAAGTCGGTTATCGTTTCCGTAATCGTTACGGTAGCCGGCACCTTATACCAGTTATTCGTTACGGCTATAACGGCTTATCCGTTAACGAAACAGGATCTTCCGGGCAGATCGGCTATTTTTCTTTTTATTATTTTCACGATGTTTTTTGGCGGGGGACTTATACCCTATTACTTGCTGATTAAGAGTCTTGGGATGGTAAATAGTTTGGCAGTGATGATCATTCCCGCTGCTTTAAGTACGTACAACATGATCGTGCTCAAAACCTTCTTTCAGAATATTCCGATCGATCTAGAAGAATCGGCGAAAATCGACGGCGCAGGTTATATGAGAGTGTTCTTCAAGATCATTATCCCTTTGTCGGTTCCCGCACTGGCTACTATTGCCTTATTTATCGCGGTAGGACAATGGAACAATTGGTACGTTCCGATGTTATTCCTCAATGATAAGGAGCTCTGGCCGTTGGCGATGGTGTTAAGGGATGTACTGATCAATAACAATATGGAATTAACCCGTGGAGGCAGCTTCGTAAGTAAAGAATTCATGTTGGGAGACACGATCAAGAATGCGATTGTGATGGTCTCCGTCATTCCGATCATTATCGTATATCCGTTCATTCAGAAGCACTTCGTGAAAGGAGTGATGATTGGATCAATCAAGAGTTGACAGTTCGTTCGATAGAGTGCGTTAATGATTAAATCATAGGGGGTAGTCAGCGACATGTTGAAGCGAAGCAAAGGACTTATTTTACTGCTTGTAGTTGCGTTGTTTGTAATAGGGAATATTGCAGGTTGCTCGAGTACGAACGGTAACAAACAAGATGGCGAGTCTATTACGCCTGGAAATACCGGAAGCGGCAGTTCTGACCCTGTCGTCGAAAATGAAAAACCTGTCGAATTATCCGTATTTAGTTGGATGTTTGAAGGAGCAGACGCACAAGATTCTCAAATCTATAAGTATTTGCAGGACAAGCTCAACATCCGCTTGAAGCTGATTACGGCTTCGTGGAATGACTGGGAAGAGAAGCTGAACGTGATGATTGCCTCCGGGGAGATGCCCGATGTATTTGTCTCCTATGGCATTGACCGTCCGGTTCAATACCGTCAGTGGATTAAAGAGAGCATGCTCCTTCCGCTTTCTGATTACGCGGAGCAGTATCCGAATATGAAAGCATCGCTGGCCAACTTTGAACATTTAGCTAAAACGACCGACAACAAGCATTATGCGCTCCCTATATTCAATGAATCCGGAAGTGGCAAGATGGCGGTGAGCGGGCACAATATTCTAATTCGCAAGGATTGGCTGGATAAACTAAACCTGGAAATGCCGAAGACGATCGATGATTTCTATGCGGTTGCTAAAGCATTTACCGAGGGTGATCCGGACGGCAACAATAAGAAAGATACGTACGGTTATACCTCCAGCGCCGGAGGGATTTGGTGGCAATACCCGCTGTTCAACGCTTTCGACACGAGCACGGATAGGTGGGAGAAGAAAGACGGGCAATGGGCGCCAGAGGCGATTTCCGATGAAACGAGAGACGGGCTTGCTTTTCTGAACCAGCTTTACAAGGAAAAAATTCTTGATCCTGAGTTTATGTTGAATACAGACGACCAGAAAATCGAGAAATTCATAACGGGCAAAGTCGGAATCATGATTCATAACGCAAATGCGACCTTCTATAATGATTTTTATGATAAGTTCAAGCAGGCATATCCCGATTCGGATCCGAAGTCGATTTTCACCTGGGTAGGCACCTTGGTAGGGAAAACAGGCGCTCAGCGGATGGATGGCTTCAATAACTTCTGGGCGGAAACGTCCGTTAATGCCAATATCTCGGAGGAGAAAAAGAAAAAGGCATTGGAGCTGTTGGACTACCTACTCTCGAGTGAAGGGCAGCAGCTTATGATGAACGGCATTGAAGGGGTCCACTACAGCAAAGACGGAGATAAAATCACACCCATCATGACGGATGAAGATAAGGGTAAAGACAAAGCCTTTTCATTAAAAGCATTGGTTTCATGGAATTCGGACTTCCTCCCCGACAGTACGCCTAATAAAGAGGATATTATTGCCATGGCGAAATCGACGGGGGACTTTGCTGTTCCGAACCCGTTGGCTTACCTGAACATTAGCCCGGAAGAACTGGATCCGAGTATTCCAAGCCAGCTGAATGATTTGGTGAATGAAAAGTTCGTAAAGATCATTGTGGAATCGAAGGATGTTCCAGCGGATTTCGCTTCCTTCAAGGAAGAGTGGTTGTCTAAGGGCGGCACGAAAACGATCGAGGCAACGAATAAACAGGCGCAGGCCGAAGGTCGCTAGATCTGCGAGAAGGCTCGTTTGTGGTAGGAAGAGACCTTGCTGGAGCCGAATTTATCAGCAAGGTCTCTTTAATTGGGCGTAGGTTACATATTTACAAAGCTAAGAATCGAGGTTGTTGGAATGAAAAAGTATGAGGATTTTCAGCCAGGCGAATTGTGGCTGGATACGAATGGAAAGCCTATTCAGGCGCATGGCGGCAGTATATTATTCGATAATGGTATGTATTACTGGTATGGAGAGAATAAAGACGGCCCGAACAGCCTAAGTCGGATCGGTATTCAGCGCGTGGACGTAATTGGCATATCCTGCTACTCTTCAAGCGACTTATATAACTGGACATTCGAAGGCATCGCGTTGCCTGCGGTTCCCGATGATCCGAATCACGACCTTCATCCGTCCAAAGTGGCGGAGCGCCCGAAGGTTCTGAAGAACGATCGGACCGGCAAATACGTCATGTGGCTCCATGTCGATAATGTAGACTATACAATGGCTAAAACCGGTGTGGCCATAAGCGACAATCCAGCAGGACCATTCGTATATGCGGGAAGCAAGCGCCCTAACGACGTGGATAGCCGGGATATGACATTGTTTAAAGACGAGGATGGATCAGCGTATTTAATTCATTCGTCTGACTGGAACAAAACCCTGATCATATCAAAGTTAACGGATGATTATACGGATTTGAACGGCGAGTTTACGAAAGCGTTCATTGACCAGTCCCGGGAAGCGCCTGCGGTGTTTAAACATGCGGGGAAGTATTACTTGATATCCTCTGGTTGTACGGGGTGGTATCCCAATGCGGCTCTCGTTGCCGAATCGGATCGGATGATGGGCCGGTGGGAGCTAAGGGATAATCCGTTAAGCGGACCGAATGCCCGGAAAACGTTCCATGCGCAGAGCACTTATGTATTTCCTGTCCAGGGATTGGAGAACAGCTTTATTTTTATGGCTGACCGATGGCGACCGGAGGAGCTTGCGGATTCTAGATATGTATGGCTTCCTATCACTTTTATGGACGACGGGATAGAAATCAAGTGGGCGGATCGTTGGGATTTGAATACGTTTCGAACATGAATACATGAATGCAGGCCGTTCCTCCATAGGAGGAGCGGCCTTATGTGTCGGGAGGCTACCTGCAAAAGTGAGGTTTTACAAAAAACAGTTGTGTTGTGTATACTCTTTTTATACAATGAGTTAAGCGCTTAACCCACCCTGTTGAATATAAGAGAAAGCATTACTTTTTTATCCTTAAGGTTCCAGGAATGCAGTAGACAGTAGACAACCATCCACGAAGACTAACACGATCTCGGAGGTACTTATGGCCCATTTAATGTTTAACGGAACGATTAGTCGGGACGCTCTGGAAAGCTACCTTTGCAGAGCGGTCACAGCCGCAGGTCTGGTCAACAGCGATACGCTGGACGACGATTTGAGAATGATCAGGAACATTGGTGCTAAATTTCTCGGCCGCGCTTCAGGCGTATGGGATCTGGAACCGAATGATGATGTACATTTCCAGAACTCCAGGGCTTTAGCGGAACGCGTACATGATGTCGATCCGGACATTATTTTGCAGACATGCATTTTTGAAGCTGTGTTTATTGGTGTTGAAGACATTGAAGTACCGGCGTGGGTGTTCAAGGCATTCCAATTACCAGTTGAACACCGTACATTTTGTTACACGGATATGTTGTTTGAAACGAAACCACAGGGGTTCGTGTGGGATGAGAATGGCGGTATTCCGAACATCAATAAACAGGAGACACAGCTTTGGTTTTTCTACAGGGCGGCGCGTTATATCGATGCTGGATTTGAAGCCATCCATATGGGACAAATTCACCTGTATAGCGCCGACGATATCGGGTTTAAGAAAACGATCGCACTATTCCAAAAGATTCGGGACTATGCAAGAGATCATGCAAGAAGAGGCATCGTGCTGCTCGATGCGCATACGCACGGGGTGAATATCAATGGCAGGCTTCTGTTCGATTTCCATTCCATGCCCTATTCACGGATGCCAATCCTCGATAAGCCAGGTGACAAACTCGCGCTGGTGCAGGAGGGGTTCAGCGAAGGCGGCATAACGCCGAGCGGCTGGAGCTGTGATGCGTTGCCAATGCTGATGGAGCTGGATAACTGGGGTGGGAAATTTTTCAGTGAAAGTGACTGTATTCCGAATGAACGCAGAGCATGGATGGAATGGTGGGGCTACGATCAGATTGCATGGTTTGCCTCACAGGATGAAGAGAGCCGTGACCAGTTTCTTGAATACGCCTTCAAGTGGACGGCCGTGAGCAATGTTCATGCGTATTTACAGATGCCAATCCGAAGAGGATTGGGGAGCTGCCAGGTTTCGATGCCGGCAAGGGGTGAGGGGAAAGCAAGCTCAAACTGTTACCAAGCCAATCATGCAAGTGATGGCTGTCCACTTGGATTCGGACAGGAAGAGACGATCAAATTGCTATGGCAATCGGAACGAGATCTAAGAAGCCGAGCAGGAAACCCGGTACCAAACAGCTCATATGGAGCAGAATGCAGCTTTGATCTGGAGACCGGCGTCAAACTACCGGCCCGAGTCATCCTATATGGAAGTTTTCAGCATCATGTCGGGGCAATTAATCATGATTCCAACAGCGAAACAACCCGAATGTACGATATAGGGGAGGGCCTTTATCGGCGCACATTTGTATTCCCGTTCCGAGGCTCCTACGAATATGCGGTGGCTCCGTACGGAACCTTGTCTTCGACCTATTCGATCGACAATTACCCTCGCAGCGGGTCCTCGACGAAGTCGACGCTGGAGCTTGAACGGGATAACGAAGTCGTTGAATTTATCTTTGATTTCGCCAAACGGAAGCTTACCGTTAATGTAATCGAAGGTCTTTAATGTAATTATGCCTCCCTCTGCAAATACCTATCGGTGAACGGTGAGGAAACCAAGTTCGTAAAAGTGATTATGGGCATTTTCGGTCACGTTAACGTAACCAGATTGTTTCAGCTCCCGCGTATATGAAAACCCAGGATAAATCATATTCATGATTTATCCTGGGTTTTCATTGAGTTTAAGCAGGATAAAAGGAGTGGGCTCAACTTCGTCGAAGAATACAGATATGGTAATATTTACTTGATATTTATCAAACCAATAAAGCGAGGTTCAGAGCATGAAACCAGTAAAACCTTTACTGCAGTTTGAATTTGTGCAGCTCCCAGTTCCTAATGTTATCGAAGCCGCAAAGTGGTATATCGAGCATCTTGGATTCTTGTGCGACCGACTCCCGGATCCAGGCGTGGATATGTGCTTCATGAATTTGCCGGAGGGCGGACTCGTTATCCTTAAGGAAGAACAAGATTTGAACATCAAGGATTTCGGGCGTTTCCGCAACGAATCCGGATTTTATTTCAAAACTCAGCAAATCGAGACGGTAAGGGACTATTTGCAGAGCATCGGGGTGGAAATTCACCTATATGACGATAATGGCTTCAAGTTCCTGACATTTAGCGATCCATACGGCAATGTGCTTGGTCTCATTCAGGACATCAACAAATACAATGATTTGGCGGAGCAGTTTAAGCTTGGGCTTGGCCGGGATCTCACTGAGAATGAAGAGGCGCAGCTTCGCCGGTTCGGTCTGATGAAGGAATGGGAGCTGCAGGATACGATAGTCGCCATGCTGGCCGAGATGAACAAGAGTAGCCATTCCATCGAATAGTCTATTTCGGTAAATAAATCGGAAGATATGCAGCATTATTCCGATTAAAGAAGAAGAGTTGGGATCAAATACGCCCTTATAATGAAAGTACCACTGATGAAAAGAGGTAAAGCTATGAATAATCAGCAGTTACTTTCAGCAGCTAAAGATAAATATCAACAAGACGGTTATGTAGCCATTCAGAATGTATTGGATGCCGATTTGATTAAAGAGGCACAGGAACATGTAGAGTGGCTGCTTCAGAAAAATCCAGGTACACGTCCGGAGAATCTAGGAAATGATTTGATGACAGATGACCCGTTCTGGGTACGATTAGTCAGCGATGATCGGCTGCTGGATATCGCACAGCAGTTTATCGGCCCGGACATTGCGTTGTTTGCTTCACATTATATTTGTAAACCTCCGTATGACGGTAAAGCTGTGCTCTGGCATCAAGACGGAAGCTATTGGCCGCTGGAGCCGATGAATGTAGTTACCTTATGGTTGGCTGTAGATGATTCAGTCGTGGAGAACGGATGCTTGCGAGTCATTCCGGGTACACAAACGATGGACATTCAGCAGGTTCGACCGAACACAGCCGTAGACAATGTTCTGGAGTCGGAGGTGGATCCAGCGCTAGTTGATGAATCCAAGGCAGTCGATATCATCCTTAAGGCCGGCGGTGTCTCCGTGCATAACCCGAACATTATTCATGGTTCAGAACCGAACCATTCGGCGCTTCGCCGCTGCGGGTTAACGATCCGCTACATCCCGGCAACGACTAAGATTGTGACGAAGACGCAGTGGGCGAGCGCGTTTATGCTCAGAGGTCAAGAGGTTCCCGGCATCAACTCCTATTTGCCGAAGCCGAAATATGTTCCCGGCAAGCATATGCCGTTCCGCGGCTGTGAAGCCTGGATGTAATATAGAAAGGCTGAGGACAGAAGGATTTCACCCTTGGCAAAGTGTCTGGATGCGTTCATCGCTGAACGACTAGAATCCCCCGCAATCATGAGAAAGGCTCATGATTGCGGGGGATTCTATTTACATCGGGAAGAAATTAACTTGAATAGGTTTTAAGTCCGCTTGATCCCGTCATTCATGCCTTCAATTGACATCAGAGGATGGTGAACGTGACCCTCACTTCCCCTATTGATAGCGAAATTCGCTTAGAGCGTCGGACATTTTGGCAATGGCCTTCTTCAAGTTCCTGTAATAGGTGCTCGGAGACATGTTCAGACGTAAAGCTACGGACTCATGATTTCCCGACTTTTGAATGTAGCACATGTTCAGAATAGTCCCATAGGTCACGTTCAATCCGGTACCATTACTCCATTCGTTGATAATCGATTGGATCGCTTTTCTCAGTTTGTTTGCCTCTTCAATCCGTTCATTTTTGGAACGGGCATATTTATTGAGGTATGGGCATGCATTCATGAAGGATTCGTCTTCCTCGAATTGATGAAACTGATGGAGCAGCTTCTTCGTATGCTCAATGGCTTCGGTGCGTGATAATACGCTGATGGGTAATGTGATGCCTTCGGTTGTCCGAAAACGTTCCGACAGCAGCCCTTCCCTTAAATCCAACTGATACGCTTTGTATTCGATCCCTTCCTGTGAAACGTAATCTCCCCACACAAGCCGCTGAAATCCCATGCTATCCATGAGCTGATGCGCCTCCGGGAATGGAGCGATGACAGTCATGAGACTGTTGGGGGCAAACCGGGAATAGCCGTACATAAACGCTAAGCCAATAGCGCTTGACCCGAAATCCGGAAGGAATGAAGCGATCCACATGACCAGCTCGTTCTCCTGATAGGTGGAACGCTTGATGTAGTTGCTGTAAGTGGGATTGTTGATCAATTCTTTTCTTATAGCAGGGGTGAGCGGAAGTCCAGTGACGAAGAGCACAAGCTGATTGCTCTTGTAAAAGCCGCAGAATGTATCTGGACTCATCTCCCAATAAGGCTCCAAATAAAACTCTTGCCTCGTAATGTCTGGGAAAAAACCGGGTACATTTTTGTGAAACGAGACGAACATCTGCCGTGCTGCTGGAAGCTCTTGTTGAGGTAAGGGCCGTATATCAAATTCATCGAACGATTCAAGAAAACAATACATATGAAGAATCTCTTTGTCGATGAGGTGAAGCAGCTGCAGGTAGAGCTCCGATCGTTCGGCCGGTGGTCTTTGGTGCAATCTTTTTAGAAGGAAGGGTCTGGCTTTATCCTGATAGGCATCGTGGGTATCCGGTGACCGGAAGCTGAACTCTTTGCGAAACCAATATCGGATTGAACTGTTAATTTGCCATCCATCTGAAGTCAACTTTATGAAGGGTAACTCACAAAACTTTCGAAATGCGTTAATGGTAACTTCATGCTGTAGTAAATGTGTGATCAAATCATAATCAAAGCTCCACAGCAGGGAAGCGGCATCGAGAATTTTGGCCTGTGCTTGGGTTAACCGCACATCTTGTAATTGGTACATGACGGCCTTCTGATAAAATTGTGTTTTATAACGTCGTGTGCTTAGAACATCAATATTCTCGCGTAGAATATCAAGAGATATGGTTTGAATGGCAAAGGGGAAGCCTCTGGCGACTTTTGAAATCATATGGATGTGGTTGAATTCGTGAATTCCGAATGATTCAATAAACCGAAAGCTGGTCGTTTGGTCAAAGGGCTTTAATTCAATGTTATGAATCATCGTTTGCTCTTGACTTGTATGAAGCTCCCAAGGGACTTCAAGAGGGAACCGTGAAGCTGACAGTATACGGACGTTGGAAGCAAGTAAGGGGAATAATCGTGCAGTGATCCAATCGTAGTACGGCATCCACTGGTCGAATGGATCGAGTATCAATAGAGACATCTCACAGCGAGATGCAATTAAATTCATGAACTCACCCATCTCATCTATGGGAATGGAACGGGATGAAGAGTGGGATTCACCGGGTAAGTCGTGATACACGTGAACAAAATGAACTGCAGCTGGATCCTTATCGGTCTGATGGATAATAAACGCTTCGCACCCCTCATACTCCTGACATAATTGTTGTAGAAGGGCTGATTTGCCGATGCCTCCAGGCCCATAAACATGCAGGGCTCGGATGCCGGGTTCAACTAGCAAGGTTCTCATGTAGGCAAGCTCTTGATCTCGCCCCAAAAATGGTTTGTATCTTGCTTTGTTCGGATCGTGAAAGACAGCCATACATGTTCCTCCCAGCATTGAGTTTCGGAAAGGATATGACATTCGTTGTGCTTTCATTCTAATATGACTGAACAGTATTTGCTACTGCGTAGATAATGATCGGCAGCAATGAGAGTTTTGTGAAAGTGAATATCGTATTGTGAGTGAAAGTAAGCCCGTGATAAAAGTAAGTTAGACTCAATAGAGAGGGAGTCAGCAGTTGATTTCAGTGAAGAGGGAGTGATTCTACTGTCAAGTCATACGGAACTCTTACGGATTTATTTTGATGAAGTTCACAACAACGGGAACTTTGATCAGATAGGGGAAATCATTCATCCGCAATTTGTGCTGCATCATGCCGGCGGGGAGGAGTATGTAACGCTGGAGCAGGCAATCGAAATTACGAAAATGTATCTTTCCTCCTTCCCTGATATGCATTTCCGGATCGAGCAGGTTATTGAGAAAGTCGATAAAGTAGTCGTCCAGACTACTTTTACCGGGACGCACAAAGGACCGATGCTAAATATCCCTGCAACAGGGAAGTCGGTAGTTATTCAGAATGTTCATATTTTCCGCTTAGAGAACGGTAAGATTTCTGAAGTATGGCTGTATAGAGATGATCTGGGCTTAATGAGACAGCTCGGCGTCATTTCAATTGAATAATGGGCAGCGTGCCTTGAATGGGATGTTTGAATAGCTTGCTAACGAATGTCAGTGATCAATCGATGGCCGTCTTGGAAAGAATTTATGAAGATTTCATTCCGTACATCTGTACAAGATGTACGGAAAATCGAGACAAGATGAGGAGAGTAGTTGCCAATGCTAAGCCACTCCATGCTGAGAGAGGTACTGGTTAAACCAATGCCTTTCAATTTATCAGCAGTGACTGCCGCAGCTGATGCGGTTAACAGCAGAATGCTCCAACATAAAGCAATTATGGAGGCGTTCGGCATTACGAGTTTGTCCGGACTTGGTACGCTTACGATTAGAGGCAACGTTGTCCCACAAGCAGGACTGACAAGGCCGGAACCAAATGTGCTGGGAGCAGAGACGATATTCCAGTCTGCCTTCCGGGGTACTTCGATGGTACAAGGCTTGCTGCGCTTTGAACCGGCGGGAGGCCGTGCACAATTGATCAAAGCGATTCCCTTTCCAGCTCAGGGGACAGCAATTCCTACTATACCTGCCATTCCAAGTCCTATCGTGCGACCTGTTTCCCATGTCAGTAATCCGTTTGGATCTCTGACGGAAACAGCCACTTCGAATATCAAGCCAAGTACTACGGCTTTTACTTACGAGCCTTTGAGCGATGCGGCCTCTATTGCGAAGCGCAGCCTGACTACAGTTCCTGTACATACCGCCTATTGGGCGGCGCAGGAAGTTCATCTGGCAGACAATACGACGGTAATTTTGAAAAATCCGCAAAAGTATCTGGTCATCCTTGCTGAGAAAATAACGGTCGGTAACAATGTAACGTTTACTTGGGAACGACCGCCCATTCAAAAGCCGGCCAAACGAAAGAAACTGTCTCCACCGGCGGATCGGTCCATGTCGACGACGCTAAGCGGCATTACGGGGACCGATGGCCTGCCGGGGGTAAAAGGCGAGCCTGGCTGGGACGGAACTGACGGCCCGGAGCTTGAGGTATGGGTGCTTGAGATGAACGGCCGGCCGGCATTTGATCTGCGGGGCCAAGACGGAACGGCTGGCGGAGACGGCCAGGATGGTCAAGCTGGCGGCAGAGGCTCGAAAGGAAGAACGGGAATCAAGGATGGGGCTGGTCTTTGGTGCGCAAGCGGTGCAGGTGCAGGAGGCAATGGAGGCCGGGGCGGCTCAGCCGGCGGCGGCGGGGAAGGCGGTGAAGGAGGGCGCGGAGGCAAATTGTCACTCTATGCGCCGCAAGCCGTCATTAACAGCTACTTGCAGGGCTTTTATGTGACTGTCGACGGAGGCGAAGGCGGACCTGGAGGAATTCCGGGTGTACCGGGCCCAGGCGGACCAGGAGGTGCGGTTGGCGCTTCGGTAAAAGCGGCATTCGAAGAATGCGGACCGAAAAACGGCCGTTCAGCCGGCCAACCCGGCACGCAAGGAACAGCGGGAATAGCCGGTCCTCCCGGCAAAGACGGAGACCGGCAGGGAGAACCGGTAAGCATGAAGGTGATTGATGCCGACGAATTCCGGCGCAAGCTGCTTGAGCCCGCAATATTCAGTACCGCGCCAACTTCGGCATATATCGATGATACGGTGGAGCTCGACGGAAAACGTTTCACGAAAACCGATGTTGCTCTGGTGGGCGGTGTTCAAGCACAGACACTGGTTTACAGTGATACGAAAATGCAGTTTAAGGTGCCCTCCCTTGCAGGCGGAAGCCATTCGGTGCAGGTGAGACAAAGCGATAACACGCTTTCGAATCGCGGAACGATCTACGTTCTACCGAAGCTGGTTTCAGCGCAGCAGAGCCGGGTACGACCGGGAGGAAAGGTGCGCCTTGTTGGCAGCGGCTTCGCGGGGAAGGCAATGGTGAAGGTGGATGATCTGGATATGCCGGACGTTAATGTGCAGAGCCCGACGCAGCTGGAGTTTACGCTGGTGCGCCCAGCAGACGTACAGCCGAACCCGTCCGGGGAGAAGATCCGGGTGAGAGTGATGCTGCCGGATGGAACCCCTTCCAACGAAATCGAGCTCGTGCTCGAAACGTTCCATATGCTCGTCATCGGCGACTCGATTCAATGGGGCCAAGGGCTGCTGGAGCAGGAGAAGTTCCATTCACTCGTCGCTTCCGCCGTGCAAGTCCGTGAAGGCGGCATTGGCTTCTACAAAACGGTGCTGGCCCACTCGGGTGCAATTATCGGCGCAGGAGTGACGAACATCCAGCCGAGTCTGCCTGGAGAAGTGCCGACGAGCTTTCCGACTGTGCTTCAGCAGGTGGATTTGTTCACGGATCTGCCTGATCATGTGGATCTGGTGCTCATGGATGGCGGCATGAACGATATAGACATCCGAAATGTACTCAATCCGCACGGACCGGATTTAACGCCCATGGCAAAGCAATTTTTCTTGAATGACATGATTACACTACTCAAAAAAGTGGGGGATAAATTTAAAAACGCGAAAATTATCGTGACAGGCTATTATCAGATTATTTCGGAGCACAGCAATCTGTTGGCAGTGGAAGCAATGCTGATCGCGCTCGGTGTCGGCGTCGCCGGACCGGGCGGGGGAATCGTGATGGGCGCGATCGGAGCGTTAGAACTGAACCAAATTACTAACCGCTGCAAGCAAGTTTACGACGAGTCGAGAAAGCATCTTCGGGAAGCGGTTAACGCCGTCAATGCGATGCCGGAAGGCGGCAATCGCATCTTCTTCGCGGATCCCAATTATGGCACGTCCCGTGCAGCTTTGACCAGCGATCCGTTTGTTTATGGCATTCATCCGAATTTATCGCCGGAAGACGTCCATGTCGCGCCATCGCGCAACGTCGAATGTACTGCTGCCAACCAGAATGGCATCGAATTGGAAATTTGCCGCGTCGCTTCCGTCGGACACCCGAATCCGAAAGGCGCGCGAGCTTATGCCGACGCGATTATGCCGCTGTTATAAGCGGGCATGCAATAGGCAGAGATTTTGTTCGGCTCAAATCCCGTACACGTAGAAGCTTAACCGAAAGCCCCGGGAGTGAAGGGAGCTGAAAAGGAAAATGAGGTACTTAGTAGCATTAGATGATGGCCATGGAATGGAAACACCAGGTAAACGAACACCTGTTTTTCCTGCTCAAAGCGGATTAGAAGGAGAAACAAAAAAAGGATATATGCACGAGAATGAATTTAATCGTGCTGTGGTTGCCAAGTGCAAGGCTCACTTGGAGCGGTCTGAGATCGACGTTTTACTAACAGCGCCAGGAGACGATGATCCGTCTCTGACCGATCGCACGCACCTGGCTAATTCCAAGGGTGCTAACCTTTTTGTGAGTGTCCATGCTAACGCTTTTACGGGAATGTGGGGAAGTGCAAAGGGAGTTGAAACTTACTGCTATCCAGGATCTAAGACAGGCAGAGCCTTCGCCGCTGTGCTGCACAAACACTTGATTGAACACACGTATCAAGTGAATCGTGGGGTGCGTGAAGCAGATTTTGCAGTTTTACGACGAACGAATATGCCTGCAGCACTTGTTGAAGCAGCGTTCATGGATAACCTGGAGGAGGCGACCCTGCTGGTAAGCGATGCTTTCCGGAGTGAATGTGCCGAAGAAATCGCACGAGGGGTCTGTGAGTTTCTTTGCGTTGAATTTGTGGAAGAGCCAATCGAAAAACCAGCGATACAGCCCACTGTTCATAAAGTGGCCATTGCAGTTAATGGTAATCTTATTGAAGTGAGCGGCTTCATGCGTGAAGGCAATTCTTTTGTTCCGATTCGTGCGATCGGGGATGCGGCAGGAACGCCGGTTGGCTGGGATCAAAATTGTGGTAAAGCCACCTTGAACAGTGTGGTATTAAAAACCACGGTAATTGTAGGAGAAACCGGATATGCTTGGGCTCGTGAAGTGGCTGCTGTACTCTCATATGATATTGACTGGGATGGCGGTACCTGCACGGTTAACTTCAAGGGTTAGGATTATTTGATAAAAGCCATAATTCCGAATAGCATATTTCGGATTAGAATGGTATGGGATGTATATAAGCGTAAACGAAGGCTGCTGATCTGATTGGCAGCCTTCGTCGTGCAACTGGGCATTTTGTTTTCCGGGTGGGAACATTTATGTATCTTTAAACGTGATGATTGCAGTGTTAAGACGATCCCTCATGTTTGGTTTCCTGATAGAAGCGGGGAGACATTCCGGTGCGCTTCTTGAACGTTTTTGAAAAGTGTGAAGCATTCGCGAATCCACAATACTCTGCGATAAGATCCAGCTTCAGCTCCTGCGTATCGAGAAGCTCCTGCGCCTTCTGAAGGCGCAGGTCAAGCAGGTATTGATGAGGTGTCGAACCGAAATGGGTGGAAAAAAGCGCATTAAAGTGAGACTCCGAATAGCCCGCGTGCTTGGCCATCATCTCGACCGTAATGGAGGAGGACAGATTGAAGGAGAGGAAGGCATTCATTTTGGCTGCAAACTGTTGACCCTCGAAATCTGCGGATCTGGACGGTTCGGAATTATCCAACAGGAGAAGCAAAAGTTCCATCGCTAGCTTCTGGACGTGCAGCGTGCTTTGAATATCATTATTCGTATTGACCTCAATCATGCGATACATCGTATCCATCAGCTTCCCGGGCTGCTTGGGTACGAACTTGACAGGGAGGTTCACCAATGGGAAATCGTTAAGCTTGGGCTGAAGGAGGTGTGAGTAGCTGTCCAGGTTGGTTTGGCCGGGTGTTGTGACAAAGCTGCGCTCCCGTTCAGAGTTGTAAAAGAAATCTAGATGAGCGTTTGGAACTACACATTCCCCAAACCCCCTCGTGCTAAATAAGACGCCCGGTTGAATGAGCGCGAATTCACCCGGAAGAATCTCGTATTCAACGCCCTCCACGTGGAGAAGGTATCTTCCTTCTTCTAGAAATAAAATCAAGTAATCCAGAAGCCGGCGTTCCCCTTGAAAAAAGTCTGCAGCTCTATAGCGGTAGCATAGCCGGATATAAGGCAGGACAGGGAAGTCACTCCAGCTCTTTCCCGTCGTCATTGCTGCATCCCCTCCCTTTACATTACTTCCATTATAGTAAGGCCGTGGTTTTTGACAAGTAATTTCGAAGTTTTTAACCAGATTGATCGCTGAAATCAAGGTACAATCAAAATTGAAATCGGAGGAATTGATGGTAACTGACATAACCATATTCAATAAATTCTAGGTGATGGAAGTGGAGGGAGAAGCCAATGGGAGACACATCCAATCCAGTACAAACCATGAGCATTCCGTTGTTTGTTGGCAGTGGCAGGATCGAGTACGGGGAGAAGGAAGTACCGGTACCGGGAAGGGGGCAGCTGCTGCTTCAGGTCAAGGCCAATGCGCTATGCGGTTCCGACCGAGGCCAGTTTTACGAGGGTTCGAGTACGACACCGGGTCATGAGGCATCGGGGATTGTAGCGGCCGTCGGTCCTGGTACGAATACGGTCATCGGAACGCCGGGAGTCGTCTTTCTAATGGGCTATTGCGGTCAGTGTCAAAACTGCAATCAGGGTTACACCAATCAGTGTCTAGATAAGCAAGCAGACTATGGGTTCAGCCATGATGGGGGATACGGTCCGTTCATGGTGATCGACGAGAACGTGTTCTTCGCGATCGATAAGTCGATTCCAATGGCGGAAGCAACGATGATTCTCGATATTATGGGAACAGGCGGTCATGCGCTCAAACGGGCATCCCTCGTCCGTCCCGATATCCGGTCTGTCGCGATCACAGGCGCAGGGCCGATTGGCTTGGGTGTTGTAGCGATGGCGAAGCTTATACTGGGCCATGAAACCCCGGTATTTATTACGGATTTCATACCCTATCGTCTAGAATTAGCGGAGAAGATGGGTGCGATTCCAGTAAACCTTAACAATCGTACACTTACTGAAGCAATTGGACAAAGTGGCATGGTTGGCGTAGATATCGCGATAGATACGAGCGGTAAGTCTGATGGGCGCCGTACAGCGCTGGAGGCGCTAAACAAAAGGGGGGTCCTGGTTTGTGTCGGTCATGGACAAGAACTCAACCTAAGTGTGTCGCATGATCTGATCGCTGCTGAACGTGCCGTGCTTGGAAGCGAATATTTCCGGTACGACGAATTCGAAGAGAACCATGAGCTGATGCTGGAGAATCTGCCATATCTGAGCCAAATCATCACGCACCGCTGCAAGGCAACTGAAATTCAGGAAGCCTATGAGCTCTTCTTTGCAGGGGAAACGGGTAAGGTGGTTATCGAGCAATGAGCAAGCAGCGGATTAAAATCGCCTTGGTCGGCGCTGGCGGGTGGGGATTGCAGCATGCTAGGGTGCTGAACGACCGAAGGGATGTCGATTTTTGTGCGGTTGTCGGTCGTAATCCGGAAAGGACGTTGGCGCGTGCCGAGCTGTTCGGTACGAATGCGTATACGGACATCAATGAAATGATAGAAAAGGAACAGCCGGATCTGATCAGCGTGTGCTTGCCCAATCAGAGCCACTATGAGGCAACGCTGCAAATCATTCAAGCCGGCATCCCGTTGTTTGTCGAGAAACCGTTGGTATTTGATATAAAAGAGGCGGACACACTTCTGAACGAGGCGGCCAAGCGCAATCTGTTCTTCGCCATTAATTTCAACCATCGGTATGCCAAACCGGTTCAGCTGGCGCGCGATGCAATTATGGCAGGCAGGCTTGGCGAGCTTACTTTGGCGACGTGGCGATTCGGCGGGGAAGGGGGAAGCGATCATTCGCACGCCAATCTGATCGAGACGCAATGCCATGGTATCGACATGCTGGAATATCTGTGCGGTCCGATCGAAGCTGTGATGGCCGAGATGACCGATAAGACAGGAGGCGGATTGCGGACAATCTCGCTCGCATTGCGATTCGCAAGCGGTGCCGTCGGCAGCCTGATCGGAACCTACGATTCCTCCTACGCTTATCCGGATACGCACCGGGTCGAGCTGGACGGTACGGCAGGCCGGGTCGTCATTCACGATACGGTCAAGCGGTACGCCTATCATCCCAAAGGAAGCGAGCTTGGCGAGGTATGGGAAGCCGGCTATTTTAATGATACAGACCGGGAATTCCACCGCACGTTCGATAAGCATTTCGATGCCCTGCTTGCGGCCTTCAAAGCTGGAGAACAACCCCCGGTTCACGCTGAAGCCGGGCATCGGGCTTTGAAGGTCGCGGATGCGGCTATTCGGTCGTGGAAGACGGGAACCAGGGTTATCGTTCAATAGGTCTGTTCCCTAATAATCAGAACTGACATCGAGAAAGCGAAAGGATCCGCCCGCGGCGGATCCTTTCGCTTTCTGCGCGGCTTTATTGCATTAGCGATATAGCTGAAAATGTATTTATTTCCTAAAATAGTATATTGTCTCTGCTTGCTGAGGATGGTTTTCCCGTTGACTTGCTTATTGGATCAACTGATCTGCCCATAGTAGAGTGTAGAGAAGCTGCTGGATCGAGTACCTCGGCTGAAGGCGATCGTCGATGAACTTGCGTTTCGGATTTTGGCGGAAAGGAACGGGAATCTTGGACCGAGCGAACGCGATCGATTGCCCGATTCGACCATACGGCCTGCAAGCTCTCGAGTATGGCAACAGGGTCCGTTTTTTCTGCAATCCTTGATCCGTATCCGTTAGGTCGTCCTTCCTTCAATTAAAGACACGGGAATGACGATTTTCCGGAGCAGGGCGGGGTCTTTAATCACCTCTAACAGCAGATTGATGGCTTCTTCGCCCAATTTGCCTTCCTGCTGTTGAATATGGCTGAACACATGGCCCTGATAATCACGGATATAAGGGGCGTCAAAGGAGAGAATGGCCAGATCCTCCGGTATTTTTTTGCCAATGGCCTGGGCCGCTTCCGCGGCGCGAACTGCCAGAATGTTGGAGAACGTGAAGACGGCTGTGATGTCCGGCTGAGCTTCCAGCCAGTCCTTGATCATAGTATGAGTGGTTGCGGCATCCATATAAGTGAATTCATCGGTTCTTGTTAACCAGTGGGCAGGCTCGATTCGGAGACCTGCTTCTTTTGCCATGTCCAGATACCCGGTGAAGCGGTCCTCGGAGCTGGATGTCTTGGATTTGCTCCCCGACAATATTCCGATCTTCTCATGGCCTTTATTGATCAGATACTCCGTCCCCAAATATCCACCCTGATAATTATCGGAATAGACGGCATTGGTATGAATCCCCGGCAAATAGCGGTCGATCAGCACAAATGGGATTTTGTCCGTCTTCAAATTCAGTATCGCTTCACTGTATGCCTCGCCATCGACGGGGAAAATCAGAAGGCCGTCAACGCCTGCAGCACACAGGAACCGGATCCCTTCTTTCTCTTCCTTCTGCGTCGTAGCCGTGCGGATGATCAAGGCGACATTCTGCTCCTTGCAGGCTTCTTCTACTCCCTGAAGCAAATGAAGGGAAAATTCGTCGTTGGTCAGGGGGCTTTGGTAGCCAATTTTTATCATCGGAACGGCGGAGTCGATCTCTTGTGCAAGCAGAGCATCTGAGCCCTGCGGGTCAGATACGAAGGTGCCTTTGCCGGCGATCCGATAGACAAGTCCTTCTTCGACGAGCAGCTTCAAAGCCCCTTTAATCGTTATGCGGCTAACGCCATACTGCTGGATCAATTCAGCCTCCGTAGGAATCTGATCACCGGGTTGAAGCAGGCCCTGTTCAATCTTTTCTTTGAGCATCCCTCTGATTTGAAGATATAGGGGGAGATTGCCTGATGTCTGCGACATAAGAATTCCTTTCATGATCAAAAGTTATAATTGTATTATAACATTATAAACGGATGACTATCAACAAACAATGTATAAAAAACAGTTTGAATAAGGAGAAAAGAAACTAATAGATAAAAGGTATAACTTTATACATTGACCTAATACAAATATAATAAATAGTTATTGACATATAACAAATGGTAATTTATTATAACCTTATTCAAGGAAGCGCATACATTTCTAAATTGGGGGAACCACATTTTGCGGAAAATTTGGCATTGGCGGTACTTTTATTTGTTACTCGCGCCCACTCTTCTTTATTTTCTGGTGTTCAATTACATTCCTTTCTATGGCATTGTCATCGCGTTCAAAAACTTCCAGCCGTTCAAGGGCGTCTGGGAAAGTCCATGGGTAGGCTGGAAAAATTTCGACACGATGTTCTCGTCGGTTAAATTTCCGGAGCTGATCCGCAATACGGTACTCATCAGCTTCTACCGCCTCCTGTTCGGGTTTCCGGTGCCCATCCTGTTTGCTCTGATGCTGAACGAGGTCCGGACCATGTGGTTTAAGCGGACGATTCAGACGATTACCTATTTCCCGCATTTTCTGTCCTGGGTTGTGTTCGGCGGCATTGTGTTCAATGTCATCGGTCCTTCGGGAATCGTAAATCTGGTTCTGGGCAATCTGGGTTTTGAACCGCTTAATCTGGCGGCAAATCCCGAGGTTTTCCGTTCTCTGGTTGTCGTGACGGGCATTCTGAAGGAATTCGGCTGGGCGGCAATCATTTACTTGGCGGCCTTAACTGGAATCGATCCGCATTTATACGAAGCGGTCAAGGTGGATGGAGGCGGCAAGCTAAGGCAAATCTGGCATATTACGCTGCCTGGAATCAGGCCGATGATCGCCATGCTGCTAATTCTGCAGCTGGCCAGCATCCTTGATGCCGGCTTCGAGCAGATTCTCATCCTCTCCAATCCCGTTGTTTACAGCGTGGGCGATATTATCGATACCTACGTGTATCGGGTCGGCTTGCTGGAAGCGAATTATGGCCTGGCTACCGCGGTTGGGTTGTTTAAAGGCGTGATCGCTGCGGTCTTGATCGTATCGGCCAATCATATTATCCGCCGGACAGGAGAGAAATCATTATGGTAACCACACAGGAACAGGTTGAAGCAAATGACCTGAGGCTGATCAACAAGCCCAAAGCGTTGGACCGCAATCCGGTCTGGGTGCAGGCCATCATTACGCTGGTCCTGACCGCGCTTGCGCTGATTACGCTGCTCCCGATTCTGAACGTGCTGGCGATGTCGCTGAGCGAAGCGCATGCCATCTATGAGCATCCTCTGATGCTTGTCCCATACAGCGTAACGCTGGATGCCTACAAATATATATTTTCGACCTCTGTACTGCTCAAGTCATTTGGCGTGACGGTCTTCGCCACGGTAGTAGGCACCTTCTTTAATCTGCTGGTCACGATTACCGGCGCTTACGCCCTGTCCAAGACGAAAATGCCTGGCAGCCGGATGCTGCTGTGGTTCTGTATTTTCCCGATGCTGTTTGGTCCAGGACTGATTCCGACTTATATTTTGCTGAAAAATCTGCATCTGCTGAACAGCGTCTGGGTACTGGTCGTGTCCGGTCTGGTTGTGCCCTTCAATCTGATTCTGATGCGCAATTTCTTCTGGAGCATCCCCGAGGAGCTGGAGGAGGCGATGCGGATCGACGGCGCAAGTGAAATGGGCATTTTATGGTGGATGATCATTCCGCTCTCCAAACCGGCAATCGCAACCATCGGCCTGTTCTATGCGGTCGGCCACTGGAATGATTTTTTTACCGGACTCTTCTTCATCACCGACAACACGAAGTGGCCGCTGCAGGTGCTGCTCCGTTCCATCGTTATCGATATGAATGCGCTCAATATGCGGGGCGTATCAACTACCATCAGCCAGGATGCCAGCAAAATTATGCTGACGCCGGAAAATATCAAAGCTGCGAGCATCATATTCGCCGTCGTGCCGATCCTGCTCGTTTATCCGTTCCTGCAGAAATATTTCGTGAAAGGCATTATGCTCGGCTCCGTGAAAGGCTAAACGAGTTGGGAGATCCGTCAAGGATTGCTCATAGAAAACAAATCCGTATAAGAGGTGAAAGAAACATGCGAAGAACAACGAAACAAAAAAGGGGAATCATTCTGCTCGTCTTTCTCATGATGGTGATGCTGCTGGCCGCCTGTTCGAGCAATAAAGACAATGCTCCGAGCAATGAAGGCGGAGGAGGCAGCTCTGCCACGGAAGGAAATGACGGCGGAGCGGCGGCAAAGCCGGTCAAGTTCAGCTATGTACGGCCTGTTTGGGGGGCGGCGACCTATACGAAGGGAGGCCCGTACGAGAAGGAATTGTTCAAGCAGGGGAATGTGGAAATCGATGCGCAGATCATTCCGGTTACGGAGTATGACACGAAGATCATGACGATCATCTCCTCCGGAGACATTCCCGACGTATTCTGGGCGGCGGGTCCTACGGATAAGAAGTTCAAGGAAATGCAAGACCAGGGCGCTTTCATGAAAATCAATGAATATCTGGATAAATACCCGGCGGTGAAAGAAGCGGTGCCGCAATCCGTCTGGGACACGCTAACCGACGAGAAAGGCGATATCTATTTCATTCCGAACGTGTCCAATCCGCTAGTGCCGATATTTACGTACTACCGGCAGGACATCTTCGAGAAGCTCGGCATAGCCGAACCCAAGACGGTCAAGGAATTGGAAGCGGCGCTGGCCAAAATTAAAGAAAACGATCCGAAAATGATTCCGATTACGGCGCAGGATACGATCTGGGGATTCGGCGGGCTGTCTACCTCCTTCGGATTCTCCCATTACGCCTGGGGCCCGGCAAACGGCGATAACCGGGATAATCCGGAAAAAATCGTTCCCTGGTATTTGACCGATGGCGGCAAAAGCTATTATTTCTGGCTCAAAAACCTGAAAAAAGAAGGATTGCTGGACAATGAATTCCTGATTGCCAAGAACTGGGATCATGCCAAACAAAAATTCACTTCCGGCAAAGCGGCTGTTCTGGGCATCAACTGGGGGTACGGTCCGGAAATTATCTCGACGATGAAAAAAACGGACCCGTCTGCCAAAGTTGGCATTCTGCCTCCATTGGAAGGCCCTGATGGTTCGATGGGCGGCATACGTCCTTTCGGGGCATGGGACCGCGGCATGTATATTTCCGCTAAAATGAAGGATCCCGACGGGTATTTCGGTTATCTGAACTGGCTGTTTACGGATGGCAGCGATTTTAGAAGATATGGTATTGAAGGCAAAACCTACAAAATCGAGGATGGCAAAAAGCTGCTGCTTGCGGATGACGACAAGGAAGCGGACTATAAGAACGGTCAAATCGAACCGCTGCAGATGATCACCCCTATGTCCGAAGCGCTGAACTGGGAATCAGAGGAAGCAAAATACGAAGGCGCGGGCGTCGGCGAATATTTTGCGGAGGCGAAAACGAAATTCGATGCCTATAACAAGGTGCAGTACCCGGAATACCGCAATCCTACAATCTTTTCGCCGCTTGAAGTGGAGCAGGGAGCCCAGCTCTATAACGATTATTTGCAGTCTGTGATAGACGGAGCCATTATTAACGACAAAATTACGGAGCAGGATTGGGATGCGGCAATCGACAAATATTTGAAGGCAGGCGGCCAGAAAATCATTGACGAAGTAAACGAGCTGCAGACAAACAAAGTCAAACCGCAATATTAAATGAATGCAGCTAAATAACAGACATGGAGGGCAGAGAAGGGAACATCGGTCCGTTCTCTGCCTTTGCTTATGATTCACAGGGTATTATAGAGGCGCGTAAAGAACAGGAGGTTTATTAAATAATGACACAGCAGACAGAGAGAAGGATATTAAAGAAAATAGTCGTTGTTTCACATACGCACTGGGACCGGGAATGGTATGAGGATTTTCAGAATTACCGCACGAGATTGGTGTATTTCATGGATGAGCTGCTTGACCACTTAAAGGCAGACGCTTCATACCGCCATTTTATGCTGGATGGGCAGACGGTGGTGCTGGGGGATTACACGGCGATAAGACCGGAACGCCAGGAGGAGCTGAAGGCGTATTTGCAGGAGGGGAGACTCGCCGCAGGGCCGTGGTATGTCATGCCGGATGAATTTCTGGTCAGCGGGGAATCGCTCGTCCGCAACCTCTTGACCGGCTTCAGGCAGTCCAGGGCGATGGGGGCCGAGCCGATGAAATCCGGTTATGTAACCGATATATTCGGCCATAACAGTCAGATGCCGCAGATATTCAGCGGCTTCGGCATCGATAATGCCGTGCTGTTCCGGGGATTTCACGGTGACGGCGACCCGTCAGAGCTGTGGTGGGAGGGCGCCGACGGCAGCAGGGTGCTGGCCTTGAAGCTGGATGAAGACAGAGCTTACAGCGACTTCTATTTCTTCCTCCGCTGGCCTTTTGTCGAGCGGGATTTTCAGTACGATGAGGAAGAGCTTCTCAGGCGGGCCAAGGAGATGATCGCATATAAGACCGAGCGGATTACGACCGACATTGCGCTTGGCCTCGACGGCTGCGATCATGTCGAGATCGAGCCGCGCCTTGGCTGGATGCTGGAGCTGCTTAACAACATGGATGCCGGTGTGGAGTGGGTCCACAGCAGTTTGGAAGAATATTTGAACGAACTGCGGGGCAAAGTCGGCGGCATTGAGGTTCTGCGCGGCGAACAGCGGATCCCCGGGTATAACGGTGTCAATAACATGGTGCTGTCGAACGTGCTTTCTTCGCGGATTCATCTGAAGCAGCTGAACCAGTCAGGCGAATATTTACTGACAGGCTGGGCGGAGCCATGGAGCGCTTTTGCTGAGCATGACGGACGGGCATATCCGAAGCCTTTTCTCGGTGAAGCCTGGAGACATCTGCTGGAAAATCATCCCCATGATTCCATCTGCGGCTGCTCCATCACACCGGTGCATGAGGACATGCTGTACCGCTTTGCGCAGAGCCGTTCAATCGGCGAGCGGATGACTGGCGAAGCGCTCGCGTTCATCAGCGGCCATATCGATGAGTCGGCTCTGCAGGGGCGTCATGCGGCGATTCTGTTTAATTCGTCCCAGCGTTCTGTGAACGGTGTTATCCATTTCGAGCTGGAGCTGCCTGCGGGCACGACGAACCCGTCGCAGTTCCCGGAAGTGGCCGGGACCAATTTCAAGCTTCTGGATCATGAAGGGCGCGAGGTGCCGTTCCAAATCGTCGGCCTGCAGAAAAACAGCATCAAACGCTGGCGTCCCTATCGCGATATCCCGCGCGGACGGGCGGTCGACCGGTACACCATCGCCCTCTCAGCAGATATTCCCGCTTTCGGATACACGGCCTATACCGTAGAGATGCATCTGTCCGAGGCGCCGGGAGCTGGCGAATATGCGTTTCGCAAGGCGGCGGAGCCTGTGCGTTACCCCGGTGCGCAGCAGACGTCTCCGACAAGCTGGGAGAATGGGAGAGTACGTATCGATATTGCGGCAAACGGAACCCTTGCCCTGCGCGATTTGACTACAGGCTATGAAACAAGCGGCCTATTGACCTTCGAGGACGAAGCGGATATCGGCGACGGCTGGAAATTCATTGCTCCAGTCAGCAATGAAACGGTCAATTCCGCAGCTGGTCCGGCCTCGGTATCCGTCATGTATGACGGGCCGCTGGAGACCTGCCTGCGCATCGCCCTCCGGCTTGATGTACCGGAATCCGCTGCGGCCGATCAGACGCGGCGCTCCGCAGTCCGGACCAGCCTGCCGATAACGACTTTCGTGACTCTCCGTAAGGATGATCCCATTATCCGCTGCCGGACGGTCGTGGACAATCATGTGCGGGACCATCGTCTTCGAGTGCTGCTGCCTACCGGAATAGACAGCGGTGAATTCACAACCAGCACACCTTTCGATTTGGTCCGGAGGAATGTCGTGAAGCCGGATTACAGCCGGCATATCGAGAAGGACAGCGGTATCGTTCCTTACAACGGTCTGCTTTCCATCGATAATGGGCAGCATGGACTCGCCATATTCAGCAAAGGGCTTTATGAAGTGCAGGTCAGGGAAGACAGGGCGAGAACGGCAGGGCTCACTTTATTCCGCAGTACTCGCAGCGAGGTGTTGAGCGATGGTGGCGACGGCGGAAATCTGCTCCAAACGCTAGAATTCGAATATGCTTTCCGGCCATTCGATCCCGCTGCTGTCTCAGGCGGAGATTTAATGATCGAGAAGCTGCAGGTTGCGCTGGATATCCGCAGCATTAACCGCCCGGTGGGCAGGGTTGCTCATGAAACGCTGCACAGAAGGCCAGCCGATCTGCCGGCGCGGCGTTCTTACCTTGACATCCAAGGCAGCGGGCTGGTTGTCAGTTCCTACAAGCAGGCTGAGGACGATGCGGATGCCTGGATTGTTCGTCTGTGGAACTGCTTGGAGACAGCGGAAACCGGAGAGATCAGACCGCTGGCTCAGGTTAGCCGGGCGGAGCGGGTGAACCTGGATGAACAGACGCTCGAGCTCCTGGAAGCGGGAGTAGACAATAAATGGACGGTTACGGTGCAACCGAAGGAGATTGTAACACTCAAGTTCTGGTACTCGTCGTAAGAAAAGCTGTGAAGCGCAAGACTGTCCTTGCAGGCTTTAAACATGATGGCGGGAGATGAGCAAGGAATGGAGAAAGGAAGAGAAGCATACCTGGAATTGAACGAGAAGTGGGAGCTCAGCGGTTTTTACCCCGGCTTCTGGGCATTTGGAAAAAGCATGGAGCTGGGACTGGAATTAAAAGGCGTCGTGCCGTGGATTCCCGCTTCCGTGCCGGGTAGCATTCATTGGGATCTGCACCGCGCGGGATATTTGCCGGATCCCTATTTCGGTGCCAATGCGGCGGCTTGCGAATGGGTGAACGCCAGGGACTGGATGTACAGGACCTCGTTCCAGGCGGATCCATCGTGGGCGGGCAAACGGATACGCCTTGTTTTGGAAGGGGTCGATCATTCCGCGAGAGTTCTGCTCAACGGTAAAGAATGCGGGGGTCATACCGGCATGTTCAAGCCCGGTCTGATTGAACTGCCGCAGGACAGCCTCCGGCTCGGGGAATCCAACACGCTCGCCATTGTGCTGGAGCGCTCGCCGGAAGGCGTAGCGCAGCTGGGCCGGACGGATGAAGTCGACCATCTCAAGAGCCGTTTCGGCTACAAATGGGACTTCTGTCCGCGGCTTGTCCATATCGGACTGTGGAAGAAGGTAGGGCTGAAGATTTCGGACTGGTGCTCCTTGGACCATGTCGGGTATGAAGCGGTGCCGACCGCAGACGGGGCGGGGCTGCTGAAGGTAAATGCCGTTGTGGAAAGCATTAATAGCGGCCTTGTCCGGCTGGAAGCCGAGCTGTATGACCCGGATGGAAAACCTGTCGGCTCGGAGTTGTATGAGGGCACCGTCAACCCCGGACTGCAGACCATCCGGCTGCATCTGCCGGTGGAAGCGGTCCGGTTGTGGTGGCCTAACGGGTACGGGGATCAGCCGCTGTACCGGGTGGTGGTGAAGCTGCATCATCCGGACTCCACCAGCAATATAAGTGATAAGGATACGGCGTCGGTCGGTTTTCGGATGTTATCCTTCCATGCCAATCCGGGAGCGCCTGCCGACGCCCTGGCATATACGGTCGCGGTCAACGGGAAGGCGATTTATATGAAAGGCTGGAACTGGGTTCCCGCCGATCAGTTATATGGAAGAGATACAGCGGATAAGCTGCGCCGGCTTATTTCCCTGGCGAAACAAGCCAATGTCAATCTACTCCGTATCTGGGGAGGCGGACTGATTGAAACGGAGCTGTTCTACAGCCTGTGTGATCAGGCTGGCATTCTTATCTGGCAGGAAATGATGCAATCCAGCTCCGGCTTCAATAACGAACCTTCTGCTGCACCGGCGTTCCTTCACACCTTATACGATACGATGCGCCATGTGATCCGCGAACGAAGCAGCCATCCTTCGCTGGCTATATGGTGCGGGGGCAATGAATTAACCGAAGGCGGTCATCTGGACAGCCGGATGAAACCATTAACGGACCGCCATCCCAATATGCAGCTGCTGCGGAATCTGGTCTCCGATCTTGATGACACCCGGTATTTTCTTCCGACTTCTCCGTCGGGCCCGACATTCTTCCTCAGCGCGGAAGATGCCGGGAAAGGGATCATGTACGATGTACACGGGCCGTGGAAACATTCAGGAGAGGAAGGGCACTACAAGCTCTATAATGCCAGCGATGCGCTGCTGCACAGCGAATATGGCGGAGACGGCTTCGCTTCGCCGGAGAGCCTGCGCCGCTTTCTTCCGCCGGAGCGGTTGAGCCCGGAGCAGTCCGGTTCCATCGAATGGCAGCAGCACGGGTATGAGTACTGGAACATGGATGACCAGCTGCAGTCCCTGTTCGGGGGGCCGTTCGATACGCTTGCGCGCATGTCGGAAGCGGCGCAGTGGCTGCAGGCGGAAGGGATCCGCTATGCGGTCGAAGCGAACCGGCGGCGCGCTCCGCACTGCAGCGGCAGCTTGCTGTGGCAGTTTAATGAGCCTTATCCCAATGTGTCCTGCACCAGCTCCGTCGACTACTATGGCGATCCGAAGCTTGCTTACAGCTGGGTCGCACGGGCGAACCGCAACCGGCATATTTTGCTCCGGTATGAAGCCGTTGCTTATCTTCCCGGAGAGGATTTTACAGGATCGGTGTTTCTGACGCGCGATGGAGAAGGGGCCGATGGTTCCATACAGGTTGAATGGATCGCTTTAGATGCATCGGGAAGGGGCCTGGCAGCCGGGGATTTCACCGTGGGAGAAGCGCCGGAGGCGGAAGCAGTCCTGGCAGGAGAGATGGTTTTCAAGGTACCGGCGGCAGATGTGTTTGTTGTGCGGCTGAAGGCAAGAGACGCGAAAAACTGTCAGCTTGTGGCGGATAATGAGTATACATTTGCCGTAAAGGCCGATGAGAAAGCTCCTCCTCTGGAGGCTTTCCGTTCGCTTGCGGCAACGGCTTTACGCTGGGAGACCGCGGTGGAGAATGGCGGAACCCGGGTTACCGTAACCAACACGGGCGATACAGCTGCGCTTTTTGTAAGAGTGCGGGGATTGGAAGTGGAGGCGGAAGCTGATGGAGCTTCGCAAACCACGCCGTCAAGGCCTTTGAACGACGGTTTTGTGGTATTGCCCGGCGAAACGGACTCGTGCCATGTGGAAGGCGTCCTGCCGGAAGAACGCAGATGGCTCGTGACTTACCTGAATGGCTGAAGCCGGCTGCATTATTTTTTCAATCCATCTGAAAAAGCCTGAATAATTCTAAGGAAGCGTCGAAGGAACATGGAAAGTCGATTTTTCGCCGCTTCTCCTTGTGTTTTTATTTTATATTCCCGGGTTATCCAAAAGGAGGAATGATTATATTATGAAAACTAAACTTATTCCCTGTCTGCTCGCCGCAGTGATGCTGTTCTCTGTTCCGACATACGCGCAGGGAGAGCCTGTGGTGAACGATGTGGTCCGCACGACATTTCAGACGGCGGCTGCCGGGGAAGATGAGACCTCGCATGTGCTGGCGGATTCCGTCATGGTATATATAAGCAATCCGGCATCACTTGAGTCGAAAATTGGCGCTTGGACAGGCAAAGGTTATCAGGTGGATGTGATGATGGCCGTGAACCGGGACATGAACGATTATGTGCCCGGCAATTTCGATGGACAGAATCATGAGGACGAAATCCAGCTGGATAAAGACGGCAACCGCTTTACGCATCCGACCGATGTTCATGTGCCTTATATGGTGCCGACCGAAAATTGGAACAAATATGTATATGAGCTGTCCCGCCGCAGTATCGAGGCAGGCGCCAAACGCATCGTCTTCGAGGAGCCCGATGTATTCCTCAAATCGGGGTATTCCGAAGCGTTCAAAAGAGAATGGCAGACCTATTACGGGCAGCCATGGGTGGCGCCGGATTCCTCCCGGGACGCGGAGTATAAGGCGCAGAAGCTCAAGGTCTATTTAAGCTACCGGACGTTCAAGGAAGTGTCGGAAAAAATCAAAACCCATTCTCCCGGAACCGAGGTGCTGATTGCTGCCCATACGGGGATCAGTTATCTGATGTACGGCATCACGACTTCCAATTACGATTATTACAACATTCCGACGATCGACGGCTATATCGGTCAAGTATGGAGCGATACCGCATTGGTGCCGGTCCCTTACGCTGGGAAAAGCGAACGGAGGATGTTTGAATCCGCTTACATTGATTATTCCTCGTTTGCCAACTTAAAGCTGGGCAATGACGGCAAACAGCTGTATGCGCTGGCCGATCCCAAAGCTGACAGCGGCTCATATGGCTGGCAGGAATATGAAGATTTCTACAAAACAACGATCGCGGCGCAGCTGATGCAGCCGCAGTTCAAGCAGTTTGAAGTGGTCCCGTGGGCGGAACGCGGCTTTGCTCAGGCGCCGGGCTCTTACAAAACGGTGCAAACGAACGTTTTTCGCGCTCTGCAGGACATGTACGATAAACCGGCAAGCGTTGAAGCAGGGACTTCGGGAATCGGAGTGCTGTATTCGGATACCATTTCGCAAATGGCTTCGTCTGGAAGCGTAAATTCCTTCTATGGTCCGATGGTGCCGCTTGTGGCCAAGGGGCTTCCGATTCAGGTTATTCCAGTGGAGAATTTAACCAAAACGGGTGCATTGTCCGATACAAAGGTGCTGTTCGCCAGTTACGACGTCTGGAAAGCGGTTGATGGAAACGGCAGCCCGCAAACCGGTATTAAAGTGAATGAAGCGATCCGTGATTGGGTAAACGGAGGCGGCGTTCTTGTTTACACTGGCGGATCGGGCGCCAGCGACAGCCTGTCCGAATGGTGGCAGGACCAGAATATGCCGTCGCCGAAGCAGGATCTGTGGAATAAGCTCGGATTGGCCGTCACCAAAGAGAAAACCTCCACGGGTACCGCGGATGTGGAGCTGCAGGCTGCATCCGCCGCAAACGGAGCTTTCGGCGGACGCGGATCGGTTGTCATTCCCCGTCATTTCACCGTCACATCGGCTGATCTCGGAGCCGGAGCGGTTCCGTTATATACAGCGGGTGGGAAAGCTGCCGCCTACGAACAGCCTGTCGGCAGCGGAAAAGTGATTGTGGTGGGCGTTACGCCTGCGTATTTCGCAGCCAGTCAGACTGCTTCCCAGCTTATCCGCGATATTGCCAAGTATGCGGTGGAGCAGGCAGGGGAGACATATACGGAAACGAATGTGATGAAGGCCGTCCGCGGCCCCTATACCGCGATTCAAACGCTTGAGCAGCCGGCGCAGATTCAGCTTCAGGGCTCGTATATCGACCTGTTCGACGATCGGCTCCCGGTCGTCGGGGGCATGACGGAAATGATGGCGGAATCCAATATGCTGGTGCTGGATATCTCCGGCAAAGCGGCGGTAAAACCGGAAATCCTGTTCGCCAGCGGCAGCTTGACAGATGTCGGGGAAATGCCGGACACAACGGAATATACGCTTTCCGGAACGCCGAACTCCCGGGCCAGCACGAGAATTGGTGCACCCGCCGGTGTGTATCCGCAGGCCGTGGGGGGAACCGATAAAAACGGCAGCCCGGTAACCGTGTCCTGGGAATGGGAAAATAGCTCAAAAACGCTGCTTATCAGGCATGACCACCGGAAGGACGGTGTTAAAATCAGCGTGCAATGGTCCGATGAGCCGCTCGCTGATTCAATTCCGGTCGACTTCATGGACAAAATCGTCAAAACGAACCAGGACAATCTGGATGCCGCTTATGTGGTGAAAAATACCGGCGGCGCGATTGCGGATTTCCGGTTTATGGATCATGACGCAGAGCTTGTCTATGGATTCGACTTAAACCAGAACGCGAAAGCGCGGGTTTCGCTTGATGTGGCCAATAATTATATCATCAGCGTCTCCCCGGATAATGTGAACTGGACGGAGCTGTACAGAGCGCCGGACGAACGGGGCCGAGCGATAAAAACCATCGATTTGTCCGCCTATGCCGCTGAGGGCGGCAAAGTGTACGTCAAGATGGAGAATGCTGACAAAACGACCGGCAACGGGCCGGTTATCTATGGCTTTATCCTTAGTCATGAACAGCGCATTGCGCCGTTTACTGTACGTTCCAATCGCTCTCTGGAGCTCGGGCCCGGTCAGACGGGGTCGCTGCAGCTAGCCATTACGAACCGCGATCCAGAGCCGCGGAATGTGGACATGACCTTATCGCTGAATGCAGAAGCGCAGCAGTTGTCCTTTAAGACGGGGACGGAAGGAGAAACCCCGTATTTGTTTGCCAATAGTGGATCGGAGCTGACCGGTGACGGAAGCAGATATGCCGATTCGGACCATTATTTTGTCTATCGGCTGCCTGTTACGCAGGATATGATCGAGCCGTCAGTGAAGTTAACGCTGGCTAACCGCTTCGAGGTCTCCATCTCTGCGGATGGGGAGAACTGGATAGTTGCCGATGTCGAGGGCCAGCCGGTCGAGGGGCAAAGCAACAAAGCGGAACGCAGCTATCCGCTTGAGCCTTACGTCAATGACAGCGGATATGTTTACGTGAAGATCGGAAACAGCCAAAAGACGGGTGGCTGGGGCGGCATGTTGCAGAAGCTTGTGCTGACCGCGCAAAGCGAGGGGGAATTATCGGCTGCATTCCCGGACAACAACATCGCCTTGCTCCCGCACCAGACGCGGCTGATCCGAGTCGAGGTGACAGCAGATGCCGGTATTCAGACCGCGCAGCCCGCTCAGATGATCCGGTTCTCATCCGGGGAGGCGGTCACGGAATTTATGATGCCTGTGAAGATCAGCTTTACCAAGCCGGAATACAAGGCTGCCTGGGCTTCCACACCTGTTACGATCAACGGGCAGGAAGGCGGGAATGAATGGAGCGATGCGCAGATTATCGAGATAAGCGGATCTGCACCTGAAATTCTGCGTTACGGCATGATTTGGGGCGACTCCAGCAGCTTGAAAGCAAAGTACCGGATGAAATGGGACGCTCAAAATCTGTACGTACTTGAAGAGCGCGAAGACAGCGCCTTCGCTTTTACGGAGACGGGAGCCACAATGTATGCGTCGACTGCCTCGATGCTCTTCCTGGATATCGATCACAACAAGAACGGGGCGACGTATGGCTCGGGGGATTATGCCCTCTTCTTTACGCCGAGCGGTCCGGATTCCCAGCCACATGTCTTTATGCGACGGGGCAGGGACTCCGGCAAAGAGGAGGAGGCACTGACCAGTGCCGTCATCCAATCATCCGTTGATCAGGAAGCGCATAAATATACCGTGGAAATGGCGATTCCCTGGAGCGCGCTGCAAACGATCCCATTCGTACCCGCCAATGGCACAAAGGTAGGGATGACGGTTGCCGCTACCCGTAATGCCGGACCCGGGGTCTGGGGCCAGGTCATGTGGGTCGGAGACGGTGACGATCAGGCCAAATGGGCCGATATGAAGTTTACAGGCAAGCCCGACGGCGGAGACGGCGGTTCGGGTGGGGGCGGAGGAACAGTCGGCCCCGGAGGTTCCGGAGTTCCTGAGGGGAACGGCAGTACAGGAAATGCAGATGCAGGAGCGGACGGATCCTCTTCCGTGCTGAAGATGAGCCTAGAAGAAATACGGAGCAAGCTAGGGAAAAGCAGTCTTGTTCTAACGATGAAGGAAGCCGGCGGCACGGTTGAGCTGCCGCTGCAGGCCGGCAGTATCCTTGAGAATCAGGACGTGCAGCTGAATGCCGGCAGATTCTCCGCTTCATTCCCGGCAGCCCTGCTCCGGGCATTAACCTCACAGCATGAATCGGCAGCGGAGGGTACGGTTGCTCTATTATTCAACCGGATCAGTGATGAACTGACGGCTGAGACTATGAAGCAGGCGGTTGTTCCAAAACATGTTCAATTGAAGCTCCGGTCTCCGTTATTTGAAGTGGGGGCGCAGGTCACAACCGGTGACCGTACATCGTCAGCGGAGCATTTTGCCGAGCCGGTGAAGCTTGCGTTCGAGCAGATATCAACAGACAAGGTTGGACCGGTCTATCTGTACCGGATTTTGCCGGATGGCAAATTAACGTATATCCCGGCTCATAAGGAAAACGGCAAGTATACGGCAGAGATTATCGAACCGGGCATGTATGCGCTTCTTGAATATGACATCCGCTATGAAGATGTGCCTTCCGGGCACTGGGCTTATGAAGTGCTGCGCGATCTGAGCGCCCGCCAGATTGTGGAAGGCATGCCAAGCGGCCGATTTGAACCGAAGGCGGATGTGACCCGGGCGGAATTTGCCGCCATGCTGGTACGGGTGTTCCGTCTAGAAGCCGGAACGAATGCGGGATTTGCCGACGTGCAAGAAGACAGCTGGTATGCCGGACCGGTAGCGGCTGCGTTTAAAGCGGGTATCATTACGGGAATAACGACTGAGGAATTTGGCCCCAATCAAGTCATAACCCGCGAACAGATGGCCGTCATGCTGGTAAGGGCACTGCTCCACAATACACCCGACGGAATGGCGGGAGACGGGCATGCCGTGTTCAGGGATATGAAGAAGGTCAGCGGCTGGGCTAGCGAATCTGTGAACGAAGCGATTCGGCTTCAGCTTATACAGGGAAGGGCTGATGGAAGCATCGCGCCGCTCGACTCGGCTACCCGGGCCGAAAGCGCCCAGCTGATCTACAACGGGCTAAACAGAATGATGGGCGGATGATGAAGGTATGAATGAATCAGGTCTGAAAACCTTGAAAAAACAATACGATGAAGAAGGTTATGCCGTATTTGAAAATGTGCTGGACGCCGGGTTAATGGCGGAAGCCAAAGAACATATCGAATGGCTGATGCGCAAAAATCCGGGCGTCCGTCCCGAGCAATTGGGCAATATGTTTATTACGGACGATCCGTTCTGGGTGAGGCTGATCGGCGATGACCGTCTGCTCGATATTGCGGAGCAGTTTATCGGACCGGATATTGCGCTGTTCGCTTCGCATTATATCAGTAAGCCGCCTTTTGACGGCAAGCCGGTTCTGTGGCATCAGGACGGGAGCTACTGGCCGCTCGAGCCGATGAATGTTATTACGCTGTGGCTTGCGGTTGACGATTCACTGCCGGAAAATGGCTGTATGCGCGTTATTCCGGGCACACAGACGATGAATCTGCATGAAATGAAGCGGTACACGGATGTCGACAGTGTACTGGAATCGGAGGTGGATCCCGCTCTGATCGATGAGTCCAAAGCGGTGGATCTTGTGCTGAAGTCGGGAAGCGTCTCGGTGCATCATCCCAATATTATTCATGGGTCGGAAGCCAATCTCTCTCCCTTGCGCCGCTGCGGCTTAACGATTCGCTACATTCCGACCTGCACGAGGATCAAAGCGGAAACGTGGCCTAGCGCTTTTCTGCTTCGAGGTGAGGCTGTTCCGGGGGTTAATGAATATCTGCCGAAACCGAGGTACATCGAGGGCGTTCACATGCCCTTTAAGGGCAAAAATAATATAATTCGTTAAAGTGGTAAAATCTAACAACACGTGTGAATAGAATAATCATCCGCAACAGCAGCACAACAAATCAAAAAAACAGTCCGTCAACCGCGAATACCTGGATGACAGACTGTTTTTTTATATATTACTTCCAAAACGGCAGCAAGTGCACGAATCTCTTCTATTTACTGGAGGTATGAATTAAATACAGACCCAGAATGCAACACGTGTTCAGCTAGCTGATGGGATCACCGTCATCGTGAGCGCTAGAATCTTGTCCATGGCTGTGGTGTTCATGATGTTCATGTCCGTCGCCATGATCGTGCTTGTGCCCGCCATGTCTATGAATGCTGTTATTCTTAATGCCGTAACCGGAAATCCGTCTGATCCGGCTGCGCTGCGAAGCATGATGATTCATTGTGCGGCCTATCGCATGATGGTGATGGTCATGCTGGTCAACGGCGGAGTGCTGGTGCAGGATCCCGTGCTGGTGCATCCGGTTGTGCAGTGCCCGGTGGGCGCTTGTCAGCGTCATGAGCATCCGTTTGTACGTTTGCTCGTCGGCTCGGGTAGCTAGCGTTTTGATATAGGCGGTGGAGCCTTCGATCTGCTCTAGAATGGTGACGGCGTCGGTCGATTTGAAGCAGGATTTGCCATCGACGATAACGGTTATCGCGCTGGAATGAGCGGCGATCATCTCCGATTGGTCATGGTACTTGCCGCGAATGCGCAGGGCGAGCCAGCAGCTTTCTTTCACCGGAATGGACCAATGGCCGGCGTATTGGCCGACCTCCGGATCGACGGTGATTTCCTCGCGCAGCAGGCCGCTTACGACAAGCTCAATCTTCGTCACCGGAACGGTAACGGATGAGACTTGCCAGACGATATCGAGCGTACCGCCGGAACCAGGAAGCTGCATCAGCGAGCCCATTACGCAGCCGCCGATCTGGAACTCGAGCAGGGGCCCTAGCGTGACGAACGTATGACCGCTGCGGATAGAGCTCATCCACGTGTCGTACGTGAACGACACGCTGCGGACAAGCGAATAGGTACGGATCGTCCCGACAGCGGTTTGCTGCGACATTTTGTCGGTACCGCCGACCGCAGGAGAATGATAACCGCAATTCAAATACCGGTACCAATCGGATAACGAATACGGATTAATGCCAACATTCTCGAAGGAGCACATTTCCACCGCATCGATTTCCCCGAGTACGAGCGCGGCAGCGCCCTCCGCCCGCGGATTGGGCAGATGGGGCATGACAACGAGCCCGTTCTGCTCGCGGCATTGCCTGGCCCATTCCGTGATTGTCGCTTCCAGCGGATCGCCCAGGCCCGACTCGTCAGGACCTCCTGTGCATAAAGGCACGATCATTTTGCCTTCATAGCCGAGCAAGGAAATATGCCCGAGCACGTGCTGGCGGTTTTCCGTTCCGACACGCACCAAATATTCGCCAGATCCGCCGTTTTCCCGGCTGCCGATCGTCGTTTTGCCATCAAAATCGCCCAGGTTGCTGAACATCTCCCCCCACTGGCTTGTTAGCAGGTTGACGACGTTGACACCCTCGGCGTTGCCTTCCAGCAGCGCCGTCTGGGGCGAGAGGAAATGGACATGCGTATCTGCAGTCACCCAGCCTTTGTGCCTCCAGTTCAGCACGCGTTCGAGCTCGATCGTAATCACATTCGTTTCCGAGGTAATCGTGAAGTGCTTGCGCACCGGTCTGATCTCGAAGCCCTTCGTCACCTCGATATATACACTGCCGAGCGGCAGCTTGTATTCGGCTTCTCCATCGATGTAAGCACTGTAGTGAAAGTCCTGCACATATTCCGTCCCGTAATCCTCGAACCAGTGGGCATTCGGGAGCCGGTGTCCGTTCAAGGGGGCGATATATTCGCCGAACGCCCCATGTACATGAATTTTTGCAGCCACCTTGCTGCCGGAGGATTGTTCCGTAATGCGTACAGTCACCCTGCGCAGCGTATGCTCCATCAGACTCCATTCAGAGCTGGCGGACAACTCACGCAGCGGAATCGCCGCCGGCGATTCGCCGCGAATGAGAAGATGGGCGTCGGGATGGGCGGTATATTCCACAATCCATTCATGTTGTTTGGGAGCAGGCAGCGGTGGATTCGGATTATCCAGCCAACTGGCGTGATTGTACTCAAGCGCAGGTGCTGCGGAAATAATCGCGCCTAGATCGATGCCGATGTTGGCGTTATCCCCGAATGGCTGCGGCACGAATCCGGGTGCGGATACATATCGCGCTTTGCGGCGGGCATCCCAGCGAAATGGATTCGTGGCAAGCGATGTTCGGGTAATGCCAAAAATGAACGCCGTACCGTCGGCCGGGCGCATGACCAGGCGTATGAGCTCTTTATCCGGATGCGGATTGTTCAGCGCGTACAACCAATGATGCATGCCGCTGCCGAAGCCGGGGAACGTGGTGCGAAGCTGGCTCTGGCCCCAAGGAATCGCTGGAGCTTCCTTATGCAGAACATCGGAGTTTGTGACCATCGTGCGGGGCTTGATGTGTGGGAACGATTCGAAGCTGTTTTCTCCCCATTTGAGCTGAAATTCACTAATCTGGTACCGGCGGCGGATGGGAAACGCGGCCTCGGTGCCGTCCGAATAATGCAGCACATACTCGCATACGGTTTCTCCGAGACGCGGAGTGCCCATCATCGGATTGATTATTCCATCAGGAGACGTGAAGCTTTCCTTGAAATCCGCAGCATGCACGAACAACAGCTGGCGGTCGTGAAGCGGCTGCGGGAGGATGAGCTCTACCTCCTGATCCTTTAGCAAAATGACGTTGTTTGCGCCGTCCTGGGGGCCAAGCATAAAAGGTACTCCCCATAGCTCCTGCCTTCCGGTAAGCAGCTTATCCTTATGCGTGAGCACAGCGTCCGAGCAATCGCCGTGTCCAAGGCTGGCGATTGTCCAATTGTACGCGGCCTGTATGGGGAGCGGAACGAAACGGTGATCGTGGGGCGTCATCGAATTCATGGTTTTATCCTCCTCAAAGCATTCCGAAGGAATGCTAGCTTCGAAAGCATGGGCAAAGCATTCCGAAGGAATGCTAGCTTCGAAATCGTAGGCAGAGCCGCGGGCCGCGAGTATTTGTGTGTAAAATCTATTAATAAGAGTAAAATTATACCATTATCATACTTTTAATTAATGATTAAGTAAATACCCATGCAAGGGAAAACGGACTAGAAGAAAGGCATTCTTGGAAGGGCAGGTGCAAGCAGCATGGTGAGGACAGATTGTGCTCTTCGTTGTCCAGATAATGGCCTATTAAGAAGTGCAAATTAAAAGATCGAAGAGACAAATACTCTCTTTTATATACAAGCTATAATGGAGTATAACCATATTATCCCAAGATAAGAGACGAGAGAGGAATGACGAGGATGATCCAATGCGGTGTTAGTGAACTGAACATCACGCCTCCCCTGGGCAGCTCGATCCCGGGATATTTTGAGGACAGAACATCTACGGGGATTAAAGACGAGCTGTTCGCTAAATCGCTTATCATCGAATCAGCGGGAAAGACGCTTGCTATCCTTGCAATAGACTGCATTGATTTGGATAGCGACATCGTGAAACGGATTCGCGATCGTGTATATGCTTATACCGGTATTCCTCCGTCCTGTGTCATGGTCTCGGCTACTCATACGCACACAGGTCCGCCTGTACAGGCAGGATTTGTTGACAGCTACGACGCATCTTATATTTCGTTCATGGTGCAAAAAGCGGCAGATGCCGCCATATTAGCCTTCAACAGCCGGCGGGAGGCAAGAATCGGCTTCGGGTCTGGACAAGAGGGGAGTATCGCCTTTAACCGGCGTTACTTCATGAAGGATGGCCGCTTTGCAACGAATCCTGGTGTTCTTAATCCACTCATTGACCGTGCCGCAGGTCCGATCGACCCTGAGGTTGCGGTCATCCGGATCGATGACATGGCGGGAAATCCGATTGGCATCGTGACCAATTATGCATGCCATACAGACGCAGTTGGCGGTACCGAATACAGTGCGGACTATCCTGGCAAGCTGGCAGCTGTGTTAAAGCAGCTGTTGGGAATAAATACGGCCAGCTTGTTCCTGATGGGCGCCTCGGGGAACATCAATCACATCGATGTCAGCGGACAATTCCCTATCGTACCAAACCATTACCTTACAATGGGCACCATTCTCGCAGGGGAAGTCATGAAGGTACGTGAAGCGGTTATCCCTTCCGGGCAGGCCATAACTTTGGCAGCCAAACAAGTCTTTTTCTCTGTAGCACACAGGAAACCTTCCCAGCCGGATATCCAAGCCGCCCAAGAGCTGCTAAAGGCAGGAACAGAAACACGGATTGAACAAATTTTCGCCCAGTTAGCACTTGAGGTGGATGCAAGCGAAGAAACCTGCTCTGAGGTCGAGCTCCAACTATTACGGATCGGCGAGCTTGCCGTAGTGGGCCTTCCTGGTGAGCTGTTTGTTGAATTCGGGCTTGAGATCAAACGAAAATCTCCATTCAAATACACCATCGTCAATGAATTATGTAACGGTTCTGCTACCGGCTACGTCTCTACCCGCGAGGCTTACGAACAGGGCGGATACGAGCCGCGAATAACGAAGCGAAGCAAGCTCGCCGTAGAAGCCGGGGAGCAATTCGTCCAGCAGGCAATGAAGGCGCTGCATGAGCTTAGAGGTATCAGACACTCAACTTAGCAAAGGGATACTTGAACAGCTTCAACGACGCAGGCTGCCAGCATCAACGGCAGCCTGTTCTGCTAACGTGCAGCATAGCTCAATTGTGTCAGAAGGGCAGCCTCTGCGCGTGTTACATGAATATCGGTGCGAGCAAAAAGGCTGCAACAAACAAATCAAACACCGCACAAAATTCCGCATACCCTCGCCAGACGATCTTTCCGGAGCGAAAGTGGGCAATGTCCCAGATCGTATGGCCAATATAACCTGCCGCAAGCAGTATCAGTCCTGCTTCTCTGTTGACGTAGATGGACACTAATGAGATAACGCCGAATAAGACTAATGCGGTCGCCTGTATGAGGATGGTGCGAACCCCGCGGAGATGCCCGCGAATGGCACCTGATATCGGGTAGAAAAGCGCTGCAAGAAACAAGATCAATGACATGGGGTCCGTTGAAGCGGGAAGTCCAGAGGCTGCCACGGCCAGCGCGACCAAAGACGGCCATCGTTTCTTAACCAACTCTACAACAAAAAACTTCTTTCTTCCTTTCGCTTTGACTTCTTCTTTTTCGGCCAATTCCATATCAATCACTCCTCGTTTTTCTTTTGCACACCAAAAATATCACAAGGCCATTTCTTTTACGTCTATCTGTGGTTGATTTTTATGGAGCGTCTATATCGAACGATTGATGAGGAAGACGGATTGATCTGTTATGATGAAGTAAACCAACCGATTGAAGGAACAAAGAATGAATAAAAACGTATTTCGGTATCTTGATACACGCGCCGCGCATATCACGTTTATCGTTGCCTTTTTCATATTGATCTTGCCTGAGTCCCCGTTGCTGCTTATCCACGTACTTTTCGTTTACGCTGCCTTCGCGGCTTGTTACATTTGGATGGCGGCAGCGCCTAAAGGATGGTGGGATGCTAAGAGGTACGCAATTGCGGTTTGTGTTCTTGCCGGCATAACCGTCATCATTCGCACCGTTCATTTCGATTACCCTGATCACCGCATTTTCTGGCCGTTGTTGTATATGCTGGGTGTAGCTGATGCGAGATGGAATCGTTGGACCGTTGTTCTTGCTGCCGTTACCGTTTGCATGATTTTTGGTATGATGATGGTCGACGGTGTTTCTTATGGCGCTCTTATAGCAGCTGTACTGATGTATATCGCGGTCAGAAACCAGAACCTGCTTCGCGAAGCGGATCGAACGAACCGAAAACAGCTAGAACAATTGAATGCGGCGTATTCCGAATTGCAGCAAACGACCGTCCAGGCTATGGGTTATGCGGCGTTGACGGAACGCACAAGGCTGGCACGCGACATTCATGACGGACTCGGACATCAGATGACCTCGCTTATTGTTCAACTTCAAGCCTTGAAACTGATGATTCCGAAAGATACGCTTGTAGCGTCTAATAGCGTAGATGAAATTCTGAAGGTGGCTAGGAAAGGGATTGATGAGGTAAGGTTTGCAGTTAAGGAATGGTCGGACGATGAGAAGGGCCTGGGACCGATCGCATTGAAAGGCCTAATCTCCCAGATCGAAGCCAATTCTCTGGTGAGAATACAATACAAGGAAATAGGACCTATCGGGGAGTGGCCGGTTGAATGCAGCGTAATCCTCTACAGGATTTTGCAAGAAGCGTTAACGAACATCCTCAAGCACGCTGATGCAAGCCAGGTTGACGTTTCGGTGGAAGAAGAGAATGAACATGTAAAGCTCCTCATCACGGATGACGGCAATTTCCGCAGTGAGAAACCTTTAAATTTCGGATTCGGCTTAAGCGGTATGATCGAAAGATGTGAAACAGCCGGAGGAAGCATCGCTTTCTCCTCAAATTCGCCGAAGGGTTTAAAGATACAAGCGGTGGTTCCGCTTGATATTTCATCAAGTACGCCGGATTAAGGAGACATGTCATGCAGACCGGAAAAAAGATTCGAATCTTGATTGCGGATGACCAGCCTTTCATCCGAAAAGGGCTGCGTTACATTTTGGATATTCAACAGGATATGCAAGTGATCGGCGAGGCCTCAACCGGTGAAGAAGCGATTGACGTTGTTATGCAAACGGTTCCGGATATTGTCTTGATGGATATCCGGATGCCCGGTGGAACGGGGATCATGGCGACAAAAGCAATCGTTGAAGCTTTGCCCGATACAAAAGTCGTCCTATTAACGACATTCGATGTTGAAAAATATGTGTTTGACGGCATTCGGGCGGGGGCGGCCGGCTATTTGCTGAAAGATACGGATACCGATGAATTACTGAGCGGCATACGTGCGATGCACCGGGGAGCAACCCTCTTCAATAGCAGCACAGCCAAACGCGCCCTGGACCAATTACTGACTTCAGGCAAGGAAGAAACCGATTTATCCGGGAAAGAACGGCTACTTGGCACCTTGACGGAGCGTGAAACGGAAGTTTTACAGCTGCTGGCTTACGGTAAGCGAAATCATGAAATATCTGCGATTCTATGTATTTCCGAAGGCACAACAAAAACGCACATACACCATATCATTCAAAAGCTTGGGGCGCAGGACCGCACTCAGGCCGTGGTTACTGCAATTCGAATGAAGCTTGTAAAATAAAGGACAATCAGAAACCCTTTGTTTGCTGGATCACGGCATATGCCTTAGGCACCGCATGAGCTTCTATAACCTCAATTGAAAACAGAAATCCCCGCAATCATGAGAAAAGCCAATGACTGCGGGGATTTCTTCGATTGTACAGCCTGCCTTATTGTTTCACAAAATAAACTTCATCCATGATTTCCTTCTGTACATATTCATAGGTCGAGAGCTTGGCATGAATATAAGCTGGAATATCCTCTTGCTTCAGATCGTACATGACCTCGACTTCTTTGGAGAATAAAAGGCCTTCTTGGACAAGCAGCTTGGAGAGGGCAGGCTGCGGCTTTGGCTCAAGCTCTTCTGTGGTAGGGAGAACCTGCTTGAGTCCATTCACATAATTATCGAGTGAGAGAGCTCCCGCGATTCGCGTACCTTTATGATTGGAATTGAGCATAATGACGGTTGGGAATCCTCTAACTCCGAGTTTCCCCGCAAGCGCGAAGTCCTGATCGAGAAGCTCTTGGCTGCTAGGAAGACCGGCTTCTTTCACGATTCGATCTCCATCAAGCCCCATATGGTTTACAATTACCTGCAGCACTTCATCATCCCCAATGTTCTGGTTAAAGGCGAAGACAGCTTCCCGTGCCCGGCGTAAGAAAGCAGCTGCCAGAGGCTCACTCTCTTTCTGAATGACCTTGAAGACGCGGGATGGAATATAGGAGGATTGGATGGGATTATCAAGCCACAGGGAGCCGTCGATTGGCATGCGGGAATGGACACCAACCTCTCTCCAGTGAGCCGCTACATCGGAGGGCTGGCTAATGCCATTCTTCACGTCGGCGAAGCCATCCCAATTCTTGAGAAGTCCACCCATTACGGTATGGAAGTTAACGTATTGACCATACTGTTCCACAAACCTCCGAAGGACCGGTTCAAGTGCCCAACAGTGCGAACAGATCGGATCCGTTACGTAATAAAGGTCGATCATCTCTTGAGGTTTACTGAGATCAATGAGCTCCATCGCTTCATCTCCGCCAACTCCGCAAACGCCTGTCTCTAGGTCGCAGATCATCTTGTTATTCATGCTTATTCTCCTCCTCGTTTCTGTTCTTGCTGGATCCTCAGGAGTCCGTATTTACATAGGACTGTGCCCATGTCTGCAGAGGCTGAAAGGAAGCCACAAGCGTACGTCCCTTCTCTGTTAATTCATAGGAAATCGATACTGGTGTTCCTCCGGAAACCTTCTTCACAATCAATGCGTGCTCGAGCAACTCGGACAGCTTAGATGAGAGAGCTTTAGGCGTAATATTCGGAAGATCCCGCTTGAGCTCCGAGAAGTGGGACGAGCCATTCTCACAAAGCGATAAATAGTGGAGAATCAATCCGTTCCATTTCCTTCCGAGGATTTGGAGCGCATATTCCATGTAGGGACAAACGTTCAGATGAATCACCTCATATCTATAACATAATTATATCTACTATAAAAAATAAATCAAGTATAATAAATATACTGAAAACGAAAAGGTTCACTCCCGCTTCCCTCATCATTTTACTCTTGATGGTCATTTTGATTACCGGTCAGTTGATCGCCAGCGAGATTACAGCGGAGAAGAGCCCAGCGTTATGGGAATTCCGATCACAAGCGTTTCCAAAATCCTCAGTATGTTCGATCGCGCATGATTCGAATTAATGCTTATTAAATCAATTTCAGATATCAAATGGATAGACTGGTGCATTTTATTTTGTAAGCGAATTCAATACAATGGTCAGTATTACAAATCTATCATTCGAAGAAAGGCGGATCGCATTGAAAAACCGACGTGCTATGTTTCTCTTAATGCTTGTTCTTATGTTAGCGGCAACCGCATGTACGCCAAATATGGGGGGTGGAGCCGGAAGCAACCAAAGCGAGGGCAATATTAAAAGCGGTGCCAATAACGGCGTAACCGGGGAAACGGACAACAAGAAATTGACGATCTGGGTATTTGCCGATCCGCATAAACGGTTTCTCGAGGCCGTTAACGAAGAATTCAAGAAGACCCATCCCGATGTCACTGTGGACGTCAACTTGATGGATGCGAATGCTATGACCGATAAGTATATGATTCTCTCCCGATCCGGAGGAGATGGCGCTCCCGACTTGTTCGATATGGAGCAAGGTCAATTTCCGAACTTTATTCGCGGAGACGTTCCTTTCGAACCGCTGGATCAATACTTGGAGGTTGACGGTTTGAAAGAGGCAATGTCCAAGGGCCGGCAGGCGTTATATACAGTGAATAACAAGCAGTACGGAATCGAACACGCGGCGACCGCCTCAGCGCTTTATTATCGTAAAGATATATTCGATGAAGCGGGGATCAATGTTGCTGAACTGAAAACATGGGATGCGTTCACCGAGGCGGCAAAAAAGCTTACTGGTAAAGACAAATATATTTTCCCGGCAGATTCGGAAACGAGAACAGGTAGTGACCGCACATACTTCGAACTGCTCATTAAGCAGGAAGGCGGTGACGTCGTAACCACTGACGGCGGTATCGGCCTTGACTCCCCAGAAGCAATTGCGGCTTTAAAACGGATGCACGACTGGAAGAAGGAAGGCATCATGGACACGCGATATTTTGAGGGACCGAGTTTTTGGGATCGCTTCAAGAACGGTACGTATGTCGCCGCTTTCGGGCCTGACTGGTGGGTGAATTTGCTTGTCGACAACGTTCCTGAGCTTAGTGGCAAATGGGCCGCTGTGCCGATGCCGCTCGGGGGGCCGAGCTCGGTGCCGACAACGGTCATGGGCGGAACTGGAATGATGATATCCAAATTTTCCAAAAATAAAGATTTGGCATGGGAATATCTCAAGACGGCCCAACTGACGCCGGCCATGTCGGTCAAACGATTCGAGATCATTAACCTGTTTCCGGCGCTGCTAACTTCCGTCAACGAAGCCGGACTGCATGAGACTAGCAAGTATACGGAATACTTCGCAGATCAAGACCTCGGCGATTTGTATGGAAAGCTGGTAGCGGACGCTCCGAATCAGAATCAGGCTTGGTGGCGCCCTCTTATTACGCAGGCATGGGACAAACACCAATTCGATTATGCGGAAGGCAAACTGACGCCGGAGCAATTTTTACAAAAAGTTCGGGAAGAGCTTGAGCGGTTGATAGAGAAGGAGAAAAAAGTAGCGGAATAATAAATAATCTCTAAAAATGAGCTTACAAGGAGAGAGTCTTGAATTTTCTTCAGCAGCTGGGGGAGTGTTCATGCCTTTTAAATCATCTACTGGGATAAAAATTGCGCCTTTTTTATTCATTCTGCCATTCTTTTTGCATCAGGCTGTTTTCAATTTGTATCCGACAATATACGGGTTCTGGATCAGTCTCTATTCGGGGGTCTCAAAGCTGACCTTCGTATGGTTCCAAAACTATGCTTACGTGCTGGAGGACGAAAGGTTCTGGAAGTCGATGTTGAACGGCGTGAAGCTTACCTGCGGAAGCCTGTTCATCGTCCTGCCGATTGCGCTTGGCGTGGCGCTTTTGATCAATCAGCCTTTTGTCGAGCGGAGGAAGGGCATGTTCGCAACCTTCTTCTTTACGCCTAACATTACGTCCGCTGTTGCCGTAGCAATTGTCTTCAGTTTTATTTATAACCGGGAAATCGGCATTCTGAATTCGTTTCTCGGCCTGTTCGGGGTTGAATCCATCGCTTGGCTAGAGAGTCCGAAGTGGACGATTCCGGCGCTCATCATTATGGTGACATGGCGGTATCTGGGCATCAATATCCTGTATTTTCTGGCTGGGCTGCAAAATATACCGCATGAGCTAATCGAGGCGGCGAAGATCGACGGAGCAAATGCGATTCAGCGTTTGTGGCACATTACACTCCCGCTGCTGCGTCCGATCATGACCTTTATCGTGTTCCAGGCTATCATCGGCTCCTTCAGTATGTTCGCGGAAGCTTATCTGCTTGCGAACAACGGAGGGGGACCCAACGACTCGCTGTTGTTCCCGACAATGTATATGTATGAGCAAGCTTTCCGGTTCCAGAAGTTCGGATATTCATCGGCAATTGGCTATGTATTCACTTTGATTCTGCTGATCGTCGGCCTAATCCAGATCAAGCTATTCCAAGAGCAAGACGACCGACGGTAAAGGGGGGGGCTGCAATCCAATGACAGGAAGAATGTTTCACAGGTTTTTCATTTATGCATCTTTGGCTATACTGAGCTTCTTGTTCTGCGTTCCTTTCCTGTTTATGGTAGGTACCTCCTTCAAGAAGTACGACGATATCGTGAGAGCGCCGCTGAATCCGCTGCCTCTGGCGCCGACGCTGGACAATTTTATACTGTTGTTTCAGAAGCTGCCCTTCTGGACGCAGTTTTTCAACGGAATGTTCATTGCGGTATCCGTCGCCGTGCTTGCCATGGTGCTTAATGCGCTGGTGGCCTTCGGGTTCTCTCGGTACGATTTTAAGTTTAAAAATGTGCTTTTTACGATTGTAATCGCCACTATTCTGATTCCCGCCCAGATGACGCTGGTTCCGGCGTTCGTCATGTTCCGCAATTGGGGTTGGTTGGACACGTTTTATCCGGTCATCCTGCCGGGGGCTGTATCGGCTATTAACATTTTTCTGATTCGGCAGGTGATGGGTTCCGTTCCCAGGGAGCTGTATGAAAGCGCCCGGGTCGACGGAAGCTCAGAGCTTGGAACGTTTCTGCGCATCGCTGTTCCACTGTCGATGAGCGGAATCGGCATTGTCGGCCTGCTCAGCTTTATGGCTTCTTGGAACGATTACCTCGGACCACTCATCTTTTTGACGTCTGAGCATAAAATGACGCTAGCCGTCGGCATCACCACTATGAACAATCCCTATAAAGAGGATTACGCCTCGCCGATCACAGGCGCGTGCCTTATGGCGATTCCCGTACTTATTCTGTTAAGCGTCGTCGGGCAAAAGTATTTCGTCAGCGGACTCTCGGCAGGCGCAGTGAAAGGGTAACAGCATACGTCTACAGGAAAAATAAGCGGTAAACAAACAGTCCGTACATGCAGCCAGATGCTGATGTACGGACTGTTTGTTCCGGTGCCGGCATTCGCCGACCGGCCAAGGCGGGAAAGGCTACAGAGTTCTCCAGCTTTCCTTACGGATTTCACTTGGTGTTCTTCCGGTGTAAAGCTTGATCGTCCTCGAGAAATGGTATGACGTTTTAAACCCTACCTGGTCGGCAATTTCGCCAATGCTTAAACCCGTCCCCCGCAGCAGATCCAAGCCTTGGCTCAACCGATAACGCCATAAATATTGAGTAGGCGTCATGCCCTCATCACGCCGGAACAATCGAATTAAATGCTCCGGCGTATTGTTCGTCATCGACGAAATCATTTTCAAATTGATCGATTCGCCGTATCGTTGATGAATTTCCTCTTTCGCGATCATGACGGCTGGATGCTTCCTTCGCTCGGTACTCATATGGATGCACTCCGTAAGAAACAGCAAAATCGCCGAGCGGCCAAGTGCTGCTCCAACGTTGCCATATATGTCGGAATCATCCGATTTTTGCACAGCCAACATCAGGTCGGTAAGCTGATTCATCCTATTCGAAAGGGGGATGAAGGTCGGAAGCCGTTCAAAATACTGTTGTGCCTGCTCGCACAGCGGTTCCGTCGTGACATCGATCCAGCGATGCCACGTTTCCTGCTTCTCATCAAAAGTAAAGTGCTCCTGATGGCCTGGTAGAAGGAGTGCAACATGACCGGGCGGAACCGAATGCTTGACGTCGTCTATTTTTACTGTCATGGAGCCGATATGGAGCATGACCAACTGCAATTGCAGTTGAACCCGGGGACCGAACGAACCGCCGGGAGGATAGACAACTGAGCCCGATTCGGAATCGCTTACAACAAATGGCGGAATCGCTTCCGCCCTTAACGAAGTGTCCATATCCGTACCCACGTCCCTGAAGTTTCTTGTCATTGCTCCAGAGAAATTATGCGTTATAAATCATCCCTCCTTGAATACCGTGTAACCGTTCCTTTGATACTGGCTGGCTGGTTGGTTTGTTCGTCCGTCCGATAGTGGTTTCAATAGTCAGTATTGCTGCCGAATACTCATGACCGTATCTTCTTGTGCGTGTTTCTTATCATCAGTGTAGAGGAACGAAAGCGAAATAAAAATGCTTACACATAATCATTTTGTGTCTGTAGTTGATAATTCCTAAAATGGACTACCTTGCGCTAAGATTGCAAAACGGAGAAAAAACGAGCTGTCAGCCATGTATTTAGGAAAACGGCGCCTGGTATTGGGCGGAATCGAGCGAGTACAGACAGGTGGCAAACGGGTAAATAGTCGTGCCTGACAAGAAGAGTACATTGCGATCGTTTCCTCTGGATCAGAGGAATATTCAAGTGGATATGATGATACTTGATTCTAACGTAATAGATATTACTGGAGATAATTGATATTATAATATCGATTCTAATCGTAAATTAGTAGATTCATTACCCGGCAAGCCGTAAAGGAGATCTAACATGAAACCGAACGTTCTATTGATTACCGTCGACCAGATGAGGGCGGACTGTCTTCACTTCCTGGGGCATCCCGTCATTGAAACGCCGAACCTGGACAATTTGGCTAGAGGCGGGGTTGCCTTTACAAGCGCCTATACGGCGACTCCTTCCTGTATTCCAGCCAGGGCGGCTATTCTGACCGGAATGGGTCAGCGCAATCATGGCAGAGTAGGTTATGAGGATAAGGTGCCCTGGAATTACGAGCACACGATGCCCGGCGAGTTCGCGAAGGCTGGATATCATACGCAATGTGTAGGCAAAATGCATGTTTACCCTACCCGGAATCTGTGCGGATTCCATAACATTGTGCTGCATGATGGCTATATGCATTACAACCGCGATCGCTCCCATTCGACCGCACTGGAGTGGTGGGATCAATGCGACGATTATTTAGTCTGGCTTAGGGAGAGAGCGGGATCGCAGCAGGACATCATGGACCATGGCCTGGATTGCAATGCTTCGACAGTTGCAAGACCGTGGCACTTGGACGAATCGCTCCATCCGACCAACTGGGCGGTTACCCAATCCATTGATTTCTTGCGGCGGAGAGATCCGAGCAAGCCGTTCTTCCTGTGGACGTCCTTCGTTAGACCGCATGCCCCTCTGGATCCTCCGCAAGCTTTCCTGGATCTGTATGAAGGGATCGATTTGCCGGAGCCGCCAGTCGGAGAGTGGGCGCGGCGGGACGATCCGAATCGGGAAGGCCTGAATCCGACGACCGGGGGAGGGATCGTGCATGAGCGGATGCGCAAGAAAGCGCTCGCGGCCTACTATGCGCTCATTACCCATATCGATAACCAAATCGGACGGCTGCGGAATGCCTTGTTTGAATTCGGGGTAAGCAGCAATACGATCATTCTCTTCACATCCGATCATGGCGACTTGATGGGCGACCATAACTTGTATAAGAAGATATTGGCCTATGAAGGCAGCGCCAAAGTACCGTTTATTCTGAATGATCCGACAGGCACTGTAGGCCTTGTTCCCGGGAAGCGGGTAGAGCAGGTCGTGGAGCTTCGGGATATTATGCCGACCCTGCTGGATGCTTCCGGGATTCCGATTCCAGACTCCGTTGATGGTACAAGCATCGTTCCACTCGGCGGGCGCGGAAGCCAAGCTGAGTGGAGGGATTACATCCACGGCGAGCATGCCTACGGGGTGCTTTCCTCTCATTACGTAACAGACGGCAAGCAAAAATATATATGGTATTCTCAGACGGGTGAGGAGCAATTATTCGATCTTCAGACCGATCCTCAGGAGTGCTGTAACCTGTCGAATTTGGCGGAGTACGCGGAAACGTTGGGGAGCTGGCGAGAGCGTCTGGTGCAGGAGCTTACGGGCAGGGAGGAAGGCTACACGGATGGCGTCAGCCTTGTCGTGGGAAGGCCTCCGCAATCATGTCTCCAGCATATCCGAACGACGCATTAACAAGTAGTCTGCGATTTATTTACTAGGGACTACCTGTATGAAAATCAAAAACCATTAAGGGTTCCACATAGTAGTCATGCCTAAGTCGTGGAACCCTTTATGGTTTGTTATCGTTCTTCGGTAATTGCATCGTTTAAACGCTATAGAACGCTTGAATTCCGTCTTTCTTATTGAAGATTAGCGGTAACCAGAAGCATTCGCCGGCTTGCCTGTATCCTGCACTTCTACAAGATACCGCCAGCAGTCTGGCTGTGAGCCGTCAATATCATTAAAACCATACACTTGTGCGAGCTCACCGCTTGAAACAGAATGACCGTTCCATCGGGCAGCTTCCGGGTCTCCAGCTAGCGCGGCAACGGCACGCGCTACATAACGGGGCGATTCGGAAATGATGAAATGAGGCTCCTTCACAGCAGCATCACGCCAATTCTCTTCCGTAACACCGTAGTGATCAAGCATGATTTCAGAACGCATCCAACCCGGAGTCACTGCTACCGCGGTACATTTATAGGGTGAAAGTTCTTGGGCCAGAGACTTAGCCATACGAATGACGGACGTCTTGGCTAGGTCGTAGAATAGGGATAAACGGTAGTTTGTATCGTTGTATTCAGCCGTGCCGTCTGTGATCTCAATGACCAGCCCATTCGGGTTTCGGATTAATAGGGCGAGTGCAAAGTGGCTGGTAATAATATGTGTGTCAATCGCAAGTCTAAGCTGGCGAAACCCCCGTTCAAGGGAATGCTCCCACACAGGCACGTTCCACTGTGTCAAATATTCCCCACCCCACACATCGTTAACCAGGATGTCTAGTCTCCCCTGTTCATTCTCAATCCGAGCCATTAGAGACTGAACCTGATCCGGATCCAGATGATCCACTTGAACCGCTATTCCTTGGCCCCCCGCATCACTTACAAGCTCAGCGGTTTCTTCAATCGTTTCAGGACGATTGTACTCAGAGCGTTGTGTTCGTGTCGTGCGTCCTGTCACATAAACAGTAGCTCCAGCCGCTCCTAATTCGATTGCTATTCCTCGACCAGCGCCGCGTGTTGCACCTGCCACCAAAGCCACTTTTCCATCTAGAGGTTTCATGATCGGTTACTCCTTTCGTTGATCTACCTCCCATTATAGACCTTTAACATGACAACCTATGTCATATAGAAACAACAAAGGTGTATTTTTACTAGTGGCTGAGGCGGCAGTTACAGGTCTTTGTCTAATTCAGCAACAATCATAAGGATATCTTGCAGAACTCATAGCTATGGCCTCATGTTTTATTACCTACGCCATGCCGCGCGTTTGCGGCGGACTACGTCCGGTTTCGCAGATTTCATTTTAGCGGCAATGACTTTATTAAGTCTTTTCACCATTTGCGGATTACTTTTCAATCGATTTCGATTTCTACGGGCGCGGGCAACATTTACCATAACCAACTTGCTTTGTCTAGCTACTGAACATTGATCGGAGTTAATAATCGGATTCCTTGCAGGAACGAAACTATTCATAAGATTCTGAGGATTATCGCTGTGTATATCTCCAGGGTTTGATGGGTCATCCGTTGTAAAACTGATCGTATCGTTGAAAGTTACAAAGCGGCCGAATAAGCCATGCCCGGCTTCATGCGCAAATATATACGAATTGAGGGCTCCGCCCGCCAACGCAACTTGTCCGTATAATTCGTAATCGGTCGTGCTCCGGAAATTTTTAAATAAGGCTCCGCCCTCACCGTCGGCGCCGTCGGCAAAGTTATTTCCGCTTACATAAACGACATAGATGGCTGTAGCATTGTTTGTCGCTCTTCTGGCAGCATTCACTAAATTGCTAATTTGTGGATCGTCAAAGCGATCCACCGTACTGGCGTCTATGGTTAAATTCGATTGATAAAACCGTCTCAAGAAAACAAAGTTCAAGCCGCAGGCAACTCCCGGAAAAAAGCCGCTCCCCCAAGCTTGGTTTGCCCGGGCGATATCGTCATTAAATCTTGCGGTGCGTTGGGCTCTCGTAGCGCTTGATACTGCGCCGTTTGTGAAAATGCCGACGACAGGAACTGTAAAAGACAATTCTCAACATCTCCTATTCAATGGATTTGGTTTCACTGTATAGGAAATGCGGCTTGCGGCCGGTTGGCGACGGCACACACTGCGTGTGGGAGCACTGATTTTCTGGATGAAATAGTAGTCTCCGCCAATGGGTGATGACGGATGGCATCATTCTGAATAAACCGGTGACCTGGCCGGAATGGCAGCATCTCCGTTCTTCGTTAGGCTGATCCCTCACTAGAAAAATTCGTAGAGACCATCCTTAAAATATGTATATTCCTGCTCACCTATCAACTTTGTGCCATATCCTTCAAAGAAGATGTCAATCTCCGAGTCGATTTCAAAAGCGTTAGGCTTTGGACGAATCGCTAATGCAGCATCGTATCTGGGGTCACCGAACGCTCCGTCGCTCCAATCGATAATGGCTGTTATTTTTCCATCCCGAACTAACACGTTATCTATCGTGAAATCACCGTGGATAAATGTATTTTTGATTGGCGATGGTTTGTTGTTCTTTATAAACGCCAATAAATCCGCTGTCCCTTCAGCCGAGTAATGGTGAAGGTTAAATTCCGCGCGGCGCAGCATTTCATCCAACCAATCCGAATCGCCGATTAATTCAGGGGGACACGGAGTTGCATGTATTCTTGACAGAATCACTCCGAAATTGAATATCATTTCATGCCTTTTATCTGTATTCGTTTCATTAGAAAGTGATTGTCTTAAGGTCTCACCTTCAAAATAGTGCATTAACGCCCAGTTCTGATTGTCATGTTTTTGTTCTACAGCTTGATAAACGATAGGGACAGGTAACTTTGTGTGGCGTAAAGCATTCAGAACCCGCACTTCTTGCGATAGCCAGGAGCAATACTGCTCGCCCCTTGTCCGTTTTATAACATAACGACCTGCTGTGCTCGCAATGATTGCTACATCAGAGGTATGACCTTGCCTTGGAAATGTTATGTCCTTGATGGTACCTACATGGTCCATTATTTCGCAGGGTATTTCTTTCAAATGAATTGGATGAACGGCAAGTCACCTCCATACTAACCTAACCTTATCAGTTGTCTGCACTCTTGAAAAGGCTCGCTTATTCGACATAACTGTACAGGGAAACGACAGCAAATAAATGGGATTATAAGGAAAATAATGTGAGGAAACAAGGCTTCTCAAGCCCTAATATGACGTTTCACAAGCCCGATTCCAACCGATTCGCCAAAATAAACAAAATTATTTATGTTGCTTTTGAGAGCCGTCTTATAAATAATGAGGAGATGTATGCGATGAAAGCGCATAACAGGCAATTCTCTTAATGAAGACGGAGGTGGGATCTATCCGTACCGGGCTTGGCAAGATGAAGAGCTCCCTATTGTTTCGTTTCGCCCTGATGCTGGCTTTCATGCTCATACCGATCGTGTTGATCGGCAATAATTTCTACTCCGGGGGGAGAGAGTCGCTGCGCCGGGAAATATCCAACTCTATGGAATCGCGTGTCGAAGCGAATATACGGGCAATGGAGAAGGAAGTCGAACGGATTCAGCTGCTGCAGTTTGAAATGATTAATGACGAGTCGCTGAACAAGCTGGCGGTTATTCCCGACTATATGAACAATTTCGACAAAAGCCAAGCTCTTCTGCTGCTGCAGGACCGGCTGTTTGCGCTGAAGAACAGCAGTCTATACATCTCGGATGTGTCGGTTCATATCCCATCCATCAATCGCACGCTGTCCGCTATGCAGGGGACCGGATTGATGGCGCAGGATCAATTCGATCAAACCCGCGAGCTGGCCGGGAACAATCCGGGAGAGGCCATTTATTTCCTAGGCAATATTCCCTACATTGTGCTCGTTCACGAGGTGCGGGGTCTGTATGAAGGGGATAATGCGCTCTATTCGATTATTGTGGAGCTTTCTCCCAGTGAGCTGATCAAATCATTTGCCGCCCTCGAAAGCAGCGAGAACAGCGGCTCCGTTCTAAGAGATCCCAGCGGCGAATTTATCATTCGCAGCCATCATTACGAGAATCCGTATCTGGACCAGTATATCAATCAATATCAGTCCGGTGTGCCTCATACCTACGAGAATATTAGCAGTGTAGGGAAAGGAGAAGACCGCGTGCTCGTGTCTTCCCGGTTCTCAGAGCTGCTCGGCTTCTCGCTGATACATTACGTTCCCGAGAAGCATCTGTTCAATAATCTGCATCGTTATCAGCAGTTGTTCTGGGTGCTGATCGCCGTGTTTCTCGTCTTTATCATCGTGCTGTGGCTTTCCTTATACCGGATGATTCATCGGCCGCTGCTGGCTCTTCTGCGGGCATTCCGCAAGATGGAGAAGGGCGAGCTGGACGTCACCGTCGCCGCGAACAGCCGCAGCGAGTTCGGTTACTTGCTTCAGGGTTTTAATAAGATGTCCCGCAATATGCGGGAGCTGATCGAACAGGTGTATACGCACAAAATATTAGTTCAACGGGCGGAGCTCAAGCAGCTCCAGTCGCAGATCAATCCTCATTTTCTATACAACAGCTACTTTACCCTGTCGAATATGATTGCGGTGGAGGATCATGATAACGCCAAGCAGTTCGCTTCGCAGATGGGCAGCTATCTGCGCTATATTACCCGAAATTCTTCAGACGAAGCTCCTCTGTTCGAAGAGGCCAAGCATGCCACGATCTATGCGGAGATTCAAGGACGGCGGTTCCGGCTGCGCATGAAAGCCGAGTGCGGGGAGGTGCCGGTCTCTTACCGGGCGGTTATGGTCCCTCGCCTTATTCTTCAGCCGCTCATCGAGAACGCCTTCGAGCATGTGTTTGACCATATGGAGGAAGGCGGGCTCCTGTCGATTACATTCGAGGAGGCGGATGATTGTCTGCTCATTCGGGTGGAAGACAACGGTCCGCTTATGGATCAGGAACGGCTGGAGACGCTTGAGCGTCTGCTAAGAACGGATGAAAGCACGATTGAAACGACGGGCCTTCTGAATATTCATCGGCGGCTGCGCATGAAGTACGGAGATAAAGGCGGCATACATGTTGGACGCAGCCGACTCGGCGGTTTGGAAGTCCGGATCGCCATATGGAAGGGGGACAAGGAGTATGCTTCGATTGTTGATCGTGGATGATGAGCCCGATATTGCGGACGGTCTCCACACCATGCTGCAGGAGCGGTTTCCGATGGAGCTGGAATTATATAAGGCGTATTCCGGCAAGTTGGCACTCGAATGGTTGAGGAGGGGCAAGTTCGACATTGTCATGACCGATATTCGAATGCCTGCACTAAGCGGATTGGAGCTTCATAAGCATATTCGCCGTCTGTGGCCGAGGTGCAAGGTTGTCTTTCTGACGGGTCATAGCGAATTCGATTATGTGTATGAGGCGATCCATTATGACAATACCAGTTATCTGTTGAAGACCGAAGGCCATGAGACGATTCTGGATACAATCGGCAAGCTGATCGAGAATATTGCAGGCGAGCAGCAGATTGAAGGACTCGTGGCCAAAGCCATGGAGCAGATGGAACAAACATTGCCGCTGCTGCAGAACGAGCTGTTAGGTGAACTGCTCCATGGGGAGTTGTTCGATACGCGGGGCAGGTCCGAGCAGTTCGAGGAGCTGCGTATTCCGCTTAACCCGCAGCGTCCAGTCCTCTTGATGATGGGCAAGCTGATGGGAAGGGATTCCGGAGCGCGCCAGACCGGCAAGGCTCAGCTTCATGCAGGGATGCAGGCGATCGAGGAGCAGTATGGTTATGCGCACCTGCATATGAAGTATATATTTGTCGATAAGGATACAGTGGTCTGGTTCGTGCAGCCGGCAGCCGGCCATGCGGAAGAGCAACCAGGAGGGCAATCGGAAGAGTTTGCTCCTTGGAGCGGTATTCTGCTGGCCGTCCGCGAATATGCAGAGAATGCGGAGGCGGCTTGCCTGCGCTCCTTCGATATTTCGCTGTTCTGCCTGCTCGACCGGTCGCCCTGCGAGTGGGAAGACATCGCCGACCGCTGGGCGATGCTGCAGCATGAGTATCAGCGACAATCCGGCGTGCGGAACGGGGTTGTTCAGGTCGAATTCGATGAGACGGAGCTCGACCGGACGAGGATGCTGCGCAAATCGGATTTGCTTGGCGAATATTTAGCGACGGGTCAAACGGAAGCCTTCGATTCCGTCTGGAGGCTTCTCATCGCTGAGCCTATGCGGCTCGAATCGGTTCATGCTGCGATTTCGCTCGTATTCCTGCGCCATATCCATCGCTTCAATCTGCATGACCGGCTGTCGGGCCACATGGATTTGTCTGTATTAATGCAGCCTTCCGGCAGTCCGCTTGACCCGGCAGCTTGGATCGATTATTATGACCGGCTGGCAAGCGCGATCTTCGACCTGCAGCAGCAGGATCAGGCGGAACGCCAGGACCGGACAATTGATCTGGTAAAGCGTTACATTCATGACCATCTGGGAGAGGACCTTTCCCTAGTGCGGCTATCCGAAGTCGCCGAGTGGAATCCTTCTTATTTATCCAGGGCGTTCAAGAAGGTGACGGGTACGAATGTGCTTGCCTACATCCATGAGATGAAGCTGAAGGAAGCGATGCGGATGCTGCAGCAGCCGGAGCTGAAGATTCATGAAATCAGCGCGGAGCTGGGATTCATTTCACCGCCGCATTTTACGCGGTTTTTCAAGAAGGCAAGCGGTCAGACTCCGCAGGATTACCGGACGCTCGAAGAATGATAGCGGATGATGATCCGGCAGGGAGTTCATAAACAAAGGTAAAAAATAGGTAAGCCGAAGTAAAGAAATGGCCTGTTACGGAGTCGATGGTAACGGGCTTATACTTGATTCAAGCAAGTGATAGCGTTTACACATATGGGGGGATTGAACATGCATCACACGAGTCTGAAGCGGTATCTTATCTTTGCCGCAGCAGTCATGCTTCTCTTTATGACAGCATGCAGCAGTACGACGAATAACGGGAACACGGGAGGCAAAGAAAACACGACCGACAGCCAAGAGGCTGGGAATACCGGAGAAAAGCCGGCTGAGGCCGATCCGCTTGGCAAATATGAAACTCCGATTGAAGTGACAACCGTAAGGTCACTGCCGCCATCCATCAAGTTTGAGAAGGGTGACAGCATTGATAATAACATCTGGTACCGCTCCTATGAAGAGGAGCTGGGCATCAAGCTGATCAATAAGTGGAGCGTTCCGCAAACCCAGTTTCAGCAAAAAATGAATGTCACCATCGCATCCGGCGATATTCCGGATATTCTGACGGTGACAGCCAATGAGCTGAAGCGTCTGGTCGATGCCGATATGGTCGAGGACATGACGGACGTATTCGAGCAATATGCTTCGGATAAGACGAAGCAGGTCATTAACAATGATGGCGGCAATGGGATGAAGGCCTCCACCTTCGAAGGCAAGCTGCTAGCGCTGCCGGGCGTTACCTTCACGGGCACCGGAGCGCAGATGCTGTGGATCAGGCAGGATTGGCTGAAGAAGCTTAACTTGCCGGAGCCTAAGACGATGGAGGATGTATACAAGATCGCCGAGGCCTTCGCCAATCAGGATCCGGACGGCAACAATCAGAAGGACACGATCGGGCTGGGCGGAATCAATAAGGACATGAATTCACTGATGGGCTTCTTCGAGAGCTTCCATGCGTATCCGGGCCGCTGGGTCAAGGATGAATCCGGCCAGCTGGTCTCCGGGGATATTCAGCCCGGACTCAAGCCGGCGCTGCAGAAGCTGCAGGATATGTACAAAGCAGGTCTAATCGATTCGGAGTTTGCCGTCAAGGATCAGGCCAAAGCTTACGAGCTGATTGCCGGCAACAAAACAGGCATGTTCTATTCCGGTGAGGGCGCCGTCTGGTGGCCGCTGACGGATCACTACAAGAAGGACAAGTCGGATTGGAAGCCGTATCCGCTGATTTCCTTCGATGATCAGCCTGCCAGCACCTCCGGTGGTATCCCGGTCGGGAACTATTATGTCGTCCGCAAAGGCTTCGAGCATCCGGAAGCGCTCGTGAAGCTGCTTAATTTTGCGGTGGAGAAGCAGTATGGTCCGGAAGGGCGTCTGGACGCTTATTGGTACGGCGGGGAAAACAAGGAAATTAACGTATCCGCATTCGCGGCTGTCATCATTAGCGATCCGCTGGAGCTGATCAATATTCATCGGGGCGTTCAGGAATCCGTCGATGCCGGGAAGTATGTCGATAATCCGATTGCCGATGTTAAGCATCACTATGATCTCTACCAAATGTGGCTGTCGGGCAAATTTGCAGACAGCAATGAGGAAGGGCAAGCCTGGTCTTCCTATAAGTGGGCCGGTCCCGGCGGCGGCATGAATGTCGTCAGCGACTATGTGAAGGATAACAGGTACTTGGTCGACGAATATACGGGACCGAGCACGCCGACGATGACAGCGAAGAAAAGCACACTCGATAAGATGAAGCTGGAGAGCTTTACGAAAATTATTATGGGTCAATCCGATATTAGCGAGTTCGATAAGTTTGTTGCCGATTGGAAGAAATTTGGCGGGGATGCGATTACTGCCGAGGTCAATGAATGGTATAAGGCGAAGCAATAGACTGATGAATGGAGAGGAAGCGGGTCTAACGATTGGCTCGCTTCCTTCCTTACTCCATCTGCATAGAAAGGAATGATGACGGTGCAAGCAGCGACCGTTAAGAGAAGACCTTGGAAGAAGCATCTCCCCCTGCATCTGATGCTGGTGCCTGGAATCATCCTATTGATCATGTTTCATTATATCCCGATGGCCGGAATCGTCATTGCCTTCCAGAATTTCATTCCTACCAAAGGCTTCTTCGACTCCAAATGGGTAGGATGGGAAAACTTCGAAATGATGCTCCAGATGCCTGGGATTGGCCAGGTATTGTGGAACACGATCTATATTGCCTTTCTGAAAATCATCTTCGGTCAAATTGCGCCGATTGTGACGGCTCTGCTGCTGAATGAAGTGCGGAAATCATCTATCAAGCGATCGGTACAGACGCTTATCTATTTGCCGCATTTTCTCTCGTGGGTCATTCTCGGCGGGATTCTGATCGATATTCTCTCCCCCTCGCATGGCTTGCTCAATGAGGTGATGAGCTGGTTTGGCATGAAGCCGTTATTTTTTCTGGGCAATGATAAGCTGTTTCCTTATGTATTGGTCGTCACAGATGTATGGAAGGAATTCGGGTTCGGCACGATTGTGTATCTGGCTGCACTGACCAGCATCAATCCGACCCTCTACGAAGCAGCCGTAATGGATGGTGCGGGCAGATGGAAGCAGACGATCCATGTGACGCTGCCGGGCATGCTGCCGATCATTGTACTGCTTGCGACGCTGGGTCTCGGCGGCGTATTGAATGCGGGCTTCGATCAAGTGTTCAATCTGTATAACCCGCTGGTCTTCCGGACAGGGGATATTCTGGACACCTTCGTCTATCGGCTTGGTCTTATCGATGCCCAGTATGCGGTAGCAACAGCTGTCGGCCTGTTCAAATCGGTGGTCTCTTTAATCTTTGTTGGAGCCTCGTACTGGCTGGCTTACCGATTAGCCGGTTACCGTATTTTCTAAGGAAAGGAAAGGCCGCCATGGATATCAATATTTCATTTGGACGTAAAGTTTTTCTGATCTGCAATAATGTATTTCTGATCGCCTTGGCCATTGTTTGCTTGCTTCCTCTCATTAACATACTCGCGCTGTCGTTTAGCTCCAGCTCGGCGGCAACGGCGGGTGAGGTCAAGCTGTGGCCGGTTGATTTTACGCTGAGCTCCTATAAGTATGCACTGTCCAAACCGGAATTTCTCCAGTCGCTTCTCGTCTCCGTGGAGCGGGTTGTGCTGGGAACGGTCATCAGTTTAGTAGTGGTCATTATTTCGGCGTATCCGCTGTCGAAGGAGCGGACGGAGTTTCCGATGCGTACCTTCTATGTATGGTTCTTCTTCGTGACGATCCTGTTCAGCGGGGGATTAATTCCGACTTACATGGTGATTCGAAACTACCATATGCTCGATACGATCTGGGCGCTCGTGCTCCCAGGTGCCGTGGCGGTGTTTAATATCGTCCTGCTGCTCAATTTCTTTCGCGGTACGCCGAAGGAAATCCAGGAAGCTGCACTTGTTGACGGCTGCACCCATTGGAAGCTGTTGTGGAAAATCATGGTTCCGATATCGATGCCCGCACTCGCGACCATTCTGCTGTTTACCTGCGTAGGCCAGTGGAATTCCTGGTTCGATGGGCTGATCTATATGAACTCACCGACGAATTATCCGCTGCAGACGTATCTGCAGACGCTAGTTGTCAGTACGGAGCTGTTCACCGCTGGAGGCAACCTGACCGCGGAGGATATGAAGGCGCTGGCGGAGGTATCCGACCGTACAACCAAGGCTTCACAGATTTTCATGGCTGCGCTGCCTGTGCTCGTGCTCTATCCTTTTCTGCAAAAATATTTCATGAAGGGCATCGTGCTGGGCAGCGTGAAAGGCTAGCCTGACAGACCTTCTGCATGCCGGAAGGCTAACAAAAACCAGATCGAGAACAAGAGGTGCGACAAATGAAGCTTACATTGGATCAATATAAGAGTAAATTACGGGGATGTTGGATTGGCAAAAACGTTGGCGGGACGCTCGGAGCCCCTTTCGAGTGCAAACGCGGCGTGCTCGACGTGTCCTACTATACCCATGATCTGTCTCAAGGCGTTCTGCCGAACGACGACCTGGATTTGCAATTGGTATGGTTGAATGCGGTGGAGAAATACGGCAAGACGGTCAATTCCCGGATCCTGGGTGAATATTGGCTGTCGTACATTACGCCGAACTGGGCGGAATACGGCGCAGGGAAGAGCAACATGCGGATGGGGATCGTGCCTCCGCTCTCCGGCTATGTGAATAATAAATTCCGCGACAGCAACGGTGCCTATATCCGTTCGGAGATATGGGCTTGTCTCGCCCCCGGCCATCCGGATCTGGCCGTGAAATACGCCTTCGAGGATGCGGTCGTCGATCACAGCCACGAGGGTGTGTATGCCGAAGTATTCTTCGCGGCCATTCAAAGCGCTGCTTTCGTGGAGAGCGATACGTTTACGTTGATTGAGATCGGACTCTCGTATCTGCCGGATGATTGCGGAGCGGCGAGGGCGGTACGGCTGGTCATGGAATGCTACCGCTCAGGGCTGAGCTGGCAGGAGGCGCGCATCCGGCTGCTGACGGAGCTACCAGGCAGCTTCGGCATTATCGGGATGATGCCCGATCAGCTGACGGATGAAGTTCCCGTGGGAGATATGGGCTGGGATGCGCCAAGCAATGTCGGGATTACGATCATAGGCTGGCTGTACGGAGAAGGCGACTTTGGCAAAAGCATTTGCATCGCGAATAATTGCGGCGAAGACACAGACTGTACGGCTGCAACCGTCGGCGCCATTATGGGGATCATCGGCGAGACGGAGAGCATACCCTCGGAATGGCTGGAGCCGATCGGAGACGAGATCAAGACGTTGTGCATCAGCTTGACCGACCAAGGCGTGCGAATTCCGAAGACGGTGACGGAGCTGACGGATCGCATTCTGAAGGTGGCGCCGATTTTCCTGGGTAGCGAGCGTTGCGACTTTGTTCATGCGGAACGAGGGTACACGATCGAAACCAAGGAAGGCAAGGACCTCTATAATCATCCGAGCCGGGTGAATTGCTGGGTTTATCGGGAAACGTCCGATTTGCTCAAGCAAAGTCCGTTTATGGTCCATTACGACTTTCAAATCTTTTCCGTCTATCTGGATTATCTCAGCGAACCTTATGTATCGGAGGATCAACCGAGAAGGTTCCGCCTTGTGCTGGACAACCAACTGTTCATGCAGCAGTGGCTGAACGTCAAGTGGCATTTGCCCGAAGGATGGACCGTATCTCCGGGACAGAACATCAGTGTGCCGCTGGAGCAGTATCATTGCAACGTCGGCTATACCGAGCTTTTCTTCGAGCTGACGCCTCTTGCTCTGAAGGAACCGCGGTATGATCTGATTATCGAGATTACGTCGGCCGGGCGGCCGACGAAGGGACTCGTTCCCGTCGTGCTGTTGAATGTGCCACAGGCAGGAGGACAAGCAATATCCGCTGCGGAAGATCGTTCGAAGGCACCGGCAGCCCACATGATTCGTTCGATAATTTAGTACGGGGGCAAAAGCAATGGTGGTGCAGGGAATTATTCCTGCGCCACCATTTTTTCAATTAATCTCACGAATCGATACAGAAATGAGAGGATGTATCTCCTGAAGGAGCGACAGCGTTTGCCTTTGGAATCGTGAAATCTCCTTGTGGCGAGTTTACCTATTCCCATTTCACGAGTCCAACAGCAACCGGAGGGAGATACATCCCCCATACCATGATCGATATAGAATGTAAGAGGCTGGGTAGTTTTACTTTCACGAATCGATAAAGATAAGAGAGGGTGTATCTCCTGAAGGAGCGCCAGCGTTTGCCTTTGGAATCGTGAAATCTCCTTGCGGCGAGCTTACCTATCCAATTTCACGAGTCCAACAGCAACCGGAGGGAGATACATCCCCAATACCATGATCGATAGAGTCTGTTAAAAGGCTATCTTTGGCAATTGGCTACGGAGTATTCGATAACCGAATGTAGTCAACATTCATGGTTCCTGTCGTCGAGAACGGATCGAAGCGCAGCTGCTTGATCGTACCGGTCCATAAGGAATTCGCGCCCATATCAATCGTGTATTCGGTGTATCCGCTCATCGAAGCCCCTGTCGTGAAGGTAACGGACTTGGCTTCGTTCCATGCCGTATTCGAGGTCGTCGTGAAGAAAAACTTAGCGCCGGTATCACTCGTATTGTTCTTCAGCTTGATTTTCATGTAACGGTAGCTCGATGCCATATTCATCGTATCCGGTCCAATGGAATAGGGATCACCACCGCTGGAATTAATCGTCTAGGATCCTCCGGCCACGGTGCTGCTCATCTGATTCGTATTGGCCCAGCCCTCTCTGTAGCCGCTGGTATTGAAATCCCATTCCTTAGCGAGGTTAGTGGCAGTGGTATAAGCTACGGCCGGCGTCCAGCTGGTGTTGTCGTACTGATTAGCGCCAGCTGCGCCGCTCGTAATTTCGAAACGAATGAGATCGCCTGCACTAACCGTAATATTATTCAAACTGGATTCCACGCCGAACATGTTGTTATAATTCACGGTTTGCGATCCGCTTGCCGGCCAAATTTGGGTACCGTTCTTCGTAATCCGTGCCGCAACCCCATCTCCGCCTGTCGTGACCGACTTTAGAATACGCCCGCGGATACTGACCGTTCCCGTAACCGGTGCCTTCCACACGCGAGCTGTAATAGATGCTGTACCTGCATCCGGATGCATGCCAAATCGGCCGATCTGCGGTACATTAACCGTGCTTGACGGCATCCACAGTTCCTTCGTGCTGTCATAGTAGCCGAGGTTGTTCCAGGCTGTGCCGTTGTAGTGCTGATAGAACCAATTGTTCTCGCCTTGCGTGCCGGTGAATTGGTAGGAGGAATGATAGATGCTGGATGGAACCGCTATGGCGAGGTTGTTACTTTGTATAAAGCCGCTGTAATTCGCGCCGTCCTGATACAAGAAGTTTCTTGGCTCATAGTAGAAATTGTCGCGAATCACGCCTGTCGGCGTATCCGAAGTGCCTGCACGCCGGAAGGAGCCATCGCCGTTGTTTATGAAGGAGTTCCCGGCCGCTACACTGTTCGTTTCCAGCCCCAATCCGGGATGAATCGCCAGATACGATATCCCTGCTCCCGCATTGTTGGCGATGTAGTTATTATTGATTTGCAGGTTGTTCGTGCAGCATTCATAGTCGAAGGCGACCCGGTCGGGTGATAATTGGCTGGAATTGCTGGGATTTGTCGTGTACGGAACGCCGGTGAAGATGCTGTTCAGAATGTAGGTATCTTCAACGAACGCCATATAGAGGGCGGCTGTTCCGGTTGCGGAGAAGCAGGCTGCATTGTTATGGAAGTTGGAGTCGATTAAGGTAAGATATCGTACGGAGGTTAGTCTTACGTTGTCGTCGCAGCCCGTTGCCGTTCCGCCGCCTGCATCATTATCATAGAAATGGAGATTCTTCATGATAATATTCTCGGCTGCTTTATGCCCGGTTGCGACCATGTAGGCTGAATTGTACCAGTCAATCGAGATCGTATCGAGGTTACGCGTCCCAACGATACTATCGAACGTCACGTTATTGACAATATACGTGCTGGCGGGATGGCCGCTGTCGAAGGTCTTGGAGGTGAATTCAATGCCTGCCGAGTTCCAGATGGCATCGCCTGTCACATTATTGCCGCTCCCGGATCCCTGATGAATACCCTTGATGTCATGGAAGAACAAGTCGGTGAAAAATAAATTCGTATGGCCCGCCGTAGAGAACGTAACGAGTATGCCTGTACCAGCTTGGCCAATCTCAAGATTGTTAATTTTCCAAAAGCTTGGATTGCTCAGCTTAATGGCTCGATCCGATTCCAGGCCGTTACGTATAATCTTAGCTTTGTCCGATCCGCCATAGCTGCTGATTTCGATAAAGCTTGAAGCGGTGCCTTGACCGGTCACAGTCAGCTGTTGATTGCAGGTGACGCCGCTCTTAAGCAGCACCCGGTCTCCTGCGGATAGCGTCCCGATCGCATTAATATCGGCGAAGCCCTGATAAGGGGAGGCCAGAGTGCCTGTGCCGTTCACGGCTGCCGAGCAGTCTACATAATAATCCGCTGCTTTGGCCGTTGCGCTGGTGAATAGAAATGCACAAATAAAGGCGATCACAAGAAAAGAAGCTTTCAATACGAATAGGGACAAGCGTCCGTGCTGCTTGAATATCGGCAAGTCGTTTTCACGCATAACCGTTCCCTCTTTTCTATGATTGGTATGGGTGTGCGATGTGCGGCAAGCCTCCCGCTTGCCAGGCACCAAATCAGTGAAGCCCTCCCTCTCCTAAGTGAATGATTAGCAGGCAGCCTCCCTTCCCTATCCTTGATACACATGGAAGCGGTTACCATGTGCTCTCCTTTACTCTAGTCCTCTTTCATAAATACTTCAATAGAAAAAGATCCTCCGGACCGGATTCATCTTCTGGTCAGCGTGAAGCCGGCCGGCTGGCGCAATGTTCAGCGGTCTGTTATCGATTTCCTGATTTAGATATAGAAGAGTGAAGAAGTAAGCAAATAGAAGCAGGATATCCGTCCTATTTCATGTCGGAGAATGGTGTCGAAGATTGGTAAAATAATAATTTATATCTGTTTTTATGACGAAATATATCATTTAATTATCCATTTTTAGGAATAAAGATATGAAATAAAGAAGAATATGTAATTGATATAATTTGTCGATTCTCCAAGGTATATGCTGGGTCTGAAGGATGATTATCATGAATTAATGCTGAAATTCATAGAGTTTATCTGGTTTTTCGGGGATTCAATAGGAGGATAATGCTGCGAAAATACTTGAAAAATCAAAATTAATAGATTGTTTTAATATACCATTTATAATAATATGTATACGTAATAGTAAAATAATAGTAAAAGGGCGGTGATCCGCAGGATATAGAGCTTAATCATGATCTTAATCCCATTAAAGAATTCTTTGGCGGATTAAGTAACGCACAGCCAGTGGAAGTAAGAAAATGCGTGTAACGGAGGTTAGTAAGTATGAGACGACGTGTGAAGGTAACATCCGGAGCTCTTGCTGCGGCACTGCTGCTCCAGCTAATATTCAGTGCTGCAACCGCTTTCGCGGGAGCGTATGAGCCTGAATTAAAACAAACGAGCAATGTTTTCAACGCTCAGGATTTTTTCCCTAACCTCATCATTAACGATTTCAACACTGCGGCAGATGTGGCCACATGGCAGAATGGCGCCAACACGAAAGCAATTAACTATGTAACCAGCTTTCTGAACGGACCAGGCGGCCCATACGAGGGTGATGGAACTCTGGAGCAGACACCGGAGAAGGTAAAGGTATACACATGGAGAACGATCTACCGCGATTTCTCCACGCCGCTTGATTTATCTGGACAGCGTTACCTTGCTTTCGCGGCGAACTCATGGGGCTGGCAGCCTGTAGATTATTTCATGAAGGTTCGTCTTCATAGCGGAGATAACGTATACGAATCCGTCGCGAAGATCTTCAATGACCGATGGAATCGCGTCTTTGTCGATATATCCGGATGGGAGCAGCGCGGGGCTATCACCAAGATGGAGCTGTCGTTCATGCAGAACTTCGACTTGGCGGGAATCGCTCCCGGAGCACCCGGCTACGACAACTGGGACGGCAAGTTCCAGATCGATTACATTACGGCGACCAATACACTGGATATGAGATTCTCCCGTGACGGGGATTCGGAAGGCTTCACTGCCGGCCAAGGAGCCGTCTCCGTTGCAGGAGGCAAGGCGACCTTCGGAATCGGTGGAGCGGGCGATTATATCGAGTCGCCGATGATTCGAATCGACACCAATACCCGGAACGGAATGTCCGTAGCATTGGATAATATGACTTCTGGATCCCAGGTGAAGGTAGCCTGGATTACCGAAGAGGATCCGACATGGAATAATGCCAAGACGAAGCAATTCGACCTTGCGCCAAACACCAACGGACAAACCCTTGATTTTAATATGTCGGACGCGGCGGGCTGGGCGGGCACCATCAAGCAGTTCCGCATTCTGGCTCCGGCTGACAGCGGTTCGATTGCGATTGACGAGATCCGCTTCAAGAAGTTCGCGCCGATCGAGATCCCTTATGACGGCGATATTTCAGCCCAGCTGAATGACAGCGGCAGTATTACGGTCGCCGGTTCGGTGAAACCGGAATACGTGGCGGAGCATGGCGAAGAAGATCTCGTGCTCTTCGAGCTCCCAACCTATGCGAGCGCTAACGATCTGACTGGGTATACACCGCTGGCTGAGCAGGATATTGCGGCTGAATTCTCTTTTGATGCTAGTCTTAAGGACGGCAATCATAACCGGCTGTATTCCAAATTTGCCGTTGCGACGCGGAACGCGGATGGGGAATATAAGCTGATTGATGCGCCGAATTATATTACGAATGCCGAGAAGCTGGCAACGAATCATAAGCCGTTCCCGGAAGCGAAGAGCATTAAAGGGCTTCAAGTACAAATGACGGACGATGCTGAGGAGCTTGGCGTCAGCCATGCGGCGATCAACGTTTCCTATAATGCTATGCTATACCTCGCAAATAGCAATCCGGACAACACGATCCCATATGTGGTTGATGGCGAAACCTTCTATTTCAAGAAGAACTACGTCAGCCAGCTAGATTCGCAAATCAAGAGTTTGTCTGACAATGACACGATCGTCAATTTAATTCTGTTAATGTACCGGGACTTGTCAGCCGATACGCCTAACAAGTATCTTATCCACCCGGATTCGCAAGAGAACGGAATCGTTTACGCTTTGAATACACAGAATGAGATGGGTGTCAAATACGTCAAGGCCGTTACGGCATTTCTTGCAGACCGCTATTCGCAGCCAGATGAGGCGCATGGCCGGGCAGTCGGGTTCATCGTCGGCAACGAGGTTGGACAGAACCAAGTATGGAACAACATGGGGCCGAAGACGGTCGATAAATATGTACGGGAATACGCGCAAACGGTTCGGTTGGTTGACACGATTGTGAAGAGCCATTATGCGAACGCGAGGTCTTATATCTCTCTTGATCACTTCTGGAACGAAGAGCTTTCTGCGGATGCGCTCTGGAAGTACGACAATAAAGTCATTGTCGATATGCTGAACAAGCTGGCCAAGGAAGAAGGCAATTACAATTGGAATATGGCCTTCCATCCGTATCCGGAAAATCTGTTCGATGCGAGATTCTGGAATGATCAATCTCCTACGAACGACTTTAACACCGTACGGATTACGTTCAAGAATCTGCAGGTGCTTGTGGAATACTTGCAGCAGCAAGACTTTCTGTACGATGGGAATATGCGCCGGATCATTCTGTCCGAGCAGGGCTTGAACAGCATGACCGACTCTCAGCCGGATCAGCTTATTCAAGCGGCTGCTTACGCATACGCCTATTATAAGATCAAGTTCCTCGACGGCATCGATTCATTCATCCTGCACCGTCATGTCGACCATGAGCAGGAGGGCGGCTTGAATCTGGGGCTGTGGACAGCTGTGAAGAACAGCATTAGCTCGCCGAATCAGCATAAGCTGGTTTACGATGTGTTCAAATATATCGATACCGACAAATCGCTTGCGGCTACGGACTTCGCCAAGTCGGTCATCGGGATCGCAAATTGGGAAGACGTCATTCCGGGCTTCGATACATCGGCGCTGGCCGATCGTGTAGAGCCGTCCCAAAGCGGCGTTTCCTTCGTGAAGGAGGCAAGCGGCCCGCTGCAGCTGGAAGGCTTCGAGAATGGTATGAACGGTTGGCTGGCAGCGGACAATGCATCGTCGATAGCGGTTGTGAACCAAGATGCCTTTAAAGGCACTCATGCGCTTAAAGTGAATTTCAGCGACTATTCCGCAATGAACTGGAAGGGAACGGATGTGCGATTCCCTGAGCCAATCGATGCGACGCAATCGCCGAATTTAACGTTGGCTATGAAGGTTCCGGGAGCGGATGCCAGCAAAACCTACTATGCCAAAGTGAAAGTGTACAGCGGGAAGAACATTACGGAAGGAACGGTCGTTCTTGATCCGCTGCAGTATAATCATATCGCGTTGAACTTGGAAGGCTGGAACGGAGCAAGCGCCATCGACCGGATTAAAGTATGGGTCAGTTCTCCGATCCAGCAGCCATGGACGGGATCGTTCCTGATCGATGAAATCGGTTTCCATCAAACCGTCGTGAAGGATCCGACCAAAGGGAATATGGAAATCGTCACGAAGCTGCTGTCGCCGCAATTGGCTGATGGCGCACAGATTGAAGTCAACATTACGAACCGTGACAATCAGACGCTGAATGGCGAAGTTGCCGTCTCGGGGAAAGGGCATCTCGAATTCGATTCGTCTGCTCTGCAAGTCAGTGGGATCGAAGCCGGTGAAAGCCGGAAGTTCGTACTTACCGTAACGAAGTTTACCCCTCCTTCTTCAGGTTCGATCTCGGCTTCGTTCTCATATGGAGGCTGGACGATCGATAAAGTTCTGGGTACCGTGAAAGAAACGGGCGAAGGAAGCATTCCGGAGAATGAGAAATTGCTCTACAACTTTGAAGGTTCAACACAAGGATGGCAGGCTAAGACGAATTTAGTCAGCCCAACAGTCGTTGAATCATTCCCGAATGGTCCGACCAAGCCGATATTAGGCAGCTACTCGCTGAATGCGAGATCAAGCATTGTGGCCGCTACTGCTTGGAAGACGTTCGAGGTAACGCCGGCATCGCCGCTTGATCTGAGCGGTGCCGAACAATTCTTCTATCACATTAACTCCTATGGCGGCGTACCAAACGCTACGTATGAGACGAAGGTGACCTTGTACAGCGGGAATGAAAATATCACCTCTACTGCGCCGATGTCCTCGGACAAGTGGAATCGAATCAGCATGGGCGTAGCGGATTGGGAGCATCGCAATCAGGTGACCCGCATCGAAATCTCGTTCCGCGCCGTTGGCAATAATTTGGCTTGGAATCCTGAGATTCAGCTGGACTATATCGGCTATACCAAAGTAATGCCGAAAGTCGTAAGCTTGCGAACGGAAAAGAAATATTCCGTCCTGAAGACGGATCAATCGTTCGCGATGAAAGTGTATGCCCTGTATGATAACGGGCAAGAGAAGGAGATCAGCAGCGATGCCGGCGCCGTCTATCAGAGCAGTGATGCTACTGTCGTAACCGTCCAAGGGCAGTCGCTTCGTACGGTCAGCAAGGAAGGGACTTCGGTCGTCACCGTTACCTTCGGCGGCAAGCAAGCGAGCTTCCTGGCTGTGGTGGACAAGACGGATCTGAGAGCGATCAATGCATCGGCCTATAACGTGCAGCTGACGCCAGGCGCGTCCGCCACGGTTCAATTATCGGCCGCGTTCATGGATAACTCGAGCCAGGTTGTTACCGCTTATGCGGACTGGTCGTCGAACGTAAGCAAGCTGGCCACGGTTCAAGACGGCAGAATCACGGCACATGCGAAAGGAAACGTCATCATTACGGTGAAGTTTGCGGGCAAAGAAAAATTCATTATGGTGAATATCAAGTAACGACCGCTTCTGTGCGCGAGCGGTGGTGCCTGGCTTTGCCGGTACCGGGTTAGAAAGAAACGGCAGCTCCAAGGGGGTGACCTTGCGGGGCTGCCGTTTCCTTATTGACGGTATTCAACTAAGAGGATAAAAGAGTAATTAGAACCAGATAAAAGAAACTATAATATTGTTTTAATATACTGTTTATTATACGATGTATACGTAATGGAAAAATAATATAAATAGGGTGGTGAATGGTAGACAAATGATCTGTTGTTGTGATCTTTATTGTCGATAAGTATTCTTAGTGGATCGCATGAGCACCATGAATCGGACAAAAGGAGAAATTTGTTGCGGGAGGAATTCAAGTATGAAGAGACGTGTAAAGGTTATGTCGGGCGCTCTTGCAGCTGCTCTGCTGCTTCAGCTAATATTTAGTGCTGCAACCGCTTTCGCGGGTCCTTATGACCCGGATTTGCAGCAGTCCAGCCATGTGTCGGGCGGATCGGAATTTTACCCTGATGTCATTATCAATGATTTCAATACGGCATCTCAGGTGGCGATGTGGCAGAAAGGCGTCAACACCAATGCGATTGATTATACGACCTTCCTTCTGAACGGCCCTGGCGGGCCATTCGAAGGGTCAGGAACGTTGGAGCAGACACCGGATAAAGTGAAGGCCTACGAATGGAGAACGATTTACCGCGACTTCTCCACGCCGCTCGATCTGTCCGCCCAACGGTATCTCGCCTTCGCGGCCAACTCCTGGGGATGGCAGGCAACGGGATACTTTATGAAGGTGCGTCTCTACAGCGGGGAAGACGTCTATGAATCCATTGCCAAGACAAACAGCGACCGGTGGTCCCGCGTCTTTATCGACATATCACCTTGGGAGCAGCGCAATGCGATTACGAAGATGGAAATCTCCTTCGTGCTGAACTTCGATCTGGAAGGACTCAGCCCAGGCGCGCCCGGCTATGATTTCTGGGACGGCAAGTTCCAGATTGATTACATTATGGCGACCAACACGATGGATATGAGATTCTCGCGTGACGGAGATTCGGAAGGATTCATTGCCAGCGAAGGAACGTTATCCACTGCCGGAGGCAAAGCAACCTTTGGTATCGGCGGCGCGGGCGCATATGTTGAATCCCCCGTACTGCATATCGATACGGAAACCCGGAACGGCGTGTCGGTCAACCTCGATAACCATACTGCCGGCTCCAAGGTGAAGATGTCCTGGATTACCGAAACCGATCCGTCATGGGACGATGCGAAGTCCAAGGAATTCGATATTGAACCGGACGCAAGCGCGCAGACGATCGACTTCAATATGTCGGACATGGCGGGCTGGTCAGGCATGATCAAGCAGTTCCGTATCTATGCTCCGGCTGACAGCGGTTCGGTTGCGTTCGATGAAATCCGCTTCAAGAAGTTCCCGCCTGCCCAGAAGCCGTACGAAGGTAAAATTACGGCTTCCATTATCAATGACGGCGGCGGCATTACGATTTCCGGCACAGTGAAGCCGGAGTTCCTGGCCGCACATGCGGAAGACAAGCTCGCGATCTTCGAGCTTCCTACGTATGCGGATGCTGCTAACCTGACGGGCTATGCCCCGCTTGCCGAGCAGGATATCGCGGCGGAGTTCTCCTTCGATATCGCCCTCAAGGACGGCAATCATAACCGGCTCTACTCCAAGTTCGCTGTCGCTTCCCGTAACGCGGCGGGAGAGTACACGCTGGTTGATGCGCCTCACTATATTACGAACGCCGAGAAGCTGGCGCCGAACCAGGAGCCGTTCCCGGAAGCGAAGAGCATTAAAGGGCTTCAAGTGCAGATGACAGACGACGCCGAGGAGCTTGGCGTCAGCCATGCGGCCATCAACGTCTCTTATAATGCCATGCTCTACGCCGCGAACAGCAATCCTGGCAATACCATTCCGTATGTGGTCGATGGCGAAACGTTCTATTTCAAGAAAAATACGGTCAACAACTTGGATTCGCAAATCAAGAGCTTGTCCGACAATGATACGATTGTCAACTTGATTCTGATCATGTACCGCGACCTGTCAGGGGATACGCCTAACGCGCAGCTCATTCACCCCGATTCCCAGCCGGGCGGAATCGTGTATGCGCTGAATACGCAGAATGAGGTCGGCGTGAAATACGTCAAGGCAATCACGACGTTCCTTGCCGAGCGCTATTCACGGCCGGATGAAGCCTACGGCCGGGCAGTCGGTTTCATCGTTGGCAATGAGGTCGGCCAGAACCAGGTGTGGAACAATATGGGGCCCAAGACGGTCGATAAGTATGTGCGTGAATATACGCAAACGCTGCGTCTGATCGATACGATCGCGAAGAGCCGTTACGCCAATGCGCGGTCGTATATCTCTCTGGACCATTTCTGGAACGAAGAAATTTCCATGGAGGCGCTCTGGAAGTACGACAATAAAGTGATTGTCGATATGCTGAACGAGCTGGCGCAAGCCGAAGGCAACTTCAATTGGAACATGGCCTTCCATCCGTATCCGGAGAATCTGTTCGATGCGAGATTCTGGAATGATTCAACCCCGACGAACGACTTCAATACCGTGCGGATTACATTCAAGAACCTGCAGGTGCTCGTACAATACTTGCAGCAGAACAAATTGCTGTACGACGGGGAAATGCGCCGCATCATTCTGTCTGAGCAAGGCTTGAACAGCATGACGACCTCGGAGCAAGATCAGCTTATTCAGGCGGCGGCCTATGCGTATGCTTATTACAAAATCAAGTTTCTCGACGGCATCGATTCGTTCATCCTGCACCGTCATGTCGATCATGCGCAGGAGGGCGGCTTGAATCTGGGGCTGTGGACCGTCGTCCCGGGCACCGGTAATTCACCGTTTGAGCATAAAACCGTCTACGATGTGTTCAAATATATCGACACGGACAAATCCCTTGAAGCGACGGAATTTGCGAAGTCGGTCATCGGCATTGCAAACTGGGAGGATGTTATTCCCGGATTCGACCCTTCGATGCTGGCTGACCGGGACGAACCGTCGGTAAGCCCAGTAAGCGTAGGGAATGAAGCGAGTGATCCACTGCAGGTAGAGGGCTTCGAGAACGGCGTGGGCAGCTGGCTTGCGGCGGACAATGCGACCTCGATCGCAGTCACGGATCAAGATGCCAACACGGGCAAGCAGTCACTCAGAGTGAATTTCAGCGATTACTCCGCGTTGAAGTGGAAGGGAGCGGATGTGCGGTTCCCTGAGCCGATCGATGCGACCCAAGCGCCGAATTTGACGTTGGCCGTGAAGGTTCCGAATGCGGATGCGAGCAAGAAGTATTATGCCAAGGTGAAGCTGTACAGCGGCAAGAATATAACAGAAGGCACAGCAGAACTCAATCCGCAGAACTGGAACCAGATCGCATTGAATCTGCAGAATTGGAGCGGGGCAGGTGCTGTCGACCGGATCAAAGTATGGATCAGTACGCCGAGTCCGCAGCCGTGGACGGGTTCCTTCCTGATTGATGACATCGGCTTCCATGCATCCGTCACACCACCGAAGCAAGTTGTAAGCTTAAGGACAGAAAAGAATTACGCCGTTCTCAAGACGAATCAACCGGTTGCGATGAAGGTCTATGCTGTCTATGAGGATGGCAAAGAGAAGGAGATTACCAGCGACAAGGGTACATCTTATCAGAGCAGCAATGCCAGTGTCGTAGGAGTTACGGGTCAATCCCTCCAGACCGGCAGCACGGAAGGAACTTCGGTCATCACGGTGTCTTACGGCGGTAAGCAAGCAAGCTTCCTAGCCGTGGTAGACAAGACGGATCTGAGGTCGATTAATGCGTCCGCCTATAACGTGCAGCTGACGCCTGGTGCGTCTGCCTCGGTTCAATTATCGGCCGCGTTTATGGATAACTCGAGCCAGGTGGTAACCGCTTATGCGGACTGGTCGTCGAATGTGCCTAAGCTAGCCACGGTTCAAGGAGGCAAAATCACGGCGCTCGCGAAAGGAAACGTCATCATAACGGTGAAGTTTGCGGGCAAAGAGAAATTCATTCTAGTGAATATCAAGTAGACGTCTAATGTTCATTAATCTCGTTCGCATCACGTTCATAGCAAGCGGTCTGCATCAAGGTTTATTGACCTTCTGAGCTGCCGCTAAACGGAAGAAGTGTGCAGGCCTCATTGGCTTGCACACTTCTTTCGTTATGAGCGCTATAACTGGCTGCCCCGCGGCTAGGTTAATGATTCGCAAGGATCGGATAGATCCTTCTCCTCAATCAGAAGGAAGAATAAGTCAAGAAGCTGCTTGCGCTGCTCCGGAGATAGATTCTCGATTAGCTTCTCTGCAATTTCTGCTTGAATAGCAAGAGCCTGACTAATATTAGCTTGCGCTAGCTCGGTAAGCTGCAGCAGGGTGGCTCGACGATCAGTAGGATCGGGAATTCGGATAAGAAGGTTATCTTTCTCCAGGGCATCGACAAAGTCGGTTACGGTACGTGCTGCAATTCCCAGCTTCGCCGCTAATTCACTCATACGGATCTTACCTGCTTCGGACACAATAGACAGAAGGCGCAGACGGGGGCCGGATATGTGAAAAGGCAGGTCAAGTGAAGAGATTTGCGCCGTAAATTCTCTCTGGATATAATGCGTTGTTCGCACCAATACATGAATCACATCAATCGCTGAAGGATCATTGGAAGGGATGATCATAGATCTCGGCTCCTTTGCAAGTCAGGTATGGATACAATCTTCAGCTGCAAACCTACTTAATACTACATTATAACGGGGTTATGCTGACCGCGCCACTTACGGCCTTCAATGAGGTTGACAATAGTGTGTATCCTCAGTATTATAAATTAGTGAGTAACCTCAATAACTATAGAGCGATCAAGTAGAGGGGGAGGCACTTATGAATAATCCGGCGTTTAAGAATGCGGACAAGCTGCTGCGCGTATTGGTCTTCGCATTAATATTCTCCGTCATGAACGGCACGATGTTTAACGTTGCTCTTCCGGTAATCGGTAAGGAGTTCGATCTCGTGCCTTCACAGGTCAGCTGGATTATGACTGGATATATGGTCGTCTATGCAATTGGTTCGATTGTATTCGGGAAGCTTGCAGACAGATTCCGGCTGAAGGATTTGCTGACTTTCGGGCTGCTTATCTTTGCGGTCGGCTCGATTACGGGTATGCTTGCTGCTGAATATTGGATGATTATTCTCGGGCGTGTGCTGCAGGCTGCCGGAGCTTCGGTTCTTCCCGCGACCGCGATGATCATTCCCATTCGTTATTTTCCCCCTGAGAAACGGGGAAGAGCCCTGGGCACGTCCGCCATCGGTCTCGCGCTAGGAGGCGCCTTGGGACCGGTAGTCGCAGGACTAATCTCAAGCTTTGGCAGCTGGAGGTTATTGTTCCTCTTCTCCTTGATATCCTTGGTTACCCTGCCTTACTTCCGCAAATATATGGACGACGAGAGAGGGAATGCAGGGCACATCGATTTCCTTGGCGGCGGACTGCTTGCCGGGACAGTCGCGCTCTTTCTTCTAGCCATTACACAAAGCAATGGGCTGTTGTTCGCGGCTGGACTTATTCTGCTCGCGCTCTTTATCGTTAGAATCCGGTCGGCTTCCGATCCATTCATCCATCCGGGTGTATTCCGAAACCGCAATTTCTCTGTAGGATTGTTCATTGCCTTCATCACGACGGCGATGAATTTCGGTATTACGTTCATGACCCCGCAATACTTGGCCAGCTTGAATGGTTTGTCTCCCGGGAGCATCGGCCTCGTCTTGTTTCCGGCTGCCATAGCTTCCGCTCTTATGGGGCGCAAAGGCGGGAAACTGGCGGATGAGAGGGGCAATTCCTTTCTCGTGTTTGCGGCTTCATCCTTGATGCTCCTTTGCTTCGCGCTCATCTCGACCTTTATCGGAGTCTCTCCATATGTCATAGCTGTGATACTAATTGCGGGCAACGTGGGTCAAACCTTCATGCAGATCGCCATGTCGAATACGTTATCGCGTACGCTGGACAAGGATCAGGTAGGGGTAGGCATGGGGCTGTTCTCCATGGTGAATTTCATCTCGGGTGCGATCTCCATGAGCTTCATCGGCAAGCTGCTGGACAATAAGATGTCCTCAATTCGTCTCAATCCGTTTGTAACCGATGAGGGTGCCTATATTTACAGTAACATTTTTATGGTGATGTGCGCTCTGACGATTGCAATTGTCGTGCTGTACCGTCTTCAGTTTGGGGCTGCTCAGCCAAAGATCAAGGCGGTTAGGGAGTAATTTATCGATATGGAGGTCTTATTGTGAACATTGTAACGATTATTCTTCAAAGCTTGTTATTACTCGCTTTCCTCTTCAGCGGCCTTAGTAAGATTGCCGGGGCGAAAATGCAGGTGGAGGTATTTAGGCATATCAAGCTGCCGCAGTGGTTCAGGGTGTTTACCGGCTTCGTTCAAGTGGCGGGAGCCGCTGGATTGCTCGCAGGATTCTGGGATAAAGGTATGCTTTCACTCGCCGCGTTATGGATCGGCTGCACGATGCTAGGAGCCGTGTTGTCACATATACGAGTGAACGATCCGATCAAGCAGATGTTTGCTCCTTTTCTGTTGATGATTTTGTCGATGACGTTAGCTTTGCTTCATTTAAGCGAGCTTAAAGCTCTTTTCTAATACAATGATTGGAAGAGATAAGGGCTGTCCCTGTCATCTTTAGGATGACTGGGACAGCCCTTCATTCATTTTGTAACTGATCCAAGCAATCACGGCCGCGAATGCATTAGAAATCCATGCTGCCCATTTTACCGGATTGGAAGTCTTGGAAGGCTTCCATGATTTCTTCACGGGTGTTCATGACGAAGGGGCCATGTTGATAGATCGGCTCATCAATCGGTTCTCCGCTCAGTACGAATACGAGCGTGTCGGCGGTTTGACCTTCAATATGAATACTGCCTTCGGTATTCTCGAATAAAATAAAGTCCCCTTCGCTCGCGGTTGTCGTGTTGTTGATTATCGCCGAGCCTCGGAGCACAACGGCCGCCGTGTTGAAGGCGGAAGGCAGCGAGAAGTCTGCTTTTCCCTTTTCGTTGAACGCGATATCGAATAGATGGATAGGCGTAAAGGTTTGGGCCGGTCCATTGACTCCGTTGTAGTCGCCGGCTATGATCCGAACGGTACCGCCGTTATCAGGAAGCTCGACTCTTCCCATCTGGGACTTCAACAGCTCCTGATATTTAGGGGGATGCATTTTGCTCGCGCGGGGAAGGTTAACCCACAATTGAATCATGTGGAAGATACCGCCGCGTTTGGAGAACTCCCGTTCATGATACTCTTTGTGCAGCAGTCCTGATCCTGCCGTCATCCACTGCACGTCTCCAGGGCCGATAATGCCATGGTTGCCGTGATTGTCATTGTGCTCGATATAACCGTCATATGCAATGGTAACCGTCTCGAAGCCTCTGTGCGGATGCGCACCAACACCCTTTACTTCCGGGCTTGGAGGGAATTTAAACGGTGCGTTATAGTCCATTAGGATGAAGGGGCTGAAACGTTGTTGAAAGTTGTTTCCCGATGGGAAATAGTTCGAAACCCGAAACCCGTCTCCCACCATATGGAAGGGTGCGCCTCTGTAGATGCCTTGAATTTTACGTTCAGTTGTCATGTTCATGAACTCCTTTGCCTAATTTTTTGAGTAAAGCAATTGCTTCATGCTTCTGGCTGCTGGTGATGCTGCTCAGCATCTTATGAATGCTTGCCGAGTGCATAGGGAATATGCGATCGAACAGGTCTTTCCCTTCGTCAGTCAATTCTGCGTAAACAACACGGCGGTCCTCCGAGCATGGTACGCGCCGTAACAGGCTTCTCTTCTCAAGCTTGTCAATATTGTAGGTCATTGTTCCGCTGGATATTAGAATCTTACTGCCAATTTGCTGAATGGGGAATTTCCCTTTCGCATACAATACCTCCATAATTCCAAATTCGGAGGAGGACAACCCATGGCTCTTTATATCCTGTAACGCTCTGTCCGTGATGCTCTTATAGGCTTTGGATAAGACAACCATAAGCTTGAGCGACAGTTGTTCTTCATCCTTTATTGAACCCGGCATGTCGATGGCTGATCACCTCCAATCAAAATCTTGAATTTAATAATCTTGAATTTAAGATAAATGATTTTTTTCATCTTGTCAAGCGGATCGAGGTCTGATAAAAAGTTATAGATGCCAAAACAAGGGACTTGAGTTTATTATTATTTTGCCCTATAATGTGCTTATGTCAGTTGCAGTAAAGGCGTTTTTTTTAATTGAATATGTGCTTGATATAGGCACATATAAGCTTAAATGAACTGATTTATATTGTACGCGCCGTTCCTTGTCTGACTACCATCTATGTATATCAAAGGAGAAATGCACATTATGGCAACTATACTTTTCGTTAAGGCAAATGATCGGCCGGCTGAGCAAGCCGTAAGTGTTCAAATGTACGAAGCGTTCTTGAAGGCATATAAGGAAACGAATCCAGCCGATGCTGTAGTTGAGCTTGATCTGTTCCAAGAGGAGCTCCCTTATTACGGGAATGACGCCATCACCGGATTGTATAAATTGAACCAAGGATACGAGCTCACCGCAGACGAGCAAGCCGCAGCAGAAGTCGCGAATCGCTATTTGGATCAGTTTCTTGCAGCCGATAAGGTAGTCATTGCGTTCCCGTTGTGGAACTTCGTTGCGCCTGCGCCTCTGATCAGCTATATCTCTTACCTTACACAAGCAGGCAAGACGTTCAAATATACCGCAGAGGGTCCCGTTGGTCTTGTCGGGGAGAAGAAAGTCGTCTTGCTGAATGCGCGCGGAGGGATATACTCAACGGAGCCTATGTCAGCGATCGAATCAGCTGTCAAACCGCTTAAAGCAACTTTAGGGCTGTTCGGCATTCAAACGCAAGAAGTCATTATTGAAGGTCATAACCAATTCAAGGACCGGTCGGCAGATATTATTGCGCAAGGGCTGGAAGAAACGGCAAGAACGGCTGCAGGTTTCTAAACGAAGCTGGGTCAAGCAGAAGAAACAATCCCAGTCGGCGTAACGAAAGAATCAATCGTAGAGTATAATCAAATAAGGGGCAGCCTTTCTCGCTACAGGTAGAACTGTTGGGGATGGAGGCTGCCCCTCTTACGTTTCTTGGACAACGAAATTATGAATACGACGTTATAAAAAGCCGCCTTTCGGCGGCTTTATGCATGATTATGGGCAGGTTGTACAAACCTAAGCCGTAAATTTAGTATGCGCTCCAGCCGCCATCAGCCGTGACTACCGTGCCGTTCACGAAACTGGAATCGTCGGAGGCGAGGAACAAGGCGACTGTTGCAATTTGCTTCGGATCAGCTGCTTCTCCGCGCTGCAAGGACATACCGGCCATCGCTTGTTCAATCCCAAACGGATCAGGCGCAGTTATCCCGGCACCAATATTGGTCGCAACGGCACCTGGAGCAATCGCATTACAGCGAATGCCGAGCTTGCCATACTGGAACCCGACGTTCTTGGTGATCCCGACAACGGCGTGCTTCGAAGCCGTGTAAGCAATGCCCGCCCGCGAGCCGAATAGTCCGCCGACGGAGGCCGTATTGATGATGACGCCATGACCTTGCTTCGTCATCAGAGGAATCACTTTACGGATGGCTCGCATAGGACCTGTAACATTGATCTCCATGACCCGGGACCACATCTCGTCCGTAACGGCCTCAGCGGACATCATTTGATCCATGATACCTGCATTGTTCACTAGAATATCAAGCTTGCCGTACTCCTGGACAGCCGCATCGATCATGCGGGTGACATCTTCCTCTTTTGTAACGTTCGTAACAACGCCCTTGGCTTGTCCGCCGGCAGAAGTGATTTCCGAAACGACGGCGCTTACTGCAGCTTCATTGATATCTGCGACGATAACTTGGGCGCCTTCTTTGGCAAACAGCAGCGCCATCTCCTTACCCATTCCTGATGCAGCGCCAGTGATAACAGCAGCTTTACTTTGCAATTTCATCGCTCTCATCCCTTCAAGATTTATGGAATATTGATCATTGTTTGACGACATCGTGTCGTCTATAATAATACCAATCAATCGCAATTTATAGTATGACATTTATCACAGATATGTAGTCTAAGCAGCATTTTGAAGGATCATGCACCCGAATTTATAGGAGGTGAGCACGTGATGAGAGCACGCCAGAATACGGATCTACGTGTCATGCGAACTCGCGGTCAGCTGAAGGCAGCTCTGCTTTCGCTTCTCTTGGAGAAAACCTTCGACGAGATTAAGATCAAAGAAATCGCCGAAAAAGCCGGTGTGAACCGGGTTACGTACTATGACCATTATTCCAGTAAAGAAGAAATTCTTACGGAGCTGATCGAGGATGTGCTGAACGAGTATGCGGATATTATTGAGGGCATGCCGGTCATCCCGCCGTCTCATGGACCATCGGTCGAGTTTATGAAGACCATCCGATTGTCCGTCGGACATATTAAGAAGCACAGCGATTTTTACGGCATTATGCTGCTTAAGAACGGAGTGCCCGATTTCACCAACCGGCTTCATGATCAAATGAGTCAATCCCTGCATCAATCTGTGCATCAGATGGCCCGGGTTCATCCAGATATTGAATTTGACCTGTTTGTGGATTGGATCATCGGAGGGGCCATCGGGGTTTATAAATACTGGCTTCAGAATGGAATGAGGCAGACCGAAGAAGAGATATCGCGGCAGCTGCTGAAGATTGCGCTCGCCTCCAGTCAGGTGTTTCTACCTCGCAAGTAGAAGGACGCGTTGTAATGCACCTGCTTTTGTAATATAATGTGCGCATTATAGTTGCACTTTGAGCTGAAGGGGGAAATAGAATGAGTTCAGCCAACCGCGGAGTCAACATTGGACCTCCTCGTTTTAAAATTGCCGTCCATGCCATCGTCTGGTTAGCGAAGAGCAATAATATATTATCGAGTGCCATGATCGCAGATCAAGTATCTTCTCATGCCACCTTCATGCGCAGAGTTCTGCAGCAATTAGCGGTCACAGGAATCGTTGAATCAAGAGGCGGCCGTGAAGGCGGGTATATTCTGCGTCAAGATGCTTGTCAGATAACGTTAGGGGATATCTACTCGGCAGTCAGTACAGGGTGTGCGGAGCCCGATGAGGATGTCGATTGTGGTGAAGCCGGTGCGCAGCTGGATCAAGAATTAGAGAAGATCCTGTATGAAGCTGAGCAGCAAACCATTGATCATTTACGGCAATATACCATAGCGGATGTTATGAATCGAGTCGATTTTTTCAAAATATAATATTGTGATGTTCGACTTATACCGGGCAGAAGCCTATCTTGCCGCCCAAGTCAGGTGTGCATGCTGCTTGGTGTAATTTAACATTTTTTTATACAGCTACTAGGCAAAAGGACAAAAAACGATTATAATGTGCTTGTGTTAGTTGCAATTGATCTGCGGGGGTGTGAACGCTCGGAGTTTGAGGGAAAGCAGGATCTTTTTTTTAGAATTAAATGTGCTTAATTAAGTTGCAATTATTAAAATTTGGGGGCAAGAGAATGGATATTACAGCAGTCGTACTGCAAGGCTTACTGGCGCTTGCGTTTCTGATGGCAGGCTTGGGGAAAATAACCGGCTCCAAGATGCACGTTGAAGGATTTAGACAGTGGGGATTGCCGCAATGGTTCCGGGTTGTAACGGGTATCGTTGAATTCGTGGCTGCCGTTGCACTTCTTATGGGTTACTGGGAGCCGAGCTGGACCGCGATTGGAGCACTTCTGCTTGGGATTACGGCCATCGGCGGAACGCTGACTCATGTTCGTGTGAAGGACTCGTTCAAACAGACGTTCCCGATCATTCTTCTCGGTGTGTTGTCCTTTATTCTGTTCTTCATCCGTATTTCGGATCTTGCTGACTTTCCGGGATTCCATGCATGAAGGGATCTAAGGTGGCGAGGTTTTCCAACCCACCAAGAGCCCTCTTCCGGTCTAAGAAGGAGAAGCTTATCCCTAAGGGACGGCTTCTCCCTTTTCATTTTATCGAGAAAATAGATCTTTCCATTCCTGCATCTTGAAGATATAATATGTGTTTGTTGTCATAATTTGGATGGTGGAGAGGTGGGGTAGAGTGGATAACAATCTGGTGCGCGTTAGGGTGACGGGGGTATACATTGAGAACGGTGCGGTCCTATTAGTGAAGCAGCGCGTAAGCTCGGAGCGCAGCTGGTCGCTTCCCGGAGGCAAGCTGGAGCGCGGCGAGTCACTGGAGGACGGGATGGCAAGAGAAATGAAGGAGGAAACAGGTCTCGAGATGAAGATTAATAAGCTGCTGTACGTATGCGAATTGCCTGAAGCCGAGCCTCCCGTTGTTCATATCACGTTTCTATTGGAACGAATTTCCGGGCAGTTAACCTTGCCTACGAATGACCATGAAACGACTCCTATCCATGATCTCAGGATGGTGCCGATCCAGGAGCTGGCCGGCTATGGTTTTTCGGATACGTTTATAGAGCTGATCAAGAGCGGGTTCCCTGAGGCCGGCAGCTACCAAGGCCATAAGCGCAATATTGGATTATGATCATGTGAATAAGAGATTGGGGTATGACCGATGGAGCTGGATAATTCGAACGGGAAGTTATCTTGTCTTTATTTTAACGATTGCTGTGCTGCAGCTAACAAGCTATTTCATTTAGTTCCGCGGGAAGGGCCTCAACCAGGAGGGGATATGCATGCAGGAGCTTGTGGGTGAATGCAAGGAATGCAAGAAGCCGGTTTACTGCAAGGATGGATTTATTGACGGGATCGTATTAGATGATCAGACGCTGGTATGCTTTGATTGCTCCGATAAAGAAGATGACAAGGATATTCCTTAAGTCACAGTGACTTGAGGAGTATCCTTGTCTTGTTAATTGGAATGCGATTCATATGACCTAGATATTTGAACGTATTCGCCTATGTTCGACATGTATCGCTATCCGATATGGTAGAGATGTGACAATAATCCAAGCAGAGTGGAGGGAATTCGTGAAGGAACGCAAGAAGTGGATTGACGTTGCCCGCGGGCTAAGCATCATTCTGGTGGTCATGGGGCATTCCGGTAATGATGTCATCAACCATTATTTAGGCTGGCTGCGTATCCCGCTGTTTTTCTTGGTTAGCGGGCTGCTCTTCAAAGGCGTAGCCGCAGATGCTTACATGCCGTGGGCGTGGAAAAGGATCAAATTTTTCATGATTCCATACTTCGCGTATGGGATCTGCATTTCGCTGTTGGTCGCTGTGCGGTTGAGGGATCCGATGTCGATTCCGAACGATCTTCTGTTGTTAGTTTACGGTGGTACCGTTCTAGGAGGATGGTATGGGGTATTTTGGTTCATAACCTGTCTGCTGCTGGTTCATCTCCTGATGGGCTTCCTCTCCAGGTATTCGTTCAGCGTACAATGGAAAGTCGTGGTGGTGTGTTATGCGGCAGCTCACCTGGTAAGCATGACATCCGCTGCGCAATGGGACGTTCCTTGGAATGCCGATGTCGCGCTGATGGCGATCGTATTTTTCTTTATCGGGTATACCTACAAGACCGTTCTGCAGAACTGGCTGGAGAAAGCGACCGTTTTCCTGCCCGCGGCTTTAATCTGGCTCACCGCAATTGTGCTCAATGTGACCGGCGCATGGAATTTCAGGATCGATATGAAGCTTAAGGTATACACACAGCCTGTTCTGGATCTCTTGGTGCCGATTGCTTGCGTGCTCGTCGTACTTCAAGTATGCTATTGGATCTCCCGTTGGCAAGCAACGAATGCATTGGCCTTCCTGGGGACAGTCACCATCACCATCATGTATTTGCACATTCCGGTTAATATTACACTGACCTATGGACTGGGAATGGAGTACGGAACCGTGGTATTTACCGTGGCAGGCGTATTGATTCCGCTTGCTATGGCTTGGGTGATGTCCAAATCGACGATACTCACCTCGTTATTCCTGGGACCGCAGGGGTTCGGACGGAAGCTTCAGACATCTACAAAGGCAAAGGCGGCTTGAGCTGAAATTCGAGATGAAATTCAAGAAGATAGGATAGGGACAACAGAAACCATTTCTGTTGCTCTATCCTTTTTTTTATTATCCGATGTGGAGTGGCTGCCAAAAATAAAGAGTCTCTTATTCCTATATATGGTATTATTTATATGCTGTATTCCGTCGAGACAACAGTAAATGGGAGACGCATATGAGCTGAAGCTGATCGGAAGGAGAGAACCCACATGAAAATAAGAAATATGGAAGGAAGCGATTGCGGAGGAATCCTTGCGGTTGCTTCTGCTTGGTGGGGGAATACTTATTCAAGCGACATGTTCTCCAAATGGTACATCACCCACTTTCGGGAAACTTGTTTGCTGGCAGAAGAAGGCGGTAGAATGATCGGTTTCGTGATGGGGTTCATGTCGCAAACGAATCCGGATGAAACCTATATTCGTATTGTTATGGTTGACCCTGCTTACCGTGGTAAGGGAGTAGGACGAGCACTTTATGAGGCGTTTGCTGAACGTGCTGTAGCCCTGGAGAGGTCTGTAATTCGATGTGTAACGGCCCCATGGAATAAGGAATCCATCGCGTTTCATATCTCTCTTGGTTTTATCATGGAGCCCCAGGAGCAAGAGCTTGAAGGCATTCCGGTATGCATTGACTACGATGGCCGCGGCGGCGGCAGGGTCTTGTTCAAGAAACGACTTGGAGTAGAACAACGAACCGTATGCTAAGAAGCTGCCCTGGTATACGGATAAACAGTAAGCTATTGACAGTTTAAATATAGATCAATAGAATCATGATACAAACGTAAAACCGTTTGTGAACAAAATTTCAATAAAGAAAGAGTGCATTGGAAATTGGAAGAAAGATTGGAGAAAGTCATCAGTGCAGCGAAAATGTACTATCTGCTTGATTTGGGTCAGCAGGAGATCGCTAAGCGCCTCGGGGTCTCCCGTCCGACCGTTTCCCGTTTGCTCCAACAGGCCAAGCAGGAAGGAATCGTACAAATAAAAATTAAAGATCCAACGGGTGACATTGAACAATTGTCCGAGGATATCCAAACAATGTTCAATTTGAAAGAAGCGATTATCGTCTCCGTTCCTCAGTACGAAGATATCCTTGTCAAGAAGTACTTGGGTGAAGCGACCGCCGATTACTTATATAGCACGGTCAAAGAGGGAGATTGTATCGCCGTTTCCTGGGGATCGACGATGTATCAGGTAGCGCTGCAGCTGGTTAATAAGCATCTCAAAAACGTAAAGGTCGTGCAGCTGAACGGGGGCGTCAGTTATTCGGAAACGAACACGTATGCGTCCGAAATTATTCAATTGTTCGCCAAGGCGTTCCATACGTCTCCACATCTCCTCCCCCTCCCTGCCATTGTCGATCAGGTCGTCGTCAAGCAGGCGATCGAGGCGGACCGTCATATCCGCTCGGTATTGGATCTGGGCAATCAGGCGAACATCGCGCTGTTCACGGTTGGAGTGCCTCTGAAGGACTCGTTATTGCTGCAAGCGGGGTACTTCTCGCAGGAGGAAACGAGCTTGATCACAACGGAAGGCGTGGGGGACATCTGCTCCAGATATTTCGACGAGGAGGGAAACATCGTCAGCGAGGAATTGAACAGCCGGACGATTTCGGTCGAATTAAGCGAATTATCGCGCAAAGAATATTCGATTCTCGTGGCGGGGGGACCGTCGAAGGTTGAAGCCGTTTATGGCGCGCTGCGGGGACGGTACGCCAATGTTTTGGTTACGGATGAGTTTACGGCACGCGTGTTGTTAGGGAAGAAACAAACTTGATAAGAGGTGAAGGAATGGAACACGTTCGTTTAACCGGGCCCGAAATCGCCCGGATCATTGACCATACTTTATTAAAGCCAAGCAGTACCAGAGATCAAATTATTCAATTGTGTAAAGAGGCGGTAGAACATCGTTTTGCCACGGTATGCGTGAATCCGTATTGGGTGCCTGTAGCTTATGGGTTATTGAAGGGAACGGAGGTTGGCATTACGACCGTTATCGGTTTCCCGCTGGGCAGCACGACTACTAACGCCAAAGTCGCCGAGGCAAGAGATAGTATAGCCAATGGAGCAACGGAAATCGATATGGTCATCAATCTCGGCGCCCTGAAATCGGGAGAGCTGGATGCCGTAGAGCTTGATATCCATGCGGTCGTTCAAGCGTGCAAGGGCAAGGCCTTCGTCAAGGTTATTCTGGAAACGGGTTATTTGACGGACGAGGAGAAGAGCGCCGCATGCCTCATTAGCAAACGTGCAGGAGCCGATTTCGTCAAAACTTGCACAGGCTTCGGGCCAGGAGAAGCATCCGTACACGACATCGCGCTTATGCGGGAAACGGTAGGCCCGGATATGGGCGTCAAAGCTTCGGCAGGAATCCGTGACAAAAGTACGGCCGAGAAGATGATTGCGGCTGGCGCTGACCGTCTTGGGACGAGCTCAAGCATTGCCATCATTACCAACGGTACCGGTGAAGGATATTAGGAGGTAAACGATGAAGCCAAATCGTGTATTGGTTGTTGGAAGCTATGTAGTCGACCTGATGAGCCGTACTCCGCATATGCCGAGAACCGGAGAAACGGTTCTTGGAGGCCCCTTTCGAATGGGAGCGGGCGGCAAGGGAGGCAATCAGGCTGCCGCCGCCGCTAGACTGGGCGCTAAGGTTTCGTTGGTGACGAAGGTGGGGGACGACGAATTTGGACGAAGCGCCATGAGTCACTTTCAAGCAGAAGGGATCCGGACAGATTGGGTCACCGTCGATCCAGAAGAGGCTACGGGCGTGGCACTCATTCTGGTAGATGATAACAAGGATAATCAGATCGTTGTGTCGTTAGGCGCTTGCGGGACGCTTAGCCGTGAGGATGTGGAGAAGGTGGAGGCTGATCTTGCCGCGTCTGACATCGTTCTGATCCAGCTTGAAACGAATCTTGACGCCGTTGGCACGGCGCTTAACCTGGCTGACAAGCACCATATTCCCTCCATTCTGAATCCGGCTCCGTATCAGCCGTTCGACCGGACTTGGTTGAAATACGCTGCCTACATAACGCCTAACGAAACAGAAGCCTCCGCTTTGACCGAAATGGAGGTTAACGACCCGGATAGCGCAGCTTCGGCGGCAAGGCTGCTCGCCGACTGGGGGGCTCGCAGTGTTCTTATAACTCTGGGAGGCAAAGGGGTCGTTCTGAGGGAGAGTACCGGGCAATGCTGGCATATCCCCCCTTATCAGGTTGAGGTGAAAGATACGACTGGTGCGGGAGATGCATTTAACGGCGGGTTTGCGCATGCGCTTTCCGTTGGCAAATCTGCATTGGAAGCGGCTTTATATGCTTCCGCGGTAGCGGCGCTTTCAGTAACTAGAGTGGGTACGGCTGTTTCCATGCCGCAAGAATCAGAGGTATTGGAGCTTATGGAGGATCAACGGAATCACGTGAAGCCAATTGCATTCGTTGAAGGCTCATAAGAATTCATAAGTTTTCATAAGATTCAAACCAGCAATTTTTAAAACTATATGTCATGCAGGCTTGACCACAAATGCAGTCCGCTCTTGTTATGAGACGAGCTGCATTTGTGCTGTCTGCTGGAGTTAATCCCTCTGCAGCTGCTGATTCACGTTGTTCAGACCCTTGTAAAGGCCCTAACAGGCTGCAGTTGTACAAATATAATTAAAATTGTTTACAATTTAATATAATTGACAACAAAAATTATAAATCGTATACTTGCATTATTATCAATGTTAAAAATATCAATATTAATTCATTAATTAGGAGGGATGATACGATTGCAATTCAATGGAAAAGTCGTTTTGGTTACGGGTTCAGGTAACGGGATCGGACGTGCAACCGCATTGGCCTTTGCTAGAGAGGGAGCCTCGATTGTTATAGCCGACATTGATGAACCCGCCGCACAAAAAACCCGGAATGAAATCGAAGGGATGGGTGGAAAGGCAATCTCATGTCAAGCCGATGTCTCCCAGAGAGCCGATGTGGAACGGGTTTTTGGCTTGGTAGCCGATCATTTTGGTACCTTGGATACTCTAGTGAATAATGTAGGAACGACGATACGTAAACCAATCGTGGATTTCTCAGAAGATGAGTGGGATCTGATCTTTGACACGAATGTAAAATCGATGTTCTTATGTGCCAAAGAAGCTGGAAAGATGATGTTGAAACAACAGTCGGGCATCGTAATTAATATTTCATCCATCCACGGTCTGGGTGGAATACCACGAAGATTACCTTATTCGACATCCAAGTCGGCGGTAGACAGCCTGACAAAGACGCTTGCTTGCGAGTGGGCGCTTGACGGTGTGCGGGTGAATGCTATCGCACCGGGATATATACTTACAGATAATTTAAACATGGCATTCGAGTCAGGTGCTTTGAATAAGGATGATATGATCCGAAGAACGCCTCTAGCCCGATTGGGCACGCCGGATAATATTGCCGATACGGCGCTCTTCTTATCCTCCGAGAAAGCTTCCTTCATCACCGGAGCCGTATTATATGTCGATGGGGGCTACGCGGCCTACCACGGACCGGAATCGGTTCCTTCATTCCATCATAATGTTCAATAGCAGACTTATGAACCTATGAAGAAGCATGCTGCGGATCGATGAGGAGGTTAACGGGTTGAGAAAGATCGCTATTCTTGGAGCGCAATTATTTGAAGGTCAACGTGAATTACAGCTATTTCAATCTATGAATATGGAAGCAGTCTATTACACCTGCAGGGATCCGCTTGAGATCGTGGATAAATTGGCGGATGTCGATGGATTGCTCGTTAATCTGGAACCGGTAACGGCGCAGTTGATCCATCATTTGGGGAATTTAAAGGTCATTGGCAGGTACGGAGTCGGGGTAGACAACATCGATTTGGAAGCGTGCTCAGGACGAGGCGTTGCCGTAATCAATGTTCCGGATTATTGCATTGAAGAGGTGGCCGAGCACGCCGTCAGCTTTATTTTCTCTCTGAATCGCAAGCTGTTCACTTCCTCCAACTTGACGCGGAAGGGTATTTGGGGGAATGTAAGCGTTTTAAAGCCCATCTACCCGATTAAAGATATTACGCTCGGCGTTGTCGGAACCGGTCGAATCGGAATGCGCGTGATTCAGATGATGACTGCGTTCGGTACGAATATTATTGTGCATGATCCTTATCTCACACAGGACGATTTGCCGTCAGGCGTTAAGCTGGTATCCTTCGGTCAGCTGCTCGAAGCATCGGATATCATAACCATTCATTGCCCGTTAACGCCGCAGACGCATCACTTGTTTAATACGGAAGCGTTCCGGCGAATGAAACAACAGCCATCATTAATCAATGTGTCGCGCGGTTCGATTATCAACGAGCAGCAATTGTTGGCAGCCTTGGACCAAGAGCTCGTATCTTTCGCCGCAGTAGACGTGATGGAGACCGAGCCTCCGCTGCCGGACCATCCGCTTCTCCACCATCCTAAAGCAATTGTCACGAATCATATGGCATGGTATTCGGTACAAGCCGAAATAAAGTTGAGAGATCTTCTAACAACGCGAGTTATCGATTATTTGAATGGGAAGCCCGTTCCTTCTATCGTAAATAAGCCAGCGATTGAAAAATAAAAACGTAGAGGTGTATGAAATGTCAAAGTGTACATTTATTAAGGCGTCCGAGGTAAAGCCTTTTATCGTAGATGAAATCTATTCTTCCAGAATGCTGCTCGACCGTACGAATTCCGATTCGCAATCCGTTCAAATTAATCTTGGCACGTTTGCTCCCGGAGGAAAACAGGAAGACCATTCGCATAGCCCTGAATTTAACAACGATGAAATCTATCTGATCCTTAAAGGGGAGGGAAGGCTTCGTCTCGATGGTCAAGAATATGACGTGAGCCCAGGAGATATCGCCTACATACCGGCAGGAAGCATGCATGCGCTCGCGAATAAAAGTGAAACCGAAGAACTGGTCATTTATACCGTGTGGACGCGTCAGCCCGAGAAAGGCGCAAACCCTGTATACGATCAGAGGTTGGAGGCTTGGGGGAAATCGTATAAAACCATTCACGAAGAATAGATCAAAATAGCATAACCCCGGCCTAGGCCGGGGGATTTCTTCAGTTTCGCCTATTAGCTCTTCAAGTGTTTCTTCAGCTGTGTGCTGACCAGGTCTTTAGAATGCGTAATTTGTAAAGTAATCTCATCGAGCGCCAGAGGGTTTCTTTGAATAATAAGATCGGATAATCGTTTATGCGATTTGTAATATTCGAAGAAGTCCGTGTAGAACGTGCCGTTCGAAATATTCAATGCGGCGTAAATCGTATTGGCCATTAGATTCCATGCCTGTAGAATAGCGTGATTCTCGCTCATGATCATAATACTGCGGTGGAATTGGATATCCACTTCTGTGATCGTTTGCGTTAGATCCTCTATATTGGCATGGTTATTTACTTCGCGTATTCGGTCAAGCACCGCAAGGATTGGAAAATAATCGACCATCTCGTTATCGAGAATGAGCTGCAGCGCCTTGTGCTCCAGCATGAGACGCAGATCGAAGATATCCTCGACTGCTTTCAGCGTAAAGCCTACGACCACCGTTCTCCCGTTAGGCATCGATTTAACTAGACCTTCCTGCTCTAAGCTTTGCAAGGCGGCACGGATCGGACCTCTGCTTACCCCTAGCTCGGCTGCTAACTGCGACTCGACAATAGACGATTCGGAGGTCAGCTTGCCCGAAATAATATTCATTCTAATAATTCGGATGACTTCTTTCGTTTGTTGATTGCGGTTGCTTTCTTCAGGAGACTGATTTTTTAACACAAAATACCTCTTTTCATAATCATGATGAGCCATATCAGTGAACTGCAGATAGGTACAATAGTTCAAAAAATAGTTACCTGTATTATAAGTTAAGAGGCAAATAATAGACAACAATTATGGCCATTTGCTGCGGAAATGAATAACGCCGTGTTAAACGTTGCACGCAGTACGGAAGGATATCAAGCTCATTAGAAGTTGAAAACACGAGATTATAAGTATGGGGGGATGAGTAATGAGCAGCCTATTCACTCGCATGATGGACCAACCAACAGACGGCTTATATGATATTCGCACATCGGCGCCTGGGCCCGCCGGCTCGCTGCCGCTGACGCATGAGCTTCTGATGGAGGCACCGAGCGGCGACATATTCGGACTGTCGCAGAATGTTGGCATGGGGTGGCAGCCGAATCAGCTGCATGGCAAGCAGGTGCTCATTCTCAGCACGCAAGGCGGCGTTCGGACCGAGGATGGCACACCGGTTGCATTAGGTTACCATACCGGCCATTGGGAGGTAGGACTACTGGTTAAAGCCGCCGCTGAAGAAATTAAGCGAAGCGGAGGGGTCCCGTTCGCGGGCTATGTAAGTGATCCCTGTGACGGTCGTTCACAAGGGACGACGGGGATGTTTGATTCTCTGCCCTATCGTAACGATGCCGCTATTGTGTTCAGGCGGCTTATTCGCTCGTTGCCGACGCGCAGGGCGGTGCTCGGCGTGGCTACCTGCGACAAAGGCCTGCCGGCGATGATGATCGCCCTTGCCGCGATGCATGAGCTCCCCTGCATCATTATTCCGGGTGGTGTCACTTTGCCGCCAAGCAGCGGCGAGGATGCCGGCAAAGTGCAGACCATAGGCGCCCGGTACGCTAATCAAGAGATCACACTGCAGGAAGCGGCTGATGCCGGCTGCCGCGCCTGCGCTACGCCTGGAGGCGGCTGCCAGTTTCTTGGCACGGCGGCAACCGCACAGGTGGTTGCCGAGGCACTTGGTATGGCGCTGCCGCATTCGGCGCTTGCCCCTTCGGGTCAACCGATCTGGGAGGAGATGGCCCGTCAGTCGGCCGTCTCGGTCATGGAGATGGAGGCGAAGGGGATACGCATGCGTGATATCGTGACCGACGCATCTATACGCAATGCCATGGCTGTACATGCCGCCTTCGGAGGCTCCACGAACCTGCTGCTGCATATTCCGGCAATTGCTCATGCGGCGGGTTGTACAATACCGACAGTGGAGGATTGGATTCAGATCAACCGGTCCGTACCGCGACTCGTAAGCGTGCTGCCCAATGGGCCTGAGTATCATTCCACGGTTCGAGCGTTCCTGGCCGGCGGTGTGCCCGAGGTCATGCTGCAGCTTCGACCGCTCGGCGTGCTGGATGAGAGCGTCATGACCGCTGCCGGAGAAACGCTCGGCCATGTGCTTGATTGGTGGAAGATGTCCGATAGACGCGCCCGGCTGCGGGAACGGCTTTGGGAGGCGGACGGCGTGGATCCGGATAGCGTCATTATGAGTCCGGAGCATGCGAAGAGTCGCGGACTTACCTCAACGGTTACATTTGCGACCGGCAATATCGCCCCAGAGGGTTCCGTCATTAAGTCGACCGCCATCGACCCCAGTGTCGTTGGCACGGACGGCGTCTATCGGCATACGGGAAGAGCCAAAGTGTTTACGACGGAAAGAGAGGCAATCCGGGCGCTCAAGACCGGCGGCATTGTAGCCGGGGATGTCATGGCGGTTATCGGCAGAGGGCCCTCCGGATCCGGCATGGAAGAGACGTATCAGCTCACCTCCGCGCTCAAATATTTGCCTTTTGGCAAGCAGGTTTCCCTTATTACCGATGCGAGGTTCTCCGGTGTCTCTACAGGTGCGTGCATTGGACATATCGGACCTGAGGCATTAGCGGGAGGGCCAATCGGCAAACTGCTCGATGGCGACATCATTGAGATTATCGTTGACCTTAACCGGCTGGAGGGATCCATTAATTTCATTGGCCAGGGCGAGGAACGTTTCTCTGCTGCGGAGGGGGCGGCTATTCTGGCATTACGCGATCCTCATCCGAATTTGGCCCCTGATCCAGCGTTACCTGAGGACACCCGACTGTGGGCCGCCCTGCAATCGGTCAGCGGCGGCACCTGGAGCGGCAGCATCTATGATACGGAGAGAATAATAACTGCGCTTGCCGCGGGGAAAAAAGCACTTGGATGGTAAGGCGATAGCGATTTTCATCATCCCCTGCCGGCGAACGAAGTTCTTGTACATGCAGCAAGTGGAAACACCGGAAGCAAATTCAATGCAGCATTGTTGGATATGCGATTCGCCCGTTCCGGATCTTCGTTAAAGAGAGTGAAGGGCTTGTAACAATGGTGGAGTATGGATTTAATCCGGAAGAAAAGCGAGCTTTGATGAATGTTGCGAAGCAACTGCATAAGGATCGGATCGGATCTGTTCTCTTGTTGGATTGAATTTTTGGAGCATACAGAATCCGGGCATTTACGAGATGCTGTTTACCGGGGGTTCGTTCTGCAGGAGATGAGTCCTAGCACAATGAAGCTCAAAAGAGATGGGTAAAGGTTGAGTAAGGGGGTATCTTGAAGCCATTGAACGGTTTAAATAGGTGTGTTATGCTAAGAATAAAGAAAAGAACCGCAGATGCTGCTAACATCTACGGTTCGGGTACACGCCGCTTGAAGAGCGGTAGGCTATCGGATAGTAATCGATCGAGAAATAGACCGGGTCCTTGTCCAGGGCGGTCTATTTCTTTTTGTTGGTTAGTGTAATGACGATGGTCACAATCAGCGAAATCAGCGCGATTAGCATCGAACCGAATCCGATCATGAGCGTCAGTACGTCCTTAACCTCCAAGGCATCACCTCCCTTCCGGGAGATTAGCCGACCGCCTTTCAAGCCCTACTATGTACTTATATAAATTATACCATATTCGCATAGAACACTATTAAACCTTTTAGCTATTTACATCTCTCCGGATAAAATTCCATTATATGGGTATCAGAGATGGGGAATATAAATTAAAAAGGGTGGTTCTAGTGGTAAGGACTATGTTATTGGAGACATTATAGACCTTCGTTACGAGGTACTAGATGATATGAGGGGTAAGGGTGGATTCGGAAAGGTTTTAAGTGTCAAAGATCTCACATCGGGAAAGCACGTTGCATTAAAATATTGTACGGAATCTGATGTGGAGCATATCCGTCGGTTTCAAAGAGAAGTTAGAATAATGGCCAGTATAGATCATGAGAATGTAATGACTGTATTACATGCCAATGTCGAGTTTAACCCACCATACTTCACTATGCCTCTTGCTGTACAATCCGTTTCCGATATCATTCACGAAACGAAGGGAAACATTGCAAAAACAATGCAAGTGTTTGAGGGAATGTGTAAAGGCATTAATTCAATACCCACCAGCGGCCATACCCACCGCGATATTAAACCAGATAATGTGCTTGTTTTTGACGGAGGGAAAATCGTTGTCTCTGATCTTGGCCTTGCGAAGATGGATGAGCGCGATACTACGGCACTTACAAGAGCAATTTCGTGCGTCCTTTCATGAGTACGGGCAGAATTTATCATCATACGCCGGTGATGGAAGGCTACGAACCGAAGGGCTGGGGTGTGCTGGAGCTGGCTTCGAAGGAACGTGACCGCGCGATAGCCGGAGTGTTTCAGCTCTCGAACCCACAGGAACGGGAGTATACCCTCCGCGTAAGAGGCTTGAATCGCGCCAAGAAATATAAAGTGACATGGGACAACAGCTCTCAAACGACAGTCATCGATGGTTATGTTCTTATGAATCAAGGCTTGATTATCCGGCTGGAAGGCGCTTTGACTTCGGAATTACTGCTGTTCGAAGCGGGGAATAGCAAGAAGGTGTGTACGACGATCTCATCTATACCGATAACGGGCTTAAGGAGCAGTCGCGACTGCTCCTTTTTTCTATTCGCAGGAATCGTCGCTCAATATACATAAATTACCTGCTATGATACAATGACAGACAATTCCAAGGGTAGAAGTATACACGGGGCTGCTCAGAACGGTTAACGACCAATCGTTCTAGCCTGACGCTAGTTTTCCTTGTACATGTTGAACTAGGGGAGAGTGGACATTATGTTGCTGCGATGGAGAGTGGGTATCCTGCTGCTGCTGCTGGCAGCTGCTGCTGTGGTTGGATTCATCCTATACCAGGATATCACTTCAAACGATGACATTGATTCAAGTCCGACTGTTGTGGCGGCCATTGAGAAGCAGCGGGGACCAGGGCATGTTTCGTATATGATCCATGAGCATGCTGTACCGGATGGACAGGTTGCCTTCTTCATACGGAATATGCCAAGTGATGGCATCCACATCGGCGCGGAGTATATTAAGAAGACGCCGAATGGCTGGAAATGGGGATATGGCGGCGAGTTCGGCCGATCAAATTATGAGCTGGGTCTCACCGACACGGAAGCAAGAAGGGAAATGTTCGAACCCATGTATTTCTCAAGCACAGAAGGCACTGAGTTTGACAGTCCCTTCCCGATGGTTTTCGGAATCGTGATCCATCCTGATATTCGTCGAATGACAGCGAAGGATTACTTGACCGGCTTGGAGAAGCAAGCAGAGTTAATTGAAGTGGAGCGGAATTTTAAGCTGTTCTATGTATTCTTGGACCGGAATCAGGGAACGAAGTTCGATATCACCGGCTATACCGCAGATGGCAGTGTCCTGCACAAGGAGACGATCCAGGATGAAGCGGATCAGCAAAGTCACCGTTAGCAGGCTGCCGCGGCGTTCTCCGACCCTCTATTTCCAAGTTGACGGGACTCGGGTACAAGACGAATAATGGGTAAGGGAAAGTTAAACAGATTGTCGGAGGAACGAAATGAAGCAGAGGCTATTCGCAGTATCGGTTCTGCTCTTCGCACTATTCCTGCTAGCGGGATGCGCGAAGGGAACCGCGCATGTCACGATTCATATGGATGGCAGCATTGAAGTGGCAGCGACGATCCGCCTGGATTCGCGTGCGCAGAAGCTGGTAGGGACGAAAGCTGAAGAAGCGATTGAGAGTAAGTCGAGCGAGTACGGGTACCGGTACAAGAAGGAGGTACACGCCGAAGCAGTGGAGTACCAGATTCAGAGGACGTTTTCATCCATCGATGAACTGAAGGCGACCTTCGGCAATTGGGACGGGAAGGATCTGGTTGTGGAGAAGAAGTCCGGCTTCTTGTCTACCAGGTACGTCATTACAGGCCAGGTGGATACCGGATTGAACGCGGACAGGCTTCTGCGGTATATCGGGGATTTGAATGTGTCTGAACGGCTTGTAAAGCTGTTTCTTACGCAGCTTACGTTTGATTTTAAATTAACGCTGCCGATTAACACGATCGGGGATCACAATGCGGATGAAGAAGAAGGACGGACGTTAACGTGGACGATTCCTCTTACATCTCCCAAGCCGGTCCTTCTGGAGGTTTATGTGCCTAATGTGAGTGCGATCCTGGTCGTCGGGGGTTCCGGAATTGTACTAATCACGGCAGCCGTTCTGCTAATTATTAGAAGAAAGAGAAGGAAATCGGTCTAATTCCCGCGAATAGTTGTACCTATATGGCAGGTTGAAGGATCAACGAACCGGAGGATGAGATGAATGAGCAGGGTGAAATTCTCAGTCAAAGTGCTGGTCGTATCGGATATGGAGGCATCCAAACGATTTTATGCGGATGTATTAGGCTGCGAAGTAACGGATTGGTGGGTCGTACGGGATGACTATGCCTTGGGCTTTAAGTTAATCCAAGCGGATCGGATCGAGGATGTCCAGCCGAATAAAGTAGGGAAATATCAGGAGGTTTCTTGGGATACCTATGCCTATGTCGAGACTCACGCCGATATGGATGAATTATACGAAGCGTTCAAAGCAAAGGGAGCGCGATTTATTCAAGAGCCTGTAGTGACGGAAGCAGACTGGGGAGCTTGGAAGGAATTTGTTATCGTCGATCCGGACAATTATGCGATTGGGTTCGGTTCCGGTAAGAAGAACTGACCACCGCCCGGATGATGTTTCGAATAGGAATTCAAGTTATGGATACAAAAGCTGGAGGCTGCCGGGATAACGATCCTGGCAGTCTTATTTCTATTTTGTGGATCTAAACGGATATTTGAGGGTATATATCCATATGTTAATGGAAGAAATTTAATGAATGATTCGCTGTGCGCGCGATGCGGAAATAGTGTGGACCCTATTATATAGAAAATAGAAGGACGGTGCTCGGAAGATTTTGCGGGCATGCATGTTTAGAAAAGCAATTCTATAGAAACAGGTGATATAATAATGGCACAGACAAGTATTATTCTACGCATAGAGCTTGACCATCAAGTCGTCAGCTTCGGCGATGTTGCGGCAACAATCGCCCGTGCGGGCGGTGACATTATATCGATCGATGTCATACGTCCAGGCAAGGATTCCTCCGTTCGCGACATTACGGTCGATGTGGCTGATACAGCAGAAGCAAGTATCGTAGACTCGCTTAAAGCCCAAGCCGGGATTAAGCTGGTGAATGTATCGGATCGGGCCTTCCTTGCCCACTTGGGCGGCAAGATCGAGATTCAACCGAAGCTCCCGATCAAGAATCGCGATGATTTATCCCGCGTCTATACGCCTGGCGTGGCCAAGGTTTGCACCGCTATCCATGAGAATCCGATGAAAGCCTACTCCTTGACGATCAAGCGTAATACGGTAGCGGTCGTATCCGACGGCACGGCCGTGCTCGGTTTGGGCGATATTGGTCCATATGGGGCTGCGCCTGTTATGGAGGGGAAGGCCATGCTGTTTAAGCAGCTGGCTGGTGTAGATGCCTTTCCGATCTGCCTCGATACGACCGACACCGAGGAGATTATCCGCACGATCAAAGCGATTGCCCCTATCTTCGGGGGAATTAACCTGGAGGATATTAGCGCGCCGCGCTGTTTCGAGATCGAGAGCAGGCTGGCTGACGAGATGGACATTCCGGTCTTTCATGACGATCAGCACGGTACTGCCGTCGTCGTCATTGCGGGTCTGCTGAATGCACTGAAGGTGACGGGCAAACGGGCCGAGCATATTAGGGTTGTCGTTAATGGCATTGGTGCGGCTGGGGTTTCGATATGCAAAATGCTGTTGAACGCTGGGGTTACAAGGCTGGTTCCCGTTGACCGCCATGGTGCGATTGTCAGGGGCGGGCAATATGAGCACCCGATGTGGCAGTGGCTGGCGGATCAGCCGCAGGTGGAGGACACGTCAGGCTCCTTGCAGGAGGTTATTGTGGGCGCAGACGTCTTTATCGGGGTATCGCGCGGCAAACTATTGACCTCGGCCGATATCAAACGGATGTCCCATGAACCGATCGTGTTCGCGATGGCGAATCCCGAACCCGAGATCTCCCCCGAAGAGGCGCTGCCGCATGCGGCTGTCTACGCGACAGGCCGGAGCGATTATGCGAATCAGATCAACAACGTGCTTGTATTCCCGGGTTTATTCAGGGGCGTGCTGGACTGCCGGGCTAGAAGAATCAACGAGCCGATGAAGCTCGCGGCTTCCCGGGCGATTGCTGCGGTAATCTCCGAGAAGGAACTGAACAACTATTACATCATTCCAAGCATATTCAATGAAATGGTTGTTACCAATGTGCGCAAGGCCGTTATCGAAGCGGCCATTCTGACCGGCGTGGCGCGCAGAACGCCGCCTGAGTTCGGCTAGCAGCCGGCTTCTGTCGATAGGAACGAACGAGCGGTGCAGGATTTCGCCTGCACGGCTGGTTTTATTTACCGAGAATTCTTTGTACATCAGGGGGAAATGTAGATGGTTACGACCGAGTCAACATCGATAAGTGAATTACTGTTTCCGCACATAACGGAATCGCCGCAGGAGCTCGAGCGGCGATATCCGCCGCGAACGCTCGGGGAGGATGCGTTCGTGACGCGATTCGCTCCAAGCCCGACAGGCTTCCTCCATATCGGGGGACTGTTCACGGCTATGATCTCCACGCATCTGGCCAAGCAGTCAGGCGGCCTGTGCTATCTAAGGATCGAGGACACGGACAAGAAAAGGGAAGTCGAAGGCGGGATTTCCGGCATAACGGAATCGCTGCGTGATTTTGGCATTATTTTCGATGAAGGCGTAATAGGGACGGGGGAAGAGCGCGGCGGGTACGGGCCATACCGGCAAAGCGACAGGGAAGCGATTTATCATGTCTATGCGAAGGATCTGGTACGAAGAGGTCTCGCTTACCCGTGCTTCTGCACAGAGTCGGAGCTGGAGGCTGCCCGCGCCAGCCAGGAAGCACAGAAGCTCAGACCCGGCTGCTACAAGGAATGGGCGTTCCACCGGAATCTAACTCTCGCAGAAGTGAAGGAGCGCCTGGCTTCAGGCCAGTCCTATGTGCTGCGCTTGAGATCGGAAGGAAGCCATGACCGGCATGTGACATTCAGCGATGGCGTCAAAGGAAAAGTGACGCTGTCCGAGCACGATATGGATATCGTGATCCTGAAGTCGGATGGCATGCCAACGTATCATTTTGCCCATGTGGTGGACGATCACTTGATGCGGACGACTCATGTCATCCGCGGGGATGAATGGCTGTCATCGGCGCCGATCCATCTGCAATTATTCGAGATGCTGGGGTTAGAAGCGCCTTCTTACTCCCATATTGCCCCGATCCTGAAGCAGGACGGCAGCTCCAAGCGAAAGCTGAGCAAGCGGAAGGATCCTGAAGCGGCTGTCAGCTACTTCAAAGAGCTCGGCTTCCCGTCTGAAGCCATTCTCGAATATATGCTGGGGCTGGCGAATTGGACCTATGAGGATTGGAGAAAAGAACATCCCTCGGAGGAACGTGATCAATTTCGCTTGGAATTGGACAAGATGGGCAGCAGCGGCGCGCTGTTCGACCGGATTAAGCTCGAGGATATCAGTAAACAGGTGATTGCCCGAATGGATGCCGCAGAAGTCTATAGGCATGTGCTGGAATGGGCGAAGACCTTCCATCCCGAGCTGGCTGGCCAGCTAGAAACCGATCCTGACTATGCGCATGCTATTCTTGCCATCGGGAGAGGAGCAGCGAACGCCCGCAAGGATATCGCGATCTGGTCTGACGTTCCAGCCTATATGGCTTATTTCTATGAGAATGAATCCCCCGATGTAGCGGCCTCCGATGTGCCGGATTCCATCACTACGGAGGATGCAGTGAAAGTAATCGAGGACTATGCGAGCGTATATCGTCATACGGATGATAAGGATGAATGGTTCAGCTCCATTCAACAATTATCGGAGCGGCACGGCTATGCAGGCAATATGAAACAATATAAGAAGGAGCCAGCCGCCTATAAAGGGCATGTAGGCGATGTTAGCTTGCTGCTGCGCTTAACGATTACAGGACGAGCCCGGACTCCGGATTTGTATGACGTTATGCAGGTCATGGGGAATGAACGCGTTATGGCGAGATTGAGGACACGCAAGGAATGGACATAAACATCGAGGGAGCTAAGGAAGCCGCGACAAACGCGGTTTTCTTTATCGTTAACTGAGCGGATAACGAATTAAGGGTATTTTTCCTTTTTATGTGAATATCATGGGCGAACCTTGCTCTAGATGCCGCTAAGGAGTAAAGTGAAGTCAAGCTATCACCCGTGAACAGCTGCTTTGTGGATGGAGGATCATCGCCGAATCGATGATGGAGCAGGCTGCCTGCAATAACGTTCTGGAGGTCAAATACCATGCTTAAGAAGCACTTATATATCAATGGGAAGTGGCAGGAAACACCCTCGTACGTGACGCTGAATTCCCCATATACCAATGATCCCATCGCCGAAGTGGCCGTCGCCGAACCGGCGGACGTCGAGGCGGCGATCGCAGCGGCCGTGAATGCAAGGCCTGTCATGCGGGCTATGCCGGCTCATCAGAGAGCCAGTGTTCTGGAGAAGCTGTGCAGGCTGATGGAAGAGAGAAGAAGCGAGGCTGCCGAGATGATTGCGCTTGAGGCGGCTAAGCCCATTAAAGCAGCTCTTGCGGAAGTGGATCGAACGATCCAGACGTATAAGTTCGCTGCCGAGGAAGCCAAGCGGATTCACGGCGAGACGATTCCGCTCGATGCGGCACCAGGGGGAGAAGGGCGGTTTGGCTATACCGCCAAGGAGCCGGTTGGCGTAGTAGGAGCTATTACGCCGTTCAATTTCCCGATGAACTTGGTTGCGCATAAAGTCGGGCCTGCCATAGCGGCGGGCAATACCGTCGTGCTGAAGCCTGCGGAGCAGACGCCGCTATCCGCATATTTTATTTGCGAGCTGCTGGAGGAAGCGGGATTGCCGGCCGGCGTATTGAATGTCGTGACCGGGGATGGCAAACTGATCGGCGAGCAGATCGTATCCGATCCGAGGGTTAACTATATTTCGTTCACCGGCAGTCCGCGGGTTGGATTGCAGATACGTGAGAGGGCGGGCTTGAAGAGAGTTACGCTGGAGCTTGGTTCTAACTCCGCGGTTATTATTGACAAGGATGCCGACATTGGCTCTATCGTGGCTCGCTCCATAGCCGGGGCCTTCTCGTACCAAGGACAGGTGTGCATATCGCTTCAGCGCATCTATGTAATGGAAGAACGCTATGAGGAATTCGTTGAGAAGTTTCTCTCCTCGATGCAAAGCTTGCGAGTAGGTAATCCGCTCCATGAGGATACGGACGTATCTGCGCTTATTTCACAGCGAGACGTAGAGCGGGCGTTGTCTTGGATCGAGGAAGCGAAGGAACAAGGGGCTGTAGTGGCCGCAGGCGGAACTGCCGAGGGCAGTATTCTGCTGCCAACAGTACTTCTCCATGTTAACCCGTCTGCTCAAGTATCCTGCAAAGAGGTCTTTGCTCCGATCGTGCTGATTAACAAGGTGCAGTCGATCGATGAAGCGATCGCGCATGTGAACGATTCCTTATACGGCCTGCAGGCCGGCATCTATACATCCAATGTGAACACGGCAATGAATGCTGCGGAGCAGCTTCATGTGGGCGGCGTCATGATTAATGATATTCCCACCTTCCGGGTCGATCATATGCCATATGGCGGCGTGAAACAGAGCGGTGTCGGCCGCGAAGGCGTCAAATATGCAGTCGAGGAAATGCTGGAGACCAAGCTGATTATTTTCAACCGGAACTAAGTGAACCATAACCATTTTATTTCATATGTCCAATTACGAGGAAATTCTTATCGTGATTGGACTTTTTGCTGCATGTACGGAAACTGGAATTATCCGTCTGTTAATAAAGGATTACCCTGTCTGCATCTTGAACATATAATCGACCATGAACATGCGACTTCCTTCATACAACTACGCTTTGATGCTTCTGGTAACGTTCTTCATGTTGAATGCGAATATGATTCTACGAGGAGAGGGATGCAGATGCATGTCGAGATTCATTTTTCGGATATGTCCCACACGCTGCAAATTGTAGGCTGTCACTTTGGGGTCAAACCGGCGGGCTGGGAGTATCCCCGGCATCATCACCACTTGTTCGAGATTATTTATTGTTGGGATGGTGCGGTGACCCTGATCGTGGACGATCACGAGATACGGATCAATTCCGGAGACTTATTACTGCTCAAGCCCGGTGTGAAGCATCACTCCCGTAATGACTCCGCAGGACCTCATACCTTCTTTAATATTCATTTCAATATCGATGATTTAGAGCTCCGCAATTTACTTACCGCGTCTCCTTATCAGCATATGAAGCGTGAAAATGTGCACCAGACCCGGCTTCCGGCGTATATGGATGAAATTGAAAGCCTGCTGCAGCAGGGACTGCTGAATTCGGGCAATCATTATTGGATGGATGATGAAAGATTTATTACGTTACGGAGTATGGAGAAATTATCTCTGCAAGGTCACATTCTACTCATCATGAAGGAAGTCATTTCATATGTGACCTCCGTAGTATTGGCTGACGATGAAGATGGGCATGCAGGCGGATCCACACTGCAAATCGATGTCGCGCATGAAATAGAAGCAAGGCTTCAAAGCGTGGATTGCTTCAAGGGGGTCATCGCTCAAATTGCGCAGGAGCAGAACATAAGCCGCAGTCATTGCCACAAAATATTTACGAGAGTATACGGCATGTCTCCGCGGCAATACTTGAGTCAGCTCAAGCTGAATCAAGCGAAGCTGCTGCTCCTTGGCTATGAGTTCACGATCGAGGAGATTTCGAAGAAATTAGGCTTCTCCACAATCAGTCATTTCTCCCGGCAATTCAGAAGATGGACCGGTGTTTCTCCTAATCAATTCCGTCCGAAGCCGTAACCGCGATGGAATGCTGCCGATAACCGATAGCATACCCGCCAAGCAGGCTGTTTCAAGAGAAACAGTCTGTTTTTTTTGGCTACAAAAGGACAAATAGATAACCGTTATGCCAATTGTATCTAAATATGCAATTTCTTATGATGGAAGTGAACATATCGGGGACGAAAAACAAGGAGGGAGAGAGTAACTGTGAAATGTAAACGCTTTATTGCGGGAGGGAAACATAAATAGTCAGGGAGGGTTTGAGAATGAAACGTCCATTCAAACGCGTGTTGTCACTGCTTCTGTCTATAAGTATGGCAATTGCAGCGGTGCTGCCGTCTAGTTCAACCGTGTCGGCTGCCGGCCCAGAGCCTGAGAGATCCGATATTGCCGGGCATTGGGCTGAACAGCCTATGAGCAGATGGATCGGCCAAGGCCTTCTCGAAGGGAATGGAGAGGGTCAATATAATCCGGATCGGACAGCTACACGAGCGGAATTCGTTGCGCTCATGAACCGTATCTTCCGAATTGTTCAGCCTTCAGCGGACAAGCCGTTCACGGATGTGAAATCGGATGCCTGGTACGCGGATGCGGTCAGTAAAATCTATCAAGCAGGCATTATTGAAGGTGTGGGCGAAGGCAAGTTCAAACCGGATGCGTTCATCACGAGGGAGGATGCTGCGGTCATCGTAGCAAGAGCCTTCCGGATTGATTTCGATCGTTCGGGAACGGATTCAGGAACTGCCGCAGGATTTGCGGACTATAAGCAAATCTCTGCCTATGCGCTTGAAGCTGTGGCGGCCTTGCATGTGGGTGGCTACATGAAGGGGCGTGATAACCGGCAGTTTGCTCCTAAAGCCAAGATCACCCGTGCCGAAATCGTTCAACTGATCGATAATGTGATGGGTACGCTTATTAACAAGCCGGGATCGTATAGCACGCAAGCGGCCGGGAATATGGTCGTAAATACGGATGGCGTAACAATTAAAGAGCTTGTCATTCCTGGAGACTTGTACATCACTCAGGGTGTCGGTGAAGGAGAACTGACACTGGATGGGGTGACTGTCGAAGGAACGACATATGTGCTAGGCGGTGGTAAAAACAGCATTAAGGTGCGGAATTCCACGTTGAAAGGTCCCCTAATCGTACAAAAATGGAATGCAGAGGTTCGGGTGGCGGCATCGGGAACGACGGAAATACCGCAAACCGTCATGCTGTCCGGAGGCATTCTCGAGGAGGAAGAACTTACAGACGATGCGGAAGGCTTTGATCAGGTGGAGATTCGTTTGCCGCAAGGTGCAGCCTTGAAGAATATTACGCTGATAGGACTGTTTAATAAAGTATGGAATAGAACGCCTGGATCTATATTCATGTTTCCGTTAAATACCATCATACGTGCTATCGTCTTCGATGAAGCGGCAGAAGCAGCAGGAGATGGGGTTATTGAGCAGGCCGACCTTAATGCTGCCGGCGTGAAATTAAATAAGTGGCCCAAGGGGATAACCTTCGCCAAAGGCGTAACGGCGTCTATCGCGGGTGAAATCGTATCGGAAGATAACCGCGTCGCCCCTTCTGGATTTGGAGGTGCGATTGTAATCCCGACACCGGAAGATCCCGGAGAAAAGGCGGCATCTATCGTTAAAGCCGGGCAGCCGAATGCAGATATTATCGTCAGTCCGGCTGCGGGGCAGTTGGAGAAGCTGGCAGCATCCGAATTGCAAAGCGCCATCAAGATGGTGAGCGGGGCGGAACTGCCGGTTATCGCAGGCGATGTCACGAATCCGGTCAGTGTAGTCCTGGATCAAAGTATGCTGAATGTGATCAAGAGCGGCGATTATCCGCTGGAGATTCAGCTCATTAATAATAGCCGTGTTTCAAAGCGTATCCATCTGCTTCAGACGAGTGGAAGCCCGATCAGTCTTTCTATGCCAGGGGAGATCGTACTGGAGGCGGGACAGATCCAATCCGTGGAGGTCACGGTAACGGTCTCTCGGGAGGGGGTTAGTGGCGTTTATGCGGCTGAAATTCAGGTCAGCGTGGATGGCCGACAATTCAAGACGCTGGATCTTACCGTAAATCTGAACCGCAATCTGATTATGAACGACAGTTTGGAGAATCTGAGCGAGGGCGCTGTCATGCCGGATGGATGGTACTCGCCGGCCGGAGTCGGCTCTTCAGATGATCGTGAAGCCCACACAGGCAGCCGATCGCTAAGAATGGATCTGGGCAGCAACGAGTATACGCATGTCCGGACAGATCATGAGGTGTGGCTGAAGGAGGGCCGGGAATATGTACTCACTGCCTGGGTAAAAGGCACGGCACCCGGACAGAGAATGCTGATCAGCATTGCGATGCCGGCTGGCGGGGATTCATTAAGCCAGAAGCAGCAGCAGTTTAGTATCAGTGATGAATGGCAGAAAATCGAGATGACGTATACGCCGGATGCGGCACATACGACTTCCTTTAACTGGATTCACTTCATGATCGCTATTGGTACGGAGACGATGTGGATCGACGATGTATCCATGAGCGAGGTTGAACAAGTAGAGCCGGTTCAACGTGATCCGGATCGGATTGGGAACTCGAGCAGCGGCGAGGAAGCAAGAGCAGCGGCAGCTGGCGAGCGTAAGCAGATCATACTGGGAACGCCTGCCTCCTTCCCGGAATTACAGACGAAGTATGCCAACGACATGGCCGACCTGAATAACTCGGACGGTTTTGCAATCCGCCAGGAGGGGAACCGGATTTATATCATCGGATCTGAGCCCAAAGGTGTCCTGAATGGCGTATACGACTTTATGGAGAAGAATGCGGAAGTATACTGGACACGTTCCGTGGAATCCGGAACGCTCTACAAGCCGCAATCCACGATAACGGCGGCCAAGGTCGATTATCGGGAGAAGTCCCCCTTTGCTGTGCGCGGATGGCATCTTACAGGCTACGGTGCAAACGGTGACTATCATTCCGATCTAGAGACGGAGAAGATGATGGCACGCAATAAATTAAACGCCAAGTTTGCCGAGACAGGCAATTTGCAGCAATGGCAGAGGTATGAAAGCACGGGACTGAAAGCTTTTAATCTCGGACATAATCTGGAGTTTTGGCTCCCGAATGAGCTTTACTTCGCGGATCATCCCGATTACTACAATGTGGACACCAATGGAAATTACGTTCCAGTGTCGCAGCAAACGCAGCTGAATTTCTACCATCCTGATTTGCCTGGCGTTTTCGCGGGGAGGATTAATCAGTTCTTGAATAATCAGTCCATTGAATATGTGGGCATCGGTATTAACGATACGCATAATTTCAATCAGGGCGAGCTGAGCAAACAGCCATTTGTTACGAAGGACGGTATTGTCGTTCAGCCGGATGATCCTGCCTATAAGTCAACGATATTCTTCAACTTTCTCAATCAAGTCGCAGCAGAGGTGAAGACAGCACATTCGAATGTTAAAATTGTAACCTTTGCATATTTCTTCACGGATGTGCCGCCGCTTGTAGAGGTGGAGGATAATATCGTGGTTGTGATGGCACCGGCGACTGAGGATGAGCGGTCACCTTTCAATTCGAGTGATGAACAAAATCCTAATTATGAATACAAGCTCAAGCTGGAAAAGTGGGCTGAAAAAACAAAAAATGTTGTGATGTATAATTATTACGGCTGCTGCTACTCCCATTCCTACGAAAGACCAATCGCGGAGAAGGTGCAGGCGGACGTCCGATATTACAGGGATTTGGGCATTATGGGGATGATGCCGGAAGGTATTGTAGATAATGGCATTCAGGCGGGTACCGGCATGCAAATGTTTGAAGCCGTAGCGCCGAACTGGGGCGTCAATGCCTTGCAATTCTGGCTCATCCATAAGCTGTTCTGGAATCCTGATGCGGATTTAGACGCGCTGAAGGCTTCATTCCTGCAGAAGGCCTATGGCAGCGCCGCACCTGCCATGAAGCAGTATTACGCGCTTATCGAGCAAGGCTGGAATTATGACCAGCAGGTGATTAACTGGTACTCCAGCGAAAGCCAATTAATCGGGAAGTACATCATCGAAGCCGGGATCAAGGATGCGGCCCAGACTGCGCTTGATGAAGCCTGGAGGCTGGCGGATGACAAGGCAAAGGCGAGAATAGAGCCGATTAAAAAAACGTTCGAGGTGATGACGTATTTAATTGGAGAGCTTCCCGATCTTTCGGCCAATGCAGTCAAGACGACGGCCAGCAAAGAAACGATACTGCAATCGCTGGATTTCAGCCAAGGACCGTGGACTAGCGCTGAACCGTTCAATGACTTCAGGGTCATGAAAACCAGGGAGGAGGTACCGGTCGAGACCAAAGTATATCTGCTGTGGGACGAGGAGAACCTGTATGTCGGGTATGAGAATTTCGATGATGATGTATCAAAAATGATCGTAAGCGACGATGCGCCGGGATCCTGGTGGACCAGCGGTGCCGATGACTCCGTGGAAACCTATGTTACGGGCGATATTGAGGGAGACTTCTACGCCTTCTTCTCCAACCCGAAAGCGGTTCATTTTGCTTACAAAAAAGGAGTGCGGCCTTCGCCTGAGACCGTGTGGGAAACAAACGCTTCGACGGGAACGGATCGCTGGAATGTGGTTCAAGTCATTCCATTCGCCAGTATCGGCGTTGATATTCATACAACGGACACGCTAATGGGATTCTTCTTCAGAAATTATCATGGCATGACCGGATTTTTCGGCTGGGGCGGGGGCTCGGTCTGGCAGTCCTCCGATTTTAACCCGATCCATCTCATCGAACCATAAAGCATGCACAGCCGTCCCGGCTCACAGAAGCGGGGCGGCTTTCTTCATGGCGGGATCCGGAAATTTCCGTATGCCTGGACGCAGACACGAGCTTCGCCCCTCTTTTCAAATGGAATCACAACGGCTATAGTAAGGCGTAACCAAGCTCGGGAACGATATCGCTGCTTACTTTCTGGAGGGAGAGCGCTTCCTTCCTGTGTCTGATCCTATTCAAGCAGCATCATTCATAAGATAGCTCCACTTCGATCGGCCATGCCGAGCCGAGCTATTTCGTGATGCCATTGCTGACAAACACCGGGTACGGCCATGCCGGACAACAGCTGAAAGGAATGCCACAACATGAAAATTTTCAACATCCGCCGAACGGTCCTCGCGAATCTGGTTGCCATCTTTATTGTTCTGAACGTCCCCGTCTATATTATGAATTTCTACATCACCCAGCATGCCGAGCAAAATATATTAAAACGTTCGACAGACGCGATCGGCTCGAACGCACGCTATTTTCTGGACAGCTTCGAAACCGAGATTCAGCGGATCGACCGGTTGAAGAATGAATATTTGAGCAATGAAGAATTTCTTCAGCTGGCCATAGAAGGGCCGTATTTGGATCCCTATACCAAGAATTCGCTCATTCTGTCGGTGAAAGACAAGCTGGCCCTTCTGAAGACGTCCAGCACATTCGTCAAGGATGTAAAGGTGTACTTCCCTAATCTGCAGCGCGGCGTCTTTGCAAGCAGCTACGAGAACCAGATCGCGAAGGAAGATGTGCGAAGAATGCTGGGGTCCTATAAAGACAAATCGATGCTGCATACGTCCCGGACCGGACTTGCGTTAGGCGGGCTCTATCCGGTCCCCTTGACGGATGACAATTTCATTCATTCGATCGAAATCGAATTGTCCGAGCCAAGCATCAAGAAGATGCTCGCGAACATTGGGAGCACAGACAACCATCAGAGTGGCGTTGCCATTCTGTATAATCCGAAAGGACATTGGAGCGTCTCGAATCATGCCGAGTGGCAGGAGAGCACCCGACTGTCGGCCTTAACGGATGCGGTTAAGCAGGGGGGCGAGCCGAAGGGGGATTACGTGATTGCCGATGTCGAACGGGAGAGCTATATGATTATGCACGAGAAATCGGACATCCTCGGCGTCGAACTGCTCGTAGCCGTACCGGAAGCGGAATTCACGGGGATGCTAAGCCGTTATAGCTATATGCTGTACTCGATTCTGGTCGTGTCCCTGCTATTCGTCCTGCTGTTCGCCTATTGGATCTACCGGCTGATTCATCAACCGTTTCAACGGCTGATGGCTGGACTAAGACGAATCGAGCAGGGAGATTTCGAGACCGTCCTCAGCACGCGCAAGGGAGACGAGTTCTCCATTGTATACCGGCAGTTCAATTCTATGGCCAGCCGTCTCAAAACGTTGATCCAGGAAGTATATGAACACAAGATTAGGCTGCAGCTGTCGGAGCTGAAGCAGCTTCAATCGCAAATTAATCCGCACTTTCTCTATAACAGCTATTATGTCATCTACCGGCTTGCCCAGCGGCATGACGTGGAGCAGGTCGCCGAATATACGCGCTATCTGGGCGATTACTTCAAGTATATTACCCGGAATGCCTCAGAGATGGTTGCGCTTGCCGACGAAATGAACCATGCCGATGCCTATATTCGAATCCAGATGCTAAGGTTCTCCAACCGGATCAAGACCGACACGGAGCCTCTTCCGGAAGAGATCGGCAAGCTGCAGGTGCCGAAGCTCCTGATCCAGCCTCTCATCGAGAATGCTTACACGCATGGGGTGGAGAGCAAGCTGCGGGACGGTTATGTCCGGCTGTCGTTTACACGGACGGATCAGGATCTCCATATCATCATCGAAGACAATGGAGAAGGCCTCTCCGATGGAGCCTTGGGAGAGCTTCGCGAACGGCTTAGCCTGATGAATGAAGATAACACGGTTGACGAGACGACAGGGATGCTGAACGTTCATAAGAGGCTGCAGTTGAAATACGGTAGCCCATACGGCTTATCCGCTGAGCGAAGCGGACTTGGCGGGTTGAAGATCGTGATGATGATTCCTCTCACAATAGATAACATGCATGAAGCAAGGAGTGAACGCGATGTATAAATTGATGATTGTTGACGATGAACCGTTATTTACCGATGGATTGGCGGAATGCTTGCGGGATTTGCGCAATCCGGAGTGGGAAATATTCAAAGCTTACCATGCCGAGGATGCACTGGAGCGTCTGGAGCGAGTCCCTGTGGACGTGCTGCTGCTGGATATCCGGATGCCCGGAATGAATGGCTTGGAGCTTCATCGGGAAGTACAGCGAAGATGGCCCAAATGCAAGGTGCTGTTTCTGACCGGTCATGATGAATTCGGCTATGTTCAGGAGGCGCTGCGGCAAGGCGGAACCGAGTATATCTTGAAGACAGAAGGCGATGAAGTCATCATTGCAGCACTGGAGAAGACCGCCAAGGAGCTGGATGCGGACGATCAGCGGGATCAATGGGCCGCGCAAGCCAGAGCGCGATGGGTTCAGGCCAAATCGTCTCTGCATAAATCGCTGTTCATGGAGCTGGTCAGCGGTGAAGCCGAGGTGGAGCAGCTTGCCGAGCAGTTCGAGGATTTGGCGATTTCGCTAAATCCGCAGCAGCCTGTTCTTATGGCGCTGGGCAAGGTAGATCAATGGAGGACGGAGGTGAGGCCGGCCGATCGTTCCTTATTTTTATTCGCGGTCCAAAATGTGGCGCAGGATTTGCTTCGTCCTTCGACGTCTCTGTTCTCCATCGATATCGACCGCTCCCATATCCTTTGGTTTATTCAGACCTCGACTCCGGAAGCTTCGCAAGACCGGGCGCTATTGTTCGCACAGGGCATTATGGGACAGGTGCAAGAAAAATGCGCCCAGCTGTTTAAATTGGAGATGTCGCTGGTCATCAGCGATAAATTCGTTCCCTTTCAGGAGACGCATGTCCAGTATCATCAACTTAAGAATAAGCTGTTCCGGCATTTTGGCCTGCAGAACCAGCTGTTTCTGATCGATCACAAGCAGGAGGGGCAGGAGGCCGGTAAGACGGTCTACCAGCACAAGCTCGCCCAATTGAAATTTGCGATCGAACATAATCGGAGAGCGGAATTCAGGCATGCCTTAATGCAATTCGAGGAGCTGTCCGGCAGTCAGAGCCGAAGCGCATCCTGGGATCGAACCCAGCTGTACTTCACCCTCGTCTCGATTGCCCTGGACACGATGCGCCAATGGGACTTGCGGGAAGAGGTGGAGGCACGCATCGATCTATCCGCTTTATTCAGCGGCCCCCCTCTTGAGAGCTGGGACCGGTTTCTCGCCTTATACGGTGAGCTGATCGAGCTGCTGTTTGATAAACGTTCGCGTGAGTGGGAGCAGCAGGGGATGGATGTCATCATGCGAATCAAGGCTTTCATCGTTCAGGAGCTCCATGCAGACTTGTCGTTGAGCCGCATAGCAGAGTATGTCTCATACCATCCGGCCTATCTGTCGAGACTTTATAAACAGCTGTCCGGCAGGAGTCTTTCCGAGGATATTGCGGAGATGCGATTGAAGCGCGCCGAACAATTACTGCCGGACAAGCAATTGAAAATCAATGAGATCGGCAAGACGGTCGGCTTCGATTCCCCCCGTTACTTCACCAAGTTTTTCAAATCGCATACAGGACTGACACCCCAGGAATTCCGGGAACGCAGCGGACAATAACCGGCTGGCTCCATTTCGAAGCATAGGTTAACAAAAGACTACGATGTAAACATTGTAGCCGTTCTCATGCTTATCCGGCCTATGGTATAGTTTCACCAGATCGATCTAAACAACTAGAAAACAGGGGGAAAGACATGAAAACAGGCAAGCTTACTCTCGCGATCGTGATCATGCTATCGATGGTATTAACGGCATGCGGGAACAATGATAAACCGCAAGAACCATCGAAGGAATCAGGCGGGAATGCCGGAAGCGCGGCCGTCTCGGATCCGAATCCGGAGCCATTCGGTAAATATGAGAAGACAGTTGAAGTGCATGCTGCGGTTGCCTCGGAACCGAATTGGAAGTTTCCCGAGGGCGACAGCTTCGAGAATAATGCCTGGACGAGAGGCTATGAGCAAGAATTAGGCATTAAGGTTGTCTATGATTGGACGACGAATGAGGGATCTTATTTCAACAAGATGAATGTGGCCATTACCTCTGGCGATCTGCCTGATGTATTCGTTGTTAATGGCGCGCAATTGCGGCTTCTTGCCGAGGCGGATCAGCTGGCTGATCTGACGGAAGTATATGAGAAATATGCGGCGCCGTTTACGAAAGAGCTGATCGAAGGCGACGGCGGACTAGGTCTGAAGGCAGCAAGTCATGGCGGCAAGCTGGTAGGGCTTCCGAAATCCGGATCGACCATCTATGAGCTTCCGATGGTATGGCTGCGTACGGATTGGATGAAGAAGCTGAATTTACAGGAGCCGAAGACGATGCAGGATGTTCTGGCGATTGCCGAAGCTTTCAAGAACGGCGATCCGGACGGGAATGGAAAGCCGGATACGTTCGGACTGCCGATCACGAAGGATCTATACGGAGGCATGGCCTCACTGACCGGTTTCGCCAATAGTTACCACGCTTATCCGCAAATGTGGGTGAAAGATAAAGACGGTAAAGCCGTTTACGGCAGCACCCAGCCGGAAATGAAAGCCACGCTTCAACAGCTTGCGGACATGTATAAGAAGGGCTTGATCGATCCGGAGTTCGGTGTCAAGGATGCGGAGAAAGTGACTGACGATTTCGTCAACAGCAAATTCGGTCTTACGTTCGGAGCCAATTGGAATCCGCTTAATTTCATCGATCTGAAGACGAAGAATCCGGATTCGGACTGGAAAGCGGTCCCGATCGTTTCTTCCGATGATCAAACCGCACTCGGCAGCATCGGTTTCCCGGCTACCCAGTTTACCGTTGTCCGTAAGGGCTTCGAGCATCCGGAAGCCGTTGTGAAGATGCTCAATTTCTATCAAGAGAAGCGTTACGGGAAGACGAAGGATGAATCGGTCTATAACCCGAACGACGCCAAGGGCAATCAGACGCATGTTTATACGTCGGCATTGGTGAAGTCGGACAAGGCCAATGAAATGACGATCTCGGACCTTAAGAATTTGGCCGAAGCCGTCACCAAGCAAGACAAGAGCATCCTGACCGACTATATCCCGGAATATGAGAAAATGATCAAGTTCAAAGATGGCGATCTGTCAGGATGGGCTTCCACCCGTCAAGGCGGACCGGAGGATTCCGGATTCTCGATTCTGATCAAGGCCTACGATAGCAGCTCCTACGTAGCAAACCTGTTCGGCGGACAGACAGAGACCATGTCTGCGAAGTGGAGCACGCTTGATAAGCTTGAGAAAGAGACCTTCACCAAGATTATACTGGGTTACAGCGATATCTCCGCATTCGATGAGTTCGTGGAGAAGTGGAATGCGCTTGGCGGTAAGAAGATCACCGAAGAAGTTAATCGTGATCTGTCCGCCCAGCAGGAATAGATGACCGCGGGGATGCGACGCATGGCGGATTGCATCCCCTTTTCTTTTGTGTAAGCTTTCGTATCGTAGGGAGATGAGCAGATGGTTCAACAACAAGCGACGAGCAGATGGAAACGCCAATGGCCATTGTATGCCATGCTGGTCCCGGCGATCATATGCGTCGTCATCTACAGTTACATCCCGCTTGTAGGAAGTGTAATCGCTTTTCAAGATTTTACGCCGTTCAAAGGCTGGTTCGGCTCGGATTGGGTCGGACTTGATCAATTCAGGTACGCCTTCGAGCTGCCCGATATATGGAAGATCATACGCAATACCGTTGTCATCTCGTTGATGAAAATCGTCGCAGGTCTGTTCGTTCCGATCCTGTTCGCGCTGCTTCTCAACGAAATCAACAAGATGTTCGTCAAGCGGTCGATCCAGACGCTGATTTATTTGCCGCATTTTCTATCATGGGTTATTCTCGGCGGTATCCTGATTGACATTCTGTCTCCTTCGGAAGGCATGGTTAATCAGCTGATCAAGTGGCTCGGCTTCGAACCGGTCTTTTTCCTCGGTGACAACCGGTGGTTCCCCTATATTCTGGTGCTGACGGATACCTGGAAGGAATTCGGCTTCAGCACGATCGTCTACTTGGCTGCTCTAACGGGCATTAATCCGGCTCTCTATGAAGCAGCGGTCATAGACGGTGCCGGCAGAATCAAGCAGACGTGGCACATTACGCTGCCCGGCATGATTCCGATTATCGTGCTGATGGCTACATTAAGCCTTGGCAACGTGCTCAATGCAGGCTTTGACCAAGTGTTCAACCTGTATAGTCCGCAAGTGTACGAGAGCGGCGATGTTCTCGATACGCTGATTTACCGGGTCGGACTGGAGGATATGCAGTATAGCGTGGCGACCGCGCTGGGATTGGTCAAATCCGTCGTTTCATTCGCCTTTATTTCCATCTCATATTGGCTTGCATACCGACTGGCCAACTATCGAATTTTTTAGGGAGGAAGCCGTTATGCAATCATCTTCGTGGGGGCGGTCCGCTTTTCAGCTGTTCAACTATGTGTTTCTGATCGCCATGTCCATTCTGTGCATACTGCCCCTCGTTCACATTCTGGCTATTTCATTCAGCTCAAGCGCAGCCGTGTCGGCTGGAGATGTCACGTTCTGGCCGGTCGACTTCACGTTCAAGTCGTATTCGTTCATTCTCGACAATCCCAAATTTCTCACCTCTGTGGGCATTACGCTGGAGCGGGTCGTGATCGGTACGATCATCAATCTGTTCCTTGCGGTGTTGACGGCCTACCCGTTATCGAAGGAAGTGAGTGCCTTCCGCCACCGGACCTGGTTCGCTTGGCTGTTCGTATTCACGATTCTGTTTAATGGCGGTTTGATTCCATGGTACATGACCATCAAGATGACCGGCTTAATCGACACGATCTGGGCCTTGGTTCTGCCGGGAGCGGTTGCCGTGTTTCATATTATACTGCTGCTCAATTTCTTCCGGGCGCTGCCCAAAGAGCTCGAAGAAGCGGCATTTGTTGACGGAGCCGGCCATTGGACGACATTGTGGCGGATTATGGTGCCCCTTTCGATGCCTGCTATCGCGACGATTCTGCTGTTCACCCTCGTCCAGCATTGGAACTCTTGGTTCGATGGCATGATTCTGATGAACAAGCCTGCTCATTATCCACTGGCTACCTATCTTCAGTCCATTATTATCAAGCTGGATTTTGAGAATTTGCGCCAGGAAGATATCTACTTGCTTGGCCTCATCTCGGACCGGACATCCAAAGCTGCGCAAATCTTTCTCGGAACGCTGCCGATTCTGCTGGCCTACCCGTTCCTCCAGAAACATTTTATGAAGGGGATTGTCCTGGGAAGTGTGAAAGGGTAAATTTAACATATAGCTAAGGAGGTTATGATTCGATGGCAAATCCGATATTCGAACGCCTGTTCCCGGCTCCCGTTAATGGCGGGTACAAGGAGGAGGATGCCTATATTTGGTGCGGATCCTGTATCCGCGGTGAAGATGGCCGGTATCATCTGTTTGCGTCACGCTGGAGCAAGGAACTGGGTTTCGGGGTCAATTGGCTGTTCAATTGCGAAGTCGTGCGGGCATCCAGCTCCGTGCCGGAAGGTCCTTATCAATTCGAAGAAGTCGTGCTGGGCCGGCGGGAACGCCATTATTTTGACGGCATGAACCAGCATAATCCTCACATTCAGTACTGGAATGGGACCTATTACCTCTACTACATGGGCACGACCTATGGAGGACCCATCCCTGGCCCGGGGGATCATGTTTCCTCGGAACGCGGGACGGAAGTGTGGAACAACAAAAGGATCGGACTTGCGACCGCGTCCTCCGTCTTCGGACCTTGGGAACGGCGGGACACGCCATTGCTGGAGCCGCGGTCCGGGCAATGGGATTGTACCATAACGACGAATCCCTCGGTAACGATTCTGCCGGACGGCACAACCTATATGATATACAAATCGCGGGAATATGCCGGTTCGACACTGCAGCTTGGTATTGCGGTCGCCGACCATCCTGCCGGACCGTTCCGCCGGTTGTCCGATAACCCGATTCTGGGCTTCACCGATCCCGACCTGCATGTCGAAGACCCTTTCTTATGGCATGACGGCGAGTTGTTCCATCTCTTGATCAAAGACGACTTCAAGAACGACTCCGAGGGCTTGACGGGCGAATGGGGAGCCGGCGTATATGCGACGAGCACCGACTGTCTGGAGTGGACGATTCATTCCGAGCCGAAGGCGTACTCGCGAACCGTTGCCTGGGATGACGGTACCGTGAAGGAAATGTGCAATTTAGAGCGTCCTTTCTTATTATTGCAAGACGGCGTACCGACCCATCTGTTCGCTGCTACCGGAACCGGGGAGCGGGCTTGGCACTTCTCCCATACTTGGAATATGGTGATTCCTCTTGCCCAGCCGAAGTAGGGTTGAAGGAGGAGAATAGCGCAATTCAACGGCAGTCCAATCAGCTCTCTGATTGGCTGCTTTTTTAATGCAGCCGTTATCCATCAATTGTCACCCGCCTTACCGTTGACATGGGCAGTGAAAAAGAAGAGAATCATCTCGTACAGAGTTGACATCTCATGTTAAATGCTCGACAATATAACTGATGTTCAAGTTATATAAACTAGGAGAAATATACATGAGTTATAAATCAGATCGTCCATCTTTTCAGGATCGGTTAGATCATTTCGTTAACGTGATCCGCACGGAAATCGTCAATGGCATTCGCCAGGAGGGAACGTATCTTCCAGCCGAGAGCACGCTTGCCAAACAGTTTCAGCTCAGTAATAAATCGATCCGCAAAGGGCTCGATCAGCTGGTCGATGAAGGGCTGATCGTCAAGATCGACCGGGTTGGCAGCATGGTTACGACCAGAGCCAAGGAAACGATTACGCTTAATTTCGGCTGCTCGCTTTCCTTGACGACCGACTTTCTGATTGATGAACTCATTACGTTATACATGCAGCGCAATCCGGGCATTCGTGTTCGCCGGATCACGCTGAACCATCTCAGCTATGTGAAGTCGGGCGAGGAGATGATCGCGAACGGCCTGCTGGATGTCGTGGCTTTCAACAGCCCGCAGTTCCAGGAGTGGACGGAGGAAGGACTGACGCCGCTGCTGGAACCGTTAACGCCGGATCCGGCCCTGTACCCGATCGCTGAGGAAGCCTTCCAATTCGATGGCGCAACCTATGCCAAGCCGGTATCGTTCTCGCCTGTTGTCTTGTGCTACAACAAGCGCCACTTTGCCGATGCCGGACTTCACGAGCCGGACAGCTACTGGACATGGGATGATTTGATCGATGCCTCTGTCAAGCTGGCCAAGCTAAGAGACAGACACGGCATCTATTTCCTGCCGGCCTCCGAGAACCGCTATCCGGTCTTTCTGCTGCAGGGCATCGGCAATCCGCCTGTCGGCTCTGAGGTCAATCCGAGAATGATGGAAGGGCTCCGGAAGCTGAACGAATTGATCGGTAACCGCGAGGTATTCCCGAATTATTGGGCGCAGGGGAATGACGAGACGATTCAATTATTCGCAGAGGGACAAGTGTCCGTGATTCTGTGCACCTATTTTAATTTAAACGAGCTTGCGCATCTGCCGCTGGATTACGACATATGTCCGCTTCCAAGCCTGCGCCGGGGAGATCCGCAGAAGACACTGCTGCTATCGATCGGCATGTCGCTGGTACGCCATTCCAAGTCGAAGGAGGCCGCGCGTCAATTCGTCGAATTTCTATCGTCTTCCACCGCGCAGAATCTCATTCGCGACCGGACGATAAGCATTCCAGCGCGTAAGGAAGCAGCTGAGCGTCCGCCAATAGACGGCTTGAAGTGTCCATCGCGCTATGCCATGTTCCGCGAGATGCTGCCGTCCTTTGCGTATCACAGCGACATCGGACTCCCGATGAAGAGCTTGCGTATTCTATCCAAGTGGCTGAAGGAATACTGGTCGGATATGATCACCGAGAAGACACTGCATGAGAACATGGGGGAATTGTTCGCCGCGGGCGGCAAGTCTTCCAATCCACCGACGAAATCCACTGTACAATAACTGTTTCAGTCGCTTTGGGCCGGTCGCCATCAGATGACCGGCCTTTCTCATTCCCTTCGAGGAGAAGCTGATTTTCATAAATGCTGGGATTCATGCCCATTAAATATGTGAGCGATTACAAATTTTTGCAATCGAAGTATGCAAAGAAAGCGGTACTGGCGAACGATTGAAAAATAGGTGTTGACGTTCTTTTTAAGGGCTGTGTATAATCAGTACATCAATTATACATCAGAGTGTTATACGTGACTCACATCCGATGTAATGGAAATCAGATATAAATCAGGAGGCGCGTATGCGAGCGATCAAGAGCCGAAACGGAATTGCTGTTTTCGTGGATTTGCCGGAACCTCAAATTAAACCGCAGTATGTGAAAGTGAAAATAACGTATTCATCCGTCAGTGTCGGTACGGAGTTAATGATGATTCGCACGAATCCGGAAGCACCGCTGGGCTATAGTGCGGCTGGTATCGTGACCGAAGTTGGAGAGGGCGTCACGCATGTGAAGCCGGGACAGCGGGTTGCCTGCTACGGTACCCCGGCCCATCGCGAAGTGATGCTTTCTCCCAAACACTTGACGATCCCGATTCCGGACGGCGTATCGGGCGAAGAGGCGGCCTTCTCAGGAATTGGAGCCATTGCGATCCACGCGCTCCGTCAAGCCGACCTTCGCTTCGGAGAGACCGTCGTCGTTGTAGGGGCAGGCATACTCGGTCAAATTATTGCCCGGATTGCGAACGCTTCCAATTATCGCGTTATTGGCCTGGAGCCGATGGAGGAACGAAGAAGCATGCTTAATCAGGCAGGCGTAACCGACGCTTGCAGAGATGAAGATGAGCTGAAGACCTCGTTGAACGCTCTAACGGATGGCAAGGGGGCCGACGCTGTTCTCGTATGCGCCAGCAACCGCAAGGACAGCTTGATCGATAGCGCGATCCGCTGGCTGCGGGACCGGGGGAAGGTCGTCATCGTCGGCGATACCGGATGCGAGATCGACCGGGATCTGTTGTTTATGAAAGAAGCAAGCGTTCACATTTCGAGGGCAGGCGGGCCAGGGCGCTACGAAACGGATTACGAACAGCTGGGCTTCGATTACCCGATTGGGTACGTTCGTTGGACCGAAGGACGCAATGTACAGGATTTTCTCCGAATGCTGCAGGAGCAGCGCTTTGATCTTCAATCGCTCATAACCGACCAGGTCGCGTTTGACGAATTGCCAGACATGTACGTCCGCTACGAGCAGAGTCCACAGAACAGAATGGGAGTCGTCGTTCGAATTGATTAGAGGGGTGATAAGAAGATGAGAGGAACAGCACCCGCGCCGGCTCTAATGCCAGGCGAACGCATGAAGCCAAAGTGGATGCGAACCTTCTGGCGATACCGCTGGCTGTATTTGTTTATGGTTCCCGGCATTGCCTACTATATTATATTTCATTATATTCCGATGTTTGGACTCGTCGTTGCTTTCCAGAACTATAACCTGATGGAGGGCATATTCGGAAGTCCATGGGTCGGCTTGGATAATTTCCGCACGGTGTTCTCTTCACCGGACTTTCCGGTATTGATCAAGAATACGCTGCTGCTCAGCTTCTACCGGATTATCTTCAATATGCTGCCTGATCTCGTGCTTGCGCTCATGCTGAACGAAATTCGGGTCCGCTGGTTCAAGAAGACGATTCAGACGCTGACCTACGGTCCGCACTTCTTATCGTGGATTATTGTTTACGGGATCATGTTCTCGTTCTTCGCTCCCGGCTCCGGCCTTGTGACGACATTCTTCCGCGATATGGGCTGGGGATCGATCGATGTGCTCACCAATTCCGAGTGGTTCCGGCCGATGCTGGTCTTGACGGATATTTGGAAAAGCACGGGCTACGGCGCCATCATCTATTTGGCCGCCTTAGCGGGCATCAATAATGAGTTATACGAATCGGCTTCGATGGACGGCGCAGGCCGGTGGAGGCAGCTGTGGCATATTACGCTCCCTGGCGTACGCGATGTCTTCATATTGCTCGTCATTCTTCGCCTCGGCAGCATCTTGGATGCCGGCTTCGAACAGGTCTACATCTTCCTTAACGTTCGGGTTTATGACGTTGGCGACATTCTCGATACGTGGATCTTCCGGCGGGGTATTGAACAAATGGATTTCAGCGTACCGGCCGCAGTCGGCGTATTCAAGTCCATTATCGGTTTCGTGCTTGTGCTCGGGGCGAATAAGCTGGCCAAACGGTTCGGCGGTTCCGGGATCTGGTAGGTTCCACATGCACGAAAGAAGCATCTAGCGGAGGTGAGGAAATTGCTTCTATATCAAAAGTCGCTGTCCGACCGGGTGACGGATATGGTGATTTATATCGTATTGGCCCTATTCGGAATAGCTACGCTGTTTCCCGTTTACTATGTGTTTGTCGTATCCATAACGCCTTATTCCGAAGTGCTCCGTAACGGGGGCTTCCTGCTCATACCGAAAAATATTACGTTCGAAGCATTCAAAGCCATCTTCACCAGCGGTGTTGTTCCCAGGGCATTGAATGTAACGGTTCTGATCACGGTCATGGGTACGGCGCTTAACTTGGCCGTAACCACGCTGCTTGCCTATCCGCTGTCCAAGAAATTCTTGCCTGGACGCAATGCGGTGCTGCTCGCGATAGTATTCACGATGCTGTTCTCAGGCGGCTTGATTCCGACCTTCCTGACAGTGAAGGCGGTGGGGCTGATGAATACGATTTGGGCCCTGATTATTCCGGGACTTGTCTCAACGTTCAACATGCTGATTATGAAGACATATTTTGAATCGCTCCCTCCCGAAATTGAGGAAGCCGCGAAGGTGGATGGCTGTACGGATGTTGGTACTCTGCTTCGTATCGTACTGCCGTTATCGGCGCCGATCATGGCAACATTGGGTCTCTTCTATGGTGTTAATCATTGGAATTCCTATTTCGGCGGGATTATGTACCTGAACGATCGCGACATGTTTCCGCTGCAGGTTGTCCTGCGGAATATGATCGTAACGCCTAGTGTCAGTCAGGAGCTGTCCGTGCCGCAATCTCAGCTAAGCGCCTTGCCTCCTGAATCCATCAAGATGGCAACGGTTGTCGTGGCGATCATTCCCGTCATTGCCGTATATCCGTTTCTGCAGCGCTATTTCATTAAAGGGATGATGCTCGGAGCCGTGAAGGGCTAGAGGCAAGTCTGGATGGCCGTTGATTCTATAAAGGGGGGAATGCCGTTAGACAAGAGCGCATCACTCTTGTCCGGAGATCTAGAGAAGCAGTGCCGAAAGAAGTTTCTGTTCTTCACAAAGTCCTGAGGGAGGGTACGACAATATGAAACGTTACAGTGCAATCTTAATCGGTCTGTTGGCATTATCACTTATTATCTCGGCATGCGGCAACAACAACGGCAATGGAAACAACAATGGGGGCAGCGCGTCCACGGATGCGGGCTCGGGTAATAAGGGTACAGTAGAGGAGAAAGTAAAGCTTAACTGGTTCGTCACCGCATCTGCGGATGCGCAGATACCGAAGGGTGACCTGGATTTCGTGAAGAAGACGATCGACGAGAAATTTAACGTGGATCTGGTCATCGATTATATGCCGCTTGGAACGGACTTTCAGAACAAGTTGAACTCCAGAGTGGCATCTAGCGACATTCCTGACGTCTTCTTCGTAGATGGCATCTCATCTAATCAATACATCAAGAACGGCGTCGCACGGGAAATGACGGGGCTCGTCACACCGGCCAATATGCCGAATTATTTCAAATATTGGGTGAAGGAAGAGGATTTGCCTAAGTATCAAGTACAAGGCAAGTTTGCACGCGCACCGATCCCATATGAGAGAAACTATTTCCGTTCGTATTATATCCGGAAGGATTGGCTGGACAATCTCGGCCTGCAAATTCCGAAGTCCTACGACGAAATGATCGAAGTTATGAAAGCCTTTACGCTTAACGATCCAGACGGCAACAAAAAGAACGATACGTTCGGATTTACGGCATACGGCAACGGCACGAACATGTCGATGGAATTCCCAACCTATGTCAAGAACGGCTTAGTTGGCGACTTCGTCGTAGAGGGCGATAAATTCATCGATACACGTACGGATCTCCGTATGCAGCAGACGCTGACGGATACGAAAGCGCTTCTAGATCTTGGCGTTGTTGACCCGGACTGGCTGCTGAACAAGAACGGTCAGCAATATGAGAAAGCCACGCAGGGCAAAGCGGGAATCGTGCTGGGCTTTGGCAAGAACATCGCTTTCGATAACAATGCTGAAGGACTGCAAGCGAAGACGAAAGAAATTACAGGCAATGACAAAGCGGATTGGGCGCCGTTCGATCCGTTCGCGGAGACGGGAACGTTCATTGAGCCGGTTCCAAGCAACCCTTTCCTGTTCAGCTCCAAATCGACCGATGAACAGATCAAACGTTCCATGCAGATTCTAGACTGGCTAGCCGGTGAAGAAGGCTTCCTGATGACGCATTATGGCCGCGAAGGAACGGAATTTACGCGCAGCGGGTCCCAGATCACGTTGAATCAAGAAGCATTCAAGGCGAATGTGACCGATAACGGCAACTTCCTGACCGTATACCAATGGTTTACACCGATTTCCGGACCGGAAGCCTACGAGATCGAAGTGGCGGATCCGACGATCACAGAACGCGACAAAGCGATTGTCGAGACCATCAATTCCTATAAAATCCTGCCTTCTGTCGGTACCAGCCTTGTCGTCAAGGAAGGTATGGACTTGGCGGCGCTGCGGAAACGGATGAACGAGCTGCAGGTTCAAGTCATCTACGACGAGAAGGATGCATCGAATTGGCCGAAGTACCGTGAAGAGCTGATGTCCAAATACGGTGGCAAAGAGATCTTCACCTATTATGCGGAGCAGGTTACGGCAGCTCAAGGCAAATCCATCACGTTTGATTCCGGCAATTAAACGATATCAACTTATTACCATACGGGGAGATCCGGATATCGGCTCTCCTCTCTAACTAATCTCTTAGGACGGGGGTATCAATGATGAGCAGCGAGCATGGATCGGGAAGCGTTGAAACGGCCGAAGATGATTACGCTCTGTCTTCTGCTGCAGGTATCTTCCGCGTCTCGAACGTGGAAGCATTGCGGGCTCTTCCGCCGGGGTATCGGCAGCCCGGCTTGTTGGTGTGGGTGGAAGGCTATTATGAATCAGGCGATCCAGGGGCGAAGCTTGTCCGGTACGAGGAAGCAAGTGAAGCCTCAGACAACGGCGGTACTGTACATGCACCCGCTGACGGAACTCCTGGGAGATGGGTGACCGTTCATGAGGGGATCGCAAGCTTCCGGATATTCGGCATCTTCGGGCCGGATCGAAGCGCAGATGACGCGCTGGATGCGATGGTCGGCGACGGCTCCATCTACCGGATCGAAGCGGGCTCGGATTTAAAGCTTGTACGCAGACATACGTTCAGCCGCAGCGGCATCGAGCTGGACTTTAACGGCTTTGCGGTGTATTCGGAAGGGATAGAACAGGCGCCGAAGAACGATCCGTTCGCGGCCGTGCTGCTGTTTCGCGGGACGGAAACAGGGGATACGCAGAGCTTGACCTTGAGCGAAGAGCTGGCGGAGATGACGGAATTGTTCGAGGTAGCCGACTCTTCCGCCTTCGCGGTTGGGGATTGGTGGATCGCACAGTCCAACAATCTGGCGGGCAGCGCGGAACGTGAGCTGGATAAGCTCATTCGGGTCACCGAGATCGTAAACGCGAAGCAGGTCCGTTTCAATTACAAGAATGGCTGGGCGCTCTCCGCGGGTCGGACCGTTACCTATCGGAAGGTCAATCCGGTTGTGCGTGCGTCGGTGCGCAACATGACATTCTACGGGGCCGGCGATACGCAGGAGACGGGCTCCCATCCGCTCGCCTATGAATTTGCGGTCGAGTGCGATGCTTCGGGCATTGATGCTTACGGTACGTTCTGGCCGGTCATTATGCGCCGTTATTGTACGCATTATGTGACGGAACGGTGCAGCCTGACCAATCCGACCGAGGTCGTTATCGGCGGGACCGGCTATTTGACGCAGCAAATCTATTGTCTCTACGGACATGTGCGCGACTGCCTGACGAGCAATGGCCGGCATCTGAATGATTTCACCGGCTCGGCATACGGCTATGTGGAGAATTGCCATGCGGACGGCGATGATCTGGGGGCCTTCGTTACGCACGGGCAGTATGAGCATGACCTCGTATTCATCGGCAATTCGGGGCTGATGTCGTTCGCGAACAGCGGGCCGACATGGGGTGAGAGCGCGAAGCGGATAACAGTTAAGAAGCATGTCGGTTCATGGTTCATCGCCCACCGGAAGGTCACCGATCTGACGCTGGAGGATGTCCATGTCTTCATTCGCGAGGGTGTGGAGAATTCGCGTAATACCGGGGCCATATGGCTGAACGCCGACGGCGTGCAGATGAAGAACTGTACCGCCGAGGCGATGGTGAAATTCGTGCAGGTATCGGCACGGTCGAAGCGTCCGAACATTGCGGAGAATTGCTCGTTCACCGTTACTGCGGAACGCCGTTTGTCGCATGAGAATGTGGAAGCCGAGCTGAGCTTCCGCGATTGCCGGTTTTCCGGTATAGACGGCAACCGCTTCGCGGGAGCCGGTGCAATCAGCTTCCGGGATTGCAAGCTGCAGGGGACTCATACGCAAGCTAAGCCGCTCTATGTCGCCGGCGGGCGAATCGTTTCAATTCCAGGGAGGCTCGATGAACGATACGGGCATTGTACTGACCGGCGACGGCGACAAGCGGGTAGATGTCGGTTCGGGCACGCTTATTGCAGGTGCCAATGCGGAGGGCGCGTTCTTCAAAAGGGACAGTGAATCCAAAGGTGCTGCGGATTGGCGGTTATCTGATTGCACGAGCCGGACATCGGCAACGGGAATGAGCCATTACGCGATTGGCGGAGAACGAAATCGTTATATCGCGACGGGATCAACCTTCGAAGGTGGACGTCTCGAGGCATCTGCCCATGCGTTCGAAGGCGGCCATATGCTGCACACCGCGAACGTGGAGAAGGGCGTCGATCGAAGCGGATTGCCTGAGGAGAGCGGGAATATCCAGCATCGGAACGGTAACTTGATTATAGGTGCAGCCCGATAATAAGAAGCTGGACCGTTACGGGGGCACGGGCCGTGCCAAAACGATCTTGTCCGTCGACGTTCATGCTATCCCCGAAGATCCCTATTCCAAGGAGATTGAGGCCGTAGATAGCGTGAAGCCTAGCGACATTGTTATTGGCTGTACGAACGAATCCCGCCAGAATGGTCTCTGGGGCGGAGCTGCTCTCGACCGCTTCGAAGATGCGGGGCGCACGCGGGGCGATCGTGGATGGCTTGGTACGGGATACGAAGAAAATCGTAGAGCTTGGTTTCCCCGTGTTTGCGACGGGCACGAAGCCAGTCGATTCTCAAGGACGAGGCCTTATAATCGATTATGATATTCCGGTTCTATGCGGAGGCGTCATGGTCTATCCGGGAGACGTTATATTCGAAAGACAGGGATGGTATTGTCGTCATCCCAAGCACCTTGGTCGACGAGGTCGTACTCGTTCACTAGATAAGGCGACGCGGGAGAATCATACCCGCGATGAGCTGCTGCAGGGCCGCACGATGCGGCAGGTTTACGATAAGTACGGGGTACTCTAGTCTTCTTGATTCTCCTGGCTGCATAGCGCATGGAGCAGCTTGATTCATATATGTGTGTTCAACTAGGCTGGGCCGTCAATGACCGATTATCGGTGGTTGACGGCCCTTTTTTACGTTAACAGGTCTAGGATGAAATTAGACTCGGGTCCAGTATTCGACTAAACCTGCGGCTATTCTGTAAACCGACCTGCTCCCGGTATACTGAGACAATCAAACCATGCCAAGGAGGCAGCACGTAATGAATGAGGAAGCGGTATTGCAGCTTCGGAATGTAACCAAGAAAATTGGCCGGCGTACGATCGTCGACAATTTAACATTAGATGTTCAGCGGGGGGAAGTATTCGGTTTTCTCGGGCCGAACGGAGCCGGGAAAACGACGACGATTCGGATGATCGTCGGACTGATCTCGATGACCAAGGGCGAAGCGCTCATAAAAGGAGTTTCGGTACGCAAACATTTTGAACTGGCGATGACCCATGTCGGGGCGATCGTCGAGAACCCGGAGATGTATAAATTTCTGACCGGGTACCAGAATCTGGTCCTCTGCGCAAGAAGACATGCCGGGGTCACGAAAGAGCGGATCAAGGAGGTTGTGAAGCTCGTCGGACTGGAAAACCGGATTAACGATAAAGTGAAACGATATTCGCTCGGGATGAGGCAGCGGCTTGGCGTAGCGCAGGCACTGCTGCATAAACCGTCCGTGCTCATCTTCGATGAACCGACGAACGGGCTCGATCCGGCCGGCATACGCGAGCTTCGCGATTATATGCGCAATGTCGCGCAGCAGGAGGGGATCGGGGTTATCGTATCCTCACATCTGCTGTCGGAGATGGAATTGATGTGCGATCGTGTTGCGATCATTCAGGCGGGGAAGCTCATTGACGTTCGAACGATGAGCGAATTGAAGAATGCGGTTGGCCATCAGCAAATCATTGTTGAAGTAGAGAATCCGGTGCACACGATGGAATACCTCTCTACGGCACTGCCCGGATTGGCAATCTCACTGCAGGACGGGAAACTGGAAATTATGGCAGGACGTGAACGGATACCGGAGCTGAATCGGACGTTAGTGTATGCCGATATTGACGTATACAGCATCCGGATGGCTAACCTCTCGCTAGAGGATCAGTTTCTGGAATTGACGAGGGGGGAGCAAATTGTCTAGCTTCGGTATGTTACTTCGCAACGAGAATATGAAAATCTATCGCCGCCCGAGAACCTGGGCAATGGTCGGCATCCTTATTCTGGCGCTCATGCTTCTGGCTGGGCTGATGAAGTGGGATGAATCCTCCTCGCAGGATTCTGCCGCCAATTGGAAACAGAATTTGATGCAAGACAACGAGCATATGCAGCAAAGCTTGAAGGAGCAGGCTGCCGATTCCAGTCCCGAAATGAAACAAATGATGGAAGAGCGCATTCTGCTCAATGAATATGCCATCGAGCATGATATTAATCCTAACGAGAACTCCTTGTGGTCAATCGTGAATGCTTCCTCGATGCTTATCGTTCTCGTAACTCTCTTGACGGTCGTTATTGCGGCCGATATGGTAGCCGCTGAATTCTCATGGGGGACAATTAAGCTGCTGCTGGTTGGTCCGGCGTCCAGGTCGAAGGTACTGCTGAGCAAATATGCAGCATCGCTGTTGTTCGCCTTGTTCCTCCTTGTCGTAAACTTTGCGGTCTCGTTTGCATTAGGAGCAGGCTTGGAAGGAATGGACGGTTTGTCGCAACCGCTGCTAACCGTAGGTGCTGACGGAGCAGTCCACGAAGGTTCAATGCTGCTTGATTCCCTTCAAAGATACGGCTTCAGCATCGTCCAGCTGATCATGTATGTGACGATGGCGTTTATGATCTCCGCGTCCTTCCGCAGCTCGTCGATGGCCATCGCCTTCTCGCTCTTGTTCATCCTGGCCGGGAACACGTTAGTCAATATTTTGGCGAGATACGAGTGGGTCAAATATCTGATGTTCGCGAATGTCGATCTGAGCCAGTATGTGAGCGGTACGCCGATACGGCCGGAGATGACACTCACGTTCTCCATCGGTATCTTGGTGGCCTACTACGCGTTGTTCCACTTCATTACCTGGATCATGTTTACGAAGCGGGATGTTGCAGGATAAACCATAATGAAATCCAGCTAGAACGACCGAAGTGAAAGCCGATCATCCGCTTGTAGTAGGGATGCATCGGCTTTTGCTATTTTCGGATGGGTCATCGGTCATTGATCTTGGATCATGAGATCCAACTGCTTCTTCTATTACTGGATATTGACAATTAGGTCCAGGCGGGCGTAGCATATGGGTTATTATACGGATGGAAATAAGCAATCGGACGGAGGGGTTCGGCTGCGATGAAAGGGTTGAGGTCTTATGTTAACCGACATACATTGCCATATTCTGGATGGCATAGACGATGGTGCGAAGGATTTGCAGGAATCGCTGGAGATGGCTAGAATCGCCCTACAGCATGGGACTCATCGGATTGTGGCTACGCCGCATTTTTTCGAGGGCTGCATAACACCGCGCGACCTTCTGCAGGAGAAAGTAGAGCTGCTGCAGCAGGAGCTGGACCGGCAGGAGATCGCCGTAAAGATATCCACCGGCCACGAGGTTCGGTTGGAAAGCGCCGCTTTTATTCAAGACCATCTGCAGAAGGAGAGCTTCTTCTATTTGAATGCAGCCGACAGCTTCGTCCTCTTGGAACAAAGATGGGACAGATACTGTCCGGATACCGAGGAAGTGTTGGATTGGTTTCTGAAACGAGGGACGACCCCAATTATTCCGCATCCGGAGCGGCACTTTTTCTTCCGGGATGATCCTGAACTGCTATCGCGCCTTATTGCTCAGGGCGCTTGGACCCAGGTTTCGGTCGACAGCCTGCTCGGCACGAACGGGGCAGAGGCCCAGGCGTTCGGCCGCCAGCTCATTGAACGGAACGAGGTCCACACCTTGGCCTCAGACGCTCATAATATCGTCCGCAAGCCGAATTTGTCCGAAGGTATACGCCTTGTAGGCGAATGGGCGGGACCGGCGCGCGTGCAGGAAATTACGGAACGTTCACACCGTGTCGTTGAATAGACAGCGATCGCAATCCTTCTAAGAATAACTTCTTCGAGAAACAAACAAACAAACAGCCCCCTCTTGCTGATATGCAAGTGGGGGCTGTTCTATTTGATAATGCTCATTTTTATTTACGCTTGCTAATTAGAATCGTGAGGCTGACGAGCGTGACGAAGATCGTCGCGCCCATGTCGGAGAGGATGGCGATCCACAGAGTGAGCCATCCTGGGATTGTCAGCAGCAGCGCGATCAGCTTCAAGCCAAGTGAGACCGCTATGTTGAAACGGATGACGCGGTTGACCTGCTTGGCGACGGATACCGCTTCAGGGAGCTTGCCCAGATGATCCTGCATAAGCACGATATCCGCGGTCTCGATCGCGCTGTCGGTTCCTTTGCCCATCGCAATGCCGAGCTGGGCGGAGGCGAGAGCAGGCGCATCGTTGATGCCGTCGCCGATCATCGCGACCTGGCCCCGCTGGGAAAGCTCCTTGATTTTGTTCACCTTGTCTTCAGGGAGCAGATTGCTATAGTAGTCGGTCACGCCGATGGCGGCCGCGACCTTCTCGGCCGTCTTCTTATGGTCGCCCGTCAGCATAACCGTATGCTTCATGCCGGCGCGATGCAGCTCGGCGATAACGGCTTTGCTCTCTTCCCGAATTTCGTCGGCAATGCCGAACATGCCGAGCAGGCGCCATTCGTCTGCGACCAAGACGAGCGTCAGTCCTTGTTCCTTCAAGGCCGCGATCTGCTCCTGAACGTCGGCGGGGAGGGTAAGGTGAGCGACGCTATTCTCATTGCCCAGCCAATACGGTGCTCCTCCAACTTGGGCTCGAATGCCGCTGCCGGGCACCGTTTCAATATCAGCTGCTTCCGCTGCCGGGATATTATGCCGCTCGAGCTCTCGCATGACCGCTTGGGCAAGCGGATGGGTTGAAGATTTCTCAATGGCACCGGCTACCATCATGAAGCGTTCGTCATCGTAGCTGATGATCTTCTCTACATGGGGCTGTCCCTTGGTTAATGTTCCTGTCTTGTCAAAAGCGAGTGTATCGATTCTGCCTAGCTGCTCGAGGAATACGCCGCCTTTTATCAAGATGCCATTGCGGGCATTCCGCGTAATACCGGCTACGATTGCGATCGGAGACGATAATACCAATGCGCAAGGACAGCCGACGATGAGTACGGCTAATCCTTGATAGAGCCACTCGCTCCAATCTCCGCCGAAGAGCAGGGGAGGAACAATGATGACCAGAGCAGCTATGATCATGATCAGAGGCGTATAGTATCGCGCGAATTTATTAATGAAGAGCTCGGTCGGTGTCTTCGTTTCCTGTGCTTCTTCGACCAGATGCAGGATTCTGGCAAGGGAGGAGTCCTCGTATGCTTTGTCGATGCTCACCCGAAGGACGCCTTCGTTATTCAGGCTTCCGCCGAATACTATTGCTCCTGCAGCCTTATCCACCGGCAGCGATTCACCAGTGATGGCGGCCTCGTTGACCGAGCTTGCTCCTTCCAATACGGTTCCATCGGAAGGGATCTTCTCGCCGGGCCTGACGATGACGATGTCGCCTGCCAGCAGTGATGCGACCGGGACGATCGTTTCGTGACCGTTCTCCACTTTAACGGCTTCCTTAGGCGCTGCCTTCAGAAGAGACTCCATTGAACGCCTTGCTTTCTCCATGCCCAAGCCTTCCAGAAGCTCATTCAAGCCGAATAAGATGGCGACGAGTGTTGCTTCCTTCCATTCTCCGATGGCGATTGCACCGATGAGGGCAATCGTCATAAGGGTATCAATGTTGAAGCGTAAGGCAAACAAATTCCGAAGTCCGCGCATAAACGTCGAGTAGCCGCTTATAACGGTTGCGACAAGATAAAGTCCGATCTGGACATTGCTGCCGAGAATGCCATCGGACAAGATGACGGCCACATAGATGATAGCGGAAAGCGCAAGAAGCTTGATCATAAGTGAATTGCCATGCCCGTGACTATGGGAATGATCATGGCCGGAGTGATCGTGACCCGCATGATCGTGACCCGCATGATCGTGACCGGAGTGATCGTGACCTGAATGATCATGTCCTGCATGATCGTGACCGGAGTGATCATGCCCCCCGTCTATGTGTGCATGTTTGTGTGCCGGCTGCGGTTTCTCGATATAGGCATGCTCCTTCTTCAGTATGCGTTCAACATCCTGCAGCGACACGCGCGAATCGAGCTTTAGCTTCCCGGTCGTATAGATGAGCTGGGCATTGCCGCCGTGCTCGAGCTTTTTAATCTGCTCTTCCAACGACAGCGTGCAGTTTCCGCAGGATAGTCCCTTCACCCTGTATTCGTTCATGCGGATTCCCTCTTTCATAACCTATATATGAATACTTGATCATATGATAGTTCAAATGCAACTGGCTGTCAAACCCATTTTATTAGTTTGAACGGATAAGGTGACGATCATCCAGCCCGTATTGGTATTGATGAAATGGTTCATCCTATGATACGTTAATATCAGCCAACAAAGAGCTCGTTTCACTCCCTTAGTCCATTTCGTCCGAGGAGGTCTATTAGGATGATGCCGCCTCAATATTTAAGGAGCTTGTTCCTCGTGGTTGTGCTTGCATGCAGCCAATTGTGGACGATGCCTCTAACAGCCGCGGAAGGCGAATCCAAGGGGGGCGCGGAAGAAGAGCTCATAGCAGAGCCTGTTCTTCAAGCTGAATCTGCGATTCTCATGGATGCAAAAACCGGGGCGGTATTGTATGCGCTCAATGCCGACAAGCCGTTATATCCGGCAAGTATTACGAAGATCGTGACGGGAATTGTCGCTCTGGAGGCCGTCACGGATTTGAACAGTCTCGTTACCGTATCGAAGGAAGCCAGGTACGAAGACGGCACACGGGTCTTTCTGGCCGAGGGTGAGCAGCAGACGCTTGAGAATCTCATTTATGGCATGCTGGTCAACTCTGGGAACGATGCTGCAACGGCCATTGCTGAATTTATTGACGGCACCAAGGAGAAATTCGCAGAACGCATGAACACCTTCGTACGAGACAAAGCTGGCGCCACGCAAAGCCTCTTTATGAATCCAAGCGGGCTCCCCGACCCGCTGCAGGTAACGACCGCACTGGATATGGCGCATATTGCGCAATACGCGATGAAGAATGAGCAATTTCGAACGATTGTCGGAACCATGAAGCGGCCCTGGGCGGGTGCGGAATGGACATCAGAGCTTATTAACCACAATAAGCTGCTGGGAAGCTATGAAGGAGCAACGGGAATCAAGAACGGATATACGAACGCTGCCGGGTTCACGCTTGTTGCCTCGGCCAAGCGGGGAGAGATGGAGCTGATCGGCGTTATTTTGAAAGCGCCAACAAATAATGGGATCTATGCAGATATGCGTAAATTGCTGGACTACGGCTTTCAAGGCTTTCAACTGCAGAAGCTGTTCGACAGCGGCCAGACCTACCCACAGACTGCTATGATGGAGGCCCCTTCTTATGTTGCTTCCGAAGAAATATGGGCGGTAATTCCCCAGGGGGAGCAGCCGGTTATTCGGGTTGAGCCGAGCGGCAATGTATGGGTCGAAACCTCGAAGGGCTCCACTGTAGCGGGGAAGATGACTGTGATAGAACCCGAAGCAGCGGATGAGCCCGCCTTGAAGAACAGCAAGACCATAAGTGAAGAGACCGAGAGGCAAATCAACCTGTGGCTTATTCTTGTGTTCTTCTCTTGGCTGATCATGAATGCCTTCCTTGTGCTCATTGCCTGCCTTCGTTATAGGCGGAAACGGAAGTATCGTTCACCAGAATGGTAATAACAGCTTCGTGCTCACTGCGCATTCTATGTTATAATAGCTCTCAAATAAGAGGCGAGGGATAGCGGGGACACTATGACTGAAAAATTGATACAGGATGCTTGCGACGATACATGCAGTGGAACGGAGGCCGATGTTCTAGCCGTTCAGGAGAAGCTTATAGGCGAAGCGGCGGCAACCGAGCTGGCAGATTTGTTTAAAGCTCTGGGCGATCCGACGCGGGTCAAAATGATTCATGCGCTCCTCCAATCGGAGCTCTGCGTACATGATCTAACGGTCGTTCTTGCGATGGGGCAGTCTGCCGTCTCCCATCAATTGCGGTTTCTTCGAAACCTGCGCATTGTCAAGCGCCGTAAAGTTGGGAAGACCGTCTACTACTCCCTTGACGACGATCATGTGGAGCAGATTTTTGTTCAGACCCTGCAGCATTTGAAGCACGACTAAATCAAGACTGGAGCGTCATCCTCATCAAGGGGGTGGCGCTCGTAATATGTCCGAATAAGGAGAGGTAACGAATGGGTGAAGCAAGGAAAGGACAAGCAGTGAAGGGACAAGCCGTGAAAGGTTCTTCTAAGAGACCGCCGGTCAAGAAGGGCCCTAGAAATCTTATAATTTTTACAGCGATAATAGTTGTATTATTCGTGCTGATGGTTGTGTTAAACCAAGCAGCTAAGGAGCCTGTAACGTTGGATAAAGCCCCTGATATTACGAATCAACCGGTGGAAGGCAGCCAGGAAGCCAAGGTTAATATCGTTGAATTCGGCGATTACAAATGTCCGACGTGCAAAGCGTGGGGAGAACAAATTTATCCGAAGCTCAAGAAGGATTATATCGATACGGGGAAAGTGAAGTTCTCCTATATTAATGTACTGTTCCATGGTGAAGAATCGAAGCTTGGCGCCATTGCAGGCGAGTCCATCTGGGCACAGAATCCTGAGGCGTTCTGGCCATTCCACGAAGCATTGTTCAAGGCGCAGCCAGCGGTCAACCATGACGATCTGTGGCTTACACCGGAGAAGGTGCTGGAGGTTGCGGGTACCATCAGCCCGGCGATCGATGCCGATAAGCTGAAATCCGATATGGATTCCCAAGCGACGCTGCCTCAAGTAGAGCTCGATGAGAAGCTCGTGGAGGAGTTTAAAATTACAGGAACGCCGACGATCATGATCAACAAGGTCAAGCTGGACGATCCCTTTGATTATGACGCCATCGTCAAGCTCATCGAAGAAGGTCAATAACTATTATGAATAGCGGGGGCGCAGGATGAAACTTCGTGACTACACGCTGTATATGGCATGGATCGTAGCCATAGCGGCAACACTCGGAAGTCTGTATTTTAGCGAAATACGCGGATATATTCCTTGCGAATTATGTTGGTATCAGCGCATTCTGATGTATCCGCTCGCTTTGATTCTGGGAATCGCAGCGTATAACACCGAGACTAGCATCAAGAAATATGTGCTGCCGTTATCCGTGATCGGCGGTCTCATCTCACTGTTTCATTATTTGGAGCAGAAGGTGCCCGGATTTGCTGCAATTAAACCCTGTACACAAGGCGTCCCCTGCAGCACCGCCTATATTAATTGGCTCGGCTTTATTACCATTCCGTTCTTGGCGTTAATCGCCTTCACGCTCATTACGGTGCTCATGCTGCTGACTAAATCCGAAAAATGAAAGGATTCTAATAAAAAATAAAGAGGAAAAAGACGGAAATCCTCGAATTAGACTATTTAGAGTAAGCAGGATGACACATAGAAGCCTAATTCTCCAGCACAGGAGAAACGGGGGACCCAACCTGGGTGAATTCATCTTCCATGGGAAGATAATAGGGACCTTCAACCGAACCCCTCAGCTAACCTCGTAGGCAACGAAGGGAGAAAGTCAGTTTGAAAAAAGCTTTAGTATCATTAGTAGCAGGGGTCATGTTATTTGCAGGGGGAGGAAGTGTCTTTGCAGGGCAAACGCCATTGAATGAATCCGTATCTGAGGTTATCGGCACGCCGTACAAGTGGGGCGGAACAACAGAGAAGGGATTCGACTGCTCGGGATTCATCATCTATATCTTCGATCAGTTCAAGGTGAAGCTGCCAAGAACATCCAGTACGCAAGCGAAGACGGGTACTGAAGTGAGCAAGGACGAGCTCCGTGAGGGTGACCTCGTATTCTTCAATACGAGCGGCAATGGCATTTCCCATGCGGGAATTTATATGGGGGATGGGAAATTCGCTCATTCATCCAGCAGCAAGGGTGTTGTCGTCAGTAAATTAAGCGATTCCTATTACAAGGACCGCTATGTAACGGCTCGGCGCGTGATATCTTCCGAAACGTATTCCTCGATCGTCAAAGGTTAATAAGAAAGAGGATTCAACTCATAACAGCGAATGAAGACCGGAGACCCTCCGGTCTTTTTCTATTTATTTTCATGAAGGGGCACGTCCAAATAAAAGTTGTTTACGTGGCGATGCAATGCGACTAGAATGCTATTGAAGGCGCTTTCTAAGGATTATATGATACTTCAATCGGGGGAGATTCGATGACCATTAAATATCCGAATAAAGTGAATGTGAACACGACTAACCTTGCGCTGGCAATTGCACAAGGCTGTCATCCCATGCAGCAGCAGTTTGATCCGCAGCATAACCGTCTCCCATATTTCGGTAATATTATGAGCGGACCGGAACCGGGTAATTCCCATTTTACGAATTACTCGATCTCGCATGTGCCCGGCAGGTGGCTGAATGCGCTATTGAATGCAGAAGAGGTGCTTGGCCTAACCTTAAATGAAACCGTCATCGAGGAGCTTGCATGCTGTACATACAAAGCCTTCAGTCATCCGATGAATATGCCGCAATTTGTCGATGTAGATACCTCCCAGCCAATACCTACGAGTGATTTGCATAATTTACGGGAAGCGACTCACGCGCTGTACGCTCTAATCAAGTATAGAAACGATGAGCAGGCTCTCGATATTGCGAAGCGCTTTATTCACACGGTTTCGGCCTATTTCAATTTTTCAAACGGCGAATGGGAGGAAGCGCGGTTTCATGAGGACACGGGGGGAAGCACGACGTTTACGTGCGGACAGCTGCGTACGTTCCCTATTTCATTCGGGCGATTTATCGGTCCCCTCGTAAAGCTGTACAAGGCATGCGGACTAGAGGATGCGCTAGTGCTTGCTATCCGTCTGAAGGATTATGCCTTCGAGCATGTTATTAACGAGCAGGGCGATTACGATGTTCGCATCTTTGGCGAGCATACGCATTCCACGACGGCAATGATCTCCTCCTTAGCTCAATTAGGCGAGGTTTTGGGGGATCGGTCGATCCTGGACAGAGTTGCAGCATTCATGGAGAATGGGCTGCGGCAGATCGCATTGGAATTCGGTTGGTGCATTGAAAACTATCATCGCAAAGATCACTGGGGGGAAATCAATAATACGTCGGATATCATGGAAACCTGTCTGATTCTGGGGAAAGCCGGGTACGCCAACTATTTTCAACAGGCGGAGCGCATATTAAGAGCCCATTTCTTGCCCGCACAGCTGCTGGATACTTGTTTCATTCCGGAGTGGGACTGTCCGGATCAGGATTACCGCCACAAGCTTGCCTCTAGATCGAAAGGGGCCTTCGGTTTTCCTTGTCCTTACGGGCATGAATATGAGAAGGACTACGTCATCTCCTTCAATTGGGACATCGTCGGCGGCGGCGTCGGGGGGCTATGTGAGGCCTATCGGGATAAGGTGATCAAGAGGCATGGATTGATCAGCATCAATCTTCATTTTGACCATCAGGACGAAGATATTGAGGTCACAAGTCCATATACCCATCAAGATGTTATGGGAATTCTGGTGAAACGCAAGCATCCGATTCGACTGCGGCTCTCGGATTGGATGAACGAAGCCAATATGACCCTAACGGTCCATAATAATGCGAAAGCCCTCAATATTTTCTCGGAGGGGTGGCTGTACCTGTATGGATTAGAGGAAGGCGATCGTATTGAGATCCAATTCGATATGCAGCTCGAGACGAAGCACTACACGTTCAGGGAGGATACGTTCTCCTTCCAGTGGCGCGGGGATGCTGTAGCAGCAGCTTCAAATTTTGGACGCAGGCTTTGTTACTTTGATGATATTGCTGATGTGGCGCAGGGATAATGGAAGAAGAAAAGGAAGGTGAATCGTTAAGATGATCAGACACGAAGGCATTCATCATGTGAGTTTAATCGTAACCGATTTGGAGCGGGCGAGATCCTTCTACAAGGAAGTGCTCGGATTACGTGAAATCCCAAGACCTCCCTTCGACTTTCCCGGCGAATGGTTAGCCGTCGGCGAGACCGGCCAGCAGCTGCATCTGATCGTGCACGAAGGAGAAACGCTGCGGGCAGGCGGCATCGATACGAGGGACGGCCATTTTGCCATACGCGTAGATGACTTTAACGAGACGGTTGAATGGCTGCGGGAGCAAGGCATCGAACATAAGGCGAACCCGGATAGTATCACTGGATTTGCCCAAATATTTCTGCTGGATCCGGACCATAATGTGATTGAATTAAATGCAGCGCGGCGTTGAGCCGCGCTTTTTGCTGTACCTGCCTCAGCTTCGTGCCCGAGAAAATGGCATAGTTGGAAACGTTATTGGACAATCTAAATCAACGGCAGGCTGCATATGGATCTATCCGTGAAATAAAGTCAATAATGTCTCCCTTGACCTGACGATTGTCTCCTTCCTGGCGGCTGATTCTTGGAATAAAGTTAAAGAAATAGGCAGCATTATCGAAAGAGCGGGTGATGAGAACTTGGTTCGAAGGCTGACGGCTGTCTTGGTCATTCTATTGTTTGTAAGCGCTTGCCAATCGCGATCGGCTCCCTATGAAATCATCTATACGATGGAACCGAAGAAGCCGCCTGCAGAGGCAGCGGAGCAGCGTAAATATACGATTGGGGTCGTTCCTAAGGTGATGGAGATCCCTTATTTCAATGTGGCTGAAGACGGTGCAATGGAAGCGGCGCAGGATCTGGGCGTGAATGTGGTCTATGAAGGACCGCTAATTGCAGACGGTGCTCAGCAAGCCAAGGTGATTCAAGACCTGATTGCACGCAAGGTGGATGTGATCGCCGTGTCCGCGAATGATCCTGCAACACTGCTGCCGGTGCTCAAGAGGGCGAGGGAGAACGGGATTAAAGTGATTACCTGGGACGCCGATACCCTGCCGGAGGCAAGAGAGCTCTTCGTCAACATGGTGGATCCGGAAACGCTTGGGCGCCATCTTCTGGATACGCTGGCATGGACGATGGGGGAGAAGGGCGAGTTCGCGATTATGACCGGAGCGAAATCGGCATCTAATTTGAATGAGTGGATCAAATGGATCAAGATCCAACAGCAGCAATTTTATCCGGATATGAAGCTGGTCGAAATTGTAGCGACTGACGATGACCCGCAGAAGGCTTACGAAGTCGCCCAGAGGCTATTGAACAACTATCCGGATATTACGGGGATTATCGGAAACTCGTCCGTAGGCCCGCCGGCAGCATCCCAAGCCGTGAAGGAAGCGGGCAGGAGCGGGAAGGTGAAGGTAGTCGGATTGTCGACGCCGAATTTAATGCGTGAGTATTTGAAGGATGGGTCCGCTCAGACCGCAACGCTGTGGAGCCCGAAGAAGCTCGGGTATCTGACAGTTGTACTGGCCAAAAATCTACTCGAGGGTCAGCGGCCTGTCGATGGCGACCGGATTGAGAATGTCGGTAATATCAGAGTGAACGGGGATGTTGTCATCATGGGTGAACCTCTTGATTTTATGGCGGAGAACGTGGATCAGTATGATTTTTAAGGTGCCGGAACGCTATCGCTTTCGAAATTACCGACTAAGCACCAAGCTGATTATTACCTATATTATACTCACTGTCATTCCGATGATGCTTCTCGGGTATATCTCGTTCGTCCAATATAACCGGTCGATACAGGAGCAAATCGGCGAGTATATGCCTCGATTCCTGCAGCAGGCGAATGCGAATATCGAGAAGCATATTGAAGAATTTATGGCGCTTCCGGAGCTGCTGCTTAATTCGGATAGCGCTGTTGCTGTGTTAAGGCGGGATTCCTATCAGTCTCAATCCGACTTGAATTTCGATCAATATACGCTCAGCAATTATTTGACCCGGACTTACTTGAACGGCTCGAATTCCGATGTCTTGGGTGTGTTTGTGCTCTCCAAAAACCGATTGTTCTACAGCTCAAGAATGGAGTTTACCGGCTTGGATTGGGTGAAGAACGCTAACCCGTACGGACAGGATCTCGACTTGAGAGGCAAGGCGAAGATCATTCTGCCGAGCGAAACCCATTTGAAATTCGAAGGCGATATTCCTTATATTCTGATCACGAAACAAATGAACGACTTCGATAATCGCAAGAATTTGGGCACCATGTTTATAGCGGTTCAGTTAACGTTCATCGACAGCATCCTGCGTGATTTCGAGAAGAATGAGAAAGCGGATCTATGGGTCATGAACCGGCAGGGTGAAATTATCTATCATACGGATCGTGATAAGATCGGAACGATTGATCCGGATATCAAGCGGTATCCAATCCTGAACGGGAGCTTCCTAGCGGAAGGCAGCGGAGATTCGCGGCTGGTTAGTGTTACCGAATCGTCAAGCTTCGGCGGTGTGATCGCGCACAGCATACCCTTGAAGTATTTGACGGAGCGTACAGATCTGGCCAAGCAGGTTACGATCGTCGTATTTATCGTGATGGTGGTCGTGACATCTATTTTCTCCGTGCTATTCGCGCTGCGCGTCACGCGTCCCATTAAGAAGCTGTCCCAATTAATGAAAGAGGTCGAGATGGGCAAGTTCCAGGTCAACCTCAAAATACAGAGCACGGACGAGGTGGGCATGCTGGCACGGAGCTTTAATTCTATGATCGCTACCATCCGCGAGCTCATTGAGAAGAATTACGATATTAAGATTCGGCAGAAGGAAGCCGAGCTCTATGCGCTTCAGTCGCAAATCAATCCGCACTTTATGTACAACACGCTGGAGACCATTAATATGGCCGTTGAGAACGGGGAGACGGATACGGTGGTTCAGATGGTGACCCAGCTTGGCCGGATGCTGCGGTTTTCCGTAAGCAATAAATTTCGAATCGTGCGGATCGAGGAGGAGCTGCAGCATGTGACGGATTACCTGATGATCCAGAAGTTCCGGTTCGAGGACCGGCTTACCTTTGATATTGACCGGCGCACGGAAACCGGGGATTTGTATACGCCGAAGTTTATTCTGCAGCCAATCGTCGAGAATTCGATTAAATACGGGATGGAATCGCGTCAGGCGCTTCATATCGAAATTATGATCAGCAAGGAATTCAGCGCGCGCTCCGGCGAGTCGGATATCGTGCTGCGTATTCGGGATAACGGGCCGGGAATTGCCGCGGAGCGTCTTGGAGAATTGGAGCAATCGCTGCGGTCAGGGACGCTCGCAGGCAAAGATTCCGAATTCGGACTGAGCAACGTCAATGATCGCATCGCTATGATGCTTGGGGCAGATTACGGTATCCAGCTGCATAGTATTGAAGGCAAGGGAACGGAAGTGACCGTGAGAATATCAATGATTGACCTTAACGAGAAGATGAGATTGGAACAGACCAAAGATGAAGGGACTTGATGATAGCATGGAGGCCATCCGAACGTTGATTGTAGACGACGAAGCGCGTATTCGCGGCGGTATTGAGCGGCTGCTCGGCACCTGCGAAGGCAGCTTTGAGATTGTAGCCAGCCATGCGGACGGTAAAGCGGCATTAGATTATTTGCATCAAATCAACGGAGCGATCGACCTGCTCATTACAGATGTGAAGATGCCCGTTATGGACGGGCTGACGCTGATCAAAGAAGCCAGGCAATTGTATGCGTTCTATCCGGTTCTGATCAGCGGTTATGATGATTTCGAATACGTTCAGGCAGCGATTCGCGAGGGAGCCGTCGATTATTTGCTCAAGCCGATCGACCGGGATCAGTTCCGCGCCCGAATGGCCAACATTCAAACCATCATTCGTCAGAACCGGCTGTATCGCCACCAGTGGGGTGAGATGAAGAAGAAGGAAAACAAGTTGATCGAAACGCGTCAAACCCAGATGCTGAGCTACGTCACCTCGGCAGGCCTTGATATGACGCGGCTGGGGTATTGGGTCGATGAGTTTCCGAAAGGTGATTACTTGCTGCTCTATATAAGCCTCGATCCCGTTCCCGTGAAGACGCGAAGCTATTCGTCGAAGGACTGGGGGGCGTACAGCTACGCTCTGGACAATATTATCGGGGAAGTGACGACGGGACAAGCCGCCACCAGCGATAGTGAAAGCTGGTATTGGAAAGGAGGAGACTCCGATTTCTGGGTGCTGCTCCATCGCCCCGTGCGTGAACATGAACGGACTCTTGAGGAGGTGGCTGCAGAGCTGTCCAAGGAGCTTCGATCCGCGATCCGCTCCCATACGCCTTTCACCGTATCCGTAGCCTATGGGGACACGATCGAGGACCTCTATCTGCTTCCGGAAGCGAAGCAGCAAGCCCTGTCGCTTATGAATTACCGGCTGCTGGATGGCAGCAACCAGTCCTTCCACGCCCATCCGGATGCATGGGCAGGCGGGCGGATGGATGCGGATCTTGCGCGGTTCGCCCACCGGTTGCGAGTCTCGGTTGAACAGGCTAATGCAGAGGAAGCCGCACAGATTTCGAAGCAATTTTTCGAGAAATTGAAGGCGGTCGAATCGCCAACCTCCATCAAGCGCGCGGTGCAGAACGTATTCATGCTCATCCATTCCGCAGGCTTGGAGCATGAGGATGCGGGCGGTAGCGCCAATAAGCTGGAGCAGGCGTTTCAGGTACTCAATCGAGCGGCGAATCTGCATGAGCTGAAGGTAGAGGTCGATCGTCTGATGAATGTCATTATCCATCAAATCCGCCAAGCCCGCCAAAGCGGCAGCATCAAGCCAGTCGAGCAGGCGAAAGCTTGGATTGCCGAGCATTTGGCTGGCGACATTAGCATCAAGTCAATCGCCGATCAGGTGCATATGAATCCGTCTTATTTTTGCCGGTACTTTAAAACGCAAACGGGAGATACCATCCTCGATTACATTACGAGCTTGCGGATGGAGAAAGCAAAAGAGCTATTGCTTGCCTTCCCGGGCATGAAGCTGCAGGATATTTGCCAGCAGATCGGCTACGTGGACGTCAAGTATTTCAGCCGGCTGTTTAAGCAGCATTTTGGCGAGACGCCTTCGAAATTCCGCGAACACGCGGAAACGAACGGGGTCCGTACGCCATAGTGTGCAGGAGCGAGGCTTGGACTTGGACGCTCTGGTAAGTCCTTAGCATGCTGGCCGGGCGTTAGGCGGCGTTTACATGGCCACGCGCTGTAACGCCGAAAAGCGGCGTTACAGCGCGACGGGGCCAGGGCGCAGAAGGCTGTAAGACCGTTTTCCGGACTTACAGCTTCGAAAGTGAGGTCAGCAGCAGCTGATTCACGGCTGTAACGCCAGAAAGTGGCGTTACAGCACGGAAGGCCCCGGGCGCAGAAGGCTGTAAGACCGTTTTCCGGTCTTACAACGTCGAAAGCGAGGTCAGCAGCAGCTGATTCGATGCTGTAACGCCGGAAAGTGGCGTTACAGCTCGGAGAGCCCCGGGCGAAGGAGGCTGTAAGACCGTTTTCCGGTCTTACAGCGTCGAAAGCGAGGTCAGCAGCAGCTGATTCACGGCTGTAACGCCGGAAAGTGGCGTTACAGCTCGGAGAGCCCCGGGCGAAGGAGGCTGTAAGACCGTTTTCCGGACTTACAGCTTCGAAAGTGAGGTCAGCAGCAGCTGATTCACGGCTGTAACGCCAGAAAGTGGCGTTACAGCACGGAAGGCCCCGGGCGCAGAAGGCTGTAAGACCGTTTTCCGGTCTTACAACGTCGAAAGCGAGGTCAGCAGCAGCTGATTCGATGCTGTAACGCCGGAAAGTGGCGTTACAGCGCGGATGGCCCCGGGCGCAGAAGGCTGTAAGACCGTTTTCCGGTCTTACAGCGTCGAAAGCGAGGTCAGCAGCAGCTGATTCGATGCTGTAACGCCGGAAAGTGGCGTTACAGCTCGGAGAGCCCCGGGCGAAGAAGGCTGTAAGACCGTTTTCCGGTCTTACAGCACGAACATGGAGACCCCAGCCGCTACTCCAATGAATCTTCCCAGCTAAGGTCATATAGCGGGGTATCATACTCCCGCCCATGTATACGATTATTGATAACGAATGGCCGCTGGAAAAGTAGGCGCGATCCAAATCCCGTTGGACCAGGAATGCTACGGTCTGTGTCAGGTCATTACTCACGGGATTACGCTTCATCCGATGTAACTACCTGACGATTCTAAGCCAGCCATATGGTACTGCGCCAAGCCTTCTCTGACCTCACTTCGGTCGGGAGAAGGCTTTTTAGCTTGTGCGAGATAAACCCTCGCAGGCGGATATTCGAGAAAAGGCAAATAATCACCCCCCTCATGTCACGATTGTCTCCTTCATGGGAATCTCAATAATGAGTAATCTAGAAGAAGAGAACGGCACAGCCGCAAAACAAACCAAAGGAGACGGAGGGAACCGGCGATGGCCGAATATGTACTGGAACTGAATGGGATTACGAAGACCTTCCCGGGGGTCAAAGCGCTGGATAATGTCTACTTCAAATTGAAGCCGGGCGAGATTCATGCGCTCATGGGTGAGAACGGTGCAGGCAAATCAACCTTTATTAAGGTCATTACAGGCGTTCATCCAGCGGATGAGGGCGAAATGATTATGAACGGCGAGCGGGTGGAATTCAAAACCCCGAATGATTCGAAGCGGAGAGGCATTGCGGCGATTTATCAGCATGTCACAAACTATCCCGACTTGAACGTAACCGAAAATATATTTATGGGCCATGAGAAACTTCAAAAAGGCACGAAGCGCATTCTTTGGAAAGAGATGCACAAGGAAGCCGAACAACTCCTGAAGGAGCTGGGTGCAAGCTTCAGTCCGAAGACACAAATGGGCGCGCTCAGTGTAGCCGAGCAGCAGATTGTCGAAATTGCGAAGGCGCTTTCGGTAGATGCGAAAATCATCATCATGGACGAGCCGACTGCCGCGCTGACACGCCGCGAGAGCGAAGAGCTCTACCGGATAGCGGAGCGTCTCCGGGACAGAGGGGCATCGATTATTTTTATCTCGCACCGATTCGAGGACATGTACCGGCTCGCCACCAAGGTGACCGTGCTGCGCGACTCCAAATATATCGGTACCTGGGATGTGGATGCCATCTCGAACCACGATTTGATCGTTGCGATGGTTGGACGCGATATTACGCAGCTGTTTCCGAAGACGGACGCCGAGATCGGGGAAGAGCTGCTGCGAGTAGAAGGCCTTGGCAAGACAGGGTACTTTGCGGACATCTCCTTCTCTCTGCGCCGAGGCGAAATTCTAGGCTTGACCGGGCTGGTCGGTGCCGGAAGGACGGAGGTATGCCAGACCTTATTCGGCATCGAGCCGTATGATCGGGGAACAATCTATTTCAAAGGCAAAGAAGCCCGCATCAAGAAGCCGCTGGACGCCATGAATTATGGCATCGGCTATTTGCCGGAGGATCGTCAGAAGCAGGGGCTCGTGCTGGAATGGGGCATAGGACGCAACATTACGCTGCCCGCGCTCGAGAAGATCGCGCGCAAAGGGAGCATCAACACCGCCAAGGAAGCTGAAATTGCGAAGCGGCTGGCAGAGAAGGTCGGCGTCAAAGCGAAATCGATCTTTGATCTGGCAAGCTCATTATCTGGTGGCAACCAGCAGAAGGTCGTATTCGCGAAGCTGCTCACGGCCGACCTCGATGTCATTATTCTCGACGAGCCGACGAAAGGCGTCGATGTCGGCGCGAAATCGGCGATTTACGAGATTATTAGCGATCTGGCCAATCAAGGCTACGGCATCATCATGGTATCGTCCGAAATGCCGGAGATCATCGGCATGTGCGACCGGGTCGCCGTCATGCGGGAAGGCCGGATAACGGCATTCCTGGATCGCAAATCGATTACACAGGAAGCGATTCTCAAGGCATCCATGGCCGATGAAGCGCCTGTAGATTAAACAAGGTTAGAAGGTGAAATAAGATGGATGACAAAGGATCTACTATGGCTGCCGCTCTAGCAGGTGAGCCGCACGCGAATACGCCGAAGCCGTCGTTTAGCGCCAGCATCGCCAAATTCAGGGAGCTGGGCCTGCTCGTGTTTATTATACTGCTGTCGGTTGGCGTACAGCTTCGGAACCCCAGCTTTCTAACGTGGGAGAATATCAATGATATGGCAACGAATACGGCCATATTAAGCATACTGGCTGTCGGGATGATGTTTGTTATCATCACGCGGGGCATCGATTTGTCGATCGGGGCTACTTTAGCTCTTTCGGGCATGATTGCAGCGCTGACAGTCGGTGAATTTCCTGGCATGAATCCCATTCTGGCGATTCTGCTAGGCATGGGCGTCGGATTAGTATGCGGCATCGTGCTTGGTTTTCTAGTCGCCAAAATCGGGATCCTTCCGATCATTGCAACGCTAGGCATGATGAATGTCTTCCGCGGCCTGACTTATGTGGCAGGCGGAGGGAAGTGGGTAAGCGCGCATCAGATGCCGGCCAGCTTCAAAGACATGGCAACAGGCTCCATACTCGGCATTAATAATTTGATCTTCATCGCGCTCATCATCTATGTGATTGCCTACTACTTTGCGAATCATACCCGAACGGGGCGGCAAATCTATGCAGTTGGAAGCAATCCCGAGTCGGCTAAGATCAGCGGCATTAACACGGACAAAATATTATGGCTGGTTTACGCCATCATGGGCGGCTTATCGGGTCTTGCCGGCGTCCTCTGGGTTGCGAAATTCGCATCGGCTCAAGGCGACACGGCATCCGGCTACGAGCTGAGCGTCATTGCGGCATGTGTACTGGGAGGCGTTAGCATTGCAGGCGGCTCCGGTAAAATTTCCGGGATCATACTGGGCTCCGTGCTGCTTGGCATTATGAACAATGCGCTGCCGCTCATCAATGTATCGCCGTTCTGGCAAAATGGCATTCAAGGGGCCATCATTCTGATCGCCGTACTCGTGAATGCAATCGTTAAACGGGGCGTTGATCGCAATAATCTCATGAGGAGGAAGATCTGACGCTATGGATACGAGAATCATAACAAATAAACGGGATTTTTCCTTAAAAGGCTTCTTCCTCCAATGGGAATGGATGCTGGTCCTGATTTTCATCGGCGTGAACATAATGAATATGAGCTTGTCCGAATATTACTGGGATTATAATAACCTGCGGGATGCCACTATGAACTTCCTGGATAAAGCGTTCATTGTGCTGCCAATGGTGTTCATCATCATTCTGGGCGATATCGACATCTCCGTCGCATCCACAGTTGCATTATCCTCGGTCGTCATGGCCGATCTTTACAATATGGGCGTCCCCATGCCTCTGGCCGTCGTCATCTGCTTGGCGGTGGGTACGGTATGCGGATTTATCAACGGGCTGCTGGTCGTCAAGTACAAGGAATTATCCGCCGTTATCGTGACGCTGGCGACGATGATTATTTACCGCGGTATCGCCTATATCCTCCTTGAGGATCAGGCATCCGGTTCATTCCCCGACTGGTTCAGCTTCCTGGGTTGGGGTTATGTCGGATCGATTCCATTCATCCTGATTGTATTCGCTGTGTTCGCAATCTTGTTTGCCTTCCTGCTGCACAAGACGGTATTCGGACGCAGAGTGTATGCTATGGGCAATAATAGCACGGCGAGCTTCTTCTCAGGCATTCAGGTCGGCAAGGTTAAAATTATTGTCTTCACACTTACCGGCTTGATGGCCGGGGTCACGGCGCTCTTCCTCACTTCACGGATGGGGAGCACCAGACCTAACGTTGCCACGGGCTACGAGCTTGATGTTATTGCCATGGTCGTACTCGGCGGGATTAGTACCGCTGGAGGTAAGGGCCGCATGATTGGCGCGATTCTAGCCGTATTCTTGATTGGCTTTCTGCGATACGGACTTGGACTCGTGAATGTTCAAGCGCAAGTGCTGCTCATTATTATCGGCCTTCTGCTAATCTTCGCAGTTGCCGTACCTAAGCTGAAGTGGGGCAAGAACAAGCCTCGAAAGCTGACGTAAGGATACAGCCTCGCATTAGCGCGGATTGTATATAGACAACAAGCATGGACATAAAAAGGGAGGAACACAAAAGTGAAGAAATTTTTAGCAATCGGCTTGTCGATGGTTCTTATGCTAACGGTGCTCGCAGCATGCGGCAGCAACGACAATAAGACCACAGACAACGGTGCAGGCGGAAATGCAGGCAATGCGGGCACAGAGAAACAGAAGCACGCCATTATCTTTAAGAACACGGGCAATCCTTACGGTGAGAAAATGATGGAGGGCTTCAAGAAAGCGGTAGAGGAGCAGGGCAACGAAGCCATTCTGAAGGCGCCTGACCAACCGACGGCCGAAGCGCAAATTCAAATGATCGAAGAGCTGATTTCGCAAAAAGTAAACAGTATTACGATCGCAGGTAATGACCCGGATGCGCTGCAGCCGGCGCTGAAGAAAGCGATGAACGCGGGCATTAAAGTGCTCTCGCTGGATTCGGCCGTGAATACGGCAAGCCGTCAGGTTCATGTGAACCAGGCCGATCCGGAGCGCATTGGACGTACGCTGATCCAAGGCATCTCGGACATGATCGGCGGCGAAGGCCAAATCGCGGTTCTAAGCGCAACCTCGCAAGCAACGAACCAGAACATCTGGATCGATTGGATGAAGAAAGAGCTGGAAGACCCGAAATACAGCAAGATCGAACTCGTAAAAGTGGCTTACGGCGATGACCTGCGTGACAAGAGCGTATCCGAGACGGAAGCATTGCTGAAATCGTACCCGAACCTGAAGGGCATAATCGCGCCAACAACAGTTGGTATCGCAGCTGCAGGTAAAGTGTTAACGGATAAAGGCTTGAAAGGCAAAGTACAATTGACTGGCCTGGGTCTGCCAAGCGAAATGGCTGAATATATCACGAGCGGCGTTTCCCAATGGATGTACCTGTGGAACCCGATTGATGTCGGCTACGTAGCTGGCTTCACAGCTGATTCACTGGCGAAAGGCACAATCAAAGGCGAAGTCGGCGAGAAGTTTGCTGCTGGCGACCTTGGTGAGAAAGAAATCGTTGCAGACGGAGACGGCACGCAAATCATGCTTGGCGATCCGTTCAAATTCGATGCGGCTAACATCGCAGAATGGAAAGACGTATATTAATCCATTAGATTTGGAGCAGGAAGAATGATTCTGGAGAAGCGCTAGCGCTCGCCTTTGTTCCCGGATTACAACCTTTAACTTTGATTCAAGGTAAACCGGGAACAACAGCGATCGTAAGAACATTCTGCCTGCGCAGCAGGTGTAATTCTTATGACGTTATGAAACGGCAGAGCCAGCATAGGCACTGCTGTTTTTTTTGATAAACTTTTTGTAAATCGGTTATTGCCCGCGGAAGAAGCATTGCATAACAATCGGGAGTGAGCTATTATCAGCAAGAAACCAAATATCATGATGTAGACGACAGGAGAAGAGCTCCTGCAAGGTCTATGATAACGGAGGATGATGCGCAATGAAGCTGCCGATGGTTGCGGCCCATACAGGCTGCGGAACAGCACCGGACAATACGTGGGCTTCTTTTCTGGAGGGGATTCAGATGAATGCGGATATCGTTGAAATCGATATCAGGGTAACATCTGACGGCACCGCAATTCTGCTGCATGACGACTCGCCGTACCTAAGGGAGTATACGTACGAGCAGCTCAATCAAGCAGAATATCGTACGAAGCTTGATGCGATTTATGAGGAGCATGAGATCGTAAGGCTGGAGGATGTTCTCCGCTACATAGAGCCTTACGACACGAAATTGAATTTGGACGTGAAGGATGTGTCCGCCATTGATCCAACCATTGCTCTCGTTCAGCGATATCATGCGCAAGAGCGTATCTTTATCACGGGCTGCTCCGATGGGATCACGCAGCGATATCCAGATATTCAGGTCATGCTGAACACACCGGATGATCTGTCGCAGGAGGATCGCGAGGACTATGCTTCGTTCGCGTCCCGGGTATGCAGGGAAGCGGCGAATGGCTCATACTCCGGGCTCAATATGGCCTACGGGACATGCCAGGAGCGTGTGACAGAGATGGCAAGCGAGCTGAATTTAGCAGTTTGGGTCTATACGGTGAACCGGCGAGAGGACATGAAGCGTCTGATTAATTTGGGGGTGGATGCCATCACGACACGGAATCCAATCTTGCTCCAGGACATAATTAATAATTATTCATCTTAGAAATGGATTGACCGCCTGAAATAAATGTATTATGATGATCTCATTCGGAAAGCGCTTACCCCATGGTCACTCGCCGGAATGAAAGCGTTAACGTAATCTTCATATTTTTTTTATGGATTTTCTGGTAACGATACCATATGATTTGTGAGAGAGGAGATGAAGAGCGATTTGTACAGATCCACCCCGACGTTTATGCCGATCGTTGAATTCCATCACAAGAAGGTGATCCGTCAATAATGCTAACCGGAAAACTATGGAAACGCATTTTACTGCACCGCTATTTGTACATGATGCTGCTGCCTTGTCTGCTGTTCTTCATCATCTTCTCCTACATCCCGATGGGGGGGCTGATGCTGGCCTTCAAGGATTACAAATTCAATATGGGGATCACAGGGAGCCCTTGGATCGGGTTTGTGTACTTCGAAAGATTTTTTAATGACTATCAAAGTATGAATCTTATTAAAAACACCTTGATCATTAGCGGAATGAAGCTGTTCTTATACTTACCGTTCCCGATTATTCTCGCCTTAATGTTTAATGAAATTCGCGGCAAATTTTTCAGAAACATTGCCCAAAGCATCTCATATTTGCCTCATTTCCTATCCTGGGTCGTCGTTGTTGGGTTAGTACAGCGAGTGTTAGCTCCGGATACGGGGCTGCTCAATGAAACCATCGCAAATATGGGCGGAGATGGAAGCACCTATTTCTTAATGGAGCCGGATTACTTCTACCAAATCATGTTTGGCAGCCATGTATGGAAATCGATTGGCTGGGACTCGATTATCTATCTGGCGGCGATAGCGGGGATCAATCCCGATATGTACGAGGCGGCGCGAATGGATGGTGCCAGCAAGTGGCGTGAAATCTGGCATATTACCATCCCATCGATCATGCCTACGATTCTCATTCTATTCATTCTATCGCTTGGAAGCATTCTATCGGCAGGCTTCGATCAGCTGTACCTGCTGCGAACGCCGGGCAACATGCATTTATCGGATATATTGGACACCTACATCATTCGTGTAGGGCTGCAGGGCGGACAATACGGTTATGCAACCGCTGTCGGCTTGATGCAAGGACTTATCGGCTTTATTCTAGTCGTCCTGGCAAATCGGCTTTCCAGACGTATTTCAGACACCTCGGTATGGTAACGATACCATAAGCATAATGAACAGACCTTGGTGAGAGCGCTTAACTGGGCGTTATTCATAAAAAAACATTTGCAAAGGGGTATGTACATGGGGAAGAAAGGGTCAATTTATATTTCGGTGTTCCTTATTCTGGTGTTATTGCTTACGGCTTGCTCCAAGAACAATGAGCCGGCAAACGGTGGCACGGATGGAAACAATGGAACCAAAACCGAGAACGGGGAAAAGCCGACTGATGGAAAGCCCGCAACCTGGATCGCGGATCGCAAAATTAAAGGTCTTGTATTCATGGGCACGGATGATTACACAGAGGACATGAACGCGGAAATTAAACAAAAGCTCAAAGATATGACGGGCATTGAGCTGGAGCTCGAAATTATGAAAGCGGATCATTCGATCGACGGCTTGATTGCAGGGATTGCCTCCGGCGACCTGCCTGACTTTATCACCTTCTACTTAAACAACAGCGGCCGTCCAGAAATGTCGGTCATTCTGAAGGCAGCCCGTGAAGGCATGTTCACGGATTTGACGCCTCTGATGAAAGATACGAAGGTGTTCAGCAAATATTTGCAGGACGATTACCTTCCACTGGATACGAAATATGGCGTTATGTTCCGTCCCGAATTTAATGGCTCAAGCTATTTCGTTCACATGAACATCAATAGAGAAGGCGGAGCTACTACCCGCAAGTATGTAGGAGGTCCTTTCGTCCGCAAGGATATTGCAGATACACTCAAAGTCGATCCTCGTACGATTAAGACAAGCGAGCAGCTCTATGAATTGGCGAAGAAGATTAAAGACGGCGGATTTAAAGACACGAACGGCAACGCGGTATATCCGATCGGTCCTTCCTACTGGGGCGGAAAAGAAGTCAGTGCCTTGTATCCCGATCTATCGTGGGGAGCCAGCGATCAGCGCATAAAGCCTGATAAAGACGGCAAATGGCTGCACGAGGCTCAAACCGAGTTTGCCATGAAACGCATCGAGTTCGTACAGAAGCTGTTGAAAGAAAAGCTCATTCATCCGGAGTTCTTTACCGTGGATGAGAGCCGTGCAACGGAAGCCGCTTTAAACGGAACGTCCGCGATTATCGGCGACATGCACAACTATCAAGAATTTAACAATGACATGCATTACCTCCCGATCGGCCCGCTTGATAATGCCGACTCTCCTTACCAGATGCAGGTTGATTTCAAATCGGGCTATTCCGGCTGGGCGATTCCGTCCACGACGAAAAATCCGGAAGAAATCGTGAAGTTTGCCGATTTCTTAGCCAGCCGCGAAGGTAAATTGCTGTGGCAGTATGGTCTTGAAGGCCGCGACTACACGCTGGATGAGAAAGGCAATCCGAAGGTGAAGCAGGAAGTGCTGGATCTGAAAGTTAGTGATCCGAACGCAGCGAAGAAGCTCGGTTTTGCTGGTGTGAGCAATTCCTTTGGCGAGCTGCTGGGTGGTACCGATATCGACCGCATGGCCGACTTTGGCGAGATGGAATATGGTGAATCTGTTCATCCCGAAGTTCTGGCAGGTGCGAACGGAATCATTGATTACTTTGACTGGGACGGCAAACGCAAGGATGCCAAGATCAATGACGGTTACCCGCCGCTTTCCTTCCTGGGCGAATTTGACCGTGGTACCGAGCTTAAGACTGCTTTCGATAACTACAATGACAGCTTGACTCGCGCTTACTATACGAAGAATCTGGACGAAGCCAAGAAAGTGATGGACTCCGCTCTGAAGCAGATGCAAGCTGCAGGGCTGGACGATTACTTGAAGCTTCTGGAACAGAAGAACGCGGATGAGAAGACGAGAGTGAAATACTAATACGTTAGTGTCCAGATCATTCGTTCATGTTATGTGGCCGGTTTTATTCAAGAGGGGTGAAACCGGCCCCTCATAAGGAGCGGGAGGGGGAGACCGGGTGGGAAAAGAATTTTACAAACTGTCGGCGGGAGAGAAGATTTTCAAGATCGTCATTTATTTGCTGATCATCGGCTTGTGCTTGTCGATTATTCTTCCTTTCATGAACATATTAGCCCTTTCCTTTAATGCCGGCAAAGATGCCGAGCGGGGCGGAATCTATTTCTGGCCAAGGGCATGGTCGACGGAGAACTTCAAAGAAGTGTTCATGTCTGCGAATGTAGGAACGGCATTTGGTATTTCGATATTCCGAACCGTCGTTGGTACGGTGGCGAGCGTATTTTTGACGGCGATGGCGGCTTATGCGCTGAAAGGGAAAACATTGCCGGGCGTGAAGTTTTTTACGCTCCTTATTTTCTTCACCATGCTGTTCAGCGGGGGAATCATTCCTTACTATATGCTGCTGAAGTCGCTCAATTTGACCAATACGATATGGGTTTACGTAATCCCAACCTTGTACAGCGCCTGGAATTTGATCATTATGCGGACGTTCTTCCAGCAGATCCACCCCAGTCTCGAGGAATCGGCTCGAATTGACGGTTATAATGATTTCTCCATCTTTATGCGGATCATCATGCCGCTCAGCCGCCCGGTTGTCGCGGTGATCGCCTTATTCAATGCCGTGAGTCATTGGAATGATTGGTTCACGGGTGCATTCTACGTGCGTTCATCCAATCTGCGGCCATTATCGACATTATTGCAAGAAATGCTGATGCAGGCAGAAGCGATGAGAGATACACTAGCGCAGGCGGCAGGCGCCAACTATGACGCCCTGGAGAAGATTCAGGTGACGGGCAACTCGCTGAAAATGGCTACCATCGTAATCGTAGTCACTCCGATCATACTTATTTATCCATTTATACAGAAATATTTTGCCAAAGGCGTTATGATTGGATCATTGAAGGAATAACGACGGGAAAGAGGTATGTTGACGATGGAAATCAAGAACCCTTACGACAAAACGGGACAATGGCTAAGAGGGGCATTTCATAACCATACCTCGAACAGCGACGGTTGGTTTCCACTTGAAACGGTGTATAAAATGTATGCCGAATATGATTTTCTGGGGATATCGGACCATGATTTGATTACGAAGCATGAAGGGATGCGGCGGATTCCTACCGTTTTCGAAGCGATCGAGGTGAGCAGCAAGCAGACGCACATGCTTCTCGTTAATCCGCCGCATTCGATCATGACGGATTATTCGAATGAATTTACGATAGAGAATTATCAGCGTTTAACCGATCGAACCGTGGAAAATGGCGGATTTTCGGTACTTGTTCATCCAAATCGATATTTTTCTAATTACTGGAACGTCGAAGATATGCTAAAGTTGGAAAGGTACATCGGTATCGAGGTCTATAACGGAGACGGCAATCCGGAATACGATATCGCTTTCGATAAATGGGATGCTCTCCTATCCGCCGGGCGCAAGGTATGGGGCTTCGGCAACGATGATTCCCATGTCTATGGGCAGGAAAAGCGGGTATGGAATATGGTGCTTGCAGCGGATAATTCGAATGAAGCGATCACGGCCGCTATTAAGGACGGCAGCTTTTATGTATCGACCGGCTTCGGGTTCGAAGCGATTCGGACAGAAGGCAACCGAATTATTGCGGATCTCCGTTCGAATGCATTGCTGGATGGAATGTATAAATACGCAACGTTATTCGGTAAAGATGGAAGAGTGCTTAAGGAAGTTACCGGCCGATTCAAGCAAATCGAGTATGAATGCGCAGGGGATGAGGAATACGTGCGTATTTCGGTCTATCTTGAAGGGGGCTTCGGGGCCTTTTCCCAGCCGTTATTTATCGGTTGATCCCACTATTGACCAAGATAGCAGCTAGACTAAACACGGCGGAAGAGTCGTAGAGAATGAAGGTCAGGTGATAGACATGGCGGTAAAGATTAAGGATGTTGCCGAGAGGGCCGGCGTTTCCGTAACGACCGTTTCACGGGTGCTGAACGGGGAGAAATACGTAAAGGACGAACTGAAAGAGCGAGTGAATCAGGCTATTGCTGAACTGGGCTACTCCCCCAGCCAAATCGCGCGCAGCCTGGTGCGGAAAAAAACGAACCTCATCGGCGTCATCGTGCCGGATCTGACCTCCAGCTTTTACTCGACGATCTTAAGCAGCATTGAAGAGACGGCAAGCTCGAATGACTACAATCTTCTGGTGTGCAATATCATCGAAGATATCGATAAAGAAACCAAGTATTTGAACGTATTCAAAGAGATGCGCGTAGAAGGCATTATTATTATGCATGAGAAAATCAACCCCGAAATACGAAACTTCATTAATACGATTCAAACTCCGGTCGTTTTTTCAAGCGTCAAGCCGGCCGACCAGAATTTCATATCTGTCATTATTGACGATTACAAAGGTGCGTACGATGCGACAGCTTATTTGATCAAGCTTGGTCATGAGAGAATCGGCTTCATCGGCGGCGATATGAGAGACGTTACTTCAGGTCAGAACCGTTATACGGGTTACCGGAACGCGCTTTCCGACCATGGGGTCAAAATGATCTACGAGTTAATCCGTTTTGGCGATTATAAGGTGAACAGCGGTTATCAATTGATGGGTGAGCTGCTGGATGGCCTTAATCCGCCGACGGCTATCTTTGCCGTGAGCGATGACATGGCGCTAGGTGCGATGAATTGCATTCATGACCGGGGATTGAAGGTTCCGGATGATATCTCGGTTATTGGATTCGATGGCAGCCAATTGACGGAGCTCGTTCGTCCACGGCTTACCTCGATGGAGCAGCCGATCCATGACATGGGCCGGGTGACGGTGGAGACGATTATGAAGCTGATTGCAGGAACGTATCGGGCTGACGGGGATGTTATTATGGATCATCGTCTGGTCATTCGCGACAGCTGCAGGGCTTTAACGAACGAATAGGTTATTTCAACATAAGTATCGGGCAGAGAAGAGGAGAATGCTTTGAAAAAATTCGATGCGATTGTCATAGGGGATGTGAATATTGATTTGGTCGTTGTTGGCTATGATCAGCCACCGCTCCCGGGGCAGGAAGTATTCGTTGATAACATGATGACACATCTTGGCGGGGGAGCAGCCCTATTCAGTCTGTCTCTCGCCAAGCTTGGCTTGAAGCTTGCGTTTAATGGAATTTTGGGCGACGACTACTATGGGCGCTTTCTGATGGGTGAATTTGAGCGATATGGTATCGATACCAGTTATATCAAACGGAGTCAAACGACGAACACGGGGATATCCATTGCCCTTCATCCCGAGAAGGACCGCTCTTTCATAACCTATGCGGGATCGAACGCGGAGCTGAGCTTGAGGCAGCTTGATCGGGATAGCGTAGAGCAAGCACGCCACGTCCATCTGACATGCTATAAGGGAAGTGCGAATCACGCCGAATTCATCGAAACGGTGATGGAGCTGAAGAAGCTGGGCGTCACGCTTTCCTTCGATACAGGTTGGGACGACACCGGAGAATGGTATCCGGGTATCCTCGACTTGGCGGCTCAAATCGACGTCTTCTTCATGAATGAGACGGAAGCGATGCATTATACCCGGTGCGCCACCGTGGATGACGCGATAGCCCTTCTGGCTAAGCATGGCAAGCATGTCGTCGTGAAGCTCGGCTCCAAGGGCGCGATGGCCATTGTGGATGGCAAACAGGTATTCCACCCTGGTTTTCGAGTGGAAGCAAAAGATACCACAGGAGCCGGAGATTCCTTTAATGCAGGTTATGTATATGGTTATTTGATGGGCATGGAGCCGGCGGAATGCCTTGTATATGGCAATGCGTGCGGTGCCCTGTCTGTAAGCGCATATGGCGGAAGCACGGGAACGATGGATCACGGGGCGATGCTGCGGTTTATTGCCGAGCAAACGGCTGCCGCTGCGGTCCAATGGGAGGCTAGAGGATGAAAAAACTAACTTTGATCGGCGGGGGCGGCGTAAGAGCCGTCCTCTTTACGAAGAGCTTGACGCTCAAAGCGGAAGAGGCAGGAATTACGGATCTGGTGCTGCATGATACCGATGAAGAGCAGTTGAACATTATCGGACAATTGTGCCGGATCGTCATTACTCAGAGCGGCATTAATCTGCGTCTTCATTTATCGACAGATATTCGAGCAGCGCTGACAGGCGCGGACTATATCGTGACGACGATCCGCGTCGGCAAGGAGCTTTCCCGTTACACGGACGAGCAGATCGCCTTGAACAGCGGCGTGATTGGCCAGGAAACGACCGGACCGGCCGGCTTCTCTATGGCGATTCGCACCATTCCCGTTCTGATGGACTATTGCGAGCTGGCTAAAGAGCTCGCTCCGCAGGCATGGATTTTCAATTTCTCCAACCCGTCGGGGCTCGTTACCCAAGCGCTGCGCAGCGCGGGATATGACCGTGTGATCGGCATTTGCGACACGCCAAGCCATACGAAGCTGCGCATGGCGGAAGCGATGGGCGTCGATCCAAAGGAATTATACGTTGAATTCTTCGGCCTGAATCATCTGTCATGGGTGAGCAAGGTCATGTATAAAGGTGACAATATCTTGGAACAGCTGAAGAACGATGCCTCATTCGTGGCGAAAGTGGACGAGTTCAAGATGTTTGACACTGACCTGCTCCGGGCCTTGCCGTATCTTCCAAACGAATATCTCTATTATTATTACCATCGTGAACGCGCAATCGATAATATCGTCAAATCCGGCATGACCCGCGGCCAAATGATCGCTCAGAACAACAAAGATATGATAGCGGCATTGAAAGAGATCGACATCGATGCGAACCCTAAGCAAGCTCTGCAGATCTATCTCTATTACACGCAAAAACGCGAAGCTTCCTACATGGCAATTGAAACGAATTCCGGCTCAAAGCCGCTGCCGCAGGAGCTGGAGCTTCCGAATTCGCTCGGTTATGCCGGCGTTATGCTTGACTTCGTTGCATCGCTGCAAACGGGCAAGCGCAGCGACATCGTCCTGAACGTGCCGAATGCAGGCAGCATAGCGGGATTCGAGGATGATGATGTCGTGGAGGTTTCTTGCGAAATAACCGAGCAGGGCGCGCAGCCGGTGAAGATCGGTGAGGTGCCTGAGAATATGTACCTGCTCATGAAAGGCGTGAAGCGGTTCGAGCGACTGACCGTAGATGCCGTGCGGCATCAGTCCCGGGAATTAGCGGTCGAGGCGCTCATGGTGCACCCGCTCGTCAATTCCTATTCCATTGCGAAGCGCCTCGTTGACGACTACATGAAGGCGTACCGGGATCTCTTGGGAGAGTGGAACTAAATGGCACATAATCGGATGCACGCCAAGCTTGCCAAGCTGAAGAAGGACTGTCCGGAGAGCTATTGGGGTAAGCGCATATTGGCTCAATTGGAATATGCGAACCGGGTTTCCCTTGCAGAGGATCATAAGTTTGATGTGCTGATTGAGGAGGCCGCCGACTATCTGGGGAGACGATTGAAGGCCGATGGCGCGATTGGACAATCGGCGGTAAGTGAAGCGGAGCAGATGCTGGCCGGAATAGCGGCCGAAGCCAAGTCTTATGAGCTGATATGTGCAGCGCATGCACATATCGACATGAACTTCTTGTGGGGATGGGATGAGACGGTTTCCGCAACCCTGAACACGTTCCGTACGATGCTTGACCTGCTGAAAGAATACCCGGACTTCATCTTCTCGCAATCCCAAGCTGCCGCGTACCAGATTGTAGAGAAATACGATCCGGAGATGCTCGAAGAAATTCAGGCGAGCGTGCGGGAGGGGCGCTGGGAGGTTACGGCTTCGACTTGGGTCGAGGCTGACAAGAATATGCCCAACGGCGAGAGCATGGTACGCCAATTTCTATATGCCAAGCAATATTTGGCCGGTCTCTTCAACCTGGATCCAGGCAGCCTGCAAATCGACTTCGAGCCGGATACGTTCGGCCACGGAGCTAACGTGCCGGAGACGCTGTATCATGCCGGCGTCAAATACTACTATTACTGCCGGGGCCACAATAATGAAGGCCATCACCTGTACCGCTGGGTCGCGCCTTCCGGACGCTCGGTCATTGCCTACAAGGAGCCGCACTGGTACGATTCCCGCATCGAGCCGGAGATGGTGCTGACCGTGCCTGCATTTTGCAAGCAAACGGGCATGAAGTCGATGATGAAGGTGTACGGCGTCGGCGATCATGGAGGCGGACCGACGCGAAGGGACATCGAGCGTGTGCTTGACATGCAGACGTGGCCGATCTTCCCGTCGATCCGTTTTGGCAAATATGCCGATTATTTTGCGTTGACCGATCAGGTGGCGGATCAGCTGCCTGTCGTTTCGAACGAGCTCAACTTTATTTTCACCGGCTGCTACAGCTCGGAAGCCAGACTAAAGAAGGCCAATCGCGTATCGGAGAACCTGCTGAACGAAGCAGAAGCGTTCTCGAGCGCAGCCTCTCTGTGGGCGTCGGCACCGTATTACGGCAAGGACCTGGAGGATGCCTGGCGCAAGACGCTGTTCAACCAGTTCCACGATATCCTGCCTGGGACGGGGATTCCGGAAACAAGGGACCATGCGCTCGGAATGTCACAGGAAATTGCGGCGATGGCCAACACCAAGCGGAGCGCGGCGCTCCGCAAGCTCGCTTCCCGAATCGATACGTCTGCCTACGCGGTCGATAATGAGAATATTAAAGACAGTATCTCCGAAGGTGCTGGGGCAGGTGTCGGTGTCATGCACCTATCCCGGACCGGCGAGAGCGACAGAGGCCGCGGCAAGACGCGGATTTTTCATCTGTTCAATAGCGCATCCGCGGAACGCAAGGAAATCATCGAGCTCATTCTATGGGACTGGAATGGCGATTTGCGCAATATTGTATTCCAGGATGATGAAGGGCAGCAGGTCGATTATCAATTCGTTGACCGCGGCTTCGAGGAGCACTGGGGCCACTTCTTCCTGCGCGTATTGCTGCCGGTAACTGTGCCTGCGATGGGCTACGCAACGTATGTCATGACCGAGAAGGACGGCGATATGGGCGTCCTGGCAGCGGACGATTATTACTTGACGGGACAGAACCTTCCGCCGGAGGAGACGTACTCGTTCGTGCTGGAGAACGAGCATGTGAGGGCTGTACTGGATACACAGCGGCTGACTCTCGTCTCTTTGGTTGATAAAACAGACGGTACGGAGCTTCTGGATCAAGGCGGGTCTGGGGCACTGTTTAGGCTGATTGAGGAAGATTCGCATCAAGGCGGCGGCAACGCATGGCTGGTCGGGCGCTATCGTAAGGTAGAAAGCTTGATCGAGGGCGTGCACGTGGAACGAATCGACTTGGGCCCTGATCGGCTGCGTCAATCGATTATGTTCAGCATGTCTTTCCGAAGCTCGAAGCTGAAGGTAACCGTATCGCTCGACCGCGGCAGTCGAAGGCTTGACTTCGCAGCAGAGTGCGACTGGCATGAATACGGGAAGAATCATGCATTCACGCCGCAGCTGCAGTTCATTCTGCCGCTCAGCTATGAATGCGAACGTTATAAGTATGATACGGCATTCGGAACGATTGAGCGGGCGGCAATGGAGCTGGACGTCCCTGCGAACAGCTGGGCAACGGGGCTTCCGCGACAGGAGATGGGGGCTGACAAGAAGGCTGTCACGCTCGTCACAGACAGCAAATACGGATTCCGCGGAACGGGGCATTCGTTAGCGGTCACCCTGCTGCGCGGCTCGTACAGTCCGGATCCTTACCCGGATACAGGGATCCAACGATTCACGATGGGGGTTTGCATTGGCGATCCCTGCGATAATCAGGCTCTGATTGAACAGGCCTACAATTACAACCATCCCATGATTCCGATATCGGTGGCAGCCGGTCCTGGGGAATGGCCGGCGAGACAAAGCTTCTTCCGGTTGGATGAAGGCACAGCTGCGGTTTCTGCCATTAAGATGCCTGAAGACGGGGTGTTGCCCAAACGATGGATCGTTCGGGTGTATGAGACGGCAGGTAGGGAAACGCAGGTTGCCCTATCACTGTTTCGCAGTATTCGGGCTGCTTATTTCGTCGATACTCTGGAGCGTTCTACGAATGAGGGGGTCGTCGATATACTAGACTCACAGCTCCGTTTTTCATTACCCGCTAATCAGGTAGCGAGCCTCTGCATCGAGTTTCACTAGAAGTAGTTCGTTTACGATCACTGTCGGAGAGGATGAGGTTGCATGGGGAACGATTTGAAATTTAACCCGGAGGGATCTTTCACGATCGTACAATTTACCGATATGCATATCGGCAGTGAGGAAGACCAAGCAGAGGATGCGAAGACCCGTGAGCTGGTGCTCCGGATTATTGAAGCCGAGCGTCCGGATCTCATTGTTCTGACCGGCGATATGATTTGGAGCCACGGTGTCCCCGATCCTGCTGCTTCCTTCCGTAGAGCGATCGCCCCTGTTGCCGCGTCGGGCATTCCATGGGCGGCTGTGTACGGCAATCATGATTCAGAAGGGGACGTTACGAGAGAGGAATTGCTTGCGATTCAGCAGGAGAGTGCAACCTGCTTGACGCAAGCCGGGCCCGGGCCGCTCAGCGGGGTTGGCAACTTCGTGCTGACGGTGAAGGACCGTACCGGCGAGGACGCCGCAGCTTTCTATTTCTTAGATTCCGGTGCGGTGGCACCGGAGCATGTCGGCGGGTACGAATGGATTCATACGGATCAAGTTCATTGGTATACGGAGCAGTCCCGTCGGCTCAGCCGGCGCAAAAGCGGACCGCTGCCTGCCCTCGGATTCTTCCATATCCCGCTGCAGGAGTATGCAGACGTATGGAGCAAGGGAACCGTATCCGGTCAGAAGTTTGAGAACGTCGAAGCAGCAAAGATCAATTCCGGCCTGTTCAGCGCCATGGTCGAGATGGGCGATATGATGGGCACTTTCGTCGGCCACGATCACGATAACGATTACTGCGGGACGCTCCATGGCATTCAGCTCTGTTATGGACGCGTAACCGGATATAATACTTACGGCAGGCTGAAGCGAGGCGCCCGTGTTATTCGGCTAACGGAGGGGAAGCGGGAGTTCGACACCTGGATCCGTGAGGACGATGGGATGGTTGTAAGGTGAAGATAGAAGCAGGATGGTTAGCAGAAGCACAGGTTATCATCGTTCCTTTATTCAAAGAGAGTTTGGACAACGCGGGCTCTTACCCGGGGCCAGCCTTGGAGCTTCTGAACCGGTATGAAATCCGGCCTTCCATGGTGGAGAAGAATGCAGTAACCTGGTTGTTCGGCGAGCGGGGAAAACCGGACACGCTGCTGCTCGGGCTGGGTGAAGCGCAGGCCTATCATCCGGAGCGAATTCGTGAAGCGGCTGGAACCGCCGGACGGGCGGTGCGCAAGGAAGGGCGTTCAACCGCGAACGTCTCGTTCGCAGCGCTGCAGCCTTATGGCGGGTATGCGGGTGGAACGTCGCTTGCCGGGCTTGCGGCAGCTTGGACGGAAGGCTGGCTGCTTGGAAGCTATGAATATGACGCTTACAAGTCGAAGTCCGTTCCTAGAATCGAAACGGATGTTTATTTGAACGAAGAAGTTGGCGGGGATCCGTTGGCTTCCGCGATTCAGCTCGGGCGAATCCGTGCAGAAGGAACGCTGCTCGCCAGAGAGCTTGCGAATGAACCCCCAAGCGTGCTCTACCCCGCTTCGCTCGCTAGCCGGGTGAAGGAGAGATTCAGCGGAACGGCAGTTGAGGTGAAGGTGTATGAAGGCGAAGAGCTCGAGCGGCTTCAGATGGCCGGTCTCCTCGCTGTCGGACGCGGGAGCAAGCATGCGCCGGCCTTTCTGGAGCTCCGCTATCAGACGGATGATTCTCTGCCGCTGATCGCCCTGGTCGGCAAGGGGATCACCTTCGACACCGGCGGCATTAGCTTGAAGCGGGACAACAATATTAGTGACATGCGGATGGATATGGCTGGGGGTGCGGCGGTGATCGGCGCCCTCGACATGATCGCCAGAAGCGGGATGAAGGCGAATGTGGCTGTACTTATTCCGGCAGCAGAGAATGCGATTGGCAAGGACGCGCTGCTGCCCGGCGAAATTCTCCGCTATGCGAACGGCGTGTCGGTACAGGTCGGCAATACGGATGCGGAAGGGCGTCTTGTGCTGGCGGATGCGCTGATTCATGCCAAGCGGATCGGGGCGCATGAGGTGATCGACATGGCGACGCTCACCTATTCCGTGGTTGGCGCGCTCGGCTCGAGGATCGCCGGCATCTGGGGGGACGAAGCATTAGCGCGGACGCTATGCGAGATCGGGAGCAGCGTAGGCGAGAAGCTGTGGATCATGCCGCTTGCAGAAGAATACGTCACGTATTTGGACAGCGATTGCGCCGATTCCAGCAATATTAGCCGGGTTGGGGAAGCCGGAGCGATCGTAGCGGCTTTATTCCTGCGGAAATTCGTCGATCCGTCCATGCGTTGGGCGCATATCGATATGGCTGGCTTGAAGGAATCTTCCTCAGCGAGGGGTTATATTGTTCCAGGTGCGACGGGTTTTGGCGCCAGGCTGCTTGCGGGACTTGTGGCAGAGCGTATGAATCACGGTGATTTCGGCGTGTAACAGTGGATGGTTCCATCGAAGCATGTCCATGTATCATTGTGTGGTGTTTATGAGAATATGGCCGTAAATGCAAGTAGAGCCTCCCTGAAAGGATCAGGGAAGGCTCTATTCGCGTTCCCGGGCCATGCGTCCCGGCATCTGGCGGAATTCGCTTGGCGTCAGCCCGGTTTCCTTCTTAAAGTTGTTGCTGAAGTAATGGATGCTGGCATAACCGAGCCGCTGCGCGATCGTCTCCATCGGCTCTCCCTTGAGCAGCGCCAGCTTGGCGAGCTTGATCCGCTCCGAGATGATGTACTGCTTCGGCGACGTTCCCGTCTGTTCGGCGAACAATCTGGCGAAATAGCTTGGATGGTACCCGCATACGTCGGCAAGCTCTGCCACGGACCAATTGCGGGTCGGCTCCTCCTTCATCGCATGGAGCGCAAGCTCGATCTTGCTGGCTGATTCCGCTGTTTTATGCTCAGTGACGTTTCTCACCAGAGTCAGAAGAAGTTCCATCATCAACGCTCTCATGGCGAAGGAAGCGCCCCAATCGTCGGGCTGCAGATAGACCTTCACGATTCTAGCCATGAGAGGCTCCACACCGCTGAGAACAAAGTGATGCGGGATCGTGAATTCGCCGCGGCCTTCGATTGTCAAGCTGTACGATTCGGGATGGCGGGCCAGCTCGGTCTTACGGACTTCCTTAATATGATAGGCCGGATGAACCGGCTGAGAAGAAGGAGCATGCCATGTAAAGTGCAGGCTGTAAAAGGTGGAATGACGAACGCTGGTCAGGATATGCGGACTGTTATGTCCGTAAAACACGCATTCGCCAGGCCGGATCGAATAGCTGTCAGGCCCGAGGATAAGCTGTACTTCACCTGAAAGCACATAGATGAGCTGGCAATCCGGAATTTCGCGGACTCCCCAATATTCGCCAGGCTCGGAAGACTGCTTGGTTGCAAAGTTAACCGTTGGCGTCAAATCAATCAAATTCCCCAAAAGCATGGACAGTCCTCCCCCTTTGCGCCGCACATCTTGCAAAAGTGTAAAACGAGTTTGCGTTTATCTAAATACGCGGCTCGCATTTTCGTTTATTGTGAAAGTGTTACCAAAATCTTATTCCTTCTGGAAAAGGAGTGCAAGCTAATGTTGACGCAAGCGCAGCTGTCAGAATTTGAAAAGAACGGTTTTCTGAAAGGGAGCGTCGTACTAAACGACGATGAAGTGGAACAGCTTCGTGAAGAGCTAGCTCTAGTTATGGAAGGTAAAACGGTTAAGAAGCCCGTACTGAGTCACAATATGCTGGAGGGCGGCTCGTTGTATGACGATATGAAAATGACCGTCACCGAGCGTGTTGTTCAAATTGTTAATATATGGATGGCGAGCGATAAATATTTTCAGCATGCGGCTCATCCCGTTATCACGGAAGAGATCGCTCAGCTCTGCAACACCGATACGCTGCGGATCTGGCATGACCAAATTCAATATAAACCGCCAATTTCCGGCGGTCCGACAGGCTGGCATCAGGATCACCCGCTATGGCCGATCATTCAGCCCGCGGATCTGGTCAGTGCTTGGGTAGCGCTGGACGATGCCGTGATCGAGAACGGCTGCATGTGGATGGTTCCGGGCAGCCATAAGTGGGGCGACCAACAGAAGCATCTGGCTTCCACGCCTGACTTCAAGCCTTATCACAAAAATCCGGAGCTTCTTCCGGAGGGTGCCGTTGTAGAGGCTGTTCCTTTCGAAATCAAGAAAGGACAGGTCGGGTATCATCACTCGCTTACTTGGCATGGCAGCCCGCATAACCGGTCAGAGCTGCACCGGAGAGCAATAGCTGTCCACTATATGCCGGGCCACACGCGTTACCAGCCTTCAGCGAATCATCCGATGCATCAATTCGTCACGGTGAACGCGGGAGATTTGATGTCCGGCAGCCATTTCCCAGTGGTCTATTCGAAGGAAGATTAAGGGCAGTCAAGAAAAATATCGCAACAAAGCGGCCCCAATAAGCGTCTTAATTGCTGGACATGTTTATGAATCCGGCATTTAGGAGGACTTATTAGGATGAAATTTGGCAAGTGGTTGGCGCAGCTTATGCTGCTGGCAGTAATCGTTGTGGCGGTCGTACCGGCAGGTCAGGCGGGGGCGGCCGCTTCGGCTGCTGCGGACATCGGGATCTTCTTGGATGGGGAGAAGATCAAGAGCGACGTGTCGCCGTTTGTGATTCCCAAGCAGAACGTCACCATGGTTCCGCTTCGTGTCATCAGCGAGGGACTCGGAGCGGGCGTGGATTGGAACCAGTCGACCAAGACGGTCACGATTAACGACGCGAATACGACTCTGATGATGACGAACGGCCGTAATTATGCAGTCGTTAACGGCAGCAATGTGGTGCTGGACGCTTCCGTACAAGCACGGGCAGGCCGGATCATGGTTCCGCTGCGTTTTGTCGGCGAGCAGCTGGGATTAGTCGTGAACTGGGATCAAACCTCGCGCACGATTTCATTGCTGACGGTTAATACCGTACCGGGAGAACCGGGGGATGGCAGCGGACATGGCAGTGGCAATGGACAAACATTGAACGGTGCTTGGGTGTCTTCTGTCTACAATTTGGATTGGCCATCGGCAGCTTCTTATGGCAAATCGCAGAAGCAGAAGGAAGAGTTCGTTGCCCTGCTGGATGAGCTGCAAGGAATCGGACTGAATGCGGTGTTCGTGCAGGTGCGTCCTGCCGGGGATGCGCTGTACCCTTCCTCGCTCGTGCCATGGTCGAAATTCCTGACAGGCCAGCAGGGAAAGGCGCCGGACTATGATCCGCTGGCGTTCATGATTGAAGAGACGCACAAACGCGATATGGAATTCCATGCGTGGTTCAATCCTTTCCGTGCGAGCGTAGATGCGAAGACGGATACACTGGCGGCGAACCACGTGTCGAAGCTGCATCCGGAGTGGATCGTCAACTCAGGCGGCAAGCCTTATATCAATCCGGGGATCCCGGAGGCGCGGCAGCATATTATCGATACGATTATGGAGGTCGTGAGCGGCTACGCAATCGATGGCGTCCATCTCGATGATTATTTCTACCCCTCCAGCGGAGCCTTCCCGGACGAAGCGGCTTTCAATGCGTATAACCCGGGCGGACTGACGATCGGCGACTGGCGCCGGGAGAATATCAATTCATTCGTCCAGAGCCTGAGCGATTCCATCCATGCGGTCAAACCGCAGGTAAGGTTCGGGATTAGTCCTTTCGGGGTATGGCGCAACAAGGCCGTCGATTCAACAGGCTCGGATACCAAGGCTAGCGTCACCGCGTATGACAGCATGTACGCAGACGTCCGGACATGGATTAAGCAGGGCTGGATTGATTACGTGAATCCTCAGATTTACTGGAGCCTGTCGTTCTCCGCCGCACGCTATGATAAGCTGGTAGATTGGTGGGCACAGGAAGTGAGAGGAACCGGGGTCGACCTGTATATCGGCCATTCGCCTTATAAGCTGGGAACGGCGGAAGCCGGCTGGCAGTCTTCACAGGAAATCATTAATCAGCTTCTATATAACAAGCAATATCCGGAAGTGAAGGGCGATGTCTTCTTCAGCGCGAAGGATTTACGCAGAAATCCCCTTGGCATTATGGAAGCGCTAAGGACGTTCTACTTGAGTATTCTATAAGACTTGCACCAATGCGAGATGCGGGGGACAGCCTAATACGGGAGGTCCTCCGCTTGTTTGTGCACAAGTTCCCGCCAGATGCCGCCCGCATTGACTTCAAGTGACTTTTGTATGGATTTCCCCGACTTGGAAATGGTGACATCCTAGATGTTAATAATTAATGAAATGCGACTGATGTCCTTGATTATCCATCATTAAAAATATATATTATACATAACAAATATAAGCATGAGTATGGTGAGAGCATGAATTCAACCGAACGAATACCCCTGTATCAGAAAATACAGGAATATGTACGCGAGCTTATTGATTCGGAAGGACTTAAGACAGGGGACCGGATTCCTACAGAGAAAGAATTAATGGATCGTTTCAATGTCAGTAAGATTACGGTCGTCAACGCATTGTCTGGCTTGGCCAATGAAAAAATCATTACCCGTGTCCCAGGCCGTGGAAGCTTCGTCAGTGAACTGGCCGAACGCGAGGGAGACAGCAATGCCCATCAAGTCACTGAGCCTGGGGCAGGTTCATCTTCTGCGGCGTCCTCCGTCCAAACCGTTGATGGAATGGATAAACTGAAGAGCGGGGCTGTCAAGAGCGGTATTATCGGAGTCGTAATGCCTTCGATAGATGATTATTTTGCAATCCGCCTTATTAAGGGAATTGAGAGGGCGATGGATGAGCGCGGCTACCGGAGTATGATTCTCTTAACCCGCAGTCAATTGGAGAAGGAAAAGGAAGCGATCAAGACACTTAAGCGGCTTGGCGTTGAAGGCTTGCTTATTTTTCCTGTGGACGAAGAGCGCTACAACGAGGAAATATTAAGCATGAAGCTAGGCGGGTTTCCATTCGTGCTGATCGACCGTTACTTACCAGGCATCGAGACGAACTATATTGCTTCCGATGGCCGGCTTGGCACAAGCCTTGCAGTCGACCTGCTGTGGAATTATGGACATCGTGAAATTGCGATTTGTTCCGATTCACCTCTGCAAACCGTTACGGTTCAGGAGCGGATCGAAGGCTATATGAACGCGCTTAAGGATAAGGGCGAGCTGATCAACCCCGCCCATATCATTAACGGGTTTGATTTGAATGAGAACGACAACAGTGACTCGCACCCGTTATACCGCTATATCCGGAACAGAATGGCCACAGCCTATATTGCGCTTAACGGCAGGCTCGGCGTCTATATCTACCAAATGGCTGAGAGAGCGGGTCTGCGTATTCCGGAGGATCTGTCGATCATCACCTTCGATGATCCGACTTCGATTGTTGAGGAATTCAGTATTTTTACACACATCAAGCAGTATGAGCAGGACATGGGCTATCAGGCGGCAATGAAGCTGTTTGGCGTCATTCAAGGCGGAGAAGACGGTGTCGCGAAATTTAGCAAGACACTTATTCAACCGGTCCTCGTTGAACGCAAGACGACGGGGCCGATCATCCGCGAGCAGCAATCCTAGCTTTGCAGTCGGATCAATTACGGGGCTGTCTCAAAAGAGATTCACTTTTGAGACAGCTTCTTTGTCGCATCTTATAGCATATTCGAGGAAGATAGATACGCCAGAGGCTGCTGATATACGGCGCGGCAAGTGCGGAGTACACGATTTCGTCATGAGGCGGCGACGTAAGAATAAACCGGCCACTTGCGGCGTTTTCGGGAATACTGCGCTTGAATTGAGATTGGCTTCTATATCACGCATAATAGAGCTTAAGTTAACTTATACGGATCGGAAGGCGATGAGAAGTCATGGAAATCAAGATTGCGAATCAGCTCAATGGGTTAAAGGCCGGCTTCGTTTATGCGCATCCGGACGACGAGACGTTCATGAGCGCAGCTGTGATCCGTCAAATAGCCGACACTGGAGGTAATCCGGTACTTCTAGTGGCTACGCGGGGAGATGCCGGATTTAAGAATGGGGATTATACAAATGCTTCGCGCGAAGAGTTAGGGGTTATCCGCGAGCAGGAGATGGCGGAGGCTGCACAAGTGCTCGGCTTGACGGTCGTCGAGCATCTCGGATATCCGGACGGCAAGCTGGGCGAGGCCGATGACCGGGAGCTCGTCTTACAAATCGAAGTGTTCCTGCAGAAGCATGAGGTTGAGGCCGTGTTTACCTTCCCGCTGGATGGCGGCAACGGGCATCCCGATCATATTGCGATCTCACATGCAGCGACGGCAGCCGTCAGGGGCGGCAAGTGTCCAAGCGTGCGTGCGTTGTACTACGGGTATTTCAATAAAGGCGGCGAGTTACAAGAACCTGAGCTGATCGTGGAGACAGCGCCCTATTGGCCCTTTAAGGCTGCCGCGCTGCGTGCGCATGATTCGCAGAAGCATTCGATCAACCGCCATTTTGGCAGCCTTGACCAGCCGCGTGAGGATCGCCGTTACGAGATGTTCGTTGCGGCTTGGAAGGCATAGCAGGATTCGCAAGTAAGCAGGCAGAGGTGAAACCGGGATGGACGAAATACAAGGAACATTAATTACGACCGAATCATTGAAAGCGGATTTTGTCAGACTCGGGCTGCGTCCGGGAATGACGGTCATCGTTCACGCTTCGTTCAAGTCGCTGGGGCAGTGGGTGGCAGGCGGTCCGGTGGCGGTGATTCTGGCGCTTGAGGAAGCGCTGGATGAGACTGGGACACTCGTGATGCCCACACATACCGGCGATCTGTCCGACCCTTCCGAATGGGTCAATCCACCGGTCCGTGATTCGTGGTGGAAGACCATCAGGGAGCAGATGCCGCCCTTTGACGTGGACCTGACACCCACATTCGGAATGGGAATCATTGCAGAATGCTTTCGGAAGCAGCAGGGCGTCTTGAGAAGCGTGCATCCGCAGGTATCCTTCGCCGCCCGGGGGAAGCACGCCCGGACGATTACAGACAATCATGGTCTTTCTTATGCACTCGGAGAGCAGTCGCCGCTCGCCCGCATATATGACATCGACGGCTGGGTGCTTCTTCTCGGTGTAGGGCATGCGAACAACACCTCGCTGCATCTGGCAGAATATCGGGCGGATTATAAGACGAAGAGCGAACGTATTTGCAAGGCTCCGATGAAGCGGGATGGTGTCCGGTCATGGATCGAATTCCTTGAACTGGATTTCGATTCGGATGATTTCACCCTCTTGGGTGAAGCCTTCGAGCACGATACGGGTCTGTTCATACGCGGTAAGGTTGCCGGGGCAGATGCGCTGCTGGCCAGGCAAAGAGATCTTGTGGATTATGCGGTGCAATGGTTGGGAACGAATCGGCAATGACGGACTGAACTCGCGGGTATACGAGATGGGTTATGAACCTGAATAGCAGGATTGTATGATTATTTAGCATCTTTGTTCATTCATTTTGACGAGGAAAGCTCCTATACTGAAGGTAATTAAGCAAGAACAAACCCTTAACCTTCAGGAGGATTCGTCATGGCGAATACGTTACGGACGCTTACGGAAGAGCAGAAGCAATTGTTTGATACCGAAGGGTATTTGGTTGTAAAAGGTTTGTTTTCGGGCGGAGATCTCGCCACCATCGAGCATACCTTCGAGGTCATGAGCAACCAGACGATACCCGGCTATTTTGAACCGGATTTGAGCTCAGGGGTTGATGACCCGCTGAAGCGGTATCCGCGTGTCATGCACCCGCACCGCTTCAACGAGACAGCCATGCAGTACATGCTGCACAAACCGGTGATTGACGTTCTGGCAGACTTGTTCGGAGAAGAAGTATTGGCTGCCCAAAGCATGTTCTATTACAAGCCGCCAGGCTCCCGCGGGCAGGCGCTCCATCAGGACAACTTCTATCTGCAGGTTGAGCCCGGCAACTGTATCGCAGCCTGGACTGCCATTGATGCAGCCGATGAAGAGAACGGCGGATTGCTGATCGTGCCGAAGACGAACCATCACGATATTTCCTGTCCGGATCTAGCGGATGCTAACGAATCCTTCACGACGCATTACGTGAAGCCGCCGAAAGACCGGAAGGCGATACCGGCCATCATGGATAAGGGCGATGTCCTGTTCTTCAACGGCAACCTCATTCACGGTTCTTACCGCAACAAGTCGAAGGACCGGTTCCGCAGAGCATTCATCTGCCATTATGCGAATGAATCCGCCACCCATATCTCAGGCGGCTACAAGCCGCTCTACCGGGCGGACGGGGTTATTGTGGAGCGTGAAGACAGTATCGGCGGAGGTCCTTGCGGCATGGAATTCGAAGTCGCATACCCGCATTAATGATCAAGTCCAACAAGCAGGCAGCTGCTTATTGGACTTTTTTATTATGAAGCCAGCCGTGGGGAGCCTGAGATGCAGTCGAATCGTTCGTGGGTGAAGCACCAAGCTAGCCCGCCTTAATAGTGGGATATGGCTTACCGATACGGCTGTTGAAATTTATGGGTAGAATGAGCGGGACACGAAGAATGCAACTCTTCTCCCTCCTCAATCGTCTGATAAATATAGGAAATGAAATAGGCGGAGGATGGAACGATGGGAAGAATGAACGCTTTTCGTTTGCTGCTTGGCTTGCTGCTTCTGATCTTGGCGGGCTGCACGAATAATGACGAACCTCCGGAACACAAGCCAGCTTCTTTCCCAGCCATTGAGGGCGTGACCTCTATTAACGTATACGACGACCGCTCGTCAACCCGGATCACACATATTGCCGACCCCGGGGTCATCTCTGACATGCTGACTGAACTTAAGACGGCCAAGACATCCTATTTCGACGATCCCGAATATCTCGGTACCTTATTGCGTGTTGAGATGAAGCGCGAGAATACGACAGAAACGTATTATATCAATGACTTGCGGGAGTCGGCTTCAAGCTTAAGCGGGAAGATCTATCCGAAAGTGTCCACGGAGAAGGGGGCCGTGTGGAGCATCTCCGGCAGCCTGATCAAACGATTCCGCGGCGAAGCACCGCAAACCTCGGAACTGCAGCCACCGCTCCTGTATATTCAGCTGCAGAAGGAGAGCGGCGCTATCGTCGTTGAATCCAACCAGGAGATTTCGCGCAAATCGGTTCGCGAAGCATTAGAGGCATCCCTCCAATTAATTGAGAAAGACGGCGGCGTACCATTCAGTTATGAGATGGATTGGACGGATGATCTCCAGCGCTTCGTGATTCGAACGAACGGACTGGAAGAGGGCGAATCCGTAAGGTTCCGTTTAGATGCCGCACATACCATTTCGGGCGTACCGTACGAAGATGATTCGCAGCCGAACCGGAACACGGTGCAGCTAACGATTCCGCCTGAACAGAATCAAATTCGTCTTATCGATGTCCACGAGGACGGAGATAAGGTAATGGTGGCGCAGGACTCGGCGCTGGTACAGGTCGTGCAGGTTCAGGACGATGCTGGAACACTGCTGCCCTACGCTCTTGTACATGGGGAAGGCAAGCAAGGAAGCCATTCCTTGCTCCCCATCGGTGCTGGAGGCTCGTATACGATAGAAGTGAAGGAATGGCCGGAGCACGGCGAACCGTATGCCAATGATTACGGAGGGGAGTTCCTGTTCTCCGACCGGTTCTATACCGACAAGACCTATGCCGTGTATGGGAACCGAACATTGTATGAAGTAGCTTGGAAAGAGGGTAAGGCACGTAAACTCTATGATTCACAGGAACCTGTATATGGGATTGCTTCATCGCCGGATGGCAAGCGGATCGGGCTTCTGGTCGCATCGGATTCATTTCTTGGCCCAATGGCCGATCTTGTTGTGCTGGATCAGAACGGCAAGAAGCTGAAGCAATGGCCAAGCGCAGGCTATATCTCGCATAGTGACGGATTTTTGTTCAGTTATCCCATGACCTGGACCGACAATAATACCGTCGCGGCTCCGCTCGTCGGGGTGGCAGACATTACCCGCGGGAAAGCGATCCTCGATGTTAATGAAGGCTCTGTAATCAAGGTGAAAGACCCTGAGCTTCCGAAGGCTGCGGCAGATCGGCTGAAGCTTGAAGCGGGATCGTCTGTGGAAATCATCCGAGTCCTGCCCGAGCCTTCCGCACAGGAGGTGCGATATGCTGCCGTTCAAACCGCCGAAGCCGGGATATGGCTGATCGATGTGCAGAACGATTCCGCGGCTTGGATTGGCACTGGACTGCTTCTAGGCTGGAACGAAGAACAGCAGCTTGCCGTCTTTGATGCAAGCAATGAGCAGCCCCCTTATTTTCTTGCTCCGTAGCCGCTCCGGCCGTCAGGCGACTCAGAAGCTTAATTATGCAGCCGCTGCAAGCTGGATAGAAAGAGTGTAGAGCGGTTAGGAAACAACGAAGAAGGGAGGGGACAGGACCCCTCCCTTCTCGACATGCTTAAGACATGCTGCGGCCGCATTGGCTCGTATACAGCTTGTACCATTCCTCACGCGTTAGGCGCAGCGTGCAACAGCGATCGGAAGAACATTCTGCCTGCGCAGCGTTTTGCTTCCCATCTTTCGTCCAACCCGTGAGATATTTGACATGAAATAAGCAATTCTATAGCTGTTTCCCATACCTATAGCTTCTCTGCTTCACGTTCCGCGAAGGGATTCTCTGCTGTACAGCTAGCTTTGACCGGCAGGCCCAAGCAGCTTGACGTATGCGTGGGACACAGGTAGGATGGAGAATGTTGCATTTTGTAGGCTATTATTAGAATATTAGGAACGATAGTGATCGAAAGCGCTGCTTACGGGTAACAATGGTATGTAGGAAGATACATAAGAGAAAACATTGATGTTCAGTCGAGGTGGTTTTTGCGTGTTGAAAGAAAGTCCGACGCTCGGCATCGTTGTGCCGTGCTATAACGAGGAAGCTGTAATCGGCGAGACGATCTCGCAATTGAGCAAGATTATGAAGGAAATGATGGACGAGGGGCTCGTATCGCAAGCAAGCTTTCTCATGTTCGTGAATGATGGGAGCCGGGACCGTACGTGGGAGCTGATTGAGGAGAACCGGAAGTCGAATCCGCTTGTCTCCGGAGTGAAGCTTTCCGGTAATGTCGGGCATCAGAACGCGCTGCTGGCAGGGTTGATGACGGCCAAGGAGCTTGCCGATTGCGTCATATCGATCGATGCCGATTTGCAGGATGACGTAAAGGCCATCCGTGAGTTCGTCGTCAAATATAAGGAAGAAGGCTGCGAAATCGTCTATGGTGTCCGCCAAAGCCGGAAGACGGACACCTTCTTCAAGCGAACCACAGCGCAAGGCTTCTACCGTTTCATGGACCGAATGGGCGTCAAGGTGACGTACAATCACGCCGATTACCGGCTTATGAGCAAGCGGGCGCTTCACGAGCTGGAGCGGTTTAAAGAGGTGAACCTGTTCCTCCGCGGTATTGTGCCGATGATCGGCTTTAAGACGGGGATCGTCTTCTACGACCGGCTTGACCGTTTCGCGGGCGAGTCGAAATACCCGCTTCCCAAGATGCTGGCATTCGCCTTCGAAGGCATCACTTCACTCAGTGTACGACCGATCCGGTTCGTAACGCTAATGGGATTCGGACTGTCCCTGGTCAGTTTATTTGCCGTCATATATGCAGTTGCGTCCAAGCTGCTCGGCAATACGGTTTCAGGCTGGACGTCGCTGATTCTGTCCGTCTGGTTTCTAGGAGGCGTGCAGCTGCTGGCGCTGGGGTTGATCGGGGAATATATCGGTAAAATCTATAAAGAAGTCAAGCGCAGACCGCTGTATATTGTCGACAGGCTCCTTCTGCCTGAATCGCTGCCGCAGCGGGAGGCCGACTTGGGCCATGCGCGCGGGCGAAGCTTGAACGTACAGCCATGAAGCTGCTGCAGCACAGCTTCGTGCGGTTCATCATCGTTGGCGTACTGAATACGCTAATCGGCTTGTCGGTTATTTTCATCTGCTTGAATATGGCCGGTCTTGGCTACTGGCCGTCGACGATCATCGGCAACGCCGTCGGAGCCGTGAATAGCTATGTGATGAATAAACGGTTTACGTTCCAGTCCAAAGCAAGCGTCTCCAGCACGCTATGGCGGTTTATGCTGGTGACCGTAATATGCTACATAACGGCGTATTGGATCAGCGCTGAGGCTGCTCGCCGGCTGATCACTCCTGTATTTCCGCAGGCAGGAGAGACTGCACTGAATAATGCGGCGGCTCTGCTGGGCAGCGGCTTGTACACGGTACTGAATTATATAGGACAGAAAAAATTGACGTTCGGCAAGAAACAAGAGCGAACGATAGAGTGGGAGAGCGAGCAATGAGAAGGTTAGTCACGTTAGAACTGGCGGCCGTCGTTGCGGCGGCTTGCATCGCCATATATTTGTTATTTATCGGACCGTTCATCGGAGTTGCCGATAACGGGGACTTCCTCCGTATTATGGGCACGGTGGGGTTGAATTATTACGATGCATTGGAATCGTACGAAGACCGGTTCTTCGGGTTCGCCCACGCGAATTTCGCTTATGATTCCTTCTTTCGAGGGGCCTATGTGTCCACTCAGATTATATTGGTCTTTATCGCCCGTTTTGCCGGCATGATCTTCAACGGCGATGCGTTCGATATCCGTGTTCTAGGCGCGCTGTATACGCTGCTGCTGCTAGCTGCGGCTTACCTTATAATCAAATATAACAAGACCGAATCACGCGTGACCGGCTTCATTCTTGCCGCGTGCATCGTATTCGTTTTCTGCGATATTGCCTACTTGGCTTACTTCAATTCATTCTTTGGCGAGCCGGTTTCATTCGTCTTTATGCTGATGACGTTCGGACTGGGTCTATGGCTGACGAAGCAGGAACGGCCTTCGAACAAAGTGCTGGTACTCTTTTTCGTATCGGTGCTGTTTCTGTCCTTCTCCAAAATCCAGAACGCGCCAATCGGCGTCGCATTCGCACTGATCGGGCTTCGCTATATGAGCTTGAAGCGGGATTGGAAGTGGCGCAGGCTGGCGATGTGGTGCTCAGCAGGGATCTTTCTGATCGCCGTCGTGATGTACGTTACCGCCCCGAAGGAATTGAAGCACATTAACTTGTACCAGACGGTATTCTTCGGCATTCTGAATGATTCTCCCGATGTGTTGGGGGATCTTGAGGAGCTGGGACTTCCAGAACGGCTGTCTGTATTGGCGGGCACGAACTATTTTCAGACGGATACCGTAATCAAACAGGATGATCCCTCGCTCAAGGCGGACTTCTATGATCGCATGTCCCATACCGATGTGCTCCTGTTCTATCTGAAGCATCCTGGACGGTTAATCGATAAGATGGAATATGCCGCTTCCAACGGGATGAGCATCCGGCCTTATTACCTCGGCAACTATGAGAAATCGGAGGGCAAGCCGTCCGGCACGCTATCGTTAACTTACAGCACATGGAGTGAGTTCAAAAACAAATACGTGCCCAAATCGTTGCTGTTTATCGTCATTTTCTACGTGCTGTACTATGTCGCGGCCTTGTTTGAGTATCTGCGGCGGCCAACGGTACGGGAGCGTATTGCAATTGAGCTGTTCATGCTGATCGGGCTTGTCGGGATCTTCTCCTTCCTCGTTCCCATACTCGGAGACGGACAAGCGGATATGGGCAAGCATTTGTTCATGTTTAATGTGTGCTTGGATATGATGTTCGTTACCGCGCTCGTGTGGGTGGTCTACCAACTGGCCTCCCTGAAGCGCAGCAGACGGAGCTATTACTACTAGGCTTGTAAGATGTCGTAAACCCTTTCCCGTGCTGGATGCGCTATGGCGTTATCCGCGAAGGAAAGGGTTTTTAAATGCGTATGCGTGTCACTCAATGGGAAGGATCGTCCAAATTTGTCGTATCATGTTACAATGGAGGGGTGTATTCGCCTTGTTAGGGATACGGGATGCTTAGCATGAATAAAATCAGAGTGATCCCCGGTGTGAGGGAATAATTTCTACGATTTGTAGTGGAGGTAGAAGAATGGGACTATTTTCATTTCTCAAAGGTCAATTTATTGAGGTTATTGAATGGTTAGATGATACGGGCTCGATGGTGTACCGTTTTCCCGCTTATGATAATGCGATTAAGATGGGGGCTAAGCTGATCGTCCGCGAGTCGCAAGCGGCGGTTTTTGTGAATGAAGGGCAGATCGCCGATGTATACGGTCCCGGCACCTATACATTAAGCACGCAGAACATGCCGCTTCTGACTGCCTTGAAATCTTGGCCGCATGCGTTCAATTCACCGTTCAAAGCGGATGTATTCTTCGTCAGTACGGCCAACTTCACCAACTTAAAGTGGGGAACAACCAATCCGGTCATCATGCGCGATGCGGAGTTCGGCATGGTTCGGATGAGGGGCTTCGGCAGCTACTCCATACGGGTAACCGAGCCGGCCATGTTCCTGCGAGAATTATTCGGAACGCGCAGCGACTTCACGACGGACCAGATCTCCGGGTTTCTGAAGTCGATCATTGTTACCGGTATCAGCGATCTAATCAGCGAGGCCAGAATCCCCGTGGCTGATCTTGCAGCCTCTTACGAGGAGTTGAGTGCAAGCGCGGCTCAGCGGCTGCAGCCTCACCTGCAGGCGATGGGACTGTCGCTCACGCTGCTGATGATCGAGAATCTGTCGCTGCCGGAGGAAGTCGAGCGGATGATCGACCGCAAATCGTCGATGAATATTGCCGGCAACCTGGATCAGTACATGAAATACCAGACGGCGGAGGCTATTCGTGAAGCGGCCAACAATCCCGATTCGGGTGCAGCCGGCACAGGCGCAGGCCTCGGCGCAGGAATGGCTATGGGCCAGATGATGAGCCAGATGATGAACAAGACGGCCGAGCCTCAAGCCCCAAGCGGCGGTGAGAGCCGGAATGGCGGGAACGGGCAACCAAGCAGCAGCGCCGGAACCTCGAGCCCGGGCTCCAATACAGGCACAGCTAAGAAGTTCTGCTCCGAATGCGGCGAGCGCTTGGCAGAGAATGCGAAATTCTGCTCCGGCTGCGGCACCAAGGTGTAGGGTATGGCGGTGGAAGAGACGACCAAGCCGAAGACCCCCGTCACATTCCCTTGTTCCGGCTGCGGCGGTCCCATGCTCTTTGACTCCGAGAGCCAGACCTTGAAGTGCGAATATTGCGGCAAGGAGGATCCGATCGAGAACTCGGATCAGCAGCCAATCGAGCATGATCTTGATCTGTCGGAGACGGAGGACCCGGGGCTGACCGATTGGGGGCTGCGGACGCAGACGGTCCACTGCGAGAAGTGCGGCGGGGAGAGTGTGATTCCGCAGATCGAGACGGCGGCCCTGTGCGCGTTCTGCGGCTCACCGAAGGTGCTCGTCGAGGAGGATACGACCAGCATCAGGCCGGAGACGATGATTCCGTTCCAGGTATCCTTGACTGAGGCTGTTGCCGGTTTTCAAGCATGGAAGAAGAAGCGCTGGTTCATCCCTAATGAATTCAAGAAGGGGAAGATTAATTCCCGTCTCACCGGGCTCTACATGCCCTATTGGACATACGACTCAGAGACGGCCTCTGTGTATTCGGCGGAACGTGGGGACTACCATTACCGGAATGAAACCAGAACCCGGGTCGTGAACGGAAAAACCGAAACCTATACGGAGCGGGTCCGGTACACGGTTTGGCGGAGAGTGGGCGGAGAGTATGACTGTTCATTCGACGACATCCTTATTCCGGCCTCGGTCCGGTATGACAGGAGCTTGCTGGAGGATCTCGGCAATTTCGATTTGAGGAAGCTGACGGGGTATAAACCCGAATATCTGAGCGGCTACATCGCCGAGAAATATTCCGTGCCCCGCCAAGAAGGCTGGCGGAAGGCAGGGGAGAAAATCGACGATACACTCCGCGCTAACATTCGTGCAGAAATCGGCGGTGACGAAGTCAGGAGCCTCAACGTTCGCACGCAATATTACGATCGGACCTACAAGCACATGCTGCTGCCCGTGTGGAATGCCAATTACACCTATCGGACCAAGCCATACCGTTATATGGTGAACGGGCAGACAGGTCTTGTCTCGGGTACGGTTCCGCGCAGTCCGTGGAAAATCACATTCTTTGTGCTCCTGTGTGTGATCGCAGCCGCGGCAGCGTTTATCTTCTTCTCGCAATACAGTGGGTGACGAGTGGAATCGTGCCGCTGCGCCCTCATTCTCTATCAGGTCGGGTCAAAAGACAAAGGCCTCCGGTTTCACCGCCTATACGCTGGGCAATGGAAACGGAGGTCTTTTGTTATTTGCTTTGCGAAGCCCTTCAGCAGGTCAATTGGGATCACCTTGATCAGTCAGCAAGATAGGGCCGTCCTCCGTAATTGCAATCGTATGCTCATACTGCGCAGACAGTTTGCCATCAGCGGTTCTTGCCGTCCATCCATCTTCGTCGATTGTCATTCGGTACGTGCCTATATTGATCATCGGTTCGATTGTCAGCACCATGCCTTCTTTGAGCCGGAAGCCTTTGCCTGGCTTGCCGATGTGGGCATAGTTCGGCTCTTCATGAAGCGATTTGCCCACACCATGGCCGAGCAGGTCACGTACAACGGAGAAGCCATTCTGCTCCGCATGCGTCTGGACGGCATGCATCACATCGCCGATCCGATTTCCCACCTTCGTCTGTTCGATTCCAAGATAGAGACATTCCTTCGCAACCCGCATCAGCTTCTCCGCTTCATCGGATAGCGTGCCTACAGCATAAGTCCAGGCAGAATCCCCAACCCAGCCTTCATAATCGGCTACGATATCGATGGTGACCAGATCGCCGTCCTGCAGAGGCGTATCGCCCGGGAATCCATGTGCAATTACGTCATTAACCGATGCGCATGTGGCATATTTATAACCATTGTACCCGATTGTAGTCGGATTGGCGCCGTGACGCCGGATCCACGATTCTGTGAAAGCGTCGATCTCCCTTGTCGTCACGCCCGGACGGATCATCTTCGCGATTTCCCGGTGGCAGGCAGCGACGAGCTCCCCGGGTTTACGCATGAGTTCAATTTCCCGCGGTGATTTTAAAATGACCATGATTAGGCCCCTTCCTTCTGTTGAAATGCTGCGAGCAGCAAATTGACGGTTCCTTCGACATCCATCTCCATCTGGTGACGGTGAATATGGAGGCCGGCGCAGCCAATTAGAGCTCCAAGAACATAATGAGCTTCATGGTCTGCGTCTTTGGCAGGGTTGTGTTGTCGCAAGTGGTGGATTGCTTCAGCTAGCGGTTGATACAGCTCGGCATCGAAACGCTCAGCGAGCTGATGAGGCATCCGGCCTCCGCCGGGAATGGAGATTCCGTTCTCGGCAACCGATTTATACAAGAAGAAGACGGACGGATCCTGGAGCCATAGCCGCAGCAGACGGATACAATAGCGTTCCAGCTTATCCTTAGTAGCTGAGCTTCGATTCATACCGGGGGACAGCTCCGCTTCCACAGCTTCCTGCGCCGCGCCGAAGGCATGCCACAGCAAGTCGTCCAGCAGCTCATGCTTGTTTTTGTAATAATGATAAACCGTTCCGTATCCGAGACCGGCCTTGAGAGCAACGTCGCGAATTTCAATGGCGAGGCCTCGTTCCAGCAGCATATCGGCTGCCGCGCGAATGATTTGCAGCTTTCTCTTTTCCCGTAAAGCATCGTTCTGTTCCTTGGTGCGTGGGCACATTGTCTACAACACCTCTTCTTTAGACCTGCTCGCATGTCAATTTAAAAATACAGGATATCGCTCGCAATTGCAACTGTTCACTTGGCCATTATTTTTCCCGCCAGAGAAAAAATAAGCCTGCACATCCGAAAGAGGCAGAGGGTGCAGACTCGATTTCATATGAAGAGCTAGTTACTAACCCGCTTGAAACGTTTCAATCCAATTGGTACGCTTCGTCTTCATCTCTTGCAGGACGGCACTCTCGGATTGATGCTCCGCATGGAGGTGATTGACGATCGTACGAACCTGATGCATGGCTTCAAGGACTTGGCTCTGTGCGTCTTTAATTCTTCCTTGAACGATCCAATCGGAGATCAGACCATCGAACCAGTAATCCGCCATTTTGAGCATGGAGCTGATATCAATTTCAATGGAGATGCTGCGCTTCACATCCGCCAGCTCATCCCGGAAATTCAAGATCAAGTGGTTCGCATTATGGATGAATTGTTTGGCATCGTCGACATGGTTGTGCTTGAGGTGGGTGCTGATGACGCCGCCGCCGCCCCACATGTCCCAATTTCCCCAATTCTCGGCTTTCTCCAAGCTTGACGAAGCATCCTGAAGCGAGTTTAACACACGCCGTCCAGCCGTAAGCGCTTCATGAATCTCCTTCACCAGGATGGCTTGGTCGCCGATCTGTTCTTCCATCTCTGTTAACGATTGAGATGATGTGGGTGAATTGCGAAGGAGCGATTCCCTCTCCACTACCAATTCATCGTACTCCCGTTTGGCATTGCGGTAATGGGCTAGATCATCGCCGACCCGCTTCAGGTCCGCCTCCGTATCGGCGAGCGTCTGCTTCGCTTCCTGCAGCTTCAGTGCCGCGGATAATGCTTGCTGCCGTTCCATCTCCAGCTGCTCGGCCTTGCTGCGAAGTATCGTATGAAATAAATTCGCCAGCGACATCCGTGTCAGCTTGTCGACATCGGCTTGCTCGTCTTCCAATTGAATTTCCAGCTGAATAACGAGACGTTCCAGCTCACGCACCCTTTTCTGCAGATCCTGTATTCTCCGTTCTGCCTTTTGCAGGCGAAACAGCCTCTCTTTGGCATCACTTAAACGCAGGTGAAAGGAATTCGGCATAATCGACCCCTCCGTTCGTTGGTTTGGCTCACTAAAGCTTCAGTTTCGTTCGCCTCATATGAAGTACGCTTAAAAGCTGGAAATGGTTGCGGCAGGAAGAAGAATAAGTACATTTGCAGCAGCGGGATCTGTTAGAATACCTTATAGGATAAAGTCAGAAAATAGAAAAATAAGTGTATGTTGACTGTAAACAATTGAAGGTAAATGAGGACTAAATTGAAATGGGAGCAGCACTTGTGGCCATTATACTTGGCCTATTCAATGCGATATTTCCAAGAAAAGTATGGATCATCTCACAATTCATGTTTAGGTTCAAAAATGGACGCATCACATTTCAGTCCGCAGAACCTAATTTACTTGTTCTTGGAATACATCGGTTTCTAGGATATTTATGTATACTCGTTGGCCTAGTCATTCTATATACAACATTTTTCGAGTAATCAATCAAATTGTAGTGCAGCAGGTGATCGGTTGAAAGCAACGCTCTTAGAGGAAGTATGACGCACGGACGAATGCTGCTGATTTTACGGCACGGCTGATTCTTAACGGTGAACGATTTTTAATAATTAAACTAGCTTGCTTAATTCCGGTTGTATATAATTACCACATAAGCAAACATAGGAGGAACTAAGATGCCTAGAAAAAAGATCCCTCGCTAACCTCGTGGTCCGCCTCCTCGTCGCTTCCTATCGTACTGAATTCGATATGAAAACGAGAGGATGACGACAATGTGGCCGCGATCAGTGGATTGGAAAGCATTGAGATTCGGTGTTGAAATTGAGTTCATAGACGGGAGTCCGAAGGAATTGGAACTACTGCCTGACTGGGTCATGTCGCTGGATGAACTCCAGCTTGACGAGACAGGAGCAGATTCAGGAAGCGAGCTTAAGCCGCCTCCAATTCTGTGGAGAGACAGGGAACAGATCCGAATGATGCTTACACGGCTTCAAGCACAAGGAGCATCGGCCAATTGGAGCTGTGGACTCCATGTTCACGTTGGTTTGGAGCCGTGGGGGGATAAGATTATTCTACCGCTCATAGACGCAGCGCTGCGATACCAAGAGACCATCCAGGCACTCGTGCAGACCAGCGCACATCGGCTGATCTTTTGTCCACCGGTGACGCACCAGATGCGAAGAGAATTTATGGAAGCTCCAAGCCCGGAAGCTCTTCGCCACCGGGGACGTCCCCAATCTCATCGATGCGGGATCAATATAGCAGCTTGGTTTGACATTGGAACAGTAGAATTTCGTTTCGCGAATGGTTCCCTTGACTTTGACGAAGTGATCCAGACGATTTAGCTTTATTTGCGGTTCGTAGCTGCAGTAGGGGAGAATCGCATTCTTTCTTCCGATCCCCAAAGCATGGCAATCGAACTCGGAGTGCCCGTCAAGGGTTATCCGGCCCCCCTGCCGATTCCACGATGGTATCAGGAACGTATTTGGCTGGAGGAAGCTATTATTCCGGCAATCGCTCCACTGGTGGCCGAGCTTGTACAGGGTGGCGAAGTTCATCATGTGCTGCCTGTATCCGACGGGATATTGATTGCGATTGAAGAGGATGAGAAGCTGTACAAGTATGTTTTTCAACCTCCTGCAGGGGATTGGAAGCTTGTACGTCAAATTCTCTAATGACTACCGATAGATAGGTCGTTCTTTGACCCTTTCGCCACCACTGGCGGAGGGTTTTTTTAGTATAAGTGTCGAGTTGAAAATAGAATGAACAAAGGACCGGTCATCAGTCATAACCGGTCCCATTATCGCAATACGGCTTTAGTAACCACCGCGCGGGATATGCGCCCACTTGGGCTCCCATTGCTTATATGTTTCCACTGAATCTGGATCGATCAGGCTCCTTGCAACGAAGCCCTGCGCCTTGCCGGATGCGGTCGCTTGCGAGGTAGCCTCATATCGAATGTCCATGGACCAGCGGACGGCATCCGAACGATTCGGGAGTGCGCGGTGCGGCAGCAGCTGTGTGAAGCATAGCGCATCTCCCGGCTCCATCTCGATGGAGACCGCCCTCAATTTTTTTGCGTCCTCCTTGCTTAATCCGAGGAACCCCGTCTCCTCATCGTCGTGTCCGCTGAGCAGTGTGTCGGTGAAGAGATCTGGCGCGACCTGCAGACAGCTGTTATGCTCCGTCACCTTCTGCAGCGGAATCCAGATGGAGACGACATGCACCTTCTCAGCATCTCGATAATACTGTGCGTCCTGATGCCAAGGGGTATCCGTCCACTTCTGATCGGGAAGCTTGGGCCGACTATTAAAAATGCCGTGAACGGACAGTTCATCCGTGCCCAGCAGGTCAGCTGCCAGGTCGAGGAGCCGCGGATGAGCGAGAAACGAATACATATCAGGTCCAACAAGATCTCGTCTTGGACTCCGCTCGTATTTGGGCCTGCCAGCGGCATTCCACAACTTGACTAGCCGGTGTTGAAAATCGAGATCGGGAAGCGTATCGTGGATCAGACCCTTCTCCACCCATTTGTTGATTAGCTCGTCTACCCAGCGGGAGATGATTGTTCGGCCTAAATCCAACACTTCCTGGGGTACGACTTGTTTGGCATGCAGATAGTGATGTGTACGATAAAAATTGATGTCTGAAGTACTGAGTATATGGCTCATGTGTATCCCACTTTCGAATTGAATAATAGATTCTTATTCAAGGTATCAAAAGGAAAGTAGGGTGACCATGACGAATAGAACTCAATACTTAACCTTTTGCACGGAGGGTTTACCATGAATCGTAGGATACTCAGCAACCCAGACGTTGGCGGTACACTGCTCATTCACGACTGTCATTATGCATCCGTAGAAGCAGAGTGGTTCTATCATAAGCATCACCATACCTCGTTTGAGCTGCTTCATTGCTTGGATGGAACTGCTGTAGAATGGATCAACGGTCAAGCAGTCACGTTGTCCACTGGGGATTGGCTGTTTCTGGGCTCGGGTGTTCTGCACAGTACCATCACGGGACCAAACGCGCCATTTTCCTATTTTACTGTACATTTTGATATGGATGATATGACGATTCGGGAGGAACTAAGCCAGCGGGATTATATATTGATCGACTCGACACAATCGAGTCTGGCAGGGCCATTGTGGGAAGAACTCGAGAATTTGTTAGTAGACTGGCTTGAGCCGACTGATGTTCCAGCAAAGGAAGAAACCGTCGTATTAGACCGGCTTACTGCGGTACGCAGACTGTCTATCCAGTCTGTTATCCTTCGTATGATCGTAGAGCTGCTTGGCGTCATGGAGAAGACAAAGCCGCAGCTGCGTAAGCAGGCTGCAACATCAATAGAGATCGAGCTGGCACATGAAATCGAGAAACGGCTTCATGCCGCCGTATTCACATCCGACACGATCGGTGCCATTGCCCGTCAGCTTTATATGAACCGCAACCGATGTAACCTTGTCTTTAAGAAGGTTTACGGAATGCCGCCGCATCACTATTTGAATTTACTCAAGATGAGAAAGGCGAAGGAGCTTATTCTTCGCACGACTGCATCTCTAGAGGAAATCGGTGTTCGATTAGGCTTCTCGTGCGCGAGCAGCTTCAGCCGTCAATTCCGGCGCTGGACGGGATACGCGCCTATTCAGCTGCGTAAATCAAAGCAGGATCATGTGTCGCAAAATCATGAGAGGACACCGATCGAGGAAGCCAAGGAATGAGTTTGGAAACAAGATGTGAGTTTGAGTTTTCTTAACACAGAAAGAATATTCAAGTGGCATGAAAAAGCACGGGTGCTTCATTGTTTTACATTTTTAACTTGTTTATACTTACCATAAAGTGAATTCATCAGAAGAAAGAATTTATGAGGTATCGAGATGAAATTCTCCGGGACAGACCGGGTTTTTGAATGATTACGTAATCATCTATACTCGTATACTATAAAGCAGAGGAGATAAATGAATGCGACCACAAAATGTGAAGATGCTCTTCCCGGAGGGGAAAACGAGAGCGTTTACAATGAGCTATGATGACGGAACTGTCCAGGACCGCAGATTTGTAGAAGTGCTGGATACCTATCAATTGAAGGCTACGTTCAATCTTAATTCAGGCGCATTGGGTCAACAGGATCGACTGCAGCTGGGCGACATTAATGTTGACCACTCGCATATTGAACCGGATGAAGTCAAGCCATTATTCCGCAATCATGAAGTTGCCATACATACCGTTACGCATCCGGATCTTACGAAGGTGTCCGATGAGAGTATACGGAACGAGGTGCTTGAGGATAAGAAAGCTCTAGAGGAGTTAGTCGGCTATCCGGTTCGTGGGATGGCTTATCCGGGCGGGAATTTCAGCGACCATGTCGTGGAAGTGCTGAGCGGCACCGGCGTGGCATATTCGCGGACTGTTGTTAGTCACCACGCCTTTCACTTGCCGGAGCAATTCTTGACCTGGCACCCGACATGCCACGATAATGACCCGGCCCGGCCTGCCTTGACGCAGAAGTTTCTTGATCCCACGAACAAAGATTTGTTGCTTTTCTACGTTTGGGGACATGGATTTGAGTTCGATATGTACGAAGACGCATGGGAGAAGATCGAAGCATTCTGTTCCGAAATCAGCGGTAAGCCTGAAGTCTGGTATGCGACCAATATTGAAATCTACGACTATGTTAAAGCCGTGAATGAGCTTCGTTATACGGAACAAGGCACGGTAGTGTATAATCCGTCCGCACTCGATGTTTATTTGGAAGGGTCGGGCAAGCCGATTATCGTAAAAGGCGGAGCAACGATTGGATTATCCGGAGAAAAGTCCTAATCCGCTATTGATCAAGCAGATATGCAGCCATTCAAGCTCCGGCCCTTTCGCCACTACAGGCGGAGGGGTATTTTGTTATGCACGCTTTCTAGCTTCGACTCGATATTTTCAAAAAAAATATGGAATCGCCATCAAACCGATTGCCGCGCCCAAGCGTTACCTCTTAATAGAAAGCTAATATAAGGGAGGTAAACGCGGATGAGAAAATTTGCACGTGTATTGGTGGGAATTTCGTTATGCGCATCGCTGCTGCTGTCGGCGGCTGGCGTTTTCGCCGAGGAGCAAGTGAACAGGGAGGCCGTGCAAACAGATGCACAGGCAGCGGAGGAGCTTGGCCTCATGATTGGAGAAGGCGATGGAGTAACGCCGGCATATTTGGCACAGAAATCGACGCGGATACAGGCAGCGCTCATATCGCTCCGTCTTCAAGGCAAGCTGGAGGAAGCGCTCTCGTACAAAGGAACGGTCAATTTCACCGACGCGAAGCTGGTAGGCAAAGGCAATCAAGCGGTTCTGGCGTATTTGAAGGATCATCCGGAATACGGCTGGACCGGAACGGGAGGGGGCCGCTTCGATCCGCTGTCGGACATAAGCGCTGCACAGCTATATAAGGTGCTGCTCGAGGTGGCGGGTTACAAGTCCGGTACGGACTTCGCCTACGCGAATACGGAGACGTATGCTGCCGGCAAAGGTCTCGGGCAAATCGCCGGAGCCGCCGTTCTGACGAATGCTCATATCGCAACCGCGCTGATCGAGGCTCTTACAATCGAGACCGCTCACGGACATGCACTATTCGCGATGCTGCAGGAGAGCGGCGCCATTCCCGCATCGGCGATGATGCCTCAAGGCGAACGGATCGGGCTGCGCTCGGACGCCAAGCTAGGCACGTATATGACCGACGGCAAAGGCCGCTCGCTTTACTTCTTCACGAAAGACGCGCAGGACGTGAATGCCTGTCAAGGGGAGTGCATTACGAACTGGCCGCTCTTCGCCTCGGAACAGCTGCAAATTCCGGCATCCTTGGATCCGGCCGATTTTACGGTTCTGACCCGCAAGGACGGAACGAAGCAATGGATGTATAAAGGATGGCCGCTGTATTATTTCGTCAAAGACAAAGCAGCCGGAGACGTGCTCGGTGAAGCGGTTGGCGGTGTTTGGTTCCTTGCCAAATCCGATTATTCCGTTATGCTCGGAACGAACGGCACGCTCGGAAATTACTTGACGGACGATCGCGGGCGCACATTATACTATTTCGATAAGGACACGCCGCAGAGCAGCGTATGCCAAGGAGACTGCATCGCGAACTGGCCGGCATATGGCGAAACCGACGGCAGCGTTCCATCAACGATGAAAAAAGCGGATTTCAACCGCATCACCCGTGCGGATGGCAGTATCCAGGCGACTTTCAAAGGCTATCCGCTTTATTATTTCATCAAGGACAAAGCGCATGGCGACGTGACAGGCCAAGATGTCAACAAGGTTTGGTTCGTCATCGACCCGGCTAAGTTTAACGGGACGACGGCTGCGCAAGCGGTCAAAACCTACCGTGTCGACATCAAAGAATTTTCGTTCGGGACAGAGCCGCTGACTGTCGAAGCCGGCTCCGAAATCGTCTTTACCAACTATGACGATATGAAGCACAATGCGGTAGCGGTGGATGGGGCTTTCGCTACTCCCCTGCTGGCCAAAGGAGAATCCTTCACCATTAAGATCGACAAGGCTGGCACATACGATTATTTCTGCGAGCCTCACAAAAGCTTCATGACCGGCCAAATTATCGTGAAGTGAGCGTGATGTCAGGTGAAGCTTCGAGCCATTGCGTATTGGGTCGCGGTGCTGGGCGTGCTGCTCCTGATGAGCGCATGCGGCAATGGGAATGCCGGTTCATCCACAGCGGATGACGCCCATCAGGCGGCAGGTCATGAACAGACCGATCCGCCCGCTGATCCACTAGCATCTGAAAGCGTAAGCCAGGAGCAAAGCACAGATGGCGATCCGCCCGCTGATCCGCAGCCGGCAAAGAACGATCCCGCGGATTCCGCCGATAAAGGGCAGCCCGTGGATCCGCAGCAGCCCGCTTCCTCGGTTGAAGGGGGCGCGGACCATAAGGGCGACGACAATCATACTAAGCCCATTGAGGACGAAAAGTCCTCGAAGGACCAGGGATCCGGCAAGTCTGAACCGAAGCCGGATTCCACGGGGAAACCAGCCGGCAGCGCCGCGAAGAACGACGACCCGAAACCTGAACCAGAGGCTCCTGCACCAAGCAAAGCCGGCGGCTCCGGAAATGCTGCCAAACCGTCTCCGCCCGCCGAACCAAGCAAAGACGGCAGCAAGAACGGCAGCGCGGGTGGTGGCAAGACCGGGGACGCTTCCGCCAAGACTGATAAACAGAAGTCTAAGACGCATGTCGTCGAAATTACCGATTTCGCCTTTTCGCCGGCGAGTCTAGAAATTACTTCCGGCGACCGCATCACATTCGTGAATAAAGATCCCGTCAGCCATACCGCGACCGCGGACGACGATTCCTTCGATACCGACTTATTTGGGAAGGACGAGGAGAAGACGGTCCTATTCGAACAAGTAGGCGAGTTCGGCTATTATTGTGCCCCGCATCCGGCGATGAGAGGGACGATAATCGTCAAGGCCAAATAGTTTTGTTGAAATCGCAAGAAAGGGCAGCCTTAGCTCGGCTGCCCTCTCTTCACGTCCCGCAGCTGCTGCCCTATCGAATAGATTTCTTTTCCAATCCATAGCTGATAGGATGAGTATGCGGATCTCACTTAAGCCGAACCTGGAGGCCACGCGAAATGCAGAATCTTTCCGATCTCGAACTGATGCTGCTCGTGAAGCGAAAGCGGCACGATGCGCTGCCTGTCCTATATGACCGCTATGCGGCGTTAGTCTATTCGTTTGCCATGAAGGCGTTGAAGGACGAGTCGGCCGCCCGGGAAATCGTACAATCCGTATTCGTCCGGCTGTGGACGACGGAATCGGGATACGACCCGGATAAGGGACGGTTCACGAGCTGGCTGATTACGATCACCCGCAACATGACGACGGATTGGCTCCGCAAGCAGCGCCGGCTGTCCGAGGGGCTGGTGCCATTCATTCCCGAGGAGCTGGAGCGAATTCCGGACGCCCAGGCGGCGTCTCCAGAAGCGCGCGCGGAGCGGGAAATGCTGAAGGAACAAATTCGCGGCGCATACCGCTTTCTATCGAAGCAGCAAATCGAGCTGCTTGAACATTTTTATTGGCAGGGATACAGCCTTAGCGAGCTGGCGGCCGTCTACCAAGAGCCGCTCGGTACGGTGAAGAACAGGCTCCATCAAGCATTGAAAATATTGCGCAGACATCTGGCGGTAGAAGGGGAGGGTTGGTAATGCCGAATAAGAACGCGGAATCCGTATGCGATCTATGCTTGGATGTGATCTCGGGCTTGTGTACGGAAGAGCAGCGGCTTGCTTTCGAGCGTCACCTTCCGGGCTGCGAAGCCTGCCAGGCTGAGATAGAGGAGCTGCGCATTGTATGGGAGGCGCTTCCCGCCGATATGGAACAGATCGAACCGCCGGAAGACCTGAAGCAGCAAGTCATGGACGCGGCCTTTGCCGCTGAATCGGTAATGACCGCAGAGGCTGCTGCAGCCCGTAAGCGTGCTGCAATGAGAAGAAGAATCTATCGATCTACAGCGGTTGCTGCGTTGTTCTTGTTCATAGCCGGCACTTCTTGGAATGTATGGCTGTACAAGGAGCGCACTGGATCTGTGGCTACAGTCGAAGAGGCATTGAATGTGCCTGCGGCGCAAATCGAGCAAGTGGTGGCGCTGGGAGCGCAGCCGGGAGCGGCGAAGGGGGCATATGGCGTAGCCTGCATCGTCAATAACGGTCAGAGCAAGCAGTTCGTCGTCTATGTGTTCGGAGCGGCCCCGACGAGCGGCGATGAAGCTTATCAGGTCTGGCTGATCAAGGATGGCGAGCGTAAGAGTGCGGGCACGTTCCGCGTCGGAGAAGATGCTAAAGGGATTGGCTTGCTTGCGCTGCCGATGGGCTCGGACCATCTTGCCTTCGATTCGATCGGCATTACGCTGGAACCCGATGATCAAGGGGATCAGCCGCGCGGGGAGAAGAAGTTTGGTTCTGCGTGAGGATGACTAAACCCTCTATTCAACCTGAACAGTGAGCGGGCTCTTCAGCCCCATCATTAAACAGCACCCGGAAAGAAAAAGAAGCCCGCCGGACGATCATTTGTCCGGCGGGCTCTCTCTATTAGTCCTCGATTGCTGCGCGCTTCGTGTTAATCGCGCGGATGATGGCGGGATCGAACTTCGGCTTGCGGTCGTACGTGTACAGGCCGTTCACTTCCTGCTCGATGTCGTACAGCTGTGTGTAACAGAATCCGAACATCTTCGGATGATCGAGCAGCGCTGTCGTCAAACCGTCATAGCGGGCGATGAATTCTTCCTCGCTTGCCGGACGGTTGCCGTAGCCCCACGCTTTGCCGTCGGTCTGTCCCGGGTTCCACCAGATGCCGCCATATTCGCTGACGAAATAAGGAAGCCCCTCGGTATACTTCTGGCGGTCCGGGAACCAGGCGAATACTTCGCCCTCGCCGGTAAGGAGTGACTCATACCGCGCTTTGAATGTCTCTGGATTCTGATCATAGTCATGGACGTCGAATATATCCGTAATGACATGGAAGTTGCCGCTTGTATCGATGACCGGCCGGGTCGGATCAATGGCCTTGGTCGTTTCGTATACGATGCGCAGCACCTCGTTATCTTGACGGGCACCTGTCCTTCCATCGTCCCACGTTTCATTGAACGGACACCAGCCGATGAGGCTTGGATGATTGAAATCCCGCTCCACGCCTTCAATCCATTCCGGCAGGAATTGCGCAAGTCCCTTTGCATTCGTAATGTTGAGGCCCCAGTTGGCATGCTCGCCCCATATGATATACCCCAGCTGATCCGCCCAATAGAGGAAACGCGGCTCGAACATCTTCTCATGCAGACGCGCGCCGTTGAAGCCGACTTCGAGAGACAGCTCGATATCCCGCTTCAACGCTTCATCGGTAGGCGCCGTGTAGATGCCATCCGGATAAAAGCCTTGATCGAGCACAAGCCGCTGGAACACAGATTTGCCGTTAATGCGGAAGGCCATACCGTCCAATTGGACGGAACGGAGTCCGAAGTAGGACATCGCGGTATCCACCGCTGTATCGCCGGCTTCACTGCTAACAAGCTGAAGCTTCAGATCGTACAGCTCCGGGGAGCCGACCTGCCATAGATGAACCTCCGATACGGGGATCGTCACCTTCGCGGACATCGCACCAAGACGAACGGCGGCACGGCCCACCGGGCGGCCTTTATAGCTGGCTTCGCATACGAGCTGCAGGCCTTTCGTCTGGCCTTTGACGACAGCTTCCAGATGAACGCACTCGTTCTCCGGGTCTGGGAAGATCTTGAAGGAGGACAGATAAGATTGCGGAACGCTCTCCAGCCATACCGTCTGCCAGATGCCGGTCGTACGCGTATAATCGCAGCCGGCGGAATGGTAGGAGCCGGACTGCTTGCCGCGCGGCTGAAGTCCCGATCGGATATCGTCCTCCGCGTAGACCGTTACCGTATTGCTTCCAGCTTGAAGTGCAGCTGTAATATCGAAGGAGAAGGAAGAGTAGCCCCCGCGGTGGGTACCGACGAGCTTGCTGTTCACCCACACCTCCGCCGTGTAATCGACAGCTCCAAAGTGAAGCAGTACCCGGTCTCCAGCCCAATCGGCAGGAATGTCGAAGGATCTTCTGTACCAGACCGCATTCATGAAATCGGTGTTCCCGATACCGGATAATGCGCTCTCCGGGCAGAAGGGAACGATGATGGACTGTCCTAAGCTTGCGCCCTCCGTATGAAGACCGCGATCCTTGCCGCTTCGTCCGTGATCGATTTCGAACTGCCATGCTCCGTTCAGGTTAAGCCACTTCTCCCGGACGAACTGAGGTCTTGGATATTCAGGACGCGGGATGGACGTTGTTGTCATCGATAACCCTCCATTTATTAACTTGTAAGTTAATTAATTAATGAATATAACCCCATATTAGACCCGTTCATCCACACTGTCAATACAGATTGATCAATTAACTTCAGAGTTAAATAAACTTTGTCCCATTAACTGCATTCGCCCGGAACCGGGCAGGCGTCTCGTTCATGAGCGCATGGAAGGTTCGCGAGAAATAATGGACGGACCCGAAGCCCGTTTGCTCGGCAATCGCCGCAATCGGCAGGTCGGTATGCATGAGCAGATCGGCCGCCTGCTGCACGCGTATACGCCGCATATAGTCGGTGAATGACTCATGAATGCCGGAGGAGAACATTCGCGACAGGTGGCGTTCCGACATATTCAAATAGGCAGCGACCTTGCCCAGCGACAGATCGTTGTCGGATAAATTGTCGGCGATGTACAGCTTGGCCTGTTTGAGCATATGCGCTGAATTTGGACGGGGCGCCGGCTGCAGACGCTCGGAGGCTTCACCGAAGAGCTCGGGAAATGAGAGTAATAGCGCTGCGCTTGCGGCAGGCAGTGCCGCTGCCGGTACAGCACCTTGATAATCGGCGAGCAGGAAGAGTGATTTCCACAGCAGTGCAGCGGGCAAAAGATCGCCGTCATAGACGCAAACCTTGTCCGTCTTCATGAGATTAAGAAAGGACTTCCGGTGATTGTCGGAGCTGGCATGCTCATCAAGCTCGAATCCGACGAAGACGAGCTCCATGCCGGATTCGGATTCAATTTGATGAGGGATCCCCGGTCTGGAACAGAACAGGGTGCCGCGATGCAGCGGATATGACGTTCCATCGTCCACGTAAGTGCCCTCCCCATCCAGCACATAGCAAATTTCAAAGAAGGAATGCTTGTGAGGCGCATTGGAGAGATGGGATTGATGCATTCCCCAGCCATGTACGGTGAATACGGCATCGGCCGCCGCTGGGCGGAATGCGTGACGATTGAGTCTTGCTGCGCTTTCCTGCCAGTTCATTCAAGAAGACCCCCCAACCTATATTTGAATAATGGCGTCAAAAGACAAAAAGCTGTCTTGATCGGCTAAAGACGAATAATGCCTCGAAACGCTAGAATTATAAGCAGATTAAAGCAATTCATAGTATCTACTTCCCAAGGAGGAATTAACATGATTAAAGCACAGGATGTTGATTTTTACAATGAGAATGGCTACCTGCTCGTTAAAGGGGTGTTCAACAAAGAAGAAGTTGAAGTGATGCGCGCGGCAATCGACGCGATTATCGATCGTGCGGCGCAAGCGAAGATGGACTCGAACGCTCAATGGCAGGGGGACTTTCTCCCGCCGGAGCAGTTGAGAAAGCTGATCCTCAAAGGCTTCCACGACGTTCAATACCATGATGCTTCCTTTACGCGAGCCGCGATTCATCCGAATATGGCCGCTGTATTGTCGCAGCTGATCGGACCGAACGTTCAGCTCCATCATTCCAAGATGCTCGTGAAGCCGCCGGAGAACGGCGCCGCCTTCCCGATGCATCAGGATCAGCCTTACTTCCCTCACGAGAAGCACACGATGCTGGCTGCCAGCATGCATCTCGACGATGCGAATGTGGAGAACGGCTGTCTGCATGTCGTTCCAGGCTCGCATAAGGAAGGACCGATGTCGCATGTAGGACGCCATTATCTGGATGCCAAGGAGCATCCGCTGTCCAGCGGGATTGCCTGCCCGGCAGAAGCGGGAGACGTTCTGTTCTTCAACTACTTGACGATTCACGGCTCGCCGGCGAACAAGAGCCAGCGTACCCGGCGGAATGTGCTGTTCCAATACCGCAATGCATCGGACTTCCCAACGCAGAATACGCACATTAATTGGGGCCAGGGGCTGATGGTTTGCGGCGAGAATCCGCATTTCGAACGCGCGAATCCAAGCTTTACGGTCAACAGTATATAGTTGTTGATTCAACCGATACATTAATCGTCAGGTTATCGATTAGCCGCCGCTTGTTTAGACAAGCAGCGGCTTTTCTTTGTCATTTTTCGGCTTTCCTCCCGTCAGGATCATTGATTATTTAACCTTAGGGTTATATAATGAACGAATTACACAAGAGACGAGGCGTATGTATGGCGTCCATAGAAGTGAATAGCGATAACCTGATTTTTCTGGAATGCTTATCTTCCTCCACCCGAATCAAGATCATCGAGCTGTTGAATATCAAACCGATGAATATAGGTGAGCTTGCCGAGCGGCTTGGCGTTTCGTCAGCCATCGTAACCAAGCATATTCAGAAGATGGAGCTTGCAGGAATCGTAGCAACGGAGAGCGCGACCGGTAAGCGGGGGATGCAGAAGGTATGCTCCCTGCAGCTGGAATCCGTTCTGCTGCAATTCAAGACGAATAAGCCGCTGCCGCAGAAGAGCTATACGGCATCCATCCCAATCGGCCAATTCAACGCCTGTGACATCAAGCCGACATGCGGTATGGTTTCGGAGAGCCGAATGCTCGGGATGATTGATGACCCGCGGTACTTTGCCGATCCGGAGCATGTGAAGGCCAAGCATCTATGGTTCGGAAGCGGTTGGATCGAATACCGCATCCCGAACTTTCTGCTGAGCAATCAGCAGCTGAAGCGGCTGGAAATCTCGCTGGAAATCGGCTCCGAGGCGCCCGGCTACAATGAGCAATGGCCATCGGACATTACGTTCGTCGTAAACGGGAGGGAGATTGGAGCATGGACCTGCCCTGGCGATTTCGGGAGCAAACCCGGCATTTTCACCCCGCAAAGCTTTAATCTCGGCTCGCAGCACGGCCTGCTCAAGACGCTGTCGGTAACCGATGAGGGTACGTTCATGGACGGGGTGCGAATATCGAACGTGACCGTCGATACGATCGGCATTACCTTCGGTAAAGATGTGACGCTGCGGATCGTATCGCCCGAATCTGCGGAGAATTGCGGCGGTGTTACGTTGTACGGGCGCGGCTTCGGCAATTACGATCAAGATATCGAGGTTCATATGTATTATTGAATCACCGCACGGATTCGCTCGTTCATCTTCTATTCATCTTCGTGTGGTAAGCTGGCGGAAACAAGTGATGCAAAAGGGCTGAACGGGCGATGAAACCGATAAAACTGCTGACCATTGATGATGATGCACATGTATGTGAGCTCATACGATTATATGCGGAGCGGGAAGGCTTCGAGGTGAGTGAAGCGAATGATGGATTAGAAGGACTGGAGATGGTGTACGACGCTTCGCCGGATATGATCATACTGGACATCATGCTGCCCGAGATGGACGGATGGGCGCTGTGTGAGCGGATCCGGAAGGATTTCTCAACGCCGATCATTATGTTGTCGGGCAAAGGCGAGAGCTACGATAAGCTGAAGGGCTTCGAGCTGGGGGTGGACGATTATGTTGTGAAGCCCTTCGATTCGAAGGAGCTCATGGCCCGGGTTCGGGCTGTGCTGCGCAGGACGAATCCGTCGCTGTATCATGAGGAGGTCGTCCTGCTGGACGAGCTCTTGTTCGACATGCGCCATCTTCAGGTGAAGGTACAGGGAGAGAATGCCGGCTTCGCGCCGAAGGAAATCGAGCTGCTCTATTTTATGGCAACCAACCGGAACCGGGTTTTCACCCGCCAGCAGCTGCTGGACCAGGTCTGGGGCTTCGATTACGACCGCGACCCGCGGACGGTGGACGTACATATTAAGCGGATTCGCGAGAAGCTGAGGTTCTACGAGGTGCAGAGCTCGATCGAAACCATCCGGGGCATCGGCTATAAGTTCGGAGAAGCGGAGCTATGAGAACCAACACCATATTCGGCAAGCTGTTTCTTAGCTTCCTGCTCATTACGTTCTTATCGTTCGGCCTGTCGATCATGCTGTCCTCGACCTTCTTCAAGAGCAATCTGCGCTCCTTTATTCGCAACGGCTCGGAGACGATGCAGGACCGGGTTGTCGACCATATTAAATTTGGCTACAGCAAGGGCTGGAGCCGGGAAACGGTCATCGATTCCTTGCAATGGGGAGTCGGCGGGCCGGAACGCGCCTATCAGTTCTATGATGGCAGGGGGCAGCTGCTCTATACGGTAGGCAATCGCGGCCGAATGATCCCGGTGGCCGAGAAGTTTGTTCAGGATGCGCTCGCGGGGCATCGCGTGCGGGAGGAAATCGAGGTCAACAACCGACAGACGCTATTTACGGCGCGGGAGATCCAAGATGCATCCGGCTTGGAGGAAAAAGTGATTATCAGCTTCTCCTTCGAATTCGATCGCGATGTGAACCGTTTCTTTCAGCCCTTCATGCTTAGCGTGCTCCTTACGATTCCGATTGCCATCGCCATTTATTTCGTGCTTGGCCGGCGGCTGTCCCGGCCGCTTAAGGAAATGAGCCGTTCAGCGTTGATGTATGCCAAGGGCGATTTCTCCCGCAAGGTTGAGGTCCGCACAAGGGATGAAATCGGGCAGCTTGGCGAAACGCTCAATTATATGGCGGCTGAGCTTGCGTCGCTCGAGAATGCCCGACGCGAATTTTTGGCCAATGTCTCGCATGATTTGCGGGCACCGCTCACGTCTATCAACGGTTTTCTGACGGCCATGATGGATGGTGCGATACCGCCCGAGCGTGAGAAGCATTACATGGAGATGATGAAGGAATCCTCGGACCGCATGATGAAGCTGGTCGGTGACCTGCTCGACATGGCCCGGATCGAAGCGGGGCAGTTCCGTCTGGAGAAGGTGAGGTTCAATATCACCGAGCAAATACGTAAGACCATCGCCAGGATGGAGCCGCAGTTTGTGCAGCATCAGATCGCGGTCGATCTAGACAGTCCGGAGGAGGATCTGTATACGGTGGCCGACCCGGATCGTATCGATCAGGTGCTTGCGAATTTACTGCAGAATGCAGTGTTCTACTCTCCCGCCGGCAGCGGGGTGCGGGTGTCCATCAAGGAGCATAACGGCAGCACCGTCATTGCTGTAAGCGATCAAGGCATCGGGATGACGCAAGAGGAGCTCGAACGTATTTGGGACCGCTTCTATAAAGGCGACAAGGCTCGAAGCCGGAAGCTGGGAACCGGGATTGGCCTCTCGATCGTCAAGCATATTCTTGACCGGCATGATGCCGCGATCCGGATCGAGAGCGAGGTCGGCAGGGGAACGGTATTTACCATCACCCTTCCGTAACCATTTCTTAATAATATCGTTAACCATTCTTAAACCCGAAAGGGTAAGATAGAGAGAACAACTTATCCCCTAAGGAGCACTATGACACATGGTTAAACGCAGACATTTCATTCTACTGACGGGTATCGTCATCCTTCTTATATATTTCATACAAGAGCTGCCGGACAGGCTCAAGCACGATCGGGTAAAGTACGCGAATGAGGTGAAGGAGCTGCATCCGATCCTCGCTCAGAAGAAGGAAGAGCTTAAGATGAAGGTCAAGAAGAAAGGGATTGCCATCTTGATAACAGATGATTACCGGAGCGCTGCGCATCAAGACAAGCTGTACAACCAGGGCCGGACGAGCGAAGGCAGGGTCGTAACGAATGCCAGAGGCGGGGAATCGTATCACAATTATGGTCTTGCGATCGATTTTGCGCTGCGGACGAAGGGCGGAGATGTCGTCTGGGACATGGAATACGATGGCAACAAGAACGGGCGGGCCGACTGGATGGAGGTCGTTGATGCCGCCAAGGAGCTCGGATTCGAGTGGGGCGGCGATTGGCCGGACTTCCCGGATTATCCGCATTTGCAGATGAACTTTGGCCTGACCATTAACGATTTGCAAAAAGGGGAGAAGCCTCCAGGCCAGGGATGAATGGAATTGAACAAATCGGTTACATATTCATATCGTGTAAAAGGTCATTCGTAAGCCCACCGGTTGGTGGGCTTTTTCTTATGCTCTGCCACAGGCGCTTCATCATAGCTGGAGACGTTCACTGATCGTTCATATTGGCCTGCTATGCTTATAACCTGATAACCGTATGGAGAGGTGGACCACGAACGTGATGGAACGATGGGTATGGAAACGCGCGGCGGTTGTTGTGCTGCTTGCCTCGATGCTCGCCGGGTGCGGGAATGATGGCGGAGATGCCGTGACGGATACGGGACAAGCTGCGGCCGGTGTGCGCTCTGATGGAACGCAGCTTCAGCTTCCGGATCGGACGGCTGATCTTATGGGCAAGGTCGTCAGCGTAAGCGCGGAATCAATCGTCCTTCAGAAATCAAAGACGCAGCCGGCTGATATGCCTGGCGGCGGAATGGGTTTCGGCGGCGGACAACGAGGTGACCGTGCAAGCAGACAGGGCACGGAGGGAGCGCCGGATGGTGACCGGCCGCAGCCACCTGAAGGAGCGCCTCAGGGCGACCAGCCGCAATCTCCAGCCGATGGCGAGCGGCCGCAGCAGCCGGAAGGCGGTACTGGTGAAGGCGGGATGCAGCCGCCGGAAGGCGGAACGCCGGACCCCGGCAGCGGGGCCAATAGAGGCCAGCGGGGCGGAGGCTTCGGCGGTCAAATGGAGTTTACGGACGAGCAGATGACGGTCAAGCTTACAGCGGATACTGCAATATTCGCGATGTCCTTCGGAGAAGGCGGGATGACGAATAATCCCGTCCAGGCGGCTGATATCCAAATTGGCGATATTCTGACGGTATGGCTTGACTCGGATCAAGGAGCGGCATCCACGATTACGAAGACAACGATTCCAACAAACATCGGGAAGGCGGAGGAGTTGCAATGAAGAAGTGGTGGCTGATTAGCATCGGTGTGCTGCTCGTCGCCGGTGCAGTATATGCTTATTTTGCATACAAGAAAGAAGAACAGCCGGTTGCGGCTGCCGTCAACACGACGCAGGTCCGGAAGGGCACGCTCGAGGTGAGCGTCAGCGGTGCGGGGAGCATTCAAGTCGGGGATCGTAAGACGGTCACAGCGGGTAAACAAGGGACGATCAAAGAGGTGAAGGTGAAGGAAAACAGCATCGTCAAGAAAGGCGATGTTCTGATCGTTCTCGAAGGGGAGGACAATTCGGATCAAATTAAATCCGAAGAAGTAAACCTGGAGAAGAAGCTGCTGGAGCTGACCGACCTTCAGACCAGATACAAGAGCGGGACCGATACGAGTTCGCTGTCCAGCTTGGATCTATCGATGAAGAAGCAGAAGATCGATATCGAGCAGTCGCGCACATCGATAGCCAAGCTGAAAGAGAAGCAGGAGGAAATCTCCATTATCGCTCCGATCGGCGGTACAGTGAAGTCGTTAACCGCAGCAGAGGACGACGAGCTGACGCCTCAGACGCAAATCGCCGAAATTGTGGATTATGCGAACTTGGAAATCGTAGTCAGCATCGATGAGCTCGACATTCCACAGGTAAAGGTGGGCCAATCGGCCGTCATCTCGGTCGAGGCGCTGACGGGGCAGACCTTCCAAGGGAAAGTAACCGCTATTGCGGATGAAGGTACGGCGAGCAACGGGGTTGCCACGTTCGATGTGACCATTGGTGTGGAAGCATCCAAGGATGTGAAGGCAGGCATGTCGGCGGAAGCAAGCATTTCGATCGAGAAGAAAGAAAATACATTGATCCTGCCGATCGATGCCGTCCAGTCACTGGGAAATCGTTACATCGTCCTTCTCCCGGCGGGCACCTCGAACACAGGCGATCAAGCAGCCGGTCAAACGGGCGGACAAGCAGGAAGCGCTCCTGACGGTGATGCGGGTGGTCAATCGAATGGCGCGGCTGGCAGTCAGCCAAGCACGCCGCCTGACGATCAGCAAGGCAGCAGAGCTGGAAGGCAAGGCGGCGATCAGCCGAGCGGCCAGATGGGATCGCAGCGCAGCGGTACGGCTCCAGGGTCTTCGAGTAGAGGCGCAGGTCGTTTCGGTTCAGGAACGCCGCAGCAAATCGAGGTCGGCATTCATAATGAGGACTACATCGAAGTCGTGTCCGGTTTGAAGGAAGGTGACTTGGTTATTATGCCTACTGTCGTGACCAGCTCGAGCACCAGCCAGCAGCCGCAGGGGGGATTATCCGGCCTCGGCGGTATGGGCGGAATTGGCGGTGGAGGCGGGTTCCCGGGGGGCGGCTTCGAGGGCGGTGGTGCCCGCTCCGGCGGTACTGGCGGCACCCGTGCGGGTGCTGGTCAAACCGGAGGCGGAGGAGGACGGTAGATGGACGCGAAACAAACGAATCGTGAACCGTTAATCCGAATTGAGCAGCTGTCGAAGCAGTATAAACTCGGCGGCGAAACAGTCCATGCGCTGAGCGATATTTCGATTCGCGTTAACCATGGCGATTTTGTCGCCATCATCGGCCCCTCGGGTTCAGGGAAGTCAACGCTGATGAACGTGATCGGCTGCCTGGATTCGCCGACGACGGGCAGTTATTGGCTAGATAGCGAGGAAGTGAGCCGGCTGAAGGAAAATAAGCTGGCCGAGATCCGGAATCGTAAAATCGGCTTTATTTTTCAAGGATTCAATCTGCTAAGTAAGCTCTCCGCGCTCGAGAATGTGGAGCTGCCTCTTATCTACCGCGGTGTACCGGCCAAGCTGCGCAAGGAACAGGCTGTAGAAGCGCTCAGCAAGGTCGGGCTTGAAGACCGGGTTCATCATAAGCCAAGCGAGCTGTCCGGCGGTCAGCAGCAGCGTGTCGCTATTGCCAGAGCACTTGCGGGCAATCCTCCGATACTGCTCGCGGATGAACCGACGGGCGCGCTGGATACCCGCACCGGCGTTGAAGTGATGGGGCTTATGAAGCAGCTGAACAAGCAGGGGCATACGATTGTCCTGATCACGCATGACTTGTCGATATCGCAGCAGGCCGGCCGCTTCATCCGGATTCAAGATGGACGCATCAGCGAGGAAGGCGGTGAGATGCGTGAACGTCGGGCAAGCCCTTAAAATGGCGGTAAAAAGCATTCTAGGCAACAAAATGAGATCCCTGCTGACGATGCTTGGCATCATTATTGGCGTAACGGCGGTCATCGCGCTGGTATCCCTCGGACAAGGCGCGACGAAGGCCGTTACGGATCAGGTTGCGAGTCTTGGCACCAATCTGTTGACCGTCAATATAACGGGACGCGGATCCACGACGACGATTAGCTATAAGGAAGCGGAAGAGCTGGCAAATATAGAGGGAGTTGAGTATTCCGCACCCGCCAATACGCAGAACGGGAACGTGAAGTTCGGCACCACCAGCATCAGTGTCAGTGTGGTCGGGACGACACCGGATTACGCGGACGTACGGGACTATCAGCTTGCAGCCGGCCGGTTTGTCTCCCAGATCGATATGGATTATTATCAGAAAATTGCACTGATCGGATCGAGCACCGCAGAGGAATTGTTCGCGGGGGAGAATCCGGTTGGACAGACCGTTCTCATTAACGGCATTCGCTATAAAGTGGTTGGATTGCTGGCGGAGAAGGGAGACTCCCTCAGCGGCTCGAACGACGATGTCGTCATTATTCCGATCACCTCCTCTGAGAGACTGTTTAAGTCCAAGGGGGTTAAGACGATCTATGTGCAGGTCAAGGAACCGGAACAGATGGACGCGGTTGTGGCCGAGTTGGAGGCAGGGCTGACCAAAACCTTCCGGGGCAACGAGAACAGCTACCGGGTGTTTAACCAACAGGATGTGCTGGATTCGTTCAGCAGCATATCTTCCACCCTCTCGCTTGCGCTCGGAGGAATCGCGGCGATATCGCTGCTCGTAGGCGGGATCGGTATTATGAATATTATGCTTGTCTCTGTAACGGAACGCACGCGGGAGATCGGCATTCGCAAAGCGATCGGGGCGAAGAAAAAGGATATCATGATCCAGTTCTTGATCGAATCCATTGCCCTTAGCGGGCTGGGCGGTCTGCTTGGCGTCGGCCTGGGAATCGGTATTGCCCAGGTTGCCTCGAAGGCATTGAACATGGGGGTGTCACTGTCGATTCCGATCATGGTACTCGCCTTTGGCTTCTCCGTCTTCATTGGCGTCGTATTCGGCTTGTTCCCAGCCAACAAGGCCTCGAACTTGAAACCGATCGAAGCGTTACGATTCGAGTGAACGACCTTCAAAAAGAATGATGATGAATACGAAGACACCTTCTGCGTGAAAAGTAGAAGGTGTCTTTGTTATTCGCTAACTTTATAAGTTCCTGAGAAAGGTACAAACAGTGGAGCAGGAAGAATGATTCTGGAGAAGCGGTAGCGGTTGCGTAAGAACATTCTGCCTGCGCAGCGAGTTGTACTAAATAATAGGTTCATTTTATACAGGCTGAGCATGCTGCTTCTGAACGGCGTCCTCAAGCCGCTGCTTCTTTAGCAGCAGTGCCGCGATGATCAGCATGGATCCATTGATGATGAATACCCAGCGGATTGGAATCCATCCGCCGAGCACACCGCCGATCATGGGACCGAGCATGGTCGCGAGCTGGGTGCCGGATTGGTTCAGGCTGAAGGCGCGGCCGCGGAAGGCGGGCTCGGTCACCTTGACGATCATGGCGTTGATCGATGGATAAACGGCTGCGAAGAACAAGCCGTACACGAAACGGAGTATTCCGAATTCGACGTAATGACCGACGAAGAATTGCAGAATATTCCCGATACCGCCTCCGAGCAGGCCGATAAAGAGCACGTTGGAGAAGCCGATTCGGCTGCCGACCTTTCCCCATCGGGGAGCGGCGAGCAGCGTGGCAATCCCGACCGCCGAGAAGATAATCCCCGATTTGAGAGAAGCATCCCCTTGTTCCACGCCCAGCTTCAGAATGTAAACCGTTAAGAGCGGCTCCAGAATCATGACGGAGAAAGTTCCGAGCGCGGCCACACTTAATATGGTGACGAATATCCGATTGGATAATGCCTGCTTTAAGTCATCGCGTATCGAAGGGCGCGAGGCTGAGCGGTTGAAATTCGTTTCTTTCGCAAATAGGGTAGCAATAAGAGCCGCAACGAGCACCACACCACCCGAGAACAGAAACGCCTCGCGATTTCCCCAGTAATGGCTCACGACACCGCCAACCAGCGGACCCAAGATCCCTCCGGTCGCACCGGCCGTCGCCATGATACCCAGCGCATAGCCCGTCTTCTCCTCCGGCGTATTGGTCGCCACAAGCGCGATTGCCGCGGGCACGTAGCCTGCCAGCAGCCCTTGAAAGATTCGGAGCAGCAGGAACAGGTATGGGTCATGAATGAAGAAGGTAAGCGCATATAGAACGGCAAGACTGAAGCCCGAACGAATAAGCATCGGCTTACGGCCATACTTATCGGCCAGCGATCCCCAGAAAGGGGAGATGAGTGCACTCGCTAGAAACGTTATGCCGAATGCGAATCCGGACCATAACTCCAAGTGGCTGTTAATGCCGAGCTCCGTGTTAAGAAAGATAGGGATGAACGGAATTGAAATCGAATAAGCGGTGCTGCAAAAGAAAACGCCCGTCCATAACACGATTAAATTTCGTTTCCACGAAAACCCCATTCGTATCACATCCTCATGCTGAGACTAACGTACTGTTGTCTAATGCTTTCCTATGGTTGTATCGGTTGAAATCGGTCATTCTATCATACACCTAATTGGTCCATGTTGGTAAAGTCAAAAGGTCCAAGTTTAAGGTCCTTACCCGTCCGGCATAATGAAGCTTGTAGAGAAGTAGTCCACAGCGGAAGGGTGAAGGATGTCATGAAGATGGATTGTGTAATCGTTGGCGGAGGAATTGCTGGCCTGCAGGCAGCTGTTCAGCTGGGCAGATATAAGCGGAGCGTATTGGTGATCGATGCCAATGACGGGCGCTCCGTCATATGCCGCAACTATAACAACATACTGGGATGGCCAGACGGGATAAGCGGCATGGAGCTGCGGGAGCGGGGACGAAGACAAGCCGAGAAGCTGGGTGTTTCGTTCTTACAGGCCAGAGTGGAGCGTGCGGAACAGACAGGAGACTTCTTTCAACTGACGACGGACGGCGGCGCGCGCATTCTGGCGGACCGGCTGCTGCTGTCAACCGGGATCGTGGATCGGCTTCCTGATCTGCCTGGACTGCTGCCCTGTCTCGGGCGCAGCATCTTCGTCTGCCCGGACTGTGACGGTTATGAAATAACCGGCAAGAGAACGGTCATTCTTGGCTCGGGTCCGGTCGGCGCGGACATGGCGTTCACGCTTGCTTATTGGTCTCGTGATCTGATCTATATTAATCATGAGGCTGCCGACATTAATGATGCGCAGCGCGACCAGTTGTCATCTGTTGGAATCGAGTATATCCCTGAACCGGTCTCCTGCCTGGAGGAGGTGGAAGGGAACCTTCGCGGAGTTGTGCTGAAGAGCGGCAGACGGATTACAGCGGATAGGGGCTTCGTCGCTTTTGGCGGCAATCAAGTTCGATCGGAGCTGGCACACCAGCTGGGTATCCATCTCATGGACAACAAACATATTCGGGTAGATCCTCGTACTAAAATGACCCAAGTCACGAACGTCTGGAGCGCGGGTGACGTTGTGGCGCATTCCGAACAGGTTACGATTGCAATGGGGGATGGGGCGCAGGCAGCCATATGGATGCATAAGAGCTTGCTTGGCATCCCGGTGCCGGTCAGCGATTAGAATGAAATCCTTTTTTTAGGCCACACTAAACGAACCATAATTTCACACCCTTGTCCGGCGTATTAAAAGGAGAACCAATGAGCACAAACGCAGTGAATTCGGATACGGACGTACACTTGCTTCCTTGTCTTGATGATAATATTGCCATGATTCAAAGCGCGCTGGGCGGCAGTCCGGATCTCATCGTGAAGGGCTTCAAATGGGGGGATCAATGGCGGGCAGCCCTGCTCTTCATCGATGGAATGGTGGACGCGACCCAAATGCATGAAATGATCGTCGAGCCCTTGCTCTCCTTGAGAAAAGACGATGTTCCTTTTGAGCCGTCACCAGGAATTGACGCGCTGCATGCGCTCAAAGACCATGTGCTCTCAGCCGCTAATGTGAGCGTCGTGGACCAGCCGGCCCTGTTATTCAATTCCATGTTCTCCGGAGACGCTGTCCTTCTGCTGGATGGATCGGCCTCGGCGCTGCGAATCGATGTCTTCGGCATTGAGGAGCGGCCGGTAGGCGAGCCGATCACCCAATCGGTTATTCGCGGCCCGATGGAAGCCTTCACGGAGAACTATCGTAAGAATGTCGTTCTAATCCGCCGCAGAATCAAAGACCCGAACCTATGGATTGAATCCAGACTAATCGGCAAAGTGACGAAGACACAGGTAGGAATCATGTATTTGCGCAATGTGGCGGATGACAAGATCGTTCAAGAAGTTCGCCAGCGTCTGGACCGGATTGATATTGATGGAATTCTGGAGAGCGGTTATATCGAGGAATTAATACAAGACCGGACGATAACCCCGTTCCCGACGTTGAACAATTCGGAGCGGCCCGATGCGGTCGCGGCAGCTCTGCTGGAAGGAAGGGTGGCGATTGTTGTTGATGGCACCCCCTTCGTCCTGACGGTGCCCGGTTTATTCGTCCATTTCTTTCAATCGGTGGAGGACTATTATCAGCGTGCCGATATCGGTACGCTGCTGCGGGTAATCCGGTTTATAAGCTTCTTCATTGCCATGCTGGCACCGTCTTTTTATATTGCGGTCTCGACCTTTCATCAGGAGATGCTCCCAACAGGGCTGTTAATCAATTTGGCCGCCCAACGGGAAGGGGTGCCGTTCCCGGCTTTCATTGAAGCGCTGCTGATGGAAGTAACCTATGAAATATTGCGGGAAGCGGGGGTCAGAATGCCGCGTACGGTTGGTCAAGCCGTATCGATCGTCGGTACGCTGGTCATCGGGCAAGCAGCGGTTGATGCGGGTATTGTATCGGCGGCGATGGTCATTATCGTTTCCATTACAGCGATTGCCAGTTATGTGATCCCCACCGCGAATATGTCCATTACGGTAAGGATGATCCGTTTCGTGCTCATGGGGTTATCTGCCTCCTTCGGCATGTACGGCATGCTGATTGGCATCATAGGAATGGTTGTGCATTTATGCACGCTTCGTTCGTTTGGCGTTCCATATATGCTGCCGTTCGGGCCTTTCGTAATGAGCGATCAGAAGGATACATTATTCCGTCTGCCCTGGTCGAGAATGATCATGCGTCCTAGTCTGATGAATCATGAGAATCCGCGGAGGCAGCGAAAAAAACCTGCGGCAAGCAAGGGGGAGTAGTCTATCATTCGCATCTTTCTCACCACAATGGCATGTCTGCTCGTCTGTGGTCTTCTATCCGGATGTTGGAATCGCCGCGAATTGAATACGTTGGGTATACAGCTTGGTACGGCGATCGACAAGAAGGACGGACAATATCAAGTTGCCGTTCAGGTTGTCGATCCAGCGGAGGTAGCCTCCAAATCGAAAGGCGGCTCCAAGCGAGTCCCGGTTACCATGTATCATGCAACAGCGCCGACTATATTCGAAGCGTACCGCAAGCTGACGACGACGAGTCCGCGCAAAATATATGCCAGTCATATCCGCGTACTCGTCTTGGGGGAATCGCTGGCAAGAGATGGGATTGCGAAGGTGCTCGATCTTCTGTGGCGGGACACGGAGCTTAGAACCGACTTTTACATTATGGTCGCGAATGGGACGGAGGCCAAGAATGTACTCAAAATCTTGACTCCCCTTGAAGACATACCTGCCACTAAGCTGTATAAGTCGCTTGATACCTCCTCCAAAGCGTGGGCGGTTACGAACCCCTTCACAATGGATCAGTTAATCGAACAATTGGTATCGGAAGGAAGAAACCCGGTCTTGACCGGCATTCGAATCATCGGGGATCAGGAGAAGGGCGAGAAGCAGTCCAACGTGGAGTCCATTGATCCTGCTACCCAGTTAAAGTTTTCGAAGCTGGCCGTGTTTAGGGAGGACCGGTTAATCGGATGGCTTAACGAAGAGGAGAGCAAAGGCTACAACTACATTATGGGGAATGTCAAAAGCACCGTCGGCCATGTGTCCTGCCCGGATGGTGGTTATCTCGATTTGGAGGGGATCTATTTCGATACCGAAGTGAAGGGAAACGTGAAGAACGGAGAACCGGTCATCGAGGTTAAGATGAAAACGCTGGGGAATATTGCTGATGTGGAGTGCGATATCAACGTCGAAGACGTGAAGACGATTGAATGGCTTGAGGATGAGGAGGAAAAGAAGTTGACGATGCTGATGAGAAAATCAGTTGAGGTGGTGCAGAAAAAGTTCAAGGTCGATGCCTTTGGATTTGGAGAAGCCATCTACCGTTCGAATCCTAAAGCATGGAAGAAACTCAAGCCGGATTGGGAGGAGCGGTTTTCCCGGCTGAAGGTGAACATCAGCGTGGACGCTCGTATTCAAGGTACGGGGACTGTGACCAATTCCATATTGGGCGATGTAAGGGAATGATGCGCCATGGCGGAAACAATCCTCTTCTCCCTCTTTGTTCTGGCTGTTTCGGCGTATGAGGTACCGCGGCTGCTGCGCAAGCGTCATGTTAAGGAAGCGGTTTTTATCTCGTTCCTGCTGCTCGCCGGATTCATACTGGGTATCGTCACGACGAAGCTCATCAAGGTTCCCAGTCCGCTGATCGTACTGCGCTACATCTATCAGCCGCTGAGCATCTGGTTTTTCCGAAAATAATCGTGAGAGGATGGCGGGGGCGTATGCTCGATAACGTAAAAATCAGTATCCAGCAAATGGCGGTACTCGTCATCTTTCTAACCATTGGCGATTCTGTTCTGGTATTGCCGTCCGTGATTGCAGCTACCTCTAAACAAGATGCTTGGATATCGGGTATCATCGGTATTGCAGCGGGAATGCTTATTGCCTATATCATCCTGTCCCAATACCGGCTCAATCCGAGGGCAAGCCAGATCGAGCTCAATTTGAAGGTGCTTGGCAAGTGGATCGGCTGGCCCGTTTCCCTGTTGTTTTTGTTGTATTACTTATTAATGACTACCGCCATCATTAGGGAAGTCGGCAATTTCATGACAACTCAGATGATGCCCGAAACACCGATATGGAGCATTCACGCGCTATTGCTCCTGATCTTGGTGAGCAGTGTAAGAAGCGGATTAGAGCCGATTGCCCGGACAGGTGAAATATTCCTCCCGATGTTCATCCTTTTTTTTGCGGCTCTGATCATCTTGAATCTCCCTGAGGTTAAGCTGATTCATTTAAAGCCTTATCTCGGTGAGGGAATCATCCCCCCAATACAGGGCTCGATTTATCTTGCGGCTTTCTCCTTCTCAGAGCTCATTGCTTTGGCCATGGTGCTTCCGAGCGTAAGACCGGGCAAGCACTTATCCAGGGATTTTTTGTTAGCCGCGCTTTTTGGAGGCTTTTCGATTCTGGCCGTGATTTTCGGAACCATACTCGTTCTGGGACAGTATATCACGGCACATCAATATTACCCGGCCTACGCCCTTGCCAAGAAAATCAACATCGGCCAGTTTTTAGAGCGGGTGGAGGCCATGTTTGCGGTCATTTGGATTATATCGACCTATTTCAAATGCACGATCTATTTTTATGCATTGAATGCGGGCACCACACAGCTATTCAAGCTTCGGGACAATCGCGCTTTGACGTTGCCGCTGGGAATTGTCCTGTTTGGAACAGCCTATGCCATATCGCCGAGTGAGATTTATTACAGCGACGCCATAAAAAAATATTGGCCTTTTATGGATTTGACGTTCAGCATGGTTTTTCCTCTGGCGCTCATTGCCGTGTACTCGCTTAGAAAGCTCGCGAAGGGATAGCTTCCGGGATTGAATCTGGAAGACAAAGAAGCAAGCCGCAATGTGAAAGCGGCTTGCTTCTTCTTGTGCGCGGCAGATCACGTGTTGAGGATGACCTTCTGCCCAACCTCCAGCCCTTTGACCACTTCAACCTCCCGCTGCGTGGTCAGACCGGTCTCGACATCGATTTCCTTCACGCGATCGTTCTCCATTACCTGAACGTAGTTGCGTCCCAGGTAATTGCGCAGCGCATTCCGCGGAATGACGATGACGTTCTCCCGCTTCTCCATAAAGATCTTAAAGTCCGCATACTCGCCAATTCTTAGAGGAAGATTGGTCACCGAAGGGACACCGATGATAAGCGATTTGCTGTTGCGTCTGATGATACTTTCAACATCGCTCTTGGGCGCAGTTTGTGGTGTTTGCAATACTTTACCTTTATAGGTCTTCTTCTTGATCGTCACTTCGACGTCCATGTCCACCTTCGCGCCTACCAGCGATTTGGCTTCCGTTGCTTCATAGACTAAATCGACGTCATTCGGGTCCGCAATAACCGCGACCGTGCGGTTGGCTTCAACACCGTCCCCGGTTCGCAAGCTGTCCACGTAGGTAACGACACCGTCCATGGGTGCAAATAGCAGCGCCTTGTTATACTCCTTCTCCAAGGAGTTGAGGATGAGTTGTTCACCCTTCAAATCAAGCTCCCGGAGCCTGATGTCATCTGTACTCATCTCCGTTGTGGTGGCGTTGAATAACTGAAGATTCCTTTTCTCCACATTGAGCTTCTGCAGCTTGATGCGCACAGGTAAATCGCCGGTATCGAGCTCAGCGATCGGTTGACCGGCTTTCACCAAATCGCCAACCTGCACGAATATATTTTTGAGACGGCCTCCGGTTTCCGGGAACGAGACAGGGGTATTGCTGCCTGATGTCGCTGTTGCTGTAGAGGTAATAAATCGTTCAATGTTACCGCGTTTCACGTCGACGATTTCATACTGCTTCTGAACCTTTTGCAGAGTAGGGGGCTGGAGTGAATCCTCTTCCTCTGGCAGTAGCGAGCAGCCTGACATGAGCGACAGGACGAGTGCAGCCGACGCCATGCGCCTAACGAGCATTCGCTTGCGTATTACTTGAACCATCGGTACAATGTTCCTCCTCTATTGCTGCCTTTATATTCCATATGTTCTACTATCTCTCTTAATCCAAGAATAAAGGCGGACAAGGATAGTGTCAACGTTTACATTTCCAATTATAGGTGAATTCTCCTCCGTAGACAGCCTGAAACTCCCTTATTAGTGATTGTCACCTATACGCATGTGTGCTAATGTTGCTTGTATAATTTACAGTGAAGGGTGTGGAGGCATGGCAACAGGTGCTTCAACGCGAGCGGCTGCAGTTCAAACCGGCACCGTCTATGCCATTTTATTTGCAATCAGTTCCGTTCACATGCTGAATGACACCATGCAGGCGATAGTAACAGCGATGTTTCCCGTTGTCCGGACCTCGCTCGACCTGTCTCTTGGGCAAATTGGCTGGGTTGCGTTCGCCTTGAATATGACATCCTCGGTCATGCAGCCGGTCGTCGGCTTCTTATCTGACAAGCGGCCCGCGCCGTGGATGCTGCCCCTCGGAATGGTGCTTAGTCTGATCGGGGTAGCCGGGCTCGCTTATTCACCCGGGTTCTGGACACTCATGCTAGCGGTTATGTTTGTCGGCTTGGGGTCGGCCATCTTCCATCCGGAAGGCTCGCGTGTCGTTTACTTCGCTGCCGGCGGGCGGCGCGGTCTGGCTCAGTCGATCTACCAGGTTGGAGGCAACGCGGGGAGCTCGCTGGCGCCGCTTATGACGATCTTCATTTTCGTACCGTTAGGCCAGTCTGGTGCGGTATGGGGAACGCTGCTCGCTGCGGCAGCTATTATTATTCTGCTGCGCGTCGTTCCTTGGTATCGTACCCAGCTTGCGGTTCACGGCAAGCCGGTGAAGCGTCCCGTGAAATCGGCAGCAGGCCCTGCGGATACGAGTCAGGTGCGCCGGAATGTGGGGTTTGCTCTATTTCTGCTTGTCTTGCTGGTGTTTGCAAGGTCATGGTATACGACAGGGATCTCGACGTATTATCAAATCTACTTAGAGGATTTTCGGGGCTACTCGCTCAAGGCGGCCCAGGTACCGATCTTTCTGTTTATGGCAGCCGGAGTGCTCGGCACCTTTCTCGGGGGCATTCTGGCGGATCGATTCGGTCGTAAGCGGATGATCCTGATCTCCATCGGCGGTGCTGCTCCATTCGCATTATTACTCCCTTATTTGCCTTCCGCCTTGATTTATCCCGTCATCTTCATCTTGGGAGTCGTATTGTTATCGGGTTTCTCCGTAAGTGTCGTCTATGCGCAGGAACTTCTTCCGGGTAAGGTAGGTATGGCTTCGGGACTTATTACAGGGCTGGCCTTCGGAATGGGTGCAATAGGAGCGGTCATAATTGGAGAAGCAGGTGACATATGGGGTCTTGACCGGGTACTGACCTGGTCGAGCTTCCTGCCGCTCATCGGACTCCTGGCCATTGCGCTTCCTCCGGATCGGCGAGATTAATGTACACGCTGCCCTGCGGACCCAGCTGGTATGGACTCATTCGATTTGCATATTCGTTAATAAGAAGCGGTGATTCATTTCGCCGCTTCTTTGTGATTTCCGGATACTGCTCGACAGCTGTACTTTTGCTGCTATTTATGAAAAGACGAGATTGAGCGAGAATCAGTGAGCATGAAGGATATCTATAGAGATGTAAGCGTTGTATGCAAGCGAAAGCTGGCTGGAATGGTGGTATTTTCAGCTGCGGGCTCGCTTTACAGGCTATCGAAGCAGGAGTAAGATTCAATTCATCGATCTTCTTGTTCTTACCAAATCGGAGGCCTCCGAGCAGGAGAATGATTCGAACTCGATTGTAGATTCAATATGTGAAACGCAATGAATTAACCGTCTTTATCGCTGAGTCCTTCAGATCTTATGAAGGAGCGGGGGAACCAACGGCAGCATGCAGTGCGATGCGTATGCAGCAGCCATGGGGTGAATCTTGGGTCAGAAGACTGAACCGAGTAGGGCGACTCTCACGCCCGAATCCGACAGCTAACCTCGTAAGCGTATAGGGAGAGGCAACATTAACACGTGCTGTCATAGCTCGAGATGATTTTGCTGTGCCTTTCTAGGTGCAATGCCGAGTCTACTCTTGCTATGGATTTTAGAAGCCACGGGTCATGTTCCTCATGCCCGCTGGCTTCTTTTTTGTGCCTTACTATGGATGGAAATTGAATAAAAGGGATCGAAAGGAATGGTGTAAGAATGACCGATGTTTGGATGATTGTCATGCTGGCAGCGGGATTCGGCCTCGCAGCTGGTTTTGTCATCTGGTGCAGCAGCGTGGTTGAGGATGCGGGAGGGAACGAAACATGATTCTAACGGCAATTATTGCAGGGCTCGTATTTATGTATTTGGTTTACGCACTGATTCACCCGGAGAAGTTCTAGGAGGCTGGTTGATTTATGGATATCTTGCAAATTGTAATCGTCATCGCTGTCCTTGGGCTGTTAGTGAAGCCGCTGGGCACGTATGTCTATCATGTGTTCTCGAATGAATCGAATTGGACGGACCGCATATTCAGCAGAGTTGAACGGATCATTTATGCGTTAATCGGGCTGAAGAAGCGGGAGGGAATGACCTGGAAGACGTATGCGCTTAGCGTCATCGCTGCGAACGTTGTGCTTGTCGCGATCGGTTATGTGCTGCTGCGGATCCAGGGTGGATTGCTGCTTAATCCAAGCGGGAACGCCAATATGGAATCGACCCTTAGCTTTAATACGATCATCAGCTTCATGACCAACACGAATCTCCAGCATTATAGTGGAGAATCGGGCGTCACTTATCTAACCCAGATGGCGGTCATAACGATGATGATGTTCACCTCTGCCGCAACAGGATTCTCTGTCGCCGTTGCTTTTGTAAGAGGGATTACGAGTAAAGGGCGTACGATCGGCAACTTTTTTGAAGACTTTGTTAAAGGGCATGTACGTATCTTTCTGCCGATCTCATTCCTGATGACGCTCGTTCTTGTTGCACTGCAAGTCCCGCAAACGCTGGATCCGACCCTCGTGGTCACGACGCTGCAGGGCGTGACGCAGCATATCCCGATGGGGCCGGTAGCATCGCTTGAGACGATCAAGCATATCGGTACGAACGGGGGCGGGTTCTTCGGTGTCAACTCGGCTCACCCGTTCGAGAATCCAAGCGGTATCACGAATGTACTGGAAATCCTCATGATGTGGGCACTTCCCGCATCGCTGCCTTATATGTTCGGGCGGTTCGCACGGAATCGCAAGCAAGGCTGGGTCATTTTTTCCGCCATGATGGCGCTATTCCTGGTGTTCGTCTCCTTGACTTACTTCTCGGAAAAAGCAGGAAGCCCAGCAATGAACGCCATTGGAATCGATGTTTCACAAGGAAGCATGGAAGGCAAGGAGGTTCGCTTCGGCATCGCTCAATCGGCCTTGTTTACGGCGGTCACGACAGCGGCAACAACAGGCAGCGTCAATAACATGCATGATACGCTGACACCGCTTGGCGGGATTGCACCGTTGGCGCAGATGATGCTGAACTGTGTATTCGGGGGCAAAGGCGTCGGATTAATGAATATGCTCATGTACGCGATGCTCGGTGTATTCCTATGCGGACTGATGGTCGGGCGGACACCTGAGTTTCTGGGCCGTAAGATCGAGCCCCGGGAGATGAAGCTCATTGCGATCGCGATCCTGGCGCATCCGCTCATCATTCTGGCTCCGACAGCTATTGCCTTCATGACCGAGCTTGGGAAGGGCTCGATATCGAATCCAAACTTTCATGGCATTACGCAGGTGCTGTATGAATATACCTCGTCAGCTGCGAACAACGGGTCCGGGTTTGAAGGGCTCGCGGATAACACGCCATTCTGGAACATCACGACCGGTCTGGTCATGTTCTTCGGACGGTATATCTCCATGATCGCGATGCTGGCCGTTGCCGGATCATTGGTCCGCAAAACGCATGTGCCCGAAACAATCGGGACCTTCCGGACGGATAACGCGTTGTTCACGGGTATTTTGGTCGGTACTGTGCTGTTAATTGGCGCACTAACATTTCTCCCGGTCATCGCGCTCGGACCGGTAGCCGAATATTTAACGCTTCGATAAGCGAGGGGAAGAGAAAATGAAACAACAACGACAACAACGCAAAAAGCTGCTGACGGGTGACATTGTCAAGCAGGCTGCAATCGATAGTGTCATGAAGCTAAGCCCGGCTGCAATGATCAAGAACCCGGTCATGTTCATTGTCGAAATCGGAACGGTCGTCGTGCTGCTGCTGACGCTGTTCCCCAGCTGGTTCGATGCGGAGGAGCGGTTCGGATTCAATCTGACGGTGTTCCTGATCTTGCTCATAACCGTACTGTTTGCAAACTTTGCCGAAGCGCTCGCCGAGGGCAGAGGTAAAGCGCAGGCAGACTCGCTCAAGAAGACAAAGCGGGAAGTGGTTGCGAGCAAGCTAGTCAACGGTGAGGTGGTCGTCGTACAGGCATCTACGCTGCGCAAAGGTGACTCCGTCATCGTAGAACAGGGTGAGATGATTCCTGGCGATGGCGAGGTGATCGAAGGACTTGCTTCGGTTGACGAATCGGCCATTACGGGTGAATCGGCACCCGTCATTAAAGAGGCCGGAGGAGACTTTAGTTCCGTCACCGGCGGTACACGGGTCGTAAGCGATCGAATTGTGATCCGCATTACAAACGACCCGGGCGAATCATTCATTGACCGGATGATATCCCTCGTTGAAGGCGCTAAGAGGCAGAAGACGCCTAATGAGATCGCGTTAAATACACTTCTCATAAGTTTGACGCTCATTTTCCTTATTGTCGTGGTTACGTTGGCGCCCATCGCGAAGTATGTCGGGGTCGATTTGGAAATCCCCGTCCTGATCGCCCTGCTCGTCTGCTTGATACCTACAACAATCGGCGGTTTATTGTCTGCTATCGGGATAGCGGGGATGGATCGTGTGACGCAGTTCAATGTATTGGCGATGTCGGGGAAAGCCGTTGAGGCGGCAGGCGATATAAACACGATGATTCTTGATAAGACCGGTACAATCACGTTTGGGAATCGGATGGCCAGTGAATTCGTACCGGTCGGCGGTGCATCGTTAGCGGAGGTCGCAGCGTGGTCGGCGATCAGCTCCGTTCAAGATGAAACGCCGGAAGGGCGCTCGGTGCTGGAGCTCCTGAAGAAACAAGGCACCGCCTATGACACAGCACTTGCTGAAGGAGGCACGTTCATCGAATTTAAAGCCGAAACCCGAATGAGCGGTGTTGACCTGACAAACGGCCGGTTGGTACGTAAGGGGGCGGTCGATGCGGTGAAGCAGTGGATCGTCGCGCAAGGCGGCCAAGTGCCAAGCGAGTTAGATGCGGAGACGGAGCGTATCGCATCGGCGGGAGGCACGCCTTTGGCGGTGGCGGTAGATACCCGGATTTATGGGCTTATCTATTTGAAGGACACGGTGAAACCGGGGATGAAGGAACGCTTCGAGCAGCTCCGCAGGATGGGGATCCGTACAATCATGTGTACCGGCGATAATCCGCTGACGGCTGCCACGATAGCCAAAGAAGCAGGTGTCGATGATTTCATCGCAGAGAGCAAGCCGGAGGATAAAATTGCCGTCATCAAGCGGGAGCAAGCGCAAGGCAAGCTGGTCGCGATGACGGGCGACGGTACGAATGACGCACCTGCGCTCGCGCAGGCCGACGTTGGACTTGCGATGAACAGCGGTACGGTCGCGGCTAAGGAAGCGGCAAATATGGTTGATCTCGATTCCGATCCATCCAAGATTATCGAGGTCGTCGCCATCGGCAAGCAGCTGCTCATGACACGAGGAGCTTTGACAACCTTTAGTATTGCGAACGATGTGGCCAAATATTTTGCGATTATTCCGGCGATTTTCCTGCTGGCGATTCCGGAGATGAGTGTTCTGAACGTTATGCAGCTCGGGTCCCCCTTCTCCGCGATATTGTCGGCGCTCCTATTCAATGCGATTATCATTCCGCTGCTCATTCCGCTTGCCATGAAGGGCGTAGCGTACAAACCGATGAGCTCGGCGAAGCTGCTCAGCCGAAATTTGGTCGTGTATGGGCTGGGTGGAGTTATCGCGCCGTTCATTGGGATTAAACTAATCGATATGATTGTCCATTTGTGGATATAAAGAAATAAGTAAAAGTGGTCGGCGAGGCCTTTCTAAGAATGGGGTCGTTGCTGCTGCTGACAGGAGGCAAGAAAGATGAAGCAAGTTTCAGAGATGGGAAGCGGGAACGTGAACGGGAGCAGGGGCGGTGCGGCCTGGAGCGGATCGGTCTGGGCGGTGGCAGCTCGGGCGGGCATAGTCTTCATTATATTATGCGGTTTGGTCTATCCGCTTGTAAGTACGGGAGCGGCACAGCTTCTGTTCCCGCATCAGGCCAATGGGAGCCTGCTGGAGAATCAAGAAGGTCAGGTAGTGGGGTCTGAGTTGATCGGTCAACAATTTACCGATCCTGCTTATTTCCAAGGCCGTATTTCGAGTATCGACTATAAGGCGGAGGGATCGGGTACGAACAATTATGGACCGTCTAATGCGGATTTGCTTGCACGGGTTCATGCATCAATCGAAGAGTGGAAAAAGGCAAATCCCGATGTTTCGGTTGATCGTGTGCCGATCGCGCTGCTTACAAACTCCGGTTCCGGGCTGGATCCGCATATTACACCCGAATCGGCAGTCGTACAAATTCCGCGAATCAGCAAGCTGACGGGGGTGTCTGCGGATCAATTAACGAAACTAGTAGACCAATATACCGAAGGCCGCGACCTCGGCGTGTTCGGTGATCCAAGAGTTAATGTGCTTAAGTTAAACTTGGCGCTAAAAGAGTACGTGAAGTAATTTGAAAACCTTCTAAGGGATGGTGAGGCAGCTTCGAACTCACGATCCCTTAGATTATATGTTCATGATTCCCATAGTTTGTGTGAGAATGCCATAAGATAAATGCAGGCTTACGTCCACTATCCCTGTGACTCAGAAAAACGATCAGAGCTACTAGGTCTGCAATGAGGTGAGGTTAAGGGGGGTAATTTAGCTTATGTCCACTATCCCTGTGACTCAGAAAAACGATCAGAACTACTAGGTCTGTAATGAGGTGAGGTTTAGGGGTTAAATTAGCTTATGTCCACTATCCCTATGGCTCAGAGAGTGATGTGGATAGCAGTGAATAATTGTCTTAAGGACTGCTTACCAACTACTAGCTTTGACAACAACACTGATGGTCAGATTCAAGAATCTACAATCTAACCAGCCATCTATAGAAATAAGAATGCGTACTGATCCAAGGGGATAGTGGCCCAAAGGGTGTGAACCCTGCGTACTCGAACTGATCCAAGGGGATAGTGGCCCAAAGGGTGCGAACCCTGCGTCCACGAACTGATCCAAGGGGATAGTGGCCCAAAGGGTGTGAACCCTGCGTACACGAACTGATCCATGGGGATAGTGGTCATAAGGGTGCGAACCCCGTACACGAACTGATTCAAGGGGATAGTGGCCCAAAGGGAGGGCTCGAACCCTGCGTACACGAACTGACCCAAGGGGATAGTGGTCAAAAGGGTGCGAACCCCGTACACGAACTGATTCAAGGGGATAGTGACCCAAAGGGTCCGAATCCTCCATATACGAACTTGATCCATGGGATAGTGGAGAGGCGGTAAGAGCAGCGAAAATCAACGAATGATGGAGCACAAGAGGGAGTGGATCGGGAATTGCAATATCGTCGAAAAACGCCCGAGGAATTGCTGTTGTCGGTTTCACGGCTGCACCGGGGAAGATTTAAAATTTGGATTGGGGCGATGACCGGTACGGGTAAGACTTATCGCATGCTGGGAGAAGGGCAAACCTTGAAGCAGCAGGGGATCGATGTCGTGATCTGTGCGGTATCCACGCTGCGCCGGCCGGAAACGGTCGCTCAGCTAGCCGATTTGGAGCGGGTGCCCAGCATTCGATGGGAGAAGGATGGCGTGGAGCAGAAGGACCTGAATATGGACCTTCTTCTCGAACGCAACCCCGAGCTCGTACTCGTCGATGGACTTGCTCACCGCAATCGACCAGGAGCCCGATTTCCGACTCGTCTCGATGATATTAAACATTTGTTGAACAACGGCATCGGTGTGATGACGACTGTCAACGTTTATGAGCTCGAAGGAGCGAACATATTGGCGCAAAGGCTGACGGGCATTGTAGCCGATGAGATCCTACCGGCCGATACGCTGGAGCTTGCCGATGAGGTACAGCTTGTCGATGTACCTCCGGAGACGATGCTGCAACGGCTAGAGGATGGAATTATTGGCGACTTCAGCGACCCTGCTCTATTCGCGCGCGGCAATCTTGGCGTGCTGCGGGAGCTAACGCTGCGGCTGGTGGCTGAGGATGTGAATGATACGCTCGAGAAGCATCGCGAACGGCTGGGGTTGATTGGTCCATCGGGCGCATCGGAGCGGATTCTTGTATTAACGCAGTATCATTGGAACGGCTCAATCCATCTGCGCCGGGGGCAGCAGATTGCCAAGCGGCTTAATGGTGATTTATTGGCGGTCACGTTCGTGAAGCCAAGCATGCCGTTGACGAAGGTTCAGTCGGCGTTCAAGAAATCGTTAACGAAGCTGGCAAGCAAGCTGGGTGCGGATTTTCAAGAGCTCCGGTTACGGTCGAGGCGGCGGATGCCTGCGGATTTATTGCGCTATTCCCTGAAGAAAGGCGTGACGCGCATTGTTCTGGGACATTCCAAGCAGAATCGCTGGGAGGAACTGCTCTATGGCTCCATAACGCTCGGCCTGCTGCGCGGTAAAGTGAATATGGACTTGTTCTTTATCGCTGATCGGGCGGAGCATGAAGGGGAGCGGATCATGCCTGCCAGGCGTGAGGAACGAAATGCCGGAGCCGGGTTTCGGCGGTTGAGCGAGGAAGAGGTCGAGAAGCGGATCGTTGCGATCCGGCGTGGGCGGCTCCGGGTCTATATTGGAGCTGCTCCAGGTGTTGGCAAGACGTATCGGATGCTGAAGGAAGGCAATGCGCTGCGGGCAAAAGGAATCGATGTTGTCGTTGGCCTGCTCGAATCGCATGGCCGTCAAGAAACGGCGCAGCAGCTTGGCAATCTTCCCGTTATCCCGCGCCAGCAAGTCGAATACCGCGGTACGAAGCTGGAAGAGATGGATACGGATGCTATCATCGCCCGTAATCCGGAGGTCGTTCTTGTCGATGAGCTGGCACATACGAATATTCCGGGAAGCCTCAATAAGAAGAGATACGAGGATGTGTTTCGCATCCTCGATGCAGGCATCACGGTCATGACGACGGTTAATGTTCAGCACTTGGAAAGCTTGAATGACGCGGTGGAACAGCTCACCGGCGTTCGTGTACGGGAAACCGTACCTGACTGGGTTTTGCAGCAGGCCGAAGAGGTAGAGCTGATTGACGTCACGCCCCAAATACTGCAGCAGCGCATGCGGCAGGGGAAAATCTATGGCAAGGAGAAGGTGGAGCAAGCGCTCGGGGCTTTTTTCAAAATCGGGAATCTGATTGCTTTGCGTGAGCTTGCATTGCGGGAAATCGCCGATAATGTAGATGAGCGGCTCGAGGCATGGGACCGCAAGAGCGCGCTGCGCGGCCCGCTGCGCCGCCAAGAAGTCATCTTCGTCTGCGTGACGGCCAGTGATCATGCACTTAGACTCGTACGGCGCGGGTTTCGGATCGCGCATCGGCTTAAAGCGGCCTGGCATGTCGTCCATTCCGATGACGGCTCTCCAGATCCGAGCGGAATGAAAGCGAGAAGTCTCGAAGCGCTTCGTACGATGACCGAGCGGCTGGGCGGCTTGTTTGAGGTCATTACAGTACCGGAGGGGAGCCGTGTAGCGGACACGCTTCTGGCGCATGCAAGAAACCTGAAGGCAACGCAATTTATCATCGGGCAAAGCGGCAATCATAGCCGTGGAAAAGGCCAGCTGCTGCTTCGTCTGCGGCGCGATGATGTTGCACGCCGTCTGCTGCACAACGCCAGGCACATCGATCTGCTTATCGTGCGTGAGGATTGAATTCGCAATATATAGATAACGATATTACTCGATACCTATCTCTAGTAAGAAGACCTGGCCTGGGAGCCTGCGGCATTGGACCTTATGTCCAATAACCACGAAGCTCCCAGGCTTCTTTTGTCCATCCAACTGGATAATCACCCATCACGCAAATGTATATGTATAATGATACATAATACTTAATCATTTTATAGGTAGAATTAAAGAGACGCGAATTAAAAAACTAATCGATATGTCATATTGTATTATTATATTGACAGGTTAAAGGAGAGTGTGTAAGATAACCTTAAATCGCCCATGATATATCTCTTTATCTGAGTAAAATCGTTTTACTAAGGTTTTGAAGGCTTATTGATACGATAAATGAGCTGCAAATGATATATTGTTTTATTGGGATGATGCGTATGCTTCATTATGCTTGAATAATGGAAAGTGAGGAGCTACATGATGGACACAATTAGACCGTCGACGGATGCACCCCTTCGGCTGGGAAAGAGAAGCAGAGCCTTCAAGCGGATTTGGAAGAATTGGCAGCTATATTTATTCATCCTGCCCGCGCTTGCTACCGTAGTTCTGTTCTCGTATGTTCCGATTTATGGTGTACAGATCGCATTCAAAAACTTCATTGCTACGAAAGGCATCTGGGGCAGTGAATGGGTCGGGTTCGACCACTTCATCCGATTCTTCGATTCTTACTACTTCTGGGATTTAATGCTGAATACACTCGGCATTAGCATTTATTCGCTTCTGGTTGGCTTTCCGATTCCGATTCTGCTCGCACTGGGTTTGAACGAGCTTCGCAACGGATTTTTCAAGAAAAGCGTGCAAACGATTACATATGCGCCGCACTTTATTTCGGTCGTCGTCATGGCGGGAATCATACTTGCCTTCTTGTCGCCGGAGACGGGAATCATTAACCGGTTTATGGTCTTCTTCGGATTGCAGCCGATTGCCTTCCTATCGGAAGCCAGTTGGTTCAAGACCGTGTACGTCTTCTCGGATGTTTGGCAGAACATGGGGTGGGGGACGGTTATTTATATGGCAGCCCTCGCCGGCATCGATCCGCAGCAGCATGAAGCGGCGATTATGGACGGGGCATCGCGCGTCCGGCGGATTTGGCATATCAATTTGCCTGGTATTGCGCCAACGATGATTATTCTCCTTATTCTGAGCACCGGCGGTATTCTGAACGTCGGCTTCGAGAAGATCTTGCTGCTGCAAAATCAGCTGAATATGGATTCGTCGGATGTCATTTCGACCTATGTATACAGGAGCGGGCTGAGACAGGCGCAATACAGCTTCTCCGCCGCAGTCGGCTTATTCAACTCGGTTATTAATCTCATTATTCTTGTCGCAGTCAATTGGATTGCGAAACGGAAAAGCGAATCAAGCCTGTGGTAATGGAAGGGAGAGCACAGCATTCATGAAAAGGGAATCCACCGGTGACAAGTTATTCATCACCATCAATGCAATTGTCATGTTTCTCGTAATGGTCATCGTACTTTATCCGTTGATTTATATAATAAGCGCTTCCATCAGTGATCCGATGTATGTCAACAATGGCGATATGTGGCTGATCCCGAAGGGAATTACCTTCGAAGGGTACGAGAGAGTATTCCGCAACATGGACATCTGGACCGGTTACCGCAACACCATTTTTTATACCGTCGTGGGTACGCTCATTAATTTAGTGCTGACCATTCCTTGTGCCTATGCTTTATCGCGTAAGGATCTGGAAGGCCGCAATTACATTATGGTTCTGTTTATCTTCACGATGTTCTTCAGCGGCGGGCTGATCCCTCACTATCTGCTCATTAAGAATTTAGGAATGATCGATACGCCTTGGGCGCTGCTTCTTCCAGGAGCCGTCTCCGTCTGGAATATTATTATCACCCGAACCTTTTTCCAGAGCACGATTCCCAGGGAGCTGGAAGAGGCTGCCGAAATCGACGGGTGCTCGAATGGCAAGCTATTCGTTCGGATTATTCTCCCTTTATCGGCTCCCATCATCGCGGTAATGGGATTATTCTACGGCGTTGGGCACTGGAATAGTTACTTCGGTGCGCTGATCTTCTTATCGGATCGGGATTGGTTCCCGCTTCAGCTCATCCTGAGGGAGATTCTGATCATTAATCAGATGAGCGACTCGGCCATGCTGGGCGGAGCGGAGGCGAAAGCCCAGGCGGAGCAAGCTCGAATCGCAGAAATCGTTAAATACGCCGTCATTATCGTATCCACGCTTCCGGTGATCGCAGCTTACCCGTTCATGCAGCGTTTCTTTGTCAAAGGCGTCATGATTGGTTCCGTCAAAGGGTAGCCGGCGATATGAAATAAAGGGGGGATGCGAAGCAAGGTCAGGGTTTGTCACCCATCCGTAATGGAACTTTTGAACAACGAGAAATTGCAATCATTTTATAGGGGGAATACCTGTTGATTAACAAGCTGAATGCAAGGTTTTCGATGATTACGTTAGTTCTGATTATGGCTCTTATCGTTTCGGCCTGCTCCAACGGTGGCAATGACACGAATAAGGGTGCTAACAACGAGACGAACAAAGTGGATAGCGGCAACGGAGAGCAGGAAGTATCGAACGAACCGATTACAATGAAAATGATGGGCTTTAAGCATCCGATCCAAGGCCCTTGGGAAGAAATGGTCTTTTTTAAAGAGATGGAGAAAAAAACGAACATCAAATTTACGTTCGACACGCCTCCTGCTGAAGGCTATGAGGAGAAAAAGAATTTGGCCTTCGCAAGCGGCGAGGTTCCTGATGTGTTCTTCGGTGCCAACCTGACGGCTGGTGAAGAAGTGAAATATGGATCGCAGGGCGTTCTCATTCCTCTCGAGGAACTGATCGAGAAGCATGCCCCGAACATTAAGGCGATGTTCGAGGAAATGCCTGACGTCAAACAATCAATTACGACGCCGGACGGACATATCTACGCGCTTCCTAACATTAATAAAGCGTCTATCGCCGTTACATCGACAATCTGGGTGAATGGCGATTGGATGAAAAACTTGAATGTAACGGATTTGCCACAGACAACAGACGAGCTGTATACGCTGCTGAAAAACTTCAAGGACAATGATGCCAACAAGAATGGCCAATCCGATGAAATTCCGATCGGATCGCATGATAAAGCCAATGAGTTCCGTACAGGAATTATGCCTGCCTTCGGAGTGCTGGCCAGAGAATCCGTTGTAGATGATGCGGGCAAGGTTAGCTTCGGCGCTCTGTCGGATAACTACAAAGCTTATCTGCAGTACATGAACCGCTTGTGGAAGGAGAAGCTGATCGATCCAGCTACGTTTACGGAAGGCTTCACGGAGATGAGCGCGAAGGGTAAAGCCGACAAACTGGGCATGTTCCTCCACGCAGGTCCATTCCTGGCATTCAATGTTCAAAATCCGGAGGATAACTTGAAATATCCCGTGCTGCCTGTCTTAACAAGTCCGGAAAACAGCACGAAGATGTATCCGATCGGTACCGGTATCGTCCGCGGCGTGTTTGCCATTACAAGCAAAAACCCGGATCCGGTGCGCACGATAAAATGGGTCGATTCCTTGTATTCCCTGGAAGGCAGTGTCTTCATCCACTACGGACCTGAGGGAGATCTGTGGGAATTCTCTGACAAAGAGAAGGGGCTTCGCAAGTACAAGACACTCGAGAACGGTATGAACAGCGAAGAATACCGCGGCACGCTGACTCCTGACGTAGGAACGGCTACTCCGAAATGGGTACGGCCTGAAGTCGAACGGGGCTGGGATGATGTTGGTCACCAGCATCGCTTTACTGAAACCGAAGAAAAAATGACGCCATCCGGTAAAGTGCCGTTCCCGCTCATCTACTTTAGTGCGGAGGAGCAGGACCGCATCGATGCCATCTTTACGGATTTGAAAACCTACCTGGACTCGATGGAGGCCAAATTCATTACTGGCCAAGAATCGTTTGATAACTGGGAGAAGTACACCAGCACGATTAACAAGATGAACATCGAAGAGTACGTGAGCATCCATCAAGCTGCATACGACCGCTGGAAAGCGGCCAACTAGAGGGACATCACGATAACTGTGCTTGGCGGAACCATTTCGCCAGGCACGGTTATCTCTAGTCCTGCGGCAGCAGTCTGTCCGAGACAGAATGACAAAGAAAAGAGGGAGAATCGCGTATGAGTAAGGATAAGAACACCATTGAGACGATACACGTCGTCTCGCAAACGCACTGGGACCGAGAATGGTACCAGGATTTTCAAGGGTTTCGAGCCCGGCTCGTGTACATGATCGACGAGCTAATCGATCATATGGAGAAAGACCTGGAATACAAGCACTTCATGATGGATGGACAGACAATCGTATTGGACGATTATTTGGAAATCCGGCCGGAGAACCGTGAGCGGCTTCAAAAACTGATCCAAGACGGCAGAATCGACATCGGCCCATGGTACGTCATGCCCGATGAATTTCTCGTTAGCGGGGAATCGTTGATCCGCAACCTGCAGAAAGGGATGAGTCAATCGAGGGCATGGGGCGTAGAGCCGATGCTGTCCGGATTTATCGTCGATATCTTCGGTCATAACAGCCAGATGCCGCAGATCCTTCAGGGCTTTGGCATCGATAATGCCGTCTTGTTTCGCGGATTTCACGGCGATGCCGACCCGGCCGAAATATGGTGGGAAGCAGCCGACGGCAGCCGGGTATTGGGCTTGAAGCTGGATGAGGACCGCAGCTACAGCGATTTCTATTTTGCCTTCCGTTGGCCGTTCTTTGATCGGGATGACGCTTACGAGGAGCATAAGGAAGAGCTAATCGAGCGTGCCGTGGCGCATATGGCGTATAAAAACGAGCGGGCGACGACGAGCGTTGGGATCGGGATGGATGGCGTCGATCATGTCGAGATCGAACCGCAGCTGCCTTTGCTGATCAAGCTGTTGAATGAAACGGATCGTTTGAACGTCAAGTTCATCCATTCCAGTCTCGAGAAGTACCTGGAGGAGCTGCGAAGCAAGCTCGGCGAGCTACGTGTCTATAAGGGCGAACAAAAAGCGCTTGCCTATAATGGCGTTAATAATTGGGTACCGGAGAACACCTTGTCCTCCCGCATTCATCTCAAGCAGCAGAACTACATTTGTGAGACACTGCTCGAGAAATGGGCAGAGCCGCTTGGCGTAATCGCCTCACTGGAAGGCCGGACTTATCCGGCGGGCTTTCTGAATAAAGCGTGGGAGCATCTGCTGCAGAACCATCCACATGATTCCATCTGCGGCTGCTCTATCGATCAGGTCCACCGGGACATGATCTATCGTTTTGATCAATCCCGATTGATCAGCGAACAGATGATCAAGGAGCAAACGAGCTACATTGTCGATCACTTGAATGAAGCGGACTTGAACGGCAATCAAGCTTTTACGGTTTTCAACAGCTCCTCCTTCGGTATAGAGGGCGTGATCGAGGCAGAGCTTCTGCTTCCGGCGGGAAGCGATGCTGCGGTGGCCTTGAAGGGAATGGGCGGTACTTCATTCCGGCTGTATGATCATGAGCATAATGAAGTTTCCTATCAGGTGCTCAGCATCCGTTCGAACAGTGCCAATAAGTTTAGGCCTTACCGCGAATTGCCGCGAATGGATGTCGTTGATCGTTACCGGATCGCATTCAACGCCAGCATCCCTGCATTGGGCTATTCCACGTTCACGTTAGAGAAATACACAATCGAGCACCCGGCGCCGCTTGCTTACAGTGCTCCAAAGCTCAGAGGAACGGTTCGTCATATGGGTTCAATGCAGACCGATGAGAATACATGGAACAATGGACGAATCATTCTTCAGGTCGGTACCAATGGAACCATCGATGTGACGGATATTCAGTCCGGGCATACTTACACAGGCTTGCTGTTGTTTGAAGATGAAGGCGATATCGGAGACGGTTGGAGTCATATCCCGCCAGTTGGCAACACAAGGGTGCGGTCTACGGGGCTTCAAGCGGTTGTTTCCACGGTAGCCGACGGTGCCTTTCAATCAACGATTTGCGTGCAGCTAACCTTGAAGCTGCCTAAAGGCATTGAACCTTCAGAGATCGGTCGCAGCCGTGAATATGTTGATGTTCCGGTAACGACGTATATGGATCTCAAGAAGGATGACCCTGTTGTTTATTGCCGCACGTCGATTACGAATACAGCGAGAGACCACCGTTTGCGCTTGCTGTTCCCAACGGGCCTGGAAGCCGATCATTACTTTACCAGCACGCCGTTTGATTTTGTGAAGCGTGACGTTCATGCTCCGGATCAATCGAATTATTTGCGCAAGCCGTTCGAGGTTGTTCCTCATAACGGCATCGTAGCGCTGGATGATGGCAAGAAAGGCGTCGCGGTCTACAGCAAAGGGCTGTATGAAGTTTCGGTCAGAGATAATGCCCAGCGTACCATCGCTCTTACGCTATACCGGAGCACGCATAAAGAGGTGCTCAGTGACGGGAGTGATGGCGGACAACTGCTGGGGCAGCTGGACTTCGAGTATGCCATTCGCCTATTCGGGACGCAGGAAGACAGCCGTGCCGGCTTGTGGAGAGAGCATCAGCTTTATTCAGCGGGCATTCAGACTGTCAACCGCAAGCAAGGCAAGCTGTATAAGGAAACGCCGCATCGCAGGGATGCTAATCTTGCTTTGCGCAAGTCCTACTTGAACCTTCAATCGGATGAACTCATTCTAAGTGCCTACAAGCAAGCAGATAACCGAGATGGATACGACATCCGTGTATTCAATATTGAAGACATGGATGGCGTAGGGGTTCTTCACTTCGATCGGCCGCTGTCCTCCGCATTATTGGTCAATTTGGACGACAAGCCTCAAGGTGAGCTCGCTGTCGAAGGCAATACAGTAAAAGTAAACGTTAAGCCGAAGCAAATCGTAACACTGAAAGTGAAGTTCGCATAAGTGTACGGGTAATCCGTAGGTGTGTCCGACTACAGGATGGGAAGGCGGCTGGTGCGGCAACATCTGCGATAACCAATAGATTCACGGAAGGTGGTTATTGTAATGGGTTCACGCGGCAAGTGGAAACGATTCGGAATGGCACTGCTCGTTATGTCCTTAGTCATGAGCATGATGTCAGGTGTGGCGGCAGCGGAGAAGAACGATAAGAAAGGACGTCCTATGGTTGTATTCGATCTGAAGACATTCTTAAGCGGAATGCCGAATTCGCAAGTAGCCTACGATTATTTGAAGCTGGCTACCGCACTGCAGGGGCTTGTTAACCGCAGCCAGGCAGACTTGTACTACCTGTATGAGTCAAATTATGTAGCGAAGGCCGAAGGGATGGACAGCGACCGTTTCTGGCTGGAGGAGCTTAGCAAGAAGAAAGGATTTCTGGCTTCCCGCCCGGTCGAGACACCGCAGACCTTCAATGAAGTGCTGGAGCGCTTCGCATCCTCCGTTAAGGGAGTTGTCGTATGGGATTCGAGCGTTCCCGCTACAGCTAACGTCGCTTCTACCGTTGCGGGCGTGGAAGGCTGGCTGCCGGTTCGCTACGATGAAACGCCGGGAAGCCCCTACACGGAGCTTGTTCAGAATCGAGGTATTCCCGTCAAGTTGAATCTGGTCGGAAAATTTACCGGTCAGGGGACGATTGAAGGTACATCCCTCGCATCGACAGGGAGTGCCAAGAACGATGCCTACCTGTGGGCCAAGGTTAAATACTTGGATACAGGTCGGACGAATCGGACTATGATGGTGTATGCACTGGATGCGGTATCCTGGGAATTCGATCAGAATAAAGAGCTGAATGCGCAGCTGGTTTCTTTCACGATGCCCACATCGATGAAGCCTGGGGAATCGGCTGAAGCCTCGATCACGCTGAGGAATAACGGAATCAAGCCATGGACCTTCGCTGCCAATGACCGGCTTGCTTCAGCACCCGATCCATTGAATGAATTTGTGTGGGAAGACTTGAATGGCGGCTTCTCTCAGGGACCTGCCAATCAGCGGGTCTTCATGAACCCGGGAGAGACGATCGAGCCCGGCGGACAGAGGACCTTCGTCTTCACGATTGTAGCTCCTGCAGCAGCAGGCACGTATACATTCAGCGCACAGATGGTCCGCGATGGCGTGACCTTCTACGGCGGGCGTATTCACAGGGAGATTGAAGTGACGACGTCGGCTGAACCGGGTGAACCGCCCGTTCCGGAAACGGGTTTGAGCGAGGAATTTGTCTACCCGGATTTATTCAATTCGTTTCTGCCGAACGCCGACTATTATATCGCCAATAAAGCCTTCTTCTTCGATTTGAGTCCTGATGAGCTGTCACTTCCGAACGATGACCGCAATCAGACGCTGGGAACCGATTTCCGCACGCTGGTGGAGCTGCTTCGTTCGCAGAACCGTCATGCAGGCGAAAATATTATTACCATCGGCGGCTTCGTCCCATGGTGGCTTAAATATACGAAGCATGCCGATGCGCAAGCCAGATTGGAGCCGGTTGCGGCGGAGTGGAAATATGCGGATGAAATATCCAAATATAATGCGCAGAAGGATGCCGATGCCTTCGGGCTGGTCGGCTTGTCGAACGCGTCGTTATTCCAGCATGTCCCGCTCGAGAAGAAGTTCAAGCAGGATAACGACAAAGGCAAGAAGATGCGCAAGAACTATGATCCGAATAAAAAATATATCGCCTTCTACATGGGGGACTACGATTCAGGCGCATGGACATCGGGCGCGCTGCCCGCACTGTGGAACGATCCGAAGCGGGGCGAGCTTCCGCTTGCATGGGCACCCGTATTGGGATTGTCCAAGAGGGTACCTCAAGTGTTTAACTATTTGTACGATACGATGACGGAGAACGATTATTTCGTAGCGGGCGACAATGGCTCTGGATACTTGAATCCGATGATGCTGCTGGAGGAGAATCGGCCGGACGGACTGCCGGATTTCCTCCACGTGTGGGAGAAATACAATAAAGAGTATTATGAACGGTTTGACATTGATATCACCGGCTTCCTAATAAGCGGCAACAGCGGATATGTTCCGCTGGAGGTTCAGAAGTCATATGCCCGTTTCTCTCCGGACGGCGTCGGGAATAATGCCGGCTTCGAGCAGCCGGTCGTTAAAGGCACACCGTTCGCGCAGGTATATGATCTGCCGAATGAACCGAATGCGGCTGCATATGGCGAAATCTTAGCCCAGCGGTTGAGAGGCGGCGAGCAGTTCCAGATGTTCCGTAACGTGCTGTTCAAGCCGTCAACGATTGTGGATGGCGTCAATTACGTCAAACAGCATTATCCGGAGCTGAATTTTGAAGTTGTGGATCCATATACGTATTTCCGTTTCTACAAGGAAGCCGCGCCGTGGATCAAAGAAACGAAGACGTACACGTCAGCTAAAGCGGCGGCTCCTGTTCAAGCCGATGGAACGGTTCAACCCGGAGAGTGGGATGGCGCCGAGCAGATCACGGTCAGCGCACAATCCGGGGATGTCCTGGAATTCGGCCAGACTTGGGGAGTGCCGGGTAATCTGGAGACGAACTATAAGATCAAGTGGGACAACGAGCATCTCTATGTGCTTGAGCAGCGACAGGATGACAGCTTTCAGTTTACCGAAACGGGCAGCCAGATGTATCTCAGCGACGCCTCCATGCTGTTCTTGAGCTTGAACGGGAGCAAAGTCGGCAGTACGTATCTCGATGGTGATTATGCGCTCATGTTTACAGCCGGCGGACCGGATGGGCAGCCTCACATGTTTATTCGGGAGGGGCATAACGATGGGGTTACGGAATATCCGTTAACACAAGGAACCATCGCTTCGACGGTCAACGACAACCATTATACAGTGGAAATCGCCATTCCGTGGAGTGCTCTGCAGACGATACCTTTCACGCCCGCAGAGGGCGCGACGATCGGGATGTCTGTCCTTGCGACGCATGGACCTACGAATTGGGGACAGATCATGTGGGTCGGCAATGGGGACGATCAGTCCAAATGGGCGGATTTGCGCTTCGGCGGATCGGGTAGCTAGAGCTATTATTCTTACTTAATTGGCATGCCGGGAGCTATAGCGTTCCCGGCATGCTGCATAATGGAGGGGATCACGCAGTGACTACGAACAAAACCTATCATTTTATATCGCATACGCACTGGGACCGGGAGTGGTATTTGCCGCTTGAGCGATTCCGCTACAGGCTAGTCAACCTGATCGACCGGCTGCTTGCGCTGCTGGACCGCGATCCGGACTTCCGCTATTTTCATCTGGATGGCCAGACGATCGTGCTGGAGGATTATTATGCGCTGCGGCCGGGCAACCGGGAGCGTCTTGAGGCTTATATCAAGCAGGGGCGCATCTTGATCGGACCTTGGTACCAGCAGAATGATCTGTACCTGACGAGCGGCGAATCAACCGTGCGAAATTTAATGACTGGAATAAAGGATTCACGCCGTTTGGGCGGCGAGATGAAGGTGGGGTATCTTCCCGACCACTTTGGACTGATTGGACAGATGCCGCAGATTTTTCAAGAAGTGGGACTCGATAACTGCGTATTCGGCCGAGGCTACGATATGGCAAAGCACAAGCTCCCTTTCTTTCGCTGGCAGGCACCGGATGGCTCGGCCGTAGACGGCATGCTGCTCTATTATTGGTACAACAGCGCGCAGCGGCTGCCAAGCGATGGGGAGCAGCTTCGAAGCGTCTTTGCCGGAATGCGGGAAAGAGAGGAAGCGATCAATCCGTCGCCGCATCATGCCATGATGAACGGGGTGGATCATCTGGAAGCCCAGTATGATTTATCGGAAGTGCTCGCCAAGCTTCGCGAACAATCCGAGGGCGAGATCGAAATCGTGCACAGCAGGCTGACGGACTTTGTTCAGGGTGTCCAATCCTATATGCAGGACCAGCAGGATGGTGTTCTCGAGACAGTGGAGGGGGAGCTAAGAGAATGCTTCGAATACAGCATTCTATCCGGGACCTTGTCCAGCCGGATTTACTTGAAGCAGGCGAATGCCCACTGTCATGATCTGGTTGAGAAGTGGATCGAGCCGCTCTCTGTATTCTGCCGGGTGGCAGATCTGGACGGGTATGAAACCGATACGATCGATTATTTCTGGAAGCTGTACATGGAGAACCATCCCCATGACAGTATATGCGGCTGCAGCCAAGATAGCGTACACGATCATATGATGGACCGGTATACGCGGCTGAAGGAATTGGCCGAGGAAATCATCGACCGCAAGATGAAAGCAGTCGCGAAGCAAGTATCGGCCGAGCGCTTCGGGCAAGACGACCAGAAGCTTGTCGTGTTCAATACGTCTCAGCTTCGTTCCTCTGCCGTCGTGCGGATGCCGGTCTATTTCTTGGAAGAGGATCAGGTCGCTGATTTCGCGTTGTTGGACGATGCCGGCCAGCCGATACCATACCAAATCGTCTCCGAACGCCTTAGCCGGATTCAGGTTCTGAGCCCGATTAACCTGCCTGGCGTCTTGAAAGTGAAGCGGTTCGACATCGAATGGCAGCCTGGTGCGCCAGCACTTGGGTATGCGACTTATCAAATACGTCCTCATTCGCATGGAGCTATAGCCCGCAATCTGCCTGAGCAGACCTCGCAGCACCCTATTCTGGAGAATGACTTGTTAAAGGTCGAGCTGCAGGCGGATGGCTCGTTCCATCTTCATGATAAATCGACGGGTGTGGTGTATCACAATCAAGGACGTCTTCAGGACGCTGGAGATGGTGGAGATCTCTACGTATTTAAGAATGTGGAAGGAGACACTCCAGCACTCTGGCAGGAAGCGGTGTCGTTCACGAGCTTGACGCGGAACGAGCTGTATGAGGAATGTGTCTATGAATTTACATGGGAGCTGCCAGAAAGTCTGGATCATACGAAGCGGAGAAGAACGGACGCTAAGAAGTCATCCCTGTTCCGGGTGTCGCTTCGCCTGGATCGGACCGCGTCAGAAGTGAAGATGGCCGTAGAGATCGACAATCAGGTGAAGGATCATCGCCTCCGCCTCTTGTTCAAAGGTGCGAGTCAAGCGAAAGAGGTGCTCGCAGGAGGGCAGTTCGACGCGGTGAAGCGGGCTTGGAACGAAGGCAGTGAATTTCAACGCGATGCCCATTCCCAGCCGTTCTGGAAGTGGGTAGCACCCCGCTATGAAGAGGGCGGAATAGCTGTTTATGCCAAAGGCTTGTATGAATACGAGATGACCGAGCAGGGCCGCACGATCGGCATCACGATTCTGCGCGGCGTCGAGACGATTAACATGAGAGAGGAAGTTGAATTGGAGGAAGACCGTCAGCCGAAGGGGCAGTGCCTCGGAGCTTCTACGGTTGAGCTGTCAGTCCGTCCCTTCTCGCTGGAATCCATCACACAGCTTTATCAAGAGGCGGAGCTCTTCCACCAGGGCGTTAAGACGAAGCTGTACCCGATGGATCAGGAACGATGGACACGCGGAAGAGCATGGGTACAGGATACCGCGCATAAAGGCTTGTTCAAGGAAGAGGATCCGAATACGGATAAACCGTCCCTCCCGCTGCGAAAGTCGTTTATGGAGGTGGATGGAGAAGTCATGCTGTCCGCATGGAAATGGTCCGAGGACGGCGAACGCCCCGTGCTGCGGATCTATAATGTGGAAGACGCAACGTCCCGCGTTACCGTAACTGCCGATGGTTTGCATGGCGAAATCATAGCCGCCAATCTTCTTGAGGAGCCTTGCGGAACGATCGCTGTTCAATCAGGCCGCTTCGACGCAGAGGTGGAAGCGAAGAAGATTAAGACTTATCTGATGTAGCAAGATCGAAATAATTGTATACCATCCGCTCAACACGATGCTATTAAGCCTCAAGTTCCACTACACTGGTGGATCTTGGGGTTTCTTTTTGCTGAAACGCAGACGACCTCCTAATTGGTTCTTGATAAAAAACAAACAAAAATATATAATGTCTATAAATTAGTGGACAATACAAGGGGTTGTTTGGTTTTATGAATTTATCCGAACGGTTTGACGAAGCATCCTTGCTTGAACTGAAACAAGGTTTCCTCTACGATGCCGATGCAGAAAGCTATATTTGCCTCCTATGCGGCGAGCGCTTCGAGGAGGGGGTCGTCTATCCGGCAGACAGCCGTTTTCTGGAAGCCCGTAAATATGCTGCGTATCATGTTAGTTCCGTGCACGGATCGATGCTCGATTACTACCTGTCGTTAGACAAGAAGGCAACCGGTCTAACCGATCTGCAGAAACAGCTGATCGCCGCCTTCGCCTCGGGCATGTCCGATGCGGCAACCGTCCAATTAACCGGGGGCGGGAGCGCTTCGACCATCCGCAATCACCGATTTGCCCTGAAGGAGAAAGCGAAGCAGGCCAAGCTGTTTCTCGCCATTATGGAGATGATGGACAGCAAAGTGCCAGGCGGAGCGAAGTTCGTGCCCATTCATCATACAGCGCCGCAGGTGGATGAACGTTATGCGCTGACGCAGGACGAATACGCGGCACTGCTTAGTAAATATTTGCCTCATGGACTTGAAGGTCCGCTTACGGGACTTCCGCGCAAGCAGAAGCACAAGGTTGCGCTTCTGCGGCACATCGCGGCTGGCTTCGAGAAGGGGATCCGGTATGAAGAACGGGAGATCAATGAAATCCTCATGCGCTTCTCGGATGAGGAGTATGTGACACTCCGCCGGCACTTGATCGATTACGGTTTCTTAGGCCGAGAAGATGACGGCCGTGCATACTGGTTGAACATCTAGAAGGTATACGAGAGAAGGGGGGATAACACGCAATGAACAGACGCAAAGAACTGCAGAATGAATTCGGAATGAAGAAGCGTGAGATGGGCGTGTATCAAATTATAAATCGAAATAACGGCAAGCGGTACGTGGGCTCGTCGACAACGCTTGATTCCGCTTGGAAGCGGGAGGAGTTTATGCTCCAAATGGGCTCGCACATGAATAAGACGCTGCAGGAGGATTGGAAGCAGTCCGGCGGAGCAGGCTTCGAATTCGAGGTGCTTGCGAAGCTAAAGCTGGATGATGAAATTCGGCATGATTACAAAGATATCCTCCTTCCGGCTGGGGCGGGACTGCGAAGTGACGTGATACAATCTTACCGGAATGAGCTTAAAGCTCTGGAAGAGCTTTGGCTGGAGGAGCTGCAGCCCTTCGAGCCTGCAGGCTACAACCGACCGCCTAGAGCCCGCTGATAGATGGAGCGTTAGGGTGGAGTTTCAGACGGCTTAAGCCTATACGTATATATTCAAGGAGGAAATGAAATGTCGTCCGGATCTGCGGCACAAGGCGCAGCGGGACAGCTGCTGCGCAACCGTTTTTTTCAAACGGTGATGTTATCGAATGTGTTATTACAAATCGGCATCTGGGTTCGTAACTTTGCTATTCTCATGTTTGTGACGGATAAGACGGGCAGTGACCCGGTTGCCATATCGCTGATTTCATTCGTCGAGTTCGCGCCTATCTTTATTTTCTCCTTTATCGGCGGGACCTTCGCTGATCGCTGGCGTCCGAAACGAACGATGATCTGGTGTGATTTATTGTCTTCCGTATCGGTGTTTGTTGTACTGCTGACCCTTATCTTTGAAGCGTGGGAGGCCGTTTATTTTGCCACATTAGTGTCGGCGATTCTCTCTCAATTCTCCCAGCCTTCTGCCATGAAGCTCTTCAAGCAGCATATTCCGGAGAATCAGCTCCAGACCGCTATGGCGATCTTCCAGACCCTTGTTGCAATCTTGATGGTAGGCGGTCCGGCACTGGGCGTAACGGCTTATCATCATTTGGGCATCAATTGGTCGATTGCCGTCATGGGCATCGCATTTCTGTTATCCGCGCTTGTTCTCGTCCGTATACCGGCCGACCGGCTGGCGGAGAAAGGCGAGGCTGTCAAACGCCGCATTTCACAGGATTTGAAGGATGGATTCCGTTATGTCATGCGAAGCCAAGTGCTTCGTACTTTATGCGGAACGTTTGCGCTTGCTGGTCTGGCGATCGGGATCGTGCAGACGCTAGGTTTGTTTATCGTGACCGACCGGCTTGGCAAGCCAAAGGAATTTCTGCAATTTATGCTGATGGTGAACGGCGTGGCTATGCTGCTCGGGGGCGTCTCCGTCATGGCCCTCGCTAAGCGGTTAACGCCACAGAAGATGCTCGCGCTCGGCATGCTGGTCAACACGATCTGCATGATCAGCATCGGCTTCTCGACCAATGTAACGTTGACCTTGATACTACAGTTTATCAACGGGCTCTTCTTCCCGGTCATCCAGGTCGCCATCAGCACGATGATGCTGCAGTGGTCTGAAGAATCGTACGTGGGCCGCGTGAATGGCGTGCTTAGTCCGATGTTTAGCGGGATGATGGTTACCACGATCGCAACATCCGGTCTATTGCTGAAGGTGATGCCGCTTGTGACGATCTATTCGATCGCCGGCTTGCTGATGCTGGTAGGAGGACTGCTGCTTATCCCGATTTTCAAACACAAAGCACCTGAACATGAACGGTCCGGCACGCCAGCTGCGGCCGGCGTGATGACCCATTGAGGTTTACCTATTAGCTAAGAACAAGCATGATGCCAAGAAACAAAGCAGTAACACCGCTGCCGGCATCATGCTTTTTGCTGTTCGTGTTTTTTTATCTGATTTTTAAACCAATGGGTGGAGATATACGTATAATAATAGAAGGAATTATTGAGCAGACCATTCGAATAAATCGCGTGCATGACCGACAGCGCATCTGCGCTGTCGTTTTAATTATGAAAGGGGAGATACCGCAATGGTAACAGAGTCCGTGAACACAAGATTAATGGACGTTTCGCAGCTGGCCATGGTGCTTGCGATGAGTATATTTTACGCCTTGCTCCTCTTGTTGGCTGTCGTGGTATACAGGAGGTCCGAGAAACAAAGCGAGCCCTTTCTCTTTCTTAAATTGGCCGGTTATCTGTTCCTTGCCGCATTTACCTTCCGGATGAACGGATTTCCGCTGCCCGCCGGTCTAATCATTGCATACGTACTGCATAGACGAGCTGTTTTCAATCGGAAGGCGAAGCAGACGGCCATTCTGTTAGGAGCCCTACTGTTCGTAATCGGTTTGTATCCACTTGATCAGAGCATCGATCGGATGCTGTACTCCCGCAGTGAAATCGCAACGTACCTGCATAAGGATTTAAATCCGGCGGAGGATGGGTTCAATATGATGATATTCACAGGGCAAGAAAGCGCGCTGAATATAGTCACGGAGAAGGAAGCTGAGGGGCTGGAGCTATATGAAGCCATGGCTGAATCTGAAGGAATTGACGCTGTCCCTGGTGAGCTCGGGGAGACGTATTGGTATTTGCAGCTTCATCAGGACCATGATCAGGATCGGTTCCGCCGCATGGTGTTTGAAGTGGACCCGCAAGGACGCTATTTGATTCTGCAAGCTAGGGGAGAAACGTATTCATTCAAGACCTCGGAGCGGTTCCAGGCGCTGTTCCAAACGAAGGTTTCCCAATCCGCCGAATAATAGGGAACCATTCCCTACTTGAATCGTCTACTTGTGAGAGGTGAACGACTTGCAGCAGTTCGACTATTTGAAACATGTGACCGGCGGCTTGGACCGTTCTGCGGTTCTCGATGAACTGATGCGGGAATACGGCAAGGATGTGTGGAACTTTGCTTTCTTCATGACCCGGCAGAGGGAGCTTGCGGATGATATCGCGCAGGATGTATTCGTGAAGGTATACGAGCATCTGTACGAATTTCGGGGACAATCCTCCATCAAGACGTGGCTGCTGGCGATCACGCGGAATAAAGCGAGAGATGCTCTGCGCTCTTCCTGGCTTCGGAAGGTTACGCTCCTGCCGGTATGGTTCGACAGGGATACACATCCTTCGGCGGAACGGGAAACGATGGACAAGCTTGAGATGGAGGAAGTCTGGTCACACGTACTCGAGCTTCCGCGCAAGCTGAGAGAAGCCTTATTGCTTAATAGCCATTATGGGCTCACCATGAAGGAAGCAGCGGAGCTTCTCGGGGTATCGGAAGGCACGGTCAAATCAAGGCTTCATCGCGCGCGCACCGCGGTGAACCGCAAATGGGCGAAGGAGACGGCTGCATGCGGGGAGGAAGAGTGGGTATGAACGGTCCAGAACAGGATTGGGAAGGGCGGCTTGCCGGGAAGCCGCCGATCACGAATGGGTTCACCTCGAAACTTGAACGAAAAGTGAGGGAACGTATTCGTATGCGATCGAATGAACGCAATGAACGCAAATCGCCATTCAGGGCAGTGGCCGCTGTTCTGAGTATCACCCTGCTGCTTGGCTGCGGCTGGTGGTTTCGCGATGATTTGAAGGAGATGATCGGCCAAGGCCAATCCAAGGATGCTTTGGCATCTATCTACAATGATCCGCTAGCTGATCAGGAAGCTACACTGAAGGTTTTGCTTTTGGATTACGTCAATTTCGATAATATTAAGAAGCCGTTCATCATCCGGCATCCTTCCGTTCGAATCGAGACCGCCGTTGCATCAGGTGAGATCCTTCAGGATCCAGCGCGATATTCGGAATGGATTGCAACGGAGAATGCCGACCTTCTTATGCTCCCGATGAATAAATTTATGGAGCTCGCGGCGAGCGGGAAGCTGAAGGCGATTGACTCACTTATCAAGAAAAGTGAGTTCGACTTGGAAGCGATTCATAAGCCGCTGGTTGACCTGCTTCGTATAGCCGGCGGAGGAGAATTATATGGACTGCCTGTAGAATTTGGTGCCCGTTCACTCTTTGTCAACAAGACGCTCTTCGCCAAATATAATATCCCTCTGCCAGATGAGAATGCAACGCTCGATGATATTTTGAAGCTGGCCGCACGATTTGAAGGGAAAGATACTGCGGGGTTAACTACATCTACCAGAGGAAACCCATACGAGCTTGCCCGTATCATCGGACAATCCTCGGGCTTGAAAACGTTAGCCTTCGATAAGGATCGCGTGTCCGCCTTGGTGCAAACCGATGGCTGGGAGCAAGTATGGCAGCAGGTTTCTGACGGCTTCATTGGGGGCTGGATTCAATCCCCCGAGGAGTTGGATTGGAGTAAGGGCAGCATTTCAATGAGTGAAATAATGAAGAACGACCTGTTTGCGCAAGGCAAAGCGGCGATGTCGCTGTCAGACAGCAGTTACTATCATTCGCTTATTGATGAAGAGAACCGCTTGAAGGGGAAGCTTGGTTTCGATTGGATGACCTCGTCCTTCAAGATGGATCCTACCGCAACCAATCAAGCCGAATACCTAGAAACGAATTTCGTCTATGCCATATCGGCCACTACGAATAACGAAGATGCCGCTTGGGAGATGCTGCGATTTACGGCCGGTCCAGAAATTGCAGCCCGGTTCGATCAAAGCAGTCATTATGGAGGTAAACTGCTTGGCCGAGTGTCAGCGATGAAATCACAGCCCAAGGAGAAATGGGGGGGCTTCTATGCGATGCAGCCTAATCCGGCAAACGTCGCAGCAGAGTTAACTCTTCAGACTGACTCGCGTTACGGCGAGGCTGCTAATCTGCTAAGAAAATCGAGCAGTGAACAGTTCCTGAACGTGGTCAAAGGGACGAAGTCGGTAGATCAAGCGCTCGCTGAGCTCCAGACGGAGCTAAATGCCTCGCTGGGGAAGCTCGGAAAGAAGGGTGAATCGCAATGAGGAAGATAAGAGGTTACTCTGGAGCTCTTCTTGCGGTTACGGCGCTCTTCTTCATGGGGCTATTGTCGGGATGTATGGGTGATGATGAGGGCGAGCAAGGAGAGAAATCGCTTAAAATCGCCATCAGTTCGAAGGATTACTATGAATTTGCCTATAAGGATTACATCGAAGCGGCATTCCCTGAATTGAAGGTTGAGCTCATCGAACTAGAGCCGGACTACCAAGTTCAGGTATCGGATGACGATTATATCGAGGCAATCGAGAAAGAGAAACCAGACTTGATCCTAACGTCCAGTTACAGATACGAGCTGCTAACGGAACGCGGGATACTAACGGATCTATCCGTTCGAATGGCGGACAGTGGGATGAAGGAGGATGATTTCTACCCAGGCATGATTGAATGGATGAAGCGGTCAGGCGATGGGAAATTGTACGGACTGGCGCCCGATTTTCAAAGTTCCGCCTTGTACTATAATGCAGATTTGTTCGAGAAGTACGGAATCGATCCGCCACAGGATGGGATGACGCTCGCGGAGGTGTATCAGCTCGGCAGCCGATTCGTCGAGCAAAGTGGAGGGAAGGAAGGTGTAGTCGGCTTCTATCAGCAATATATCAATCAGCCTTACGATATGTTAGATAGCTTCGGGAGCAACGAAGGACTTCGGATGGTCGACTTTGCGAAGGGCCGGATTACGATGGATACGCCATTATGGCGCGACACGCTCCAGACCATGATTAATTTGTATAAGAACGGTACGCTTACATTAAACAGAACAAAAGGCGAAGTGATTGATGGCGTCGTTACGTATGGGAAAGAAGCTGTGGAGGCCGGCGATCTGTTCGGCAAGGGCAAAGCGGCTATGACCGTCGTATATTATAACGATGGAGTGAGATATAAGTTCAAGGCAGGTGCGGTCACACCGCCAGTAAGCTCATCCGACCGGAGTCGTACCAACAGCATCTATGTATTTGAAGCGATGGGGATACCCGCGGGTTCCGCGAACGCAGCAGCGGCTTGGGACGTGATTCGCTTTATGACCAGTGACCATATGGCTAAAGTCAGAGCTGGCCTGAATTCGGGAGAAGGCTTCTCTGTGCGCCGAACGTATACGGAGTATATGCAGGATCCGTTGATCGGAAAGCTGTTTGAGCTGATGCCTGTACAATCTCCCAGGAATTCAAGAGGGAACGTGGATATCCAGAAGTTCAATCCGCTCTTCAATGAGCTTGTTAACCGGGAGGTAGAAGCGGCGATTCTTGGCGAGAAGTCGACAGATGAGGTAATTCGCACGATTCATAAGGAAGGACAAGCCTTGCTGGATGCGGCGACATTGAAAAATTGACCATAGATATACACATGACAAGCCGCCTGCAGTATGATTCTATCGTCGAATCCGTATCCAACAAAATACGTTCGATCTTGCCTGTTTCGCTGCAGTCCCCACTTGTGGTATAGTAAATAAAGATAAAGCCAAGTATGCAAAGGGAGCCGGTTGCCGCCGGTCTCCCTGCGCAATAGCCGCTATTAAGGGCGGTTGGCATGAACGAAGCATTAGCAGCGGAAGTAGGCCGCGTTCCTCGTTACAGGGCGGCCTACTTCTTTTTGTTTTGGTTAAGCACGGTGAAGAGGGTCACGACCAACGTCACGAGTGCAATTAGCAGCGAACCGGCACCGATCATGAGCGCCAATACGTCTTTAACCTCCACGGGCATCACCTCCCTTCAGGGAGAATTTGCCTGGCCGCCCTTGCAAGCCTTTCTATTACTCTTCCATTATACCGAACTTATGTTCGCATTGAAAGCATTCTTTAGGGACGAATTTTCCGTTAGGAAATTTGTCCCTATTTCTGTCGTTTATTATACGCCGCCTTTGGTCTTGATGAAGAACCGGCTGATGGCGTAGTAAGCGGCTCCTCGTACCGCAGACTGATCGTTAAGCTCGGCAAACAGAATTTGCAGCTTTTCTCTATGGTAGGAAAGGCTTCTTCGCGTCACCGTCTCTTGCAGAGATGGGCCAATCCACTGTCTGGCCCGGCTCATCCGGTTCCCGATTATAACGACATCGGGATTGAAGACGTTGACGATGTTCGCAATTCCCGTGCCGAGCGCCGTGCCTATGCGGCTGAATAATTGTTGAACGCGCCGGTCGCCGTCTTCGGCTGCTTGGAGAAGCGCATCCAGATCCGAATAGCCCAGAGGTGCGGCCTGCTCCAACAGGGCATTCTCCGAAGCATACAGCTCCCAGCAGCCATCGTTGCCGCAGCGGCAGGGCTTGCCGTTCATCTCGATGGATAAGTGTCCCAGCTCCCCGGAGTAGCCGGACGCCCCTTTATAGAGCTCCTTGTTCAGAATGATTCCGGTACCGATACCGATGCCGACGCTCACATAAATTTGATGCGCGATGCCGCGTCCAGCGCCGTATTTCTGTTCGCCCTGCGCGCCTGCGTTGGCTTCGTTGTCGATCGTAATCGGCACATCGTACCGCTCCGCGAGCGCCTGCTGCAGCTTGACCTGTTTCCAATCCAGATTCGGAGCGAAGAGAATCATGCCCTGGTCGTCAACGATACCGGGAACGCCGATCCCGATGCCGACAAGACCGTACGGGCTGTCTGGCATGACGTTTCGAAGGCTGTCGATACAAGCAGCGAGCTGCTCGATGACCTTCTGCTGCTGATTCGTCTTCAGCGGCAGCTCATTGTCCATCAGAACGGCGCCTTCAAGATCGGTCAAGACGCAGCGGATATAGTTCACCCCCAGATCGATCCCGATGGCATAGCCTGCACGCGCGTGAAAGATCAGCAGCACGGGCTTGCGCCCGCCGCTGGATGCTCCTTGCCCGATTTCCAGGACCAGCTGATTGTCGATCAAGTCCTGAACGAGGCTGGAGACCGTCGCTTTATTCAAGCCGGTTCGTTCAGATATTTGCGCACGTGACAGAGGGGCATGCTTCAGGATCGCTTCCAGCACGATGGCGGTATTTATTTTTTTGATCATGGCGAGGTCGCCTGTAGGCTTTATTTTCATAGGTGGGATATGCTCCTGTTACGATTATTAGTGAACGAGCGAACACGGCATGTCCGTTATTCATAAAACTTGTGCTGCATCCCTTATAGCGGTGCGATTTTATTTGCATCTTAGTATAGCACAACACTTAGTTTGTTTAATAGACAAACTAAGTATGGTCATGCTATGCTATTCTCAAGCTGCCCCGGAGAGCGCTTGCATAGGAGCACGCCGCAGTGCGAATTGACTTTGTGCGTTGCATGTGAACGTCGCGGGGCACGTACAGTTCAAGGATATGAAGGAGGCCATTATTAAGATGACTTATTTTAAAAACATCGGCAAGATTGCGTATGAAGGCAAAGGCTCGAACAATCCGCTTGCATTCAAACATTATAATCCGCAGGAAATCGTTCTTGGCAAATCGATGGAGGAGCATCTTCGTTTCGCCGTGGCTTATTGGCATACGTTCGTTGGCGCGGGAGCAGATCCATTCGGGGTCGGTACGGCTGTAAGAGGCTGGGACTACACGGATGCGATGGATCAGGCGAAGGCTCGTGTGGACGCGAATTTCGAGTTTCTTCAAAAAATCGGCATTCCGTATTATTGCTTCCATGACCGGGATATTGCGCCTGAAGGCGAGACGCTTCAAGAAACGAATAACAATCTCGACGTGATCGTGGATCTGCTCGAGCAGAACATGAAAGCATCAGGTGCCAAGCTGCTGTGGAACACGGCCAATATGTTTAACAACCCGCGTTTCGTTCACGGAGCAGGCACATCCTGCAACGCGGATGTGTACGCCTATGCCGGCGCTCAGCTTAAGAAATCGCTGGAAGTAGGCAAACGTCTTGGCGCGGAGAATTATGTGTTCTGGGGCGGCCGGGAAGGCTACGATACGCTGCTTAATACGGACATGGCCTTTGAGCTGGACAATTTGGCGCGCTTGTTCCACATGGCGGTCGACTATTCGAAGGAGATTGGCTTCGGTGCTCAATTCCTGATCGAGCCTAAGCCGAAGGAGCCGACGAAGCATCAATATGATTTTGATGCGGCTACAACAATTGCGTTCCTCCGGAAATACGGCTTGATGGATTCATTCAAGCTGAACTTAGAAGCTAACCATGCGACACTGGCCGGCCATACGTTTGAGCATGAGATTCGTGTTGCGGCCATCAACGGCGTGCTGGGCTCGCTGGATGCGAACCAAGGCGACCTGCTGCTCGGCTGGGATACGGATGAGTTCCCAACGGATTTGTATGCCACCACGTTGACGATGTATGAGGTGCTCAAAGCTGGAGGGCTCGGTTCAGGCGGCATCAATTTCGATGCCAAGGTACGCCGCGGATCATTCGAGGACGAGGATCTCTTCCTTGCCCATATTGCAGGCATGGACAGCTATGCTTGGGGGCTGAAGGCCGCCGCGAAGCTAATCGAAGACAATGTGCTGGACGGAATCGTCGATCATCGTTACCGCAGCTTCAAGGAAGGCATTGGCGCCGACATTGCAGCAGGCAATGTAACGCTTCATACGCTGGAGCAATATGCGCTGCAGAACAAGCCGATTAAGAACGAATCCGGTCGCCAGGAGCGCATCCGGCAGAAGTTAAGCGAAGTCATCTACAGCGTATAAAGGAGGCTCCGGCCACAATGTCCTATGTCATTGGGATCGATCTGGGCACAAGTGCGGTAAAGGCGCTGCTGCTAGAACGGAATGGCGAAGTCCGTGCGGAAGCATCGCGCAGCTATCCGCTCTATCACGAGCATTCGGGCTGGAGCGAGCAGCAGCCCGACGATTGGGTTACGGGGACGATTGAAGCCCTGCAGGAATTGATGCAAGTCTCGGGTGCGGGCGCTGATGCGATCGAAGGTATAAGCTTCTCTGGTCAGATGCATGGTCTCGTGCTGCTCGACGGTGAAGGCAACCCGGTGCGCAACGCCATTCTGTGGAATGATACGCGCACAACTGCGGAATGCCGCGAGATTGATGCAGTCCTTGGCGATCGGCTTCTGCGGATAACGCGTAATCCGGCGCTGGAAGGCTTTACCCTCCCTAAGATTCTATGGGTGAAAAAGCATGAGCCGATCGCTTTCGCGAAATCGGAGTTGTTCCTGCTGCCGAAGGATTATGTCCGCTATCGGCTGACGGGCCAGCTTCACATGGATTACTCTGACGCTGCGGGCACGCTTCTGCTGGATATCGCAGGGAAGTCGTGGAGCGCAGAAGTACTGTCCGCGTTCGGACTCGTGGCTTCCTTCTGCCCGCCTCTTGCGGAGTCACATGCATGCGTGGGTACGCTTCTGCCGGAACAGGCCGCGCGCTGCGGCTTATCGGCCGAGACGAAGGTGTTCGCCGGCGGGGCAGACAATGCTTGCGGCGCCATCGGTGCCGGTATTCTGGAGGAAGGGCTGACGATGTGCAGCATCGGCACTTCCGGTGTGATCTTGTCGTATGAGCAGGGCAGCAGCCGGGATTACGAAGGTAAGGTCCATTTCTTCAATCATGGGAAGCAGGAAGCTTTCTATGCGATGGGGGTCACTTTAGCGGCCGGATATTCCTTGAGCTGGTTCAAGAACACGTTCGCGAAGGACGAATCGTTCAACGATTTGCTTGCGGGCGCAGGTGATGTGGAGCCGGGCGCAAACGGCCTGCTGTTCACGCCATACCTTGTGGGTGAACGGACACCGCATGCGGATTCGGTAATTCGCGGCAGCTTTATCGGTATCGACGGCTCGCATGAACGGACACACTTTGCCAGGGCTGTAATGGAAGGCATAACATTCTCGCTCAATGAATCCGTCGACCTGTTCCGCGCAGCCGGGAAGACGGTTGATACGATCATTTCGATCGGCGGCGGGGCCCAAAACCCCGTTTGGCTGCAAATGCAGGCGGACATCTTCAACGCGAACGTTGTCGCACTCGAGAACGAGCAGGGGCCTGGGCTTGGCGCAGCCATGCTGGCCGCTTACGGCAGCGGCTGGTTCGACAGCCTAGACGCATGCGCAGAGAGATTCGTGAAGCGCTCAGCGGTCTATACACCGCAGCCTTCGGCTGCGGCTGCATACGAGGGTTTATTCCGCATCTATCAGCAGGTATATGCACAGACCAAAGCTATGAATGAATCGCTGAAGGAATACCGTCATTAAGCAAATAAAGATAGACGTTAATTAATGCCGTATTCCACGGGTTTCCGACTCGCGGTATACGGCATTTTTAATAGGCTTGCTCTGCTGTCCCTATACCAAGATTGAAACTTAATGCCTCTCGCAGTAGTATAAGGAACATAGTTAGACAGTGACGAATCATCAGATGGAGGGTTTACCATGGACGTTCTTACCGTAGATATCCGCAGGGCAGGATATGAGGAATGCCGCCCCATCATCCAGGACGTCTCCTTCACCGTTGCCGGGGGTGAGCTTGTGGGCTTGATAGGGCCGAACGGTGCAGGCAAAAGCACGACGGTCAAGTCACTCCTGGGCTTGCTGCGGCATGTGGACGGAACGGTCACCTTCGCGGGAGAAGGCAGCCGATACGCGTATGTTCCGGAGCAGCCCGTGCTCTATGAATACATGACCTTGTGGGAGCATCTTCAACTCGCCGCTTCGGCATTCGGTCTGGATGAGCAGACCTTCCTCGATCGGGCTACCGTGCTGTTGAAGCGATTTCGAATGCTGGGCGACCGGGACCGGCTGCCAACCGGCTTCTCGAAGGGGATGCAGCAGAAGATGATGCTCATTATCGGCTTCATGCTGGAGCCGGATGTCTATGTGGTGGACGAGCCGTTCGTCGGTCTTGATCCCCGGGCGACGAGGGACTTCCTCGAACTGCTGGAATCCGAGAGACAGCGCGGCGCGGGCGTTCTCATGAGCACACACGTGCTGGATACCGCAGAGCGGATCTGTGACCGGTTCCTGCTCGTTAACGAGGGTTCTGTCGTCGCGCAAGGCACGCTGGATGATGTAAGGCTGCAGGCTGCCTGCGCGAAGGACGCAACGCTGTTCGATTGCTTCTATGCCCTGACTTAAATTCAACCATCAGGCCAGTCAGGGTGCATAATAAAATAGGAGGACGGCAATGGAACAAGTAACGGAACGAACCGGCAGCCTAAACTGGTCCAGCGGCAAGTTATTCCGACGCCGTCTAAGCCGGTATTGGCGTGAGCAGTGGCGCGTGTGGCGTACGGTTCTGGATTGGACGGTATGCCTCTATATTGTACTCCCCGCCCTCTGGATCGGAGGGGGAATGTATGTTGAGCTGTGGAATGAACCTGCCTCATGGATGAATCAGATCCCCTTGTGGACGATAAGGCTGCCGGCGCTCCTGATCATCAATTTAGGCATTCTCCGTACGTTTGCCGAAGAAGCGGATGTGCTCTTCTTGCTGCAGAAGCCGGATTGGAGGAAGGGGCTAATTCTGCGCGGTATATCGTATACCGCTGTAGGACGCGGACTCATTATTGCGGTGCTCTACGCGTTAATGCTCCCGTTCCTAATCATCATACATAAGCTTTCCTGGATGTCTGTCGCAGAGATGATTATCGTCACATGGCTGTGGGCGATCATCGGGAGCCTCTGCCGCAATCTGTTGGATGGACGCTACCGTGGCTGGCGAAGAATGGTATGGAAGGCCGCGGCAAGTGCGCTTCTATCCGCTTCTTATGTTATCCCGATCTTTCTCTTTGCTCCGCAAGGTATTCATATGGTATGGCAGCCGGCTGTCGGCCTGCTCCTGATCGTAGGTCTAATCCCGCAGAAGCTTCGTGCCCGTGACACCTTCGAGTCGGATGTCCAGCAGGAGCATCGCGCGAGACTTGCGAGCACAGAGCTGCTGCTCAGTCAGGTCATTGAACGGAAGCCTAGGATAAAAATGAATAAGCCTATCATCCTGCGAAGCTCGAAACGCTTGTTCCAATCGTTCGATCCGGCCACGATGCTGGCAGAGAATACGATCAAAACCTTCCTGCGGCGTCTTTCGCTCATTCGGATATGGCTCAGTTTCTTCGGGATTTCGACAATGGCGATGCTGTTGTCGCCTTTGTGGGTGAAGGTACTCCTGTTGATTCTGCTGCCGCTGCTCGTGTCGCGGTGGGTACAGTCTTTATGCGATAACTTTGTTCATGAACCGTTTATTGAACAGTTTCAATGGGCGGACCTCGTTCGGAAGCAAATGGCCGAGAAGGTTCGGTTCTGGCTCGTTATTCCTGTCGCCGTTGTACTCGGTCTTGCAGCAGGGCTGCAGATGTTTGGCGTATGGGGGATTGCGGCAGGTGCGGCAGCGGGCTTGTACTGGTGGAAGGCCAATGAAATCATGTCGGACATTCTCATGCTGAAATCGCGAAAGAAGGGCACCGTGTAATGTGCCGGTCATCCAGCGGACGCTTCTTGGGTGTATGAACTGTCAAGAATAGGGAACCCTACCTTTGATGGAAGCATTTTACCGGAAAGGGGATGGCCGCATATGGGACAAAATACAGCTCTGCTATTTCAGTTCGCCGAGACTTCATCTGCCTCGCTTGCGGCGGATACGCTCAGGGAGCTCGGCTACGAGCCCAGCTTTCATAGCGGGTATGAGCTTCATATCCACTTGGATGGCAGCGATCTGACCACTGCGCTTGAGATAGCCCAATCGCATGGAGGCGTGCTTGCCAGCCAGTCCTCGATCGAAGAAGGAACGCTATCGAATACGACTTACAGTCTGGACGCCATCCCGATTCCTGCCCATGTTGTTAATGAAGACCTCATTGCTCAGGAAGCAGAAGCAGATGCAGATGCGCCGTACCTGCATAACCATGATGACGATGCCTCCGAATCCGAATGGTTCCAACCGGATGAAGGGGCATACAATCATTTTTCCGGGGATGTTAGAGCCTAGTACCTAATTTCAGAATCAGGCAGCCTTATACAACAAATCCCCGATCTGCTCTTCGAGCATGACCGGGGATTTGTTGTGAAACTTAGCGTTTCTTTCTGGAACGTGTTTTTTTCTTCGCTTTCGAACCGGAGAGCTGGAACTGCATGTAGTTGCTGCCGCCAGTGTTGTTGTTGTTGTTGTTGTTGCCGGTTTCTTCTCTCTCAATATATTGGAAGCAGTGTTGGTATACCGGTACATAATGGCGGCGGTTTACGATTTCGACTGGATGTATGACTTGAACTAACTGCGGATAGAAGAAGTCTCGTTCGATTCTGACCGGAGGATCAAAGATCGTAGCGGTCGGACATATCGGGTGACAGGACATTGCAGGGCTCCTTTCACTTTAGACTACTATATGATATGAAAGTAGCAGGGACAACGCTTGTGTACTTGCCTTCATGGACATTCGTTTAATGGTGGCTTGCTGCGCTCTTGCCTGCAAGGTAGCCCGTCGAGAAGGCTGCTGTAATGTTATATCCGCCCGTATAGCCGTGAATATCCAGAATTTCACCGCAAAAAAATAGGCCGTTTACTAGTTTGGACTCCATCGTTTTGGGGTCTACCTCCTTGAGGTTAACCCCGCCTCCCGTAACGAAAGCTTCTCTTAATGAAAGTGTTCCATATGCGCGAATAGGGAAAGCCTTCATTTGTTTCGCAAGAGTCATCCAGGCTTGCCTTGGAATATTGTCATAGGTAAGCGTCTCCGTTAACTCCGCGGCTTGGAACAAGAGGGGAAGGAGACGTTCGGACACATAGCTCTTGAGCACATTTTTAATGGTCTTTTTGGACTCCATTTTCGCGGCATGCAAAGTCTCGGCATAGATTTCGTCCACGCTTTTATCCGGCAAGAGATCGACGGTAAGCAGGATGTTGCCGGCCTCATACTGCTTCAACGCCTTAACGACGAATTGACTGCAGCGCAGTACGGCAGGTCCGGAAATACCGAAGTGCGTAAACAGCATGTCCCCGCGATGCTCGATAATTCGCTTGCCCTTCGGATTCCATACGGATAGAGCGATGTCCCGCAGGGACAGACCTTGAAGCTCTTTCGATTGAATAAAGGGCTCATTAGAGGTAATTGGCACCTCGGTCGGGAATAGTTCAGTAATCGAATGTCCGGCCTTCATGGCCCATGGATATCCGTCTCCGGTGGAGCCTGTCTGGGGAACGGACTTCCCTCCGGAAGCGATAATGACATGCTTGCTGTAGAGAACATCACCGGACTTCAGGCGTACACCGGCAACATGGCCATTGGAGTAAAGAACTTCATCGACGGGGGAGTTGACCCTGATCGTGACGCCTTGCTTGCGCACTTGATTGATGAGCGCATCCACAACGGTCTTGGCCTTGTCCGTTACAGGGAACATGCGCCCGTTATCCTCCTCTTTTAGCGCGATCCCCAAATTCTCGAAGAATGCGATAATATCCTTGTTGCCAAAATTCGATAGGGCGCTATATAGAAATCTGCCGTTTCCGGGAATGTTCTTAATCAATTCGTCAATTTCTTTATTGTTCGTGACGTTACATCTTCCGCCGCCAGAGATGCCCAGCTTGCGTCCGAGCTTGTCCCCTTTGTCCACAAGAATAACGTTGCCCCCGTTTTCGCTGGCAGCGATGCTGGCCATTAGGCCTGCAGAACCACCACCAATGACGATTACATCAAAAATCATATGATTTAAGCTCCTACATGTTCATATTTTTGGAAATTCATCTTGAATGCGAGCGAGATTAAACGCATCGAAAGACTCTGGAAATCTTTGTTTGTATCCGTTTGTCTGCATATAATTGCTATTAATCATACTATCCCATCGAGTTATGGTCTACTCTAACGAGGAAGTAAAAATATGTATTTATTTGTACAAGCTTTAGTTGTATAGTAGTGGTAAAGACAACCTATGGTGAGCTGCAGGGGGACCCAATGACGACTTTTTTTATTGATTTTATTGTAAATGTGTCTGAGACAATTGCTCTATTTTGTCTCTTGTTATCGATTTTCTTATTTCCAATTCGTTCATATGGTACACAGATGCTATTTACATCCATAATAATGGGGCAAACTTCTTATATTGTAAGGGAAGTTTTCCATCTAGACAATTTAACGCCGCTCTTTATGCTCGGATGGATGATTATCCTAATCTGGCTTTTGTTCCGGGTTCATCTCTTCTACGCATTGCTGATGGCGGTAACCGGTTATTTTGTGTACGTTGCGGTTCAAATGGTCTTTATATTCGTCATCCAATGGTTGATTGGCGTGGAGAATTTAACAACTGATTTCTATTATCAGAAGATGCTTCAAGTCATCTGTTCCCTTATAGCTTTATTCACCTCCTATATTTTATCAAAAAAGAGAATCGGTTTTTCTTTCGTACCCGACCGCAGTCATGCAAAAGTGCCTTTAATCGGCGTGAATCGCGCGCTGCTTCATGTGCTGATCGTATCCAGTGTTATTATTATAGGAATCGCCTACACAGGCTTCGAGGGGAAATTGCAATTCGCCGTTTCGGCAATTTCCGTTATCACCATTATATTAATCATTGTCCAATTGTCCTTGTGGAAGGAGCGTAAAGAATGATAGATTCACTTTCAGAGCGTATTAGTTTGAGGATCTATGAGCTGAACGATAAGAAGAACGTCAGCCAGGCCGTAATGAAATATGCGCTTGTATCTGTTTTTACCAATACCATTACTTTCGTTCTTTCCCTAGTTATCGGCATCTTAGCAGATGCATTTGTAGAGACGATAATCGCAATGGCTTTAATTGCCTTATTACGAACGCTATCCGGTGGGTATCATCTTCAATCGGCCGTCCTTTGCATCGTTGTCTCTACTGCCGTAATTACGGTCATACCCTTTATCCCCATAAATACGACAATGGTACTTGTGTTGACCTTGATCGCCGCCATCCTCAACATCATCTACGCACCATCCCGTTTACGGGGCGTGACTAGATTGACAGAGAAGGCACTTCAGGTCAGAAAATGGCTGGCCGTTGCCATTATCCTAAGTAATCTCGTAATCTCTTCAGATATAGTATCTCTTGCGTGCTTTGTACAAGCGATTACGTTGATTAGTAAATCCAGAGGGGGGTGAATATATGAAAACCAAATTTGCACGCGTTATGGCTACTGCGCTTGGCGGTCTTGCTGTAGTATTTGTTTCCACTGCCTGCATCTGGGTTGGCCATCGTCCTGAGACTCCAGCTGAGCTATTGCAGAAGTAATAAACTAGGGCTGCCGCTTATGGCGGCGGCCCATCTTCCAACAAGGAAACGCTTTGGAGTGTAGGCTATGAAAATTCCCGTTACCCGAGACAAGAATAACGATACGCCGATCTTTATGCTGGATACGGCGGATATTCTATATATCCAAACCGATGAAGGCACCATCGTGTTTCAAACGGCGAGTGAAAGTTTCTACCCTCTGGCGCCCTCTCTATCTACCTATGTGAAACATCTGGAGCAGCACGGCTTTCATAAACTTGACCGCATCAATCTCGTCAATAAGAATAAAATTGTAGCCTACGACCATGATCACGGGAAGGTTTTTTTCGAATCCGTTGATGATAAGCAAGGAAAGTCGACAACAGTGGCTTTTATGCATAGAAGCAAGCTGCGACAAGACATCGAAAGATGGATCGACGAGAACATTAATAGATCGGATACATAGGGAGTCGCCGGAAAGTATATTCCGACGGCTTTTTTCTACTGATGGCTGCTTTTCTCTCGTTGTAAAAATTAGTTTACTATGTTTTAATCGGATATAATGGGAATTATTTGTCGGAAAAGATCGGGGGGAGATTCGTATACTTGTGTGGAAGCAAACGCTCTTGCAAGTCTTTGTCGCCTTGATGCCCGTTTTCACTTTTCAGATCTGGTACGAACGTTCTAAGACTCGTATAGCTATCCCCTATGTATTCGGCTTTCTATGCTTAATCTCATTGCTGGTTAGCTTTGCCGTATGTGCAAATATGGAACCGTACCACATGGATTATTGCCTAGTACCGCTTCTTGTTGGATCTCTGTATGGCGGGATTTATGTAACCTTCGCGCTCGTCTTTACGTATGTTACGTTACAGCTCGCTACAGGAGATGGGATATGGATTTGGGTGGAGCTTGGCGGAGTGCTGTTGATTATGCTGCCCGTTCTTCTGGCTGCAGCACGGCCATTCCAACAAGCGGATCGGAAGGGCAAGCAGCGACTTGCGTTAGCGTCAGCGGCTGTGATGATGTTTATCGAGTCCGGGGTATTCCTGAGCTATCGATATATGGAGCAGTTTGAAATATCAGCCTCGCATATTTTGTTACTACTGCTAAACGCAGGCTACTATTTGATAGTGACATGGGTCATCGTCTTCCTTGTCGAGAATTTTATAGAGAAACAGCACCTCCAGAAAAAACTAGAGACGATCTCGGACAATTACCGGATTGAAGTGCAGAAGATGCAGCAATTCATTGACAAAATGCCTCTGGGCGTCCTGTTCATCGATCAGAATGGAAAGATTTCGCATATCAATGAGATGGCCATTGTTACTTTGCAGCATAAAGTGTCAGGCAAAGAGCGGGAAGAGCTGCTTGGCAAGCCGTATACGGTTTTGGATGATGGAATGGAGCACGCCTCGGTAAGCAAGCAGCTGCACCAAGCTTTGAACGGGAATCAAACCTCGTCGGAGTATATACATGAGCAGGGAAAGATTTATATGCAAACGGGGATAAGTGTTCGTGACATGGAAAACAATAACATTATTGGAGCGGCCATCATCTCGCATGATATCTCGGAATTAAATCGCCTGCGGGACGAGGTTGGACGTATGGAAAGACTTAGTCTCGTTGGTCAAATGGCTGCAAGCATTACACACGAAATCCGCAATCCAATGGCCGTTATTCGCGGCTTCGTCCAACTTATGCGTGAGCGCAGTCCCGAGCATCAGCAGGAGTATTTTCGGATCGTCATGGAAGAGCTTGACCGGGCAAATGGAATCATCAACGATTTTCTCTCGCTAGCCCAGAACCGTATTATTGAGAAGGAAAGCTGTTCTCTTCATGATATTATTAATGATCTGATGCCGCTGCTGCTGGCGGATTCGAATATGCGCGGGCAAACAATCGAGCTCGAGCTCGATGAATATATGCCGAGAATGATGTTGAATGCAAAGGAAATGAAGCAGCTCATCTTAAATTTAGCCCGGAACGGAATGGAAGCGATGGATCACACCGGCGTATTGAAGGTATATACCAGCGTTACAAATGATCATGTTGAGCTTCGAGTGACCGATAACGGATGCGGGATTCCTACTGAACAGCAGGAACGGCTGTTTGAGCCGTTCTACACCACGAAAGCACGCGGAACAGGTCTTGGCTTACCGTTATGTCTGAGCATCGTGGAACGTCATGGAGGTCAGATCAGGGTTGAGTCTACGGAAGGAATCGGTACCGCTTTCATTGTTACATTCCAGCACAATGCAGTTGTATTACGTTAACCGAATGGAGAAAAACCTATGCCTGAGATCGTATCGATTGGACCGTTCCGTGCGGACGGGACGCTCCTTACTGCCATTTTATCATTAGTCGTTGGTCTTGCGGCACTATCGCTTTGGATAAGACAAAAGCCGGAAGTGAGGCAGGGTCCATGGATTGATCTATTAATTACCGCGTCGGTTATCACTCTTATCGGATGGAAGGTGGGATTTCTGTTAAGAGATCCGAGCTTACTGTGGACCCGTCCATCGGCAATATTAATCATGCGGGGAAATACGGGGGATGTGATCCTCGGTCTGACGGCAGCTGTCATTTATTTGCTGGTGATACACTGGCGTAAACGTATAGCTTGGATGGAATTTCTAAATATACTTCCCTTTGCCCTGCTGCCGGGCTGGATCACTTGGAACGCGCTGAGCGAGTTTCCATATCGACTGATATATGCCATTGTATTTGCAGTGGTTTATGTATGGATCATCAGACAGCAGACGTCGAATGTACCGGAGCAAGGCGATGCGATAAGCAGCGCGCTTCTTGGAATAGCAATAGGCGGGTTAGCGGCAAGTCTCTTCGCTCCCTATCCTCCAGGGTATTTACCGGATCTTACATGGGGATTGACGAGCGCGCAATGGCTGCTGATCGGATTAGGCGTCCTTGGCGCAGTGATTCCTCGCATTCAAGGACGACATCAAGAGAACGAAACAACGGGATAGCCTCTCCAACATGGGACATAATAGGGTTGGAAGGGGGTGCCAGCAATGATGACGGATGGGAAACGGAATGCAGGACGCTCGAAGTCCGCTTCCAGGCCGGATGCTGCGGCTGAACGGAATGAACAGCAGAAATCAGTCGCTCCTGAATCGGCAGCCTACCATAAGAAATTGGATGGCCCGAATCGACCTTCAACATAAGGGAGTGATTGTCCCGTGAAATCCAAATCAACGGACGGCTCTTCGGAACAAAGCCGAAACTCGCTTGACCGCGAGCCGATGGTCAGTAGAGACGATCCGGCATTGGATCCGTATGAAATTAATTTCTTGCCGCAATTCCAGCATGACCGCGGCCCGAGATCGCCGTTCGTCAACAGCAGCGGTGTGCTTATCGGGGATCACCAGTATGACTCGCCGCAATCACCGCTGCACCGGTGGACGGCCGACACGGATCCGGCTGTGATGTCCGGGGATGAATGGGTGCACCCATTCAAGGATATCGGATTCACAACTGACGAGAACCGGGATTATTTTGAGAAGGGCATCCCCCCGAAGTCGGGTATATTCATGCACCCGGACAAAGATGTTGCCTATGCATCGGCGGAGGATCGTCCTGAAAGTGAACCGGTTAATGAACAGGAATAAGTAGCTGCAATCGGTGCGCATGCACCGATTGTTTTTTATATATAAGAAAGTGTAAGTTTGCGTCATACTTTGCTTATATTTCTAAGGGAAGCAACCTAATTCACCGGCAAATACGGCGTATGCCGGTTCTTCTTGCTAGAATGGGTACAGATTGCTTTGCTTTCATTTCTGACGGGCGTTATAATGGGAAATAAAACGAATTTATTTGAGGGAGTGGTAACACATGTCAATGTCTTTCGAACGATATATGCTGGATACCGTACAACCGATGCGCGATGATCTGACACGTCTGGGTATTCAAGAGCTTCGTACCCCTGAGGAGGTTGAAGCTGCGCTGCCAACGGCTAAAGGTACGGCCCTTGTTGTTATTAATTCGGTCTGCGGCTGCGCAGCCGGTCAATGCCGTCCTGGCGTTGGCAAGGCCTTGGAGCATGACGTGACTCCGGATCACCTGTTCACTGTATTTGCCGGCCAGGATAAAGAGGCGACAGCGAAGGCGCGTGAATACTTTGCACCGTATCCGCCTTCTTCCCCATCCATTGCCCTTATGAAAGATGGAGAACTCGTATACTTTATTGAGCGTCATCAAATTGAGAACCGTTCGGCTGAAGCTATTGCGGCAGACCTTGCTGGAGCATTCGACCGGTTCTGCCGATAAGAGGTGATCGTATGAGCTTGCAGCAGGAGATTATTGAGCGGCTTGGCGTTAAGCCGACGATCGACCCGAAGCAGGAATACCGCAGACGGGTTGATTTTCTCAAGGACCACGTACGCAAGTCGGGAACGACTGGACTGCTGATTGCGATCAGCGGCGGATTGGATAGCGCAGTTGCCACTGGCTTGTGTAAGAAAGCCACTGACGAGCTGTCTGCGGAGACCGGACAGCCCTATATGACGCTGGGAGTCTTCCAGCCTTACGGGGAGCAGGGCGATATTGCGCACAGCTACGAGGTTGCAGAAGCGTTCAAGCTCGAGCACCGGGTCGAGACGAACATTCAAGAAGCGGTCGATGAGATCGCCATTGAAGTGGAGCATGCGTTGAAGGCGATCGGCATATCGCGCCATATTAGCCGCGGGGGCAAAGGCAATGTAAAGGCCCGCACTCGCATGGTGACCCAGTACGCGTTGGCGTTCGACTTGAACCTGCTTGTTGTCGGGACCGATCACGCATCCGAAGCCATTACCGGTTTCTATACCAAATGGGGCGACGGTGCAGTGGACATCACGCCGCTCAGCACGCTGAACAAGCGGCAGGTCAATCAGCTTGGCGCCTATATCGGCGTACCGAAGAGCGTGCTTGAAAAAGCGCCGACCGCAGGCTTATGGGAAGGCCAGACCGACGAAGGCGAGCTTGGCATCACCTATGCGGATAACAGCGATTATCTGGAAGGCAAAACAATCAATGATGCTGCGCGTGAGAAGCTGGAGAAGCAGTATTTGAAGACGCAGCATAAACGTGATCCGATTCCAGGCATCTAGACAGCTCTTCTAGTACGTGTATGAAGCAAAAATAGTGGCGGAATGCCACTATTTTTGCGTTATGCGGAAAGAAAGTTATCTGACCGAAAGAGCAAGGAAACGGATAAGAATGGAGGCGAAGCAGCATGATTCTCGGAATCGGACACGATATAACGTCTTTAAGGCGAATAGAGACACTGCTGCAAGGTGAAACGGGGGAACGATTCTCGGCGCGTATATTGACGGAATCTGAGCGAGCGGCGGCGTCAGAACTGCGAGGCGGAAGGCTTGCGGAATATGTAGCTGGACGTTTTGCATCTAAAGAGGCGGTGTCCAAAGCACTCGGCTGCGGAATTGGCGCCACGCTCGGGTTTCATGATATTGTCATCGGCCGCAGTCCCCTAGGCAAGCCGCAGTGCAAGCTGAGCGGAGAGGCTTGGGATAGGCTAGGTCTTATTGCGGAGCAAACGGTCGTTCATGTGACTATTACACATGACAGCTCGCTTGCTTCCGCTTTCGTCGTTGTAGAGCGTGTGCAGGCTTAACAGGCATCTTCTTTCTAAGCAAGCAAGGCTCATTTCTTCGTCGCTAACCATTCGGCAAGCTGTTTAATTTCATCCTCCTTCAGTTTGGATGCAAAGCCTTGCATGGAGCCCCCGCCTTCCTGGATTTGCTTCAGAATTTCGGCCACGGACATCCGGTCACCCACCTTCTGGAGGTTCGTGGAAGCGCCCATCTTGCCCTGGAGCTCATTGCCATGACAGGAGATGCAGTTCGCTTTATATAGCTTGACTACTTGAGCGGGACCATCGAGCGAACTCGATTGCCCTCCTCCGCAGCCGGTTAACAAGACCACGAAGGCTGTAAGCACTGCGGCTCGTGTGATCTTGAAGCTTCGTTTTGGTGAATGTATTCTCATCATAATCAATCCGGATCCATCCTTTCGTCGTGCTTGCCATAATCGATAGCGGCTTGTACCCAAATAGTGGCATGTCCTTTTTATAACATACCCTTTATAATAGGGAATGGCAAAGCCATAGCAAATGATTTCTATATTGGGAGCTGCAATGAAACCTACATACAAGATGATTTTACAAAATTACTTTCATCGCTTTCAAGCGGATGTATCCATGGCAGCGTTCTCGGATATTCATCCAGACTGGAATCAAACCGAAATTCCGGATTATTATCGATATTGGTATATTCGCAGTGGAGAAGGCTGGCTGGTGATGGACGACCATAAGTATGTGGTCAGGCCAGGATGTTTGTATGTGCTGCCCGCGGGGAGTGCCCAGTCCTTCGGTACGGACAGTAATGCAAAGATTGAGATTTATTGGTGCCACTTCCGGGCGGCGATCGGAGATTTGGAATTGTTCCAGCAGCTGAAGTTTCCGATCAGTGTCGAAATCCATGACCGCAAATATATAGAAACTATATTTGAACGAATGATTCTTGCCTATCATTCGGAATCGCTTACGAGAGAGCTTCGCTTGCGGTCGGCCATGCTGGATCTGATGGCCGCTTATTTGGATCACTGCAATTTTAACGAGGTGACGGGGGAAGGGATCGAGCTTCTGGAGAAGATGGATCCCGTACTTCATTATATCGAAGAGCATCTAACCGAGAATATTATGGTCGATACGCTTGCACGGATTGCTTATCTTCATCCGAATTATTTTATCGGGTTCTTCAAGAATGTGGTCGGCTGTTCGCCCATACAGTATGTGAACGGCAGACGGCTTGAAATTGCCAAGCGGCTGTTAGAGGAAACGACAATGAGCGTGACTGATATCGCGAAGCAGGTAGGCATGCAGAATCACTATTTGTCCCGTTTATTCAAGCAGCATATTGGCCTGACACCAAGCGGTTACAGGAAGCTGTACCGAATGTCAGCGGCCAACGGCAACGGCATAAAGGAAGGGAGTGGAGAGCTTACATGACAACAGAGGCGGCCGAATATTTCAGTCGCGAGCTGCTCGGCTGGTATCGTGAGAATAAACGGATATTGCCATGGCGCATGAACCGCGATCCTTATCGGATCTGGGTGTCGGAGGTTATGCTGCAGCAGACGAGAGTCGATACCGTGATCCCTTATTACGAACGGTTTATGGACAAGTTTCCGACCGCGGCAGCCTTGGCAGAAGCTCCAGAAGAGGAAGTGCTGAAGTGCTGGGAAGGGCTAGGCTACTACTCCCGGGCTCGTAACCTGCAAGCAGGCGCACAGGAAGTCGTCGGCCGTCATGATGGCGTCGTTCCCGATGATAAGGAAGCGGTGTCGGCGCTAAGGGGGGTCGGTCCTTATACGACAGGCGCAATTATGAGCATCGCCTTCAACCGGCCAGAGCCTGCGGTAGACGGCAATGTCATGCGCGTGCTGTCCCGATACTTCTGCCTGGAGGATGACATTGCCAAGCCCTCCACCCGCGTGAGTATTGAGAAGCTGGCCGCGTCATTAATACCTGAGGGAGCGGCTGGCGACTTCAATCAAGCGTTGATGGAGCTCGGTGCTCTTGTATGCACGCCCAAATCCCCAGGCTGTCTGACCTGCCCTGTGATGGCACATTGCGAGGGGAGGATGGCGGGCAAGGAGCATATTCTGCCGATCAAGACGAAGGCGAAGCCGCCGCGCCCGGAGGTGCGGCTGGCCGCGCTTGTGGTGGGCACTGGCGAGCATGCCGGCCAGATTCTGATAAGGCAGCGTCCGGATAGCGGCTTGTTGGCGCGAATGTGGGAGCTGCCGCATGTAACGGGGCCGGCTGCAGAGGCTGGCGAATCAACGGGTGATGCTAATCCGAAGAAGCGCCGTCGTTCAGGAGTCAAATCAGTGCCTGTGTCACAGCTTGCGCGTGAAGGGCAGATGGATGTGCTCTGCCGTGCTTTAGCCAAGGAAGAGAAGATGTTAATCCGTCCGACAGGCTGGTGGGGCGAAGCGGAGCATGTCTTTAGCCATCTGATCTGGGATGTTCAAGTGTATACGGCCGAATTCGGCTTTGTCCTGGATGAAGCCGCCGCAACAGAGGAGACCGCCGCCGTGGCGCTCGATCGTGCAGCTGAAGCACAAGCAGGTTATGCGGTGCTTCATGACATTCAGAACGAATCGACGATGGCATCCAGTCAGGTTAAGCCTGGGGAGGGGTTGCCGCCGCATTATCGTTGGATTGGCCCTGAACATATGATGAATTATGCGTTTCCGAACGTATTCTTACGTCTATTACGCGAATATTGGGAGACCGTAGATTGATTCAAACATCTATTCGTTCTACAATACATAGTGACAGGTTTAACCAATAGGGATGTGTTAGGGAGGATTCATAACATGAGTCAGATGCTGGATCGATTGCTGCAAGAAAAGGTTGTTGCTATTTTTCGTTATATCGAGGATCAATACGCCGATCAAGCAGCCCAAGCCTTGCTGGATGGCGGTATTTCCATGATGGAGATTACGATGAATACCGAGGGCGCGACCGGCATGATCTCCCGCTGGCGTGAGAAGTTTGGCGAGCAGGCTTCAATCGGAGCGGGCACAGTGCTTGATCTGGATATGGCGAAGGAAGCCGTGGCTGCAGGTTCACAGTTTATTATTTCCCCGAACTTGGACGAGTCGGTGGTCGCGTATGGTTATGAGAACGGTGTTCCCGTATGGCCGGGCTGCATGACGCCGACGGAAATCGTCCGTGCTTGGAAAGCAGGAGCGGAAGCGGTAAAGGTATTCCCGATGGGAACCCTCGGATGGAAGTACTTGGCTGAAATCCGCGCTCCTCTGGATAAAATACCAATGATGGGAACAGGCGGAGTCGATCTGGATAATATCGCCGATTATTTCAGAGCCGGTGCCTGTGCGGTAGGCATGGGCAGTAAGCTGGTCAATTTGGATTGGGTGAGAAGCGGCAGATTCGATCTGCTTACGGAGCGGGCACGCAAGTTCGCAGAAGCGGCGAAATCCGTATAAATCATTGCAATCCTGAGGTTGCAAATAGAGAGGAGCGGCATATCTATGTCAATAAGTATGGTATTACTGATGGGCGCGGCGATTGTCGCGCTTCTTCTATGGGCAATATGGACGATAGGTGCGCGCAGTCAACAGCCTCGCAAGAGGCCAAATGAAAATAAACCGGATCGCCAGTTCGAGTCTGTAACCTTCGAGAGCAATGGTTCCACACTTCATGGCTGGCTCATTCATCCTCATGCAGAGGGAATAGGCAGTGGAGGCTCCGGCCATAAAGGGCCGAATGGTGAATCTGATATGGAGAAGCAGCCGATCGTCGTAATCGCGCATGGATGGGGTTCGAATCGTTCCCGTGTGCTCCGCTATTCCAAGCCTCTGTTGGATGCCGGATTCTCCTTGTTCATGTATGATGCCCGCAGCCATGGAGACAGTGATTCCATCGCCGCACCATCGGCATTAATGTTCCGTGACGATGCTGTGGCGGCTGTGGCCGCCGTACGCAAGATTACGACCGTGGATCCCGAGCGGATCGCCATTCTCGGGCACTCGCTGGGCGGTTTCGGAGCCCTGCTGGCACTGGGGGACGGACTGCCTGTGAAAGCAGTGGTGACCGATTCGATGCCGACACGCTTCGAGACGATGCTGAAGGCAGAGCTAAAGCGTCATAAGCTTCCGTATTTTCCGCTTGGTCTTTTCATTCCGCCGATCTGGCTGTACCGGGCAGGCATTACACGCAGTGAATATGCGAAGGCGCAAATTCCCGTGGCATTAGACAGAAACGATCAGGGTGCGAAGATTCCCGTGTTCATGGTTCATGCGAACGGTGACGGATTTATTCCGGCGGACGACTTAAGAAAGCTGGGCATGGAACGTAAGATTAGCTCGCTGTTTGTTGAAGGAGATGGACATAGCTCCTCGGAGACAGATCCGGTTTTCTGGCAGCAGGTGATTCCTTTCTTGAAGGAACATCTTCAGGTAACGGATAAATGAACGAGATCCAAAAGCGATCGGTAGATGGAATCTGGGCGGTACTCACGAACGGACCGGGAGCCAATGGCACCGGAACCGATACTGGCTTTGGACAAGCGGCACAGTAAGACAAATACGAAGGGGACGGCACGGAGGGGGACATTCCTCCGATGGCCGTCCCTTTTCATTTATCCTGTCATTGCTTCGAAAGGAATCTCGACCGATAAGCGGGACGTCAGAGCTTGGCATTCCGGCTAAACGAAACGGTATTCGATAACGCTAACCGGCTGCACGCCGCCAGCTATTCAAGGTGTGACAGATATTTGCTTGGGATACAGGGCTATGGAATGCACGAACCGCCTCTGGCTGAGGCGGTCTGGCTATTTTTTGGCATGTGAACGGATAAAAAAGAAGCCTGCGAGAAATCTCGCAGGCTTGTTCAAGAGAGAATATATATTAAGGGGGGTCATAGGTATAGTATAAATCCTCAACATGAAAGGAACATGAAGTTAATATTACACTAATATTACGAGAGACATAGGAGATACGACAAAAAAAAGGAAGCCTGCGAACAATCTCGCAGGCCACAAGAGAGAATATATAATAAAGGGGGGTCATAGGTCTATTATAGGTTTTCAATATGAAAGGAATATGAAGGAAATATTACAGTTTCATTACAAAATCGAATTTTTGATCGAATTTGTAAGGTTTTTCTGATGAGAGAAAATAAAGTTCTTAATCAGCCGCACTTGCCATATGGGGTATAACAAATAAAGTTCTTTAATTATTTGGTCAAAAGCTATTAAGCAGCGTAAAACCAACTAATCCTCACCAGTTCATCTCATATTTGCCGGGGAGATCGGGAGACGTTGAAACAAGGATAATTGTATGAGATGAAGATACACAGAGGAGGAACAAGTAATTGAGGCAGTATACAGGAAATTCGAGGAAAGACTCGTCTCTATTCCCCAGTGGACATAAATAAAGATGACCGCTGATGAATTCAAGGGTCATCTCCTGGCAGCGTAACTTCGCGGTGGTTTGTTTAACTGTCCACAATCCGAGTCAGTGTTTAGCTCTGCTAGAGGGCAACAATAAAAAAATAAAAATAAATTGAACGAGAAACAACGCTATGATATAATCGATAGCGTCTTCGACAAATTAAAATAAGGTGTGTATCCAGTTTTATTCCTACTTTAATTGTACATCTGGAACTTTAATTTGTCAATGCTCTTTTTTATCCCAAAAACCCGGAAAAAGGAGTGTGTTCAGGAAGCGATGAAAACGAAGGATTGGCGGCAGGAACAAGAGCGGCTGGAATGGGTCAGGAGCAAGCTGCAGGCGAGAATCGCCGAACTGGAGCCGGAGGTTGCTGGGCTGCGCGATCAGGCTACGGATATCCGTAAGCGGTTTTGGGAAGAAGTTACGATCAACACGAGCACGACCGAGGATTTCGAAGAGACCTTTTACTCGGTTCAGCAGCAGTCCGCGATATTGGCCGAACGAGAGCGCGGACACAATCGGTTGGTGCATCAATGGAACGGCATGAAACGGTTGCTCCCATCACCTTATTTTGGGCGTGTTGACTTTCAGGAGGATGGCTTGAACGCAAGCGAGCAGGTCTATATCGGGGTATCCTCCTTCGTCGACAATGACGGACTGAATTTTCTGATCTATGACTGGCGTTCCCCCATCGCGAGCCTATACTACGATTATCCTCCGGGTCGAGCCTCTTATGTCACGCCGGCTGGTCGGATCGAAGGGACGATGACGCTCAAACGGCAGTATCAGATTCAAAGCGGTCACATCCGAACCATGTTCGACGCGAGTGAAACGATTGGAGACGAATTGCTGCAGCAAGTGCTCGGCAAGGACGCGGACTCGCAAATGAAGAGTATCGTGGCAACCATCCAGAAGGAGCAGAACGCCATCATCCGGAACGACAAAAGCCGGATGCTTATTGTTCAGGGGGCGGCCGGCAGCGGGAAAACTTCCGCGGCCTTGCAGCGTGTGGCGTATTTGCTTTACAAACACCGCCAGACGATCACGGCCGATCAGATCGTGCTTTTCTCGCCTAATCCGATGTTTGGCAGTTATATTTCCACCGTCCTTCCAGAACTCGGCGAAGAGAATATGCAGCAGACGACGTTTCAGGAATATCTTGACAAATGGCTAGGTTCCTCATTGCGGCCAGAGGATCCCTTCGATCAGATCGAATATACACTGACAGCGCAGGGGGAGCCGGGATATGAGGCTCGCCTCCAGGGGATCGCGTACAAAACCTCCGAAGCTTTTCTGAAAGCCCTGCAGAACTACGGGAAGTGGTTGGGGCGGGAAGGTATGCGGTTCAAAGACATATGGTTTCGAAATCGCATTTTGATTACTGCGGAGCGTATGAGCGCGAGAATGTACGATTTCGACAGTTCCCTGCCGTTGTTCAGTCGTGTCGTTCTCTTGCAGGAATGGCTCTTGAATGAACTGGCTTCACTCGAACGCGAGGAACGGGAAGCGTTCTGGGTACAGGAGGAGTTAAATTATCTCGATAACGATCAGTACGCTGAAGTTTTCGACAGGCTGCACAAAGAGAGGGAACTACTCGACCTTTCGGAGAACTACGCTGTGGCTCACGAGCGAATGAATAACAAGCGTCGGGGAGATGAAGGCGACGTTGACTTCGCCCAGCGGGAGGAGGAACTGATCCTTCGATCAATCGTGAAAAAAAGCTTTAAGCCGCTAAGGAAAAGCGTGAGCAAATTTTCGTTTGTCGATGTTAACGGTATATATGGCCAGTTATTCGGCGACGAAACCTCGTATCAGGAGAAAACAAAAGAGATCGTCATTCCCCCGCATTGGTCTGAAATTTGCAGACAAACCAAGGATATGCTGAGCCGGAACGAATTGTTTCACGAGGATGCGACTCCTTATTTGTTTGTAAAAGAACTGGTCGAGGGCGTCCGAACGAACAAGGAGATCCGGCATGTCTTCGTCGACGAAGGCCAGGATTATTCGGCGTTTCAATATGAATATTTTAGAAAGTCGTTTCCACGAGCCCGGATGACGGTGCTCGGCGATTTTGGGCAAGCGATCTTCATTCAGGCCACAAACCTGGAAGCATCCGATTCTCCGCTGATCCGGCTTTTTGGCGAAGCCGATACAAGCCTCGTCCGCCTTGTGCGCAGCTATCGTTCAACCAGAGAGATTGTGGAATTTACGAAACCGCTGGTTCCCGGCGGTGACGAGATCGTACCGTTTGAAAGAAGAGGCCACAAGCCCCTTCTGATCAGAATGAACGGCGTGAAGAAGCGTGATGCGCAAATATTGGAAGACATCGCCTCGCTCAGGGCCGAGGGCTTCGCTTCCATCGCCGTCATCACAAAGACCGCAGCCGAAAGCCGGGAGGCCCATGAGTCGTTGCGGATTCATGGAGGCGAAGCTCTGCAGCTCATTACGAAGGAGATGATGGGCTTTGAAAAAGGAGTGATGGTCATTCCCGTGTATCTCGCCAAGGGTGTCGAGTTCGATGCAGTCTTGGTCTATGATGCTTCGCCCGAAGCTTACGGCCGGGACAACGAACGCAAGCTTCTTTATACGGCGTGTACGCGGGCCATGCACCGGCTTCATCTATACACGACGGGCGATTGGTCGCCATTCGTACAGGCATTGCCTGCGAATTTGTATGAGAAAGCAACATATTGACGGATCGGGGGTGACGTCGGCCGCGATAAGCTGCTGCTCATGATTCAGCAAGCGGCCAAGGCTATTTTTTGCTGATCATGTTAGTCTGTATAAAATGCAAAGGCAGCCGATTCATATCGGCTGCCTTTGTCTCTGATTACGTCCGTTATTGCTGATCGCTTGTCACTAGCCTGTCTATACAAGATCGTTATAAATGTTTAACCTACAAATTTTTGTGTCATCCGTTTGACTTCGTTCACAAAACCATAGCGTTCCAGCTCAGCGATTAAAAGTTCATCTGTTTCTTCAAAGGATGGGATTTCAGTATAATCGTATTCTTGTACATCACGGATATACGCAAGCTTGCTCTCCAGGCTCGCGGATATCAAGAATGAAGTCAATTGACCTTTAATCGTCTCATCGTCCCCTTCATTCACGATAAAAGTAGAGTGTGTCATTGAATCGGAGACTGCTTTGACGCCCAGGCCGTTATAGGTCTTGGCCACGACGCTATTTTCCCGATCCTCTATAAGCTTCTGCTTGTAGGCCCGGACGCTTTCAAAAGGTTCGATCTGAAATTTCTCCATTATTCGTTTATAAATATATTCTCTTTCCGGGCCAATAGTATCTTCTGAGGAATCATCATCCTCAGATATAAATTCAAAAACGCTCTTTGTAGTTACGAGCAGACGCAGAAAATCAATGAAATTATGAGCAATAAGTATCGCATGTTTATCCAGACCGATCGACTCATATTGGATAATAGGGGCATTCGCAAGGTTATCAATCGTACTAAACTCGGTTATAAAGCCAAAATAACTATCCGGGATCGAAGTCATGCCGAGCAGCACCATATCAATCGGCATCCCCTCATGAGGATATTCCGCGTTATCGTCTTCTGGCCAATAATCGAAGGTAATTCCGATGGAATCGAAAAAATCTATTCCAAGCTCTTCTCTAATTTCTTCCTCAAGCTCTTCCAGCATATTCAACTCTTTAAAAGAAGGATAGACAGTTTGCTTAATTGTCGGCTGCATAATTGCGCTCCTCATCTAGTTTATTCCTATTCTTCCGAATATTTTAACACATACCTGAGTCAAGCAAGAATGGAATAATGCAGCTTAGTATGAAAATGCATTAAACTTTCACGAAATGATATAGTTTCTTAGATACGAGAAGTACAATAAGGGACGTGAATGATTTCACGTCCCTTATTTGCATTTGGCAATTTCTTGCATATGTTTGTGTGATCACATCTTAATCGAACCACTGGCAATGCCCTCGACAAAATTGCGCATGAGTACGGAGAACAGGAGCAGGAGAGGTACAGAGGCGAGAATATAGGCCGCCATCATCCCGCCGTAATCGCTCAAGCCGTAGTTGCCAGCGGAAGCTTCGAAGGATACCAGAGCGACGGTCAAGGTCTGATGCGCCCGGTCGAGCAGGAGTGAGGGCAGTAAATAATCGTTCCACAGGTTGTTGATATTGATAATGCCGACTGTGGTACAGATCGGAATGGACAGTGGAAGCACGATAGAGGTATAAATTTTCGGGTTTCCGGCGCCGTCGATCCGGGCAGCCTCGAACAGCTCATTGGGCAGCTGGTCGAAGAATGTTTTTAACACGAATATGGTGAAGGCCTGACCGCCAGCGATATAGGGCAGAATCAGCGCCCAGTAGCTGTCCGAGAGACCCAGCTTCTTGATCTGCAGGTAAAGCGGAATCAAGGTCAGAAAGCCCGGAATCAGCAGCAAAGAGAAAATCAGCATGAATAATGAGTTTTTCAACGGAAAGGAAAGCTTGGCGAAAGCATAGGCGCTCATAGAAGAAAGAATAACAATAAAGAACACGCTGATGGCAATGATGACAACGGAATTGACGATCGGCATGCTTATTTTATCCCATGCAGCTGTATAGTTACTCCATTCAAAATGCTGCGGAATATTCAGCGTACTGGCTGCAAAATCAAGCGGTGTTTTGACTGAATTTACGAAAATGAAGTAAACCGGCAGAAAGGAGAAGAAGAGCAGAATAATTAAGATCCATTGTCCAACGGATGGCAGCCGGATGCTTTTCAAATGGTAGACCTCCTTTGGTTAGGATTCGGATTTGACCAATTTCATGTTGAGGATGGTAAACAGCAGGATAACCAGGAACATGATCAGAGCAACAGCCATGCCGTAACCGAATTCGCCGTTTACAGTGGAAACATTATACATATGGAGAATCGGCACATAGGTGGAATACCCCGGCCCACCGTTCGTCATAATCAGCGGAGGAATAATATTTTGCAGGCTTCCGATCAGAGATAAAATAATAATCAGCCTGAACTGGGGAAGGGAGAGCGGGATATCGAGCCTGAACACCCGTTTCCATCCTGTAGCCCCTTCGAGCTTCGCCGCTTCAATTACTTCCTGAGGTATTCCCTGCAATCCGGAGTAGAAGATAAGCATATTAAACGCGCTGATCCACGGAAAGCCCATCAGCATGATGGAATACAGCGCAATATTGGGATCTCCGAGCCACAGCTTCTGTAGGGAACCCAGGCCAATCATCTCCAAAATTTGATTGATAGCACCGTCACCCTGGTACAGTAAACGCCAGAGCAGGACCGTCACAATGCCTGGGATAACAATGGGCACGACGAATAATGTGCGATAGAGATATTGGAGCTTGGTTTTTTTGACATGAAAAATAAGCTCCGCTACGATAAAAGGCGGTACGACCGACAAAATGATCGAGAATGCAATCCATATTAATGCGTTGACGGTGGATTGGCTCAATACCTCGTCGGTCATCATCCGCTTAAAGTTATCCAAACCGATAAACTGAGGGGCATTAAAGCCGTCCCAGTTCGTGAAGGCACCGCTCAAAGCCTGATAAACCGGGTAGTACATAAACCAGATCAGGAAGATGAAGGTAGGTAAAATAAAGGCGTATCCGGTCAGAGCAACCTTATACTTATCTTTTAATTTCATCAGGGAACCCATCCTTTCTTGTGAGAATAGAAAAAAGGGAGCAATGTCATGCAAGCTCCCTTCCCCATACAAGCTTAGTACTGACTAAAATCCGTATTGTTTTTGGTTTGATATTCTTTGATTGCGGTATCAAGTTCCTTCTGTACAGATTCTTTCGCTTTGTCAAAATTGATATTGCCGCTCAGATACAAGCCGAATACCCGCTGCAGGTTTTTACCCAGGTTGGGAGAAGACCCGCCGACACTGATCGCTTTAAGCTCTTTGGAGGCTTGACTTGCCAGCTCAGACATACTGTCATTGGGTTTCGTACCCGGCCAAGTCGGAACGAAGTTGCCGTTCTCATTGACGATTCTCTCTACATTCTCAGGCGTTCCAACGAAATGCAGCCAGTCGATCACAGCTTCTTTCTTGCCTTCTTCCTTCATGGTTGCATTGGCTTCCTTAGTTGATACGGCAAACTGGAACGCACCATTCGGACCGCCTACGGCACCGGAAGCATCTATACCAGTACTGAACTGTGAATCAGCAGTGGATAATACCGGGAAGTTGAAGGAAGCTAACTCGAAAGTAACATTGGCATCCTTAACATTGTTAGGTACCCAGCTTCCATCATAGATAATCGCTGTTTTTCCAGCCAGGAAGTCGTTCTTTGCACTGTTTGCTACAATACCGGGTTCAGACGTCAAATAGTCTTTCTTCCACGTATCGGTCAGCTGTTTGAACAGCGGCCACCATGCCATGAAACGCTCATCCGTAGTGCTCAGAAGGCCTTTAGAAATCGCAATGGTTTCATCCAGGGAAGAAATACCTGGGTTCTTGTCATAACCGGAGATGGTTTCAAATTCCTTGGAATAGAAGTCGGTCAGGTAATGCCGCTGGAACCAGCTGTAGTCAGGACCTTGAGACATCGGAACAATGCCGGCATCCTGCAACTTCTTGCTGACTTCAATCAGTTCTACCCAGCTCTTCGGAGCTTCTGTAATGCCGGCTTTGTCGAAGAGATCTTTGTTGTAGAAGAAAGCGGTCGCTACATAATCGCCATTAATGTTGTAATGCTTGCCATCCGGAGAGACGGTCTCATTCACGACGGTTTCGTTCATGGCTTCCTGCCAGGTCGGTTTGCCGGGAATATACGGATTTGGCTTTTTGAAATATTCCGTTAAATCTTCCGCAATGCCTTTGGGGAAGGTATTGTTTAAATCAGCCCACTGCCCCCAGAAAATATCATATAATTCACCAGCCGCCGCTTTTACACGGACCGTCTGTGTGTAGTCTTTAAACTCTTCGTCGATAAATTCAATTTTGATTCCGGGGTGAGCCTTCTCATATTCATCGGCTACCACCCGCAGCATGCGCTGATCTTTCCTCAAGCCTGAAATGTTTTTGGCATCGGGCGTGTAGGCTTGGGCATACATCGTAATGGTACCTTTCCATCCGGAAGCTTCCTCCTGATTACCTGACGGCGTTGTCCCAGGTGTATTGGACGAGTTGTTAGCCGCATTGCCACCACAGCCGCTCAAAACCAAAGCAAGCGCGATTAGCATAACGGGAAGCATTTTTGCTTTCTTGTAGATATTCATTCGAATCCCCCTGATGTTAGTTTGGAAAGCGTATTCATCTTCCTCATATTAATGTTATAGGACCGGGGACGGGACATATAGAGGTGTAAACTTTACTTTGGGATGGATTTCTTTACATCACATGCAATGCTTCTTATATTCCGACGGCGAATAGCCGGTACGTTCCTTGAAGACACGGTAAAAATGCTTCACATCGGCATAACCGATCAGCTTGCTGATTTCCTGAAGATTATGCGTGCCCTGCGAAATGAGCTCTTTGGCTTTCTCGATCCGGCATTCTTTGAGGAAATCGACGAAATTTCCGTTTGTTGAATATTTGAACCACCGGCTGAAGTAGCTGGCATTCATTCCAAGATAATCCGCAACGGATTGGAGGCTGACCCCTTCGGACAAATAATCCCTCACATGCTGCTTCGCTTTCTCCGCAAGCGGGAGATCCAGATGACTGCGCTCCTGAAGGATGAGCCGGCATATCTCATGGATCATGGCTTTGATCTTCTCCATTAAGGAGTCGCGGGTTACCGTGGATTCCAGCTCGGATAACCACACCTGCAAGGATTTTCCGCTAATTTGATTGATATCCTGATCCATTTCCTTGATTTGCACCGCAAGCCTCAGCATGTAATGAACGATAATTCTTTTCAGCTCGATAGGGCCAAGACCCCCGGAGGAAGTAACCTCATCAAGCACCTCGTAAGCGGCTTGTTCACTGCCCTGCATCAGATGCTCCAAAGAAGTCTCCATTAGTTCTAGCAAGTGCACAGGTATATTCCGTTCGGAATGAAGGGCATGATGCGATAGAACCTGATCCCCGCCATAAACAATGCGGTAAGTGACGGCCAGAGAGGCTTCCTGGTAAGCTTTCGGAGTATCGGCAAAAGAATGAATGCTGCTGATTCCGATGGTCGCCGTCCGTTTGAAATAATCGCGGATGCCCTGTTTAAGCCCGCTTGCCAGCTGAGCCGCGAGCTGTTCAGCAGGTGCCGCCGAATCGGCGGCATATTGGAGAATGACAATTAATTGTCCGGCATGATCCTGCAAAATAAAGGCATGCGGCTGGTCGGCATACCATTCCTGGACGAATTTAGTGAGTGCATACATGAACAGCTCGACGTCGAATGGGCTGAAGGTATCCTTCTCGATCCAATCCGGACTTACGGCCAGCAGTACAACTTGAGCGTTATCCTGCTTGTAAGGGACGGAATATCCGGTATCGACAAGAAATTGTTCCAGCTCATGACTGTCATACCCGAATAAAAACTGATGATAATAGAGCTGTTGAGCCAGAGGAGCGGCTTGGCGTACCGTATGCTGAAGAGAGCTCAGCTGGGCTTGCTCCTGGCGCTCTCCGTCTACTAAGGCCTCCACTTTCAACAGCGTTTGCAGCAGCTCCTCGCGGTCCAACGGCTTGGTAATAAACTCCAGCACACCGTGGTGAATAGCTTGCTTGGCAAGCTGGAATTCCTGATAAGCAGTCAGAATGATGCGATGGATGCGCGGGGCTTGCACCGCGATTTGCTCACAGCACTCAATTCCGGTGAGCCCGGGCATGCGGATATCCAGAATCGCCAGATCCGGCTGCAAACGCAGGATCTGCTGCAGGCCGGAGATGCCGTCCTCGGCTTCGCCGACGATCTCCCATTTGGGGGCAAAACGCTGAAGTATTTTCTTGATGCCCTGACGGATGACGGCTTCGTCATCCACGATTATGACGCGATACATAGAAGTTGGCCTCACTTTCGCTGCGTATGATTGGAAGGATCAGGGTAATCTGCGTTCCCGTCCCTGGTTGGCTGTTGATATTCATCGTATAGGAGTCGCCAAAATACAATTGCATGCGGGCATATACATTGGCCAGCCCAATGCTTTTGTTGGATCTCGCCGCATAGGACATGCTGTTCTGGAATTGCAGCATCAGCTGCTGCAGGCGTTCCGGGGACATACCGAGGCCATCGTCGGTAACCTGAACCTTTATATGATCCGATTCTTTTGCAATGGTAACGCTCAGCTTTCCTTTCCCCTGTTTCATTTCCAGACCATGATAGAAGGCGTTCTCGATAAGCGGCTGAATCAGAATTTTGGGCAAATACCAGTCAAGAATCTCGTCCTCGACGTCAACGATCATTTCAAACCGTGTAGCATAGCGATTTTCCTGAATATAAAAATAATTGGTTATATAGTCCAATTCCTCGCGAAAGGTAATGAAATCATTGCTTTGAAAAACGGAAGATTTCACCAGCTTGCCTAATGCGGTAATCATATCGACGGTCGAGTCGGCTTCATCGATTTCCGCCTTCATCTTGATCATTTCTAGCGTATTAAACAGAAAATGAGGATTGATCTGCGACTTTAGCGCTTGGAGCTCGCTCTCCTTGCGGACAATTTCAGCCTGGTATAGATTGCGGATCGTCTCATCCAGTTTACGGCTCATTCGAATAATACTGCTGATCAAATGACCGATCTCATTGCGCGGAGGGTTAACGTATTCGATTTGAAAATCTTCCGTTTCCACCCGTTTAATAAGCGCGATAAGGCGGTAGATCGGCTTGGTGATCTGATAGGAGATTCCGGTAGAGATAACAATAGCAACAATTATGCAAATGACCCCGAGCAGGATCATAGAATTGCGTACACTGACGATGCCTGATACGATTTGATCCACGGGAACATAGCCGACAACAGTCCAGTCGTATCCGCCGACTTTGCTATAGACCACGATATTTTTTTGCTTGCCGATGTTCATGATCGTTTGCCCCTGGTTATCGGCGGACAGGGCGGGGAAATTGTCCAGGAGCTGGTCGTCTACGGATTGATTGGCATAAACGACCTGCTGAGTGCTGTCCATGATGAAGAAGGAGCCGTTCTTCTCGTGATTGACCGAATCCATGATTTTTTTGATATCATCAAGCTTGAAATCAACCTGGAAATAACCGGCGTATTCCTCCATCGTCGTCGATTTGTAAATCTTGCGCACCAGGGAGAAAACTTTATCCTCGTCATGGATATCGTTGAAAAAATTGGCGATCGGCTTATGAAGACTGAGGAAAACGACGTTGTTGCTGGATTGGCGGAACGTTTCGTACCATGGCATCATCTCCACGGTGAAATCAGGCGGGAGATAACCTTGGCTATAGATCCGCTTCATCCCCGTGCCCGGTATGCCGAAAAAATAAATCCGCTCCACGCTGTCCCGCTGGGACTGCCAGAAGCTGAAATTTTTCTCGATGCTCTCTTTCAAGTCCATCTCGGACAAGGAGCTGGATGGCTGCTCGATGGTCAGCATATCCTGCAGCTCCCGGTTGTAATAGGGCGTGAGGGTGAACCTCTCCAGCTCGTGGATATACGTTCCAACACTGGAAGCCGTGCTGACCGCCACCTGTTCGGCGAAATCGCCTACTTCCTTCTCCATGGCTTGGCTGTAAAAATGATAGGCTCCTAAGCCGAGAATGGACAGCGGCAGCACGATAAATATCATATACGTCATAATGAGCTTCTGCTTGAAGGTTATGAAGACTTTCACCGGTATCAGCCACCCAATGCGATTATTTTCACCCCATCATAACATAGAATGAATCCAGGCCAGAACATGCCCTTTCCTAGCAAACATGCCCTGCAGGCCGGATTCCCGCTCTCAAGCGCATAGCGCACGAGGGGTGGAGGAGGAATAAAACAAACTGACGGTTGGTTTATTGGTATTATTCCTGCTATACTTATAAAACTGGATGACATCGTTTGGAGGGGTATCGTTTTGAAAAATGAGGAGCGCAGGGAACTAACCATTGGACAGCTGTTGAAGGCCGCCAAGGAGCTGGTTTTGGAGAAGGGCTGCGATGCGATCACAATGAAGGATATCATGGACCAATCCGGATTGACCAAGGGGGCCATCTTTCATTATGTGAAGAGCAAGGACGAGATCTTCGCCTGGGTTCTGCAGGAAAAGCTGGAGGAGACCAATCAGCATTTTTTGAATGAAGTGAGGCAAAAGCCCGCTACCTTCGAAGGCCCTATGCAGGCCATAGCCCAGAATCTGGCGTCGATGGAAAACTCCGATGACGTAACGAACAAGGTGCTTGTCTATCTGCTCGGGAAGGAAAATAACCCTGCTGTCGCAGAGGTGCTTCAGAAGTTCTATGAAAAGGCCTTGTCACTGTCCTTGCAGTGGATCACAGCCGGTCAGCAGCACGGTGTCATACCGGAATCGGTCGATCCCCAGAAGACATCCGAATTGTTCGTCCTGATGTCCATCGGGCTGCGGGTACGGTCTACCTTTTCTCCCCCCAAAGCTGATTCTTACACGGCGCAGGATTTATCGGCATTCATTGCCGCAAGCCTGAAAGCTTAGCTTCCTATGAAGAGCAAATGGGATTCCTCTTACTGTGTTTACATTGACACGCAAGGTGTCGAATGCTACTATCTCTCTACAAATAATTCCGTATGAGCGGGGAGGTAAATAGGGATATGAGAACAATTGCAATCGTTCATCCATTGAAGGATGAGCTGGTCGCCAAAATTATTGAAGCTGCGCCTGGCTGGACCGTCATTGGCGGACAAGATACGATTAAGGACCAAGCGATTCTGTCGGAGTCCGAAATTATTTTCGGATGGAACTCGGCCGTCAAGGAAGCGGCCATGCTGCCGAAGGCAAAGCTGAAATGGGTGCAGAACTGGGGGGCGGGCGTTGAACGGCTGCCGCTTACCGAGCTTGCCGGGAGAGGAATTGAAGTGACGAATGCGACGGGCGTCCATCCGAATCCGATATCCGAAACGATCTTCGCCATGCTCTTGGCATTTACCCGTGAGCTTCATGTCTCGGTTCGCAATCAGCAAAACCGCGAGTGGGTGCGGCATGGCGAGCTGCGCGAGCTGCACGGCAGCACGATCGGGATACTTGGGGTAGGAGCGATCGGTCTGGAGACGGCCAAATTGGCCAAGGCATTCGGCATGACGGTGCTCGGGGTTCGCAGATCCGGTCAGCCGGGAGCGAACGTCGATCGCATGTACGTCACCGAGGAGCTGCCGGAACTGCTTCGCCAATGCGATTTTGTCGTCAGCTGTTTGCCGCATACGGAAGAGACGGTCCATCTCATTGGGCGCGAAGCGTTTAGCACGATGAAGTCCTCGGCCTATTACATCAATATCGGCAGGGGTACAACCACCAATACGGAAGCGCTCGTGGATGCGCTGCGCAGCGGTGCGATCGCTGGTGCAGGACTGGATGTATTCGAACAGGAGCCGCTGCCGTCCGAGCATCCGCTCTGGTCGATGGATAACGTGATCATCACCCCTCATAATGCGGGAAGCACGCCTAAGTACATGGAACGGCTGACTGACATTTTTACATCGAACCTGAAGCAGTATGTGCAGGGGCATCCGCTGGGCGTCAACGTCGTGAAGCCGGAAGCGGGATATTGACTCGTATTCGAACAAGCGAAGAATATGTAGCCTAGAAGGACGGACCGGGGGGATATAATATTCCTGTACGCCAGCAGGACTAATACCTTCATGGGTGGGACAGCCGGTTAATTGACCCTTACATCGAATTATGAAATATAAACGGCGAAGACCTGCAGGTCTTCGCCGTTCTTCTTGTATGATCATATGAATGGACACCTATCGAATATCATACGAGCAGCTGGAGTCCTTCCCTTTCCAGTTATATTGAAGGTTCAGATGATTACCATCTTTGCTGCCAATCATTGTGAATGGATCTGCTTTAGGCTCCTCCAGGGTTACGGATATATTGTCATCTTTAATCGAATAAGTTCCAAACCATACCTGTGTATAATTACCCTCCGTTTCATCGATAACGATCCCTTTGACATTTGGAATATTATCAAAGAAGCGAACCCTTGTGAAACATTCATCTGACGAAGATGACAGTTCCCAGATTCCTCCGACCTCTAGGTTCTCTGATTTAGAAAAAAACAGGATGACCGACACGATAACAATCAGACTTGATAGTACAATGATAATACTCCTCTTCAATTTCCACTCACCTCCATCCAATGGCAGAATTCCCCTCCCATAGTATACCTGCAATGGGTATCAATGAAAATGGGATGCAGCTGCACGAGGTGATGCTGGGGCATCCGTGTACAGTTAACCCGATAGCCTGAACGCCATGAAGAAGGACGCGAGTGCCGCAAGGGTTGCAACAGTCCGCACGTGGTTCCAAGGCATCCAACTGGCTATATAACGAGCCCATTGACCGGACGAGCCTTCAGCACTTGGATCTATCGCCGCCAGTGAATCGTTTAACGGTACGTTAAACACAATCGTTACCAAGAAGGAGCCGATGAGATAGGACAGGCTGCCGATAAGCAGGTAACCCGTGCCAGCTTCACCTAACCTGAAGCATGAGGTGATCGCCAAGAAGAGACATGCCACGGCTGTTCCAGTAAACACGAGTCCGAATAACGGGTTGAGTATAGTAACGTTTATCGATTGCATGGCCGCAATACCTTGCGCGGACGGGAGTCTGGCAAGAGCGGTCATCATGAACACCGAGAAGGCAAAGAACAATCCGGCAATTAAACCCGAGCCCATGGCAGAGAAAAAGGTCAAGATCGGGAGTATACGTTCGATCATCTCCAAACACCTCTTTCGTTGATTATTTTCATTGGCTTCATAACTTCCATTGACTCCTTAATAATTAATTGTTTGCACAAGCAAATATTAGGTCGGATAAAGAATGTTGTTTCATTCTTTATTTTCTAATCGGTCACTCACGGTAAAGAGGTGAAGGGATAGTTCATCCCCTTCTTTTTCTCCTAATAAGGTAGTGTATCGTTTGCGTAGGCTCATCCAGCATTCATGAATCGTACCCTCTAACGCCTTACCTTTCTCTGTGGCGGAAATAAGCGATAAGCGCCCATCGATCCGGCTTGTGAGCAGCCCTTTGATAATAAGCTTCTCGATAAGACGGGTCATTGTTGAAGGCTGGAGATGGAGAAGTTCACCCAACTCCTTCTGTGAGATCCCATCCTTCTCATACACGGCCATCAATAAAAAGGCTGATGTTGGTGACAAGCCGCTTACTGCAAATTCATCCTCCGCCATCTTCGTCATCACTCTGCTCAATCGGTTTGCCGTGAAATACAGGCATTCTTGTAAATAGTTGTTCAGCATGGCTTTTCCCTCATTCATCCTTTAATAATTGCTTGTACATACAAATATAAATGATTTCCAGATTGTTGTAAAGGATGCATTGATCTTTCCGTTCGGAAGGGGGGACCGCGTATCTAGGGATAAGCAGGAAATACACCGGGAATGTCGAATATTGGAGCCTGTAGTTAGAGGTCTTAGTACGGCGGGGTCATTCAGGAGGTGACAGTACAGACTGGAATCAAGGGTACCGGGTGCATACGGCAGCAGAGTGATACGGCTTCAACAAATCCGGATCTAATTGTCAAAGGAACGGCTATCACAAGATACAACATATTCATAGATGAAGGGCAGATGATCATTCATATGAGTTATATGTTAAGAGCCGTAATTCTGGAACAAACGTGGGAGAGGCAGCTCCAGGATATCATCAAGTTATGCAAGGAAGCTAACATTGAGGAAGTGGCTCTCAAGGAGCTGTCCTCACATATTATTCCGGTTCCGTTTCTCCTGGATCGACACCGCACGATGGCAAATATTTATAGTAAGATGGCGAAATCTCTTCGTGAAGAGAAGATTGAATTCAGCATTAACATTATCATGCTGGCCGGTCATTCGGACGGTGATGTAGAAGCGAAATATATCATGCCTTATCAGAAATTCGTCGGAGAAGATTTGCGCGAATTGCATGCGACCTATTGTATATTGGATGAAGAATGGCAGGCTTATGCTGCTGATGTATGTGCCGTGTATGCCGAAACCCGGCCTGACAAGCTCATGATCGACGATGATTTCAGAAGCTTGAATCACGGTGTTCAATATGGATGCTTTTGTCCGATTCATGTACGCAGAACGTCGGAGAGATGCGGGATCGAATTAACCGCGGAGACGTTGATGCATGCGGTGAGCGGCGCAAGCGCCGAAGATTTGCGCATTAAGGAAGCTTGGATGCAAATCAATTTCGAAGGGCAGCTCAAGGCGGCTCGGCGTATGTGCGCCGCTGTGGAGCAGGTAAGTCCAGCGACACGACTTGGTTTGATGAACTCCGGGGAGCCTGCGCATTCCTTGCAGGGACGGGATATGGATGCGCTGCTGCGGGAATTTGCCGGCAGCCGGAGACCGCTCTCCCGCCCTGCCGGGTGCAGCTACAGCGATACGATGCACGGAGAGCTATTTACGATTCATCAGGTCATGGCCCTCAGCAAGAGTGTGCTCGGCGAAGACGTTCAGATTGTAAGCGAAGTGGAGAACTATCCACACACGCGGTTTTCCAAGAGCATTCGCATAACGAAGCTGCAGCTAGAGCTTCATGCATTGGCGGGAGCTGAAGATTTTACACTCAACCTGTACGATTACTTGGCTACTCCTTATGAGCAGGAGCCGGATTTTCTCAAACTGCTTGCAGCAGAGAAGGAGCGGCTGGAGACCATCCAAGCGGCTAGAAAGGGAAAGAGAATGGTCGGATTTGGCGTTCCGTGGAAGAAGGATACCGCATTGAAGCAGGTCAGCCGGCGCGGATTGCTGAGCGATGTGATGCCGAGCCGAGATCCGGATCAATACTTGCCGCAGTTTGGCATTCCAATGCAATTTCAACAAGGAAAGGGGAATCTCATCTTCGGCGATGCCGTTCAGTGTTATGACGACGCTGAAGTGGAGGAGCTCCTATCCGGCGGGCTCATGCTCGACGGACTCGCCTTCGAAAATTTGTACAACCGCGGATTCGGCCGGTATTTGGGCTGTAAGCCGGATGGAAGCAGGGTTGTTGACGGCTTCTCGGTAGAACAATTCGGATCCAATGCGTTTACCGGACCGTTTGCAGGAAATCTGCAAACGACGAACTGGTCGGAAAGCAAGAAACACGGAAAACTGCCGCAGCGTGTATGTATGGATCCAGACGCGAAAGCGATTTCGATGCTGGTGGATGATCATATGAAGGAACTAGCTCCTGGCGTCGTGCTGTTCGAGAATGAACTTGGCGGAAGGGTTGCAATCTTTACCGTTCCGATATCGTCCTTTCAATTTCTCCACCGATGCCGTGCATATATGGTAGCCAAGGTAGCGGAGTGGCTTATGCGGGAGTCTCTCCCGATTTGGATCGAGGATTGTCCGAATGTGGGGCCGATTTATTATGAAGGTGCGGACGGCGAGGGGCTCCTCGGGATCATTAGCGGCAATCTAGATGGACTGGATGTGAAGCTTCATACCGATTTGCAAGTATTCGATCTATTTACCGGTGAAGCGATAAACGACTTGTGGATGGATCCGCTCTCTGTCCGATTCTTCCGCACGAAGAAGAGTATGGGAGCGCATAGAGTAATGTCATAGCGTAGAAAGACTCGACTCCAAGAAAAACAGGTTCCCAAGACCTTTACGGCAAGGGCTTGGGAACATGAGTGTCTGCTCCCGCCAGGCTCCGTAACCTGTCAGCGTGCCTTCTGTTCCCCCTGTCTAATCTGTTCCAAAACATCCCCGCACATTGCGACGCATTCAGAGCATATACACACCCCAGGTCCAGCGATTATACGCCACACCCGGTCTCGATGCTTCCCGCAAAATGAACAGTGCTGCCCTGTACATTTCTGGCTAGTGTGCATTGGAATAGACTCTGGTGAGCCTAATCTAGTCTCGATGCCATAATATAATGAATCAATCGAACAGCTGAACAGCTCGGATAGCTTCGGCAGTAACGTAATGTCAGGTGTCGCCTGTCCAGTCTCCCATTTGGACACGGCTTGAGCTGTAACCCCCAATAAATCCCCTACTTCCTGCTGCGTCCAATTCCTCTCAAGCCTCAGCGTTCTAATATGTTCATTCATCTTATACGTGTCCACCATTACACTCACCCGCCTTCGCAGAGGTTCTATAACACTCATGATGGCATAGAAGCGGTTCATCAACAACCTCGGCAAAGTTGAGAGAAATTCAACCGGCGGTTGAAAGCATTATAGGTTTACGTTTCCAACCTATAGCATTAGAATGAGGGTAAGCTTGTGAACCTAATTAAGTGGAGGTGTAATTATGAACTTGCTTACTTACGAACAGAAAAAATCCATGCTGGATAACGGGTATATTCATGTACCCGGCGTGGTTCCGGGAATTATGGTGGATCAGGCATTGCGCCATATTAATCATTCGCTTGGACAAGGAATGAGTGCCGAAGATCTAATCAAATTTCGGTCCCAATCCTACTGTCCGGAGCTTCAAGGAAAAGAAGTGATTACGGATCTGTTTAATAAAACACCTGTCAAGGATATGGTGGCGTCTCTGATCGGAGAAGGAAAGTCATACCCGATTAAGGACGGGCAAATTGCACTGCGCTTTCCCACGATGCAGGATCCGCCGCCAGCGCCAAGTCCCCACCTGGACGGAATGTACACGCCGACCAATGGCGTACCCAAAGGAACGATTGGCAATTTTACGATGTTAGTCGGCGTGCTGTTAAGTCCGGTCCGGCAATCCTACGCGGGTAACTTCACCGTATGGCCAGGCACGCACCGTTTGTATGAACAATATTTTCGAGAGCATGGACCCGAGGCGCTGTTGAATGGGATGCCTCCGGTATCCATGCCCCAGCCGCTCCAGACGACAGGAGAGCCGGGGGATGTCTTCCTCGTTCACTACCAGCTGGGCCACGCAGCTGCTTCCAATTTGGCTTCATTAACGCGTTATGCACTATTTTTCCGGGTGAAGCATGTGGAGGTACAGCAGGATTGGAAAGCGCCGATGACGGATATTTGGCTGCATTGGCCGGGTATTCGAGACATAATGGGCGAATGATACAGGTATAAGAGAGCCGGGTATAATAAATAAGGGTATACAACATGAGGAGGAGACGAGCATGGAACTCGGAGTGAAAGGCAAGACAGCTATTATTACAGGCGGAAGCAAAGGCATCGGTCTTGCCACAGCGCTCGCTCTTGCGTCTGAAGGGGCTCAAGTAGCTCTGGTGGCACGCGGTATGGAGTCATTAAGCAAAGCGGCGGAGCTGATCGCAGAAAAGACCGGAGCCGAGGCACTGATTATCCAAGCCGATGTGACGTCAGAGGAGGATGTTCGTCGTGCGGTGTCTCAGACAGTCGAACGCTTTGGCGGTGTACATATTCTCGTGAATAATGCGGGGACATCCGCTGCGCGGCCCTTCGAGGAGGTGGGGGCGGATGCATGGGATGCGGATCTGGATTTGAAGCTGTATGGCGCCATCCATTTTTCGCGTTTAGTTGTACCCCACATGCGTAAGAACGGAGGAGGCGCCATCGTCAACGTGACGGCAATCGGCGGGAAGGCACCATCTGCATCTTCGCTGCCGACCTCTGTCAGCCGCGCAGCTGGGTTGGCGCTGACCAAGGCGATGAGCCATGATTTGGCTTCATCCAATATTCGGGTGAATGCGGTCTGTATTGGATTAATTCGCAGCGATCAGATTGAACGAATGTGGCAATCCAGCGCTCCGGAGCTGACCTGGGAACAATTCGAAGTAGATCCGAAGTTCGGTATTCCGCTAGGCCGGATTGGACGAACAGAAGAGGCGGCGAAGGTCATATCGTTCCTCGTTTCTGAGGCGGCCTCCTATGTGACGGGAACCTCCGTTAATATCGATGGCGGCAAGTCAGCTGTGCTGTAGTTGGAGTGAAATAGCAGAAGGCTTCTCCTCTACGTGCGATGAACGGTGGAGAAGCCTTCTTTTTGCTGGGATGGCTTGCGACTGCAAGAAGGCTGGACGGGTAATAGAAGGGGGATTAGCCTTGGGAAGGTACACAGCAGGGATTCTCGCATTGGCAATGATCGCTGTCGTTGCATTGCTGGCTGGCTGTTCGAATCATGAAGCGGGCGAATACGGGCGTGTAAGCGCAGCGGATGAAAGCGAGCTTCGAAACCGCACATACATTGATGTCCCGTATGATCAGCTGCTGTACACGAAGACATCCGCTGCGTTCTCGTGGGAACAGGACGAATCGGGGAAGGAAATCGGCCAAGATATTCGAGATCAGTATGGCAAGCTGAAGAATGCGGCTCCAGGCGGGTTTATCGTCAAGGAGACGGCTAATGAATATTACATATGTATAAGCGCGGAGGAGAAGTCATCTTCCCAAGAAGGGTTCAGCATTCAATCCCTTTCTTTATTAAATGATGATGAGCGTGCAGTTGAATCACTAATCATTCAAATTGAGCCGACAAAGAATGAACAAGTATCGGGTCCCGATGCGGGCAAGGTATTTGTGACATCACTTGTTAGCATAGCCAAGAAGGATTTGCCCATGGATGCGAATATTAATGAAATCTCGATGACAGGCAGCTAGGCGAACAGCACGTAGGGGGATGAATGTAAGAATGGAGAATGAACGCTTGACTAGGCGGATCGACGAGAAAGCGCTGCGTGCATGGCGTCTGTCCGGATGGATATCAACGGGTGTCTATGCCGTCATCACGGTGGCTCTGTTGGTGGTGACACTGAAGTTCGATTGGCCGATATGGATTCCTGTGCTCGTCTTTATATTGGCCTGCATAGGCGCTTATTTGGAGGTCAATCTGATGCCTAGACTCAGGTATAAGCAGTGGCGTTACGCGATTACCGAGCATGAGATCGAGCTTCAGCACGGCATCTATTTCCGCAAACGCACGCTTATCCCGATGATACGCGTCCAGCATGTCGACTCCAAGCAGGGACCGATTCTGCGCGCATTTGGTCTGGCTACCGTTACCTTCTCGACCGCAGCGGGCAGCCACGAGATTCCGGCGCTGACAGAGGGCAGAGCAGACGAGGTTCGCCGGCAAATTGCGCAGCTAGCGAGGTTATCCGATGAAGAAATCTGAGGAAGGGGTTCAGGGTGGAAAGCATCGCTTACATCCTGTTTCATTGGTGTTTTTCATCGCCAAGACGGCTAAAGACCTTGTCTACCCGCTGATTGCCTTCTTGGTTTCAACGGTCTTTCGGGATGGAGTCAACTGGCTGTGGGTAGCGGGTGGGGCGGGCTTGTTCTTACTGCTGCTGTTCCTGTTAGCTTGGCTGAACTGGTACCGCTTCGTCTACGTAATAGATCGGGGCTCGTTGCTCGTCGAGCACGGCATCTGGGTGCGGAAGAAAGTGTGGATTTCGGGGGACCGTGTCCAGTCTGTCGATTCAACGGCAGGTCTTCTCCACCGGCCATTCGGCTTGGTTAAGCTGCAGGTGGAGACTGCGGGCGGCAAGAAACCGGAAGCCATTCTGACCGCGATCCCGATTGCGGAGGCCGAGAGAATTCGCTTGGCATTGACTTCACGCAAACCGGGGGTAATCACAGAAGAGCCAAGCATGGACCTCGCGATGGAGCCAAACAGCGGGCAAGAGAATCAAGGAGAGCAGGCGGCAGGTTCGTTAACCGTCCATGGGAATGCTTCTGCTGCGAGGGTTCCCGCAGAAGAACCTATCAAGGCCAAAGCCATACTGCCGATGAAGGATTTACTGATCTACAGTTCGACCTCAGGGCAAATTGGGATTGTGCTGGCTTTGCTCGGAACTGGATTTTCTCAGCTGGATAATATTCTGAAAAACTTCAATGTGTGGGAAGAGCTGGAACATTACTTAGGCGCAACCTGGTATGTGTGGGGGGCAATTATCGTATTGATTTTGGCCTGGCTGTTCGCCTTTCTCGGAACGGTGCTGACCGAATACGGATTTACGCTTAAACTTGAGGACGATAAGCTTATTATCGAACGGGGGCTGCTTGAGCGCAAGCAGGTGACGATCTCGCTTGATCGCATACAAGCGATCCATCTGGTCGAGAACGCGCTTCGGCGACCGTTTGGCCTAGTCAGCGTGCGTGTCGTAACTGCTGGTTACAGTGGAGGCAAGGAGGGGCAGACCGGACTGATGTTTCCCATCGTCCGTGCGGTAGAGCTGGAAGGGTTTCTGCAGCAGTTCGCACCGAAGTTCAGCGTACCTGCGGATTGGACGCCTCTTGAGCCGCGGGCGCTGCGCAGTTATTTATTCATACCGGTGCTGATAACCGCTGCAATGGCTATACTGGCAATGGTGTTGATTCCGTACCGGCTTGGCTGGATCGCATGGATTCTTCCTCTCGTGACGGCATGCTGGTGCTGGCTGAGCTTCAAGCAGGCGGGATGGTCGACCGGTGACCGGCAGATCGCCATCCGCTACGGCGGTCTCTCCCGGCAGCGTGCGCTCATTCCAAGGCAGCGCATTCAGTGGCATGAGGTGACTCAATCCCCCATACAGGCAAGGCGTGAATTGGCAACGCTGCGAGTGGCGCTCACATCAGGTGCTGCACGCTCCCTGTTCAGCGTACGACACGCTTCTGCCAGCGCTGCACATCATTTATCGACTTGGATTTCTACACGTAAGGGGAAATAGCCGAGGAGCTGGAATACGTTACGGAGAAAAGGGAGGCTGTCCGCAAGCGCTAATGCGGGCAGCCTCCTTTCCCATTGTATGACTCCAGCAATGGAAGGGAATTATGCTTCCTTACTGTTGCGATAAGCTTCGAGCAAGGCTTCGACGGAGATGCCGTCGATCGTCATTCCTTGCAGACTGCAGCTCTGAATCGAGACGCCGCGCAGGTTGCAGTCCCGGATTTCACTGCCATGAAGGTCGCAATTCTCGAAGAGCAGCGGCCTCTGCTGACTGCCTTCCACATAGGCAGGGTGGCCCTTCGGAGGCAAGCCGATATTATGTATGTATGCGCCGCCCAATTGAGCGCCATCGATTTCGAGATCGCTTAGATTGGCATCGCTGATTTTACTTTCACTGAAGTCCACGTTGTGAATTCGCGTCCGGTGAAGGTCGACACATTCCATCGATAAGCCCGGTAGCGATACTTCGTGGAATTTCATAGATTCGGCACGGCAATTCACGAATACGGAGTAAGCAATGTTGGAGTTCTCTACCCATAGCTTCTGATTGGGGTCCCGCTTATGCTTCAATTCGACCTGCTCGGATCCGGTCTTAGCCTGTTGAGAGGCAGCGACCAGCTTGGGATTGCTCCAACCATTCTCCGTATAAAGAGCGACAATCTCATCATCCGTAATCGGCCGGTCATAGATCCGGATATCATCGATCGCTCCCCGGAAGAAGAAGTAGGGCTCGTCTGTTGCTTTGCGTCCGATATAGAGCGGCTCATCATCGCTTGGCTCGAAGCCTCCCGTCTTCTCGGACATAAGAATGCCATTCCGGTAAAGCTTGTGCTTGCTTCCGTCATATACGGCTGCATAGTGATTCCATAGACCGGGGTTTACCGGCTCCTGAACGAATACTTCATCAGCTTGAAAGAAGCGGTGCCATGTCACCTGCTGCTGATGAGTACTGAGCTGGAACACGCGCCGTTCGTGATGGCCGTCCTGTGAAACGATCGCATTGTTCCAGCCGCTTAGGCTTGCATCGCGTCCGTAACGGGCCCAGACGGAGAGGGAGAAGGCTTCCCGGTTTAGTTTGGGTGCGGGCTGGACCACGATGTAATCGTTGATTCCGTTAAACTCATACGCGCCATCCGGATTGCCGAACCGATCGGCAGCCGGAACAGCACCATGCACTTGCCCTTCGTAAATTCCGGTATTGCCCGTGTCTCTGCATCCATCTTGAAATAAGTATTCGGCGATTAGCCCATTACGCAAGGAGTCGGCCATAGTATGTTATTACCTCCTAATATGGATAATAATAGAATATTAGTCTCATTATATCAAACGTATGTTCGTGTGTAAATATATGGGATGGAGTTAATTCATTATCCGGCAATTATAATAAACAAGTGGTGGCGCACGGGTTATTCCCTTGCACCACCACTTGTTTGTGTAGATCTCAATATAACCGCACGGCCATCTATGAAGTAGTTTCAGCAGGTGGTCTTTTTAGAATTGGAGAACGAGCTTGTTCAGCTGCTCCTGCGGCAGGAAGGGTGCTAATCCCGGCAAAACCGCAGGGGACAATGAGCCTGGCTCGATTCGTTCGATGACTTGCAGCAATGCGGTCGGTTCAAGAAACGGCGCGAGTCCGACGATTGTCCAAGGATCGGGGGCTCCACCCGACACTTGCAGAATAAGCTGGGATAGCGTATGGCGTTCAACGAATGGGGCAAGTGCCGACAGGTCATCCCAGCCTATGCTGTCTCCTACTGCATGCATCAGCAGCCGTTCAAGCAGATCCTTGCCCAGGAAAGGGGCAATGCCGGTGATATCTCTGATGGGTATAGGGCCGTCCATCTTGCCTGCCAGTCGCTCTAGTGCAGGTCTTCCTGCAAAAGGGGCCAGCGCACTTAAAGCAGATACGCTTGGATCACCTTCGATCTGATCCATCATAGATTCTAATATTTCTTGACTTAGAAACGGCGCGAGACTGATCACATGATCCCAGGTCAGCTGCTGCCGTACAGCTGAGTTCCCGTTCAGTCCCGAAGAAGAATCTGAAGATTCAGCTGATAACGGGACGGGAGGAGCGGCTGATTCTCCGGAGGATACCGCGGAACCGGGGATATCCGCATGACCTTCATCATTGCCTGCCATCTCGCCGTTCAACAGCTCATCGACGGTTGTTTCCAGCAGCTTGGCTAGGCCTGGCAGCATGCCGATATCCGGGAGCGATTCGCCGCGCTCCCATTTGGACACAGCCTGATGGCTGACGCTCAACAGCATGGCTAGCTCCGCTTGTGTATAGTCCCGATTCTTTCTCCGTTCCGAGATGAAAGCTCCGATTTTTCGTACATCCATTTAGGCGTTGCCTCCTAAGAATGATTTTGCAAAACCGCGCGATTTGCTGCTTTCAACGTAACATAGGAGACTTGCGCAGCCAATCAGCCGTTAGTTGAATACATGCCTGCTGCGCTTCAACCGACGATTCAACCAGCGGTTGAGGATCTGCCTTCCCGGAACTTGAACAGCTGTTATTCCCTATTCCTTGGCCGCTGCCGCCTGAGATTGGAATGAAGAACGAGCGAGCTCCTTAATCTGGCTCCATTCGGCCAGCTGCTTCTGGAGATTCTCGATAAGCAGGTCAACCTCGTGATGGAAGCTCTCCCGATCGGTTGACTGGATCGCTTCATAGGTATGTATAATCTCCGCCGATAACGGACTGTGTGCCGTAAGTGAGGCCAGCAGCTGTTTGAGCGTGCCTTGAAGTGTGGGAACTGACTCCTGAGCTGGCGGCGCCACCGCCACCACCGCCGCATTAGCCGCAGCCGCGGCTTGCGCCGGCTTCTTTTCTTTGCTGGCCGAGACCTTGGGAGCGGCTGGCTTGGCCCGTTCCGCGCGATTCTGTTCGTACACCGACCAGGTTTCTAGCAGGTCACGTCCTGATTTATAGAGCAGCTTGTCCTTCGTACCGCTTGAGATATCTTTATCTTTGAATAAGCGGGAAATCTTCTTGACGTCGCTCACGGGCATCTCGTCCCGGGCAATAATCATGGCCAGCGGATCCCGGTGCTCTACCGGCAAATCTTTGATCGGCAGAAGCTGCTCCTCCGTTAAGCGGTCCTTCTTGATTTCCGTTCCGCCGACAATCAGCTTCTTGACCGCCTGTCCGAACTTCAGAAGCTCGATTTTATTCTTAATATAGGCTTCCGGCTTGCCTAGTTTACTGGAGAGATATTTGGTCGAGCTGGTAAACTTCGGATCGTTCAGAAGCTTGTTGAAGGCGTCCGCTTCTTCAATCGGGGAGAAGCCTTCCCTCGTCAGATTCTCCGCGATCTGCTCCAAATAGATGTCCAGCTCATTGGTAACCGTCGAGACGATGCATGGAATCGTTCGGCGGCCCAGCGTCTTGCACGCTTTATAGCGGCGGTTCCCGTAGATGATTTTATATCGGCCGTTATCCATCGTTCTCACTTTGATCGGAGACAGCAAGCCGATTTCTTCAATGCTTTTCATTAACTCCTGCAGTGCTTCTTCATCAAATTGGTAGCGGGGCTGATCGGTATCTTCATCAATCAAGTCTGTTAATATTTCAATCATGTCCATATGAATTCTCCTAACGTTCGATATGATCGGCAGATCGAGCGGCCGGTGGGGACAACTCTATTATATAACACGGTGGCAAGCCATGAATATGGAGCCAGTAGTCCGATCGCGCCGATAGGTTCATTAAGCGAGAATCCTGTGCGCGAGAGCCGCAAATAAACCGTCTCTTTCTAGATTCGGTTCATTCTTCAACCCGATTCTAGAAAGAGACGGTCACCTGTCAGCTTCTATCGACAATCCTTGTGAGTGTTACGTTCTGCAGCCCTTTTGCTGGTACTGCATCCAAGTCTCCCGCCATGACTTACATAACGAGTTCATGGACGGCGACGACCGTCCTGTTCCGGCCTTCATGCTTCGCCGCATATAACGCCGAGTCGGCAAGCTGGAACAGCTTCTCGGGGTTGTTGGCATGGAGCGGATATTCGGCAACGCCCAAGGATACGGTTACGGGCTCCCCGCAAGGGCTCATGGTCGACTCCATCGTCATGCGAATATCCTCGGCGATCTTCATCGTTGTCTGGCTGGAAGCCTGCGGAAGGAGAATAACGAATTCTTCTCCTCCGAAGCGGCAGCAAACATCGCCTAGACGGACGCAATCGCTCATAATCCGGGCAAGATGCTTCAGAACCTCATCCCCGATCTGATGTCCATAGCGGTCGTTGACGGTTTTGAACCGATCGATGTCGAGTACGATGATGGAATAGGGCGTGCCTTGTGCCAGCCACTTATTCATCATTTCTTCCAGCATTCTGCGATTATAGAGTCCGGTTAGTTGATCCGTCGACGCGGCCAGAGAGAGACTGGCTTTCTGCCGTTCAATGGAATCCACCGCTAGACTCATAACGTGGCTCAGCCGGTCCGCTTCCTTGTTCCAATGCGGAGTGAAATCGTTCTTCGACACCGCATCGCCCTCGGACAGCCGGGCAGCCAGTGCAGACAGTTTAACGAACGGCTTAGCCAGCTTCATGGCTACGAGTATAGCCCCGAGCATCATAAGAAGTAAGGGGAGAAGCATGTTGAACAGCTGTTCCCGGACAAGTAAGTTCAGTTGACGGAAGACGGTCGATTCCGGCGTCTGCATGATGACCCCCCAGTCATTCTCCGCCACGGCCGAGAATCCGGCCAAATGCGAGATGCCTTGGGTGTTTACGACCTGCTCCATGCCGCTTTCTCCGCGGGACAGCTCCTGCACAACGCGATTGCTGCTCACATCATCTCCCAGACGGGAACGGTCGGGATGGAAGATAAGATCCCCTTTGGGGCCTACGATGTAGAAATAGGAACCCGTTTCATTACTGGCATTGGAGCCGAATATTTCATAGATGACATTCGCTTCCTGAAGGTAGATCGTTCCCCCGATAAGCCCGCGATAAGTGCCCTTCGAATCAAAGACCGGCTCCGTCATGAGTACGATTAACCGGTTTGTCGTCCCTGTGTATGGTGCGGATAGATAAGGCTGTTGCAGCGATAGGGCGGTCTTGGCAGCAGAGGTGGACAAGATTTGGCCGGTTAATCCGATGGATTGGGGAGAAACGCTATGAATTAGACCGGTTTCGTCAGCCCAAAACAGGGAGTTGAAGTAATTGCTGCTTCCGCGGATCAAATCCAATTCCTCTTGAATCGATGATGCGGACTTATGTGTATTTGCCGACATATAGGAGGAGGTGGACTTCAGACTTTGCCTCATCGCTTTGAATAGTGAATTAATCGTATCACTCATTTTTGCCGCATTGGCATAATTGAGCTCGAGTGTCGTATTTATCAATGTTTTTTTCTCCGCTTCATAAGAAACGAAGATGAGGATAACCGTCGTTAAAAGGATAGAGAGTGTGACCAGAAGAGGAAGAATAACAGTTAGGCTGATTTTTCTCCCGTTCCTGCTTAAGAGCGAGCGCAGCATAGTAGAGTACCTGCTTTTCATTATTTTGTCATTTCAAATTTCGACATTTAGTTACAAAATCCTCTTTCGAGGAGGAAAGGCTCGTCAGATTGCAAGGTTTGACCTGCGCGCCGGAGCTACATATAAATTGACACGGTGGCGTGAAAGTGGTAAAAATGAATCAAATTTTATATCCGATGTGAGGAGCAATTTCTGATGACGAATGACGCTGTGGACACAACCAATCTCGATTTACTAGATGACCTGGAGTATAGAGGGCTGATCTATCAAATTACGGACCGCGATGGACTCCAGAAGAAGCTTACCGAGGAGCGCGTCGTCCTTTACTGCGGCTTCGATCCGACGGCGGACAGCCTGCATATTGGCAGCCTGCTTCCGATTCTCTGCTTGCGCCGATTCCAGAAGGCTGGTCATATTCCGCTTGCCCTTGTCGGCGGCGGTACAGGGCTGATCGGCGATCCGAGCGGCCGCTCCACGGAACGCTCGCTGAATACGACCGAGACCGTAGCGGCGTGGACAGACAGTCTAAAGCGTCAGTTATCCCGCTTTCTTGACTTTAATGTGGATGAGAATCCGGCCAAGCTGGTGAGCAACTATGACTGGATTGCACCACTCGACGTTATTACATTTCTTCGGGATGTCGGGAAGAACTTTACCGTCAATTACATGCTGGCGAAGGATTCGGTCGATTCGCGGCTATCGCAAGGGATATCCTTTACGGAATTCAGTTACATGGTCCTGCAAGCCTACGACTTCCATAAGCTGCATGATCAATACGGATGCTCGCTGCAGATCGGCGGAAGCGATCAATGGGGCAATATTACAGCCGGCCTGGATCTAATCGGCAAGATGGGCGGAGGCCATGCCGTCGGGTTGACGATGCCTCTTGTCACGAAGAGCGACGGGAAGAAGTTCGGCAAATCGGAGAGCGGCGCAATCTGGCTCGACCGCAGCAAGACATCCGCCTACCAATTCTATCAATTCTGGATTAACACCGACGATAATGACGTCATTAAATTCCTCAAATATTTCACGTTCCTGACCCGCCACCAAATCGAGGAGCTGGAGGCGGAGGTCAGGCTCCAGCCTGAGAAGCGTGCCGCGCAGAGAGAGCTGGCCCGTGAAGTAACCAAGCTTGTACATGGCGAGGAAGCGGTCATCAGTGCTGAGAAAATTACACAAGCGCTGTTCTCCGGCGATGTGACGCAATTAAGCGAGGACGAGCTGGTTGAGGCGCTGCAGGATATGCCGAGCACCCTGCTTGAGGACCAAGAGGAGATAGGGTTAATCGATCTGCTTGTTGCTGTTCAGCTGGCACCTTCGCGCCGCCAGGCGAAGCAAGATATTGAGAGCGGGGCGGTGTATGTCAATGGCGATAAGCAGAGCGGGATCGATACCGCCATCAAGGCGGATCAAAGGCTTCACGGCAAATATATCGTTTTGCGCCGCGGGAAGAAGAATTACTCCCTAGCACGCTTTGGATCGTAATTTCCTCATCATCCGTGATGAAGGATAGCTGCAAGGTGCATAGCAATGAAGAAGAGCCGTATTCCCTTCCAGAAGGGAATACGGCTCTTCTTCTGCATTCATGGAGCAGTCCCAAGCTGCCTATGAACCCAGCTTCGCTTGGAAGGATTGAAGAATGAGCTCATAATTCATCTTCTAATTGGTGAAAATAGGAGCACTATCCAGCGGGGAGACAATCATCTTTCATGGCCACCTCATGACCGATAACAAACACTTCGTTCTGGCCCCAGAACAAGCGGCGGGGCACTTTCTCCTGAAGACTTGCTGCTGCGGCTGCTATATCGGCTCCGGCTGCCGAGATGACCATCGTGGTCGGACTCTGGCTCATTCCGTACGCCTTAATCGAGGGGAGTCGAAGATAATTCCTACGATTGCCGGGGATGACTGGGGAATAACGGTCAAAGCCGATGCTAAGTATATGCTTGTCCAAAACACGACAAAGCTGGACATAACCAGTCTGCAGGAGAATCGAAGACTAGAGGATCAGCTGAACCGTGAGATCGAGCAGAGAATGAGGGAAGCGCTAATAGCCGTTCAGAAGTTGAAAGCGGATATAATCGGCTTCGCTGAAGCCTTTCATCGGAAGTATCCGAAGCAGTGGAATAAAGAGAAGGATCAAAGGAAAGAACGGTTTCCCCAGATAAAGGTAAAATACGAGATTTCTTCGCAAGTTATAAGTCCGGGCAAGCGTACGCTGCCGGCTGGATGGAATGAGGACGAGGTGGTGAAATGAAACTAACCTATCTGCTTATGATAACGATCGTGACGGTAATCATTATCCTAACGAACTGGCGGTCGATCAAGGGGGGAAGGAGGTAACGGCGTTCTTCGTTATTACGTCAGGAGGCTGGCTGATTGCCATCCTCCTGATTTGGTTTCCGCACTTGCCAGGTCCAACCCAGTGGGTCTCCTATGTCTTCAAGCCTTTAGAGAAGCTGCTTGATTAGCTTTGGAGCGTGGAGTGATAACAAGGCTAGCATCAAGTGCTGCGGTTGCGCCACTGCGTTGGGGTGACTCCCATGAATCGTTTGAATACGGTGGCAAAATGCTGGCTTGACGGATAACCGAGGCTGTGCGAAATGTCCGTAACCGAATCCCTGGTTTCGGCAAGTTTACGGCAGGCTTCCTTGATGCGAAGCCGCTCGATGAAGGTGATCGGGGGCTGACCGGTGTATTCTTGGAAGGTATGGTAGAAGTGGGACTGGCTGACGCTGGCGGCATCGGCAAGCTCCTGTACGGAAGGCCTCCATTCCGGTTCCTGCTCCATTCGGGCGATCAATAGATCGAACTTCCGGAGAAGGTCCTCCGCGATTACTGCCCGGGCTTCGGTCGGCTGGAGCAGCTGCAGCAGCAGGTTGTGGATAGCGTGACGCACCATCATGCCGCGCAGCGCCTCATTGGTCTTCTCAAGTCCCTTCCGCAGCTGCTTGAAGGATTCGACAGCCTTGAATCCGATCTGAACAACCCGTGGAAGGTCTTCGAGGGAATGCTCGATCCAGCGGCTTTCACCCGGAGGGAGCCGGAGCCATCCGTCGTGATGCGGTGCCGTGAGAATCATCCACCATAATTTGCAGGGCTCAATAATGCTGAAGCCGCCGCGGTGCAGCTCACCCGGCCGGGCATGGAAGACATCTCCCGCCTGAGTTTTATATACCGTTCCCTCAAGCTCCCAGCTGGCGATTCCACGCTCGACGAACGCGAATTCGAAGCAGCCGTGATGGACATGATCATCAAGCGGGATCGCTTTACGAATATCATCGCTTCCTAACATGACGAACTCGGGCACAAGCGGAATAGAACCATTATCCTCTGTCGTATAGGTCCAGCGGGCATCACGGAGGAAGTGATTGCCGTGAACGTCTTTGACAACGGCATTCCTCTCCTGAGAATCCGGCAAAACGATCACCTCCAGTCTTGATTATGTTTCTTTATCTATTGTATGTTTCTCATACTCTTTCGTAAATAGAGAGACGCTTGGAAGTACATTCTGCGGTATTTTGAATAGGAGAAGACAACAAGTCGCCATTCGAATATTCACTATCGGGAGGAAAGAATAATGAGCATACCAGCAGATCGTCAGTATAAAATTACACAGCAGGATAAGGACATCTTCGAGAGAGACGGGTACTGGATCAGTCCCAAGCTAATCGACGACGAGCAGATCGAACGATTGCGCCGTGCGCATGACCGCATTTGGAGCGGGGACTATGATGGCGATGGAGAGCCCATGAACTATTTTCGCCTCCATCCGAACCCGGATGCATTGCGGAAGTTCGATAATGGCTGGTGGATCAACGACGAGATCCGTGCCGTTGTCACGGATCCATTCATTGGCGAATTGGCTGCCGACTTGCTGGATACGAATGAAATCCGGCTGTGGCATGATCAGGTTATCTACAAACCGGGTGTTGGCGATAAGCCGACAAGAGACGGCAATGTCGGATGGCACCAGGACTATGGCTATTGGCAGAGCTCCGACAACCCGAACATGGTGACCGTCTGGATCGCGCTGCAGGACACCGATTTAACGAACGGCGGGATGATGACCATCCTTGGCTCCAATCATTGGGGTCTCGTTCCAGACAGCGACAGCTTCTTCAATCAGAACATGGATGAGCTGAAGAACAAATATTCCGGAGGACGCGAGTGGGTGGAGGAGCCTTGCATATTGAAGGCTGGGCAGGCGAGCTTTCATCATGGCCTTACGTTTCATGGCTCTGGCGCCAATCGGACGAATGAGCCGCGGCTGTCGGTCGTTGCCCATCTCATGCCGGGCGGAACCAGCTATAGCGGGCGCATTCAGCGGCATGAGAATGTTCGACTGCTCGGACCGCGCCCCGTCAAGGGACAGCCGTTTGCAAACGACTATTTTCCAGTACTCATTCAACGTTAATTAGGAGTGCCATATCGAATTCTTACGAAGCAGGATGGGAAGCTGCGGGTGGCATTTTTTTCACAAGGCGGTAAAGCCAAGCACTCTAAATTCCGTATTGGAATCGGAGTTCATATTTGTTAATATAGCTGAAAGGCCTCCTACACTCGGAGGCCTCTATTTCTATGGGAGGGATTCACAATGCGGTCGATAAGCAAAGTTGTTGGAAGGTTGCAGCGCATAGGAGGGGAGATCTACTATGAGCCGTAGTTGGGCGGGTTCAAAGACACAGTTGATCAACCAGCTCGTTTATTTTGACGAGGAGAAAGCGAAGTTTCTGGAGCAGTACTTCACAGATCAAAGTAAAGAAAGAACCGAGATGGAGAAGCTGCTGTCTTTATATTGCAAAACGCTCGAACAAATCGTGTCGGATGTCAACGAAACAACGCTGCAATCCACCGTTCTGATCGGGAGCCAGGTGAAGCTCCGTTATGAGGACGACGACTCTCTCGAGACGTACACCGTTGTCTTCCCCCATGAAGCGGAGCCTGAATATAATCGAATATCGTTCCTGTCCCCAATCGGGAGGAAATTATTGATGTCCACCATGATGCAAAGTCATGAGCTCGATATTCCTTCCGGAGTCATTAAGATTCATGTGGAAGACATTAAATATATCCCGGCCAGCAGTGAGAGTAAATGACATAGTTTATTAAGTTTGACATTGGTTACCTGTAATGGTACATTGATAATAATTAGGCATTCCGCTATTCTTGCGGGGTGCCTTGATCTATTTTTGAAGTGTTTTTACAATTAATGGTATGAAAAAGATCGGAGGATGGTTAATGATACAGGTGAAAGAATTTGTCGATACGGATAATTCCTATGCTGAGAATAAGGTTAATCAATTTCTGGCAACCATGGATGAGAGTCAGATCATTAATATTTGCTACGGATCGGTCGTGAAATCGAGTCAGAACGGCGCGGGTCTGCAGAGAAGCACGATCCTGGTGGTTTACAGAACGAGCAGTTAGTTTGCTCCATCATGCATAATGAAGGGGTGAGATCCATGAAAGTCACCAAGCCTCCACCAATTCAAGAGAATGAAGTATCCGCTGCTGAAATCAAGTACCGAAGATTCTTTATGTTCCTGTCTGCGATATCAACCGCCGCTATCGTCATATTCGCTATTTGTTATCTATTCTACTGGTTGTTTAAGCCGGAATGATGGCAGGTAGCCTATTGGCTGTATATAACGAACAATGCCGCAAGCACTAAGCCTGCGGCATTGTTCATGAATTGCATTAATACGGATCCGCTTCGTGTCCAAGGCGCTTCGACAAGTCGACAGCTTGTTCGGGATCCGTTTGCCCGCTGTCGATCTTGCGGTGTCCCCCTTGCGCTAACCCCTCCGCAACGCGCCGGCCATAGCCGGCATCTGCCTCCGTGAGGTGCCGGATCATTCGCTCCTGAATACCGCTGCTGCAGACACTTAACGCATCGACTAGGTTATCGATCAATTCATCCCGCTCCCAATCTTCGAAGGCGCGGTACGTGTCGCCGGCTTGTTCGAAGTCATTCGCGCGGCCGATTTTCTGGCGGGTCAGGTCTGCATCATAATGAGGCCTATGCTCTTTGCCCCGTTCCGAGGCTTCATGCAAGCCGCCCAATGACGATGGCTCGTAGTTTACATGGGGATTCTGTCCTGGCGCGCGGTCTGGCCGGTACAGCATTTGCCCGCCGCTCTGATTGGTTGCCACATCTGTTTTCGGCGCGTTGATTGGAAGCTGTAAATAGTTGGTTCCAACCCGGTAGCGCTGGGTATCCGAGTAGGAGAAGGTCCGTCCCTGCAGCAGCTTGTCATCGGAGAAATCGAGTCCGTCTACAAGCACCCCGGTTCCGAAGGAAACCTGCTCAACCTCCGTAAAATAATCCGCCGGATTGCGGTTCAAGGTCATCTTTCCAACGGGAAGGAAAGGAAACTGTTCTTGAGGCCACAGCTTAGTCGGATCCAGCGGGTCAAAATTCAGCTCGGGATGCTCGCCATCACTCATGATCTGCACGCACAATTCCCATTCTGGAAACTCGCCGCGCTCGATCGCTTCATAGAGATCCAAGGTGGCATGGTTGAAATTCAGCGCCTGAATCTCGTTTGCTTCTCGCTGCCTCAGGTTTTTAATCCCTTGCTTGAGAGGCTCCCAGTGATATTTCACGAGTACGGCCTCGCCGTTCTGATTCACCCATTTGTATGTATTGACGCCCGACCCTTGCATTTGCCGGTAATTCGCCGGTATTCCCCATGGGGAGAAGAGGAAGGTAATCATATGAGTGGCTTCCGGACTCATGGAGACAAAATCGAAGAAACGCTCCATATCCTGAACATTCGTGATGGGATCAGGCTTGAATGCATGCACCATATCTGGGAATTTCAACGGGTCGCGAATAAAAAAGATTTTGAGGTTATTGCCGACCAAATCCCAGTTGCCGTCCTCCGTATAAAATTTGATCGCAAAGCCTCGCGGATCCCGAAGAGTCTCCGGCGAATGCATGCCGTGAATAACGGTGGAGAACCGGGCAAACAGTGGGGTTTGCTTCCCGGCCTCCTGAAAGAGCCTTGCCCGCGTATAGGCAGAGACGGGCTCGCTGCCCACATGTCCATACGCTTCAAATATACCATGGGCACCCGCACCTCGCGCGTGAACAACGCGTTCTGGTATGCGTTCCCGGTCAAAATGCGTTATTTTTTCGATGAAGTGATAGTTTTCCAACGTGCTGGGCCCGCGGTCACCCACGGTTCTAATGTTCTGATTATCGGTGACAGGATGTCCCTGCCGAGTTGTAAGTGTTGGATTGGAATCGGATGACTGCCGGTCATCAGGTTGCCGTTCGTTATTCATTCGAATTTGCCGCCTTTCAAGTTGGTATTATTGACCTGTATTGTACCCAGCAAAGGGAAAGTTACTCAGTTTCTCCTTCTTTTTGATACGGTTTGAAGCAATTTTATCCAATATTTTGTCAAATGGCTTTATTCCGGAAGTTTCATTCGATATAATGATGCATAAATAAGTGTACGGGAGGCAGACCATGTATAAGTTGCTTGCAAAGTTACTATTGGTGGCCGCAGTCCTGACACTAGGGATAGGCTCGGAAGTCCGCGTTACGCAGGTCCAGGCGCTGTCAACCGAGATCTCTCCCATGGAATCATTGAAAAGCGAAATCATATCCCAGCTTGCCCAGCAGCAGACTGAAATCAATGTGACCTACGACGGGGATAAGTCGGAGCTGTCGAAAGGGATCGCCGAGCTGCTCCGTCAAGCTGTATCGGCCGATGATTATATCGCGTATATTGTGGATTCTTATTTCTATACGGTACGAACATGGGGCGCATCCGCTAAGATCAAGCTGGCGGTGGCTTACCGCGAGACGGCGGAGCAATCCAGGCTGGTTGAGGAACGGATCGAACGGGTCTTGTCAGCTATTATTAATCCGGGAATGACGGTCCGCGAGAAGGTGAGGCAGATTCACGATTGGGTGGTTACGAACGTGGAATATGATCTTTCCCTTTCACGCTACACAGCCTATGAAGCGCTAACCGAAGGCAGCGCGGTCTGTCAGGGCTACACGCTGCTCATGTACCGAATGCTCAAGATGGCCGGCATCGAGAACCGTATTATCGAAGGCGAGGTTGATACGGGAAGCCATGTCTGGAACTTGGTTAAAATTGATGGACAGTGGTATCACCTGGATGCGACATGGGATGACCCCACGCCAAACCGAGCAGGTGCCGTCAGCTATAACTATTACTTGAAGAATGATGAGCAGATGAGGAAAGATCATACATGGGTGAAACCTTACCCGGCTTCTAATTAAACGGAGGGCTCCCGAACGATTTTCGTTCGGGCAGCCCTTTTTGCCGTTGGCGGTCTCGATTTCCCTCTGCAGCCGATTTATGCGAAGATGGAAGGATTATATAAGTTGTAAGGGGCGTTTGAATGATGAGTGTGCGCACGCTTGTATCGGCTGCAATCTTTCTTGGTTTATTCCTTGGTCTTAATCTCTTGATCGGCTGGAACGGCTCTTTATTCTGGGGAGCGGTTCTCCCACCGGCCTTCATGACTCTCTATTGGATCCTGTACGGTATCATTGCATTATCGTATTTGGCGGCCATGATTCTACGCCGCGTGCTTCCGTACCAGCTCTACACATGGTTTAAGCTGATCGGAGCTTACGGAATGGCGTTCCTCTTCTATTCTCTTCTGCTCGTTCCGGCAGGGAATCTGGCAGCATGGCTGCTACGCCTGGCGGGCATGGATGCAGAGGCTACCGTCCTGTTGGTTGGCTGGTTCGTAGTGTCGCTCCTCCTGCTGCTTCTGCTGCGGGGATCCGCCAACGCGTGGCGTCCGATTGTCCGGAGGTATGACATTACAATCGACAAGCAGGCCGGGGCGTTCCGGGAGCTGCGAATCGCTGCCGCTTCGGATTTGCACTTGGGGACGATTGTCGGCAAGCGTCACCTGAGACGGCTGGTTCATATCGTCGATGAGCTGAGCCCGGATCTTGTTTTGCTGCCGGGCGACGTGCTCGACGACAGCATCGAGCCGTTCGTCCGTGAGAATATGGCGGAGGTCATGCAAGAGCTGAAGGCACCGCTGGGCGTTTACGCATCGCTTGGCAATCACGAGTACTACGGCGGACATATTACAGAATATATCGAGCGTATGCGGGCGATCGGAATCGAGGTGTTGGTTGATCGAACGGTTCATGTGGATGACAGCTTCTACGTCGCGGGCCGTGCGGACAAGGCAGCTGAAGGGTTGGAGCCGGGCAGGCTTCCTATCGCTTCGCTGCTCCATGATCTAGACCGTTCGCAGCCTGTCATCGTGCTCGATCATCAGCCGTATGGCTATCGGCTGGCGGCTGAGGCCGGCGCCGATCTCATCCTCTCCGGACATACGCATCGGGGGCAGATGGCCCCGAACCATTGGATTACCCGGCGGCTGTTCGACCTCGACTGGGGGTACCTCCAAATAAACAAGCTGCACGCAATCGTTTCCTCAGGCTTCGGAACGTGGGGGCCGCCGATCCGTATCGGGAGCCGCAGCGAAGTGCTGGATATTCATATCACGTTTCGATCTCCGGCAGAGGGGTAATGGAAACGATGGTTAATGTTTCATGAATCACCCGATTGGAAACGGATGAACCGGGCACAATGAGTGAAGCTGCCAACTGTTGGATGCCAGAGTGACAATAGGAATGGAGGATTATGGATATGAACTTTCGCATCGAGAAGGATTCCATGGGGGAAATAGAGGTCCCAGGCGACCGTCTATGGGGGGCGCAGACTCAGCGGAGCCTGCAAAATTTCAAAATTGGGACGGAGAAAATGCCGGTTGAGCTGATCCGAGGATTTGCCTACCTGAAGAAAAGCGCCGCGTTGGTCAATGAAAGCCTTGGCAAGCTTGATGCTGCTAAGGCGGGCGCAATCGCAAAGGCGGCCGATGAGATTCTGGCAGGCCGTTGGGATAACGAGTTTCCGCTGGCAGTCTGGCAGACGGGCAGCGGAACCCAGTCCAACATGAACGTGAATGAGGTAATCGCCCGGCGTGCGGGACAGCTCATGAAGGAAGCGGGGGACGAAGGCACGGTTCATCCCAATGACGATGTGAACCGTTCGCAAAGCTCGAATGATACCTTCCCGACGGCTATGCATATCGCCGCGCTTAACAGTGTGGAAGAGCTGGTTCTGCCGGCTGTCGCCCAGCTAAAGAAGACGCTCCAAGGCAAGAGCGAAGCCTTTGCAAGTATCGTTAAGATCGGCCGCACTCATCTTCAGGATGCAACACCGCTTACGCTGGGACAAGAGATTAGCGGATGGGTCCGGATGCTGGAGAAGGCCGAGCGGAATATCGGAAACAGCCGTGAAGAGCTGCGGGAGCTGGCTATTGGGGGGACGGCGGTTGGCACCGGACTGAACGCCCACCCGGAATTTGGCGAACGGGCCGCTGATGAGATCAGCAGGCTGACGGGTTTATCCTTCAAGAGTGCCGCCAATAAGTTTCATGCGCTGACAAGTCATGATGAGCTCGTTTTCGTACATGGCGCCTTTAAGGCCCTTGCCGCGGACTTGATGAAGATTGCCAATGATGTGCGCTGGCTCGCCAGCGGACCGCGCTCTGGGATTGGTGAAATCCGGATTCCGGAGAATGAGCCTGGCAGCTCGATCATGCCGGGCAAAGTGAACCCGACGCAGTGCGAGGCGCTCACTATGGTCGTCTGTCAGGTTATGGGCAACGATGCAACGATCGGATTTGCGGCCAGCCAAGGCAATTTTGAGCTGAACGTGTTTAAGCCTGTGATCATTCATAGCTTCCTGCAGTCTGCCAGACTGTTGTCGGACGCCATGCGCTCCTTCGATGAGCATTGCGCGTCAGGCATTGAAGCCAATCAGGAAGTGATTCAGCGTCATCTGAAAGATTCATTAATGCTTGTGACCGCCCTTAATCCGCACATCGGCTACGAGAATGCGGCCACGATTGCCAAGACGGCGCATAAGCTGGGGATTACATTGAGGGAAGCTGCCGTGCAGAGCGGGCTGATCACATCGGAGAAGTTCGACGAGGTCGTACGCGCAGAGGATATGATTCACCCCAAAGCTTGAAGAGGCGGTTGTGATTCGAGAACGGAAGGAAATGGGGAACCCGAGATGGAAGCGGCAATCGATATCGTGGTTCGTTCCACGGAAATCGATGTGAACGGCCACGTCAACAATGCGAAATATTTAGAATACTTGGAGTGGGGGCGGGAAGCGTGGTATGAGGAAGCCGGGCTTCACTACGACGTGTTTCTGAGGATGGGGATACAAACCGTGACCGTCAACATTAATATCAATTACCGGAAGGAATGCCGGCAAGGCGACCGTCTCACGATTGTGACGCTGCCAGAACGGGCAGGCCGGAGCAGCTATGTGTTAAAGCAGGAGATCGTTAACGACCGAGGCGAACAATGTGCGGATGCGCTGGTTACCTGCGTTACGATGGGATCTGAGTCCCGCCAGAGCATATCGCTGCCCGACACCTTGCGCGCCTTATTCCCCGTATAATCCATAAATGTATCCGCGAGCCAGCACGAGCTGCCTTCCTGTAAGGGGGCTCGTGCTGGCTCGCCTTGTATAATTAGGCTGTTTTAACGAATGCGGTTTCACTCATGATCCGGCTGGTATATTGGCGGAGCTCTCCGATGTATTCCAATTCAAGTGATTTCGATTGCCCGATATCGCCGGGTGTAATGAGTCCGGCCGTCTTATCCGCCAGCGCGAGGCCATTCTGCTCAAATACGGAGGCCACGAACTGAGAGCAGAAATAAGCGTTCGTCCGTTCGATTTCTTTATTGAAGACGACACCAAACAAGCCTAGCAGGTTGTATTTGTACAGAGCTTGATTACGTTCATACCATTCCATTTGCTCTTGCATCCGATAATAGACGCTGGAGTCGACCGTGCAGCTGAAGACGGCGCAATCGACATTATCGAACCATTCATCGTATACATTTTCCTTCACGAACCCGCCAATCAGCGGATTGTGGGGGTTTTTGCGTCCAAAGCTGTAAACCTCCCGTAAATCGCGGTCAAATGCGATAGAAGCGTGATTGAGTGGAAAACGGGTTACCATACGAATCATTTTCGTAAACAGCGTCCCTGTATCGGTTAATAGAACGTAAATCCTTCTCTCATGGGTCATTGTAAGATTCCTCCGTACATTGAATAAATAAAAGCCGTCCAATAATTGACTACTTTCAGCATACGTCAGAGATTGCTTGCCCGACACGTACCAGAGTTGGATGTCATACTAGACTTAGGACCGGTCTATTCTTTGGAAAGACAACTTCCTCATGACCGGCTTCGTGGAAATATATCCCTAGTTACATAATAAATGAAAATGGTTACTCCGTCTTCATAATAAAAATAAGTTTTTTTGTGAAGTGAAAGCTCCAGATTTGGGTAAGATAATTCTACTGACATAAAAAGCCTTAACGGGAATATAACTTAGCATCAATACTATAAGTATATAGATTGGAATTAAAGGAGATGGTCGCGTTGGAGAATAATCTGGTGCATGCGTTTCAAACAAATTGGATCAGCCTGCTTATATCCGTGATCGTTATCGGTTTTTTATTCTGGCTGGCACGTAAACGCGTCAATTTTGGTTACAGAGTCCTGCTCGCGCTCGGCATTGGACTCGTAGTCGGGATTATTCTCAATTCGACGAAGACGGATGCGACAAGCATCGGTACGATCGGTTCCATTTACGTTAATTTGATTAAAATGCTTGTCATTCCGCTGGTAGCCGTATTGGTCATCTCGAGTATTACGTCCATATCGAGCCTAGGCCAGCTTCGTAAAATCGGAGTCAAGACGATCGCCCTCTTTCTTGCGACGACCGGGGTTGCCGCTCTTATCGGTCTGCTGGTGGCGCTGGCAATCAATCCAGGCTTAGGTATTGAACAGGCTGTTCCCGAAAATTTCGAGGCTCGTGAAATACCGACCTTCTCGCAGGTTATTCTCGACTTAGTGCCGGCTAATCCGGTCAATGAGATGGCGAACGGGAAAGTCGTGCCCGTTCTCATATTCTCCATCTTCCTCGCCATTGCCATCGTGCATATCGGAGGGAAGAAGCCTGAAGCTGTCGAGCCGGTGAAGAAGTTCATTGACTCCTTCTCGCAGGTGATGCATCAGGTGACCAAATACGTCATTCGATTAACGCCATACGGGGTCTATGCCTTGATTGGCTCGATGGCTGCAAGGTACGGCTGGGAGACGCTTAAGCCGCTCGTCGCCCTTATCGTGGCCACTTACATCGCACTGGCTCTCCATTTTATTATTACGTTCTTCGGGCTGGTGACGTTCGTCGCGAAGGTCAATCCGCTGCGCTTCCTGCGCAAGGCTTATCCTACGATCGCCGTCGCATTCACGACGCGCAGCAGCTACGCTACGCTTCCTATTAACCTCGAGGTAATTACGAAAAGAATGAAGGTATCGCCGCGCATCGCAAGCTTCGTTGCGCCTCTTGGGGCTACGATGAACATGAACGGCTGCGGCGGTGTCTGGCCAGCGATGGTCGCGATTTTCGTCGCGCAGGTTTTCGGCATCGCGCTCAATGTATCTGATTATATTCTCATCGTAGTCGTCAGTATGATATCTTCGATCGGTGTAGCCGGCGTTCCGGGTCCGGCTTCAATTGCCACGACGGTTGTGCTGACGGCGCTTGGCTTGCCGCTGGAAGGGTTGGGGCTCGTACTTGCGATCGATGCGATCGTCGATATGGGGCGTACGGCGGTCAACGCTACGGGAACGACTGTCTGCGCACTGCTCGTGGGTCAGTCTGAAGGCGAATTTGACCGGGAAGCATTCAATCGCGAGGATGATGACCAATTGGAGCTGAATGCGACTTAATGGCCGGTCATGCCTTCTGTGTTCATTTGTTGCTTAAATGTCACATCTGCAAAGCGATGCCGCTGACGATCAGGAGACCGCCGATTTGGTGGTCTTTTGTTTGATTTTGGCCTATATATTTCGACCTATTCGAACGTGTCGATCTCTGTTTATCCGACAAGAAAGCTTTGCGTTCGGGGCGTATTTCAAGTATGATGATGAGAAAAAGAAAAATGGCTATTCAGAAGGAGCAATCATTCGCATGAATTCGAAAACTACACATTGCAAGATTGTCGACTGTACGATTCGCGACGGCGGGCTCGTCAATAACTGGGATTTTAGCGTGGAGTTCGTTCAGCATCTCTATAACACCTTGAACGAAGCTGGCGTCGATTATATGGAAATCGGTTATAAAAATTCACCTAAGCTGTTGAAAGGCGCCGAGTCTGCGGGACCATGGCGTTTCCTGGATGACGATTTCCTGCGTACTGTCATTCCTCAGAAGCTGAACACGAAGCTTTCCGCGCTTGTTGATATCGGACGCGTCGATGAGAACGACATTCTGCCGCGCGATCAAAGTATGATCGACCTGATCCGCGTTGCTTGCTATATTCAGGACGTAGAGAAAGCACTTGAGCTGGTTCAAGTTTTCCATGACCGCGGTTACGAAACAACGATTAACATCATGGCGCTCTCCAACGTTATGGATAACCAGCTTCTTGAAGCATTCAAGCTTATCAATGACAGTGTCGTTGATGTGGTTTATATTGTTGACTCGTACGGCAGCCTGGACCCGAACGACTTTATCTATCTGGTGGACAAGTTCAAGACGCATCTGCCGAACAAGCGCTTAGGCGTTCATACGCACAACAATATGCAGCTGGCCTTTGCTAACACGCTCATTGCCGCCGAGAATGGCGTCGAGCTGCTTGACGCATCGGTATATGGCATGGGTCGTGCAGCGGGCAATTGCTGCACGGAGCTTCTTGCAGCACACCTGAAGAGCACGAAGTACAACGTCCGCCCTGTGCTCGACATGATCGAGAAGTATATGATTCCGCTTCGCGAGAAGGAAGAATGGGGCTACATCATTCCTTACATGATTACAGGAATGCTTGATGAGCATCCACGCTCGGCAATGGCGCTGCGTAATTCCGCTGATAAGGACAAGGCCGTTGACTTCTATGATAAATTAACGACCCCTGAGATGCTCCACAGCACGTAATTATAGCACCAATACACATTTGGTTGAACATATGGCTGTTCCGACCGAGCAGAGCCGAAGAAGGCTGCTCCGCCGGAGCAGCTTTTTTCAAACACGGCCATGGAATATAATAAAGGCAGGAATGATAAGCCGGTGTCATGAATAATCGGCTAAAGGATACGTTATTTGAGGAACGGGGAGGGAAGCCGGGTGGCTTTCTCGAAAATTTCGACGCGCAAAATTTATGAACAAATCGCGGATCAGATGAAGCAGCATATTGTGGATGGCGGATGGAAGAGCGGTGATAAGCTTCCATCGACGAAGGAGCTATCGGAACAATTTCAAGTGGGGCGCTCTACGATGCGCGAGGCGCTCAGCGCATTGAAGGCGATGGGACTGATTGAAATTCGGCATGGGGAAGGCTGCTTTGTGCGATCCGTTGAATCATCCGATATCCGGATGCCAAGCTTCGATACGCTCCTGCTGAGCCGCGAAGCGATCTTCGAACTGATGGAGGCCCGCATTGCACTGGAAGCATCCAATGCGGCAATCGCGTCGAATCGCCGGACAGAAGAGGATCTTGCCGCTTTCCGCGAGCTGCTCCAGTCGATGCAGGAACGATTGGGAGACGAGGCCTACGGCGAAGCGGCGGACATCGAGTTTCATCGTTTGCTGGCGAAGGCAACACATAATTCCATTATGGTCCGGCTTCTGGATACGATCTCCTCTCAGATGGAGGCGGCGATACGCGAGGCACGGCGAATTCAAATCTATGGCAACAAGCAGGTGTCGATCAGGCTGTGGGAAGAGCATGAAGCGATTTATCAAGCGGTAGCTAACCGTGATCCGGTAAGCGCAGAGACAAGTATGCGTGCCCATCTGACGCATGTCGAGCAGGTGCTGCGCGCCTATCTGGTCGATTCATAGAAGGCAGGAACACTACGCGCAAATGACTGTCTGCGGCTTATTTATAGCTGTAGGTTGTCTGATCACATGATGATCTACACCGATACCGCCATGCCTTGGCAGAGCTAAGGTATGACGGTTTTTTTGCATCCCCGAACCAACCTTTTACCCGTGTGAAAACGCTCTGAATCGCGATTTAGCTGCATTTTTAGCGTTATTAGAATATTTTTATTTAATCGTCCATTTCTAGATTCAATCCGATAATCCCGGTTTAAATCCATATTGTTAAGATATGGTTACATAACATATACCACACAAAAGGGAGAGATGGAAATGAAGGGTATGGGCAAAAAAATGTTGGGTTTGGTTCTGGGATTGTCACTGTTGGTACCGGCAATCGTTCAAGCAGAAGAGGGGGATCCATCGGCTGAGGTCAAGCCGGTCGTGGAAACCGTTACGATTATGATGAAGGTCGGCGGGATGGAAATGGACGTCGATGGAAGTAAAACCACGATGGATGTAGCTCCAGTGATTATGAATGGTACGACCTATATCCCACTGCGTTATTTTGCCCAAGGGATTGGCGGAGTCCTGGACTGGGATCAGAAGGAGATGTCGGCAACATTGAAAACAACCGATATGCTGGCTACCTTTCGCCCGGGCAACAGTAAAATCATGCTGAATGGGGCAGCTATCGAGCTTGGTATTTATATTAGCAGCCAGAACGACCGCACGCTCGTTCCCGTACGTGCTGTCGGAGAGATGTTCGGTTGGACGGTTCAATTCAAAGACAACGGCATCATTTACATGACGAAGTCGATGGAACCCGCTGTCGCTTCATAATATCGAATAATAGAAGGCGCCTGTACGAACAGGCGTCTTTTCAATGTTTACAAAGAAATGAGGTTTAAGTAGACTGGCAGTATAGAAGTCGAATAAGGAGTGGATATTGGATGAATGAATCTATCATGCAAATTATCGAACGGTTGAAGTCGCGGAGGCCGCTGCAGCAGCTGGCGCCTGAGCGGATTTGGGACGAGGCTCTTGATGCGGAAATCGCTGCGATCAGCTTGGCCAATCCCGATGCTCCCGAGGGAATCGCACTTAAGGCAGGTCTTCATCTGTGGAACGATAGCCTGGACCGCTCTCATTCTTATGCTCAATTAATTGAGGACAATCCAACGGGCGGATATTGGCATGGCCTGATGCACCGAATGGAACGCGACTATTCGAACGCTAAATATTGGTTCTATCAAGCCGGTGCTCATCCGGTTATGGACAGCCTGCAGAAGCGTGCCAGCGAATGGCTGCTTCATGAGATTGACTTCAAGCAGCTTCCTGAAGGGGAGATACGGGATATGCTGTACGAAGTGACGAAGCAGCCGCGCTGGAATCCGGCAGCTTTCACAGACAGCATTGCGCTGCAGGGAAGAGGACTCGGCTGCGAAGCGTTAAGACAGGTGCTGGAGGAGCTGCAGCATATCGAGTTATTGGAGCTTATAGCCTATACGTTACGAGCAGCGGAAGAGAGCGAGCGGGTTTCCCGTTAACATAAGCAAAGGAATTGCATCGAGTTGAGCAAATATCAGCTGCAAAAAGGCTGTTTTCGAGTAGGCAGATGGCATCTGTCTATCGGAAACAGCCTTTCTTGATAAGGATTAAGATTCTATCGCCGGTACCTCTTTGGCATTATAATCTTGCTTCGCGGGCTCACTCTGACGCTTGTTGAACGGCCACCAATTGGCCTCCCCGATCAAATTTGCCATCGCGGGCACGACGAGCCCCATAAATACGGTTGAGTACAGCACCAGTCCGATGACGATGCCGGCACCAATCTGCAGCAGCGTATTTACACCGGACATCATGAGAGCAGCAAAGGTACCGCCCATGATAACCGCGGCGGATATAATGACGCCGCCTGTTGTGGTCATTGCCTTGGACATCGCATATACGATGCCTCCCGGACGATACTCCTCCTTGAACCTCGCCATGAGAAAGATGCTGTAGTCAACGCCGAGAGCTACGATAATGAGGAAGACGAAGAACGACGCGCTCCAGGATAGTCCAGGCTTCCCGAGAAGATGTACGAATATAAATTCCACGATCCCCATCGTAACGAGATAATTGAAGCCCAGCGATAAGAGGACATAGAGCGGCGCCAGTATCGACCGCAGCAATAGCATGAGAACGATGAAAATTCCGACCAGAACCAGCGTGCCCGTACGTGTGAAGTCATTGCGTGAAATATCCTTGAGCTCACCGATCTGTGCGGTCGTCCCACTGAAGTTCAACTCGGGCTTACCGATCGATGAACCAGCCAGGCTCTGCTTCAGCATCTCGCGTATTTGGCCGACTGTAGTGAGCGCTTCTGCAGAATATGGATTCTCAGCCAGAATGACTTCCAGCTTCACGGTCAAACCGTCCTTGGACATGTAATAATCGATCGCCTGCTGCAGCTTTGGATCATCCAGCGCTTCCTTCGGCAAGTACCAGCCGGGAATCTGGCCTTCTCCGCTGCCTGCGATGCCTTGCTGAGCCTCATTCACCGCCGACAATCCGCCAGAGATATCTGCGAGGCCCTTCGCACCTTCCTTGAGACCGCCGGTCAGCTCTACTAAACCGCTGCTCAGCTTATTGGCGCCATCCGCAGCCTGCTGCTGTCCACTTGCCAATTGGCCTAGACCAGCAGCAGCCTGTGAGATCGCTGGGGTGATTTGGCCGAGTCCCTGCTTGAGTCCGGATGCGCCTTGTTCCAGCTTTGCCAATCCATCGGCCAAGCCCTTCTGCTTGCCGAGCAGCATCTGCATATTGATATCATCCTTAAGCTCCGGATGTGCCTCCAGCAGCTTATGCAAATCGGCGCCGAGTGACGCGGAGACGTCTGCGCTTTGCGATAAGCCGGCAGCAAGCTGCCCGGCCCCTTTGGAACTTTGCTGCAGGCCGCTGTGAATTTGCTTTAAGCCCTCTTGAGCCTTCACGGTCTGAGTCGACATCATACGAAGACCGTTCGTAAGCTTGCCGATATCTCCTTCGCCAAGGGCGATCTCGTTGCTAGCAGCGGTAAGTCCGCCGCCGATTTGATCTACGCCGCTTTTCAGCTGCTCCAGAACGCTGGAGGTTTTCGTCAGCTGACTGGTCACTGTCAGGTCGGTTAACTGTTCCCCGAGAGGCCGGACAGGGCTGCGCACCTCCTGGACGCCTTCTAGGCGGGCCAGATTCGCGCTAGCGATCTCCAGTGCAGCGAGCGCCTCTGGCGTCCGCATAGACGATTCGGAAGTAAGGGAGATCGATAGCGGAAACACTTCCCCGGAGCCAAACGAACGCTCTACTTGACGGAAGCCTTGAACTGAGCCATGACTGGGATCGATTTCTGCGAGATCATCGAAGGAGCGTTTCCCTTCGAACAGCAGCGTGACTGGTGCCAGCAGAATGACAGTCACTAGCAATACGGCTACTGGCCGCCGCGCGGCCAATGAAGCCATTCCGGCCCATAGCTTGGATTCTCCGTGGCCCTGACCGCTTTGAACCTTTGTCGGCCAGAAGGTAGCCTTGCCGAAGATCATGAGCAGGGCGGGTGTCAGCGTGAGTCCCGCAGCAAGCGTAACCGCTACGCCAATCGAGACGCCGACCGCGGATTGGTATAAGCCGAACTGGGCGAAGCCGATTAGGAAGAAGGCTACGAACACGGTGCTGGCGGAGAACACGACCGTCTTCCCGACATTGCGCATTGTTCGAACGAGCGCATCTTCTTTACTGCCGCCTTGACTGAGCTCCTCCCGGTAACGCTGGATGAGGAGGATGCAGTAATCGGTTCCAGCCCCGAACAGAACCGCGATAAGAAAGGATTCGGTAAATGAAGATACCGGCATGCCGTATTCCGTCGCCAACGCGACGAGACCACGCGTAATGACGAGGGAGATTCCAATCGTTACCAACGGTATGAAAGGAGCGATCGGCGAACGGAAGACGATAAGCAGAATAATAAGCACAAGTGCAACCGTGAGCAGCTCAGTCTTGCGAAGTCCTTCCTCGGAGCTGCTTTGAAAATCTTTGCTGATCGGAGCGCTTCCGGTTAGATAAACATCGCTGCCTGAGGGAGCCCCGCTCAGAGCCCCGCCCAGCTTCTCCACGGCCTCCTGGGTTACCGTGTCATTCTCCGGCCGCTCAAACCCGATCATAACAAGCTCAGTAGTTCCATCCTTGCTCCTGAACTTGACGGCAAGGTCGGGGTTGTCGTAAGCGGACGTGACAGACTTAATGCCTTCGCCGCCTTTCTCTGCGGACAACTCGGATGCTTTGTCTTTCAGCCATGAACGGTCGCTGTCCGTCAACCCTTCTGCTCGTGAATAGACGATGATTGCACTGGATTTAGGCGTACTCTCCGGGTCAATTCGTTCGAGCAGCTGCTTGGCAACGACGGACTCTGAATCTGCAGGTATAAATTTCTGTTCTGTTTGTCGCACAATGCCCTGCAAATCCGGCAGGCCGAACATTGCGGCTGCTGTAACAGCCAACCAGATGATTAATACGACCCATTTTGCTCGGGCGAGTCCTCTCACAAACCGCTCCATAGTACGTTCCTCCCTTAATTCAATCATCAGCAAATGTTGCCGTGAAGATATCCATATGAATAGTTATAGTCGATCACAAACAGAAAATCAATAATTTTATACCGTCGGTCATAATTATTTTGAGACAATTAATCATTGTAGAATCATTGTTCCATGAAGAAGATGTCTATGTAATGAGGTTCCTTAGTGTCATTTAATGACTAACGGTCATAATCATTTACTCCATCCATGTCTTGTGCTACAATGTAACGAAAGTGAAAACCGTTCGCCGGGAGGGAGGTGACTTTGGTGAACCGTGAGCAGAAGAAACAGCAAACACGCATACAGATCAAGGATGCAGCGTTATCGCTGTTTGCCGAGCAGGGATACGAGGCTACCTCGATCGAGCAGATTGTGAAGCAGGTTGGTGTTGCCAAAGGCACCTTCTTCAACTATTTCTCGTCGAAGGACGAGCTGATCTGCGATTTATTAAGCATGTTCGTCATGGGGGAAGCCAAGAAGCTCAAAGACAAGCCGGGTCCCATCATTCCTCGTATGAGAATGATCCTCTTTCAGCTTGTTCAGCGGTTTCCACTGAATAAGCAGCTGGGGAGAGCGCTGTTTCAAGCTACGCTTGGGAGCAGCAAGGCACTCGAAGCCCACAATGCCGCCATGCATGAACTGATAGAAGCACTGATCCCGATCATCCGGCAGGCACAAGAAAGCGGTGAGCTGCGTAAGGATATGCCGCCGGAGATGATTGCCGGGCTCGCTTACCAAACATACTTCGGCGCTCTTATTGTATGGTCGATGAATGATGAGCAAGAACCGATTGATGAACAAATGGCGATTACCTTCGACCTTTTTTTCAGAGGCATTCAAGCGTAGGACGCATCTGAATATAGTAAAGAAAGCTCCAGCGGCATTAGCCGCTGGAGCTTTCTTCATGAACTTCTGGAGGAATGGATCCATTTCACAACTACCGATTTCCTGTAAGGTCTAGGGGAAGTAAACGGGCTTCGCCGCCATAGAGTGGCGAGAGCCGCTTGTTCTTGATCGCCCCGCGCTGAATCCTAATGCATACTTTAAAAACCCATAAGCTCTCCATCGCCGCGGATCGCCGCCGCGTGGTGCTGGACATTCGGATGCAAATACCCGGTTCCTTCGAATGTCCTCCCGCCCGCTGTGATGGCCTTCAGCTCGACGCGGATATTCTCGCTTTCGTTAAAGGCTCGAAGCAATGAGGTTTGTGTCATGCCATCGATATCGATATACCATAACCGAGAGCCGGTGTCGGTAACGATCACGAGCTGAGCGCCAGCGAAAACGAGCTTGGTCGTCTCTTCGGATTGGCGGATGGTGAGCTCCGCCAATAAATAAGTATCCACAGCCGCAAGGCCTCCTTCACATGTCAATGAATCAGGGATTCAGTAGCCCCGTTATGAGTTCTGTTACGATTGTAATAGCGGGTCGTTATCATTGCAACTATCAGACACAAGTTAACGAACGTTGCCGGGCTGGGTGATAGAACGGCAGCGAATGTAGTAAGCGTCCTCCGTTGTGACCGGCTGCTTCTCGAACTGCGGGGATGGGGGTACTTCACTGCCAAGGATGCGTACCTGGAAGGAATCGCCTTCAGGCCGGACAGTCAGAATGCGTGCCGGATCAAGCAGCCGATACGTATCGGCATCGATTGTGCCGCTCCACACTGACAGAGACAAGCCTTCGCTCCACTCTCGAATGGTGCCGTGATACTGCGGCTTTCCTTCATCGACCCAGAGCACGCGGTCAGCCCAGGCTTCCCATTCGTTGAGCTCATGCGTCGAGATGATGATCGTACGTCCGCGCGAATGCGAGGCCGCGAATCGGGTGAAGTGAAGCCGTTCCAGGGAATCAAGCGCATTAAGCGGCTCGTCCAAAAAGATATAAGCCGGAGAAGCGATCCAAGCTTGCGCGAGGGCGATTCGTTGGCGGACCCCCTGAGCAAGCGTCTTGATCTTAGATGTACGGTAAGCGGTAAGATGGAAAGCCTCCATGAGCTGCTCAAGCTCGCCCTGGGCAGCCCCCCCCTTGAGCTCGGCTAAGTAATGAAGCAGCTTAACCGTTTTCATCTGCTCGTAAAGCTCGATCCCAGTCGGCACGAAACCGATCTGGGATCGTATGGAAGGCAAATCGCGATCCACGGTTAACCCGTCATATCTGATCTCGCCCTCGGTGGGGAACTGAGCTGTCGCCAGCAGCTGCAGCAAGGATGATTTCCCTGCCCCATTACGTCCAACGAGCAGTGTAATCCCCGGCTTCAGAACAAGCCGGGGGACGAAGAGGCGGAAGTCGGAACCGCCTCTTCGCCATTGAACCTTATGAAGCTCAAGCATGTATAACAACCCTCTCCTTCATATCCGACAGCCAGATCCGCGGCTAAGGCAGCAGACGCGTTCCAAAGCTGCGCTTGTAGGCGAGTGCAAGAAGCACTAAGCCAGCAATGACGGCTGACAGCTGCAGCTCGGCCAGATGTCTGCTGTACGACATCTCCCACAGCGGAATTACACGCTGCATCAACCCGTTCCAACCGATCCAGAATACAGCGGCGAAGGTGAATGCAAGCTTGAAGCCTTTCCACATGAGGACATACGCAGTAATTCCGCTTACGAGCAGCAGCAGTGAGAGCCACTGGAGCACGAACGGAAGCATTGGGAACGCGGTTACCTTCACATTCATATAGATGGAGCCGGCAATGCCGAACACAAGGTTAAGACTGATCACAATCATGGTGCGGACGATGAGCAGGAGGGCCGGCGGGTAAGGCGTGATCGTCTCGATCATGCGCATCTCCTTGTTCCAAGACCGGAAGCTGTAAGCCAGCGAGGCAAGGAGAAGCGCCGGCAGCACAATGGAAAACATCGTGCCCACGCTGAAGGCGGAGACCCCTTGGCTTGTCGGCAGAACGAGCAGCAGCATCCCGAATATGAGAAGGCTGGCTAACCAGTACATCCGTGAATAAGACGACAACTGAGAACGAATTAAACGGAAGATCGAAGGCCGTTTTACTTTGACTGTATTCCGGTTCACAAAACGATCTTCTTCGCTCGCCTGCTGCAGTTCATCGAAGGCGGGCTGCAGCGCACGGATAAGTCGGGCCGTATCATATGACGAGGCGGTTCCCGTAAGCAGCTGGGACAGAGGCGTACGCAGCTCATCCTCCAGCATCTGAAGCTCAGTATCTTTTGGTACACTCAATTTCGTCCACCTCCTTTGGCATCTGCTACGACAATGTTGTCGGGGTGCAGCCGAGATTTTAACTTGCGCAATCCGTTATATAAATGGGTCTTAACCGAACCGAGCGGCAGACTGACAATATCTGCGATATCCTGCAGCTTCAAATCTTGATAGAAGCGAAGCGTAATAATTTCCTTCTGCACATCGGGCAGCGAATCAAGCGATTGCTGCACTTCCTTGCGCGTTTCCTGGCGTTCGGCCAGCTCAACGACCGAGGGGGTCATATCGCGCTGCTCCGGAGGTTCGGCGAACGAGGTCTGTACATTGCGATTATGTGCGCTCTTCCAGTAATCCCGGCACAGATTAAGCGCTACACGGTAAAGCCATGCCTGGACGTTATCAGGCGGTCTGCGTTCCTTCAGCTGCCTGATCAGCCGCAGGAACGTTTCTTGCACAAAATCCTCAGCCCGCCCGGAGTCCTTCAATTGTCTTTGCAAGAAACCGTACAGCGGGGCATTGTACCGATGCACGAGTGCTTCGAAGCTCGCCTGATCGCCGGCGGCCATGCCTTCCAGAAGCTCCTCATCCGTCATGTCGATGCTCACCTGCCCTTCTCTTCATTCCATACCTTCAGCCACTGATTCCATGTAATGAGCGGGAACGTGAACCGGGTCACGTTGTCATTGAATTGGATCGGTTGGAACCGGGCTGAGTACAGATCATTGATATATAGACCTTCATTTAAAAAATGTAGCAGCACTCGTCTTACGAGCTCCTGCTTTCCTTCCGTATAGGCATGATCGATCATATCCATCAACGGCTTGCTAAGCGGGGACATGCTGTGCGGATCCTGATTCACGGCATCCGGATTCGTTTCTTTCAGCCAAACATAAGGAGCAATGGCGCGCCTGATCTCTTGCACAATGGAGTAGGTTTCCGCCATCTTCTTATTCTGATCGTCCCATTCGTCGACAGGCATCGTTGTATTGACGGTATCGCCGAACAACATGTAGTTCATTACCTGTTGAAGTCTATAGTCATCTAGATTATTATGCTGCATCTCGCTAATAAACATCATGTTATCTTCAATGAGAATGTTAGTGCCATAGCTCGGTCTAATCGTATCATCCATAGGAAAATAAACGATTTGCTTCAAGCGGCTCAGCGGCTTGCCGAGCCAACGCTCATAGAATAGGCGCTGCTCGTGTAGTCTTTCCAAAAACAGCTTACTTTCCTTCACGTTGCCGGGTGTTGTTACAATAGAGATGGGTTCTCCGCTTATACTTACGTTTTCGAAGCGGCCCCCGAAGATCGTCACACCGCTCGCGGAACTCTGTGACCAATGTCTCGAGTTCGGCCGGTCATCCGGCGCAGGCGATATTGATGCATAAAGATCGCCTGGGAACCCGGTCAGTCTCACATCGATATCGGCCTGCATGTACTTAAGCGTGTCGGTCCGGTTCAACGCGAAACGGTAGTTGGAATAGAGCAAGCTATCGCCTCCCGGGATCGGAAACCAACCGATATGGCTGGGCAGGTAGACTTGGGCTCCATCAACGAATGCCCGGTAATACTGGGTTGAGTATTCACTCTCCCATTCATTCAAGCTTCCGGAATAGGTGATGACCAGAGTATGGACCCCATCACCGGGTCCAAGAAGGGAGCGATCGAATGATAGAAGGTCGCGTTCCTGCTTAAAGGGAATCGATCTGCCGTCGACCGTGAAGGACTGTACGATCAATCGCGGGTACAACAGAAAGGATACCCGGCCTTCTTCGTGCTCCTTCACCTTCGTTATGCCTGGAGCAGCCGGAATGAGCGCACCGTCTTGAACGGGCAGGTTGATGGTGGCTTTCATATCGAGAATATCGTCTTGGCTGCGGCTTACTTCAAGGGCCAGGCGATCGATCCGGAACATAAACGGTTCCTGGGGCTGTGCCTGCTCGGAAGGTGGTGCAGCGGCCTTGACCGCGTTGATCCGATCGTAACGGTCTCCCCAAAATCCGGCGTAGGGAACAAGAGATGCCAAGGCTGTAAGCAGGGCGGTCCACATGATCAGATTAGGTATCTTCGGGCGCATGACAGGTCTGGAGCGGGCGAGCAAGGCCCCGGAAGCTGCGAGCATAAAAAGGGTGAATGCCGCATTAATGACAATCTGAAGCCCATACTCCTGCGCCTTCAGTTGAAAGGTCCATGTCTCATTAACCGTATTGTTGCTCATATTCATCAGCGGACTGAGACTAAAGACATTGGCGGGATACCAGTAATACGTATCGACGAGAAACATTGGGACGAAGATCGTACCGAACACCCACCCGCAGAATGCGATTGCCAGCGAGAAACGCATCGGCATCAATGCGCCGAGAACCATTCCAAGCGCCACGCTTAAGGCAAAGGTCGTTTCGTATATCGTCGTATAGAACATAAGCTGGCTCATTGCGGATTGCCACGCTAGCTCATGCTTCCATGCCGAGAATAAATAGGCGGCTTGAATGCACAGGGTGAACATGCTGCTATATAGAAAGCCGGCTATCCATTTACTTGTGATGAAGACCCGATTCGATACAGGAAGCGCAAGACTCCATTCGTAGGAGGCATTCAACGTATCGCGGCGCATGAGAAGAACGCCGAACAGGATCGGGATGATCGGGGTGAAAATCATCAACATGTTATGGGCATCCGCAGCATACAGGTTGACATCCATCGAAGCGGGCAGACCGTTAGAGTACGTCTGTACAATCATCCAAGCGCCGGCGACCGGCGGCAGCAGCAGCGGCCATCGCAATCTAAACAACAGACGAAGCTCCATCACGATCTGCAGAGCTAACGCGCGCATTCGTGTAACCTGGCCTCTCGATCGGTAATGAGAGCCAAATAGCCTTCCTCCATCGAGGGCTCGGCAAGCTGCGCATAAGGCGTGGGCGGCGCATCGGCGATCGTTCTGCAGAGCACGCCATCTGCCGTGCGGCGTGCGGCCAGCAGCCGCTCTTGTGCCATTGAGCGCCATTCCAGCTCGGATGCTTCCCACTGCCACAACCGTCCTTGCGCATATCGGGAAAGCCCGTTCAGCGGTCCATTGTAGCGAAGCTTACCATTGGTTAATACGATGGCCTCCTTGCAGCTGGTCTCCACATCGCTCAGGATATGGGTAGACAACAATATAACGCTGCGCATGGCCACTTCCGCCAAGAGATTGCGTAGACGGAGGCGCTCCTCGGGATCGAGGCCGGTGGTCGGTTCATCCACGATAATGACGTCGGGACTGCCGACCAGTGCTTGGGCAATGCCGAGACGCTTCACCATGCCGCTGGAATACGTGCGTGTCGGGCGGTCTGCCTTGGCTTCAAGATTCACTGAGCAGAGCAAACGCTCGACCTCCTTCTCCTGCTCGGCATGCGAGGCGCCGCCTTTCAAGCGGGCCGTATGGCGGAGAAGCTCGCGGGCGGTTAAATTCGGATACAGCTGAAACGTCTGCGGGACGTAGCCGATGCGGCTCCGTGCATGGACGCCGTTGCGAACCGAGACCCCTTGAATGGTAGCCTCGCCCGTGGATGGCGTCATTAGACCGGCAAGCAGGCGCATCAGCGTCGACTTCCCGGCGCCATTGGGCCCGAGCAGTCCGTAGATGCCTCTTTCAAGCCGGAAGGATAAGGGCTCGAGCGCCCAGATTTGTTTGTATTTTTTTCCTATATTATAGGCTGCTAGCATCGGATTTTTTCCTCCTGTGGTCTAGACGAAAGGCTGCAGAAAAAAGTTTTTGTGAAGCAGGACAAAGGTGCTGGACAAAAACCGTGCAAATGGTACAAACTAGGTAGTAATTAGGGTTGCCAGTTAACGTGTTCCGATTCGCTTATAAGATGAAGCGGAATGCAGCGACACGAACTATTTTACCACCTGAACCGGCATATAGCGATGCATGTCTTGGAAGAGAGGGCGAGGAAGCCCGGTGCCATCTAAGCACGCAGCGCAAGGCTCTCTTGCTACGGATAAGCAAGCAGCAAAGGCCGGTCAGGGCAGATGGGAGTGACGGCATGCCGCCGCAAATTGCCATTGAGCCGTTAGGCGACCGGGCACTCGTCGTGAAGCGTGTGGAAGTCTCCGATCATTCGGACACGAAAGCGATGGCCGATATGGCCGAGCTGCTGAGGGCAGCCGAGGCGTCTTGGCTGATAGATATTATTCCTGCCATGGATACGTTAACCGTCGTGTATGATCCCCTTGCGATCTTACAGCGGGTTTCTGACGGCTTGATGGTGTCGAACGCTGGCGAAGCGATCGCGGAAGACCGTCGAACGATGAGAAGGTCTGGTGCAGAAGCAGGAATAGGAGATGGGTGGGGATCTCCATATGTCGCAGCAGAATTGGAAATCCGTAGATTGCTGGCGGCCGCGGCGGGCAATCGAACCCTGAAGCCGCGAACGGTGGAGGTCCCTGTTCATTATGGCGGCATTGACGGACCTGACCTGCAACAAGCCGCTAAGCGGAGCGGCTTAAGCGAAGAGGCTTTCATCGAGCTGCATACATCGGTTGAATATGAAGTGGCGATGATCGGGTTCATGCCCGGGTTCCCCTACTTGACGGGGCTGCCCCGGGAGCTCTTCCAACCGCGCCTGATTTCGCCGCGCCACCGTGTACCCGCCGGCTCGGTCGGAATCGGGGGGGGCCAGACCGGTGTCTACCCGCTGGAAACTCCGGGCGGCTGGAGGCTGATCGGGCGGACGCAGGTGCGGCTATTTGATCCGGCACGCAATGAGCCCTCGCTGCTCCGGGCAGGAGATAAGCTGCGCTTCGTGCGGATTGACCGAAGGGATCTGGAAGCGGAGGAAGATATGTCATGAGTCTGCGCGTAGAGAAGCCCGGGCTTCATACGACCGTCCAAGATCTGGGGCGAGCCGGATGGCGCAAGGATGCGCTCGCCGAAGGCGGTGCCATGGACCGTTATGCCTTGCGTGTGGCGAACCTGCTGGTAGGCAATGATGAAGGGGCCGCAGGACTGGAGCTGACGCTGGTCGGCCCGGTTCTCGTGGCCGAGACGGATATGCTGCTTGCTGTATGCGGCGCCTATATGACGCCACAAGTGAATGGAGATGAGCTGCCGATGTGGCGGCCCTTCTGGGTGGCCGCGGGCGCACGCCTCTCATTCGGCGCGGCGGTGGATGGCTGCCGCGCGTATGTGGCGGTTGCCGGCGGCGGGATCCTGACCGCGCCCGTGCTGGGCAGCCGCAGCACGGATACGCGTGCCGGCATCGGCGGTATCGCGGGCCGCGCGCTTCGCGCGGCGGATGTGCTGCCATGCGGCAGCAGGGATGCGGCGCCGGCTTGGCGCGCCGCAACGCCCTCGTGGAGCCGCCGCAATGGCTGGGCGGCTCCGGGCTGGTTCGCGCCGCCGGTCGCCTATGGCGGCGGCGCAGCGGACGGCATCGAACTGCGCGCGATGCCGGGCGCCGAGTTCGGGCGGCTGCGCGAAGCGGCCCGATCGGCGCTCTTCCGGGAGCGGTTCACCGTCGCTCCCGCATCGGACCGGATGGGGGTCCGCCTAACCGGACCCCCGGTGGAGTTCGAGGACGTTGCGGAGATGCTATCGCATGGCGTCGTCCCGGGCACCGTTCAAGTGCCGCATGGCGGCGCGCCGATCGTGTTGGCCGCGGATTGCCAGACGACCGGCGGCTATCCGAAGGCCGCCCAAGTGATTACGGCAGACCTGGCGCTGCTTGCACAAGCGAAGCCTGGCGATATCATCCGATTCCGCGAAGTCTCACTCTCAGAGGCGCAGCGGATTTACATCGCACTGGAACGCTCCATGACGGAGCTTGCCGCTGGGATCCAACTGCGGCTTACTCAGAACCGGTAGAGTCGGTAACGATACATATCACAGCTCAAGCAGCAAGTTCCATAGGCGAAGGGGGAATAAGCTGTCAATCATGATATCGAATGCGGAGGCTTCATTCCAGAGTAAGGTTGATTTGAATTGTGATTTCGGAGAAGGCTACGGAATTTATACATTCGGGCAGGACGAGAAGCTGTTGCAGTATGTGACGTCCGTCAATATCGCCTGCGGCTTTCATGCAGGCGACCCCAAAGCGATACGTCAGGCGGTAGCCAGCGCGGCCGAAGCGGGAGTGGCGATTGGCGCTCATCCCGGCTTGCCTGACCGCCTTGGCTTCGGCCGCCGGGAGATGGCCGTCGAACCTGATGATGTGTATGATGACACGCTCTATCAGATCGGGGCACTCGGCGCTTTCGTCCGCGCGGCCGGGACCGAGCTTCGCCATCTTAAACCCCATGGCGCCTTGTACCATATGGCGGGCCGCAGCGAAGCTATCGCAGATGCCATCATTCGCGCCGCGAAGGCATACGATCCTAAGCTTCGCATCTATGGCCAGCATGGCAGCCTGCTGCTCAGGGCGGCAGAGCTTCATGGGCTGCGGGCGGTTTCCGAAGTGTTTGCGGACCGTACCTATATGGCGGATGGAACTCTGACGCCGCGCATACTACCGGGTGCAATGATACAATCACGTAATGCCGCATTGGATCAGGCGCTTCGCATGGTAATCCAAGGCGTGGTCTTAACACCGAGCGGCGATGTGACAGCCGTTCAAGCCGATACGATTTGCCTGCATGGGGACGGGCCTCATGCGGCGTCGTTTGCGGCAGCCATCCACGATGGCTTGACCGGGGCAGGCATCAGGCTGGAGCGGCCAGAATGAATCACCGCATATTGCTTCGCGAAGCAAGCATTAGTCAGCATAAGACCTTGTTTGGCTATCCTTCTGAAGGGGGACACCATGTCAATTAACCGGGCGGACAAAAGGACATTAAGGACAGCCATCATTGCTTTTATTAGTTTTATCGTCGTGCGTGTGCTCGCAAATGGGAGTTCCGAGATCTTGGATGATCGCATTTTCCTGCTGCTCCACTCCGGCATCGAAATCATAAACGGTGCGATTTGCTTTTCAATGCTCGCAATAGCCTGGCTATTCTTCACGGATTCGCTGACGGCCCAGCGGTTATATACGGCGGTTCTATTCATCGTCGTCGGTCTGTTCGATACGCTCCATGCGCTAACGTCCGATGGAATGCCATTCTTCCGTTTGGTCGGGGACACATCGCTTACGGTGCTTTACGGTCTTACCGGACAGGTGATTGCGGCGTTCGGTTTGTTCATGATATTCAGCACGCATGATCGGCCCATTCAGGCAAGCAAACGCATACCCGCCGGTATTGTAGTAATCGGCGCAGGCAGTCTGCTGGCTGCTGCATACATGTTAATGGCGCAGTGGAATGTCTCGATTCCTGCTTTAGGCGGGGGAGTACAGCAGATTTTCCGCGGAGCGGCAGAGACGTCGGTGCTGCTCACGTATTTGGTTACAATCGGGGTGATCGTTCACCGCCACCGCAGCCATCGCCCGCAGGCACTGCTCATGATCGTACAGGCAATTCTATTCTTCGTATTGGCTAACATTCAATTCATGCTCAGCTTCGGTTTTCATGACACGGATATGCTGGTCGGCCATGTGTACAAGCTCGTCGGTTACTTGTATTTGATGAAAGCCGTCTATTTCTTGACGGTCGATGAGCCGATCAAGAAGCAGCAGCGTATGGAAGCTCGTATTCACGATCTGGCGGATCACGACGAGCTGACGGGCCTTTCTAACCGTCGTCATTGGAGAGCAAGCCTGGCTGCCGAGCTGGAGCGCTCAGCCAAGCTAAGCAGCAGGGTTGCCATCCTGCTGCTTGATATTGACCGGTTCAAGACGGTTAACGATGCGCTTGGGCATACCCTTGGCGACACTCTGCTTCAGAAGATTGCGGATCGGCTGCAGCTGGCGGCGGCAAAGCCGGATCATGTATTCCGGATGGGGGGCGACGAATTTGCTGTGCTTATGCCGGATCTTGATCTGTATGATACAGCCGAGAAGCTGGCTCAGCGGATCATGGGAATGATCGACAAGCCGATCATGCTAGGAGAAGCGGAATACCATGTTACGATCAGTCTGGGTATATCATTCTATCCGCAGGATGGGGACAGCGTGGACGTTCTCATGAAGAACGCGGATACAGCGATGTATCATGCGAAGAGGAACCGCAACGAATACCAGAGCTATAAGCCGGAGATGAATCAGGAAGCGTATGACCGGCTTCGCCTGGAAAGCGATTTGCGTCAAGGCTTGGAGCAGGAGCAATTTACGCTGGCTTACCAGCCGCTGGTTAATTTGAGCTCGGGGAAAATCGTCGGCGTAGAAGCGCTGGTTCGCTGGCAGCATCCGCAGCGCGGCCTGCTGCCGCCGGGTGAATTTATTCCGTTAACGGAAGATAACGGGCTCATTCTGCCGCTGGGCGAGTGGGTGCTCCGCGCCGCTTGCAAACAGAATAAAGCGTGGCAGGATGCAGGATTGCCGCCTATGATCATGGCGGTCAATTTATCGATGCGGCAATTTCGTCAGCATAAGCTTGCAGACCGCATTAAGAGTATACTGGAGCAGACCGGTATGACGCCCGAATATTTAGAGCTGGAGATTACGGAGAGCATGACGAGCGACTTCGAAGCTGCGAGTGAAATCTTATCGGAACTGAAAGCCATTGGCGTGCAAATCAGCATTGATGACTTCGGCACCGGATACAGCTCGCTGGGCAATTTGAAGAAGTTCCCTGTTGATAAGCTTAAGATCGATCGATCGTTCGTTACCGATATTACGAAGGATGGGAGCGACGCAGCCATTGTCACGACCATTACGTCCATGGCTCGCCATTTGAATCTGAAGGTTACCGCCGAAGGTGTCGAGACCGACGAGCAAATTCGTCTTCTGCGCGAGGGGAACTGCGAGGAAGCGCAGGGCTTCTACTTCTCCAAGCCGATCCCGGGCAATATGTTCGAGAATTGGTACCGGCATCGCTGCCAATCCGCTTGAATGAACATCGGTTACATAAGCCATTAGAGTATGAAGAAGGACCGTCCGCGTTTCAATAAACGCGGACGGTCCTTTTTTGGCAGATTCGATTTTACCGCCCAAAGCCGCCTTGCTTGACTTGGAGGTCAAATTGGAACGGTGCGCCGGTTTGTTCGATCATGATGGGAGCAGCAGAGTCGCCGTCTTCCTTGGAAGGTTGATCGTTGTTGGTCATAATTGGCGCTTCGGTCTGGACCTGCTCGTTCCCGGCTCGAATATTCTGAGCTTCAATGACGGTATAGGTCAACCCGTAGGGCAGGAGGACAAACGCAGCCATGACAAGGCCGATTCGCTTCATGCGGTGGATGACTGATAACCCGTCATCGCGGTGGATTCGTTTACGCTTCACGGTCTGGCGAAGACCGAGCAGGGCGATCACCGACAAGTATGCGAGTCCAAGAAGGCTAAGCTCGTTATAGATATGGATCTCCAGCGGGTACAGCAGCTTGTACGTATACAGCATGGTGCCGACGGTTAAGGCTTGCACGGGAACAACTAACCACGGATTGGCTGCGGCGCGGCGCTTGACCCGGCTTGCCGGCTGCTGCCGGTAATCGGCATGGATGAGGGCAAGCTCAATTAGTCTGGGAACCGCGAACAGAATACTAGCGGCGTATGGAAGTGCAATAAACAAGGTAAACAATAAGACCTCATTCCGGACATACAACCAGCCTGATGAGCTGCTATAAACCATTAGCAATACTTCGCTTATCGCCAGTATACCGATAGATGCCTGAAGCGCAAGAATAATCCGCGCCGTTCTCCGTATGGACTCGATTGTCTTCCGGTAGGCGAGCGCTCCCGCCCCATACCCGGCTAACAAGGTGAAAAGCAGTATAACCATTGCGAGCACTGTATCCATTCCGATCAGCGCTTGAAACATGAATAACGCCCCCGCTTCCATTCAACTGTTCTCATCTTACCGTGGAATCGAGAAGGGTTAAATTGGCCGGAGTCCAGTTTTGATGCACGACTTAAGTCGTGCATCCGTCTAAAACCGAAGATGGACATACTTCAGTCAGTGCCGATCAGATGACCCTTACCTCGGCAGCAAAGCCATGCTGCTGAAGCTTCTTATGGGATAGCTTCGAATCCCTCTTGTCAGACGAGTCTTGCAGGAAGGCTTCTGCACCCCAGTGCAGATAAGTGTCCCAGTTGCCAAGCTTTATGGAGGTAACTCCACGAGGCTTTGGTTCATCGGCCCGCATGCTGCCGTACGAGTCGAACTGCTTCACGATGCTGTGGATGGCGATAGCCAGCTGTATAGCCGTCTCGTGCTGGGGAATGTCGGTTCGCGTGAATGCGCCCCGAAGCATGGTAAGCGGACCTGTAAGCATTCCTTTGAATAGGGTACTCGTTAATGCAGGGGGCGTATTGGTTTCGAGCGTATCTGTTGGTGCGATGCGCACGATGTCACCATAGATGATGGGCTGCTTCACGCAGGAGGCGCCTGTACGTTGCGTCCAACCATTGGCGGTGAACAGATAGCCGTCAAGCTGTCTTCCCAGCCATTCCAGCAGGCTGCCGCTGTCCAAAGCCTCCTGTCCATCCGCTGCCCGTGCCAGGCGCCCGAAATACTGGCCGGTCATTTCCTGTGCGTGCTGCTGCTCCTCGAAGAGACGGCTTGGAATAGATCCGATGCCAATATGTTGAGATGCATCCTCAAGCCCGCTGGCTATCCGGTTGCGTGAAGGACTCTCGGCGAGTGCTTGCAAGGTTAACGCATTGTCGGACATGTCCAGGGCGATCGACCTTCTCCCTTCACGCAGTCCGCGGGAGAGGACCGCAAGCTCTGCCAGCTTTTCATCGGCGAATGCTAGTGACAGACGTACCAGATGGGGCAGCTTCGATTCATTCCTTAACGTAACGGGGACGTGGAGCAGACTGCATGAAGGCTGCAGAAGGAGCCGCTCAGCCGGAACCGTCCGGATCAGACCATCAAGCACAGCCCAAGCTACAGACAGGTCAGTCCGCCAAATGTTGCTGCCGTCCACGATACCGACACCGAGCACTTTGTCCTGCGGAAAGCCAAGCTCCGCTATCGCCTTCCCATGCACGCCTTGGTCATGAACGAAATCGAGACCGATCCCGTCAACTGGCAGCTGGAATAACCGGGCAGGCTCAGAGGCAGCTCCAAAATAAGTCTGAAGCATCAGCTTGATCCCCCGTGTGCTGCTTCCAAGGGCGCCATATATGTCCTGCAACAGCTCGTAATCTACACGGTTCATATTCTGACTAAGGGCAGGCTCATCAATTTGAACCCATTCGATACCAGATGTGGACAGCTGGTCCAGCAGCTCTGCGTATACGGGAATAAACGAACGAAGAACGGATTCGAATTGACCGCCAGGAAGGCCCTTGATCAGCTTGGTGAACGAATAAGGCCCGATCATGACAGGTCTAAGCGCTGCACGCAGAGGAGCAGGTGCTTCCTGGATATGTTCAAGCCAATGATTGCGGCACAACTGAGGCGTGAAGCCCTTCACCCATTCCGGAACGACATAATGGTAGTTCGTATCGAACCAAGAGGCTGTTTCGCATGCAGCCGAGTGCTCAGTCCCCTTCGCCATTGCATAATAAAGATGCAGGCTGTCAGCTCCGCGAAGGGAAGAATAACGCTCCGGTATAAGTCCGAAGGCGATCGAATGATCCAATACATGGTCATATAATGAAAAATCCCCAACCGGAATAATGCCTACGCCGGCCGCGGCCTGTTTGTTGATATGTTGAAGACGTAAGGCTCTCATTGTCCGATGAAGCTCCGACTGGCTGATGTGGCCGGCCCAGAATTGCTCCAGTACTTCTTTCCACTGACAATGCTCACCGATTCGTGGATAACCGAGGTTAGCGACCACGCCTTTGTTTCCGACGGACATAGTTACAATTCCCCCTATACGATTTCATACCATTGATTTGCTTCATGAAAAGGATATTTATAAATATACATTAAAATGAATATAAATACAATGGACGATAGGGAAGGGAAACAAAAAAAGCGGGCGGACATTATTATTCATGTCCAAGCCCGCTTCGTTATAGGTTAGAGCCTACATTACAGATCGCCCCAGTTAAGATTGGACGCTTTGCTGTAGTTCGTTACTTTCTGTTCGAAGAAATCAGTCTTCATGCCGTTCATGTTGCTGAAGCTCTCTACCCATTTCATCGGATGCTCGACAACCTCCGGATAGAGGATATCCAGGTTGAGCTTACGAAGCCGTTCATTCGATAAATATTTGATGTATTGATCGATAATTTCGTTCGTAATGCCTGGAATTTGATTGTTCGTAATATATTGTCCCCATTCGATTTCATGCTCTACGGCGGTCTTCATCATCTGACGAAGCTCTTCGACCAGTACAGGGGTGAATAGCTCAGGGTTTTCCTTGCGGATTTCACGGAAGATGCCTTGAAATAGCGCAAGGTGAGTAAGCTCATCGCGTTGGATATATTTAATTTCGGACACGGTTCCGAGCATTTTCCCTTGGCGTCCCAATGCGTAGAAGAAGCTGAAGCCGCTGTAGAAATAGATGCCCTCAAGAATGAAGTTCGCCATGATCGTCTTGATCAGGTTCTGTGAAGATGGATTGGCGATGAAGTTCTCATAGAGATCGGTGATGAACCGGTTTCGCTTCAGCAGGTTTTTGTCCTCGCGCCAGAGGTTATAGATTTGGTCGCGAACCTCGGCAGAGCAGACGCTATCGAGAATATAGGAATAGGACTGGCTGTGGACCGCTTCTTGGAACGTGTGAACCGTCAGGCAGAGGTTGACCTCCGGTGCTGTTATATACTCATTCACGTTCGGCAGGTTGGCCGTTTGCAGCGAATCGAGGAAGATAAGGAAGCTGAGAATTTTATCGTAACTGTTGCGCTCGGAGAGCGACAGGTTGCGGTAGTCTTTGGCATCCTGAGCCAGCGGTATTTCTTCAGGTATCCAGAAGTTGTTCATCATGTTCCGGTACATCTTGGTCGACCAGTCGTATTTAACATTATTGAGTTCGATCAGGTTGGTAGTGTTGCCCCCGATCATGCGGCGTTTGCCCCAATCGCGGTCGCCATCCTCATTGAACAATTTTTTCTTTTGAAGTTCCATTGTTGTTGCCTCCTTCGTTACTTGGTGAAGCGATGCCGCAGTTATGCCGAGACAAGAAGACTGCAGCTCATTAAGAGCTGCAGCTTACACAATCTTCGACTTCCAAGCTCTTATTGCGGCAGTAGTACACCGTCTTCAAGCCGTTCTCCCATGCAGCCATGTAGAGGTCAAGAAACTCCTTGGCTGAGTATTCCGGCGTAATGTAAAGGTTAAAGGACTGCGCCTGATCGATATGACGCTGACGACGTCCGGCAGCCTTAATACTCCAGTTCTGATCAATATGATGAGCTTCCTTGTAATACCAGAAGGTCTCTTCGCTTAGGTTTGGAGCTGTCTGAGGAATGACCGCGTTCTTCTTCTCTTCGACGAAGAATTTACTGAAGATGGGGTCGATCCCTGCCGTGGAGCCGGCTATCAACGACGTCGAGGCCGTCGGTGCGATTGCAAACATCCAAGCGTTACGAACGCCATGCTCAGCAACGTCTTTCCTTAATTGTTGCCACATCTCGCTGTCATATCCACGACGGTCGAAGTACTCGCCTGTATGCCATTCGCTGCCTTCAAATACGCGATAGCTGCCTTTTTCCTTGGAGATCTCCATGGAGGCTTTCACTGCACAATAGTTGATCCACTCATAGAGCTCATCGGCCTTGTCCAGGTGATCCTCGGACTCCCACGATATTTGGTTAAGCGCCAGCCATTGATGGTAGCCGCTTGTTCCAAGGCCGACAGCGCGGTACTTCTGGTTCGTAATTTCCGCTTGCGGAATCGGATAATGGTTCAGGTCGATGACATTGTCCATCATGCGCATTTGGCAGGCCACGACTTCTTGGATTTCTTCCTTCGTCCGGCTGCGTCCAAGATTCAGTGACGACAGATTGCAGACGACATAGTCGCCGCTCTTAATTTGCGTTGTAATGATTCCGTCCTCGTGTGTTGTGGACACGTATTCGGTCGGACTCATGTTTTGGCAAATTTCGGTGCAAAGGTTGGAGCAATATACAATGCCTTTATGCTTGTTCGGGTTCGCACGGTTAACCGTATCACGGTAGAAGACGAAAGGTGTGCCGGTCTCGAACGAGCTTGTCAGAATACGCTTCATGATATCGATCGCCGGAACTTCATCGCGGGACAGCGTCGGGTGGTTGATACACTCCTCATAACGGCTTTCCCATTCCTCGCCCCATGAGTCTTCGATCGCCCAGCCCATCACCGTACGGACCTCGTGAGGATCGAATAAATACCATGAATCGCGCTCTTGAACTTTCTTCATGAACAGGTCCGGTATGCACACGCCTGGGAAAATATCATGTGCCTTCATCCGGTCATCGCCGTTATTGGTCTTCAGATTGAGGAAGTCAAGAACGTCCTTGTGCCAGATGTCGAGGTAGACGGCAACGGCACCCGAGCGTACACCCAGCTGGTCAACGGCAACCGCCGTGTTATTGTAGTTCTTGATCCAAGGTACAACGCCGCCTGCGACGCCCTTGTATCCGCGAATATTGGAACCGCGGCTGCGTACCTTACCGACATAGATACCCATTCCGCCGCCGAATTTGGATACTTGGGCGAAGCTGGAATCAACATGATAGATGCCCCACAGATTGTCGGGTACAGTATCGATGAAGCAGCTCGACAGCTGATGGAACGGCTTGCGGGCATTGGCGAGCGTAGGGGTGGCAACCGTCATCTGCAGACGGCTCAGCACGTCGTAGAACTTGCGGGCCCATCCAAGCTTGTCGGATTCATTCATCGCCAGATGCATGGCAACGCCCATGAACAGCTCTTGCGGCAGTTCAAGCACTTCGCCGTTGAAGCCTTTTATGAGGTAACGGTCCGCTAATGTCTTCAGACCGATATAATTAAACAGGTAGTCGCGCTCCGGAGCAATATAATTGCCTAGCTCACGGATTTCATCGCGGGTGTAATGCTCTAATATGTATTTGCCATAAAAGCCCTTCTCGGTCAAATACGTGATCAGGGAATAGAAATCGCCGTAGCCGAAGTAGCCGTATTTGCGGTTGATCGCGGATTCTTTATATAGATCGTATACAAGAAGCTTAGCGGCAACGTACTGCCAGTTTGGCTGCTCGATGCTTGTTTTCTCGACCGCCACTTGCGTGAGGGTGCGTTGGATTTCTTTGGTTGTAATGTTGTTGCGGAAGTATGGTAGAAGGGCTGTTTCCAACTCAAGGGGATCGCAGTCGGCATAACCGACGCATGAGAAATCGATAACCTTTTTCAGTTTCGAAAATATGAGTTCTTCTTTCTGTCCGTTGCGCTTAATAATGTCCACGAGCGTGAATCACTCCTTGTCGAAGGGCGTCGGTTCCGAGCCCTAAATACACAATATGTTGATACCGTAAACCAAAGTTACACCAATATGTAGTGCAAGTCAAGTTATAACATTCGACAAAACCGATGCGGCTAAGAGGCGTAAATCCGGTGTGAAAAAGGAATGAAAACTTGCTGCGGCGGGTTTTTTTAACTAGATTACTATACTACTTTTGATAGATAAGGGACAGTGGGAAATAGTTGTCGATTCGAAAAAAACTCAATTTCGCAACATTTGTAAAGTGACAGAAAGCGTTCAAGAAAATCGGAAATTTTCGATTGACCGTTGTGGTAAACTAGTGCTGAAGCAGGGTAACGGAAGGGACGTGTAGTTCGATTGACGACTTTATTCAAAAGAGGGATCACCGTGAAATCCGGTGCTTCTATGATCACTGTATTATTTTTGATGCTAACCACGCTATTGGTCTCGCCGGGACTTGCCTTAGCACATGCGGAACTGGAGCGTGCCGTTCCTGAGCCGAACACGCGGATGAATGAGGGGCCCGCCGCAATCGAGCTTTACTTTAACGAACCGATTGAGTCCAAGGTTGGGGCGCTCGATGTGCTCGATAAGAATTCGAAGGCTGTCACCGGCGAAGCTCCAACCGCGGGCACTGACCGCAAATCGTTAAAGCTGCCTTTGCCAAAGCTGGGTGAAGGGGTCTACACGGTTTCTTACAGTATCGTATCGAGCGACGGTCATCCGATTAGCGGATCATACGTGTTTGTCGTCGGCAATCCGCCAGAGGCGGTTGACGCCTCCTCGTTCGATCTCCATAAACAGCTCGGACATGAAGGGCATGGCGATGTTTCGTCATTCAGTTGGAAAACCATCATTCTCTATATCGTGCGGTTCCTCTATTACAGTGCGATCCTGCTTGCGGCAGGTGTGATGCTCTGGTCACTGCTGTATAAGGGCGGCGGCGATGCGATGAACCTTGTACGGCGGAAGTGGGAGCTGCAGATCATGCGGTTCCTGCTTGTAGCGGCTATCATCTATGTATTTATGCATGCATCGGAGATGATGCAGGGCTATCCGGCAAGTGAGTATATGAAGCTGTTTGGCGAGACAGCGGTCGGGCGGAGCTGGATCGCGCTCATTGCCTTGGCTGCCGCGGGATTCCCTATCCTGAAGCTAGGACGGATAGCGCGGGTTGTATGGGCGGCTGTTCTGCTAGGAGTAGAAAGCTGGAGCGGACATGCCGTTGTCTTTGAACCGAAGGCTGTCTCTGTTCTATTCGACTGGCTCCACCTCGCCTCTGCGGCCGTGTGGATAGGCGGCTTGGTGCTGCTGCTCGCGTTATGGTTCGAAGACCGCAAGGAAGCGGGGAGGTTCGCGATTGTTTTCTCCAGGGCTGCTCTGGCCTCCATCGCACTCCTTATTCTGACAGGCGTCGCGATGACACTAATCTTCATGCCGTCGCTGAGGTATTTATTCTATACGAACTGGGGTATCATGCTGCTCGTGAAGACAGGAGCCGTCCTGCTAGTTCTGGTCGTCGGCGCCATGCTGCGGAGCCGTGTACGGCGCGGCGATCTGCCGAATTTCTCGATGCTGCGGCTGGATCTTGGGCTGATGGTCATCATTATAGCTATCGTAGGCATCTTTACGTACATCAGTCCGCTTCCGAGCAACACTCCGGTTGTCTATCATAAGATGGGCACAGATATGCATCTGACCCTGCGCATATCGCCGAACAAGCCCGGGATGGATAACAAGTTTACGGTTAAGATATGGCTTCCCGAGAAGACCGGGGCTCCGAAGGACGTCGTGCTTCGCTTGAATTCGCTGGACCGCAAGGAGCTTGGCGCGATCGACGTGCCGCTCCAGACATACGAGGACGATGAACTTACGAGCTTCGAAGGGTTTGTTAAATCTGCTTATCAAGCGGAAGGACCCTACATGCCATTCGCAGGCAAATGGAGTGCGGAACTGCGCGTCATGGATCAGGATGACAATGAAAAAGTGGAGAAATACGAATTCCGCAACTATTAGAGACATTCATCCGGGGAGGGAAGGCCGGTGCCGTACAATCGGATCAAATGGCTCATTCTGTCGATTCCCACCATTACCATCGCATTGTGGGAATATGTAAGGCATGCGTTTCTGCTGCCCTATATCTCCATGGACCTTGGGAATTTATTGGCGCCGATCATTGTCCTTCTGGTTACGGTTACGCTTGTCCGCATGCTGATGGGAATGCTTGAAAAGGTGCATAAGTCGCTCCAGCAGGAACGGGCCGTGAAGGCAGGCCTTATGGAACGGGAGCAGCTGGCTCGAGAGCTGCATGACGGTATCTCGCAATCGTTGTTTCTGCTGTCTGTCAAGCTCGACAGGCTGGAGCAGGAAACGGCGGGCGGGCAGGCAGCAGAGACCGTGACTCAATTAAGAAGCACGGTTCGGCATGTCTACGAGGATGTGCGGCAATCGATAGCCAGCCTACGCACCGAGCCCGCTGTGGCGGATGTGCAGTGGATACAGGCGGTGAAACAGATGGCGGACGACTTTGCGCGAATCGGGCTTCCGGTTCAAGTGGACTGGCGGCTGCCTGATGCGATGCTTACCAATAAGGAGAAGGTCGAGCTGCTCGCGATCATTCGGGAAGCCATGTTCAATGTGCAGAAGCATGCTAGAGCCAGCCGCATGAAGGTTCGTGCGGCAGCCGAAGACGGCGGATTCCGATGCTCGGTGGTGGATGATGGCATTGGCGCGAATCTAACGGAGCTTGGAGCTAAGGGGCGTTACGGCGTCCGCATGATGAAGGACCGGGCGTCAGCTATGGGCTGGCGGCTGGATATCGCGCCGGCTTCCGGGGAAGACGGGATGAACGGGCTGGCCGTTGAGGTGACGAAGGAGGGAAGCGGGAGATGAGCATAGAGCAGCCGATACGTGTCTTGATCGCCGATGATCATCCGCACGGACGTGAAGGCATGCGTGAGATTCTGAGCCGGGATCCTTCTTTTCAAATCGTCGGGGAAGCGCTGCACGGCGAACAGGCCGTTACGCTTGCCGCCGAACTAGGGCCGGATCTAGTGCTGATGGATATCAACATGCCCGTCATGAACGGGATGGAGGCTACTCAGCTTATTAAGACGATCGATCCGCGGATCAAGATCGTTATGGTCACCGTGTCGGACGATATCGTTGATTTGTTCGAGGCGGTCAAACGCGGGGCTCAGGGGTATCTGCTCAAAAACCTGTCCCCTTCCTCGTGGCTGGAATATTTGCGTGGGGTGGCGATGGACGAAGCTCCAATGTCCAAGGAGCTGGCGTTCCGTCTCCTGCAGGAGTTCAATGGCGGAGGAAGGATGAACGCCTCCAATTCGGACGCAGCCGCCAACATCCCCTCCCCGCCATCGCGTTCCGTTGAGCGAACGCGGGAAGCAGCCGGCGGGGGAACCGCCGGGCAGGGGACAACGCCGCTTACCCAGCGCGAGCATGATATATTGGAGCGGGTCGCACTCGGCGATTCCAACCGCCAGATTGCGGAGACGTTCGGCATATCCGAGCATACGGTGAAGAACCATCTGAAAAATATTTTGCAGAAGCTTCATCTCGACAACCGCGTGCAGCTGACGCGCTATGCGCTGGAGAAGGGACTGTTCGGGGGAAGATAAATCGGACACTTTTTATTCACAGTCATAGCCCTTTCGAGTCATGTCCTTGGGGGTGCATGGATTTATAATTAATTCTCGTAATCCGATGAACGAGGAGGGTTTATTTCTGTGAAATCCATGAAGAGATTGTCCATGATCAGCATGGCGATGCTGTCGATGCTGCTGTTTGCAAGCGTGGCTAGCGCTCATGTGACGGTTATGCCGAAGCAAGCGGCTCAAGGCAGCTATGAAGTGTTTACCGTGCGCGTTCCAAGCGAGAAGGAAAGCGTAACGACCAAGAGCATCAAGGTAACGATAGCGGAAGGGGCTGCTGTGAGCCGCGTTGAGCCTAAGCCTGGCTGGAAGTACGAGCTGGAGAAAGGTGCCGACGAAGCGATTAAGTCGGTCACGTGGACGGCGGAGGGAGACGGGCTTGCCCAGACGGAATTCACCGAGTTCAGGATGTCCGGCAAAGTGGCCGACGACGCCAAGGATCTGGTCTGGAAGGCTTATCAGACCTACAGCGACAACGAGGTCGTGGAATGGATCGGTGCTGACGATAATGCGAAATACCCGGCATCCGTTACGACCATTACAGCTGGAACCGCCAATAGCGACGGTCACGGCGCCCCGGCTGCGGAAGCTGGTTCGGAGACCGAAGCTGAGGCAGATGAGGAAAGCGGTTCTTCTGCCGTGCAGCTTGTGCTCTCGATTGCCGCACTTGTTGTAGCTGCTGCTGCACTGATCGCGGCGCTTACCCGCCGGAAATAGGTTTGCGACAGGTAGTATCCAGCAGATATAGAACCGCCGCGCAAGCTTGATGCTTGCGGGCGGTTTTTTCGTGCTTGTATGGATGAGAATTGCCGGTTGATGAAGTCCTTATTCTCGTAAACGGGCGATTGTTGGCGTTTTTTTTCGATTCTTGCGGGGAACGCTTGCTTATGGTATGCCATTATATATATAATTAAGCTATAGTGTAACGCGATGAGGGAGAAGAGTACGCAGTGCCTTCGTACAGGGATAAGACGCCGTAGATTGAGAGCGTCTTAATGAAACCAGGCTGCCGAAGTTCGCTCCTGAGCAGGCTCTTGAACTTGCACCGGCATGTCCGGGCGATTGTAGGGAGACCCGGTTTACCGGCCGATATCCGGATGCTGAAGGAATTGCAGGGAAGGTGCCGCCGTATTCGGGGTAAGCCGACGATGCAGTTCGAATTAGGGTGGTACCACGGTCCTTTCGTCCCTTATGGGGAGGAAGGGCTTTTTTTATTTTGTTTAGGAGGCGAAGGGAATGAAAGAGCGATTAGAGGCTTTGCGGACCGAGGCTTTGCAGGAGCTGCAGCAGGTAACGGATCCGCAGCAATTGAACGACTTGCGCGTCAAGTACCTCGGCAAAAAAGGTGCCTTGACAGAAATATCGCGCGGCATGGGCGGATTAAGCGCAGAAGAGCGTCCGATCATCGGCCAGGTGGCCAATGATGTCCGGGGAGCTATAGAGGAAGTTATCGCAGCCAAGCAGGCTGCATTCCAGCAAGCGGAAACGGAAGGCCGCCTGCGCGCGGAGACCATTGACGTGTCGCTGCCGGGCAAGAAGCTGGCCGCTGGCGCCGTTCACCCGCTCAATAAAATTGTTCAGGAAATCGAAGATATCTTCATCGGACTCGGTTACACCGTAGCAGAGGGTCCGGAAGTCGAAACAGACTACTATAACTTCGAGGCATTGAATCTGCCCAAGGATCACCCGGCACGGGATATGCAGGATTCCTTCTACGTGACAGACGAGCTGCTGATGCGTACGCAGACGTCCCCCGTACAAATTCGGACGATGAAGGCGATGAACGGCAAGACGCCCGTTAAAGTCATCTGTCCCGGCAAAGTGTACCGCCGCGATGACGACGACGCGACGCATTCGTTCCAATTCAATCAAATCGAGGGCCTTGTCGTTGGTCCGAACATCCGGATGAGCGACTTGAAAGGGACGCTCCTGCAGTTCGTGCAGCTGATGTTCGGCAAGCAAGCGCAAATCCGTCTTCGTCCGAGCTTCTTCCCGTTCACGGAACCAAGCGCAGAGGTCGATGTAACGTGTTCCCAGTGCGGCGGGCATGGCTGCCGGATGTGCAAACAGACGGGATGGCTGGAAATTCTCGGATGCGGCATGGTGCATCCGCGCGTGCTGGAGATGGGCGGCTATGATCCGGACGAGGTGAGCGGCTTTGCGTTCGGTATGGGTGTTGAGCGGATCGCGTTACTGAAATACGGCATTGACGATATCCGTCATTTTTATACGAACGATCTGCGCTTCCTGAGCCAGTTTGTCCGAATGTAAATAGGGGAGGCGAATACAATGAATGTATCCTATAAATGGTTAAGCGAATATATCGATTTGAACGGCTATACCGGTGAAGAGCTGGCGGAGCTGATGACAGGCGGCGGGATTGAAATCGACGTCGTGGAATCGCGTAATAAAGGGGTAACCGGCGTTGTCGTCGGGCTTGTACTGACGCGGGAGAAGCATCCGGATGCCGACAAGCTGTCCGTCTGCACGGTCGATGTCGGCCAAGCGGAACCGCTGCAGATTGTGTGCGGGGCGAAGAATGTTGAAGCGGGCCAGCTTGTGCCTGTTGCTACGATTGGCGCCAAGCTGCCTGGCGATTTTGCCATTAAACGCGCAAAGCTGCGCGGTGTCGAATCGCAAGGCATGATCTGCTCGGCGAAGGAGCTGGGGATCAACGACAAGCTGCTGCCGAAGGATCAGCAGGAGGGAATTCTCGTGCTGCCGGAAGGAAACGCAATCGGCCGTTCGATCCTGGACGTTCTCGCCCTGGACGACGAGGTGCTTGAGCTTGATCTGACTCCGAACCGTTCGGATTGTCTGAGCATGCTGGGCGTCGCCTATGAAGTGGCTGCCCTGACAGGCCGTCAGGTGAAGCTTCCGGATAACCGCGTGAATGATGCGGCTGAAGCGGCTAGCGATTATGTGAGCGTCGTGATCGAAGCGAAGGAACAATGCACCCGCTACTCGGCGCGCTATATTAAGGGCATCCAAGTCGGACCGGCGCCTCTCTGGATGCAGAACCGACTAATCGCAGCAGGCATACGCCCGATCAACAATGTTGTGGACATTACGAACTTCGTCATGCTTGAATACGGCCAGCCGCTTCATGCCTTCGATGCCGACAAGGTAAGCGGCGGCAATATCGTCGTTCGTCAGGCACGAGAAGGCGAGACGCTGGTTACGCTCGACGATCAAGAGCGTAAGCTTGAGCCGCATAATCTTCTTATCACGGATGGGGAGAGACCGCTTGCTCTTGCCGGCGTAATGGGAGGAGCGGATTCAGAAGTAACCGCAGCGACCGTTAATATTTTGCTGGAATCGGCTCACTTCGAAGGAAGCTTGGTACGGAAGACTTCACGTCAAGTCGGTCTGCGTTCGGAATCCAGCATTCGTTTCGAGAAGGGGGCAGACCCCGCACGCGTTCTTCCGGCCTTGGACCGGGCTGCTTCGCTTATGGCGAAGCATGCGAGCGGACTCGTGCTGGATGGCGTCGTAGAGGCGATCGCTTCCGCGCATAGCGAAGCGGTAGTTGAGGTATCGCTGGATAAAATCAACCGTTACCTCGGGACAACACTTTCCCGGCTGGAAGTGGAGACCATTCTGGGCCGCCTGCAGTTCCCGTTCGAGCTGTCGCTGGAGGGGGTATTTATCGTAAATGTACCGACACGCCGCGGAGATATTAGCCGGGATGTCGACCTCATCGAAGAAGTGGCAAGGCTGTACGGTTATGACAACATCCCTACGACTCCCATTGAAGGCGAGACGACACCAGGGGCACTCACGAAGCCGCAAGCGATCCGCCGCGAGCTCCGCAAGCGCTTGACGGATGCCGGGCTTCATGAGGTAATCAGTTACTCATTCACGCATCCTGAGCGGACGAAGCTCTTTCCATCCCTCACGAACGGAGCACAGCCCGTACGTCTGGCGCTGCCGATGAGCGAAGACCGCAGCGTGCTTCGGACAAGTCTGCTGCCGCAGCTGATCGAGACGGCTACGTACAACCACAACAGGAAGAATCACGATGTTGCGATCTTTGAAATCGGCACGGTGTTTCACACGGAAGAATCGGAGCTTACGAGACTGCCGTCGGAGAAGCACCGACTGGCTGTTCTGCTTACGGGCAGTAAGGCTGCAGCGCAGTGGAATCGCAAAGCAGTGCCGGTCGATTTCTATGATGCCAAGGGCGTATTGGAGACAATTGCGGATGTTCTGGGCGTAAGCGGTCTAATCTCCTATGAAGCGGCTCAGCCGGAGGATATGCATCCGGGCCGGACGGCAGCCGTAGTAATGGAGACAGAGAGAGGATCGCAAACAATCGGATATCTCGGTCAGCTGCACCCGCAGGTTCAGCTCGATCACGACCTGGCCGACACGTACGTGCTCGAAATTGAACTGGCTCCATTGTACGATAAGGCTGATTTCGATATCGTCTACAAAACGCTTCCGCGCTACCCGGCGATGCAGCGCGATATTGCCGTCGTGCTTGGAGCTGATGTCGGAGCAGGCAAGCTGATCGCATCCGTACGCGAGACGGCTGGCGGGCTGCTGGAATCGGTAAACGTGTTTGATGTATTCACGGGTGAGAAGCTCGGAGCCGATAAGAAGAGCGTGGCGTTATCGCTTGTCTACCGTCATGCTGAGCGGACATTGACGGATGAAGAGGTCTCGGAGCTGCATAACCGCGTTGTTACAGAATTGGAACAATCTTTTGCCGCTGAATTGCGGAAATAGGCAGGAGATGTTCGAAGCCGTATCGAATTAGTTCTTTGCGAACCAATTTCGATGCGGCTTCTTCATGCTGTCAGCTTTAGTGGACGACTCGCAGACCGTTAAGTAGTGGAATTGGACGAATATTCGATGAGAATCTGCTCATCCGCTTGCATGGCCGTATTTGAATCGGTTATGCTGCGTTAAAGAAAAAATGGGCGTTATTGGCGAATACCCGACAACGTACCCGGATTCATAAACACTTACTATTGAAAATGAAATATTTGGCGAGGAGGAACTGCCTTTATGGATACTGCCGGACGGACACGCGTAACGGTTGATATATATGGAAATCAATTTCGATTGTCAGGCCACTCAAACCCCGAGTACATCAAGCGGGTAGCGGCCGTGGTCGATGAAAATATGCATAAGCTGGCGAAGGGGTACCCCCGTCTGGATGTACCGAAAATTGCCATGCTGGCAGCTGTACAGATGGCGGAAGATGTTTTCAGGCTGAGCCGGGAAAACGAACGGCTGCATGAAACGGAAACGCGCGCAGAGGGTCTTGCGGCAGATCTTGAACGCGCTGAGCTTACTGTAACCTCGCTGCAGGGTGAACTGGAGGCGCAGCTAGCGGACGCGGTTGCCGAGCTGGATCGGCAGCGCGAAGCTGCCGAATTGAAGCTGGCGGGGCTAAGCGAGCAGAAGGACGCAGAGCTCACACGTCTGCGGGAGCTGCAGCAGGCTGAGCTGGAACGACTCCAAGCTGAGCGTCAGTCGGAAGTTGATCGGTTGCAGGCCGAACTCGAGGCGGAGGTAGAGCGGCTGGAGGCCGAGCGTCAATCCGAGGTGGGACGACTGGAGGCTGAACGCCAATCGGAAGTCGATCGACTGCAGGCTGAGCTGCAGTCCGAGGTTGAGCGGTTGGAGACGCAGCGGTTGTCCGAGGTGGGACGACTGGAGGCTGATCGGCAAACGGAAGTCGATCGACTGCAGGCCGAGCTCAAGGCAGAGGTAGAGCGGCTGGAGGCTGAGCGTCAATCGCAAGTGGAACGGCTGAAGGGTGAACATCAGTCACTGCTTGAACGACTGGAAGCGGAACGGCAAACGGATGTTGAGCGTCTGAAGGCAGAACTGGATCGTCTCCAAGATGAGCAGCTTATCGAGCTGGAACGTCTTGAATCAGAGCGGCAAACGGAGCTGCAATTCGAGCGTGAAGCAGCTAAAGAGGCGCTTGAGGTTGTACGGACAGCTCTAACAACGGAGCTGGAGCAGCTGCGCGAAACGAGCCAAGCCGAGCTGCAGCGAGTGAACGAGGAATTGGAACAGACGGTTATTCTGTATAACGAAGAGGCTGCCGCCTCGGCCGAGAAGCTGGAGCGTGTACGCGAGGAAGCTCGCGGTCAGCTGGAGCGGGCGCGGGAATCCGCCCGTCTGGGCCTGGAGGGCGAACGGGAAGCGGCTAAGGCTCAACTGGAGCGGGAACAAGAGCGGGCGAGTGCGGAGCTTGCCCAGCTGCGTGAAGAGCTGGAGACAGAGCATGAACGTGTCCGTAAAGAGATGCAAGCCGAGCACGAGCGCGCCCGTGATGAGCTGCAGCTCGAGCTGGAGCTGGAGCGTGAAGTCCATACCGAGTCGGCCGCTGCTGCCATTGAAGAGCTGGTTCGGCTGCGTACGGATTCCGAAGCCCAATTGGAACAAGTGCGAGAATCGGCCAAGAACGAGCTTGAAAGCGAGCGCCAAGCGGCAAGAGCCCGGCTCGAGCAGGCGCAGAAGGCAGCTTCGGAGGAACTAAGCCGCGAACGTGAAGCAGCCCGTGCGGAGCTTAAGCGGGTACAGGCCGAACTGGAAGGCGAGCGCGAGGCTGTTGATATAGAGCTCGCTGGCGTAAGATCCGAGCTCGAGCGTGAACGTCAAGCGGCCCGCGAGGAGCAGGATAAGCTTCGCAAGGAAATGGAAGAAGAGCGGGAGACTGCAGGTTTGCAGCTGGAACGCTTGCGCACGGAATTAAAGGCCGAACGCGAAGCAGCTAGAGTGGATCTGGAGCTGGCAGGCACTGAATTAAACAAGCTGCGAGAAGAAGCCGCTTATGAGCTGGAGCTCGCTCAGACCGAAGCTGAGGCAGAGCTTGAACAAGCGAAGAAAGACGCCGAGGCAGAGCTTGCGCGTCTTCGTGAAGAACACGCCGCTGCAAGCACCGAAGCTTCGAATGCGTTGGAGCAGGCGATGGCCGCCGCCAAGCGGAAGCTGGAAGAGGAACGCGCCTTGGCGTCGGCGGAGCTTGAGCGGGTGAGAGCTGAGCATGCGCTGCAGCTGGAGCAAGCAAGTGAAGCTGCGAGCGGCGAGCTGGCGAAGGAGCGAGAAGCGGCAGCCCGTAAGCTGGTTCAAGAGCAGGAAGCGGCTCAAGCGATGCTGGAGCAAGCTTTGGTCGAGAGCGAAGAGCAGGCGGGCGCGCTTAAAGCCCAATTCGCCATCGAGCGGCAGGCGCTTGAGAAAGCGCAGCAGAAGGCGGCGGAAGAGCTTGAGCGCGCTCATCGCGAGGAGCTTGAACGTCAAAGCGCTGCCTGGCAGGCTGAGCTTGATCAATTAGCTGATCAGCTTAAGCAGACGCGCTATGAGCAGGAGACAACAGCCGCAGCGCTCGTCGAGCAGCAGCAGGAAGCGGACAGGCTGGCTATGGATACAGCCGAGAATGAGAAGGCTCTCCGTGCGAGCATTGAACACTTCGAGCTGGCATTGGCGGAACGCGAGGATGCGGTTGCCGAGCTGCAGCGTCAGTTAGCCGAGTTGAAGCAGAAGGAGAACAGACGCAGTCAAGCGCTGCAGCAGCAGGAAAAACAACTGATGAAGCAGCGTGACCAGCTGACGGCTTCACAGCGTCATACCGATGATGTCGAGACTCAGGTGCGACAGCTCACGGAGGTTCGCGACCGCTTGAAATCGGAGCTGGAGCAGCATGCTGCCCGGGAGCGGGAGCTTCGTCGTAAGCTCGAGCAGGCTGATCAACGGGCATCGGAAGAGACTAGACGGAATGAAACCGCATTGGCCGAAGCGAAGCAGCGGGTCGAGGAGCTCGAGCAGCGCGTTGAGCAGGCTGCGGATCAGAGCTCAGCCATATTGGCTGAAGCGCGGCGCAGGGCACTTGAGCTTGAGGGCGAAGCGGCGGAAGCTGCTAAGCTGAACGAGTCGGCGCTCGGCAGAGCGAATGCGAAGGTAGCGCAGCTGGAGAAGCAAGCGGCGGAAGCGGCGAGGTCGCAAGAAGCGGCGCTGAGCGAGGCGAATGCGAAGGTAGCGCAGCTGGAGAAGCAAGCGGCGGAAGCGGCGAGGTCGCAAGAAGCGGCGCTGAGCGAGGCGAATGCGAAGGTAGCGCAGCTGGAGAAGCAAGCGGCGGAAGCGGCGAGGTCGCAAGAAGCGGCGCTGAGTGAAGCGAATGCGAAGGTAGCGCAGCTGGAGAAGCAAGCGGCGGAAGCAGCGAGGTCGCAGGCAGCGGCGCTGAGCGAGGCGAATGCGAAGGTGGCGCGGCTGGAGAAGCAAGCGGCGGAAGCAGCGAGGTTGAAGGAAGCCGCGCTGAACGAAGCGAATGCGAAGGTGTCGCAGCTGGAGAAGCAAGCGGCGGAAGCGGCGAGGTTAAAGGAAGCGGCGCTGAGTGAAGCGAATGCGAAGGTGTCGCAGCTGGAGAAGCAAGCGGCGGAAGCGCTGAGGGCTAAAGAAGCGGCCCGCAGCGAGTTTGAAGCGGCACAGCTTGAAGCAGCTGCTTTTACAGAAACGGAGAGTGAGCTTCGGGAGCAGCTCTTGATCACGGAGCAGGAAGCGGATCGAACCAGCGCGCGAGTACAACAGCTAAGCTTACGTCTGGCGGAGCTGGAGTCCGTGCTTGCCGATTCGAACCGGGACGGCAATAAGCTGCGTTTGGCCCATGAACGGCTGCAGACGGATCATTCCAAGCTGCAGATCGAGTATTCTAAGCTGCAAACCGAATATAACGAGTGGATTGAGCTTATCGAAGAGAGCTAACAACAGCCACGTAGAGACGCACCTGTTACCGGATCATGATCCAGTAACAGGTGCGTCTTGTTCTTTCATTAATAAGTTACGCTTGTACCTGTAATACGGTCTTGAGGAAGCGTAACTAATCTGAGGATATCCAGTGTTATTTGTACAGTCACATAACGACAAGAAGCCGCCTTGTCCCATCGGGAGAAGGCGGCTTCTGCTCATATATTCGTTTATTCTACTACAAGCTTGGCGACCATTTTTTTGTGGCCTGTGCCGCATTGGATATTGCAATGGAATTCATATTCGCCGGCATCATTGATCGTGATGACCTTAGAGTCTCCCGAGCCCAATTTAACATCCAGATCAGAAACTTCAATACCATGTACGCCGCTTACGGATTCAAGCGTTAGCTTGACAGGCTCACCCTTTTTGATGGTGTATTCCTGTTTGTCGAATTTCCAGCTGGATGCCTTGATCACGACTTCTTGTGAAGAAGCCGATCCCGTTGTTTCTACCCCGTTGCCCGCATTCTCCGGTGACTTATCGTTATTTTTGTTGTTCGAACCGCAGGCTGCGATAACCATAACGAATGCAGCAAGCATACACATGAACAATGCTTTTTTCATCATTAGTAATAACCCTCCCATTTCTCTGAACTGTTATTTTGACGTACCTATACTAGTATAGCGTCATTCGGACAAAATGTTAGTGTGCAGCCATGGTGCTCCTTTGAACATTTGATGAACAAATTGTAGCAGATTTGTTATGGATGAACGAAAAACCGAGCCTCGCCAAGAAGGAGTGATCCTTCTGATGAGACTCGGTCTTCTGTTTGGCAGTTATGGTGCGGCAATGCCCGCCGGTTACTTCCGGCTTTCCTGTTTTCGTCCGGCTTCATATGGTGAGCTGACTGGTATAAACAGGTCGATGATACCGATCACCAACGCAGCCAGAATCGCTCCAAGCCAAGTGACCGATACGCCACCGACGATAAACTGTGCAATCCAGATGACGACGGCGCTTGCCAGGAACCCGACAATGCCTCTGCCGAACGGAGTGACTCGTTTACCAAAGATGCCTTCGATGATCCAGCCGAGTAGCGCGATTACGACTGCCAGGAACAGTGCGCTCCAGAAACCGCCTACGCTGAATTGGGGCACGATATAACCGACGATCATAAGGACGATCGCGGATACGACGAAGCGAACAATATGTCCCAGAAAGTGCATTCGGAACCCTCCTATTCGTATTTGTAAAAGTTTCGATGCAACAATTAGTGTTTCCGCGATTACGCCAGACATGCATGGTAGCTTACGTCATGGCATACGTTGTCAGCTTCGGCTATAATAAGGAACGAGAGGGGTTGTGCTCAAGTTGGATACCAAAATACTACAAACACTCGAGTTTTCAAAAATCGTACATAAATTAATGCAGCATGCGGCTACATCGCTTGGCAAGGCGGCGGCGGAAGCCGTGCAGCCAAGCTCGGACCTGGAGGAAGTGAAGCTGCTGCTTCAAGCGACGGACGAAGCATACAAAGCCGATAGGCTAAAGGGATCAGCTCCCTTCGGCGGCGTTGTCGATATCCGCGCGGCACTGCTGCGTTCACGAATCGGCGGCATGCTTAACCCGGCGGAGCTGCTGGAAATCGCGGAGACGATACGCGGCTCCAGGCGGGTAAAGCGTCATATCATGCAGCTGCATGATGATGACCCCATCCCGTTGCTCGCGGCGCAAGCAGAGCAGCTCACGGAGCATAAAGCGCTTGAAGATGCGATATTTGCCTGTATCGACGACCAAGGGGTCGTCATGGACAGCGCAAGCACTGAGCTGGCGTCGATCCGCAGAGAACTCCGTACTGGTGAAGCGAGAGTCCGCGAGAAGCTGGAACAGATGGTGCGGTCGACTTCCGTACAAAAAATGCTGCAGGATGCGATCGTCACGATTCGGGGCGAACGGTTCGTTATTCCCGTAAAACAGGAATACCGTTCCCACTTTGGCGGAATCGTACACGACCAATCAGGCTCAGGTGCGACTCTCTTCATCGAACCGGAAGCTATTGTCGCCATGAATAACAAGCTGCGGGAGATGCGTGCCGCGGAAACGCGCGAGATCGAGAAAATTCTTCATCGTCTAACGGCGCTTACGGCCGAATATGTGGAAGATCTGCTGCTCGATTTGGATGTCTTGGGCTGGATTGATTTTGCCTTCGCAAAAGCGCGTCTCGCTCACCAAATGAAAGCAACGCTTCCCATGATGAATGATCGCGGTTTCTTGAAGCTGCGCAAAGGACGCCATCCTCTTATTGCGGAGGAGCAGGTGGTGCCGACAGATGTTGAGCTGGGTAACTCGTTTACGGCGATCATCGTCACAGGTCCGAATACAGGGGGCAAGACTGTCTCCTTGAAGACGATCGGCTTGCTCAGCCTGATGGCCATGTCCGGTATGTTCGTCCCAGCAGAGGATGGAAGCCAGCTGTGTGTGTTCGATGCGATCTACGCCGACATTGGCGACGAGCAGAGCATTGAACAGAATTTAAGTACATTCTCCAGCCATCTGACGAATATTATTCGGATATTGAAGCGTATGACGCCTAAGAGCCTTGTTCTGCTCGATGAGCTTGGCGCTGGCACGGACCCGGCCGAGGGTTCGGCACTGGCGATTGCGATTCTGGAGCAGATGCACCGGCTCGGTTGCCGGATCGTTGCGACGACCCATTACAGTGAGCTCAAGGCCTATGCCTATAACCGCAAGGGGATTATTAACGCAAGCATGGAATTCGATGTACAGACGCTTAGCCCCACGTATAGGCTGCTGGTTGGCGTTCCCGGGCGAAGCAATGCGTTCGCTATTGCCGAACGTCTTGGACTGCAGCGTTCGATCATTGAGCATGCCCGCGGTGAAGTAAGCGAAGAAGATATGAGGGTTGAGACGATGATCGCATCCCTGGAGAAAGACCGGCTTGGCGCAGAAGCCGAACGGCAGACAGCAGAGCAGCTGCGCATCGAGATGGAAGCGCAGAACGCCCGTCATGAGGCGGAACGACGTAAGTTCGACGAGCAGCGCGATAAGCTGATCCTGCAGGCGCAAGCAGAGGCGCGTGAAACGATTGCGAAGGCACGGCGCGAGGCGGAGCAGATCATAGCCGATCTGCGGAAGCTGGCTATGGAGGAAGGAGCTTCCGTTAAAGAGCATAAGCTGATCGAAGCCAGGCGCAAGCTGGACGATGCTGCTCCCGAGCCCCATAAGCCATCCAAAGCCAATAAGGCGAAAGCGGCGAAGCCGCAGCGGATCGAAGCGGGTGACGAAGTTATGGTATACAGCCTCAATCAGCGCGGACATGTCGTGGAACTGAGCGGTAACGCGGCGTTCGTGCAGCTGGGCATCATGAAGATGAAAGTGGCCCTTGATGATCTGGAGCTGGTGAAGCGTGTCGAAGCGGCGAAGTCGCAGCAGCCGAAGCTCGCGGCTACCTTGAAGAGAACGCGTGATGATAATGTACGGATGGAGCTCGATCTGCGCGGCGATAACTTGGAGGAGGCGATCGTGGAGGTGGATCGGTTTCTAGACGAGTCCTTTCTCGCGGGGCTCGGTCAAGTCTTCATCATTCACGGTAAAGGCACCGGCATACTCCGCCAAGGGATTAGCGACTTTCTGCGCAGGCATAAGCATGTGAAGAGCTACAGGCTGGGTAATTATGGCGAAGGCGGCAATGGCGTCACTGTTGCGGAATTAAAGTAATCTCTGGAAAGGAGAACCTTTAATGGAGCAGGAAGTCGACAAATTATTGAGCAATCCTTACGCAGCAGCACTCGCTTACGTCTCGGTGGCTGTTCTCGCGTTAGTCCTGTTTCTATTTTTATTCGAGTTTGTGACCCGTTACCAATGCTGGGATGAAATTAAGAAAGGGAACGTAGCCGTTGCGTTGGCGACCGGTGGGAAGATCTTCGGGATTTGCAACATTTTTCACTTTTCTGTCAAGGCAAACGACTCGGTATACCAGAGTATGGTGTGGGGAACTTTCGGTTTTTTCTTGCTGCTCGCAGCTTATTTTCTGTTCGAGTTCCTGACGCCGGTCTTTCGGATTGATGATGAAATTCAGAAGGACAATCGGGCGGTAGGATTAATTGCAATGGTCATTTCAGTCTCGCTTTCTTTCGTCATCGGGGCTGCGGTCGTTTAATCACAACGATAAGGAAGGGCGCAAAGCATGAAATATTTATGGGGAATTCTGTTTGCTCTGGCAGCATTGTTTATTATTCTAGGGGTTATTTATTTAATGTAGCACATGGAGGGAAACGCGATGGATGATCAGATTATATGCCCGTGGTGTCAGACGGAAATCGTTTGGGATGAAGAAATCGGGCCGGAGCGTTACTGCCCGCACTGCGAGAATGAGCTGTCCGGATATCGGACGATGCAGATTGGTATCGACAGCGATGATGAAGATCAAGAAGATCCGGAAGATGAACCGGAGGATGATGAAGATGAGACTTCCGAATGGGAATCCGGCAATCGGTATAACGATGCTGGCAGCTCATTCCTGACTCGAAGCCGCGAGCATCTGGCTTTAGAGGAGACCGTGGAGCGCATACTCGATCAACAGGGCGAGGTACCGGAGTGTCCGTCCTGCCGGGAGTATATGTTGGAGGTTGGGTTGGAGACTGTAGCCGATTCAAATTTCCGTTCAACAGAACCCGCAGGGCTGAACACATCCCTTCTTGCGGCACCGTTCCAAATCGTCCGCTATGTCTGTCCGTCCTGCTTCACTGTGATGGGTAAGCTGGCCAAGGCTGATCAGGAAAGGTTTGTCCAATTACTGACTAAGGCGGCGGACGAAGGTCTCTGATAAACGATACTGAACCGCTCATTCTTGGTAACTATAGGCATTGTTCTTCTTACCAGCATGCATCCGTTCTGTTGTGGGAATCTTACGTCAAGGTACGCAAGATTTGACAAGCAGGAGGGGATGAAAGTGGGGCAAGGCAAACAAGTAATAAAGTCTAGATGGTATGCACCCTCTGCGCGAGGGAAATGGAAAAGTGAATCCTACAAGGGGACGGGCCGTAATCCGGATAGCCGTGCGCTTGACGGGCAATCCATACTGCTGCTGGCGGTACAAGGCTTGCTCGGCATCGCAAATGCGCTATCGGGGACGTTCGTTCCCGTTTATTTGTGGAAGGCCAGTCAGTCGTTTGCTTTGATCGGATGGTTTAATTTCTGCCAGTATGCCATTAGCGGGTTTACTTTCTGGATTGCGGGCAAGTGGGTAAAGGAGCATAACAAGATGAACTGCCTCCGGCTTGGCGTGGCACTATCGGGGGTCTTTTATTTTACAGTGCTTCTTTTGGGAAAATCGGCAGCCACCTATGCGATACCCCTTGGCATTCTGAACGGCGTAGCATTAGGCTGTTTCTGGATGTCTTTCAATGTGGTTTATTTTGAAATCACGGAGCCTGGCAATCGGGACCGCTTCAATGGATGGGCTGGATTTCTCGGATCGGGTGCGGGTATCATAGCTCCTTGGGTATCCGGGACGATCATTACATTGAACAAAGGCGAGAGAGGCTATACCATTATTTTTACGATAGCCGTCATTATATTTGCGATTGCGGTTATTCTCAGCTTCTGGTTGAAGAAGAGGAAATCGGAAGGTCATTATGAGTGGCTGCTGGGCGTACGCCAGCTTGCGGTCAAAGGCAGTCCATGGCGTCGAATCGTACCGTCGATCGCCGCTCAGGGCGTACGCGAAAGTGTGTTCATGTTTCTAATTGGCTTGCTGGTGTACATAGCAACGAATAATGAGCAGAAGCTGGGCACCTTCTCCTTGATAACCTCATTGGTAGCGCTCGGCAGTTTCTTATTAATCGGTAAGCTGATGACACCGGCAAGAAGACGAATCGCGATGCTGATAGGAGCTGCTGCTATCGGAGCGTTCGTCATTCCGTTATTCTGGCCCATGAATTTCGGCACCTTATTGGTATTCGGTATTGGCACGGCTATCTTTATGCCGCTCTATGCTATCCCGATGACCTCTGTGGTCTTCGATATGATTGGCCAATCCGAAGAGAGCGCGAAGAAACGCGAAGAATTCGTCGTTCTTCGTGAAGCGTCGCTAACAATGGGACGCCTTCTTGGGCTGTCTTGCTATTTGATTATTCTGCCTTACACGGACAAGTCTCCACAAGCAGTCCCTTGGCTGTTATTCTCGATTGGGCTGTTTCCGTTGATAGGCTGGTTGTTCATCCGAACATTCGTCGGCCGTGTTGCTCGGGAAGCCGCCTAATGAAGCGGTGGTATGTAGGGAAGGGGAAATAAGAAATGACACGAGTAGTGAACAATATTGCCGAATTGATTGGCAACACGCCAGTAGTAGCTCTAAATAAGCTCACAGGCGATGGTGATGCGGAGGTTCTTATCAAGCTGGAGCGGTTTAATCCCAGCGGCAGCGTCAAGGACCGGGCGGCATATGCACTCATTACGGATGCGGAGCAGCGGGGTCTGATAAAACCTGGTGACACCATCATTGAGCCGACAAGCGGCAATACCGGTATTGGCCTGGCGATGAATGCCGCTGCGAGAGGCTATAAGCTGATTCTTGTTCTGCCGGATAATATGACGAAAGAACGAATCGGCTTGTTGAAGGCTTATGGCGCCGAGGTCGTCCTAACCCCGGCAGCCGAGCGGATGTCTGGCTCGATCCGTAAGGCATTGGAACTCCAATCCGCGATCCCGGGAAGCTATATTCCCAACCAATTCGAGAACCATGCGAATCCAGACATTCACCGGTCGACGACAGCGCCGGAAATTATCCGTCAGACGGGAGGACGTCTGGATGCTTTTGTTGCAACTGCAGGCACTGGCGGTACCATAACCGGAACGGGAGAGACATTGAAGGCGGCGATTCCAGGGCTGTATGTCGCAGTCGTTGAGCCGCTAGGTTCGCCGGTTCTGTCCGGCGGAAAGCCAGGTCCGCACAAGCTGGTAGGAACAAGCCCAGGTTTTGTTCCAGCAATACTTAATACATCCGTATACGATGAGATCGTGAAGGTCTCGGATGAAGATGCCCTGCATACGATGAGGTCTCTCGCCCGGTTGGAAGGATTGCTGCTTGGGCCGTCATCAGGCGCGGCTGTATGGACAGCGCTGCAGCTGGCCAGACGGCTGGGTAAGGGACGCCGCGTGTTGTGCATCGCCCCTGATAGCGGCGAGCGATATTTAAGTATGGATATTTTTTGATCATCGATGATCGTCTGTGACGTGCTAAGCAACCGGCAGCATTATTCTGTCCATTGCTTTAGTTCCTTTTTGAGAATGCTGCGCCGCTCTTCAATATAGCTTCGAATAACCTCAGGCTCCTTCAGGAAGGTTTCGTAAGGCCATTTTCTCGTGAAATCGTCGCGTACTGCTGTACGTATGCGGCTGTATATATCTTCCACAACGGGATCCAGCGCTTGGACAGTGAATTGGCTTGCAAGCAATTTATTCAGCAGCTTTCGATAATACTGTCTGTACTGTTTGTAAGCCAATACTCTGCGGGTCAGCTTGTTATAGCCTTGAACGGGGACTTGATCGTTCCTGCACAATTTACCATAAGGATTCCTCCCCCATGTCCCCTCGTAATCCCATGGAATGATTCGATACTGTCCGGTAGGCGTATGCTCATACAAGGCATAGTTTTGATCAAAACCGTCATAATTGTCGGTTAGCACGGCCCCCGCAAGCCACTGGAGGTATTGCCGCACATCCAGCCGTTTAGCTATATACACCTTTAAGGATTGTTTGACGGGCCGGTTGATCCGCTTAATGAAATTAACGAGTCGCGTTTTGGTTGCGTCGCTGCCTTTCATTAATTGATAGCCGGAGAATAACGATTTCTTCGTTTGTTTGGTCTCCGGATCGATAAGACTGAAATTCGCACTGTCGTTCGTTGCGTAGATGAGCGATTGGGCTTGAATTTGCCGAACATTGAAAAAGGTGCGATCCACGGATTCAAGTTCTAAGTAGACGCCATGAGGCCGGCCATTCCATACGAGCCACATATGCCTCGTCTCTGGCGCAGGTACGCCAATCAAATTAAAAAAACGAAAGGACAGTGCATTGCGAATCAAAGACGGGTCATCGAATTCAGCATTCCAATGCAAGGTCTGATCGTCTCCGAATCGAATTTCATATGATTTTTTCTGATAATTACGAGTATGTCCCCCTCTGAATCTAAGCTGTGCCTCCATTGTCACACCATCCATTACAAGCTTTACAGGTGCGAACTGGTTACTCCAGACATCCTTCTGCAGCTCCAATAAGTCGCTGGGATCAATTGTGATTGAACGGGTAGGAAGTCCTCCGCTGGACATTCGACCATCCCTCCAGACAAAAAGTAAAGCCTATCGTATACGATAGGCTTATCGATGATTGCTTTACTTTATGCCGGTTGTGCCCATTGTGTCACAGCCTATTACTTATATCAGGGCTGTTGTTGTATGAACGACTTATCCATCTCTTGTACAGCCGCGAGTACCGCGAGTACCGCGAGTACCACGAGTACCGCGAGTGCCACGAGTACCGCGAGTGCCACGAGTACCGCGAGTACCGCGAGTACCGCGAGTACCGCGAGTACCGCGAGTACCGCGAGTACCGCGAGTACCACGAGTACCGCGAGTGCCACGAGTACCGCGAGTACCGCGAGTACCGCGAGTGCCACGAGTACCGCGAGTACCACGAGTACCGCGAGTACCACGAGTACCGCGAGTGCTGCTGGTTGTTACTTCAGTTGTTTGCATATTTAATTCCTCCTCTTCATGTCTTAATACAAGCTATGCAGAAATTCTATTAACTGCGCTGGGTAATCATGTAGTCTCATATAAATAGATGCTAATCTAGTACCATTAAGCTACGGGATACATATAAATAGATTATAAATTGTCTCCCATGATAGATTACGCCGAGACAAACAATGGAGGGATGAATGCCGAAGCGAAGATGATGAACCTGGATTCGTGGTCGTTACAATCGTTTATGCGCCGATCGTCCTTAGTAACCAATCTATTAATTATGGAGGGATTTCATCTATGTACTTTCCGTTTGTAAGCTACAAGCCATTCAGTAGTGTTAATTCCAATCAAGCCGTATCCAATGAAAAGAAAAGCACGAAAGGATCGGGCAGTAATTTCACAAAGGGAACTCGCGGAACACGCGGCACGGAAGGAACTCGCGGTACGCGAGGAACGCGCGGTACGGAAGGAACCCGCGGTACGCGAGGAACACGGGGTACGCAAGGAACTCGTGGAACCCGCGGAACACGCGGAACACGCGGAACTCGGGGAACACACGGCGCCCGCAGTGTGGAGGTTTCGTACCTGAAAAATATGATAGGCATGGGTGTGCAAATCAACAGAGGGGGTCCAGAAACGATTCAAGGCACGGTAGCCGGTGTTTCGAATGGATTCTTGGTACTGCTGTCCTCCGATAACAACAACAATAACAATAACAATAATAACAACAATAACAACGTGAACATGTACTCGAACGCGAAACAATCGGAGAGCGACTATGTTTACGTGAACCTGCGGCATGTCAAAAGCGTTACTGAAACTTCAGGCAAACAAGATAGCACGGGAGTAAAAGCGAACTTCATGGCAGCCAGAAACTTTAACGGCATCTTGAGTAAGCTCAATAAATCATTCGTGCAAATTAACGGCGGAGGACCGGAGAAAGTCGAAGGGTTCGTCGTGGATGCCAGCAGTGATTCACTCTTGTTGCTTGTCCAAGGCAGTAACAACAACAATAATAACAATAACAACAATAATAACAGCAGCAGCCAAAACCTGGTTCGCATCCCGATCTACCATATCAAGTCGGTTAAGAAAGTGGATCAATATGCGAAAAATAACAAAAACAATAACAATAACAATAACAACAACAATAACAACAATGCAAACACGTCCAGTGTGAAAAAGGTCGCCGTACGAAAAGCAGTAAAACGTCTATCCCGCCGCACAGGAAAAAAAGGTTAATCGGCTTCCGGAATCCGATGCACGCTCAGGTCATGGATAGGGTCTAAGTCAAATGCTCTCCTGTGTGCTGCACGGATTCCGGTACCCGTCACCTGATCCGCTCTTTGAGGGGGAATCCTGTGCTTGCCATTCTGGTCATCCTGGTTGCTGCAGTCCCGTTCTATCTGTTCTTTAAGCCAAAGCCATCACCTAAGTTAATTACGCCTCCTTTAGAAACAGAATCCTTTTCATTCGATACCGGGCATCCAGGCGAGGCGGGGCGGCATGTTTGACGGGGATGCTTATCTCGCCTGGTTTGTTATGGGTACGACAATTGCAATTATGATTCTTGGAAGACCACAAGGATTGAATGAATCGGTACCGGTCACAGCAGGCGCCGTTCTCATGCTAGCAGCCGGCATCTCCCCGGCGGCCGGAACTGTTGCGGTAAGCCAGCATGTCGGAGGAGCGGCCGTAACCATCCTTGCTACGACTATCATGGCGATCGTATTGAATCATATCGACTTCTTCCGATGGGGCGCTTCGAATCTGATCACATATGCAAAAGGTTCGGGAAAGCGCTTATTCTGGTACCTGCTCTCCTTATGCTTCCTGACTACCCTGTTCTTCAACGACTTGGCAGGCGTTCTCGTCATGACGCCAATTGTTCTACAGGTTTGCGAGCAGCTGAAGCTTAAACCGATGCAGCGTTACCCGTATCTGCTTGGAGGGGTTCTAATCGGAACCGCGGCAAGCGTTCCGCTGGGTATCGGTCTAGGGTCATTGATGACGTTATCACTGATTCCCATGAATCTGAGTATGTATGCCAATCTGATATTCGTACCCGCAACGTTGGGGATTGCGAGTATGGCTTTGGTACTGTATCTTTCCACACGAGGGCAGCTTCCTGCCCGGATCTCGGCTCAAACATCGATGCGACCTAATGAGGTTACACAGGCCGATTGGCGGCTGTTCCGAATATGTATGCTCATCGTCGTCACCACTCGAGCCGGGTTCTTCATCGGATCCGGCTTTGGGGTGCCGACGGCTTGGATCGCGGTTGTGGGTGCAGCATTGTTGGTTGCCGTCAGTCAGCTTCGCTTCGGAGGTGGAACGCGGAAGTTGGTTGCGCAAACCCCTTGGCACATCCTCTTGTTTGCGTTCGGCATGTATGTGATTGTGGATGGATTGCGGCAGACCGGACTTATCCGTTACCTCCTTTCGGAAGGGTCGTTTGTATATGGATACAGCGACTTCATATCCTCTTTCTTCACGATGGGGCTAATGACGGTATTATCGAATGTGGTGAACCAGTATCCCTCTCTTATCATTGCGACATTATGGCTAGCGGAGATGAATTTGCCTCTGCAATCCGTGCACATCCTCTATTCGGCAGCGATAATCGGCAGCATTGTCGGCGCACTCCTTACACCCTTCGGAACGTTAGCGGCACTGATCTGGTTGTACATTTTACGTCAACATCATGTGCTTATCTCATGGAAGAATTACATGAAGCTTACTGTGATGATTATTCCGGTTGGACTGCTGGTCAGTCTATTCAGTCTTTATGCATGGACGCAACTAATAGGATGAAAGGAGGTCGATCGAATGAAGTACCGCCATCCTTTATTAGATCAATACGTGGAGCTCGATATCTCAGGTAAGACGATGCCAATCCGTGGTAAAATGATCGACTTGGGCCAAGATATTCTCGTTCTGCACAACGGTCTGCAATTTCTGTATGTCCCGCTCATTCATCTGCAGCAATTGCGATTAGCGAAGCAGGAAGGCGAAGATTTAGTGATTCCTGAAATTCCATTTGAACAGCAAAGCGAGCCGATCTCATACCGAAAAATTTTAATGAATGCCAAAGGAATGTTCTCGGAATTGTATATTACCGGCAATCAGACGATTCATGGCTATTTGACAAGCGTGATGAACGACTTCTTCGTCTTTTATTCACCGGTTTATCACTCCGTCATGGTGTCGCTGCAGCATTTGAAATATTTGATTCCGTATAACCCGAATGTCACTCCCTATACGCTAACCCCGGCACAGTTTCCGTTAAAGCCGTCGCCAATCACGCTCGCACGCACCTTCGACCAGCAGCTCCGCAAATTAATCGGGGAATTCGTCATCCTTGATTTAGGAGAGAATCCGAACAAAATCGGGGTGTTAAAAGGTATCGACCAGAATATGATTGAGCTGTCGACTGCCGGTGGTAACTCGGTTTTCCTGCATTTTGACCATGTGAAGACCGTACATCTCCCTTGATAAGCTTCGATCCCGAGGCCCTTCCCCGGCAAGGAAGGGCCTCGTTACATAATTCAGTTTGGGCGGGGAATACTACGGAAGGTTCATTATTATGGAAAAAAGGAGGGGTTCGAAATGATGCAGCCCATGTCCGCCAAAGAATTGGAGTATATCGTGGATTCGATATCCAATGAGGACTTGCTGTTGAAGCAATGCGGCGTTGTTGCAACATCAGCGACGAATCAGGCGATTAAGCAAACCTGCCACCAGATGATCAACATGCACCAGCAGCACATCCAAACACTCGTTCAATCGATTCAACAACATCAACAAATGGCGCCGTCACAGCCGCAAAATTGACGTCGCACTTATATAAAGGAGGTCGCCCTACATGAATCAACAACAATCACAACAGCAGCCCGTGTCCATACAAACCTTGCTGCCCGATCACGATATGGCTTACACGGTGCTTGCGGACTTGAAACGGGTCGTACGTGAATACGCAACAGCAGCAACAGAGTCCAGCTGTCAACAAATTCGTCAAATGTTTACTCAGTTGACGAACGACACGCTGCGTATGCAAGGCGATTTATACAACGTCATGCAGCAGCAGGGTATGTACAGCACAGCTTCGCCAGCGCTCCGTCAAGAAGTGGACAAGCAGCTTCAACAGCAGCAGCAAACGCAACAGAAGGCTCAGCAGCACCTTCAACAAATTGGCCTTGCCGGCGGGCAACAAAACCAACAGTTCCAGGCCTATCAACAGCCTCAATCCCAGCAGCAATATCAGCAGTAACGGCTTCAATAACGCCCAAGACGCGCAATGAAAGAAGCCTCCGATCCGGGAGGCTTCTTTCATTGCCTATAACCACATTCGAGAAAGCCGTTCTATTCCCACATGGATGTCGTCCTCGTTCATTCCCCCGAACCCCAGCAGTACGGTGGAAGAAGGGGCAAGCTCAGGCTTCAAGGCATAGATGGATGTCGGATAGACATGGACGCCTGCTTGCTTGGCACTTCTGACGAGTTTCTCCTCACTCATACCATTCCTAACTTTCATGAGCAGGTGAAGACCGGAGCCTGCTCCGATGACAGCGGCTTTATCACCGAATCGGCTGCGGATCGCAGTCAGCAGGGCATGATGTCTGCCGCCGTACACCTTCCTCATTCTCCGCACATGGCGTTCGAAATCACCGGATTGCATGAACAGCTGGAGAGTCTTCTGAAAAATAGGCGAAGCGAGCTGGTCGAAGCTGTGCTTCTTCTGCCGGAACCGTTCCAGCAGCTCGGGCGTCAGGATGAGATAGCTCAGCCGCAATGAAGGGGTGAGCGCTTTGGAGAAGGTCCCGACATAAATGACGCGCCCATGATCATCCAGACTCTGCAAGGCGGGGATCGGTCTTCCGCCATACCTGAATTCCCCATCATAGTCATTCTCGATCAGATAGGCGCCGGTCTGGTTCGCCCAATCCAGCAGCTTGGTCCGTTTGCCGATCGATAGGGTCATCCCGTAAGGGAATTGGTGGGACGGAGTTACATATAGAGCCTGTGCACGGCTTTCGTAGACATCCTCCATTCGGATGCCGTCACTTTCTAAACGCAGCGGATGCAGGGTGAAGCGGGATTGTTCAAGAAGAGCTTTAACACCGTCATTGACGGCTTCTTCTGCCGCAAGCGCAGTAACTTCCCCTTGGAGAAGCTGGAACAGCAGATCTAGTGAATGATAGGTTCCTGCTCCAATAACGATTTGCTCCGGCGTGCAGCGAATCCCGCGGCTTTGATGCAAATACGCTCCAATTTCCGTCCGAAGCTCCGGTTCACCCTGATAGTCGCCGTACATGAGCACACGGTTATTCTCCGGGAGGAAACATAGGTTCAGCAGCTTTCTCCATTTGGCATATGGGAAGCTGTCCAAATCAATCGTGCCGTAGCCAAAATCATAGCGCGCTGCCTCGCTTGGCGAAGCATGGTAAGCGCGCGGCGGCGAAGGGAGGATCGCGCTCATTCGATCTGCGCCACTCGCAGCCGGGGCGAGCGCAGCATCAAGCTTGACGGCGAACAGCCCTGACCGTGGCTTGCTGATGGCGTAGCCTTCGGCTAGCAGCTGCTCGTAAGCTAGTGCCACCGGAGTGCGGCTCACACCTAACCGTTCGGACAAATTGCGAATCGAGGGCAGTTTGCCGCCGGGAGCGATCCGGCCGGCTAATATATCGTCGCGAGTGCTGCGGTAAATTTGAATATACATAGGGTCTGTGGAGCTGGTGTTCCATTGGGGTGTGATGCCTGGCATGTCATTTCCCCCTCTATGATTACAACTGTCACTGTAAATCATTGAAATCTGTGTATTTTCATAGTGACAATTATCGCTTACGATCATCTTAACATCCCTGTCGATGGACGGGAAGAGCGGTATCTATTATATGGATCGGCCTTAGAGCCGGAAGAAGGAGGAGCTTATCTTGTCGATTATTATGCCTCATATCGATGCACTTACAACCTACGCACTGGGAGAACAGCCTCCCGAAGGAGTTCAATCTGTCAAATTAAATCAGAATGAAAGCCCATATCCGCCTGCTCCTTCTGTGCTGCAGGCTCTGCGTGACATGAACGAGGAAGAACTGCGCCGGTATCCCGACGCAGCGTGCAGCGAGCTGCGGGAGACGCTTTCTGCCCATCTCAAGGTGGACAAGGAGCAGCTTTTTTGCGGAAATGGTTCAAGCGAGATCATTTCCTTGATCTTTAAAGTATTCATCGGTCCTGGAGGCAGTATCGCAGTCACTGATCCGACCTTCGGGCTGTATCACACTGTGGCTGCCAGCTTTCAAGCCGGTTGCAAGGCAATTCCGACAAGGGACGACTTTACAGTTGATGTGGACGTCCTGCTTGCAAGCGGTGCGAAGGCTATCGTGCTCGTCAATCCGAATGCACCGACTGGTCTGCTGCTTAGCTCGAGTGAGGTGGAGCGGCTTGTCAGCGGGTTTGCGGGTCTTGTCGTCATTGATGAGGCTTACATCGATTTTGCGGAGCCGGGCGCATCCTCTCAGCCGCTGTTAGCCAAGTATACGAATCTGCTGATCCTGCGAACCTTCTCCAAAGCCTATGCGTTGTGCGGCGCCCGCGTTGGGTATTGCATGGCTGACCGCGCATTAATTACGGCCCTCGAGAAAGGCAGAGATATTTATAATGTGAATTCGATTAGCCGTAAGCTGGCAATCGCAGCGATCCGGGACGAGGCGTATGTGAAAGATACGATCGTTCAGACCAACCGGAGCCGGGAAAAGTTTATCTTGAGCCTGCGGGAGCTGGGCTTCGAAGTGCTGCCTTCGCAGACAAATTTCGTATTGTGCGCCCCTCCGATCAAAGAAGGACTCGATGCCAAACAGATGGAGAAACGATTAGCCGCTGCCCATATATTCGTCCGTCATTTCGATCAGCCGCGTCTTCGCGGCATGCTGCGGATTTCCATCGGCACGGAATCGGATATGAAACGGCTGCTTGCGGAACTTGTCCATATCTTGGCGTAACCCGGCGAGTTTGCAAAGGCTGCCGGGTAAGGTGGAGGGCAGCTGGCTTTATTTCCGCTTTGCAGGAAGCTTGGATTCGTTGTAATATAGAGCTTATAAATTTGTTGCGCAGCCCTACAAACAAATAGGCTTCGTCCTTGCGCAATATGAGTGTCGAAGCAAGTTACCGGGAGGTATTGACGATGAGTGAGCTGAAGATGAAGATTTTGGAGCTGCTTAAAGAAGACGCGCGCCGGAGCGCGGATTTGATCGCGACGATGCTGGATGTTACGGCGGAAGAAGTGAAGCAGGCGATCGCGGAGATGGAGCAGGACCATGTCATCGTCAAATATGCGACCGTCGCTAATTGGAGCAAGGTAGACGACGAGAAGGTTACCGCATTAATCGAAGTGCAAATAACGCCGGAACGCGGCCGTGGGTTTGAAGGGATCGCGGAACGGATTTATTTATATCCGGAAGTGAAGTCGGTTTATCTGATGTCCGGCGCTTATGATTTGCTTGTTGAGGTTGAAGGGAAGAACTTGAAGGAAGTAGCTTCTTTCGTTTCCAATCGACTGTCTCCGATTGACGCGGTTTTGTCTACGAAGACGTTTTTTATTTTGAAAAAATACAAACAAGACGGCATTATTTTCGAGGAGCATGAGTCCGACCACCGTCTCCCCATTTCGCCGTGAAGGGTGATGCGCGATGATTAAAGACGAAGAGATGCAATTGAATACAACCGTCCGCCGCGCATCGATGGCCGATTATTTGGCTCCCGGCGCACGGTCGATGAAACCTTCCGGCATTCGCCGGTTTTTCGATTTAGCGGCAGGCCGCAAGGATATCATTACGCTTGGGGTTGGCGAGCCCGACTTTGTCACGCCTTGGCATGTGCGTGAAGCATGCGTGTATTCCCTAGAGATGGGGAAGACGCAATATACATCGAATGCCGGCATGCCGGAGCTTCGCGAAGAAATCGGACAATATCTCTATAACCAATTCGATGTGGCCTACGACCCGGCTCAAGAAATACTGGTAACCGTTGGCGGCAGCGAAGCGATTGATCTGGCGCTCCGTGCTCTTATTACGCCGGGAGATGAGATTCTAGTGCCCGAGCCTTGTTATATCTCGTATTCACCGATCACCTCGCTTAGCGGCGGCGTTCCGGTCGGGATCGAGACCTTCGCGGAGGATCAGTTCAAGCTGAAGGCCGAGTCGCTGAAAGCAGCCATCACACCTCGGTCGAAGGTGCTCGTTGTATGCTATCCAAGCAATCCGACCGGCGGTATCATGACCTACGAGGACTGGCTTCCGATAGCCAAAGTAATCGAAGAGAATGATTTGATCGTCATCTCCGACGAGATCTATGCCGAGCTTACATATGGCTCGAAGCATGTCAGTCTGGCATCGCTGCCGGGGATGAAGGACCGGACCATTCTGGTCAGCGGATTCTCCAAAGCGTTCGCCATGACAGGCTGGCGGATGGGCTATGCTTGCGCACATCCGGATATCATCAGCGCGATGCTGAAGATACACCAGTACACGGTTATGTGCGCTCCGATCATGGGGCAAGTAGCTGCTCTTGAAGCGCTTCGTAACGGGCTAGAGGAGAAGGATCGCATGGTGGAGGCCTACAACCAGCGCCGCCGGCTGATCGTACATGGATTTCGGGAGATCGGGCTGGAATGTCATGAGCCGCAAGGCGCCTTCTACGCCTTCCCTTCCGTCAAGGCGACCGGACTCAGCTCGGAGGAATTCTCCACCCGCCTGCTGAATGAAGCCAGCGTGGCAGCCGTCCCTGGCGATGTATTCGGATCGGGCGGCGAAGGGCATCTGCGCTGCTCCTATGCAACTTCCGTTAACCAGTTGACGGAAGCTATCGATCGGATCGGGAAGTTCGTCGATAAACTTAGGACGGGCTAAAAATTTATTTTCAGATTTGTTATAGTTTGTTATAATTTATAAAAACTTGCGCACGCAGGGTAAATGGATTGACTCATGTAACGAGAAGGAGGAATGACAGTGGCTTCTGCGGATTATGGATTCTCGTTTCTAAGTGACCCGGGTACCATGCAAGCAAAGCAATACTCCTCATCATCCATTCGAGTTTTGGAGGACGAAATTTATACGCTGCGCAAATTAATGGAACAATCGTATCTGGAGCATAAAACGTTCAGCTCCGATACCGTGATTGACCTGAGCCGGAAGCTGGACGTCAAAATTAACGAATATATGAGGTTCATGCTGTGGCGTAAGAGCCACAGCACCACCATGAACGGAAGTGTGTCTAGAAGTCCCTTTTAGAGGGGCTTCTTTTGTGTGTGCTTGGCAGCGCTGAGAAGCGAGCCAAATAATGTGACATCAAAAAGAAAGAGCTAAACCATGATGAAACTGGTTGGCTCTTTCTTTTGTTTTAAAGGATATGAATTATATCCCGAACAATTCTATTGCTCATCTTTGCTCTCTGCTTGCTGCTGCGGCTTGGACGGAAGGCCGTTAGCTTCCCGGATGAGCGAGAAGTAGTGATCCGCCCTTACGGCTTGATATTCCGGTCCGAGCGACTCGGTCATCGCGACGACATCCGTCGGGGTCATGCTCCAAGCGAGCAGGCCGAGGGATACGAACAGCGGCGATTTACCGTCCCAGTCCGCTTTGGCCTGGGCTAAAATGTTCTTGCCGTCTTGTGCTGTGCTGATGCCCTGAATTGTCGATACCGGAAGGGTACCGTTCACGATTTCGACGCCGTAATGATTTTCCCAGCTGAGGAAGAGTCCAGACGCTTTATAGTCGTTCTCATAAGCGGTCGCCTTCGATTCGCTGAGCGGCACGTTCTCGCTGTCGACACGGTTCAGCACGTACGGAACGGTCATTCCTGTTTTCTTCAGATATTTGTAAGATTGCTTCAGGAAATCCGAGAACGTGGCCTCCGGCCAGGCTTCCGGATAGAAGTACCCTGCTCCGGACGGTCCGGCAATGATGAGGTCATTTTCCGTCGCTGTTTTTTGGAAGTAGTTCAGAATGGCAGGAGCGCCGTCATATAGAAGCGGACTCGAGGTCCAGTTGATCGGTACTTTGCCACGGGCTGGATCATCCCATAGAATGCGCATTCTGTGTTGATTGTATTGGAAATTGTCGCCTTCGCTGAAGGTGTACGTGACGTAAATTTTGTTCTCAAGCTTCGGTGCCCTAGGCGTCTTGGCCTTGACCGGCTTCGCCTTCGTCCCCGAGAAGACCGTCAGGTTGCTAAACCAGTCCGCCGCAAGCACGTAGACGCTGTGATTGGACGTGATTTCTACGGAGCTGAATTCGCCTTCAACATCATTGCTGAACCAACCCAGATAAGGGGTACCCGGCTTAACGTCTGATAAAATTTTCTCGAAGAGCGCCTTCTGCTCCGGCACATTCGAGTCGAGCCAGAACACCATCGCTTTGTTCGCGACTGCATAATCACGGAGGTAGCCGTAAGGCTCCTTCTGCTCAGAAGATAGCGGCTGGACATTGCCCGCCGAAACCTTATATTGGTTCCACATGAAGACGGAGGCGGTTAACTGCTTCGTGCCGGCCGGCGGTGTGAACTTGTAGACGAAGTAACGGCCGTTGTCGGCAAATCGGTGTCCGCCTTGTCCTGTCGATACTTGGGAGCTTTGGCGGTCATACAGGAACGCTTCTTCCTCGGGCGTGCCCGGGATGAACTGCGCGATTGTCTGCCCGTCCGCTTTCACGGTCACCTCGTGAACGGCCGGTCCCCAACCATCCTGCGGAAAGGCATCGTCGAAGCGTAGGTATACGGACTCCTTACCCAGATAGCCGGACAAATCGAGCTCATACGTTTTCTTGTTGTTACCGTCGCGCTCCTGCGTCGGTTCTTCAGCGATCGTCTTGAACGATTCAGGAAGACCCGAAGGAATTTTGATGGACGTATCCGGGCTTAAGCCGACAAGCATCCGGTGCGTCGTGTTTTTCCACAAGTTCTCATATTGCCAGGTGTAAGCATCCAGACGATCCTTGAATTTTCCCTGCAGATCCTCGAGCACCTTAAGGTTGAAAGGAGCTGCTTTCAACTGCGCTGCAAGCGCCGGGCTCGCCACAACGGCGTCCTTCAACCCTGCGAGTGTAGTAGCTACATTGACGGAGTCCGCGACCTTCGGGTCGTAAACGATGATGCCTTTGACTTCTCTCTTATATTTCTTGACGATATTCCAATAATCATCATGCAGGTTGTAAGGAACCTTAAGATCGTTCAACCAGGTAAGCTTTCCCTCTTCTTGATTCTCCAATAGGTAGATCCTCGGCTCAGCGCGGTTAACGACACCCTGTAGAGTCGCAAGCAGCAGCTTGATGTCTCCCGGCGCATCATAAATATCCGCAACATCCAATTGTTTTGGCTTCCCGAATGATGGAAGCGCTTGCTTTTCTGGCCATGTAATCGAGCCAATATCGGGTTTGGATTCCGAAGAAGCGGAAGCGCCAAGCGTTAATGACAGCGTGCATAGTAGAGCTAGACATGTGACGGTAAGTTTTCGAATCACGGTCGTACACCTCGTCTCATCCTATTTGGTGGAACCATCGTCAGAGTGCCTCTCTAATTCCCTCCTTCCTCGGCTACCTGCTGATAAACAAACGGCAGCACCTATATGTTATATTAAATATATTCAAATATATTACAATCCTTTCGACAAAGTTTTCATAAGAAGACAACTCAAGACCCAGAAATTTTAGGGCGAAGGAAATAGAATATAATCTCAAGTACCTTTGCGCATCTTTTGTTATCGCTAAAGGAATATATATTCAATATACATACGCCGAAATCGTCATCAGGTTGTTTTCTCATAGGGGGTCCTTTGTGCTATAGTTGTCATAGAATTTGTTTGTGGAGGGATCAAGTTGCAGCGTATGACGAGTATGACGAAGAAGACCCGCTTTGCTGGAATCCTGCTCATGATTATGTTATTGTCTTCTATCCTGACTGCTTGTGGATCAAGTGCTGATTTGACGGTATTCATCATGCCCAGGGAGCATCTGCCGGACGGCGTCTCCGAGAAGGTCGAAGAGAAGCTGCAGAAGGCGTTCGGCGAAGACAAGAAAATGGCGGTTCATGGTACACCTATGTACAATGATCAAAAAATGATCGTTGAGCTGGCTGCAGGCGGCAATGGAATTATGATTCTTCCTAAAGAAGTTCTCGAGAACATGATGGCGCAGGGGGCGGCCGTACAGCTGGACCAATGGTTCAAGACGGAGGATTATCCCGAAGGCGTCATGGAAAGCGTAGTTGGCGACAAAGACAGTGAGAAGAAGGTAACCGCTCTATTCGCGCTTCCGGTCGAGAAAATTCCTGTTTTCAAAGAAGCGGGCTACGAAGAGAAAGATATGTTCATATTCATCCCGGCGAATGCGCCCGATGAGGAATTATCCGTCGAGGTATTAAAGGAGATTGTAAAACCATGAAGCTCTATACACAATCAGGCGATGGCGGCAAGACGTCTGTTATTGGCGGCCGCGTGAGTAAAGACGATAGCCGTGTGGAAGCTTACGGCACACTGGATGAGTTGAACTCTTTTGTTGGACAAGCTGCGGCTGTTGCAGCGAAGACAGGCGTACTGGACGAGCTCGTGCAGGAGCTGCTCGAGATCGCGCAGGAGCTGTTTGACTGTGGCTCCGACCTGGCTTTCGTCGATCCGGAAGGACGTACATTCAAGATTACGGCTGAGCCGGCGGAGCGTCTGGAGGAGTGGATAGATGCCCATGTGGACCAAGCGCCCGAACTCACCAAATTCATCCTGCCGGGCGGAAGTGAAACGTCGGCTCTGCTTCATGTTTGCCGAACGGTATGCCGCAGAGCGGAGCGCCGCATCGTCACGCTCACAGCAGATATCGCAATCAATGAGGACGTTCTCAAATATATCAACCGGTTATCCGATTATTTCTTTGCAGCGGCTAGATCGGCTAATGCCAAGCTAGGCGTACCGGATACGGAATATGTACGCAGTGCGGACGTATTCAAGAAACGGAAATGATCATGAAATATTATGAGCCGCTTGCCGTACACGTGAAGATCGAAGAGGATGGGATGACAGTACGGAAGGTGCTGGAGCGAAACCTCGGAGTGTCCCGCAAGCTGCTCTCGCGCTTGAAGCTGACGGATGAAGGCATTACGGTCAATGGCTGCCGCGTCTATACGTCGGCGCGCGTCAAGCAGGGGGATTACATCGAGCTTCGTATGGAGCAGGAACGATCCGATGATATTTTGCCGGAGCCTATTCCACTCGATATTGTTTATGAAGACCGGGAGCTGCTCATCCTCAACAAGCCGCCTGGCATTGTCGTACACCCGACACATGGCCACTATACAGGAACATTGGCGAACGGTGTCGTTTATCACTGGCAGGAACGCGATGAGCGGGTGCGCTTTCGACCGATCCATCGATTGGATCAAGATACCTCGGGTCTGCTGGCCATTGCCAAAAATCCTTACATTCATCAACAATTGTCCGAGCAGATGCATGCAGGCGATGTATTAAAATCTTACCTTGCTTATGTATACGGTTCTCCTGGCACTGCGAAAGGCACGGTCGACGCTCCGATCGATCGTGACCCCGACTCCCCCCACGTCCGAACGGTTCTGGAGAGCGGCTATCCCTCAGTTACCCATTATGAGACCGAAGCCGTATATCGCGGCGGCGAAGCCGCGAAAGTAAAGCTGAGGCTGGAGACGGGCCGCACCCATCAGATTCGCGTGCACATGAAGCACATCGGCTGCCCGTTAATTGGTGACGGCATGTATGGCTATGCCGCCAGTCCAGGCGAAGGCGGTAGTCCGGAGCTCGAGGCCGCCGTTAACCGGCAGGCGCTGCATGCGGCAGTCCTTGGAATGACGCATCCTATTAGCCGCAAGTGGATGGAGTGGGAAGCGCCGCTGACGGAGGATTTAAGCAAGCTGGAAGCCATGTTGAAGGCAACGAACGAATAGGAGCTGTAAGCAGATGAAGAAGTCAAACCGATTGACTGTTTATGAATATCCACGCTGCGGCACTTGCCGCAGTGCGTTAAAATGGCTCAAGGCCAAGGAATATGAAATCGAGTCTCACGATATATTTGAAACCGCACCAGATGCTGAGACGATAGAGGCGCTTATCGCCAAGAGCGGTCTGGATATCAAGAAATTTTTCAATACATCTGGTGAGGTTTATAAAGAAATGGGATTGAAGGATAAGCTCGCGGGAATGAGCCGCCAAGAGAAGATTGAGCTGTTAGCCTCGAATGGCCGTCTAATTAGGCGTCCAATCGTTGTTGAAGGTGACCGCATAACTGTCGGCTTTAAGGAAGACGAATACGAACGGGTATGGGGTTAATGATCCTTTGTTATTCAACGCGATTGAAGCCATAAGGAGGATTCTACAGTGATGTCGAAACGATGGCGGGCTGACCGGCTTGGACGGCTCGGCTCGTCTATTTTTGCGGAAGTAGATGGTTGGAAGCGGGAAGCGCGTCAGGCGGGTCATGAGGTTATCGATCTAAGTATCGGGAGTCCGGATGCTCCTCCATCCGAGACGGTTAGAAGAGTCCTTGCCGATGCAGCTCTGAGGCCGGATTCATATGGATACCCAGGCTCTAAAGGGAGCCCTGCATTCCTGAATAAAGCTGCGGAGTGGCTGGCATACCGGTTTGGCGTGCAGGTGGACCCGGAGCAAGAGCTGCTGTCCCTGATGGGGTCGCAGGATGGTCTGGGCCACTTAGCGCTAGCTCTCTGTAACCCGGGGGATATCGCGCTCATTCCAGACCCGGGATACTCTATCTATGCTGCGGGCTTGGCGGTTGCCGGCGTTGAGCCGTATTTGATGCCGCTGAAGGCGGAGAACGGCTTCTTGCCGGACTTTAATCGGATTCCGGAAGAGGTGTGGAAGCGAACGAAGTTTATGCTGCTGAACTATCCAAGCAATCCGGTATCGGCTGTTGCGGATCTCGGCTTCTTCCAAGAAGCGGTGGCGGCTGCTAAGCGGCATGAGGTTCTGATCGTGCATGACTTGGCTTACTCGGAGATGGCATTCGACGGATATCGCCCACCGAGTATTCTTCAAATCCAGGGGGCCTTGGACTGCGCAGTAGAATTCCATTCGTTATCCAAGAGCTTCAATATGGCTGGCAGCCGGATCGGATTTCTAGCTGGTAACCGCGAGGCGGTTGGAGCGTTGAGAGAGTTGAAGGGCAATATCGATTATGGCATCTTCAGCCCTGTTCAGGAGGCTGCTATAGCTGCACTCGAAGAAGATATACGGGGTGTGAATGAGCCGGTAGCAGCCTTGTACCAACGCCGGCGTGATGTCTTGCTGCAGGCGCTGCGTACAGAAGGCTGGGAGATCCCGGTCCCTAAGGCAACTATGTTTGTGTGGGCGCCGCTGCCCGCCATGGAGTGGGGGCTGTCGGAAGGTTGGAGCTCCCGTCGAATTTCCCGGGAAATGTTAATTCGGTACGGTGTTGCGGTTATACCGGGCGATGCTTTCGGCCAAGAGGGCGAAGGCTATGTACGGATTGCTCTGGTGAACGATGAAGAGCTGCTGATCGAAGCAGCCAGCCGTATGGTGAGATTTATTCGCGGGGAGTAAGCGGCTTTAAATGCTGCGCCGTATCCTGTGCAAGGTTCTAAGGGAGTCAATTGATTGACTTGAACATTAACTAAGATGAAGTATTAGATGATCCCGTCACGACTATCGATTGGAGTTCTGTAAAGCAGATGCTTAACAGGGCTCTTTTTGATGCGTATTTTCCAAGTGATCGTATTTCTATTTAATCCCTATCAATCTAGAAAAAACGAACGAAAGGTACAACTAGCGGAGCAGGAAGAATGATTCGTAAAGAAGCGTTAGCGGTCGCCTTTGTTCCCGGATTCCAACCTAATATAAGAAATTTAAAGGAATCCGGGAACAACAGCGATCGGAAGAACATTCTGCCTGCGCAGCGGTTTGTGCGTGTGGCATTATCCAATTATTGATGGGATCTTCAAGGCCCTATTCCATGGAAACAATGCTATAATGAGAGAAAACATTATGGGAGCGATTACCCGTGACCGAACTGAACGGCCCAATGGAAACTATGAAGGATTCACCGAATAATAGAGTATTGATCGTAGATGGAATGGCATTATTGTTTCGAGCTTTCTATGGAACATCTTATACCGGATATATTCGCAAGACGAAAGCTGGACTGCCAACAAACGCCGTGTACGGCTTCATTCAATATTTTTTTGATGCCGTCCAAACGTTTAAACCAACACATGTGATATGCTGCTGGGATATGGGGAGCAGTACATTCCGTAATGAGAGCTTCTCGGAGTATAAACAAAATCGTATGGAAGCCCCGTTAGAGCTTATTCCGCAATTTGATCTAGTGAAAGAGGTCGTAGCTGAAATGGGCGTTCCGAATGTTGGAATCGTCGGCTACGAAGCAGACGATTGCATCGGTACTTTGTCTGCGCAGCTGGGAACAGACTCGGAAGTTTACATACTGACAGGTGACCATGATATGCTTCAATTGATTACCGAACGGGTCAAAGTCGTTATTATGAAAAAAGGCAGATCCAATTACGCGGTCTATGACCTCGAAACCTTGCTGGCCGAGAAACAATTAACGCCGCTGCAGGTCATTGATATGAAGGGATTCATGGGGGACACCGCCGATAATTATCCGGGTGTGAAAGGGATTGGCGAGAAGACGGCGCTTAAGCTGATTCTTGAATATCAATCTATCGAGGGCTGCTTGGCGTGTCTGGACCAGCTTCCCAAGAGCATCCAGGCCAAAATCTCAGCCAATCTGGACATGCTCCATCTGTCACGGGATTTGGCTCGAATCCGGCTTGATGTACCCATCTCGTGCAGCCTGACAGAGTGTCTCTGGAACCTGCAGCGTGAGGCTGCGGCGAGAAAGTTCGAAGAGCTGGAGTTTGGCGGACTCGTCAAGATCCTGGGAGAAATCGAGGAAGTCATTGAAGAAGCAGTGGAAGAGGAGATGGACCTGTTCTCACTTGCCGTACAAGAAGCAGCGGCTTCAAGAGAAGAATCCTAACCTGGCAGAACGACAGAGTAAGGCAGAAGATCCCGGTTCAATAAATTGAAGTGCACCCCTTAGAATAGACATTGGAAAATGGTACTCCGATGAAATTCTATAGGGGTGCATTTTATTAGGCCAGTGACCGTATGGATGGCGGAGAACCGATTGTGTATGACCACAAAAGAAACGATAGGAAGATTAGTTTTTTGACAAATTCAACAAAAACTAACTCTGTTATTATTGATTATGTTAATAGGACGGCTGTTAACAAGGATGGAGATTGCAACGTCATACGACCATTAGAAAAGAGGAGATTATAATGGATCGTCATCATCAGATAAGGACCGATGCTAAGGAAATCGAACGAAGTATGATCGAAGCACGCCGCGATTTTCATTTAAATCCAGAGCTTAGCTTTAAGGAGTCTAGAACTGCGGGTATCGTGGCTGACAAATTGAAAGCGCTTGGAATGGAGGTTCATACGAATATTGGCGGTTATGGAGTCGTTGGTGAACTTCATGGAAGCCGTCCGGGGAAACGAATCGCGTTAAGAGCAGATATGGATGCGCTTCCAATTGACGAGCAAACGGGGCTGCCATTCGCTTCTACTACACCCGGAGTGATGCACGCCTGCGGCCATGATGCCCATACCGCAATTTTATTGGGGGCTGCCGAATTGATAGCAGGGCGGAGGGACCGGCTGTCAGGATCGGTCCGTTTTCTCTTTCAATCAGCGGAAGAGATATTAGCTGGTGCGGTTGCAATGATAAAGGATGGCGCTATGGAAGGTGTGGATGAAATTTACGGCTTGCATAATCTTCCTTCCCTCACAGCGGGTAAGATAGCCGTAAAATCTGGCGTGCTGATGGCTGCAATTGATCGAATCGAAATACGCATTATCGGTAAAGGCGGACACGGCGGGTATCCGGATGCTTGTTGTGACCCGATTGTCGCTTCATCGGCTGTCGTGATGGGGCTTCAACAAATTGTTAGCAGGGAAATCGCTCCACATCAAGCTGCAGTCGTTTCGCTGGGCACGATTCATGGGGGAACCGCAAACAACATCATTCCTGACGATGTAGAACTAACGGGAACAATCCGTACGATGGATCCCGAGGTTAGACGATCAATGCCTGAGCGGCTGAAACGAATTATCGAAGATATTTGCCGCGCTTATCGCTGCACGGCACAATTAACTTATATCGAACAAGTGAGGGAAGTAGACAATGATGAGGCTTGTACGAGCCATGTTCGGGAGATTGCTGCTGAGCTTTTCGGAGCAGAGGCTTGTCAAAGCATCGTTCCTTTCACGTATGGCGAAGATTTTGCCGAACTTATGAATCTAAGCAAAGGCTGCTTCTTCTGGCTTGGTTCTGGCCCTCAAGAAAATCCGGAACGAGCATTCGGGCTGCATAGCTCCAAGCTGAACGTGGACGAATCCTGTCTCGCTGTTGGAGCGGCCATGTTTGCAGGAATAGCCATCCATCGACTCGCATTCGAGGGGTGCAGGAGCGAATAGCTCTTATGCCCCTCCTTTTCAGTTGATAGATCCTCTATAACCGAGTGGCTCATTAGCGGTTATTAGGTATTGTTTTGCCGAAGCGAATCCAGATAAGCTGCTGTTCTCCAGTGATGCTGCATTCAATAGCTTGACCTGGGATATCGGCAGCATTCTGTATTCCCGCGTTTCCGAAGAAATGAAAGAAAAGGTACTGGGCCTGAATGCATGGCGATTGTTGAAGAGTTTTGTTCCATCCAAATATACTTATTACGGGAAGCGGGGATAACGATGCAAACAATGACAAAAAAACGGATAGCGGCCATTATTACGGAGTATTGGGACATTTCGCATGCGGATGTGATTATTACGAAAATGCTTGAGGGGTTCACGATGGATGGGCGCCAATACACGTCTACTATTGATATTGTTTCGATGTACGTGGATAAATTTCCTGAGAATGATATAAGCCGTGATTTGGCTGCAAAGCATAACATTCCTTTGTATGGAACGATCGAGGATGCATTGAAGTGTGGCGGCAAGGCTTTTGATCTTGACGGGATCATTATTATAGGCGAACATGGCGATTATCCGACTAATGAAATTGGCCAAATTCTTTATCCTAGACGGGCGTTTTTTGAAGCTTGCTTAACTGTCATGGTGGAGAACAATCATATCGTTCCTATTTATTCCGATAAGGGCTTTGCTGTTACGGGAGAAGATGTCAAGTGGGTATATAAGCAAATTAAGCAGCATCATATCCCGTTCTTCTCAAGCTCTGTTGTTCCTTTTGCACATCAATATCCGGCAAGTCAGCCGCATCCCAATGGAGCTCCACTACATAAAATGTTCGGGTTTGCTTATGGCGATGTAGAGAGATATACGTATCACACGCTAGAAATGATGCAATCTCTAGCTGAGAATCGAGCTTGTGGAGAAAGTGGAATTACTGCTGTGAGAGCGTATGAGGGTGAGGCAGCCCGTGAGAAGCTGCTAGGAGCAGAGTGGGGTCAATTATATAGAAGTCTCGGTTCATTTATCAATCTAATCGATATAGAGAAAATGCCATACAGCTTGACTCATCCCCTCTTCTTCGAAGTGGATTATGTGGATGGTTTAAGAACAGGCATGCTGTATGCAGAGCAAGAAGTGCGTGACTTTGCATGTGCTAGTCAGATGTATGAAGATTCAGAGCCTTTTTGTACGGAATTTTACTTGCAGCCTGGAAAACCATATATTCATTTTGGGATATTAGTGTTGGAGATTGAAAAATTCTTTCATACCTCCCGACCTCCATTTCCGGTTGAACGTTCTTATTTAACGAGTGGAGCATTAGACGCCTTGATGAAGGCTATACACCATAAAGAGGAAGTCGTAACTCCGCATTTACGTGTGAAATATTAATTAGCTATCAGGGTTGGAGATGTTTATACCTAATTAGGGAGGGATATGTGCGATGAAGGAGGGCGGAGTGAAAGCGGCATTTGCGTAGAAGGCTTAGATTTGCATGTGCAGGAACATTTGATGGGGAGATGAAAAACATGAATGCATTAAAAGGTCATGTAGCCGTCAGAAGTGTTCTTCGCACCCAACACAGCACATTTGACGGGGGCTGGTATGGATGTGGCCAGTCTAATTCGTTGACATAAGGAGCGGGTCGCCTATGTTCATCTGAAGGATCTGGCACCTAAAGATCCGAATATCGAAGCTCACCTATGCTGCTGGGCAATGAAGCTTTGCCTGATTTTTGCGAGCTTGGGCTTGGAGTGATCGATTTCCCTCCTTTCATCGACGGCTTGAATGAAATCGGTTATGCGGGTTGGCTAACTGTCGAAATCGACCATTCTCCCTATTCCGCTCTGCGTAGCTTGAAATATGCCATAATATGGATCATAAGAATTTATGATAGAATGGATTTGTGATAGGGCCTTGTCATTTGTAAGAAACTCGCTGATCTCTTAAAATACTGATCCGAAGAAGAGTCTTGGGAACTCCCAGTGACTCTCTTTTTTGTGCTTGGAGTTAACACGATCCGATACGATGCGAAGCTAGGAATGATATTGACCGCACTTAAGGAAGGCTTCATCCGCCTCTAATCATTCGTTAAGGTTCGTCAATTAGAATAGGTCTGCTGGCTATATACGTGAATGAGCCTGACTTAAAGGGGCAGATCAATTGAGAATTTTAGTGATCGAAGATGACCGTCCGCTGCTCGATGCGGTGACGACGCTGTTGAAGGAAGAAGCGTACCAAGTGGATGAGGCGGATAATGGCTCAGATGGATTGTATTTCGCGCAGCAGCGAGTCCATGACCTGATCGTGCTGGACGTCATGCTGCCCGGTATGGGCGGATTGGCTGTTCTAAGTGAGCTGAGGGCGCAAGGGATTAAGATACCGATCCTCCTGCTTACGGCGCGTGACAGCGTGGAGGATCGCGTGAAGGGGCTGGATGGCGGCGCAGACGATTATCTGGTCAAGCCCTTTGCGACGCCGGAGCTGCTGGCACGGATCAGGGTGCTGCTGCGCCGACTTTCTCTCGGCGCGCCGGACGGAGAACTCCAATATGGACAGCTTACAGTGAAATGTTCCTTCATGGAGGGTTATGTGAACGGTGGACCGCTGAAGCTAACGTTAAAAGAATATGAGCTGTTGGAGTATCTGCTGCTTAATCGGGAGCAGATTCTGACGAAAAATCAGCTGCTTGATCGGGTGTGGGGGATAGACTCCGAAGCGGGCTTGGGAGTGGTCGATGTCTATGTCCATTACTTGCGCAAGAAACTAGCCCCTTCGGGATGCGACCGCTATATCCATACGATTCGCGGAGTCGGTTACATGTTAAAGGAGAAAAGCTGATGTTCAATCGTATTCGTGTGCAACTGACGATCCGCAATGCCGCGGTTCTGTTCGTCATTCTGATAACGTTAAATGTGTCCGTCTTTCTTATCATGAAGAAAATGCTATTTGCTCAAATCGATCTATCCATCACGAATTTCAGAGATCAAGTGGTCATGACCGTCCCTGGCATGGCCGCCAGTTCTACCACCTCCGCTGCCTCTATCCTATCGAGTATGAAAAGCGTAATCTATCGCATAGGCCAGATGGATCGGCCGATTATCCAGCTGTATTGGACACAGAATGATCAGACCGTTCCGATGTTAGGCAGTAAGGAGTTTAGCGAAGAGAACCTGAAGCTGCTCCAGCCGAAACGGTTCGGCTCTTCACCGGAAACCGTCAAGGTGAACAATCAATATTTTCGCGTATTGAATGTGGATAATCCCGGCATCTCGGCAGTGAACGGCATCGACGGAACCTCCTACCAGATCACGACGCAGCAGCTGCTCAGCAATGTTTCCGCGGAAATAGACATGCTGCATCAGCTGCGCAATATTCTATTGTTCGGTGGAAGCGTGGGGCTGATTGCCGCAGTTGCAGCCGGATTTTACTTGGCGAATCGAGCGCTTATTCCGATCCGCCGCGCCCTTGAGAAGCAGCAGCAGTTTGTCTCGGATGCCTCTCATGAGCTGCGGACCCCCCTTGCTGTTATTCAAGCGCATACGGAGCTCTTGCTGCGTCACCCCGATCATACGATCGAGCAGGACAGCAGGCATATCTCCAACGTCCTGCAGGAAGCCCGGCGAATGAGCAAGCTGGTCGGCGGTCTTCTGACATTGGCTCGTACGGACTCGAACCAGCTGGAGCTGGAACGGAAGCCAATCCAATTTGACCGGATTGTTCAAGAGAGCGTGAATAAGATGCAGATGCTGGCCGAGCTGAAGGACATTATATTACATACCGAAATCGACTCGCCCATCCCGATGGAAGCGGATGAGGAGCGCCTTCATCAGCTGCTTGTGACCGTGCTCGATAATGCGATCAAATATACGCCCGAAGGCGGCGTTGTCCGTGTGATCTGCAGCAAGTTCGCTCACTCCGTGCAGCTCGAGGTGGAGGATACTGGAGTCGGGATCTCAGCCGATAATTTACCGCATGTCTTCGATCGGTTCTACCGCGGCGATAAAGCCCGAACGAGGCAGGAAGGCGGTACCGGCTTGGGCCTCGCGATCGCCAAGTGGATCGTGGAACGGCATGGCGGCAAGATCCGGCTGGAGAGCAAGCCCTTAATCGGTACACGTGTTTATATCACATTGCCGATATAATGTGCAGCCAGAATGTGAAGGGCTTTGACCCTTGCCGACACTGCAGACAGTCAGGGATTTATCCTGGACTGTCTTTTTTTATGCTCTGCTCACGAAATTTTAAGCAAACATTCAGCTTCTCTAACCGATTTCTAAAGATCCGCCACCATACTTGGGAAGAAATCTATTAAACGCGGAGGGTGATCGAGTGAGGAAGAATGGGATGAGAAAATCGGGGCTGTTGACATGGGCTCTTGTGTGGGTGGTTGCGCTGTCGGCATGCACTTCGTCGGGCGGCAAGGAGGAAGCGGCATTAAGCGGCTTGGACAGAGAGGACAAGGGATCGCTGAAGGTCGCTTATTTTAACGAAGAGGCCTTTTATATGCAATATGGCAATGCGTTTCAAGCGATGTACCCCAATATCCAATTGGAGGTCGTCTCGACGGAATCGGTGTTTAATGCCGAGGACCCGGTGGCCGAGATGGAGAAGCTTCTCCAGGAGCAGCAGCCGGATGCGATATACTTGACGGAAGAGCAGTATGCCGAGCTTGCGAAGAAGGGGCTGTTGTATGACCTGGATGCCGTCGTCAAACAGGATCAGTTCGACCTGGACGGCTTCCTGCCCTCTGTCATCGAGCTGCTCAAAGCAAGGGGAGGCGGCAAGCTGTACGGGCTAAGCCCGAATTTCTCCAGTCAAGCGCTCTATTATAACAAAGACATGTTCGATCAATATGGCATTCCGTATCCGACGGATGGCATGAGCTGGGATGAGGTGCTGCAGCTGGCAGCGCGCTTCCCTGTTAAGAAGGACGAAGACGACGCCTTGAATGGCCTGTTCCAATCCTCCCAGACGTCTGACCTGTTTGAGCTGATCCGTACAATTGGCCAAGCTAAAGGGCTGATATATGCGGATTCGGATGCCGGGACGGTTTCGATCGAGTCGCCGGAATGGAAGGCGATCTTCCAATCGGTCATCGACGGCTACAAATCAGGCAGCATTTCGATGCCATCCGATGGCGGGGGCGCGGGGGGAGCAGCAACGATGCGCAGTATGGGCGGTAAAATGACGGTTCGAATCGGAGGAGACTCCATGCGGTTCATGTCCGGTCAAGCCGCGATGACCATCGACGGTCCTATGATTATGAACTTTATGGGAATGAATATGAAAATGGGCGGAGGTGCCGTGGCGGCGGAGAGTAGTAAAAGCTCAGGCTCTGGAGGTAAGGTCGAGAGCCCATTCAAGGATATCAATTGGGATGTCGTGACGATTCCCGTCGATCCCTCTCAGCCTGATGTAACGGGTAGCATGAGTCTAGAGAGCGTATTCTCAATTAATGCTACATCCGAAAGCTTGCCCGCAGCCTGGGAGTTTGTGAAGTATGCCAATGGCGAGCAGCTGGCCAAGACGGGCTCCATGTCATCCCCTTCGTTATCGTCCAGAACCGCTTTCAAGAAAACGATGGAAGGGAAAAACCTGGACGCCTTCTATTCCCTGGGAGCTAATTCGCAAATTCTGCTGCAAACACTGCCTGAAGGCTTCGCAGATTCTTTCGCACAGCTGGCATCCGGGCAGATCAAGAAGGTGGTGGAAGGGGCGCAATCCGTAGACGATGCCCTCAAGGCGATCCAAACGCAAGGGCAGAACCTCCTTACGAAAGCGAACGTGGAGGCTGGACAGGGATAATGGCTCAGGTGAAGGATGAGTCTTTCCTCGAGGTGCGGAATGTGCATCGAAGCTTCTGGAGCGGCGGAGGACGGGTCGATGTGTTGAGAGGGATCGATATGTCGGTTCCATCCGGTGCGCTGACAATGCTTCGGGGACGTTCGGGCTCGGGGAAGACAACGCTGCTTAACTTACTCGGAGGTCTCGATCGCCCGTCAGCGGGGGAAGTGTTGTTTAAGAATCGGGCCCTGCATCAGTGGAGCGACAGGCAGTTAACGGTCATACGCAGGCAGGAGATCGGGTATATCTTCCAATCATACGCCCTGCTGCCGCTGCTTACGGCATGGGAGAATGTCGAGCTTAGCTTGCGAATGGCAGGTACATCGAGGACCCAATGGAAAGAGAGAGTGGCCCGCTGCCTGGAGCTTGTAGGCTTAACCAAACGGATGCACCATCGTCCGTCCGAGCTATCCGGAGGCGAGCAGCAGCGGGTTGCCATTGCCAAAGCAATGGCTCACCGGCCGCATCTCCTGCTGGCGGACGAGCCGACGGCAGAGCTCGATTCACAGATGGCGGCACATATTATCGCGATATTTCGAGATATCGTGGAAGCAGAAGGAATTGCGATCTGCATGACCACACATGATTCTACTTTATGGGGGGCGGCAGATGTTGTCTATCAAATGGTTGATGGCCGGATCGTTACGCAGTAGAAGGAAGGGAGCAGCTGGGCGGCTCTTAGCTGCGGCGGTGAGCGTGTCGCTCATCGCCGGTTGTTCCATACTTCCGCAGGAAGAAGAAGTCGAGAAGCTGCCGACGATTCAGATTCCTAAAATATCGCAGAAACCGGAGTATCCGGTTAAGCGCGGTACCTTGGAGACCAAAGTGAGCGGATCCGGCAAGCTGATGTCCGAGCGGGAGGAAATTCTATTTTTTACGGATGACAACCGCCGAATTACGGATGTTTATGTGAAGGCTGGAGATAAGGTGAAGAAGGGGCAGGTGCTGGCCGAGCTCGATACGGGAGATAGGAAGAATCAAATCCTCCGTAAGGAAATTGAATTGGAGAAGACCGAGCTCGATTTGAAGGATTTGCTTCGCGAAGCGTCTGGAGACAATGAGATTCTGCTTCGTAAACAAGAGCTTGAATATAAATTGCAGAAGGAAGAGCTGGCAGAATTGCGGAGCGAGCTTGCCAATTCGAAGCTGACCGCTCCCTACAGCGGCACAATAGTCAGCTTCTCGGCCAAGAAAGGCGATATGGCGAAGTCATATGAGAAGGTAGGTCAAATTGCGGATATGGACGCCCTCGTCGTGGCGGTTCAATTCAGCTCGAATGATCTGAAGAATATTGCGCCGGGGATGGAAACGGTGGTGGGGATCAACACGGCCGGCGACCATGCGGGTACGGTAAGAAGGCTGCCGGTAAGCACCGAGCAGGAGGAAGCCGACTCCCTTGATTCGTATGCCCTGATCGATCTGAAGAAGATGCCCGCGAACGTCCAGCACGGAACGCCGCTATCCGCTTCCGTCATCATCGAACGAAGGGAGAAAGCGCTGTATATTCCAATTGCGGCGCTTCGGAAGCAGAACAACCGCAGCTATGTGCTCGTATCGAATAGCGACGGCAGCAAGGGTGAGGTAGACGTGGAAACAGGCGTACAGACGGCCACGGATGTAGAAATCATTAAAGGGCTTGAGGAAGGCCAGAAGGTCGTGGGGAAATAATGCGGATCATCGTCTATCTTCTCCTGAAAATGTGGCAAAATCGCTGGTTTACGCTCACTACGATGCTTGGGCTGACAGTAGCGGCGGCATTCGCGATGAGTATTCCGATGTATGCCGACGGCACATTGAAGCGGCTTGTCGCGAAGTCTCTTCAGGAAGAGACGAAAGGACTGCCCGCAGCATCTCTCTATATCAAATTTCAGTCAGGCGGCAAGGAGGGTACCGACTTAGACGGGCTCGGGGAGACGGATCGCTGGATGACCGGGGAGCTTCCCGACCGCATCGGATTTCCGGTTGACGCCACTTCCAGCCGAATGAGCCTTGCGGCATCTACGGTGCGATCCGCCCAAACAGGCGCTGGAAGCTCCTCCAGCCGGTTAGTTCGCATGGAGCTTGCCGCGCAAAACGGAATGACGGATCGAATTGAGATCGTGGAAGGGAAGCTGCCTCGGGACGGTATTCAGCAAGGATCCGTTGAAGCTCTTGTGCTGAGCGAGACGTTAACCCGAAACGGCTGGAGGATCGGCGATACCTTCTATTATGACGCCAAGAATGCGGATGGGCTGACCAAGCGGCTGACCGTGCGAATAGCCGGCACGTATAAATTGAAAGAGGAAACCGATCTAAGCTGGGCGATCAACGGAAAAGAACAATTGGCCGATACCTTGCTCATCGGCCGCGGGACGATGACAGACACGTTGATCAAGGAGAAGCAATTCGTATTGGATTCAGCCGACTGGTTCTATGCTTTCGATCTGAAAGAGATTCGAATCGCCGATCTTGCGCCGCTCATCGGCGAGCTGCAGCGGCTGGAGATCAATCTGCACCAGATGCTGGAGAACACCAAGGTTAACTTAACGTTCATAGACATGCTCCGCGAATTCAATCGCCAGAGCGTCCTGCTGCAGGCGATGCTATTCGCGCTCGCTGCACCGGTTCTCGCGATGGTGCTGTATTTTATTACCTTGAACGCGAAGCAAGCGCTTGACCGCCAGAGAAGCGATATTGCTGTGCTGCACAGCAGAGGGGCGAGTCCAAGGCAAATCACCGCGCTCTATTTCATCGAAGCTGCTCTGCTGGGAGGCGCGGCCCTGCTGATTGGACTTGGACTGGCTTGGTTTATGGCCAAGACGATAGGTTCCTCCAGCGGGTTCCTCTCCTTCGTCGGCCGCAAGTCGATCCCGGTCGGATGGAACAGAGCCGTCTGGCTATTCGGAGGCGCTGCAACGATGCTCGCCGTAATAGCCACGACAGCGCCGATCCGAAAGTACGCGGAGGCCTCAATCGTACAGCATGCCCAGCAGCGGGCCCGCAGCGGCAGAAATCCGCTCTGGCAGCGGCTGTACTTGGATGTCGCGCTGCTGGCTGCAGTCGCAGCGGGCTGGTACCTGCTGGACAACGGTCAAATTTCTTCAACTGGCCAGAGCGGGGAAGCAGCGCAGATTCAGCCGTTCATCTTCGTTATCCCGGCATTGTTCTTATTCGCCTCGGGCTTGCTGTGTCTTCGGTTGTTCCCGATGCTGCTCCGTTCCTGGAATGCGCTAATGAAGAATCGCATGCCGGTAACGATGTATGTCACCTTGACGCAGCTGTCCCGCTCGGCGGTATCGTTCTATCCGCTTATGATTCTATTGATTATTACGATTGGGCTTGGGGTCTACAATGCATCGGCTGCACGGACAATGGATGTTAATGCGTCGGATCGCACGAGCTATCAATATGGCAGCGACGTTGTACTGAAGGCGGCTTGGGAAGGGGTTCAGGATGAGAACGATGAGAACAAGGTCTACTACAATGAGCCCTCCTTCCAAGCTTATTCGCAATTAGAAGGGGTAAAGGCTGCCACTCGGGTCATGAAGGCGACCGGCAAAGTGGAGATTAGCGGCAAGACGGTCGGCATGGGGCAGGTCGTCGGCATCGACAACGCGCAGTTCGCTAAGACGGCTTGGTTTCGTGACGACCTTTATCCGATCCACCCTTACGAGTATCTCAATGCTCTGGGTGCAACGGAGCAAGCGGTGCTGATATCTGCTGGATTCGCGGAGCAATACGGATTGAAGGTCGGCGATCCGCTGCGAATCACGATAGGCTATGACAAAGCGGTGGTGGAATTAGCAGTGGTTGGAATTGTACCCTACTGGCCAAGCCAGTACCCGGGAGAGTCGCCGTTCTTTGTGGCCAATTTGGATTATCTGTATCAGCAAATGGAGAAAATTCCATATGAAATATGGATGAAGATGGAAGACGGCGCGAAGCTTACGCCCGTTCTTGAGATACTGGCGGAGCGCGGCATAACAGTTGCTTCCGCGGAGGATGCCCGCGGAGAACTCATCGAGCGGCGCAATCACCCCGCGCAAGGCGGCGTCTTCGGCATACTAAGCCTCGGATTCCTCATCTCCCTGCTCGTATCGCTTCTGGGTTATCTGATTTTCTGGTTCTTCACTCTATCGCGCCGGGTTGTCCAGTTCGGCATATTAAGGGCTATGGGACTCTCACGCAGTCAATTAACCGGAATGCTGCTGCTCGAGCAGCTGTTCACGACGGGTTTATCAGTCGCGGCGGGAATTGGTCTTGGTACATTGGCAAGCCGGCTATTTCTGCCGTTCCTGCAGGACGGAAGCGTGGAAGGAACAAGGCAGGTGCCGCCGTTTCGGATCGTGTTCGAAGCGGAGGATACGCTTAAGCTGTACATGGCTACCGGCATCATGCTAGCGGCAGGTGCGTGCTTGCTCATCCTGCAGCTTCGGCGTCTGCGAATCTCGCAGGCCGTTAAGCTGGGTGAAGAACGATAAGAACAACATGGAGATGGAGGCCATGCGATGATTCATTGCGAAGGTCTGGTGAAAATATATAAAACCGACGACATAGAGGTCGTTGCGCTTCAGGGCTTGAACATGACGGTGGAACAGGGCGAGATGATGGCGATCATCGGTAACAGCGGGAGCGGCAAATCTACGCTGTTGAACATTCTGGGCGGGTTAGACCGGCCCTCTGCCGGCCAAGCGGTCGTAGGTCCTTGGAATTTGCTCAAGATGTCGAAGGAGCATCTCATCGAATACAAACGCAGGACCGTCGGTTTTATCTGGCAAAATAATGGGCGGAATCTGGTGCCCTACCTCACCGCGCTTCAGAATGTCGAGCTGCCGATGCTCATCAAAGGGAAAGCGGACCGCGTCTATGCCAAGCAGCTGCTTGCCGCGGTTGGCTTGGAGCATCGGATGGGCAGCCGGCTGACGCAGCTCAGCGGTGGCGAGCAGCAAAGGGTCGCAATCGCCATTGCGCTGTCCAACCGTCCGCTTCTTATTCTGGCCGATGAACCGACCGGCTCCGTAGACAGCGCAACGGGAGAACAAATTCTAGATATCTTCCGAAGGCTCAACCGGGAAATGGGCGTGACAATCGTAATCGTCACTCATGATCTCTCGGTTGCCGACAAGGTGGACCGTGTAGTGGCCATCCGGGATGGTTTGACCAGTACGGAGTGGGTCAAGCGGGACGCGGATGCCACCGGAGCGAATATGGCCGATGATGCTTCTTCTACGGCGCCAATAGATTCTTCAAGCCCCGGGTTCGGAGCGCAGCATGAAGAATTTGTGGTGATTGACCGCGTTGGCCGGCTGCAGATCCCTCAAGTATACTTAGATGAAATGAAAGTAAGCGGGAAAGCGGTGCTTGAATTCGATGGCAGACGGGTCATCATCAGCCCGCCGGAGGAAACCGGTGATTCACCTGTCCAGATCGTAGAAGAGCGGAGCAAGGAGGATTTCTAGCAAGCGCATAATCCGGACCAACAGATCCATTCTCTAGAGGATCTTCAGATTATAGGCTGAAATACCGAAACTATCGGTATAACTATGATTTGATGGGAATGGAGAATGGGCATCTATGAATTGGAAATTACGAATGGCCTGCCTGACGATGAGCATAATGGTGGTATGGCTTGGAACTGCCGGATGGATGGGTTATGGCGGAGGAATCAACAACGAGCATATTGCGTCTGCGGAGGAAGCGCGGGTCTTGAAGGAACCGGTCAAGCTTACGTATCCATCCGCTTCAATTGATTTACCACTAGGATCGCGCATGGTGCTCGGGAATAAACTGACCATGTCAGCACCTGTCGCGCTATCGTATCAGGTCGGTAACGCGGCGGTAGCGAAAGTAAATGCGAAGGGCGTTATTATGCCGCTGAAGGTCGGATCAACGGTATTAACCATCGATGTCGCAGCAGAAGGCTACAGCGGACAGCTTAAGCTGCCCATTCACGTTACCGCATATAAACCGGTAAAGCGTGCGTTCCAGCCGACCTTATCGGACCGGAAGCTGACGGTATCGGGGAAAACGTTCACGGTACGGACGGTGACGATTCCCAAGGGAATGCCCGTCACGGCAGGCCTGGCTGAGCGAAGAGTGGGCGCGACTGCCTATCTTTCTTCTATAGCTGCGGCCTATCAGGCAGATGTCGCGATTAACGGGACATTCTTCGAGGCTTATGGGGGGCCGCCGGATCCATACGGCACAGTCATCAGCGATGGTATGGCGGAGCATATCGGCAATACCGGCACAACGATCGGATTCCAGTGGGATGGCAGTGTTCTGATGGACACGCTCCGTCTGCTGATAGATGGCAAGACCGCGGGAAAAACGGGCAGCGTAAGCTGGTACGCTTATTTCATGAACCGTACTCCGGCGGCAGGCGCGACAACGGCGACTTTATTCACCCCTAAGCGAGGAGAGCGGATCGGGTTTGCCGCAAGTAAGGCAGTCGTGGTTTCCAAGGGTGTCGTTACGCGAATCGCAGCAGGCGAGAACGTCGTTATTCCCAAAGATGGCTTCGTCCTCGTATTTCAAGGCAAGGAGCAGGGGCAAGCTGCCCGGTTCCAGATTGGATCTGTCGTATCCTATGTGCTTAAGATGACGAATATGGACGGTAAAAAGGTGGATTGGAGTCAGGTTCATACGGCAATTGGAGCGGGGCCGCGGCTCGTTAAAGACGGTAAGGTTACGCTGAATGCGGCGGCAGAGGGCTTCAAGGACGAGAAGATATTGAAAAGTGCCGGTGCCCGGAGCGGTATCGCGCTTCGCAAAGACGGTTCTATCGTTCTCGCGACCGTATCGGGTGCGACCATGCAGCAGTGGGCACAGCTCATGGTCAGCCTAGGCGCTTATCAGGCGATGAACCTGGACGGCGGTGCATCTTCGGGCCTATGGTTCAAGGGAAAAACGGTGACTTCACCGGGTCGTCAGCTTAGCAATGCGCTGCTGTTCGGTGAAAAGTTAAAGTGGTAGCCGCACGTTAAGGTGTTCGGAGCAAATCAAAGAACCGTCAGGGCAGAAGCGATGCCCTGACGGTTCTTTGATTACAGGTGAACAATTACGGTTCGTCCAGTGCATCTGGAATGGCGTTACCGTAACCGCTATCGCCGGGATAACCTCTTTCCAGTCCGGCATGCAGCTCGCGGTTTTCGTAATCGAAACGATTGGACGGTCTCTGATCGATCCGCCATGGCTTGCTCTTACCGGTCTTCTCCGAATGAAGATCGGAGCCATAGGGTCCTTCCGGAAATTCTTCGGCCGTGAGATCGTTGCGCTGAGATTCGACTGTAGATAGGTCCGTGTATGGCTGGCGGTTTTCGGGGATAAACCCGTTCATCGTTGTCCCTCCTGTAACAGTATTGGATTACCGTTTCAGTGTGCCCCGATCAATCGGTAAAATTCACCGTTCCTACGACGAGGGTTAGGAATTGTCCCAGCTCCATTGCTTCCTCTTCGGATAACTTGAACGTATGCTCCAGATAGCCTTCTTCCTCGAGATCGTCCGGTCCGATAATAGCGGTGCGGCCGCTCTGCAGATCAGTGACCAGCTTCTTGCCGTAGAACCGGTGTGTCGAGGTAACGGCAAGATCAAAGCGTGCCATACCCGGTGTAATAAACGTTACGAAGCGGGTTGTCGTATCTTCTGTCGTATCCGACATGAAATCATAATCAGGCAGCAGCATATAGATCCTCCTACAAAGTTTTGTGCATATGCTCATGAAGACAAATAAGAGCCGACTGCATATACGCTTTTGCCAAGTATCATAGCATTCGACTGCAGAATTGGGCAACTTGTTATATGAGCTATAAACGGCTTTGTTCCCCTTGTCATCGATCTGTACCTATGCTATGATGTGAGCAATCGAAATACTGAACGTTGAGGAAGCACCTCTTAATGCCGGAAACGGCTTAAGGGGTGCTTTTTTTGTGTTTATTGACGTTCTGCCTCTCGTTCAGTCGGTCGATATGAAAAAACGACAACTATGGAGGTGCAAGGATGCAAGTAGTATTTTTAAACACATTCGAGAAAGTGATGGAAGGAAGGACAGCTCAGCAGGGACAGCTATCTATATGCGAGGATGAGGGAGTATGGTCTGTTATTTGGACGGTAGAGAGCGAGGAGGCTATCTGGTTTGAGGGCGGTTCGTGGGAGGAGATGTTAGCTTCATTCAGGCATGGTGCAGCAGTGAAGATGGGTGAAGGCTATTCGCCGCTTCTGGATGGAATACTGGATGAACGCCGGAGCTCAACCGGGATGGGCAGCACCTACTCGATGATGCAATGCTTCGGCGAAATGAATTCGAATGCGGCGCTGTTCGATGCTCTCCGGGACTGGCGCCGTGCAAGGGCGGTGTCCGATAAGAAGTCTGCCTATTTGGTCGCTACGAACCGGATCTTGTGGATGATTAGCGCTTATGTTCCTCATTCGCTGGAAGAGCTGGAGCAAATACCGGGCTGGGGTGAAGCGAAGCAGGCGAATTATGGAGAGGATGTCCTTCAGGTTACATGTGCCTTCGAACAACCGAGAGCGTTTCCGTTGGATTGGGTTGCCGAAGCCATCGATCCAAGGCAGTACACGCAATGGCTGTATAAACAGAAAGAAAACAAATACAAGTCGCAGATGGACCGCCATCAAGAAAAAAGGCAGCTGCTTAGCGCCATATCGGAAGGGAAGTCGCTGGAGCAGCTGCAGAATGAGCTGGAGCTTCCGCGCCGGGATTTAATGGAGCGGATCGAACGGCTCGATACGGAAGGCTATGATATGGAGCCGCTCATTAAGCTGGAGCTCGAGCAGATGCCCGAAGCGGAGCAGCAGCTTGTGTGGGATGCGCTCACAACCATCGGCGACAAGTATTTAAAGCCTGTGCTTTACAACGTATATGGCGAGGACTCCGTTCAAGGGAAGCCGCTTGATATGCTTTACGATCGTCTGCGGCTTATCCGTCTTCGTTATCGCAGAGCAAGGCCGGATGCGGTCTGATTATTTGCCCGCGCGCAATGAGTCTCGCGCCACTAAAGGCTTGTTAGTCTTTGCCGATCGGGCCAGATAGGATCCTCGAATCCTATAACTGCTCCGCTATCGCAGGGGAGGCCTGTCTCATAGGAGCGGTTGCCGATCTCATAGGCAGCCGCTTCTTGCAGCGAGATTGTACGCTGCGAGAATTCATCGGGATTAGACATCGCGTCCGACCGCTCATGGGCGCGCAGCCATTTCAGGACGGCTGTAACGGTTCGAATTCCGTCTTCCATGGCAATGTCCCAGAGTGTCCAGACGCTGTCTGTCCGAGTCTGTTTACCATCGGTAGGATCGAGCCATGGCTGCTCCGCTTCATTCAATATATCAAGAGCCGGGATACTGCGTTTGTAGACAAACGGCTCGATTTGACCAAAGGTAAGCTTGCTCCGAATACCGGTTGGATCGTGAAACAGCCGCTGGGCATGAATCATATCGCGAATGGCAGCATGCCATTGTTCCCGGCGAACGGCGGGAGCCAGCTCGGGATAGTGGACGGCTGTCACCTGTTCGAATGCATCGACGACGACTTCAGGCAATTTCTCGGCCTTTATGTCAATTTCCCGCCATACTTCAGTCTTCCAGGTTTCGATGCCCAGCAGCTTGCGCACGATCAGGGTGTCCATCATGACCTCGAATCGTTGATGATCCCATTTGCGAAAGCCGGAGCGGCTAAACACATAGGGGTGCATATTCCGGTCCAAAATATGATGGAGCAGAAACCCAAGCGTGTAGACGACGGCTTTATCCGGCGCGGATGGAGCAGTAGAGCGTCCGCAAACAGCGTCCAGCATGTCGATCATCACGAGTCCGCAATGGTGATTGTGCATTTCGCTCCCCAGCTTGTTCATCGTCATGTTTCGCTGCCAGGGTAGAAAGTGGTGGTAAAACAGAAAATCGGGTCCTTGGCAGCCCATATTAAACATCCTTCGCAGGGAATCATCGCCAATGAACGCTTCTTCGCCAAGCGAATGCAGTACTTTCTGACCAAAGATGATATGGGTCCAAACATTCGGCATTCATCTTCCTCCTTAGGACTTTCGTTCGATAAAATTAGATTATTTTCTACATTCCAAGAAAGGAATAGTATACTTGTCCTAGAAAATCTAGTATAATACATAAAAGATCAATGATATAGCACGAATCAAGTCGAAAAGGGGCGTTACCTTGCGATGAAGGCTGAATACATTAATCCATTCCTGGAATCCGCTAAAATTGTCATCGAACAGGTTGTTCAGATTCGGCCGTCCACAGGGCAGTTAGGCCTTAAGGATGTAAAGTTCGTTGAGAATTATATTTGGATTCAAATTGGCCTCAATGGCCAGATGAACGGAGATATCGTATTCGGTCTCAGTGAAGAGGTAGCCATAAAGATGATATCGGCAATGATGGGCGGTTTTGTAATCTCTGAAATCGATGAGATGGGCAAGAGCGCGATATCGGAGCTGGGTAACATGATTAGCGGCAATGCGAGTACGATCTTATACAATCAGGGTGTTCGAGTTGATATCACTCCACCTAAAGTTCTTCATTCGGCACAGACGGCCGGCTTTGAAGCGAAGAGAGCACTCACCATTCCGTTAATAATGGATGGAATTGGTGAATTGGATATTCAAGTTCTAGTAGCATCGTAACATCAATCAGGCTCCCGATGGGAGCTTTTTTTCATTTTTGAGCACCTCTGAAGGGGGCTGCAAGCCTTGCTCGTCCTAGAGCTGCCGGATCTTTGCCTAATGACGCAGGTTGAAGTAAACTGATAGCAGGTGATGCAGGTGCTGCAAGGGAAAATAATATTCATTACCGGTGCCGCAAGCGGGATCGGGGCGGAGACGGCAAGGCAGTTATCCGTTCGAGGCGCGATTCCCATTATAACGGGCCGCAATGAAAAAAAACTGAAAGATACAGCCGCTTCCTTAAGGGGGGCATATGGCTGTTATAAGATGGATGTGCGGGACCAAGATGAGGTGTCGGAAGTAATCGGACGCGCGGCCAGCGACTTTGGACGGATTGACGTCCTTCTCAATAACGCGGGCTATGGTCTGTTTGAATCATTCGAGGAAGCGCCGCTGTCGCATTTCTCCGAAATGATGGACACGAATTATATGGGCATTGTCCGATGTACGAAGACCATTCTTCCCATTATGCGCAACCAGGGCGGCGGGCATATTGTCAATGTAGCTTCGATGGCAGGCAAGCTGAGCACGGCCAAATCATCGGGGTATGCAGCGACGAAGCATGCGGTGCTTGGTCTGACCAACGCGCTGCGAATTGAATTGAAGCCGCTTGGGATCGCCGTATCGGCAGTTAATCCGGGGCCGATCGATACACCTTTTCTGCTTGCGGCAGATCCGGAGGGAACCTACGCCAACAACGTTCGGGGCTATATGCTGAAGCCGGATAAGGTGGCAGAAGCAATCGTCCGCGTTATTGAACGCCGCACGCCGGAGGTTGATCTTCCATGGTCGGCCGGAATCGGTATTAGGCTGTATGGCATGGCGCCCCGGTTCGCCGACAAAGTGGCCGGGCGTTTCCTGAATCGCAAGTAAACCAAGGAATTATAACCATTAAGGAGCTTTACACAATGAATGAAATATGGGAGTCCTATGGCTTAAGTCCCGAACTGGTGAATAAGCTCCAAGCAAGTGAAATCGAGCAGCCCACGCCTGTTCAGGCAGCCGCAATACCAGCGTTGATTAGTGGTAATGACGTATCGGCAAGATCGCAAACAGGAACAGGTAAAACGCTGGCTTATCTGCTGCCGGCACTACAGCGTGTGGATACGGCAAGTTCAAGTCTCCAGGTCATGATACTCGCTCCGACGCAGGAGCTGGCTATGCAAATTGTGCGGGTCGCGGAGTCATATGGTGAACCGATCGGCGTCCGCGTTCAGCAGCTGATCGGCGGTGCGTCGGTACATCGCCAGATGGAGAAGCTGAAGCAGCATCCGCATTTGATCGTCGGTACGCCGGGACGGATTCATGAGATAGTCGCTTCCGGTAAATTGAAATTGCATCATATTCGTCTTCTGGTCATCGATGAAGCCGACCAGGTCTTTAGTCTTGGTTCCACTAAAGAAGTGGAGACGCTGTTAAAGGGCATGGTTCGCGACCGGCAAATCGCGTTCTTCTCCGCAACCCGCCCGAAGCCGATGGAGGAAGTGGAGCTTCGTTGGATGCGGGATCCGCAAGTGATTGAAGTTACTTCGGATCAGAACATAGCCAGCCGAGTCGAGCATTATTATTTGGTGTGCGACAAGCGGGACAAAGTAGATACGGCTAGACGCCTTATCCGCCTATTGGAACCCGCCGCTGCGCTTCTGTTCATCAACGAGACGGATGAAATCGCCAATTATGAGGCCAAATTCGGCTACGAGGGCTTCGTCGTGGAGACGTTATACGGCGACGCAGATAAACAGAGACGGGCAGCCACGCTGACCCGATTCCGCGAAGGACGCTGCCAGCTGTTATTAGCGACAGACATCGCAGCGCGCGGTCTGGATATTGCCGATTTGCCGCTGGTGGTTCATCTTGATCCGGCATTGGATGCTGATCATTATGTGCATCGATCCGGCCGTACCGGACGAATGGGCAAGCCAGGAACGGTCGTATCCATCGTAACGCCGCAGCAGCTGTTCATTATGGACAAGTTCAGCAAACAGCTTGGGATTGACCTGCAAGAGAAGGAGATGTACCGCGGCCGGCTGTGGAATCCCGAGGAGCTTCAAGCATCCCGGCTCCACCCTAGAAACGGGAGCCGCCATAATTCTTCACCGGGAACCACGAACAATTGGGGAGCAGGTGCAGCAGTCCAAGCGGATGGCGATGCTCCGTCTAGCGGAGAAGGTGCGCCAAGAAGCGGCAATCCGATGGGAATTTCTTCGCGAAATAAAGCTGCTGGCAAGAGCCGTTCAACCGGCGGTGCATCCAAGCCGGTGAAAGCGAAAGCCGCCTCGAAGCCGAATGCGCCGGTGAAATCAGCCCGTCAGCTGAAGCGCGAGAAGAAGGACAAGGGAGCTCCGAAATGGCTGAAAGCCAAACGCGAGGGACAAGGTGATAATCAGGAATCTTAAGCGGTTCCGGCTGGCTGGAGATTCGCGAAAGGCCTTTAGAAGACAGGAATCTATATGCTATGAATGGACACGCCGTTAAGGGCAGCGAATACGCTGTCCTTTTTTCTTTTTTATGAGCCACCCCCCGAAACCGGCGATAGGCTGCCGAACGTTATGGGCGAAAGCAAAATAAGCGGCATGGACCGCTATCGTAGAGGAGAGTGGCAGCACCATGAGTAAGGCATTCATGAAAAAAGCGGCGATTACATCGATGGCGTTACTGACGCTGGCAAGTGGGGCTTCAAGCGCGTTTGCAGACGGAAAAGGCAAAGGGCATGACAATGATTCGAAACATGAGGATAAGAAACAATCCGAAAAGAAGCAGAATGGCAAGAAAGATGTGGACATTCATCTGCATTTCAAAGACGAGAAAGAGCTGAAATGGGCCCTAGAGCATATTATCCGCCTCGCTTCCAAAGGCGTGTTTAACGGGTACGATGATGGTACCTTCAAACCGCAGCAGAAAATTACACGAATCGAGACTATTGTGGCGGCCGTTCGTTTGATGGGCTTCAAAGAGCAAGCGGAGTCGACGGAGGAAATGGGAACCAAGCTAAACTTCAAAGATGCTGATCAGCTGAAGCGTAAATACCCATGGGCTGTAGGCTATGTTGCAGTCGCACTGGAGAAGGATCTGTTTGCAGAGACCGATTCTTTAGTTCAAGCGGACAAGCCGGCAACACGTCTGTTTGCGGCAACGCTGCTGGTCAAAGCACTTGGTCTGGAAGAGGAAGCAAAAGCAAAAAACAACACGAAGCTGAATTTCAAAGACACGGATAAAATTCCAGCTGGCGCTGTCGGTTACGTTGCGGTTGCGCTTGAGAAAGGCATTATTACCGGCTACAGTGACAAGACATTCCGTCCGAACCAGCCTGTTACACGCGCTGAATTGGCTGCGATTCTGGACCGTACGGATGAGCAAATGCCGGACCATGACGCCCAGGCGATTACAGGCAAGCTGAAAGCAGCTCCTGCCAATGGCTCGATCGTAATCGTCAAATCGGATAATACCGAGGTATCGGTAGCGCTTGATCCGAACGTCTTTATTTTCCGCAACAATGTGAAGGCTCCGGTATCTGCGCTTGCTGCTGGCGATGAGCTGCTTGTCCGCACGTACCAAAATAAAGTCGTGTTTATCGAAGTGACCAAAACGGCTGAACAGCAGCCGCAGCTCACGACGGAAACCGGCAAGTTTAACTCTTTCACCTTGAATGCCCAAGGTAAGATTGCAACAGTCTCCATTACGAAAGAAGTAAGCGGCGGCTCGCAAGCAATGGTGCTTAATGTTTCCCCGGATGTGGTTATTATCGGCAGCGTAGCGCTTCTGAACCCAGGTCAGGCGGTCGAACTGAAGCTCCTGAACAATCTCGTTCAGTCCATTGAAGTGAAATAATAATCTTCTTTATATGAAGGGTTCCTTCTGTCCTTGGGGCGGAGGAGCCCTTTTTTTCATTCTGCGACCCTCCTCATCTAGTTGGTAAGGAAGGGATCCTAGGCGCGGTTTTCGTTTCTGCCCACTTTTTCGTATAATGGAACTAGATGAGGTGAGAGTCATGAAACCGGTTCTAGAGGTTCAAAATTTAACGGGTGGCTACAGCCCCCGCAGACCTGTGCTGCATGGCTTGTCGTTCGAGGTTGAGCCCGGCGAGATGGTTGGGTTGATCGGCTTGAACGGCGCAGGCAAAAGCACGGCCATTAAGCATATACTGGGGCTGATGCAGCCGCATGAAGGAGAGGTCCGCGTTCAAGGTCAAACCTTAGACCAAGATCCCGGGCAGTACCGAAGCGCCATTACTTATGTACCCGAGACCCCTCTGTTATTCGACGAGCTTACGGTCGAGGAACACCTTCGTTTAACAGGCATGGCATACGATGTGGAGGAATCCAGATATTCGGACCGGACGACGGGCCTGTTGGACGATTTCTACATGACGCCCAAGCGCCGTGCGTTTGCGGCGCATCTATCCAAAGGGATGCGGCAGAAGGTCATGATCATGAACGCGCTTCTCGCACGTCCGCCGCTGTATATTATCGATGAGCCGTTTCTGGGACTGGATCCGCTTGGGATCCGTTCGTTATTGGACAAACTTGTCGAGGTGAAGCAAGAAGGCGCAGCGATCTTCATGAGCTCACATATTCTGTCTACGGTCGAAACGTATTGCGACCGGTTTATCGTGCTGCACCATGGGAAGATCATAGCCCAAGGGACGCTGCAGGATATCCGCTCGGCAGCCGGTATGCAGAGGGAGCAAGGCACGTTGGAGGAAGCGTTCTACCGGCTTACGACGGATGGAGGATCGCATGGGGGTTGAGGCGATTTGGAGTGCGAGAGCTAAGGCCTTCTGGCGGGAATCGACGCCGTATTTGCGCTATATGGCACAAAGCGGGGTACCGCTCGTAGCGGCTATGCTGTTCTTTGCCGGGGCGGGGTATTATACCTCGTTTATTCATCGCGTGCCGCCTGATTTTCCCTACATGCTGGTGGGCACACTTGTCCTTCTTCCTTTTATCTGCTGGAGCCCGATGAGAACTTGGCTCGGCGAAGCGGACATCGTCTTCCTGATGCCTCGCGAGAATGAGATGGGACGGTATTTCAAGCGGTCATTCCGCTATAATCTCATTCCGGGCTCCATACTCGCGGCAGTCGTTTTCTTGGTCTATTCGCTGTTATATGTACAAGGGCCAAGTCATCTGCCTTGGTATCTAATGCTTGTCATCGTGATTCTGCTTAAGGTGTTGAATGCTGCGGGCGCATGGCGGGAGAGACGCCTCGCATGGACATATTCACGCCGCGGTGTCCGCCTGCTGCGCTGGGCGGTCACGACGGTAGGCTTAGCGGCTTGGCTGCAGACTGCGCCTTGGAAAGCCGCAGCGTTAACCGCTGCGGCTGCGGTTCTAATGACTCTGCTGTATAGACGATTAGACAGCTATAGAGTTCCATGGCTGGCGCTGATCCGTGAAGAAGCGAGGACGAAGCGGCGATACAGTGTTTTCTTCAGCGCCTTTACAGATGTGCCGTCAGATTCGGCACAGGTTTCAGCGCGTTGGTATCTGGTTTGGATGATACGATGGCTGGCATATCGCAGAGATCATGCATTCGTGTATCTATATGCACATACGCTGCTGCGAACAGAACTCGGCGGCATCGTCATACGGCTAAGCGCTCTCGGCATATTCTCCGGTTGGCTCGCTGCGTATTCAGGGCTCTGGTCAGGCTGGGGAGCGGCAGGCGTCTTCCTGCTGTTCATCTGGCTAACGGGTCTGCAGCTGGGTTCACTTACGCAATCACACCGGCACTCCGTCTGGAGGCATGTGTACCCGTTGCCGGAGCAATCGCGCCTGCAGGCCGTTCTGCGGGTCGACCGTACCGCTTCTCTCGTATGCGCTGCTGTATTATGGCTCCCGCTTCTGCTGCTGCTTCCGCAGCAAGGATATTTCCCCGCTGCGGGAGCAGCAGCCGTCTTGGGTGCGATCTATATCGTGCTGATAAGACCAAAGGGGTTAAAGCGTAAATTTACGGCTGATATCGATGATTGATGAATGATGATTGAGACAATAACGCCCGTTCCCATTACGAGCCTAGTCGTTCGTAACGGAGCGGGCGTTATTGCATTATCCGTTCAAGCTGTCTGCAACCGATGCTGTAATCGGTTTGAGGCGAGGTAGAGGATGTAACCAAATACGTTGAATAGCAGGAAGGTGATCACCCAGACCGGATTTCCTTTTCTATTGTGATAGGCGTTCAAGCTTCCCCAGATCGCGAACAGAAGCCAATAACCAAACAGCAATGAAATCCCGCTCATGAAGGCTGCATCAGATAAGAGGGTAGAGGAAAGCTCAATTGCGACTGACTTATTCGTACCTGGGATCTTCACAGAGGTGCCGCTAGAAGGGTGATAAACAAACCAACGTTCCTTGAATGCGAAGCCGTTGTTCTTCATCGTATCCTCCCTATAAGAGGCTGGATACACATAATCGATTTGACTGACGGCTTGTCCATTGTCAATCACGGCAAGATTCACTGCTTGAATATCCCATTTGCGATTGACCTTCTTGGCAACAGCTGCTTCCATCTCAGGTGTGATAGGATGCTCCTTTGTACCCATGTGGGTGCTCACTTCAGCAAAGACGGTTTTGACGGATTGATAGTGGAAGATTTCATTCCACAAGGGAACGAATGCGGTCAGGAAGGAACCGAGTACAAGCAGAATGATCGAAGCAACCAGCATATTCTTGGAAAATACCCGTCTTAGTTTGTTTAATCGGGCCAATTCCTGTTCGATATGAGCAGGCTCTCCAAACCGCTCCAAGGCTGTACGAACGGCCTCTTCCTCCGGTAATCCTTCATCCAATAATTCCATCACGCTGGCCCGTAAGTGAATCAGCATCTCCTCCCGAAAGTCGTTAACTTCCTCCGCAGTACCCTTCATTCTGATGCAGATGCCATTCGCGTAACGGACCAGATCATTCTCGGCATTCATGCTCAATACTGACGTAATTAAACACTCTCCTCCTTCAAAAAGGCATCTAATACGGTGCGGACGTTCATCCACTCCTGCTTCTTGGCTGCAAGCTCAAGTCGGCCTTGGTCAGTTAGCTCATAGTACTTGCGTTTTCCTCCACCGGATTCTTGACTGCTCCAATAGGAGGCCACCCAACCCTTCTGCTCCAGTCTTTTCAAGGATAAATACAAAGTCGCTTCCTTCAGCTCGAAGCTTCCGGCTGTACGTTCTCTCGCAGATTTGGCCATCTCGTAGCCATAGGAGGGACCCTTCTCAAGCAGATGGAGTAAGATGGGATCGATATAGCCCTTTAACTTTTCTTTGTCAAACATAGGTATCAACTCCAATTAACGGGCTTAAACAAGTACATTGTATAACGAGGTAAACTACTTTGTAAAGTGAGGTAGTTAAAAAAGCTATCCTTCAGAGCAAACGGTCTGCTCAAAAGAATAGCTTTTATGGGTTATGGCTGCGCTCGCGTTAAATCGTGAATCGAGCTATCAAGCTTATTTGGGGTCTTCGTCGAGCTCGATCCATGCCGATGACCATTTCTCCATTTCGCGTACGACGGGTTCCAGTGCAAGACCTTTATCCGTTAATGAGTATTCTATTCGGACTGGCATTTCTGGATACACCTCGCGGTGCACAATCCCTTCATGCTCCAATTCCTTTAATCGCTCCGACAAGAGTCTTCCGCTTATTGGAAGTGCAGATTCAATCGTGCAGAAGCGCTGGGGACCGCTAAGCAGCTGATAAATGATTAATATGGCCCAGCGTTTGCTAAGAACCTGCATGCCTTTTTCGACCCTTGGACATAATGAAAACTGTTCCATCTCCCTAATCACCTCGCTAACTCCCAGTATAGCTCAAACCTCAATGACTTACAAAGAGAAGACAACATACTTGACGTATTTTAATTATTAATATATATTAGGTTACGAAAAGTAATTAAATTATAAAAAAGGTGGTCGAACTGATGTCTCATCAATTGCATCCCGATATCGAGCTCGGTGAGCTTAAATTGAAAATTAGTAATCTGGAGCGTTCCCTTCAATTTTATCAGGATGTAGTCGGTTTCCAAATTAAATCGAAACAGGCGGGCCGGGCAGTGCTGACGGCTGATGGAGAGCATCCGCTTCTTATTCTCGAAGAAATACCCGATGCTGTCATCGTGCCAAAGAGAACGATGAGCGGGCTGTACCATTTTGCCATCTTGCTGCCGACAAGGCGGGATCTCGGCATAGCCCTCCGCAGACTTATCGATTCGGGCATCCATATTGGTCAAGCCGATCATCTTGTCAGCGAAGCGTTATACATTTCCGATCCGGATCAGAACGGCATCGAGATCTACCGGGACCGTCCGCGGGAAAGCTGGCAACGCGATGCGAACGGCAATTACAAGATGACAACGGATCCGATTGATTGGGACGGTTTGTTGGATGAATCCAAGGATAGCAGCGCTGAGCGCTTGCCTTCAGGGACAACTATCGGACATGTACATTTTCATGTAGGCGACCTTCAGAAGGCCAAGGCGTTTTATTGCGACCTGTTAGGGTTTGACATCGCCGCTGACCTGATGCGGCATATGGGTGCGCTATTTATTTCGGCAGGGGGCTATCATCATCATATCGGCTTGAATGTATGGGCTGGCGCCAATGCACCGGCAGCTCCGGCGAACGGGACGGGATTAGCTTATTATACGATCGTTGTTCCTACGAGGGCAGAGTTAGAAACGATTGTAGAGCGGTTCAGGAAGGCCGATGTTCCTGTTCGGGAACAGGGTCAGGCTTGGTTTGTAATAGATCCTTCAGGGATCGAAGTAAGATTTATTCTTTAAGGACGGAGCTAAAGTCCGCTCATGACTATCTTATTTTAAAGGAGAAACACAATGAATAAACGATTTGAAGCAGGCGTGCTTATCCTACGCTTGGTGCTTGGCCTTACTTTTTTTGTACATGGTTTGACGAAATTCCAAGATGGAATCGGCAATACAGCCGCTTGGTTCGATAGTATCGGTATTCCGGGCTTTGCCGCATATATTGTAGCCATCATTGAGCTTGTCGGCGGTTTGGCTATGATCGTTGGATTTGGAATTCGTATCGTCTCTGTCCTATTTGCTCTCGTCATGCTAGGCGCCATCATTAATGTTAAATTCGAGATTGGCTTCCTAGGGAATCAGCAAATGGCAGGCTACGAGCTGGATCTGGCGCTTCTTGCTATGTCCGTTATGCTTGGATTGAGCGGGAGCCGGTTGTTATCCTTGGATCGACTTCTGTTTCGCTCAAAAGCTTAGTTAATCAAAGACCCCTCAGAGAGGCTCAATAAAAGCCGTCTGGGGGGTCTTTGTATAGAACGGGTTGATCCGGAATATGGTTACCTGCTCGAGACGGTGACGTCTTGAACAGCTTTGTAGATGGTGTCAAACAGCTCTTCCAGATTGGACTCCTCGATACAGGAGAATGCGACGCGAAGATCGGTTTCGCCCAGAGCGATCGTACCGACGCCATATTCGTCCAGCAGACGCTGGCGGACGGTTTCCGCATCGGTCGTGTTCAGCTTCAGGCACATGAAGTAACCGGAGTTGAACGGATAATACGACCAAACATCGCCGTAACGGCCACTGTCGAGCAGGTCTTTAACCCGGTTGGCACGGGACTTCATAATCATGAACTTCTCGGTCTTCTGAGCTTCGAATTCAGGGGACTGCAGCGCACGCAATACGAACGTCTGCGAAGGATGCGGCCCGCTGGAGATCGTGGCGCGAATAATGCCAAGCGTCTTCTGTTCCAGGGCGCTGTGCATCGCTTCAGACTGTCCGGCGTAAGTGATGAAGCCGACGCGGAAACCCCATACGTACTCTTCCTTCGTTGCGCCGTCGACTTTGATGGCAAGCACGCGAGGGTGAACGCGGGCAAGCTTCCCGAATAGCGATTCCTGAAGCGAATCCTCGAAGAATAATCCGAAGTAAGCATCGTCCGTAACGGCTACGACGTTCACACCAGCTTCCGCAGCATCGCGGATGGCGGCTACAATCTCGTCGCCTTCCTGTGGTCCTGGCGTATAGCCTGTTGGATTGTTCGGGAAGTTAAGAAGCACGATCGCTTTGCCTTTACCCTTCTGGGCTAGCAGCGCCTCGCGAAGTCCCGCGCTGTTGAAGCGCATCTCGTCATTGTAGAGCGGATATTCAACAATCTCGGCACCGCGCCGGATACCGAAGGTAAGCTCATAGTTCTCCCAGTTCTTGTTCGGGTAGATGACGACGTCCCCGGGATCTGCGAATAGATCGGCAACAATGCTAAGACCGTGCGTCAGCGCATTGGTTACAACCGGGTTGCCATACGTAATACCTTCAAGCGATGGGTTCTCCTTCAGCATCTTGGCGCGCCATGCTGCGCGCAGCTCCGGCTTGCCTGCTGGAGGGGCATATTCATAAATGTCCTTCGGGTTATACGCGGACAATGTGTCTTGAATGACTTTCAAATGCATAGGCTGTCCATCTTCAATGGCGATCCCGATAGTGGCGTTAAATTTCTTCGCCTTTGTTTTCGCCTCTGCAGACTGGCTTAATATGCCTTCTTTCGGAAAATAAATCGCTTTGCCAAGATTGGACAGCATGGCATAAACATGTGCATTCTCTTGCTCAATGGTTGTGTTTAGCTGCTGGGCAAGTGGGTTCATAGACCTCAATCCATCCTTCCAATAGTTCATTGATCTATTCGGGTTCCGTAGGGAGAACCGTTTAGGCTATATTATAGCACTTATTGCGAGGGGAAGACCATTCATTCTGAAGAATTATACAGGTCGCAACAGATCGTGGACAACCGCTTGCGAACAAGCAATTGGCGGTGTATGATGACAACGACAGAAACAGTGCTGCAAGCAGCTGTTTCCATAGCACTAGCTTGTGATAGGAGGAATCGCTGTCATGCTGCATCTAACACCTTCATCCTATGTTCTCTTGACTGCCTTCGCTAAGATCGTCTGCGAACCGGGCTGGAAATGGCAGAAGCGCGAGAAGCCGCTGGCCAATTACGACTTGTTCTATGTGTGGAGCGGGATTGGCGAAGTGGAGCTGAACGGAAAGTCTTTCCCTGTCGGGAAAGGCAGCTGCTTTCTCTTCCGTCCCGGAGATCATACAAGCGCAACGCATAATCCGCAAAAACCGCTTGTCCTGACCTATATTCATTTTGATGTAAAGGGACCGGTCGATCTCGTGCCGGAGCCTTATCGGATGTTGAACGATACGATTGATTTTGAGCATCTGCTGTCCAGATACGTCAGGCTCTTTCTAGTCAAGACGTTCGCTGCGGAAGAGGAAGCGCAGCTGATTCTGAAGCAGCTGATCATTCATCTGCTGCGGGATGATCATGAGAGCCCGGTGGAACGAAAATCAAGCAATCAGCTTACCGAAGCGATCCATGAAATCGCGAACTATATTCGGCAGAACCCGGGTAAAGCACATCGTGTAGAGGATTTGGCATTGCGTGCGCAGCTGTCACCAAGGTACTTCTCCATCAAATTCAAAGAGCTTATCGGACTGTCCGTACAATCCTATATGATCCGTACCCGTATCGATAGAGCGCAGCATCTGCTTATGCATGCAGGAATGAATGTAACCGAGGTCGCAGATGCGCTGGGATATCGTGATATCTTTTTCTTCAGCCGACAGTTCAAGCAGTATACCGGTAAAAGTCCATCTGAAATTCGCTAATGCCTGTAGATGACCGTTTTGAACCTAATAACGCTTTGGCTCGATCGCAGCAGGAGGTCCGCGTGCAGCAAGTCCGTAACGGACAGCTTGCCTAGGGCTTCTTTTTTCTGATGACGTGAAGGATTGATCTGTAACAAGGGCAGCATTTCTATTGTTTCTACGAGACTTGATTTGGACGGTGATGCTTGATGGACGTGATCTTGGCCTATAATCGGTATCTTGGAGAGCATGGGAGGAAGACCGAGGCCTTGTACCGTTCACTGCGTGAGGGTATCGTCAATGGCGAACTGACCGCGGGTACGAAGCTGCCGCCAAGCCGGAAGCTTGCGGAGCTGTGTGATGTATCTCGCGGCGTCGCGACACAGGCCTACGACATGCTGTATGCAGAAGGCTTCGTACGCATGGAAGGCGGCAGCGGGACCTTCGTTTGTTATCATCCGGCAGAACTAGGGACTCATGCCGAACATACAGCTACGGGAACAACTGCCGCTCAGGACTGCAGGTCAGCCGACATAGCGGTATCGGAGTGGGCGATGCGGCTTGAGCCGGTACAGGGAAGTCATGTTGGAGTTGCTAACGCAGGATATCAGGACACGTTGATCCTGGAGGCGGATGTGATCGATTACGAAGTCACTTCCTCGGTTCCCGAGCTGTTTCCGGCGGAAGAGTGGAAGAAGGTCATGTATGCGGAGATGAGGGAGACGATCCGTCCACAGCATGAGCAGCCTACGGGTGAATATCGACCCTTAAGTGAAGCGATCGCACGCGAGCTTGCAAGGGAGCGCGGGATTCACGCTGACGCCTCTCAGCTCATCATAACCAATGGCTCCATGCAGGCTATTGCGCTGCTTGCCATGCTGCTCGTATCGCCTGGCGATGGGGTAGTGCTCGAGAATCCAACGTATCCGGGCATCGCGAGAGCCGTACAAGCCGCAGGCGGCCGCATTATCACTGCAGACGTAGATGAGAGAGGGATCGTTCCTGCAGATTGGCAGGCTAAGCTGCTGTTTGTTACACCGACGAGACAATTTCCAACCGGAGCCGTACTATCCGCCGAACGCCGCAAGGAACTTCTGGAATGGGCGAACCGGAGAGGCGCGGTTATTATCGAGGATGATTACGACAGCACCTTCCGCTGGAGAGTCCGGCCTGTTGAGCCTCTGAAGGCGCTGGACCGCGAGGATCGTGTCATCTATGTGGGTACCTTCTCGAAGACGATGCTTGGTGAGCTGCGAATTGGCTATACCCTGCTGCCGAAGGCGCTAACCGAGCTGTTTCGCCGCGCAAAAATGCTATTCGAGCCGATGCCGTCCGGCTTGATTGAGCAGCGGGCGCTTGCAGCCTTCATTGCAGGAGGCGGTTATGAGCGGCATTTGCGCCGGATGCGCCGCATATGCGGCAGGCGGTTGAACGATTTGCGCGAGGCAGCGGGCAGCAAGCTCGGAAAGTTGTTTCAGTTCGTCGATACGGATGCAGGGCTGCATATGTATGCGAAATGGCTGGGCGAACCCGCGGATTATGAGCGGCTTAAAGCTGTCTGCAGCGAAGCTGGCGTCAGGTGGTCGGATGGCAAGCGGTATTGGCTTAACGGGAAAAGTGAAGGTGAGTGCGCACTCTTCGGGTTTGCGCATTTGACGGAATCCCAAATTGAGGAGGGTGTGAGTAGGATCGAGACCGCCGCCCTGAAGCTGTTTGGCTACTAAATCATGATATGAAAAAGCGCTGGCAGGGCTGTGCATCGACTCTCGATGTAACAGCTTGTCCAGCGCTTATTGTTGTGGTTGATTGACGTTTAATTGTCTTCCATTAGAGTACCGAGCCGCTCACCCATCCGCACCTTTAGTCCTGGCTTCAGGTCGGTACGGGGGAAGAAGGTGTCGTCTTGGGTAAGCAATACGACGGTGGAGCCGAATTCGAAGTAAGCCAGTTCTTGGCCTTTGGTCACTTTGTCATGGCGCGGTTCTACATACTTAATGCTGCTTACGTTCATGGCGCCCACTTTGACGACGGCAGTCTCTCCAGCCGTATGATGGATATACGTAATGAGGCGTTCGTTCCGGCTCAATACGCGGCGCATATGGCGGAGGCCGAATTCATTCACCGGATACACTCTGCCCGGCACATGCTCGCGTTCCACAATCATGCCTTCAACTGGCGTATGAATGCGATGATAGTCGGTCGGGCTCAAGTAAAGGACGATGTAATAGCCATCTTTATAATTCTCGGTGCGCGGGGAGTGGTTGAGCAATTCATCCACCGTATAGTCCTGCCCTTTGACGTTCATTATCGTACCTGAATCGATTGGACCGGCTCCGGTAATAAGAGCGTCAACCGGACTGACTAGAGCGGTTGTCCCGTCGTCGATCGTGCGGATGCCCGCCTTCAGCCGTCGTGTGAAAAATTCGTTTAAAGTCCTATATTCGTCCAGCCTTTTCTCGGCTTCTTCTATACGGATGCCGTACATGTTCGCGAATTTCGGTATAAAACGCCGGCTTGCTGGCGATTGCGCAAAACGGCCGGTCAGCTTGGAAATCCACTTTCGCGAGCTGAGCTCAGTCATCGATCGAAGCAGCCATCTGGTCATGCCTGTTGTTCACGTCCTTTCAAGATTGAAGCCAGCACTCTGGTCTTTCGAATTAGTTTGACATATCAGGACATTTTTATCAATAGACTTCATTTCCAGCCTGGAAACGGTCCAGATCTAGCAAAGGCAGCATTCCGTGAAAATCGTACCAACCTCCGATAGAGTCTGTACCCGGAAGAGACCATCTTTGTTTGAGGGCTCGAGGTTTGTCGCGGCTGCGGGAAGCCGATGCTTGTAGGAGAGGTGATGAGAAATGACAGTCTTTCTTGTGGCGGGCTTGCTTGTGGGATCCGGTTTCATGTATTGGCTGCGAGGGATCGGGCGGCCTTGGCAGCTTATCGTGGATGGCGTTGGGCTGGTCGCCTATTGTGGCTTTGCCGTGGAGATATCGCGAACCGTCATTCGCGTGCTGGTCGACGATACGGTATTCATGACGCAGGTTCATGAGGTGCTGCTCAGTACCGTTTTTCTTCTGAGTGGTGCATATATCGGTATGTATGGCTTGTGCAGACTGTATGAGAGCATGAGGTACGGACGGACAATGTAGCGGGGTTAAGCCAACTGCCCTGGAGGTAGGTTAGGCCGATTCATCTGTTGTCCGGGCAGTGGGAAGACGCCGTGTCCGAACTCGTTGAGCAGCGTATGCTGGAGATAACAAGCTTATTCAGAAAGGGGCTGGTTGTCGATGGCGCGTCCGAAAATCGCGTTCGTCACACCGGGAGCTTTTCCGCTGCCTTCACCGAACAGCAGTTCCGTGGAGCGGGTCGTGGAGAAGCTCGTGCCGCTGCTCGTACCTGCGGTCGAAGCTTGCATCTACGGTCGAACGGGCCGCGCTCTCCCAAGGAGAGGGATGTTAAAGGGAGCGAAATGCGTGCGTTATCCGGCTGTCGACAAGCTGAAATATGTGCGTAATGTCGGGCAAGCGATACGTCGCTATGCGCCCGATGTGACTGAAGTAGAGAATCGGCCGCGAACCGTCCTGCGGTTGAAGCGGATGCGCCCGCAGGGGAGAATTTGGCTGAATTTGCACTCGACGACCTTTATTGGAAAGAAGGCGATTCCGCCGTCCATGCTCTCCCGCAGCTTTCGCCTAGCGGAGCGGATAATTGTGAACAGTGAATTCCTGCGAGATGTCGTCTCAAGACGTGTGCCGAGCTGCGCACATAAGGTCAACGTCGTATATCCCGGCGTGGATACGGACCGGTTTATATCTCAGTTCTCGATGGAAGGAGCTTATAAGCGTGAGCAGCTTCGGTTCGCGCGCGGGTGGAGCGGCCGTGATGTCGTTCTTTTTATGGGGCGGCTCATTCCGATGAAAGGTGTTCATCACCTGCTGCATCTTATGCCTGAGCTGATGAAGGAGCATCCGTCTGTACTGCTTGTTGTCGTCGGCGGGGCGTTCTACGGATCGAAGCGAACGACAGCTTACGTGCGCGAGCTCCATCGATTGGGCAAGAGTCTGCAGGGACATGTGCAGTTCGTGCCATACGTACCGTATTCGGATGTGCCGGACTGGTTTCTCGGAGCGGACGTGGCCGTCGTGCCTTCGAGCAGTCGGGAAGCATTCGGGCTCGTGAATGTAGAGGCCATGGCGTGTGGGCTGCCGGTCGTTGCAACGCGTTCAGGCGGTATGAAAGAAATTATCGAGGATGGTGTTACCGGTTTTCTGGTTGATCCCTCTCATGTTGAGACGGAAATGCGCAGCCGGATCCTCTCACTCCTCCGAGATGACATGCTCCGTTCGTCTATGGGGATGCTGAGCAGGGAGCGAGTAGAGCAGCGCTTCACATGGCATCATACGGCGGAGCAATGGCTAACGCTGCTGCGTGGAAGCGGGATTTTATAGGATAATCGGACAGGAGAATATTGTAATTTAAGCTTGATTCTTTGGAAGTAGATAAAGTATGATGGGGGTAATGAATACGGGATTTCGAGGACTTAAGACAGGAAGCACCTGTTTGCAGGCTGAATTTCAGCTTGCAAGCAGGTGCTTTTTTGCTGTAAATATCGTCGAAAGATAGCGAAAGGTGGTAGGATATGCTAAACACTGGCAGAAGTAATTACGATAATATATGTTGTTGCTCAGATGTGAGAGGCAAGGCTTGGTCAGCTGCATTATAGAGTGAAATCCACTGAAAAACTATTAGCAGGGGGAATAAGAAAATGAAGAAAGTATTGAAATGGAAGAATAAATTGAAAATGCTGGTTGCCTTGAGTGTGCTGGCATCCGCGATAACGGTAGTTCCTTCAGCAGGAGAAGCGGCAAAATCAGAAAGGAAGATCGTAAGCTCGGATATGCCGGTCAAAGTACTGTATAACGCACGCCAGGTAGCATCCGATGTGAAGCCAAAAGTAGTCGAAGGTGCAGTACTCGTACCGATTCGGTTTATCGGAGAGAAGATCGGATCTGAAATTACGATAAGCAACAATAATAAGAATATCCATATTAAGAGAGGCTCTAACGTAGCGAACGTGACGATTGGCTCGAAAGTGGCTACCGTAAACGGTAAGACGGTTACGCTCAATGCTGCGGTAATAGCGGAGAACGGCAGAACACTGGTGCCGATCCAAGTAGTTGGTGGACTTGGTGTTGCAGTCGAGTGGGATAGTATTACGAAGTTTGTTTGGGTAGGGCATAAGAATGTGCCTATGCTGGAGGATGTGGCACCTAAGGCTGTTCCGTTAACTCCTTATAGTAAATACTTTAAAGGGAATGAATATTTGCTGGAACTAAATGGAGAAAAAAGAGATGCTGCTATTGTTATTACAGACTCAATATTTCCATTTAAAACGTCAGAGGGAAGGACTTATTTTAGATATGATCTAGCGAATGATAATCACGGAGATCAGTATATAAAAGCTACCACAACTGATAAAGGTATAATGGTTACTCCGATTTATTTTATGGGTCAAAACAATCTTCTATTGAGATCTTCAATAATGAATATGCGTGTGGATTTGGAGAAAGACTTAAGAATTCATTACTATCCGGTTGTTTCAATAACAGATTTCCATTATTATGACGACAAAAATTACGCTAATTTGAAGATAGGAGATATTAAAAACATCTACATACATACTGAATATCCTAGTCTCCTTATTCTTGCATCAAATTGGAGGTAGAAACTCTTGACTAGGGGGAATATACTAAAAGTCATTTCGTTATTACTGATTTTTGTGGTTATTGGAGGTGGATTGCTTGGTTTAATTCCTATCCATACCGTTGATGCTGCAACTCCCAACATGGGTAGTAACTCAATGATTACTCCTGTAAAGCAAAATGGAAAACCACCAACAAAAAGATTTGCTGTAGGATTCATGTCTTACGATATTTGGAGTAATTCTGCAGGGGAGTGGACAACTAAATCCCCAGGAGACAATGTTAATATTAGTTGGGATTACAGCTTTAGTTTTCCAGGGAGATCAGTCCGCGATATTAATGTCCGAGCATTTAACAGTAGTTCGGACGGTTCATTGTTTAATGAATCCCGAAACTCAGAACAATATTTTTCATACGCGCCGTATGTAGGAAGCTCTTCATCACCAAACATACCCAGCGGTGGTAAGACTGGGGTAGGTACTTCTTCAATCACATTTAATACTAAGATGGATGGTATATTGAATGCTCCTACTCCACTAAGTATTATTGAACCTGGTGATTATTCACCTAATGTAAAAGCTTATCGCTACTTTTTCCCTATCGTCTTCGAATTCGAACTAGACGGATTTTTAGAAGTCAGACATTTTAAGACAGATGGGACTTCGATTGATAGTGCATTTTCGAATCAATCGAAGTCCATCCAGGTTGGCTCCACGGTTCCCATAACGCCAGCCACGAATGCGAATTATACGTACGTCGGCTATAAGAAAAGCGTAACTTCTTCTCCAAGCGGCGGTTCAATCTTAACTGGCAATCCTCCGACCTTCACATATGACGGGACGTATGACACCTACTATCTGAATTTATACTATGAGGAGACAGGTAATGGCGGCGGCCAATCCAAATTTATCGTTAAACATTATAAGAAAGATGGATCTAGCTTAAGTTCGATGTTTCCGGATAAAATCGAAAATTTAACGGTAGGAAGTACATATAGCGCAGCGCCTGCTGCTCATGCCCAGTATACCTACTATGGACATAAGTCCTCTAAAACAACCGATCCGCCATCTGGATCCATTGTGAGTGGAAATCCTTCTCCAATGAATTTCGTATACAATGGGAGTTTTCCAGCATACACGGTCTATCTGTATTATGATGAGAAACCAATCTCGTCATCGGACGGAGTCATTAAAGTAAGGCATATGGTCAAAACATCCCCATCGGGTTCATACACAAACGCAAGAGAAGAAAATGTCATTGTCAGCCCGCTCCCTGGAACAAAGAAGGTAAGTGCCGATGCTGCGCTAGGCACGATTCTAGGAAGCAATCTATCGTATACATCATACGTAGACGGCTCATACACCACGGGGAGTACGAATGAGACAGCCAGTTTAACTTCAACGAAAAAGGCAGCATATGTGACTTTCTTCTATCAAAAAACGACCGTCAGCATTATTGGCGATTTCGACATCATCAAAGATAAGATCAATTATCGCGAGCCGTTTAAACTCCATCCGAAGAACATCGTAGTAACCGGATGCAGCTACCAATATCACTATTTTGAAATATCGCGCGATGGGATAACATCGGAGACGCCCAGGATTTACGGATCGACGACGGACTTCAATTTCACGGAATCCAACTATCCTTACTCCCTGGGAATCGGTATGCATGATGTGCGGATGAAAATCGTTGCAGAATGCGGAGAGAGTGATTGGATTGGACCCAAGCCTTTAGAGGTGCTGGGACCCGTTGGCAACAGCCCGCCTCAATTCAAAATCGGTTATGTTCATCCTTACGAAGGTCTTCGAACCATACCAGTGTATGAAGTTGTCGTAGGCACCACGATGGATCTTATCTATATCGATGATCCGTCGGTACCGACTCCATTTGATCCGGATGGCGACGTAATGTATTTTGAATATTTTGATTTTTCAGAAAGTTCGGAGTGGGCGAAGCAAATTCCGTCTAAATATCAGAACTCGAAATATACGGATGGGTATCATGGTGTTCTTATGGATACGCTCGGTAATCACCCCGTTAAAGCGAAGATGAGGGATAAATTTGGAGCAACAAGCACAGCAACTACTTATATTAACGTTGTGCCTGAAAATCCCGTTCCTATCATCGATGCATCCAACGAGGTCACCGAAGGCCGTCCTCTGAAAATTCCATTGAATTCCTCTCGAAGCTATAGTCCAATGAAAAGAGAAATCAATCATAGCCGCGATGAGTGGACCAATCGGAAAAACGTATATGACACCGTAGGGACGGAAACGGTCACCTTGAGCGTATATGATTCGGCAGGCTTAAAATCGTTAGCTCCTGCAACGCATATTATTAACGTTAAGCCGGACTTGCCTCCAATACCTCAATTGGAATTCACGACTCCTTCAATCCGGAATGTAGAGATGGTGTTTAAAGAACGCTCGTATTCGCCGGATCAGGACGTAATAGAGGTCAAGGATTTTTCCTACCGTTATGACTCTGATAATGACGGAGACTTTGACGATGAGACCATGATTCCAATCGAGCTGGATAGTAACCGTAATTTCAAGCTAACTCCTAATCGTGTCGGTATCTATGAGTTCCATATCTATCTCAAGGAAGATTGGGGCAAAGAAGCGCAGCAATCGTGGATCTTTGAAGTTGTGAATGATAGCCCTACGGTATCATTTGATATTTCGACCGAAAGTAAGGAGCCCATAGTTATTCCTTCAATCCCTCTGTACGCTTCCAACATGGTCAATCTGGAAGGGTGGAAGAACTACGATTTAGGCGGGGAGAGGACAAAAAGCTGGGGAGCTAACCCTGTAACAGGAGCGCTGGCCCATAGTCCTGAACATATTAGAGGCAATAATTATCTTGACGTAATCGGACCAAGTCACGACTATAAGCCACGTGTGATACTGCCCGGCGGATACAGTTATAACGGTGCGAATGTTTACTTCAAAGACGGTTATAACATCGTGTTCGAAGATGCTATGCAGTATGAAACGTTAAGAAGCGCTAAGTACTGGTTGTATAAGCAAGCGGATCCGCCCGCGACAGGACAAGCCAGTATTTGGGGGGGCGGTAATTACCGAATAAACGAGAGAGTAACGGGTTACGATGCAATAAACGACTTGGTATATGTATCCAGAAAAACAGGTATTAAAGATGGTTATGACTTTTACGAGCCTTTCGTATACACATGGGAAAATTTCATAACATGGACGGGGGTCACAGGAACAGCTACTAAGGTCAATACGGTCGAATACTCTGCATCAAATTCTTTTAGCTCGGCTTACGGCATTATGACTACGACTAACGGTACGGGCGGTAAATATAACCTTGTCACAGGCGACTGGGCGTCGGGGGCTGTTATCGGAACAAGTCAAACAGTCGACAGCAGAGTGGGCAGTCTCATCAGTAAGGCTCCCGATGCTTCTATGACCTATCACGGCTATCTTACTAATCCTGCCCCTCACCCTAGCGGGTATTACAAGTTTGATAGTAAGAGTTACACGCTATCTTCTGTACCGAATATTCCGAGTGGGGTTTATACGCCTACCCGAGACGGAAAATTCACGATAAGCGATACGGGGAATGTGTACAGCACGGCGACGGGGTTATTGACTGGTGAAATGTTAGGAAGTAAACGCGTAACCCTTATGTTTAAAGATGTCGTCGTCATGACCGACAACATCAAGCTAACGGCTTATCGAATTTCATCGTCAGGCGTACCTTCTCAGGTCTGGACGATGCCAGTGGTTGCCACAGGGAATATACCGGATATGACCAAAGCAGACGCGGCTGGCTATGCTTACTACATCTCTAACAAGAAGGTATTCAAAATCAAAATCGAAACGGGAGCGATCTCCCAGCTCCACGACCTCACCACCATGTGGAGAGATAGCTCGTCTGGAAGCAGCGTTAACCGTTGGATAAGCGTTGGCGATGGACAGCTGGTCTACTCCCAAACCGTGTATTGTACGTACAGCGACGGTTCATCATGCGGTCGAAGCACTTCTAGCGTCATCATTACTAGCGGCATCGATTACAGTAACGTAAAGCTGGTTACGCAGCAGCAGCTGCTAAACAGCAAAGACTTTACGAATATTCAGCTTAATTTCAAAATCCGGTTTAATGAGTATCCGTATTCGACTGCTGGCAGGTATTCCGGATATTCCTTCCACGCTCAGGATAACAGGAATATGTACAGGGTTGAGATGAATGTTAAAGGGATCAGGCTAGTCAAGGTCGTTAATGGTGTGCGCTCGGTGCTTAGTGAAGCCGCATATCCGATAAACAAGAAAACCTTCTATCCCGTTAAGGTACAGGTTTTAGATGGTCAAATAAAGGCTTACATCAATGGTGTGCCTCTTATCGATATCAGGGATGAGACGTACGACAAGGGACTATTCGGCCCATATTCCGAAATACCTTGGACAGAGTTCACGAACATGGCTTACTCTGACTTAACGCCAATAAGCTCATCCGCCAAGCTCCAAGGAATAGCCATCGTAGGTCAACCTATGATCTATTCGATTCTGAATCAGGACACGGAGAATGACCCGATGATCGTGGAGAAGACGAATTGGCGTTATGATCAGCTCTCTCAGAAGTTCTTGGATGCCGGAGATGGAAAATCAGGCGTATCGATTCATGATGGAAAAACGTATCGGGATCCAAAGATGGTCATGGATAAGGTTGGTCTCTATCAAGTGAATTATGACACGATGGACGATCCCAACCCAGACTATCTGCACCCGGCTGCACAATTTGATCCATACCGGAAGGATTCCAACCGCGCAGCACGGCAGCTAATCGTTCACCGCGCACCGATCGCGGACTATGATCTCGGCTTCAATCCGGATTACACGATCAAATGGACCGACCGAAGCCGCGACTTGGATCGCTACTTAAGCGCAACCAACTATTCGACTGAAGCGACCGGTATCGACTATTTGGCTACCAAGGGTGTGCTGCAGAAGAAATTTTACTATATTACGCCTTCCGGCTTGACGGTGGAGCAGAAGCTGGTAACCCCGGAAGAGAAGGGAGGATATACGGTTGGCTTGGCCGTTAAGGATGAATACGATGCTTGGAGTCCCTTCCTGGAGAAGAAGATTAATGTAACGATGATACCGCAGCCGGATGATCCTCCGAAAGCTGGATTTACACTCAGCCACAAGAAGACATACCGGAACGTAGAGGTCACGATCAATTCTACCGCGAGTGATAAAGAAGATGGATCCCGGGAGAATCTTCCGCATCAGTATTACATGCGTAATTTGACTGCCGGAGGTTATGAGACGCTGCAGAGCAGCGCACGGACGAGCTGGAAGAAAACCTTTAATACGATGGGTACGTTCCAGATCCGGCAAGTCGTCGAAGACAAGCTAGGGCAATCCGATCAAGCAATCGATACGATTGAGATCGTAAACCGGATTCCGATTGCTCAAGTGACGTATCCGAGCAGCGCTGATCAGCTTAAACCTGAGAAAGTCACGGTAGTAAGACCCGCTTTCCTATGGATGTACACAGACGGTGATGGGGATGCAATGAAGAAGTATCAGGTGCGCGTCTACCGGTATGGCGGGATATTAGAGCAGGAATCGGGCGTTGTGAATGGCAGCGCGTTAACTTGGGAGGTGCTCGAGGATCTTCCGGAGATGGTTAATCTCTTCGTTATGGTCAGGGCATACGATGGCTACGATTGGAGTGAATGGAGCAATCCGAAGTTCTTCTACATCGAGACGAATCAACCTCCGACCGCTGATTTTGATTGGTCGCCAAAGCCGGTATACGAAGGCGATATGATCCAACTCACGCAGCTCATTGATGATCCGGATCTGGATCCCCTTAACGTCCAGTATCGAATAACAAGCCCCGCAGGAGAGGTGCAGACGGATTCGAAGACTTCGAATGCGCCTTACAGGACGGAAGGCCCTAGCTTCAAAGGCGTCAAAACCGGCATTTATCAAGTGGAGCTTACCGTATCCGACGGCAAGGCTCCAGCCGTTGTCGTCCATAAAGACATACGAGTCCTGCCGCTTACGGTTGCAGGCCAGATCAAGCATACGGACTTATGGAACGAACGCCGTAAGGAGTATAACCTGAAGAGCAGCGGTAACGAAGAGAGCCCGAGGGGCTATGATGTCTATTGGGCGGGTGAACGGTTTATGCTGGCGGCCCAGACAACGGCCACAGGTACGGCAACGAAAGCGCTGCGTGTAGAGGTCGCAATGGGCGGCTTCAGCGTCGAGCTAACGGATAGCGAAGCGGGTGCCTTGAACTGGACGGGAGACCTGTGGGACGAGAGCTTCGAGCAGCTGCCGGATGGAGAAATCACCTTTATTTTCACGGCTGTCTACAGCAATGGGACGGTGAAATCCGTTCCGGTCACCGTGTCGGTCGCTGCCAATGTGAACAGCACGTTCGGGGTGCATCGAAGACAGTAATGAGCCAGTCCTGCACTATAAGGGTTGACAAATTTTACTTGCGAGGGGTATAGTCGTACCAGGAAATCCACTAGGGGCGCCCGCATGGGCTGAGATTAGGCACGAGTTGCCTTGGTCCCTTAGAACCTGATCTGGGTCATGCCAGCGTAGGAAAGTGGGAATGTGCATGCGACACAAGGGGTGTGCGGAATGAATACGGCTTACGGCCGCATTCGGATTCCACCTCTTGTCCGAACGGCAGCTGCTTAGCTGCGAGTTCGGGATAGACCGCGTCTACTGACCGCTCCTTCGCCGGGGCGGTTTTTTTGCTGCCCCGCTGAAGAAGCAACGTCGATAGTGTGCTCTAGCGGGAGATTCGATTGACGAAGGGGAAGCTGGAGCTTCACTTGCCGCCGTTATCGTGATCACGCAAGGTCGTACTGCTGTTTCTATACCCACAACTCCATGGCCTCCTAGGGATTTTCCACCATAATCCTAGGAGGTTTTTTAATATGCCGATACTAACTACGCCCCTGCCGGGCAGCCGCAAAGTGTATGTCGAAGGTAGCCGTGCCGATCTGCGCGTACCGATGCGGGAAATTGAACTAACGCCTAGCTCGGTAAAAGGGATGGAACAGCCGAATGAACCGATCCGGGTCTATGACGCGAGCGGACCTTATACGGATCCCGCTTACCAGTCCGATGTTCGGCGCGGGCTCCCTAGCCTAAGGCGCGCCTGGATCGATGAACGCGGAGATGTCGAGGCCTACGAGGGCCGGGTTATTAAGCCGCAGGATAACGGCTTCAATACCGAGGAGACGGCTGTGAAGCGCGGTGCAGAGCTGTTTCCAGGCTTGAACCGGCGTCCGCTCCGGGCTAAGCCGGGTCGTAATGTGACCCAGCTCCATTATGCCCGCAACGGCATTGTGACGCCTGAGATGGAATATATCGCGATCCGTGAAGGGATGACGCCGGAATTCGTGATGGGCGAGGTGGCTGCAGGACGCGCTATTATTCCGTCCAACATCAACCATCCCGAAAGTGAGCCGATGATTATCGGCCGGCATTTTCATGTGAAAATCAATGCCAATATCGGCAATTCTGCGGTTGCTTCCTCGATCGAAGAGGAAGTGGAGAAGATGACATGGGCGACGCGCTGGGGCGCCGACACCATTATGGATTTATCCACCGGGAAAAACATTCACACGACGCGTGAATGGATTGTGCGGAACTCGCCGGTTCCGGTAGGAACGGTGCCCATCTATCAAGCGCTTGAGAAGGTCGATGGCAAAGCCGAGGACTTAAGCTGGGAAGTATTCCGGGATACGCTGATCGAACAGGCGGAGCAAGGCGTCGACTATTTCACGATTCATGCAGGTGTGCTGCTGCGCTACATCCCATTGACGGCCAAGCGCGTCACGGGTATCGTCTCCCGCGGCGGCTCCATTATGGCGGCTTGGTGCCTTGCGCATCACCGGGAAAATTTCCTGTACACGCACTTTGAAGAGATCTGCGAAATTATGAAGCGGTACGATGTGGCCTTCTCGCTCGGAGACGGCTTGCGTCCGGGTTCGATTGCCGATGCCAATGATGAAGCGCAATTCGGCGAGCTGGATACGCTAGGGGAACTGACGAAGATCGCTTGGAAGCATGACGTCCAAGTCATGATCGAAGGACCGGGTCATGTGCCGATGCATTTGATCAAGGAAAATATGGACCGCCAGCTGGAGGTGTGCCAGGAAGCGCCATTCTACACACTTGGCCCGCTGACAACGGATATAGCGCCCGGCTACGACCATATTACATCCGCGATCGGCGCGGCAATGATTGGCTGGTTCGGCACGGCGATGCTGTGCTATGTCACGCCGAAGGAGCATCTGGGTCTCCCGAATAAGGAGGATGTGAAGGAAGGCGTTATTACATACAAAATCGCAGCCCATGCGGCCGATTTGGCCAAAGGCCATCCGCGGGCCCGGATGCGTGACGATGCGCTGTCCAAGGCGCGCTTCGAATTCCGCTGGCGTGACCAGTTCCACCTGTCGCTCGATCCGGAACGGGCGATGTCCTACCATGACGAGACGCTGCCGGCCGAAGCGGCGAAATCGGCGCATTTCTGCTCCATGTGCGGTCCGAAATTTTGCAGTATGCGCATCACGCAGGATATTCGCGATTATGCGGCCGAGCACGGACTTGAAACGCAGGAAGCGATTGATGCGGGCATGAAAGAGAAGTCGGATGCGTTCAAAGCGGCGGGCAGCTCGATTTATGCATAACGACGATCAATGGAAGGACCGCTATTCACGGCAAACACGCTTCACACCCATCGGCCAGGCAGGCCAGGATCGGCTACGGGAAGCAGCCATCCTTATCGTGGGCTGCGGCGCTCTCGGCGCATCGCTTGCACAGCATATGGTACGCGCAGGCGTCGGAACGGTACGGCTTGCGGACCGGGATTATGTGGAGCCCAGCAATTTGCAGCGGCAAATGCTTTTCGACGAAGAAGATGCTCTTGCTGCGCTTCCGAAGGCGGTCGCGGCGTCGAATAAATTACGCCGGATAAACAGCGATGTGAACATTGAACCGCATGTCGTCGACGTCACGGCGCGGAACGCCGCGAAGCTGACTAAAGGCATCATGCTGGTGCTGGATGGGACGGACAATGTGCAGACCCGCCTTGCGTTGAGCGACTGCTGCTTCCAAAGTGGAATTCCGCTGCTGTATGGAGGAATCGCGGGGTCGCAGGGGATGAGCGCGACGCTTATTCCCGGGGAAACGGCCTGCCTGCGCTGCTTAATCGGAGGGGCGGAGGAAGGCGAAGCGGGTGAGACCTGTGAGACGATCGGCGTCATCTCTCCGATCGTGGACTGGATCGCCGCACTGCAAGCGGCGGAGGCGCTCAAGTGGCTGACCGGGTCACGGGATGCGCTTCGCCGGACTTGGCTATCTGCTGATTTGTGGCCGTTTCAGCTGTTCGAATCAAACCTGCCAAAGCCTTCTGTAAGCTGCTCCTATTGCAGCAGATCAGCCGTCTCAATGCTGACTATTCGTAAGATGGCGAAGCGTAAGCAGAGATGGGATTCCACTCGCGGAAGCGATACGGTCATCAATGGATCAGCGGCAGAGGGCAGCAGGGAGGAGTCGAGGGGAGCGGAGCGAAGCAGAGAGGCAGACCTTCCGTCAGAAGTCGCCCATCCAACGGATGACAGTAAGGCTGCCGCGCATTTAGGCGAGAGCATCGAGCGTGATTCCCCCATCCGTACCGCCATGCTTTGCGGCCGCGATACCGTTCAAGTTTCGATGGGCCGAACAATCGATCTCTCAATGGCTGAACAGTATATGGCCGCACATGGCTTGCTGGTAACTTCCAATCCTTACTTGGTGCGGGTACAGGTACAAGAAGGCGAACGGCTCGTTCTATTTCCAGATGGACGCATTCTTGTTCAAGGAACGCAGGATACAAGTCTGGCTGCAGCGCTTTGCGATCGTTATGTACAGGGGATCGAGGAGGCTGCAATCACCGCTAACCGGCTTAATCGAGCTGGCGGGCAAGAGAGGAGCTAAAGAGGATGAGCAGCAAATGGAAGGATTTCCGCCTTTATGTCATAACCGGCGTGAATTATCATCCGGGCAGGAGCTTAATGACAGTTATGGAGCAGACGCTTCAGGGCGGTGCAGATATCATACAATTGCGTGCAAAGGATATGACGAAGCGGGAGGTGCTGGCGCAGGCGTACGCACTACGTAAGTTGACGCGGCATTATGATGTGCCGCTGATCATTAATGATCACATCGATATTGCTCTAGCCGTGGATGCGGACGGGGTTCATCTGGGGCAGGATGACCTGCCGCTCGCCGAGGCCCGCCGCATTCTGGGAGCTGATCGGATCATTGGCATCTCGACGCACAGCATCGAGCAGGCGCTAAGAGCAGAGCGCGATGGCGCCGACTACATTGGGGTAGGTCCGGTGTTCCCAACGGGCACGAAGCCTGGCAGACAAGCGGTAACGACCTCCTATGTACAGGAAGCGGCGCAGCGAATCCGGATTCCGTTCGTCGCAATCGGCGGCATCACGACCAGCAACGTCAATGAGGTTCTAGCGGCAGGCGCAGCACGCATATGCGCCGTATCCGCCATTGTCGGAAGTGACGATCCAGCACATGAATGCCGGTCATTCCTGCAAGCCATTCATGCGTCGGACCAGTCCAAGCCCGGCCAAGTCGATCTTAAACAAATTCGGGTGAACGGACGTGCTGAGCAAACATCTGCGCGTCATGTGACCGAGCTGGTGCAGCAGCTAGGCCTTGAAGGAAAACGGATTGTCGTCGAGCTGAACGGCCAGATTTTAGCACGCGATGCATGGGGTGAGGCGGAGATCGAGAATGGCGCGACGCTGGAGATGGTTCATTTTGTAGGGGGAGGTTAATCGGCAATGGATTCTTATGGTGATTATGATCCGCTTATTATAGGCGGCAAAAGGCTGTCCTCGCGCTTCTTTCTGGGAACGGGGCGCTTCCCAAGCCCGGCCGTTATGCAGATGGCGCTCGATGCTTCCGCTGCCGAGGTGATCACATTCGCGGTTCGCCGCGTCAATCTGGACTTTGCCCAGGATGATTCCATCCTGCAGCATATCGGAGGGCGCGAACTAACGTATCTGCCGAATACATCCGGTGCGAATAATGCCGACGAGGCGGTTCGTATCGCGAGACTCGCCCGGGCAGCAGGTCTCGGTGACTGGATTAAGGTGGAAATTAGCGCAAGCACTCGCACGCTGTTGCCCGACCCGCTCGAGACGTTACAAGCAACCGAGAGGTTGGCGGCAGAAGGTTTTGTCGTCCTGTCGTATACGTCCGACGATCCGGTAGGCTGCAAGAGATTAGAGGAAGCTGGGGCCGCTGCTGTGATGCCGGGCGGGTCACCGATTGGCTCGGGGCTTGGCATTCTGAATCCGTATAATATAGGTCTTATCGTTGAAGAGGCGGGCGTGCCTATCATCGTTGATGCAGGGATCGGCTCCGCCGTTGATGCCGTGCAGGCAATGGAGCTGGGTGCGGCAGGCATTCTTGTCAACACTCCGGTTGCAAAAGCGGGCGATCCGGTGGCGATGGCGCATGCCATGCGCCTGGCTGTCGAGGCAGGACGAATGGCTTATCGCGCGGGACGCATACCGAAACGAAGGTACGCATCGGCCAGCAGCGAAGAAGCCGGGGTATCTGTGCCCATGAAAGCTCAGACTATGGCGGCTAATTCTACCACCGCTGAAGGGAGCAGATAATCATGCCTGAGAAAGTCGTTGTTCTCGGTGGTGGAATCATCGGCTTGTCATGCGCATTCGAAGCGGCACAGCGCGGAGCCCGCGTAACAGTAGTGGAGCCAAGTGGAATCGGGGGGCAGGCATCCGGTGCTGCCGCAGGCATGCTCGCACCCTATACGGAGAATCCGGAGCAGCCCGATCCGTTCTTCCATCTTTGTGTTGAAAGCTTGTGCCGCTATCCGGCATGGCTCCGCCAGATCGAATCGGTATCCGGCTTGACCGCGGAGCTCATGACAACCGGCAGCCTGACTGTCGCGCTGCACGAGGCGGATCTGCTGCCGCTGCAGACGAGGCTCGCTTGGCAGCGGGATTTCGGCTTGAAGGCTGAACTGGTTGAGGGAGCGGAGCTGCAGCGGCTCGAGCCGGCGTTGACCCCGGGAATACAGGCCGCCCTATACTGCCCTGAAGAGAGCCATGTCTATGCCCCGCTGCTCGTTCAGGCATTGGAGTCAGCCTGCAGGAAGCTGGGCGTGGAGCTGATCGACCGCGCTGGCGCCATCACATTACCTGATTCCGATGAACATAACGGCATTCGGGTGCAGACTGCCGAAGCGGGGATCTTCACTGGCGATCGGCTCGTCGTATGCGCGGGGGCTTGGGCGTGCATATATGCCGAGACGTTCGGCTTTCCTATTCCGATTCATCCGATTCGCGGCCAAATTTGCGCCTTCGATGTCCCGGTCCGGGAAGTACGTCACATGGTGTTCTCCAGCCAGGCCTATTGGGTCGGCAAAAATAACGGGACGCTCGTTTGCGGCGCATCGGAAGACGTAGCCGGCTATGATACATCCGTCACGGAACGCGGAATCCAGCGGCTGGTCCGCGTTGGTCCGCGTCTGTTGCCATTCCTGGAGGGGCGCAGCCCGATTCATAGCTGGGCCGGACTAAGACCGGCTACGCGTGACGGTTGGCCGCTCATCGGCCCGCTGCCCGGCAGGCCGGACATCATTCTGGCGGCTGGGCATTACCGGAACGGGATTCTGCTAAGCCCGGTTACAGCCGCAATCGTCGGAGATTTGCTGGATGGGCATCAACCGGTCATGCCAATGGCGCCTTTCGCTCCGGACAGGTTTGCCCACATGGCAGCAAGACGAGGCGTATCATGAGCGGGGGGCATCCTGACGGCCGGGCTATTGCGGGCGGCAGGCAGCAGCGGCTGCGATCAGATCCACATCCACGGGTATTGACAATCGCAGGGTCTGATTCCGGCGGCGGCGCAGGTATTCAAGCGGACTTAAAAACATGTCAAGAGCTGGGCGTATTCGGCATGACGGCCCTTACTGCGGTTACGGCTCAAAACAGTCTAGGCGTTCAAGCGATATTTCCGCTATCGGTGGAAGCTGTAGAAACCCAGCTCATCTCGGTGCTCGACGATATGGGAGCCGATGTGGTGAAGACCGGCATGCTGCTCGAATCGGCTATTATCCGAATCGTAGCCAAGACATTGGAAGACCGCGGCATTGCACAGCTGGTTGTGGATCCGGTATTGTATGCCAAGGACGGTTCAGCACTGTTTCGCAGGGAGGCGATCGAGTCTCTCAAGTCGGAGCTGCTGCCTATAGCATCAATCGTTACGCCGAATATACCCGAGGCCTGCGAGCTTCTTGAGCTTCCGGCTGACACGATTCGCACAACAGCCGATATGATAGACGCAGCAAGGAGTCTGCTCCTGCTCGGACCGCAATATGTGCTGCTCAAGGGAGGCCACCTGCCGGGCGAATCCAGCGGATCCAGCGGATCCAGTGACGCTATAGATGTGCTTGTCGGATCGCCGGCAAGCGGACTTCATGAGCATCTACTATTGCGGTCACCGCGAATAATAACGCGGCACACGCATGGAACGGGCTGTACCTTGGCTTCGGCTATCGCCGCTTTTCTGGCCCAAGGACATACAGTTCCAGCTGCTGCAGGGAAAGCCAAGCGTTTCGTCACCGCGGCAATTGCGGAGGCTGTTCCTCACGGCCGGGGAATCGGATCATTATGGCATGCTGCTCAAAGGCAAATGATAGAGTAATCAACTGGAGCAATATTAAAGGTAGCTCCAGCAGGTGATTGAAACGGCAGACCGACAAGTCTGCCGTTTCGTTATTCACAACTGAAATCTCCCTTGATTGGGTACAGGTCAGAAAGTATAATTGACGTTGATAATCATTATCATCTATGATAGTCGTATCGGAGCTTCCGAAACTTACACGAAACGAGCAAGGAGTTGAATCATGTATGCTGCCCGATTCATTCAAGAACTGGCGTTCGCGGCCTAATCATTTTTCATCGGTTAAAGTTCAAGCGGATCGTTCGCTTATCGCAGCGTCGCTGGATCAAGGCGTCTATCATATGTCCGAGCAAGGGGATTGGAGCAAGCTGTCGGAGGGACTGCCGGAAGGGGCGACCGTGAACCGGCTTCAAGTTATTGAAGGACGAATGTATGCGTGCACAAGTCATGGGCTGTACCGTCTGCATCGAAAACGTTGGCAGTATGCGGATATCAGTCAGCCCTGTTATCAATTTAAAGAAGAGTGGGGATACATATTTGCCGCCACGCAGAATGGTTTAATCTACAAAACGGAGGGGAATTGGAAGCATTCCGCCTTTGAGAACGCTATCGTGTACGACTTCTTATTTACGCCGCAATATTTATATATCGCCTTGGACAAAGGCATTGCTATGTACGATCGTTTGACGGATCGGTGGGCTACATTTGAGCTGGGAATCGGTGTTACGAGCCTGGCGGCGGAGCGCGATCGCTTGGTCGGTGCCGGGGAGAAGGGTGAACTCATATTAAGCAATGGCAGAGGCGGGTTCGAAACGGTTCAATTCGGAGGTATATTCGTATTTGCAGTTGCAACGAAAGAACAGGCTGTCTACGTTTGCACCGACAAAGGCTTATTCCGGCTCGGAACGTTGAATGGTCGAATAACGCTCTTCTCCATTAAAGCGGGAGTCCCTGTTACCGATATTGATTGGCATGGAACGAATTTATATATGGCGACCCTCTCCAAGGGCATTCAAACGATGCGGGAATAGCACTGCAATCATATCTTTTGTCATAAAGCTTCACTCTCCAAGTGACCGGCCCATGGGTATATGCATATGATACCTATGACATTTCAGGTGGAAGAAGGAGAGGGCTATGGCGAAGAGCAGGAAAGGGAAAAGCCCCAAAGGGCGAAAGCCGTTATTCTATGTAGATAATCCGAATGCTTCGGAGTTGAAATGGCTTGACGATGTGAAGAAGAAACCAAGCATTTCCACGCCGTCCCCCGGAGAGTCTTCGATCATGGAGGCCGTCCGTCCAAGCGGCAAAAAGCTGGTTCATGTGAATACAGCCGCACTGGCCGAAGTGGAACCCGCACTGATTGATTCTATCCAAGAAGGAACAAACAGTGAGCAAATGACTTTTGAAACGGGAACGGAAACAAGAATGAGCGCAGAAGATGAGGATTTCGCATCTGATGTGCATGCCGAAGCATCTGAGCTGATCGCACCCGAGACGGATCTATCCGAGGAAGCGGAGCAGCTTGAGGAATTGCTGGCAGACGATCAAGCAAGTAAGGAAGACCGCATGGCGGATCAACCGGAGCCGTTGTTGAAAATCGATCAAGCTAGCAAGGAAGAGCTTGTGGCGGAGCGGCGTATGCCGGACCGTCCTGAACCGTTCGTCTATACGGACGATATCGCCGACGAGGCAGTGCTAACGGAGAAAATCGCTCCGGGGGCCATCGATACATCGCGTCTGCGCAACGGAGCGGTCAGCACACAAACGATTGCCGATTTTTCAGTGGAGAGTATTAAAATTGCCGATGGAGCTATAACCTCAGCAAAGATTGCCCAGGAGTCCATAACTAGCGATCATTTGGCGAAAAACGCTATTTCCGGATCGAAAATCCGGGACCGTTCGATTACAAGCGACAAGCTGCGCGACGGCAGCATCGGCTCGAATAAACTGGCCGACCGTACGATCAGCGGAGATAAATTCGCCGAAGGCTCCATCGAAGCGAAGCATTTGAAGCCGTTGATCATTACGAACGACCTGCTGGAGGATCAGTCGGTTACATCAAGCAAGGTGAAGAGCGGGGCTATCCGTTCAGAGAATATCGCCAACGAAGCCGTCAATACCGCGAAGCTGGCCGAGGGGGCGGTTACGACTTCCAAACTGCGGGACCAGGTCGTGACGAGTGAGAAAATCGGTCTCGGAATGGTCGATTCCCTTCATCTGAAGCCTGGTCTTCTGCTGGCCGAACATGTGGCTGCCGGGGTACTGATGGGAAAGCATTTGGCCCCAGAAGAGATAACCTCCGGCCACTTGGCGGCAGGCGCGGTAGGCGCAAGGGAACTGAAGCCGGCATCCGTAGGAACGGAAGCGCTCGCGGACGGGGCGGTCGGTTCAGCACAGCTGAAGGAAGGGGCCGTAGGCGGAGAGCACGTCGCAAATAATGAAATCGCAACTCGGCATTTGATAGATGGTACGGTAACATCGCCCAAAATTGCTGATCTATCCGTATCGACGATCAAACTGGTCGATCATGCGGTGACGGCTTCCAAAATTGCCGACCAAAGCATCACAGGGTCGAAGCTGGCGGATGAAGCCGTTCAACGAAGGCATCTGGGAAGGCTTAGCGTCAGTGCGGAGAAAATTGCCGACGGCAGCATCGAAGGCCGCCATCTGACCGCCGGTATAATCAAATCGGTACACTTGACAGAAGGCAGTGTGCAGACCGGACACTTGAAGGACGGTTCCGTAAGCGGGCGAAAGCTGGAGGCGCAGGCTGTTCGACAGGCTCACATCAGCGCAGCCTCGGTCGGCGAGAAGCAGCTGGCAGACGCTTCAGTAACTGACAGCAAGCTTGCCGAAGCAAGTGTAAATGGCAATAAGCTGGCTGAAAATGTGGTGGAGACGAGGCATTTGGCCGATGAGGCGATCACCTTCGATAAAATTGCACCGGAAGCTGTCCGTGCATTCCATCTATCGGCCGGATCTGTGTCCGAAGAGGCGGTTTCGCCGGAGGCGATTGCCTCCAAGCATCTGCAGCCGGGCCTAATTGGACCGGAGCATATCGCCAATGGTGCAATCGATACGGCTGCTCTGAAGGATGGTGCTGTCAAATCGCTCCATCTGTCGGCAGGCGCCGTCAACGAACGCCATCTCGGCGCAGGCAGCGTGAACTCCCACCATTTGGCGGATCATGCGGTCACTTCACTGAAACTATCGCAGGAGAGCGTTTCGACCGATAAGCTGACGGATTGGGCAGTCACAACGGTGAAGCTTGCCGACGGCAGCGTAACGGGGGGGAAGCTGGCGGCACAAGCGGTATCAGGCAAGCAGCTTTCGCCGCGAGCGGTGCATAGCATCCATCTGGCGGAAGGCGCGGTCGAAGCTCAGCATCTGGGAGAAAGCATACTTTTGGCGAAACATTTTGCAACGGGTGCGGTGGAAAGCAGCTCGCTTGCGGATAACGCCGTCAATGGCGGAAAAATCGCGGATGGCGCGGTCGCCGGAAGGCATCTCGCGGATGAGTCGGTCGGAGGTCAGCACCTGGCCATTCAATCGGTACTCGGCATCCATCTTTCACCGGAAAGCGTTCATGAGGAGCATCTGTGCGATGGAATCGTCACCTCCCACAAGCTGGCAGAAGGCAGCGTTGGCAGCTCGAAGCTGCAAGCAGGCTCTGTAGGCGCTTCTGCCCTGCAGGAAGGAGCTGTCGGCGCAAGCCATGTGGCGGAAGGCGCAATCGGTCAAACCCATTTGGGCGAGTTGTCCGTCGGCGGCAATCATCTGCAGCCTGAAAGCGTGGATCAATCACATTTGACTGCAGGAGCGGTGGATACGGAGCAGCTTGCTGATGGAGCGGTGACGTTTGCAAAGCTGGCGCCCTTGACGGTTAGCGGTGAGCATATCCAGCTGGAGACGGTTGCCAGCAAACATTTGAAATCGGAGTCGATTCAAGGCTACCATATCCGTAAAGGCGCGATTACGCAGGCGCATCTGTCCGGTGAATTATTGGCTTTCGAAAAAGCGCCCGATGGCATCTTGCATGGCAGCAAAATTAAACCCGGCACAATAACTGCCGCTCATCTTGCGAAAGGCGCGGTTCGGGCGGAGTCGATCGGCGAAGGAGCCATAGGTGAAGTGCAGCTGGAAGCCGGTGCTGTTACACTTGGCAAAATCGCTCCTCGCTCCATTTCAACCGCCCATCTTATTCCAGGTTCCGTTGAAAGTAAAACGTTAAGCAGCAACGCCGTGACGACCGACAAACTGGCAGCCGGCGCAGTAGGAGAAAAAGCGCTAAGCGATGGCGTGGTAACAGGCGCGAAGCTGGCAACGGGCGCGGTAGGCGAGCAAGCGCTAAGCGATGGTGCGGTGACTGGCGCGAAGCTGGCGAGCGGCGCAGTAGATGCAGAAGCGCTGAGAGATGGAGCTGTGACGATCGCGAAACTGGCGATAGGTGCAGTCGGTACGGACGCGCTGAGTGACGGTGCGGTAACAGGTGCGAAGCTGGCCGCAGGCGCGATAACGAGCGCGAAGCTGGCTACGGGCGCCGTCAGCGCTAGAACGCTGGGCGAGGGCACGGTGACGGCTGCGAAGCTGGCTGCAGGCGCGGTAAGCGAGGAAGCGTTGAGTGACGGAGCCGTCACGGGTGCGAAGCTGGCCGCTGGCGCGGTAAGCGAGGAAGCGCTGAGCAACGGATCGGTTACGAGCGTGAAGCTGGTGGCGGGCGCGGTAAGCGAGGAAGCGCTGAGCGACGGAGCCGTAACGGGAGCGAAGCTGGCCGCAGGCGCAGTAAGCGAGGAAGCGTTAAGTGACGGAGCTGTAACGGGAGCGAAGCTGGCCGTAGGCGCGGTAAGCGAGGAAGCGTTAAGTGACGGAGCTGTAACGGGAGTGAAGCTGGCTGCACGCGCGGTAAGCGAGAAAGCGCTGAGCAACGGAGCTGTGACAGCTGCGAAGCTGGCCGCAGGTGCGGTAGGCAAGGACTCGCTGAGCGACGGTTCGGTGACGAGCGCGAAGCTGGCTGCAGGTGCGGTAATCGAGGAGTCGCTGAGCAATGGATCGGTGACGAGCACGAAGCTGGCCTTAGGTGCGGTAACTGATATAACGCTGAGAGACGGATCGGTGACGAGCGCGAAGTTGGCCGCAGGCGCGGTAAGTGAGATGTCGCTTGCCGACGGAGCGGTGACGAGTGCGAAGCTGGCCGCAGACTCGGTAGGCGAGGAAGCGCTGATCGACGGAGCGGTGACGGCTGCGAAGCTGGCCGCAGGCGCGGTAGGCGAGGAGGCGCTGAGTGACGGAGCGGTCACGGGAGCGAAGCTGGCTGCCGGTGCGGTAAGCGAAGAATCGCTGAGCGACGGTTCGGTGACGAGCGCGAAGCTGGCCGCAGGCGCGGTAAGTGAGTCGTTGAGCGACGGGTCGGTGACAAGCGCGAAGCTGGCCGCAGGCGCGGTAGGCGAGAAAGCATTGAGCGACAGGTCGGTGACGGCCGCGAAGCTGGCTGCAGGCGCGGTAAGCGAAGAAGCGTTGAGTGACGGAGCCGTCACGGGAGCGAAGCTGGCTGCAGGTACGGTAAGCGAGGAATCGCTGAGCGACGGAGCGGTGACGAGCGCAAAGCTGGCTGCAGGCGCGGTGAGCGAGGAAGCGCTGAGCAACCGGTCGGTAACGAGCGCGAAGCTGGCTGCAGGTGCGGTAAGCGAGGAGTCGCTGAGCAACGGGGCGGTAACGAGCGCGAAGCTGGCTGCAGGCGCAGTGAGCGAGGAAGCGCTGAGCAGCGGGGCGGTAACGAGCGCGAAGCTGGCTGCAGGCGCGGTAGGCGAGGCAATGCTGAGCGATGGCTCGGTGACGAGCGCGAAGCTGGCCGCAGGCGCGGTAGGCGAGGAAGCGCTGAGCGACGGGTCGGTGACGAGCGCGAAGCTGGCCGCAGGCGCGGTAAGCGGGGAGTCCCTGAACGACGGTTCGGTGACGAGAGCGAAGCTGGCTGCAGGCGCAGTAGGCGAGGAGACGCTAAGTAACGGCTCGGTGACAAGTGCGAAGCTGGCCGCAGGCGCGGTGAGTGAGGAAGCGTTGAGCGAGGGAGCCGTGACGGGAACGAAGCTGGCCGAAGGCGCGGTAGGCGAGGAAGCGCTGAGCAACGGGTCGGTTACGGGAGCGAAGCTGGCTGCAGGCGCGGTAGGTGCGAAAGCGCTGAGTAACGGGTCGGTGACGAGAGCGAAGCTGGCTGCGGGCGCGGTTAGTACAGGAGAGTTGAGCGACGGAGCGGTGACGAGCGCAAAGCTATCGATGGGCGCTGTTGGTGCAGCGGCGCTGAACGACGGATCAGTGACGAGCGCGAAGCTGGCCGCAGGCGCAGTAGTCGAGGAAGCGCTGAGCGATGGCTCGGTGACGAGAGCAAAGCTGGCCACAGGCGCAGTAGTCGAGGAAGCGCTGAGCGATGGATCAGTGACGAGAGCGAAGCTGGCAGCAGGCGCAGTAGTTGAGGAAGCGCTCAGTGACGGTTCAGTGACGAGCGTGAAGCTGGCTGCAGGCGCAGTTGTCGAGGAAGCGCTGAGCGATGGATCAGTGACGAGCGCGAAGCTGGCAGCAGGCGCAGTAGTTGAGGAAGCGCTCAGCGACGGTTCAGTGACGAGCGTGAAGCTGGCTGCAGGCGCAGTTGTCGAGGAAGCGCTGAGCGACGGCTCGGTGACGAGCGCGAAACTGGCTGCAGATGCAGTTGGCGAAGAAGCGCTGAGCGATGGATCAGTGACGAGTGCGAAACTGGCTGCAGGTGCAGTTGGCGAAGAAGCGCTGAGTGACGGTTCGGTAACGAGCGCGAAGCTGGCCGCAGGCGCGGTAGGCGTGGAAGCGCTGAGCGACGGTTCGGTGACGAGCGCGAAGCTGGCAGCAGGCGCGGTAGGCGCGGAAGCACTCAGCGACGGGTCAGTGACGAGCGTGAAGCTGGCTGCAGGCGCGGTAGGTGCGGAAGCACTCAGCGACGGGTCAGTGACGAGCGTGAAGCTGGCTGCAGGTGCAGTTGGCGAAGAAGCGCTGAGCGACGGTTCGGTGACAAGCGTGAAACTGGCTGCAGGTGCAGTTGGCGAAGAAGCGCTGAGTGACGGTTCGGTGACGAGCGTGAAACTGGCAGCAGGCGCGGTTAGTTCGGGAGAGTTGAGCGACGGAGCGGTGACAAGCGCAAAGCTATCGATGGGCGCTGTTGGTGCAGCGGCGTTGAACGACGGCTCGGTGACGAGCGCGAAGCTGGCAGCAGGCGCAGTAGTCGAGGAATCGCTGAGCGACGGCTCGGTGACGAGCGTGAAGCTGGCCGCAGGCGCAGTAGTCGAGGAATCACTCAGCGATGGATCAGTGACGAGCGCGAAGCTTGCTGCAGGTGCAGTAGTCGAGGAAGCACTGAGCGACGGGTCAGTGACGAGCGCGAAGCTTGCTGTAGGTGCAGTAGTCGAAGAAGCGCTTAGCGACGGTTCGGTGACGAGCGTGAAACTGGCAGCAGGCGCAGTAGTCGAAGAAGCGCTCAGCGACGGTTCGGTGACGAGCGCGAAGCTGGCCGCAGGTGCTGTAAATGCGGAAGCGCTGAGCGACGGGTCAGTGACGAGAGCTAAGCTGGCTGCAGGTGCAGTTGGCGAAGAAGCGCTCAGCGACGGTTCGGTGACGAGCGCGAAGCTGGCAGCAGGTTCGGTAGGTGCGGAAGCGCTGAGCGATGGTTCGGTAACGAGCGCGAAGCTGGCAGCAGGTGCATTAGGTGCGGAAGCGCTGAGTGATGGGTCAGTGACGAGCGCGAAGCTGGCAGCAGGTTCGGTAGGTGCGGAAGCGCTGAGCGATGGTTCGGTAACGAGCGCGAAGCTGGCAGCAGGTGCATTAGGTGCGGAAGCGCTGAGTGATGGGTCAGTGACGAGCGCGAAGCTGGCAGCAGGTTCGGTAGGTGCGGAAGCGCTGAGCGATGGTTCGGTAACGAGCGCGAAGCTGGCAGCAGGCGCGGTAGGTGCGGAAGCGCTGAGCGACGGGTCAGTGACGAGCGCGAAGTTGGCAGCAGGCGCGGTAGGCGCGGAAGCGCTGAGCGACGGTTCGGTGACGAGCGCGAAGCTGGCAGCAGGCGCATTAGGTGCGGAAGCGCTGAGCGACGGGTCAGTGACGAGCGCGAAGCTGGCAGCAGGCGCGGTAGGTGCGGAAGCGCTGAGCGACGGTTCGGTGACGAGCGCGAAGCTGGCCGCAGGCGCGGTAGGTGCGGAAGCGCTGAGCGACAGGTCGGTGACGAGCGCGAAGTTAACCGCAGGCGCAGTAGGCGAAGAAGCGCTGAGCGACGGTTCGGTGACGAGCGCGAAGTTAACCGCAGGTGCGGTAAGTTGGAGAGAACTAAGCAACGGAGCCGTGACGGGAGCGAAGCTGGCCGCAGGCGCGGTAAGTACGGAAGCGCTGAGTGACGGCGCGGTGACGATCGACAAGTTGGCGCCAGGTCTGCTCATGCAGCAGTCGCTGCCGCTCGGAGGCGTGTCGGAAGAACATTTGGCCGAAGGTGTGGTCACGTCCGATAAAATCGCGGCAGGTGCGGTGACCGCTGACAAGATCGCGCCGGGAACCATAACATCCGATCATTTGGCACCAGACGCGATGGCCAGTTCCTTCAGCTTGCAGGATGGAAGCATTGATGCTGGCAAGCTTGATTTCTCACCTGTCCGCACAACGAAGCCTTCTGTATTACAGCAGTTTGGATTGGTCTCGTATGATTTTATGGGCCAAGGTGAGCAGAGTGAAGTGACCGTATTTTTCGACGAACCGTTTACCAATGATACGTTCGCGTTCGTCGCAACAACGGATCATCCGTCCTGCTACGCGGTTATTAAGGAGAAGTCCAGCGTTGGCGTGCAAATAACCATCGTTCGGACGCGTATTAGTCCCGAGCCGAAAGGTCTCCTCAACTGGATTGCTATCGGAATTAAATAGCGGTTCTCACCATGAGTTTCCGCTTGCATGTTCATCAGAATACGGGTACGAAGGGCTGTCCTGGCATAATGGCGAAGGGCAGCCCCATTTTGTGTGTGCCAACAGATAGGAAACAGCTCTCTGACGATGCAGCGGATCACAGTTTCTAAGAGCTAGCTCATAGGGACCCGGCATGAGCCTTTGGCGATTCATGTCAGGAATGAGACCGCGCTGCATACGCTTGTAAAATGCCCTGATCGATTATATCCATATTGTGGACTGGAATGCCGGTGACGAGGGGCAATTAATGCCCCTGTTAATGAGGGCGGCATCCTGTCTGTGGGAGATCCATAAGGTAAGGAAGTCTGGCTTCAGAAGTCAAGTTGTCCAAGCCATGCGAATACAATGGATCGTTTCTTAAAAAGAAGGGAAGAGGACCTATCCGTTCTCGCTGCCAAACTCCGCACAGTTGCCCAGCTGTACCCGGCGGTTGCGGGCGAAACGATGTTGTTTGTGCAGCGCTATGAACCCGAAGGGAGGGGGGCAGAGCCGCCCGTCGGTTCGAACGCCAGCAGTGGAAAGCCTGCTATTTGTATAAACAAAAACAAGCGTAAGAGAATGGATTAACCTATGGAATGGGGGGGGCAATTCGCAGTATGGCCGGAAAGCCTTCATTGTGGATGATCGTTCGCGACGAAGAGCGTTCGATCGCGCGCTGCTTGCAGAGCGTGAAGGACGCGGTAGACGAGATCATTGTTGACGACACAGGGTCGACCGACAGGACGGTCGGAATATGCCATAGCCGGCTTGGGCTGGGTTCGGAGCAGGAGAAGCAGCAGGCGGGAGGTCCGGACCGGGCAAGACAGCGGATTCTGGTCGCCAGTCCCGTCAAGCAGAAGCCCGCCATCTTGCGTTTGTTCCTCGATTCCCTCGCTGAATTAGATGCGGAGGGGCTGCTCGTCGAATATTAGTTCTTGGATGACAACGATGATGAGGAAGCGAGAGGGCTCCTGGAGGCGTTTCGCGTCCAGAACGAAGGCGCGGTGGCGATTGTCAGCGAGAAGGATGGCCAGCCGTACGTGCGGGACGATCAGACCCATTACTGGAATGATGCGCTGGTGGATCGGGTAGCGGCGATGAAGGACCGGATCATCGAGCATGCCCTTGAAGAGGGCTATGATGCGTTGTTCTTGATCGATTCGGATCTTCTTATCCATGCGAATACGGTGAAGCGTTTATTTCATACGGGAAAGGATATCATCTCCAATATATTTTGGACGAAATGGCAGAAGGAAGCGGTGGAGCTCCCGCAAGTGTGGATGACAGACGAATACTCGTTTATCCGCAACTCCAGGCAGACCCCGCTGGCCGATGAGGAAGCCAGCCGGCAGACCCAAGCCTTCCTGAAGCAGATGCGGAAGCCGGGCGTTTATGAAGTCGGCGGGCTGGGAGCCTGCACGTTGATCAGCCGCGCGGCCATGGAGAAGGGCGTCCGGTTCCGGCGGCTGCCCAACGTCTCGTTCTGGGGGGAAGACCGGCACTTCTGTATACGGGCAGCCGCGCTTGGCTTCGGATTATATGTCGATACCCGATATCCGGCATATCACATCTACCGCGATTCGGATCTGGATGGAGCCGTCCGGTATATACGGTCGAAATCGCCTGATCCGAATCCGGGTATTACAATAAGTCTCTGCATGATCGTAAGGAATGAGGAAGAGGCCTTGGAACGCTGTCTGCTGTCGGTCGAGGGGGTCGCGGACGAAATTATTATCGTCGATACCGGCTCGACGGACCGGACGAAGGAAATTGCCGGCCGGTTCACCGGCCGCATCTATGACTTCGATTGGGTGGATGACTTTGCCGCCGCTCGCAACTATGCTTTCGGCAAAGCGACCGAGTCTTACATCATGTGGCTGGATGCGGATGATGTGGTGGAGGAGCCATGCGGGTTTAAGTGGATCGGCGTCGTGCACGAGTATTTGGAGGTCGCAGGCAATATCGTCCAACGCGATATCGCCATCACGCATAAGAAGGACAAAGCATATACCGACCGGAATCTGCAGATTTACCGGCGGCGGCTTGAGCAGGGCGAGGAATTCCTGCCCAGGGATATGTATTACTTCGCCAACGAATTGAACGATCACGGCTGGTTCGAGGAAGCGGCCGATCAATACGAGAAGTTTCTGGCGACCAAGCAAGGCTGGATCGAGGATCAGATTGCCGCTTGCCTGAAGCTGGCCGATTGCTGTGCACGCCTATACGAGCGGGACCGCCAGCTGCGATCGCTGTTCCGAACGATGGAATATGACCGTCCGCGCGCGGATTGCTGCTGCCGGCTAGGCGCTTTGTTTATGTCCGAGAACCGGTTACAAGAGGCGATCTATTGGTACGAAACGGCAACAACGCTCGGAGAACCGCCGCAGTCCGGCGCCCTTATCGATCATGCGTCATGGACGTGGCTGCCGCATCTGCAATTATGCGTCTGCTATGACAAGCTGGGTCAATATAAGAAGGCGTATGAATATAATGAGAGAGCGCTGGACTATCAGCCGGACCACCCGAGTATGCTTTATAACAAACGCTATTTGGAGGAGCAATTGAAGGAGAGGGCGGGTGGATAAGTTGAGAAGCGAGGGCAGCAAGCTTACCCTCTCGATGATCGTCCGCAATGAAGCGGACCGTTATTTGCGCCGGGCGCTGGAAGCCCACCGCGACTATATCGAAGAAGCCGTCATTATCGACGACGGCAGTTCCGACGACACCGCTGATGTATGCCGTGATATGCTTAGCGGCATACCGCTGCATCTGGTTCGGAACAAGCAGTCGACTTATCATAACGAAGTGGAGCTGCGCAAGCAGCAATGGCATGAAACGGTAAGCCGGAAACCGGATTGGATCTTGAACATGGACGCGGACGAGTGGTTTGAGCCAGGCTGCAGGCCATTACTGGATGAAACCCTGCGGCAGCGGCAAAGTGACGCCATCTATTTCCGCTTGTATGACATGTGGAGCGAAACGCATTACCGGGAGGATTTCTACTGGCGTGCCCACCAGACGTTCCGGCCGTTTCTGATTCGTTATCAAGCCGATGCCGCGTATGAATGGAAGGAAACGCCTCAGCATTGCGGCAGATTTCCCCAGTCGATCCAGTATTTCTCGTATAACTGTCATCCGCTTCGTGTGCAGCATTACGGCTGGGTGAAGCCGGAGGACCGGAGAGCGAAGTATGACCGTTACATGAGGCTTGACGGTGAAGGACGTTACGGATGGATCGATCAATATACATCGATTCTGGATGAAAAGCCGAATTTGATCCCGTGGGAGGGCTAAGACGTGCTCGTTCGCGACATCGAGAAGTCGATGCTTCACGCCGAACAAACCGGGTACGGCTTCGGGCCGATGACGATCAGCAAGAGCGCCCTGGTCCATTTGGCGCGCCGGCTGGAGCCAGGGGAGGGCGGACAGGCGGTCAAGCTGTTGGAGCTGGGCGGGGGGCAATCGACGATGTTTCTATCATCCCTGCACCGGCTCGGCTTGCTCCCGCTTCAAGTGATGACGCTTGAGCATCAGCCGTCATGGGCAAGCGATCTGCAGAGCCGTGCAGATCCGGACTGCGTCACAATCATGCGGCAAACGCTGAAGCAGATCACCGACGAGGAATGGGAGCGCGTCTTTGCCCATCCCGATCAGTCCGCCCGGTTATGGAGCAAAATCGGTTCCCCCGTTCGGGACTCGTTATATGGACATTATACGCTTCGGAATGCTTTCTATAGCGAAGCGCACGACAACGTGCCGGGCCGGGGCACCATCGATGCGATGATTATCGACGGGCCGCATGGCAACGGGCGTTCGCTGGCATTTCCGCTGTTCGTTTCGGCTCTGAAGCAGGGGGCATATGTGCTGATCGACGATTTTGACCATTACCCGTTTTCTGAGCGATTTGGGCCGCATTTGCCGCTACGAAGAATGTTACCGTGAACTCATTGGCGATAAGCACTGGGTATTGGTTCAGGTGCAGGTGCAGGTGTAAGAGCCTCATACCAGAGGGCCCCCTGCAGCGAAGCTATCAAGGATGTCCCGACTGCAGACTATGCAGGCGGAAAGTCAGCAGGCCTTGGCGTACAATTGCCGTTACGGCGTTCAGCCGTCTACATACAATAAGCAGTGAACGGCAGCCTGACTGCCGTGCAGTAGCATACCGGCTTATTGCGCATATGCTGATAGAAGCGGGGAGGGACTTTTCTTGACGCAACAAATCGTGACGGAATTAATCGAGCATATTTCACATTCGCATGAACATATGGCGCGTGTTCTGGAGGCTGAGCGCCATGTTGCGGTACGGATGTCGCAGATGGTGGATGCGCTGCCGGATCGGCATCCGGAATTCGGAGGCATGGGTGGATTAATGGAAAGCGCGCACGCGGTGACGGGCAGCGTCGTCAATTATTTGAACAGCATTGCCGAGCTTCAGGAAACGATCGCCATAACGATCAATTCAATTATGAAGGAGCTCAGCGAAGAGGAAGAAGAGTAGGGCGGAGGAAAGGGAGGAAGATGCGGCCATGAGTCGGGAGACGTCATATGCGCGAATGCTGGAAGCCTCCGCCAAGCTTCAGCGGAACGTGGCGGTGATACTGGAAGCGAAGGCGTCCGAAGCGGAGAAGGTACGGAGCTGGCTGTGCAACCATGTAACGCCTGATGCATATCAGGAGCATCAGGCACATCTGAAAGATACGCTCGGCGTCCACGAGCAATTGATCGAAGTCATCGATGGTCTGTCCAAGCTGAACCAAGGCATGGCAAACGTTCTTAAAGCGGCGCTTCGTCATGATCAGGAGGAGAGCAGCGGGTTTGGCAACTTCGACTTCGGGGAAAAGACCGAATGAGCCTGTTCATGAAGGAATGGGAGGTACGCATCGAATTGATCCGCTCCATTGCCCGAAGCCAGCAGGCGATGGCGCGGATCTTGGACAGCGTAGCGGACATCACCGAGCATTCGCCGGTAATGGCGAAATCGATTCGCGAGAATATGCGGTCGCTGACAGCGATGCAGCAATCGATGGCCGAAACGGTTGGCTGCGTAAGGCTGCGGCGCCCGCAGCAAGGTATTCCCGCCAAACCATGGCTGCGTACCGGCGCCTTCCCCCCGAATGAAGCCGCAGTCCCGGTTCGTTCAGAGAGGCCGGCCATTAACGGGAGGAAGCGAAAGTGAGCCTACTAATAAGCACGGCGCCGGCTTCGGCGCTGGTTCGCCCTACCGCTGGATGAACTGACCCCGCTCCGGTCCAACTGAAACATAGCGGATGGGGACTCCTATTCGACGTTCCAGCTCAAGGACATAGCCCTGCGCGTTCGGCGGCAAATCTTCGAATCGTCTGATGTGTGAGATTGCCGTTGTCCATCCGGGAAGGGTCTTGAATACAGGCTTCGCCTTCTCAAGCAAGGAAGACACGGGGAACTGCTGAGTCACATCGCCTTCAATATCGTAAGCCGTACAAATCGGGATGTCGTCCAGATAGCCAAGTACATCCAAGTTGGTCAGAGCAGCTTCAGTCGCGCCCTGCAGCTTGCAGCCATAAGAGGTTGCGACCGCATCAAACCAACCCATTCGACGAGGCCTGCCCGTTGTAGCCCCATATTCGCCGGCATCCCCGCCTCGGGTTCGGAGTTCATCCGCCGTGATACCGCTGATTTCCGCGGTGAGAGGCCCTTCGCCCACCGCGCTTGAATACGCTTTAATGACCGCCATGACCCGATTAATCGAGTAAGGAGGCAGTCCGGCGCCGACCGAAGCGAAGCCTGCCAGCGTCGAGGATGATGTCGAATACGGATAGATGCCGTGGTCAGGGTCGCGCAGCGCGCCAAGCTGTCCCTCCGCTACGATCCGTTCCCCCCGGTTCAACGCTTCGTGCAGCAGTGTCGTCGTATCCTGTAATAACGGCTTAAGCCGTGCGGCATGTGAGAGCAATTCCCTGACGATGATTTCGGCTGAGAACGGCGGTTTCCCATACAGATGGACAGCCAGAATATTCTTGATTTCAAGAGCGGCTTCGACGCGGCGCCGCAGTCGTTGTTCGTCAAGCAAATCGCCGGTTTGAATGCCAAGCTTTACATATTTGTCCGCGTAGAAGGGCGCGATGCCCGCCTTGGTCGACCCGAATTTACGGTCCCCCAGCCGCTTCTCTTCCCATTCATCGAACCGTTTGTGATAAGGCAGCACGAGCTGTGCCCGGTCTGAGACGAGCAATATTGGCGCCGGAACGCCGCGCGCCTTCAATGCGTCCAGTTCATGGAACAAGTCTTCCATATGGAGCGCTGCTCCCGGTCCGATCACGTTCGTCACGTTCGGATGAAACACGCCGGAAGGCAGCGTGTGAAGCGCGAATTTGCCATATTCATTGATAATCGTATGCCCCGCATTGCTGCCGCCTTGAAAACGGACGACGTATTCCGCCTCGGCCGCGAGGACGTCGGTCATTTTACCTTTGCCCTCGTCTCCCCAATTCGCTCCGACAATCGCTGTTACGCCCATTCGATAAGCCCTCCTTATTGAAATGTCCTTCTTTATCTGATTATAATAATTGTAAGTGCATTAATATAATTAATGTTAATCATACCTATCATAAAGGTGGTTTATAGGAATGGCGCGTCCTGTTCAAAACTTGGAGCTCTACCGCGTCTTTTATTACACGGCCATCACTGGGAGCTTGACTAAAGCGGCGGACGAGCTGTTCATTACACAGCCTGCGGTCACTCATTCGATCAAGCAGCTGGAGGAGCGGCTGGGCGGCAGACTGTTTCTCCGCACATCCAAGGGGGTAAAGCTGACTCTAGAAGGTGAAGCGCTCTTTCACTATATCGATCAGGCGTACCAATTGATCCGCAACGGAGAGCGTAAGATGGCCGAGATGCATGAGCTGCAAGATGGCGAGGTTCGGATCGGAGCGGGTGACACGCTATGCAAGCACCTGCTTCTCCCCCATCTGGGCAGCTACCACAAGGCCTATCCGGCGATACGCGTACATGTGACGAATCGGACGACGCCGGAGACGGTGGCGTTATTGAAAGAAGGGAAGATCGATATCGGCATCATCAATTTGCCGTTCGCGGCGGACAAGCAGGTAAACGTTCTTGAAACGATCGACCTGCACGATTGTTTCGTAGCGGGGGAGTCTTACCGGGAGCCGGAGTTGAACGCCATCTCGTGGGAGGAGCTCGCGGAACGGCCGCTAATGATGCTGGAACGCGGCAGCAGTACAAGAGCTTATGTCGATGAGGTCGCAATGAAGCATGGTGTGCGGCTCAAACCAGAGGTTGAGCTTGGCAGTCTCGATCTTCTCGCTGATTTTGCCAAAGCAGGGCTTGGCATCGCTTGCGTTGTCCGCCGGTTCGTGGCCAGCGATATCGCTGCAGGCATGCTGCATGAGGTGAACCTGTCGCATCCGATTCCGCCCCGGAAAGCTGGGATCGTCACCTTGAAGGACACGCCTCTGCCCGCAGCGGCGGACAGGTTTATCCATATGCTTACAGAAGAGACGCTATAAGCTGGGTCAGAGTGGCGGGGGAACGACTGAGCTGTGTATGCCTGAAAAGTAATGCTTCACTGATATGTATGACCTGACGTTCAATGGGGTATTAGTGGAATTAATATGCAGGGAGAGGAATTATCGTGGCTGATTGGATGGGTAAAGAGTTTTGGATCGACGGCCTTAAACTTGTCGCCAGCAAATCGATTGTGCTGGCATTCATTGTGCTGATGACATGGGTTGTCCTTAAGGTAAGGAAGACAGCCATCAAGCGTTTGTTCGTACTGACACGTCTTGGCTTGAAGCAGCGGGATACACTGGAATCGCTGCTGCTGTCATTTACGAAATATGTGCTTTTTATCGTTGCCGCACTCATGTGCTTGAGCAACATTGGGATTCAGGTTGGACCGATCATTGCAGGAGCTGGTGTTCTTGGTCTTGCCGTCGGCTTCGGCGCCCAAACGCTTGTGAAGGATTTAATTACGGGATTCTTTATTATATTCGAAGATCAATTCTCCGTCGGCGACTATGTCTCAATCAATAACGGCCAAATTAACGGGACCGTGATGAGCGTCGGCCTTCGCGCGACTAAGATTCGTACGTGGGCGCAGCATATGGTCGTCATTCAAAACTCGGAAATCAAAGTGAGCCAGAACTATAACCGGGAAAGAATGCGCGCAATCGTCAACGTGTCCATCCCGTTTGATACGGATCCGTCGGTAATCGAGCAAGCGGTGCATGCCATATCCCATCGGCTGACAGAGACAATGCCACACCTGTTCTTGACGGACCCGGATGGAGTACCCGTGGAGCCTCCGAAGCTATATGGCCTTGCCGAGATGGAAAACAATCAGCTTGGCGCAAAGTATACCGTAACCTGTCTGGTCAAGGACGAGCACTTCTGGACGGCGGGAAGGGAGCTGCGCAAGGCGCTTGTCCATGAACTGAGGGCGAGGGACGTCGCTATTGCCTAGCGGCTGAGGCAGACGGTCATATACACAAAGAATACTGAACGTGATATGGATTCAATCCATGAAAAATGAGGATTCTTCCTAGGGAGAATCCTCATTTTTTTGCATTCCTATCTTGTCTGATCCCCAAGTCTTCTCCGCAGCTTACCTAAAGTGTCCAGCGCATCAACAAGGCGGCTTCCGTCAAACCGCCGCCGAAACCGTACAGCAGTACGAGATCGCCTGTCTTGATCCGGCTTTCCTTCATCGCCAGATCAAGCGCCAACGGAATGGAGGCTGCCGAAGTGTTCCCGTATGCAGCGATGCTTGTCAGCGTTTTTTCGACCGGAATGCCGGTCTTTTCGCATACAGAGTCGATGATCCGCATGTTGGCGCTGTGCGGAACAAACCAATCCAAATCTGCGGTGTCATATCCGTATCGTTCCATAATCGCAGAGATGCCCTTAGGCAATTGACTGACCGCCCATTTATATACTTCTCTACCGTTCTGGATGATTTTCCCGTTTGGGGTGATCGGCTGCCCATTAATCGATGAAGACAAGCTGGATCGATACAACTGATGGCTGTCTTCACCCGAGGTGGAAACGTACGATCCGATAAACGCTCCTTCATCGCTCCTCTCCAATAATGCCACTCCTGCCCCGTCCCCGAACAGAATACATGTCGTACGGTCGGTATAGTCGGTGATCTTGGAGAGCGTTTCCGCGCCGACCACGAGTATTTTGCGGTGAACGCCCGTCAGCAGAAGGCCGTTCGCAAGCTGGAGTGCGGTTACGAATCCGGCGCAAGCCGCTTGAATGTCGGCCGCGCCGCACGCTCCGATACCGAATTCCGCTTGGATGCGCGCGGACATGCTCGGAAAGAAAGTATCCGGCGATGATGTTGCGACCAGGATGAAGTCGACGTCCGTCAAAACGGAACCGTACCGGGCTTGCATATTGCGAATGGCGGCAAAGCACAGATCGCTGCAATACTCGTCTTCGGCAGCGATGCGCCGTTCATGAATGCCGGTGCGTTGGACGATCCATTCGTCGCTTGTCTCGACGATTTGCTCCATGTCGGCATTGCTTAAGACACGTTCCGGCACATAGGCTCCGAAAGCCGTAAGAGTCGCATGGGACATGAATTGCGGTTCCTGCATAGGGAACAGCTCCTTTATGATCAGATATTAGTACCAGATACTAATATCACTACTTTACCTAATAATCTTGATGCTGTCAAAGGCCGCGGTTAGGAGGCACTTTACCATCCAGCAAATAACGCGCGAATCCGATCGGATTCGTATAAGTCGCTCTCCACTCCTGAGGCATATTTCCCTTCTGAAAGCTGTAACGCAGATCTCTCCCGTTGCATTCCACAAACAGGGGGTAGCCGCTGCTCGTTAAGCCGATGTCAAATCCGACATCCGCAAGATGAGGCAAATAACCGCTCAAATGGCGGGCAGCATGCAAACAGAAGTCTTCAATATTATTCCGTACCTGCGCCGCATTCAACTCGGGATATTGCCGCAATATTTCCTCCAGCCGGTATACGGTGCCTCCTTGGGCTACATTCGTAATAAAGGCGTTCTTGGCGGCAACCTTCGCGGCGATCCCTGTCATGGCCCAATCGCCAGTATGAGTGCGCTGGATGGACACGCGAAGATCAAACGGGCAGCCATTATAGGTTGCGAGCGGAAGCCTTTGCTGAACAATGTATTGATCCCGCTGCAGCTTCCGCTTCAAGAATAGAGGAATCTGGCTCACAAACCGATGCTTTCTCCATCCATCCCGGGTACGGTACGTAAGCTGCCATTCCGCTGGAGAACGGTCCAATCTCATAATTCCACGGCCGATGCTGCTGCTGTTCGGTTTCAGGATGAGCGAGTCGTACAGCGCCATCATATCCTTCAGGGCATCCGGTGTGGCCGCAACTGTGCCGGGAATATGCGGGCGCAGCGAAATATTTTCCATTAGCAGATTGTGAATGTGGAGCTTACCGTACCGGTTCCAGCCATTAAACACCTGAATCCCCGATTGAACCAGTTTTTTGATTTGTTTTTTGGGGCCTGTATGGGTAAATAATGCACGGTTGTGGATGACTGCCGGAATGGAGAGCTGTGTTCGAATATATCCCGAATGATTTTTGACATATGCGTTAACGGTATGCTGATGCAAACGAATGTCCTGCAAACGAAAATAACACGGCGTTAGTCCGTGCAGATGCCCGGCTTCTTCATAAAAGCGGATTGCTTCATGCTTCGTATTGCCGGAAGGAATTCCTTCAAACACAGATTTGTTAAGCAGTATGCCTACATATCGCCTATCCAATGCACCAACAGTCCTTCCGAATATCCTGTTTTCCTATTAGATTATGTTGGCGAGAGTCGGCATGCTTGGACGAATGCATGTTAGGAACATCTGTCTCCATGGTTCAATAACCATCTCATTATAGCTTCTTCAACATAGAATAGAACAAAGGCGAGAAGAGGGATGAGCGCATATGAGCCGACTCAAAGAAATCAACCCAAGATTGATTCGCAGAAAATGGCGCAAGATGCAATTTGCAGACGCATTCAAACCCATTTTAAACGGGACCGTAACCTTGAATCATCGAAACATGAAGTGTTTAAAGGATTCCTACAAAAGCAGCATATGGAAGCTTGAAATCAAATCCGGGCATACAAGCATGCCAGTCATTCTAAAAATTTCGAAACAATTAAGAAAGCCTCGTCCGGAAAGCACTGTAGAAAAGAATATATACCGCCGGGCCAGAAAAGTGCTGCAGCCGTTTATGCCTCGAATATATTTAACCAAACGAAACATTAATGGACGCGACTTGTGGGTATTCATGGAATACGTCGAACCCGTCAAGGGACAGGTCGAATATAATCCGGATCACTTCGACAGGATCATTCCAACGCTGGCGAGGCTTCATGCCGCTACAATGAATGAAAAGTTCCTGCGGCATAAAGAAATGTTTGCAGGCTGGCTTCCCCGATTCGATTCGGAAGAAATGCTGGCGGAACGAGTCCGTTTAAACAAAGCGACGCTGCAGCATCTTGACGAAGCGATGCACATACCCAAACTCAAAGCAATTGTGCAACCCTATTACAGCCTGCTTCGGAATATACTGAACAAAGGCCCGGGTTATTTTCCAGAGGTGAGCCAGGCAGGACTAAGTATTGTACACGGTGATTTGCATACGGCCAATATGGCTTGCGACAACGTGAAAGAGCTAGTCTGGGATGTTAAATTCATCGATTGGGAAGGCGCGAAATTCGCTCCTTGCTGGTTTGATCTCGTTAATTTGATCGGCGTTTTTTTGGCGTACCGGAGAGAGTGGAAGGACGAAGAAGAGGAGATAACCAAACGGTGCGTTCAATTGTATGCCGACGAGATGAGAAAGAACGGCGTGGTTTTCAAGACCGATCCCATGAAATTATATCAAATGGCCTATCTGAAACGGGTACTTGAAAGAGGCTTGTATCTGCAGTTGAATTGGGCCGTGACCGGAAAAAAAGAAGCGAAGCTGCTGCGGGTTTACTTGGAGAAAATTAGAGTTTTGGAGAAGAAGATCGGGCTGCATTAATGTCCGGGAGCATGGGACTATGCTTTTTTCGACACGCGCGAAACGTGGGTTTTTGGGCGACTGTGGCCCTTCTTTGTATTTGAACGATAATTCAAATATACCTATAAGAGAACGAATGATCAGCATATAATATATCAACTCGGTAGAATCGATAAGACTCCGGATGATGCGAGGAACAATGGGGATTAAAAAAAGATGACTCCTGATAAATACAGGAGTCATCTACTTTCGGCTTAGCACTTTAATTAAATGTCCATAAACGGGGTCACAGTTCAGGTACAGGGTACGGGCTAATTTAGATAAAGGTGGCAGATACAGTGGGACGGATGCTTAGAACAAGCGCGACGAAGAAAAGCTCAAAAGAAATGTCCGATAGTAAAATCTTGTCCGATCGCGACATACAATCGATTCAGCGATGGATTTCGCAAATGAATCATGATGGATCATCAACGGAAAAGCAAAAGAAAATCGAGAAGGCTTTACGATTGAATTATAAAATCATCGGCATTGGGAAGACAAGAATTGTATACGACCTCGATAACGGATACGTAGTCAAAATCGCCCATTCCAAAAAGGGACTGACCAGCAATCGGACCGAGTTCCAACTCTATAATCGTTGTTCTTCCAGATTGCGTAGGCATCTTTGTCCCGTAATCGAATATGGCGATGGATGGGTTGTCATGAAAAAAATGCATCGAATGGAATCGCTGACAGAAGAATACGAGACAAAGCTGCTCCGGTTGAGAAGAAGGTTTCTAAACGAAGGGATCGTTGCGCGAAGTCTCCGAAGCAAAAACTTGGCCGTGTCACGCGATAACAATCGGATTATCGTCATTGACTACGGCAGCTTCAGATACGATGGCGATCGGCATTAGTACGGGCTGTCCGAAGCTGTTTCAACCTCCGTCCTCCTGCAGCAGACGCTCCGCCAAGGCTGCCGGCTTTTCCAATTTCTCTTGAATGGACGGCCAATTCTCCTTCGTCGCCGAATGAAGGACCGTATCGTAGGAAACGCCTTTGATCGTGAGACCGCCGTGCTCGATTCCCGTGCGGGGCAGCCCGCAGTTATCGTGAAACGAGACGACGCTGGCATTATCCATAACCGTGTTGGAATAGACGCTTGACAAGCCTAAGATATCAAATGCGACATGAAAAACAAGCCATACGCTGGCGGGGGCAGCCGGAATATCGGGGGAAATGATCCATCTTCCCCAATTCCCTTTCTTTTCAGCAATATCATAAATCGCAATCGTACCGACGGCTTTCCCCGAGAGCAGCTCGATGCAGAAGTAGTAATCGCCCTCTCGGTGAAAGTACTGTTCCAGCCATAAACGGTGAACGGAGTAACGGGAATCGAATTCTCCGATATATTTGGATAACTCCGGCGATCTTCTTAGTTCGTATATAAAATCGGCATCGTCCATTGTAACCGGTCTTAAGCGAATCCCGAAGCGTTCAACGGTGATAGTATGGTTCACGATTTCACCTCTATAATCTTGACGATATCGTTCAAGCTTTGAATATCGGCAACCTCCTTGATCGAGAAGCGGATATGAAACTGTTCTTCAAGACGGAGAATGAGTTCCATATGCTTCAATGAATCCCAGTTCGCCAGTTCATTCCGTCTCGGATTATCTACCGCTAATAATGTCGTGTTCAGCACCTCCGACAAGATCGAACGGATCTGATTGCGCAATTCGTTCTTCATGGGATCACCTCTATCTCGGCAGGATGGTTTCTGCACGCTTTGTTGACGCGGGCATGCAAGGTGCGTAGCAAATATGAACCGCCGGAATCGGGCACATACCGCTTTAACCAGTCTAAGGCGGGGCCGTTCCGGGGTCCCTCGATCCGATCGATGCTCAATCGCTTGACGCCTTTAGCAATCAATTTCTTCAGAACCTTCGCGAAAGCAACCGTTTCGATCTCGCGCCCAAGCGCCCTGCAGCTAAAGAGCGTTTCGATCAAAGACGCTTGCTCGCCTTCCAGCCGGCATACGAACACGCCGATAATGCCGCTATCGGCCAACAGATCGGAGAGACGGACCGTAACCGTCAAATAACGGTCTTTGTCCATCGCTTCTTTAGCTTCGATTTCCGTCATTCGCCGCATCGCCAAATTGAATTGATTCGTTTTTCGGCTTAGGTCATATAACCGCCCGGCATGAGACGGTTCATTCTCGTACAAGCTTACGACCATCTTCAAACTTTCCAAATAGTCTTCGAAGCTGGAAGCCGCTTGCCTGGTTCTTTCCCGAGCCTGATTGGCTTGGATGTCGGCTGTTCTTGACGAAGCTTCATCATCGGGGCGAAACTGATACAGACCCGGATAATGGCTGAGTCCGTTCATGGTCTCCATCCCGCTCCGGCTCGCGCGAAACAGGCGAACGTCAGGCAGCGCAGCTGCCATCTTAAGCAGTTCGGCCGAATTGTCATCTAGAAATAAAAAGGCCGAGGGATCGATGTTTAGCTGCTGCGCCAACCGGCTCAAGTTTTCCGATTTCGGCTGCCAATTGGCGTAAACGGCCGCGAAATCGTTCCACTTCAACGGGAAATCGTCTCTCCCGTCAAATAAAGCTCTTGCGTCCCGTTCCTCGTTGCGGCTGCACACCGTAAGCAGCATTCCGGATTGTTTCAGCCGGAGCAGCAGCTTTTGCAAACGGCAGTGTCCCTCCGAAAGAACGACCCCATCGATCCCGTCTTCCCCCAAGACCCCGCTGTACAGCGTATCGTCCATATCCAGAGCGATCGCTTTAAGCCGGGGCGCAAACGCGGCGGGGAATAGATGCACGCCAAGATGACGGGCGACGGTAATCGTTGCCCGATCGGATAACGGAAAATGGCTCATGTCTTCATTGCGTTCGTCGTAAAACGATTCCGCCTCTTCTTGTGCCAATCGGTCCAAATCGATCAACTCACAGCCTGCGCTTCGTTCCATAAGCTCTGCCAGACATCCGTTTAATTTCAGAAACCAGTCGCGGCCGCTTACGCGGTGGCCGAACAGCAGATCGCCGTCCTTGCGCAGCTGAGGCCAGTTATTGACCCAGATCGGTTTATCCGTTGCGCCGCGAAGCTGCGTGATCCGCGTGTTCAACCAATCGACGGCCTCTTGCGCCGTCATCGATTGCGAATAGATACGCCAGTCCAACCAGATGATGTAAGCATCCGCTTGATGATTCCCACCGATACCGGACAATGCCGCATCGTAATCGGAATAATCGAAACGGACGTCGCTCTTCCATAATCCGCAGAACGCGGGCGTCAAATTCGCGATAAATTCAAAGGGCATCGATCGATCGACTCTGATCTTGTAGACATGTCGGTCCGCTGCCTTAGGGATTCCGGCAATTCGCGCTCTGGTGGGCAGGGCGTAGAGCAGAGATTCTGCCATATCCAGCGCATTCAAAGTATCGTTCACCCGCTACACCTCCTATCCGCGCTAGCGCCCGGTTCATCATGCATGCAATCCGAGTTCCTTGCCCCAAACGTTGATTTTCTCCAAGTAACCCTCCAGTAAGAAGGCCGGCTTCTGCCCGTCCGTCGCCCAGTGAAGCTGCAGATGCAAGCTTCGTTCCAATACCCGCTGAAGATAAGCCATCTTATATAATCGGACCGGATCCCCGTCGAATCGGATGCCGTATTTCAGCATCTCGGCAGCATACAGATGCGCGCAACGGTGGATGACCGATTCCTCGGCGCTTCTCCAGTCTTTCCGGTATGCAAAAAACACGCCAATTAAATTAAACATGTCGAACCAGCATGGAGCGAATCGGGCGCCTTCCCAATCGATGAATTTAATGTTCCAGTCCGCTTCTTCCACGTTGCCGCAGCCGATATTCGGCGTCTGAAGATCGTTGTGGATAATGCTTTTCCCGGCTTGAACGAGTTCCGGAAAATAAATCGGCCCTTTCTTCAATACGCGCCGGAGCATATCGCTGCTGGTTTCCAGCCTTTGTCTTAGTTCCGGACGTTCCATCGCTTTATCCAAATACTCCAACGTTTCCTTGTGCGTCTTCTGGCGTTCGAGAGAGGTGGTCTCCGAATCGTAGCGGGGAAGCCAATCCGCAAACAAATCCCAGTGACTGTAGAAGCGGTCATTATACGTCTGGGCATGGAGCTTCGCCAAGGCTGGAATAATGCGGTCAAAATGATCCGGCGTAAAGATAACCTGCCCTTTCAATTGAGGGACGTACTCCATAAAGACCCAGGTATCGTCGCCGTTCATTCGTTCTTGAATCATAAATATGGCGGGCATCAAGTCCGACAGAATGCCGCTCGCTTCGCGGTACATATTCAACTCGATCAGATCTTGATCGGCGATCGGGGCTTTGAACATTTTGAGAATAATGGGAACGGAGTTCCCGTTCACCGCGATTTCGAGCTTCCAGATCGCGCTTTTCGCAGTTTCTTTCAACTCTTCCATGTTCCGGTCGTTCAATTTAACGGCTGAACCGAAATGGGCGGCAAATTTGTCGGCGCATTGATATTCCCGCCATTTCAGACTGATCGCATTAAGAGGCGGATTGACGGAAGCATCCTTCGCATCCTCGAGCCCCTTGTTATAGCCGTCTCGCATCCCCTTCGTGTATCCATCTGCACGGCCACGCTCGTAACCGTCGGGATCGTATTCATTCACCATATTTCATGAGCCTCCACTCCAGATTCTTTCAGTATCATATGTTGCAAACCGCCAACGTGACATTAAAAAACCGGAAGCGTCAAGTCTCCGGTTATAACGCCTGTTCTCCGTCCATCTCCCGTCGGTCCGCCAGTTGCCGTAATACGTATGCATGACTATTTCTTTTTAACTCTAATTAATTGTATCTTCGGCCAAAGCGAAGGGGAATGGCTGTACTTCGCCTTGTATTTATTCCCCCATCTGCGAAGAGCCCGATCGGTAAAATACACAATAGCTTTACTATAAGCCCGGGCATATTTGTCTGAGCTCAGATTTTTTCCCGTATTCCTCAAATGGTACAAATATTTATTCACATAACAGAGCTTATATTTATCCAGAAGCCTCAGCACCATGCGGCGGTCCTCCAGTATTCTACCCTTGCTTGGATCGTCCGTCTCCCAGCCGTCTACACCGCGCACGCAGTCCGTGCGATAAAACCTGAGCTGCACCATGGATTCATAAGTGACAAAATCATACTTGTCTTTAAAGGCTTTTCTTTGTCTCATTTCGTTAAAACGATCGATGCCGTTCTTATGGATCCAATGAACGGTATTTGCGTAAGCCATTGCCGTGGTCCGGGGTTCTTTTTCCATTTTTGTCAACATCGTTTCCAGCGCGTTCGGCTCGATCCAATCGTCTCCGTCGACTTGTACGAAATATTTCGTATCGATATGTTTAAGGGCCGTATTTAACACATGACAAATCCCTTTGTTTTCTTTCAATTCGATCAGCCTTGTTTTGTCCGGATCAATGTTTTTCTTGATTATACCGACTGTGCCGTCCGTAGACGCATCGTCTATGACAAGAAGCCTCCAGTCCGTATAGGTCTGCATGGAGATGGAATTCAAAGCGTTCTTAATGAATTTTTCTTTATTGTAAGTAGGAACGACAACGGTAACGAGACTAGTATTCATTGGAAGTACTCTCCTTCTGCTAAGGTACCTTTTTGGGTTCCAAATGAGATATCCTTTTCCATCCTTCATTTATTGTTATAAAGACGGGGGAATAATGATCGCCCCATCGTTTCAGAGCATCGCGAACGCTCCAGTCAACGAGTTCCGAGTACTTTTTGACTTGCCGCGTATGGTTGGTTCGATGCCTGCGATGCTTGTATAACAATTCGTCTATCCAATGAAAATCATAGTGCTCAATTAGCCGGTAGAGGATCCTCATATCCTCGCGATACCGTCCCTTGTATGGATCGTCCGTCGGCCAACCGTTAATTTTACGAAGGGCCGATGTTCTGTAGAAGCGAGGCATTAAAGTTCTGTTTGTCAACAAGAATTCATATTTTTCATCGTAGGATCGACCGTTGCGAATTTCCGACCGTTCTATTTCACCTTTTTTGGTTTCATAAAAAATGAAAGCATTGCCCGAGATCGCGCCTACTTTCTCGGACACGGTTTGGGCCTCTTTTACCATCGTCTCCAACGTGTAAGGATAAAACAAATCATCGGCGTCAAGTTGGATGACAAAAGGCGTTCTAACATGCTGGAGACCTGTATTCAAGCTCTTGGACTGGCCTTTATTCGAGATATGGCGAAACAGCTTTACGCGTTTGTCGTCCATATATGTTTTGATCCCCGGCCAATACAGGTCCGTCGAACAATCGTCAATAAGAATCAATTCCCAATCGGTGTAGGTCTGCATAAAAACGGATTCGACAGCTTCTTTCAAATACCGGCCGGCATTATAAAAGGGTATCAAGACGGTTACTTGGCTCTCCAATGAAATTACCTCCCTCAGTTGGGCCGAAATTTCCGCATTAAATTCTTTCCGTATCTGTATTCATTTCAGCTCTATACCAGGCGACTGTTCTTCTCAAACCTTGTACGAGTTCAATCTCAGGGGAATATTTTAAAATCTTGCGCGATTTCGTCAAATCAGGAATTCGATTTGGGGTATCCTCGAAGTTTTTTCCATAAACGTTTGAATGGGGAATGTATATTATAGCGGAGTTTGAGGCGGTAATTTTTTTGATTTTTTCCGCAAGCGCATTGATGGAAACGACTTCGTCCATTCCGATATTGAAGACTTGACCGTTATGTTTAGCGTCTTGGCATAATAGGGTTCCGCGAACGGTATCTTCAATAAACGTAAAGGAGCGCGTTTGTTTGCCGTCCCCATGTATGGTAATGGGGGATCCCTTCAAGGCGGCCGTAATAAAGATTGGAATGACCCCGCCGTACTGGGTCGCCGTCGCTCTCGGACCATAAGTGTTGAAATATCGAACTACCGTGACGGGAAGCCCTTTGTCCGCATAAGCAAAGCACAGATGCTCCTCAATCGCCTTAGCGGTAGCATAGCTCCATCGATGGACGTCAGGCGGTCCCAGCAGCCTGTCGGAGTTCTCATGAAAAGGCAGATTATCGTTTTTGCCGTAAACCTCGGAAGTCGAAGCGAAAACCACTTTGCACTTCCGCTTATACGCGAGCTCGAACACGTTCATCGATCCTCCGATATTATCCTCTATGACTCTCAGCGGGTTTTCCACAATTGTTTTGATGCCGAGTACGGCCGCAAGGTGATAGACGACATCGCATTGGTTGATGATGCGGCTCAGCAATTCACGATCGAGCACGGAGCCTTGAACGAAGGTATGGTTCGGGTGATGGATCACTTCACCAAGATTGGTTATTTTTCCTGTAAGAAGATTATCCAGTGTGATAACCGTATGATTCATGTCAATCAGCTTTTTAACCAGATGGGATCCTATGAACCCGGCCCCGCCTGTAACGAGAATCTTCACGAACGCTCACCTCCTGTAAATTTGTTTTAAACGGCAAGGGCTAGCTAAATAAATCATGTTGTTTAACGACGCCGGGATAGTCATATTTTTTCACCAAAATTGAGCCGTCAACGGTCTTCATAACGAATTGGGCTTCAAAAGCGGCGATAACTTCTCCTACCAGATATTTTGAAGTATCTATAAACGCGTCGAAGGGGACGGCTTCCCATATAATCAGTTTCTTCTGATCGGCGGAATGCAAGAAAGCGCCGGGAAAGGGACGGGACACCCCACGCACCAAATTGTAAATTTCCTTTGTTGAAGATAGCAGCGATATTTTCCCGTCTTCAGGCGTTCGTTTTGGGTACCAGGTCGATAAGTTGGATCTTTGGGGTTCCAGGAAAATAGAATGTTTACGGTAGTCCTTGATCAATTCGGCAACCTGCTCCAGTCCGACGAGCACGGTCTTGTAATGCAACGATTCCATCGTATCGAATTCATTAATTTCAAATACTTTGATGGAATGTATGCCCCCTCTGTCCGCTTCCTCATTGTACATAAACAGGTTATTGAGAAACCGGGTATGGCCCTTGATGATGGACCAATTCAGGGGCGAGCGGCCTCTCCCGTAAGGAAGATGGCCGGGGCTGCCGTGAAATCCGAATACCCCGGTTTGAAACCGGCTTAGCACAGCTTGCGGGATAAGCCTCTGCCAGCCGACGGAAATTCCGAGGTCAAATTCGTTTGATGAAAAAAACGCCATGCATTCCGGGCTGCGTAACGAGTAATCGTCGACGATCATGGTTGGAATGCCCAGGCTCTGGGCGCACTCGACAACGTTGCCGAATCCGGATATGGCATGTTCGTATTTGGCGCTGTCTACTGTGACGATGAGGTCTATGGGAATGAGTTGGCGATGAATGTGCTCAATGTATCGCATCGTTGTCGATTTGTTGCCAAATATGACAACTTTATAGTTCATGTTCTCACTCCCCGCTGATTTGTATGTCTTGTTCGAAGTGGTTGCATTCCGATTTTAACGTGTTGTTAAATTCCATTCTCTTCTCATGCTGGAGCATTCGGAAGTTAGTATTCGAAGTGTAGCCGGCCGTCGTCCATTCATCAGGATGGATGAGAAGCTGGATTTTGGATTGTTTTTTTAAGATTTTCTTGTCAGGATAACCGTACTTCCATTGATGCCGGGAATCTGCGATATACTTTATGGTTAATTCAGACCAATCCTTTTCTTGAAATTTGAAATACAAATCGTCATAGGTATTTATCAGTCCATCGATTTTTAATCCAAGCGTTAAAATTTCTTTGGAAGGACGATGGTAGGAAAAACGGTCAATCGGTATGCCCAGCATTTTTTCCATGATCTCTACATCTTGAATAATATAATCTTGAAGCTGATCTCTGCTTTCCAGCATTCCCAAATGCACATGGAGGCCGATGTAATGGCCGATCTCGTGTATGTTCCGGACGGTCTGAATATTTCCCGCCGAGAACAAATTGTACGCATCATTCCGAATTTGAAACAAATAACTAGAGCGTATGCCAAGCATACTCTCTAGAATCGCCATTTTGTGAGCTCTTTCTATGGAAAATTCCACATCGTGGCGCAAGACGATAAAGTTCTTGGTGTCCCGGTTTACTTTGCTGAAATCCATATAATGACGGGAAGCTGCAAGATTTCGAAGCAATTCGGAATACTCCATATAAGAAAAAGGGTTCACTTATTCACCTCACATGTAGAGACAAGGAATCGAAAACGTTCCATGCCAGTTTATGCTGTATATGATTTTCAGACACCACGTTTACCTATAGGGTTGTATCCATACCAAACAAATGGTGACGGCATAAGATACCATTACGACTTGAATTGGAATTGATGCTTGAAGGAGAGAGAGTATATTGGCGACATATCTAATTACCGGAGGGGCCGGGTTTATCGGGTCCCATCTGGCGAGCAGGCTTGTAAGGGATGGACATCGGGTCAAGGTGTTGGACAATTTACAAACCGGAAAAATCGAGAATTTGAAGGGAATACTTTCAGACATCCAATTCGTGGAGGGGAGCATAACGGACCCCGACGCGTTGAAGCTCGCTATGGACGGCGTGGAGATCGTCTTTCACCAAGGAGCGATTCCTTCCGTCCCCAAATCGATACGAAATCCGATTAAAAGCAATTACGATAATGTGAATGGGACGCTTCAGGTGCTGCACACTGCGGTTGCCCAAGGAGTCAGAAGAGTCGTTTATGCCGCTTCTTCCTCGGTTTACGGAGATTCGGAGGTACTGCCCAAATCGGAAATGATGGTAGCCAATCCAATATCCCCTTATGCCATAACTAAATATACAGGGGAGCTGTACTGCAAAGTGTTCAACCGGATTTATGGCTTGGAAACCTTGTCTCTGCGCTACTTCAATGTATTTGGTCCGAGGCAGGACCCCAATGCCGAATATGCGGCCGTCATACCCAAATTCATTGCCTCGATCATGATGAACATTCCTCCGACTATTCATGGCGATGGCTTGAAATCCCGCGATTTTACGTATGTCGATAATGTCGTAACGGCTAATCTGCTTGCTGCGAGCGCTCCGAGAGTTCAAGGAGAATCGATCAATATCGGCTGCGGGAAACGGATAACGCTGAACGAAGTCGCAGAGAAAATCGGGATGATGTTAAACAATCCTTTGCTTCCGGTTTATGATGAAGAACCGAAAGGGGATGTGAAGCACTCGCTTGCCGACATTCGTTATGCCGAAGAACTGATTGATTATAAACCGCATATCGATTTTCAGGAAGGATTGAAGAAGACCGTGGAGTGGTTTTCGAGTGCAAATAATGAGGGATAGAGGATGATCGAATCCATGAGCAAAGAAAAACTGAAAATACTCTATTTCGGCGTCGATCAAACCAACTGGGTCAAAGAGAATTGGGAATATTTCAACGCTGAGTTAAACAAAATGCCGAATTTACAGGTCGCTTACTTTCGCGAAGGAGGAGCCATTCACGATATTATACGTCAAATCGGCTTTACTCCCGATTTTATTTTTTTCGGCGACTTCAAAAAGACGAGAACGATTTCCGTTACCGGATTGGATCAAGTTTCGATTCCCAAAGGCGTGTTAGCGATAGATCTTCAAAGCAGTCCGGATATCTTCAGGAAATTCGTGAAAAAAAATAAAATTAATCTGATTTTCAGCGTCTATCGGGATGCGTTCTTCCGTTTCTTCCCGGAGTTTGCGAAGAAGTTCGTCTGGCTGCCGCATCATGTGTACACGCCCGTCTTCAAGGATTACAAGCTTCCCAAAGAAATCGATTACTTATTGATGGGTGCGGTAGGCAAGGATTTATACCCGGTCCGAACCAAAATATTGCATAGGATGAAAGGAACCCGAGGGTTTGTATATCATAAACACCCGGGGTACAAGTATTTTAGCGAACAAGAAAGGAAAAAGGCATTGATCGGCAAAAATTTCGCCCGTGAAATAAACCACTCCAAACTATTTTTTACCGATGACAGCAAGTATCGTTATCCTATTTCCAAATATTATGAAGTGGCCGCATGCAACACCTTGGTTGTCGGTACCGGTTCGCGCGAATTGAATGATCTGGGGTTTATTCATCGAAAGACATTCGTGGAAATCGACAAACATAATTTCAAAGATAGGGCTAAATATTACTTGAAGCGGGAGAAACGAAGGGAAGAAATTGCGCGTCGCGGCTATGAAATGGTTAGGACCCATCATGCGACGTCGATTCGCGCCCGCCAATTCGTCGATTGCATCAGAAGGTACTTGGGATGGAAAAGAAAGCTTGATCCAAATTCTAACAGACCGATATGGATGAGACTTCATGATGAAATGCCGTCATGAAAATCGTTAGAACGATCCAAACAGAGGAAGAGGCGAAGGCATGAAAGACAGGAAATTGAAAATTTTATATTTTACCGGGGATCAGACCCATTATGTGAAAGAGAATTGGGAGTATTTCAAGTCCGAACTAAGTAAGCTGCCGAACGTGCGGGTCGCGTATGTATCCAAGAGCGGGCCAATCGATGAAATAATGAAAGAAATAGGATTTACTCCCGATTTTATCTTCTTTGACGACATGAAACAGACAAAATCGCTTGTAATCACCGGTTTGGATAATATCGGTATTCCCAAGGGGGTATTGGCTGTCGACCTCCACGGTAATCCCGGCTTCGGCCAATTTGTGACGAACAACAAAATCGATCTTATTTTCTCTATATATCGGGATGCTTTCTATCGCTTTTATCCGGAGTTTGTCAAGAAGCTTGTCTGGTTCCCCCATCATGTCTATACGCCGATATTCAAATATTACGGATTAGACCGAAGAATCGATTACTTATTAATGGGTGCGGTAAGCAAAGCTCACTATCCTTTAAGGGCAACTATTGCGCGTGAAATGGCTGGCGTAAAAGGATTTGTTCGTCACAATCACCCCGGCTATCAATATTTCAGCAGCAAAGACAGGAACACGGCATTGATTGGCAAAAGATACGCGAAGGAAATCAACCGGGCAAAAGTTTTTTTTACCGACAGCTGCGTTCACGATTACCCGATAGCCAAATACTACGAAGTAACAGCATGCAAAACGCTGCTGCTCGCATCCGGTTCTCAGGAATTAAGGGATCTCGGGTTCATTCATAAGGAAACCTTTGTTCAGATCGACGTGAAAGATTATTACGAGAAGGCACGCTACTATTTAAAGCGAAAAGACAAGAGGAGAGAGATTGCCGATCGAGGCTACCGGATGACCAGGGCCCATCATACGACGGAAATAAGGGTACGGCAATTTGTCGCTTGCATCAGGAGATATTTGGGCTGGGACAGAAAGCTGGATCAACATTCTAAGGCTCCGATGTGGGTGAGATTATATGAAGAAACATCTCTTGGTTTATGATTACGAGTGGTGGGTTCTTGGTTATCGGGCCAGTATTATTCAAAAGCATCATCCGAATTTGCAAATTCTCTCGTTGGAAGATATGAAGCGGCTTGTTAAAAAGGAAGGGGCTTCTGCAATCAATCGCATGTACGGGGTCATCTCCGCGATGGGGCTGGAGATTGCTTCCAAACTTCTGAAGTGGGGCGTTAGGGTCGATTCCTCCCAGGTCGGCAGTTATAATTTTTTTTCACGCAATGTAGATTCGTATCGCGAATGGTGCGATCGGCCGGATATAGATAAATCCTTCGTGAAAAACGTCATCGGGCGAATCGAAAAGCTGGGAGCGTTCAATCCGAGACTGGTCAAGGTACTAAAGGAAATTGCACCCGATCAAGATGTTCGATATATACGGCCTTTCGTAGAAACAAGTCTTTTCAAGCCTGACAAGAAACAAAGGATGGAACGAGAAAAAACTTTCACGATCGGATGGGCCGGCAATAAAGGAAGAAAGTCGAAAAATTACAAAACGCTCTACCTTCCGATTGTCAAAGCGTATAAAAAACATCCCTATGTCAAATTCGCGGAATCTACAGTCGGGCAGCGCACGGTAAACGATATGCCCGCTTTCTATAACAAGCTGGATTTGTTATTGGTCACTTCCGCCAACGAAGGGGCGCCCAATCCTGCTTTGGAGGCTTACTCTTGCGGAATTCCCGTTCTTTCCACCAACGTCGGATATATCAAGACCGTAGCCCATGAAAAGGCTAGGTCGCTCATCCTCGACACGGATCAACCCAAGCATTTCATTGAGAAAATCGATTATTTAGTAAAAAATCGAGATGCTTATCTAGAAATCAAAAAGGGTTGCAGAAGAAATATACGACATAATTGGACCGTAGAAAAGGCCATGGACGATTGGTTACGGATATTATTTAACATCAAGGGAGATAAGGAATGATGGCCAAGGTATTAAACAGCGGAGAGCTTATGGATCGCATTATTCGGGCACTCGATGAGAAGACCCCTTTATCCGTTGTTTCCGTCGGGTCAACGGAAAGCTATGTCATGGCCCAGTACACCGTGATGTCTGAAAAACGGTTTATGCGGCATAGAGAAGCGATCACGACAAATAGCGGGAGAGTTGACAGGGGCTTCACGTTTCCGAATGTGAAGCTTCGCGACGAGATGGTAGTGGCAGTCAAGAAGGCGGATATTATCGGATATAATATATGTCTTCGCGATATTTATGCCGGAAAAATGGTAGCTAGAGTGTTTCGGGCTTATGGAATAAAGCCCAGCTTCGTATTCGATACCTTAATACGCAGAGTTATTCCCTTCAATCAAAAAGTGAAGTTTAAAAATATGCTTCGGAATCGCAGAATTGTCTTGATCGGAAGTAATGCGTCTAAAGTCAAGCAGGCACTGGAGCGCAGATGGGGGAAAAGGTTTCCGTTCAAAATAGTTGCCTGTATTCCTATGCGTTCTTATGACGAAATGGAGAAGGTCAAAAGTGAGCTTGATGGAACCGAATTCGATTTGGCCTTAATAACCGCCGGCGTTAATGCTGTCATTCTTGCTTCGTATATTGCCGACCGTCTAGGGAAAGTTGCCTTCGACCTCGGACAAGGCATGAATTCATTAATGACGAAGAAAGTGTTGGAGACGGGATTCGTTCGGAGAGTAGGCCTGCAGAAACTAATGAAAATGTAAGGCGTAGGAGGGCGGATAATGAGAGTGCTTCATCTGCCGGTTGGCAGGCAAATGATTGAAATGTGCGCTGCTCTTCGCCGTATCGGCGTAGATGCCGCTGCATGTCATTTTCGCGATCGAAATCAGAATTTCGACTTGTGTCTTCATTTAGAGAAACAATCCGGAAGTAATCGAATGAAGCTGCGTGAGAGGTTCCTGAAGGAAGCGGTCGAACAATACGACGTCTTCCATTTTCATTTCGGCGAAACGTTCTATAAAGACCGTTCCGATCTGGAATATCTGAAGAAGCACGGAAAAAAGCTGATTGTCCAGCACCGCGGATCCGATGTTCGGATGCTTTCCGTCGCAAACGCCGAAGGAAGCGCAGATGTGCGCGTGAAAGGCGGGAGAAGAAGAGAAGAACGGGAAATCGTTCGGAAATTAAAGGAGTTATCGCAATATATCGACCATGCCATTGTCGCGGATCATGAACTGCTTGCCTATATAAAAGGGCGCTATAAGCATATCCACCTACTGAGGCAGTTTATCACATTGGATAAATTTCCTTTCTCCCCTCCGTCCGCGACTAACCGAAAACCTCTAATCGTACATGCTCCGACCAACGACTATCTGAAGGGAACGGAATATGTTCTTCAAGGAATCGACCGGCTGCGCAGGAAAGGACTTGACTTTGATTTCAAAATAATAAATGATGTAAGCCACAAAGAGGCGATCAAGGAATACCGGAAAGCGGATATTATTATCGATCAACTATTGCAAGGTTCTTTCGGGGTTTTAAGCCTTGAAGGGATGGCTCTTGGAAAACCGGTCATTTGTTACGTCCGAGACGGCATGATCCGGCATTATCCTCCCGGAATTGCCATTGTCAATGCCAATAAGGATACGTTCTACGATGTGTTGAAGAAGTTGGTTAAAGACCCGGAATCTCGAAGAGAAATTGGCATTGCCGGAAGAACGTATATCGAAAAGCATTATGATTCCCGCCAACTTGCCTTGAAATTGGCATCCATATACAAGGAGCTATAACGAAAGGAAGAAGGGGCGGCAGCCTGAACCGTGAACCCTGTTTATTCAATAGATGACTTCTGAATTCCTCGGGAGTCATCTTTTTTAATGTTCACCGGCTCCGCGCTGAGTCGTACAACACAAATGACCCGCAAGAGGGTCACTTTTTTCAAAGTGTCCATCTTACGGGTCATAGTTAAGCCAGTAACTTCCGGCAAATGGCCGCTTATCAGCTTCCTCCTCCCAGTCGGATGATTTTGGCCTTCCCGCTCAATCCTTTTGTCAGGTTTCGAGTATCGAATACGAAAGTAGCGTGATTGATAATAGACTCGATCGGCAATTGGGAATGGCCCGTTGCAATAATGACGCAATCGGTATTTTGTAAATATTCTTCGGTCAGGTCGACGCTCCGGTATTTAAATCCATCCAAGGTAATTTGAGTTACATAGGGATCGTGATAGTTGAGACGAAATCCTTCCTGGCTCAGTAGCTTCATGAGCGCAAGAGAGGCAGATTCCCGCACGTCGTGAATATCGTTTTTGTAGGCTGCGCCTACGACCAATATTCTGGCGTCTTTCGAAAGGCTAGCAGGCAAATGCGCCTTAACTTGAGAGACGATATAGGCCGGCATACGGTTATTAACAGCCGCCGACGCTTCTATAAAGACGCTTCCCGATCCGATTTTTTTTGCTTTCCATTGCAGGTACAAGGGATCGACCGGTATGCAATGACCGCCGACGCCCGGACCCGGAAAAAATTTCGAGAAACCGTAAGGCTTCGTGCCGGCAGCTTCGATGACTTCCCATACATCGATCTTCAGTTGATCGCAAAGAATGGCGAATTCGTTAATAAACGAGATATTAACGAAACGATAGGAATTCTCCAGCAATTTCGCCAACTCGGCTACTTCCGATGAAGATACCGGAACGACATGATCAAAGATTGTCTTGTACAGCTCGTAAATCTTTTGTGCGCATGCCTCTGTTACGCCGCTTATAATTTTGGGGATTTCTTTGAATGAATACTGGCGGTTGCCGGGATCGATGCGTTCGGGGGAATAACCGAGATAATAATCTTTGCCTGCTTCCAATCCTTCCTGGTCGAACAGCGGTTTTAACACTTCCTTGGTGGTGCCCGGGTAGGTGGAGCTCTCCAGAATGATTAAGTGGCCGCTCCTGATGTGTTGTTTGATCATTGTCCCAGCGTTGACCAAATAGCTCAGATCGGGAGCGTGTTGTTCATCGAGAGGCGTTGGAACGCAGATGATGATCACGTCGGTCTCGGCAATTGCGCTATAATCATCCGTAGCGGTAAAACGGCCTGAATCTGCTTCGGATTTAATAGTATTGTCATTGATGTCCGTCAAATAGCTCTTTCCCGACATGATTAAACGGATCTTTTGGATGTCTACATCTATTCCGACTACCCGATAACCGTTTTGAGAGAATGTCAGAGCGAGAGGAAGCCCTACATAGCCAAGACCAATTACGGAGATTGATTGCTTCAATCACCATCCCACCTTCACTTATTGAATTATGATATGGTATGCGTTAACGAAAAGACTTGCTATGGGATGTCTATCACTATTTTGATCTAGTAAACGCAGCGAAGACCCTCATCCATTTCTTCCCTCTTGTCTGAGCTTGAGATAAAGCCCATTGAATGTCGGGCGCATTGGATTGGAGCGCCTCAGAGACATAGCGAACAACGTTAATTTGACCTTCAGGTACGAATGCCGTTGCAGTTAAACTACCTAAACATAGAATGTGTGTAGATGAAGATTCTGCTCAAGCGTTAAAGAATGCACAATCGCTGCCTATTGATTCTTTACAGGCATCTGAGAAAGGCCGCGGAGATCAAAATATATTCTAAGAGAGTGTCCATTCTATAGTGGAGGTCAGACTGTCGAGAGAGTCTCGGCAGTCTGATTTTTTTTATGCGATATAAAAAGTGGAGAGGCCCATGAATAATATTCATGGGCCTCTCCCGTGGCGTATGTCTCTTGTGTTTGTCGTCCTACCGGCCGACTTGACCGCGAATTTCCCCATCCGGATTTTGATTGGTGTGAACATTGACATAAGCGTTGCCACTTTCGAACTCGCGGACGAGGTCGCGGATCGTCCTTCCTTGAAGAGGGCCGATAAGATCTTGATTGGTCAGGACACCTCGCACGACTCCCCGCCTTACGGAAATGCCGAATTTTGACGGACCGAACAAGAAGGCGACGATAGGACCGTTTTGCCCTCTTCTTCCAAGATGAATATGACCTTGGGTCACGCGGTTAATATTTCGGACAATAAGAAGGAATCTTAGCTGGGTGCCGTTGTTAATAAGCCGGAAAGAGGCATTTCCTGTCGCTATCGTCCTTACAGGAGGCACCTCGTTACGGCCATTTAAGACTGCTCTGAATATTCGGATAGGTCTCCACTCCTTTTCATAGTTATGGTTTTAGCATATTCATAGATATCCGAAGAGGTATGTTTACCAGCCTACGCACGGCTCTGAACTGGCGAAAAACCAACCAACGTTAATTTCACCTTCAGGTACGAATGCCGTTGCAGTTAAACTACCTAAACATAGAATGTGTGTAGCAGTCTTCTTAAATCTTACTAGGCAGGTGAGGAACATGCCGAGACGAAGCATTGTGAGCCGTGGTCATAGAACAAAGGCCAGAGGATACCCATTCACCATCCGAAACGCGGAATTCCCCAAGGTGTCCGTCATCATCCCTGCTATGAACGAAAGGAAGACGATTGCGGCCGTTATCCGTCAAGCCTCTCAGGTGCATCCCGAGACGGAGGTCATCGTAGTTGCGAATGGGTCGACGGACGGTACGGCCGAGCTGGCGCAGAGAATCGGCGCCCGAGTGATCCGCTTTGCCCGTCCGCTCGGTCATGACGTGGGACGCAGCGTTGGAGCCCGAGAAGCCAAAGGAGACATCCTGCTCTTTACCGATGCTGACATTGTCATTCCTGCCCGGGACTTCATTCCCTTAACGAAAGCCGTCGAGGGAGGCGTGGATGTAGCCCTTAACAAGTATTTGGGACCAACAGGCAAGCAGCATGTACACAGCGTCGTTCTCGCCAAGCATTCATTGAACATATTCGTCGCACATCCCGGTTTGCAGGGCGCATCCTTAACGACTATTCCGCATGCGATGAGCCGCAAGGCGAGAGATTTGATCGGCTCCGACAATCTGGCTGTCCCCCCGAAAGCCCAAGCTATCGCCATCTTTAACGGATTGAACGTGCGCGGCATCCATTACGTCGATGTAGGGCGGAGAAATCCGAGAAGAGGCCGGACAAAGGGGAATGATCCGCTTGAAAAATTGATCGTTGGCGATCATTTGGAGGCCTTGGACTGGTTCATCTCGAAGGCCGGAGCGCGGGGGAACCGGTTGGATTTCACACGAAACCGAGAGATCGTGCGGTGATGACAGGATGATAAACAGGAAGCCGAGACGAAGGATGAATGGCGCCGCCGCCCCTTTGCGGAGGGGAAGGCAACTACAAAGGAAACGGCCTGTTGTTAATGCTCGAAACGGACGGAAGCCGGGGACCCGGAAGCTCAAGAGGCCCTCTACAGGAAACGCCAGTTATTGGAGGGAAAGAGCTTATACCGCGGGTTATCTTGCTGCAGCCTCGGAAGGATCGACATCAACGGAAGTCATGTCACAAGCAGCAGAAAGTGATCCGCATACAAAGGTCAATGAACAATGGCATCGCTGGTATCAAACCGTCAACCGTTTGGCGTGGCCTGTGTATCACGCTGCTGCAGCCAGATTTGTGGAAGGATTCCGCAAGGATGCGGGAGGATATTTCGGGAATTGGATCCTGCTGCCGACGACCAAGAAGGTTGCTGCGATCGTCACGGTCATGAATGAGAAAGATACGATTCTAAGCGTTCTCGAACAGCTTCACCGGCTTCCGCTTCATGAATTGATCGTTGTCGTGAACGGATCGACCGATGAAAGCTTCGAAATCATCCGCAATCAATCCCGGGCTACGATCGTTCATTACCGGGAAGCTTTGGGACACGATGTCGGGCGAGCGATAGGAGCGAAATTGGCCGAGTCCGAAATTCTGCTGTTCCTAGACGGTGATTTTCCGATACAAGCCGAACATCTCGTGCCTTTCGTCGATGCTATTGAGCAAGGGATGGATATCGCTTTAAACAACATCTCTCCCTATATCGGCCTATTCTCCGGCAGGGACGATGTGACCACGGTCAAGGAGTTCATCAACCGGGCGATGGCCAGGGAGGATCTCCAGGCAAATTCGCTGACCGCGGTCCCTCATGCGATGAGGAAGCAGGCAGCTCAACGAATCGGATATGCCAACCTCGCCATCCCCCCCAAGGCGCAAGTCATAGCATTGGACAGAGGGATGAGAATAAGCTCGCCGGCCAGCGTGGACGTGATTACGACGAATCGGCACCGGTCACGTAATGTTGGGCGTAACAATGCCGTTTCCGAGCTGATCATCGGAGACCACATCGAAGCTTTAAAGACGGTATTGGACTTGAAAGGATCGCGGTTATCGTTTCAGGATCGAATCAGACACCGTTAATTAACCTGGCTTTAGAAGGTGGACGATATGAACAAAACAAGTATCATTATCCCGACCTATAACGGAAAGGAACTGCTCAAGGACTGTTTGTATTCCATCAAACGGCATACGCAAATTCCGTATGAAATCATTGTCGTCGATAATGGTTCAACGGACGGTACGGCTGATGTTTGCCGGCAAGAGGGGATCACCTTCATTTCACTGGCAAGTAATATCGGGTTTCCGGCAGCTTGCAATATGGGGCTGAAGCTTGCTTCCGGCGATACGCTTCTATTGTTGAATAACGATGTCATTGTATCCCGCAACTGGCTGCAAAACATGCTGAATTGCCTTAACAGCCGGGCGGACATCGGAATCGTGGGGCCGCTAACGAACTATGCGAGCGGTAAGCAGCAGATCGATATGCCCTATACCAATTTGGAGGAGATGGCCAATCAGTTAAATGAGCCGGATTCCGGCAAGTGGATGCATGTGGATCGAATCGTCGGACTATGCTTTCTGTTCAAACGGGATTTAATGGATCAGATCGGACTGTTGGATGAACGGTTTTCTCCCGGTCATTTTGAAGACGACGATTACTGTTATCGGGCAAGGGGGGCGGGATATAAGCTCAGGATCGCAGGGGATGTTTTCATTTTCCATCATGGCAGTGCCAGCTTCGGCCGGCAGGAAGAGAGCAGGGTGAAGCAGCTCATTGAGAGCAATCGGCATAAATTTATCGCGAAGTGGGGCGTCGACCCCATCATCTACGTATAGGTAACGTTCAACAAGTGATTCTCCTTTAGTTGAATTTGGTGCAGAAAGGAAGGGTTATATGAAGGGTGTCATACTGGCAGGAGGTACGGGCAGCCGTCTTCATCCATTGACCAAAATAATAAACAAGCACCTGCTTCCTGTCGGAAATATTCCGATGATCTGCCATGGCGTGGAGAAATTCCGAAAAGCGGGCATTGAAGATATTCTTCTTGTCATTGGCAAGCATTCTGCAGGATTATTCACCGAATTGCTGGGCAGCGGGAAGGAATGGGGGGTTCGCCTTACCTATAAAATACAGGAAGAGGCTGGCGGAATTGCTCAAGCCTTATCGCTTGCCGAACCATTAATGAAGCCAGGCGAGAGGTTCGTTGTTCTTCTTGGCGATAATCTATTCGAGGATTCCTTGACGCCTTATGTCCAGGCTTTCGTTAAACAGACGGAGGGAGCCCGGGTGCTTCTGAAGAAAGTTCATGACCCGACAAGATACGGGGTTCCCATTCTGTTGGATGACAAAATAGATTCGATCGAGGAGAAGCCTGCTGTGCCGAAATCCGAGTATTGCGTTACAGGCATTTACATGTATGATTCCGGGGTATTCGACGTGGTTCGAAGCATTAAACCTTCAGGCCGCGGTGAACTGGAAATCACCGATGTCAACAATGTATATGCTTCCAAGGGGCAGCTGACTTACGACATTCTCGATGGCTGGTGGACGGATGCAGGGACCTTCCAATCCCTCTATCAAGCAAGCGGCCGGCAGCTAGAAGGAGAGTGCCGATGATGAGGCTGTTAATTACCGGGGGCATGGGCTTTATCGGCAGTAATTTCATCCTGCATATGCTGGAGAAGCACCCCTCATACCGGATTATAAACCTGGATTCGCTCACATACGCAGGTAACACAGAGAATCTGGAGCAGGTTAGGCATGCCGCGAATGTTCAGTTTATTCATGGCAGTATTACCGACCGGCCGACGGTGGACCATGTTATGCAGGAAGTCGAGGCCGTCATTCACTTTGCGGCGGAGTCTCATGTAGACCGAAGTATATCCAGCCCCTACCAGTTCGTGGATACGAATGTAGCGGGAACCCACTATTTGCTCGAAGCAGCACGGAGGCAGGGCATCACTAAATTCATTCATATTTCCACGGACGAAGTATATGGTTCTCTTGGACCCACAGGATACTTTACCGAACAGAGCCCGATTGCTCCGAATAGTCCTTATTCAGCCAGCAAAGCGGCCTCCGATTTGCTGGCCCGTTCCTATTATGAAACGTACCGGTTCCCTGTCGTAATCAGCCGCTGTTCGAATAACTACGGTCCAAGGCAGTTTCCAGAGAAGCTAATTCCTTTGATTATTACCCGAGCCTTGGAAGATCAGCCGATTCCGATCTACGGAGATGGACTTAATATAAGAGATTGGCTTTTTGTGGAAGACCACTGCAGGGCGATTGACCTCCTGCTTCATCAGGGCGTGCCTGGCGAAGTGTACAATATTGGAGGAAATAATGAACATTCCAATCTAGATATTGCCCGAGCTGTACTGCAGCAGTTGGGAAAACCGGAATCATTGCTGCAGTTCGTATCGGATCGTCCCGGCCATGACCGCAGATACGCGATCGATGCGGCGAAGATAAACAAGCAGCTGGGTTGGAGTCCGGTCAATCCGTTTCATCAAGGCTTACAGAAGACATTGGACTGGTATACCGGCAATATTTCGTGGTGGAAAAAGATCCTGGAGCGGGAACGAATGAATTCGGAGGCCTGACAATATGCGATCAATTGATCTGAATTCGCAAGAGCAGGGAGTAGGGGTAACCGAAGAAATAGCGATCCGTAATGGACGTGAAGCCGGTTTTCGGCAGGGACGAAACGACGGGTATCGGATGGGGTTCTGCGATGCCGTCCTGCGCGGACAGCCCGCAGCTTCAGAACCCGTGCGAGATGTAAAGATTCTCTATGTCACAGCTGGTATCGGCGTTCCGTATCCTGCGCTGGATCAAGCGGTAATCGACGCTCTGGAGGGATTGGTCCGAGGCTTCTCGGTCGCCACTCCCTCGGAGGACGTTGTCGCAATAGCCAAGAAGGTGCAGCCGGATCTTGTACTCGTTCTTAACGGCGTGGTATTGCCTGCCGATAAAGTCAAGCAGCTGCGGCAATGCGGATTTAAAACAGCCGTCTGGTTTACGGACGATCCTTATTATACCGACTGGACCATCACGATTGCGCCCCGTTACGATTACGTTTTTACACTGGAGCTCAACTGTCTTTCTTTCTATCGCAAATTAGGCTGCGAGCATGTTTATCATCTTCCGTTCGCAGTCAACCCCAAAGTATTTCATCCGAAGCATGTGCCTACCTCTTATCAGTCCGACATTTGCTTTATTGGCACAGCCTTTTGGAACCGGGTCGAGTTGATTGACCGCTTAGCCCCGATTCTGATGAATAGAAGAGTGGTCATCGCCGGTTGGTGGTGGGACCGGCTGAAAAACTATTCCCGATTGTCCGATAAAATCAAGCTCGGCGATTGGATGACCCCCGAGGATACAGCGAGCTATTATAACGGTGCGAAAATCGTCATCAATCTTCATCGTTCCATACATGACGACACCATCAATGCAAATGGCCGGAAAATCGAGGCGCTGTCCGTTAATCCGCGAACGTTTGAAATCTCCGGCTGCGCGACGCTGCAGCTGTCCGATATTCGACCGGATATCAACAACTTATACGCCCCTGATTCGGAAATTGGCACGTTCGTTACTCACGATGAGCTGATCGATAAGATCGATTATTATTTGCGGCATGATGAAGAAAGGCAGCGAATCGCTTTGAGCGGGATGATGAGAACAAGAAGGGACCATACCTATCACACAAGATTGAGCACGATGCTGAGCATTGTTTTCCCTTGACGGTCCTGGCCAAATTGGATGGCTGTACCTGTTTCCGAACCTAGTGTGAAGAATATATTGATTTTATGAGTTAGATGGGGTGGTTACCATTCGGCGGAGACGCGTTCATAAGCGAGTGTCCCTCAAAAGGAGGATATCGTCGCTCAAAAAGCCGCTTGGCCAGGATGCATGTATGCAGAAAGTGATGGCGCAAGCGGCAGTATCTTTTAATCAAGGTTACGATGCGGGTTATGACGACGCCTTGTTAAAGACGATGCAAACGGCGCAAACGGTACAGACGGTGCCTATTGAGGTCCCGAATAGAAGTTTCGATAAAGATTATAAGAATGGGGTTTATGACGGGGGAGAAGGCATCGTGGATTCGATACTTCCTGATCTGGATATTCTTCCCGATATTTCCGTGCGTCAAATTATTGAAGCGGGAATAGAGCATATGCGTTCCCGGAGCCATAGAGTTCTCGGCGCGCCGGAAGTGACCGGACAGATCATGAATGCTCTGAACACGAAATCACCATTGTCGGTTATTCGCCTGGGAGATGGTGAATTGTTGACATTAGCGCAGGATGTGGTCCTGAACAGGGAACAGGTGCGGAAGGAAGGCCATTTTCTAAAGTATGCCGGTGTCCAACTGCCCGATCTTGCTGCCAGAGATCAGTTGGTTCAAGCGATCGGGAGCGCGGATATTGTAGGCATACCCAAATTGAGATTGCCTAACTTTCAGCCCCTGGCTTTCTCTGTTTTCAAAGCTCACGGCATTGATTACCGGCAATTGCGGTTGACTCTGTCGACCATCAACTATTCCATCTATATGGATGGCTTATTAAGAGGGATCCTTGCCAATCGCCGCGTTCTGGTCGTGGGTAATTCAGCACCCCAACTTTCGCAAGTGCTATCACTTAGCGGCATACGCGTAACGGGGGCGGTTGCTCCAGTTGAAGGTATGCATGACATCACCAGGGTAATGGGGGAAATTGCGGCTCGCGATTTCGACATTGCTCTTGTCGGAGCGGGTATTCCTGCTGTTGTCATCGTGCAGCGAATTGCAACCGAGCTCGGCAAGGTGGCAGTCGATTTCGGGCATCTGGCCGATTCATTCGTGAATGGGGATTCTGTCTTATGAACAAGCTGGCGAAGGAAAGTGCCGGATTTAACGATGGATTCTCCAAAGGATACAACAAGGGGTACGAGGATGGTTTTAGTCGCGGACGAAATGCGGGGGCTGCCAATTTCACATTACCATTCGAAGGAACGAGTATTATAATCCCGACCTACAATCAACTCCATTATGTAAAGGAATGCATCGAAAGTATTGTTCAGCACACCCCTGAACCATACGAATTGATTGTGATCGATAACGCTTCCGATGATGGGACGGCAGCATACTTGAAGTCGGCTGGCGGCCTCCGGTATCGGATTAATAAAGAGAATCTGGGGTTTGCAGGTGCTGTGAACCAAGGTCTAATGCTGGCGAGGGGAACGACATTGCTGATCTTGAACAATGATTCAGTTGTAACCCCAAATTGGCTGTCCAATCTGCTCGTATGCCTTGGCAGCAATCCGCAATACGGAATAGTCGGCCCAGTAACGAATTATATCAGCGGGGATCAATTAATTGAAACCAGCTATACGAATATAGAAGACATGCAGCGGTTCTCAAGATCGTTCAACCAATCCGATGCAAGCCGCTGGAAAGTGACAAGCAGGTTGACCGGATTCTGCATGCTGCTGCGGCGGGAGGATTTCAGAAGACTCGGTTACTTTGACGAAGGCTTTGAGATCGGCAACTGCGAAGATGACGATTACGGGCTTCGAGCCCGGCTGCTGGGCCTGCAGCTCGTTATTGCGAAGGATACGTTCATTCATCACTACGGCAGTGTAAGCATGAAATCATTGAATGACAGGTTTGACCAGGTATATGAAAAGAATCTGGCTTTCTACGCCAATAAATGGGCGGATCCACATGGAATGCTGTCTCTGGCATGGCAGCGGACCCTGAATGGCGTTACGCTGCGAACGATTGATTCTTATCCGACATGCGTAATCGTTCAGGGTACCGGTTCAACAACCTATTGGGTGGAGAATGGCATACGTTCCCCGATCGCGGGCGCAGCCTCCGACGTTCAAGCCGTCCGCGTTTCCCGGATCGATCTGCGCAATTGGCAGCTTGGCGAAGCCATCCATGTGGAAGAAGTTATGCGCCGGATGAACAATCTGTATGGATCTCCCTCGGGAAGCTCCGATATCGAAGGCAGACTGATAAGGCTGCAAGACGGCACTGTCTATCAGCGCAAAGGGGGAAGGCTGCACCGGTTTATGAATCGGCAAGCAGCAGCGGCGTGGAAGCTTGACCATTATGAACCGCTGACACTCACGCAGCGTGACCTGCAGGGCTATGAGGAGGGGCCTCCAATAATCTCTCCTCCGGTCATGAAGGCAGATAATATATAAGCTTCCGAAGCGAGTTTTGTTGCGATGAATAACAAGAAGCGGAAGCTTCACAAAACGAGGCTTATGCTTCCGAAGCGAGTTTTGTTGCGATGAATAAAATCAAGAAGCGGAAGCTTCACAAAACTTTTAGGAGGGTGCAACGATGATCAAACGAAAAACGAAAGCAAAGGCGGTAAAAGGCAGAAAACCGTTACGAAAAACCGGAAGAAGAGTGCTGAAATCTACAGTAAGAAGAGGAAAGAGCCGGATGGGAAGACGTGTCCTCAAAAAGCCCGCCGCCCTTCCGGCCGGTAACTATAATCAATCTTATGATGCGGGGTTCGATGCCGCTTACAATGAAGGATTCAACGCGGGCTACGCAGAGGGAATGGAAACCGGTCATCAAGAAGCATATAAGGGAGATTGATACGTCATGGCGTTGAGAAAAAAACAAAGGTCCGGGAAGACCAGGAAGCGGCGTTCAGTTCGGCTGAGCGCTTTCCAGCAGGGGCATATTAACGGCTTTCGAAAGGGCAAAGAGGATGGATTCGCACAAGGTCGCGCGGACGCTGTGAAGAAATCCCAAAGCGCTGTGGCCGTCGCCATACCCGACCATCCCGCTGCGGATGTTCTTGTCATCACGGCCGGGTTTATTCCATCGCTTGAGATCGGCGTTCTTCAACCTTTAAGCGCCCTGAATAAGCTAGATAACTTACGTTACGATGTGAAGCAGGAAGATGAGGTCAGCCACGAAATGATAGAGGCGGCAGATGCGATCGTGTTTGTCCGCAATGTCGAACCTGAGGCGTATACATGGCTGGAATTGGCACTGCAGCTTAGGAAACGGACGATATATGTCATCGACGACAATTTCTTGGAGATTCAGCCGACGACAGCAGTCGGTCAGTACTATGCCGATCCAGTTCGCAGAGAGACCTTTATTAAATTCTTGAGAAACGCGCACATCGTTAAAGTGGATGCTCAGGAACTTGGCGCCTATATCGAAGAAAGGTTCAATAAGAATGTCGTTTATTTTCCGGCCAGCGTCGATTTTGATTGGCTTGATGAACAGAAACGGAATGAACGGGAGCACGAACAAATTGTGATCGGCTATGAAGGAGGCGCTAAAGAGGAGGACTTCGCTCCCGTCATTCCGGCTCTGCACAAGATCCTTGATTACTATGGCGGTTTTGTCCGAATGGAGTTTTTCGGCTATGTCCCGGTCAGCTTGGCCGACCATCCGAGTGTTCACTTTGAAGAAGGGGGCATGAACTACAAGGACTTCATTAAGAAATTAAACCGATGCAACTGGGATATCGGCATTGCCCCGCTTAACGATAATCCGTTCAATAGGAGCAAGACGAATAATAAGCTTCGTGAATACGGAGCTTGCCGAATTCCAGGCATCTACTCCAACTCTCCCGTGTATGCACCCTGGGTCACACAAGGAGAAACAGGTTATCTTGTTAAACACACCGAGCAAGATTGGTTTGAAGGTATTAAGGCAATGATCGAGAATCCTACGATGCGGCTTCGTATTCGAGAGAATGCCGAAGCATCGGCAAGACAGCATTTTTCGCTGCATACGTGCATCGATAACTGGAAGAAGTTTATTTTGAAAAAGTAGGCTGGAGGGAGAGAGCGGACAATGGGTAGAAGAGGAGATATCAATGTACTCATCATCGGCTCGGACAAAATCGCATCTTATAAAATCGGTTTAGAGCAACCGTTTCGGCATCTGGAGAAAATGGGGGTATGCCAGTTTGACGTCCGGTCCGATGAAGATGTGTCGATATCCAGGCTAGCTGCAGCAGATATCGTGATCTTTTTTCGCACCGTTCAACCAGAGGCGTATAAAAGTCTTGAGCTGGCCCGCGAGATGGGAAAAAAAACGGTGTACGTGATCGACGATCACTTTCTGGCCATGTCACCGGCAACCGATATGGGTAGATATTATCACGAATCGAATAAAAGGAAGACGTATGTCAAATTTCTGAAAAATGCTCATATCATCAAAGTGGCCTCCGGATTTTTCGCTAAACATCTCGAGACGCATTTTAATCCCAATCGAGTCGTTAATTTCCCGGGCAGTGTCGATTTTTCCTTGATTTCCGGATTGGTGAAGGACAATAAGAATGAGGATAAAATTGTAATCGGTTATGAAGGCGGCAAGAAGCATATTGCCTTTGAACCGGTTACGAATGCGCTGAGAGGAATTCTACGAACCTATGGGGATAAAATTAGAATCGAGTTTTACGGGTTCGTTCCTGAGGGACTCGAAGGCAAACCGCAAGTGTCCTATGTCCAGCATGATTCGGATTATAAGAACTTTCTGAAACGTCTCTACCGGTCAAAGTGGGATATCGGCCTTGCTCCATTAGAGCATTCGCTGCTGCATGATTGTAAAACCAACAATAAATTTCGCGAATACTCCGCTTGCCGGATCCCGGGTATCTATTCCTCCTATCCGGCCTATGAGGACTGGGTCAAGAACAAAGAAAACGGAATGCTTGTCTCGGAAACGAGAGACGATTGGTATGAGGCGATGGTTGAGCTCATTGAAAATCCGGAACTGAGGCAGACGATTACGAATAACGCAGAAAAATCAGCATGGGAACATTTCTCAGTGGAAGTATGTGCTGAACGATGGCGTACCCAAATTCTGATGTCATAATAAATATGGGACAAAGAAAGGTGATTTCACTTGGAGCATAAACTGATTCCTGTTCTACAGCCAAGCATCGGGCAAGAAGAAATCGATGCGGTAGCGGAAGTGCTGCGTTCCGGATGGCTTGGTCTGGGACCCAAGACCGAACAATTCGAACAACAATTTGCTGGCTTTGCCGGCAGCCGCTTCGCGGTTGCGCTCAATTCCGGGACGGCTGCGCTTCATCTGGCGCTGGATATTCTGGGAATCGGGCCTGGCGACGAGGTCATCGTGCCTTCCATGACCTTCATATCCACCGTCCACGCCGTTAGTTATGTAGGTGCCACACCGGTCTTTGCCGATATCGAACAGGTTACGATGAATCTATCGGTAGCCGATATCGAGCGCAAGATTACAGATCGAACGAAAGCCATCATCGTCGTCCATATGGGCGGTCACCCCTGCGATATGGATGCCATACATGAACTAGCGAATTCGCGGGGAATCAAAGTGGTGGAAGATGCCGCTCATGCCTGCGGTGCGGAGTATAAAGGCAGGCGTATCGGATCGATCAGCGATATGACCTGCTTCAGCTTTCATGCGGTCAAAAATCTGACCAGCGGCGAAGGAGGAGGAATTACCTGTAATGCGGAATGGATGAACCGGAGGCTTCGCGAGAAACGGTGGGTGGGCATTTCTCGCGATACGTGGATGCGGTCGTCCCACGAGAAAGTGTATGCTTGGCAGTATTTCGTCAACGATATCGGATACAAATACCACATGAACGACTTGCAAGCGGCGATCGGCCTCGTTCAGTTGAACAAATTGGACCGGATGAACGGAAGGCGCAGAGAAATCGCAGAACGTTATCAAGCCGAGCTGAACGATTTGGAATGGATTGAGCTGCCGCAGGAACAGCCATATGCCCGGAGTTCATGGCATTTGTTCCAAATCAAATTTAACGAAGATAGTTTGCGGGATCGTATGATTACGCACCTGCAGGAGCATAATATCGCCTCCGGAGTCCACTACTACCCTTGCCATCTCCATCCGTGTTACATTCATTTGAAAGCGCTCGTCCCCCTTTCCTCGGAAATATGGAAGAGAATTCTTACCCTGCCGATCCACCCCAATGTAACCGATGAAGATCTCGATCGGATCATAAGCCGCATTAGAGAGTTCAAGCCATGAGAAAGCTCATGATTCTGGGTGCAGGCATCTCGCAGCTTCCATTAATTCAAACTGCAAAGCAGATGGGGTTGAATGTCGTTGTTGTAAGCCGTCAGGGAAGCTACCCGGGATTTGCGCTCGCCGACAAGATCTATTATGAAGACACGACCCATGCGGATAAAATCGTCGAAATCGCCAGACTCGAAGGAATAAACGGTATTTGCACGACGGGTACGGATGTGGCTGTCAAGGCGATCGGTAAAGTGGCGGATGCGCTCGGGGTTAGCGGGGTCAGCTATGAGGCGGCAAAGCTCTCATCGAATAAATGGGAAATGAAGCAGGCTTTTCTGGAATATGGCGTTAGAACGGCGAAATTCGTCAAGGTGACAAGTAAAGAGGAGGCGTATCACGCTTTCGATGCGTTATCGCCCCCTCTTGTCTTTAAAGCCGTGGATAGCGGTGCAAGTAAGGGGATCGTGAAGGTATCGGAAACGGGGCAAGTCGATTACGCTTTTGAAGAAGTGATGAAAGTGACAAAGCTAGATTTTTTTGTGATCGAGGAATTTGTCGAGGGAATCGAGTTTGGAGCGCAAGCATTCGTATACAATAATTCGATTCAATTCGTTATGCCGCATGGCGATCTGATGTTCTATGGGGATACAGGAGTGCCGATCGGCCATTACGTACCGTACGAGCTGCCAGATATGGTGGAAGAGGATATTCGTTATCAGCTGGAGCAAAGCATTCGCGCGCTGCGCTTGAATAATTGCGCGATTAACGCGGATTTTATTCTTAAAGACAACAAGGTGTATGTTCTAGAAATAGGCGGCAGAGCGGGAGCGACTTGCTTGCCCGAGCTCGTATCGACCTTTTACGGATTCGATTACTATGAACAGATGGTCAGAGCCGCTCTTCATATGAGCCCTGATTTTCAGATCCATTCCTCCCAGCCTTGCGCATGTGAGCTTCTCATTACCGATACAGATGGAGAAATCACAGAACTTGAGGATGGGAATGAGCGCCATGCGGACATCATTCAAGTAACCTTTGACTACAAAGTTGGCGATAAGGTTCGTAAATTCCGGGTTGGTACGGACCGCGTCGGCCAGATCATCGTCAAAGGAAACGATTTGGAAGAAGCGTTGAAGCGATTAGAGGAGGTTAAAGGAAAAATAAAGATCGCCTCCATGTGAAGATCGCCATAAATTTGCGGTTGCATCTGCCGGAAAATTGCCAGCATAGCCTCCCCCTGAACGGTCAACGATAAGACCGGGCCTTTATTCGACTTTATGGCCAAACGAAACGGAGGATGGCAGATGCATCGCAAATGGGTAGTGCTTGCAGCAGGAGCTATGCTTGGTACCATGTTGACGGGCTGTATGGAGAAGACAGGTGATCTGGGTAATCGGAATATTCGTGAGAACAGTGTGCGTTACGATATGAATGGCAATCGGATCATGAACAAGCGATTCGCTAATGATCAGATGAATGAGATGAACCGTCTGGACGGCCGCAGGCTGAACAGCAACAACCTCGTCGGCTTACACCGCAACTACCGTCTGGAGATGAGCCAGGAGGTCGCTGAACGCCTCTCATCCATGAAGGGAGTCAGTAAGGCATATGTGATGCTTACCGACAACAATGCGTATGTAGCCGTGTCGCTTGACGACAAGAAGGTGGATAAGACAGGCGTATCTGCCAAGGGCATGGAGACGGAGGGCAGATCACTTTCCCGCACGAATGATAGCTACTTGCCAAAGGGAATGACGGGAATCAAGGGCAACGGCGCTCGTATGGAGTCATCGGATTACGATATGCTGGGCACAAGAAACGGCATGAATGCGACAAGGAGCTTCGATGATAAGAAGACGTATACGAACCGCTCCTTATACCGGACATACAAGCCGAATCAAGCAAACAAGGATTATCCTAGAGGCGCTGGCACTTTTATGAATCCGTCATCCGCACATCGCATGAAATCCATGGCAACGAATGAAACCGAAACAATCGGTACGCTGAAGGACCGGATCGCCAAAGAAGTGAAAATCTCGGCGCCCCAAATCAAGAATGTTTATGTATCGGCCAATCCCGACTTTGTCTCCAGAATGACTTCTTATATGGAGGATGTCCGTTTGGGTCAGCCGATTCAAGGCTTTATTGTGGAATTCAATGCCATGGTGGACCGCATCTTTCCTGCCGAATCAGGAACAACCTTGAAATAACAAAAGTGAAGAAGCCGGTTGTCGTACACTTATGCGATGACCGGTTTTTGCCTAAGTATACCCTCAGGCTTATTTTGTTATGCTTAAATATCTAATCCGTGACGAGAGATGAGCAAAATTGGCTCAGACTGACGCCCATATTATTCTTGAACATTCGACCGAATGTATGCACATCGGAATAACCAACCGACGCGGCAATTTCACCAATGGACATATTGGTTTGGACAGCCAGCTCCTTGGCTCTCTCTATCCGGACGCGTGTTAAATATTCGAAGGGCGTCATCCCGAACGCCTTGCGAAACTTGACGATAATATAATTGCGGCTTAGACCGGACAGCTGCTCAAGCTCCTTGTGGCGGATCTCGCGGTCATAATGATTGGCGATATGGTTGCGGATCAGTACCATCTTCGTCTTGATTTTATGTTGCCCTTCTGTAGTCGTTTCACGCTCCTGCTTGCAGCGGGACAATTCGCCGAATAATTGCATGAGCAGGCCTTGGCATGACGTATGATGTGTTAATCCGGGCTGATGATAATGAGCGATCAGCTGCGAGAGCATCTTCTCAATCGTATGGCCTGCGTAGTTGCCGAGATAACGATCCTCGCCTATGAGCTCCGTTACGGGATAGGCGCTTTCCCCGAAATGAAACAGAATGGAGATACATATATATGGCTCACCTGGAAGAGTTCTTACTTCATGAAGCTGCATAGGCGAGTGGTAAATAAGATCCCCCTTGCGGGTGATGATCGTACGTCCCTCGATTTCATATTCAGCTATGCCGTCAACGACATATTGAAACTGATAGTTGTTCAGCATGCGCGGGAGAATCCCCCAGCTGCCTTGGGCGTGAAATAGATGCGCGAGTGTAATGTACGGCGGAAAATAATACTTCCCGGCTGCATGCTCGGGTAACGCATAGTAGTGAACCGGCGGTTTTTCCATGGACGATCTAGCCACCCTTATCCATAATGTGAACGCTGTCATAGTGTCATCTATTATGAAGTATCCGTGTGATATCGGCAACCGAATTGTTACTTTGAACTAAATACGGGGGCAGTGATATCTCTTATACTTACATGGAGAAGGATCATTCTCTTATAAGGGAGCGATATGAATTGACGAAGCTTAATCATGTCGAGCTTATTACAGCCGACGCGCGTCTACAGCCTTGTATAACAGATAGAGAAGCCCAGTTTTTTTTGGATAACGGGTTTCTGGTCATCCGCAACGTCCTCGTAGGCGAGGAGCTGGAGCTGATTCAGTCTGAGATGAGTATCTTGTATGACAAAGGGATGGCGGGCATGCCGGAGGATTCCGATTACAGGTATGGAAAAGGTGTGAAATCGGGCCAGAATACACTGCATCGTATCGAATACGTGATAGATAAGAGCGATCCGATGAAAATATTGCTCGGCCATCCGTATATTCTGCGTTCCGTGGAAAAGCTGCAGGGATCAAACTTTATTCCGACTTGGGATTCGATGGTATTGAAGGCGCCGAATGAAGGGATGATCGTCCCTTGGCATCGTGATGCTGCCGTCCCAGAAGGCTGCACAGATCCGCATCCGATCTTTAACGTTGATTTCTACTTAGATGAAGCCGATTTACAAACCTGCCTCTGGGTCATACCGCGCAGTCATCTGTGGTCTCAGGAGGAAGCCAACGAGCGCTGCAGACGCCCGGGGTTCGAGACGGAGGATGCGATACCGGTTCCAATGCAGCCGGGTGATGTTATTCTACACAACATTGAAGTGCTGCACGGTTCTCCGGCAGGTGATGGCAATCCGCTACGCCGCACCGTGTATTACGAATTCCGTCCAGGTGCGATCGAAGCTGAATTCGGACCGCATACGTTGGAGTATCTGTCCTTGAAGCAGAACGTTCTGCTCGATTGCATCGAGCGTCGCAAGCAAGCGCCATATGCGCAAGCAGAAGAACCGTTCGCCTATGAACCGACCGGAAGCTTCGCAATCCGTGAGCCGAAGCAGCCCCAGCACTACCGGTATACACATGAGACATACTGGCGGCGTTAAGTAATGAGAGTATCAAATAAGGGCTTTCCCCTGATTGTTATGACTGGGGGATAGCCCTTATTTATTCATTCGGGGTGGTTAGCGGACAGGCATCCAATTTCCTATTGAGGATTGCAGCATATAGTGAAAGGAGAGGATCTTACCTTAGGAGGAGAGCGGCATGAGGATCAGAAGAATCAGATCGGTCAGCGGCCGGAAGAAGACTGTGATCGTTCTGCAGCGGGAGGACATCATACGAGGTCTTAGAACCATATCCAAACGCACCCTACCGTTGTATGGCCGGATCGTGCGCGACCGTAATTATGCGACGCAGCTTGTCCAGGCTGTTAAAGCACTGAATTTTAGCCGGGTCGAAACGATCATTCGGCTGGAGGTTCCCGGCGCAATGGTGGGTGTCGGAGCCGGCTTCGATGCCTGTTTGGATTTTGGCAATGGCTCCAGTGAGTTTTGCGTGGGGATCTTCCGTCCAGGAGAGAAGATCTGCACCGCACAAATCCGCTCCGTCTCCCGTATTATGCTGCCGCTTCTCCGTAAGATGGCGAATAACCGCCAGTTCACGGCTCGCGTCACCGATCTCGTCATCAAGCGGCAATCCAACGCGCTGCTCCGCCTCATCAGAACGGTCGTTAATCCGGCGCTCGTCGTATCGGTGCCGATCGATGATTTCGGTTTCGCTTGTGTCGTTAAGCTGCCCAGCGGTGCAAGATATAACTTTGTCGTGACGATCCTACAGTAATGACAAGCCGCGGGCAGGGAAACGTTGTGCCCATTTTTGTTAGAAGCCGCACCACTGCAAATGCCCTTTCATACTATAATTTGACTGTATCCCTTAACCTTGTTAAACCATAAAAACCCGAGCAAGGAGGGGTGACAAATCTTGAAGGGTAGCGACCAGAAGAGCAAGTTTTTATTGACCCATCGTGAGCGCGAGGTATTCGAGCTGCTGGTACAGGATAAGACAACTAGGGATATCGCACAACAACTGTTCATCAGTGAAAAGACCGTCCGCAACCATATTTCGAACGTGATGCAGAAACTTAATGTCAAGGGTCGTTCGCAAGCAGTTGTCGAGCTGATCAAGCTTGGGGAATTAAAGATCTAATGTTGATGTGACATCTGCGCAGGCACCTTCATTACCGCCGTTTCATCGGCGCAAGCCTTCTTTTTCCGCACTTGGAGAGGTGTGGGAGAGGAGGCTTTTTGACATGACTCAGACTATGAAATAAGAGAAGCCCGCAATTGTGCGGGCTTAAGCATGGTTTGTTTTCAACAACAGTGGATTATCTTCCTCCAAGCTGCTGCTCCGCGATTTGAATGAGGCGCCGTGTAATGTTGCCGCCGATTAGTCCCATCTCACGCGTTTGCATGTTACCGTAGTAACCATCTGCAGGCAGTGGAATGCCTAGCTGCTGTGCAACCTCGAACTTCAATTGATCCAATGCCATACGCGCCTGTGGAACGACAAGCTGATTATTTCTAGCCACCTGAGCTCACCTCCTGATATTGGAAATATTATGTGGAACATTCAGGAGGTCTATGCATCACTTACCGGAATTCATGAACGATTCGAAGTGATACAATGGACGAAAGAGCAGTATGGATACGGAGGATACGCCCATGTTTATTACACCGATGCTCCTCGAAGAACGAGAGGAGCCCTTTGACGATGATCGTTACATATTCGAACCGAAAATAGACGGGCATCGTATGATATTGTCGCTGATAGACGGCAAGGTTCAGATGTATACGAGGCATCATAACAACTGTACCCGGCAGTATCCGGAGCTGTTTAATGTACCGGTCAAGCCTGACTGCGATGTTGTGCTGGACGGTGAGGTTGGGTATATGAATCCGGAAACAGGCAGGTTTGAGTTCGAGCATCTCATGGAGCGCTTCAAGCAGAGCAAGGAACCGAAGATACGTGAAGGGCGGCTGCGCTTGCCCGTGAGATATTTCGTCTTTGACGTGCTGTTTGCGGGAGGGGAAGATGTGCGCAGCTGGCCTCTCGTCGAACGGAAGGCTCTGCTCGAGGAGATACTAACGGAGAACGAGTTTTATAAGAAGGTCATGCGAATCAATCGGGATGGCTCTGCTCTATTCGATGTGATTAAGTCCCTGTCTCTGGAAGGGATCGTAGCCAAGCGGAAGGACAGCCGCTATGTTAGCGGACCAAGCGATGGATGGCTGAAGGTGATGAACTATCAATACGAGAATGTGCCTATTATCGGCTATCGAAAAAAACATTTTGCGCTGCTCGCGCAAATCAATGACGGGACTCCCGGTAGAATTGAGCTATCGCTTCCCGCCGTGCTCCGCAGAGAGTTCCATAGGGCAGCCAATGAGATTCAAACAGGCGAAGACCGTCACTTCGTGTATATCCAGCCCCAAATCCAGGCCCGTCTGCGTTATCGAAACCGGAATCATAACGGCATGCTTCGTTTGCCGGAATTTGTCGATTTTGTCGTATAGCTCAGCTTACTGCAGATCGTGATCGTGTCGGCAGATAGAGTGAGGGCATCCTATACGCAGGCAACAGCCGAACCTTGGAGGCCCGGCTGTCATTGTTCAATTATGCAATTACGATCGAACCGCTTGATAACAGCTTCATGACTTCTTCAAAGTGCTTGCCGGAAAACGTGCAGTTTTTGGATCGAGTATTAGTGGGCCATTCAAAATAAGCCTTCTTGGTCGACGTATCCAGACAAACGATTTTGTCGATATTAACGGCGTTATTTCGATCGACCAGCTTGAATGAATATCCACTATTGTTGAGTGATTCGATGAAATACTTTAACGTGCTCATGGTGTAGTATTTGTTGTTCGCGGTATGAATAATGATTCGGTTAATGATGTTGTCGTACTCGAAAAAGATGATATCATGAATGTCTACAAGTTCAAAACCCAGTTTTCCGTCGATATCGAGTGTGACAGACAATTGCTTACATTGCTGCATCCCTGACCAACCCCTGAGCTTTATTACTTGAGCAGTTCTTCTGGTGTTTCTGGCTGATGAATGTAGCCCCAGCTCGCAGTATTAACAACCAAAACCGCAGCCGCTGCAAGCACGGTTGCAATTATGCTATAGACCCGCTTCACCATATTTCTCACCTCCTAATCCGAATTAACGTCAATGCTTGTACCAGAAAAGTTGAAGCCAAGACAGAACTACCCACAAGAAAACTAATCGCAATCATAGCTAGAGATATAAGTTTAAGGATTGGAAAATATTTCTTAGGAATCCGGGTCTGGGCTTCAATTCGGGATGGAGCGAAGAACAGCGCTATTATAAACGCTATTGCATTGAATATGAATGTGGCGGTACCGTTGAAATCTGCAAAGGAAAGCAGCGTGATTCCGGCTGTGGAAACGACAATGCACATCATGCCAGAATGCAAATGATAGCCGCCCGAAACCTGGCGAAGTGCGGCGAATGCGACCAGCGCGATGGTCGCATTCGCTATTTGGCCGGTCAAAAGAGATATCCCTAAAGATAAACTGATTATAAATATAATGTTCAGAATGAAAGAGATCGAGTACTGTAATACAGCGACGCTTGCCTGATGTTCAGGCACCTTCGACTTAATCCCGGCAGCGATCTTATGGGACAGTACATTAATCAATCTATCGACGCTTCCTTTCGTATGGAGTAAAACAGGAATACGAATAAGGACAGTAGAAAGCCAAATAAATTCGCGTACACATCTTGAAAATACATCATCAAAAGTAAAGCGATAATAAACCCAATGATCAAGACAATGACAAGCAGTTGTTCGCCTTTAAACCGGAGTCTTTCAAAATCAAAGGTGAACCCAAATCCTCTTCGATATAAAGTCCAGCCGATTAACGTCCCGAAGAAACCGGTTAAAAACTGTACGAGATAACCTTTGAGCGGATCTTCCTGTATCTCCGATAGGCTAAAGGAAAATGATATGATAAATGTCTGGAGCGCCATGTATACGATATAACCAACGACTGTCATAAACATGGACTGCAAAATCGGAATGCGAACAATTATTTTTAGAAACAAAATCGTTATCAGGATATTAATGATCGGAGCAATATACGAGATGGAAGAAAGGTCTTCTCGGGTCAAGTAATTCTGCAAATTGATCAATTCAATAATAATTAACGAATGCCAGACAAATCGTTTGAAGTTATACCGGAATATGTAAAGAGCCAGAGCGTAAACAGCTATCCCCTCTAACGTTGAGAACAGCATAAACCATATAAAGTCCATAACCCACCATCCTGCTTGTCCACAATGAGTGATGATGCGAGTTATATTTTCTCGCGCCGCCATTCATCTATTTTTGCTTTGTATTCTATGATTTCACGTTCGAGCCATAACGGCCTGCTGCCGACATATAGAGCGGGTTCAGGGAAATACTTCGTCTTTTGTTTGTGATGCATATTCCGGACATCGATTCCCAGCACTTCTGCTACATTAGCGCTACCCAGAAGCTGGGGCAGCTTCTTGCCCTCTAGCTCCTTATTAAGCTCTTCAACCTTATGAACCAGTTCGAGTATGCGGACCCCAACGTCTCCCCCCAATTCTTCGGCTAATATGGAGTATTCCTTTAATGATAAGCCCAAACGTTCAATCACCTGCCTTGTACTTACTGTATAAAATATACGATTTTGTCATATATTCCGCAAGACATTTTCATACAATTGTGTAAATAGCAAAAGACCCATAGAATGGGCCTTTCTGCACAAGGTCTAACCTTAATAGATCGGTTAGTATGATGTAGAGGCTGAGTCTGATCTAAGATTCAATTAGCAGCCTTTACCGTAGCCACTGAAGCCCATGCAGCTACAAGCGACAATCACCAACAAAATGAAAAGTACCAGGATTGATCCTGTGTTTGTGAATGCTCCTCCAACGTAACCGGACATTTTTCAATGCACCTCCTTACGGGTTGAGTACCCTGTAGGTTATGCATGGTATCTATCATGTGCTTGGGTGTTTGTAACCAAGCATAGATATTTTGACGATATCATTCGCCTTGAAATGAGGGACATCTGCCGCATTGGACAAAAAAAAGCGGCCCGCATCGCTGCGGGCCCAAGTCGATCTATATTAATAGGGGGGTCGTATCTTCTGTTTACCCGGCGCCCAATTCTTTGAAACAGGACTGGGACAAACTAATCACGGTCGGTATTCAATGTCGAATCATAGATCGCCGGATTTCGTTTGCCGCCTTCTTGCTGAGCGTATGCAATCAACACGATATTGTCACCTGTAGCGCTGGATAGGTCGCTTTCAAGCTGCTGCAGCCGTGCAACGGCATCCGATGGTAGTGCAGCTGTTTTGTATTCCATAGAATCACCTCCAATTGAGCCTGGATAAATGGCGCGCTACTTGTCATCATCCTCGTCGCCTAGTAGCGACTTCTGTATATTATTCATGGTTTCTTCAACGACAGAGTCAAAGTTGTCTGTTGCTGAAATATCCTTACGGTCAGGCTGGATGGATAACCCCGCAACCTGATCGGCCGTTTGTTCACGCAAATTGTTTTTATCGCTCATTATTGAAACCTGCATCCTTCCCGAAAGCTGCAATTGACTACCTTCGAGTAAGGTTTCCATATGGACCTGTTTTTATGTATGATTCCCTGAAAATGCTAGGGATAAACCTCCTATAGGCCTGTGAAAAAGGTCGTAATTTCTGGCTATCCCCTAACGTCTTAATCATGTACAATAAGGAAAGAGCCACTGACGATACGGAGGAAATAATGAGTAAATCTTTGATATTCGGTTTATTGTGGGCTTTGCTTGGGAATCCATTTCTGGCAATGATTGTACTGCTCGTTATTCTATATGTCATTGACCGGCGCTTTGTCGGCCTTACGCCAAGCTTCATTAAACCGCTGCGGCGAAGAACGGCTATACGGCGTTTGCGTCAGCAGGTATTGATGAATCCGAGTGATGTGCCGGGTAAGCATGAGCTGGCGAGATTGCTGATCGAGCGGAAACGCTACTCGGAAGCGAAGGCGATCCTCATGCCGCTGCAGGATGCCCTCGAGAACTCGGCAGAGTTTTGGGACGATCTCGGAGCTTGTCTGGTTCCTCTCTCTGAGCCGGAGGTCGCGGAAGCAGCAATCCGTAATGCCTTGTCGATTAACCCTAGAGTCAAATACGGCGCTCCATATTTGAGACTGGCGTCCCTATATGCGAAGACGGATCCTCAGAAGGCGATCGAACAGCTTGAAGCGTTTCGTTCCATCCAAACCTCATCCTGCGAAGCGTACTATAAGCTGGCGCAGATTTATAAACAGCTCGGCCGGCTTGAGGATGAGAAGCGCGCTCTCGCCGAGTGCGGCGCGGTTTATCGGATGCTGCCCAAGTATAAGAAACGGCAAGAACGCAAATGGGCACTCCTTGCCCGAATCCGCCGGGTATGGCCTTCTTAACCGGAAGCAAATCGTTCATTTAGGAAGCCCATCACAACTTCATGGGAATAGAATCAGTCGCGTACTAACAACGGACAAACAGGAGAGTCTCATGATAATGCGTCGTAACGTCTGGCTGCTGGCTATTGTGTTAATCGCCGTTCTGCTTGGCGTTAATAACACCATCTATTATTTCACAACGAAGAGGTCATTGGAGGACAGCCTCCAACATGAATTGCAAACGATTGCAAAACAGATAGAAATTTCCATCGAGCTTTCCAGACAAGGTTCCGAGAAATTTCAAGAGCAAATCGGACGAGAGCTTCGGGCAGTCTCTATAGCTGCTCAGTATGCACTCGATCCCGACGTGGAGAAGGTCACCAAGGAGCAATTAATCGAGCTAAGCAAGAAGCTGGATGTGCTTCATATTACGCTGCTTAAACGGACGAGCGATAATATAGAGCTGTACAAATCGTCCGATCCGAAGCAGATCGGCTTCAAAACGAGTACGTGGAATCCTTGGTACGCGGCGTTCAACGAGCTGTTCGACACGCGAAACGTCTCGATTGATTGGGGCCAGCGGCTGAATCATTTTTGGACGGGCCCCTTCGAGTTTGCGCAAACCGAAACGAGCCAAATTCGGAAGTGGGGCTACTATTTCGACGGGTCGACGAATTACATTATCGACCCCTATATCAGCTATGAAGACAGGCAGCAGGACTATGACGAAGAGACAGGCGTGAACACGATCATTGCCAAGACGCTTCATGAGAACGGCACGCTGCTGGAGATCGCGGGTATTAACCCAAGCACGTTCCCCCTGGGAGAACAGACGACGGTCACGCAGAAGGGCGATACGCTGTTTCACATGACGCAGCAGCCGATTATTTACGGTTCCTATCTATTCAAGTATGACCAAGATCAGCGGTTAGTCAAAGAAGCCAATGAGTCAAATGAATCCATAACCGTTAACACAACCATTAACGATAAGCACGTGCTCAAGCTATTCATCCCCGTGTCTGTCGACAAATCAACGAGCATGCTGGATGAGAACGGCGAGCCGATCAATCGGTATGTCCTGACGTTAGTTGCGGACTATCAGACGATTCAGAACACACTCGACAAGCAATTTCACAACATCGCCCTTATTATGTTAACGGCCACCCTGCTGAGCTTGATTGTGGCTTATTTAACGGCCTCCTCGTACCGTAAATCGCAGGATAAGCTGGTGCGGCGGACGCAAGAAACCTATGTCGATGAAATCAACGGATTGTTCCGGGCCATTCGGGAGCAGCGCCACGATTTTCTGAACCATGTGCAGACGATCCATGCATTGGCGGAATTAAACAAAACGGAGGAATTGAAGGCTTACACCTGTGAGCTTACCGGTGAAATCCGACAATTGAACGACATCATTAATATTGGCAACCCGGCGATTGCCGCTCTGATCCGCTCGAAGATATCCCAGGCCGAATCGCTCAAAATTAAGCTGGAAACATCTTTTACGGACATGAATCATCTGGGGCTCGGGATTAAATCGCTGGATTTGACCCGCGTGCTGGGCAATCTCATTGACAATGCTTTTGACGAAGTGATGCAGTACCCGGAAGAGCGGCGATTGATATCGATCAAAGGGAAGCAACAGAGCGGATACATGGAGTTCGCGGTGAGCAACACATGCGACAATATCGAGAAACTGAGCGGCAAGCCTATATTCGAAAGTGGGTACAGCACGAAAGGAGCCACCCACTCAGGACTCGGACTAGCCATTGTAAAGACGATCGTCGACCGCTATAAGGGCTCCGTGCAAATTGTTCTGAATGAACCGAACATGGTAACCTTCATTGTCCGCATCTTGGATTAAAGCGGTGGTAATTTTGTCGTTATCCCGCAATCGATCTATGCGATAGGAACTTCAATTATGTATACTGAACGTAAGCAATTATTTTGTGATGACCGAAGGGGGACCAAGCAATGCCAGACATGTTAGTCAAATTATACGAGCTTCCGGAAGATGAGTCGGCTGCGAAATACGCTGAGCGTACGGGTGTCATGGTACGGAGGGCAATCGGGCCGGAGCTTCGGACCATTGGGAAATGGGTTGAAGCACATTTTGGTCAAGGGTGGCGCAGCGAATGTGAGGTCGCTATTTCGCGTCAGCCTGTTTCTTGCTTTATTGCAGTGAAGGACGGCCAGCTGCTCGGGTTTGCTTGTTATGATGCGACATGCAAAGGCTTCTTCGGTCCGACGGGTGTAGATGAACAAGCACGCGGACTAGGCATCGGCAAACGTCTTTTTCTGGAGACGCTGCGGGCTATGCGTGAGGACGGTTATGGATACGCCGTTATCGGTGGTGCGGGACCAACCGAATTTTATGCGAAGACCGCTGGTGCGACGGTTATTGAAGGCTCGGTACCAGGGATCTATGCGGGGATGCTTAAGGTTAACGAATAATGATATGCTCTTTGCTTGTGGACGGTTCGTCCGAGCAGAGAGCTTTTTTTTTTGTTATAATGAAAAGAATGCTTATACGCGTGAATGGGGGGACGGAGATGGACACTTATTTTCGGTTGGATGATGGTCTTCGGAAAGCCATGGAACGACAGCTTCTTGAAACGATCCCCTTGCATTTGCTAGAACGCGGGTGGGACTATTACCGCCGCGAAAAAGTGCTCTCCGTTCAAGTGATGGACGGAACATCGATCTATGGTACGGTGCGCGATACTGAAATATATGCCGTAACGATCGATGCGGATGAATTTGGATTCAGTACGTGTACCTGTTCGAGCAGCGGCCACTGCATGCATATGGCTGCCGTGTACTATGCTTACTGCCATTATGCGGGAGAAAGCGCGGACGAAGTGCATAATCGTTTATTATATGGGGGAGATCTTGTCACCGCAGAGAAGAAGCCTGCATCTGGCGGGAACCTCCCCGGAGACGCGCCGCTTGAAGAGAAGCCGGATTGTTGGTTTTCGGAGATGGACCGGCAGCATGGGGACGTCTGGCGGCAGTGCCGGCATTCGCTTCATCCCCTGCAGGCGGTATTATCCGCGATAAAAGGAACATCCAGAGACTGGGATGGCGCCGTGAAGCGGCTGCATTGGATGCATGCCGTATTGTTTATCGTAGACCAGGCGGAGAAGGCCTATTCCGCAACAGATAGCTACAGCCGTTATTATTATGAGATGGCATTCGCTCGGATGACCGAGCCGTGGGTTACGCATTATCAAGAGATGGCTGCCGAGCTGGAACCAGGCAAGATGTCAGAGCGCGAGAATGCTGCCGTTGACAGCCTCATTGCTTTTTTCCATGCGAGGGATATGGATCGCGAGCAGCAGCTTCATCGCTGGGAACTGCTTTATTTCAGCCTATGGACGAAGCTTGTAACCGAACCGAACCGTCGCCTGTCCGAGGAAAACTGGCTGAGGGAGGCGAAGGAAGCCGGCAATTCGACCTTCTTTTATCCGATGGCGCTTGCCTTCCTGGCTTTCATCGATCTCCGGGATGAGGAAGCGGTAGCGCTGCTCAAGGATACCGCATTTAACCGGACGTCGCTGCTTGCTTGCGATTGTGCGATGCAGCGCTTGGGAGAGGGCGATTGGAAGAGGCTTGGGAGCTGGATGGACTTTATTAACGGAGGGCTGCAGATTGAGCGGAAATCACGTTCCTTCGGCCCTTTCCTGTCCATGTGCCGGTTAGCTGACGAACGGCAGCCAGACAATCCGCAATGGCAGCGTTATTTGATTTCTTACTTGCCGCAATCGTACTCGGCCTTGACCGAGCATTGGTTGGGACGCCAGCAGTATGATCAGTGGGCGGATTTGCAGATGCTGATCGGCATTGATCCGACCGAGCTCGATGTCCAGGTTCTGCGCGAGTTGTCCAAGAGCGCTCCGCATGTACTCATGCCCCTGTATCATCAAGCGATCGATGCTGCCATCCGCAGCCGTAACCGGCAAGGCTACAAAACTGCCGTGAAGCTGATGAAGAAGCTCGAACGGTTGTACAAGGCGGAGGAACAGCAGGAGCGGTGGAGTCGTTATATCGATGGAATTGTGAGCAAGCATCAACGGCTGCGAGCGCTTCAGGAAGAGCTGTGGAGGGGAAAAATCATCACATGAGAGGCTACACGGGCGCGGAAATCATACATGTGGACGGCTATTGGAAAGACGGCGAAGGGATTGTTCTGACGGTGAGGCATGCTGCAGGATTGACGCAGCGTCTGAGAGCCTTGCTGTTCGCTTGGCATGCACCTTCTTGGTACGGCTCCGAAATTGAGGAGCGCGAGAGCGAGCGGGGGAAAGACATCGAGATGATTCTTCCACCGCTGCTTGCTCTCGATTACTTGGCATCCCCTGAGCCGGTCAGATTGCTCCACGTCGACTGGGGCGGACGGCTGCTTAAGCTGATGGAATTCGCCAAGCTGATCCGAAGGGCGCTATTGAACGGCTGGTATATGCCGGATTGGTCCCGATGGTCGGAGGAAGCCCGTGCTTGGAAGCTTGAGCTGCCTGTTACGGACATCGAATTGATTGCTCACTATGAGAAGCTGCTCGCATCCTTAGACGAGACAGACCGGGGAGCTAGACGCTGGCTGAGCCAAGTCGTGGAGTCTCTGATCGACAACAATCCTCAAGTTGCTGCCGTATGGAAGGAAACAGCGTCCTTAGCAGGGGCAGCTTCACTATATATGAAAGCCGCGGATGAGGACGATTGGCTCGTAGCAATCGGCTTGAAGCAGGATGATGTGCCTTTCCGAATGGCTCTCCAGCTCATCGAGCCGGATGACCGAGCAGGGTGGCGTCTTCGCCCGGCCGTTCAAGACCGGTCGGAAGGCGGCAGATGGATTACGTTGGAGCAAACTTCCGGGAAAGCCAACGTGAAATCAGGGGGGGATGGAACCTCGCTGAGATGGAGCTTACCGGCCGATACGCCGGAGACATGGGTTCCTTTCTTCGCAGAACGGATGCTGAAGGAAGAGGCCAAATGGATTTCCGCGCTGCCGGACTGGGTCGAGCACAGCGAGAGCGCGGGTGAGCCAGAAGCAGGTCCGTCAGGGGAAGCTGCCGAATCTTCTCAGCAGCTGCCTGTATTTCGAACGGAGCTGACTGATGGCCAGGCGTACTCCTTCCTCGAGGAAGCGGGGCCGCGTCTATTAGAAGCCGGATGTACGGTTCTGCTGCCCGGTTGGTGGGAGACGGTTCGAAGCCGCAAGCTGCGGCTGAGGGCGAAGGTGAAATCCTCGGTGGGCTCTACCGAGCAGCCTACGTTCGGATTACAGCAAATCGTCGACTTCGATTGGAAGCTGGCCGTAGGCAACATCGATTTGAGCGAAGCGGAATTTATGAAGCTCGCGGAAGATAATCGCCGATTGCTGCAGATCGGCGGCGAGTGGGTGCATCTGGATCCGGACGATGTGGATCGGATACGCCGATGGTTGAAGAAGAGCGGGAATAAGCATGGGTTTACGATGCGGGATGTTCTGGAGATGCACCTTCGAGGAACGGCAGAGCTTGAAGAGGAGCGGGAAGACCGTGAAGCTCTCGAAGCCGAAGTGGAGCTTAATGAGCATTTGACCGCTTGGTTGAATAAGCTTAATGAGACCTCGGAGCTGCCGCTCGTCGATAAGCCGGCTGCGTTCCACGGAGAGCTGCGGCCGTATCAGCTGCAGGGCGTTTCCTGGCTTGCTTTCCTGCGGCGGTTCGGACTTGGCGGCTGCTTGGCGGATGATATGGGTCTTGGTAAGACCATTCAGTTCACCGCATATTTGCAGCATGTTATCGAGCAAGGCGGCGGGCTGGGTCCGTCCCTGCTGATATGCCCGACATCGGTTATCGGCAATTGGGAGAAGGAGCTCGAGCGGTTTGCCCCGTCGCTGCGTGTTCATGTGCATTACGGACCGCGCCGCTTGAATGGATTCGCGTTCGCCGAGGCGGCTGCGGAAGCCGACTTGGTCATAACCTCATATGCGCTCGCACCGCTTGACGAAGAAGCGCTGGGGTCTGTGAATTGGGATGTCGTCTGCTTGGACGAAGCACAGAACATCAAGAACTACTATACGAAGCAATCTGCGGCGATCCGGAGATTGAATGCTTATCATCGGATCGCATTAACCGGCACGCCGATGGAGAACCGGTTAACAGAGCTGTGGTCGATCTATGATTTTATTAACCCAGGCTATCTGGGAAGCTTGAACGAATTTCGCCAAGCGGTCGTTCAGCCGATTGAGCGCGAGCGCGACGAAGCGCTCATTGCGGAGCTGCAGCGGTGGGTGAAGCCGTTCATGCTGCGCAGGGTGAAGAAGGATCCTACAATTCAGCTTTCGCTGCCGGAGAAGAACGAGATGCATACCTACCTGTCGCTTACGGTTGAGCAGGGCACGTTGTACGAGAATATCGTGTCCGATTTGCTTGGCCAGCTGGAGCAAGCCGGAGCTATGCAGCGCCGGGGTCTTATTTTATCGACGTTGACACGGCTGAAGCAGGTGTGCGATCACCCCACGCTATTGCTTAAAGAAGATGCATCGGTTGCACCTGCGTGGGACCCGGACCGTTCGAACAAGGTGGTTCGCTTGCTTGAGATGGTAGAGGAAATTGCGGCGGAGGGCGAGCGCTGCCTCATCTTTACGCAATATGTAGATATGGGTGAAGCGCTCAAGCGGCTGCTAGAAGAGCGGATTGAAATTCCCGTGCCTTATTTGCATGGCGGTGTGCCCAAGCAGAAGCGCGACGTGATGATCGAGAACTTTCAGAACGAAGCGGTGCCTGGCTGTGCATTCGTTCTCTCGCTTAAAGCTGGCGGTACCGGGCTTAATCTCACAGCGGCGAATCATGTGATTCATTTTGACCGATGGTGGAATCCTGCGGTGGAGAACCAAGCGACAGACCGTGCGTTCCGAATCGGGCAAACCCGCAATGTCCAGGTGCATAAATACGTTACGCTAGGTACCCTGGAGGAACGGATCAATGACATGATTACGCGCAAGCAGATGCTAAACGAACAGGTCGTTGGTCAATCGGAGAACTGGATCACAGAGCTGTCCACAGAGGACCTGCGGGAACTGTTCACATTGCGCAAACAAAGGCTGAAGGGCTAATAACACCGGAATTCGAACGGGGGAGAATGATTCATGGAGAATCGTGGTCGGTTGGGGGAACGGTTGGACGTCTCTTCTCCCAAGGAAACGGATACCGCAGCTGAGGAAGGCTCCTCAGTTGAGAAGAATGAACAGCCGATCGGTCCTGCGGATGCAGCAGCGCACTGGCAGGCATTCTATCGTTCCATTCGCGATGCCGTCAATGGATTGCGTAAGTAACAATGGTCGGGGCTGCCCGAGCTGCCTTAGGCGCTCGGGCAGCCCCTTTTTAATGGAACGCAATGATGTTAGAAAAGTAGACCATCCCAAAAGCAGTCCGCCCGGGATGGTCTTGCTGATGCTGATCACAGCTTAGCAGTTTTTTCCTTTTTTACGGCTGTTTGGATTCATCGGCTTCGTGCCGGACTCGTCGGCAAGCTTATCTCCGAATTGATCGAGCCGATCGGGACTTGCCGCAGGTCCATCATTGTCTGGCTTGCTGTTTCTTCCTGCCATCGTTATCACCTCCGCCGTTCATAACATGAACGGCGGAGGTGATTTTCATACGCGATTGGAAGAGAAGGGCTCAAGAGCAGCTATACGATACGTAACCAAGTAAACTTAAAGTGCGTACTTAACAGACCGGTCGATATCATCTATTCTATAAGGGTGTATTCTGGCAGTAGAATATTGATGAGAAGGAGCGGTGAATCATCATGGAATTTACGTATATGGGACGTTCGGGATTAAAGGTCAGCCGGTTGTGCCTCGGTACGATGAACTTTGGCGTGGATACGGACGAACAGGAGTCATTTCGGATTATGGACGCTGCGCTGGATGCCGGCATAAATTTTTTTGATACCGCTAACATCTATGGCTGGGGTGAGAATGCAGGCCGTACAGAGGAAATCGTAGGACGCTGGTTCGCCCAGGGAGGCGGTCGCCGAGAGCGTACAGTACTCGCTACAAAGTTCTATGGCGATATGCATGATCCGCTTGACGGACCGAACCGGGATGCAGGGCTGTCTGCTTATAAGTTAAGAAGACATCTCGAGGGATCGCTGCAGCGTCTGCAGACCGACCATATCGAGCTGTACCAAATGCATCATGTCGACCGCAATGTAGGCTGGGACGAGCTGTGGAACGGATTCCAGACGGCTGTAGCGCAAGGGAAGATCGGTTATGTCGGCTCAAGCAACTTTGCCGGCTGGGATCTTGCGGTCGCTCAAGGCGAAGCCAAGGCGCGGGGGATACAAGGACTGATCTCCGAGCAGCACAAGTATAATTTGATGTGCCGCCTGCCGGAGCTTGAAGTACTGCCCGCTGCCAAGAATCTCGGCATTGGCGTCATCCCTTGGAGTCCCTTGGATGGCGGACTGCTCGCAGGCAATGCAACCCGTGGCGGAGCAGGCAAACGCAGCGGCGATATGAAGCGTGTGGAGAAGCATCGGAGCCAGCTGGAAGCTTTCGGAGCGCTCTGCGATGAGCTCGGCGAACGCGAGGATACGGTTGCACTTGCATGGCTGCTCGCGAATCCGGCTGTCACGGCGCCAATTATCGGCGTCCGCACGCTGGAGCAGTTCGAGCGTTCTCTGCGGGCTGTCGAGCTGGAGCTGGATGAGTCTGCGATGAAACGATTGGATGAAATTTTTCCAGGGCCTGGCGGAGAAGCGCCTCGCGCCTACGCTTGGTAACCGAAGGTATACAGAAACACAGCAGCCTCCATGGTCCGGATTAACGGATATGGAGGCTGTTCTTATTTCGTTATTTGGTTGCCGGAACGGAAATATAATCAATGACGACATTGCCGCTGCTCACATCTTCTGTCGGGTCGAGACGGAATTGCGATATCGTTCCGCTCCACAACAGCTCATCCGACATATCGATGGTGTACACACGCTCGATGGTATCGCTTGGCGTAATGGCGAAATAACGGATCCGGTCCTCGCTCATGCCTTCGCCCGTACGCGTCCAGTAAATCTTTGCCATCCGCGCAGTCGAATTATTCTTCATCTTGATTTGAATGGTCTTATATTTGGAAGCATCCATACCGAGGCTTGAAGGCGAATAAATATATGGATCGATTCCAGTCACCGTGACCGTTAGTTTGCCCCCGGCTGCGCTTGTTGTCAAATCATGAGCTGACCCCCAGCCATCCAGGCTTCCGTTGACAGGATAATCCCAATGCTTGTAGACCGCATTGAGCAGCCGCACGTAATCAATCGAAAATGTGCCCGATCCGCTGCTGTTATCGGCAGGATCGACTCTCAATTGGGTAACCGTGTTTGCCCAGCTGGCGGTTCCGCTGAGATCAACGACATATTCCCGGTACCGGTCGTCATTGGCTGTTACAGTGAAGCTCACAGACTTAGCCGCGTCATATCCGGGGGAAGTGTTGGTCGTCCAGTATAGTTTGGCGATCGTCGCATTCGTATTATTCTTCATTCGGATCGTCACCTTGTTCTTCGATGCGGCAGCAGCGGAGATCGGGGCGGATTGGAGCTGAGGATCTGTGCCCGTCAGCGTGCCGTCCAATGTCGTTCCCGCAGCTGTTAAGCCGCTGATTTGATTCAATGGCGTCCATCCTTCAACATCGCCGGAAACATTGAATTCGCCATGCAGGTCCTTGAACACGGCCGAGCTTGCGGCTTCAATGCCATCAATCTGGAAGTTTCCTCCCCAGCTGCTCGTGGTGTTGGCTTTATACCAAACCTTGATGCGGTCGATGGAGGATTTGCCGCCCCACTGCGAAATGTTCATGCCAAGCACGTTCCAGCTATCCGGCGACATCTCGCCCTCGCCTTCAAGAATGCTCGTGCCGCTGTACAGCCGAACCTTGACCGTGTATTTCGTAGCGCTTGGAGCGCCGCCATACGAGTTGACGGCGAAAGTAAAGTATGGCGTCGACGATAAATTAAGCGGTGTCGCGAAGGCTTTCGTAGTCCCTTTCCAAGCGGAGGCACCTCCCTCGCCGGTGCTGGTGCTAAAGCTGGTTTCCAGCATACCTGCACCTTCATAAGGCGTGCCGGGCCCATTCGCCATGGATGTTACCCGGTTCGAGGAGATCCCGTAATCGGCAGCAATCCAGCCATCATTCGTGCTATTGAAGCTTGCGATGCTGACTTTGGTTCCGGATGAACTCAAGATGGGATCCAAGCTAACGACGGTTGGAGCGGGACTGACGTTTAATGCGGATGCATTCCAGCCAGGTATGACCGTACTCCAGTCCGAGAATCCGATAATGTTCTTCGCGAAACTGGTGACCTCTTCGGATTGTGCGGTATCGATCCGTTTCATCACATTCCATATTTGCTTCTTGGCAGAAGGGCTGGCTATGGAATCGGAGGCACGCTGCCATATCCCTAAATTAAGTCCGCCCTCCTGGCTATGGTCCGTATGCCGATGGAGGATGAAGGAATCGATGCCTGTATTGAAGAGCACCTTGTAATAAGCGTAAGCATAGGCGGCCGCCTGAACGCTCTGATCGGCAGCGCTCGCCGGATTCGATGTATGGAAGCCCTGTTCGGATAGAATAACGCGGCGCGGTGCACTGTTATAGAGGAAGTCCGTCTGATTCAAATAATCCGTAAGGATATTCAGGTTTTTGAATGTGATGCGCTGTGTGGTGAAGCTGTTGGTTGCCGTCGTGTCGTTCCATGTGCGCGGTTCGAATAAATTTTGTGGATAAGGATGGTAGGCGATGTGCCATGGGAAATTACCCAGCGCCTTCACCTCTGTATTAATGAGATCCGTTACCGATTTGCCGGGTTGAAAGCCATTTCCTGTTCCGCCTAAATTAACGGACCAGAAATGGTCCAACGAGACGTAGATTCTGGCGTTGCTGTATTTCTTCATTGCGGCGTTATAAACGATCCGCAGCGTCCGGATGTAATCCTTCACAAAATTAGCTAGCGTTTTATTTCCCATATTATACCAAACGTAATTGCTGTTCACTTCGTTCCCAACGATGAAATTAACGGCACGGCCATACTGCTGATCCGCGCGTGTATACCGCTCGATAATAAACTCCGTAGCAGCCTTGAAATACTTCAGATTGGCATTGGTGGTGTTGAACGCGCCTACGATACCGCTGCTTGTGTAGTCTGGATGCATAATAAGAGTAGAAGGAGAAGAGGTTGATCCGGGGTAAATCAGCAGGATGAGCGAGACAATCATGCCGTTGTCCGAGAGCGATTTGACCCGCGTGTCGAAGCCTTCGATTTTACTTTTATTGATGTAAAAGGTTTCTCCGTCCATGACATAGGGGATGGTATTCGTGCCAGGGGAATCCAGGAGAAGATCATTATACTCGAAATTTAGCGCGGCATGACCGAGCCCGAGCTCCTGCGCATCATCGAGCATTTGAACCTGAAGGCCTTTCTTCGTTGTGCTGGTAGGGAACGCATAGTTGTTGAGGGCTATGCCCGAGAAGGCTGTTGCGTGCTTGGCATCCGCGACGGTGTACACGGCACTTGTGGTTTTGAATGCAGCGGCGAATTTGGAGTATAACCGGTCTCGTGATCCATCAAATCGGTCTATAGAGGCCGTATAGTTGTAGCAGCTCTCTGAGCTGGGTGTTACGGAAGCGCTGGTGAGGGGAGTTTTCACGGAAACGACGGCGGTGGTTGCATCTTCATAGGGCTGCAGCTCGTAAATTTCAATGCTGCCCGAAGTGCTTGCTCTGGACCAGCCGGTTACGGTGATGACGGAGGTGCCAACGGTTACTCCGGTAATAGCTCCGGCACCCGCTGTTGTACAAGAGGTTAACGATGCGGTCATACTCGATACAGCACTTGCTCCAATTGGCATTACAGTCAGCAGCAGTACGGCTGAAACCACTGCTGCTACCCATCGAGGTACATGTCGTTTCATTCCCACAATCCTCCTCCTTTGATTAGGAAAGCGCTTACAATAGAATGGACATTTGTACAGCTGAGTTACTTGTACCGTGCTTTCGGCAGAAGACTAGTAGAGATGAATGTAAAGTATTAAGCCGTCAGCAAAATACTACAAACAAGACGAATGATGCGTTAGCGACCTAACTTCACCCCTTTCCTTTATTTAACAATTCTTGCCCTTTAAGTATAAGGTCGAACACATATTCTTGTAAATCCGAAATTATCGACAATTTTCGATTTTTGTATACATTGAGCCGACTGAAACAGCATACCTGTATTCACATGATTTTCTCCTGCTGGCTTTGTTTTTTTTCCTTGTCATCGATTCTCGTAGAATTATCACCCTCCCCCGTTGTTTTTTCAACCTCCTTGAGCCTATTCGTCCCGTCTATAATCAACATGTAAGGTAAACATGTAGAGAGATAGAAGCCCCGCAAAAACGAAGTGAATGCCTACGAAGGGAAGTTTGGCTCAGGCAAGTCGGGCGAAGCCACGCAAAAACTTTTAGGAGGTCTCATGAATGAAGAAAAGTTACTTGGTCGTTGTTGCTCTGCTCCTTTCGATCACACTTGTGCTATCCGGCTGCGGATCGAGCAAGGAAGAGAAATCGGAGAACACGGGCGGGAATGTCGGCAGCAAGCCGGAAGCGGCAGTTAAGGACGTTAAGCTGTCTCTGCGCCATACGCAAATTAAAGAAACGAGCTAGGTGCGCCTGCAAATTTTTAAAGATGTCGTCGCCAAGGCCGAACAAGAAAATCCAGGCCTGAAATTCGAGCTGGAAGGCATTGACGAGGTGGTCAACCGCGATCAGAAGCTGAAGGCCGAGATGGCGGCAGGCAACCCGCCGGATATTTTCGAGGTGTTCGGTGGCGCCGACCTGAATCTATACGTCAAAGCAAGCCGCATGCTTGATCTGATGCCTATCATTGAAGAGCTCGGCCTCAAAGACAAGTTCGCCAGCCTGGTTGAATTCACGGTTGACGGCAAGGTGTACGGCCTGCCTTTTGGCTACAGCGAGGGTATATTTTACAACAAAAAATGTTCGAGGAATTTGGGCTTGCCATTCCCAAAACATGGGATGAGCTCATCTAAGTAGCTGATGCGACTAAAGCGAAGGGGAAGACGCCATAATGACCCTTGAGGGCGGCCATACCAATAGGCCGTCCCTCCGATGAGTAGAGACAATGTAAACCCAGTGACACCTTCAACGAGGCTCAATCGTTCTCCGACAGCTCGTCCAAGGTTTTACTGAAGCTTGGCGCCATATGGGTGAGGAACCAGTTGACCTCGGGGATGGCGAGCCGGGCCAGCGTCTCTTCGGTCTGTCCTTTGGCAACGGCGAACTCGCGATTGCCGGAAGACAGCTCCGACAAACATTTGATATAGGCATCGAGCAGGTCAGCCGCCTTAAGCATCTTCATCAACTCGTGATCATCGTCGCTGCCGGCCGGCTTGGCCGCGCATTGACTATCATGTTTCGGTTCATGCGCAGGCTGACCGTCTGCTGCCAAGGGTTTCTGGCTTCCTGTATGCTGACCGGCAGTCTGATCTTGGCGATTGTGGGGATTTGCCGCCGGGCCGAGCACTAGCGGCTCATAAGCCGGCAGCAGCGGCTCAGGCACCATGCCGAGCAGCCGCTCTGCGGCCATCGATTCGATTTCGCGGAAATTGGCGAGCATCTTCGGGTTATGATGCTTGACAGGAGTGGGGATATCCCCCGTAAACACTTCAGTTGCATCGTGGAATAACGCCATCGAAGCCGCACGGTCCGCATTAAGAGACCGACCGTAAACCCGGTTGCCGATTTCGCACAGCATATGGGCCAGCAGCGCCACATGGTAGGAGTGCTCGGCGACATTCTCGCGTGTCGTATTCCGCATCAGGCTCCAGCGCTCGATATAACGGAGCCGGTACATATAAGCGATAAAATGGCTGTCCAATTGAATCTGCTCCTTCATACTGGATTGAGAGGTTTATAGGATAGAAAGCAAGCGGGAAGAGCCGGAATCACCTGGGTAAATACCGCAACAGCGGCGGGTTCGCGGCTTTTAGTGACGTTACAAAGGTTATACCAAACCGTTGGTATGTGCTATTATATTATATAGTTAAACCAGAAATGCGACTAGAGAGAGGAGCCAGCTGGACCCATGCAGCAGTTTGAACAAAGCGTCTATAAGCTTATTGTCGAAACGTCCACGAATCTTCCGGGGGATGTACGCAAAACCATTCAAGCGGCCAAGGAGGCGGAGGACCGCGCAACTCGCGCCGGCCTGTCGCTGTCTACGATCGCAACAAACATTGAGATGGCGGAGAATAACGTCTCCCCGATCTGTCAAGATACCGGTATGCCGACCTTTATCGTCCATACGCCGGTTGGAGCCAACCAAATCATCATGAAACAGCAGATTCGCAGTGCGATCGCGCAGGCGACGAAGGACGGCAAGCTCCGGACCAACTCCGTAGACTCGCTGACGGGCGCGAATACCGGGGACAATCTCGGACCGGGAACGCCTGTCATTCATTTTGAACAATGGGAAAAAGATGAAATAGACGTTCGCCTTATTCTTAAAGGCGGCGGCTGTGAAAATAAAAATATACAATACAGCCTTCCGACAGAGCTTGAAGGTCTCGGCAAAGCGGGCCGCGATCTGGACGGAATCCGCAAATGCGTCATGCATGCCGTCTATCAGGCGCAAGGACAAGGCTGCAGTGCGGGATTCATCGGCGTAGGCATCGGCGGCGACCGCACGACTGGCTATGAGCTGGCCAAGCAGCAGCTGTTCCGTCACGTCGACGATGTGAATCCGATTCCGGAGCTTGCTCAGCTGGAGGATTATGTCCTCGACAATGCGAACAAGCTCGGGATCGGTACGATGGGCTTCGGCGGCCAAGTGACGCTGCTCGGCTGCAAAGTAGGGGTTATGAACCGTCTGCCAGCCAGTTACTTCGTATCCGTTGCTTACAACTGCTGGGCATATCGTCGTCAAGGCGTGCTGCTTAATGCGGAAACAGGCGAAATCAAGACGTGGATCTATCCGAATGGATCGGATACACCGATGAAATCCTCTGCGGCGGACGCTGCCGTTGATGCTGTTGAAGGACAAGAGGAACGCCGTGAAGTGGTGCTCCATACGCCGATTACAGAAGAACAGGTGCGCAGCTTGAAAGTTGGAGACATCGTCATTATTAACGGCGAGATGCACACGGGCCGCGATGCCCTGCATAAGCACTTGATGGATCATGATGCGCCTATCGATCTTAATGGAGCCGTCATCTACCATTGCGGACCGGTTATGCTTCAAGATGAGCAGGGATGGCATGTCAAGGCGGCTGGCCCGACCACAAGTATCCGTGAAGAGCCTTATCAAGGTGACATCATCAAAAAATTCGGCATCCGTGCCGTAATCGGCAAAGGCGGTATGGGCGCGAAGACACTTGCTGCGCTTCATGAGCATGGAGCGGTTTATTTGAACGCAATCGGCGGAGCCGCGCAATACTATGCGGAATGCTTCAAGAATGTGAATGGCGTCGACTTCATGGAATTCGGAATTCCCGAAGCGATGTGGCATTTGAAGACGGAAGGCTTCGCTGCGATCGTAACGATGGACGCGCATGGCAACAGTCTTCATGCAGAAGTCGAGCAGGACTCTTTCGCCAAGCTCACGCAGTTCAAGGAGCCCGTGTTTAAGTAGACCCTGGAAACGATATAGCCTCCGTTCCATCCTATGAACGATGAAGATGAAGTTAGAAAGCTGATCTAGCGAAGAAAAAGAGGGATGCGTTACGCGCGATTTCGGATTGGCCTTCAACAAAAGGTTTGAACAATGGATGTTTCTTATTATCCCTGGATCTCTTGTCCTGGGATTTCTTTTTTCAACGCATCTTTCCAGGTTTGTGCCGGCTGTCCCGTATCTATTCGCATACGTAACCCTGACGATGGCGATCGGCTGCGGATTGCGCCAGCTCGGCACGGTAATGCGCCGGCCGGGTGTGATGCTGTGGACGTTCATCCTTACCCATGTGCTGTCACCGCTCGTTGCCTATGGCTTGAGTGCCATGTTATTCGGCGCAGATTCTCCTTATGTGATCGGCTTCGTGTTGTTCACGATTATTCCGTTAGGGGTTTCGACCGTATTGTGGGTGGGCATGTCGGGCGGGAGCATACCGTTAATGCTGGCCATGGTTGTCATCGATTCTGCACTGAGCCCCTTCGTCGTACCGGCAGGGATTCATCTGCTGTTTCATACGGCTGTGGAGGCGAATACGATGCAGATGATGACTGATCTGCTCGTCATCATAGTGCTGCCCACGGCATTCGGGGTGCTGCTCTATGAGCTGTCCAAAGGGCGTATTCAGAAGGCGGTTCAACCGATCGCTGCTCCATTGTCCAAGCTCTGCTTCGTTGCGGTCGTTGCGCTGAATGCAGCAGCTATCGCACCGCAGGCTGCAGCCTTGAAAGGCGACTTGCTCCGCATTGTCCCGCTTGCGATCCTCATGGTAGGCCTTTGCTATGCGATCGGATTTCTTGGTGCGCTGCCTTATAAGAACCGGGAAATTCTAACGACGGTTTCATATGCTTCCGGAATGCGCAATATATCACTGGGCATTGTGCTTGCGTTAGGTTATTTCAGCCCGCTCGCCGCAGTCCCGGTCGTTCTGTCCATCCTTATCCAACAGCCGCTGGCCACGCTGCATCATTACGTTTTACACAAACTTAACAATCGAAAGGCTGGCGCGCACGGCTAGGGACAGGTACGATTAGGAACGAATGAAATGCTGGAGGACGAGGGACAATGAACAGTTTTCGGTTGCGACTGACGATTATTATGATTGCCATGGTCGGTTTGTCGGTGCTTGCCGCGGGTCTGCTGATGGGCAAGACCTTCAAGGATAATCACGTTGAAGCGCTTCAGGACAATATGGTGCGCGAGATGAACATAATTCTAAGGCAGATGGATTGGCGGCATGGCGATCCTGACAGCTTATTTTCTTATTATACGGAGCAGGCTCAGGAGCTGAAGAAAATTACGGATGCCAGGGTCACGTTCATCAGCGGAGACGGTATCGTTCTGGGCGATTCCGACCACGATCCGCGGACAATGGACAACCACTCGCAGCGGACCGAAGTGCAGGAAGCGAAGAAAAGCGGCGTAGGCCGGACGATTCGGCATAGTGATACGCTGGATCAGAATCTTCTCTATGTAGCCAAACGGGTTGATCTGGATAACCCGGATTCGGACATGATCCGGCTCGCGCTCAGCTTGAAAACCGTGGATCAGAGCATCGAGCATATCTGGACCGTTCTTATCATTGGCCTGATAATTCTATTTGTCGTAGCTGCATTGGTCAGTTATCGGATTGCTAGCGGTCTTACGCGCCCGCTTGAGAAAATAACCGAGGTAGCCAAACGGATTAAGAATATGGACTATCAGGCGCGTGTTACCGTCAAGAACAAGGATGAGATCGGGGAGCTCGGCCTCGCAATCAATGCGATGGCGGACAGCCTTCAAGTTCAAATGTCGCGTATTCACCAGAATGAGAATCATCTCGAGAGCGTCCTCGATAACATGATCGACGGCATCGTCATGATCGATCGCACCGGACGGATCGTCTTATTGAACCGGTTCGCCGAAGAGGTGCTCGGCATATCTGCTCGGGATCTGGTCGGCCGTCATTATGCGGAAGCGAAGCAGCAGTATGAGCTTGCTCAGATCATCCAAGACGGACTGGAGCGGAAGGAGCATCTCAGGGAAGAGATGACGTTCTACTTTCCGGAGGAACGTCTGCTTGATTTAAACCTTGTTCCTATATTTGAGAATGATGAGGAATTTAATGGAGTCCTGCTCGTTCTTCAGGATGTCTCGGCCATTCGCCGCTTAGAGCGGATGCGCAGTGAATTCGTAGCGAACGTTTCCCATGAGCTCAAGACGCCGCTGGCGGCGGTCAAAGGCTTCGCGGAAACCTTGCTGGGCGGTGCGGTCAACGATCCGGAGACGACGCGCTCCTTCTTGCAAATCATCTTCGACGAAAGCGATCGGCTTAACCGTCTGATCGGCGATATATTGGAGCTGTCGAAGATCGAAGCCCGCCGTATTCCGCTGCAATTCTCGCCCATCGAGCTGCCCAGCTTCATTGCGAAGATCGTGGAGCTCATGGGGGCGGAAGCGGCACGTAAGCATATCGTGCTGATCATGAACGTGGAGGAAGGTCTCTTTGTCGAAGCGGATGAAGACCGGCTGCGGCAGATCGTGATGAACCTGCTTGCCAATGGGATTAGTTACACATCCAATGGAGGGCGTGTCACGATCACGGTTGAACCCGTTCGAACCGGGCAATCGATGGATCAAGAGGATGCGGATTATGATCATATCCGGATCGGCATCTCAGACACCGGCATCGGGATCCCGAAGAAGGATTTGCCGCGGATTTTCGAACGATTCTATCGTGTGGATAAAGCGAGATCACGTGGATCAGGCGGAACCGGCCTGGGGTTATCGATTGTCAAGCATTTGGTGGAGCTGCATAAGGGTTCCATTACGGTTGAAAGTCAAGTCGGCGTCGGCTCAACTTTCATCATCGAGCTGCCCGTTCTGCAGGAGTAAGGCTCAGGGCGGGTAAGGTACAAAAAGGTTTACCCGCCCTGCATAAGAATGTTATGATTACTTTGTTAAAGCGAAGTAAAGTGTGTTTAAGGAACAAGCGAGGAAGCTGGGGGTTCTCATGTCACAAAGAGTGTTAGTCATAGAAGACGAACCGACGCTGGCGAGGCTGCTCTCCTACAACCTTACGCAGGAAGGGTACGATACGACGGTTATCGACCACGGCTCGGAAGGGTTGCAGGTGGCGCTGCAGCGGACATTTGATTTAATTATTTTGGACATTATGCTGCCGGGAATGAACGGGTTTGAAATATTGTCGCGGCTGCGTCAGAGCGGTAACCGTACGCCGGTAGTGGTACTAACCGCCCGCAACGCGGAAGAAGAAGTGGTACAGGGGTTACGGCGGGGGGCGGACGATTATATAACCAAGCCTTTCGGTGTCGCGGAGCTTCTGGCACGGGTGTCTGCTGTTCTTCGGCGGACCAATAACGAGGATGGCAAAGCGCCTGAATCGACGGAGAAGGTCATTACCGCCGGCGATCTGTCTATTTATCCGGAGAAGTACGAGGTTATTCTGAATGGCGAAACCGTTCCGCTGAGGCCGAAGGAATTCGAGGTGCTGCTGTATCTCGTCCAGCGGCCGGGAATGGTCATCACGCGGGATGATCTCATGAACGTGGTGTGGGGATTCGATTATATCGGCGGACAGCGAACGGTGGATGTCCACGTCTCCTCATTGCGCAAGAAGCTGGAGCTCGGCCAGCAGTCGGTTCAGATTGAATCGATCCGCGGAGTCGGTTATAAGCTCGTTATGCCAAAAAAGCTCGGAGCTCCGAAGTGATATCGGCGTACCGGGCTTTTTTCGTTATCTTGCGTATTATTGACGTCCCCACGCCAGCATTCGTTTTTGAAACTGCTTCGGGGAGCAATCATTGTATTTTTTGAACATTTTGTAGAAATGGGCCATATTGGGCATTCCGATGTGATCGCCTACGGCAGAAACACTCATATCTTTGGTGAGAAGTATACGCTCCGCCCACTTAATCTTTCGGTAATTGACATATTCGGTGAACGACAGTCCGATCGCCTTCTTGAAAAATTTTACGAAGTAGTAATAGCTCATATTGGCCATCTTGCATACTTCCTCGACCTGAATGCGGTCGGTCAGGTGATCCTCTACGTAGTCGAGAACGGCACGCAGCCGTGCACGATCGAAATCCTCGCCCTCCATAAGAACTTTCTTCGAGTCGCTGCGAATCATCAAGAGGAGCAGCTTCTTAATAATCATGCTCACGGCAAGCTCATAACCGACCTGCTTGAACGTCACTTCCTTGTGGATTGCCCTTATACAGTCAGCTGCTTCCAGTCTAGCGCTCTCATTCTCGCGAAAAATGTAGTTCGCTTGGCTGAGAGGGGATTTCTCTTCCGAGAAAAACCGCATGTAAGGCATCGTGCTATGATCGAAGAATTGCTCCAGATCGAACTGCAGCACAATATAATTCATCGGCATGCCCAGACTCCGGTCGCGATGGAGCTGCTTGGCGCCAATGATGGCGATATCGCCCGCGTTCAACCGATGTACTTCCTCCTCGATATACACGTCGAGCATACCTTCATTAACCAGCAGAAGCTCAAGCTCACGATGGTAGTGCCAATTGATGAAAAAATCATGATTGCGCTGCGATTGAAACACTTTGAGAGATAAAAGAGGGTTTTCGTAAGCGACCTTCTCGTTATAAACTTCCACGCTACCACCTCATCAACTTGACAAAATCACATAAAAGCTTCGCCATTCTGAACCTATTAATTTCTCTATAGGTTCGACTATACTTATTCTAGTGCATTGCGCACGGTGACACAATGTAATATTACGACGATTAACTGATTCGATATGGAGGTAGAAGGAAATTATGTCTAAAGTTCGTGTTGGTATCATCGGCTGTGGCGGCATCGCCAACGGCAAACATATGCCGAGCCTCTCCAAAGTGAAAGAAGCTGAAATGGTAGCGTTCTGCGATATCGTCGTTGAGCGTGCAGAAGAAGCGAAAGCGAAATACGGCAATTCCGATGCAAAAGTATATAGCGATTACAAAGAACTGCTTAAGGATTCGTCCATTGACGTGGTTCATGTTTGTACGCCGAACGACGCGCATGCGGTCATTTCGATCGACGCGATGGAAGCGGACAAGCATGTACTGTGCGAGAAGCCTATGGCTAAGACAGCCGAAGATGCTCGCCGCATGCTTGCGGTAGCTCAAAAAACAGGCAAGAAGCTAAGCATTGGGTACAACAACCGTTTCCGTCCGGACAGCCGCGTACTGAAGCAAGTATGTGAATCCGGTGAGCTGGGTGAAGTTTACTTCGCCAAAGCACATGCAATCCGCCGTCGTGCGGTTCCGACTTGGGGCGTGTTCTTGGACGAAGAGAAACAAGGCGGCGGTCCGCTTATCGATATCGGTACGCATGCGCTTGACCTCGTTCTGTGGATGATGGACAACTACAAGCCGAAGGTAGTTCTTGGCCGCGCTTACCACAAGCTGTCGCAAACCGAGAATGCTGCGAACGCTTGGGGTCCATGGGATCCGAAGGAATTCACGGTTGAAGATTCCGCATTTGCTATGATTACGATGGAGAACGGCGCATCAATCGTACTTGAATCCAGCTGGGCATTGAACTCGCTTGATATTGACGAAGCTAAGGTTACGCTTTGCGGAACGAAAGCCGGCGCAGACATGAAGAGCGGCCTGAGAATCAACGGCGAAGAAAACAGCCGTCTATATGTGAAGAACATCGAGCTGAACAGCGGCGGCGTTGCATTCTACGACGGCGCAAGCGAAGATCCGGCTGAGCTGGAAGCACGCGCGTGGATCGACTCGGTATTGAACGATAAAGAACTGATTGTGAAGCCAGAGCAAGCACTCGTTGTCTCCGAAATCCTAGAGGCAATCTACGAGTCTTCCCGTACAGGCAAAGCCGTCTACATGAACTAAATCGTAACACAAGGAAGGCGTCCCCGTGAATACGGGAGGCGCCTTCTTCGTGTTTGGCCGCTAAGCCTTATTCGTGATTTTGGAACCCAGCCTCACTTGAAGCTGGTGCGCCACTGGCGAGCTCGGCAAACGATTTGATTTTTTCATGGGGCTTTCGATTCTGCTTGCGGCTTTTCCATGCGCTTTGGCGCCGACCTTGGGATGATGTCATGGTATGAGCTCTCCTTTCGATCCTAACAGCTGCCGTGGCAGTGGAATGGAGGGAGCTGTTGCCCTCATCGTTAGAGTGGGCTCTTTCCGATTGAATCATACGAAGGCAGAGATGGTGGAATGTTTCCTTACGTTTTCTTAGGGCCTCGCGCGCCCCACCAGAATAAACCGCCCACCGCTGCAACTACGACAAGAAACGGAGCAACGAAAACGAGAAAGTCGTCCATTTATATACCTCCCTTATGGGTTTGGGAATACCGCTGATCTTCTTGATAATTAATGCTGCTTCTCGCGCTTGCCCTGCACATAATTGGCATCGAACAAAAACAGCCGCATGAGCAGGTACAGCGATGGAATGAGCAGCAGCAAACCGAGAATGAACACGGATATTAGCGCGATTGCCATCGGTTCACTGGTAAAGTTATCGTATATGGTCAAATACGGATACAGAACATAAGGCAGATGTCCGGCACCAAGCCGAAGAAGGCGAAGCCGAACTGCAGCATGACGAATAGGAACGAGAGACCGAGCCGTTTCTTACTCCAAACCAGATAGACCGCAATCAGGAAACAGATGAACGAAGCCACGAACATCCAGGCAAGGTTCAGCATTTGTTCAAAGTGCTCCGGATTATGATTACGGATGGCGAAGAAGACAAGCAGACTGCTCAGGATTGTGGGACCGCTCCACACAAGCGCATATTTGCGCACCACCTCGAAGGCGTTCCGATCCTTGGCCCGGTCCGCATAATACGCCAGGAACATGGCCGAGATATACAGAACACTGACGATCGCGAGCAGCACGACGGTCCATGAATAGGTGCTTGTGAACAGCTTGCTGAACAGGAAGGTAACTTTGCCGCCGCTGTCAACCTCAATGTAGCCGCCTTCCGAGATGGTCAGCACCGTCGAGAGGGACGCGGGTATGAGAAGACCGCTTGCGCCGTACAGGAACATGTAGATCGTCTTGCTTCGGGTGCCATAGCTGTTAAAGGCGTAGTAAGCTCCCCTGATGGCAAGCAGGATAATCGCGATGCTGCCTGGTACGAGCAGCGCAGTGCCGTAGTAATACGCGGTATCCGGGAAGAATCCGACGATGCCGACGAAGAAGAACACGAGAAATACGTTCGTTACCTCCCAGACGGGAGATAAATATCGCTCGATGATATTGTGAATGAGATGACGCTTGCCGGTTATCGAACTGTAGAAGCTGAAGAATCCGGCGCCAAAGTCAATGGACGCGACAATCAAATACCCGAAGAGGAAGACCCACAGGACCGTTATGCCCAGTACTTCGTAGCTCATTTATCTTCCCCTCCCAGGATCAGTCTATCCGCCATTTCATCCTCTGCTGAATTGCTCCGGAACATGCGGGTTAGAACACGTACGGCGGTAATCCCAAGAACGATGTACAAGAGAGTGAAGAGAATGAGCATCGAATCGACATGATTCGAAACGGTAGCCCCCTCGGATGTACGCATGATGCCCCGCAATATCCAGGGCTGACGTCCGACCTCAGCGAAGATCCATCCATGCTCAATCGTCAGCATAGCGAGCGGCGCAGCGACGATTATGGCGCGCAGGAGCCACTTTGACGTATAGGCTGCGGCTCGCTTGCGCCACAAGAACAGCATGAAGGCTGTTGCGATAATGGTCATCATCACGACGAAGGCCATCTTCGTATCGAACAGATAGTGAATCCACAGCGGCGGATGTTCATCAGCAGGAATATCGTTAAGCCCTATAACCTCCGCGTTCGGATTGCCGTGAGCCAAGATGCTGAGTGCAAACGGGATCTTCAAGCCGAATTTGATCTCATTGTCTTCGGTCAGAATACCGCCAAATACGAGCGGCGCCTGCGTTGTCGTTTCAAAGTGCCATTCTATTGCAGCCAGCTTCTCAGGCTGGTATTTGGCCAGATATTTACCGGACAAATCGCCGATGAGGGCGCTGGCGAGAATGAACACGAAGGCCGAAACCATCGTTAGCTTGAGCGCTTTTTTGTAATAAACGTGATTTCGTCCTTTAAGCAGAGACCAGGCAGAGATCGCGGCCAATACGAAAGCGCAGGTTAGATATGCGGTAATGAGTACATGCGTCACTTTCGTTGGCATAGCAGGGCTGAGCATAGCGGCGAAAGGAGCGATATCGACGATTTTGCCGTCCTGTACCGTAACCCCGGCAGGCGCATTCATGAACGCGTTAACCACGGTAATAAAGAAAGCGGAGGCTGACGAACCGATAACGACGGGCACGAGCAGCCAGAAGTGAACCATCCTGTTCTTAAACCGGTCCCACGTATATAAGTAAATGCCCAAGAAAATCGCTTCAAAGAAAAAGGCGAACGTCTCCATGAACAGCGGCAGCGCGATTGATTGTCCGGCAACGCGCATGAAGCTGGGCCAGAGCAGGCTGAGCTGCAGACCGATTGCCGTACCCGTCACGACCCCGACAGCGACCGTAATGACGAAGCCCCGCGCCCAGCGCCGGGCGAGCAGCAAGTAATGCGGATCATCCCGTTTGATTCCGATCCATTCGGCGAGTGCGATCATAAGCGGAACGCCAACCCCGATGGTTGCAAAAATAATGTGAAAGCCGAGCGTGACCGATGTAAGGATCCGACTATATAGTACCGGGTCATAACCACTAAGCAGCATACCAAATCCCCTCCTCATCAATGAGTTCTACTTCATGCACGACTTAGAATAAATATCGAGACAGGGAGAGAAGCATAATAACTGCAACACCGACGCATAAATAGATAAGGCGCTTTTCCTGCTTGTTTCCCCGGCTCTCGTTCGATTGGTCCATGGAATCAACCCCTCCTTCAAGGATTTGACAACGAATTGATTGATTACCCTTAGTATAACCACAAGCTGTGATTTATTTCACAAAGATTGTGACAATGGGTTGAATAATCAATGGCGAAGTAATGAACCGCAATTAAGAGCCCTTCGCCTTTCCGGATTTCCGGATGATTTTGTCTTCCCGGCGGATGTGCCGCTCTCGGCCCAATGCCGATGCGTTGGCAACTGCGTGGCTTACCCTGTTGCGCTATCGTGAGCAAATGCGATGTACCACCAGCTGATGTATGGCCATCTACGAGGAGTGAGCTAGATCAATGATCGGTCCGAACTGGTAATGATCTTTTGGAGGGCAATATAAAATAAAGAATCGCCATCTATGTTGGAAGGAGTAAGAAACGGAAACCAATCGATGGACAAATCGGCGCTGCAGCAGCGCTCTGTTCAATCGTTACTTCGAGACGAGGTTTAATTGAGCTGCTACGCTTTCTAGCTCAATCCTCTGCACAGGGATTAATCATCCTCCCCTGTGCAGAAGGGGAGGCATATTGGGAGGGGACTCTATGTCCAAGCAGCAAGATAAGAGCCAGTTGTATCGAAATCTGAAGAATCAGCCGCTCCTCCCGAATTGAACGCTTCGCACCGGAGCGGATCGCACGCTTGTCAGGCGAGATTTCTGCTTATTCACAGGCAATAGAGGGATTACTGAAACATCATTCCGAGGTCTTCGAGAAGCGGGATGGCTGCTGCCGTGTCTTTTCGGTTATGATGATTTGTTGTGGGGTCTTATTCTCTAAACCGAAAACCGTAAGGCCGCCTTTTCTCACTCCCGGTCGACGGCATGAGAAATCCCGTCGTCGTAGGCGTCGACGTACAGCTTGCCTGCCGAACTAATTGCGGCATAGTTTAACCGATCGATCGTATGCCCCTTCGACTGAATCTCCTTGAGTAGCCATTCCTTCCGGATGCCGTTTTTTCGGAGATTGTCTTCCATGAGCTGCCCGTCCATGATGAGCTCCACCGGGAACGATTGGTTCGCGACGGACGGCATATTCAAATCCTTATACACAACTGGCAAGTACTCCGGCTTACGAAGCACCGACAATTTTCCGTTTAATTCCAGAACTGCATATTGAACCTCCTCGATATTGAAAATGTTCTTTTCCCGCAGCTCCTGGTTCAGCATGTCGAGGTTGATCCTTAACTTTTTCATGTTATTCTCTAAGATTTTACCGTCTTCCATTAAGACGGTCGGCTCGCCCGAAAACCATCTGCGCATCGTTTTGCTCTTGAGCGTGAGCACCATCAGCGCAAAAGCGATGCCACTGAACGTTGCCAGCGCGACGATGAGTTGGATACCGCTCATTTTCAGATTGAAAGCCAGATTGGCCGTAATCGCGCCAAGCGTAATCGCGGCCACGAAATCGTGATAGGATAGCTGGGCGACGGTCGGCTTGCCGATGATTCGCGCGATCAGCATCATGATGGAGAAGGCCAGAAAAGAACGCCAAACGATTTCCCAAATGTGATCCACGGTTCGCCTCCGAATGTACAAGATCCTACTGGTTATAATTTACAAAACGACAAACCATTATGCATGCTGCCAACGATGTTCTCGAACCGTAAGAAAAACCCCGCAAAAAAAGACTGCCGATGCCGGCGTTCCCAGGCTGTCCGCGGTCCGTCAAACCTAACCAACAAACCAACGATAGGCCAAGTAACGAGTTCTTCCAGACAAACGAATTCATAACTAATTGTACATTCGTATTGGAACGGATCGTAAAACCACCGCTTGTTAGGATTACACTGATATACCATATTAACGCGGTAAATAGATGAAGGGTTATGACGAAGAACGTCACGGCTGCGCTATCCGGCATCGTGATCGGCTGGTTCGGGCGGTCTCGTACCGTCCGGCAGGACATCAATAGTGAGGCCCGGCAGCGACGCCGTGCTACGGAATGACGTGGACTATATCAAACGGGGCATTGACGACGTTCGGTTCGAGCAGCGAGAGCGGGGCCGGCGATTCGATGCCCTCTCTGAGCGCGTGACCCGCGTCGAAGAGTCGGCCAAGCAAGCACACAAGCGCCTTGACCGCCTAGATACTAATACAAAAACGGGAGAGTGATTCGAAATGGAATGGAACGCAATTATGGAACTGAGCCAAAAAAGAAGTATAGCCGAGATCGTTAACGGAAACAATGTCGCTAACCAATCATAACCGACTTCCATCCAAAAGGAGCGAACATCCCGAATGAGAATGCACACTTTATACTGGCCAGACCGGACTGCGCTCGGCGCCGATATCCCGTTTCGCAGCAATCGGCTGCTCCAAATTTCCGTCGTCGTCTTCTCGCTGTATTGGATATTCATGGGCATTTGGCCGGTGCAGCGTTCGCTTTGGCTCGTCGAAAACTTGCTGGTCGTAGCCTTGGCCGTCCTTCTCGTATGGACTTACCGCAAATTCCGATTTTCTAACCAGTCGTATTTGTTCATTTTGCTGTTCCTCGTCTTGCATACGTTCGCGACCCATTATTCGTACGCGACGACCCCGATCGACGAATGGTTGAAGACGACGTTTCATACGAAACGCAGCTATTATGACCGGTTCGTCCATTTCGCGTTCGGCTTGCTTTGGGTATATCCGTTCGGCGAGCTGTACGTCCGTCTAGCCGGGAGGCGCGGTGCCTGGCCTTTCGTCGTCCCGGCCGCGATCGTGATGGCGCTGAGCGCCCTTTTTGAAATTACCGAAGCTGCAGGGGCCATAATAGTGGGACAAGAACCAAAAGGCGGCGAATTCGTAGGGATGCAGGGCGACGTATTCGACACGCAAAAGGATATGTTCGCTGCTTTTATCGGGGCGCTGCTTGCGATCGCTTGGCTTTTCTTGCGGCAACGGAGAAAACGAGGAGAGCTCCGATCCGCAGCTTTCGCCGAGAGCGGCGAGGCACCGACAACCGGGAACGGCCGGGAATGAGGGTGCTACGACCCGGACCCGATTTAGGTAATCGTGTAAATACATAATCTGATAGCTCTAGGCCTTCGCCGTGTTCGTTATAGGTATCCCTCCATAGACTAATGTCGAATACCCTATAATTAAAATCACGAGGAGGACTCTTTTGACTCAGTTTATCAATTACGCGATGCCGATGTACTCCCAGGACCATGACACTTACTGTAGGCAAATGTATGAATGGCATATGAAAATGCACCATTATCAGGAACAACTGCGATCTTATCATTTGGAAAGGGCGAAATTTTTTCAAGGTTTGGCAGGTGAAAGGGAAAAAGAAAAATCCAATAACGATCCAGCCGCTTGAAATGGGGCCAACATGGAGCGATATACTGAATTGGAGCTATTCCGAATGAAGTTGTGGGAACGCTTCGTAACGCTTCGTACCGATTTTTCGGAAAGGGATGTTTCATTCGATTCGTTTTGGTACGATTTTTTGCTTAAATGCATGGTGTTCAATGAACCCCGGAAGGAAATTATTTATAATGAAATCTGTGCAGTTATGGAAAAGCACAGGTCGTCCTTCCGAAAGCAAACGAATTAAATTAGTAACGTTACGTCAAATTCCAATAGCTTCCCATCACGGGAAGCTTTATTTATTCCTCTTGAAATAGAGAGCTTAACGCACGAACTACTCAAGTAATCCAAGTTCCTCATATACCCTTGTTGAGACGACACCATTCTGATCCATGTGTTGATCACGTTGAAATTTTTTAAGAGCCGCGGTTGTATCCGAGCGAAACTTGCCGTTACAGACCCCATTGAAATACCCGGCGCTCTTCAGCCGAGATTGAATTAATTGCACATCCCCTCCGACGTCGCCTTCCGCTAGATCCCTTGAATTATGGTATAAATCACCCAAAACATGGCCGTAGATCGTGACTTTTGCGCCGAGTGGAATCAATTCGAATAATTCAATAACATCACTGTTACGCATACGGATGCATCCATGGCTCAGATGCTGTCCTATAGAATAGGGCTTGTTCGTACCATGGATACCATAATTCCCCCACGGCACGTTTAAGCCTAGCCAGCGCGGCCCAAAGGCAGTCCCCCAATTTTTCCCCTTATACATGACTTGGTATTCACCAGCCGGAGTCGGGGTAGATGGATTTCCAACGGCAATGGGATACTCTTTTATTTTTTGCCCTTGCATTCGAACGATCAAGCGATGCTGAATGGGGTAAACTTCAATGGATATAACCTCTTGTTCTGCGACAATCGGCAGGGAAGGATCGGCATATGCGGAAGCGGGATCAAATACCCTAAAAACGATCAAACTTAACAATAGCATAATGTAGATTTGGGGACGTAAGGTCCCCTTATTTCGCTTCATTATTCATCACCATTAGGTTTCGTATTTAATGTTCTCAAATCACTTTATTTTGTAACTCAAGGGAACATTTTATTCCCAAACGATCCATGCATGGGTTAATGAAGAAATTATTCAATCGAAAATTTGAAGCTCATATTTATTTTGTGGGAATGGTCATTTTTCGTTCAAGGCTGCCGCTGTTTCTTTTATTGGTTCAGTCTAAACCTTTGACCTGAGGATTTGCCGTGCGACAATAAAGAACTTTATTTACAAAGAATAAGGATTGGCATCATTTATTAAACAACTTTATTTTCACTATTATCGCAATAAAGTGGATGGGTGCGAACCAGAGTAAAGAACTTTAGTTTTCCGCGGTTTTTTCTCCCATAAAAAACGTTGAATTACTTAATATTCACTAAAGAACTTTATTTTACCTCACCATTAAGGTATATATATTGCATGATGAAAGTAGTAAGGAGAGTAAACGTGTGTTTGGGGAGAGGGACAATATTTTGGGATCTGTCCCTCTTACTTTTAATTCACATATTTTCCATGCTGTGGCTTAGCTATGCGGTCAAATTCATCAGCTAATTGCTTCAGGCTTTGCGATAATATTTCACCAGCAAAGGGGGCTCCATGCCCGGTAACAGCGATTGCAGGCTTCAATGCTTCTAATGTCTTAACAGACTCCGAGGCAGATTGCCAATCGGTTGTAAGATACCGCGGCGGTCCGTTGATTTCTGGTTTTTGGGTTAGAACCTGATAGAGATTTTCTTGTTTAACCCCCACGAACGCATCTCCTGCGATGAGCGACCGGTCACGTTCTCTGAATAAAGAGATATGACCGGGGGTATGTCCAGGCGTGTGAATCCAGCGCCATTCCGGCATTGCCGGTACCATGTTGTCCGAAGGAAGCTTGTTAACGTGATGACCAAGATTAATGGCCTCATTTGGAAATAACGGCGACATCTTGGCGATCAATCCGCCATCAACGGTTGGATCTGGGGCGGGATAATTTTTTATACCCGTTAAATAAGGTAATTCCGCTTCATGTGCATACACCGGTACATCCCAATGCTTGATTAATTCAACGATGGCTCCGACATGGTCAAAGTGCCCATGGGTGAGAATAATCGCCTTGGGTTTGCTATCGGGGCCAAACCGTTCTTCGGCGGCTGCAATAATGGTGTCTGCAGAGTTTGGCATACCTGCATCAACTAAAATCCATTCATCATCATCAGGTTGACCGATGAAGGTAATGTTAACAATTTGGATCGTTAAGCAATATAGGTCTGAAGCTGCTTCTTGCCCAACACCGCTGTTAATCGAAGTTATCGGCAGGTAATGATAATCCTCTCCATAAGACAACTCTTCATTCATACTCGTTTACCACCTTGCGAAGGCTGGTACTGAATGTATTCAGACCGGCTTATTTTTGTTTACTTCGGTTCTTGCGCTGTTATTCTGTCGTCAAAAACATATCGATGGAGAATCCACTCTGCCGCTCCGAGCAATAAGGAAATAAAGAAAATCTCCGAGAAGTCTAAACCCCAATTCATTACGTAGGAAGCAGTCCATAAAAACACAAATGCAAGAACAGCGTCAGAAAAAGTTGCTGCCAAATTGTTTGTAAATCTTAAAATGAGCTGATCCCCGACCAAATAGGCGATTATGGTAAGCAGTGTGGCCGTAATTACAGAGCTAACGAAAGAGGCATCAGAATAATACATGAACAACGAAACGACAATTACGCTATTGACTACCCATTTGAGAACAAACTTCATTTTATTTACCATCCTTTTTGGTTTTATGCTGCTCGAATAGGTTACCGTGCCACTATCACATATCCAAGTTTGAATGTCATAAGAGACACTCTTAAATAATATGGCTTAATTGCATTTCAATTTATTCAAGATTAATTTACAGGTTAATTAGGGGTTGAAGGTAACGATGACAGAGGAAGCGGAATTAAGGCACAGGGAGGGATGAATTCATTTTGCATTGACACTGCTGCGCTGAATAATTATCATCTTGCAGCAAAATATATATGTGTTCATCAGATGAAGGAGGCGTATCCTTGTATTTCTATAAAGAAGATTTAATTAACGTGATTGTACCGGATAAACCGGATCCGGCTGCTGCCAAAGTAATTCAAGAGATACTTGGCGGACACTATGGCGAAATGCGTACGATGATGCAATATTTTTTTCAGAGCAACAATTTTAGGGGAAAAGAGATTCAATATCGCGATCTCATCCGCGGGGTATTTCTCGAAGAGATCGCACATGTCGAGCTGGTTCAAAACACGATTAATCAACTGCTTACAGGCAGCGGGGAAGAGTCACCCGGGAATTCAGGTGTAGACGGTGCACCGTTAAACGAAGCTGTTAAACACGCGAATCCCCATCATTATATAGTTGGGGCGCAAAGTTCTTTACCCGTTGATGCAGGCGGTAATCCATGGTTAGGTAACTATGTCTATAGTCATGGGAATTTAATAAGTGATTTGCTCGATAATCTGTTGTTAGAATCGACGGGCGTTTTGCAAAAAACTCGCATTTATGAAATGAGCTCCAATAAAACGTTCCGCGAGACGTTAGCGTTCTTGATTGTTAGAGATAATGCCCATCAGAATGCATTTGCTAAAGCACTTTAAACTTTAGGGGTAAGTTGGGGTAATCTTTTCCCAGTACCCAATTACGATATCAACAAATATCCGGAATGCCGCAAATATGTTGACCTTGGTTTCCATAATGCCCAATTCAATTTTCGCTTGGATCAAACACGGATTGGTGAAATATTCAGCGGGCAATCGCCTAGCCGTAATGGAGGAGAACTACAAGTAACCCCTCCGCCACAAGGATACCCGCTGCCATACAATCCCGAGTTACCCAATGAACATAGCCCCGGCTTGTCCGACATGGGCAGATAGTTCAATGCAGCAATCGATCCAGCTGGATTTTACGAAAACGCAGCAGGCTTCACAGATGGTTAAGCATTTTAATGAGGTGATTCCAAATGAACACTGAGGATGCAATATGGGAATCGTTGAGGGATGTAATCGATCCGGAGCTAGGAGTTAATATCGTCGATCTAGGTCTTGTTTATGGCATTTCGATCGAGAAGGGAAAAGCCGATATAGAGATGACTCTAACCATTCCCGAATGTCCCTTGGCCGATCAAATTGTTAAAAACGTTAAAGAAGTTGCAGCTCAAGTCGCAGGTGTTAACGAGGTTGCTGTTACGCTCGTATGGGAACCGAAGTGGACGCCCGCTAAAATAAATGACCAAGCTAGAGATGAAATAAGGGCCCGTCAAAATATTTGATCCGCACCGCTTTTTATCATAGAGGGAAATGAAAATGGCTGTACAGGTTCGAATGCCTGTACAGCCATTAGCGGCTCTAACGTTTATTCCATTCTATCAGTTATGGCGTCAGTTCAGGAGCGCGGCGGTGCTGTGTGCCTTGCTCGAAGGAATAGGCCAGCTTGATTAAGGTTGGTTCACTGAATGGGCGTCCAATGAAGTCCATGCCAACAGGCATGTTGTCCGTCGTAAAGCCTGCCGGAACCGTTACAGTGGGATAACCGGTGAAAGAGCTGAGTTTAAACCCGTCACCGATCGTTTGATTGCCGCCGAGTTCTACAATCTGTTTGGCCGAGGTCGGGAAGATCAGGGCATCGAGATCATAGTCAGCCATCATCTTTAGTACTGCTTGCTGTGCCAGGCGAGTACGATAGAGCACAATATCCTTATACGTCTCGTCTTCCAGCGATTCTTTGGCATCCCGTTCTTTTAATTGCTCGGCAATTGAAGGGTCGAATAAGCCGGTTGCGATAATGTCCGACAATTTGCCGTACGGCCGGTCGTCTCCGAGTCCTGCCAGGTAGTCGTTGAATTGAAATTTGAATTCCCAAGCGCTCAAGCTGCCAAAGGTATTGATCTCCTTAAAGTTAGGGATTGCAATATTGTCGACGAGCGTTGCTCCGCCTTGCTTCAGCTCTTGAATGGCCTTCGTCATCACGGTATTGATTTCACTGTCTGTGCCGAATACTTCGCGTACAATGCCGATTCTGGCTCCTTGCAGGCCATTCGCGTCCAAATAATCCAGATAGGAATCAGGAACTCGGCCTACACTGCTGGCTGTCGTCACATCATTCGGGTCATAACCAACTGTTGCGTCGAGCACGGCTGCGGCGTCGGCAACCGTTCTGGCGATTGGGCCGCCCGTATCTTGCGTTAACGCAAGCGGCATTATGCCGTCCCGGCTCGACAATCCGATGGTAGGACGAATGCCGACCAGACTGTTGAACGAGGCGGGAACGCGAATTGAACCGCCGGTATCGGAGCCCATGCCAACAGCTGCGAAGCTTGCTGCGATCGAAGCGCCTGTACCACCGCTGGAACCGCCCGGCACTCTTGTCAGATTATACGGATTAAGCGTTTGTCCGCCGATCGAGCTTGAGGTCGTGTAACCGAATGCGAATTCATGCAGATTCGCTTTAGCCAAAATAATAGCGCCAGCTTCTCTGAGCTTCTCGACTTGATAAGCATCGTCATCCGGTATACTGTCCTTTAGCGCCAGGGACCCTCCAGTTGTCGGCATATCCGCGGTATCGAAATTATCCTTCAGGATGACAGGGATGCCATGCAGAGGACCTCGTGCTCCTAGCTTGCTGCGCTCCGCATCCAACTCCTTCGCAAGCGCGATAGCTTTGTCATTTACTTGAATAATAGAATTGAGCTTCGGTCCTTCATCGTCGTATTGATGGATGCGAGCGAGATACAGTCCCACAAGCTCTTCTGAGGTCAGCCTACCGGTTTCCATAGCGGTTTGGATGGAGGCGATCGAAGCTTCTACAGGATTGAAGGGTTGAAGATACTGATAGAGGCGGTAGGCGATCACGGCTGCATCCGCTTTGGTCAGCGTTTGCCCGTAACCATAGCTGCTGGCAGAGAAGCCTTTTATAAGGCCAGAGGTAGTGATAACTTCAATAGAGGGGAGATAGGCGCCCGATTTTACATCTTTGTAAGAGACCTTATGCGGATAAGGCACATCGATAATTTGGTCTAACAAGACGGCAGCTGCTTCGCGTTTAACGGCTGCTTCTCCCGATTTATTCATGATCGGCTGTTTGAAACCCGCGGCATCTGCAGCCGTATTCAGCAGCTTGACGAACTCGGTGGCTTGTATGGCACTTTGCTGAGTGGAGGAAGTGATAAAGTCTTGCGGCGTCCATTCCTGTGCGAGGAAGGAAGTTAACTCGGAGCTGTGACCCGCTGCGGCGCTTGCCGAAGGAAGGGGTGCTGCCAAGGGTGCCAGCAGAAGCAAGCCGGCCAGTACAAAGCTCATGGTGCGAATCATCGTTTTCCTCATCATTTCTACCACTCTCTTTCTCTGTTATGTAATATAAACTAACATAACATAGATTAATAGAGTTGAACAATGTGAAAAATAGATAGTTTTATTCTGATAATGGGAAATAAACAACATATTATGTAAGTTTAATGATATTCAAGTCATGTTAAGTGACATATAAACCGGTGGCCTCCTATCTTTTGAGCACATGCAGTTATAGCTAAGCGCATGCAGCTGCGAGCAGCCAGCGTAGAGGGAAGGTATTGGCCAATAAACAAAGATTGCCAACCTATCTGGCCAGAAAGGCCGGATTGTTGGCAATCTTTGTTTATTCTATTAGAGGGCGTGCGTGACGGTTAGTTTGTAATCTCCGCCGTAAAGTATTGCTGGAGCTCCGTCATTTTTCTCGTATCGTCGAGAGGCAGCTTATCTTTAAGATATTGGGTGACAACGAGCTCCCAATCGGGGACGATCTTCTGGGCGCGCATGGCGCGTACCGCCTGCTTGACCATCCGCCGCTCCTTCGCATTGGAGTACACATCCTTGAATTGCTGCGCGAGGTTGAAATCCAGCTGATCAAAAATGGCTTTGAACACGTCGGACGTCATTCGTGCATCATCAAGTGCCCGGTGCGCGGAACCCTCAGCGGTAATTTCGAGCGCGGCTAATGCGGCTTCAACGCTGACATCATTCGTAATTTTTTTGTAGCGCAGAAATCCCTTCAATAAGTCGAAATACGAGGCGGACATCCAGTATGCGTCATCCAACTGGTGCATCCTTGTATCATAAATGATCCGTTTGAGGTCCTCGCCTCCCCAAGTGACGAGCAGGAAGGATTCGCTTCGATCCAGCCAGGTGATGAAATCGCCGATCACCTTGCGGAATCCGGCGGCTTTATCGATGGATTCTTGGGGGATTCCCGTTTTTTTCTTAATAAAATCATTCAACTTGGCAAAGTAAACCGGCTTGATCAAGGCTGAAAATTCATCTGTCTGCTGCAAAGCGGCATTCAGCCTGACAGCCCCGATCTCAATCACTTCCATGGGTTTATCGCTGGCAAACTTGCGTCCGTTGAATTCAATATCCAGTATTATATAGTCCGTCATAAAAGCCTCCACTCGTACAATTACCTTTCATTGTAGTATAGCTTAAGCGGCATGTAAAATGTTCGCGCATTCACAAGTGCGGAAATCGTAAAAAACGGGATGAAAGCCGTTTCAAAAAACGTCGGATTTCAAAGACAATCGGCTATAGGGGCGCGCAAACGAGGTTATTTCGTTGAAATTGAGCTTCGGTCAGCCCCTACCCTCCTGTACCCTATGTTACAATGTTGCCAATGCGGAGATTGGTAATTTCAGGGGAGGCCGTCAAAATGCAGCCTGGTATTCGATTAAGATCCGTCTTTGAAAGAAGAAATACGGTTTCTCCAGACCTTCGATTAGGAAGGGAAGCGCTCATTACGCTTGTCATTCATGGCTGCTTTCAGTTTGGTGCGTCCATGTCGGCGTTGTTTCTCAATCTGTATCTATGGCGCTTAACACAGGATTTGACCGTCAACGGCCTGTATTACATTCTACTCTACGCGTCGCTGCCGGGAACCTTTCTATTAGGCGGCTGGATCTCGAAGCGCAGGGACCGAATGGTCACCTACAGGATCGGGATTCTGATGATCGCGCTGTTCTATCTGATGGTCATCGTCATGCAAGAGAAAGTAGTGGATTACTTCATTCTGTTCGCTATCTTTAACGGGATTTCGTCTGGCTTATACTGGTCAGGCTTTTTAGTTTTGCAGTACGACGTATCCACGGATACGAATCGCATTCGATATTTGGCCATCAATATGATTGTCTTTAACTTCGCCGGCCTGGTTGGTCCGGCGCTTGCAGGCTACGTTATTCAACGAAGCGACGGTTTGTCGGGCTATATCTTTATCTTCATTCTGGCGTTTATTATGTTCCTAATAGCGGCGATTGTCAGCTTCCGGATTCGAACCGTCGTTACGCATCATCGTGCCTATCATCTGAATTTAATGGGGCTTGTGATGCGCAAGAACCGGCGTTGGTTCAAAGGACTAATCGCCTTTTTCGTGCTGGGCCTGTTCCAGGGGGTTATGTTATTCTTGCCGGGCATCCTGCTCTTCCAGACGGTTGGCCGGGAGGACTGGGTGGGTTACTTAGGCGTCTTCTTCTCAGCCTTGACGGTTGCAACCGGCTATGTCATCTCGCGTAAAGCGAGGCAGGAAGACGTGCGCAAATATATGCTGGCCTCTTCGACCGGAACCCTGATCGGCGCATCCTTCCTGCTTATCGATGTTCAGCTGTGGTCGGTGCTGATTTATATGATCCTATTCTCGATCTGTAACCCGCTGGCCATTAATACACTGACTTCTTACTACTACCGGCTTATGAGCAAGCTGCCGCTGAGGGGACAGCTGCGTGAGGAATCCGTGGCCATGCGGGAAGTATTCTTGAATACCGGAAGAGTGCTCTCCATCGCGGCGCTGATTATCCTGTCCAAGGACCTGGAGTCGTATTGGCTGCCGGTGGTATTGGTCGGTACGGCTGCACTGCAGTTTGCTTTGCTTGGACTCATGAAGGAGCAGAGAGCATCTTCTGCTCCGGCTCAAGCTCCAGCCACAGCCCCGACCTTCACGAATGAATCGAAATGAATCCTTTCCATCAGCTGTATCGTTTATGTATAAGAGTTTGCTTCCGGTAACTGGAACCTTGACCCCATTGATGAAGGAAGGCAGCAGCCTTATTCTTCTGCGACTGGGGTTTTCGTATACAAGAACAGCTGGAACGTGACAAATATTGCTCCTATATGGCCCTTGCTATACGGTATAGAATGAATAGTAGGCTATCGGATCGCGAGAAAGGTGAACGAGCTATGGATGGGAATAAGAAAATATTAATCGTCGAGGACGACGTTAATATTTCGAATATTATTAAAATGAATCTGACGATCGTGAATTACGAAACGACGGAAGTTTATGATGGCCTGGAGGCGCTGGATGCCATTAAGAACGGGAAATTTGATTTGATCTTGTTGGATGTCATGATCCCGCGTCTGGATGGGTTCGCGCTTATGGAGAAAATTCGTTCCTTCCGCATACCGGTGATCTTCTTGACCGCCCGCAATTCCGTTTTCGATAAAGTGAATGGTTTGAAGCTGGGTGCAGACGATTATATGGTGAAGCCCTTCGAAGCACTCGAGCTGCTTGCGCGTATTGAAACCGTCTTGAGAAGGTACGGCAAGGGAGAGACGGCCATCACCTTTAAAGCCATCACCGTCTATTTGGATAAACGGGAGGTCACACTGGACGAGACTCCCATTGAGTTGACGCCCAAAGAATACGAGCTGCTTGTCGTCTTGCTCAAGAACAAGAATATTGCGCTCACCCGGGAACAATTTCTAGATAAGGTATGGGGCGGGGAATATTACGGAGAGACCCGGACCGTGGATATGCACATCAAATCGTTAAGGAAGAAGCTCAACCTGCAGGATTCGATTAGGACCATCTACAAGATCGGTTATAGGCTGGAGGATTAGCCGATGAAGTTCTGGCAGAAGATTTATCTATTTTCCATCCTCACCTTCGTCATGATCTTTAACGCCGCCTCTGTCATGGTCATCGAACGAAATCACAGCCAAATGCTGCAGCAGGAGATCAATAACACATTAAGCGCGAATATGAGCGTGAATTCAAGCGTGAACGCCATTATTCCGATCCTGCGCATCTACGACTCCATCGACTATGAGAAAACGGTATTAACGAATATTGCCAAGGAGTTCGTCGACAAGAACAGGGATGCGAACATCTTCCTTGAGATCATCAACGATAAGAAAAAATCGATTTACAGCAATGCGGATTTTGCGATGCCGCCTAACCGTGGAGAGCTGGAGGCGCTGCAAAACGACGAGATCAAATACATCCTGCGTGATATCGACAGCCGTACCTTATTATTTACAACGAATGTGGCGGATATTAATCAGAATAAATATATCTTCACTTATATGAAGGACGTAACGCCGATCTATGCTGAACGTATGGAGCAATACCGTTTCTTTTGGAAAATTGATTTGGGCGCTTGTTTGTTTTTTATGATCGTGATGTTTTTTATTAGCAAGCGGCTGACCAAGCCGATCGATCAGATGGTGAAAACGGCTAAAGTGATCGCGCAGGGTGATTTTTCAGAACGGGTACAGCTTAAATCGAAGGATGAGATCGGCGTGCTGGCCGCCAATTTCAATGACATGGCCGCCGTCGTAGAGGACAAGATCAACATATTGGAGCGCAACAACAGCGAGAAGCAGCGATTCATCAATAATATTACGCATGAGCTCAAAACCCCGCTGACCTCGATAATCGGGTATGCGAATTATTTGAGAGTGACCAAATACAAGGAAGATACATTCCTGGATGGATTGAATGTCATCTACAACGAGGGGAAGCGGCTAGAATCTCTTTCCTCCAAGCTCATGGACTTGATTCTATTAAACGAAGATCAATTTGCAATGACACAAGAAAGCTTGAGGGAGATCATCCTTGAGATGGAGCCCTCGCTGATTCTCAAATCGAGAGAGAAGCAGGTTCAGATACACCTGGAGTGCGAAGATTGCCGGTTATGGCTGGAGAAGGACCTGATGAAGATTCTCATCTTCAATTTTGTGGACAATGCCTTGAAGGCGTCGTATGCCCAAGGCAGCATTACGATCCGAGCCTATACGCGTGAAGAGACCTGCATACTGGAAGTTGCCGACCAAGGAACCGGCATCTCTGGGGAGCATTTGGACAAAATCTTCGAACCCTTCTACATGGCTGATAAGGCTAGAACGAAGAGTAACAACGGGGCGGGGCTTGGCTTGTCGATCTGTCAAAGTATCGCCAACATTCATCATGCCGTCATCGAAGTGGAAAGTGAAGTCAATCAGGGCACGACCATCAAGGTCATATTTACGAAGGCAGGAGCCTGTCGGGAGGTAGGCGAATGGCAATCATTCGAATAAGCAGCATCATTCTAGCGGTGAGTCTCCTTCTCACAGGCTGCAGTGGCTTCTATACGAGCATTCCGAAGGACACGGTAATGGTTAAAAAGATCATTCAAGAAACACCTGCAGATGAGGTGGAGTATAACGGCGTGCTGTCCGAAGAAACGGTTAAGACACTCAGTATCAGCGCAGTGAATAAATATTATAGCCATAATTTATCCTTAGATGATATCGAGTTCGAGGGGTTTTCCATGGATCAAGCCCAAATCAAGGAGTTATTGGCCAAGAATACGAAGGATTTATATGGCGAACAAGGATTTCTTGTTGAATTTAAAACACAGCTGAGCAAGGTTCCAAGCGGTATTTATATTGTTGCGGTGATGAATAAGTATGATGCGACGGATATTTACAATGTTGTTATGAATGCAAAAGACGGCGATGTGGTCGCGATTTCCAAGGTTGTTATTAGTGAAAAAACAAAGGTGGAGAAAAAGCCGACTGTTCAGCGGTTAAGTGAGCTTGAAACGATTGGCGATCAATTTATTGCAGGCATGGATGATTATAAGCCCGCTGACCTGGTACTGGACGATACTTCATATCGCTACGGAGGGAGTACTGCGGAGTTGTATTATAAGAGTAAAGAGAACGATGCGATAGTCTTGAATATCGTCATAGATGTGGACACCCAGAAGGTGGTTGGATTTTATAAGGATATCATGACGGTGCTTCAGTATATCGTGAGTAAATACGCTTTCAGCATCATGGGTTACTGAACATTTTACAACTCCATTACAACTCTATCTAACTTCTTATATGATCCCGTATTAAACTTAGATTCATAGGTAAATACGGCATTCGATAAGGAGCATCAGGGATGTATAACACCAAATGGACGTGTATTGCCGGTATAGCGGCATTATCCATAAGCTTGACTGCCTGCGCCGGTCCTTCAAAAGAACAAGGCCATACGGTAGGCGCGCAGGCAGCCCATGTGCAAACTAACCATAAACCCCAAGATGGGCCGTCAACGGTTCCAACGAGTGAAGAGCAAGGGCAGCAAGAGGATCGTTCGATTCAAGTGTTTGTCAACAAACAGAATAGTTTGGCTAAGGATTTCGCGCCTGAGGATCTGGTGGATGTGGATGTTCCTACCGTTCTTCAAAACCCTGAGGTCAATCAGATGAGGAAGGAAGCTGCCGAAGCGCTCAAGCTAATGTTCAGCAAGGCAGAGGAATCCGGCTATAAGCTTTATGCCCGTTCAGGCTATAGATCCTATAAGACTCAAGAGGCGCTGTTTGATGGTTATGCCGCAAGAAGCGGACAATCTGCAGCCAGCAGATTCAGTGCACGGGCAGGGCAAAGCGAGCATCAGACCGGCTTGGCTATGGACATTACGAGCGAGAGTGTTTCCTTGCAATTATCAGAGGACTTCGGGGAAACGGCTGAAGGAAAATGGGTAAGCGAGAATGCCCATCGTTATGGGTTTATTATCAGGTATCCTAAGAATAAAGAAGATATCACCGGGTATATGTATGAGCCGTGGCATATTCGATATCTGGGTGTTGATACGGCAACTAAGGTTTATGAGTCCGGTCTGACCTTGGAAGAATACCGGAACGAAGTGAGCCCATCATGAGGCAGACAAGGCGGAAGAAAAGGAAGAAGATTGTCCTGACAGCAGTAGGAGTTGCGGTCCTTGCCATTAGCCTTGCAGCGGCAGCAACTTCCTATTTATGGGAAGATAGCGTGACGGTAAGCAAGTCTCCGGCTGATGTTCTAACGCCTGAAATAACGAAGCCCCTTGTTGAATCGGATTCGTTCATCGACATTAGGCTCGCTGCCGCAGGCGATATCATGTTTCATAATGCCCAGCTGAAGAGCGGGTACGACGCCAAGACGGACACCTATAATTTTAAATCGGTGTTTGATGGCGTGAAGCCGATCATAAGCGCCGCGGATCTCGCGATTGCCAATTTTGAAACGACTACGAATGGATCCGACCCGCACAAATTCACGGGTTATCCGCGATTTAATTCACCTGATGAGGTGATCGATGCGATCCAATACGCGGGTTTCGATGTGATGTCTACCGCCAATAACCACAGCTTGGATATGGGGAGACAAGGCATTATCCGCACGGTACAGAAGATTCAGAAGAGCGGGATGGATACCGTTGGCACTTACGAGAAACGTCCTGAGACGAGAGTGCTGATGAAGAACGTGAAAGGCATTAAGCTTGCGTTCATGTCCTACACGGAGAGCACCAATGGTCTTGAAGGTACGCTCTCGCCGGATGAGCTGGATGCGATGATCAATATTGTGGACGAGCAGAAGATGAAGGAAGACATTCAGTACTCGAAGAAGCAGGGAGCTGACGCCATTATCGCCTTCCTTCATTGGGGCAATGAATACGAACGCACGCCCTCCCGGAAGCAGGAGCAGCTGGCCAAGCTGTTGGTCAGCGAGGGAGTGGATATCATTCTGGGCAGCCACCCGCATGTTATTCAGAAGTCTGAACACCTTACCAGCGGTGGCAGCAGGGGGTTCGTCGTCTATTCCATGGGCAATTTTATATCCAATCAACGCTATGAAACACTTGAGAACGAATATACCGAGGATGGCGTTATTATTAATTTTGATATTCAGAAGAACAAGAAAACCAATGAGACCATCATCAAGAATATTGAATACGTGCCGACTTGGGTTTATCGGAATATGGAGAACGGGCAGCAAACCTACACCTATCAAATTCTTCCGATTCTAAACTACATGGACAGCAAGCACATTTCTATGGAATTCAAAGCGCGCATGCAGCGCTCCTATAAGGATACGATTACACGGCTGGATGCCGGTAAAACAGCTTCATAATCCGGCACAGCCCATGAAGCAGCCAAGGAAGCTCGTTTTTCAGAAGGAGACGTTATGAGAGGGAATAGAAGAAATATACGAATTCGCACGGTCATCTTCTTTCTAGGTGCCCTCGTTCTGATCGGGGGCATCTTGACGAAAAATAATTTATCGTTATCGATGTTAACGGCAGGTGAGCCTAAGACTTCAACCCATGATTCGTTGGCATCCTCGCAAGCCAAGACAACAGCTGTAAGTAAGTCGTTAGACGGCTACAAGATTGTAATCGATGCCGGTCATGGAGGGAATGACCCGGGAGCAGGCGGTGTAAGCGGCAAGGAGGAGAAAGAGTATACGCTCGCCCTGTCCCGGGAGGTGTACGAGCTGCTTAAGCTGGAACCGATGTTTGAACCGTACATGACCCGCGATGACGATTCGTTCGTGGAATTAGATGATCGTGCCAAATTCGCGAATGAGCGTGAAGCGGATGCCTTCATCTCGATACATGGCAATACGTATACAGATTCGAGCATATCGGGAACGGAAACCTATTATTTCTCCGATAACAGCCGGTTGTTGGCGAGCACGATCCATCAGGAGCTTGTCGAGGCTACAGGCTTCAATGACCGGGGGGTAAAGCATGAGGCTTGGAGGGTTCTGACGCAGAGCGAGAAGCCTGCTATTCTGATGGAGGTTGGTTTTCTGACCAACAAGGAAGAAGAGAAGAAGATGCTGGATCCGGCAGCGCGAAGCCGCGTCGCTCATGCGATCGTGGATGGATTGAAGCAATATTTTACGCAAACCGGAGATCATTAAGCCGTTCGAAGCAAGTCGAATGCTGCGCACGTGGCTTAAGCCGCGCAAAAAAGGGATGACGTGCCGTGCCCGTCATCCCTTTCTTATTCCATCCAGCCCTTTTCCTTCGTGCGCGTGATCGCTTCGATCCGGTTCTTGACGCCGAGCTTATCCAGCATGCCCGATATATAATTGCGCACCGTTCCATTCGTCAGATAGAGCGCTTCGGCTATTTCCTTCGTCGTCTTGCCATCCGCAACGAGGGACAACACTTCGATTTCCCGCTCATTAAGCGGGTTTTCTTCGTTATAGGCATCGGCCACCAGCTCGGGGGCGTAGATGCGTTTGCCGGCAATGACGCTGCGGATGCAGTTCGCTAATTCTTCGCTTGGACTATCCTTCAGCATATAGGCGCTGACACCGGCCTTCAAAGCGCGCTCGAAATATCCGGTACGGGCGAAGGTTGTCAGAATCATAACCTTGCAGCGCATTCCGCGAATTTCCTCGGCGACGTCGAGTCCGCTCTTGCCGGGCATCTCAATATCCATGACGCAGATATCCGGCTCCAGCTTCTTAATGAGCTCATGCGCCTCATCGCCGTTGTTTGCTTTGCCTACGACGACAAAGTCATCCTCCAAATCGAGCAGGGCGCCGAGCGCGCCTAGCAGCATTCGCTGATCCTCCGCAATTACGATACGAATCATATACTATCACCCGCTTCCTTCTGCTTATTCACTCGCGGTACCCGGATCGTAACGATCGTTCCCTGAGTCGAGGCAATGCTCACACTGCCATTGACGAATTCCAGACGTTCCCGCATGCCCTGCAGACCATTCCCGGAAGGGATATTCGCTGGAATACCGATACCATTGTCCCGTATACGTATGATGGTGTCTGTCGGCGTTTGTTCAATCAACATGTCGCATGAGGTAGCTTGACTGTGCTTGACGATGTTCGTTACGGTTTCTTTCACGCACATGCTCAGGACATGCTGGATGAACGGAGGCGTGTCCGCAAGCTTGCTGTCGCCGCTGTATTGAAAATCAATGTGGGCGGCCTCCAGCATCTGCCGGGCGTGGATGATTTCATCCGCAACTTTGGCTCCTCGCATCTTGGATACAAGCTGGCGGACTTCCTTCAAGGCGGTTCTCGCCGTGAGATTGACGTCTTTCATCTCATTCTTCGCCTGCTCCGGACTCTTGAGGACGAGCCGGCTCGCGAGGTCGCTCTTCAGTCCAATTAAGGATAGCTTCTGGCCGAGTGTATCGTGAAGATCGCGGGAAATTCGCTGCCGCTCCTCTTGAATGACAAGCTCCGCGATTCGTTTATTCGCATACTCGAGCTTCTCCTGCAGCTCGCCCCGTTTGATCTGTGAATAGGTGTTCATGGGCAGCAGGATGGCTCCGATCAAGCATAGAATGATGAAGGGGAACTGGGAGATAAACACTTCATTCTGCTTAATAAAGCTGTAGTTGATCGTAATAAAGACGCTGGTGAGATGAATGGCGTACAAGACGAAGAAATGGACACGCATTCGAATATTGCCAATAAAATAGGCGATGAAAAAGGCCAGATAGACGTAATCATAATGCAGGGTCATCACGGCGGAGATCCCGATCTGGAGAAACGTCCATACATATAATAACAAACGGTTCTTCGTTTGGGAAAGCTGGCTTGCCGCAACGAAGGCGATCATAAGAACAATCCCGATCCAGATTCGGCTCAAGGAAGAGGATTGGAAGATAAAGTAGAACGGCAGTATATATAACAGTGCCCAAATATAAGGCGTAATACCGGTACCTTTCGGCAACAGACGAAACCATTTCATAAACATAGGAGCCTCCGATACCAAAATCATCCGCATGGTAACCATTCTTGACGGCTACGAGGCGGATGATGCGCTGGAATTAATCCGTATAATACGAAAAACCGATCGCACTAGGCCCCGTGTGTGAGCTGATGACAGGCGTCGTCAGTTTGATCCACGTTGACATGAAGCCTGAAACCTTCTCGATTTCCTGCTTCAATTGTTCGGCCAAGGATGGGTTATCGGCGTGAGAAATGCCGATGCCTCGAATCGTTCTTCCTCTTGTTTCTTCTTCAAAGTGGCCCATCAGCTTCTTCACAAGCTGCGACCGGGTTCTTACTTTATAGACGGGGGTGTAGACACCGTCTTGCAGCATCGCGATCGGTTTGATATTCAAGATCGAACCGATTAGCTCCTGTCCGCGTCCGATGCGTCCACCCTTAGCAAGATGCTCCAAGCTATCCACAACGACAAAGAGTGTGGTGTGCTGAATCATCTGGGTCAAGCGTGCCTTGATTTCTACTATGGAAGCACCCTGCTTGGCCATCACTGCTGCTTCAATCACTTGAAAACCCAGTGCCTGCGACATCATCTGCGAATCGAACGTTTCGACGCGGGTTTCAGACATCTCAGCCGCTGAGCATGCAGTCGTATAGGTACCGCTCATCCCGCTCGTCATATGAATCGATAGCACGGAATCTCCGTTCTCGCCGAGCCTGTCATACGTTTCGAGAAACGTTCCGATACTTGGCTGCGAGGTGAGAGGAAGCTGCTTGGAGGCTTTCATTTTGCCGATAAAGGCTAGGGTTGAAACATCGTTGCTCTCGATGAAGGTTTCTTCGTTAATCGTGACCTGTAAAGGGATAACTGTAATGTTGTATTGATCGATGATGAACTGAGATAGCTCTGCAGTCGTGTCGGTAACGATTCGTATCGTCATGACCCGCACCCCCCCCCCTCGTACATTCTACAAGGAGCCCCATATACTTTACAGTAGCAAATGTTAAGTCCTTCATATGACAACTGTCATGTGAGGAGGGAGCTGGCGCATCTAAGGAGCCGCGTCTGAATTGCGGAGCTTAATGAACTGGTAGACATGCGTAATGACAATCTTGGCAACCGCATAGGTGGGGACGGCTAATAATAACCCAATAGGCCCTGTAAGTGTGCCCACTACTAGGAGGAGCAAGATGATCGTAAGCGGATGAATCTCCAGATTCTTGCCCATAATTTGCGGCGAGATCAGGTTGCCTTCAATTTGCTGGGCGACGACAGTGACGATGAGTACCTTGATGATCATCCCCGGCGAGCTTCCCATCGCGACGAGTACCGCAGGCGCGGCGGCAATGAAGGCGCCTACGTAAGGAATGACATTCGTCATCATCGCCGCAATGGCGAGCAGCACGGCATATTTGAGGCCGATGATCAAATAACCGATGAGCAGCAGTATGCCAACGCATACCGCCACCGTTATTTGCCCCCGAACATAGAGGCTGATGGTTTCATCCATCTCTGCTAGTAATTTTCGGCCATCTGCCCGGTTTTTAACCGGGAGCAATTTGACTAGCCCTCCCGACATCTTCTCGCCATCCTTAAGAACGTAGTAGAGGATGAACGGCACGACAATTGCAATCAGTACCAGGTTGGTCAGGAAACCGATCACGTAAGAGATGTTGGAGCCAAGCAGATCGACCAGAATAACGGCGTATTCGGAAGCCTTCACAGAAAGCTGCTGCAGGTTAAGGTCGAAGTTCTCCAGCATTTGATTGAACCATTCACTTCCGGCCAGCTCATTCACTTTGGCAATGGCTGTCTGGACAAGCGTCGGCAAGCTTGAGGCCAGATCATTAAACTGTCCCTTGATCATCGGGTACACATAGATGATCAGGAGTGTGAGCAGGCACGCGATCGCCAAGTATACGATTAGAATGGCAAGCGTTCGGGGCACGCGCTTGCGGACGAGCAGCCGGACAATGGGGCGCAGCAGATAGAAGCATACGCCTGCGATGAGCAGCGGGGCAAACAGCGTCTGGAACATGACGACGAGCGGATGAAAAATGAAGTTAATTTTCACTCCGACCCAAATAATGAGAAAGAGCAGTAGAATTCCGTATCCGACACGGAAAAATTTGGAGTTAGGCACGTATTTCCTCCAGTCCGCTAAGTATGGTTATCAACCCGTAATGAACATGCAATTCCTATCATATCATGTTCAGTCTGCCGATGCTCGGCAGGCAGGAGGGAGACTATTGCGTGTTAATACGATATTTGCCTGGCGTGGTTCCAGTCATCCGCTTAAAAAGGGTGAGGAAGGACGTTTCGCTTTTGTAGCCAACGCGTTCTGCGATTTCGCCCAGCGGCAGTCCGGTTGTTTGCAGGTAGCGCTTGGCTACCTCGATGCGGCATTGAATGAGATATTGAATCGGACTGACCCCGACCTCCTCCTTGAACAGGTGGGCAAAATGGTATTCATTGATATACGTCAAGCGGGCTAAGGTCGCAAGGGTAATGTCGGTGTAGTAGTTTTCTTCCATATATCGCTTTGCGGTCGGTATGGCCTCGTGTGAGGATCTCTTATCCGGCAGCACAGGTACGGGAGGATAATGAATCAGACGAGCCAGCCTGGTAAGCAGGATGCCAAACATATGCGTGGCGATCGATTGCGCCTCCGGGAGCCGCTGTCTGTTCTCCGCAAGTATATCCAGCATCCACTGCTTGAACGGCAAATAATGCTCCTTGAGCTCGATGACCGGAGGTTTGTCAGGCTCAAGAAAGAAGTCGAGGGGAAGCCCTCGAAGCTGCAAATTATTGAAAGCAATGAAAACAGCCTTGAAAGGGTGGCGTGTCGACTGCTCTTCATGCCACACTCCCCGATGATAGAACAGCATCGTGCCTGCCTTGGCTTCATAAGTTCGGCCGTCTATACCGAATACGCCTTCTCCTTCGGTTATCAAGAGCAGTTCACTGTTGCTGTCATGCTTGTGGAGGGGGAAGACGAACGGGTCTTTTTCCGTTTTTTCGATTGGAGCGCCGTGTATGAAGCAAGGTGGGCTTAGAAACAGTGAATCACCTTCCATAATCATATCACCCTTCGCAAGAATCAATAATAGAAACACAAGATCAATTATTGCTGGTTCATCCTAAATTCATTAAATTAACTGTAGGAAGCGCTTCCGCTTCCTTGTTATTACCTTATCGTACGTTAGGTATATTTTCAAGAAACGATAATAACGACATAAGCCAGGGAGGTACCATTGTGCTTCAATTTAATAAACGATTGTTAGCGGATGAGAAGTATGAGGCCTGCGCGGTCTTCGATGTGAATGGCGATGGCATTCAAGATATCGTGAGCGGGGCGTATTGGTATGAAGGACCGGATTACAACCGCCGCCATCCGATTTGCGAGGTGGAAGCGATCGACGGATACCATGATGATTTCAGCGACTATCCGCTTGATGTTGATGGCGATGGCAAGCTTGATATCATTACGGGGGCCTGGTGGGGGAAAACACTGAGATGGCGCAAGAATCCGGGGGTCACCGGCGAAGAGTGGCAGACGTTCGACATCGACGAATGCGGCAGTATCGAGACAATTCGCTATTTGGACATCGACGGATGCGGAGTGCCGGAGATCTTCCCGAATACGCCGGGCGAGCCGCAAGCGTTCTATAAGCTGGTATGCGACGCTAATGGCCGCGGCACAGGGGAATTCCTCAAGTACGTGATCAGTGAAGGCGCAAGCGGGCACGGCATGGGGTTCGTCGATATTAATGGCGATGGCCGGATGGATATCGTGCTCTGCAATGGATGGCTGGAGCAGCCGGAGGATCCGTTCCAGACACCATGGGCCTTCCACCAAGAGTTCTCGCTTGGTTCCGCCAGCGTACCGGTGCTTGGCTATGATGTGAACGGCGATGGGCTGGTGGATCTGATTGTCGGGCAAGCCCATGATTACGGTCTCCATTGGTATGAGCAGCAGCGGGACGCGGATGGCAGCCGGACCTGGATCAAGCATGAGATCGATATGAGCGGCTCACAGGTGCATGACCTGTGGCTTGTCGACCTTGACCTTGACGGCGAGCTGGAGCTCATTACCGGCAAGCGGTACCGCGCGCATAACGACGGAGATCCCGGCGCACATGATCCGGTAGGGCTCTATTACTACAAAGTGAACGGCGGCCGTTTCGACAAGCATGTGATCGATTTCGGACCGGCAGGCGAGGCATCGGGAGCGGGTATTTATTTCTGGGTGCAGGATCTAACCGGCAACGGTTATCCGGATATCGTGGCGCCTGGCAAGGATGGGTTATATTTATTCGAAAATTTAGGACCGGAGGGATTAAGTCATGAGTAAATTGCGTATCGGGTTTGTTGGCGTTGGCGGGATGGGGCAGATGGCTCACTTATCGAATTACGCCGTTCTTACGGATCGCTGTGAGGTCGTAGCTCTCGCAGAGCCGCGGCCGCAGATGGCACAATTGATCGCACAGCGCTATGGGGTGCCACAAGTATACGAGAACCATTTGCAGCTGATTGAGAAGGCGAATGTAGACGCCATTGTGGCGCCTCAGCCCTATCGTCATCATCCGGCTCTGATCTCGGATATTTTGCGTGCGGGTATACCGGTAATCACGGAGAAGCCGCTTTGCCTTACGGTTGAAGCGGGCGAGGAGCTCGTAAGAATAGGCGAGGAGAAAGGCGTTCTTCATATGATCGGGTATCATAAACGTTCGGATCCTGCCATGGAATATGCGAAGAAGCGCGTGGATGAATGGAAGGCAAGCGGCGCCTACGGCAAGATGCGCTACATTCGCGTTACGATGCCGCCGGGCGATTGGATCGGTGGAGCGGATATGCCGCTGGGGACTGCAGAGCCATATCCGTCCATCACGCTCGAGCAGGGGCCTTCGGATTACACGGCGGAGCAGACGCAGATGCTGGATTCGTTCGTCAATTATTACATCCATCAAGTGAATGCGATCCGTTTCTTCCTTGGCGAGTCGTATCGTCTGACCTTCGGAGACCGTGCCGGCGTTCTGCTCGTCGGGGAGAGCGAGAGCGGCGTCACGGTAACGCTTGAGATGGCTCCTTACAGTACATCCGCTGAATGGCATGAGCAGGTGCTGGTCGCGTTCGAGCAAGGCTATGTCAAGGTCGAGCTGCCGCCGCCGCTGGCGCGTCAGCGGGCTGGCGAAGTCACGGTCCTCATGGATAACGGCAAGGAAGAAGCACAGCATATCCGCCCTGTTATGCCTAACGTGTCTGCGATGCGCAACCAAGCCATCAATTTCATTGCAGCGGTGCGCGGTGAACGTCCGGCTCCATGTGCGGCGAAGGAAGCACTGGAGGATTTGAAGCTGGCCAAGGATTACATTGATTTCATGATTCGGAACCGTTAAATCGAAAATAATCGTAACGGAGGTCATCCCATGCGGAAAATAGCCATTATTGGTGCTGGAAGTGTTGTCTTTTGCAAAACGCTCATGTTGGATATCATGGCCACACCGGCGCTTGCAGAAACGGAATTTGTGCTCATGGCGCCATCCACAACCAAGACGTCGCAGGTGAAAGCTTTTGCCGATAAAGTCATTGCCGAGAACGGCTTGAAGTCGAAGGTATCCGTCACGACGGACCGTAGAGAAGCGCTGCGGGATGCCAATTATGTGATTTGCTCTTTCCAGGTGGGAGGCGTATCGGCCTTCGAGCTCGATTATACGATTCCGAAGAAATATGGGGTCGACCAGTGCATCGGGGATACGCTCGGACCCGGCGGTGTGTTCCGCGCGCTTCGCAGCATTCCGGTTATTCTGGATACGGCGAAGGATATGGAGGAGCTGTGCCCGAATGCAACCTTGCTTAATTACGTCAATCCTATGGCCATGATCTGCTGGGCTTTGGGTGAGACGAACGTCAAGTTTGTAGGGCTGTGCCATGGCGTGCAGACGACGCTTGATCTCATCTCCGGGTACACGGATATTCCGAAGCAGGAAATCGATTATGTATGCGCGGGCATTAATCATATGGGCTGGTTTACGAAGCTGTCGCATGAAGGCAAGGACTTGTATCCGCTGCTGCGGGATAAGTTTGAAGAGCCGGAGTTCTATGTGAACGAGAAGGTGCGGGGCGAAGTGTTCCGTCACTTCGGTTACTTCATGACCGAGTCCACCGGCCACTTGTCTGAATACGTCCCCTGGTTCCGGAAGAATCAGAAGGCGCTCGACCTGTATTGCGACGAGCCTTCATTCGGCGGAGAATCCGGAGCCTATTACAAGTGGTGCACATATGTCGCGGACAAATACCGGACGCAGGATGTTCTGGCGGACGAACCGACGGTGCTGCCACCACGTAGCGTCGAATACTGCGCCTATATTATCGAGGCACTGGAGACCGGGAAGACATTCAAGTTCAACGGCAATATCCGCAATGACGGCATGATCACGAATCTGCCGGATGAATGCTGCGCCGAAGGCCCGATATTCGCCGATCGAACCGGTCTGAACCGGACCATCGTCGGTGAGCTGCCACCGCAATGCGCGGCGCTCAACATGACGAATATCAATGTCCAGCGGCTGACGGTTCTAGCGGCCAAGAGCGGCGATCCGGAGACGGTCGTGCAGGCCATTGCGCTCGATCCGCTCACTTCATCCGTCCTGACGTTGAAGGAAATTCGCGACATGGTGACGGAGATGCTGGAAGCGGAGCGGGAATGGCTTCCACAATTTGCAGGCAGGCTTCCGCGTCCGACCCCGACGATCACGATTCCTGCCGATATTGAACGGGCAGAGGTGCCGATCGATCCGGCGCTTGCGATCTTCTCGCGCTTCGGCGATTTGGCCAAGTAGACCCATGTAGAACCCCTCTCGCCGACCTTGGCGGCGAAGATGGTGCGTGAAACGGTTATCCTTCGATAAAGTTAAGTTGACAAAGGCTCTCATGCGGATGTAACTCACCCGCATGAGAGCCTTATTCTGTGGCGTATATCGAACGGTACTAATCCCGCAGCATCAACAGCCCGATAAATTCTTCCTCGGTCAGCTTCCCAAAATAACGGGTCAAGTCGACGGAAGCGATCGCTTGGCGAAGCGCTTCCTCCTCGTAGCGGGTATGGATCAACAATTGTTCAAGCTCGGCAACGTCATGCGCGCCGAAGTAGTCGCCGAACAACCGGATTCCCGCTATTTTCCCATCCTCTACGTCGAGTCTTGCGTCGATGATGCCCGATGCGAATTTGCGGATATTTTGAATATTGCATTTTGGCGATCGGCCGTAATTCCAATCCCAGCTGCGATAACGCTCCTCCGCCAGCTTGCTGACGGCATCCCATTCCGCATCCGACAGCTTATATTGCGGCACTTCGGCCGGTTCACAGTTGAACAGCTCACGCAGCAGGGAGGTGCGGAATTGCTCGGTTGTCATCGTTTGCGATAGAAATTCCGATATATTCGCGACGCGCCCGCGTACCGATTTGGTTCCCTTGGACTCAATCTTGATCGGTTTCACCTTAAGAGCGGAAGCCACGTTCTCCATAGCCGAATCGAACAGCAGCGTCCCGTGGCTGAACATACGGCCCTTGGTGGCGAACTGGGCGTTGCCCGAAATTTTACGATCGCCGACTTGGATATCGTTGCGTCCTGTAAGCTCGGCATGTACGCCAAGCTTGTGCAGGGCGTCGATAACAGGCTGCGTGAATTTCGCGAAGTTATGGAAGGAGTTTCCGTCATCTTTGGTTATGAAGCTGAAGTTCAGATTGCCCAGGTCATGATAGACCGCTCCGCCGCCCGACAGCCGGCGTACGACGTGCAGCTTGTGATCGCGGACGTAATCCGCGTTGATTTCTTCGATCGTGTTCTGATTTTTGCCGATGATGATAGAGGGTTCGTTAATATAGAAAAGCAGGTAACTGTCATCCGTCAGCAGATTGCGCAGCGCATACTCTTCCAGAGCCAGGTTGAAGGCGGGATCGGTATTCCCGCGGTTGTCGATAAATAGCATGTGCGTTACCTCCGTCAGGTCGCTTGTGATAGTTCCATTATCAACAAGAGGCGAAGGCAAAGTCAAATAACCGTTGACGATGCAAGAGTCGAATTATACATTGTAGAGATAGAAATAAGCAATGCCTCGTAGTAGGATGACATCATGGAGGTATTCGGATGAGCAGACCTTGGTTTCACCGGCTTCAAGGGAATAGCAGAGGTTGCCTCGTCTTCGAGCCGCTTTTTCTAATTCCGTACAGCATGTATACGACTTATGCAACCATTTATATGTACGAGCTTGGCCTCGGCGAAACGGCAATTGGATGGATTACGACGATTAGTCTGATCGTACAAGTGTTTTCATCGTTCATTAGCGGTTATTTGACAGATCGGATGGGTAGAAAGTTTGCCCTGCTTTATTTTGATTTAATAAGCTGGTCGGTTGCTACGCTGCTGTGGATGGTCACGCAGAATGTATGGATGTTCGTCGCAGCCGCCATCGTGAACGGTTTTCAACGGGTCCCGCATACCGCCTTCTACTGTCTGCTGGTGGAGGATACGGAGCCGAAGGAAAGAACCTATGTGTTTACAATCCTTCAGTTTATTGGTGTTGTAGGCGGGTTGTTCGCGCCGCTCGGCGGATTGCTGGTGCATCATTATTCCCTCGTTCCCGGGGTACGGATCATGTACGGCATTGCATTCGTGTGCATGACCTTACAGTTTATAGGCCGCCATATGATGACGCGGGAGACGGATATGGGAAAGCGAAAAATGCGTGAAGCCCGAGAGCTTGGCTTGAAGGAAAGCTTGGGGGAATACATGAGCGCGATCAGGAGTGTGCTTATGAACCGCCCGCTCCTTCTAGTATTCGGTGTCTACATGCTGTTTAACTTTCAGATGACGATGAAGGGAACCTACCTTTCCTTGTATCTGGCTGATTATTTACATATTGATAGCGATTTGATCTCCTTATTTCCGGCGCTATCATCCGTCATCATGCTGCTCACCATGTGGCTGCTTATGCCCCGCATACCGGAGCGGCTCGCGCAATCCGCCATGAACGGGGGCTTCGTCTTATCCGTCATCTCGACGGTCATGCTCATTGCGGCGCCGGCAGAAAGCTTGATTTGGGTAGGATTGAGCACCATATTGGCTGCCGTCGGCACGATGATCAGCTCGCCGTATTTGGAAGCGCAGGTGGCCAATGCCATCGACGACAACCAGCGGGCCAAAATTTTCTCGATCCTGTCGGTGCTTGTCCTGCTCGTCATTTCGCCTAGCGGCATTATTGGGGGCTGGACGTATCAGCTCGATCCCCGGATACCGTTTCTGCTCGTTGCCGCAGCATTTGGCCTGAGCATTGTACTTCTGCTTATTCATCGGGGAAGCATGCGGGCGTCTTCTGCGAACCTGTAGGTGTAGGGTGCGCCTAAGTCATTGGGTCACAAGCGAGCAGCCATCTTCGAGCGAAGTGGCTGCTTATTTTATTGCTCAGGAGAAAAAATGGTGGTTTAAGTTTGATGAAGTGGCTTGCCCACGAAGTAGTTGGCATTGTATAATCGGGGTAGGTTTATTATTAGGAATCTGGTTTATTATAATAAACCATCATTGGGGGTTAGCGTACACCATGGCGGACAAACCGAAGTATTGGGTGCCTGCGCTGGAGAAGGCCCATCTCGTTCTTCGCGTACTTGCGGAGGAGCCTGGGAAATACAAGCTAATCGAGCTGTCCCGCATGCTGGATATCAACAAGAGCTCCATGTTCTCGCTCCTGCAGACGATGGAATCGCTTCAGTGGGTGAATCGCGAGGGGAGCGGGACGTATGCCGTCGGGCCGGCGCTGTCGGATTTCGGATTTTCGTACATGCAGCGCTTCGATGTGAAGGAGCAGTTCCGTCAGGAGGCGGCCTTGACCCGGGATCGGCTGGGTGAGACCGTGCAATTAGCTAAATTGGCGGGCACCGATGTGTTTTACCTGGAGAAGGTCGAAGCGATATCGCCCGTTCGGCTCGTCTCAGAGCCTGGGATGCGGTTTCCTGCTCATGCGACAGCGCTCGGGAAGGCCATGCTCGCTTACGAGCCGGAAGAACGCTTGCAGCGTGTACTGGCCGAAGCGGATTTGAAACCATTGACCACGCATACGGTAACGGATGTAGAAGTACTGAAACAATCTTTAATTACGGCTCGAGAGCAGGGTTATGCTGTTGATCTGCAGGAAGCGGTTATGGGGTTTAACTGCATCGCGGCACCGATCCTGAATCGGCGGGGCGAGGCGGTCTACGCTGTAAGCTGCTCGATGCCGGTACACTGCTGGGAGGAAAAAGCCGATGCGGCCAAGCGCGAAATATGCGAACTGGCAGAGCGGCTTTCCAATTAATAGATCATAGACGAGGAGCTGAACGAATATGAGATTACAAGACAAAGTTATCTTAATTACCGGATCAGGATCAGGCATTGGCCGAAGCACGGCTTTATTATTCGCTTCTGAAGGCGCGAAAGTGATCGTGAATGATTTGTCCGTTGAGAGCGGCGAGGGAACAGTAGCCGAAATTCGTGCAGCCGGCGGGGAAGCGATTTACATCAAAGCCGACGTAACCGATCCCGTCTCCGTCAGCGCGATGGTGGACGATATTATTAAGCAATACGGTCGCATTGACGTGCTGTTCAACAATGCCGGTATTAGCGGCGTAGGCGCACTGCATGAGATCGAACCCGAGATGTGGGATCGCGTTGTGAACGTCAACATTCGCGGCGTCTATGTCCCTAGCAAATATGTGCTGCCTCATATGATTGAGCGTAAAGCGGGCTCTATCATTAACATGTCCTCTTGCGTTGCCGAGATCGGCTTAGCAAAGCGTGCCGTATACGCTGCAACCAAAGGTGCCGTACTCTCGTTGACGAAGTCCATGCAGGTCGATTACGCGCCATATAACATTCGCGTTAACGCCTTGCTGCCGGGTACGATCCTGACTCCATTCGTGGAAAACTACCTCCGCACTTCCTATGACAATCAAGAAGAAGCCTATGAAGGATTGAAGAAGCGTCAGCTTAGCGGCGACCTTGGCCGTCCTGAGGATGTGGCGAAAGCCGCTCTGTTCCTCGCTTCCGATGAGTCGAAATTCATGATGGGCTCGCCCCTCTACATTGATGGCGGCGCTACTTTCGGTAAGAACGCCTAATACGACTCTATCACTGCAAAGTCTATGCAGATGATACGAGTTTTGATACGATGGAAATTCGAGGGAGTTTTGCTTTCGCGAATGAAATCACAGGGGCACGCTTTGTACAAGTGAATGAGCTGGAGCCTCGCACGAGTCAGTGCGAGGATACGCTTTCGATCGCATTTGAGCTTACAAAACATAGGCGTATGCTTGCGAGGCGAGTTTTGCTCGATTACGCTTCCTTGGAAGCGATGAACTCACAAAACTTAAGCGTATGCTTACGAAGCGAGTTTTGCTCGAATACGCTTCCTTGGAAGCGATGAACTCACAAAACTTTTGCGTATGCTTACGAAGCAAGTTTTGCTCGAATACGCTTCCTCGGAAGCGATGAACTCACAAAACTTTTAGGAGGTTTTTTGCAATGAAACTCGTAACAATTGTGCAGGATGGAAAGCCCGCCTTGGGCGTAAAGACTGAAGCCGGCATTATCGATATTGCAGCAGCTTTGGCTGCACAGCCTGCTGCTGGTGTGCCACAGGATGTTATGGAAGTCATTCAAGGCGGCACCGAAGCAGTCGCTGCTCTTCAAGGATATGTTGACGGGTTGCCAGCTGGCAAAGCCGCTTATGTACTCGATGAAGAAGCCGTTCAGTGGGGCCCTTGCGTAACGCGCCCGAACAAAATCATCTGTGTCGGTCTGAACTACCGTAAACATGCGGAAGAGACGAATTCACCTATCCCAGCATACCCGATCTTGTTCAATAAATTTAATAATACGCTTACCGGCCATAAGAAAGATGTTGCGGTTCCGAAAGTAACCAATAAACTCGACTATGAAGCTGAGCTTGTTATCGTCATCGGCAAGCGCACCAAATACGTAGCGCAAGAACAGGCGCTGGATCACGTATTCGGATATTGTGCGGTTAACGATTTGTCCGCACGCGATCTGCAGCTTCGTACGCAGCAATGGCTGCTCGGCAAAACCTGCGACGATTTCAGCCCGCTCGGACCTTACTTGGTTACAGCTGACGAAGTCGGTAACCCGAATGATTTGGCGATCAAAGCCATCGTGAACGGCGATGTTCGTCAGAACTCCAACACATCGGACATGATCTTCAAATGCGACGAAATCGTTAGCTACATTTCGCAGCACATGACGCTTGAGCCTGGTGACGTTATTCTGACCGGCACACCAGAAGGCGTCGTGATGGGTTACCCGCCAGAGAAGCAAGTGTACCTGAAACCAGGTGACGAAGTGACGATTGAGATCGAGAAGCTCGGTCGCCTGACGAACCGCTTCGTAGCTGAAGCCTAGAAACCTGGACCTATTCCATGAAGGGCCTCCTTGTCATTTATGACAGGGAGGCTTTTTGTAGTATATTTGCTTATTCTGAGTGCATTAACCATTAGCCAGCTCTGCAAATGCTCGCAGTAACGCCTATAACCGGCGTAACAGCTAGGCATTACTAAGCGAGGTGCGTCTGTAACGCCATATTCTGGTCTTACAGCGCTTGAACCGCCAGACAGCCCAGCAAATCCCCCGCTGTAACGCCTAAAACCGGCGTAACAGCTAGGCGTTACTGAGAGAGGAACGACTGTAACGCCGTTTTCTGGACTTACAGCGCTTGAACCGCTAGCCAGCTTAGCAAATCCCCCGCTGTAACGCCTAAAACCGGCGTTACAGCTAGGCGTTACTGAGCGAGGAACGTCTGTAAGACCGCTTTTTGGTCTTACAGCGCTTGAACCGCTGCCAGCTCAGAAAAATGCCCCGCTGTAACGCCTAAAAACGGCGTAACAGCGGGGTATTACTAAGCGAAGAACCTCTGTAACGCCGTTTTCTGGTCTTACAGCGCTTGAACCGCTGCCAGCTCAGAAAAATGCACCGCTGTAACGCCTAAAACCAGCGTAACAGCAGGGCATTACTAAGCGAGGTGCGTCTGTAACGTCCATATTCTGGTCTTACAGCGCTTGAACCGCTAGCCAGCCCAGCAAATCCCCCGCTTTAACGCCTAAAACCGGCCTAACAAAAGGGCATTACTAAGAGAGGTGCGTCTGTAACGCCGTTTTCTGGACTTACAGCGCTTGAACCGCTAGCCAGCCCAGCAAATCCCCCGCTGTAATACCTAAAACCGGCGTAACAGCAGGGCATTACTAAGCGAGGTGCGTCTGTAACGCCATATTCTGGTCTTACAGCGCTTGAATCGCCAGCCAGCCCAGCAAATCCCCCGCTGTAACGCCTAAAACCGGCGTAACAGCTAGGGGTTACTGAGCGAGGAACGTCTGTAACGCCGCTTTCTGGCCTTACAGCGCTTGAACCGATCGTCAGCGCTTGCAGCCTTCAGAAAATCAGCAGCATCAGCAGTAGCGTATGGCTTGGTAGCGGTCCGAGCTGATATCAGACTTCGTGCTCTAACGAGTCAACGGAACGGGTAACTGCGCGGATGATCCAATATCCGTCCAAGCTACTTACTCGTCTCCATCTGAATTTGCCGTACCAGGATTCACGGTAGCCGCATTCGTAATGCTGTCCCGGTAAACGCCGGGAGCGATGCCGTATTGCTGCTTGAATACTTTGTGGAAATACGAATATTCCCCAAATCCGCAGTTCTCCGCGATCTGGTGAAGCGTCATGGATGTATACTTCATCCGTTCGAGCGCTGCCGATAAACGAACCTCGGTTGCATAGGTCATCATGGTCATGCCGGCATGCTGCTTGAACAAGTGGACGGATCGTGATGTACTTAATCCGGCATACCGCGCGGCATCTTCGATTTTGAACCGGGTCGTTGCATTCTCTTCGATGTACCTCTTCATCCGCAGCACGGCGAATGGGGGACGAGCGCTAGGTACTTGCGTCTCCGTCACCGCTCTCTCCAAATACAGGCATAACGTTCGTAGCAAATAATCGCTAAGCTCATGATCCTCGCTCCCGGGCTGGCGCCGTTTCTCGACGATGAGATGCCGCCATAAGCCGAGCAGCTTCTCATCGGGATCGATATGGGCGAGCGATGGTTTAGAGGAGCGCGCCCACCATTCATCGATCCACTCCCCTTCGCAATGGATGTAGTAATCTCCGCTGGCGATTGAAGCTTCTCTTCCCGCATTCGTATGCTCTTTCACGTGAAGCTCATAAGTTGATCCGGGATCAAGAAGCAGCAGATCACCTGGCTGAAGCGATAATCGCCTTCCCTGTATGACCGCTTCGCTGCGTCCTTCGGTTTGAAGACGGAACAAGTAGGAGGTTAACCCATTGTTATGCTGATCATCAAACCGTTGGGTATGATAAGAGTAACCACAGGATAGGACAGCCGATTTCATGTTCACGAACCTCCTGCAGCAAAATGATAGCCATATAATCGATGTTGTAATTATATCGTTTATGTTCGTTTAAAGCCACTTCGTAGTAAGATGTAGTCAAATCGGCAATGGTATGGGTTTGCTGCGCCGATGAAGAATCGCCGCGAGAGTCTGCCCGGGTGGGTGTTAAGCTGATGAACCAGTCGAGGCATACGCCAGCCCAGCTGGTGTTAAGCTGATGAACCAGTCGAGGCATACGCCAGCCTAGCTGGTGTTAAGCTGATGAACCGGTCGCGGCATACGCCAGCCCAGCTGGTGTTAGGCTGATGAACCAGTCGAGGCATACGCCAGCCCAGGTGGCGTTATGCTGACGAGCCAGTCGAAGTATACGCCAGCCCTGGTCCCTGGCGGGCGCGCATCGACGGTGCAAGGGCGACATGCATACGACGGGAATCCGAATGTATTTTAAGGAGAGTGACAATTCATGAGAAGAATGGGTATTGGGTTGCAGTTATATACGCTGCGGGATGAAACGGCCGTCGATTTTGCCGGCACGCTGCGAAAGGTTGCGGAGCTTGGGTATGAAGGCGTAGAATTTGCCGGCTACGGAGGATTATCCGCGACAGAGATGCAAGAGCTGCTCAAGGAAACCGGGTTGAAGGCCGTTGGCAGTCATGTCGGCTTGGATCGTCTGCGTGCGGATCTGCAGGGTGAGATTGATTACCTGAAGGCGATCGGTGGCCGTTACATCATATGCCCTTGGGTATCCGAAACCGAGCGTGACCGGGTCGAGGACTGGGAGAAGCACATCGAGTTCTGGAAACACGTAGGTGCTGAAGTCCGCAAGCAGGGGCTGACGTTTGCTTATCATAATCACGATTTCGAATTTCATCTGCAGCTTAATGGCGAATATGTGTTTGATGCCATTTATTCTGCTTCGGCGCCGGAAGAGATTCAAGTTGAGATGGACGTATGCTGGGTTCAGTTTGCAGGACAAGACCCGATTGCCTATATTCAAAAATATGCCGGCAGGCTGCCGCTCCTCCATTTGAAGGATTTCAATAAGGACTTGAACGGACAGATGGTAACACTGGAGCTTGGACAAGGCGTCGTACAGTTGAAGGATGTCATCGCGGCTGCTTCTGAAGCGAATGTGGAATGGCTTCTCGTCGAGCAGGACAACTGTCAGAACCCGCCGCTGCAAAGCGTGGCCAACAGCTTAAACTGGGTAAGACAGAATTATTTGACGCTCTTATAGGTTGAGAATGGACACGACGGCGTTCATGGGCCTTGTACAAGCTGCTTGTCCCAACCTTCAGGTTTACACCCTTTGTAGGTTAATAATCGATCAGGAGGTTCATTTCATATGTCTAAAGTTAAAGTGGCTGTCATCGGCTGTGGTTCGATTTCAAGGTTTCGCCATATTCCGGAATACGCGGATAATCCGAACGTGGAGCTGGTTGCATTCGTCGATGTGGTTCCCGAGCGATCCCAGCAGTATGCAGAGAAGTACGGTGCGAAGGCTTATACCGACTATAAACAAATGCTTGAGCTCGAGAAGCCGCATGCGGTCAGCGTCAATCTGCCTAATGCCCTTCATGCTCCCGTCGCGATCGACGTGGCGAACGCGGGCGCGCATGTTCTAGTAGAGAAGCCGATGGCGGCAACTGAAGAAGAAGCGTTAGCGATGATCGAAGCCGCAAAGAACAATAACGTGTTCCTCATGGTGGGTCATAATCAGCGACTTATGCCTCCGCACGTGAAGGCGAAGGAAATCCTGGAAACCGGCGTTCTTGGAAGAGTGCTTACCTTCCGGACGTCATTCGGCCACCCTGGACCTGAGGGCTGGAGTGTAGATGGGCGCAACAGCTGGTTCTTCAACAAGGAAGAAGCCGTCATGGGCGCTATGGGGGATCTGGGGGTTCACAAGTCCGATCTGATCCGGTATCTGTTGAATGACGAAGTATCGGAAGTAGGCGCCTTTATCGGCACCCTGCATAAGGATGGAACGGAAGTCGACGATAATGCGACATGCTTGCTGCGGATGAAGAGCGGAGCAATCGGCTCTTTAGTGGCCAGCTGGACCTATTACAAAGGCGAAGACAACAGCACGTTGCTCTGGTGTGAGAATGGCGTCATGAAAATCGGTACGCATCCGGATGATCAAGTCATTGTCGAGCTTCGCAACGGTTCGGTGGAGAAATATAAAGTGGGCGCAATTTCGACGAACGACAAACAAGAGTCCAGCGGTGTTATCGATGCGTTCATCGATTCGATCGTAACGGGAAATCCTCCAAGCATCTCCGGCGAAGAGGGCTTGAAGTCGCTTAAGGTCATATTAGCCGCTTTCGAGTCGCAAGCCACCGGCCAAATCATTAAGCTTTAATAGGCAGTGCTTACTCTGTTTTTCATCAATAAGCCATCCCCAGAGTCCAATAATGACTCTGAGGGTGGCTTATTCTGCTATTATCCCTTGAAAAAGGTCGCTATTGAGATGTAATGTGTATTATATAAAGAAATATTGCACATTAAATAATTAAGGTGTACAATTTTCTCTAGCAAAGAAAGATATAAAAAGAGACACTGGGAGTGTGATTCGTAATGGAACGCGAGTTGTCGCTAGAGATTGTAAGGGTGACGGAGGCGGCGGCATTGGCTTCCGCGCCATGGATGGGACGCGGGGACAAGAACGAAGCGGATGGAGCGGCTACTTCGGCTATGCGTCTAATGTTCGACACGGTTTCGATTCAAGGGACTGTCGTGATCGGAGAAGGCGAGATGGACGAAGCGCCTATGCTATATATCGGAGAAAAAGTAGGCGGAGGCGACGGCCCGGAGGTTGATGTGGCTGTGGATCCTTTGGAAGGAACGGAAATCGTCGCTAAAGGGTTGAATAATGCGCTATCGGTTATCGCCGTTGCACCGAAGGGCCAACTGCTTCATGCTCCTGACATGTACATGGAGAAGCTTGCGGTAGGTCCTGCTCTTCGTGGGTTACTTAGTATTACCGACTCGCCGGAAGTGACCATCGCGAAAGCGGCCAAGGCTCTCGATAAGAATATTTCCGATCTTACGGTTGTTCTGCTGGATCGGGAGCGCCATGCTGAGCTGATACAAACGCTTCGCAATATTGGCGTTAGAATTAAGCTGTTGTCCGATGGCGACGTTGTGGGTGCGATCGCGCCTTCATTCCCTGAAACGGGAATTGATTTATATATGGGCTCCGGCGGCGCTCCGGAGGGCGTATTGGCCGCGGCTGCTCTGAAGTGTCTGGGCGGCGAGCTGCAGGGCAGGCTCATGCCTGCTAATGAGGCTGAGTACGCCCGCTGCATAGAAATGGGAATAACCGATCCCCGGAAAGTATTAGTGATGGATGATATGATCGGTACGGGTGATGTTATTTTCGCAGCAACGGGCATCACGCCCGGTGAATTTCTGAGCGGTGTGCGGTATTTGCCGGATCAGCGCGTAGAGACGCATTCGATCGTCATGCGTGCGAAGACGCAAACGGTAAGACATGTGCATGCTTCGCACTACTTGCCGAATAAATCATATTTGTTTCGGGGCTAACGCAGACTTGTCTAATGCGGTGGTTTCCGATTAAACTTAGGATTGACAACGATTGGAATGGAGTGGATCGACATCGAACTGACCGCGCGTCAACTTGACATCGTAAAACTTGTCAAAACGCATGCGCCAATAACGGGGGACCAGATCGCCGAGATGCTCGGCTTGAGTCGGGCGACAATCCGATCGGACTTGTCGCTCCTGGTCATGCTGCATCTGTTAAGTGCCAAGCCGAAGGTCGGGTATTTTCCCGGTGAATTGCATAAAGCCGAAGCGTCTACCCCCAACTGGATGGGAATATCCGTTAATCAAGTGCAGGGTATGCCTGTCATCGTGACAGGATCGCTATCTGTACATGAAGCGGTCGTGACGCTGTTCCTCGAGAATGCGGAGACGCTGACCGTTATTGACGATCAGAAGCGGTTTCTCGGTATCGTCACGGCCAAAGACATGCTGAAGCTGACGCTAGGCAATTCACAAGCCGGCTCAATGCCGGTCGGGATGGTCATGTCACGCCTGCCGGACATGGCGGCGGTAGGTCCGGAAGACCTCGTAGAGACAGTCGTACGTATCATGCTAGCGCATGGTCTTGACGGCGTGCCCGTGTTATCGCCGGAACGTGAAGTCGTGGGTTGGGTTGGAAAGACGACGATCTTGCGGCGGTTAATGGAAACGGCGGATGAGAGCCATGAATAGGGGGAAGCCGGGATTGGGACTGATCAATAATCAGAATCAGCATATATATGTCTGCTCGGATGCTGTAGGTGAGACGGCAGAAGCCGTCGTCAAAGCGGCAATGCGGCAGTTTAAATTCAACCATATTAAACTAAAGCGCTACGGGCATATTAAACACGAGGATGAAATTATCGCCATCGTGGATGAGGCAGCCCGTACCGGCGGTTTTATCGCCTTTACACTCGTTCAGCCCGAGCTCTGCGAGATGATGAAAGAGGAATCGATACGGCGCGGCGTGCGTGCGGTTGATGTCATGGGACCGATGATGCAGGCGTTCGTCGATACCTTTAACGATTCTCCGAAGCAGCAGCCTGGTCTATTGCATACGCTGGATGACGATTACTTTCGCAAGATCGATGCGATGGAGTTTGCGGTCAACTACGATGACGGCAAAGATATGCGGGGACTGCAGCTCGCGCAGGTCGTCCTGATCGGTGTATCCCGTACGTCCAAGACGCCTATATGCATCTACATGGCGCATAAGGGCGTCCGCGCGGCCAATCTGCCGCTAGTCCCCGAGATGAATGTGCCGTCGGAGCTGAAGGTAAGACCGGACGGTCTGATTATCGGACTTACGATGGATCCGGAGAAGCTCGCCTCCATCCGTTCCGAGCGGCTTATTGCGATGGGCTTGCCGCAAGGCTCCCGATACGCTTCGGTAGAACGGATCGAGGAAGAAATTGTGTTCGCGCAGAGTGTCATGAAGAAGCTTGGATGTGAGGTTATCGATGTCACGAACAAGGCTGTGGAGGAAACGGCCGGGCTGATTTTATCCCGAATTCCTGAGGGGATCTCTTCCTCCTCTTCTTCATTATAGGGAGTCGTAATCACACGAACGGTATAGAAGATTTGCACTTATTATGGAAGAGATATGGTCAGCCAGGGTAATCTGGCTGGCCTGTTTGTTATGTCTGGATCAGTGAAGATGAGGATGGCGGCAGGATGGACGAGAGTCTAGCGGAGCGGGTCTTTTCTATATGCGCCAGGCGCAAGACCAACCGCTTGCTTGAATGCCTTCGAGAAGTGGTGGATATCGGCAAAACCGCAATAGGCTGCAATTTCATCGATCCGAATATCGGAGGTTTCCAGCAGCTCCCGGGCATGGCGGATTCTTAGATCACGCACATATTGATGAGGCGGAATACCGAATTCCTCCTTGAATTTTGCGCTGAATCGGGATGGAGACAAATTCGCTCTGCGTGCCATCTCCGGGACCGTAATCGGCTCAGACAGGTTGAAGGAGAAGAAGGAGGTAATCCAATTGAGCGGCTGCGGAGCGGCTTGCTCGGCTTTGGTCAGATCGGTATGGTCTTCCAGAACGATTAACAAAATTTCCGTGGCGAGCGATTGTGCGCGGAGCTGCATGATCGTGTCGCGGTGCTGCCAGCATTCAACCATCTCAAGTACCTTGTCCCGGAGCGCGATGGGCTGCTTCGGCTTCAAGCGGACCGGAATATGGATGCCTTGCAAATCATTCAACCTCGGCTGCAGCAGATGGGAATAGCTGCTCAAATCGGTTTGCCCGGCTCGGGTCGGAAAGCTGTTCTCGCGCTCGGGATTGTAGAACAGGTCAAAATGCGCGAAGGGCGTAATCGTATTCGAAACGCCCTCCAGGTCAGTCAGGCTGCCCGGTTGAATGAGACAAGTATCGCCGCTCTTCAGCGCATACTCGGTCCCATCGACACGAAACAAACATTCGCCCTCTTGGATATAGACCAGCAAATAATCAAGCAGCCGCCGTTCGGGGCTATTCCAGGGCTTGCGTATAGCGAAGTCGCTTTGACGGATATAGGGTACGATGGGGGACTTGGCGATCAGTTCGGATAAATAGATGGGGAACAACCCCTTCACTAGACTTTCAAACAGTATAGTCGTTTTTGACAAAAGAATGAAGAGGGTTATGCAAAGCCGGGCGTGCTGATCTTTCCTATAATATAAGGGAAAACCGTTCCTAGATTTGATGGATAAAGGAGATTCGACTACGATGCCCGATAATAAAGTACCGGCGGAGCTGCCGCTGTTGGATGAAGATTACGCGTTGACGCCGGAGCAAATCGCGTCTTACCAGGAGAACGGACATATTAAGCTGGATGGGGTCGCAGCCCCGGATGAAATCGAGTGTTACGAGCCCGTTATCGCAGGCTATGTACGTCAGCACAATCATCACGATAAGCCGCTGCGGGAGCGGGATACGTATGGCAAAGCGTTCATTCAAGTAGGAAATCTGTGGGAATTCAGCGAGGAAGCGGCGCGCTTCGTAATGGCGAGACGCTTCGCGAAGATCGCAGCGGAGCTGATGGGGGTAGAGGCGGTTCGAATCTATCACGATCAAGCATTATTTAAGGAGCCGGGAGGCGGTTTTACCCCCTGGCATCAGGATCAGCTCTATTGGCCGCTGGACTCGTCGAATACGATTACGATGTGGATGCCGCTTGTCGACGTTTCCGAGGAAGTGGGCTCGATGACTTTCGTCGACGGCACGCACAAGCTTGGATATGTCAGCCGCCAGCTGATATCCGACGAGTCGCACAAGACGATCGGCTCCTATATTGAGGGCAAAGGGCTGGCGACTACGTCTTATGGTGCCTTGTCGGCGGGTGATGCGACATTCCATGCGGGCTGGACGATTCACAGCGCTCCGGGCAATCCGACGGAGTCTATGCGGGAAGTAATGACGGTGATTTACTACGCGGACGGTACGCGCGCGCTTAATCCGGACAGCAGGGCGAGGGAAAACGACTTGAAGCGGTGGCTGCCCGGCGTCAATCCGGGTGAGCTTGCTGTCAGTCCGTTAAATCCGGTTGTTTATCAGCGGTAAGCCTCTTACTTCCTAAAGACAGGTCCATTCATAAATTGGGGCCGACTCCAAGGCTTTACTTTGGAGCTAGCTCATTTGATCATTAAAATTGTGTTTGCATTGAAATGTACAAAGAAATCGCGCTTTGGAATGGCTGGGTCATACCTCCATTTTCCCAAAGGCGATTTCTTTTTTTTGATTTTGGGCATATTTTTCCCGAAACCGATAAAGAAAAAAGAGGATATATCTGCTGTAGGAGCGATAGCGTTTGCCTTTGGAATCGTGAAATCACCTTGATGCGAGTTTACCTATTCCAATTTCACGATTCCAACAGCAACCGGAAGGAGATATATCCCCAAGATTAATGATCGATACGATTTACAAAGTGGAAGTTTCACTTATGGGAAGCCCTTTTTGTGATTGACCACAATTACTAAATGGAGTAATATGAACGTAAATAAACGCATTTGAACTTAAAAGGAGATGTTAGTCCAATGGATATCCGTTATGCATCCCACCCGGATGAAGTGAAGAGCTTCGATACATCGAGGCTGCGCCAGGAATTTCTGATGGAATCATTATTCGTACCGAATGAATTGACGCTTACATATACCCATGTGGACCGATTTATCGTCGGAGGCGTGCTGCCGATGGGTCAAGCCGTGCTGCTGGAAGCGGACAAGAAGGAGATGGGTGCCGACTTTTTCCTCGAGCGCCGGGAGATCGGTATTATCAACATTGGCGGCAGTGGAACGGTATCCGTTGACGGCACGATTTACAGTATGGACTCCAAGGATGGTTTATATATTGGGCTTGGAGCTCGTGAAGTCGCCTTCACAAGTGATAACCCAAACGAGCCGGCGAAATTCTACTTGAACTCGGCTCCCGCCCACCGGACGTATCTGACGGTGAAGATCGCGATCAGTGAAGCATCCCCTAATCATCTGGGCAGCATCTCCAATTCGAATGAACGCACGATTTACCGTTACATCCATACGGGCGGCGTGCAGAGCTGCCAGCTTGTTATGGGCATGACGCTGCTTAAGCCGGGCAACATGTGGAACACGATGCCGTGCCATACGCACAACCGCCGTTCGGAAATTTATTTCTACTTCGATATGCCCAGTGACGGCGTTGTCTTCCATTATATGGGCGAGCCGCAGGAAACGCGTCATCTTGTCGTGCGCAATGAACAGGCGATTATATCGCCAAGCTGGTCGATTCATAGCGGGGTAGGTACGAGCAGCTATACGTTTATTTGGGGGATGGCCGGCGAGAATCAAACATTCGAAGATATGGACGCGGTTGCCATGAAAGATTTAAGATAGGGGAAACCAACCTAGCAGAAACGGATGATTGCGATGAACCCTCTCCGAAGATACGAGAATATAATGGAAATGCTCCTTGAGCGTAAGGAAGTAACGGTTAGCGAGCTGAGTGAGCGGCTGTCCGTAACGGGCAAGACGATTCGGGAAGATCTGGCGAAGCTCGAGGAGAAAGGCCTGCTTCTGCGCGTCCATGGCGGAGCCATGCTGGCCCAAGGCGAGCAGCTTGGGATTCTGACGACTAGAGGCCCCGTCCATAAACATCAATCCGAGAAAGCGGAAGCCGCTGAACGGGCCCTCCGCTACATTGAACCCCATGACATTATCGCGCTCGACGGGGGCAGTACGACGCTTGAAATGGCAAGGCGGCTCGATAATGGGCCGCTGACGGTCATAACCAATGATTTGAATATCATAAGCGAGCTGGTACGCAAGGATGAGATCCGGTTAGTTGTCCCCGGCGGATACCGGGTTCGCAATATGCTTGCTGGACCAGAGGCCGTCACCTACATCCGTACGCTGAATATTAAGAAGGCTTTCATCTCCTCTACGGGCGTACATATCCAGCATGGCTTTACGATCTACACGAATGATCTGATCGATTATAAGCGGGCGATCATCGAAACGAGCGCGGCGGTCTACGCCGTCGTCGATCATTATAAATTTGGCCAATCCGCGCTGCGGACGTTCGCTGGTTTATCTGAAGTTTCACGAATTCTAACCGATAGCGGATGCGATCCGGAGACGGCGGCAGCATTCCGGGCAGCCGGAATCGAAGTGGAATATGAATGAAGAGGTGCGATAATAATGAATTTATTTGATCTCACGGGTAAACGCGCTCTAGTTACCGGTGCCTCCGGCGGTCTCGGACAAGCGATCGCGATCGGACTGGCTGAAGCCGGTGCCGATGTTGTCGCTGTCTCCTCCTCAGAGAGCCGTGAAACCGTAGACAAGATCCGGTCACTCGGCAGACAGGCGCAGTTCATTGCAGCCGATCTCGGCAAGGAAGAGCTGCTGGAAGGCGTCGTAACGGAAGCGATCGGTCTGTTTGGCGGAATTGATATTCTCATAAACAATGCAGGCATCATTCGCCGTACGCCAGCGGCGGATCACAAGCGCCAGGACTGGCATGATGTCATGGCGCTTAACCTGGACTCGGTCTTCTTTCTCTGTCAGCTGCTCGGCAATCATATGCTGGAGCGGGGAAGCGGTAAGATTATTAACATCGCTTCCGTGCTTACGTTTCAAGGTGGGGTTAACGTGCCGGGGTATACGGCCAGCAAACATGGAATAGCCGGTATTACGAAGGCCTTGGCCAATGAATGGGCTGGACGCGGCATCCAAATCAATGCCATCGCTCCAGGATACATGACAACGAACAATACAGCTCCGATCATAGCGGATGAGAAGCGTTATAAGTCCATCACTGAGCGCATTCCGGCAGGACGCTGGGGAGCACCGGCCGATATGAAGGGTCCTGCCGTCTTCCTGTCCTCATCAGCTTCCGATTATATGAATGGTCATGTTCTCTGCGTAGATGGCGGATGGATGGCCAGATAGGAGTATAGTTTACGAAACATAATCGTGTAAACTTGGCCGCCCTCATCTCGAGGCGGCCTTTCTGATCGATAGGGAACCTTTGCCAACATTTTGACAATACGCTATAGTTGTTTCATCCGGGTTGAATCGAGGTGGCTTTAGGCCCAATGTCACTGTACCAGAATGCATACGCGATTATTATCCTTCTAAACTTACTGTTTGCTGTGGCAGTCGTCTTCCTGGAACGTCGTAATGTCGGCGTCACTTGGGCATGGCTGATGATCCTTCTCTTTCTGCCTATTGTCGGTTTTGCACTCTACCTGCTGTTCGGACAAAACCTGAGCAAGGTCAAGCTGTACAAGATAAGCAAGCTGATTAGCCGGGATATTAAAGCAATCGTGGAGGGGCAGCGCAGAGCTTATCTCCATAATGAAATCGAGTTCAAGGATCCGGCAATGCTTCCTTACCGCGATATGGTCTATATGAACTTAACGAGCGGCTATGCTTTGTACACGCAGGACAATGATGTTCATATCTTTACAGATGGCAATGACAAATTCGAGGCTCTTCTACAATCGATTGCGGAGGCCAAATCCCATATTCATCTCATGTATTACATTGTAAGAGATGATGCCATCGGGCAGAGGCTGATAAAGGCATTGGTAGCCAAAGCCGAGGAAGGCGTCGAGGTACGGTTTCTGTATGACGCCATCGGAAGCTGGCATCTTCGCAGTCAATATTTCAGTCCTCTCATACATGCCGGGGGGAAGGTAGCGGCGTTCTTTCCTTCGAAAATTCTCTATCTGAACATACGGGTTAATTACCGGAACCACCGGAAGCTCGCCATTATAGATGGGGAGATTGGCTATATTGGCGGATTTAACGTGGGCGATGAATATTTGAGTCTCGACAAGCGATTCGGTTATTGGCGAGATACGCATCTGCGGATTAGCGGCAGTGCCGTGCTCCAGATGCAGGCGCTCTTTTTCCTGGATTGGAATTTGGCCTCTGAGGTGCCAATCCCGGAGGACTACGACTATTTTCCCGTCGGCCCTGCTCAAGGTAACGTCGGAATACAGATCGTCTCGAGCGGACCGAACAATTCCGAGGAACAGATTAAGAATGCGTACATCAAAATGATTCATGCTGCAAAAAAGAGCATCTGCATTCAAACGCCTTACTTCATTCCTGACGAAAGCGTGCTGACAGCATTACGGCTGGCAGCTCTATCCGGCGTAGAGGTCTTCCTGATGCTGCCGAGCAAGCCGGACCATAAGATGGTCTACTGGGCTTCGTTCTCTTATCTGGGTGATTTGCTCGAGGCGGGCGGAAGATGCTTATTGTATGAGAAAGGCTTCCTTCACGCCAAGTCGATTGTAGTAGACGGGTTGATTGCTTCGATTGGCACGGCGAATGTCGATATTCGCAGCTTCAAGTTGAACTTTGAGGCGAATGCCATCATCTATGATAGCAAGACGGCTGCCGAACTCCAGCACATTTTCGATCATGACCGGGTATATAGCCGTGAGCTGACTTTAGCGGAATACAGTGCAAGATCGCGCATGCAGCGAATCAAGGAATCCTTCACGCGTCTCCTATCACCGATCTTGTAGCGGCTCAGCAGGATGGATCTTGTTCTCCCGTAAAGGGATTTTACTTGCCTTAAGACTGCCGGGACAGTTATATCCGGCAGTCTTATTCGTGCTGTGGCTGACCTCGGCATTCTAACAAAAAGGCGTTTACATTTGATCACCCATTTTATATTATATATAATACATAAACAAAATATAGACATGTACGATTTATTAGCGATATTGTCCGATCCCAATATGTATTCTGTGAGAAATAGAGGTTGATAGGTAAGATGGAGAAATTTACGAAACCGCATGTATTGACGAAGCAAAGTATTAGTGGAGACCTGGTAGAACTGATCAAAAATCAAATATTAGAAGGTGATCTGAATCCCGGCGATCGAATCGTGGAGACGAAGCTGGCCAAGGATTATGGAATCAGCCAGACACCCGTTCGCGAGGCGATCCGCCAATTGTCAGGGGAAGGCATCATTATAATCGTCCCGAATAAAGGGCCGATGGTGCGCGATTTTCATATGAAAGACGTGTTTGAAATTTATTCGCTGCGGGCGGTCTATGAAGGATTGGCGATCCGAATAGCCGTTATGAAGGCGACCGATGAGGATATCCTGTCTTTGCAGGATTTCTATGAACAAATGAAAGTGAAGGTTCACGACGATTCGATCCCTTCACTGCTCCAGGATTCCCTGCACATCCATCAGACGATCATCGAGCTCTCTTCGCATGAACGTCTCATTGCCATGTACAGAACGATTTCATTCCAGATCGCGCTTGTGAATCGTATTCTGGGCAGCGCTTCAACGAAGGAGAAGGAGATCGAGCAGCACTTGGAGCTGATCGAAGCATTAAGCAAGCGGGATCCGGATGAAGCGGAGAAAGTGATGCGCAGCCATATCTACCGCTCGTATTGTGAATATGCCGATATGAAGAAAGGGCCTGACGATGAATTTGACAACCGGGCCTGGTTCTAGAGGAGCACCTGGTTCTATAGCGGGCGGAAACTCCCCTCTTTAGGGGAGGGCATGCATCGGTCAACGCCTATCTGACGTCGAGAAGCGACAGGCCTGGCGGGCGGGAGAACCATGCACTCATCAAGCTTTAGTAATGGAAGCGCTATTAATGTAAATTTGTGCGGATTTCTTTGCAGGTATAGCAAGGGTGGCAGGCGAATATATGAAGGCGAATCAGTCTTGTTAACAATTGAGGCGGAGAGCTGGGAAACCATTAGTTGAACAACATTTTGCTGCGAAGAAAGGTTGGATGATGAGCATGAGTTTGAAGATTGGATTCATTGGGGTAGGCGGAATTGCCTCTCTCCATATTGAAAGCTTGAAGAAAATCGAAGATGCGGAGATTGTATCGATCTTCGATGTGAACAGGGAGAACGCAAGCAAAGCTGCCGAGAGTACCGGAGCGCAGGTGATGGATAGCGCGGAGGATGTTCTGGACCCAAGCCGGATCGATGCCGTGTTTATTTGTACGCCGCAGTTCGCAAGGGGGAATCTGGAGGAGCTTGCCGCAACGCGCGGTATTCACCTGTTCGTGGAGAAGCCGCTCGGACTGAATATGGAAGATGTACGCCGGAAAGAACGCATCATTCTAGATGCCGGAATCATTCATTCGGTCGGCTATTGTCTCCGTTACCTGGATACGGTCCAGCAGGCGAAAGCTTACTTGCACGGGCGTCAAGCCCATCTGATCCAAGCCTACCGGTTTGGAGGCTCGCATCCCGCGCAATGGTGGCATCAGCTCGATATGTCCGGGGGGCATCTGGTGGATGCCGTGACGCATCAGGTGGATATGATCCGTTATTTGGCTGGCGAATTCCATGAGGTCGAAGCCAAATTTGGACGCGTCTCCTTCGATGCTCAGCAGAAGCAAGGAACAATTTATGATGCGGGCTCGATTACGTTCTCGATGGAGCAGGGCACGATTGGCAGTATCACGGAATCTTGCTTCTCCGTCCATCATTCCGCATCGGATGTCAAATTGTTCGGTCCGGATTTCTTCGTTCATCTGAGCAATAACGGCTTTACCTTAACCATCGTAGACGAGAATCAGAATGAGACGATGACTTCTACAATGGAGCCTTATTTCGAGCAATGCAAGACGTTTATCGATGCGATCGCACGCAACACGCAAGAATCGATCTTGAGCAGCTACAGCGATGCTGCGCGCACGCTCGCCGTTACACTGGCAGCGAACCAATCGTCGTTGGAACATACAGCGCTTCAGCTCTAATACGAATACGATGAATTAGGCTTAGGCCGGATCAGAGGGAGTGAAGGATTAATGAGGAAAGAAATCATTAAGACGGACAAAGTACCGGTACCGAGCGGGAAATATTCGCAGGCCGTCAAGCTTGGCGATATGGTGTATGTAGCGGGGACCTGCCCATTCGATCTCGAAACCGGAGCTGTATTGCATCCAGGGGATATTGAAAAGCAGACGCATCTGGTACTGTCCTATATCGAGGAAATATTGCGAGCGGCCGGTACTTCCCTCGAGCATGTCGTCAAAGTGACCTCCTTTATCGATGAGCTGGATGACTTCGGAATCTATAACCAAGTATACGGGACGTTCTTCCAGGATGAGCCTCCCGCTCGAAGCACCTTCGAGATCGTGAAATTCCCTCCCGGGATGCGCGTTGAAATCGAGTGCATTGCCTATATTCCGTCATGATCAGGGTCGATGATGCCATCTATATGGTTGGCAGCGGCAAGCATGGCGCTCAGCTAAGCCATGCGACGGATTGCAACGTCTTTGTTCTGGATGGAGGGGGCGGTGAATATGCCCTTATCGATGCCGGCGGCGGCGTGGAGCCGGAGCGAATCGTTGCGAATATACAGCGTATCGGCATTAAACCGGAGCAAATTCGATATTTGCTCCTTACTCACGCTCATGGCGATCATGCGGCGGGAGCCGCCTATTTTCACCGCCAGTATGGGATGCAGGTTGCAGCTTCCGCGGAAGCTGCTCCTTGGATCGAGAACGCCGACCGTGAGAAGGTCAGCCTCAACGCGGCGATACGGGCAGGCGTGTATCCGGCGGATTATGAATATGCGCCGTGTCCGGTGACCCGGTATCTTGCCGAGCACGATGAGGTCGTCATAGGGGATACGGTATTGCGCGTGCTCGATACACCGGGTCATGCCCGGGGGCATATCGGTTTTCTTATAGAGCGGGACGGAAGGAAGCTGCTGTTCGGCGGCGATTCTGTCTTTGCCGGAGGGAAGGTCGTTATTCAGAACATATGGGACTGCAGCATTCAGGATTATGCAGCTACAGTCGCGAAGATGCAGCAGCTACGCATCGACAGCTTGTATCCCGGGCATGGCATCTTCCTTGCTGAAGAGGCATGGAAGCATATCGATCAAGCGCATGGGTACTTCGAACGCTTGGAAATTCCGCCGAATTTATAATTGCCCGCGAGTGGACTGTACAGAAGGAGCGCACACGGTTGTGTCTTCGCCGATGCGATCGTGGCCTCACGTAAGTACGGACGCGATATTGCGCCAGGTGAATAGTTCACTGCAGCAGCATAAGTGAGTGCACAGGTAGTTAAGCGGTATATCAAGAATCTAGAGATGAACGCCGATGTCAGGCGCAGATTCTGACCTTATCGGCTAATGGAGGCTTCGGGAATGCTACTCGAACTACAAACGGACCCAGGACGTCCGGCCTTGTCTTTTCCTCACTTTCCTACACGTATGCAAGCTGTGATCTGGCGTAATTGGGGGATGGTCCCGCCATCAAGAATTGCCGATGTGCTGGGCGCGTCAGAGGCGGAAATCCTCCAAGCCGCAGGCGAGCTGGGGCTTGGTGAATCGCCGGTTAGGGATGCGAAGTGGCTGGAGCGGGGCTATATAACGATCATTCGCGCCAACTGGCATCTGCTTCCCGTCGAGCAGCTCCTGCAGCTGCTTGGATGGACGGAGGCGAAGCTGGCTTTCGCGTTGAAAGAGGATGACTTTCTATGGATCAAGCTGGGGAGCGGCAAGCCCTGGGCGGAGCCGGTACGATACAGGCAGCTGAGTTCGGAGGAGCAGATCCAGACGGCTTATATTAGAGAAGCTGCAGCAGATTACCGTCGTTCAGCCTCGGAAGGCGATGTCCAATCAGAGTCCTTCGAGCGGCCGTTCGACTTTCTGGACCGGTATAAGAAGGAACCCGTACGCCGCGGCAAGCCGGAACGGAAACCGCAGCCGGACGAAATTCAAATGGATATCCCGTGGACGATTGTGTATCCGCATGATAATCCAATTCTGATATCAACGGTGGAACGCTTCGTCTCGAAGCACGAGCAGGCTTGGGGGGTCAAGTGGAGGCTTCAAGGCGCTTCAGACCTGCCCGCCTCAAGCGAGGAAGGCCCGGTCCTGCGGATCATATTGGAAGCGGGGGCATCGTCGAAGACCGATGAGACGCATACGATAACGGCTGCGGATCAGGAGATTACGATTCGTGCCGGCGCCGAGCCGGGGATTATGCGGGGGCTTCAGTGGCTGGAGCAGCAGATGAACAAACGCGGCGTTCCCTACGTTATTAAAGGCGAGTACCAGCGTTCTCCAAAGATGCAGTTCCGTTATATCTACTCGTATAGTGCCGTATACGGCGATCCGCTCCTTGAGCCTGAATTGAATCCGTTTCCGGATGATCTGCTGGAGCGGCTTTCTGATGCAGGCATTAATGGAGTTTGGCTGCAGAGCGTCCTATACAGCCTAGTCCCATGGGAGGAAGTGCCGGAATTATCGGATGGCTGGGAGAGACGAATCGCCAGTCTGCGCGGGCTGGTAGAACGAGCGGCACGCTTTGGCATCGGTATTTTCTTGTATTGCAACGAGCCAAGGTCCATGCCTCTTTCGTTCTTCGCTGATAGGCCGGATTGGCAGGGACATATTGAAGATGGCCATGCGTCGATGTGTACGTCCAGCCCGGGTGTACTGGAGCTGCTGCACAATTGGGTATCGCGGTTATTTCGAGAGGTGCCCGACCTTGCCGGTCTGTTCACGATCACCATGTCGGAGAACTTGACGAATTGTTACTCCAGAGCACCCGGCGGTCTGACGAATTGTCCCCGCTGCAGTCAGAGAAAGCGGAGCGATGTAATCGCCGAGGTGAACCGCGTCATAGCAGAGGGAGCGTACGGCGCGCAGCCGTCCGCACGTATTATTACGTGGGCTTGGGGATGGGCCTACGAGGACATCCCGTCGATTATCGCTCAGCTGCCCGAGAACGTCACCGTCATGTGCAATAGTGAAGAAGCGATTCCAACGAATGTTGGCGGAGTGAAAGGTGAAGTCATCGACTACTCCATATCGGTCGTCGGTCCGGGGGAGAAAGCGCGGCGAAGCTGGAGTCTGGCGCAAGAGCGGGGGCTGCAGGCAGCGGCCAAGGTCCAGTTCAACAATACATGGGAGTGCTCCGCGGTTCCGTTCCTGCCCGTCTTCCAGCTCATTGAGGAGCATCTGGGCCATCTGAACGAATCGGGCGTCAGCGGCTTAATGCTGAGCTGGACGCTGGGCGGCTATCCGTCGATCAATCTGGAGCTGGCTTCCGAATATTATTGGGAATCGGAACAGGGGGCAAAGACAGGTCTCCATGAGCTGCTTACGGGCAAATACGGGCCAACTGCTGGCCGGACGATCGCGCAGGCTTCCGGAGCGTTCAGCAGAGCGTTTCGCGAGTTTCCGTTCAGCATCCATACCGTCTATTTCGCGCCGCAAAATTACGGTCCTGCCAATCTGCTGTACATGCAGCCGACCGACTATACGGCGACGATGATCGGCTGTCCCTACGATGATCTGCAGACGTGGAGAGGCAGCTATCCCGAAGCTGTCTTCGCGCAGCAATTCAAGAAGCTGGCCAGTGGATGGAAGAGAGGGCTGCAGCTTCTGGAGAAGGCGAGGAAGAGTCTGCTTCCCGGCACCGAGCGGGACTTCGATGATTTGATGACAGCCGCTTCGGCTGCTTATCTTCATTTTAGAAGCAGCTATTTGCAAATTGGGTTCGTCATCTCCCGCAGGCGCTATCTTAAAGCTAGAAAACCGAACACCCGGCTCCAAGCCGGCAGGAAGCTGATGGAGATCGCGCTTGAGGAAGCGGATAACGCGCGGCAGCTGATGGAAATTATTCAGCGGGATTCCCGCATCGGATTCGAAGCGAGCAATCATTATTATTATACGGTTCAGGATTTGATGGAAAAGAGGTTGAACTGCCGCAGCATCGTGGATCAGCTGCAGCAGGCGGTATCTGAAGCGGCCGCGTCGAATATAGAGGGTACTGGCAACAGCACCGAAGAGAAGGGGAATAAGCAATGAACGCATTGGTTTGGGTAGCGAATGAAACGATGGAGTGGGAGCCGCGTCCGGAGCCTGTTCCATTGCCTAACGAGGTATTGATTCAAGTGAAGGCCGTAGGCATATGCGGTTCCGAAATCGAGGGGTATCTGGGCCATAACAGTCTTCGAGTGCCCCCATTGATTATGGGTCATGAATTTTGCGGGGAAATTGTCAGTCTAGGCGCCGAGGTTTCCACCTTGCGTGCCGGTCAAAAGGTAGTCGTCAACCCGCTGCTCTTCTGCGGACACTGCCGTCCTTGCCTGAAGGGGCTGACCCAGCTGTGCGAGAAGCGCAATATTATCGGCATTCATCGGTCAGGTGCATTCGGCGAAATGGTAACCGTGCCAGCAGAGGCTGTCGTACCTGTGCCTGATTCGATCAGTCCGTTCCGGGCTGCTCTGGCTGAGCCGCTGGCTTGCTCGCTTCGCGCAACGAAACGAGCGATGGCGGGACATTCGCTGCCGAACGTTCTCGTATTCGGAGCGGGAGGAATCGGTCTCTTATGCGCGATGGCAGCCCGAATACTCGGCGCATCCAAGATTGTAATCGTCGATCGCAATCCGGACCGATTAGCCATGACCAAGCGACTGGGACTTGGCGAGGTTGTCAATTCAGCCGTGGAGGATATCCGCGTCAGAGCCGGAGAACTATTCGGCGATGAAGGCATAGACGTCGTTATCGATGCAGCCGGTTTCCAGGATACCCGGGAGACCTCGGTACGGATGTTGAATTCCGGCGGCACGCTGATGAATATCGGTCTTGGCATAGATGATACGTCGCTGCCGCTCAACCATCTGACACGTCAGGAAATTACGATTCTCGGCTCGTTCTGCTACAGCCGCGAAGATTTTAACGATGCGGTAGCACTGCTTGTAAGCGGCCGGATCACAGAGGAAGGCTGGACGGAAATTCGGCCGCTGTCAGAGGGCGGCGGCGCGTTTGCCGACCTCGTGTCCGGGCGCGTCCATCATGGGAAGATTATCTTGGATCCAGCACAATAAACGAATTTAACCGTTGCAAGAGCCAATGAACCCGGGAGCAGTCCCGGGTTTTTCTGTTATTGCTTTATCGTCGATATCGAGTGGGCGGATAATCAATTGAAGGAAGCGCGGATTGTATCGACGTACGGCAAGGAATGCCGCCTGATCTATTCGCAGGCGCTAGAGGTGGAGGAAGAGGACGGCACTCTGATCCAAGGGAATGGTTCGTTCGCGACGGTGCTCAATGGCGTGTATACCGTTAGGATAGCTTCCTAATTCCTGCATTGATTGAATCGTCACGCGGCTTGCTTGGACAGCGAGCTTGTGTACATGGGGCGGGACTGCTGGAGCCGGGCAGGGCATAACGGATTTCATTCTTTATATGCTATAATGTTGGCAGTGAATTAGCGATAAGACAATGAAATAGGTGGTGCAGTACATGCAAACTCGCATGCAAGCTCTTCATGAATATATGAACGAAAGATCGATGGATGCACTGTTGGTTACGCTGCCGGCTCACGTCTTCTACTTGACGGGCTTTCGGAGCAATCCGCATGAGAGGTTCTTAGGCCTTGTTCTGGTTAAGGGTGAATCGCCGTTCCTGCTTGTTCCCGCCATTGACCTGGAAGCTGCTCAGGCAGCCGCCAAGCAAATCCCTCATATCTACACGCATGCGGATACCGATAATCCGTATGAGGTTCTGAGCAAGCTGCTGCCAAGCAAGCTGAGCAAGTTCGGGCTGGAGAAGAGCCACCTGACGGTGAGCCGTTTCGAAGCGTTGTCTGCTGCAGCAGACGCACAGGCGTACGTCGATATTGACGAAGTGCTGCGGTCGATGCGCGTCATTAAGTCGCCAAGCGAAATTGTTATGATGCGAAGAGCGGTGCGGATGATCGAAGATGTGCTGCATGCCGGAATCGCGCATGTAAAGCCGGGTGTCAGCGAGCTGGATCTCGTTGCCGAGCTCGATTATCGGATGAAGAAGCTTGGCGCCGATTGTCCTTCCTTCGACACGATGGTGCTGGCAGGCGAGAAATCGGCCCTGCCGCATGGCATACCGGGCGACCGGAAGGTGCAAAGCGGCGAGCTGCTGCTGTTTGATCTTGGCGTGTACGTGGACGGGTATGCATCGGATATTACGCGTACGTTTGCCGTTGGAGACGTGAATGATAAGCTGAAGGAAATCTACGAGACGGTGTTATCCGCTAACCTGAAGGCCATTGAAGCGATTCGGCCTGGCGCGACGCTTGCTAGCATAGACCGCGCTGCCCGGGATACGATTGCAGCCAAGGGCTACGGCGACTACTTCATGCACCGTCTGGGTCATGGGCTCGGGCTCGATGTTCATGAATATCCGTCTGTACACGGTCAGAACGAAGAACGGCTCGCAGCGGGCATGGCGTTCACGGTTGAACCGGGCGTCTATGTAGCCGGACTGGGCGGTGTACGTATTGAGGACGATGTGATCGTGACCGAGGATGGGGTCGAAGTATTGACGGCCTTCCCGAAGGAGCTTACCGTGATCGGCTAGCTGAGGCACTGCGTCTGGAACGACCATCCTTACATCCACGGGGGTAGATCCTATGGGCAGTTGGTTTGATACCCATGCTTCGGCCGTGTTCAAGGCCTATTCACCTTCCCACTTTGCTGCTCTTGCCAGCTTCGCAGGTCTGGTACTCCTGTTGTACCTCTGCCGGCATTGGTTCCGTCAGGGGAGGAGAAGCCGGAATGGCCGGTATGTCTTGGCTGCTGTGCTTGTTCTATCGGAGATTACGCTCAATGTCTGGTATGTGACCGGCGGCATTTACAATCCTAAGGATACGCTGCCGCTTGAATTATGCAGTATTTCCTTATATTTGTGCATCTTCATGCTGCTGTTCAGAAGCAGGATCGTGTTTCAGATCGCTTACTTTGCCGGGATCGGCGGTGCAATTCAGGCGTTGTTGACGCCAGCACTGTATTATGGCTACCCGCATTTTCGGTTTATCGAATTTTTCACCGCTCACATCGCCATCATTCTGGCCGTGCTCTATATGGTGTGGGTGGAGGGGTTCCGGCCAACGCTGAAATCTATCGTGCTGACGATGGGCTTTTTGAATGCGCTGCTGATTGTCGTATATCTCATCAATGCTGCTACCGGCGGCAATTACATGTTTCTGGCCAGAAAACCGGATACAGCATCTCTGCTGGATGTCCTCGGCCCATATCCTTGGTACTTGCTATCGATGGAGGCAGTGGCTCTGGTGCTCTTCTTCATTCTTTACCTGCCGTTTGCAGCGTTCCCCCGGACAAGAGCGGAGCGAACGGAAAGACAGGTGTAGAGGATATGGGAAAACAATTCATGACCAGCTGCAGCCGCGCTCTCGTACGAGAGCGCGGCTGTTTTTAATAGATTGAGACGGACCCGCGACATTAATTTGATATGCAAAAGCAAAAATGTTCTATATCATTTCATGTCCGAATTGAACTATAATGATGCCAAATCGAGGAAAGCAGGTGCATCAGAATTGAGTCGAAAACTTCGTTGGGGCGTTATCGGCTGTGCCGGTATTGCGGTAGGCGCGGTCATCCCAGGTATTAAACAATCCGAGACAGGCGTGGTAACCGCCATCGCCAGCCGCGGGCTTGAGAAAGCCGAGCAGACGGCGGCTAAACTAGAGATCCCCAAAGCCTATGGAAGCTATGAGGAGATTTTACAAGATTTCGATATTGATGCCATATATATTCCACTGCCGAACCATCTGCACATGGAGTGGAGCATCCGTGCGATGGAAGCAGGAAAGCATGTCCTCTGCGAGAAGCCGATCGCCCTTAATGCGGCAGAGGCGCAGAAGATGGCAGACGCGAGCAGGAAGGCGGGCGTTCATCTGGCGGAAGCGTTCATGTATCGCTTTCACCCGCGTTATGACCGGATGAAAGAAATTATCCGTTCCGGGGAGATCGGCGAGCTTCGCGGGATTCATGGAACGTTCACCTTCAATAATGCCGGAGACAGCAAGAATGTGCGCTATCGCAAGGAATGGGGCGGCGGCTCGATCTATGATGTCGGCTGTTATCCGATCTCCGCAGCGCGGCTTCTCTTAGACGCCGAGCCGGAAGCGGCAACGGTGCATGCCCTATTATCGCCGGAGCATGACTACGTCGATATGATGGCTTCGGGTATACTCGAGTTTCCAGGCAGCGTCGCGCTTACGTTCGATTGCGGCATGTGGGCTGCGTTCCGTAACACGCTTGAAGTGCTTGGAACGACAGGACGGATCGAAGTACCGTCGGCCTTCATCGGCGATGCGAGCTTTATTGTCCATACGAATGACGGCAAGCGGGAAGAGCAGCAGCCGGCACTGAATCAATACGCGCTGCAGGCGGATGATTTTGCCCGGGTTGCATGGGGTGAGCAAGCGGCACGGTTCGCTCCCGAGGATGCCGTGGCTAATATGAGAATCATCGACGCTTGTTTAGAATCAGCCGAGACGCGTAAGCGCGTTCAACTTTAGAAGGGGGACATACGAAAGATGAAAACAATTGATTTGCCAGGCTTGAAGCAGGGCGTATCCCGCCTGATCATGGGCTCCGATTATTTTTCACCGGAAGTATTCGAGCTGGTGTGTACGAACATGGATGCGTTTACAGCCATCGGCGGCAATACGGTCGACAGCGGGTTTATCTATGGCGGCGGCAAGAGCGAGCAAGCGATCGGCATGTGGATGGAGGAACGGAAGAACCGCGATACCTTTAACGTCTGGACGAAGGGCGCTCACCCCGACCATAATGGCTCGCGCATGTCCAAGGCTGCCATCGAGGAAGAGCTGAAGATCAGCTTGGAGCGGCTTCGCACCGATTACATCGACGTATACGCTCTCCACCGCGATGATCGGAACGTTCCTGTCGGTGCGATACTGGAATGGCTGAACGAGCATGTGGAAGCAGGCCGGATTCTTGCCTTCGGCGGATCCAACTGGTCGACGGAACGGCTCGAGGAAGCGAACCGTTATGCAGCTGAGCATGGTCTGCGCGGCTTCGACTTCAGCAGTCCCAACCTGAGCCTTGCCAAAGCGAAGGAGCCTTTCTGGAGTGATTGCGTGAGTGTGGACGAGCAGGCGCTGGCTTGGCATGAACGTTCGGGTCTGCCGATCTTCTCCTGGTCCTCGCAAGCCCGCGGCTTCTTCACGGGACGCTTCACGCCGGAGGATCGCTCGGATGCGGATTTGGTGCGCGTATTCTACAATGATGCGAACTGGGAACGTTATTACCGTGCCGAGAAATTGGGTAAAGAAAAGGGTGTTACGACGATTCAGATCGCGCTGGCTTACGTGCTTAGCCAGTCATTCCCGACGGCTGCCATTATCGGCCCGCGGAATGAAGCGGAGATGAAGTCTTGTCTCGAGGCAACCAACATTCTACTGTCCCAGGAGGAAATAAGATGGCTGGATCTACGGACTCCCTAATTGAGCTGTGGCCGGACGGGGCCCCCTTTGCAGAAGGTACAACGGATGAGGACCGTCCGGCACTAACCCCATTCTTGGCCGAGAACGGCGGCCCTGGAGCGGTTATTGTCTGCCCTGGCGGCGGATATGCCGGACGGGCGGATTACGAAGGCGATCCGATCGCACAGTGGTTGAATACGCTCGGAATTCACGCATTCGTGCTGCGGTATCGTGTGGCGCCCTACCGGTTTCCAAGTGCGCTGACGGATCTCCAACGGGCGATCCGGTATGTTCGCCACCGCGCGGAGGAGTGGGGCATCGATGCGGCTAAAGTAGGGGTGCTCGGTTTTTCGGCAGGCGGCCATCTATGCTCGACCGCGGGAACTCATTACGATCTAGGGATGCCCGGCGCAGCCGATCCGATCGATCAGCAATCCTGCCGTCCGGATCTCATGGCCCTCTGTTACCCTGTCATTACGATGCAGCCTCCATATGCGAATCAAGGATCGGTGCATAACTTGCTCGGTCCGGAGCCGGAAGAGCGTATGATCAAGCTGCTCAGCAATGAGCTGCAGGTGACGGCGGATACGCCGCCGGCCTTCATATGGCATACATCCGACGATGAGGCCGTACCCGTCGAGAACTGTTTCCTCTTCGCTTCCGCGCTGCGGAAATCCAGTGTACCCTTCGATCTGCATGTGTACGAGAAGGGGCCGCACGGTCTCGCGCTGGCCGAGCAGGACGAGCATGTTGCTACCTGGACGACCGTATGCGGCTTGTGGTTGAAACGGTACGGCTTCACCGGGTAACGGAAATTATACGATCGCAACAATAAGCACAATGGCTGGACAGGCCCTCAAACCTGTACAGCCATTGTGCTTATTCGTTCTGTCGCTGTCTTCTTCAGCGTCCAGCGGAGCGGTCGAATGATCCTGAAGAAGCGTTAGCGTTCACCTTGTTTAAACAACAGCGATCGTAAGAACATTCGACTGTGCAGTTCTGCCGCCTATACATTCTTACGTATCTCGGATGGCGTTACAGCTTTCATTTTCTTAAAGATACGGCCGAAGTAGGTCATGTTGGAGAAACCGACATGGCCTGCGATTTCGGTCACGGACAGACTGGTTTCGAGGAGCAGCCGCTCCGCTTCATTAATCCGCAGCAGGTGCAAATATTCGATCAACGTCTTCCCGGTCACTTGTTTGAACACCCGGCAGAAGTGATTCGGGCTTAGATTCACCATCCGTGCCGCTTCGGTCACGGTGAACGTATCGGCGAATCGATCTCGCAGCACATGAAGCAGTGAAGAGAGGTCATGTCCCTTGTGAATGCGCGCGGCAGGCTGGTTCACATTCTGGACCGCATACTGCTTGGCATAGCGGAAGAATAAGCCGAACACCCGAAGAAGCTCGGCTTTCACCAGAAGCTCATAACCTGGAGCCTTCCGTTCAAATTCGGCCAGCAGCCGCTCGAACGATTCATTGATCTGATCCATGAACGGGTCGAGCTTCTTCATCACGCTCGGCCACTTCATCCGTTGATTCAAATAAGGCAGGAAGTAATGGAGCTCCGTAATATCCAATCCGTTTCCGCGCACGAGCGCTTCATTAAACACAATACAGACAAGCCGGGTGTCCGGCTCTAGACTGGCAGCACCATGCAGCTGCTTCGAATTAACGTAAGCAAGCTCTCCCTGATGAAGCTGCTCGTAACCCGCATCGATTTGAATACGGGTCTTGCCCGACCTCACGAATATCCATTCCATATGATCATGCCAGTGCAGCGGAAAGCTGCTGACAAAAAAAACATTAATGGGAAATGTCTGATCGGGAATGAGCGTGTTTTCCTTTAATGGACTAACCGTCATCTCTAGACCCCCTGTATCATACAATTCTATCAAGATATTTCAAACACATACGATTGTCAACGTTTTCTTCGGATTAGAATCATAAGATCGTATGAATAAGTCGTAATTTCGTTTCTAGCTTGGCCGGTTTCTATTTTGTACGATAGGAAGAGTAATGTTGATTAGGCGTGAGCGTTGCAGGCACTTGAGCAGGCTTGTGCCAATCCATGGAAGGGATGGGAGCAGGAGCATGATCAAACATCGCGTTATCGTTGCAGGCTGCGGAGGCATGTCGAATGTATGGCTTGACTATGCAGCTCAGCGGGAAAATGTTGAAATCGTCGGGCTTGTTGATATATTCGAGGACAGCGCGAAGGCGATGGCAGAAAGAAGAGGACTGCAGGTTCCGACGTTTACCGAGCTGCAGACGGCCATCGAAGAGACCAGGGCTGGATTAGTTTTTGACGTTACGGTTCCAGCAAGTCATAAACAAATCGTAACGACTGCATTGGAAGCGGGCTGCAGTGTCTTCGGGGAGAAGCCGATGGCAGAGTCGCTGGAGGATGCGCAGGAGATCGTGCGAATCTCACAGCAGACAGGCAATCGTTATGCCGTCATGCAGAACCGCCGTTATTTGAAGCGGATTCGCCCGCTTCGCGACTTTCTGGCCTCCGGAACGATCGGTACGGTCGGCTCGGTTCATGCGGATTTTTTCATTGGGGCACATTTTGGCGGTTTCCGCGACGTTATGGATAGTCCGCTCATCGTGGACATGGCGATTCACACATTCGACCAAGCGCGCTTTATTAGCGGTGCTGACCCGGTATCGGTCTATTGTCACGAATACAACCCTCCCGGCTCCTGGTATAAAGGGAACGCATCGGCGGTTTGCATCTTTGAAATGAGCGATGGTTCGGTGTTCACCTATCGGGGCTCCTGGTGCGCGGAAGGCATGAATACGACATGGGAAGCGGACTGGCGGGTAAACGGGAGCCGGGGTTCCGTTCTCTGGGATGGAGCCGGCGAGCCTGTCTGCGAGGTTGTGGACGAGAGTGAGTCACCGGCATTTATTCGCTCCATGAAGAAGATGAACGTGACGGAGCTGTGGGATGGACGAGAAGGGCATTACGGCTGTCTGGACGAAATGTTTGCCGCGCTTGAATCGGGCCGGCCGGCAGAGACGGATTGCGCGGATAATATTAAAAGCGTCGCGATGGTCTTCGGCGCGGTGGAAAGCGCGAAGACCGGTCAGAAGGTTTATCTGTAAAACAAAGAGCGCGGACATCGCCTTGGCGATGTCCGCGCTCTCTTCGTATACCCTTCTATCGTTACAGCCAATCTAAGACCGGGCCAACCATGGGAAGGAGGAACAGATTCTTCAAGGTAGCCTGCCAGAGGCTTAAACTCTCGGTTGGTTTAATCCGAACCGTATCGAAGTCTGTGTATGTGACCGAATCGGTATAAAATCCATGAGTGCTTTGCAGCAAATAGTCGTGCATCTTGCTGGTATCATTAATCGTATGAATGTAGGTTATGATGCCGGCCCGTTTCAGCTGTTTCAGAAAACGCGTCTTGGCAAGCGTCTCCGGCATGGTGACGGCATCGACACGGGGGTTGTCCCGTACGAATGAGAGCACCTGCTTCGGAGTATCGGGCGACATGTACAGCGTGTAAATATAGGACGGGAATGGGAACAGCGCGTCAACCTGACGGTACATATCCTGATTGTATACCTGAGGAATAATCCTCTGCAGCAGGGAGATATCCTCCTCGTCCGCCGCTGTGATCATGGTTTGGAACTGCTTCTCGACGAGACTCGGTTCCATGTCCTTCGTATCTGTAATAAAATAGATATCGGGATATTTCTCCAAGAGACCGAGCAGATCGTTAAAATCGAGAATCTGGTACGCTTTATGCACCTTAAGTGATTTAATTTCAAGCAGCGTTAGCGGCTTTCCATCTAACCCCTCAGGCGGCGCTTCCTGCTCAAACCGTTTGTACAGATAAGGCTGCCAGTCGTGACGGGAAACTAAATAGTTATCGGACGTAAGCTGCAGGTCTACTTCGAATAAACGGTGGCCCTTCTTGTAATTGTGCTCAAAAGCTTCCAGAGTATTCGTATACGTATGAGAATCGATCTCTCCCAGCCCATGCGCGACGAGCTTATAATTCGTCCATTCCGGGGCAGGATCACGATTCTTTGCAGCATCTACGGATACCGTGAACAGTAAGGTTATGGCCAAAAAAAACTTTGCAAGCATAATGGATTCCTCCAGCAGTATTCAGGTATTGCTTCCTCTACCTGCCAGGCAAGTGAAGCTCTCTTCTCTATTACCCTCTTTATATGATAATCTACTAGTATAGTTACTCTCTATGATAATCTAATCGTATGAAAAAATGGAAGTAGGAGATGACAAATTGGGACAATTTTCTGCTTATGAAGGTACATATCAGGGTGAGAAAGCCATTTGGTTAACAGCTGGAGCCTATGAAGCGGCAATTCTGCCGGAAATTGGAGGGAATCTGATCGCATTCCGCGATGTGGAGAAGGGGTATCGTTTTCTCCATGAACCAACGGAAGAGGAGATGCCTTCCTTCAAAGCAAGGCCGATCATTCATGGCATTCCGGTGCTGTTTCCTCCAAACCGCTACGAGGACGGAAAATTTCCATGGAACGGGAAGACCTATCAGTTTCCGGTTAACGAGGCGGAAAGGGGCAACCATATCCATGGATTCGTCTCCGATACGCCATGGGAAGTAGAGGAGTTCGGCCGCACGGACACAGGGAGCTACGTTACGGTCGCTCTGACTGTGAATGAAGAGCACGCGGTGTACGCACACCTGCCTCATCTATTCACCCTCAGACTTCGCTATACCCTAAGTGCTGACGGCTTGTCCCAGCACGTATTTGTCCGCAACAACGGGAAGGACGCGATGCCTTGCCTGCTGGCATTCCATACCTCGGTTAATGCGCCGTTCGCGGCTGACGGATCGGCGAAGGATTACCGCGTCAAGCTGACGATCGGGCAGCGCTGGGAGATGAGCGAGCGCATGCTTCCTACAGGCAAGCATCAGCCGCTTACGGCGGACGAGCTTCAGCTGCAGGGAGAAGGCGTCTATCCTTTCTTCGAAGAGATGGACAATCATTACACGGCTGTTGCTCAGAACGGCCGCAACCGGATGGAGCTGACCGATACCAAGCTGGACATCACGCTCGTATATGATGTGGGAACCTCGTATAAACAGTGGATGATCTGGAATAATTTCGCGACGGAGGGTTTCTTCTGTCCGGAGCCGCAAATCAATCTGGTGAATGCCCCGAATATCGATCTGCCGGCTGAAGAAGCCGGTTTGTTCAGCCTTGCGCCGGGCGAGATTTGGGAAGAGGCAGCCCGCTTCTACGTGAAATAAGAATAGGATTGCGCAGTAAGCCTAGGACCTCTGACGGCGAACGTCAGAGGTCCCTTCATTAAATTTATAGAATCGGAAATAGGTTTAAAGAATCAGTAAGAGCTGTAATTGAAATGAAAGAAAAATGTAGAAATTTGGTTTAATAATTATCTGAAAAATTTTATAATGTAGAAAACACAGTTTATTCCTAGTTCATTGCGGGAAGGAGCGGGAATAAAGGCTTTTAGAGGGAAAGTGAGGACAAACCGGTATGACACCAGAAGAAAAGCCCAGCTATATAACCGAGTCACATGAGCTGTGTAGGAGAAATAATATCATAGCGGATGTCATGCCCATGTTTAATCAATTCTCCCGCGCGGAGCTCGAATCCAAGCTGGCCAAGTACGACGAGGTGCTGGCCGTTACACAGTATTTTATGGACAAGCTGTTAGAATCCATTCCAGAACGGATGCCTTTGCTGGTAGCCGTGTGCGATCACGAAGCGACCATCCTGCAGATCGCGGGAGACGAGAGCATCAAGAGCATGATGGACGAGGTGGGCTTTAAAGTCGGGGTAGGTTTTTCGGAGGAGATTACCGGGACGAATGTCGTCAGCTTGTCGCTGCGTCACCGTACCCCCATACAACTGATTGGCGCAGATCACTTTCATACTATTTTTCACGGCTCCACTTGTTATGCCGTACCGTTCAAGTATTCGGAGGATGACCGGATGATCGGATCGATTGCCATCATGACGACGGTGAACCTGCATAATCCGCTGTTCATCTGCATGCTGCAGACGACGGTGGATTCGATTGAGCGAGAACTCATGCTGCGGAGGCAGAATAAACAGCTGCACATTCTGAATCAAATTATTATGGAAACGAAGAAGAATGCAGCTATTCTTACGGACAAGGACGGCTTCATTACCGAGCTGAACGGTTCCGCAGCCGCGAATTTCGATCTTAGACGCGTGGAATTGATCGGGCAGTCCGCGTTTCAGCTCCCTTACCTGGGATACTACTTCCAAGAAGTATTGCGTTCTGGCATGCGTTATGAAGATGTAGAGGTGTGCCTCGAGGACTACAATTTAGTAGGACTGTTCGATGCCAATCCCATTGTGGACGAGAGCGGATATGTCATCGGGGCCTATGGTCAATTCCGGGACATAACCGAGCGATACGAGGCGGAAGCCAAAATCAACTACATGGCGTATCATGACGAGCTGACATCGCTTCCGAACAGACGGATGTTCATCCATTCGGCGCAAGTCGAGATGGGCCGCCACGATCGCGCCGCTGACGACCAGCTGGCCATCGTATTCTTGGATATGGACCGATTCAAGCTCGTGAACGATTCGCTGGGACATACGGAGGGCGACCGTTTGCTGAAGCAGGTGGCCGTCCGGCTGAAATCCTCGATCAGGGAGCAAGATGTCGTGGCTCGAATGGGCGGCGATGAGTTCATGTTTTTGCTTAAGGGAATACAGGGCGAGGAAGAAATCATCGACATGGTGGATGGTATTCTGAAGTCATTCGAGAGGCCGTTCATCGTAGGCGGGAGCGATTTTCACGTGTCGGCCAGCCTTGGAATCGCGGTGTATCCGAAGCATGGCGAAGATATCGAAACGTTGATGATTCATGCCGACAGCGCCATGTATCAGGCCAAGTCGAGCGGCAAGAACAAATTTACCTTTTTCCACCCGCATATGCGGAATTTGACGAATGAACAGCTCGCACTCGAGACGGCCATGCGCAAGGCGCTTGCCTTAAATCAGTTCACGCTCCATTACCAGCCGCAGATTCAAATACGGACCGGGAAGCTGATCGGGATCGAAGCACTGCTTCGTTGGAACCACCCGACGATGGGAGCGATACCGCCTAGCCGGTTTATACCGGTGGCAGAGGAGACAGGGCTTATTCTCCCTCTGGGCGAATGGGTGCTTGCGGAAGCATGCCGCCAGAACAAAGCCTGGCAGGACGCCGGTCATCCGCCTATCCGTGTATCTATCAATCTATCGGCCGTCCAATTCGAGAAGAAAGATATGATTGATGCGATTCACAGCATACTGAAGGAGACGAAGCTGGATCCGAAATATCTGGAGCTGGAAATTACCGAGACGATGACGATGGACGTTTCCAAGACTGTGGAGACATTGAAGCAGCTGAGAGAACTCGGTGTCCAGATCGCAATGGATGACTTCGGCACCGGATACAGCTCGCTTAATCATCTCAAACGCTTTGGGCTGCATCGGCTCAAAATCGATCAGTCGTTCGTGCGCGATATTATGACGGACAGCAATGATGCAGATATCGTAGGATCTATTATCTTGATGGCCCATCGTCTCGGACTGCTCGTTATTGCTGAAGGGGTCGAGAATAAGGAGCAGTTCGAATTTTTGCAGGCGCATGAATGCGACGAGGTACAGGGCTTCTATTTCAGCAAACCGCTGCCGCCTGAAGAAGTGGTACGGATGTTCTGAATCACAGGCTGGCCAAGCACAATGAAAGGAAATGCGATTCTTAAAACAGAGAGGAGTTGTCCCCGTGGAGAGTGTCGCAGCTTTATTGGCAAAGCATTTTAAGAAATGGAATATATCACACATGTTCGGCGTTCCCGGAAAAGCGATTCTGCCGATCATCCAAGCGGCTGATCAGGTAGGCATCCAATTTGTATTAAGCAGCCACGAAGGCGCGGCCGGCTTCGAAGCGGCTGGCTACGCATGGGGGAGGCAGACCCTTGGGGTATGTCTGGGCACCTCGGGTCCGGGGGGGACCAATCTGGTGACAGCAGCAGCGCAGGCCAAAGCTTCGAACATGCCGGTTCTGATCATAACAGGCCATCCGACGATGAAAGGGACGGGGGTCGGACTTGGCCAGGACGCGTCGCCCTTCGGTACGGACATTGTGAAGGTGCTTGAGCCCGTCACCAAATTCAGTATGCGGCTGGAACGCGGGGATCTGCTGGAGATTTATTTGAAGCATGCGCTGGATCACGCTTTTATCGGGGTTAAAGGTCCGGTACACCTCTCCATACCGTTCGATGTATTCATGGAACGCATCCCGCCATTCGACCTCGATATTCCGCAGGTCCCGCTTACGAGCTCGGATAATTTGGATAAGGTCATCGCAGCAATCAAGGCGGCAGAGAGACCGGTCATACTGGCGGGTAAAGGCGTGCACAGCGCCCAAGCTTATGCCGAGCTGCAGGAGGTGGCCGAGCGCTGGGATATTCCGGTCATGACGACCACCAGTGCCAAAGGCACATTCCCGACCGGGCATCGGCTGTCGCTTGGAGGTCTCGGTCTCGGCGGAACGCCCCATGCCGATCAATACCTGGAGGATGGCGTTGATCTGATGCTGGTGCTGGGCACCAAGCTAAGTGACATGACACTGTCGGGCTTCAACATGCAGACTATGCTCCCGGCCGAGGTCATACAGTTCGATTATGATCCGATGTTCGTCGGCAAGGCCTTCCCTTGTCCAACTGTGTCGGTGCTGGGCGATATTAAAGCCAATTTGAGGGGGATGCTTAACCGGCCGGCGGAGGAGCTGTCGGATGAGCATGTGCCGCTATCCGTGCGCGTTCCTTACATTGCCCCATCCGATTCACAAGGGCCTCTTATCGCAACGGGTGATGCCATTCGCGCGCTGCAGGCAGAGCTGCCCAGAGAAGCCGTGCTGTTCGGAGACTGCGGCAGTCATACGTTCTATGCCATCCGTGATTATACGATTCACGAAGCAGGCACCTTTATCTTCGATAGTCTGTTTGGAGCCATGGGCCATGCGATCGGATATTCGGTGGGAGCGAAGCTGGCTAGGCCAGATTTGCCCATTGTGTGCTTGACCGGCGACGGCTGCATGCTCATGCACGGTACCGAAATCTCCACGGCCGTCAATTATGATGCGCCGCTAATCTTCGTAGTCATCAACAATGGGCGCCTGGATATGGTGGAGAAAGGGATGGTGAAGTATCTGGGGAAGGCGATCGGAGCAGTCTACAACAAGCCGATTGACGCCGCCATGTTCGGGGAAGCGCTTGGCGCCCGCGGATACCGTTGTTATACAGTCGAGGATATTCGGCATGCGGTGAAGGAAGCGTTAACCAGCTCTTATCCGTCTGTAATCGATATTATTGTAGATCCGTTTGAGACGCCTCCGACCATGAAACGATAAGCTGATGCTTTCGAAGCGAGTTTTGTTTCCTCCGCTCCTTGGGAACCGAGTGACATCCACAATACTTTTAGGAGGGTGATATCCATATGCATGAGAAGGAAGAAAGTCAAATGCAGGCCTACCGCCACCGCAAAGGGCTTGAAGTATTGGATGATATGATGGGTGCGCAGGGACAGGCTGCTTATGAGCAGATGAAGCAGCTTCATCCGGATTTTGCCGAAATCTTAATTGGCCTGTTCGGTGACTTCTACTCCCGTCCCGTACTGGACAAGAAACAGAAGGCGCTGGTGACCCTGACGACACTTATTACGCAGATTGCCCTTCCGCAGCTTAGGCTGCATACGCGGACCGCGTTGAATGCAGGGCTTACGGAGAGAGAAATAACGGAAGCGGCCATTCAGTGCATCCCATATGTTGGGTTTCCAGCGGTCACGAATGCGATGCAGGCCATTCAGGAAGTACTGCAATCCGGCCCGACCAACGAATAATACGGTAATTGACAGCGTACCCCTTAGATGACGGCGGAATTTCTGGTATCCGATGTCGCTTCTAAGGGGTTGTTTATGTGCAGCAATGGGTCTAAGCTGTTAATGAGATGGTAATAAAACGGTTACAGAGTATGAATAAGCATGTGAACTATACTCTGAATGTCAGAAACGGGAAGTGATTGTGCCTTGAAGTCGCAAAGGTTGCTTGTGCATTATTTGAGAACGAATTGGCATTATTACGCGGTGGCTGTCGGCTGTACGATGGTTGCCAACGTGATTCAGTCGTATTACCCGAAGCTGATTGGCAACTTCACGGATCAGCTGAAGCTCGAGCAATTGACCCGAGATTTGATCATTGACTATAGTCTGCTGCTGCTCGGGGTCGGTTTAGGATTCGGTCTGCTTGCGGGGATCGGGCAGTATCTGATTATGCGGCTGGGAAGAAGGTTCGAATATTACACGCGGAACAGGCTGTTCGATCATTTCACCACACTGGGAGAGAGTTATTATTCCAAGAACGGCGTCGGCAAGCTGCTCAGCTATGTGATGAACGACGTAACTGCTGTTCGGGAATCGATCTCGGCGGGTGTGAACCAGACGGCCAATGCAACGATGCTTATCCTATCCTCGCTCGTCATGATGCTGATCAGCCAGATACCTCCTTTGCTCATTGCCGTCTGCATGCTGCCGCTGATCGCAATCCCTTTTATCGTTATTCGTATCGGACCGCAAATTAAGCAGCGCTCGCGTACCGTCCAGGAGTCGCTCGGTCTGATGACGGAGTCGGCCGAGGAGCAGTTCGGCGGCATACGGGTGACGAAGAAGTTCGCCGTGGAGCCGATCATGAGATCGCGGTTTGGCGAAACGGTGGATCGGATACGCGACAACCAGCTCAGCTTGGTACGGATATCCTCGTTATTTCAGGCAATCATTCCTTTTCTTGGCGCCATATCCGTCATTGTCACGCTGGCGTTCGGAGGGTATTTAGCGATACAGGGTCAGCTGACGATCGGACAATTCGTTGCGTTAACGCTGTATGTCCGGATGATGGTCGGGCCTCTGCAGCAAATTGGCAACGTTATCAATACGATGCAGCGGTCGCGAGCGTCTGTGGAGCGGCTCAACAACCTGCTGGTCATGAAAGGGGAGATACAAGAATCGGAGCTTGCCAAAGCCGTCGCCTTAGATCGCACGGGCATCCGTATCCGGCATCTCTCATTCACGTACCCCGGCGCATCGAAGGAAACGCTTCATGATATCGATCTGGATATTGAGCCCGGCAGCACCATCGGCATCATCGGCAAAACCGGCAGCGGAAAAACGACGCTCGTTAAGCTTCTCCTTCGTGTGTACGATCCGCCCTCACAAGCCATTCTGTTCGGGGACACGGATATCCGCGAGATGACGCTGGAAAGCTTGCGCAACCAGATCGGTTATGTGCCGCAGGATGGCTTTCTGTTCAGTACGACGATACGGGATAACATCTCATTCTTTCGAAGAGATTCCTCGATGGACAAAGTCGAGAACGCCGCCAAGCAGGCACAAATTTACGGCAGCATTGTTTCGTTCCCCGAGAAATTCGAGACCAAGCTGGGTGAGAGGGGAATTACGCTATCGGGTGGACAGCGGCAGCGGACGAGTCTGGCCCGGGGGCTGATCAAGAATGCGCCGATTCTCATTCTGGACGACAGTGTCAGTGCCGTCGATGCGGTGACGGAGACGAGCATCATCGAGACGATTCGCAAGGAACGCCGCGGCAAGACAACGCTCCTGATCGCCCACCGGATCAGCGCGCTCAAGCACGCGGATGAAATCATCGTGCTTGACGAGGGGCGGATCGTCCAGCGCGGGACACACGGCGAGCTGCTCACCGTTCCGGGGATCTACCGGACACTCCATTCCATTCAAGAGGAGGGGAGCTCATATGTCGAAGGAAAGCAGTAAACGAGGTCCAGAGGCCGTCAGCGATCCGGCCGCCGGGATGACGAATGCGGATGAGAAGAGAAGGGACGGAGCCGCCTTCCGGATTCTCGCCAGCTATGCGAAGCCGCACCGGCTCACGTTCTTCTGGGTCGTATGCTGCGCCATAATCGCGATCGCTGCCGATCTCATGCAGCCGTACTTAATGAAGATCGCAATCGATGACAATTTAATGGTCGGGAAGAATGATTTCGGCACCATTCTAGAGATTAGCGGCATATTCCTCATTCTTTCTGTAACGGGCCTGCTGTTCAGCTACCTGCAGAACAACCTGCTGCAGTTCGCCGGGCAGAGCATCGTAGCGCGAATCCGCAAGGAGCTGTTCGAGCATATTTCAAAGCTGTCCATGTCGTACTTTGACCGTGTTCCGACGGGCAGCCTGATTACGCATGTGTCCAGCGATACCGAGACCGTGAGCCAATTCTTCACCCAAGTGCTGCTGAGCGTAGTGCGCGACGGATTAACGCTTGTTTTCATTATCGTGCTCATGTTTCATCTGGATTCGACACTGGCCTTATACTGTATGATTCTGCTTCCGATTATCGCCGTTATCGCAATCAGCTTTCGCACCTATATGCGCAAGACGTACCAGCTTTCCCGAACGCAGCTGTCCCGGCTTGTGGCTTTCGTTGCGGAGAATCTGGCCGGCATGAATCTCATACAAGTCTTCCATCAGGAGAAGGAGCAGCAGGAGCAGTTCACTAACCGCAACAGCTCGTACTTTCGGGCTAACCTGCGGGAAATCCGGACGAACGTCCTATTCAACCGTTCCTTCGACATCCTGGGCAATATGTCCGTCGCCTTCGTGACATGGCTGGGGGGCATGGCGGTGTTTAACAAAAATATGGAGTTCGGCGTATTGTATGCGTTCATCACTTACATTCGGTTATTCTTTCAACCGATCAACGCCATCACGCAGCAGTGGAACACGCTCCAATCGACGAATGTATCCGTACAGCGGATCTGGTCGATCTTCTCGGTCGTTCCGGACATACGCAGCAGCGACAACCCGCAGCCGATCCGGCTGGAGGAGGTTCAGGGACGCATTGATTTCAACCATGTGACCTTCGGCTATGAGGCGGGTTCACCGATCATTAAAGATCTTGATCTTCACATCCGGCCTGGCGAAATGATTGGAGTCGTGGGTACGACCGGAGCGGGGAAGAGCACGATGATCAGCCTGCTCTGCCGGTTCTATGATGTTCAGTCCGGCAGCGTCCTGATCGACGGGAATGATATCCGGGACATCGCGCAGCCCCAGCTGCAGCGCATGATCGGTCTGGTCCAGCAGGAGCCGTATCTATATTCAGGGAGCATCATCGACAATGTCCGGCTGTTCGACGAATCCATATCGCGGGAGGATGTCGTTCGCGCCTGCAAGTTCGTCGGAGCGGACCCGCTGGTCCAGCGGATGAAGGATGGATATGACACGAGGCTATCCGAGAGAGGAAGCGGATTGTCGGCCGGCGAGCGCCAGCTGATCTCATTCGCACGGATTATCGTATTTAAGCCGAAGGTGCTCATCCTCGATGAGGCAACGGCTAATCTGGATTCGCAGACCGAGCAGCTGATCCAGTCGGCGCTGAATGTCGTGTCCGAAGGACGTACGACGCTCGTCATTGCTCATCGGCTGTCGACGATTATGCAGGCCGACCGCATCCTGGTTATGCGCCAGGGCGAGGTCGTCGAGGAAGGGACGCACCGGCAGCTTCTCAACCAGCATGGCTACTATGAACAGCTGTATATGCACTCGCAGGGTAAAGTTAATTATGGCGCCTAATGCGTGAGCGCAGAATCAGATAAGCGGCCTATGCGCGACGAGGCATATTACTTTGGCTTGACGCCTTTCTTGTAAGCGGCCGGCGTCAAGCCGGCGATCTTCTTGAACATCCGGTGAAAATGCGGGAGACTCTCGAAGCCGCATCGCTCGGCTACGATTGCAATACTGTCATCCGATTCGATGAGCAGCTCTTTGGCCCGAATAATCCGTTTCGTCGTCACGTATTCCGTTACATTCATGCCGGTCAGCTGTTTGAATACGCGGGAGAAATGGGCAGGTGTGACGTTCGCATGCCGCGATAAGGAGGCAAGGCTTAAGTTGCTTTCGAGCTGGTTATCCATATCTGCGAGCAGGTGCTGCATCCAACGAGGCCCGATCGTCGATTCGGTGAGTCGCGTCTCCTGGTCCGGCGCAACCGAGCGCGTAATCTGCAGAAGAATATGCTGGACATGCAACAAGACGGCATGACGGTATCCGGGGCGGGCTTCCTCCATCTCCCTGTGGATCGTATCGATGCTGGTTGTAAGCGTCCCCCGCTCTGATAAGGGTGTGCCAATCTTATAGGTTTTGCTTCTCTTGGCATGATCGAAGCATCCGATCAAGGAGAAGGCATCCCCAAGATACGTATTCTGCAGCAGAATCGGGCTGAAGAACAGCGCCGAGGATGTTATGGGGTTGACAGAGTCGGGAAAGGCGCGGTGGATCGTGTTGCCCGGAATGAGGAATAGATTACCCGGCTCCATTTCATAGAAGGTTTGATCGATAAAAAAAGTTCCTTTCCCTCCATAAACGAACACAAGCTCATACCAATCGTGCAGATGATCCGGAAGCTCGCTTTGCGAGCTTTTGGTGTCTTTATAGACGAATGCGAATGGAAATGGCGAATTCGCCTCAAAATGTTTGCGTAACGGATTCATCGAAATAACACTCCAATGTAAGATGGATTCAAGCTAAGAGCAAAAGAGCAGAGCAGGAAGAATGATTCTGGAGAAGCGTTAGCTCGGGCGCCTTTGTTCCCGGATATCAACCTATTGTTCTCATTCAGGAATATCCGGGAACAACAGCGATCGGAAGAACATTCAGCCTGTGCCGCTGCGTTGCTTTCATCATTCGTTCAATATCAATGGAGCACCTACTCCTTGAGAATATCAAAATCGGTTATAAATGTGCAAGAATACGCTATTTTATTATTTGATATTGTTGGTACAATACAAGGAGAAGAAATTTAGGCTGAGAGGAAGAATGCGATTATGCTAATCGGTATTTCAAAATTGATATCACCCGAATTGTTGAAGACGCTTATGGAAATGGGGCATGGAGACGAAATTGTGCTTGGCGATGCGAATTTCCCGGCTGCGAGCATGGCTAACAAGCTGATACGCTGTGACGGCCACTCGGGACCAGAGCTGCTGGATGCCATCTTGAAGCTGTTCCCGCTCGATGTCTATGTGGATCATCCGGCCGCACTCATGGAGGTCGTTCCCGGCGATCAGGTAGAGACGCCGATATGGACAACCTATGAGGACATCATTGCGAAGAACTCGTCCATCAAGGAGCCCTTCGAGTTTGTGGAGCGGTTCGCCTTCTACGAGCGGGCTAAGCAAGCTTACGCCATTGTTGCGACAGGCGAAAGCGCGCTGTATGCCAACATCATCTTGAAAAAAGGCGTTATCAAGGAGCTGTAGATCATGATGCGAATTGATGCCCATCAACATTATTGGAAGCTGGATCGCGGCGATTATGGATGGCTGACGCCGGATACCGGCATTCTATACCGCGACTACCTGCCGAATGACTTGCTTCCGCATTTGCGGGAGCATCGCGTGGACGGCACCATTCTGGTACAAGCTGCGGCAACGCATGAAGAGACCGACTACATGCTGTCGCTGAGCGATTCGACGGACACGATTCTCGGCGTAGTTGGATGGCTCGACCTGCACGACCCTGCTTACCGGGAGCATTATGAGCGGTTCAGCCGTCATTCGAAATTTGTCGGCTTCCGCGTCATGATTCAAGATATGCCCGATGCCCGTGAAGTGCTGGAGCCCGATGTTGTCGAGGCGCTGACGTACTTCGCGCAGAAGGACGTTCCCGTCGATCTGCTCGTCGTTTCCCATCAGCTGGACGTGGTTGTCGAGCTGCTTGAGCGCGTGCCGGGTCTGCGCGGTGTAATCGATCACATCGCCAAGCCACGAATCGCCGACGGCATCCTCGAGCCATGGCATAGTCAGATGAAGGCCATTGCGAAGCATCCGAAGATCTATTGCAAGCTGTCCGGCATGGTGACGGAGGCTGACCATACAACGTGGAAGCCCCAAGATTTCGCGGCCTATATTCGACCCGTCCTCGAGATGTTCGGACCCGGCCGGATTCTGTTCGGCAGTGACTGGCCCGTGTGTCTTCTGGCGGCAGACTACGGTCAAGTGGTGGACGTGCTGGAGCAGGCGCTGCCGGAATCGTATACGGAGCAGGAACGTGCCCAGCTGTTCGGGCTGAATGCGAAGCAATTTTACAAATTATAGCCTCCGTTCCGGGGCTGAAAAGAGGTAGACATTGATGCGGCGCGACGAATCCAGACCGCTCCTGAATCCGAATGTCCTATCGGAAGAGCAGCGGCACATGTTCGAGGCGATGAAAGGCAGTCCGGTAACGGTTCTGCAAATCGGTGAAGGTAACTTTCTGCGCGGCTTCGTGGATTGGATGCTGCATGAGTGCCGAAAGCAAGGGTTATTTGCCGGAAGCGCAGCGGTTACGCAGCCAAGACCATCGGGAGCTCCGAAGATTGAAGCGCTGCGGAATCAGGAAGGCTTGTATACGCTGGTTACCCGAGGCCTAGAGAACGGGGAGCGGGTGGAGCGCCAGGAAATGATCGCCGTATTCGCTGAGGTATTCGATCCTTATTCGAATTGGGAGCAATTCCTGAAGCTGGCGGAATCGCCGGAGCTTGCGACGATTATTTCCAATACGACGGAGGCAGGGCTGGCCTATCGGCCGGAAGAGCTTGTGGAGGGCGTTCCGGTTGCTTCTTTCCCGGGTAAAATCACCCTTCTGCTCTATCGCAGATTCCTTGCTTTCGACGGGGCGGAGGACCGCGGGCTCATTCTCTTGCCTTGCGAACTGCTGGAGCGTAACGGTGACGAGCTCCGCCGCTGCGTTCTTCAATTCAGTGAAGATTGGGGATTTCCGGAGTCATTCCGCCAGTGGGTGGTTCGCTCCAACCGGTTTTTGAATTCATTAGTGGATCGCATCGTGACCGGATATCCGGAGGATGAGGCCGAAGCTTGGTTCGCCGAATGGGGTTACCGCGATGAGCTGCTTAATACGGCGGAGCCGTATCATTTTTGGGCGATTGAAGCGGAGCCGGAGCTGGATGCACGCCTTCCATTCCGCCGCGCGGGGCTTAATGTACACTGGGTCCATGATTTAAAGCCGTATCAGCTTCGGAAGGTTAGGATCTTGAATGGGGCGCACACGCTGATGACCCCGCTCGGCATTCTGCTGGGGCTTGAACAGGTACGCGATGTGATGGGGCATGATGAGCTGGGGGTCTTCGTGCGCGAGACTGTGATGAACGATATTATTCCTGTCGTTCCGCTGCCTGAGGAGGAACTGAAGGATTTTGCCGCGGCGGTGTTCGAGCGGTTCAGCAATCCGTTCATCCGTCACCGGTTATCGGATATTGCCATGAACAGCATTAGCAAGTTCAAGGTGCGGCTGCTCCCTACGCTGCTTTACTATTCCGAGTGTGGAGAGCGCATACCGGACCGGCTTATTCAAGGCTTCGCCGCACTTCTTCGTTATTATAAAGTCGACAGGCTTGATGATGGCAGCTTTGTAGGCAGGACGCTGACAGGCCAGCAGTATACCGTCAGGGATGACGCCGGATTCGTTGAAGAGCTTCGGACCGCATGGTCGTCCGCAGAGGCTGAGAATGCCGGAATACCCCCGCAGCACCTGAAGGCACGTCGGCTGCTGGTATGTACCCCGGTTTGGGATCAGGATTTGTCCGCGGTAAAGGGGCTAGCCGAAGCGGTAGGCAATCAATTGGATAAACTGGAGGAACGGTATGAATAACTGGATTCGTCTGCACGAGAAGGACCATGTGATCATCGCGCTTCGGGATTACGCCAAGGGAGAGCAGCTTGTTGGAGTGAATCCTTCCGAAGACACCGTCATCGAGCTTCAGGACGATGTGAAGAAAGGACATAAAATTATAACCAGGGCCGTGCGCCAGGGTGAGGATGTTCTGAAGTTCGGCAGCTCGATCGGCAGGGCAAAGCAGGATTTGAGCGCCGGCAGCTGGGTGCACACACATAACCTGGGTACCGGATTAAGCGGCATAATCGACTATTCCTATATGCCGGATGAATCCGTTTTGAAAGCGTTTACCAGTCCTGCTGGGGGCTCCCAGCGTACCTTCTCAGGTTATATTCGCGACAATGGCGATGTCGGTATACGCAACGAGATATGGATCATCAACACTGTCGGCTGTATCAACAAAACCTGCGAGACGTTAGCACAGCGCGCCAGCTCCATGCTTGGCAGGCAAGTAGACGGCGTCTATCATTTTGCCCATCCGTTCGGCTGCTCCCAGCTTGGCGACGATTTGACGTACACGCAGAAGCTGCTTGCTTCGCTGGTCCAGCATCCGAATGCAGCCGGTGTGCTCGTTGTTGGGCTGGGCTGCGAGAATAACCAGATCGATTCGTTCAAGCAGAAGCTGGGGAGCTATGATCCGGAACGTGTGCTGTTCATGAAGGCGCAGGAGGTCGAGGACGAGCTGGAGGTCGGTCTTGAGCTGATCGGAAGGTTGGCCGAGCATGCGCAGCGATTCAAGCGCCAGGCTGTACCCGTATCCAAGCTCAAGCTGGGGTTGAAGTGCGGCGGCTCGGACGGTTTATCCGGCATCACGGCGAATCCTCTCGTTGGAACGCTGTCGGACCGTCTGATCGGCGAAGGCGGAAGCGCAATTCTGACGGAAGTACCGGAAATGTTCGGTGCCGAGACGATTCTGATGAATCGTGCCGCGAGTGAAGAGATTTTCGTGAAGATCGTCGGTTTGATCAACGATTTCAAGCAATATTTTATCCGCCATGATCAAGAGATCTATGAGAATCCGTCTCCTGGCAACAAGGACGGGGGAATCAGCACGCTGGAGGAGAAGTCGCTTGGCTGCACGCAGAAGGGCGGGCACGCGATCGTGACCGATGTTGTGCCTTATGGCGGACGGGTGACTAAGGAAGGGCTGAGCCTGCTAGAGGCGCCTGGCAATGATCTCGTGTCCGTTACGGCCTTGGCTGCCGCCGGCGCGCATATCGTCCTGTTCACGACCGGGCGGGGAACGCCATTCGGGGGACCGGTGCCGACCGTGAAGATATCAACAAACAGCGAATTGGCGGACCGCAAGAAGAATTGGATCGATTATAACGCGGGGCAGTTAATCGAAGGCAAACCGATGAATGAGTTAACGGATGAGCTATGGGAGCAGATTATCCGCTACGCTTCCGGCGAGGAAGAGACGAAGAACGAGCGCAATGGTTTTCGCGAAATCGCGATTTTCAAAGACGGCGTCATCTTGTGAGGCGCACGGGTTGAAACGAGAAATCAAGGCGTTATAGGGCGATTAATAACTCCATAGTGGGGTTCATGCAGATTGTAAGGAGGCTCATCAATTCATGAAAGGAATCATTTGCGAGCAGATCGAACGCTTCACCATGGTTGAGATGGAAGAACCCCCCGCGCCGAATGCGGGTGAGGCAGTTGTTCGCATACGCCGAATCGGAATATGCGGCACTGATCTCCATGCCTATAGGGGCAATCAGCCGTTCTTTTCGTACCCGCGCGTGCTCGGCCATGAATTAGCCGGTATCGTGGAAGCTGTCGGCGAGCATGTGACAGGCGTGCGCGAAGGGGATCAGGTCAGTGTCATCCCTTATATGGAATGCGGCCATTGTGTCGCTTGCCGAAACGGGAAGACCAACTGCTGCACGGATATGAAAGTCCTCGGCGTTCATATCGATGGCGGAATGCGCGAGCGGATGACACTTCCAGCGGATCACCTGATCGTTACGAATGGATTGACTCTTGATCAAGCTGCCATTCTAGAGCCGTTCAGCATTGGCGCACATGCCCTGCGCAGATCGGAGCTGCGCAAGGGGGAGACCGTACTGGTCATTGGCGGAGGACCGATCGGCCTGGGCGTGATGGCATTAGCTAAACAGCAAGGTGCACGGGTTATCGCGATGGATGTCAAGGACGACCGGCTCGCGTTCTGCAGGGAATGGGCTGGGGCCGATCATACCGTGAACGCGCAGCAGGAACCGATCGGGCGGCTGAGGGAACTGACGGATGGTGAATTTCCAACGGTCGTGTTCGATGCGACGGGAAATATGCATTCGATGAACGATTCGTTCCAATTCGTCGCCCATGGCGGCAAGCTTGTATTCGTGGGCCTGGTGAAGGCGGATATTACGTTCCACGATCCGGAGTTTCACAAGCGCGAGCTGACACTGCTGGCAAGCCGCAATGCGACGCGAGCCGACTTTGACACGGTTATGGTGGCTGTTCGGGATGGAAGCATTGATGTTAGCCGGTATATCACACATCGGGTCGGATTCGTCGACATGATCGATCAGTTTGAGGGCTGGATGCAGCCGGGAGCAGGCGTCATTAAAGCGATGGTAGAGCTATAGCAGCGAATGTGCCGGCATCTATTTCCAATCAGAGCTTGAAGAATCGACGAGGAGAATGAGAGGAGATGAGGGGTAATGACCGCCTTTTTTATTCTAACGGATCTTGAGGGACCCGCAGGGGTGGACAGTTTCACGCAGACTCGCCCGGATGACGGATTCCCGGAACGGGTGGAAGCCGCCAAGGAACTGCTGACCCGGGAGGTCAATGCTTGCATAGAAGGGATCCGATCGGTCTATCCGGATTGCCGAATCGATGTCTGGGACGGCCATGGACCGGGCGGGTTGAAAGCGGATGGCTTGATCGGGGGCAGCTATTTGAGAGAAGGCCAGCCCTACAAGAAGCTGGAAGGCTATAAGGCGCTTCTGTTTGTTGGCCAGCACGCTATGGCGGGAACGATCAACGGTCCCTTATGTCATACCTATTCTTCGAGGACGATTGCCTACTACAAGCTGAATGGCACATTTATCGGGGAGTTTGGAGCAAGAGCGCTTATTGCCGGCAAGCAGGGCGTGCCGACCATCTTCTTATCCGGTGACGACAAGGCAGCCCTGGAAGCCCGCATGTTTGTTCCGGATATCGAAACAGCCGTTGTGAAGGCAGGCCATGGTATAGAGGCCGCTGTCCACTTGACCGGGGAGGAAGCCTGCAGAACAATTCGGGAAGGCGCAGCCCGTGCAGTACGGCGCATACCGGAAATCACGCCTTTCACCGGTATATCAGCACCCTATGTGCTGGAGATCGGATATTTAAACCCACTCCAGGGCAGCGAAGGAACGGCTGATCCGCGTGTCGAGAGGGTTAATGACCGGACCATTCGCATATCCAGCGATGAGCTGAATGCGTTACCGATTTAACGGGACTTATCTGCGGTGACCGATACAAATGCGTAAGCGGTGGAGCTTTCGAAGAAGTAATACTTGATAAACGAAACGATACCTCTCCTTTTCGTTGGTAATTGGCCTTGCTTCCAATCCAACAAGGAGAGGTTTCTTGTGGTCCATCCCCTGCGGTCCTTAATCATTCTTAAATCACGTGTGGGATAATCTTCAGGCTGTAATTAACATCGAGGGTTATTGCAAGGTCAAAGATTATAGCTGCTCGCCTTGACATACCCATAGGGGGTATTATATATTGAGATGGTGAGGTGAAAAATTATGGCGAACCAAGAGGAATTGCATGAAGCCGATGATGCCTGCTGCGCCGCGGATAGTGATAGTCATAGGAAGAGCCATCATTCGGACAAAACGAAGAGCAATCTGATCTCTCGTCTTAACCGGATTGAAGGACAGATTCGCGGTGTCAAAGGGATGATCGAGAAGGATACGTATTGCGATGATGTGTTGAACCAGATTGCAGCGATTCAATCAGCCTTGAACAGCGTGGGCAAGCTTCTGCTTGAAGGACATATGAAGAGCTGCGTTGTGGAACGCATCCATGCCGGAGATCATGAAGTCATTGACGAATTACTGATTACGGTGAATAAATTGATGAAATAATAGCAGTTATGCGGGCCGTCTCCGATGGCCTTTCTTTATACAAAATTTTATACCCCTTAGGGGTATTTAAGGCGTGAATAATCACAAATTTATCTTCAAGGGCAGCGGGGATTGATATGAGAACGATCTTGGTGGTAGACGATGAAGTGAAAATTAGAGATGTGGTCGTATCCTATTTGAAGCGTGAAGGGTTTCGAGCACTGGAAGCGGCGGCAGGCCGCGAGGCGCTGCATATGCTGCAGCGCCAGTCCGTCGATCTTATCATTCTGGATCTTATGCTTCCAGATATGGATGGGGAGCTTGTGTGCCAGCGCATACGCACCATTAATTCGGTCCCGATTCTCATGCTGACCGCCAAAGCGTCGGAAAACAATCGGATCAAAGGCTTGTCTATGGGGGCGGACGATTATTTAACCAAGCCATTCGATCCGCGCGAGGTCGTGGCACGGGTGCGGGCGATTCTGCGAAGGACGGATGACGGTCATTTGCTTGCGGATCGCCTATCGTTCAACCAAGGACATCTGGAAATCGATTCCTTAAAGCATTCGGTGTTCTGTCATGGGGAAATGGTCAGCTTAACCCCGAATGAATACAAGCTGCTGCTAGCCTTAGCGAAATACCCTCAGCGGCAGTTCACCCGCGAGGAATTGGCGGATAAGGTGATGGGTTACGATTTTGACGGCGATATTCGCACGATTGATCAGCATGTCAAGAACATTCGGCACAAAATTGAACAGGACCCGAAGAACCCTCGCTACATCGTGACGGTTTACGGTTCCGGTACCGGTTTGCAGGCGGTGTCCAATGATTAAACGTCTGCACGCGCGCTTGGCTCTAATCATCATCGGTACGGCGACATGTATTTTATTAATATCCGCTATTAGCATCATATTGGCAACGCATTATCACATATCCATGTTCCAGGATCAAGCTGCCGGGATGAGCCATGATGGTTCATTATTGGATTATCATTTGGAACAGGCTCTTGTCCAATCGATTATATGGACGTTCGCCGGCTCCATGATCCTTGCGATCCTCATCGGTATATATGTGGCCAAACGAATTACGAAGCCGCTGGTCGATATGAAACAGGCTGCGGAGCAAATGTCGGACGGCCAGCTCGACGTTAGAGTATCCATCGGCGGAGGAGATGAGCTTGCGGAATTAGGTACCTCGCTGAACGAGCTGGCCGGGCAGCTGCACAGACAAGAGCAGCTTCGGATCACGATGACTGAAGACATTGCCCATGAGCTTCGTACGCCGCTAGCCACGTTGAAGAGTCACATGCGGGCATTCGAGGATGGCATTTGGGAACCGACTCCCGAGCGTATCCATTCCTGCTATGAGGAAATAGAGCGACTTGCTGAGATGGTAGCCGAATTGGAAGATTTGACCCACCTGGAATCTCCAGCTTTTCAACTGGTGAGACAGCGAGTGCAGCTGCAATCGATCATTGAACAGGGGACAGACCTTGTAGCGGCGGCTTTTCTGGAAAAGGGGGTTGAGCTTACATTTAACTGCGGACCGGGCATCCGGATTATGGCGGACCGGAATCGAATCATTCAAATTTTGGTCAATCTGCTTAGCAATGCTCTAAAGTTCACGCCGCCGAGCGGCAAGGTGAGAATAGAAGCGATCGAGGAACTGAACGATGTATTTATTACCGTTCAGGATTCAGGCAGCGGCATTGAGGAGGAAGATTTGCCGCATATCTTTGACCGGTTTTATCGGGGCGATAAGTCCCGGAACCGGCGAACCGGCGGCAGCGGTCTGGGGCTAACGATTGTGAAGAAGCTGGTCAGCGCTCATGGAGGGCAGGTGTGGGCAGAACGCAATCAAGGGACACGGATTCATATCCGACTTCCTCGAAGCGGGCGAGAATTGTAGGCGGAACAACTTCATCTACACAGGATCTTCAAAAGTGGTGGTTATACTAATCCTATCCTGGCTATCGTATGACTCTGTTCTGCGAAAGCCTGCGGATTGTACAGCGGCGGCGGCCGCCCTGCTGCACCATGAATAGGAGGTCATAGGATGAGAAAGACAATGAAAGTGGCGATCATCGCCGTTGCAGCGGCGATGACCTTAACCGGTTGTTTAAGTAATAATGATGCGGGGCAAAATCAATCGTCGACTGAGTCTGCTGATCGCCCATGGATTGGAACGAAGAACACGACGCGCATCAACTCTAGCGATCCAGCCGAGGCAGCCGTTATTGTATCGCAAACCCTGTGGATGGCGACCAGCGATGATAACCGGCCGGGGGGAGTCGTACTGGCGAATCCGGAGGATTGGCAGACGACGATTGCCAGCGCTGATTTAATTCATCATCCGAACAACGGTCCGGTGTTATTCGTGACTAAGGACGGGATCCCGGACGTTACGTTGAACGAGCTAAAGCGATTAAAGCCGACGGGCGTGGACATGAACAACGGCGTCCAGGTCGTTCTGGTGGGTGATCTGGATCAGAAGGTAGAGGTGGAAGTCAAAGGACTTGGATTGAAAACAGACCGAATTACAGGCGGAAATCCAGCAGCGGTCGCGCAAGCTATCGATGCCTACTATGCGAAGGTTACGAAGGAAACCCCGGCTTCGGTTATTATAGGTTCGATGGATAGTCAGGAGTATACGATACCTGCCGTGAACTGGATCTCTCACATGCCTGAGCCGCTGCTCTATGTCCGGAAGGATGAAATCCCCGGAGAAACAGTCGATGCGCTAAAGACGCGGGGAGGTAAGGCTAATATGTATATTCTTGGCCCGGAATCCGTCGTGTCCGCTAAAGTGGAGGAGCAATTGGGCGAATACGGGAAGGTGGTACGCATCGCAGGGAATGATCCTTACGAGAATGCCGTTGCTTTCGCAACATATAAAGATCCGGCAACCGGGTTTGGATGGGGGATTACGACGCCGGGACACAATTTCTCTTTTGTCAGTCTGGAAACGCCAGCTCTAGCTCTCGCAGCCGCTCCATTCTCGCATCTTGGTAAACATGCACCGCTGCTGTGGACAGAGAAAGATAAAATGCCGGATAGCGTTCATAACTATGTGATGTCCATTCAACCGAAGTATACAATGACTCCTACCGAAGGCCCCTATAATCATGCCTGGTTAACGGGGAACGAAGAAGCGCTCAGTACCGCCGCACAAGGAGAAGTCGATACAATGCTGGAAATCGTATCCGAATCCGGGGCAGGCCATGGCGGCCACGGGAGCGGCAATACCGATACGGATACGCCGGCCGAGGACGAAGGAAACGGACATGATATGTCGAGCATGCCGGGAATGAAGCATTAAGTTGCAATAAGCAAGTTAGGCCAGCATCGGGGCTGGGCTTGCTTGGATAGAGTGAACCGCTATAACGCATTGGCTGCTGACAATAATACAATAACGATCGAATTGCGATCCCCCTGCTTCTTAGGGGGATTTTTTCGTTGAGCGTATTCTTGATGATCGGGTGGAGAAGGTGCTCCTCATATTGTTGCAATTAACAATATTTACATAATAGATTAATTGCCGGATTACAAACCACGCTTATAATCAGCCTTGTACATATACGAGTCTTGTGGGAGGGAAGCAGTCCGGTGTTGGCAGCCGGGCGAATGGCAGTAGAGAGACAAGAAGAAAACGCATATATCCGGCGCATGCAGGCAGCGGGGAAAAGCGGCTTCAATCGGCACCATGCTTGAAACGGTAAGGCGATCTCGACGAACGACAAAGTTAACGAAGGAAAGGACGTCCATCCATGTCAATGAAGAAAACGGTCATGCTCACCGTGCTTGCCGCGGCGCTCAGCACATCGGCGGCCGGTGTCGGATCTGCGGCATCTGTCACGCACTCCGAGGCTCAGCCCGTTACGATGTTCATCAATGATGCGGCTGCATCCATTCGCGCATTAAGCTACAACGGAGCGACATTGATTTCTGTTCGCGATCTTGGTACTGCAGCCGGCGCTTGGTTTGAAGTCGGTGCAAACAGCAGCGTGAATGTTTACTACGAAGGTCACACCATCCAACTGACATCATTCTCGAGTACGGTACTCGTGGACGGTGAGCAGGTACAGCTGACTTCTCCTGTCGTCAACGTGAAGAACAGCCTGTACATCGATCTTGCAGGATTCTTGGCTGCCCTGGGCATTGAACGTTCGGTCGACAGCCAAGGCCAAGTAAGGATCGATGCTACCAAGCTGCTGCAGGATGTGGAGCATCCGGTATGGATGAACAACGGGACGCTGATTGTCAGTCAGCTGACGGAAGAAGGACGTGTCGATTATACGCTGGATGCCAAGACAGGCGCATTCGCAGAGCTGCTTCGTTCCACGGGCACATCGAGCTTGACGATTGTTTCCGGAGGCGGCAAGGCAGCCTACACGGACGAGAATGGCGCGATATTCGTCATCGACCTCGTGAGCAAAGCTGCCTCGCAGGTTTCGGGAGACAGCTCCATCAAGCCGGAGCTCGTATGGTCGGAGGATAGTACTGCGATCTACTTCCTGCAGGGAGACAAGGGCAGTGTTATTGCCAAGCTGAATTTGGCTGACGGGAAAATTTCGAAGGTGCTGGAAGACAAGGTCGATTACAAATCGAACCTGGCCGTCTCAGCGGATGGCAAGACATTTGTCTACACCGTTACGAAGCCGGGAGCTGTAACCGCTGATGGCAGCAAGCCGGTGGAGTCGGATGACGTAGCCATCGATATGACGGGTACAGAGCCTCAAGTCTATCTGTTTGATTCCTCGAGCAAGGAAGCGAAGGCTTCGCAGCTAACCTCCTCAACAGATGACAAAATATTCGTTGGCTTGTCTTCAGACGGCGGCAAGGCGTTCTATATCAGCATGGCAGAGAATAATCCGTCCGCGCTCGTAGCCGTTGCGAAGGATAAGACGGTTACAACACTTGTCGGTGACAAGGATGTGCTGCAAGCGGCGCTGCTCGGCGATAAGCTGATTGTTCTAACGGCTGAATCGAATGGCCAAGCCATATATGAGGTTGACGCCGCAGCCGGCACAACGAAGCTAGTCTATCACGTATCCGATGAAGTCAGCGAAGTGATTGCGGCTGCCGGTGCGCCGATTGCGATCGTTCAAGGCGGTCAAGTGCTTATCGACAACAATGGTCAATGGAAGAAAGTATCGAAATAATCCCTTAAATCGAGAGGAGAAGTAAAATACGATGAAAACGAAATGGTTCAAACATACGCTGCTTACGGTCCTGGCCGTAGCAGTCGCATTCGGCAGTGTATCCGCGGCCAGTGCGGCGAGCAAGCTGAACGGTAAGATTGTCATTAACGGCTCTTCCGCGCTGCTCCCGCTTACTCTTCAGGCAGCTAACGAGTTTAAGAAGAAGAACCCTAAGGTGAAAATTTCCGCATCTGCGGCTGGCTCCGTCACAGGGCCTCAATCCGTGCGTAAGGGCATTGCCGATATTGGCGCATGCGATTGGGACGCTTCGTTGGATGTACCGGGTTTCAAGGCATTCGACGGTCAAGTCGCCAATAAAGTCGCGGTTATCCCGTTTGCAGCTGTCGTGAATAAAGGTGTTAAAGCGACGAATCTGACGACCAAGCAGCTGCAGGGCATTTTCTCCGGTAAGATTAAGAATTGGAAAGAGGTCGGCGGGGATGATGCGGAAATCGTAGTGGTGAACCGCGCTTTCGGCTCCGGCACTCGCGTTAATTTTCAGATGAAGGCTTTGGACGGTACGAATTTCATGAGCAAGGGCGATAACTACAAGGAAGTTAAATCGAGCGGCGACATGAAAACTGCCATTGAAACGACGCCGAACGCAATTGGCTATATCGATCTGGTCTATGTAACGGATAAAATGCGTGCCCTCAACATTAACAGCTATGCCCCGACGGAAGCCAATATCATTAGCGGCAAATATACGGTATGGGCTTATGGCTATTACATGACCAAAGGCAAGCCTACGGGCGCGGTCAAAGCGTTCATCGAGTACGTGCAAAGCAAGGAGTTCCAGAACGGTTCCTTGAAGAAGCTCAAGTTTATTCCAATCTCGGCTATGAAGAACTAACGGAACGCTAGCAATAGAGGGAGCCAGCCTCGGCATCAAGACGCGAGGCTGGCTTCTTTACGAAGCGAAGAGTTCCACAGCTCCTTCGGAAGCGAAGATCTCCACAAAACAAAGCCTATGCTTACGAAGCAAGTTTTGTTCCACCTCGCTCCTACGGAAGCGAAGAGTTCCACAAAACAAAGCCTATGCTTACGAAGCAAGTTTTGTTGCGAAGTAAAATATGTAAGTAACGCTCCACATAACTTTTAGGAGGAATCAACATGCTGGACGTCAAGGCATCCAGCGGCGGAGGGGTGGCCGGCGAGCTGGGCAGAAGTCTCCACACCCGCTCAGGCCGATCGTTCGACCGCAGAACCAGACTGTCTTTCTATAACCGCACCTTCAAAGTGATCTGTATTGCAAGCGCCATATTCGTCTGCTTGATCTTGTTCTCCATCCTATTCCTCATGGGGAGAACGGGGATGCTGACGTTCAATGAAGTGTCTGTCGCCGAGTTCTTCTTCTCCACCGAGTGGGTACCTGAGAATGAACAATATGGCGCACTCGTCTTCATATCCGGAACCTTCGTGCTGACGGCGCTGACCATGCTTATCTCCGTCCCCATCTCGGTTCTTGTAGCCGTGTTTCTAGCCGAGATGTCCCCGCGCTGGCTGAGGACGCTCCTCCGTCCGGTACTCGATTTGCTTGTAGGGATCCCGTCCGTTGTCTACGGATTTCTGGGCATGACCATTCTGATTCCCGTGCTACGCGATATCACGGGCACAAACATTGGAGACGGTCTTCTTGCGGCAGCAATAGTACTCACCATCATGGTGCTGCCGACGATTAGCCGTATTAGCGACGACGCCATTACCGCCGTGCCGAAGAAATATCGAGATGCCTCATATGCGCTCGGCGCGTCTCGGTTTCAGACGATCGTCAAGGTCGTCCTCCCGGCTGCGCGCAGCGGCATCATGTATGCAGGCATTCTGGGTATGGCCCGTGCAATCGGAGAGACGATGGCGGTCGTGATGGTCATCGGCAACACACCGCAGCTGGCCAGCGCGCTGTTCCAGCCAACAGCCGTGCTGACAAGCAATATTGTGATGCAAATCGCGAATGTTCCCTTCGACTCTACATGGAACTATGCGCTGTACATGATGGGCTTCCTGCTGCTCTTGATCTCGCTTCTGATGATTGTTGCTATTCGTATGCTGCAAAGAAAGGGAGCTGTCTCATGAGCGCTGAATCGAAATCAGCATTCGCGTCGAGAAAAGGCTGGAGCCATAAGCGCAACCAGTTATTCACGATGATCGTCTGGGCGGTCGGCATCTGCACGATTCTGTTCATCTGCGGGCTGTTGTTTCTTATCCTGCAGAAAGGGTTACCCAAACTTAGTCTAGACTTCTTGTATGGCTTACCAAGTGAAATCGACCCCGGAGGCGGGATCGGTCCCACGTTGTTCAATTCCTTCTACGTCCTTATCATCTCGCTTCTTATCTCTATACCGCTTGGAATGTCGGCAGGCATCTACTTGGCCGAATTCGCTCCCGACAATACGTTTATCGGCTTTGTGCGGATTTGCGTGGAAGGTCTTGCCTCCGTGCCTTCGATCATCTTCGGGTTGTTCGGCATCGCGATTTTCGTTGAAGTCTTTCAAGTGGGATTGACGATACTTGGGGGAGCGGTAAGTCTTGCCTTCCTCAATCTTCCCGTCCTGACTCGGGTGACAGAGGAAGCCATTCGCGCTGTGCCGAGCGAGATGAAGAATGCCTCTTTCGCCCTTGGCGGTACGCATTTGCAGACCATTCGCCGCGTGCTTATTCCAGTCGCACTCAATGGAATAATAACGGGTATTTGCCTCGTAGCAGGAAGAGCCTTCGGGGAAAGCGCGGTGATCATTCTGACGGCTGGGGTATCGACCTCCGGGGAAATGTGGGACTTCAGCTTGTTCTCCCCGGGCGCGACGCTTGCGGTGCATCTGTGGTATGTACAGTCTGAGGCCATCGTTCCGGATGCAGCAGAGATTGCCGATAAAGCAGCTGCGGTCCTCGTATTCGTGGTCCTGCTGATTAATGTGCTGTTCCGGCTTCCTCTTCTGCTACATGTGCGAAGAACCCGTTGATCTCTTCAGAATTTAGGATGACACCGAAGTTCGTTCAGGATAACGATATGTTAATCCGAACGGGCTTTTTGTTGATTATCGCGATATGAAGTCTATATTTATCCATTTTCACACTCCATTTACACTCCGTTATCCTTCCGTTAATGCTAAAGTCCTATAGTAAAAACATAGAGACAGATTAATGAAGGGAGCACATGCCATGACCAGAACGGGTGTCACCATCAGCGGGCTCGAGCAAGGTGCTGCAGCAGAGGCGATTCAAGAGAGGGAACATGCATCGACTTTTCATGATTTTATGAGACCAGCTTACAACGTTCATCCCTCTTCTAAATGCCGGGAAGTGATCGATAAATTCAATGCGCTAACCGATTGTGAGTGCGTCGTCGTCAGCGATGATAATGAGAGGCCTATTGGTCTAGTCATGAAGTCCCGGTTGTCACTGCTTCAAACGCATCGTTACGGCAAAGAGCTATATTACGACCGCTCCATCGTTAAGCTGATGGACAGCGAGGCCCTTATGGTAGAGCAGTCGATCATGGAGCAGGAGCTTATCGAGCGTGCCCTTGGACGTGATGAGAAGACGCTGTATGATTGTGTAATCCTCATGGAGCAGGGCCGTACGGCTGGCATATTGACCATGGCTGACCTGCTTAAGCTGTCCCGGATGATGCAGCAGGAGAGCTTGCAGGCCCAGATCCGCACGGTGACCGGTGCGGATGATATGATGCGTGACATCGACAAGTCGGTCGTCGAAGTGCTCGAAGCTGCGAAGATTGGGGAGCGGATGTCTGAAACGATGGTCGATCTGACGCTCAAGGGAAAGCATGAGCTCGACCAGGTTGCATCCGTGTTCCACCGTTTGACGGACAAGACGACACATCAAGTGCAGCAGATCGGAGAGCTTCAGAGAAGGGCGGATGCCATCGACCGCGTATCCAAGCTGATCCATGAGCTTGCGGATCAGAGCAATCTGCTGGCAGTCAACGCTTCTATTGAGGCTGCGCGCGCGGGAGAGCATGGGAGGGGCTTCGCTGTGGTTGCTGACGAAATTCGGAAGCTATCTGCGCAAACGAAACAGTCCGCCGGTGAAATCAACAGCCTCATACGTTCGATTACGGAAGCCGTAAAGCTCACGGTCGAGCTTGTGGAGGATGGGAGGAATGACGCGATCGCAAGCGGGGATTCCGTGAATGAAGCTTCCAGTGCGTTCGAACAGTTATTTCACGCGGCTGGAAGCAACCGCACAAGTGCCGTCCAAATCGGGAACTTGGCCGGTCATGCTTACCGGCAATCGGAACGGGTCCTGATCGATATCAGGCAGCTCATGAACGACATGCAGACAGGCGGGATCCACCTTTATTAATTATTGACAGCAGGCAGAGTACGAGCATCAATCGAAGTCCATTCAACAAGGAGCAGGCTGCCGCGGGAGCCTGTTTTTTCTCGCAGTATGTTGGTCACCGCCTTGATTGCCTTCTTCAAGCCCGGGTTGCCCGTAGTCCGGAGAACCCACAATATGAGAACGGAACGAAGAAGCAGCATTTTATCTTGACAGATTCAGTGATAACGATTATCATTCTCCTGAGTGATGATGAGAATGATAATCAATGAAAGATTGGTGTGATGATAGATGTCCCGCTTGACAACGAATCAACTTTCTCTTGCATACGGCAGCAGGCAAATTGTACAGGGGCTGAACCTGCACATTCCGGATGGTCAAATAACGGCACTGGTGGGTGCTAACGGCTCCGGGAAATCGACGATCCTGAAGTCCATGGCCCGTATTCTTAATCCGGCAGCGGGCGGCGTCTATTTGGACGGGAAGCTGATTCACCGTCAACCAACCAAGGAAGTCGCCAAACAGCTGGCGATTCTTCCGCAAAACCCGACATCGCCTGAAGGACTAACCGTTCGCGAGCTGGTCTCGTACGGCCGATTTCCTCATCAGAAGGGGTTTGGCAATCTGACGCAGGAAGACAATCAGATGGTGGATTGGGCGCTGCATGCAACCGGTATGTCGGAGTTCGGCGATCGGGCTGTCGACGAGTTGTCCGGAGGGCAGCGCCAGCGCGCATGGATTGCCATGGCCGTTGCTCAAGGGACGAATGTGCTGCTGCTCGATGAACCGACCACGTTCTTGGATATGGCGCATCAGATGGAAGTCATGATCCTGCTTGAGAAGCTCAATCAAGAGCAGAAGCGAACGATTATTATGGTTCTGCACGATTTGAATCATGCAGCCAGATATGCTCATCATCTGGTTGCGCTCAAGAGCGGTGTCGTTCTGTATGAAGGGAACCCGGAGGAAGTCGTGACCAGCCATATGCTGCGCGATGTCTTCAATATTGATGCGGATGTCATTCCGGATCCACGCCATGGCGCGCCTCTATGCCTGCCCTACGGATTGGCAGCGGATCAGGAAATCAGCTCGGAAGCACTGCCTTCGGTGAGCAGCAGTCTGGACAAAGTCAAAGTGTTAGCGTAAATGTGTTGTGTGCGTGATTATTTCTAATAAAGAGGGGAAATAGAGAAATGAAAAGATCATTATACCTAGGTGGTTTAACGCTGTTGATCCTGTTAATTGTATCGGGCTGCGGCTCTTCGAACAACGGCAATGTGAATACAGGCAAGCATAATGGTTCTGCTGATAAGAACACACCGGCCTCTACGAATACGGAATCTCCAGGAGAGACGGCTGCAGAGCAGCCAATCACGATCAAGCATAATAAAGGAGAGACGGTATTAGACAAGCCAGCAAAGCGCGTTGTTGTGCTGGAATGGATATTTGCGGAATCCGTCGTCACGCTTGGCGTTCAGCCGGCAGGTAACGCCGATAATGCGGAATACGCAAAATGGGTAACGGCGGAAGCGGCATTAGGCGCGGATGTGCAAGACGTCGGCTTGCGTTGGGAGCCGAACTTGGAGACGATTGCTGCGTTGAAGCCGGATCTGATTATCTCGAATACCGACAATAACGCCGCAATCTACGACCAATTGAATGCTATTGCGCCGACGATTGAATTCGATCCTTATCCGGACGAGGGCGATGCGTATACCGGTATGGAGAATATTTTCAACACCATTGCCCTTGCCTTGGGTAAGACGGACGAAGCCGAGAAGGTCTGGAAGGACCTGGATCAATATTACGAAGACGCCAAAGCCAAGCTTGCCGCCGCCGGCAAAGCGGATCTGAATTATGTTGCCTCTCAGGCTTTCACGTCTCAGAATGCCATCACACTGCGGATGTTCACTGATACGTCTACTGTCTCGCAAACCTTAGACCGGATCGGACTCAAGAATGATTGGAAATCGGATAAATTTGAGAAGTACGGCTTTACGACTTCGACGATTGAAGCCTTGCCGGCAGTAACGGATTCTAACTTTATCTACATTGTTCAAGCAGACGATAATGTATTTGGCGAGCCGCTTAAAGACAATAAGGTATGGAACGGGCTGAACTTCGTGAAGGAGAAGCGAACCTATCCGATTGATGGCAGTACGTGGACTTTCGGCGGACCGCTATCTTCGAAAACGATTGTTGAACGCGTTGTAGCTGCTCTGACAAAATGATGAAGAAGCATTCGGAATCGTTATGGAGAGTCATTGGGGTATTCGGGGGCGGCATTGCCGCCCTAATTGTTCTCTTCTTTCTTAGTCTGTGCTTCGGTGAGGCGAAGGTCTCGTTCCAAGCCGTCATAGACGCGCTGTTCCATAGACAGGACATACCCGGACATAACATTGTCTGGGATTTGCGAATGCCCAGAACCTTGCTCGGTTTGCTGGCTGGTGCGGGCTTGGCCGTTGCGGGAGCGCTGCTGCAGACCATAACGAAGAATCCGCTAGCTTCTACGGATACGCTTGGGATTAACTCGGGCGCTTACTTCATGGTTGTGCTCGGCACAGCTTTCTTCCCGGCGGTTCTCTCAACTTCGCCGCTCTTGTTCGCTGCTCTTGGCGGAGCGATTGCCGCCATGGTTGCCTATATACTTGGCGGGGGACGGACGGCAAGCCCTATTCGCCTGGCGCTAGCCGGAATGATTGTATCGCTGGTCATTGAATCTTTTACGCGGGCGATCCACATCTTCAAAGCAACGGAAACGCAAAACTTGTTCTTATGGGGCGCCGGCAGCCTGGTGCAGGTTAATTGGACCGGTGTTCAATATGCGCTCCCATGGGTGATCGGAATACTAATTCTGGCGATCCTTCTTGGCAAGTCATTCGATGTGCTTGACTTGGATGAAGCCACGGCGCGCTCACTTGGCCAGAAGGTCGACCTGACCCGATTCATTGGACTGGCATTAGCTGTTCTCGTGGCAGCCGTTGTGGTGAGCGTCGTCGGGCCGATCGGCTTCGTCGGGTTAGTCGCACCGCATCTGATTCGGTTAGTTGGCTTGCGCAAGCATAGATGGCTCCTTCCAGGTGCAGCGTTGTGGGGAGCTATCCTCATTACGACGGCGGATGTATTGTCCAGAGTGATAAGAAGCAGCCTCGGTGAGATGCCGATTGGCGCGGTCATGGCAATCATTGGTGCACCTTGGCTAGTCTGGCTCGTTCTGCGGAAGATGAAGGGGTTAACGGGTTCCGGCCTACAGATGTCGATGAATGTAGGCGGCCGACCGGCTAAAGTAAACTATAATCGTCTCGTGATATTCTCGTTCATTATAGTTATCGGACTCATACTGATCAGCATGACCATGGGAGGCACTACAATTCCGCTGAAGCAATTATTCGCCAGTCTGCTGGGGGGGGATGAGTCTTCCTATTCGGTATTATTAAACTTGCGTCTACCCCGAACCTTCGTGGCTGCAGGGGCAGGTATTGCGCTTGCGGTAAGCGGGGTGCTAATCCAAGCAGCGGTTCGGAATCCGCTTGCCGATGCTTCGATTATCGGAGTCACCTCGGGAGCGGGCTTCGGGGCTATGCTTATCTTAATTGCTTGGCCGCAGGTGCCTGTCAGCCTGATGCCGCTTGCTGCGATGGTCGGAGGGACTGCAGCAGCTGCATGCGTCTTCCTATTTGCATGGCGCAAGAACCTGAATCCTTCCGTATTGATTTTATTGGGAATTGCAGTATCTGCCTTTGGTGCGGCGGGGATTCAAGCCTTGATCGTCCGAGGCTCCTTGTGGGGAAGCTCCGGCTACATCTGGCTTACCGGCTCTACCTATGGGCGGACCTGGGAGCAATTCAAGTTAATCTCTATCTTTCTCATTGTGCTGCTGCCAATCGCTTGGTATCTTGGACGCAGATTCGATCTTCTCGCATTCGGTGATGAGAGCTCGACAGGGATGGGTTTAGCGGTTCGCAAAACGAGGTTAGCTGCGATGATAGTCGGTGTTCTGCTTGCCGCCGGAGCGGTGTCCGTAGTCGGCACAGTCGGTTTCCTTGGTTTAATCGTACCGCATGCGGTGCGCGTTCTGATCGGGCATCATACACGGCAGTCCATTGTTCTGTCCAGCTTGTTCGGGGCGCTGCTGCTTGTACTGACGGATGCTCTTGGGCGTACGGTGCTCGCGCCCATTGAAATTCCCTCGGGTATGCTGATCACCTTGATCGGAGCTCCGTATTTCTTGTTCCTGATGGTGCGGACCTTTAGACGGAAAGCGTCTTAGGCTTGTGAAGTTGTGATATAGGCAAGGCAACGAAAAACCCGGCTGCTGCTGCAGCCGGGTTTTTGTTGCTGTGGAGCGTTCAGCAGTCCAGGACTTGCTGAGGATCAGCGTCGCTTGCTTGTATTCGACCAGTGCGATGGATGGTGAAGCAGCGGAGGCAGCTTCGTATCGGAATTGCCCTTCGCCGAGTTGACCTGGGCTTGTGTGAGAAAGATGCTCTTACTGAGGTCGGCACCGCTGAGATCGGTATCTCTGAAATCGGCTCCGATGAGGTCGGCCATTCTCAGATCGGCCCCTCTGAGGTCAGCGGCAATGAGATAAGCCCCTCGCAGGTTGGCTCCTCTAAGATCAGCGCCTCTGAGCTTGGCACCGACGAGATCGGCTCCCCGGCTGAAAGTCTTCTGACGTCCCGATGAGGTTTGCTGCTGGCGGCGGGCTTCCGCACGCACAAGCTCGCTTGTCTTTAATAGCAGGGAATTGACTTCTGCCCGGTGTGCGGCTACATCCAATTCCATCAGTGATTCCGAGCTCAGACGAGTGAGCCGTTCCGTCTTAGCGAGCGCCGCGTTGAGCTCGCCTTGGATTGGCTGGGCTGGCGGCAGCTCCAGCGCTTCGGTCAGATACCAAAGCAGCTCATGGAGATGCCACATGATCGGGAACACCTCGAACATTTGCTTCGCAGAACCGGGTGCTTGCCGCCAGTCCTGTCCTCCGAAGGTAACTTGAGATACCTGTTGACCCGCGCCGAAGCAGTCATATACCGTGCAGCCCCGGAAGCCCCGCTGCCTGAGGCTGTCGTGAACGCCGCAGCGAAAATCCGTTTGCAAGTTCGGGCAGGGCTGACCGGCGTCTTTGTCTATTGAGAAGTCAACCGAAGCTGCGAAGGGCAGTGAAGCACAGCATAGACCAAAGCATTGCTCGCAGTCAGCCTGCAGACGGAGGCGGTTCTGATCGGGGATTGATCCTGTACTTTCGTGATTCTTAGACAATGTGCAGCCTCCCTCCGTTTCAATTCTTTTATATTATTACTGAAAATATCTTCCGTCAATTCTGTCTTGCTACTAGAGAGATGCTTACAAGCTGCAGCCGTAGACGGCAATACGATAGCTCTGCTATACTTAAAGATGTTTTTTGGAACACAGAATTATTGAGGGAGGCCTCGCTTCATGTATTGCATCGCATTCATACGTATACGGTAATGAGGGTACAGAGCATATAAGCCTAGCCATTTTTTAGAAAATGCGTAGGTTTATTTGAACTGTGCCTTTTTCATTGCTAATTACGAATGAATGGGGTGTATTTGTCATGTCCAAAAATAATATTAAAAATCGTGGGATAGCCAAGATAGCTTCCAATTTCTCTGCACAGCATCTGTTAATTAACCAACGTCTAATCCATGACCTAATCGATCTTGCAGAGATAAAGCCGAAAGATACCGTACTGGATATTGGTGCCGGCACGGGGGCGATAACATTCCCGCTCGCAGCAAGAGCGGCAAACGTGACGGCGATAGAGAGCGATCCTGCGTTCGCAGGCAAACTGTTGAATAAGCTGAATGAAGCAACCAATATTCGAGTCAAGCAGGTTGATTTTTTGCAGTACAGCCTACCGAAGGGGCCGTTCACGGTCGTCGCCAATATTCCGTATTCGATTACGACGCCCATACTCAGAAAGCTGCTCGATTATCCAACCGTCATGTTAGAGCGGGCTGTGCTGATTGTTGAAAAAGGTGCAGCCCAGCGGTTTACAGTTAATTCGGTTACCGATCCGCGCATTCTGAAATGGAGAATGTGGTATGATATTAAGCTCGTCCGGAGTGTACCGCCACACCATTTTTCACCGCCGCCTCGCGTGGAATCAGCGGTCTTAACCATTCGCAAGAAGAAGAAGTTCACGGTTCCCCCTCATCATCATTTAAGGTTTATGGCTCTGGCTGAACACGGACTGCAATATCCGCAATTCCCGTTTTACGCAGCTTTAACGGATGTTTTTAGGTCGCCTCAAATCACAAAGCTGGTGAGAATGCTAAGAATCGATAGGAATCAACCGATTTGTTCTCTGACCGAGCAGCAGTGGGGGGAGCTTTTCCTTGCGATGGTTCAACATGTTGAACCATGGAGATGGCCTAGAATATCGAAGAAATATATTCGAAAAAAATAGGTGTAAGATAGTCTTCATGCACATTCAGATGGAAAGGACCCGCTGCGGCGGGTCCTTATTATTTTGTGTAAAAAAAACGGATTGCAGGTGGAGGGCTTATCTTAAATATAGCTAAAGTTAGGGTCAGGCGGGATAACTGTGTTAGAATGATAGAATTGGTAAATATTACTTTATACTGGAAATGGAGTGGATGGATTGAAAGGCTTTGGTTACAAACGTATCGGTTTGATTGGTGCTTTAACGATGTCTGTTGTATTGTCGGGCTGCAGTTTCTCTGGCGGCGGTTCACAGAATGGGGAAGCAAGCTCATCGCTGAAGGTGATGTATTACGATGAAAGATCCTTCTATAGCCAGCTGGGTATGGTCTATTCCGCGCTTCACCCGGAGGTGGATATTACAGTCGTTACCCAACAACAAACGGGTCCGATTGATCCGCAGAAGGATATGAAAGCCGAGTTTGATAAATTTATTGCAGAGGAGCAGCCGGATGTCCTCATGCTTTCAACGGAGCAGTTGACCCAATATGCCGAGGACGGTAAGCTGCTTGAGCTGGATACACTGGTGGAAGATAAAGATTACAACAAGGAGACTTTGATTCCCGGCCTTATTGACTACGTAAAGGAAATTGGCGGGGGGAAAATATACGGTCTACCCTCGAACTTCTATAGTCAGGCGATTTTCTATAATAAGGATCTGTTTGACAAGTATGGTATCACGCTGCCGGAGGATCGGATGAGCTGGGACAAGCTGTTTGATCTGGCACAGCGGTTCCCTACTGACGGTGCGAAGGATAAGCGGGTCTATGGGCTCAGCTTGGGATATAATAGTGATCTCTATCAATTGGGAACGATGATAGGTGCTTCACAGAATCTGAGCATGGTTAACGCCACGAGCAAGCAGGTCACCATAGATACGTCAGCATGGAAGAATGTTTTTCAGAGTGCATGGAAGGGATTGAAATCCGGCGCTCTATACACGGAGGATCCCAATGGCATGAGCGGCTCTAATCAAACCTATGAGGACTATCTCCTGCGCGATCCTTTCATATCCGGGAGGGCGGCGATGAAGCTCGAGGGCGCCTATTTTATGGACAATATCAAGGAAGCGCAGACGAGAGTGAAGGATAAGGCGATCCAAAACTGGGATATCGTCACCGTCCCTGTCAATCCGGAGAGTCCGGATACGAGCCCGAATATGTCGTTCAACCAAATTTTTGCGATTAATTCAAAATCCGTGAACACGGAAGCGGCCAAGGATTTTGTCAGCTATGTAACCGGCGAGGAGTATGCGAGAGTCGCTTCGAAAGTTCAAAATGGCGGTTTTCAGGTCCGAACCAATTATTTGAAAGACGACGGTAATCACAATATGCAAGCGTTCTATAGTCTGAAGCCGGCGCAATCATCCATCTATAAGGACTACGAGAAGCTGCCGCAAGAGTTCTTCATGCAGTTTATGACGGTCGGCCAGGAAGAGCTGAAGGGTGCATTCGATGGTAAGAAGTCGCTTGATGAGGCACTCGCTTTGGTGCAGACCCGAGGTCAGCAAATCATGGATCGGGAGCAGGCGAAGGAGAAGAACAAGCCGGCTGAAGCGGACGTGTCTAATGCGGCCACGACCACCACAACTACGAATGCAAACTAAATGGAACGAATACGAAGACAACGGGCTGCCGATCGAATCGGCAGTCATTGTCGTTTATTAGAGAACACAACGGGCGAAGGGGTTATAGACAAAAAGATCCGCTGCATTAGCGGATCTCATGTTACATCTGCATAGAGCGTCGTTAAGGAGCGTAATTAATGACCATCTTGGAAACCTGCTTCTCCCATGAATCGGAGCCGGACAACTCGACCTTCAGATACTGAGTGCCTGCAGGCAATGCGCTTAGAGGCGAATAGGTTTTTCTGTACCACTGGCCCAAGGTGTAGACACCCGGCGTACTGATATGCACGACAGGCGTCCAGTTCACATTGTCGGGAGACGTGTAGAAGGCTACACCATTCCAAACGCTGGCGTGATACAGGGTTGCCGTGAAGTTGGTAATATTCTGGAGGTTATAAACAAAGCTTTCCGTGGTTCCTGTTGTCCGTTTGACCCGCGAGCCGTCATTATTGAAGTATAAGAAGCTGTTGGATGAATCGAATGCGAGGTTGCCCGTATGTGAGCTTGTTTTGGTCCAATTGTTCAGATCGTCGGTCAATGTCTGTCCCGCAGGGTCGGCTGAAGAACCATTCTCCCCGACGAATGTTACGACGCTCTTAGGTGCAATCAGCGTCTTGAACTTGCCGCCCGACAGCGGGACGTTCGGCCCCTTCGCCATATTCAATTCGCTGTTGGTAATGTAGGGAGTTAGCTTCCCGGCTGTAAATCCGCTCGGCAGGAAGTTCAGTTCGGCTGTATTGTCGCTGTCATTGACTGCAACAATCGTGAATTTCCCTGTAGCCGGGTCTTTATAAGCTGAAGTAAATACGCCTGTTTGGGGATTGTCCGGAGCGCCTATTCGAACATAGCCAGGTTTAATGAATTTGCTGAAATTACCGAAAGCATAGTATCTCTTCGTCAATTGATAGGTATTCGTGTCCTTGTACACATTGATTAATCCTTCATCATTGTTGCCTGGAATTGCTCCAGTCCAGTACATCCAGGCGTTGACATTGGCCTTCGTTATGAAATCATGAATTTGTCTAGCGAATTTTAACCCGGATGTCATTCCCGGATCATAGGAGTCCACCTTCGAGACTTCGGTCATCCATACTTTTTTGCCTTTGGAAGCAGCCTTGGTAAAAGGAGTGGTAGGCAGCTCCACGTTCACAACCGGGACGGGGTAGTTATGACCGGCAACAATGTCGATCCGTTCTGCCGAAGCGGGGTCATCGAGTGCGTCCTTTACCAAATCCTCCGACCACCACGAAGATTCGCCGGCAATGACTTTCGTGTCTTGTACGCCTTGATTGATCATAGCTTGCTTGAGGTAATCCTTCAAAAATACTTGGATGTTGGTTGAATTCCATTCGCTGGAATTCCAGGAGAGGAAGGTCATCGAGTTGGGTTCATTCGTTAAGGAAACCCCGTACAGGTCGATCCCGAACTGCTGATCATATTCCTTAATGAACTTCGACATGAGGAGGGCAAAATCACCATAGTTCTCGGACTTGAGGAATCCGCCATTCGTTGTGGAATTATTCGTTTTCATCCATGCCGGAGGACTCCAGCTGGTTGCGATAATCTTATCGACGCCTCGAGCTTTCGCTTGCTGCATCACCCAAACCTGGTCAGGCCTGGCATTGAAATTATACGTCCCGGGCGATGGGTTGAACTGCGGGAAAATCTCACCTCTAAAAATGGATATTCCAATACCGGTTTCTTGCGTGAACAGCAGGTCCATGACCTGGCTTCGTACAGGCTCCGATAAATCATAAATTGCATCTGACCAGCCTGCCTGCGATACCCCAAATCCGTCAATCTCTTGTTTAACGTCGTTCCAATTGACCGTGACATCCGAAGCTGCGTTGGCCGTAATCGGCAGCACAACCACCGTCGTCAGCATAACACTCATGGCGACTCCAACACTTGCCAGCCTTTTCAACAGGGTTTGAATCATGAAAAACCACCTTCCCTAGGATGTTGGGACTTTTGCATGTGTACCGTGCTTATGGACAGAAAGCATTGATTCACCCGCGATACCGCGACTTACCCGCGATGCCGATCACTCCCTTCCGTGCGATGGGTTTACGAAAGAATGGTGGATATACCCATTCAGGAGGATTGTAATTGGATTTAATTTGGAAGTCCATGGATACAATATCGTAATATCCGTCCATTGGTTGTTTTTGTGTGGGTTTAATGCAATCCGCTAATGTCATAAAAAGGATTAGGGTATTTTGCAGCGAATAGTAAATCGTTTTGCATAAGTTTGCTGTGGCTGGAGGCCGACGATATAAAAAATGGCTTCGACTTAGCGGCTATTTTTTCTCCTTAATAATTTTGATCTCACTACCCTGACATACAGTTGTCAGGGTTGCTGTAGTAAAATGAATACAATAGTAAATAACAAAAACCGCTGGTTTGAAATGATGGCACGCACCACCGCGTTAACTGTTGACGATACAGGCGTACGCCTTTAGAAATAGTGGAGAGAGCAGCTGCTCCGTGCTTCTCGATTCGGAGGTGCTCAATATTCCTGTTAGGGGGCAGTACATGAAGGAACACAATCCAAATATTCCATATCAGCGGTTGCTTAATCTGCGCATTAACGGCGGGAGACTGGACAGTCCCGAGCAAGTCGTAACGCAGCTAGGCGCTATGCAAGCACAGGATTATCATCAAGCCCTGTGGGCTATCGGTCTTCGTATGCAAGCTGCAACCGTAACGGATATCGAGCAAGCCATCGCAGATCGTAAGATCGTCTTGACATGGTCGATGCGCGGAACGATACATTTTGTGCCGCCAGCGGATATGAGATGGATGCTGAAGATATCGGCTTCTCGTTTGCTTAAGCAGGATAACCGAAGACTGGAGCAATTGGAACTAAATCAGGAGATCATTGAACGAGCCAGGCAGATTTCCTATGATGCCATGCAAGGGGGGCGGCGGATATCCCGCCCTGTTCTCATGCAATTGCTGGAGGACGAGGGGATCAGCAGGCAGCGCGGCTATCACCTTCTATGGTATTTGGGCCAGTCAGGCCACATCTGTCTGGGGCCGAGGGATGGCAAGCAGCAAACCTTTGTATTGCTGGATGAGTGGGTGCCTCAAGCCAATGAGCTGTCTATGGACGAATCGCTTGCTGTGCTCGCTGAACGATATTTCACCAGTCACGGGCCTGCAACCGTTCATGATTTTGCTTGGTGGGCAGGTATTACGCTGACGGATGCAAGACGTGGTGTTGAAGCTGTACAATTCCGATTGGTGTCGAAGAAGGTAAACGATCAGGTGTACTGGGAAGGCGGACAGTCACGGGCAGGATCTGTCGATGCCGAATCGACAGTCTATCTGCTCCCTGGATTTGATGAGCATCTTCTTGGTTATAAGGACCGCAGTGCGGTGCTGCGGGCGGAGTATGCAAGTAAGATTGTTCCCGGCAATAACGGCGTATTCATGCCAACCATCCTCATTGACGGACAAGTAGCTGGCCTATGGAAGCGTACCATGAAGAAAAAAGGGATTGATATGGAATTCAACTTGTTTGCACCTCATGAGGATCAGGCAGATCGCATCCTGGAGACGGCACGACGATACTGCACATTCATGGAATTGCCGATGGCGGAGACATCTTTTCAAGTTGTAGAGTAATACGGGCTGACAAAGAAGGATGCGGACCACATTAGGGATTGGCAGCTTTCGCTGTGTATGAGAGAGAATGAATGAAGCAACAAAGGCTGCCGGTAAATCGTCTATTAACTAAGTTCGTATTCTTGCAGCCTGGAGGAATTGCATATGAGGAAGCAGCTTAGAAACAAGGCTATTGTCATCATCCTGCTCATTGCCTGTTGTATTCCGTTCCTTTTCTTATGGATGTGGTACTCTATTGTGGGTTCTCTATGACAGCGGAGTTGAACGTGTTCTATGTATATGGCCGTGTTGACCCGGATACCGTGAATGTCTATAATAGGGTCATTCCTACTCTAAGGAGAGATTTGTTGTTCTTAACGAAGTAATCTCATAACCGTAATGAAGCTAATTCCATGATATAGCCTTGATCGGCTATGTTTATTTTGTGTGGATTCTTCTACGATGTGATTGGTTAAGAACAACGGAGTCTATTGAAGCCTAGGGTAGTATATCCTTGCTGCGTCTTGATCCGTGCTGATTTCAGCACTTTTTTTATTCAAGGCATAAGTAAGGATTGCCCTATATGGAAGGCGGAGAATGAACCTATGTTCATTCTCCGCCTTTTTGGTTTTCTTAGAAGGGAGGTGAGACCAAGAACGAATGCATGTAAGAATGCATGAATGGAAGTCTACTATTCTAAAAGAAGGGTGAACAATATATGAAGCTTGAAACGAATCGACTGTTGTTAGTGACGCTTGATCTTTCTTTAATCGATGCGGCAGCCCAGCGGGATGTGCGAGCAATTGAAGCCTTAGGGTACAAAACCAACGGTGAATGGCCGGGGCCTGATTTTTCTGAAGCGCTGCCTTATTTTCGGGAGATGTTGATTACTAATAATGGGACAAGGGGATTTGACTCTTGGATCATTGTGGCGAAGGAAACCCAAGAAATCGTTGGCGGTATTGGCTTCTTGGGTGATCCTGATCCGGACGGCAGCATTGAAATCGGTTTTGCCATTAATGAAATCTACCGTCGCAAAGGTTATTGTTATGAAGCATCCCAACAATTATTAAACTGGGCTTCGAATCAGAATTCGGTCAAATGCATCACCGCTCGATGTGAACGGGATAATATCAGTTCAAAGCATGTACTCGAAAAGTTAGGCTTCCAAATTGACCGTCAAGATTCGGAATTGTTTTATTGGACTTATGCTAGGTAGTGTTTGATATCGGAAATTGATATGGGCTGCCGCGAGGCAGTCCTTTGTAATGTGATATGGAATTACCGAAATGGAATCATTATTTTTACATATTATGTTATCATTGGTTTGGTTGTACTGATATGAAATTGGCGGAAAAGACCAACTGTATCGCAAATATTATATATAGATTTCTCAAGACCGAGGGAGCTTCCACATAAGGAATTATTTCAAGTAGAGTTCGATCAGATAACTAATTGGGATTCGTAGGAAACTTCTCACACCGTGAAAAACGACGAGAAAGTTTATGAATATTGAACCCGATAGGAAGTGGTGGCATTGCTGGGTACAAAGTTGATTTGCATTGAGGGCATTCCCGGTTCGGGAAAATCCTCTACAGCTCAGTTCATATCGCGTATGTTCGGTCAGCTCAGCTTTCCCCACAAGTGGTGGTATGAAGAAGAGCTGGGACACCCTGTCTATGTATTTACTGATGCGGCTTCGGCGCAGCAGACGGTGAACGATCTATCAGGCGGTAATTATCGCGACGTTATTGTAAGAGCGCTGAGGCGCTGGGAGCAGTTTGCCGAACATGTCGCGGCATCGGAAGAAATCATCATCATCGACGGTTGTTTGCTAGGTTACTTGACCTGGAGCCTGTTTCCCTATAATGTCCCGGAAGATGAGATCATGGATTACGTCAAGGAAGTTGAAGTGATCATCAGAGGGTTGAACCCATGCCTTATTTATTTCTATCAAGATGATCTTCGTGCCGCATTAAGCAGCATTATACAGAGAAGAGGCAGCGACGCAGAGAAGCATATGCTCGATAGGGTTTCGCAGTCGAAATACGGAAAGACTCATGGTTTAAGCGGTTTTGACGGGATGGTCACTTATTGGGAAGATTATCGGGCAATCATGGAAAGTCTCTATGACTCGCTGCATATTCACAAGCTTCGCATAGAGAACCATAGGGGAGACTGGATGGACTATTATCGTCGAATTATGGAGTTTCTCGGAATCGAAGCAGAGGAGGCGCTCCCTCACTCCGACCCTAGTCTGCAGCGTTTTGCGGGAAGCTATAGATTCACCGATGCGAGTGGTTTCGTTCAGATCTGTACCGTTCAATGGGACTCGGGTCAATTGATCGTGGACGGATTGCCGCAGGTATGGACCCATACGGCATTGCTGCCTAAGCCGAATCAAGATGTGTTCGATGTGGCGTCATTGCCTTTCCAAGTTCGATTCTTGGTGGACCCCGATAACGATAACATTCAATTGCACATGTCCGGTCCCGCTCTGTTAGACGGAGCGGCGGAGTGTATGGCAGTGAAGATGTAAAGATTACATTGTGAGGAGTCTCATCGTTACAAGAGACGCGTATTCATGCACGGTTTGGATCCGTCTAAGCGAGTCCGTTATGAACGGGCTAATTGAGGTGGTACCACGGGGTTTCCCGTCCTTATCTAGGACGGGAAGCCTCTTTTTATTTAAAATTGAGGAGTGGAGCAGGTAAGATTGTATTTACGGGTATTAGCAAATTTTCAAGCGGCTTCGGGCTGTTCGTACCGAAACGGGTGCATCATTTTTTTGCGAAAGACAGTCCTCGCTCTTTAAGAGCTTCGTTCAAAATTCTCACAGCCTTCGGTCCTACGCCATGCAGCTTCAAAATGTCAGCTTCAGTCACCTTTGTAAATTGTTCAAGCTTGTAATACCCGGCCTCTGCGAGATTACGTGTAGCTGGCTTGCTGATCTTGGGAAGATCGCTTTCTTGTGTTGTTGGATTGAATTTATCCATTCTATAACTCCCTCTCATTCGAGAATTTAATCATCTGGTATACATATAGGCTGTTCCTTCAATATATACAATTTCGGTCTTTCTACAAAGGGGTTTTCCTCGTTTACTCGAAGTTACTGTATGGACGCAGCTTCAACTAGTAAATGAAACGAAAGCAAGTAAAGATCTTTATATTGTTGCCGGAGGGGCGGGGAATTACGATAGAAGATAGACAGGATTGGATGTAGATCGACAACTGAGCGTGGGCATCCGATGCAAGTTTTGAATTATTTCGCGCTTTCGAAAAGCAAAGAACCCTCAACACTTTTAGGAGGATGAAGATGAGACGAACGACAGCAAGTTTGATTGTGATGATCATGCTGATAGTGGCATTAGCTGCATGCAGCGGGAACGACAATGCAGGCGGCAATAATTCGAAGCAGGGTAATGATCCATCGGCGAATAAGGGGTCTAATGTCAGCGGTAACCAATCGGATTCGGGACCGCAGGATCCCCTTGGCAAATATGAAGAACCGATCACCGTCACGCAGGTATTGGCGTATCGCGCACCTGAAGAAGGCGATGCGCTGAAGGGCGTCACGCCGGAGACGAACGGCTATCTGAAGGATTTGAAAGAAATGCTTAATATCGATCTGAAATATGAATGGTCTGTACCCGCGGATCAGTTCGAGCAGAAGTTCAGCCTCGCCATCGCTTCGGGCGACCTGCCGGACATCATGCAGATTGACTACAACACCTATGAAAAGTTCAAGGAGCAGGATGTGCTCGCCGATCTGACGGATGCTTATAAGAACTATGCCTCGCCCCTTCTGAAGAAAACGATTGAAGCGGATAACGGCTTCGCGCTTAAGAGCCTGACGACAGACGGCAAGCTGCTCGGCGTCGCAACGAGCGGCGAAGGCGTTGTACAGATCGTCTGGATCCGCTCCGACTGGCTGGCAAATTTGAAGCTGCAGCCTCCAACCACGATAGACGAGCTGGAGAAGGTTGCCGAGGCCTTCGTGAAGAACGACCCGGATCAGAATGGCAGTGACGATACTTATGGCATCGTTTTCAACAAAAATCTGCTCGGCTGGGGCTTCGACGCGAGGGGCGCTTTCTACAGCCACGGAGCTTATCCCGGAGCTTGGATTAAGGATGCAGATGGGAAGCTGGTCGCAGGTGAAGTTCAGCCAGAGACGAAGACGGCGCTGGCTCGCATGCAGTCTTGGTATAAGAACGGCATTCTGGACAAGGAGTTTGCCTTAAGGGATGAGAACAAGGCAAGCGAGGATATAGTTGCGAGCAAGGTCGGAATTGCATTCGGCGAATGGTGGTATCCGAACTGGCCGCTTAACCTGAATAAGGACAATGACCCGAAGGCGGAGTGGATTCCGCTCATGCTGCCGTCGCTGGATGGGAGTGCGCCAGGGAAGACGCTTATCTCGAGAACCGTCAGCTCCATTCTTGTCGTGAATAAGAAAGCGAAGCATCCCGAAGCCGCGATTAAGATGGCGAATTTCTATCTGGAATTGTCTAAGCCGAAATATGCCGTCAAGGAATCGCCGGACTTCAAGGGAGCGAAGAACGGCTACATCTACCTGTGGTTCCAGCCAAGGTTCTATTATCCGAAGATGTTCGATGAGGTCATGGCGAAGGTTAGCGACGCCATAGATGCCAAGCAGGATCAGCTCGACCTGCCCGATGACTTTCCAGGAGCGGGCGAAGCCCAATCTGTCTTCACCAACGCGAAGAAGTTCTTCGAGAATCCGAAGGACAATGCCGCTTGGGGGATGTGGTACAGCCGGGGAGCAAGGGACGGCGGCGTAGGGTTATCGAAGAAGGTCGTGGATGAGAAGCACACCGTCTATAACGAATATTACGGACCGCCGACGCCAACGATGCTGGAGAAGGGCGCGTCGCTGAATAAGCTTATGATCGAGACCTTTACGAAAATCATTATGGGATCGGCTCCGATAACGGATTTCGATAAGTTTGCCGACAGCTGGAAGAAGCTCGGAGGAAACGATATCACCGATGAAGTGAATGCCTGGTATGCCGAGAATGCTGTGAAAGAATGAGTTCATTGTATGGAGGACCTGCATCCGTGAATACACGAACAACGAATAAACGCAGGCTGAGGGCGGAATTGCCGCTGCATCTCATGCTCGTGCCGGGTATTATTGTCACACTGATATATGCATACGGACCTATGCTTGGCATTGTTATGGCGTTTCAGAAATTCAAGCCGCTGCTCGGGTTCTTCAAATCCGAGTGGGTCGGGTTCAAGAACTTTGAGTATGTGTTTAACCTGCCGGACTTTACGCAAGTGCTCTGGAATACATTCTTTATTTCCATCATGAAAATTGCATTCGGCTTGCTCATCCCGCTGATTCTAGCCCTGCTTCTTAATGAAATTACGAAGAACTGGTTCAAGCGGCTCATCCAAACGAGCATCTTCCTCCCGTTCTTCCTCTCATGGGCGGTGCTCGGCGGGGTGCTGATTGAAATCTTCTCGCTTAAAGGTCCGGTCAATGGCCTTATATCTGCCGTAGGCGTGGAGCCGATCATGTTCATGGGGATCAACGAATGGTTCGTCAGCATCATTATCGGCTCGGATGTGTGGAAGGGTATGGGCTATAACATGATCATCTTCCTGGCTGCCATCGTCAGCATTAATGCCAACCTGTATGAAGCGGCGGAAGTGGATGGGGCGGGAAAATGGAAGCAGATGGTGCATATTACGCTGCCGGGAATGGCCCCGATCATCATTCTCATGTGCACGTTAAGTCTGGGCGGGGTGCTGAATGCAGGCTTCGAACAAATTCTCATTCTGTATAATCCGGCCGTATACGAAAGCGCCGATGTGATCGATACCTTCGTGTACAGGCTCGGATTGTTCGATCAGCAGTACGCGCCTGCCGCAGCTGTCGGGCTGTTTAAATCGGTCATCTCTGTCGCGTTAGTGTCATTGTCATACTACCTGGCCTATCGGCTCACAAACTATCGAATCTTTTAAGAAGGCGGGTGGACGCACATGTCGTATAAACTACCGCTTGGCAGAAAAATTTTTATTGCCATCAATATTCCTCTTTTAATTGGTATTATGCTGCTGTCTATCGTTCCCTTTGTTCATCTGCTGGCCGTATCGCTCAGCTCCAATGCGGCGGCTTCGTCCGGTCAGGTGAAGCTGTGGCCGATCGGCTTCACCTTGGATGCGTATCAGTTTCTGGGGCAGAAGGCGGAGTTCATCAAGTCTCTTGGAATTTCTGTGCAGCGTGTCTTCCTGGGGACGATCATCAACATGTTGCTCGTATTCTTGACGGCATACCCACTGTCTAAGACGAATGAGCAGTTCCGGTTCCGGACGGGTTATGTATGGTTCTTCGCGGTAACGATGTTCTTCGGCGGCGGACTGATCCCGACCTACATGATCGTGAAAGAGACCGGTATCATGAATACGATCTGGGCGCTTATTCTGCCCGGTGCGCTCAATGTATGGAACATGGTCATGATGCTTAATTTCTTCAGAGGAATTCCGCGGGAGCTGGAGGAAGCTTCGAAGATCGACGGAGCGGGACACTGGTCGATATTGTGGAGAGTTTATTTGCCGGTATCCCTGCCTTCCATTGCTACCATTGGTCTGTTTACTATCGTCGGGCATTGGAATTCTTGGTTCGATGGGATGATCTACATGAATTCTCCCGCCAATTATCCGCTTCAAACCTATCTGGCGACATTGGTTACGGCGATTAATGTGAAGTCGATTACGATCGATGATTTATCCGCGCTGCAGAACTTAAGTGAGAAGACACTGCGGACCGCCCAGATCTTTCTGGGTGCGCTGCCGATCATGCTGGTATATCCGTTTTTGCAAAAATATTTTGTTAAAGGCATTACCGTCGGCAGTGTAAAAGAATAATGAATAGGAAGAGACCCTCGGTTGTTGGAGGGTTTTCTTTATGCGATTTGGCCATTAGGATAGGATTTCCTCACTTCGAGTCGAATAGTCTCATCAAAAGTCACATCATGCGCTTCGCATGCAATAAGTATGCGTTAGTAAGGGGGAGGAACAGGTGAGGAAGCTGGCTAACCTTAAGCTGTCGAAGCTGCATGTGTATCAGAGGGTGATTATCGTCTTTGTGGCGATGCTCGTGCCGGTATACTTGATCAGCTTAGGTATCAACATGTGGGGCCTCTCGTTCATGAAGAAGGGCTTCACTAATTCGATTTCATCTAATGTCCAGTTCTATTCCGATCAGCTCAATGAACAGTTCACCTTCGTACGGAGGCTGCAGCTTCAGCTGGCGAATGATTCCGACCTTCTGAAGATGAGCTTCCTAGGGGGACTGCTGAACGGATTCGATGACCTTGAACGGATCAACCGTGTGAAGGATCGTCTATTCGCTGCCCGGGATTCCAGTGATTATTTGGTTAATGTCGGGGTGTACGTCAGATCCTATGGCAGAACCATTTCGACGCAAGGCGGCATTATGAAGCTGCCAAACAATGATTTTAAGATGATATCCCGGTTTGTTTCTCAAAAGCCCGCGCAGCCGATTTTTATGAAGGATGGACGGCTTTTTTTCATCGAACCGGTCAATAACCGAAGTATTATCGTCTATATGGAGCTGTCTGTCCCGAAGCTAACGGAGACGCTCTCCAAGCTTGTGGGGCTGTACGATGATTCGGGTGCATTGCTCATGGATGGGCAGAATGACAGTGTGGTTTCCGTCCGTGCAGCCGATCCAGTTGTTGAACAGATCAGAGCATCGGCTGAAATAAGGAATGAAACGCCGCAGTCGAGCAACCACTATATGCTGAAGGTGGAGAATGAGGATTATATGGTGACACAGATCCCGATCAGCGCACTCGGTTTGAGCCTGAACGCTTATATGAATCAGGATGAAGTGACGGGGCCGCTTCGCATGTTCAACGTGTGGCTGATCGTGCTTTCGCTCGTATCCCTCGCCATAGTGGTCATGTTTTCCTTTTCCGTCAATGTGATGATTCATAGACCGCTCCTCAAGCTGATCAAGGCATTCAAGAAATTGGAGACGGATAATCTGATCGGTATGCGGCAGGGCAACAACGATAATGAATTCGGTTATTTGTACCGGAATTTCGACAGTATGGTCAGCAAGCTCAAGCATTCCATTCATGAGAATTACGAGCAGACGCTCGCGCTCCAGCACTCGGAGTTCAAGCAGCTCCAATCCCAAATCAATCCCCACTTCTTATACAACAGCTTTTTTAACATCTATATGATCTGCCGCAGCGGTGATGTGGATGGAGCCTCGCTATTGGCCCAGAAGCTGGGCAGCTATTATCAATTCATTACCCGCAGCGGGAAGGACGACGTTCCGCTAATCGAAGAATACCGCCATGCCTTGGATTATTGCGAGATTCAGGGGATACGCTTCTCGAACCGGATCGTGGTGGAGGCGGAAGAGCTGCCGGAAAGCTGTCAATCGCTCGAGCTTCCACGGCTCATTGTGCAGCCGCTCGTCGAGAATGCGTTCGAGCATGCCTTTGAGAACGGCAGGCGAAGAGGAATGATTGTGATGAAGGTGAGCTATTCCGGCAGCCGGTTATCCATCTATGTTGAAGACGATGGCAATGTACTACCGGATGAGCAGCTGCTAGAGATGCAGAGCAAGCTTGCCAACACGTCACTGATCGCTGAGAAAACGGGACTATTCAATGTGTGCAGACGTGTTCAACTCCGGTTTGGCAAGCAAAGCGGTGTCTTTGTTTCCCGCAGCCCGCTCGGCGGATTAAAGGCGGAGATTCTCATTTACGATATGGAGGGGTAGACCATGTACCGGATGTTGATCGTTGATGACGAGCCAGCTATTGTGGACGGATTGATGCAGTTCTTTCAAGACATGGAAGACCTTGAGCTTGACCTGTGCAAGGCTTATTCGGCGAGTGAAGCGCTCGATATTGTAAAGAAGACGAAGGTTGATCTCATCATTAGCGACATTCGCATGCCTGGCAGGAGCGGACTGCAGCTTATTGACGATGTGCTGTTTTATTGGCCGGCTTGCCGGATCATCCTGCTCACGGGCTACAGCGACTTCGAGTATGCGCATAAGGCCATTCAGAAGAATGTCGATTCGTATATTTTGAAGACGGAAGGGCTTGAAATCATTCACGAGGCAGTACAAACCGCACTAACCAAGATCGATGACGAATACCGGGCCAAAACGGTGCTGGAGCTGGCGGAGCTGAAGCTTGCGGCCTCAGAATCCTTGCTCAAGAAGGAATATCTGGAAGCGCTGCTGATTGGCGAGGAGGTGGATGAGACATGGGGAAGACATGGAATCGAATCGTTATCTCTGCAGATCAACAGCCCGGAGCCTCTGATCTTAATTGCCGCCCGGGTGGACCGCTTGGAGGAGAAGGTGCCGAATCGGATAAAATCAGAGGTTCAATGGTTCATTCGCAATTTACTGGCTGATCGTCTTCCTAAGCAGCTTCGCGCAGAGGCAATCCATCTGGATCGCGCGGAATCCGTATGGTTTCTTCAACCGGCTCAGGATGCGGACCGGTTTGTTGAACAAGGCGGAAGCATCGATTGGCGGGGCATCATCGATTATACGAAGGGCCTGCTGGAGCCCGTTCAGAGCAGCTGCCGTGAGGAGTTCGGCGTCTCCGTCTCCTTCATCGTTAGCCGCGGTCCTCTCCAATGGGAGGAGATCAGCGGCGAATTCGAACGCATAAAGGACGTGTTCAAGCAATATGCCGTGACAGGCCAGCCGATGGCGATCGTTGACTTGGGCACAGCCGATGATGGGGCGAAGCGGGAGGCCAGAGAGCTTAGCGGAACGAGCATGACGGTCATGAACAACAAACTCATCGCGCTTGAGAAACGGCTGGACGCTGGCGATGTATCAGGGGCGGCCTTGCTCACCTCTGAATTGGTCCAGCAAATTAAACTTGATATCGCATGCAGCTACACGATCGGGATGGAGAATTATTATCGGCTGATCCTCGCATTCCTATCGTATATGAACGGCATTCAACATAGTAACAGCCTTGAGCCGGAGCTTCGCATGCCAAGTATTCCATTCTTAGAGGCGCCGACAGAATGGGAGTCGGTCGAGGAGAGAATGCTTCGGCTGAGCGAGTCGATCTGCCGGATCAAGCAAGAACAGCTGGCCAAGAGCGAGAACCTGATCGTCGAGCGCATCCATCGTTTCATCAATGACAATTTGGGCGGCGATCTTTCTCTGGCCCGAATCGCCGAGGTCGTCTACTTCAATCCCTCTTATTTATCCCGGTTCTATAAGCAGCTGACAGGCCGCAACCTGTCCGAATATATTAATGAAACCAAATCTGAAACGGCGGTGAGATTGCTCAGCCAGACACAGATGAAGGTTAGCGAAATCGCGCTGAAGCTGGGGTTTGAATCCCCTTCCTACTTCACCTCCTTCTTCCGGAAGATGATTGGGACCACCCCTCAGGATTATCGGGAGACTGCTTGCCTAAAGTAGTAAACAAAACAGAAGCAAGTAAAGAATCTTATATTGTTGGCGCCAATTCCTCAGCTATATGATGGATGTGTGAAGCTTGTGTAAAGCGCGCTTACACGGCTTGTGCAACCAAAACCGGAACGGTTGGCTGGTTCCTTAAGAGAGGAATGAAAGTAAGGGAAATGAAAAAAAAGTTTTTTTCCTTGTTTCTTGCCGTAAGCGTTCTCATATCCGTCGTACCAATTGCAGGGGGCGGTTCTATCGCACATGCCGAGGAAGCGGCTGCTGACGTATGGGTGGAAAACCCGTTGAAGACGGTATTCAGGAGCAGCACGATACCCGCGCTGCCTGATAAGAGCATATCCCTCGTTTCAGCTAAGAATGAATACGAAAGCGCACAAATCGCAATCCGAAGCGATGCTGGCTTCACGATTAACGGGGTCGAATTTACCGACCTAACCACGACAGCCGGAGACCTGATCGAAGCCGGGAATCTTAGCTATCATTTTGTCGAATACGAGCTGCCGGATACAGTGAAGGACAATGCTTTCATGCCCGCAGGGGTCCCCATCTATCCGCTATCCGATATACCGGACCCGCTCTCTAATGAAGCTTCCATCACGGTTGCCGCGCAATCCACGCAGCCTATTTTTATAACCAACTATGTACCTTCCGCGGCGGCGCCGGGCCATTATGAAGGGTTGATTAGCTTGAACACGACCTTGGGAACGTTTCAAATACCGATCCAGGTCGAGGTGAGCAATGTTGAAATTCCGGCTCTCTCGGATTCGGAGTTTATCAATTATCAATGGGCCATGACCAACGGATTTACATGGGATGGCCTCACTTGGGACAGCAATAATCCACAAGCTATGTATGATGTCGGTGAAAAATACTACGATGTTCCGCTGTACAGCGACGAATGGTTTGACCTGCTGGATGAATTCGCCACCGTTATGACAGATTACAGGCAGAATATGATCTGGCTCCGGACGGATCTGCTGCTGCAAGCGAAAGGTACATATCTATCCGAATTTAAGGATGGCATTCCCGAATCGATTGATTGGTCCGTATTTGACCGTTATGTGCAAACCTTCATCGATAAAGGGATGACTCATTTTGCCAACACGCATCTCATACATTCCTTGAACTACATGCCGCCGGAGGAGAAGCCGAGTGCAGAGGTATGGAGCGGGGCTTTGCCTGCGGCAGACTCGATGCCCGTTACCGATGCTTATGTGAGAAATTATATGACGGCACTGCACGACCATCTGGAGGAGAAGGGCTGGCTCAATGAGGACGGATTTACGTGGTACCAGCATATCCGGGATGAGCCTATTGCGGATAAGGACCGCAATTATTGGACGTATATCGCACGTCAGATTAAGCAAGATGTACCGGACTTCAAGACGATGGATGCCGATCCGAACGGCGTGCTGATGAACGATGCCACCAAATCATACGTGGATGTATGGGTTCCGCTGACTCCGGCTTTCCAGGCGAAGAAAGGTTTATACAAAGCCGAGCAAGAGGCTGGCAAAGATATGTGGGTTTATACCTGCGATGTCAATCAGCCGCCATGGTTGAACCGGTTCTGGACGCAGCCTACCTTAACGGGACGGTTACTGTTCTGGAACTTGAATCAGGAGGGTGTGACGGGCCATCTGCACTGGGCATGGAATGCCTGGTATGTGGGCAGCTATTACGGCGATTCCACGATCGTGTACCCGGACAAGAAGAACATGACCGTGAAGAGCTCGCTTCGCTATGAAGCGCAGCGGGATGGATTGGAAGATTATGAGCTGATGGATATCGTGAAGGCTTCTAATCCTGATCTCGCCAAACAAATTGCGGACAGCGTGGTTAATCCGGCTGACCCGAGAAAGTACTCACTTGACCCAAGTTATATCAAGACATTGCATGATTATTTGGTTCGTGCTGCAGCAGGCGAACCGGTTGGAGAGGTACCGCAAGCCGTTAGTCCATATATGGGGCAAGAAATTTCGAATACCTATATGACGGACAGCGCGAGCGGCGATATTACCTTCTCAGGCAGCTGGTTCCCGAAGATCAGACAGTTTGCCTATAACGGAAGCGTTCAAGCTTCATCCGGCGCTGACGCCGATCTCGAATATGAATTCTACGGCAGCGGGATCGACGTTATTGTCGAGAAGAATGAGGATTCCGGCAAAATCGCCATATCGGTGGACGATGGCGAACCGGTAATCGTCGATGCTTACGAGAAGGTGCAGCATGACTACTTTACGATTTACAGCCAACAAGGACTGACGCCAGGCAAACATAAGATCAAGGTCATGAAAGCTGGCGGGGACAGCTCCAATCTGTATTTCGATGCTTTCCGAGTACACAAGTATGACGGGCAGATCCTCTATGATGCCTCGCTGAAAAGCCTAGACATCAGCGGCGCGCCATCGTTCAGCTTTAGCAGCAGCAAGACGAAGTACCAAATTATGATACCGGAGGATACCTCCGAAATTACGATAACGCCAACACAATTGGACGCAGGCGGAACGCTTTCCATCGGTGGGAAGACAATGGAGAGCGGTATGGCAGCCAAGGCTATTATTCCAAATGGAAAAAGCAAGATTACACTTCTAATTACGGCTAGCGACGGTGTCACTCAGAAGCAGTATACGTTGAATTTCTTAAAGGGCAATAAGAATGAAGAGAGCAGCAATATCGCCCGGGACTATGCTGAAATTACCGCATCGGCTGCTCGTTCGGGAGAGGGTGCTATTAACTATGGTCCGTATAAGATGGTTGATGGCAGCTATGACAGCATGTATGCCAGTATGCAGGGCTATGTCGATACACATCCGTTTCCTCACGAAATTGTTCTGACATGGGATGAGCCGAAGGATTTCAACACCCTCGTGATGAATACTAAATCCGGTCTCCTTCAAGGGATTATCGATATCGACGTGCAGGTATCAACGGATGGGGTGAGTTGGGAGACGGTAGTACAGCGAATACCGTTTAATTGGGAGAGTGACCAGGATGGTGTCTCAGAGTTCGCATATGGGAACATCCCTGCGGTCAGCGGAGCGAAGAAGCTGAGGATTCAGATCAATGATGCGTACTATAAGCAATGGAACATGTATGCCGTTTATGAGCTTGAGCTCTATAATCTGCCTGACAACGGCGAGGTGCAGGATATTACGCTTATCCGCGATGTCGTATTATCTGGACTCGCTATCAAGGATGTGAAGACCGGCAAGCCGATTGATATCTCTTTTGATCCTTCCAAGAAAGCCTATCAAATAGAGCTTGGAATGGAATCGAACAAAGTAGAGATTACCCCAACCTTGAAAAATAACTATGGGACGCTGACCTTCAATGGGGTGTCCGTAGCGTCTGGAAATACGGCTATCGCAACTCTTCCAGACGGTCTGAGTACCTTGACGGTGAAGTTGGCCGGCGATCAAGGCATATCCAAAGAATATACGCTTCAATGGCAGAGAGCCATTGAAAATATTGCACTGAAGGCACAATCGATTACCTTGGATAAACCGATGGAAGGCTCAACGTCAGTGGACACGCTAATCGATGGTAATTACTCGACAATATTCACGAATGGTAAGTTTAATGCTATAGCTGACTTTAATTTCCCTCATACAATAGATTTGAAGTGGAATGAGCCTCAAAGTTTCAACACAATCCATATAATTGCGCCGGACGGAGTGACCGATCATAAGGTCTCGACTTTTGCCATTAAGGTGAAGAAGAGCGGCGATGCCGATTGGACGCAAATTTTGCATGATGGCCAAACGTGGGTGGTGGATGGCAATGTTCTGTTCTGGCCTCTTTATAAAGGCTTGAATCCGGATAATGCCGGAGGAACGCTTACAGAGAAGCTTCCGATTCTGGCTCAAGAAGGCATCACGGACATGCAGATCATGCTCTATGGCGGCCATTTCTACCAATCTCCCTACTATTATGAGATTAATGAGCTTGAAATCACAAATATAGTAGAAGACGGCCAGATCGTCATCGAGGTCGTCAAGGACAATGAAGGCGGTAATCCTGGTAATGTTGGAGGCGGCTTCGTCGGTTCGGTTGATCCGCAGCCGGCCAAGGATGTTCATGTCATCAAGCCGGCTGATATCCGCAATCCTTCCCAGGAAGGGATTATTACGATCCCGGTATCGGAGGATGCCAACCGTATTGAGCTTCCAACCAATGCGGCCGAGCTGCTGGGTAAGAACCGTCTGGCCATTCAAGCAGGCGGCTTGACCTTAATCCTGCCAGCTGAAGTTCTTCAGCAGCTGGTAAGCCAGCTCTCTGCCGGGGATCTGAAGGACGGCCGCATCGAGCTGTTGATTCAACCGCTGAATGATACGGATGCGGCAGCTATTGTAGCCAAAGGAGAGACGTCCAGCAAGGCGAAGCTTACTCTCTCCGGCAAGGTCTATGATTTCGGTCTGGCGTTCGTGTCGAAGAGCGGGAAGGCCACGAATCTGACCGAATTCGATCAGCCGGTTACGATTCGAATGGCAGCTGATTCATCGGTCAATCCGGTCTTGTCCGGCCTCTATTACTTGGCTGACGACGGTACACTGGAATATGTCGGCGGCCATTACGAAGACGATGAGCTCGCCGCTGAAATTCGTCATTTCAGCAAATATGCCATTCTGGAGTATAAGAAGTCATTCGTTGATGTCCCGAAAACCCACTGGGCTGCTGACGTTATCGAGCAATTGACGGCGAAGCATATCATTAAGGGAGTCAGCGCAACGGCTTTCGTACCCGCTCGCGAGGTAACCCGTGCTGAATTCACCGTGCTGCTGGCAGGGGCGTTGAAGCTTACGGCCACAGGAGATAGCGGGTTCACGGATGTTGCGAAGGAAGCTTGGTATGCCCAAGGGATCGCCGCGGCAGCGAAAGCAGGTATCGTAAATGGCAAAGACGAGCGGGCCTTCGACCCGAACGGAATCATTACGCGCGAGCAAATGGCCGTCATGATGATGAAGGCGTATGAAGTATGGAGCGGCAAGAAACTGGGCACATACGACACAGCCAGGTTCAGCGATTCTAGTGAGGTTTCGTCCTGGGCAGCGAAGTATGTAGGTGCTGCAGGAGAGCTTGGCGTCATGAAAGGACGCGCTGCGGATAAGTTCGCGCCCAAGGGAACGGCGACGCGCGCGGAAGCCGCGCAAGCAATCTATAATTTACTGAGTACGAATGGGATTGTTCAGTAATAGGAAGGCCTTTTCGCAAGCGGTTGTTTAAAGTGAAATTGATGATTCATAAAGAAGCTGCTCAGGGTTCGTTACCGGAGCGGCTTCTTTGTTATGGAGACAAGGCGAAAACCTTTAGACGATTACTTCATTATGTGGGAGCAGTCACTCCAATTCACTGTTTAATGATTGACAAAACCAAGCTGTCATTTATAATTAAAAAGCAAACTAAAACAATAAAATGCAATATAAAGCAAAATCAATGGAATGGGAAGGTGAATATTGTGGTGGACAGCTTGAGAGACGTTGTCGTTATCGGAGGCGGTGTTGTTGGGACCGCAATTGTCCGCGCTCTTTCTCTATACAATATGAGTATCATGCTGGTGGAGAAGCAGCATGATGTGTGTGAAGGTACAAGCAAAGCCAATAGTGCTATCATTCATACGGGCTTCGATGCCAAACCAGGCAGTGTGGAATCCGACTGTCTTCGACGGTCGAGGGAGCTGTGGCCGGAGTTGATTGGAGCCTTGAAGATCCCATTCCTTCCTTGCGGGGCTGTAATGGTTGCCGCGAGCGAGACGGAGAAGGCGAAGATTATCGAGCATTACGTGCCGAATGCCGAGGCCAACGGAGTCGAGGTCCGCTATATCGAGAAGGAGGAGCTTCTGGAGATGAATCCGGATGTATCCGAACATAACCTCGGGGGCTTGGTCATCGAAGGAGAGGGCATCTGCGATCCGTTCTGGGTTACGCGCGCTTTTGCACAGCTCGCGGAATTGAATGGGGCAGAGATACGGTTTGGTTCAGGCGTGGAGCGGATCGAACCGGCGGATGATGACAGTCATCTGGTCATTGTGCTGGAGGACGGTTCGGAAATTCGGACGCGGTATGCGGTGAATGCAGCTGGCCTCTGGTCCGATGAAATCGCCGATATGGTTAAGGATGAGAGCTTCGTCATAACGCCGAGAAAGGGTCAGTTCATTCTGACCGAAGATACGCTAGGCATCTCGCAGATTGTGCTCCCGGTTCCATCGCCATCGTCCAAAGGCATTCTGGCTGCGCCCGTCGTATTCGGCGGATTCCTGCTCGGCCCTACAGCCGAGGATCAGGAGGATAAATGGGATCGTTCCACGACCGATGACGGAATGGAAGCTGTACTGAACGGTGTTGAGAAGCTGCTGCCAGGCATCCGATCCGCCACCACGATCAGGCAATTTGCCGGGCTGCGGGCTGTTTGCAGTACGGGTGACTTCGTAATCAGCCCATCGCCAAGAAGCCATCGGTTGATTCATGCTGCAGGCATCCGTTCAACCGGTCTATCGTCCTCACCGGGAATCGCAGAACGGGTTGTAGAGCTCCTTCGCAGCACGGATTTGATCATGACTGAGCGGTCGGAGGCTATCCTTGAACTGCCGGATCTGCTTGGAGAGAGCGATGCTGCAAGCAACGGGGAGATCATCTGCCTCTGCCGCTCCATTACGCGCGGCGAGATCGAACGGGCCTTATCTGCGCCGCTGAGCTCAACCACGCTGGACGGGATTAAACGCCGAACAGGAGCCATGCTGGGCGAATGCCAAGGGAACGGCTGCATTCCGAAGCTGTTGGATGTCATGGAGTCGTTCACGGCCAGCCGTGGATTGGCGAAGGCGGGTGGGGAGGAAGCCCCGCTCAAAGGTCTTCGCGAATCCTATATTGCCGGACAAGCGGGAGGACGGGACAATGAAATATAACTTAACGATCATAGGCGCAGGGATTGCCGGCCTAACGGCGGCGGCGAAAGCATATGCGAGCGGCTTAGAGCGTGTACTGCTCATTGAACATCAGCCGGTGATCGGCGGATTTACGCGCGGATACATTGAAACCAGCTTTTTCGAGACAGAACAGAGGCTGTTAAGCGAGTGCGCGGCCTTGCCTTATACGATCATGACCCGTTCGACGGTAGTCGGTTTCTTCACAGGAGACGGTGATACCCCGCATCAATTGTTTGTTCAAACGCCAACCGAAACCGAGGAGATTCAGACGGACTATATCTTAATTGCTTCGGGCGCGATGGAGAAGCCAAGAGAAGCGTGGCGGATATCCGGAGGAAGGCCTGCCGGTGTGATGACCCCGGCTATGGCTGTAGAATTGTCGCAAAGAGGTTACCGGCTCGACGAAGGGAAGACGATGATTTATATGGCCGACCGAAGATCACACGGGGCGGCCGAATATCTGGCGGACCGATTAGGTGAGACGATACAGGTATCCGCAGAGGACTTTGACATCGAGCATATTCACGGTACAGCTCAGCTAGAAGGAGTTACGATCCGGTCGGTTATAACAGGTGAGGCTGAACGTGTTAACTGCAGCAGACTGCTGTTCGCGAAAGGGCGTTACGGTAGCACCTTTTTTCTGAAGGGGCTGCCAGTTGAGCGGGACGAAAGCACCCTATGTATTATAACCGACCGCTTCGGAGCTACCGGCATCCCTCGCGTATACGCGGCGGGAAGCTGCACACAGCTTGGCGATGACGGACATACGAGCTCCATCGAGATGGCAAGCGAGGTTGCCGATCACCTGCTCGCGAAGATATAAAGTGGAAGCGAGGCTTATCAACAAAACTTAAGCGTATGCTTCCGAAGCGAGTTTTGTTCTGATCGCTCCTTCGGAAGCGATATGACCACTAAACTTAAGCGTATGCTTCCGAAGTGAGTTTTGTTCTGATCGCTCCATTGGAAGCGATATGACCACTAAACTTAAGCGTATGCTTTCGAAGTAGTTTTGTTCCGATCGCTCCTTCGGAAGTGATATATAATCACAAAACTTAAGCGTAAGTATTCGAAGTAAGTTTTGTTTCAATCGCTCCTTCGAAAGCGATGTAATCACAAAACTTAAGCGCAAGTATTCGAAGTGAGTTTTGTTTCAATCGCTCCTTCGGAAGCGATGTAATCACAAAACTTTGAGGAGAATCCATATGAACATAAACGGTCGGTTTACCATCGATGCTCCGGTTGAGCAGGTTTGGGATGTTTTCATGGACGCGGAGAAGCTGGCAAGCTGCGTGCCTGGCGCAGAACGCATCACGATGACCAGCCCGAACAAGTACGAGGCAGATATGGTCGTGAAGGTGCAGTTTATGACGCTGAAATTTGCAGCTGAGGGTGAGCTGAAGGAAGCGGTCCCGATGAGCTCGCTTCAGGTCGAGATGACCGGCCAAGCTCATGCTCTGGCCGGGTTGTTTCGTAACCGGATGCAGGTTACACTAGAGCCAATGTCGGATCATGTGACATCAATTATCTATCAAATGGACATGCAGTTAACGGGCAGACTCGCTTCGCTCGGGATGATCCTGGTCAAAGGGACCGTCACCAAGACCGCGGAGCAATTCGCTACGAATGTAAAGCTGCTGTTTGAGACAGGAAGGAATGACGGAGGACATGCTGCAGGATGAAAGATTAGAAGAAATCCTGTCCTTGTTGAAAAGCAATCAAACGGTTAAAATCATCGATCTGGCAGAACGGTTCAGTGTAACCCGTGAAACGATCCGAAGAGATCTCTATGAGCTCGAGAGCAGAGGTCAAGCTCGCAAGGTTCACGGAGGCGCGGTCATCCAAAAAGCCGGATTCGAGCCGCCCTATGCAGCTCGGAACGACTCCAATGTGAATGAGAAGGAAGCGATCGCCGAGAAAGCCGCGGAGCTGGTGGAAGACGGCGATTCCCTCTTTATCGATCTGGGTACGACTACCCTGATGTTCGCTAGACATTTGAAGAAGCGAACCGGACTAAAGGTAATTACCAATTCGGTGCTGCTCGCGATGGAGCTGGTAGATCATCCTTCGGCTAAAGTGATTTTATGCGGTGGCGAGCTGCGTGCTGGGGAGTATTCGTTATCCGGCTCGGTTGCGGCCAGAAACATGGAAGCCTTCTATGCGGATAAAGCCTTCATTGGTGTAGGCGGCTTGACGGTGGAAAGCGGGATTACCGATTATCATGTAGAGGAAGCCGAAATTCGGCGGCTGATGATCGACCGGGCCAAGGAAACTGTGGCGCTTGCCGATGCCTCCAAATTCGGAGTCATTGCTTTTGCGAAAATCGCCGATCTTCAGCTGATCGATACGATTGTTACCGATAATGGCGCCGACCCGGATATGGTACGTAAACTCCGGGACACAGGCGTTCAAGTTATGCTAGTATAGAGCTTCTCTTACTACTATTATGGATTTTGGGCTGCGGCTGGATCCGCCCGTATATTCGTTCATCTGAAGACCTCTGTCGCCTAACATGCGATAGAGGTTTTTCTATATTTAACATTGGCTTTACAATTCGCGTGTACGCTTTTAACATACGCCCGTTACGATACGAGTAGTAGATGGAGTCGTACTATAAGTCTTTGTTACCGGAGGAGAACGCCCATGACAGCTCAAATAAAGACGAAATCGTTGATCGAGATCGATAAATTGAATTTATACTATGGTACTTTCCACGCGTTGAAGAACGTCTCGATGGAAATTCCGGAAAAAGCGATCACGGCTTTCATCGGACCGTCAGGCTGCGGCAAGTCAACTCTGCTTCGTACGCTCAACCGGATGAATGATATGATTCCAGGAACGAGAATTGAAGGAAAGATCGAGATCGGCGGCGCAGACATTTACTCTCGGGAAGTCGATGTGGAGACATTGCGGAAGAAAGTCGGCATGGTATTCCAGCAGCCGAATCCTTTTCCGAAATCTATCTATGATAACGTAGCATACGGACCTCGCCTGCATGGTATTCGAAGCAAGCAGAAGCTGGATGAAATCGTGGAGACAAGCCTGCGTTCTGCCGTGTTGTGGGACGAAGTGAAGGATTACCTGAAACGATCGGCGCAAAGCTTATCCGGCGGTCAACAGCAGCGGCTTTGTATTGCGCGTGCATTGGCGGTTGAGCCCGATATTCTGCTTATGGATGAAGCGACGTCAGCGCTTGACCCGATCTCTACGCTGAAAATTGAGGAACTGGCTCAGGAGCTAAAGGACCGGTACACGATTGTCATGGTAACTCACAACATGCATCAGGCTGCACGGGTTTCGAATCAAACGGTTTTCTTCCTGAATGGCGAAGTCGTCGAATATGCCGATACGGAGAAGCTGTTCTCCAACCCGCGTGACCAGCGAACAGAAGATTACATCAGCGGCCGTTTCGGCTAATACAATAAGAAAGCAGATCGTACAGTACAGGTATAGGGGGAAAGTGACCAATGATGACGATGCGTAAGGAGTTCGATCAAGGGCTGGGCGAGTTGAAGAACCTGATCGTAGAAATGGGCAACCGCGTTGAAAAGGCGATAAGCGATGCCATGAGCGCACTTCAGCAGTTGAATGTTGCCGATGCGAAGCGGATTATCACTGAGGACCGTGAGCTGAACCGAATCGAAGAGAAAATTACCGACATCGGCTCGCGGCTTATTGCGACGCAGCAGCCGGTTGCCAAGGATCTTCGCCGGATTTTGGTTGCTTTCAGAATCGCGAGTGACCTCGAACGTATGGGCGATCTTGCCGTAGATGTTGCTAAGGTCGTGCTCCGCCTGGATGGACAGACGCTTATCAAGCCATTGATCGATCTGCCGAGGATGGGTGAAATCGTGCAAACGATGACGCACGAATCCATTCAATCGTTCATGCAGGAGAACGTCGATCTCGCCTACAAGATGGCAAAGGACGATGACCTCGTCGATGCCTTGTACAGCCAGATCATCCGCGAGCTGTTCGCGGTCATGATGGAGAATCCAACCACGATTTCACAGGCGAATCAGCTGAGCTTCGTTGGCCGCTATATTGAGCGGTTCGCCGATCATGCGACCAATATCGGGGAAAGCGTCGTCTACCTCGTGACCGGCACACGGCCGGATTTGAACAGTTAGTCCATCATACGGGGCAGTGCGGCTTTATGGATAGGCGTTTCTGAACTGCAGTCCAGTTTGATGGCAGAGGCTAGACCATGTAGCAAGTGTGCCTAGAACGCTCGAGTGAGTACGATCAACCGACAATTATTTCAACAGATAACCAATGGAGGATTTACAATGCGGAAAGGCCGCTTTTAGGCGTTACGGCAGCATCAGATCGAGTATCTGATCTAATCCGAGTGCTGTAACGGTAAAAAAGGGTCTTACAGATTGCTTTGGCGTGGAAAAACTAGCTGGAAGGCCGGTTTTAGGCGTTACGGCAGCATCAGATCGAGTATCTGATCCAATCCGAGTGCTGTAACGGTAAAAAAGGGTCTTACAGACTGCTCTCACGTGGAAAAGCTAGCTGAAAGGCCGCTTTTAGGCGTTACGGCAGTATCAGATCGAGTATCTGATCCAATCCGCGCGCTGTAACGGTAAAAAAGGGTCTTACAGACTGCCCGCACGTGGAAAAGTCAGCTGAAAGGCCGCTTTTAGGCGTTACAGCAGCATAGATCGAGTATCTGATCTAATCTGCGCGCTGTAACGGTAAAAAAGGGTCTTACAGACTGCCCGCACGTGGAAAAGTCAGCTGAAAGGCCGCTTTTAGGCGTTACAGCAGCATAGATCGAGTATCTGATCTAATCTGCGCGCTGTAACGGTAAAAAAGGGTCTTACAGACTGCCCGCACGTGGAAAAGTCAGCTGAAAGGCCGCTTTTAGGCGTTACAGCAGCATAGATCGAGTATCTGATCTAATCTGCGCGCTGTAACGGTAAAAAAGGGTCTCCGGTTTTAGGCGTTACAGCCAAAGCTGCATGGTGAGGTCAGTGTAAACCAAGATTAGTTTACTTTGTAAACAGTGAATCCGGCGCAGTATTCAGATTGTTGACGCTCGAGCTCAGCAAGACTCGATTACAGCTGATGAGCCCGAGTACGTCTCAGGTAGCATCCAAGGACGTCCCGGGTCGCATCCAAGCGATCCCAGATAGCATTAAGCACATCCCGGATAGCATCCAAGCGCGTTCCAGATATAATCCAAGCGGTCCCAGGTAGCATCCGAAAAACACGTCTCAGGTACCAAGCACATCCAGGATAGCGCCAAAGACACCCCATATTCATCCATGCTGTCCCCCAGATAGCATCCAAACAAGCAGCTCCAATTTTCAGGCGGAGCATGTCATGGACACAACGAAGGTGACTTGCTTCAGCTTCATAACCTGCAAATGATCCGGTTATCGTGTAGATTTCCCCGCTTGCTCCTGAATCATGCTGACCATTCGGGCGGCGAGTTGAGGGTCCCAGCTCGTATGAGGCCATGCGGCGTACATGCGATAGAGGGCTGGAGGGCCGGGGAGCGGGATGGCGGCGATGCCATTCAACAATTCGCCATTGATGCAGCAGGAGGGGATGACGGATAAATAGGTACCCGCTTCCACAGCCCCAAGAACTTGCTCGATCCGGTCCGTAGTCCATCTAACGGACAACGTGATCCGCTCGGCAGCTTCCCAAGCGTTAAGAGCCTCTCTGAGCGACGAATCCTCAAGTAGAATGAAGGGCAGCTGGGCCAGACGGTAAGCGGAGATTGAGGTGAAATTCATAGAGCCTGCGAGAGGGTGCTTAGCCGGGAGCAGCAGCATCAGAGGGTCCTCGGTGAGCAGGAGATTGTTGCAAGCAGGCAGACTCGTTGGTTTGCCGGTCACGATCAGGTCAACACAGCCTTCGGGGAGCAGATCATGCAGCCTATCATTATCACCCGTAACCAGCGACAGCTGAATATCCGCAACTTCTGACGCAGAAGCAAACCAGGCTCCTCGGAGAAAGGCGGTATTCGCTGTTTCGGTACAGCCCATGACGAATTTGCGCAGCCCGTTCTTCTGCAGCTCCAGCATACGCAATTCCGCCTCTGTGTACAGTCGGTCGATCTGCTCGGCATAGTGATGGAGGAGTCTGCCGGCTTCGGTCAGCAGGACCTTGCCGGTCTTCAACTCAAACAACGTCGTTCCCCATTCTTCCTCCATCTTGCGCATATGAAAGCTGATCGTAGGCTGCTTGACGCCCAGCTCGTCGGCTACCGCCGTGACCTTCTTGAAGCGTTCTATCAGCACGATCAGCCGTATTTTTAACAAATTCATAATAGAGTCCGTCTCCTGTTCATTCGATATAGAATTTATTTATAATTTTACTGCTAACCATACAAGAAATCTATGTATTTTTATTATTCCGTTAACACTTAGAAAATATCAGATTAATAACGGAGTCCTACAATAGGGATGTAAACAAATTACCGTTCAAAACGGGAGGAGAAACCAGAAGCATGAAAAAGATGTTGTTGGTAGCAGTTGCGTTGATGTTGACAATCGGGTTGGCAGCTTGTGGTTCTAGTAAAGAGAATGGCACAAACAACACAGGGACGAACGAAGGGGCTCAAACAAATAACAGCCAAGGCGGCGGAGGCAACTCCGGCGGCAAAGAGCTATCCGGTTCCATTCTGGCAGTCGGCTCTACCGCACTTCAACCATTGGTTGATCAAGTGTCGAAGAAGTTCATGGAAGAGAACGCGAAAGTGAACATTCTCGTGCAAGGCGGCGGAAGCGGCACAGGGTTGACGCAGGTTTCGGACGGCCAAGCACAAATCGGCAACTCGGATATTTTTGCAGAAGAGAAATTCACGGATGATGATGCGCCAAAAGCGAAAGAGCTCGTTGACCATCAAGTAGCGGTCGTAGCGATGGCAACCGTGGTGAATAAAGATATTACCGTAGACAGCTTGACGAAGGATCAGCTCGTACAGATTTTCACAGGTAAAGTGACGAACTGGAAAGAAGTCGGCGGACCGGACGAGAAGATTACGATCGTCAACCGTCCAGCTAGCTCCGGTACGCGTAAAACGTTCGAGAAATATGCACTTGGCACGAAAACGGAAGATCTGCAAGGCGCGATTCAAGAGGATTCGTCCGGTACGGTTAAGAAGCTTGTCACCGAAACACCGGGTGCGATTGGTTACCTAGCGTTCTCTTACCTTGATGATTCCGTCAAAACAATGAAATATGACGGCGTTGAAGCCAAAGAAGAAACGGTTATCGACGGCAGCTATCCAGTATGGGCTTACCAGCACATGTACACCAAAGGTGAGCCGGATGCCGCAATGAAAGCATTCCTTGACTACATGGTGTCCGATAGCGTTCAGAACGCGGATGTTGTAGAGCTTGGTTACATTCCAGTTAACAAGATGCAAGTCACACGCGATGTAGAAGGCAATGTAACGAAAAAATAATCCATTCATACGCATGTATTAGCCTGAGAGGTGAACTCTGATTCGCCTCTCCTTGGCTTTGAGAAGGAGGGGTCATATGGATCAATGGGCTGTAAAACAAGATGGCAATAAGCCGAATCTCATTAGAAAACCTAGCAAACAGCACATCCGCGAAGAGTGGGTTGGACGTGTATATACGGCACTCTGTATCCTCTTTCTTATTGTAACCATAATTGCGATCGTCTATTTCGTCGCTTCACGCGGCTTAAGCACGTTTATAAAGAATGGCGTCAGCATCGGAGATTTGCTGACGGGACTGAAATGGGCTCCAGAAGGAGAACCTGCCCTGTTCGGCGCATTGCCGTTCATCTTCGGTTCCTTCAGCACATCTTTGCTCGCCGCGCTGATCGCCGCGCCGCTTGGCTGCTGCGCCGCGATCTTCATGACGCAGATCATGCCGGGAGCGGGAAGACGTTACATGCAACCTGTCATCGAGCTTCTGGCGGGTATTCCGTCCGTTGTATACGGCTTTGTCGGGCTGAGCGTAATCGTTCCGATGCTTCGCAATATTTTTCCAGGTCAAGGGATCGGTCTAGCGGCCGGTGCGCTGGTTCTGTCGGTCATGATTCTGCCGACGATTACGACGATTGCCACGGATGCGCTGGCGGCACTCCCGAGCGGCTTGAAGGAAGGCTCCTTCGCGCTTGGAGCAACTCGCTGGCAGACGATCTACCGTATTGTGCTGCCAACGACACTGCCGGCCCTGCTGACAGGCGTCGTTCTCGGAATGTCCCGGGCGTTCGGCGAAGCGCTTGCGGTACAGATGGTAATCGGCAATGCGCCGCATATCCCAAGGTCGTTGTTCGAATCGACTTCCACGCTTACGAGCGTCATTACGCTCAGCATGGGCAACACGATCACAGGTTCTGCACACAATAACGCCCTATGGTCGCTTGCACTGATCCTGCTCGCGATGACCTTCATCTTCGTCTTTATCGTCCGCTTTCTGGAAAGGAGAAATAAACGATGAGCGCAAAAACCGCAAACCGTGTTGCAACAGCTGTTATTGTTCTCGTCGCCGCGTTCATCGTCCTGCTGCTTGCCGGATTGCTGGGTTATATCATCTTTCGTGGACTCGGGCATATCAGCTTGGACTTTCTAACGTCAGCTCCGGAAACGATCAAGGCTGGCGGGGGGATCGGACCGCAGCTGTTTAACTCGCTCTTTCTGCTGGTCCTTACGCTTATCATTACAATCCCGCTCGGGTTGGGTGCCGGAATTTATATGAGCCAGTATGCAAAGCCGGGCCGCCTGACGGATTCCATCCGCCTTGTTGTCGAGGTTCTCTCCTCGTTCCCGTCCATTGTTGTTGGTTTGTTCGGCTTGCTCGTCATTGTCAATCTGTTCGGCTTCGGCTTCTCCTTATTCTCTGGCGCGCTGGCGCTTACGGTGTTCAATCTGCCGCTCATGGTAAGAATCACAGAACAGGCGCTCGCTGGCGTACCGAGAGAACAGAAGGAAGCTTCTCTTGCTCTCGGTTTGTCTAGATGGAAGACGATTACTTCCGTCATGATGCCGATCTCGATGCCGGCTATCGTAACAGGCACGATTCTGGCCTCTGGGCGCGTGTTCGGCGAAGCTGCCGCGCTGCTCTTCACGGCTGGTATGAGCTCGCCAAGACTGGACTTCACGGACTGGAATCCACTGAGTCCCTTCTCGCCGCTCAATCCCTTCCGTCCAGCAGAGACGCTGGCTGTCCATATATGGAAGGTCAACAGCGAAGGCCTTGCACCCGATGCAGCAGAGATTGCAGCTGGCGCTTCAGCTGTGCTGGTCATTATGGTATTGCTGTTCAATTTCACGGCACGCTGGTTCGGCAGAGTTCTGTATCGTAAATTTACCGCGACCAAATAACCTAGGAGGATGGTTCATATGCAGAATACAGGCTTATCCGTCAAAAACTTGAGCGTCTTCTATGGGGAGAAGGAAGCGGTCAAAAGTGTATCACTCGAGTTCTCACCCCGCCAGGTTACAGCGTTAATCGGTCCGTCCGGCTGTGGTAAGTCGACGTTTCTGCGCAGCTTAAACCGGATGAACGATACGATCGGCGGCGTCAAGACAACCGGTGAGATATGGATCGATGGCCATAATATCAACGACTCAGGCGTCGATGTCGTGCTGCTGCGCCAGCAGATCGGGATGGTGTGGCAGCGGCCGAATCCGTTCCACAAATCGATTTATGAGAACATTGCATTCGGCCCACGCTATCACGGCATTCGCAGCAAGCGCGAGTTGGACGGGATCGTAGAGGATTGCTTGCGCAGAGCGGCGCTTTGGGAGGAAACGAAGGACCGGCTGCATAAATCAGCGCTGGCTCTATCGGGAGGCCAACAGCAGCGCCTCTGTATCGCCCGTTCAATCGCCGTGAAGCCAAAGATTATCTTAATGGATGAACCGGCCTCCGCGCTTGACCCTGTATCGACGGCGAAGATTGAGGAGCTTATCTCAGAGCTGAAGAAGGAATACTGCATCATCATCGTGACCCACAACATGCACCAGGCAGCACGCGTATCGGATCGGACGGCATTCTTCTACATGGGGAAATTGATCGAGACGGGCGAAACCGACCAAATCTTCACCAATCCGGTGGAAAAATCGACGGACGATTACATTTCGGGCCGATTCGGCTGAAGCATGGACCCTATAGAACAACGAAACGGCCTGCATTGCGGGTCTTTTTTTTGTTTACAGGTAAAGTTTTACTTTCGCTTAACACTTGGACAATGTTCTTCTCACAATGCAAGGGTACAATGGAGCTATTATTGAAAGATAATCCTGCGAAGAGGGATTCCACTTGGACGAAATCGGATTTGGATTGTTGGACCGCACCATGCTGCGTTACTTAACGGAGCGAGGGCATCATGGAGGGATTGGCGTCATTGTTGTGCAGATACTGGCTGGACATGCTGCTGCAGCTGAGCAGCTTCAAGCCTGGGCTTCTGAACAACATGATCTTATTTGGCGGTATCAGATGGACCATGATTATTATTATTTCTTACAGGGCGACAGGTCTGCGAATGAGAAGGTGCTCCGGCTGGAAGAGGCAGCTGCTGCGCTTGATAGAGGCCTATGCGGTGTGGATGCTATATTTGCGCACTCTGGCAGTACCGGACAGGCGAACCGGCTGCAGTATGCAGTTGGTCTTGCGAAGACAGCCCCGCTAGGAGTGGGTTATGCGGCAGAAGCGAGGATCTATCAAGCGGTTAAAGAGGCGGTAGCTTTGATTGCCGGTGCTCGGCGGACGGAGGAACCGGTGAGGGAACCGTTATGGTCTCCACCGGCTGAGCAGCCGAGCATCTGGTCCCAGACCTATCCGATCGGAGATCTGGCGAAGGAGATTCCGGTCTTCGATACACGGGAGCTTGTCTCCGATGCTGCCAAGCTATTCGAAACCAACCATCTTCTACAGGGGGCTGCCGTCATAAAGAACGGGATTCCTGTAGGGCTTGTCATGAAAGAGAGCATGCATCAGCTGCTTGCGGGACAGTTCGGATTGCCTCTGTACTGGAGCCGGCCCATCCATAAAATTATGGATCAGGACCCGCTTATCGTAGATGCCGCAATTCCTGTGGAACAAGTATCGCAGCTGGCGATGTCCCGTGAAATTTCCCGGTTGTACGATATTGTACTTATTACCAGAGACGATAAACTGCTTGGTGCGGCTTCCATCCGTTCTATTCTCGAATGCATCACGAATCTTCGCACAGAGGAAGCACGGACGGCGAACCCTTTGACAGGACTTCCAGGCAATGGAGCGATCCAGCGGGAGATGGAGCGGTATATTGACAGGAGGCAGCCTGTTTCCATTATTTATGCGGATGTGGATTATTTCAAATGGTTTAACGATTGCTTCGGCTTCAGTCTGGGCGACGAGCTCATTCGTTACATGGCTGATTTGCTGCATGAAGGCATTCGCAGGATGGGAAGGAAGGGCGACTTTATCGGCCATATTGGAGGCGACGACTTTATCGTACTTACGACTGCCGAAGATCCGCGCTCTCTATGCGCTTCGCTCATCGATCGGTTCGATGCAGGCGTTCAAGCGTTCTATGGAGATACGGATGTGTCGAACGTGACTGACCGAAGCGGAAGTCGAATCGAGCAGAGCGGCATCGGCGTTTCGCTTTCGCTTCTTCGATGGGACGGAGAACGACCCGTTACGCCTGACGCTATTTCACAGGCCGCAGCACGCTTGAAGAAGCAAGCTAAGGCCATAAAGGGGAGCGCGTGCGTGAGCGGCGATATGTTGGAAAAGCATGATGGAGAGGAACGATTGCAACGTGAGACGACCGAGCATCGCTAGGCAAGAAAGCATGTGTTCCGATCAAGACGGACCGACAGGCATTATATATGTCGCTTGGCATGGCAAAGGGAAGGAGCGGGAAGACGTGAAAGCCGCCATCCATAACCGGTGGAGACGTTTCGCGGAAGAGGCGATTAGCGAGCAGCAGGAGATTGTTTCGGGTAAGATGAGCAGTGTATGGATGCGGGATGATCTATACATATGTGTGCAGCTTCCGCACGAGGGGCCGGACTTTCTGGAGGAGCTTCTGCTGGAACTCGGCAACCGCTTTAAGGAAGATTGGGAGTGCCGATTTATGCAGGCTGCTCTTGGCGGGCGCATTGCGGAGCTGAACCTTCACACCGGCATCTCCTTCGTCGAACGGTTGTTACCCGGCTGTTACGATGATTTGTGGTACGAGGGCATGAAACGCGCAATTATCCACGGTCAGTCGCCTTCAGCTCCCGAACGGAGCATGCGGCTGAGGATGTTCAATCAGCTCATTCATGGAAGGCAGATCTACCCGGTCTATCAACCGATCATTTCGCTACAGAATGGAACCGTATACGGCTATGAAGCATTGTCTCGATGCCCGGACAACCGTTGGTTTACGGGGCCGCAGCCGCTATTTGCTTTTGCTGCCGAGGAAGGCATGCTATATCCGCTCGATCGTCTCGCTAGGGAGCGGGCTATCGAAGAAAGCGCAGGCTTAGCCCGAGGCCAGAAGCTGTTCATCAATATCACATCACAGATAATTGAAGATCCCTCGTTCACACCCGGTCAAACGCGCGGCCTGCTGGAGCAGTTCGGCTTATCGCCGCACAATGTCGTATTCGAGCTTACGGAGCGAAGCTCCATCGAGGATTTCGGTGTGGCCAAGAAGATACTCGATCACTATCGTAATCAAGGGTACCAAATCGCCATAGACGATGCTGGGGCCGGCTACTCATCGCTTCAATCGATTGTGGAGCTGCAGCCGGATTTTATTAAAATCGACAGATCGCTCATCCGCGGTATCCATCATGATTCAATGAAGGAGCATATTGTGCAGCATTTTACCGAGCTTGCCGCAAAGATGGGCATATCGATCGTTGCTGAAGGGATCGAGGAAGAGGAGGAGCTTAGTCAGATGCGAGCAATGGGCATCGATTACGCTCAAGGTTATTTGCTGGGAAGGCCGCAGATAAACATCGGACGGGCATGATTTTTTACTATGATCCGTGGGTCGTATGAAGCTGCTTTGGGAGCAAGTCGTCATTAGACGGCTATGCTCTTTTTTTGACTCGTGCACGAAATCAGAGGTAGAAAATATACGAAAAAGAAGCCGATGGGTAATGGATTCCTTTTACTTCGGTGCCCGGCTGGATTATGATAGTTAGTAGCAAATAACGAGGTGAGGTGCACCCGTATGGACAAATGGATGTTGATTGACGGAAATAGTATTATCTATCGCGCGTTTTTTGCGATGCCGCCGCTGACGAACTCTGCAGGTCTGCATACGAACGCGGTTTTCGGATTTACAACGATGCTGTTGAAGCTGCTGGAGGAAGAGAAGCCCACGCATGTGCTGGTTGCTTTCGACGCAGGCAAGGTTACGTTCCGGCACGAAGGCTACACCGAGTACAAGGGCGGGAGGCAGAAGACGCCGCCGGAGCTTTCAGAGCAATTTCCGGTACTCAAGGAGCTGCTGCAATCCTTCAGTATTGCACAGTTCGAGCTGGCCGGCTACGAAGCGGACGATATTATCGGCACGCTGACAAGAATGGCGGATGAGCAAGGCGTTGAGACGATTGTCGTCTCCGGAGATAAGGATATGCTCCAGCTTGCTTCTGATCAGGTAACCATTGCGCTCACCCGCAAAGGGGTAAGTGAGGTTGACCGGTACAATCCCGCCGAGATTCAAGAGCGTTATGGTCTAAAACCGCTTCAAATCATTGACCTGAAAGGGCTTATGGGAGACGCGTCGGACAACATCCCGGGCATTCCAGGTGTCGGCGAGAAGACCGCGCTCAAGCTTCTTCATGAGTATGAGACCGTAGAAGGGGTATTAGCCCATACGGAAGATTTGAAGGGGAAGATGAAGGAGAAGGTTGAGGCACATAAGGAAGACGCCATCATGAGCAAGAAGCTGGCCACGATCTATCGCGAGGTGCCGCTTGAGAACCAAACGGACGAGCTGTCATACAGCGGCTATGACAAATCGTCTCTCGCTCAATCCTTCCGCAAGCTGGAGTTCAAATCGTTGATTGAACGGCTGGATCTTCCAGAAGCGGCAGAAGCAGAAGGGGCGGCTGCGGCTTCGTATGAGATTATTATGGTCGATGCGGATACTGACCGTTCTCAGTTGAAGGTTGCGCTTGCCCAAGCTGAGAGCGTCTATATAGAAGCCTATGGAGAAAATCCGCATCATTCGCAGCTGCTGGGGCTTGCTGTTACATCGGGTGAGCACGTGTATGTTGTGAACTACGATGTGTTAACTAGCGAGGCGGGCAAACCGGTTCGCGAATGGTTGGCGGACGATAAAGCACCTAAGCGCGGCTATGATTTGCATAAGGCCGAGCTTGCGCTATCGTGGCATGGTCTTGCGTTCTGCGGGACAGCCTTCGATGTCCTGCTGGCAGCTTATTTGCTCGATCCGACGGAAGCGAATCAAACGCTGAATTCCTTAGCCGCCCGCTACGGCATACCTGCGGTATCCTCCGATGAAGCTGTATATGGCCGGGGAGCGAAGTTCAAGGTTCCGGATGCGGAAGCAGTCGCCCGGCACCTGGCTGCAAAGGCCGGAGCCGTGCGGCAGCTTGTGCCGCTTCAGGAGAGCGATCTGGCCAATAGCGGCATGGACAAGCTCTACTATGAACTGGAGCAGCCGCTATCGTTCGTGCTGGCTGGGATGGAGAAGCTGGGCATCAGTGTCAATGCGGAGACGCTTGAGGAGCTTGGCCGCGAGCTGGAGCACAAACTCGTGGGCTATATGACCGACATTTACCGGCTTGCAGGCATGGAATTTAATATTAACTCGCCGAAGCAGCTTGGCGAGGTGCTGTTCGAGCGGTTAAGTCTGCCGGTGATCAAGAAGACGAAGACGGGATATTCGACAGACGCCGAAGTGCTGGAGAAGCTCGAACCGTATCATGAGATCGTGAGGCTCATTCTTCATTATCGTCAGCTGTCCAAGCTCCAATCGACCTACGTAGAAGGTCTCTTGAAGGAGATACGCCGCGATACCGGGAAGGTGCACACGTATTATCGCCAGACGATTGCCGCGACTGGCCGTCTATCGAGCCAATTCCCGAATCTGCAGAATATTCCGATCCGCTTGGAGGAAGGACGCCGGATCCGCAAGGCCTTCGTGCCGTCTGAGCCGGATTGGCTCATCCTTGGCGCCGACTATTCGCAGATCGAGCTGCGCGTGCTTGCCCATATTTCGGGTGACGAGAACCTGAAGGAAGCATTCATTCACGATATGGACATTCATACGAAGACGGCGATGGACGTATTCGGTGTTAGTGCGGACGAAGTCGATTCGAACATGCGGCGTCAGGCCAAAGCGGTTAATTTCGGGATCGTATACGGAATCAGTGATTTCGGCCTGTCGAACAATTTGAACATTACGCGTAAAGATGCCTCCCGGTTCATTGAACAATATTTTGAAGCGTTCAAAGGGGTACGCGCCTATATGGACAATATCGTCATGCAGGCCCGTCAGGATGGGTATGTTACGACGCTGTTGGAGCGCCGCCGTTATTTGCCGGAGATTAAAGCATCCAATTTCAATCTTCGCTCCTTCGCCGAACGTACCGCGATGAATACGCCGATTCAAGGAACCGCCGCCGATATTATTAAGCTGGCTATGGTGAGGATGGATGAAGAGCTTCGCAAGCGCAATCTGCGCAGCCGGATGCTGCTCCAGGTACACGATGAATTGGTCTTCGAGGTGCCGCCGGATGAGCTGGATAAGATGAAGACGCTTGTTCCGCAAATCATGGAGGGCGCACTCACCCTTGATGTGCCGTTGAAGGTAGATGTCAATTACGGTGTTAATTGGTATGAGACCAAATAAGCAGCATGCCGGATAATCGGTTATAATGGGAAGTGCCGCGGCCGTCTTCGTGGATCGGTCGTGTGGGGAGGTAGACAAACATGCCGGAATTGCCGGAGGTAGAAACCGTTCGGCGGACGCTGAACCAATTGGTAGCAGGCAAGACCATCGAGAGCGTGACCGTAACGCTGCCGCGCATTCTGCAGCGGCCCAAGGAGCCCAGTGAATTCGCTGACATGCTGGCGGGGCGAACCTTGCAATCGGTCGAGAGACGCGGTAAATTCTTAAGAATTTTGTTTGACGGGCTTGTGCTGGTATCCCATCTTCGGATGGAAGGGCGCTATGGCGTCTACGAGAAGGATGAGCCTGTCGAGCTTCATACGCATGTGATCTTCCACTTTAGGGATGGAACGGAGCTGCGATATAAAGATGTTCGTCAATTCGGTACGATGCATTTGTTCAAGTCCGGTGAGGAGCTTCTGCTGCCTCCATTGAACAAACTGGGTATCGAGCCGCTTGAGGAATCCTTCACCTTAAAGACGTTCATGAAGGTATTATCGAACCGTACGACGAAGATCAAACCGCTTCTGCTTAATCAGGAGTATATCGTGGGTCTCGGTAATATTTATGTGGATGAAGCCTTATTCACCGCTGGCATTCATCCGGAGCGCACGGCGGATACGTTGAAGCGCAGTGACTGGAAGCGACTGTACGAAGCGGTTCGAACCACTTTAACCCGTGCAGTTGAAGCCGGCGGTTCTTCGATCAAATCGTATGTGAATGGGCAAGGCGAGATGGGAATGTTCCAGCATGAACTGCTCATCTATGGACGTAAGAATGAACCGTGCAGCAAATGCGGGCAGTTTATCGAGAAAACCGTGGTTGGCGGACGAGGTACGCACATCTGCACGAAATGTCAACCGCTGCGGAAAATAAGAACGCTGAAGCTTCAATCCTAAATAGATGCACGAATAGCAGGTGTGTACGCATATGATGAACCATTCATGGGCGAATGTACGCCGTTCTCGGCTTTAAACCCCCACTATGCTCCTGTAGAGTGGCGGTGATGGCGGGAACGACGCGTTTGACCTTCATGGGAGGGACATCGGTTGCTAGCACATGTTGCATCCTTGCTGCTGCTCGCTTTTGCCGTCAGCATGGACGGATTTGGGGTTGGCGTGACCTATGGCTTGCGCCGCATACGGATACCTGTCGTATCGGTTGTCATCATATCGCTATGCTCGGGATTTGTCGTCTGGTTATCTATGCAGGTCGGCAGCCTGCTCACCGGTTACATGTCACCGGATATAGCCGGGTGGATCGGGGCGTGCTTGCTGATCCTTATTGGCGGCTGGGCGTTATGGCAGCATTGGCGCAGGCGTAAGGAGAGGGTCGCAAATGCTGTCGAAGAAGCCATAGACGACCGTATTCGCCTTGGCAGCCAAGGCAATGATCGACTGACGGCGACCACGATTGTTATTCTAGAGCTGAAGCGGCTCGGCCTCGTTATTCAAATTTTGCGGACACCGCAAATTGCCGATGTCGACCGTTCAGGTATTATTTCGGCATCAGAGGCCGTATTGCTCGGATTCGCACTGTCGCTTGACAGCTTCGGAGCCGGGCTAGGAGCTGCGATGATCGGATTCCCGCCGCTGCTGACCGCCCTGATCATTTCGACGGCCAGCGGATTATTCCTGCTCGGCGGAATGAAACTAGGGTTCCGCTTCTCCGGATGGAGCGCGATGCAGGCACTTTCGATTTTGCCGGGTGTGATGTTGGTTATGATGGGAATAATGAAATTGCTTTAGAGCAAGCAGAGGTGAACGTATGAAACTCGGATTAACGGGCGGTATCGCCAGCGGCAAGAGCACGGTGTCTGCCATGCTCGTCAAGCTGGGTGCGAAGCTCGTCGACGCCGATCAGGTCGCCAGGGAAGTTGTGCTTCCCGGCGAGCCGGCGCTCGAGCAGGTAGTTGCGCGGTTTGGACAAGCCGTATTGAATGAAGACGGGACGTTGAACAGAAGCAAGCTGGGAAGCCTTGTCTTCACGCCGGACAAGCAGAACTTGAAGGATTTGGAAGCGATTCTTCATCCGGCCATCCGAGCCCGGATGCAGGAGAGAATGGATGCTTACCTGAAGGAAGACCCGAATCTTCTCGTCATTGCCGATATACCGCTTTTATATGAAACCAATCAAGCCGGGCTTTACGATGCGGTAATGGTCGTATATGTTCCGCCTGAGAAGCAGCTGCAGCGGTTAATGGAACGAGAAGGACTAACGGAAGAGGAATCGTTAATGCGCATAAAGCTTCAGATGGACATCAATGAAAAGAAGCGATTGGCCAATTACGTTATCGACAACAGCGGCTCACTTGAGGATACGACAAGACAGGTTGGGCAATTTTGGCGGGAACACGAGTTTTCATGAGAAAATTGCGGCGCAAGAGAGTCTTTCTCGTATTGGTCCTCGCTTTATTAGCCGTTCTGTTCTTTAAGTCGGAGTGGATGAGCCGCTGGATGTATCCCATCCATTATAAGGAAGATATCCGAATCAGTGCGGACAATTACAAGCTGGAGCCGCAATTGCTTGCCGCGGTTATCCGTACAGAGACGAATTATAAGCCGAGTAAGGTATCGAAGAAGGGTGCGATCGGAATTATGCAGATCATGCCCGATACGGCGGACTGGATCGTCGAAAAAAGTGGTTTTAACGGTGTGACAAGAGATAATCTGGCGCATCGGGCCGATGTTGGAATTGAGATGGGCGCATGGTATTTGCAATGGCTGCAGAAGCAATTCAAAGGGAATCATGTAGCCGTAATCGCCGCCTACAATGCTGGGCCGGGTGCAGTCAAAAGATGGATATCTGAGGGCACTTGGGACGGGCAGATGGATACTGTAAGCCGCATTCCATACGGGGAAACACGTCACTATGTGCAACGAGTCAATTATTATTATAACAAGTACAAGAATTTGTATCCGGAGTTCTAGCTGCTTCTAAGCTGTACATAGTTCATTCTCAGAATCGTCAGCACAGGTTGCTGGCGATTATTTATTATGGCTGCTCCGTTTCTTCCGTGCAACCGTATGAAGCGCCGAGCTGTTTGAGGCGGGCAGCCTTGGGGAGGATGCCAGCCTGTGTTTATCCTGCAATTTGATGAGAATGAAAAGCTGGAGAGTCATAAAGTAACCCATGATTAACATAGGACAAGAAAACGGTAACAACCATGCAGCCAAGCAAATCCGACTATATTTTTGTTGAATTGTCTGGAAAAAGGGGAATTGGAAACACGATGGATGTTAATGACTGAAGTAAAAAGTCAGTATTAGCAGGGGATTAGCGTCTCGTCGGTGTTTTTGTGGACAGGTTTTATGCTATAATAAGAAGTATATGTGTGCATATCCCGATTATCCGGGAGAGAACAGGAGAAGAAGCCCCGGTCAACCGCCTTTGAAGGCGACTGATCGAAGCTTCCGTTATTAAGCCTCATTTAGCGTTGTTGTCCGGCTAGGGACTGCTCTGCGATTTGTACCAGTTTACGTGTGATGTAACCCCCAAGGGATCCAGCATCACGCGTAGCCATGTTCCCGTAATATCCGTCTTGCGGGATAGCAATACCAAGCTCTTGCGCTACCTCGTATTTCATTTGGTCAAGCGCTGCATTGGCTTGCGGTACAACCAATTGGTTGCTGCTGCGATTTTGTGCCATTGTCGTTCACCTCCTCGCGGTTTGTAAATGTATTATGTGCGAAAGCGTGAGTTTCATAACAGGAAAAGGTTAGAAAATGTTACCGTTTTTTGTTCGACTCCACGAAATGGCGTCGAATGGGATTCAAATTGGTTACTTCGATCAGATGGAGGTTCTTACAAGCATGAAATGTCCGTACTGTGATTATTCCGGAACAAAGGTGCTTGATTCACGGCCCGCAAACGAGAATAAGTCCATCCGCCGTCGTCGTGAATGCGAAAAGTGCAGCCGCCGGTTCACAACCTTTGAAATGATCGAAGAAACGCCCTTGATTGTGATTAAGAAGGATGGAAGCCGGGAAGAGTTCAGCCGGGACAAGATACTTCGCGGTCTTATTCGGGCGTGCGAGAAACGGCCTGTGCCCGTTGAACAGCTCGAGGTTATTGTGTCCGAAGTGGAGAAAGAATTGCGTACGACTGCTTTAGCCGAGGTGGAAAGCCGCGAAATTGGCGAAATTGTCATGCAGCAGCTGTATCCAGTGGATGAGGTGGCTTATGTTCGTTTCGCGTCGGTTTACCGCCAATTTCGGGATATCGACATGTTCATGAAAGAGCTCAATTCATTATTGTCAAAAGATTCGCTCGCCAGCCCCAAAAAAGATTGACAGCGCCGACAGTCCCATGATATTATCTATCTTGTCGCCACAAAATCTTGGGGCCTTAGCTCAGCTGGGAGAGCGCATCGCTGGCAGCGATGAGGTCAGGGGTTCGATCCCCCTAGGCTCCACCAAATTAAACATTCAACGCAACCTGATAAGGGTTGCGTTTTTTTATTTGGTGGTTAGCCTAGGGGGAGATGAACCCCCGATGGGTACGCCCGCAATAGTGAAAGTGAAGCTTCGCAGCATACTCATTAAAACGGACGAGCACGGCGTCTGAATCTACCGTTAAAAGTCCTCACCCGAGTTAGCATCGTCAGATTCGGACATCCCTTGATGGATTAGCGAGCTTATGCGAGCTAAATCCCAGGCTCCACCAAACATTAAATTCAAACCACTTCATTTGAAGTGGTTTTTTTATTGTTTTAGTGGAGAGCCAGGGGGTAGACCGCGCCGCACGAAGCGATAGCGTAGGGGCACGGCATCGAAATTTACCGCTGCGCTTTGCATCGTTGAAAACTTCTTTGAATGTTTAACCAGAATTTCGATACCCCGGGGTTCAGTCCGCGCGGCCGGAACGAATGCGGACGAGCACGGCGTCTGAATCTACCGCAGAGGTCGTTAGCATCGATTCGATTCGTGAGCGAGTGAGATCAGGATTCGGGAGTTCACTCCTGGTGAGCGAGTCATACGAGATGAACCCCCCTTGGCACCAATGGTGATCGTAAAGGAACTCAGCGATCTTATTTCAATGATTTTGATAATATCTCAATGCTAACGGAACTCAGCAACGCTATTCGCCCATTTCAATGGCAATTCTTCGTAAATTCCGGGCAATAAAGTCGCTGAGTTCCGCAAACTTTCAGAAACACCTATTTTCCACCGAATAACGCCTCTCAGTTCCGTATGCTCTATCCTTATCCGCCGAAACTCCTCAAGTTACTGGCAACATTCAACTGGTACGTCCGAAATCTCAAATTTCCTCCCACCACTACCAAATGTTGGCCCTCAACCAAACCACGCAGCACCATTCGAGCGTAACGATCCGTTACCCGCAGATGCCTCGCAAGCTCCATTGGTGTAAATGGCTTCATAAGTCGTCGCGCATATCTCACCGTTTCCGCCTCCATACCGTTCAACCGGGCATCTACATCTAATGATAGAAACTTCCCGATGAACGATAAGACTAATTGCTTGCAAAACTCCGGTTCTTCCCGTATCGACAAATACGCAATCGGCAAGAAGATCCAATCATCGAGTGACAACAAACTTTGTCTGCGACACAAATCCTTGAAACGACGCGTATCCAAATCTCGGGCATGCGATCGGTAATCTTGAACTTCAATATCACCTTTAACACCTCCCGGCAAAAAAGCCAAGTCGAGATACCGGTATCCGTTACTCATATCGCGCACCTCCCATTCCGGATGCAAATGATCAAAGTTACCGACAGCTGGATACCAGATCGAACGTAACAATTCCACGGTTCCATGGCTGATTCCTTTTTGCAATAACTCCCGTCTTCTATGGTTCTTCTCTTGTTCAATTTGTTTCTGCATCCACATCTCATATTCTTTCTTAAACATGCTACTCCCCCCGTATACACGATCAAAAAAAGAAAATGCCGCTTTGATACATTCAAGTATCAAAGCGGCATGTGCTTCATGTCCGTTGTCCTAAGTATAGCATTTGGATCTATTTCAGATCAAGAATGGAGTCCCCAACTGTAACAGTCTCGCTAGTCCTCGGGCATAAATGTGTACATGTTTTCGTAAATGTGACCGAGCTTACAGCCTCCAAAGATGTGCTTTTTGATTTATTGAAGGGCATTGATTAGCCGAGAATTGCATCGTGGTCATACGTTTGGTCACGCTCCGAATTATTGGGAGAAAATTCGGGAATTTCGAGCAGTTGAGGACTACATCCAAGCATCGTGTTTCTCGATAAAACAATAATCGCCTTCAAAGGGGCAGGGCGATTATATGATGTCTTGGTTCAACGCTGTGCTGTAAGGCGTTCAGTTCATTGAACATTGAAGTGGAAATTAATGAATCAGCTTGAGTGATTCGATTTCGGAATCGGGGAGTCCGCAAGCCAGATCAGTTAAATGCGCCGGAACCTGCCTTTTGTACCTTCAACGGACTGTTGATCCGTTATTGCCTCTTTCTTGGCCCGATTGGAGAACGTCGGTCCGTAAGCGGCGCCAACTTGGCTGAATCTGACGCTTTAAACGGAAGATATAGCTGTAGAACCCAAGCAACCGCTCCGATTATCAAACCGATGAGCAAAGCCGGTTATCGGATTTCATATTCGGATCAAGCCTTTGTCACGCGAACAGATGGGCTGTTTGAGCCATTAAGTACTCGGGAGCGAATCCAGGGTTAGGTATTGTATTTTTAATCTCTTTATTTTATAATGAGTAAAAATTCACTCAAAAAGGTAGTGTATTCATGCCGCGAACGAAAGAACAGTTTGCAGAAATGCGTAACGCAACAAGGGGAAAAATACAATCCGCAGCCATGAAGCTGTTCGCTCAGAAGGGATTCGGCACAACGAATGTTCAAGAAATTGCAGATAAAGCCGGAATCAGCATTGGGCTTTTGTATAGGCACTATAAAACAAAAGATGATTTGTTTAATGAATTGGTGGAATTTGCACTAACAGGTCTTATTAGAATTATTGAGCGATTCGAATCAGACGAATCACCTACTGCGCTTATGAGTGAATTTGTCAATGAAGTTTATCATGACATGGTATCAAGCGATGATCTTGCCAATTTGATGGTTCTGATGTCGCAGTCGTTTATTTCAATAAGTGAAACAAATGAAGATTCAAATGAAGTTGCTGTTGTAAATAAAAATGTGATTAATGCTACTAGCAAACTTATCAAGCGAGGACAGAATCTTGGCGAATTCGTTTTGGGAGATTCTTATGAGATGGCTTTGTTTTTCTTTGCTGTAATTCAAGGATTGGCTGAGATGAAAGTTAAGTTGAAAAACGACTTCGTTATGCCCTCTTCAACGATATTTACAGCTTTCTTATATGGGAAGGGAGTTTGATTAAGGATGTATACCATAATAAGAGCAGATCAAACTGATTTGAATGTAAGATTGCAGATGTCTGAAATATTTGCAGATGGATTCACGCAGTGGCTTGGCTTTTTTTCCAAAGACAGACATACTATTGCCAAAGCCTTTGCTCATATGTTTGTTGAGAATCAATTCTATTTAGCCATGTCTGGCGACAAAGTTGCGGCTATGGCTGCATGCACGGACGGCACGGATCTTTCGGTGAGACTTAATACGAAACAGATGGTCAAACATTTGGGCTTATACAAGGGAATTCTTGCAGGATTATTTCTCAAGAGGGAATTTCAAGTGCTTTTTGAAAATCCAACCGGCGATAAATGTTCAATAGAGTTTGTCGGAACAGCACCTGAATTCAGGGGTCAAGGAGCGGCTTCGCAATTGATTACCCATATTCTTGAAAGCAAGTCTTATAAAGAATACTTGATCGAAGAGGTTGCAGACACGAATATACCTGCTATGAATTTATATGAAAAGTTGGGCTTTAAGGAGTACAAGAGGAAAGCTCTTCCGAAAAAGCTAGCCGAAAAAAACGGAATATATCATCTTATATCTTTGAAATATGTGAAATGAAAATAGAATAGTTTTGAAGAATTTCAGGGGTAGTGTAATCGACAACAGTGGGAGAGCGCATCGCTGGCAGCGATGAGGTCAGGGGTTCGAGGCCCACCAAACAATAAAAAACCACTTCATTACGAAGTGGTTTTTTATTGTTTGGTGGAACCCATTAGGAGGCGAACCTCGCAGTTTAGTCCGCGCGGCCGGAGTGAATGAACAGTCTTCCGAGCTTATATGAGTCATATCCCCTGGGCTCCACCGGGGAGACCTGCCTACAAAGCGAAAAAACGACTTGACATTGGAGTCTACTCAAATGTTATCTTGGATGTATGGAAAAAAATTATACTATACAAGAGGTTTCGCAGATGCTTGGAATACCGAAGGATACGCTTCGGTACTATGATCGGATTGGAGTCGTATCACCGCCCAGGAGAGAGAATCGATACCGAAGGTATTCAAGGGAGGACCTCATCGATCTGATGAATATTCAAATCATGCAATATGCGGACTTTTCACTGGACGAAATCAAGGGAAAGTTTAGTTTTCACAGGATGGAGAGCATAGATCCTGCTTATTGCGAAGAGGTGGCTGTGTTTCTCGATGCCAAGAAGGCAGAAACGCTCAAGAAGATTGCCCATCTGGAAAAGATCAGCCAGCTGCTCAGCGCAGCAGCTGGAACGCTGAGGAATTTTAATCCTGAAAACGACCAGCGGCTGGCAGAGATCGTCCGCAAGATTTACAAAGACATCCAAAAAGATGAACCGGAACATGTGAAGGAAGGTTGTGATGAAATTGAAGATTAGAAATTTTTATTATCTGATTGCAGGCGTTCTTGCTCTGCTGTTTGCCTACACTCATGCATGGAACGGGCAGTCCGCTGTGCTGCCGGCTCTCGACATTAGGGCGGTATCCATGGATACCCAGACGGTGTTCACATATGTTTGGCACATCATCACAGCGGAAAATCTGGTTTTCGGCATCGCATTCATTTGCATGTCCTTCCAAAGGGAGAGATCGAAGATCCAGTTTGCCGCGTGGATGATTGCGGCGATCCTGTGCGTCCGGCTGATGGTCATTCTTGGCGTAACAGCAATGCTTGACGTTTCGGCGCTGACGGATACGTTTATAGATTCAGTTGCCATCGTAATCTATGTAGCCTTGATTATCCTGGGCACCAGAATGAAGAATAAACAGTCTGTTGGTCACGATACCGTGTAATTGTGAAGAGAGGTTAAGTATTCAATAACCGTCACCACTTCATGTGGTGTAACGGTGAGATTATCGAGAAACCCACATTTTTTATATGTTGGGTTTCTCTTTTTTAGGAGGCTGGAAAAGGGGGCAGAGAGTTTTCGTCCGCCAGTGGGCGGCAATAGATGCAACTATCAATGGCAGGATCGAAGAATTGACCGAATAACCATAGAATAACCTTCCTTAAATGACTTGAAGTGCACCCCTTAGAATAGACATTGGAAAAACCCCTGGGTAAATCCGATGAAATTCTAGGGGGTGCATTTTATTATGCCATCGAAGAAAGGTCAGAAGTTTAAGCATTATCCTGAGTCACTTAAGTTGGAGGCTATTCGGTTACATGTTGATGAGGGGTGGAGCTACAGCAAGATTACAGATCACCTAGAAGTGCATGATAAAGATCGAGTTAAAGTATGGATGAGGAAATATCGGGAAAAGGGAGCAGCAGCTTTCGAGGATAGACGTGGCGATCCACATCGGACTGAAACAAAGCAAGAACGTGAACTACGTCGTCTGTACCTAGAGGTAGATGTCCTAAAAAAGTGGTTACAAATCTTGAATCGGGAGGGTTGAAGAACAAGCATAACGTCATTGATGAACTGAAGCCTAAGAGAACAGTAAAGGAACTTTGTGTCTATCTGGGTATCAGCCGAAGCGGTTACTACGCCTATTTAAAGCGCAAGGATAACGATCCAGATGCAGAGTTGAAACTTAAGATCCGAGCGATCTATGAGC
>NZ_JANHOF010000004.1 GCF_024498075.1 Paenibacillus mendelii
TTCAAACGTAATTGGCTTCCCGAGCTCGACTCCGCGGTAGTCTTGTGCTCGAGCCACATGTTTAAACTTTGCGATGTCTACACCGACAATTAAGGTAGAAGATGTGATTTGATTAATGCGTTCATTTTGAGTAGAATGCATCTTGTAGTCTCCTTGGTTTGTTTTTGGGATCCGTCAGCCCGCCAGCGTCGTGGACCCATTAACATCATACCAAGGAGTCATTTTGTTTCTCAAATCTCGTATTTCTTCATAATAGGAATGCTGCCCGTTACTTCAATGAAAAAAGCAGACTGCCGTTGCAATCTGCTCCATTCCACTCTCTTACCCGTTAGTTGAGTCCCTTTAATTTGGTTTTGCATTGATTTCCGTTAAAGTTCATGCATCATGAAGTCCCACCGAGTTAAGGCAGCTTGCTGCCGGCCGCGATGCGGTTAGTCGGTGCGGAGGTGTCCCGGCAATTACTTCCTCGTTCCTTGTTTCCGGGACCGAGGATCGCCAGACCCGGAGCGTGAATGCGGTGTTTATATGATGCCCCCGACTTCTTCGAGATACTTTCACACTGCTTTTCTGTTTCTATTTTTACTCTAGTAATGTATATTTCTGTTAAGTCTTCTTTTAAACGTCACTTATTTATTACCGAGTTGTTCCGCCAAACCGATTAGAAGTCCTTCACTTCCACGAATGTAGCAGAGCCGATACGAGTCCTCGTACTGAACCACTTCGCCAACGAGCTGAGCACCATACTTAGTGAGTCTGGATACCATTTCGTCAATGTCTTCAACGGTGAACATGACGCGTAGATAACCGAGGGCATTTACAGGAGCAGTTCGGTGATCTGATATAGTAGGTGGGGTGAGAAATCGCGAAAGTTCAAGTCGGCTGTGGCCATCTGGGGTAACCATCATAGCAATCTCTACACACTGTGAACCCAGCCCGGTTACGCGACCAGCCCATTCACCTTCGACAGTAGCTCGCCCTTCGAGCTTCAAGCCAATCTCCTCGAAGAAAGAGATTGCGTCATCAAGGGATTCTACAACGATGCCAACATTGTCCATTCTTAGTAATTTGTTTTTTGCCATAGTTTCATCTCCTTATGCGTACAAATTTATTACCTGATCATCTTTATATTTATTCTATCAAGAATTACTAATTCCTTCCAAACAATTAACATCTTGTCACAGTTCATAATAACAAAAATAAAGTCACAGTATAGTAAAATGTGAAATTTGGTTTTCGGATATGTCATATTAACTTTTATTCTACGAAATTCAATTCGTAATTACCGTAATAAGATCGTTTTACGTAATAAAATTACGTAGATACCCCTTTTCTAAACTCCTAATATTTTTATACTTTAACAATTACGATATTATCTCCTGCTTATTATTTTTGATCATTAAACTAAACTCCCTCTATGGAGAATCACTTTTCTCTTAAATACTTTCGTTTTCATAGATTTTGACCCAAGTTTACTACTTAGCAGATAACATTTAAGTGGTATGAAGTTGCAGAAGAAGGAATTTATGGGAACATTGAAGTGCAAAAAAGTCTGCCCTTTAGTTGAATAGCGGCGGATCTCTAAAGGCGAATCCACCGCTATTTCATGCTAAAAAAATCGCCGATAAAGTTCTCTCCGGCGCTCGTCACGGAGCTGAGCATAGATTTGCGTGGCTGATGCTTTTTCATGCCCCAGCATACCTTGGATGAAATTCAGTGGTGCACCGTTATCAAGTAGTTGGCAACTTGTTGTCCTAGGTTTTGTCCTCACAATCCAATCGTTCCAGTAGCCGTTTATTTTCAATAACGTCCTTCTCAGTTAATCGACCCAATTTTATTTTGGAAAGTAGTAGGAGGTCGTTATGGTCTGTGTAGTTGAAGTCTTTATAGATCTCCTGATTCTTCTTATGGAATTGATGGATTAGCTCTGTAAGTTCGAAATAGGGTAATGAACCTGACTTCCAATCCAGAAAAGATTGATACAAAGGCTCCAGTGCTTCTTCAGTTACAAATTTGTGATACTCCTCAATTAGTTCCCGCCCATGACAGCCATAATCGCTTCAGTACGTGTAAAACCGGGCGAAATAGCTACTGAAGTGACTCCATGTGTGCTTAGTTCATAATTCAAGGCATGCGTCAACTTGCTAATGCCATTCATAGCCAGGTCATTAAAGAGATTGCCCATAATCCCCTCGTCTGAGGTTTTTAATCCCGTCAATACGATACGGCCCTTGCGCCTATTCAGCAATGGAGCGGCATGCCATGCAGCAACCAAATGATTGCGCAATCCGTTGTCGATCATATTGTGCCAGTTGGTAAGCGATAGCTTCCAAAATGGATCACTTTTGAATGGAATGGCATTGCCATTAAATGCATTGGCTACAAGCAAATCAAGGACGCCATGTTCTCTTTTTATGGTTTCCGCAACAGCGTCATCGTCTGTGTGATCTAGTCGTACCGGAATTCCTACGCCACCTCGTTCCGTAAGCTGTTCAGCCGTATCTTCGACACTTCCGGGCAGTTCTGAGGTCTTGCGATTTCGAGATTCGATATCTGTAACGTATATCGTTGCTCCTGTTTCCCCAATACAAGTGCAATACCACGCCAGATTCCACGCGCCGCTCCGGTAACGACAGCAACTAAATCTTTATTTTTATCATAAAGTCACTCCAATTCTACATTTTTGAAATCACGCAGACCATTTGGACTGGATGTCTCGGTTCTACCACAACGTTCGACACCGTAAATCCGGCTTCAAGCAGATTATGTGACATTAAGTCCGATATTGTTCTTAGCCTACCTGGTGCCGGAGGTTGAATGAATAAGTAAACGTGTCCATCTGGAAGAAGGTGCTGCTTGATCGCAGCAAGCTCTCGTTCGGCCTTCATCCAGAACACATTGACATTGACGGCAAAGACTTTATCAAAGCGTTCGGTACCCAAGTCTGCTTCATGAATAGAGGCTGTTACGAATCTCACCTTATCCAAAGACATGAATGGAGCGGTTCGCTTCTTGGCTGCTTGTATCATCTTCTCCGATCGGTCTATGGCGGTAATCCGACCTTCAATCAAGTGGCTGCAAATCAGAGAGGCCATATGACCGTAGCCACAGCCGATCTCCAGGATACGATCAGATGGAGCGATATTCATTACATCCAATGCCCATAGATGACGCTCTGCAACAATCTCACCCATACGCTACACCTTCTTGAAGCAGGTTCTTTAGTCGAAATAGATTCTGTTCCCAGCCTTGATTATGACAATCCAGCTCTTCATCGGGAATCGCGGCATGCGTAAGCGTTAACCAAGTGCCATTGTCGTGAGGATCTAGAATAATCTCCACAATCGAAGAACCAGGAGGATGAGATTCACTTCCATCCCAGCCCCAAGTAAAGCATATACGGCTATATGGCTCCAATATCCTGTAATTACCCTGGACGAAATCGTTTTGGTTCATGTTGATACGAAGCCCTCCATTATATTTAGGATCCAGATTTGCCGACCTACCCAACCATTGGCTTAATTTCTGGGGTTGCACAAAGTAGGAATAGATGATCTCCTGACGGGCTTGAATAAACAACTTATGTTCCACAAGAAAATTATTCATGAGTTTGATTCTCCCTTTCTTCCTCCTCTGCCAATTGCTTCAGAACAAGCAGATGGTCGTACCAAAACTGATTTAAATACTGCTGTAAGTCTTGAAAGCCCTCCTTTCGTAAATAGTAAATTCTGCTGGTTTTCCGCTTTTCCACCGCAACCAATCCTGAATTCGATAAAATCTTTAGATGTTGGGATACGGCAGAGTTGCTAATATCAAAAACAGACGACAGTTCACCGGCGGATTTGCCCCCGGAACGAAGAAGTTCAAGCATCCTTCTGCGGTTCGGTTCCGCCATGGCAGTAAATAATTGATCTATATTCATGATATTATTTTAGCGCATACTTAATTTAGTGTAAACTTAAATAATGAATATAATTGCTTGTAAGTATTTCACTGCCGTCCGGCCATTCCGGCGATTCGGTGTCCAGCTTAGGCAAAGTAGCTGCTTCCACACTCAGTCCGGCTCGCTTTCGTTACTCTTATCATCGAATGCCGTAACTTTGAACACATAAGATGATTCTGCCATCAAACCAATAACAGTCGTGCATAGACACTTCGAGCGGAATCCATCAGAGTTGTTCCGGTTGTAACGACGTTATTGACTGACGAGTCGCTAGATGTCACCTCTTACGAGCGCTATATCACGAACTTATTGGCTCATGACATTCAGGGTTGATCATCAACGGAACAACGGGAGAAGCTCCTACGGTCTCGTGGGAAGAAGTCCGGGAGCTTATACAGCGAACGAAAGCCGTTATGGCATCAGTCCTTTTATGATTCGAAGCTGCTGCGCCATAGGAATCTCAGTAAGCAAAGCTTCGATGTCCTTTTCAATCTGTTCCAGCATGTTGGTAACACGCTCATATTCTTCAATGAGCCGTTTTAAGTCTGCTCTAGCTTCTTCTACAGCAGTTCGTTCTCCGACACTGCGTTTTGCTTGTGCGATGAGTTGTGCAGCCTTCTCTATCCCCGTAGAACCCCCGGCACGTTGCATAAATTCACGCCAAGCATTAATAACATCCGGTGCTGTATACCTCTGCAAATCCTGTGGGCAAGGGAATGTCTTCCGTGTCGCCAATGATCGCTCGCTTACAAGTCCAGTCTTTGAATACAGATGGATATTCGGGAAAACGAATGTCCAGCCAGCGTATGATCCGATTCTGCAGCCGAATACTGTTCGTCACCCAGAATTCTCGATCACTCATCATCGTCCGTAATCGTTGAAACACAAGCGATTGACGCGTGTATTCATAGTAGAACCCTCGACTGACTGCATCTGCGATAACCAACGCATCTTTGGGATCGTTCTTTGATGGACAGTTATCTCGATTTTCTTTATTACGCTTTGTCGTGGCAGGGTTCACCATAACCACATGTAAGCCCTTATACGATAACCAGTTAGCCAGGTTAAACCAGTAATGACCGGTTGGCTCGATGCCAATGATGAGCTTTTTTAAGCGATGTTTCTGCTGTAATTCGCTCATCCAGCGGCTCAACTTTTCAAATCCTTCAATGGAATTCGAGAATGAGAGATGCCGTTTGGAAACGACGATTCCACGGAAATTTGTGGCCAGAGCCACATGTGTTTCTTTGGCCATGTCGATTCCTACGACGAGATGCGAGGTGGTAATTTGTTCAATCCGTTGATTTTGTGCGTCTGTTTGCTTAAACTTCATAGTAAGAGCGCCTCCTTGATGTGTTGTCGACAAACCCATCATACCGAGGCGCTCCCTTTTTTACAAAGCTCATTTCTTAAGCTCTACAGGAATGTTTAGCGTAATAGCTTATGTTATCAATGCCTCATTTTCCCTTGCTTCTTCTTTAATGTGAGGAGTCCTAAACTATTATAGTAAGCAATTGTCCTTTCAATAATGCCCGTCTCTCGCTCTAATTGACCAGTCGTATAAAACTTAATCTCCCCCTTCCAATTAAACCGTAAACCATATCTATGCGGAAGAGTCAAGTCACAAGCAATGCCGTGTAAAACGATTCGCTGAATAAAATAATTCTTGAGTACCATCACGTTGTTGTTTTAAGACTGGCAGTTGAGCATTTACCATTCATTGAGATGATTACCGATTGATATTGTGCATTATTGCACTGTAAAGAAAATCTGCAAAATCTTCATTGCTATATTGATTAAAATAGTTTTTGAATCGTGCATCGAATTTGTAGGTATGAGCCATGCAAGCCAGTAACTCTGCATCACATGTCATGAATTGCATTAAAATTTTTTTCCACTCCTCGATTAGTCGCTGAACTTCATCGGAAGAAGGTTCTAGATCGACACAAGACGCAATTTGTTTGAATATTTCCTCCATGGATTGAAAACGTTCCTCTTTATCATCTAGTGATAATTTTTCCAACGTTTCATTAAACTCTTTATACGTTTCTGTTTCACCATAAATGAATCTCGCCTCATTTGCATATTGTTCTTTCAATGGCAAAACGGAAGAATGGTTGAATATTTGCAAATTGCTAATATCTTTCCCCGAAACGTATTCATTGAGAGCTACCATGATGGTTTCTAGTCTTTGTTTTCTCGATAATAAGATTTGTCGCTGCTTCTTTATTATTTGTTTCTGTTCTTGCCGGGTTAGCTTTAAAATGTCCGCAATTTCTTTCAAGGAAAAATCCAATTCCTTCAAGAATAAAATCGTTTGAAGCTTTTCCAAACTGCTTCGATCATATAGGCGATACCCTTTTTCCGTCAGATGCGTCGGTTTAAATAAATCAATTCTATCGTAATAATGCAGGGTCCGGCCTGTTATGCCTGTAATCTGAACAATATCTTTAACGGCTAATAATGGTTTCTTCATCCCAAAATCCTTTTACTTCGTCTAGTATTTGAGCAGCAGGCGTTATGGTGGCCTCAAAGATCGTTTTCCCCGTTTCTCTTAAATAATATTGGATTAAATAATAGCCGCAAGCGTAACCCGCGCTATAAGGCATATTGACCGGTTCAAAGTTTTGAAGCTTAGCAATCTCATCACCGTAAAGATACGGAGCAAATTTATCAAACCCGGTTAGTTGCAATTGCTCTCTAAGCACAGGCTTTATGCGTCCGTTAAGTGTTTCTGCGTTTATTTTCGTTACCCAAGGGCCTAGGAACTCTTCTCCAAACATGAACGTAGAAAAGTTTTCAGCTAATCCTTCACTTACAATTAGCTCGCCCAAATTAACGGTGTGATCCCACTGAATAAATTGATATCGCACATTATGGTTGCATTCATGCGCCAGCGCAGCCTTCATTCGAGGAATCGTGTACTCATTTGGCAAGAGTGTACCCCAGATAAACCCGGGAATGCCCCCAAAGCCGCTATATCCTTCGTTTATTGCTAAGGCACGGCTTTCCGGATTCCCTAGTTGAATGGTAAACAAATATTCGGATACGGGGAGACTTATTTCATGTTCTATAAATAGACGGAGGCTTTTCCTTACAGCGTGCTCACACTCTAACCAAAAAGAATCTGACGAAATCAACTCTACCTCAGGTGAAATCTGCTGGGTAATCTGATCAGGGGATCGATGCATCATACTATTAAATGTAATAACGTCAAAACCATTCGCCTCTTCAGCTTTAAAAGGGATCTGTTGAATTTGCCATTGTTTCATAAAGGGAGCCATCATTTCGTTTCTGAATAATTCAATCTTTTCCTCGGGCGAAGCTTGGGCAACTTTTTGATAAATTTGGTCTGAACGCAATGTTTTTATGTTCATATCTCTCACTCCTAGTTATGTATTCATAGAGAGAATTATGAACTATGACCTAACGTCATAGTCAAGAACTTTCTGAAAATTAGGTACATGGTGCTCCATCAGATACCTCAAGAATGAGTTAAATAATTGACTAAAAATTTTCCAATTAATTTTCAACATACTCTTAAAACTATCCTGCCTCTATGGAGAATCACTTTTCTCTTAAATACTTACGTTTTCTTAAATTTTGACCCAAGTTTACTATTTAGCAGATAACATTTAAGTGGTATGAAGTTGCAGAAGAAGAAATTTATGGGGCCATTGAAGTGAAAAAAAGTCTCCACCTAGACCACTCGTTTTAAAAAGTGGATGTTATGGGGTTGCTCCCTTGGATCTCCACATGGGCTCATGGCGGTCTACCCTCCCACATCTCGCGAGTCTACGCTCCCACATTCCTTCACTCAACCTGTCCATGTTCAGTACCAAGAGCATCTTTCCCACCTACGAAGTCAGATTGATGCCCTTGCTGAAGAAGTTGAAGCTTATCAGATTATTCAATCGATTCCCAGTATAGGAGGCAAAATCGCTGCAACGATTCTCTCAGAAATCGGGGAAATCCATCGGTTTAATCACGCCAAAAAGCTGGTTGCTTTCGCGGGAATTGACCCTAGTCTAGTGTTTACTCTTCAGTCAAGTTCACAGCGACAACCAATTGCATTACAAAACATGGCTCAAAGAAGCTGCGACACGCCTTATATCTCGCCGTATTATGCGGTTTGAAGAAAGCAGGCAGCAAGAGATTGCGTGAGTTTTACAATAAAAAGCGTGAAGCAGGAAAACCCTAAGAAAGCTTTGTCGATTTAGCTTACTTGGCATATTTATCATCCCAAAGATAAACCTTCCAGTACTCGCAGAGAAGGTTCTTTAGTGCACCTATTTTTAGTATACCGCCAACTTAATTTAAGAGAAAAATGTTGAAAAGATATTAGCTGGTTTTAGCATAACGTTCGGGTTGTTGGTATTAAAGAAATCGTATCCTTATTTAACGCTTAAAAACTTTATTATCTTTTCGCAAAAACACCAAATAAAGTCATCATAAAACCAAGTAGTACAATAAAAAATTCATTTCCATACATCTCAATACCTGGTTCACCTTGTATAAATAGACCGAGAAGCATAAAAGCAATACCTAAAAGCATTATTTTTATTGACCGTTCCACACCTTCACCTCACCCTATAATTTATAAACGTTACCACCATTTGGAAAGTTGCGTTAAACTCCCGTTAATTGAGAAACGGCAGCCGATTGCGGGTCGGCTGCTGTCGCGGGTTTATTCAGCTAACTGTTACCTGTTAGTTGAGTCACTATTTTCGAATTACACTTCAGGCTTCTAGATAACTATCGCCTTGTCAGAGGCCCTCTATTTCTACAATGTTTCGCGAATATGGGGAATGACATCATTTAATATCGCGGCAGCTTCTTGTAGCACTTCGACGTCTGCGTCGTCATTATATCGCTTAATTAGTTCGGCAATGTATTGTAAATCATTCGCCGTACCGTGGTCAGGGGCGAAAGCCGCGGCATCTTTGAATGTCTGCGGGTCAAGCTCGGCGGTCATAAGTTCTACCGGCGTTAAGGAATCGTAATTGCGCACAAAGGTGATAAACTGTTCGCTTTCTTCTGAAAATCGTGTTATGTGTGAAGTATCATTTATCGTTTTATTTATCCACGTAGCAAAGAACAGCGCACCAATAACGAAACCCAGTAATACAACGGCAATAATTATATTGGCGAATCATAGATCGGATCGATCACTAATTCTCCAGCGACATTGATTCATTGATCAAATTCCCGTTTACATCAATTATAGCTATTTTGCCTTCAGGTACTAATACACTGGCATATCCTTCCGAAAAAACATAGGCATGATCAAACACTGCCGAGATTGAAATGTTCCCGTCCATGTCAAAATATCCAAATTTACTTCCGTTGGTGAATAAAGCTCGTCCGTTTTCACAAAGGGGAAATTCACTTCAAGTATTGTATCTCCATCTAGCGAAATGAACCGTGTCTTCCCATTTATAGTACATGGGTATCCCCCCAGAGAAAAAACGGGCAAATTCAAATACGGGCTCAATTACAAACCTTCCATCCCGATCCATATATCCATATATTTCACTCCATCATTCCTTCTCGTAGTAATATCTGCAATAGAAACGCACAATTTCCCCTAATGAGTAGTTTTCTTCCAGTTTAACATAGTTTTTTGAGCATAACTGCCAGTTAGCGCAACGCGGCTGCCGATCCATGCCGGCAGCCGCGTCTTAGTTATTTATTTAGCTATCGTTCCCCGTTAACGTAATGACAACGTATTTCAAAAGCAGATTCACGTCAGGTTAAATGACTCCTAAAAAAGTAAGCGTCTCTTCCGCTGACGATGCTTGCGGAGTTGCTACACCCCTACTATTTGTGCGTTTATGAGGCAATAAATCAATGGAGCGATAGATCACCGATGTCCTTTTGTAAGGTCGAATGTTGCGGATACTTTGGTTATTTCGCTTTCTTTTCTTTCACATGCCACGTGAACTCAACGATTTGAATCAGGTATAGTTGCTTCAGTTTGAAGATCCTTACCGTTCATCTTTGTATGGATTTAGGGAGCCGTGTTGTCAGCAATAAATTGGGCGCCCGCCCAATCGGCGTGATCATTGCCAATTCCATCGCCAGCATCGGTAACGACTAACTTTAATTGTTTCCTCCCACTAACATCAACATCAACAAACTTGGCCGGAGTGTCTCTTTTCATCGTCCCGCTGTCAAACAATTTTTCACCATCGGCCCATACTTGAAAATCTACGGATCCGATATCGTTTGTGTTTGCTTCCTGGTCAAGGCCTACGTAGCATTGAAAGCGATCATACCCTCTCCCGGCAATGTCGTAAATAATTTCTGAATTAGCATGCGTTCCAATTCCTTTATCATAGGTGACAACGCCCGAATCACTTAGCAATTTAATCGGGTTCCCTTCGACACTAGCATCTCGATGAATCGTTCCCCAGCCAGTCGTCGCATAAATCCACGGAAGGTCGCTTAAATACAATTGTGAAGTGATGTTAAAATGAATCTTATACGTTTTCGTCACTGATCCATCTGCTGAGGTGACGGTAATTACGGTGGTACCCGGAAGTTGTTCAGCCGGTGAAATATCTACCTTGACATCGTTATTGGTCGGAATGACTTCCACCGTGGGTACATCCGATATCGTGCCTTCCAAAAATGTCATGTAGTAATCTTTGGTTACGTGATCAAAACTTGAGAAGGATTCCCCGTTGATCTTGATGTCATCTACTAACACCTCTTTCAACAGCTTAGCTCCAGCCCAATCAGCATGAGTCGCACTATTGCCGACGCCACCGTCCGTTACTTCCAACATAAGAACATCAACATCGGAAACATCAACATTGACATGCTGGGAATCCGCGTTATCTTTAATTACACCGCTATCATAGAGTTTTTTCCCGTCTCCCCACAATCTAAAGACGACAGAGGCCCCCTGAGTTTCACCGTCTAGTCCGATATCAGAGATAAACCTTGAAAAGTTTTTACCAATATAAAATGAAACTTTAGAGTAAGCATGGACACCCAATCCTTTTTCATACCCTTTACCGTTCAGAGTGATCATATTGCCATCTCCTTGAACGTTCCCGCCGACACTTGTATCCCTTTCAGCCGGACCCCAGCCGTTTGAAACGTTGCCGAAAAATTGCATGTCGCTGAGAAATGTATCTTCCGGCGGAGGGGCGGACGGGACTTGCACGGAAAATCCTGAGAGTACATGCCCCTGATTTCCCCCACCAGAATTGAACATGGCATTCGCTGTAAGATGACTCCAGCCAACCCCAGCGTCTAGAGGCACCGTCACCTTCCAACTCACCTTAACGGAATTGTTTTTGCCTGCCGGTGGAATGGTTTGAAATGTGGTGTCCGATCCGGGGATTACATTCCATCCTTCCGGTACATTTAGATTGAGATCCAGGTTATGGACAGCCACTCTTCCATAATTGGTCATCGTTGTTATGATCGTTTTGGTTTCACCTGGGGCTATAAAAGAAGGACCGTCAAACGATATACTAACAGCGGCAGGCACCTCGTTCGGTTTTCCCGGTGTAACACGGTAGGTGACCGCTGAAAATGGTTCAACATCGGAGACGATTTTGCTGGCATAACTCATTATTTGGCCAGTCCAATAGTCTTCAGCCAAATAAACCGATGCATGTTTGAAACCTAATTTTTCCGGTTCAGCACTGATTGTTGTCGCTGCAGCAGTCCGGTTGACCAATGTAATCATTTTGCTTCCGTCAGACAACGATTTCACCCAAATTTCTTTGCCGTCATTATTGATAATACGCTTAAATCCGTCAGTTGAAACCTCATTTCCCGTTCCCGGACTGATGCGATACATCATAATCCCGTGAGACGGAACAGAAGCACTGATTTTATCTGTGGTCGTTGCCGTTTCATGTGCCCAGAGATTCCGAACCGTATAGTTTTTCTTGTCGACAGAGGGTGGTATGCCCAATTGACTAAGACTTATCTCCATATTTGATGCATTATCGTTTGAGTTGAAGAACAACACGGCTTTGTCCCCATTGGCCATCGGTTTCAACAATACTAAATTACCGTCGTTTTGCTGCTTGATGGGGCGTCCCTGTATTCCGATTGGATCCTGATTCACCGCAATCACTTCACGATTGGTGTAAATATCTAAAATTTCTTGGGGGGCATTCAGTAAATCGGTACCCGCGAGCAATGGCGAAGCCATTATGGACCAAAGACCAAATTCGGTACGATATTCTTCTAGACTCATGCCCCCGTTACCGATTTCCAACATATCGGCATCATTCCAATAGCCCGGACCGCCATACGGATACAGTTCAACGTTCTTAAGGAATACGACTAACATCCTTAGATACGAATCACTAATATCACCGTTTGTCCGCCACAGATGGCCCACCTGCTTGCCCCATTCCCACGGATCATCGCCTCCCCCAACGCTCATACTGAAAACAATGTCCCGTCCTGTATCCGCAAGCGCATCGCGCATCTTCTCATAGCGTTCCTGTATCGGTCGACCCAGAGGGTCGCCACAATTATCATACTTTAAATAGTCGATTCCCCACTCGGCAAAACTTTGGGCATCTTGCTTTTCATAATTGAGACTACCAGGGTACCACGCACAAGTCGTTGTACCTGCGCTTGCGTAAATACCAATTTTCAGACCGAGAGAATGAACATAATCGGCGACTTCCTTAATCCCGTTTGGAAATTTTTCCGGATTGGGAATCAAATTGCCGTTTTCATCGCGATGATCAAGCATCCAACAATCATCGAGGTTGACGTATTGATAGCCCGCTTCTTTCATCCCGGACTCAACAATCTTTTTAGCCGTTTCCTTCACGCGATCGGCATCAACGTTACAACGAAAGGCGTTCCAACCATTCCAGCCCATCGGAGGCGTTTCCGCAAGCCCATTGTCGAGCGCATGGGCTTGCGAATGATTGAACCCTAACAAACCAATGCCCAGAGTAAACAAAAACAAAAGCTTTACCAACGACTTTTGAAACCAAGGGTTGTTCATTGAACATATCATCCTTTCTTTTATTTTATTCTCGTCCGGATTGTCAAATGCAATAGTCGGTATAAGAACAGACCAAGCCTCCTTTCTTCTTTAAAACGATTTGGGCATGACAGCTCAATATCCGTTGAAGCGAAATCATGTCCGTAGAGGCTCCATGTCAAACCTCCGCATAAAAGGTACTTTTCCGAATAGTAACTTTGCAAAACTAGGCTCGATTGCAAAATACATCGATTTGGACAGAAACAAGGACTATGGGCAGTGGATCGTCGGCGAGAACGAGACTACGCAGTTCTGGCTGGGTTTGCCGAACGATCTAATAAATATGGCGCATAAGACATTATCATTACCTGCAAGTCGATAATGTTATATATATTAGGTATTTCTTAGTGGAGATACTGAACCATAATGTATACATTTAGAATCTACTGGCTCTGTTAATTCTACCGAATAAACTTCACAATTCGGACAATACTCTGTTCCCAAGAATGAATCTCCAAACGGTAATACAACTTATTCTTCGCCATTTGGCATAATAAATCTCAATTCCCCCCCTCTTTGCCAATTAGCAAGGCATATTCATCGCAAATATACACACCTTGCGTCGGGGTTAGTATAATCTTCTTCCGAAAAAATTGCTTATGTTTTTGTACAAAGATTATGACAATTGTCCATTTATATTAAATCCACTTTACGGGAGTTGGTCGACGCATAAAGCTTGTACACTGGTAAGTTTATTCCAAGCGAATATACCCGCTGGTCAACCGCATAGTTGGATTTTCTATATATATATATTGTGAAATTCGAGCTAAGAAAATGTTCGCCGTCGCTTATTATGACGGGAAAAAGACGTGGATTCGCCACTCGGTAGTTAAACGCGACTTCAGTACAAAAATTGGACTGATGACGGGTCTTTGTACAGTATCGATGAACTTCTTCTCCGCACTCGGTTCCGGTCTCAGCAACCCACTAGCTCATAACGTTGGTCTTGGTTGGCGAGGATCGCTCTTATGCTGGAGCGGGCTTGCTGTAATAGCCACACTCTTATGGATTCCACGTCTTCGTTTACCGAATCAATTAATGAAGGTAAATAGAACGACAAAATCCAACCGGGAAGCTATCTGGAAGTCTTCATTAGCATGGCAAATCACCGCGTTCCCTTTACATTCATCGTGCCAATTATCGCCTGGCGTATGAAAGATCAGAGGTTACTTACTACACTGGCCTCCATGTTTTACTTAATTGGATTTATAGGGCTGGCAACGGGAACAAATCAGCTAGTACCTCTATGGGCAATATTGATCGTGGCCGGCAGCGGCTTTTCATTAAGTCTGGCTATGATGTTTTTCAGCCTGCGAACAAGATCCAGTCATGAGGCGGCTGAAATGTCGAGGATGGTGCAATCCATAGGATATTTAACGGCTTCAGTAGGTCCATTTCTATTTGATTTGTTTCATGATCTAACTCAGGGTTGGACAACCCCATTACTATTGCTCATCGTGACTTCTATTCTTATGTTTGGGCTCGGATTAGGCGCTGCACGCACACGGTTTGTTTAATTCACTGTACTTGAAATAAATCATTCAACTGAAGGGAGTAGCTTTTACGTATGAATGGATTTTTGATTGATTTAGACGGAACTTTATACCGGGGCGCGAGCCGATTCCGCATGCTCAAGCCTGATCTACGTTCATTCGCTAAGTAGGTTATTCCTGGCATTACGGAAGGCGATTTTGATGAATGATTATCAGATGGATGAGAAAAAAATAATCGGCAGCCTAAACCTTTTACATGGTCTTAGGCTGCCGATTTTTTAATGAGATTGTTACTAAACTGCCCGTTAGCCACCCATGCCCCTCTCGGGGCACCGCAGAATAATGAAAATTTTGGTGCGGCATTTTATACGATGTTTACGGCTGGTGAGGAAGGTCGTTACGCTATGGTGTCGCGAACCCATCCGTTAGTCTGACTACGACGATCAAGGTGCACCACGGTATGTCGCTCCTTTTTGGAAGCACGCGGGGTAGAGTAATCCTTTTCTGGTTGTGCACCAGTCCTCCAAACAGATATCGTGTCTTTTGACAGAACCTTCTATACATTAATGCTTCTCAATCTTCGCACTCTTCTGGGCCTTCTCAAAAACAAATCAGCGTTACCATTTTAATTCGGCATGCTGGTTTGTGTTTTGTATTCTTAATCGAGCTACAAAATATGTGTACCGTTACTTTAATTACCATTGCAACTTCGCTCTACTATAATCCATCCTATCATCTATTTAAAACAAGCGGTCCCATCTCTTTCAGCGTGGTACGTCCCCATTGCTCAATAAGCTTGCAATAACTTTCCGCATCATGCATCTGCGAGGCCACATCGGCGATCGTCATGGACCAGGCCACCTTGGGAAGAGGCGGCGCATCCGCCGGCCTTCGAATCCCCTTGGTGCGTCCTGGTCCTTGGGCGGCATCCTGGCGAATCATCTCCGTGGTGTGGCCTTCCTCCAGGTATTTTCGCAGCGCGGTTTGCACCCAGACATACAATTCATCGCTGTAGCCCTCATGTTGAACCATGTAGCAGGCGACGGTGAGAAAATGAACCCGTCCGTAACCGGGATCCGTGAACTCGAGTGCCAAAAATTCGCCGAAAATCGATTCGCATGTCTTCTCCCCAGTATGAACGGCGCCGCACTTAGTGCATGTTTCAGACATAAATAACACCTCCTATCACATCCCTTGATAGACGCATAAGATTGGAATAAGTTTCACCTTCTTCCGAAGGCATCTCCAAGAAAAAACTCTTATCTCGGTATGTTAAGCATTGGATGGCAAAGCTTTGTTCCTGTGATGAATTAGGCTACCTTTATTCATTAAACTGCCTTTAGCTTAATAATAAGGAACAGCTGCCGCGGCAAACTGTTCCTTGTTTCGTTCAGCTATCGTGTACGTTAGTTCAACGACTTATACCGAAAATATGAAAAAAAGCCAAGCAAACCTTCACTTTAATGAATGTAAAACCTTATGTATAGTTGATTTTGAGATATATCTGAATCATGCAGGACATTTCATTATATGACAAGGGAGGGGTGCTTTCAGAATGGTTGGAATCTTGGGTATATCCGGTCTTTCTTTTTTCCTTGTGGCATTTTTTACGCCACTGCTCATTTGGGGACTGCGCAACCTGAAGCTAACGCAGCCCATTCGCTCTGAGTTACCCCCTGACCATCAAGCCAAGCAAGGGACACCACTGATGGCTGGCCTCATTTTGCTTATTGGTGTGGTAACATCTTTACAATTTCACCCTGCACCATTGATGATCTTTTTGTGCGTTACGTTTCTCTTATTCAGTTCTGTTGGTTTTATGGATGATCTCAAAAAGGCAGCGTGGCAAGATCCATCAGGCATCTCTGGACGGACGAAACTTGTGTTTCAATTCGCATTTACCGCTATTCTGCTTATTACTTTGTTCCATTCGTTTTCGCTGACGAGCGATATTTCGTTGTTCAATGGTTTTCAGCTACACTTGCCCGTTTACGTGTACATAGCAATCATGTTATTATTTGTGGTTGGATCAACTAATGCAATCAATTTTACAGATGGTCTAGATGGGCTATTGATTAATGTTGCCATCCCGACTTATTTTTTCTTTTTCTTAATCTCAGACAAGCAGGAAGTACAAACATTTTCGCTCGTAATGATTGGATGTCTGCTCGGATTATTTCTCTATAATATTTATCCCGCTAGAGCATTTATGGGGGATACTGGATCGCTAGCAATTGGAGGTTCACTCTCCATCTTAGCGGTAATTGAGAAGGTAGAAATATTAATCCCAATTCTGTTTTCAGTTTATCTGGCCGAAAAATTTTCGGTCATCCTGCAAGTCTGTTACTATAAACTCACGAAGTTGCGACTATTTAAAATGGCTCCGATTCATTATCATTTCAGTTTGAAGTATGGCTGGAGCGAGAATAAGATTGTCATGGTATTTGGTTTCATATCTTGGGGGTCCGCTCTCATCTGTTGGTTTATTTGGAAATTTGCCCTCTAGGCTCGCCCTCACTTATAAAGGACAAATCCGAAAGGACAATGAGCACTAAAAGTGTTATTGTCCGAAAAAAATGGGGTTATGGGCTTAAGTCAAATCACCAGTTATCCTCCTCTTAATAGGCCCTACCTACCGTATAGTGGGGCCTTTATCTTTCTTCTCCAAGAGGAAATATGGGAATTCATCTATGCTGCCCGTTACTTCAATGAGACAGGGAGCAGCGCCGCGGCGGACTGCTTCCTGTAATGGTTGAACTAACGTTCTCCGTTAATGATAAATTCTATAACTCCATCATTGAAGCTTCGATTTTCTTCATTAACCACCAAAACCAATTTTGTAACCATCTAAATCTTGAATGACAAATTCTTTCCACCCCGATTGAGATACACTCAATTCGGTGCGAATAATGGCTCCTTTTGCTTTAAACTCTTCAAAAAGCTCTTCTTGCGATTCTGTATAAGCCAGAATATCCCAGGGTGGACCGCCAGGAATGCTACTGATCGGCTTAACATCTTCAATATTATTAGCTTCATACATTAAGAGAAATAACCCTTCTCTTGATGTATGACCACAATCGTCATACTCACATCCCAGAACTTCTTCATAATACCTTCTGGATTCAGAGAGATTGGATACGAGTAACATAGTTGGTCCAGTATTGATCTTCCTCTTTACTTCCTGCACGAAAGATACTCCTAATTGGTTATTCATCAATGTTTGTTCTACCATCGGTACCAGCTCCTTTTTTATCTTTAATTTTGCTCTCCTTATACGGCTTTCAATAGTACTTTTTGATACTTTAAGTAGGTCACTGATTTCTTTTGATGTAAGGCCGCTCAAATAATTGAGGATTAAAGCAAGGCGGTGAGGTTCATCAAGTCTAGCTAATGCGCTACGGACCTCTTCTATACTTTCGCGACTACAGCTACGTCAACAGGTTTCAATTCATCATTCAACCCATCTATTATCACAAAAGTAGTGTGAATGATAAACTAGATGAAAAGACTTGCTACTAATATTAAAAATCGTTTAATAAAAACAAAGTTCAATCTCTCACCTGCATTCTCTCATTTTTTATCCATAATCCTCCCTAAATATTATCACACTTGGGCGCATGAAACATTCCACGCAGACGTCCCATTACCCTCCTTAAAATTGGAGTCAATTCGCTAAATCCATCCGATATCCTTTAATTCCTATGACGCTTGAGTGGTTGAGCTAACCTCCCTGTTAGTTGAGCGACCATGAGTGATTAGACTGCCTTATTACTAAACAACTGCTGGCTCTAACGGCTATATTCAATTTCGTTTGTGCTACCGTTAACGCATACAGTTAGTTGAGAAAATAAGCTGCCGCGGTTAAGGAGGTATGTTGTTGTCACAAGTCGGCTAAGGACGCAAGTTCTTGTCCATTCATTTTGACAAGAACTTGCGTCCTTAAATAAAAAAAGTCGAAACTATGCGGCTTTTAAGGAAGTATGTTCACTCGACAATCGACGTCTCACAATAATCAATCGTAATCGTACGTAAGTTGTCATTCCTTGTACTGGAACGCCTCCTTGTACTGAAACGGCGTTGCATTTACCAGGTGATAGCTCGAGCGTGTATCCTGCGCGCTTTGACGGTTACTGCCTTGGTATCCCTTCTTATAAAATAGAAGAGCCGCCCATTGGACGACTCTTGTGGCTATGGTAGCGATGCTATTTCAGCATCGATTGCTAATACTTGAGCTTGGAAATCAGTACGTTCTTTCTTCATGTCGGCAACATTAGACAACCAATCTATCCGGTAGCCTCGTTTTAGTTGAAGTTGAAATGTCAGTCCCGTTAGCGTAATTCGTACGTTAACGGAATCGTAAACGAAGCGCCTTTCGCAATGTCGTAGACGAACCCTTTACTCCGGTCCGTCTTATCTTGCATGCCGCGAATCAGGGTTATGTCGCCGATGCCGATCGCATAGCGGCGACCTCCTCCCGTTTTCACGATGCTCTTGATTTCGTACGAGGCGTTGCGCACTCCGTCCGTTTCCAAATGAATGAATTTCCCGACCAATTGTTCGGGTTTCACGCCGTGATTCAGCTTCATTTCTACGATGATCTCGTTCTGCGACGACAGCTCCCCCGTGAAGCTCTCGACTGTACCGTGAACTGATGGCAGCTTAGCCTGCATCGGTCCCCGGTCCGGCTTCAGTCGGGATGCATCGTGCATATACATATACACCGGCTTGCCGTCCCGATAAGATACCATCCCGAAGCTTCCTTGGAACTCGAACTTGTCGTCGACGTCGTATAAAGCTTCTTCATTTAAAGCGCTGACGATGTAGTCGATCCGACCGTCACGCAGCGTCACTTTGACCGCCTTCGCTTCTAGTGGGGTAACCGCCTCGCCGTTAGACATTACGGACACTTCTTGAATGTCCGCAATAAATCGTTCATTCTCGTACGGCTCGAGCACGGATGTAAAGTTGCTTTCCAAATTGGACCCGCTCCGATGCGCCAGCATATAGCGCAGCGTCTTCGGATTGCCCGGCTTGTTTTGCGGAGGCACCCCGTCGGCCAGTGCTACATCGTCGGTTTCTCCGAGCATCGTGAGGCGCATATGAATGTCCCGATCGACCGAATGTACGTTCCACGTATCTTTTATGCTCCAATCAACGCTGAAGGCTGCGGTCGGATCGGGATCGCGCTCCACCCTTCCCAAATAGTTGAAGCCGCTGAGAAGCCCGTTCTTGTTGTAGTCGGGATCTTTAAGCGGAACGTCTGCCCCCGCGTAAGAGCCCCCACTTTGCGGTATCATCTCCACACCTTCCGCCGTCGCGGTGCCTTCCGCCCCGTGGAAGCTGAACACGTGGTCGCTCCCCCCCTTGATCCGAAAAAAGTCTACGGCGTACGAATTCGTTTCATCCGCTTTGATCAGAGCGGTCGTCCGACGATACAGCTCCGTCTGCGGATACACGTTCGGTGCTTCGATATCAAGGAGCTTGACGGTTTCCGTATCGTCGATATGGCGGGGAATTGCCGCCACTTGGTGTTTCTGCGACTGCCGGTCCACGACTACTGTGTTATGGCTCGTCGTTGCGCTGGTCCAGTTCATTCGTTCCGGATCGGTACCCGTCACTTCCGGATAGCCCAAATCGGGCGACAGGTCGACGTCGAACGCATGCAGACCGATGTTCAGCGTATCGAGATGACCGTGGCCAGAATTGCGGCCATAATACGACCACAAGCCGCGCTGGCTGTCCTGATCGCTGTCCCGGAGCGCCGAAAACCCGAATCCTGTTTCGTGCGTGCTGCCCAACCGGAACGTCCCTTTTGTCCGGATCACTTCCTCTATATCTCTGATGATCTTTTCGGGATCGGCCGAGAAAATGCTGCCGTGCATGCCCGTCGTCTTATTTCCGTTCCGCTTATAGGCGAGCTGGGCCAGGACGGGATCTTCCGTTTTTTCGAAGCCGATCAAATCGCTCGCTAAGCTGCCAATCAGTCCAGGATTGCCCGTTTTACCTGTATCGCCGATCGTCGGCGAATAGTTGTCCAGCATTATGATCGGATAATACGCCTGGAACATTTTCAAATACTTCAGATTATTGTACAAATCATACTCCGGGTATCGCTCGTAACCGTCGACTACATCGGCGACGATCTGGAAATTGTTGAGCCAGCCCATGTTATAGCCTGGCGATGCTTCGTTGCCCCAGCCGTCCCGGTCAATGTCGTTATAGAACACGGGGTCGAAATTGCCCCCCGTCAAAATATATTTTCGTCCGAAAGGCGCATTTGGGTCGGGCTGCTTGATCAGCTCACCGGGCTTGAATACGAAATCGAGCCATTCCTTGCTCGTTCCTTCCTCGTCGAGCACCACGGCGGCGAGCGCCAGTGCGCTTTGGTGCTGCCCGATGTTGCCCCGGATTTGAGAGTTTTGCACACCCGGGTAAATATAGCGCAAAATGTTGTCTTCGATGTTATTGTGGATATCGTCTGGCGTGTTTTTTGATTTCCCCAACTTATACTGCTCCGCTTTCGAGCTAAGAAACGAAAGGAGCTCGGTATCTTGATCGATCACAGGGTAAAACGCGTCGTAAGCGTATGTGAACGACTTGACGATGCCCGTTTCCCATATGTCGTGTACAATTTTGCCTTGTGCGGAATGAACGTTGGGGTCTCCGTTGTCGAAGCCCAAATCCCAATGATGGACCGAAATGTCCATATCTGGGTACAAATCGGCGATCCGATCGAGCAGGATCAGCCCTTTATGGGCATATTTGGGATCACCCGTATACAAATACGCGTCGCGCAAGGCGTCCAAGCCGCGTGTAATATAACCGTGGTTGGCGTTACCGCCGCCGGTCACCCAATGAGCCCAATGGTTGTAATACGCAATGAACGTCCAGACGTCGCCGTCCGCGTCCTCCCATCCCCAGCCGTCATCAACGCCCCAATTTTCGCCCCGCTCGGGGTACAACTCATTTTTTAAAAATTGCGAGCCATTTTTTTTTGCCAGCTCCGGATCGAATTCGCCGTTCTCGTTGAGACCGCTCTGGTAATACGACTTGAAATCGTTGGTTGGGTATAGCTCGCCCGTTACGGGGCTTTTCAGCTTCCACGGATGATTGATCGGATCGATGATCCACGGGTAGTTGCCATACTTGTTGATTTCGGCCCCATCCGGACCCGGGCTGCCCTTCACCCGCTGCTTGTAACGCGTCAGCACTCCTAAACTGCGGGGAAGAGCCTGCGACGTCGGAAAATGCCATAAAAATTCGTCATCCAAGTCGATGAAAAATTGTGCGTTATTGACGGCGTTGTCACGTATCGATTTCGCCCAGTCGTATTTTTCGATATTACTGCGCGCATTCGTCACCTTTTCCGTCGTGTAATACGTCGACTTCGATTTCCCTAAGCTCATGCTCCGCACTTGATCCGAATCTCCTTCCCCAGCCAGCGCCTTCGGCGCCGGTAGTCCGGATGCCGCGAATAGCAGCACGGACAGCTGGACGATAACCAATCGGGACATTAAAGGCTTCATAATTTCCTCCTTTTCATTTAAAATACGTTTAAATAACTTGTTACATACCTGTTACTTTTATATTGTAACAGAGATAAAACTGCCCAACAATGCTACATTCGTCTCAAAAAAAGACACCTTGTCGAAAGCACGGAAACTGTCATTTCATTGCATTGATACTATTTCGCGTTCCTTCAGAACCATACTTTTTGATTTGTCATTGTATTATTATCTCTTTTCATTAGGCTATGTTAAATCTTAATGTTGATTTTCGACCAAAGAAAAACCGCCCTCTGTAAGGGCGGTTAATTGAATGCTATCGTGTCCGTTAGTTTAACGATACGAGCCGGGAACTTCAGATCCTTTCTTGTTTGTGGTTTGTTCCGCTATTGATCCCCAAGAGTTTATAAGTTTTTTTGGGATTTTCAGCTAAACGACTTTCGTCAACTTGATATCCATCCAAGGTACCCAACTGTCGCCGTCGCCTGACAGCTCCCAACTGCCAGTTAAGGTGTTGCTGTCATCGCTAAACATTCCCGTGAAGCGCTCCGATTTTCCTGCAATGGTCCAGGCGGCATCGAGTAGATTCGCTTGGTACGTACCGACGCTGCCTCGGTTGTCATAAGAGTGCGTGAAGTACGTCTGGCTAGAAGTATCATAGCCTATGATCTCGATGGTCTTAACCTCTTCCTCTCCCATATAGCCATCCACGTGGTGAATAAGGAAAAACCCGCCAGGTAGCCATTCGTAGATATCAATTGCCTTCAACTTGGCAGCCGGCCCGGACGGACTCGCCTTAATCAGTCCTTCCGTACTCCATTTGCCAATGAATACATTCAAGCGAGTGAGCGCACGATCTGGCTTGGGTGGTCCGTGTGGAGCAAGAGAATTATCTTTCTTTGTCACTAATAGGTTCCTCCTTCATAGTCAGGGCGGTTGCCACCCTGTATGGATGAATTTTATAATACTTTTATTCTACCATGTTACAGATGATGTGGTTTCTTATCGATTGCTATTTCGGAAGTTGAAGAAACTTTGTTTAGTTATATTATACTGCCCGAGGGAGTTCAGGAAGATAAATAATTCCTTCTAAGTTTGGTGTTCGTTTCCGTTACAGTAAACAGGCATGAAAATTCTCAATGGCTTACTTTTTTATTATTTAATAAACGGCGACTTCTTTTACGTACAGTTATTTAAAATATAGTATCCGGCACATAGTAGATTTTCTGTGTATTTTTCTTGTTCTTGGGATCCGTCACAATAGTAAAATATACTTTCCCATTCTTTGTCTGAACTCCCTCGATTTCATGCTTTCCTACATTCGTAATTTTCACCAGGGTTTTGTACGCGCCCGAGCTGGTCATCATGGCGATCTGAGGGGTTTGGCCTTCGGCGCCCCCCGAGGTGTAAATTTTTGTATTTCCCAGCATATCTGCACCCTGAAAAGATCCATTCGGTCTAATAATACGGCTGCCGGATTGCGAGAAACTCGCTACGCTCGCTTTTACCGCGACGGCACTGTCCATTCGAACCTGCTTTTTGCTGTCCAAAAGCTTGTTCAAGGCCGCTGTGCTGTATATGGACCAGGTAACGGTCTTTTCCTTTGTTTGTACTCGGAAAAACGTATATTTGCTGTTACCACCGCCGTCTACCCTATAGGTGGTGCCTAATCTTTTGCCAGTCTTATTAGCGTAATTCATATAGGTGAACCGATCAAGCTTCGTATAATCGACCTTCGAGCCGGCTTTATATTGAAGTCTTGCCACCTGGAGCGACCAGTATTGGGCTGTTGAAGGATCTGCTTTAGAACTGAAGTAGAAATAATTTTCACCTTTGTACGTGTACATATCAAGCGTTTGGCAATGGCCGGTATTGGTGACGGTCATTTGATCTACGTACTTGGCGTCTTTCCCGTTAATGCGCAATCTGGAAAGATAGCATGTACCCTTTGACCGCTGTGTAACATAGATATACTTGTCTGCGATATATGCTTTTTGTACTGCCACATTGTGCTTGAGCCCTTTTAAGTTATACGCAAGCTTTGCTGATGCGTTCACGGTTTTGCCAGGTGATGCTGCCGACGCAGGCAGGACTGGCGTGATGAATAAAAGAATGGCGAGAACAACCGATGTGAAAATTTTCAAGTTCCTTTCGCGAAGAGCTAAACGCTCCTGAAACATTATAATACCTCCTTTGTACAATGACTCATCGGGGTGATCTGTAGTGGGAAAATGGCTGATTACAGCTGAACACAATCCTCCTTACTCTTTACGCATAATCAGCGCTTACCTTGGTGTATTGGACAAAATGAGTATTGAAACTATGTATTACCCATTTTCGGAATAAATGAACCACCAATCCGTAATAAGCTGGGCTCGCTATCCGCCAATCTTTAATAAAAGCGGAGTTAATACGGCCATGATGACTACTCCTGCTGCTTGATAATCAATGGACCTCTGTCAAGAAAGTGGACGCGAAATAAGGTTGCTCACACGATGCTTTTGTAATACTCAGCTACAAACCGGTCTGGGGTTAAATAGCCCAGTGTTGGTTGTAACACAGCTCGAAATACCTCTTGTTGTGCCTGGGAATTTAACCAAATTATGGTGCAAGAAATAAACTCCTTCTTCAATTACTGTGCCAGATCTTCGGCTATCCTCTATGAAAAACTAGCCGCCGTGCATCGCAAACCAGAACCCTTTCAAACATGTTTTTTTAATGTTGCCGGTGGTGTCAGTTTCGCTTGTACTCCCCCTTGAATTGTGAGCTTATCATATGGAAGTCGGTGACTTGCCCGTATTGGGCGATACGGAAAATAACTCATCTCAACAGGTGAGACGGATTTTGGTTTCGGTTCTCCCATCGTTTTCTCTGACACACCGACCTGACTTTCATCCGAGCAGTCCCGTCGGTATCTCCCCTCCTCCAACTTCATGTCGATAAAATCAACTACCTGCTGCAGAGCGGCGATTTGGCTGACGATATTTTTCCGGTGTCTCCTTAAGTGTTCCACCAGTTCGGGATAATCCGCGGGATCAGCATCGGTGGAGACCGCCAAAAAAAGCTGCATATCCTCCAGCGGCATCCCTGTTTTTTCAGGCAAGATATCAGCCGGAGTGAAACAAGTTCATGCGGAAGCAAATAGAGGCTAAGCATTTGACGAGCCGACTTGCCATTCCCAATCCTTACGTGAGGAACTCTGGAAAGGACCGATCCAACCCATTATGGACACATCCTTGTACCACACGCAGGTCAGTCGACAGGTGATCACGAATTTTCATACGAATAGCTCAAAACCTTCTCGGTTATTTTCAAATTGAGATTGGCTTCCCGAGCTTGACGCCGTGGTAGTCTTGTGCTCGAGCCACATGTTTGAATTTCGCGATGTCTATACCGACAATTAAGGTAGAAGAAGTGATTAGATTAATTCGTTCATTTTGAGTAGAATGCATGTTGTAATCTCCTTGGTTTGTTTTTGGGTCTGAAAGCCCCGCGCAGTTGGCTGTCGTTGTAGCTTCGCCACCATACGTCTCCCAGCCAATAATTCTGCCTCTGCCCAGCTTAACCTCCTTGGAGAATAAGAGCAGGTTTGCGATTTTCTAGCAGGCTTACAATCCGCTATATACGTTGCGGCTGTTGGAGAGCGGCGGCCATGAAGGGGTGAGCGCTATGAGCATTGAGCCGGATTAGGAGAAGAAGCTGAAGGGAAAGCAGTTTCGCAAGTTGATGTTTACGGCCGACATGTGGGAGTGGCGGGAAGACACAGTCACTTCGGATACGAAAGGCCGGAAAAAAATCGCTACGATGAAGATTGCTCATTACTTCCAGATTGCTCATAATCCTTAAATTATTTCATAAAACAAATTATTAGGTGTTGCCGATTTTAGTTTAAATTATGTACAAATATGTCGTAATAAGCGAAGGTTTTGTTCATATATTAGGTTTACGGATTTTTTTTATTTTGATATAATTTACTAACTAATTTAATTTTATCAACTCTGAGCGATAACCAAGGAGGATCGATTAATCATGGAGGCAAATGAACTGAATTTAGCACACTCCCATTTCTTTCGTGTGGAGGAAGAAAGCGATTGGCTTATTTTCAATGTAGATTGTGGTTCGAGTCTCCCGGCATATCGCATATTCCATGTGCGTGATCCACTTGGCAGATTGCGTTATCAACACTTGGATATCAGTAGCCCGCGTACAGTGACCATTCATCGAGATCCGTTCAAGACAAACTTTAATGGTGTAGGCGGAGCGATACCTGCCGGTGAATGGCGGATTGACTTCGGCAGCAAACCGACTACGTTCAAACTGCATTATGAGTATGGCAATGGAGCTCTTTCTTATAAATATAGACCCAGTATCCCCGATCCGGCGCGCGATATCTGGGCAACCGAATTCGACAGATCCGGCCGTTTCATGCTGAATCTCTACGATTGGGAGTCAAGTCGGGAAGAAGGCAGCCGTTGGTACAAGGGCGACTGTCATTTGCACACCATGTTATCGGATGGGAGTTTACCACCGTCTGAACTCAATCGGCAAGCACAGACAGCTGGCCTCGACTTCATTGTGGCAACGGATCATTTTATTGTTCCGACATCCTGGCCCCAAGCCGATTTATTGGTCATACCTGGCATTGAAGTGACAGCCAGCTGCGGGCATTGGAATGCGCTTGGTCCGCGGACATGGATAGACTGGAACGGAAATTTGGCTGACGGCGGAATGACAACCGAACAAGGAATGAATCGGGTCATCCGCGATGCGTCCGATTCCGGCGCAGTATGCTCCATCAACCATCCTTTAGATCCGTCCTTTGAGTGGACCTTGCATGATACTGATCTCAGCCGGATCGACGCTGTTGAGATCGTTAACTCACCAGAGAACAGAATCAGCAAGGAGGCCAACGATCAAACGCTTGTGCTTTGGAACACAATGTGGAATGAAGGACTGCGGAAGACAGGAATCGGAGGTTCCGATTTCCATTTAAACCTGGCCCCACACGAAGGAGGCAAGGAATACTGTGTTGGTAGTCCAACGACTTGCGTATTTGCATCACGCTTATCAGCCCATGAAATTCTTGATGGCATCCGTGCAGGACGCGTTTGTGTCACAATTGGGCCCGAGCTTGAGCCCACGATTCAAGTTGACGATACCGTGTACTTGCCCGGCACCGATTTGACAGAAGCTATCAAAGCCTCTGCCGATGGCATTGTTCGCTGTCATTTGAGCATCAGTGGAATGAATGCAGGCCAATTGCATTGGATCGAGAATGGCGAACGGGTACAAACGGTTGAAATTGGTGATGGCGGTGGCACATTCATGGCGACATTCGATTGGAAGAATCGCGACTACGTTTGGGCACGTGCGGAAGTTCGCTCCGTCGATGGAGAGTTGCTGGGATTTACAAACCCTGTTTCCTGCGGTTCCAAAACAACGGATGTTAAGACATGGGGCCAGGCGATGGTCAAAGCCGGTTTAAAGCAGGGCCCCCTGCAGCCTCCTGGAGGGGCTGGTTGGTAGAATAGGACAGAGAGTATTGCTGAGGGCACATCATAAGAGATGTCGCTTGACTGGAAAGGTACGAATTACGCTCGGGCAAGAGCGGAAATTCGTTCCGCCGACATATAGCCCTTCTCCAACTGTAAACCTCATCTCGTGAGGATGCCCTCTTCATTGCCGACATTGTTCATTCATAACACGCCTGAATCCTTTGAAGAGCTGCGTGTTTTCTCTCCAACCGCGACTCTGTCGTGACGAGACTCGTTATCGCAAAGAACCAAATCCATCGGTGGGTTGACGTTGTATTCCCCGAACTGCGTCAAGTCTTTAAGAGCCTCATGTGCACCGGTTCTTTGGCCATGCTTCATCTTTTCCCTACGGAAATCGCTGATGAAACGTCACTCTGTAGAACGAAAAGCGCGTGCTCTTATCGCGCTTGCTAACAGATCGAAATAATTTACCAATAGCATTGAACTATCGTGTCCCGTCCCTCGGATTTAAGGATTTATCTCACATATCACTCATTCGCAGGATTTCATCACCTTGATTTAGGTCAATCTCAGAAAGCAGCGAAGTGATACCCGTTGAGGTGGTGATCTGGGCATGCGGGAATAGAGGAACGATCAGGTTAAATTCCCCAGTTAGTTTCTACTGCACGCATATTCCACAAATCCCTGGAGGTTCACCCTCCCAGATCTCAACGGGTCACTCCCCTTACATTCCTTCGTTATACCTGTCCAAGGTGTGGAGACCGATAGCGTTTAGCGGATGGGTCTGAGCCCTTATGGGACACGAACTCGGTCCTCCGTGCTTTCTTTGTGAAATCCCGCGAACGAGTCAATATACGAGCAACTTCCCCATTAACTTGAATATGGATTGCTGCTTTTTCATCTTCCTTTCTTGCACATTATGCTTATGCAGATGGCGGAAGACGGGGTTATTCCAAACGAGCTGAACCGTCGCCAGATAGAGATATTTTCGTAAAGCTGAATCACCTCGTTTCGAAAGTATAATTCGTCCCTTTCGCTTTCCAGACGTACTCTCGGCCAGATTTAGGCCAGCCTTGCGTAATACCTGACGTCCGCGCGCATACTGTCTTAAATCTCCTGTGCCAGCTAGTATGGCCGCTGTGAAGATCTTTCTGAGCCCTTTTATGGTACGGAGTTGTTGCGCCATTGGAATCTCAGAAAGCAGTGCTTCGATGTCCGTTTCAATCTCTTCAAGCATGCTGGTGACACGTTCATATTCTTCTATGAGTCGTCTTAAATCTGACTTTGCTTCTTCTACAGCAGTTCGATTCCCGACACTGCGTTTCGCCTGAGCAATGAGCTGTGCAGCCTTCTCTATGCCCGTAAAGCCTCCATCGCGCTGCATATGAACTCGCCATGCTTGGATGACATCCGGTGCTGTATACGTCTCTAAGTCTTGTGGGCATGGGAATGTCTTGAGGGTCGCCAATGATCGCTTACAGGTGGCGCTCCCTTTTTTACAAAGCTCATTTCTTAAGCTCTACAGGAAGGTTCCTCTATTTTAATCGTTAACGTTTTGTATGAACAATAACAAAGCTGACACTCATTTATAAGCGTCAGCTTGCTTCGAATTTAATAATGACTCAACAAACGAATATAATGAATAAAAAGTACAAACTCTATTCGTTTAAAGCATTCTTCAACGCTTCTAAGTTCTTAGTCATAATGCCGATATAATCGAGATTGGCTTTCTTGTCCTCGTCCGTCAGACCTTCGATCGGATTAAGCACATCCGTTTTGGCTCCGATCTCATTCGCTATCGTCTGAGCAATCTTCGGGTCGACGAGCGTCTCGAATAAAATCGTTTTGATATCATGCTCTTTCGCAAACGCAATTACTTCTGCCATCTGCTCTGGAGACGGCTCTTGTTCTGGCGATAGACCAGCAATTGGAACCTGGGTCAGACCATATTCCTTTGCGAGGTAACCGAATGCCGCATGTTGGGTTACAAACTCGGTACGCTTAACGCCTTGAAGTTCGGATTTAAAAGCATCATCCAGTTCTTTTAGCTTTGAAATATAGGCATTAGCATTCGCCTTGTATTCATCCTTATGAGCTGGGTCAGCCTTCTCAAATGCCTTCTGAATCGCAAGCACCTCTTGCTGCGCTAATACCGGACTCAACCAGATGTGCGGATCGAGGCTTCCCCCTTCCTCATGCCCCTCTTCCTCATGCCCTTCTTCCTCATGGCCTTCTTCCTCATGCCCATGGTCTTCGCTTTCCATCAGCTGTATTCCATCAATTGCTTCTACCACAATACGCTTATCATTCGGAGCGCTCTCAAGTGCTTGCTCTGCCCAGCCTTCGACAATCCCGTTATAGATGAATAGATCCGCTTCTTTAATATTAGCCATATCCTTGGCGCTTGGCTCCCAATCGTGCGGTTCAACGCCTGCAGGAATCAAGCCAATGACATCAGCATGCTCTCCGGCAACCTGCTTACTGAATTCGTAAATTGGATAAATGGACGTTACGACTTTCAGCTTCTTGCCGCTGTTCTCAGGCTCGCTGCTGATGTTATTGATACCCTCGTTATTTGCTCCGCACCCTGCTAATAGTAATGCGGTGACTGTAGAAATTAGAATTAGTTTGCTAGACCAAGTTTTCATTTTCTTTGCCTCCTGTTGTTTGAATGGATGAGTTCATCGTGAAACGTGGGAAAGCGGTACTCATGTTGTCTACTTTACTAGTTGAATTCTTGCTTCTTAATTTCCCGACCTTTAACATCAGTTTCTTTACTGCAATTCCGGCAACCAACAGAATTAAGAGTACAACCGCAATCGTTCCTCCCGGCGGCGTGCTAAGTTCATAAGAGGCAGTTAGACCTGAGAATACGCCAATTAATCCAATTCCCATTGCGATGTACAGTGCAGATGTAAAGCTAGATGAAACCCTGATTGCAAGCGAAGCGGGCAGTACGATCAGAGAGGATACTAACAGAACTCCGACAATCGGCATAGCTGCCGCGGCAATCATTCCGGTAATAACGCTAAAGATAAGCGAGACCCATTTGACCGGAATACCATTCGTCGCGGCCGTCTCCTCATCAAAAGCTATTTGATACAAAGGTCTACGGAACAAAATAAAAAACGATGCCCCTATTAAGGCCACTGCTATCATTAAAGATAATTCTGTTTGATTCACGGCCACGATAGAGCCAAACAAATAGGATGAGAAACTTTTATTCATGCCTTGATTCAAACTCATTAGAACAACCGCACTGGATAACCCGCCAATCATAATGATTGCTGTAGAAATCTCACTATAAGTCTTATAAGATCTTCTTACATATTCCACAGCAATGGCACCAGTAATAGCAATAGCAAAGCCTGTTAGCGACGGATTTAGTTGAAGATATGCCCCTCCTGCTACTCCCGCCAGCGAGACATGTGAGAGCATATCAGCCATCATAGCTTGTCGCCTAAGCATGAGATACACACCAAGAACAGAAGCAACCAGTGCAATTAACCCACCGGCGAAAAATGCCCGCTGCATGAAGTCGTAGTGCAGCATTTCCATCCTCCTTCCTCCTTCTTTTCCAGCTCTATAATTCGGTCCAGATAAGACTGAACCTCTTTGAGACTATGGGTAACCATAACGATAGTCCGTCCATGCTCTTTCACATGATGGTGCATCAACTCATAAAAGCCGACTCTGCTTTCCTGATCCATACCGGTAGTGGGCTCATCCATAATGAGTAAGTCCGGCAGCTGCGCTAAAGCACGTGCAATGCAAATCCGCTGCTTCTGTCCGCCTGAAAGCTCACCGATCTTTTTATGTCGGTGTTCCCACATCCCCACTTGACGTAGCGCCATTTCTGTAATGGCATGATCACTAGGGCGGAGCTTATGAAGCCAAGAACGCCTTACATATGTACCCGACCGAACAAATTCTAGAATAGTACTTGGAAATCCGCTGTTGAATGCGGCAATCTGCTGTGGAACATACCCAATCACGAGTCTCTTGCCACTTTGATTCTGCTTAGCTAAATAAATGTCTCCGCGCCAAGGCTTAAGTAAGCCAAGTGCGAGTTTAAGGAGTGTGGTCTTAGAAGCGCCGTTTGGGCCCGTAACCGCGACGAATTCTCCAGAATAAATATCCATGGTTGCATTCTCTAAGCAAGGCACGTCGCTATAACCGAACACCACTTTATTCATGGAAGCCAAGAGCAATTTAATCATCCTTTCGTTCATAAATTTTATAAGGTTATGCTGAGATCGTTTCGGCGTCTTCTCCCATGCCTTGCTGTTGACAATTGTCACAATAACCGTAAATTTCAAACCTATGCTTTACAATTCGGAATTGATCAGGGGCCTGGAAATTATCCATAGGGCATGATTCGAGCGGAATTACACGATTACATGACAGACAGATCATATGATGATGGTGGTGTTGATGTCCGAAACAGGCTACACGATACTTATAGCTATCCTCAATCTGAAATTGCTCAATTACACCTAATTCCTTTAACAATCTTAAATTACGATATATCGTATCAAAACTGATACCGTCGTATTTATCGACCATACCAAGAAACACTTCCTTAGCCGACAAAAATCCGGTAGCATTTGCGAAAAGCTGAGCTATCGTTTTGCGTTGATCTGTTATTCGCAATCCGAGTCTATTCATGGACTGAACAATAAGCTCTACATCCCGTTCCTCCACTTACTGCACCGCCTTTGAATTACTTCAACTACAGATAGTAATTATTACGATGTGAAAGCAAGAAAAAAACCAATCGAAATCGGTTAATAGTAATAATTACGCTTAATGTAGTTTATCAGCTAACTTTTCATTCGTCAATTGATTAGTATGAAACGTTTTTGATCGATTGCTCATTCATGTTCCATATGTCCTTGGCATCCATCCGTTACCGTTTATGACCAACTAGAATCATACGTGGGGAAGCAGCCGGAACGAATGTCGAGCCCGAATAATCACCAAATGCTTGATCCACGACAAGGGATGTGCCTTGCAGCATTCGCATAAAATCAGAGAAAGAATACAGTTTCACTTGCTCCATGTAGTATCGAGGCGAACCTATATCTTCGCAGATTGCAATCTGTTTCTTCACCATGCCGTCTTTCACCGTTCTTACTTCACGAATAGTGAAGGTGTTCTCTTTACGCTCAGACTCGTGCACCAATCGAGAAACTACAACATCGGGATTTAAGTAGTCGATAATCCATTTCCCGTGAGGCTTTAACACTTTATCCATTTCCGAGAGAACTCTGCAGTTCTCTTCATCTTCATCAAAGTAACCAAACGAAGTAAATAAATTAACAACGGCATCATACGCATGGTTCGGAAAAGGAAGGTTGCGCATATCACCTTGGACCCAGCGGACGTTAGAAGTTGTATCTTTCGCCCTTGCCTCCGCAAGTAGCACCTCGGAAAGATCATATCCTGTTACGTCGAAGCCGAGCTCGGCCAGACAAAGCGAATGCCGTCCCATCCCGCAACATAAATCTAGGACTTTCGCCTGGTTAGGCATACGCAACCATTGCATCATTTGCGCGACTTCCCGCTCTGCCTGCTCCGCATTTCGATGGTTATATACGGTTAAATAATCGACTCCAAAACTTTGTTCATACCAAGACAATCAACATCTCTCCCATGCACAATAATAGTAATGCCATCCGACATCGTCAACTCCCTTTATCATGAACTCACGAATTTTCACGTGAAGATCCCTTTCCCCCGGTATACATTGTAAGGCAACTTACTACCTTTCTGACCAGAAGAGCCGCTCAACATTTCTCGCATTAGAATGGACTCCTCGACCATCTGACCATCTAGATTCACATCTCCAATTTCATTCATGATGACAGCCGGTCTCTTCCCGGACTTCGTATAATGTTCCAAGAGCTTTATAAGTAGCGTTGTTTTGCCGCTTCCTAAAAAAACGGATAAATGATGATCGAAATGATATTGCTCATGCTCTCTACCCCTTTGTTATTCCTTCGACCGCTCGTTCTGAAGCGATAAATTGATGTTCGTATGTGTACACTACCTGCTCCTCCAAGTGCTGCCCTACCACATGCCTGCGGACTAACTGCCTGCCCGTTTCAGGTGTAATGTCTCTATACCAGATACCGTCGGGATAAGCGATTACGACGCAAGCGTCTGCACAACGTCCATTACAACGTGTGCGTGTTGTATGAATGATGTTGTCGGCGTTAAGTTTTTTTATCTCTCTCCGAATCTCTTGAATCACTTCCTCACCGCCCCGTTTTATGCAACTGCCGCCGTTACAAATGAGTAAATGACATCGGGTCTTCTGCAGATTCCATGTTGTCATGATATCTCTCCTCTCCTCTTGCTTTGACAGAAAAGTCCCTAAACCTTTAATATAAATTTAATCGTAACGTTTACGATTATATACACAAAAAACTGCATATACAAGGAGTAAACAGATGTTTTCACAAAAAAAACTCTCATCCCTTACCGACTAAGGAAGAGCGGCTCGTTTTATTCGGTTCCGTCCCACCAGAATCAGAAACAAGATTATTTGTTTGAAATCAATGCAGTGGGTATCAGTCAAGTGAAGCACCCTATTACAGTACTCTCGGAAGTGGAACCAAATCGGCAAATTACTATCTGTCAGTTTCAACTCACAACCAGCTTTAAGCCGTGAAACCAAAGGCATCAACATGAGCCGATTAACCGAGCAATTGGATGAGTATTACCATAAAGGATTCAGGTGAACGGGTACGTGACGTTATCTGATGAAAATATAAACACAGACTTATCCAGTTTGCCGGGAGTCGCATCAACTGGGAAATCACGGATTATCACGGTCCCTCCTATCTCGTCCTTATTGGAATTGATTTGAACCGACAGCGAATCGAGGAGGATTAGATCCAACTATTAGGCTAACATTCAGAACTTAGTTCCGTCTTTCGTTTTTACTATTTCTTGTCCCTATTTGACCAAACACTTTCATCTTCGGATTAGTCACGAACCGTTATTCTTTATGTTCATGTTCTGAAGCTCCATATCCATACAGTTATACGAATACAGTAAACATTTGACAGAAGTTAAATCCAAATCTATACTCTTATTAGTAACAATTACGAATAAACCAAAATACATAATCAAGGAGTGTGTTTCATGTATACTGTAGAAAATGCAGACCATCGCGTTCCCGTTTCTGTTCTGACCGGCTTTCTTGGCGCCGGGAAAACTACATTGCTCAACCATATCCTTACGTCTGATCACGGGCAGAAGATCGCGGTCATCGTCAACGAATTTGGGGAGGTCGGTATCGATAACCAACTTGTAGTGGGAGCCGACGAAGAAATATTTGAAATGAACAATGGCTGTATCTGCTGTACCGTTCGTGGGGATTTGATTCGTATTTTAGGCGAATTGATGGATGCCAAGCGAGGAGTCAGCGACCGCAAGGTAGACTTTGATCGGATTATCATTGAAACGACTGGACTTGCTGATCCAGCTCCGGTAGCTCAAACGTTCTTCGTTGACGAGGAGATGGCTGAATTTTATAAGCTGGACGCGATCATTACGATGGTCGATGCCAAGCATGCGCCGCAACACCTCGATGAAGGTCATAAAGCGCAGGAACAGGTGGCATTCGCCGATGTTATTTTGCTCAACAAAACCGATCTTGTCGATATGGAAGAATTGAGTAAGCTTGAGCAAAGGCTGCGCACCATGAATCCGTACTCTAAAATTTATCGAACACATAAATCCAACATTGATATCGGCCACATCCTGGCCATCAACGCCTTTGACCTCGACAAGAAGCTAGAGCTCGATCCCGGATTCCTCGAGGAAGAAGACCATGACCATGATGACGATGTGACCTCGATTGTGATGAGTGACGAACGTCCGCTTGATCTGAACAAGCTGGAGGCCTTCTTTGGAAAATGGCTTCAAGAACACGGCCCGGATACGTTTCGTTACAAGGGGATCCTTAACATCAAAGGCGTGAAGCAACGCATCGTTTTCCAGGGGATTCATATGCTATTTAGTTCAACACCGGATCGTGACTGGAGACCTGATGAAACGAAAAAAAGTGAAATCGTTATTATCGGTCGGAATTTGAATCAAGCTTGGTTCCAAGAACAATTTTCAGGGTGCATTATGGATACAGCGCCTCAGGTCAATTAGGGGGCCATGTCATCGGTGGAAGAACATCCCTAGCCCCCGCCTCGGTTCGCTGCATGAACATCACCATATCCGACACGAGAACAGCGGAAACAGATACAAGCGGGAGCCTTATAAAAGATTTGTTACAACAAGCAGGCAGCTTTGAAATAAAAGATTACCGTATTGTGAATGATGAGTATGCTCATATTCAAGCGCTCGTTCGTGAAGCTGCAGTTGGGGATACGGTCGAAACAGTGCTTATCAATGGTGGTACTGGGATTACTAGACGCGATACGACGTATGAGGCAGTCGTGACCTGCTCGTCAAAGAAATGCCGGGCTCTGGAGAAATTTTCCGATATCTCAGTTTTGTTGAAGATATCGGTTCGGATGCGATTCTCAGCTGCTTTTGCCGTTATTAACAAGTTTCTCTATGAATCGTATATTTTTTGAGGCGCGGCGAATATTTTTTGATCTCCAGCCGCTCGGGCGTTGTACGTTTGTTCTTGGTTGTCGTATAGTTACGATCCCCGCATTTCGTACAAGCCAACTTGATAATAACTCGCATCGTTCATCTCTCCTTTCCATGTCAGATATTTGGAACTAGCGGATACTAATAAACTGTCTCCTCTCGGTCTAACATTTTCACGTCGATTTTGACAGGGGCGAGCTCGTTTATAACAACCGACAGCAACTTGCCACACTCTTTCAGAATCAAGTGCGTGGTTGAAAAGTGTCGTTTTCCTGAACAGAAACCTAGTAAGAAGATAAATCGGGATTGGCATCGATATAACACGATCCTGATCTATTCCGTAAAAAGCACGCACGGGCAATCCTCGAATGGGAATGTTTTCGCAGTTTATTCATATAAAGCGTTACTTGCGATTGCCCCTTCCTCCAGCTCCATCATGACTCTGGCACAACTCTCCATCAAGAGGCAAAACGAGCGATTATGTCCGATATAAAAAGAAGACAGGTCAAAACGATTCCGGCCAGGCTCGAACGTGACCAGAAGGCGGTGTTTCATCCTCTTCATGGCAAGCTTGACGAACACTTCCGCACGTAAGATGCGGGGAACGTAATATAGGCGTACAGCGAATGCTCCTCCGGCTCATCTAGCAGGCTTACACCCGCGCACGAGAATTCCGTTTCGATTTCCAATCGTATGAATAGTGTAAGCGCGGGAAGCAGCTCCGCATCTATATCGAACCCTCTGAAGCTAGCGGTCAGTTTGGACCGCATTCTCGGCTTCGGGGCAACGATCCACCGTGAAAGCTCCTCTTCCCTGCGCCTCCAGTGCTGTTCGCCATGCAGGCTGATTATCATTTCCGATTCATCGCTTTGGCTGATATAGGCCATAATGCCGATCTCCCTTCGTCTAGAATGCCGGCAGCGGATCCGGCCTTAATGAATAACATGAAATGGAATTCAAAGAAAACGAAATCAATTCGATTACACGGTGAATACATCAACAGTTCATTTAACGAACTTGATCTTGCGAAGCCCCGTAAGTAAAAGTAAGGTGGATTCAATAATATCTATACTCCATCATGATTCCATATCACCTGAGTCCCCGATAATAAAATGACCTACAAACACACCTTTCACTCTTTCATGATGCATATAAATGACAAACACACTTCCTTGGACTCTCCAAACTGGAGAGTTTTTTGTCTATAAAGATACATAGTTTCTGCTCATTCCAAGCCAATAAAAACAATTTTCCTTGCAGTGGTTACCCAAAAAATAAAGAGTGAACATCGTGACATTGACCTATGCACCAAAAGCCTACTCCGCATATGCTGATTTCAAACCTATTTCGAGGGAGAGATGTTTTTGGATCCGCGATTGGCACAACTTCTTCAATTGACTAGCCTGTATGGAACATTGGCAATGTTTTACGAGCATACCGACCCAGAAAAACATATTTATTTCTACAAGAAACATTTTATGTATGAAAAGCAATTGGTTCATCTTTATTGGCAGTTACATGGGACTATGGATTGATTTTGGAATCGGCGGACTATTTTAACGGAAACCAATTAAGGCTCGGACGGAAGTTCGCTGGATTAATCCGTCAGAGTTGTCGGGCGCCTTAAAGAAGTCGGCAGCGAACGAATCCTAATTGACTGCTCGCCAATTCGGCGCTTCCCTCTTTCTCTTTGGCGGCTTTATCCGCCAGCTGCGCTTTCTCGAGCTCCTGCTGCCCGGCCGTTTCGATCGCCTTCAACGGATAGTTTCTTTTTCAACAGTTCATTCCTCTTCTACCTCTTGGTCGATTTCTCCAGACATTCTATCACGTCCCAGCGTCTTTCAGGCCTTATCATTCCCTTAATTATTCCAATAGGAACGTTAAGAAATGGTAATTTATTACAATAAGACACCTTGCATTACAATGTACTTGCCTTGTTATACAGGGTACTCAACTGATGTAATGGAGTTGATCCGCTTGTTTGACATAGAAAAATTGAAAGGCTACATCGATCCGATCCTGCTTAGCTTGCTTGATCAAGGCCCGAGTTACGGTTATGAAATGGAAAGGAGAGCCCGTGAGCGAACGACAGGAAGCTTTGAGCTGAAGGAAGCGACGCTCTATTTATCCTTAAAGCGGCTGGAGCAGAAGAAATGGGTCGAATCGTGGAGCAGCGAGGAATCCGGCGGCGGCAAGCGCAAGTACTATGAATTAACAGCGCTCGGCCGCCAGGAATTAGCCGACAAGAAACGAGAATGGATGGAAGTCCGAAACGTATTGGACGCTTTTCTGAAGGAGGATGGAAGTGAATGACAAAACATGCGAGCAGCCATTATGCAAAAGACCGAATTGATCCGTTATGTGGACGGCATCTGCAATAAAATGAAGGGCAAACCGGGGGATATCAATGATTTTCGTGAGGAAATGCTCGATCATTTACGTACAAGTGTGAAGGAATTGCAGGCCGCAGGCTACTCGGAGGAGTCTGCCATCCGGGAAGAGCTGGACGATTCGGAGAGCTCTCATATGTCGAGTAAGAGCTGGCCCGATTAAACAGCCCGCCCAATATAGCTGTCCCTGTCATCATAGGATGATAGGGACAGCCCTTCGTTCTTCCAATCATTCCATAGAAAAATCCTTAACCCAGCCGTTCCGTAATCCGTCGGCGATTACACCTGCGGATTGAAGAAGGTCCGCCTACCTGATATTGACCATAATATAGTTCACTTTACCCGCGAATTTCACCGTAATGATAACGTTGCCTGTTTTCACAGCCGTAATCGTGCTTCCTTGAACCGTGGCCAGCTTCGGCACGTTCGACGTCCAGCCCGCATATGCGGTTACGTTCTGTCTGGTGCCGTCCATAAACACCGCCTGCAGTTGAAGCGTAGCCGAAGCCTTCGGCATCAGCTGAACGTTGTAGGCGGACGGAATGACAGACTTCAGGTCGCTATTATCCACTACGGTCAGAAATTTCGTTTGCTTGCCGCCGTAGGAAACCGTCACGACCGACATCCCTTCCACGCTTCCGGTCCGGAGAGATTGCCCCGTTACACCTACGACATTGACGTTGCTGCTCTGGTACACCGTTCCTGCATCGCCGCTGATTTCCTTCTCCTTGCCATCCTCATAGACGGCATAGACCTTCATCGCGACCGGTTGATTCGGCTTCAGAACGGCATATTTCTGTTCCGTCCTTAGACTTGCAACTTGTTTCGTAGCCGCCTTGGTGGAAGTGTATCCGATATAATCCAGCTGAATCTCCGGACTCCATGTCATATTATTGCCTACTGCCCGGAAGGAGATTTCGATTCGGGTCACCTGACTGTTGTGCTCCCAATCGGCAACGCTTACGCTGATCCGGTTCCACATGTCCGCCGACATCGGCGCGGTTGAAGTGATGCTCTCCGTGCCGCTGTAGAAAGTAACCTTCGTCTCGTAGGTCGCGTTAGGCACTCCGCCATACGAGTTGATGTGATAGAAGAATTGGTCGGCCACGCTCAGATCGATCGGCGATTCCGGCGCTACCTCGAACGTTCTCCAGGTTGTAGCGTCTATAGGGGCGGATCTGGCACTCAGCGCATATTTGCCCAGCTTCGGCTTCGTTGGCCCGTTCAGGAACGATTCGACAACAGTCGGCGTGACTAAATTGGTCTTCGCCGTCCACCCTTGCGTAGTTCCTTCGAAGTCGAAGAGCAGCTTCTCTGTTCGATTTATGAACTGCCGAACAGTCGTCTGGTTCTGCCGATTATCTACATTAGAGAATGAGGCTAGCCCTCCCTGCCAACCTGATGAACTAGTCAATTGAACAGATGATGCATATTCGCTCAAATAAATGGGATACCAGGCGCTTCCCTTACTGTAGTAGCCGGTGAACCGATCGCCCTTCTGCACCAATTTCAAGGAAACCGGCAGATCGGTATAGCTGCCCCGAACGGCTGTCTCGATATTTCCTTCGGCATCGCGTGTACGAAGTTCCATCCGACCCTCTGGACTTATTGAGAGATATACAAGTGATGCTCCCGCTCCCGTTCCAGCTCGGAACATCAAGCCGGTTCGACCTTCCAGCCCCTCGGCACCCGAAGGAATAGCGAATGAAGTGAATTCTGCTGACAATTCATTGTAGTCCCCATCCACCGCCTGATGGATGAAAGCATAAGAATCATCCAGTTCTCCAACACCAGCTCCGCTTGAGGAAAGAACCAGCTGTTCCGAATCCGGGATGACGGTTGCTTGAACATCGCCAAAGGTTGTCAAGCCCCACGGGTCCGGCAGCTTACGGACCGTAAACACGATCTCCTTCTGCTCGGTTCTGCCCTCTTTACCTTCCGCCTTCACTTTAATTGTTACTGAACCTTCAGACAAAGCGGTCAAGACCCCGTTCTCATCGACAGTCACGATTTTCTTATCGCTGCTTGTGAATGTCGCATCCTCCAGCGGTAACAGCGTTAGATTGTCCTGCCACATACCGGCTCGCAAGGTTGTATGCTGACCGATGATCATATCGGTGCTGTCGACTTGGACATCCAGACGGCTCCCCGAATCATGCTGATACACTTCAAGCTCAGCGATTTGAAACGCATAAGCTTTATTGGGATCCGGCCGCATCTTATTCGTCTCGACCTTCACATACCGTGCCGATACAGGCGTCTCCAGCTTCAATTCGAGGGGCTTACCTGTTGTAGGCTGAGCGATATCCGTAAGTGCAAGAACTGGCGTCCAGCTCTCCCCATCTGTTGAAACCTTAACTTCAAGGGATTCCGGAAAGCCTACGCCAATATTGGTTCCGGAATCATTGCGCGGCCACAGTGTTACGGTCTCAACCGGGTATTCCCGGCCAAGATCCACTTGAATCCATGCCGGAGTAGCTGGGTGAGGATTAATTGGCACGCTGCTCCACCCCATACTGTCGCCCTCTCCGGTCCGTTTGCCATCGACCGCATTCGATTTCAGCCAGCCCCAATTCCCGACATCGCTGGAGGCATCGACCGTTTTGCCTAGAGCGAGATTCGTTGCGGGGTGCTGGCTAGTTGGAGGCTGCGGCAGCAATTCAGGCTTGCGCGGATCTTGATGGCCTGGGAAGCTTCCTTCGAGCACAAACAGTCGCCCTTCACCAGGTAGAAGATCGATTGTCATATTACCGGATGCCGGATCATAGGTAGTGGCTTCCTCTTCGCCGGTAACCTTGGATACTTCCTGTACGTTCGTGACGCGAGGGTCCGCTTGCAGTGTACTGGACAGTGATTCTGTCAGCGATTTATTGACCACCATTACGTAGGATTTTCCCGTATCCTTATGAACCATATACGAAATGATCAGTTCATCATTGGCATTAACAGGCCGCAGCAGAAAATCATCCGGAACCCTCTGCGTCTTCGTTGTCGGCATCACAGCTCCGGAATGGTATACCTGCAGCGCATCCGTATGAATGAGGGTCTTGCCGAGCTGCTTGACTTCAGCGTTCAAGCGCTGGAACGGCTCATACAAATCCGTCTTCTGCCCATCAGGCGTAATAATCGCATTCGTGAACGCTTCACCTCGCTCGGTAGGCGTCCAATATGTGAACCAAGTCAAATACTTAAAGCCATAAGCCAAATAGGAATAAGCGCTGAATGATAGATCCTGAGCACTCGGTCTGCGATGGTGCATCTGCTCTTCTGTGCTTCCCAAGCTGCCAAAGCCGATCGACTGCAAATAGGACGCTGTCTTAATATTGTTCTCCAAACCAACCTGGCGAATAATATCCGCCATGTCGTAATACCCGTTATCGAATGAATTCTTCAAGAAGGGATAATTGTCATACGATAAGTATTTCAAGTTAGGCACGCCGGCTTCATTGTTTCCCACTGCCTTAACCCATGCCCGTACATAATCGGATTCGTAAAGATCGCCGTAGATGTTCGGGAGCAAGTTCACATATGGATTCTTGGTTGAATCATTCTTGAGTACTTCCTGATAGATATGAGCTTCGCGATCCAGTTCACCGATACCAGGCTCATCCCGGATGTAATAACCTCCGGTAGCCCAGTAATCCTTATAGGTGTCCACGACTTCCTTGATTTGTGCATCCGTCCCCCGTATTCGCGGGTCTGCCACATTCACCTTCAGGCCGACTTGTTCGGCATAATCCAGCATTGTCATGTTGCGCGTCTCTGTATCCAGACCGGATCCGAGTACGTTCTGAACGACATCAATATGCGCATCCTTCATCCACTGATACTGCTCTAGGTTGGTGTATTCCCAGGTTGGCGGCCAGAAGATGCCGATTAGTAATTCTTCTTCCTCTGCTTCGCGCAGCTTATGAGGCTTGACGGTGACGGCAAATTCCTTCGTCATGGATGCCTCCCCCTGTGTAATCGTTGCTGTGAGCGTAACGGCAGCAGTCTCCTGTCCTGCCGGAGGACGCGTGACCTTACCGTTCGAATCAATCACTTCCGTATCCGAGCTGCTCCAACTGATCGTAGAACCCAGCATGCCGACCTTACGCAATGGCAAGCTGGACACGATATTCTCCGTATTTCCTTCCAACACCAATGAGGCCCAATCGTTGTCGACGATTTCTTCATCGCTGAGTCCGAGGCTTGCTGAGAATACCTCGAATTCCCGGAACTGCATGACCACTTCCTTGGCAGCTTGAAGCTTTGTTGCCTCCAAGCGAACATAGCGAGCGTCAGCCGTATCGATATCGAAAATCTGTGCCGCCGCATCGACAGGAATGGGGTAATCCGTTTTCTCAACGACTGTCGCCCAATTCGATTTATCCGTCGAAATCATAATTTTGAAATCGACTGGAAATCCGCCGCCCATATTGATTGTCCCATTATCGTTGCGCGGCCACAGAACCAATTGATCGACTTTATACACAGCACCCAGATCGATCATCACCCAAGCGGGCGTCGGCTCGGGATTCAATGGAAAGGTCGAGAATCCATTCTCCACCGAACCCGGCGGCCGCGGACCGGTCTTCGATCCGTCTACCAGATTGACTCTCGCCCATCCTTCATTCGCCATCTCATAGCTCGAGGAGGACGTGACTTCCTTCCCTAACGCCAGATTGATCGCTTCCCCGCCCGCGTCGGCTTGAACCAAACCTGCCGGGATCAATGTCAGCAGCATACTGACAATAAGCAGCCGCACATTGAAAGCCTTGCTTCTCCAGTTCATCTTCAACTCTCTCCTCACATCATTCATTTAGTCGGTCGATGACGCTCACTGCCTTCTTGCGACTGCTTCCATCCTTCAATCCTGTCAAGGTCTGGTGATCTGCTGTCTTAAGAGAACAAGCATGAACTGTCCGCCGTATTCTTGACCTGCGGTTATAATCCGCCGTTATCACCCCTTCCAATTGGTATCATCGAGGCAGTGCCGAGAAGCTTCCGAAGCTCGCTCGTCGTTATGAACGCGCCGCCACCTAGCACGTATTTTTCAAGCTTGTCGCCAACGCTTCACATGAGTCCTTAACGCTTCTTCAGAGGCGTCAGATCGGTTGCTGATGAGCAAATAGCTCCTATGTAGGTGGCTGGAGCTTCGTCTTCTGTCGTAGCAGCGTTCGACAGCTCGTCTTCCTTCAGTCGTATGGCAGCTACAGCTGCCACGCGAACATTTGGGCGCTTCTGTAATGTCAAGTGTTTTTTCTATTCGTGCACTGGCCGGCATCGGCCGGCAGTTTCAAAATAGGAAATTGGAACAGCCGTTCAAAATACGGTACCGAAAACGAGAATCGGCCGTGGCTCGTGCCTGATCGGCTAGATTACCGTAACCAGCTCTTTCAATTAGTTCGATGTCAGCCGGTTAACCTTAGCGTACAGGAAAACCAGCTTTTTTACAGTGGTCCTCATTTCATTCACATGGGGCATTTCCGTATCTTCTCTTTAAGGTGCTTGTACCGTCTCCGGCTCACCCCAAGTGAACACTTTGACGCTGACCGACGGCTTCGGATCGCCGTTGAATTTGCAGCTGAACGACAAGGTCTGTCCGCCGTTCCTGACATTTCAAATGTCATATAAATGCCGTTAAGATAAAAGGTCGGCCGTTTCACCGAAGCGTCAGCTCTTCTTCAGGATCTCCGTAATTGCTCATGGGTTGATTAACATATATCCTCTTTCTGTAGTAATCCACTATAAATAGTGCTATCTCATTATATATTGCATCTTCTCTTCCCATGACAATCACTCCCTCAGATTATTTGACCAGATTATCAACTTACTTATGGATCTTTACTTCGTATTACCTTCTGAGTTCCTTTCTGCTTTTACCGATAGAATATAATCTTTGTATTCCTCGGTAACATAGGACTTGTAAATAGCCCAGTGAACATCTTTATGATCTCTCTTCTCATTGTTTGCCTCCATGTGACTCATTACATTTTCTTCACTATGAACTTATTCCCGCCAACCGATCTTACTAGATATAGCTCATCAAAACCTTCGGTATATTTCGGGGTCTGCAGTTTTTTCAAAGTGCTTTTTATTCCTGCCTCACGAACTTTTTCTTTCCCCTGTCGCTCATTGTTTCTTTCAGTAGATAAATCATAATCTGGCTCAAAAAAATATCCGATAACCTTGAAATTATGCTTTCTGGCAATATCAATATACTTCATTCTGTCATCAATTGTTGGATTCGTATTATCGACCACAAAAGGTTGCTTAGACTGAATCGAAGCCGCTAAATAATAATCCTCACGGTTTCTAGTCTTAAGCATGTCAAGATTTATTCGCATATGGGTCTTGAAGAATTTCTCTTTGTAGAACGTTGACTTCCCAGATGCCTGAATCCCAATGAAAATAACACATTCCACACCTATTCATCCCTCTGTTAACTAGACGTATTGATCCATGTAATCCCGATCCTGACTAAAGATCGGCTTGTCGAAATCAACATCCCACTTACTTATGGCTTTAAATGTTAGAACTTGCAGAAGAAGCGAGCTATCAGCTAGCTTTGAGAACTTGACGTCCATGAACATTATCCGTGCATCTACAAGACTGATAAAGAAGCGGCCGTTTAGCTGTCGAATCGGCAGGCGGAGCGCCTGCTCGGTATTTTTATTTCCATTAAAGTTCAAATGATAGCCTGGTGTTTGTTCCTTATTTGCAGCTGCTGATATGTCTTTCGGCTTAGCCATCCCTGCTACGGATGCTATAGCCAATGATCCAGCTAAAAGCAGCCGGAATATATGTTGACGGTTCATCGCCCATCTCCGCCTTATCACATGTTTTCCAAGCATACTCCATACGCAAAATATTGGGATTTGTTGCACTATTCTGCCGTTAGTTGAACAAAGGCAGCCGCTTGGTTTAGCCGGCTGCCTGCTTAAATATTAATTTACAACTAATGTTTCCTGATAATTGAACAAAGTCATTGACCGTAGTGGTTTTATTTAGATTCGCGTTAGGTGAACTGCACTAGCCAACGCTTTTAAATTCGGTTTTGATTAGTAAACGATTGTACATATTTGTTTAGATCTTCTCGAAACACTTCAGTATACTGGCCAGAGGTATAGTGGTTCACTACATCCCGCCAAAAATGTATTGCTGGTTCATTCGTTTTCATCTAGACAACTTTCCAATTAGCTCGGTTAAAGTACAAATTTAAACAAGAGGCAAGTCATTATCTAGTATCCTAATAAACAAAGTTTAATTACTGAAGTTGAATTCAGTTTCATGAGTTCTACTCTGGAAAAAACAGTACTTTAGAGCATATTTTATTTCTTATACGATAAAATTAAAAAGCTTCATTCCGTATATATAAATGATAAGTATGAAACCAAATTCTAACCACACCAGCCTTTGACTTAGCATATTTCAATTGATGGAGATCAACCAGTAATAACATTGCGAACTTCTGCTAATTCTTCCTAGGTGTAATGATGAGTCGATTGCAAAGATCTTATTGATTCCAATTTATCTACATTAGATACGTTTTTCATGTTAGTACTGTCCTTTCTTCGTTTCTGATTTTTTTGTTTGATACTTGATACAAACCTGATTTCACTCGCAATGTTGTATCGTAGCGTATAAGTGCCGCAAAAATGATTTCGCCAAGCCTTATGCTCTGGTTGCTCAAAGAAAATGGAGCAGATGCCGGATCGCATTCTGCTCCATGGATGCATTGAACTATTCAATTCTCTGACGTTTTCCCTTTACGGATGAAAATCAACGCGATAAGTGCACCGACGCTAGCTATTATAGCTGCTCCAACGAATGCGGAGTGAAAACCCGTATTTAATGCTGCGATTTGATCGATCCCTTTATCCAACTCCCCTTTCGTCCAGGAAGAAGATACGGCAACCATGACAGCTAATCCAATGGCTGAACCAATCTGATAGCTCATATTGGATAAGCCCGACGCCAAACCGGATTCTTCCGGCCTTGCCCCCGACAAGGAGGCGATCGTTGCCGGGATATAAGCCATTGACATGCCAAGTGCCCCGAGTAGAGAAGCCCATAGTACGTTGGTAACGAAGTTTCCTCCTTCTGGCGTATTACCTGCGAACAGCAACAGTGATCCCGCTAATACAAGCATACCAATGACGAGATTTCCTTTGATGCCGAACTTGCCGACAAGCCTTCCCATGACTCCGACCATCAAGATCATGATGAGGATCGTCATTGGCACCAGAGCAACCCCGCCCATGAATGCCGAATAGTTCAGAACCTGTTGAAGATACAGATTCAAGAAAAACCAAAGCGGAATCCAAGCACCTGCAAGAGTTGCCAAAATGATATTGCTCGCAAGTAGATTCGGAGCTCTAAATATCCGTAGAGGTACGAGCGGTTCCTTTTTCTTCGCTTGCACGATTAGAAACAGAATGAACAGTACAGCAGCAATAGCCAATAAACCGAATGTTTGCGCTCCCCATCCGTTATGCTCCGAAGTGACGATTGCATATACCGCCAGTACCAACGCAGCCGTGACCGTCAGTGATCCTAAGAGATCGATGCTGCCCTTGCTTTTCGTTCCTTTTGGAAGGACATACAGACTGTACAAAATAGCGAACAAGCCCACGGGGATATTGATCAGGAATGTCCAATTCCAACTGAGCCATTCCGTGATGACTCCTCCGAGGAAAACCCCGGCCGTACCGCCTGCTGCAGCGGATGCTCCCCAGAAGCCGAAGGCTTTGTTTAACTCCTTAGGGTTAGCGACAAAGAGTTGCATGATGATGGTCAATGCAGCTGGAGCGATTAGAGCAGATCCAAATCCTTGAAAGGCGCGGCCGATATTCATCGACTCCTCGGACCAAGCTAATCCGGCTAACAATGATGCGAGCGACAGGATCACGAACCCGAGTATAAACATTTTGCGTTGACCGAATAGATCGGAAAGCCTGCCCCCAAGCAACAACAATCCACCGAAGAAAATGACATAAGCATTAAATACCCATTGCAGGTTGTTTTGCGAGTAACCAAGTGCTTCTTTAATCGCTGGGAGAGCAACCCCGATGATAGATGTGTCCATGATAACCATGAACTGGGCCAAGCATAGCAAGAACAATGCCTTCCATCTTAGCGGATTCGCATTAGTCATAGCATTTGAATTTCCTGACATTTTGTATTCCTCCTTGATTTAGCTTACACTCGTATAGTATACCCCCCTATCCTATATTGTCAACGACTTTTCCATAAAAAAACTGCTGACTTTGGATCAGCAGTAGACTTGATTTGATTATAATGGGTTATGGGATGAGCTGTCGAGGGTTCCAGATGTTCGAACGCTGGATCCAGGATCTGCTCAATACTTACAAACTGAGCAGCGTCATGGTTGGCATGGAACCTACCGGCCACTACTGGTTTAGCCTAGCACGCTGGCTTGTCGCCCAAGGCAATGAAGCCGTTCTGGTTAATCCTCATTTCGTCAAAAAGAATAAGGAAAACCGGGATAATACACCGTCTAAAAGCGATCGTAAGGACGCGCTTGTCATTGCAGATATGATCAAAAACGGGTACTACTCCCCTGTTCGTTTTCATTATGCGACAAACGCGGATCCGGTACGCTATATGTTCTGGTCCTCTAACAAAAATCTACCATTCCATCCTAATTTCGAATCACTTTAAGTCAATCTTCACAAGGGGCGGTCTGTCAAGTAAAATGAGTAGTAAATCGTTGGAATTTCAGGAGGATGCCAGATGAACAAATTGCGATGGGGTGTATTGGGAACCGGAAACATCATAGGGAAAGCGGGGCCGGCTCTGCATCAATCCGATAACGGCGAGTGGATCGGCATATCCGGCCGAATGGCCGAGAATAGCCGAAAGGCGGCCGATACGTATGGCGTGCCGAAAGCTTACGCGGGTTACCGGGAGCTTCTGGACGATCCCGATATCGATGCGGTCTACATTGCCTTGCTCCACCATTTACATAAGGATTGGGCGCTCGAAGCCGTCAAAGCTGGCAAGCACGTGCTGCTGGAGAAGCCGTTCGCATTGAACGCCACCGAAGCAAAGGAAATCGTCGACCTGGCAAGACGCCGCGGCGTCCGCGTGGAGGAAGCGTTCGTATGGCGTACCCTGGAGGGCCATCATTATGCGAGGGAGGCGATCCGGAGCGGAACGATCGGCGATCCCGTCTTCTTCCGCGGCCATTTCTCCTTTCAGGCCGCCGCGGGCAGCAGCCGGTTGAATGAAGCTTGGGGTGGAGGCGCGTTGTACGACTTAGGCTGCTATTTGGTGTCTTGGTGCCGCTTTCATTTTCAAGAGGAACCCGAATATGCCGACTCCCGGATGATTCAGGCGGGCGGTACGGGGGTCGACCTCCGGTTCGCGGGTACGCTGCTGTTCCCGGGCGGCGGAACGGCGCACATGACTGCCTCACTCGATATGCCCTACGGCTGCGGCTATGCGATCAAGGGTACGAATGGCGAACTGGAAGTCAAGCAGTTCGCGAATGCGCAAACGATTACGCTGCAGGTGACGTTGAACGGAGAGACGAAGAATTTTGTTACGGAACGCGTTGCCCCGTTCCGCCTGCAAGCAGAGCGGTTCGCATGGTACGCCCTTGCCGGAGATACCGAAACGGATGCCGGCGAGTCCATAATGGCGCAAGCGCACGTTATGGATGCTTTGTTCGAATCGGACAGGACGAAGGCCAGAATAAAGCTCGGATGAGCTGCGGCTTCGGCATTTTTATCCTTACGAACGACTTGAACGTAATGCCTTTACATGTTTTAGGCCTTTACATGTTTTAGGATTTTATCCTGATTAATGCCAGCTCAAAGGCCTGCCGCAACCCGGCGAGTGAATCGTTATCGTCATTGCCTGACCAGCCTACGGGATTGCCGTCCCTCCACGAAGGCCCGCCGATCGCCCAGCAGCCCGGGCTGACCTCGCTCACCTTTAAACCGGATCTTCCCATTACGCGGTATTGCAACGTCATCTTCCTTCCGGGTTATTCTTTTGGTCCGTGCCCGGTTTCCTATACCCTTCTCTTTGCTTCTTCGTATACGTTGTCCGGCAGCGCTCCTTTTTCCGCGTTACGCAAGTTTTCCACCAGATGCTCCGGATTCTTCGATCGTGGTTGACATGGCGGGATGGCTGAACGTGAATCTCAGTAAAAATCCGGTCCGGCTTTCGCCTTCCTCCTTGTACCTGAATTCGATGTGGCACATGCATCTTATCAACTTAATAATCGCTGCGGCTCCCAGGTAGACCTTCTCCCAAATCTTGAGAGGGGACGCCGCATAGGCTTGCACATCCTCTTCGGTGAACGGATCCTGCCGCACGATATGATAGGCGCCGTAGGTTTGCGCGCACGTTGCGGCAAGGACGGCAGACTGAATCACGTCCCGCCTGTCGACGCCGCCGTGAAGCAATCGTTCTCCATAATGGCGAAGAGATTGAAAAGGCGTGAAGTCCGCTGGACGAAGCATAAGGACTTCAATGCCATGGTGATCATGATAGAATTGGCATAACAAGTCTACTTTCCATGCACCCATTCAAGTTGATTACATAGTTCGTTATAATCATCCAAACAATCATATAAGCAAAAATTACTTGTGGGACTGTTTCTTGGCGAATACTCATAGAGTAAGATTTGACCATTTTTTAGCTGCCAAGCCGTATGAATCCGAACCAGCTTTTTACCTTCTATGAACACTTCTTCTACAACGCTTCTGATTGCTTGGTTTGAATATAATGACTCATTTTCAATATAGCCAAGTTCCATAAATATTACCTCCGGTCAAAATACATGAATACAACTTAACTACTCGGTCAAGAAGCACATCCGCATTCGTCACAACTCACTTGGATATTAATAGAAATTACGATTACTTTTATTAACAGAGACATAATAAGACTAACCTTTTCGGATATATTAACGCATGAAACCCCTTTATCCAATATCTATAGGCGTCTATTTGACTGACCAAAACTGATATAATATCTATGGGAGGCGGTTTCATGAATTATGAAGAATTGGACCATTTTTTATTTGAATTGACTGATTTGGAGATTAAATTAAAAGATAACGATCTTACAGATGAAATAATTAAAAGTCGGATTCTTTCTCCTGCCTTGTCAGAGGAAAGGCTCTCTGTCCAAAACAATTCTCGTGGAGTACCTAATCAGTCTATGGCAATAACTCACCCTTCCATATACCACTACACATTGGATGGGGATGTGCTTAGATTGAATGTCACAGGAGAAATCTTCGCCATCTCCAGACATACCAGGTTTGTCAAAATGCTAACGCACACCCATAACCTATTTGAGATGAATTACATTTATAGCGGTACCTTTTATCAAGAGATTCAGGGTGAACGGTTTGAATTAAAAGAAGGAGACTTGATTATTCTCAATAAGAATGTGGAGCATTCAATTGAAAAAAGTGGAGAAAATGATATCCTCATCAACTTCTTAGCGAAGAATGAATTTTTTGATAGTTCCTTCATTTACAAAATCCTTGGGGATAATATACTTAGTAAGACAATAGCTTCGATTATCGCAGATGCTTCTAAAGAAAAGAGTTTTCTATTATTCCATACGTCAAATAATTGGCAAATCAAACAAACAATCCAAAACATATTATGCGAGTCATTCGGAAGCAAAAATGCGAATCGAGAGATAATTAAATCTTATCTGACTATCCTTTTCAGCAGATTATTAGAAAGTGATAGTTACAAAATGTTTTTGAACAACGGAACCAGAAAATCGAGTATCTCTGTAATAGAAATAATAGCCTATATTAATAAACACTATCTAAACACGACATTAGTACAAACGGCCGAGCACTTTCGGTATTCAGCAGAGCATGTAGGCAGGATCATCAAAAATGTAACCGGAAAATCCTTTTCTACATTGGTACAAGAACAAAAATTTATACACGCTGCGTTGCAGCTAAAACTAACCAATCAAACCATTGAGGAGATCTCCAAAGAAATCGGTTATAACAATTTAACATTTTTCTATAGGAAGTTTTATTCCTTGTATGGAGTTACACCAAAGGAATACCGCAGATTGGTCACGCAAGGCGAAAGTAATTCAATATTGCTAAAATAATTCAAGATATAAGCTTCCCGTTAGAGCAAAAAACTCTCATGAATTCCCGTATTCACGACGTCCCACCGACTTAAGGCCCGACTAGGAACCGGCGCAGTATAACTTCTTGTCCCCTTACAGCAGCCGATCATTTCTAGTCGGCTGCATACGAGTACTGCATACAAAGCCGAGAAGCAAAAACAGTTTGAAGCTTGGGCTGCCGAGCAAAGCCAATAATTTTGAATGAGGTCCGAAGCACCATGACATTGCTTGTCGCGGCGCTTCGGATTTTTATATGCTTTTCCATACCATCCCAAAAATGTCGAGAAAGCGCTATCAAATATGTCGTGATATTGTTAGTTAGCATAAATAGATGCCCATATACTGAAGTCGTATTAAACATTTTTTATTCAGGGGGATTTCCCGAGTTCATCCCCATCCGAATAGAAACGCCAAGAATTAGACAGGACAAGGCTTCAGCGGATCTAAACGGACTCCTTCGGATAGCCATTTCATCGCTGGCAGCGATGAGGTCAGGGGTTCGATCCCCGGGGTTCATTCCGCGCGGATGTAAGGAAGTGAAAAGGCTTCGAAAGAATATTTCTAATGGAGGAGCACGGCGTCTGAATCTACCGCTAAAAGCCGTTTGTTCAAAACTAGATGGAAAAGGTACCTTTATTATGAACTTTATTCTTCTCTCGTTGAAAGTTTTCTTAGAACATAATCGTAAAAAAAGCCGCGCCGTTGTATAACATTGCTTGTTCATAAATGAGTCTGATACCAGCTCGTTCGCATGCTTTTTCCAAATGTTGAATACATATTTAAGTATTAAATAAACAGGAGGAAACAAGCCATGGTGCAACACGGGCAATCGTTCATGAGAGGAACGCTAGTCTTGTCTGTCGCTGCTTTCATCAACCGCATTCTCGGCTTTATCAGCGGCATGTATATTGCGCGTGTACTGGGAGCGGAGGGAATCGGCCTATTGATGATGGCGCATCCGCTCGTCCCTCTCGTTATTACGATTACGGAGCTTGGATTGCCAGTGGCAATTTCAAAGCTGGTCGCGGAGGCCCACGCCCGAGGCGAACGATTGAAAGTGAGACGTATCCTGCACGTGTCGCTAGCCGTCACCGGCATCTTGAGCATAGCGCTTACGTTCATTTCACTACTAGGATCCGAATGGATCGCATCCATCCTGCTGAGCGATCAACGCGCCTATTATGCGATGCTCGCGATTACGCCGATCGCACCGATTGTCGCTGTCTCCGCGGTGTTAAAAGGATACTTCCGCGGCATGCAGCAGATGAGGACCATCGCTACCTCCGATGTGCTCGAGCATACGGTGCAAATCGCCTGTGTCCTTGCATTGGTACACCTATTGCTGCCTTTTGGCATCGCGTATGCGGCTGCGGGTGCAATGGCTGCGTCAGTCGTCAGTGAAGCGATCAGCCTCTTATTTCTAGTGGCAAGCTACAAACTGTACGGCGAATCGAAGATGCCGGGCGAGACATGGGCGAGCCACATGAAGCAAGGAAGAAGCACACTTGGAGAGCTGCTACAGATCGGTCTGCCGACGACCGGGCACGGCGTTATTCATTCGCTATATGGCACTTTCCAACCGCTTCTCATTACATCCAGCCTGGCGCTGGCCGGCATCGGCACGGTGTTAGCCACGAAGCAATTCGGCCTGCTGGCCGGCTATGTATTTCCACTGCTGTTCATGCCAAGCTTTATTACGCAGTCCTTGTCCACCGCGCTCATTCCTGCGATTGGCGAGGCAGCGGCGAACAAGAACAGTCTGCTTATGCATGAGAGGATGAATCAGGCGTTAAGCTTGGGACTTCTGATCGGCGCGCCGGCGACCGTCATCTTATACGAGTGGGCAACTCCACTTACGACGCTTGTATACAACGCACCGGAAGCAGGATTGTTACTCAAAATATTGGCGCCGTTGTTTTTTTTGCATTATTTTGACGCACCACTGCACGCGATCCTGCTCGGTCTCGGCCGAGCGAAAGCTACACTGTGGAACTACGTGATAGCAACGATTTTCAAAGTTGTCTCGATCTTCGTGTTCGGCAGCCAATTCGGCATTATCGGCATCGCGTACGGCATCGGCATCGGAATTGTCATGCAAACACTGTTAAACTTCTTTTCGATCTCAGGCTCGATCGGATTTTACTGGAGCATTCGCCCTTATATCAAGGTTGGGATCTGTATGATGCTGATGGCGATATGCGGGCACTGGACCTATGATTATCTTACCGTCCAAGGCCTACCGCTGTTATGGAGTGTAATAGTTTCAATTGTCTGGTCCTTGCTCATCTATTTCATTACACTCGTATTGACGGGTACGTTGAATTGGAAAAGTACGCTCAAGAGGTTTTCGATTCCATGGTAAATATTTGTTGTTTTCTTTCTTCACTAACGATTAACATGACACGTTTTGAAATCAATTTACCGTTTCAAAAATATCGCCGCTTACTCGAATACGCATGTCGGGAATGAATCAACGTTCTTGTCACTCATCGGGAATGTTATCAAGTTCTTGTCATTGCAATTTGACAAGAACTTGATAACATAAAAAAATGCCGCATTAAATGCGGCATCCAATGATACTATGTTCTTGGCTCCCGACACGGATGACCATGCGAACCGCTTGAATCCGATCGTAGTCTTCGCGGGAATCTGGCTTGCCGACTTTCATCTGCACGACATCGTGCTTCGCGCCGGACACCTGAATTTCTCTGGCTCCCTCCAGTCAGTAGATCATCTCCACCACAGCTGCCGTGGTCGGAAGATATACGCGGCGGATATTTTTGTTCAACTCTTGTTCCCCTACTTATCGTCGAGAAACAGCCCTTTATGCTTATTGAAAAAATCAAAGTACACTTTTGTGTTTTCTAATTCCCACCATTGCTTTACGTCGACTGGATTAGCTTCTAAATCATATATTTTTGTAAACTCCATCGCCAGTAAAAACGGTGAGTGAGTTGCAATGATAAATTGACATCCGCAATAGTGAGCCATTTCCTCTAGCATTTTGACAAGTTCAAGCTGCATTTTAGGAGATAGACTGTTCTCCGGTTCATCCAAACAATACAAGGTGTCATTTTTAAATTTGGAATTAAAATAACTCAGAGCTGTCTCCCCATTGCTGTTCAGCTTAATTTCGGTGCCGGCGACTCTGCGAATAAACTCCCTGCGTGAAACTGTTTTTTTTCTTGAAAGCACCTGCAACCTCAGTGCTTCATAATCTTCCATGCCATTCATTTTCACTGTATTGCCGAATTTCAGATCTCCTTTCTTATTTCCCCATTCCGATCTTATTTCTTCTGCACTATCCGCGATTTCATCGTTGTTTGTGCGGACTGTAAGCATATAATCAAAAATATCATCACTTGTGATTATCCTGCTTCCATTTGGAATTCGATGTTTAAATCCCTCGTCGTCAAGTCCAAGTTCAAATTTACAATGTTCAACATATGAACTAAACAATTCACTTGAATTGAATGGTGCAATACGATTTAGTTCCAATTTATTCGCTATGAGATTTAGAAGTGTGCTTTTCCCCGAGCCGTTTCCTCCATATAAAATTGTAATTTTTGAAAAGCTCAATTCGGAAAACCGATTTTTTGAGAAAATGCCACATGGGTAAGTTTTGTCGATATATCCAAACCTACCGCCATTGTATGCCATTCTTTGTTCTATCAATGAGGATTCTTCATCTATTGGCAATATGAATTTATCTAAATACATATTTATTCCTCCGTAATTCATCTAACCTGCTCTCATGTTTTACTCTTCCGAATGATATTCCATAGGTACAATAATACTTCCCGTTTTATCTATAAAACCCCATAGGTGATTTTTATGCACCTCTTCGTGTCTTTTAAAATATGCTTCAACGTTCTCGTTTTTAACCTCACTACTTCTTTACTCTTACCTATCTTCACTCGTGCGAGACCTTCGACGAAATAATCAATAAAATCGTTCAAGCTCAAGCGGTATAACTGCCTTGCCCATGGTAAATAGCTCTCCTTGCAAGCCATCACTTACTTCTACCACATTCACTCCATCTACGAACACATCAATCTTTTCATCATTATCATGAGCTTCTTGTAGACAACATTTCGTTAGCGTAATGTTACGTACTTCTACTTGTGATATGGTTCACCATATCATCGCTAATGCGAAAATTCGTTGTTTGGGACAGAGCTCAGCGCGGCGAACCAACACCATTAATAACCCTATGACCAAATGTTTTTGTCATTTTTCCTTCGAAAAATGCAGCAAAGCCAAGCGAGATTCCCCAGCAAAGGAACAGTGCATACCATACATATCCCCATACAGCCATTGGGCTTGCATCCTGTTCTACGAAAGAGGGAGCGGACACGACACGTCCAATTGCAAATTGAAACTTAAGAACAAAGAAGCTAAAGCCCCAGAATGATCTTCAGCCTCCTCGGTAGCTTATCTCCCCACTTATACACGAACGACAAGCTGAATAGGGCAGAAAGCACGGCCATCACTCCCATAAACCAATAACCGATTACCCGAGATAATAATTCATCTGGTACCTTTGCAAAATCTCCCGGGAAACCGAATGAAACCCCCAAGCCCCACCAAAAGTGCGGAAGTGCATATAACAGCCCGCATATGCACGCAATATAGCCTGCCCGATTTCTTTTCTTAACGTTCATTCTCATCACCTCAATAGCTATCCTAACAACTTTAGATTGGCTTTTAGGTGACCTCAAGTTTAAGTTTTGTTTAATTTTATGTACTGATGTATACGGTAGTTCCGATGTTCTCGGAGTCGATCTTCCACTGCAAATTCATATCTTTAATCGTTAATGACAAAATGGACTGAACGATTTCCGCCCCTTTCGCACTTGAACGGTACGCGATGCCGGGGCCATGGTCTCGGATCGCTACAACCATTTCACCATCCTGCTCACAGCAGAAGATGCCGATATATCGCCCCGCCTTGGCATGTCGGATAACATTCTGAAACAAATTATCGACTATGATGCGTTCATTTCAGTCCTGATCGATCCCTTTCCTGTTCTTTGTCTAAGAGGACGCCTTCCCGGTTTGCAGTTCTCTCGAGCTCTTCAAGGGTATGGTACGTGTACAAATAATACTTCTCGCACTTTAGAGTCCCCCAAAACGATTCTATTGGACCGTTATCAATGCACTCCCCGACTCGGGACATACTCTGAGTCAGCTTGTTTTCGTCCAGGAGCAATTTGAAGTCGAGCGATTTATATTGGAATCCCCTGTCGCTATGTAGCATAGGCTTGCTTCCTGGTGCAGCCTACAAGGCTAGTTTTAACGCTTGCTTGAAACTCGCGGTTTAACAAGTTCTCGGCCACCTGCTGCGGAGTGGAACGCGCATATTTCTTTTTCTTCCTGCTAATAACGGATCGGATTCCTTTTACCTTCATCAGCCGGGACACTCGCTTATGGTTAATCGTTAAGTGTGGCGAAATCCTGCGAATAAGAGCATTCGCAAGAAAACCAAACCGTACCGAGGTAGTTGAGAAAACGGCAGCCGATCATATGTTTAACTGCCGTCACGTATTTGTTCAGCTATTGTTCCTCACTCGTTGAATGCCCGAATGAATTCAACTCATTCATAATCATTAACTCAATAACAGCGCCTGACTCAACAAGAAGATATGCATGCTGACTTCGTCTAGGATCTTTACGATAATTCTCAAACGACTGGGGAGATGGAAACCAGATGATATGAACCTCGTTGAGACGATCATGGCTCTGGAGCCTTCTTTCTAATTTTGCCCCATACTCTCTAAGCAAAGGGAGTACAAGACTTTCATATTCATTAAATTTATCAACGCCTTCTTCTGGGATTTTTGCTGTCATTACATAGAGCTGAGATATAGACTTTTCATCCACCAGCAACGCCTCCAACCTCAAGCATATGATAATATTTGCTAGCTTCCGGAATAACTGAATCCAATAGCATCAGCCTAATACCGAATCTACTTCCTTATCTTAATTATACAACTATTGGAAGCATCCTGCCCTTGAGCTTAATAAAAAAAAGCCGCGTAATGCGCAACTCCATATGCTTACAAGTTCTTGACCTCCGACACGCCGTTGAGAAATATATCCCGTTAGAATATTGGACTTTCTTAACAAAAGGGTGTTTTTCTCGACAATGTAGATACTATTGTGTCTCTTGACGACAATGTAGGCACATTTGTGCATTATCATATGACACAAAAGTGCCTACAAAAAAATGAAAAGCCTGATATATCAAGCTTTTCAAATCATTTATATGTTGCTACTCTATGATTTTATATTTTGATATCATGTACTCTGGAAAAGATAATTCCTACATGAAGGAACTCCTCCCTTCTTACAGTAGATGATATTTGAAATCGACCATCAATGGTACTGGTAGCAGCGACCACCCTCGTTCAGTTTTAATACTTTAAAATCACCGGAATCGTTAACGTATTTACTGCTTGTACTCACGGTTATTTAAAAAAAGAGTTGGCGGATATTCCGACCACTCTAGCTCTAACTTTGACTGAACACTGAACACATATTGCAATCAGATGACAAAACTTCAGGAGAGCAATAAACTAGCCCCCATCCGTTCCTGTTACTTTGCCTCTGCCCATACGTCTCTGCAAGGCAACCGAGGCAGCAAGAATGCCGAGTATGGCGCATATCAGATACATGAAAGAATACGACGTGATATCCGAGACAGGCCCCATGACAATACCACCAAGGGATACACCAAGATCGGCCGTCGCGACGAATAGTCCGATTAACACGTTGCGCTCTGCCTTCGGCAGAACAAAACTCAAGTAGGTGGTTAGTGTGGGATACAGCAATGCCTGCGCAATGCCAATCAGCAGGGCGCCGCTATAGAACAGCGCCGATCCCACATTCGCCGCCAGTCCGACGGCAGTCGATCCAGAGATCAGCATGAACATCGTTCCTCCGATGAAAGGCGTGTTCCATTGACCATCCGACGGAATATGGGATCGGAGCAGGAAACGTGCGGCTACGACCACTGCCGCCTGAATCATCAGATAGACGGCTGCGCTGCCGCCTTGAATCTGAGGAGCATACAACGGTACGAACGCCGTCACCGCTCCGAATACCAGCGAGGCGATCAGCATGAGCATGCCGCAGCGCCGAAGATAGGGATTGCGGACAAGCTGTCCCATAGCATGCAGCATCATTTTGACGGGATTGCCTGTCGTGGTGTCGCCGCCCCTCTCCTCCGGCTGCCGTTCGATCCGTACCGTGAAACCAACAAAGCCTGTTAGTACCGCTATCACGACCATCGACAGCGCGAATACGCTCATCTCTCCCGTCTGCCACATACCGATGGCAAGCAGTGGACCGAATATTCCCGGCATATAGGAGCACAAGGAATATATGGAGATCCCTTGCGAACGATCCTTATCCGGCAGGGCGTCGATTATGCCTAGCTGCAGCGCCATTGAGAAAAAGGCGGTGCATACTCCTTGCAGCACGCGAGCGATCAAGTAACCGCCGAGACCCATGAACGAGTAGATCAGAAGCGCTAGTCCGTTGACCATCAGTATAATCCGCAGCACTCGAATCGGTCCGTGCCGATGAATGACTTGTCCTGCCCAAGGACGGAAGACCATCGTTGTCAGCAAGTAAGCGCCCATAACGATGCCGATTGTCGTATTCGTGACTCCCAGCGCTTCCCCTTGCAAGGGGATGATGACATTCAAGATGGAGTTGGCGCTGAAGTAGAGCAGTGTAAGCACATATAGCCTAATAAACGGCCAAGACAACGCACCTTTCACCGACACGATCTCCTCTCTAATAGACCTCGGACAGTCCGCTTGGACATCTTTAAGAAATAACCTTGCGCAGCAATTCCTTCGCATATTCGGACTGAACATGCCTCAGCTGCGGCGTCGCGACGGTTTCCACGATTTCTCCGCTGCACACGATCATTATCCGATCGCATAGAAAGGCCGCTGCCTGAATATCGTGGGTGATGAAAATATAACCCATACCAGAAGACTCCTTTAATTGCTTCAGTAATTCCAGCACTTGCATCTGGACAGAGCCGTCAAGCGAGCTTATGGCTTCATCGAGCAGAATACATTGCGGGGCCGAGGATACGGCCCTTGCAATACATACCCGCTGCGCCTCACCCCCGGACAGCTCATGCGGATATTTATCCATATAGGATTCGTCCAGTCCAACCTGGCGCAGCAGCTTGCCCATATCCTTCGTATCCGGTTGGCCGCCAACAAGCTTCAAGGGTTCCAGCAGGGCTTGACGAACGGTGTAGAACGGATGGATCGACGAGGTATAATCCTGGAAGACGGCGCTAATCGTCCCGCGGCGCACACGACGGTCCGTGACTGGACGCCCGTTCCATGTAACGCTACCTTGATCCGGCTTCTCGATGCCGAGCAGCAATCGGCCCAGCGTCGACTTGCCGCTGCCGCTCTCTCCGATGATGCCGAGGGATTCGCCCCTGTTCCATTCCAGATGAACCTGGCGCAGCACTTGTTGCCGCTCGCCGCCCAACCACCCGTTCCTTCGGTATGATTTGCTTACGCCCTCAACCTTCAGCAACGTCCGTTCCCCCCATCAATTGTAAGTAATGGCTTCTAATCGCCTCCTTGGAGGACACCAAATAACGGGTATAGGGATGGCTCCCGTCAGTGAAGAGCTGACTTGTCTTCCCTCGCTCCACGATAACCCCCTCCTTCATGACCAGCACCTCATCCGCGATTCGTCGTACCACGCCCAGATCATGCGACACGAATACGATGGCGCTGCCGATACGTCCTCGCAGCTGTACGAACTGCTCTACCACTTCATATTGCGTAACGGCATCCAGCGCAGTCGTCGGTTCATCCGCAATAATAACGTCGGGCTCCAGTACGATGGCTAGCGCAATCATGACCCGCTGCAGCATGCCCCCGGACAATTCATGCGGATAACGTCCCATAACGGCGGAGGGATCCTGTAGTCCTACGCTTGTCATTGCAGCCGACAGCTTGGTGTTCATCTCGCTGCGGCTCCAGTCATAATGAATGGACAGCACCTCCAGCAGGTAAGCTCCGACCGGACGCGATGGATCGAACGCTCGCATGCCGTTCTGCATAATCATGCACATTCGCCTGCCCCGATAGGGGCGCAGCTCCTTGTCGGAAAGCTTCGCCAGATCGACACCGTTTAGTATAATGCGTCCCGACTGACGGATACCTGAACGATTCAGCCGCATGAGCGCTCTGCATGTCAGCGACTTGCCGCTGCCGCTTTCGCCCACAATTGCCAAGCACTCGCCTTGTGACAGTCGGAACGAGCTGTCCGGTACCAGCACAACGCCTGTCCGCCCGTCCCATATTCTCAGATGCTCCACTTCAAGCAAGCTCATCGGCTTCAGGCTGCCTCCTTCTTGCGCAGACCGCGCAGCATTCCGCCAATACGGACAGAAGCTCGTTTGCCGGACACCGCAAGCTTAGGATCCAGCACCTTCTGCAGCGCGTCCGACAAGAAGTTGACGGCCGATACGACTACAATGATAGCCAGTCCGGGAGCAAGCATTAGTTCGGGACGCGTGAACATGACCGAGCGCGCTTCGTTCATCATCATCCCCCATTCCGCATGCGGCGCTTCGATGCCGAGCCCCAGGAAAGACAGACCGGATATCTGAAGAATCATCGAGCCGAAAGAACTGCTCGCTATGACGGAAATCTCCGGCAATGCTGCCAGGGCGATATGCCGCTTCATAATTCCCAAATGCCCTATACCAAGCACCTTGGCAAATTTCACATAGTCGGCATCCGCATATTGCATCACCGTTGTCCGAATCACTCGCGCGAACCATGCCCATTTCATGACGACGAACGCCAATAAAATATTAGTCAGCCCCGCTCCCAGCATACCCACGATGGCCAGCGTCATCACGTAACCGGGGAACGATAACATGACGTCGCAAATTCGCATCAGTACAGCATCGATTCTCCCGCGGAAGTATCCGGCTATGAAGCCGAGTGCTGCACCGAAGCATGCGGCAGCCCCAAGAGCGGCAAGCACCCAAAGTACGCTAGGGCGAATGCCGTAGATCAGCCGGGACAGAATGCAGCGGCCAAGATGATCATTGCCAAGCCAGTAGGTCCAGGAAGCACCAGCGAACCGGAGCTCCATATTGGCTTCGTTCGGAGGATGCGGGGCGACCAGAGGGGCGCATAACCCGATCAACAGCGTTGCCGCCACCACGGCGAGACTTGCCGCTGCCAATCTGTCCTTCATTAATTTTTCAAGCAGCTTCATCTAGAGCTCCTTCCTTAGCCGAGGGTTCATGGCCGCATTCATGACGTCGGATACCGTATTGAACAAGACGAACGCGACCGCAAGCACGAGAACATAGGCTTGGATGACGGGGAAGTCCCGGCCCAGAATGGAGTTGACGGTGAGCGTGCCGAGACCCGGCCAGGCGAAAATATTTTCCACGACAACCGTACTGCCCAGTATGATTGGAATGGCAAGTCCGAATACCGAGACTGCGACCTGCAAGGAATTGCGAAGCACGTACAGCGTGAGCTTCCTCTCCGACATTCCGCAGGCTCTGCCGTACAGGACGTAATCTTCGTTCAGATTGCTCAGCATGGAGCTTCGAATGACCCGGAAGTAGATGCCCGCATAACCGATTACGATAACAGCAACCGGCAGCACGTAGCTGCCCGCGGTGTCCATCCCGCTAGTCGGAAGCAAATCTAGCTTAACGGCGAAATACCATACCATCAGCGCCGCCAGCCAATAAGCCGGCATGGAAGTAAGCAGGAAGGAGACGCCCCTGACCGAGAGATCCAGCCACTTTCCCTCCTTCAAGGCACAGACAACGCCGAGTGCAATGGAGAGTACGACGATGAACAGCGAGGAGACTAATGTCAACTTCATCGTGTTCAGCAGGGCAGGACCAAGCAGGGACCATACCGGCTTGCCCGTTATAAAGGAATCTCCGAAGTCAAGCTGGAGGCTGGCTAGCAGCCAATCGCCGTATCGAATGAGCAGCGGACGGTCCATGCCGAGCTCCGCTCTTGTAGCCGCGATCAGCTCGTCGGTGATGGTCGGCACGCCTTGCGCGTGCAGCACGACTTCAGCCGGGTCCATTGGCGACAGCCCATTCAATACAAAAGTCAAAAATGAGATCACGACAAGTAGCGGCGTAAGGGCGCCTACCCGTTTCAACGTGTACAGAGCCATAGCTTCACCTCTCCTACCAGCCTAACTAGTCTCTTGCAGCTTCAACCGCCCCTGTCCTATTCAAAGCTCATTCGTTCGAACGGCAGCTCGAATTGCGTCTGCTTGAAGGAGATTCCCTGCAGATCCGCAGGAGCGACGACCGTCACGCTGCCGTTCGTAAGCGGAATAAACACGGCTTCTTCATGTGCGATCGTCAGAATATTCTTGTACAAGCCCTTCCTCGTCTCTTCGTCCGTGGATACCATCACTTCCTCTATCTTCCCGTAGAGCTCCTGCGCTTGCGGTAGACCGCTCGTCGTGTGGAGATAAGCTGTTTCGGACGTAAATGCCGTAATCGTGCTTTGCGGATCGTAGGCAAGTCCCCATGTCTGGTTAAATAACAGATCGTAATCGCCGATCGATCTCCGGTTCGCAATCGCGGAGGATTCCTCACCGACAAGCTCCAGCTTCATTCCGATTTTGAGCGTCTCGCTCTGTAGCAGCTCTGCCTGCGTCTTCTGCGAGGATGAATTCACATCGTAATAAAGCTTGATTGCGAGCTGACGGCCATCCTTCGACCGTATTTCGGTTCCATCCGCATTCGTCCAGCCGGCTTCCTCCAGCAGTTTCGCAGCCACTTCGGGATTGTACTCCCTCTTCTGCAGCCCCGCGTCGGCATAGTTGACGTTAGACGAGAACAAGGTCTCCGCCGGCGTTTCCGTGCCGCTGAAGATGGTGCGGCTGATCGTCTCGCGGTCGATAGATTGCCAGATGGCTTCCCTAACAGCCTTCTCGCTGACGGGACTTGAGGCTTGGCTGCTATTGGCTACAATCATTTTCGTATTCATAGGCTCGCTCCGGACGATCTGGTAATCGCCTGTCTCCGCCAGCCGCTGCATAGCGTCTACATCAATGCTGTCCGTACCGCGATCGTCGGTGAACACGAAGTTCACCTCGCCCTTCTGAAGCGCCAGAAGCGTTGTCTCGCCAGCCGGCAACACCTTAGCCGTGATCTTCTTCACGGTAGGCGCTCCGCCCCAATAGGCCTCATTCGCCACGAAGGTAGCAAACTGCTCTGTCACATGCTCTTCAAGAATGTAGGGACCCGTACCGTGGTAAGCCGTTACGCCATCCTTTGTTTCTCCATTCTGGAAGTCCTTAGGCGAGATGAACACATACGGCCGTGTCATGGATAATTCCAGCAACGTCGGATAATAAGTCTCCGTCAACGTCAGCTTGACGGTAAACTCATCCACAACGCTCACCTCGGCAAGCTTTGTAGACAGCTTGATCCAGGCGTGTTTGCTTGCGTTACGCTGAACCGCGTCGATATTTAGTTTCACGGCCTCGGCATTAAACGGCTCTCCATCATGGAATTTCACATCCTTACGAAGGTGGAAGGTATACGTCTTGCCATCTTCCGAGATCTCCCACGACTCCGCCAAGAGCGGTTTGATGCCTTCCGGCGTGTTCTCTACGAGCGATTCGTAGAGGATTCCCTGCGCCGCCATGGATCCCGGATACAGGTGAGGATTCATGTCGTTGATGTCCTTCGCCGTGGCGTAGACCAGCTCGCGAACCTCCGCCTCCGTGCCGGCACCTCCGTTATTCACTTTGTCCCCGTTGCATCCCGCCAGTATCACGATCGTCAGAATAGATGCCAGCAGTATGACTGCCTTCTTTGTTCTCATATGTAGAACGCTCCTCTTCATAATAAGTAATAATTACGATTAACCAGCCTCTTAATAGTAATGATTACTATTACAAGTTGTCAACGTTTTTTTTCTTGTTCTTTCCACCTTTACAATAACCATTGACGATCTGCCAATGTCTTACTATGACATTTCAAGAGTAATTTCCACATTCTGTTCCTCATCGGAGGGTTGTTCATTGAACCAGGAGATTGATTTCGTCATATGCAATCCCGCCAACAACATGGCGATTCTTGTCATGAACGAGTTCCCCGCCAATCAGCATGCCCGCATCGCAGCGCAAATGATGGTTTACGGTCATCTCTATGCCGAACAGGTCGGGTTTGTTGAGAGCCCCACCCTTCCCGGCTGTACCGCGAAGCTACGTATGGCGGGAGGTGAGTTCTGCGGCAATGCCTGTCTGGCGCTGGCTGCTTGTCTCGCCGATCAGAGCAGTATACGGTCCGGCGAGAATATGGAGCTCGCCCTGGAATGCTCTAGCGCCGAACTCCCCGTGCATTGCCTGGTGGAGAAGCTCGATCGCGATTACCGCTGCGAAGCCGACATGCCCGTTCCGAAGAGGGTGGAGCGCGTGATCCTTTCGAGGGCAGCCTGTTTACTGATGGCATCGTCCGATACGGGGTAATACCAGCGTAGCTGACAGCATTCGCAAACACATTGATAAAAATGAAAGAACCCTCCATGTCTGGAGAGTTCTCTGTATGAGTAATAAATATACCAAATTGCAGCCTGTTTCGTTCAACTAACGTTCTCCGTTAGTTGAACGTCATTCTCCTTTTGTTAACAGTACAATTTCTTTTGCAGTAAGAACAAAAGGCTTATTCTTCCTAAAGTTCTTTCTGATGTCCACTGGTTTCTCTAAGATAACATTAACAGTTGAACCCAGCGAAATGTCAGCAGCCTTTATAGACTCACCTTTTATATCTCTGAATAGCGTTTGATTAGTATACTGAACATTACATAAGTACCCGATATCAATTATATCGCCTTTTTTTCCTTTGTTCGCCGCGTCAGAGCAGCTGATACGAAATTCGTTATCCTGTATTTTATCGATCTCACCTTCAAATGAACTAACTGGATTTCCACAGCCAACTAAAAATACACTAAGAAATAAAAGCACCGCTACCACACGAACCATGAAAATCCACCCCCCATAATAAGTTGAACGATAATTGAGTATAAATTGTTGCGCTGCCCGTTAGCTGAGCGGCCTCCACTTTAATCCGACAAGGGGATCAAGCTCTTCTCGTTCAACTGCGACATGAACTTGTCCGCTAAAAATAAAAACCCGCGCATTTGTTAACAGTCCCATATACGCAGGTTTTATCGGCTAATGTTCTTGTCGTCCCCCAAACACCCATAAATAATAAATTATTAGTGTCATTTTTTTGCGGCAAATTCAAAGAATCCATTTTGAAAATAGATCGATCAAAATGGATTCTTCAGTCTTTTTTAGATTTAAGGCTCGTCCTACTTCCAGCCCCATTTTTTAAAGATTTGGTGAGATTCTTCCGTTCTTAAATAATCAATAAATTGCTGTGCCTCTTTTTTCTGATCGGTGATTTTAGTCAGGGCAATCGGCGTTCCACGATAGAGCTTTTCTTCTTCGGGCAGTTCGACCAGGTCGGTCACATCCTGAAGCCGGTAATGCCACGATTCATAGGTAATCCAGGCGTCCAGGCTGGAATTCGATTTCCATCGTTCAATGACTTCGGCACTCGACTTTACAGAAAGATTAATATTTTGGGAAATGCCTTCGATCAGCCCTTTTCTGCCTGCCAGGTCTTCCCACAGGCCAAGCTGGCCAGCCCCATTCACATCGATTATTTTTACTCCCTTTTTCGTTAAATCCTCCAGGCTTTCAATCTTCTTCGGATTTCCTTTCCTCACCAATATTCCTGCAGCACGAGGGTAAAGCTCCATTCGTGATTTAGTGTCGATCATTTCGGGGTGGTTAAAGATGAAGTCCTGCAGCATATACTCGGAGCCACCGAAAATAATATCTGCATCTTGCTTTGCCTGGCCGATCCAATTGCCCTCTGGTCCGGCTGTTACTTCCACCTTGATTCCCGTTTCAGACGAAAAATGTTCAGCCGCTTCCTTGATCGGTCCAAGTGGTCCGCCCGGTCCGTACACCCGGATGACATGATCATTTTGGTTAGAATTTAGTGTCGCCTGGGACGCCGGCTGACCGTCCATTTTTGCATAGGCTGACAATCCGGCAGCCGTAATGACAAAGAGCAGTAGAGCTGATAGGAATACGGTCTTCTTCATGATTCTTCCTCCATTTCACACGTGATTTTTACCGGTACTATTAAAGTAAACGGAGGGAGGCTGTAAACGGTTTGATTATAATTGCAAAATAGTTAGAAAGTATCATAAACTATTGAAAATTAGTCTGGTGAAAAATAAATAAAGGTACTTTCGTAGGGACCCAGCTTGTTGAGGAAGTGATTTGATTAATTCGTTTTGAGTAGAATACATCTTGTAATCTCCTTGGTTTGTTTTTGGACCCGGTCGCTGGCCAGCATCATGGACCCATCAACATCATACCAAGGAATCTTTTTGTTTCTCAAACCTCGTATTTCTTCATAATAGGAATGCTGCCCTTTAGTTCAACTAAGGCGGCCGATCTCTGGCCGGCTGCTTCACGTTTGCTACTGCAATATCGTTCTCCGTTAGTGGGACGAGTTATACCGTTAAAATTTGATTTTTATGATGAGTGTCGTGATCGTTAAATTCGTGAATAATGTAAAGCAGAGAATAGGGTGTGCCGGTGTGCGGGCAAGTTTCTACTCCGTTCGCGGTAACATGTTTAGCAACAACATCAGGATCGGCTAACAGTATTTCAACCAGATGAAGGCGGGTTTGCATAAATTCGTCGAGCAGACGATCTTTAGAAATTCCCGATCTGGCATATTCATATGCTATCTTGTTAAATGAATCGAAATCTGGAAATACCATTCCTTCGCCATTTTTAATCGCTGGGACAATTGTTGTGATGAGGTAAGTATCCCAATTTTTAAGATGCGAAATTATTTCTCCTATTGATGCTTTTCCTTCAGCAATAGGTTGTAACCAAATGCTCTCGTGTACATCATGTAAGGTATCCGTCCACTCTGTAAATTCTTTATACCGATGAATCGTACTTTTTCCCAAGCTAATCATATTGGAACCTCCATTTGATATTGGAACAATAACCCATTCTAATATTACCGAATATATGTTCGTTAGTGAAGGTGCGATTTTTGAACTATGCTGCCCGCTAGCGTAACAATAGGCCGCCGCGGCAGCCTGTTTTTATTGTTGAACTAACGTACCCGTCCCTCAGTTTAATCTCATTTATCATTGATGACATTTTTATCAGTTAACAATTTATCAAAAAAAGGCTTCAGTTGGTTATCAATATCATTAGCCATATGATAATATACTCCATTGATTTGGATATCTTGATTCGGTCCAAATGATATACCCATTATCTTTTTGTTTTCATTATCGTACAGTTGAAGACTTCCGCTACCAGTATATGGATTTGGTGTTATCTTACGATATGTGGTTGCTCTCATCGACTGGATAAAATGATTAATTTCAGTTATGTTCTCTGTCTCGTAGAGCAAGCCGTTTCCCCCGTGTCGATATTCTATCTTTACAATATCTCCTGCTGAGGCAATTTCATTAAAACTAAGCGTGCCTGACTGTTTTTGGAACTTATACAGTACCAGAATTCCAACCATAAGAACTAAAATAACGATTGCTAATAATGGCTTCCGCATACGATTTCCCCCTATGTTTTTAAGACGATAAAAATAGGGATATGTTGCAATAACCTCCCCGTTAGTTGAGCGACCATGAGTGATTAGACTACCTTATTACCAAACAACTGCTGGCTCTAACGGCTATATTCAATTTCGTTTGTGCTACCGTTAACGCATACAGTTAGTTGAGAAAATAAGCTGCCGCGGTTAAGGAGGTATGTTGTTGTCACAAGTCGGCTAAGGACGCAAGTTCTTGTCACTCGACATTCTACTGTTGACCACGCCCGAAAAATCAATTTGTATCGTTCAGTTATTGTTGCGGCAAACACAACATTTTTATGTCCATTTATGGAAAACAGTACAACTTCTTTTCTTTTGGAAAGGACAAGATGTTGTATCTATAAAATAAAAAAACCGCACAAAACGCGGCTTGAAATACATCTATGTTCGTGTCCTCTTACAATAATTTTACCAACCGATCTTTAGTTCGGTTGTCTTGTTGTATTTATTCTTCTATTGTTTTTATCACTTTTGCAGGTACACCAGCAACAATCGTGTTGGCAGGTACATCTTTTGTCACCACCGCTCCTGCCGATATAATCGTGACCGTCAGAAAATGACTTACTCTGGCGTACTTGGGCGTGGACGTATTCGGACTACAAAATTGGATGAAGCGATTGGTGGTCATATATCTGACTCAAACGTGCTTTGCACTGATTCGTGGAGAGCATTCAGTTCCTATGTGAATTCAAAGGGCTTGGCTCATTACCGATTTAAGTCCGACGGAAAGCAACGTGTAAAGGGCGTGTACCATATCCAAAACGTAAACAGCTACCACAGCCGCTTAAAAAAGTGGATGGATCGCTTTAACGGCGTTGCAACTAAATATTTGCAACATTATTTGGCTTGGTTTCGTTACTTAGACAGCAAGGAATATGAGAATACAGCATCGAATAAGAAAAATATGTTGGTGAAATCATGCCTGTTTTCTGTGACCGCCACGAATGACAAACTTCGGCTTTCTGCTTATACTTGTTAAACTAACTGGCAGTTTAAATTAGCAATCCATAAGAAACAACCCAAGCTGAAATGTGCTAAGCTGATTTGGAGAAACACGCAATAGAAATTCTGAGTACTGCCGACACTGTCATTTGGGGACGTGGGACTTATCAGGGAATGCACAGTTATTGGCCATCTGTGCCTTTGAACCCATCAGCTTCGCAACATGAACGGAATCATGCCGAGTGGATCGAAAAGACAGCCAAAATCGTTTTTTCCACGACACTGGAGAAAGTCGAATGGAACAATTCCAGATTGGTGGAAGAAAATGTCAAGGAAGAGATCAAGAACCTCAAGCAGCAGGCAGGCGTTGGAATCTAATAATTGGAGGGCGTTATTGAAATGGCTAAACTGATCTACGCTAATAACATATCTTTGGACGGGTACATTGAGGACGAGCGCGGCAATTTCGATTGGGGGATATCCAATGACGAGACGTATGCGTTCTGGACTGGCTTCCAGCGGCCGATCGGCACCTACCTATACGGGCGTCGACTCTACGAGAACATGGTGTACTGGGAGACGGCTGACGCCGGCGGCGATCAACCGGAGATAAAGCAGGAATTCGCGCAGACCTGGCGAGCGGCTGAGAAGATTGTATATTCCCGGACGCTTCAGGCAGTGTCAAGCGCCAGCACCAGGATAGAGCGCGAATTCGATGCTGATGCGATCCGAAGTCTTAAGGAGTCTTCTGTAGCCGACATTACGATTGGCGGCCCCGAGCTTGCCGGGCAGGCGATGAGCGCGGGACTGATCGACGAGTGTCATCTGCTTCTTAATCCGATTGTCTTGGGTGGAGGGAAGCGAGCATTGCCGGACAACCTCAGCATGCGGCTCGAGCTGCTCGGTGAGCGCCGCTTCCAAGGCGGCGTTGTTCATCTTCACTACCGCGTGATCGTCTGACCGCGACGCTAGAGTGAAATTCGGGAGATATGCTTTCGGACTTACTATAATCAAGTGAAATTACGATGCTGGAAGTTATGAGCGGCTTCCATTTTTGAACTAACGAAGTACGATAACTCAAATAAGCCGCCTCTATAACGAGGCGGTTTTCTTATCGTAAAGATCAACATCAGGATTTAACATAGCCTAAAATAATAATAGCCGCTCTATGCGGCATTCAAAGTCTATATGTTCTTATTGACTGACAGTGTTGGATCGACACAAAAAGCAGCCGATCGTTATTGACCGACTGCCCTACTCGTCTTTTTTTAAATTGTCTCTCGTTAGCTTAATGAAGATGTCGCCTTCTAGCTAATCAAAAGTGCATCAGCGTTTCATTATGATCGTAAAATACAAAAATAAAGTGAAGATGTCCCAAACGCTTTGCTCTTAGGTATCATAACAATCAGTGAATAAATTTATCATTTACACAACTCACATTGTGCTAACGTCAATCACAAATCTATACTTTACATCTGAAGCTAATACACGCTTGTAGGCTTCGTCAATGTGGTCTGCCGAAATCACTTCAATCTTAGGAACAATATTGTGTTTCGCACAGAACGCCAACATTTCCTGTGTCTCACGGATGCCTCCTATCATTGAACCTGCAAATGAACGGCGATGACCGATGAGGGACATCACATTTAGTGACAACGGCTCTCCTGGAGCACCGACATTCACCAAAGTTCCGTCAAGAGTAAGTAATGCGAAATAAGCATCCAAGTTAATATTGGCACTCACCGTGTTAATAATCAAATCAAAGCGCTTAGCAAGTTTTTCGAAGGTTGCTGGTTCACTAGTGGAATAATAGTTGTCTGCGCCGAATTGCAAGCCATCGTCCTTTTTATTCAATGTTTGTGACAGAACGGTTACCTCTGCACCCATGGCATGTGCAATCTTGACAGCCATATGACCAAGACCGCCCATTCCCACAATCGCTACTTTCTTACCTGGTCCAGCTCCCCAATGGTTTAGTGGCGAATAAGTCGTAATACCTGCGCAAAGTAATGGTGCAGCGACGTCGAGCTCAATGCTATCAGGAATCCTCACCACGAAGTCCTCAGTTACGACAATGTGAGATGAATATCCACCTTGAGTAGATTCGCCATATTTGTCAACACCAGCGTAGGTAGGGATATTTCCGTTGAGACAGTATTGTTCTTCCCCTTTAAGGCAATTCTCACATTCTCCACAGGAATCAACCATACAGCCAACCCCTACCCTGTCACCAACCCTGTACTTTGTAACTGCAGCTCCTACATCCGTGACAATTCCTGCAATCTCATGACCCGGTACGAGAGGGTAGTTCACCGGCCCCCATTCGCCGTGAGCTGTGTGGATGTCAGAATGGCATATACCTGCATATTTAATTTCAATCAGGACATCATGCGAATCAAGATCCCGTCGTATAATTTCAGCCTCTCGGAACGGTTTGTCTGGACCGTCGACAGCTCTTGCTTTAGCAGTTATCATTATAGCAACCTCCTAAATTTATACTTTCCAAAAGAATTTCTAATAGGGAAAATGCATCATTCGAGTTTATTTTCTATCTTTATTTTATCCCTACTTTTTTCTCTTGCAAAACAATGATAATCCTTATAGTTAACTCTAAGTCAAATGGAATTATTATACAATCTGAATCTTTCATCATTTAAATTAATTTTCTACAATCCATTTTGTGACTTTGACATTATACAATACAGTATGATAAAATTCCGCATAATTCCTAGAGTTAACTCGAAGTCTAACTAAATACGAAGGAGAAAATGGATGACATATTCTATCAGCGAAGTTGCAAAAAAATTGAATCTCACTTCATATACCTTGCGTTATTACGATAAGGAAGGACTCATTCCTTTTGTAGAACGTACCCCTAGCGGAATACGATTGTTCAAAGAATCTGATATCGATTTTTTAAAGATCATTCAATGTCTGAAAACTACCGGTATGCCTATCAAGGATATCAAAGAATTCATTGAATGGTGTTCCGACGGCGATTCCACCTTGCAGCAAAGATATGACATGTTTATAGAACGAAAAGCTAGTGTAGAAGCACAGATGGAAGAACTAAAAAAGACAATGAAAGTCATCGAGCATAAATGTATGTATTATAAGACTGCATTGGAAGCCGGTACGGAAGATATTCACAAAAACGATAATATAGAGGATTTTATTACAAATAAATAAAATATGTTTGCTTAATGGCAAGGCCTGCACAGCGCATTAAGAAGCGAATCCATTAAGTTTTAAATATTGACAAGCTATTAGCTAGAATAGTTTAATAGCATGGCCTGTGCAGTTGGCCACGGTTAACGATATATGTTCTTGTCCTTTTCGGCAAATGATACATGATTTTGTCCAAAACTTTGGACAATAACATGTATCGTTATAACGAAAAATCCGGGATAAACGCGGATCCGGTACGATTTATGTTCTTGTCCTCTAACAGCTGCCGCGGCAAACACCATTAAATATTTTATTTTATATAAGTGCGCCTAATCACTGTGTATCCCTTTTGTACCAAGCTTGTGCACAGGGTGTGACACAATAAACGCACGGCGGGCCGGTGGCTCTGCACCGCGCCTCCGTTTCAAAGAGGAACATCCTCACGGATATTCCTCAAGGGAATTCTGATCCCTGGACCAATTTTAGGTTAAAGCTACGGAATTGCTGCCATGTAGAAAGAGATTTCCATTTACCATTTTTGCTGGCAACTTCGTAGTCATTTATTGAAGTGATAACGACATGTCCATCTCCAAGCTTGCTAAACGAAGTCTAACAAAAATCCCGGATCATTTGCTCCTTCATTGCCTCAACGGGAAAACCCGGATAGACCGTCATGAGAAGCATTACGCCATGCAGTGCCGAAGAGAAGTACAGGGATCGCAGCTTCGGTTCCTGAACCTGCATGCGCTCGAAGATATCGTTTTGAAGTTGATATTGCTTCGACATCTCCTGATTCAGCAGCTGGCTGTACTTGGACAGCACCGCGTCATCCTCGGGCTGTGTCTGGAGATGCAGAATGAAACGGTACGCCTTCGGATTATATGCGATATGACCCAGCACCCCTTCGATAATTCGTAGCAGTTGATCTCTCGGCGAGTCGAGCGCGTAAGCCTCCTCCATTAAGCCGACAATCTCGTCCACCCGGGCCTGAACGATTTCGCCCAGAAGGCCTTCCTTTCCTTGATAGTAATTGTACAGCAGCCCTTTGGATACGCCCGCTCTCTTAGCGATATCATCGATGGATGAGGCATGATACCCCCGTTCGAGGAAGCACTCCATAGCTGCGTTCCCGATATTGTCCATGGCTAATCGGCGGATCCTCTCAATTTCTTCCCGGCTGCGCGGCATGTATCGTTCACTCCTCTCGATTTGAATCCAGAAAGCGCTGCATGATAGAGGCGAGCTTCGAGGCATGAGTCATTGTAATCATATGATCCGCACCTTCTACTTTGGCAAATTGCACTGATGGCACACGTTCGAATTCCTTGGCGACGCCAAGTATATCGTTCCATTCTATGGTCCCGTGAATAAAAAGCGTCGGCGCAGCTACTTGCTCCAGCCGCTCGAACGCCGGAGGCTGTGGCCAAATAAACTCGAAGCTTCGCCATTCCGTAAAGACGCGGATCATGTATCGGGTATGCAGGTCAATCAGGAAATCACGGTGTTCGCTCGCCATGACAGTTGCGTAATTGGGACCTTCCAATGAAAACTCTACCATTCTGCCAATGTCAGGAGCAAGCGCATTTACAGCACCCATCCACTCGAGAAACGCTTCTGAATACGGATAACCGGACAGGGAAGGCGCGATGACAATCAACTGTTCGACCATCTCCGGATGAGCAATCGTGAAATTCAAGGCCAGCTCCCCGCCCATGGAGTGGCCGATCAGTGTAATCTTATTCAGCTGCAAGTGATTTAGCAGCCCGAGCAGATCACGGACGAGATCCGTCGGCTCCTGCGGAGCGGGCGATTGTCCCATCCCCCTGCTATCGTAGGTGACGACTCGATTGGACTTCGCGAGCAGAGGTACAAGCTCTTTCCATTCCCTGGAGTCAACCCCCGGACTGTGAATCAAAACGATGTCCGGCCCATTTCCCTGAATATCATAATACAAGTCCATATCATAAGCCCCTCTCAACAGAAATTAAAATGTGTCAGCTTTATTATATTTATGACTGAACGATCAGTCAACTGTAAATCGGTCGAAGTCTTTCCTCCCGACTGGCTTCCCATTATGTATGGGTCTTGATACGTCATGGACATCGGAGTACCGGATGTTTACAACAAAAGGGCACCGCCCCGTACCATTAGCAAGACCGGCCTCCACCCTCGTCTCCATTCAGAATCCGTTCCAGTTGATTAATGACAAGTTCTTGCCTTTGTACTGAATGGTTTTGACCTAACTTTGCTTTTCCCTCTATCTTATTGGTTCTAATTTTGAATCCTTGATTCCCATTATTAAGCCCAGCGATAAAGTCTGCGTCTACCTCTTGCAATTTATATGAACTATCGGGGGCTTCATACTTCAATACCATTTCATACAAAAAAAGCTACTCTTGGAGTTTCTCCATCGAGCAGCATATTTTATCGTACTGGGCTACAAAAAAATCAACATATTTCTGATCAGCCCATGCAACTTTTGGTTCATCTTTCAGGGCGGGAATATTTCATTCTAATGAGCGCGATAATCCACATTTGTGATTTCTTAAAAACATATTTCCATCCTTCTAAATGCAGACTATGCGCTCTGGCTTGGTTTTTTACGTATGCTTGTTAGCTCAAAAGCCTCTTTAGGGATTCCCAGTTCTAGAGCCTTCGTCTTCTTTATGACCATGGCCTGCTGTAAGCTGGTGGCTTGAAATTCAATTGTGGTGCCGGATGGATCCTCGAATGCATAGTAGCTCTTTTTATTCGACATTAACTAAGCGCCTCTCCATCTTAAATGATAGCTATGTTCTTTCCTGCAGCTAATTAAAATCATTATGTCCACGTATCCTGATTATAAACATGAATCGGGCAACTGCCATTTCGACAGCATCTAGGAAGTCCTTAGCAACAAAATCTGGTGATGCTTGTACATTCCACTTGTGTTTGATTGCAATATCCAGTTTAATTCACTAAATGATTGGAATATCCTGCCGTTAGCGCAAGCTGCCGCAGCAGCCTGTTGTTTATTTTTGAGCTATAGTCACCCGCCCGTTAGTTTAGCACCTAATATTCTAATAAGGATAAAGGTTTGGAGAAATACTCTTTATGGATTACAGAGGAGGTGAACTATAAAATGAGCACTAAAGCCAAACCCGATAAAAACAACCCAAAGCATAGCCCATCACGATCTAACGACCCAAACGATCAAGGAAGATCTAGAATACAAAATAATTCGAAGTAAAGCTGAACATGCCCAGTTGAATTTTATAAAAGCATCACCAAACCTGGTCTACATGACCGGGTTCTTTTTTGGGAAAAGTATCAACTAAGCACTCCAGAGCAAAGGGGTTTATAAAAATAGGTAATTTCTTTATCTGCCTGTTAGCGTAACGAAGGCTGCATGACTGGCAGCCCTCATGATAATGAATGATCCTATCCGATAGTTGATGTCACTAGAACGAGAAGTACGTCTGGATGAATCTGTTCCTACGTTCTCGGATTACTGATTAACCAACGGGACATACTTTTTATGGTAGCTATTGGCTGCAAAGGCTTGGAATATACAGAAGGGAGCGCACAACATGTCTCGCCAAACAAAAAATAACAAGGGCAAAAAAAATCCCGGAAACAATCACGATTCTGCAGTCCCGGGTTCAACCAACAAAAAATAAGTTGGGGAATTTCCAAAAATGTTAACGGAGGTGATAATTATGGCTACAAGCCGAAATCATCAAGGGGCGCATGGGATAGGACAAGTTGAAGAGCAATTGAAGCAGCAGGCAAATGCAATGGATACCATCCAAGGTGTAAGTGAAACGGATCGTGAAATTGCTAAAGTGGCAAACCGTGATGCACAAACCTCGTTAGATAAGATTATCGATAGTAAAGATCGAGGGGTTTAGTGAACTGCAGGCTGCCGATCTTTCGGCAGCCTGGTTATACAATCTGCTGACGAATACACACTTCCCCACCTGGATGCCAATAACATTGTGCTTTTAACTTGGAATATAGTTCTCCGTTAACGTAACTTAAGGGATTCTTGAACATATTTCATGGCTTCGATATTTCTTCATAACCAAGTTCTTCTATCCGTAGATGTATCCACCATATATTACCGAGAGCATCTCGTACACGCCCAACTCGTTCGCCGAAGGCAAGATTCGTCATTTGAGTGACCGCAGTCGCCCCCGCTTGTAAAGCTTGCTTGAACGCAGCATTACCATCTTCCATGTAAAGTCGAAGGAAGCCCGGTGTGTATCCGGCCACGGCAGATCGGTCGTTCCCCTGGGTCTGTAACCCGTCGCTAAAATTGATGAGAGGGATAGTGTTTCATTAATCCAGTCATCGGTCTGGATATTTCAAAAGGTAAAAGTGATGGACAACATTTTGACATCTGCTGCTTTTGAAACTTCTAGAGCTTAACGCTTATTTTCCTCAGTTATATCTACGATGTAAAGGTTGTCTTTCCCGCGCCATTCAAGCCGATCAGCCCGTAAATCTGGCCCCGCTTGATTTCCACGCTCACGTTTTGTATGGCATAGGTGTTGCCATATTTCTTGCTGGTGTCTCTGGTGCGCAATACATATTCACTCATACAGCTGCTCCTTTCAAATTGAGTATGAGCATAGAATAAATCGAAAAAGCTAAGAAAAAGATTAGCAAATATAAAGAAAGTATAAAGATGTCGAAATTTCTATGAGCTCATTGTTGTCGATTATCTTCCATATGTAGAATAATTCACCGCTTTCTTCTTATTCCGTCGATTTCCATTCACGGGATTTCAATGAAAGCATGGAGTACCTGATCAATTAAACCAAAGGATCCGTACCGCTTAGTTCCACCCTATATTGACGTGATTTTCATCCAATGCCGCGGCATCAGATGCCATCCTATTATTAAAGAAATAGTTATGTTGTGTGCCACGCGGCTTTTCGAATTACAAAACCGTCAGATTCCGTAAAATGAGTATTAGTCTGACCCCAATAATAGAAACAGCGGCAGCCGTGGACAAGAAAATAAAGTCCTAGACTTCCACTGTCTTATTGTTGCGCCATTGGAATCTCAGAAAGCAGAGCTTCGATGTCGGTTATTCGTTCGATCCGTTGATTTTGGGCGTCTGATTGCTAAAACTTCATAGTAAGAGCACCTCCTTGTTGATGTGTTGTGGACAAACCCATCATACTGAGGCGCTCCCTTTTTTACAAAGCTCATTTCTTAAGCTCTACAGGAATGTTTAGCGCAATGAATTTGATACGGTTCTACGTATCACTCTATCGGGCCTTTACTTGACCTTCTTTGGGCCAGGAGAAGGGCGATCAATCCCACGAGCCAGCTTCCAGACAACAAACTTGTTGTAATCTTCACATCTTCATCGTCATGAATATATAATAACCCATATGATCCTGGCAAGTTCTTAGATACCCACTTATATATTTCCAGAACATAATTCGAAATAGTTCCTGTTATTTTGCAATACCAAACTGTACTACGTGTCGGCCGCATTTCCCCCTTATTTTATAATTAAGACCAATTATTTGGGGGTCTTTAAGTTGAACATTTCCATCCTATTATCCTCTATGCGATGCTGGACTTTAGTCGAGGATCGCTACCTGCCGCGGTCTGTTCCGAATCACGGAAATATTCGTTACAATATACCCAAGTCTTTTGAAGGAGCGATTGATCATGAATTACGAACATAAAGTACAGAGGGAAGTTGCCAGCTGGGAACGGAAAATGTTCAAACCGCCGGGATGGCTGGAAAAAACTTCTAAAACAATCGGCAATCGAATAAATCATTTGATTCCCCCGAAGGTGCACAGCATCATTACGACCACCATACGATCGATCGTGCGCACGGCACTGTTCGGTGCGGAATATACGCCTAGCCGTCCAGTGCAGCGTGCTCTGGAACTGGAGTCTGCCGATCAAGAAACGAGTGAGTTGTTTGCTCTGTACCAAAAAATCGCGGTTGCCGAAGGCGCTGGAACGGGAGCTGGCGGCATTATGCTGAGCATAGTAGACTTTCCAGCTTTAATTGCGATCAAGATGAAATTTTTGTTCGAGCTGGCGCATGTTTACGGTTATGACACCAAACACTTCTCCGAGCGGGTATTCATTCTCAAGGTATTTCAAATGACGTTTTCGGGGCCGGATAACCGTGCCAGGTTGTTGAATTCCATCAAGCAATGGCATATTGAAAAGGAACAATGGCTCTCCGACGCCGAATACTCCCGGAATATGGACTGGGAGACATTTCAGATCGAGTATCGCGACGCCATTGACTTCAGGAAAATGCTGCAGATGGTGCCTGGGATCGGCGCTATCGCAGGCGCATGGGCGAATTACACCATTCTTGAGGAGCTGCGCGAGTTTGCCATGAACGCTTACCGCCTGCGCAGATTGCACGATGATTTCGAGGTTTAGGGTTAATTCTCTCTCTGTCGCCATATACAGCCCAGGAATCTTGTGTGGTTACCTCCATCCATCATAAATCTAACTTCGGAGCAATAGATTCATGTACCACCGTGTAATGGATACTCCGTTGAGTTTGGACCTATCATATCGATTCCATCTTCCAAGATATACATATCTATTCTTTTGCTCTCGCTCCTCCGCCGAACGACCCAGCGGCGTGATGCCACCTGCGGGTTTGGTCATCAGATAAACGCTTTTCAAATTTACATCGATGACCCGATTCTATACCGGCACCGAAATGCCCTCCAGCCTTTCAGTAGATCGTAGCAGTAATGTTGAACTGAGCATTCATTCTCACGACGCGGCACAATTTGCTCTACCAGCAACCATACGCCCTGATCTGCTGAAACATCAGCCTGAAAAGCAATCGCCGAGTCCTAACCGAGGCGTTCATTAATCAGGCGGCAACACGCTCCCCTTCCTCTTTTATTCCGGTCGGCGATGGCGATAATGGCGCCTTAGGCCGCAAATTTCGCGGCCGTTACTTCGTCGATGCCGGAGCCCCCTCCGGTTACGATTCGAATTTTATTGGCTCGCAGCACAGGGCCCCCTCCCACTTTCTTTTTAACCCGCTTACAATCTGTTTGCTTACTAAACTAAACATAAGCGGGCTTATTTCAAACTAGACAAGAAATCGATCGTCTTTTGATCCGGCTTATAGCTGGTCGTGTCGAATGGCTCTTTCATCGCTTTTTGCGCCATGTCCAAATATTCGGCCAGCCCCAGCTTATCCAGCCCTTTCAAATACGCTTCCCAATCTTTCTCCACCGACTTGGATCCGAGGATGAACTGTGCTTTCCACTGTTTCACGTATTGCTCAATGTTCGTTTTGAGCAGCGCGTATTTCTGGTATTCCTCCGGTTCCATCCAGATTGCGCCAGGGTAAACCTGATCCGGCTGATGACCGGTATAATTGCGCATCGTCTCCAAAAGCAGCAGCGACTCAAGCCCGTCAGCAGAGAATGGCGGTTTGGCCTCGACGAATCCGTTGCGCCAAGTCATATCCTGAAGTGTCGGCCCCATCTGATTCCAGCCTTCATTTTGCTTGGCGCCAGCGGAATAGAACTTGTCGGACTGGGTAATGAACAGCGCTTGCTCACCGTTCAGTCCTTTTATACCAGGAGCGGCTTTTGTCCAATATTTGCCTTCGGCGCCGTAGTTCATCGTCTGCGTCCCCTCTGGCGTATAGATGAAATCCAGCAGTTTCATAATGCGCACAATCTGCTCTTCTGTCGCCTTATTTGTGACTGCAAACGATAATGAACGAGGCGTGTTGCCGCTAAAGGCTGCATACTGCATTCCATCCGGCCCCGTAAGCGGAGCCATCGTTACCCAGTTCGAATAGCTCTGATGACCAGGATCAAGGAATCCGGAACTAGTCAAGGAAGGAACGACGGCTACTTTATCTTGGGCAATGAGAGGTTTCAGCACCTCGGACTTTTGGCTGAACGCTTGCTTGTCGATCAAACCTTTACTGAATAGCCTGTTCATGTATGCCAGGCCGTTCTTCCAACCTCCCTGCGCAGGAGCAAAGACTACCTTACCATCCTTCAGATCGAACAGATCGTTGGCATTGTCATACGTGAAAGCATTCATTAAAAACACTGTCGGGTCGAAGCTGTCGGAAGTGCCGGATAACGGAATCAGCCCGTTGTCCTTGAATACCTGCAGCACCTTCTCGAACTCATCAGTCGTTGTAGGCATCGTCAGGTTAAACTTCTCCAGATAGGACTTGTTAATCCAGTACTTCTGACCCCAATAGCAATGCAGACAGGAATTGTACATTGTCAACCCGTAGATATTGCCATCGGGCGCCGTAACCGCTTGCTTCAGTCCTGGTGCCGTATCGATGGTCTTCTTCAAATTGGGGGCATATTTGTCAATGTAGCTGTTTAATGGCACGAGAATGCCCTGTTTGGACAGCCGCAAAACTTCCGACAGAGAGAAGCTGCCCGACCAGAATACATCGGGGTAGTTACCTCCTGACAGCAGCAGCGATTGCTTGGTGGCCGCGTCGCTCGAGGGCGCCATGATCCATTCAATATTCAGCCTGAACGTATCTTTGACATAATTGGTAAACCAGTTCGTATTCAAATCGACGACATCGCCGGGCGGCACAGCATAGAACGAAACGTCCACAACGCTCGTTTCATCCACCTGTCCTGACGGCTCAGCGGGTGCAGCTTCCTCTCCACTGTTGTCCGAACAGGCGGATAAAATCAATAACATACAAATTAGTGCTGCCGCAACGGCTGTTTTTGTTCTCTTTACCATGTTTATACCCCTCCGAAATCGATTAGATGGAAGCTAATGAAACAAGGCAATCCGGTTTAAGCTTTGATCGAACCGACCATCACCCCCTTTACGAAATACTTTTGGATGAATGGATAAAGCATCAGAATCGGCAGGCTGGCAATAACGATGACGGAATACTTCAGCAAGTTTTTCATATCCTCGAATTGCTTCAGCTGCTCTGCGGACAGCGACATTGAAGTGGTCGTAACCGAATTGAGCACCAAAATTTCACGCAGAACCAGCTGCAGCGGATACTTCTCCTCGCCGTTCAGGAAAATAAGCGCATTGAAGTAAGAGTTCCATTGGCCCACCGCCGCCCAAAGAAACAGCACGGCCAGAACAGGCTTGGATAGCGGCACGACAACGCTGACCAAAAAGCGGCCGTCGCTGCAGCCGTCAAGTTGGGCCGCCTCGTACAAATCGCCGGGAATCGTCGTCTGAAAGAACGTCTTCGCCACAATAACCGAGAATACACTGAGCGCTCCGGGCAGTACCATCGCCCAGATCGTGTCCAGCATATGCAGTGAGCGAACAACGAGATAGAACGGAATCAAACCTCCGCTGAACAGCATGGCGAACAGTAATGCCCAAACCAGAATTTTGCGACCGACGAACGTCGTATGGGATATTGGGTAAGCCATCATAACCGTGAGCGTAACGCTGATCACAGAAGCCAATCCCGTGTAAATGATCGAGTTCAGATAGCCGCTCCAGATTTGCGGATATTGGAAGACGGCCTTGTATCCGTATAAGGTCGGTTCCACCGGAAACAGCCAGACACGTCCGGACATGACCGCCGACGAGGAACTGAACGACGAACTGACGATATATATAAGCGGATAGGCGACAGCAATCAGCACAACGGTAAGGACCGTGTAAATGACGGCCATCATGATGCGGTCTCCCGTCGTCTCCTTGATGAGCGTATGCGATCTCATTTACATTCCCGCCCCCTTCTATTTAGAACAAACTCGATTCGGAAAATCTGCGTGCAAGCAAATTGGCCGAGAAGATGAGAATAAATCCGATGATGGAATTGAACAGACCTACCGCAACCGCAAAGCTGTAATTCATATGCACAAGTCCGATTTTGTACACATAGGTTGAAATGACTTCCGATGTGCTCAGGTTCAACATATTTTGCAGCAGGAACACTTTCTCGAATCCAACGCTGAGCAGACCGCCAATTGACATAATGAGCAAAATAATAATTGTCGGCCGAATGGTTGGCAGATCGATATGAACCATCTTTTGTACTCGGGAGGCCCCGTCAATTTTTGCCGCTTCGTAGAGCTCCGGGTTGACGCCTGATAGCGCTGCCAAATAAATAATTGCGCCATACCCGGTCTCTTGCCAGACTCCTGACCAGACATAAAGGGAAGAAAACGCTTTCGGATCGCCCAAAATATCAATAGAATCCGCAACGCCAAGCAGCTCTGTCAGTTGGCCGTATATGCCGATCGTCGGCGACAAAATGATGTTAATCATACCGACCAGTACAACAGTAGAAATAAAATAAGGGGCGTACGTGAACATCTGAACCACTTTCTTGAACCGTTGATTCTTCACCTCATTGAGAGCAAGGGCGAGTAAAATGGCAGCCGGTGTACTGACGAGGAGCGAGTAAACGCTGAGCAGCAGCGTATTTTTGATAACCGGCCAGAAGAAAGGAGATTCAAAGAACATGGTGAACTGTTTGCCGCCAACCCAAGGACTTCCCCAGATGCCTTGAATCGGGTTGAATTCCTTGAAGGCAAGCTGGATTCCAACAAGCGGAACGTAGTTGAACGTAATGAGGAAAGCAACAGGTACGGCGACAATCAAATACAATTGCCAATGCCTCAAAATATATTTCTTCCAGTAAGCAGTCATTCGAATGGTCAAGAGCCATCCCCCTTAACTGTAATCGCTCAATAAATCGTGTATGATTAAAATTTATCATACACGATTTATTGAGTGAAAAAATTTATGTTGATTCGATTATCCAATTCCCTACTTTTTACTACAATCTTTCCCTTAAACGCTGTACGGAATTGTTCACATGCGTTCTCATAGCTTCAACCGCCTGTTCGATATCGTCGACAAGCAGCGCGCGTATGATTTGTTCATGCTCAGCCTTCTCCACATCGAGCACAATTTTGTAATGAATGAGACTCAAATAGCGATGGATGCGTTCTATTAGCGAGGTTACCATTTGCTTCAAATTTTCGTTGCCAGCATAGTCCAGAATAGTGCCGTGCAATTCGCGATTCATCTCCAGCACAGCTTGGCCTCCGTCGGTACCGTCCCCTTCCTCAGGCACCAAACTCAACCGGTGCAAAATTTGCTCCAGCCGCGCACGCGGAATATGCGGAGCCGCCTTTCGAATTGACAGTTCCTCCAGTTGCAGACGAATTTCAAAAATCTCATTAATGTCGGTCAAATTCATCTCCGCCACGAACATGCCCTTGAACGGAACAACAGTGACCAGTCCTTCCGACGCCAGCCGGAACAGCGATTCCCGAATAGGGATATTGCTGACCCCCAAATCTCTCGCCAGTTTGTCTATGTTGATCTTGTCGCCTGCCGGAATCTTGTGAGACATAATTTGCTGCTTTAACAACGCGTACAGTTCGTCGGTTAATACATAGCGGTTTAGTTGTTTGTCCCTCAATTCCGTTCAGCTCCATCCATATGACTTTTCCAAGATTATAGCATATTCATACGGATTTAGAAGAACCGGCAGTCTCCCTGTTTTGTACAAATTTGCCGCCAACTACGCATGAAGCGCTTACAGCTGAAAAGTAAAAAATAGCCTCCTCGCCTTGGCTGGACCTGTTTTTCAAATTTACTATATCCGAATCGCCCAAAGAAGTATTTATCCGATGGTCTCTTTTTTGCACAATCGTCAGATTACTTTTCAATTCCTACTTTTCAGCCCTTTGATCTGCCCCACTTGTATCAAATGATGAAAGAAGAAGCTCAATATTTCTTTTCGGTCGAAATCGATCATGCAGTTATGGACGTTACGCGATTATTAAGGAAGGTTGTTCTTGTCACCCAACAGTTGTCCAGTATCAAACAAAACCGAATGGCCCAAACATCACACACCACCGAAAGTTTTTCATACTATTCCGAAACGATCATCAAACGCGCAATCTGATTACACTCTTCAGCGAACCAAACATTACCTTCAGGACAAACCGCAATGCCATGAGGTTCTGCATTCTTTGTAGGTATCTCATACTCACTAGTAACTCCTTGTGTTGTAATACGACCGATTTGATTAGCTCCCCATTCCGTGAACCAGAGATCTCCTTTCTTCCCGGATATGATGGCATGAGGACGAGCGCCAGGCGTCGGTATTACAAATTCATTCATCTCCCCTGATATGGTAATTCTACCAACTTTATTGCCGTTAATCTGAACAAACCATAAAGCACCATCAGGTCCGCTTGTAATGCCGACAGGTCCCGAGTTAGGATTTGGAATTGGATATGCCGTAATTTCACCTTTCGTGGTTATTCGTCCGATTCTATTGCTCTGATTCTCGGTAAACCACAATGCTCCATCTGACCCTAGAGTGATAAAAGAAGGAAAGGCTTTTTGAATCGGTAAGTCAAACTCCGTGATTTCACCTGATTTTGTTAACCTTCCGATCCTGCCGCTATTCATCTCAGTAAACCATATTGTGCCATCAGGACCTTCCGTAATGCCAAAAGGTGAAGAGTTCGCCGAAGGAAGTTCATATTCTGTAAAAAGACCGTTCATCGACATTCTCCCGATCTTATTTGCTTTATATTCTGTAAACCATAAGTCGCCAGATTGATCCGAAACGATTGACATAGCACCTGCATCCGATGTTGGGATAGGAAATGAATTCATTTCACCTTTGGCTGTTATTCGTCCAATTCGATTCCCTTTCTGTTCCGTATACCATAGGGCTCCATCTTTTCCAACGGTTATTCCATAAGGCCCCGCATCCGATCTAGCGATCGCATATTCGTTTATCGTGGTCCTCATAATATCTACCTCCGTAAAAAGTATTAAGATATCTGTTTCATTTTTCTCAGCATATCCATAACTCGCAAAAGTTTGCAATTAGATGTTATAAAACGATGAAGTTCGTATTATTGAGTTACCGACAGTAACCTATAATAATACGAACTTTCGCGTGCAAATTATGCGGCAGTAAATACACCTTTATTCCCGAAGTATTGGTGAGTGTGCTGTAGACTAGAATCTCTTTAACAAGTCTTGTTATTACGGTTTGGCTTTGTTTGGCTGGAGCCTGAAGCTCCGTTTGGCCCCTGGCGCATCGACACATCGACAACGGCATGTCCGAATCCTACCCACGGCTGGACCGCATGGCTTTAACACGCTTTATACTTGTATCGTTGAGCAACTTTTGGTATTCTTCCGATTCCATGGCATAGAGCGCCAATTTCCCTTCAGAATTATGGTGGATTCCCCAACCGTAGCGCTTTCCTAATGAGGATGTACGAAGACAAGGTTGACCTTTCGAGAAAAACTTCTCACGCTCGGCCGGTCTCTGCTCTTCAGGGATTTGATTCCGGATCGCATAAACCTCAAACAGTACATCCTCTTGGGTGGAGCGATAAGGATGATTCGCTATCATTTCGAACTGCATAACAGGAACCGTCTTTGTTTTGCCTTTTGGAACAGGAATCTCAGCAACCGTTACGGGACAATCTTCCGCTACTTCAATGAAGGTTGCATAATAATTATTATCTTTCATATTATCTCTCCTCTTGACGAATCTAGCGCAGCGGCACCTTGCCAACATCTACAGTATAAACAACTTGTAGTTGATTTGGGGACAGTCTGCATGCCTTGAATCTAATATTACAAGACATTTTATGGAAAGGAAAATGTATGGTTTCATTCAAACACCATGCGTCTGCCCTCCGAAGCATCCACGTTCGAATTAATCGTTACAGAACGATTCGTCTTATCCTACTAATGTTCGAAATTTCCGGCTAAAGGATAGTGCATCCGCCATGCAGAAGCGAGAATATTGTCTAGTTTCAACGTAAATCGAAGATTAACGTCGATTTCTGATGAATCCTGGCATAATGATTGCATTGTAATCAGATATGGCTTTATTTACAATTACCTTGGGCTGCTTGCTGAATCTATTCTATATATGGGTTGGAAGGAGGGATGATGGCTCGTCTCTGTTCTTCGGTATGACCGATAAGACCAAATATAGTACAAATGGAGGTACGCAAATGATCTTTTCGAAGCAACCGACTGCAAAAGGCGTCAGAATACTCACCTTCGTTGTTCTTTGCTTGCTGCTGCTCTTCTCGGATGCTAACAACCTGCTTGCGTCGACAGCCCCTGAAGCCGGCCCGACGCCACAGCACGTGCTCAAGGAGGCCATCGAAACCATCGAGTCAGCCGAGAACGAGAGCATCGGCGCCATAGATGCCGGCGAAAGGACAGAAACTGCTGAAGCATTGCCCTCCCCTGCTAATATGGCTCTACATAAAAGCTATACGGTATCTATTCCTGCCAATGACTCTTACGCTGACCCGAACGGTACAAAACTGACGGACGGCGCGTACGGCGGTACGGACTTTTCGAACCCGGCTTGGGTGGGACATAACGCCAATATCGACCGTGAAATCGTCATCGACCTTCAGGAAGCCAAATCGATTTCGGCCATCAAAGCCAATTTTCTCAGCGACAACGGCGTAGGCATTACCGCGCCGGAGCTCGTCACCTTCTTCGTTTCGCAAGACGGCGTGCAATGGTCGAAAGTGAAAAATGTCATCCGGCCGCGCTCCAATCAATCCGTTTCCACGGCCCTCTATGAATGGAACGGCAACCGGGACGGTTTCCCGAAACATCAGCCAAATGGCCAAATGGCTTACGCCCGTTACGTCAAAATGCACACGATCGTCGATTATTGGATGTTCATCGATGAGATCGAGGTGCTGGGCTATGACGGCAAGCAGAACAAAGCTGTCGAGCTCACGCCGGATCCCGCGATCGAACCCGAATATTTGCAGGCCGGCGAGCAAACCGGCTACATGAACGATCTCGTCCTGTTCTATAACGGGCAATATGCGGAGGATGCCGGCAACTGGAATGCCGAGCAATTCGTTCCCTACGTCGCGTATGTTGACGAGAACGGGCAGCCGCTCGATTGGATGTTCGACAGCGGACTATTCCTGGGCATAACAGCCCCGTCCGGACGTTCCTTCGCAGAAGGCACTTCTCCTTCGAACAAGGAAGATTGGGATTGGTACATCGCCAAAACGCTCTCGGAGCCAGCCTCCGATGCGGCACAGCTGAACGTGGCTGTACGGCAGACGGCGCAGCAATTGGGAGAACCGAATCATAAGATGAAAGTCGCCATCATGGTGCCGATGCCGGACTCGCGGCAAACCGACTTCGGCGACGTCGACGGCGATGGCGTCTCGGAAAACCTGAGCAACAAAGCGGATCAGGAGAAGGTGCTGCGCTGGTATGTCCGCGAAGTCACTCAGAAGTGGAAAAAATCTCGCTACAACAACCTGGAATTGACCGGTTTTTACTGGATGAGCGAAACGGTGACCGAACTGAACGCTCTGCAGTACACTGCCGACCTGGTGCACCGGAACAAACTGAAATTTTACTGGATTCCTTATTATGAAGCTTCCCTATACTGGAAATGGCAAATGTTCGGCTTCGACGCGATGGCCTACCAGCCGAACCATTATTTTGCCGGCACGGCGGCCCAGCGCATTGCCGATGCCGCCGCCCGCGCCAAAAAAATCGGCTCCGGCATCGAGATTGAGTTCGACGACGGCGTCTTTAACCTCGGTCCGGGCCGGCATAAGCTGATCGACTATTTGCAGGGCGCAGCGGAGTACGGCTATGACGGCGATACGTTCCGCGCTTATTATCAAGATTTGCGCACGCTGTATAAAGCCGCATACGATGAGAAGCCCGAAAACCGGCAAATATACGATTGGATTTATGCGTTCATCCACGGACAGCCGCTCGATTTCACCGTACCGGGACCGCAAAACCTGGCATTGAATAAGAGCTACACGGTATCCTTGCCTCCTTCTTCCAGTTACCCGGATACGGGCGGTACGGAGCTGACGGACGGCATCCACGGTACGACCAGCTTCTACAACGCAGCATGGCAGGGCCATGCGGGCGATTTCGACCGCAATTTTATCGTCGATTTGGGGGAACCCAAGTCGATCGGCGCGATCAAAGCCAACTTCTTGAATGATCGCGACCCGGGCATTAACGCGCCTGACGATATCCGCATCTCCGTCTCGATGGATGGGCAGAACTGGGCCAGGGCAGCCGTAGTGGACAAACCGGCGTCTTCGGACACCGGTCCCCACACGCTGCAGTATGTATGGGACGGCGCAGTCGATGGGCTGCCGAGCCAGCAGCCGCAGGGCGACATGGTTTATGCCAGGTATGTCAAAATCAATCTCGTGCTCAACGTTTGGGCGTTTATAGACGAGATCGAAGTTTGGGGCGAAGACGGCAGACTGGACGGCGCCGTCGAATTGACCCCGGACGAACCGCCGCAAGACGGACGTTACCTGGAAGCCGGCGAGGCGACCGGCGGAATTAACGACCTGGTGTTGTTCTATAACGGGCAATATAACAATAACATCGGCGATTGGAACGCTTCGCAATTCGTTCCCTACGTGGCCTATGTGGATGAGGACGGACAGCCTACGGAATGGTTTTTTGACGGCGGCTTGTTTCTGGGCCTTACGGCGGCCAGCGGCCGCACCTTCGTAGAGACGAACTGGGAGGAGTCCTCGAAGAAGGAGGACTGGGAATGGTACCTGAACAAGACGTTCAACGGCGATGCCTTGCAGCTGAATCAGGCCGTTAGCCAGGTAGGCGCGCAGCTGAACGATCCGAACCACAAGATGAAGGTGGTGCTCATGGTGCCGCTGCCTTCGACGAAGCAAACCGATTTCGGCGATGTGGACGGTGACGGCGTCAGTGAAAACTTCGGCGATCCCGCCGCGGGGCAGGCAAACAAGGAAAAAGCCGTCGATTGGTACATCAACGAGGTGCTGTCGCGCTGGACCGCGGCTGGGTATTCCAATCTGGAGCTGACCGGATTTTATTGGATGCACGAAGCGGCCAGCGCGGAAGATCAGGCGGTTATCCGTTACACCGCCGATGCCGTACACAAGCATGGATTCAAGTTTTTCTGGATTCCTTACTACGGCGCATCGGGCTATTGGAAATGGCAGGATTTCGGCTTTGATGCCATGGCCTATCAGCCGAATCACTTTTTCACCGACGGCACTACGGCGGACCGCATCAGAGTAGCCGCCGAAAACGCCAGGAAGATCGGCTCCGGCGTAGAAATCGAAGTGGACGACCGCGTCTTCGGCAATACAGCGTTCCGCCAAAAATATATCGATTATTTGCAGGGCGGCATCGATTACGGCTTTGACAGCAGCGTATTTCGTGCTTATTACCAATCTACCCATACTCTGCAAAAAGCGGCGTACAGCGATTTTCCGCGTAATCGGCAAATTTACGATTGGACATATGATTTCATCCGCGGCAATCCGATCGACTTTACGGACCCGGGTCCCGGCACGGGACCGGTGGATCCCGAAGCGCATCCGAATCTCGCTTTGAACGCTGCCTACACGGTATCCCTGCCGCCGGAGCCGCAATATCCGGATACGAACGGCACTGAGCTGACTGATGGTATCTATGCGAGCCCGGCGTTCTTGGACGACGGCTGGCAAGGCCACGCGCATAATACGGTGCGTGATTTCGTGATCGATCTGGGCGAACAGAAATCGATCGCCGCCATCAAGGCGAACTTCCTCCAGGAAACCAGCACCGGCATCCATGCGCCGGCCGTCGTGGAGATTTCTGTATCGACTGACGGGCAAAACTGGGCGAAGCTTGCCGACGTGGCCAAACCGGCTCCGACTCAAGCCGAACCATACTCGCAAATGTATCGGTGGGACGCTTCGAAAAACGGGCTGCCGGCACACCAGCCGCAAGGCGAATACGTCTATGCCCGCTATGTCAAGATTCATATTACGCTGAACGTATGGGCATTTATCGACGAAATCGAAGTGCGTGGCGAGAACGGCCGGCTTGACGGCGCCGTCGTGCTCACACCGGATCCGTAAGCCTCTACTCGCAGAAGCAACCGCCCTTACGCATCCCGGATGCGCTGGGGCGGTTGTTTCATTCGATCAGACGAAGCCTAACTCGATTGTAAAACCGATTATGAATCGAACGGGACAATAAAACAATTATCCGAATCTTGAGGTAAAGCTCAAGATGAGAATCTTTTCCATTGTCTTTCCTCAGCCTGACTATTTGCTGTTGCTGCACACCATCGGAAGCCAAGTGTTATTTAATCTACCATTGATTTTTTGGAATAATGTTATATCGAGGCGGTCGGCGTCAAACTGGGGCAAAAGACCGTCTGTACGCTGCACATGGGGTATTTCAACAAGTCGAAGGGTGCGCAAGCCAAAACCCCGCACACACGGCAGCCGAGCTGCGAACCCTGATTGATAACGCACGGCGAGCACCGTTGGAGAAAAACAGGCGTCGCTTTTCTCCAAAGAGAAAAACGGCGCCTGTCGTTTCTTTATTGTTTTTTGTCTTGAAACAGTCCTGCCGGGATTTTCGCATCCCAGTCTTCCGGAATTTCCAGGCGCAGCGCATGAGCGACAACGGCGGCCGTGTCGACCACGCTTACGTCGTCCGACAATACGGTGCCGGCCGCGATCGATTTTCCTTTCGCTGCCCAGAATACCGTCTGCTCCTCCAGTGAATTGCCGCCATGGCCAGTCCCTTTCCCGCCATGGTCCGCGGTAAGAATGATGAGCGTATCCTCCATCAGACCTGCATCTTCCAAAGCTTGAACGATTCGACCGACATACTGGTCCGCATTTTGCAATTTCTCGTAAAATTTCGGGGTGTAGTAGCCGTAATTGTGTCCGGCGCCATCCACCTCGTCCAGATGGACAAATATGTTGCGCGCGTTATGGCCTTCCGCTTTAATATAGTCTACCGTTTTTTGCGTCGTCGTTTCATCGTTCCCGCCGTTTACTTTATAAGCACCTGCGGAATCCTCGATGATGCCTTTATTGATCGGCGACCAGGTGGCGAACGATGCTTGCTTGAGCATAGGTCGCTCCTGCTTCAGCATTTTCATATAGGACGGGTAGAGATTGTTCTCCGGATAAGGCTTGCCTGCCGCAACGTCGTTGGTCAGCCCATGCTTGGCCGGGATGACGCCATGCAAGATGGAGCCCCAGTTTTGCGCGCTGATCGTCGGCAGCATCGCTTTCGCTTCGTACGTACCTGCACCTTCGCTCATGAGCTTCTGAATATTTTGAGCATTGGCTTGCGGATCCTTTACCCCGTTCCCGGCGCCGTCGATCCCGATGAACACGACGCGTTTGTAGAGAAATGTATCCTTGTACGGAACCAGCCTGTCCCTGACTATCTGCACATCGTCGTGATCGACTTTTCGATCGCCGTTTATATCCGCGGTTTGCGCCCGCGCCCAGCGATTATCGCCCTCCCGGCTGTTCTGGTTTTTCAGGACGAGATTCAGATCCTCTTTCGTGAGCAGCCCATCTCCCGACACATCAATGGAATTCGATACGCGGACAACCGCTGTCGCCGTTTTGCCGCCATCGACCGTTTTGACCGTTAAGGTTGCATTGCCGGCCTTCCCGGCTACGACCGTTGGGCGGCCGTTGATCGTTTCCACTTTGGCGACCGTATCGTCGCTCGACAACCATTCCACTTCTTTAATCGTTGCGTCGTCCGGATAAACGGTTGCAGTAAGCGGCATCGGCGCTCCCGCTTTCAAGTCGAGCTCCGACCGATCCAGTGATACGGACGCGACCGGGGTGGGCGGAAGCGGAGGCGCGCTATCGAACATGGCGCTAACCTCCGCATCAGTCAACGCGTTCCGGTAAATCTGCAGGTCGTCCACCCGCGCTGTCAGCGTAGAGCCGTATTTGCCCGTGCCGTCCTGACCGATTTTGGTCGTGTACGAGGAATCGAGCGTGCCTTTCATGCCGGAGATATCGACGGTTTTCACCAGCGCCCCGTCTTTATAGAAGCGCGCGATCCCGTTAACGCGATCATGCGAGACGGCGATATGATGCCAGTTGTTGTCGGCAACCCCCGATACGGTCGTGTCCATTCGGGCGCTCTGGGACGTCTTGTAATTCCACACGAGATTACCCGATCCGTTTACGGCCAGAATCCACCCCGTGTTGCTTCCGGAATTCCAGTCTTTGTTGGAGATGATGGAAGGATCGCCCGTAATTCCCGACGATTTGAACCAGAAGGCGACGGAGAAATCCGCGGCATCGCCGAAGCGGAACTCGTCGCGATTCCCGAGATCCACGTATTGGCCCCGCGTTTGAAATTGGATCGCTTGTCCGAGCCGTCCCTGGACATATTCCGGATTCCCGTAAACGGTCGCGGAGACCGCGCTTGCCGAGCTATCGGCCGCGTCGTTGTCGAATTTCAGGTCGAGAACGGATGGGGAAAGGCTGATCGCCTGCGAGAACGCAGCGGTTTGATCTTCTCCCGAAGAAATGCTTTGGGCATAGACGGGCAGCACAGAAGCCTGTGCTGATGCGAGTAAAACAGTGGCAGCGATCGAAGAGACGGCTAATCGTTTCAAATGGCGGTTCATTAATATTCCTCCTGGTCAGATGGATTTTACCCAATGAAATACAATAAATTAAATTGATGTTTATTGCTTTTAAGTGGGGTTAATATAAATTTACAGTTGGATTGTAAAATCAGATCCCGAATTAATTAAATATATTATTAAGATGCTTTCCGTCATAGTTCGCCCCTTGCAAAAGAAAATAGAAGAGAGAGGCATTTAGCGCCTCTCTCTTCTATTTATTCGCTATCGTTCGCCGTTAGCTTCATGGCGCACCGTTGGTCTAAGGTTTTATTTTCCTATTCTACGACTTTATTTTCTCAATCTATTAGGGGGCACCTCACGAAACGGAAAAATTGTATGCTAAGCAATTTGTAACATAAAAAAACCGGACCCTTTACTATCTACAAGGGAAACCGGTTTCGAATCGCAGCTAGAGTGAAGTTCAACTAACGTTATTCGTTAGCAGAACAACATCGTTACACCAAAAGATAATTTGCTGAAACTTTAACTTTATAATCCCTGGCTAAGTCTTAATATCTGATCTTTAACATTTACATTACTTAATCCCCCGTGATAACAAACCACGGATGCAATGTCGAGATCTAAATACTTTTTCAATGAGAGACGAGCTTCATTCATATCCGGTGTGGTCGGGACATGAATTCCCCCGAGAATCCCGTTTACACTATACATCGAGTCCCCGGCAATGAGAGTCTTACTTTGCCTTAAATAAAGGCTGATATGACCAGGAGTATGCCCAGGAGTATGGATGATGCGAATCCCACCGCAAAACGGCAGTTCCTGTCCATCTATTAAGGTATCGTCCACTTTGCCCTTCGGGGGATTCTCAAGGTGACCATCTTTTAAAAGAGGGATCTCCCCCTGAATATACGGCTTATCCAGTTCATGTGCATATACTTTAACATTACTGCCACGCTCCTGCAAAATCTCAGGAAGACTGCCTATATGATCCACATCCTGATGCGTCAAAATCACAACTTTTAGTTTGTCGAACGACACTCCTGCCTTTTCCATTGCCACGCGTAAATCTTCAATTTGCCCTTGGAATCCTGTGTCTATTAAAACAGCCGCTTCTCGATCCCACAAAAGAATGGGGTGAATAATTTCCCCATGAAAATCTAGATGAAGCATTTCTACTCCCTTTGAAATTTCCATAATATCGGGCCTCCGTAAAATGAAATTTATACAAATAATAAGTTTTCAGTTGATTTCTCCTTGTAAACGAACCATGACCGTAAAAAGATACGGGGGTTTCAATGGAATAAATTCAAAGCCAATACGAATGAGAGAAAAGGAGAACTACATGCATAGAGTGGACAAATCAGATTTACGCTCTTTTACGGTGAAGCGCCTGAAACAAAATGTTACGTGTACATGGAGTTGAATCGGGATGGCAATCTGATCGCGATCTACAATAGGTATGGCGAGGAAATAGACATGTATGGTGGACATGAATTTGTACCCGAGGAGGAGCTGGAGCACGTCAATCGTGAGTATTATAAGTCGATTGGCTTGAAGAATGAGAAAGCACATAATTTAGAATGAAAAACGCTAACATTTTATCACTATTGGGGAACCCTCTTTGTCGTGTAAACGCGTATTCCAATTTGGAAATCGGTAACCACAAGGGCCTACTTCTCTGTTTATAATTGTTCGGTTCACGTTTTTAGTCAAACTTTCTCCACTTCCGGGTTACTCAACATTCCGCTGGTGGCAATCCAGTTGGATTGCCTATCTTGACCAGCGTGGTTCCTACCCTACGATCAAATTGAATACTTCTATTGAAGGGGCATTAAGAGGTTGATTTCTTCCTCTGTGGCAGGAGGATTAACCGTAGAAAAAATCGGTTGTGATATCGTTTGGACATGTTTTAAAATGTTATCCCAGACGTCCTTAGCCATTCCTGGATCACCACCACTCTTCATCATCTCTATCTAAAGCAAGGATGCGTGACTATACAGCTCATGTATTTTCAAAATTCATATTTCCCAAATCGTTTTCTGAGAGTTTCTTCGTGCGGTATCCACTCTGAATCACTCCATAAAGACATTCTTACGAGTTCCGACAGCTTATCTACGGCTTGTTCCGGACTCGTAATGCCAATGAAGTCGTCAAAATCCTGATTACGGATATCCAACGCTTCCCGCAGGTAGTCATCATTAAGGCGCTCTTCTTTGAGTTGTTCATATTCATCCCTCGTCCACTGTTCACAAAAGATTCTTTCGGCTTGAATGTCTCCATTCTCGAAAAACGACAACTCGAATATCTCCTCATTCATATATCCGGCGGTCATCACTGGCTCCTCGATAAGCCGGGACAACGTTTTGCCGATCTCTTTCACCGTACCCCATACAAAATAATCGTGGAGTACGCTGATCCAGTTCTCGTTGCTTTTGCTTACGTACATGACAACTTTGATCTCTTGAGCCTCATTATTTGGCTTGCCTAATACTTGGGCATGCCCTTCACTTAGCTCTCTTAATGCTTCGACAGTCTTCTCAAGATGTTTCGACTTGATATGCAAATTTGCGAATGATCTTCCCACGAGATGGCCTCCTCTAATCTCTTTCTCAGCCTGATTCTTGTTCATATCCTATAGATTGGTTCTATGTATGTCTCTTATTTCCATTATAGTGATCGTTTGTCTTGAGTCTACCTACTTTTCACCTGAATTTTGGAAATAACCTTTGCAAGGGTAGCGTAACGGGGCAGCCGATAATCTCAGTAGCAGACTTGTGGTGAAAGTATTGGGCTATCGTTTATTTAAAATTCAATATGTCAAATAATGACTTTCTCTTTTCTTTAGTTCCCCATGTTAATCCCAATATCACAGGAGGATAATAAACAGGGTTGAACCAAGAATAAGTACCGTCTAATAATAGTTGCCCCAGTAATATTTCATTTTCCTCGTCAACCTTTAATGCCCATTTTCCGCTATATATTAATTGTCCCTTGTTTTTTTGTACGTAGTTGATAGCTTTCTCAAAATTAAACGTTAGCTTTAGCGATCCGTCGATTTCTTCACACATGGAAGCATACTTTTCCTCCTTCTGTTTCCAAGACATCTCCGAGTCCCACATCTCAACGAGTTGATACCCCTCTAGGTGGTTATCCAATAAATTCTTTAGACGATCAGAGACATATATATTTGGTAATACCCTATTTCCTTCATGTAACATGATTCTGAAGAGATCCTTGTCTTGTACAACATCCTTATAGAACTCTAACTCTTCATAATCAATTAATTTATTCGAGCTACCCAGACGCTTCTCTTTTGATTGATTGGGGTCAACACAATTTAAAACCGTTAATACATTCAGTACATAAAATTCACCTTCAGAGCTTGTTAATGGCAAGAATTCAACATTTGTGTCAGGAAGCTGCGTAATTATTTCCTTTGCTCGTTCGCTTACAATTAGTGATCCACCCACTGCATTCAGGATATCGGAAGGTTTTCCCTTATTATCTAAAACCACGTTGTGGCTTACCCAATTTCGTGACAACGGGCTCGCATCTTGAAGTATTTCTCTCAAGTTTTTTCCATCTTCATAATTTTCAAAATTTACAGTGTTGTAGGCTGGGTGATAATCTAGCCACCAAATTTTCAATCTAAAATCTCCCCTTTGCAATCGCACTATTTCGTTTATTGAAAATTTCTGCTCCCAGGATCATTTCAACTATCGTTCTCCGTTAGTTTTGTGTCTAGAGACGACTAAAGGGTTAAATATAGTTAGTGAGTGTTTCTTTCCATTTAGAAGGTTCTCCGCAATTTGTTTAATTATACTTTCTCCGCGTAGATCGTATAGATTAGGAATTAACAGATCAGATACCCTGATCCACATGGACTGATCTCATTATCTTGTAATTCAAGAGAGCCTCCAATTATTTCGCCGATAAAATGGACCATAATGACTTGAGTATTTATGTTGCTCATAAAATTGTAGATCCCTGTTGTCCCTGTAAGTTTTATATCGTATCCCGTCTCTTCTTTTACTTCTCTACGTGCGGCATCAAGGATATCTTCACCAGTCTCTATTCTTCCTCCTGGAAAGTTCCATTTCTTCCTTACAGAAGGTTTGTTTTCTTTTATCATTAATACCTTATCAGCCTTAAGAATAGATGTACTAACAACTAATACAATCCCATTTTGAGTCATCTTTATCCTCTCTCGTGTAATAGTGCTATAAGGTTGCCTTTTCGGCATCCTCTAAGAAAAAGAACAAACTTTCCATCAGAGAGGAGCTATCCCTTGTCGGCAGCTCCACACTATCGTTCTCCGCTAGGACATTTTATGCGTTTATTCCAAGCCCAGCTGTTTCAGCCTCCACCACCGCAACGGCCCGAACCGGGGACCCGTCGCCACAGACGATGCGCAGTGGAAATCCATAAAACATAAAGTCGGTTCCGTCGGGAAGACGATCCAATCCCTGAAGCCCCGTATACGTCACAATTCCGATTCCCAACAACGCCCGCTCCAGTTCTTCAGATAGTTCGCCGCCGACGAACGGTGGTCGTAGCGCAGCGAGTCTGTCAAAGCATTCTAGCCCGACGGAATCGGCGAAAAACAGCCCCCGGCCTTCCGGCCAAGTCGGGTCTTCGATCCGTGCTACGCGCGATGCTCCGAAAAATCGCTCCAATGGCAGCTCATCCAATGTCGAGGCACCGGGGTGCATGTGTGAAGGCGCGTCCACGTGTGTTCCGGTATGGCTACCCATCGAAAGCTGCCGCAGCTGCCAGGTATGACACTCGTATGTGTGCACTACCTTGACTTTTACCTCAGGATCGCCGGGATAAACGGGCATGCCGTCCGCAATCGGCAACGACAAATCGATCACTCTCACTCAGGCACCTCCTTTCTGCAAGCTATTATCCAAATTTCTCTTCTGTTTGACTTGAACTATCCCTGTTAGCGTAGTAATTCAATCTAAAGTCGTCTATTTCTCTTTTCATCTAAATAAATGTCTAGTGCTGCTATTAATCTAATTAATAGCTTGATAATTAAATATAGTGTATATAATCCGAGCAAAATGAACAGTCCATAGACAATAACCATGATTGGTAAAAACATTGGTAACATTGAAGAAGAAGTAATCATATTCTACCGCCTTTACTTCGAATTTTGGCGAACAATAATTTTGCCCCCCCTTGTTTTAGGGTCATATACTTTTTTCAATTTTGATAAATAAACCATATTATACCATGAATGAATAGATTGTTGGATCAATGCGATTCCCCGTTATCCTGCCTGCCCATTAACGTAGTGAAGGGCTACCACTCGGTAGCCCTTTCAGTATTAAACTATAGTTCTCCGTTAGCGCAACGAAGCAGTTGAAGGGAGATCCCGCGGCAATACAAAAAGACTAAATATTTCGTTTCTCATACTCAAAGGGTTTTTCACACGAGTAAATTTTATGGAAAAATCCCCTATACGGGATATCGTCTTCCAGACATTTTATGCGATACGACAACTCCTCGTCACACTCTGGATCTTCGCCGTTGTTCCGCATTACCTCGAATGTATCTATAACTATAATACCTTCCATGAGGTTTGCTTGGATAAATAAGGGCAATTTTTCTAACATTGAATCTTCGATCCTGGTCTCGGATCTGTATCCCTCGAGGGCTGCTTTAAAATAATCATCCATAAACTTTTTACGTTTGCCGGCGTCTGGTTCAAATTGTATCCAGCCCACTCCGTTTGTCCAAAGACTTGCCAGGTCAAAAATATACCAACAGAAACATGAATTATCGAAATCATATACGGTTATTTGCCCGGTATCAAAATCTATCGAATAATTCCCATCGTTGAGATCAAAATGGATCATACCGAAAGACTCACGGTTCCTGTCCATTTCTTCTAAGGTTTTAAGGAGTTGTACCAGCTTCTCCTTGAGCAAAGTTAACGAGCCGGGTATCCGTTTATTGATATATTCGTCATTGTATTTGTCAAAAAAACTATACCGGCGATGGACAGGAATATACCCTTTCGATATTTGGTGCAGTTTCCCAAGGACTTTACCACAATTATAATAATATTCGGTAATTGGAGCACCTTCCCGATACCGATAATTATATTCCACAAGCATTTTCCCCTTGGCCTTTTTAAACAGGCAGACAAAAATGGTGTGATTATGATGAGTTATCTCTTCCAGTAGATTCCCCTTCCGGGAGCTGACTACATCCGAGACACTTCCGCCATGCTCAAATAAATACCTGATATACTCAACTTCGGCCAGAAAATCTTCCCGGCTCCTGTCAGGTAAGAAAGAGATTCTGAGTATTTTTGCATCTTCGCCTTCTTTCTCACAGGTATAAACGACATTCCGCCCTCCGTCATGTGCCGGAATCAGCTTGATTTCATAGCCTTCTAATCCATACAACTCTGATACTAATGGAAGTAAATATGCATCACTGATTTTAACAACCTCGTTATAATTTATAATATCTCCTCCAGTCAAAATTCTTGCAACGACTTCCCACACTGAAATTACCACAGAAGAAACCCAAAAATGAAAAAATCCTTCTGTGGACTTAAATGATAACCACCTTGTTTAACATAGATACGTCACTCCTTTCAGCTTTTTCCGCCTTATATTTTACCTAAAAATGCCAACTATATTCTAGGGAAACTTTTTATATAATAAATTTTATAATTAGCGCAACGCAGCAGATCGATCGTTCCCCTGGGTTTATACCCTTCGCTAAAGCTGATCGCCCCCTACTGTAGAAACCAGGTTTAAGCTGGTTGAGATGAACAGATCCCGCATAACAAGCGATGTTGTGGAACTATAAGCAGTGCTTAGGGATTGTCCTCCAAAGGTATTCACGTCCCCGGAGGCTGCTTTGTTAAGGAAGAAATAGATCTTCCGTCTTCACTTGTTGCTATCCTCGAGAATTATTGTCAGCATTAACGATTGTTTAAGCTGTCATATCGTCGGGACTATCGGCGAGAAATGCGAAAAGGAGTTTGCCGCGGCAGCTCCTTCGTTGATATTTGTACGTTACCCAGGAGGAGCAACGCGACTCCTCCGAATCCAATGAGTTTTTAATATGATGATCGGATGTTCCGATAGGTGTTATGCTAAGCGCAATCAGACTGCCAAGATACTCCCCTGCAACGATTCGTTTGGGATGTTTCACATGCGCCCCGCGACGAAATATGATTTAATATACCAAAGGAGCGTGATTCAATGGACATCAGATCGTTTTTATATCCCAAGAACGAGGTTTCTTACCTCATGACATCCTCTAATATGAAGGAAGCCATGGATAAATTGGAGGCGAGCCACTATACAGCCATTCCGATCTTGGACGACAATGGTTTATATTTCGGAACGCTATCCGAGGGAGATTTGTTATGGAAGCTAAAAGCCACACCCGGTCTCGGCTTTGATACGATGCACGAAATTCCTGTCATCTCCATCAAAAAAAGGATGAAAGTCGAATGCGTTGCAATCAGCGCCGATTTGGACGATATGCTGGCGCTGGCGGCCGATCAGAACTTCGTTCCGGTCGTAGACGCCGATCGCGTCTTCCTCGGTATTATTCGTCGCAAAGATATAATCGCATACTATACCCGGAATATTGTAGATTAGTTGGAAAGACCTGATCTTACGGATCATGAAGGCTGCCGTTCGGCAGCCTTATTTTTGTTCAGAGTATAGACATTGGTAACGTAGCCGTAATAAGGATCTGGAGATTTCCCTGGCCTTGGTACTTTATGTATTAATTGCAAATACATATGTGAGATAAGACTTCCATCAATTTCTGCAACCCATATGTACCAATCTCCGCTTTTGATCGCTTTAACCAAGAATTCACTACAAATCTGGTGAAATTCCTCAAATGCAACTTTATTATTTGTATGTTCCTCTTCTGAGAAATCCCAACGCAATTGAACAAGATGCGGTACATCACAACAAGGGTAAATGAGGAATTCGGGTTGCTCGATTAGAGAAAAAGTCTTGCCCTATCTAAGAAGTCATACTACATACCAAATAAAGTTGGGTATAAGCCGCTTCCTGACAAACTTTATTCTCCATACACTAATCCTGTGTATATATCTCAAAGAAAGGAGCCCATTATGAAAATTCCTGTTACCGGATTTGTAATGAATTCTGGAGGCGACGATACCCATCATTCGCACAAGCTTTATATTACATCCTGGAATGGTACCCCTGTCCATGTTCACGCATTATCAGGGATAACGTCCATTAATGATGGACATTCTCATGAGTATGCAAGTTGGACTGCCCCAGCCCCTACCGGTGTTCCGCATGTTCATGGATATCATACTGTCACTTCGTTTAATCAAGGTCATACCCACCTCATACAAGGAACAACCGGGCCAGCTATTAATCTTACCGGCGGCGGGCACTATCACTTATTTGAGGGATTTACGACGGTTAACGGCACTCATCCTCATTCACATGCCTATAGCGGGCGGACAGGTAATGAAGTTAGTAGTATGTAAAGAAATAAGTGAAGGACGTACGCTTTACTTTTCTGTACGTCCTTCATGGCTATGATAATTTGCGCCACTGTTTTACAAGGCGTGGCTAATTGTTCTGGATTCATGGAGTTTATTCCTCCTGTGTACGGCGTTGTCGCTGGAGCTGCGTACCCCGGCATGGCAAGTGCCGAATGCGGATTACTAAGTCGAATTTTATCGTAACGAATTATGGAACAATTTCAAAAACAGTACCTTGGTTAAAATCATTTACTTTCATAGAGCCATAGACCCCTAAATATAGTCTGGATTGGTTCAGATTCGTCCCCAAACTTACATAATAAGCTGATTGAGACCCAAAATTATATTCGGTTTCAATAACACTAAAATCATTTCGTCTACAATCCATTCCTACTCTGGTATAAGCTAAAACACCTCTAACCGGAAGTTGAGATTCTTGAGCCCGAGCTAGATCGGTAAACACAACATTTCCCGTTAAATCGGGGATTTCATTTCCCATATAGGGCTGGACTCCTGTAAGTGCAGTTGCTCCAAACTTATCGGTTCGGGGATCTTTATGAAAATAACTAGTTAGAGGCTGAAGACGCCACACTGAAGTTTTTACTGCATCATCGTAATAAGCAATGGTTTTCTCATCCAAAGCCGGATTTTCAGAGCAGCCTGTAATTATCGAAGTAGGAAAAGCGCCTTCCCACCCTCGCCAGCCAAAGTTAATAAATCCTTCTTGGCCAGGTTCAGAATTCATTGAATAAGCTTGAATAAGCTGAGTAACCGGTACTGGTTTATAATGAATGAATGAGAAAATCGACTCTACGAGATCCTGTCCGACATTTCCTGCGTATTTGATATATTGATTATAAAACCTTTGAAATGAAATGCCTGGTATATTGCGAACTCCTTTGGCAATTACCGTAAGTGTTTCCTGAATAGGTACGGGTAGCTCATCAAAACGTGTAACTACTGGCGGATTATCGATAAATGTATGCTTAACGACATCAATTTCAATTATTTTACCTGCGATTTCCATATCATCTTGGCTTAAATTAAATGGATCATAGCCTGATCCGCCATCACCGGTTGTTAAAACAAGTTTTCCTGTTTCCGGTGAAAAGTTTAAGCTATTGACACCATTATGATTTAAAAATGGTCTTCGTATACTAAGTAATGTCCGCCGTTTTTGAGGTTGACCATTCGATAGTAGAATCCATTCTTCAACTGTATCAATATGATCATATTGAATTTCTCTATTTATCCACTTTAGGTTTAAGGTTCTAGAATCACACGGGTTAGGCCTAAAAGATTCAAAAGCACCTGGAAGAGCACCTGGACCTTGGGTTCCAGCTAGTGAATAATGGAGATAAAACAGTCCATTGCAATAAAATTCGGGATGAAATGCTAGCCCTAGCAAGCCCCGTTCATCATATCCACCACTAGAATCACCTAGATTTATGATTCGTGGGCGAATATCTAAAAAAGTCCTTATAACCCCGTTCCCTATGTAAAAGATCTCTCCTACCTGGGTTGCAATAAATAATCTTTCAATGGAGTCACCCGGAAGTATAGTTGTTTTCAAAACAGTGGGTAAGTTGATCTTACTTACAATGGGCCGTAAACTAACCTTAACTTTTATCAAATAACTGTACCCTCCTTCATATTGTTTTCTTTTATAAGAATATGTTTAGAACTGTTCTATTTAGTACCAAATAAGGGTTCACAGTGTCCTTTGTCTATAACGACTCGGACGCTTTCTTCAGGAAGCCGGACAATTGCCCCAAATCCGGCTTATCCCCGTTACGAATCTTGAGCCACTTCCTTTGGGCCGGTCCCTCAAAGCCTTTTGGAATCTCCATACCTCTGTATTCATGAACATAAAAGCAATCGTATCTTTCGAAGGCGAAATGACAGCAGCGAATTGCCCGTTTTTCAGAAAATGCTGTTCCTTGTATTGAATCTTCTCTTCAGCTCCGGGAATCGTTTCATGGACCATTTTCCGAAGCTGGCTGCACAATTGAACTTGCAAATGCGGATTGAGATTTTCGAATAATAAAGTCACTTCTGGATTCATTTCAAACTGTCCTCTCATATGGTGATGGGTTTATTAGCTTTCCTGTTGCAGCTTCAATTTTTAGATTCAAAGAACGCGAAAAAGCTACTCTTGGAGTTTCTCCAACGAGCAGCATCTTAGATTAGATATCATACTGGGCTAAATATCAATCTACATATTCAGGTCTATCATTTTCCTTTTTAAGTACAAAAGCTGCTCGCGGGAACACTTTTTCCTTCATATTTATAACATCAGCAGCCCATGTAACTTTTGGTTCATCTTTCATCGATTGTTTCTCCTCAGACTATGCGCTCTGGCTTGGTTTTTTGCGTATGCTTGTTAACTCAAAAGCCTCTTTAGGAATTCCCAGTTCTAGGGCCTTCTTCTTCTTAATCACCATGGCCTGCTGTAAGCTGGTGGCTTGAAATTCAATAGTGGTGCCGGATGGTTCCTCGAAAGCATAATAGCTCTTTTTATTCGACATTAACTAAGCGCCTCTCCATCTTATTCTATAATGATAGCTATGTTCTTTCCTGCAGCTAACTAAAATCATTATGTCCACGTATCCTGTTTATAAACACGAATCGTGACATTATTTACAACTTGAATGCAAGTACAGCGAGCGATTTCTAAAAAATCCCCTTGCTCTTCGTCCTCGAAGGCGCTTGGGGATCTCTGTCTGTTTACACTTTCACTCTTGGTTTTGCTGGGTCGCATTTCGGATCGGGAACCATTCCTAAACTTGCGAGCTTCATTAAATAATAACATTCTTCCCGCATCATGTGGTCAGGCATCAATGGTGTGATTCGGTCAAGGACCTCCGCTGTCAATTCCATGTCCTCAAGCTCACGAAGAAACGAGACGAAGAGCTTCATTTCAAGATCGATATCCTTATGGAACCTGTGAAATGCCGGAAAGTCTCGTAAATGCGTTCGCATATAGCCGGCCATTTCAACACTTTTCATGTAGAATTGTTGAAAATGGATCTCGAACTTTTGACTTTGTTCTATCAAACGTTTTTCTACTGAGTCCAAGTCGCTTGCAATTGCTGCAGCGTGACCCGCTGCATCTAATAACCAAAGCAAATCGTGGTGAAGGGCCTCAAAACGGGGTACCGCTTCTCCCGCAGCCAACGCATGTAAAATTCGCAAATATTCTTCCAGTTCATTCACCATATGGTTGATAAAAGTTGGTGTTAATCCGATCGTAACTTTACCGAGGAGAAGCCTCTGCAATAGATTTAATTTGAATAACCGCAACTGGCTAGTCAATGGAAGTGCCTCTTGGGGCAGTGTTTTAATGGTTGCATCACTCGTAGCGGCACGGGATAATTCCAGCAGGCGATCGAACGATTGGATAAAATGTTGTGCTCTTTGAATATCTTCAGCTTCCTTTGGCGAGAGCGCGTTATAAATAAAACGACTGTGATCTCCAAGAATTTGCAGCCAAAAACGATGTTCAAATAACGCAGTTAAGGACATACGTGTGTTCCTCCTTTCGACGTATTTCAACGATATAAGGTATGAGTCAGTTCGTTGATTTATTACGCTAAACAAAAGCTGACCCATACCTTCTGGTTAAGGCTTCAAGACGACCTTAATGCAATTGTCCACTTATGTCCTTAACCGGCTTGTGACAAGAACACTCCCTCTTTTTCGCGCGAATTTGCTTGGGGATGAATTCAACACACAAACAAATAATGGAGAACTCAAGTGCGAAGAATATTTGATTTTCCTTAAGGGAATCTTATGCTCGTACAAAATTCAAACCTTAAGGAGGTTTAGTGGTCATGAAAAAAATATGCTCATCTCTAATCGCCTTTACAATCCTGTTGTCCGTATTATCAATCCCTGCCTCTGCACAACAAGATAACAACATGGATATGAATGCGAACAACTACCGGACAAATGCCACGGCTAATGATAATGATTTTGACTGGGGCTGGCTAGGTTTAATTGGCTTAGCAGGCTTGTTCGGATTAAGAAGCCGCGATCGGGAACGTACTTGAGCCGAATTTTAGATGAACCCCCTTTTTCCAATAAGGGGGTTTTTTAGCTGCGATTCTTTCGTACCTTTCAATATGTTTACAAATGGTAATTCTGCATATTGCATTATTTCTGTGTTGCTGAGCAAATTAAATCTGTTTTAAATCAAACAATGTAGAGGAGCAATGTTAAATGGGCATTTTGAGCGGTAATCCAAAAGACGAACCAATGCATTATGGTGAGGTTTTTAATGTATGGCAGGCTTCCACTGTGGCCAAAGGAGCTGTATCCTGCTACCAAGCATATTTAAACCACTCCGGTGACAAGGATCTAAAAAAAGTTTTGGATGCTCTTATTGATCAAGCGAAGCTCGAGATTAAAGAGCTCGATACTTTACTGACAAATAACGGAATTGCTCCAGCACCCGTAATGCCTGAAAGGCCACCAGTAAAACTTGAAGATATCCCTGCCGGCGCAAGGTTTTCTGATCCTGAAATCGCTGCTAAAATTGCATGTGACACTTCTGTAGGTTTGGTTGCTTGTAGTCAAGCTATGGGCCAATCAATTAGGGAAGATATTGGTGCTCTATTCGCTAAATATCATCTCACTAAAACAGCTTTAGGCGTTCGGATCCTGGAGATGGTCAAAGAAAAAGGATGGCTTATCCCTCCCCCTCTTCAGTTGAAACGCCCCGAGCCGGTAAAAGTGTAATTCACATTGTAATCCTGCTCACTAATTGGGCGGGATTTTTTTACACATATTTTCAAACCCATGTATTTAACCTGTCTTTTCCACATTGCTTGGCGGCATGAATATACATTATCAACCAGTGGGCATAATACCCTCGGGGGTGAAGAGTTGCACCATGAAATGTGTCTATTGTGACAACTTAAAACAATTAAAAGGTAAAAAACACAAGTGCTATATATGCACCATCATTAAAACAACAACATAAAAAGGAATTCTAATTTACGTGAAAGGAATGAAGATTTTGAAAAAGGTTAACCGTAACCATAACGAACACGATCCAATTATTGCCCCCGGAATGAACACTAGTGATCCGTTAGAAGAGAAAGCTTCTGACGAAGAGATCGAGCGTGGCCAATATACAGAAGTTACAAGCTTGTTTTTAGATCGCACTCCGGAAGACTAACCATGCCCCCTTTACATTTTCAGACGAAAATCAAATTCTCAAGGAATGAAAATAAAAAAAGAACCGGCCCTCACCGAGGCCGGTTCGTTTGAAAATTATAAAGAAACCGACTTGTTGCGGTGCCGGAAATTCCAAGGCGTACCAAGGAACGGCAGCGCCCATCTGTCTAGCCCGTACCATCCAGCCACCTTCCAACCCAGTACGATCCAAGTCGCAAGAATAAACAGCAGCGGGTTGCTGCTCAGCGTTCCTGCGAACAGGAAGCTCGCGTTCATAAATGCGCCGAAAAAGGCTGCGATGCCCGTCAATAAGCCGAGAATCAGGCCAAGCCCGACAAGCAATTCGCCGAATGCCACAACGTAAGAGAATACTCTCGCGTTCGGCAGCACCATATTTTCCAAAAAGGTCGCATACCAGCCCGAGACGTCCTGGCCACTCTCCGCTTTCCCTAGCGCCCCCTTGACAAATCCGGTAAGCCCCGCGCCGGCGTTGCTGCCGACCCACTTGTCGTCAGTCACTTTGTGCCAGCCCGCACTAACCCAAGCATAGCCTAAGTATAATCGAATAATTAACCATAAGAGACCGGATCTCGTATTATTGAAAAAGAAATTCGATACCGGGTTATCGGGAATGATGATGTTTTTCCCTTGTAGTTCTTCTTTGATGGTCATTAGTATCAGCTCCAATGTAATATTTTACCTATCATATTACACCGTTTCGAGAATTGTAAAGTTCTTATTGTAAATAAACGCTTGAAGATGGCCCTTTAGCTGGCGTTCTTCCATGAGTCTGATTACAACTGGTCTCCTTCTCTGGGAATGGGAGTTGTATATATGGAACTGGAATAACACAAGGAATGGCTGCGCTCCGTTACCCCGGCCTTCCTGCACGGCCAAGCGATCCATAGTTTGATGTCGGAAACAGATATTCTTCCAATTTTCATGAATCATCCTCTTGACATATTACCGCTGTGCTTTAAGTATATTTCTCTATCATTTTATTTAAAAACCTCCGAAAATCATCAAGATATGTTTTAGGCTCTATGATTTTCAGATTCGTTCCGAAACTGGCCAAAAATTGAAACCCAGTGTTGTTTTGCGGCACATGGATTGTGGCTAATAGAAATTCAGAACTATAGTTTTCAACACTCTTCCGACCGTACCTTTCAATAAATTGATCCCTTATGCTAGGCGAGATCAGTGCTTTAATTGCAACTAGTTGCGGTTGAAAACTTTCTTCAGCTTCGTGTTCAACCAAATAATCCCTAGGAACAAATGTCTTTAAATCCATATGGAGATTGTCGCTTCTGGACAATTTAAATGTTCGATACCCCATCCGATTTAAACAGAATCCTTTCAAGTACCAACTCATTTCGCTAAAATGCAGCTGGTATGGCTCGACCATTCTATTCGTTTTGATACCATTTATATCCATATAATCAAATGAAAGCAGCCTTCCTTGCACTATTGCTTCCTGACATGTCCTTAAGATTAGGAGAATCTCAGCGCGACCGTCCCAATCATAAAATGACAGATGAATGGGAACTTTCAGAGACGCTGAGCTTACCATCGACTCAATTTTTTAACCGTTACCTCTACTTCTTCGCTGATTAGAATTTGTTCCAATCCGCTCAACGCAGTTAAGATATTTTCTAAGTCTTTGCTGCTTAAAAGTCGTTTATCTAATTTGTATTCATCCATAATACCAAAACCGCCGTTAACTCCATTAATTGAATAGATCGGTATATTCGACAAACTCAGTGTTTCCATATCACGAAGAATCGTCCTTTTGGATACGTCAAATAATTGTGAGAATTTTGTTGATGAAACAACATCCTTTTGCAGCAATATCATTACTATAGCTATTAACCTCTCAATTTTCCCCATGTTACTCCTCCCGCTCACATCGTTATACAGCTTCCCGTTTTCCAAAAATCACGAAAATCTCATATGGAGTCACCTAACCCCTGTAATACAAAAGACGCTTTATTCGAGTAAAGCTTCAATATAACTCATTACTGAATAACTCTTTTTTCACAGCCAGATATAATAGGTGACACACAAGCTGTCACCTATTATATAATATACTGCATTTATAACAAGGAGGAGGGTTTTTCATGTCAGTTATTGTATATTTAAACTTTGATGGAAACACAGAACAAGTCATTGAATTTTATTCGGAAGCTTTGAATTCGAGTAAAGTGAAAAAAGTGAAATTCAAGGATTTCCCACAAGATCCAAACTATCCATTGCCAGAAAATGAGTTGGATATGGTTATGGAGTCATCGTTAGAATTCGCTGGCGGGAAAATAATTATGTCGGATATTTTGCCTTCCATGAAGAGGGTAACAGGCGAGTTGGTTAAAGGAAATAATGTGCTGATCAGTATCGTTATCGATGATAAACAAGCGCTGGAAAATTACTTCAATAATTTGTCTGTTGGCGGCCATGTTATCATGCCTTTATCAAACATGCCTTGGTCTTCGTGCTTCGGTATGTTGGTTGATAAATTCGGTATCGGTTGGAAGCTCAATAGTGATGCGGACAAGTTTCTTGATCGTGTGATTTCAAGCAAATAACAGTTTCGCTTCGGATATAGGGAGATTGAAGCCATCTGAACAGCAGGGATTTGTGCGATCAAGCAGCGAAATGGATGGCGCAGATCTCTAAAAATTGCTTTTAACATCCATGAACGATTACTTATGGAACATTTAACTGGAAGCGTGGCAATGTTGCCACGCTTTCTTGTCCCGAGCGGATTATGAACGTAAACCATTCTAATACCATTCAACCCATTATTTAATTTTCCCTTTTCCCGGTTTCCTTTGATCATCTGAGAACATGAAAAAAGGAGCCACAAAGATGGCTCCCTTACTTCTTAGTACAACGTCTTAAGTGACTCCGCGTTAAATGGTACGAGCTCTTCGAATTTACCCATGCGGACTTTCTCAGCCCATGCCGGATCTATTAGTAAGGCGCGACCGATCGCGACCAAATCGAATTCATCCTGTCCAATGCGAGTCAACAGCTCATTTAGGTCCGCTACCCCAGCGTTCTTCCCTATGAATGCGCCAAGGAACTCCTTGTCGAGTCCAACAGAGCCTACCGTAATCGTCGGTTTGCCAGTCAACCTCTTGACCCAGCCCGCGAAGTTAAGGGTTGAGCCTTCGAATTCGGGTTCCCAGAAGCGGCGAGTCGAGCAGTGGAAAATATCGACTCCCGCATCGACTAGAGGTCGCAGAAGCTGAGCCAGTAATTCTGGAGTTCCCGCAAGCTTCGCATCGTATTGGGAGGACTTCCATTGCGATAAACGCAGAATGATCGGGAAATCCGGTCCAACCGCAAGTCGGCAAGCCCTGACAACCTCGGCTGCGAAGCGAGTACGCGCTATCATGCTCCCGCCATATTCATCCGTACGTTGATTTGTTCTTTCCCAGAGAAATTGGTCGATCAAGTAACCGTGAGCGCCATGGAGCTCAATTCCGTCAAATCCGATTCTTTTCGCATCGGCAGCCGCTTGGGCGAACGCTTGAACGATATAGTCGATCTCCTCTTTCGTCATCGGCTCGTTCACGCGTTCTCCGTTGAGGTCAAGCCCGGAAGGACCAATGGACGGCGCCTCTGGATTCGGTAACGATCCATTTGTCCGCGTCATTCCGACATGCCATAGCTGAGGAACGATTCGGCCTCCCGCTTCGTGAACGGCCGCCACGACTTGCGCCCAACCTTCAAGAGCTTTCTCACCATGAAAATTAGGTACATTAGGATCACCGGTTGCCGCGGGATGATTAATTAATGTCCCTTCGGTGACGATGAGGCCGACACCGTTCTCTGCCCTTCGTTTGTAATAGGCGGCTACATCCGGCCCTGGTACTCCACCAGGTGAGAAACTACGGGTCATCGGAGCCATGACGATGCGGTTAAGTAAATTTAATTTCTCCGATTCGAATGGTTTAAATAGTGTATCTTCGATTTGCGATTGTACTACAGAGTTTGATTTCTCCATGTCTTTCCCTCCAATTGGTTTATCTGGTGTATATCCTAATATACATAATTATAGATATACTTATTTATGAAAATCAGCCTGGATTTAATTCCAAGCTATAACTCCTTGAGGAGCTGTTCCTTGAAATGTTGAATACCTTTCTCGTTGCGCCGGTAATAGGTCCATTGGCAATATCGCCTGGACTCCAATAGACCGGACTTCTGCATTTTGACCAAATATCCAGAGATCACTGACTGCGCTAGCCCTGCTTTATCCGCGATAGCCCCTACGCAGATCCCGCCGTGAAAGTCGCAATCGCTCGGCAATTGGCTCTGGGCTCCGAAATGAACATCGGGTTCCTTCAGCCATTCCAGAATGTTAAGTCGCGTCTCGTTCGAGAGTGCTTTGATAATCAATAAAATGTCCATAAACAGATTATATCTATTTTTATAGAAATGTAAATACCCTGGATTACTGAGCTAACATAATAATGCCTGCAATTATCGAGATCGAAGCGAAGATGCGACCATTTCCATTTCACTTGGATGCCGATAGCTTGGCATCCGTCAATTCGTTAGTATTAAGGGCAATCAAGGAGTTTCTGGATCTTCTTCCTCCCTCTTCTTCGTTAATGACTGTGTCTCTACATACATTGCCGTGATGATTCAATCGCTTTCCGGGCGGACGAATTCCGCCTGAGCGCTGGAACGAGCACAGAAATTAGTGGCGTCTGCGAAACGAAATCCTTTCATAGAAAAGGCTTTTTCTAGCCATCTCATCCCCTGGCCAGCAGCCGTGTCTTAGTTATGTATTTCGCTATCGTTTCCCGTTAACTTAATGCTTTTTGACTCCTACTCAAGAACCTCGAATTTCCGAGATGATGGAGCTGAGAAACTTTTGCTGTTCAAAACTAGCTTTTTCACATAGCCCCCATAGCAATTGACTCTCATGCTCAGTCAGATCCCGTTTGAGTGTTGAACTCATTCTTTGTTTCAAGTCGAAATACACGCCTCTTTCTTCGACTGCCCGAATATAGTGCCCGTCCGGATCATAAAAGGTGAAATAACCGAAATCATTTGTAAATTCTGGTTCTTTATCAATATGGGCTCCAGCTTGTTTAATCCGTTCATGCAAAGCAAGCAAATCATTCGTTAACATCTCAACCATCGTCACGTGCCCCGTGCTGCTTGTGATAAAGAATGAACGAGGAAATACAAACTTCAATTGTGTGACATCTTCCGGTTTGGTTTCCATCAAAAAAATACCCGGACCGTTTCCATTTTTCAATGCAACTTGTGCCTCTCCAAATGAATAATCTGCTGAAATCAATTCATAGCCCAACACATCACAATAAAAATCCACCGATTTTTTCAAATTTGTGACTGGAAATCTCAAGCAGCAGTAACCGATCACATCTGCACCATTCGTTTTTTTGTTCAACATCGTTTACATTCTCCTTTTTTAAATATCTATTATTCGTTGTGAATTACTAGACAAATTCTTTGTCGATGATCGATCATTGCTGGTTCTCAGATCAATTCCGAGTATTTGAGACTGCAGCTTTCCTTGAATTTATTTCGTTAAAAAATTCCATATTCCTGCCCTTTAGCGTAATAGAAACGAGGAACAACTGCCGCTGTAAACTGTTCCTTGTTTCGTTCAACTTTAGTTGAAATGGAACATATTGGTGATATACATACGTCTAATTGAACGGAGGTGGTATTGTGAAGAAACACATCATGTTAGTTGCATTTATGCTTGCTTTAGTTGCATGTTCGGGCTCAGAGATTCCTCTTCCTCCCGAAGCAAAAGAATCCAAGTCTGCTTGTCCAGAAGTAATACTTCATTTGGGCGGAAAATGTTACTCGGTTCCCAAATCACACAATGAAACAATAGCTTGGTACGAGGAAAAAGCCAAAGAGGAAGGTTGGACATTTAATGTGATGACAGATGATGAACCTTTCTCATTCATGCTGACTATAGAAGACAAGAATGCAACAATAACGTTTTACAGGCAACCAGACGAAAAAAGCTCTGGCTTCTTGATAAAGACTGAATCGAATTGATACTTCGACCCAATGTTTTATTCCACATTTCTGCCCTTTAGCTTAACAAGAACAAGGAACAGTTGCCGCGGCAAACTGCTCCTTGTTTCGTTCAACTAACGTCTCGAGTCTTTACTGCACGCATACTCCACAAATCCCTGGAGGTTCACCCTCTAGATCTCTAGTTCTTAACTTAAGCTGCTTTTCTCTGGCGTGAACGTTACTCCTGCCGACTTTGTACGGCCCATTGGAAACTGTGACGTCAATATTACCAAGGGACTTGCCGTAGGTAAATAATCATTTCTTTAATAATCCATTCGTATTCATTCTTAACTAATACCCAAAAAAGGCATCCTTTTTGATATTCCGTTTTGAAATATTATTATTTTGTAAATAGCTAGAAATAGAATCTACCATTGACTTCGGTCCTGCAATAAAGTACTTACCACTGTTTTTATATAAGGCGTTAAACTTATCAATTTCCTGATGTAAGTCATCCCTTGAATCAAGATAAGTTACACTTATTGAAGCATTGTTCGCAATTTCATCAAGTTCATCTTTGTAGATATATGACTTTTTGCCATCCAAATAGAGTAGTTTTCTTTGTTTCTCGTCTCCATTCCCTTCTGCCTCTATTTGTTTTAGGATCGACCGAAATGGTGTAATTCCAATTCCACCTGCAATCAGAAGCGAAGGACTGTTATCTTGTAGATAAAAAGACCCTAGAGGCCCACTCATCTTAACTTTCATTCCCTGTTTTAATTCTAATATCGCTTTCTTATAATCACTAGGGTCATCACTGATACGCGTTGTTATTTTAACAATATTCTCTGTAGGAGCAGATGCCACACTGAATGGTTTTGTAGGGTTTTTTATGGTCTTATGAGTAATACTAAACAAACCATATTGCCCTGCTTTCCAGGTTAAATCTTTCTCTTTTTCAAATAGAAAAGAATATACATCTTCTGATTCTTTGTGGCTTTCTAAAAATAATAGCTCTCTCTTTTTGAATATTGAGAATATATCTTGAAAAAAACTCATTTCCCCATCTCCCTTTTTTAAATTTGCAAGCCGTATTTTGCTATTACGAATTCTTCTGAAGAACGTGGATTTCTCCCTGTAAAAAGCTAAAGTTAACGGTAATAACTTGCGAGTCCCCATTCTTGTCATGAGCAACCGCATTTTCATCCTTTAAGTGAAACTTCTCCAGGTTCCAAACTTTCCAAAATGACTAGCTCTTAATTAGACACCATTTAGTGACGGTTTAATTTTAGGTCACCATTTGGTGTCATGTCAACAACATTTTTAACTTCACATGAAAACTGTCAACGGAAGCGTAAGTCCAGAAAAATAAAGATCAGGCAGGCATATAAACTAGCCCGATCCGACACCATGCCGTTTACATCTTGATGTATTCATTTAAAAATAAAACTGTGTTGTGACCGCCTAAACAGCAAAAAACGGCATCTCTGCCGTTTGCGCTTCTCGAATGCCGCTCGCACACCCGATCCGGACGCTATGTGTTATTGATAGCGGTCCATCCATTTATTCGTTATCCTTTTCTCGGCATCGGATGCAATGGCGCATGGCGCAGCATCGGATACGTGGCGAATAACACAGCCAGACTCACCGCCCCGACGCATGAAGCGATCGCCATCCCACTCATCTTGAAATTCGACATCCAGTCGAACAAGGCGGAAATAGTGCCTCCATAATAAAGAAATATGCCTGCGACCGTTATGATCATGAACATGATGACGCTGCGGATAAATCCTACCCGATACACGATGGCATAGCCGAAAAAAGAAAGGCCGAAGCATGCCATGCCCACCATCAGATCGATCCACAAATAGTCGAAGAAATGGTACTCTCCCAGAAACAACCTTGCAGCATGCAGAATGCCGGCTTGCACCGAATTCCATTGATAGATCGTGACTAACGCGTATTGGCAGATGTTCAGACACAAGACGCTGAAAATAACGCCCCCTATGCCCAAGCCGTAGAAAGCTTTAAGGAATTGCTCGCGCGTGCTTCCCATTCCGATCGATATCGAAAAGAGGGACTTGAATCCGAAGAGCCCGAAACCGGCGCAAAAGAAGTACGCAGGCCCGGATATCGCGGCAAGCGTTTCCCGATCGAGGTCAAAGACCAAGCCGGCGATGATCCATACGATTGTCAACGGAATGGTAATGAACAGCAGCATAAGTTTGGCAAAATACCAGCTCACATCCTCGAATATCAATCGGAATACCGCGCTCCGTGCGTTCATACGTTAACCTCCGCATCTTCCGTTATATTCAGTAAATAATTTTGCAAGTCTGCTTTCTCAATGGAAAGTCCATAGGCTTGCGCTTGATCTTTCCATTGCTTCGAATATGGGGCGTCGAGCATCACCCTGATTTTCGATCCCAACGCGCTTTGCTCCAGCACATGATAACCGTCAATAACGCTTGTCACCGCGCTCCGTTCGCCAGCCAACCATATGCCTTGCTCGCGGAACTCGTCGATCGGTTGATGATACAGCAGCTTGCCCTTGTGCATAACGATCAACGATTCGCAGAGCGTTTGGACTTCTTCAATATGATGCGTCGAAATCAGAATAAGACGAGGCGATTCCTCATGGCTTTCCCTTAATGCCTCATACAGCTTTCTCCGAATCCCGGCATCCAGGCCGTTCGTCGGCTCATCGAGTATCGTTAAGTCGGCGTGGCTAGATAACCCGATAATAAACTGAAGCGCAGACTTCATCCCTTTGGACAGTTTGGATACTTTCTTCTTGCGGTCCAATCTGAAAGTTTCGACCAGACGGTCTGCCGTAGCTTGATCCCAATTGGCATTGAAATATCGACCGAAACGAAGCGCATCCTGCACCGTCCATATTATGCTGAACGGATGATCCTCCTGCATGTAGCAAACATGCTGAACTGCCGACGGGTTACCGTAAGGTGCCGATCCCATAACATGAACCGTTCCGCCATGAGGCCGTTGATGACCGGCTAGTAGTCTCATCAGCGTTGTTTTGCCGGCCCCGTTGCGCCCCCACAGCCCAGCGATCACCGGCTCCTTCTCCTCGAACGATACTTTTTCGAGAACGGGAACGTTATCGTACGAATACGCCACTTCGTTTACGTATATCATCATCAATCCTCCTCCAGAATCAACTGAACGACCGATTCCTTGCTTAATCCGATTCTCTTCGCTTCTTCCAACAAGGGAAGGACGAACTGTTCGCGATAGTGACGCTGACGATCCTTCAACAATTGCAGCTTCGCTCCGCTCTTTACAAACATGCCTATCCCTCGCTGTTTATAAATAATCCCAGCATCCACCAAAGCCTGAAGACCCTTGCGTACTGTCGCCCGGTTGATGTTATAGAAGCGCGACAATTCATTTTCGGAAGGAATTTGTTCCTCTTCGTTCAATTCTCCCCCCACAATCTCGTCCATGATCATTTGGGCAATCTGTTGAAAGATTGGTTGGGATTCATCCAATGTCGGTTTCATCAAGGACCTCATTTCTGAATGTGACGTTGAATGGTTGATTACTCGTGTATACAACTATACATGACTTTGAATTGATTGTCTATAACCGCTGCGGCCCAATTAAGCGAAAAAAAACCTCTACCTCATGAAGAGGCAGAAGGATGCCGAATGCGCCCGCCGCTAAATCGGCGATGCGATCTATTAGGGCTTACTGAATGATCAATTCAACACACCCTGCGTTTGTAGTTGAAACCATCCTAAAATGAAGCGAAAATGAATCCGGTGGTTGCGCTCCAAATTCATGACCAGAAATTGTTGAGCAATTACGGTTTGGTTGGTCTTCGCAAGGCGTGCTTGAATACGACCAAGCCCGAACCTTCACTTGGTCTCGCCGAACTTGCTCTTCAATATAGTCTGATTGCAGCTACGGCCATTGCACGTAACCTAATCGTTGTAACTCGGAATGTTCAAGGTATCGAGCGTTGTCAGGCTTTTGTTTACAATCCATGGGATGATGCTTATAAAATGTAGCTTGGTCCCTCCGGTGAACTGAACGGACTTCCACCGATAAGAAGACGCGTGCATCTGGGCAAGCGGGATAAAAAAGATGACTCCTTGACGAATACAGGAGCCATCTACTTTAGGCACAGTTCAATCCATGCATCGATGAGGTGTTTTTTGTATTGATGGAAATTGCCGTTCGGGTGGAAACCGATGTATATGGGTTAAATTCGCGCATGAAGTGATGTCGTGACAACTAGCAGATAAATAATACATCATCCATTCATGGACGGCCCTCTTCTCCTGTAATTGGCTCCAACCTTACGGCGCTAACCTTGAAGTCTGGCATACGGCAGAATGGATCGAGTGCCGGATTGGTCAATCGGTTCACGTTCTGAATGCCGCCCCAGTGCATAGGGACGAACACGGTATCTTCGCGAATTTTGCTGGTAACCCGAGTGCGTACAACTACCGTTCCGCGACGGGAATCGATCCTCACGAGCGCACCGTCCTCGATCCGGTATTTGCGGGCCGTACGCGGATGAATCTCCATCACGTTCTCGATTGCCCGTGCGGCGAGGGATGGGCTTCTCCTCGTTTGTACGCCTGTCAAATAATGCTCCAGGACGCGCCCATTCGTTAAGATGAGCGGATAGTCCACATCCGTCTCTTCCTCTGGTCGTCGGTTATCCACTGGCGCGAATACCGCAAGGCCGTCCGGATGTGCGAACCGCTCCTCGAACAATCGCTTCGTCCCCTCATGTTCAAGTGAGGGACATGGCCAATAGACCCCTTCTTCCCGGCGTAAACGATCATACGTAATCCCGTAATAGTCAGCGATCCCCCCGCGGCTTGCGATTCGAAGCTCTTCGAAGATTTGCTCCGCCGATCGGAAGGCGAACCGCTCTCCTTGTCCGAGCCCTGCCGCCAACTCACACAGCATCTGCCAATCGTGCTTCGACTCAGCAGGCGCCGCACGGGCGGCTTCCCGAAGCAGTACCCTGCCTTCGAGGTTGGTCATCGTCCCCGTGTTCTCGAGATAGGAAGTGACCGGAAGCACGATGTCGGCCAGCTTTGCCGTCTCTGACAGGAATATATCGGCTACTACGAGCAATTCGAGCCGTTCTAACCCTTCCTCAACAAGCCCGGCGTTCGGGTTGGAGACGATTGGATTCGAGCCCATCACGAACAGTCCCCGAATGTCCCCGGCATGCATGAGCTCCATCATCTCGTAAGCGGACACGCCTTTGCCGGGAAGTTCTGCAGGATTGATTCCCCAGACGCTGGCTACATATTCGCGATCCTGCTCGTTCTCAATAAGCCTATAGCCCGGAAGCTGGTCGGCCTTCTGTCCGTGTTCCCGGCCTCCTTGCCCATTCCCTTGACCAGTGACCGCTCCGTAACCGCAGCTCGGTCGTCCGATCTTGCCTGTAACAAGAAGCAGATTCAAGAAATTCCGCACAGTCATATGGCCATCGACGTGCTGCTCGACACCCCTTGCCGTGAAGATCATCCCTGTCGACGCACGGCCGTACGCCAGCGCCGCTCGCCTGATGCTAGCCCGATCCACACCGCACAGCACAGAGACCGCATCCAAGTCGAGCCCGTCGAGATGGTGCTTCAGCTCCTCGAATCCCTTCGTCCGCTTGCGGATAAAGGATTGATCCACAAGACCTTCATCCATCACGATCTTGAGCATACCGTTGACAAGGGCGGCGTCCGTGCCAGGCTTAACCTTCAGATGCACATCCGCTAACGCAGATGTTCCCGTCTCCCTCGGATCGATCACGATGATGAACGCTCCGTTATCCTTCGCCCGCGTAAAATAAGGCATCAGTGTAGGCTGACATTCCGCAATGTTCGTTCCGGCGAGAATGAGACATTCAGCGTCCTGAATTTCGGCCAGACGATTCGTTAGCCCTCTATCGATCCCGAATGTCTTCATGCCAGCGGAAGCAGCAGCGGACATGCAAAATCGGCCGTTGTAATCGATATATCGAGTGCGCAGGGCCACCCGGGCGAACTTGCCGAGGAGATACGCCGATTCGTTCGACAGCGATCCTCCACCATATAAACCGACTGCATCCCTTCCATGTATTTGCTGAATGGTCGTTAACCGCTCTTGAATCGTCGCAAATGCTTCCTCCCACGTGATGCGTATGAACTCGCCGTCCCGCTTCGCAAGCGGGTATTGCAGCCGTTCCCGGCTATTCGCATGCTGATGTGCGTTCATCCCCTTCACACATAGCCGCCCCTCAGATGCGGCATTCATAGTACCTTCGACGCGGATCGCGGGACGTCCAGCGGATGATCCGCACTCTACCATGACCGTCATCTTGCACTGGACGCTGCAGAACGGACATTGTGTTGCTAGCTCCGTGATGCCTTCTCTACCCGTATCTTGGTCAACTTGATCTCTCGACGCCATGGATGCGCCCCCCTCTTCTTCCGGCTCCGTCAGCCACCGCCTTGACGGGCCATTCCTCGAACCTGCGGCTCTGCAATTCATCCCGTGCTTCCGGATCGAGTAACTTCTCACGAACCGCAAGCATACCCTGCCGCTCCAACCACTTCCAGACGGGTTCGCGGTAAAACGCAGAATCCCCATACCATAGCAAGCATGTGACGCCAAGCTCTAAGGCATCCTCGACCGTCAACCCGGCCGCGATCAGCTGCGCCTGCTTGACCGGATACTCCGCGTGGCCGCCAGCGTAAACCTCCCATCCCGCCGGGGCTTCGGCAATCCCGACATCGCGCACTGGCAATCCAACTCCTCCATTGATGCCCGAAACAATCGCCACACTTACGGGATGCGGCATTGCGTGTAGCTCCAGCCTTCCCTCGAGCTCCGCTCCGATCCACTCGACTCGGCGAGCTTCGCTGGAGCCGGATTCGACGCCCGAGCCAAGTTTTATACGCAACCCATACCCATTGATTGCCTCGTCGTAATTCGAGCCAACCTCCGCCCCCGCTGCTTCCACCTCACCGAGATAATAAATAATGGCCGGTCTGCATACCGCACAGCCGCCCTCCCTGTTCCAGCCGAGATGAGCCATCACTTGTTTAGCACTCGAATATTTACTATGTTTCAGCGCCTCCTTCAGAGCTGAATGACCAAGCGATGTACATCCGCATACCCGAGGTTCCTCCTCTGCCTCTCCGCCTGTCAAGGCGAGCTCGATAATCGCCGCCACCATCGGCTTGCAGCCACCGCACGAGCCTGACGCTTTGGTTCGCTCTCTAACCTGAGCCAGAGTTTGTAGCCCGCCGCTTCGAACCGCCTTCACAATCACCGCTTTAGTAACGCCGTTGCAGTTGCACACCGTCTCCTGATCCGACATGGAGGCCGCGGCCTCGTCCGCCCCACCGTTCGAAGCGGAAGATGCTCCTGCCCTGGAGAGCACTGACACATCGGTTCTGCGCTTTAAATATCCGAGCAGCGTATTGCCTTCCGAGATATCTCCGTACAGAACCGCTCCCGCTATTTTCCCGTCGATCATCGTAACCTTCTTGTAGACGTTCCTGGTGCGGTCATAGAGCTGGTAAGCCGTCTCGGCCTCACTGTCGTTCACGCTGCCTGCTGAGAACACGTCAATGCCGGATATTTTGAGCTGCGCATAAGGCACCGAACCGCGGTAAGGCTCCGTCTTCTTGCCGCATAGTACCTTCGCCAACACTTTGCCTTGCTCATACAGCGGGGCAACCAGGCCGTAGACGATACCGTCATGCTCCGCACATTCTCCCACTGCGAATACGTCCGAAACGTTCGTTTCCATGTAGTCGCTCACAACGAAAGCCCGATTGGTGTGTATGCCGCCTGACTTCCCCAACTCGACATTCGGCCTGATCCCAACCGCCATAACGATCAAATCGGCTGACAAGCGAGTTCCATCCGAGAATAAGATGCCTTCCGCACGTTTGCGGCCGACAATTCGCTCCGTGTGCTTATTGAACAGAAAGCGCATGCCTTGCTTTTCCAGTTCAAACTTCAGAATGTCCGCAGCCATCCGATCTAATTGGCGGTTCATCAAGAACGAGGCATTTTGAACGACTTGAACCTCCATCCCTAAGTTAAGCAGCCCCCGCGCCGCTTCCAATCCGAGCAGCCCGCCGCCAATGACGGCCGCCTTCTGATAGGAACGCGAGGCGTCTACCATTCGCCGGCAATCCTCCAAGCTGCGGAACGCAATGACACCTGGCTTGCCTGCGCCGGTTATTTGAGGAATAAACGCCGAAGAGCCTGTTGCGAGAATGAGCTTGTCATACTCGACAATGACCCCCGATGCAGTCTCCACCTTCTTGCCAACTACATCTATGCGAGCAGCCACTTGACCTGCGAGCAGCCGAATTGCCCGCTCCTTGTACCAATCCCAATCGTTTAGAATGATGTCTTCGAAGGAGGCGTCCCCTTGCAGCACTTTGGAAAGCATGATGCGGTTATAGTTCGGGCTCGGCTCGCTGCCGATTATAGTAATATCATATATATCAGGCGATATTTGGTAGATTTCCTCAACGCAGCGAACCCCGGCCATCCCGTTCCCGATAACGACAAGCTTCAGTTTGCCCATGGCGTTCAGTCTCTCCCTTCACATTCAAAGTACGTACAAGGCGACCCACGTCATGGCTCCACATCGATAAGCAGAGGCGGGCGTTCCGGGACGGAAATTTTGACGAAATCGATTTTGTCCCGGCAAGCTTCAATGCCTTCTTGATGCAGTCGTACGTTCCAATACTGGGTACCGCCCGTCATGACGATCCAATCCGCCCGGTCCCGCTCCTGATCAGTATCACGATCCCTCTTGTATCTGTAATGAAACATAAAAAGCCCGCCCCTTGACTGCAAGGGTACGGGCATCATTGCCTAATTGCGGAGCACTTCATTGTGCCTCTTGTATTCCGTTGTTGAATATAGATTAATTAATGTCGATGAAAGTGTCAAGCCGAAATGTAAGTATATATAACATTTATCAATCGATACCTCAACATTATAGAAGGTATAACCTATTTTTATGTTATGTATATTGACATTAGTTTGACACCTTCATATAATTTTATTTGGGTTCACAATGTTGTGACCGAAATATAACCGGTGCGCACAAAGGCGTGGCGCCGTTTTGGCGACGAGGCCGCATTCCTTCTTAGGGAGGAGTGCGGCCTATTGGATTTCCCGCGATAAGCGGGCAAAAACGGGAGGAGCGAACAAAAATGGATAAAACTAGCTTCTGGAAGAGTGGTCATAAACCTACACTATTCAGCGCGTTTCTTTATTTCGATATGAGCTTCATGATTTGGGTTCTGATTGGCCCGCTTATCGTCATCATTATGAAGGATTATCCGATGGATCCGGTGCAGAAGGCGAATCTGGTTGCTCTGCCCATTCTCGGCGGATCGATGCTGCGGCTTGCGTTAGGCTTCCTGACCGATTACATCGGACCGAAGCGGACTGGACAACTCGGCATGCTGCTGACAACAATTCCGCTCGTCTGGGGCTGGAAGTTCGTCGACTCTCTCGGACAGATGTATCTCGTTGCTCTGCTGCTCGGCATCGCCGGAGCCTCGTTCGCCGCCGCTTTGCCGCTGGCTAGTCAATGGTACCCGAAGGAGCATCAAGGTCTTGCAATGGGAATCGCGGGTGCAGGCAACAGCGGTACGGTTTTCTCAACATTGTTCGCCAACCGAATCGCCCAGCATTTCGGCAGTTGGGAGACCGTATTTGGACTGGCGCTTATTCCGATCCTTATATCATTCATCGTCTTTACGATATTCGCCAAAGATAGCCCGACCCGTCCTGCGCCCAAGAAGCTATCCCATTACGCGACGATACTCCGTCATAAAGACGCTTGGTTGTTCTGCCTTCTCTATATGGTTACGTTCGGCGGCTTCGTAGGGCTGTCCAACTATCTTACAATCTTCTTCAACACGCAATACGGCTTATCGGCCGTTCGCGCGGCCGACTTCACGACAATCTGCGTCATCGCAGGCAGCTTCTTCCGGCCGATCGGCGGTGTCCTATCCGACAGGATCGGCGGCATTCGGGTGCTAACCATTCTGTACGCCGGCGCGGCAGTCATGCTCGGCTCCGTCTCCTTGCTCCCTTCGCTCACGCTGGTTATTGTTCTGCTCTTCGTTGGCATGATGTGCCTGGGGGCAGGCAATGGTTCCGTATTCCAACTCGTACCGCAGCGATTCGGCAACGAAATCGGCATAGTTACCGGTATCGTCGGCGCAGCCGGCGGATTAGGCGGCTACGCGCTTCCGCTCATTCTCGGAAGCCTGTACAAATCGACGGGATCCTATGCGCCTGGCTTCCTGATTCTTAGCGGTATCGTGATAGGCAGCCTCGTCCTGCTTACAATCGTCCAGATCTCCTGGAAGAAAACCTGGAGTGAACAAGGCCGCACTGCAAAGGCAGAATCGATCAGCTAAGCATCCTAAGCTCATCACGAAAAGGAGCATCCATTCCGCTCGGCCTTCAAGCCGGAATGGATGCCCTATTCAGCTTGCTTCCAGTAATGCAATAACGTGCTGGCAATCATATATTTATCAATCATATCGTAATGAGATAATTCCCCCTCATAGATGGATTAATTCCGCCTTTGCAAAAAGAAAAGCGCCTCGGTACGATGGGAGTACGCAACGGGTCATAGCCCTTAAAATCCCAACCTCGTTCACTATGAATCGCTTTGAACAGTAGATAACGAAACGAAGACCGGAGCGGCAAAATCCGGAGCTTCCTCGCCTTTTGGATTGTGAAGACGGAACAGGAAAGCGTCGCCTGTTTCTGACTGCCACACGATATAATCGTAAATCCCTTCACCACTCGAGACTGTCGAGAAGCGACAGGAAAAGTTACCGGCATGGTTGGGGAGATGTTCGATGTCGTTCAGCTTATCCAATTGGCCGGTGCTCAAGACCGTATTATTGAGCGGTTCCGAGCATTGAATCAACTGCGCAGGCAAACGGCACTGAAGGACAATTTATTTTCCAACCTGTTAAATTCGGTTTTTTCTAACATCGTTAATATCGGAACCGGGCTTATTCTATTACTTGGGGCATCCTCCATGCAGCGAAATGAGCTAACCGTTGGTGATTTTGCCATGTTCGTCTATTATTTGGCATTCGTAACCGACTTCACGGCATTCTTTGGCCGCTTTTTATCCCTGCTGCATCAGACGGGTATTTCATTCCAGCGTATGCACAGACTGCTTCAAGGCACATCCGATAGCAAGCTCACCGAGCATCATCCTTTATATCTCAGAGGGGATATGCCTATTCCCGATCAAGAGCAACGGGAGAAGAATACCCCCTTCCGATCCCTGTCCGCTGAAGGGCTAAGCTATCATTATCCAGCCACTGGCAGAGGAATCGATGATATCACGTTTGAGCTGAAAGCCGGCAGTTTCACTGTAGTAACTGGACGAATCGGTTCAGGAAAAACGACGCTGCTTCGTTCCGTGCTTGGCTTGCTGCCGCTCCAGTCCGGAAACATCCTGTGGAACGGCGACACGGTCACAGACCCCGCTGCCTTCTTCGTGCCTCCGAGAACAGCCTACACGTCACAGGTGCCTCATTTATTTAGTGATACGCTGATAAATAATATTAGCCTTGGAATGAGTCTAGCAGACGGGCTTCTAGACAGAGCCATTCATACCTCGGTTATGAATAAAGACTTAGCGTCGCTTGAGCATGGTTTAGACACGGTAATCGGGCAGAGAGGCGTCAAACTGTCCGGCGGCCAGGTTCAACGAGCAGCGGCCGCCAGAATGTTCATACGAGAGCCGGAAGTGCTTGTATTCGATGACCTGTCGAGCGCACTCGATGTGACAACCGAGCAGCAGCTATGGGAACGAATTTACCGTATTCCACACGCGGCTTGTTTAGTCGTATCCCATCGTAAGGCTGCCCTGCAGCGGGCGGATCACATCATCATCATGAAGAGCGGCCGGATTGAGGCTCAAGGTACGTTAACTGAGCTGCTGGCTCATTCAGAGGAAATGCGTCTATTGTGGAATGAGGAACGTCCCGTTCAAGGAATTTGACCACGGCATAACGAATATGTATAGGCAGTTATCATATTCGAAGGAGTGAGGAGCGATTTCCTTGATAAAGTATGGACTGCCTGCACTCATTACGTTGATGGGCGTGATTTACATCTTCTTCATTCCCGCCGATCCGCATGCGGTCAAGATGCTGTTCAAATTAATTCCAATGTGGCTTATTATTCTCTACACTTACCTGCGAATGCCTGAGGATCGTAATCGAAATCGCTATCATGGGGTCATTCTGACCGGATTGTTCTTTTGTATGCTGGGTGATGGTCTTCTGCAATGGTTCATTATCGGACTAACAGCCTTTCTAATCGGGCATCTGTTCTATTTATCCGCATTCTTCAGCAGATGGCGTTTTTCTAAATCGAGGTGCTTGATGATCATTCCTATTACGGCATTCGCGGTATTTATGAGTATGCAGCTCGTGTCAGCGCTGGTTCATGATGGCAAAGAGGGATTGATCGCACCTGTTCTCGCTTACCTCATCGTCATATCATTGATGGGCTGGTCTGCGATCATGACCGGGAATACGTGGGCGATTATAGGCAGTCTGTTATTCATGGTTTCGGATTCCATCTTATCCTGGAACATGTTTATCTCCGATGTCTCTTACTCTGGACCACTCATCATGACCACCTATTACGCTGCTCAGTTTCTTATCGCCCATAGCTCGCGGACAACGAACACCAACACGGTTCATTCCTCGGTTTATCACGCCAAAGGGTAAGAAGAAACAAGAACAACCGGCTGCGCTTATGCAGCCGGTTGTTCTTGTTATGCAGACTCTCATTCTCGGAAGAACGGTCGATGATCGTTACTATTTATATATTTTGAGCATAGCGGTATGCATTTGTTCGAGCAGCTCCCTGCGATACCATAATCCGATTAATAGAAAAGCAGCAGCAGAACCGATAAAGATCGCCTGCATCCCGTATTGAGCATCGATCACCCAGAATGTCAGTGTTGGCCCTATCGCCGCCCCCAGATCGGTCGAGACCGAATAGACCGTCATGACCGCAATTACAGATGATTGCCGAGCAACGTCTGTCGCCATCGCGTCCATCAGCGTCGACGTGACCGTCATCGTCACCATAATGAATATGACGATTGCTATCCAAGCATAGATCGGCATATGCCATGGCATTAACGCATACCCTGCGGCAGCCCCAACCAAGGAGAGGATAAATAATGGAAGCCTTCCTCTTGGTCCATCAGAGCGGTGCCCGAACCACGTTGCCAAGAATGGCTCCCACGCGCAGCGAACCGCTTGCAGGATTCCGCCCAACGCAGTGCTGGTTATTAATATCCCGAACAGCCATACCGTACCCGAGTGATTAAGGTCAATGACCAGACTTAAAGTGGAGCCGAATATGGCATGCAGCAGCGAAATCAATAGTCCGCAGATGATCATTTTCGTAACTGGCTTTGACCATATGCCTTTGCTTTCCTGTGCGGACGGAATGTTAGAAGAGCCATATTTCTTGGCCTTGGATGAAATCGAAATCAGAATAAGCGGAACGCCGATAAAAGCTAATATACCAAAAAAGATGGACATGAATTCAAAGCCGAATACGGGCGTCAATACACCGCCGAACAATACACCGACCATACTCCCCAGTCGCCATAACCCGTTATACTTCCCCATCAAGTATCCGCGGTTCGTATCGTCCGAGTAGTTGATGACCGTCAAATAGCCTCCTATTCGCATCAATGACCATGCAATGCCCCATAAGGAACGAAGAACGAGCCAGGCGGCGAACCCCTTCCAAATTCCATAGCCCACTGTTGTGAAGGCTCCCAGAAGAACGGCAGCGAGAAGGCCCGTTCGAAGCGACATTTTGTTATATAGCCATCCGATAAACGGGTTCAACGGGAGACGAACGAAGCGATTAATGGAAAGCAGCACGCCCACCTGCCAGAGCGCCGTTAGTCCTACCTCTTTCCAGTAGATTGGAAGCACCACATACAGCATAGCGTCCCCGAATATGGTTAGGGCGGTTACAATCGCGACTAATGTCACGGGCCGAGCCGGATTCATGTTTTTACTAAGAGGCATCATGAAGTTGTTTCTCCTATCCCATACGTTAAGTTTCGAGATTTTGCCTACTGTACTCGTTATCTACGGTTCAGGCGTTGCCTTCCCACTCCTGGTAGAAACGCTCCACATACTGCTCCATATAACGATGGCGTTCCTCTGCGATCCGTCTGGCGGAGGCCGTGTTTATCCGGTCCTTGAGCTTTAACAGCTTTTCATGAAAATGATTGATTGCCGAGCTCTTCCCATGTCGATACTCATCCGGCGTCATCGCATGTCGCGGCTGCAGCTCCGGATCATGGATAGGATCCCCCTTCCATCCCGCATACACGAAGGTTCTCGCTATCGCAATGGCTCCTATCGCATCCAGCCGGTCCGCGTCCTGGACCACTCTTCCTTCCAACGTACGCATCGGAGGATTCGACCCTGCATTAAAGGACATGGTCGAGATAATCTCCATAACATGCTCCACTTCCTCCACCTCGAGCGGTTGGGTCGCGAGCCATTCGCCAACCTTTCGAAGTCCAAGCTCCTTAGATTCGTTAAGCTTCTCGTCCGCAACATCATGCAGCAATGCGGCCAGTATACATATGAAGACGTCTGCCCCTTCTTCGGGGGCCATTCGTTCGGCCAGCTTGACGACTCGGTGAACATGCCACCAATCATGACCGGTTCGATCATGCTCAAGCACCGACTTGGCAAAACGTTCAGCCTCGCTTAAGACCTCCCTGCGATCTGCTTCGTGCTGTTCCATTCCTAATTGCCTCCTCTTCCCTCTACTCCGCGGCCATAAATCATCCTAATACTTAGGGGAGGATCTACTAGAGCCTCATGTGGCATTAAACCTATTAACCATTGTAAAAGAATTTCCTGATTTTTGCTCCACTATATTAAAAAAAGCTGCCGCGGCAGCTTGAGAAAGGATTAAGTTGCAATAATCGGCGCGTAGACGTCGAAATCAAAATGATTGATTTCATCCGCGGGAATATGAAACGGATTGACCGGTGCGAGCCGATTGAGTTCATACCCATAGGATCCTTCACTCATATCTCGTTCATAACCTGCCGTATCAAACCAGCTCCATATGGCAGCATAGGTACGGTCCATTTGACCGCGGTCTCCACATACTGTCGTTCTCGCAAATGTCCTGGATGGTATTGTAATTATCTCGAATCCTTCGGGAACATGATCCAGCGATCCGACCTCCACGCCTACCCAGAGCGTCTCAACACCTGCTGCCCACTGCCATTCCGGAATAAACACGAGGCCTTGCTCCTTATGGAGGACATCCGGATGATTCATCATCCCCAGTTCAACTTCCTGCCATGCCTGCCTTACATCCCGCTGACTTTGCAGCGTCCTCCGCACAACCGCCTTCATCATCGGCCTCTCGATGACGGTGATTACCGCCTGACCTTCATTCATGGTTACCACCTCCATAACTTCATCCGCCATGCTTCCTTGAACTACTTTGAATGCTTTCGTCACTCGGCTTGGCCGATAGCTCTCGGGAATTCCATCCTGTTCATCTTCCCTGCCGCTATCGTGGAATCTCCTGACTCTGCGAATCACAAAATCTCACCTCCATGATCGTATCTGATGTTTTGTCGGGGTTGTATGCTGGACTAGTTTCTATAATTTATCACAAATGACACTCTGGTCATATGCTCGAAATTATCAGAAATCGCCTCAAATAAACATAGAGCCGCACCCGTTGGTACGACTCTAACCCACTATCTCCTATAACCCTCGCTACTTCATTTCGTCAATAAGAGCTTGAATATATGTTGTCATATGATCCAAGAATGCCTTGGGTTCCAACGTCCCTTGGTAGATAACCTCCTGCCATTTCTCGTTAAATTCCTTCGAGAAGTCGACAGGTACCCATGATTCGAGATGACTTCGCTTGGCATTCGTCAAGATATCATGCGTCACCTGCCATACGGGATCCTTACCGACCTTTTCTTCCATCACAGGGTTGGCGACTTTGCCGGATACAAAATTCGAATTCGTTAATGCCGCCGCTCCCGCATTGCTGGAGGTAAGCCACTTCATGACGATCCACGCGGCCTTATTATCTTCCTTGCTTGCGACCATGTTCAATCCAGAGCCGCCAAGCCATAACGAATCGGCGGGCATCGATTGGAACTTCAGATTCGGATTTTGCTTGACCCAATCCTCCACCCAGCCGGTGATTGCGATATCTACGGCAGCTTTATCGCTCAATATTCGGCTGGAGCCCTCCGGAAGAGTCGCATTCAGTTTGCTCATTCGCTGGTCATCGATATGGGTTCGTTTGAATTCCACTAGAAATTCCAATGCTTTCACGATTAATGGATCATTGAAATTGACCTTCTTGGCTGCAGGATCATAGAAGGTTTCCGTTGTCGCACCGTTTAGATAAGCATAGGTCTGCAGGGTATTCAATGCACCGAAGGTTTCATGCGGCAGAATCGTAGTCATCACTTGCTGACCATTCTCGACAATCCAGAATTGTTGTAGGAAGGCTCCGAATTCCGCTAAACTATTCATCTTCGGAATCTCGGTTATCCCATACTGCTGTAGGATGGCCTCATTATATACAAGAACGAAATTTGGATCGACCTGCCAAGGGAGACCCCATATCTTGCCATCCGCAGCAGCATGCCGTGAATAGGCCGGTTCATAAAATAGTTCTTTATGGACATCCGGATCCGCTTCCATATATGGGGATAATTCCTTAATGAGTCCGTTGGCAATCCAATTGGGTGTATTGGGACTCGATGTCACGATATCGGGTGCCTCGCCGGATGCCACCAGAACGTTCAGATAATCCCCGCCTTGCGACCGGATAAATTCCAGCTTAATGTTCGGATATTCTTTATTGAAGCTTTCAACGATTCGAGCATACAACGATTCATCCTGCGGCCATTCATATAACACTTTAACGTGGCCTTCCATACTTGCGTTACTGCCTTCTCCTTCATTTCCCTCCTTGTTAACCGAAGAATTTGAGGTACATCCGGCCATTAGCATAATGATCAAAATTAGCCAGACGAAATGCCTCCCGTACTTACGTGTTCCCATCTTCCTCCCCCGCTTCCATCATTGAATTTTACGAGAGCCAGGATTGACCTCGATACCTTCATTATGAGGGGGAGGATGTGAACCAAGTATGAATTTTTCGATTACAGCCAGAGCTGCAGCTGCTGCTCCATATTATCCCTGGTGATCTGCCGTTTCTGTAAAATGGTGCTCGGCACCTTGTGATTGTATGACCTGATTTTCTTATTTATTGCTTGAAGCTCTTGAATACATGTATGCTCATCCTTTGGATTGGAACGGATAAGAAGATGGATTTGATCCCTTATTTCATGCTGAAGAGTTAGCCAATCGGGCAGGACATTGGCATGCTTGAGTATGCCGCTCATAACATCGCCGGATGAAATTTCAATGGCTTCGCCTTTACCGGGCAAATGATCGAAAGCGCCTTTCTTCAGCTGCTCGTTGTACATCTCTCCAATCCAATCCTGGGCAGAGCTGCCGGAATTCCAGAATTGGACGGGACTTACTGCAAGCTCATGCTCAATATCCTCTTCGGTTATGCCCATTGGATCAGGTTTAGCTGTTACTGTTTGATTGTCTTGGGGGTCGGGGTTAACTTGTTGATGTTTATTGCCGTTCTTCTTGAACCATAGAAACATCCACTCATCACCTCATTAGACTTTTCATTGGGTATCAAAGTCACAACAATCGGAAAGCTTCCTCCCGAATAACCGTGGTTCCTCTCTTATATTTTACTAAATTTCCCTTTTGTCGTGAGGGCAAACCTATGTAGATTCCATGAACAGTCCAACTTGCTGCCAATCGGAACGAATGAGAAGGAATGAGCTATCATGTGCCTTCAGAATGCATGAGCTTCCGGCCATATCGGCGGTCTTTTCCATGTTCTCCTTCATATCATGTGGTAATGCTTCATTAACCTCGGAGGTGCAATAAAGAGATGAATACACAGCGCAGGTGCAGAGTCGTTCGGTCTACAAGAATATACCGTGGTAAGCAAGGGTTGGACTACGGAGAGGCGATATCGAAGGAAAGCGTCGGCTCCGAAGGAATCTGCATGCATCTGCTTACGATTCCTCCAGAAGTCCGTGCGAAAGCACATCTTCACGAAAATCATGAAACCGCTATTTATGTCATTCAAGGCAAATCTGCCATGTGGTACGGAGAAAACCTGATGCAGCATATGGAAATTGACGCTGGCGATTTTGTCTATATTCCTGCGGGAACTCCTCACCTGCCCTATAATCCAAGTGACTCCGAATCCTGTACTGTCATAATCGCCCGTACGGATCCGAACGAGCAAGAAAGCGTTGTTCTTCTCCCTGAACTAGACGATATCTGGAACCGTAATGAGTTAGACTGACGCTCACCTCTGGCGTTTCTTCACATACCTGACCCCGAGCACCGCGATGGCACCTACGATGACAATCGATAGGGCAATCCACGTCCACGAAGTTGGTTGTGGGTCTTCGGGAGCAGTACGCTTCACCGAAATTTCTTGGCTGCTTAGAAAAGCGAGTTCTCCCGCCGATGCATCGGCTTCTAACATGGAGGGTGCGCATAATGGAATTTCCCATCCACTGGGCGACTCCTTCAGAAAGAACAGATACTTGCCGCCTGTTCCACTACTTCCGAGTGATGGGCCCCAAGTGGAATTTTCTTTCACGATTAGCGGATCTGTAACGACCCCTTTGTAGCTGGCTATGACCTCCAGATGAAGCAGATTGCTAGGATTGCCTTGATCCACTTTCACAACGGATGCTAGTATTACACCGTCATAATGCTCCATTTCCTCCTCAAGTGTTCTTTCGTTGTACGCACAGTCTAGAGCTGAGCTAGTAGATGGGAAAAGTACCATCAGCAGAAAGCATATCAATATCCACTTTTTCACACCTGCACCACCTTTTATGCTAGAGACGTGCAGGATGAATTTTTTGTTGCGTATAGAAAATCAAATTAACCCCGAACCAATCGCCGCACGTGGCGGAGGTTCGGGGTCTGTCGGATACTTAATGGGGTTAAATTTACATTCTACAGATTTCTTTTGGACAATTCTCGCAATGACAGACGTCACGCAAGTAATTAATGTCATTAATAATGACGCAACCGTCATGAATTTCGAGAACATGCTCCTTTTTCAGATCCCCGAGCATACGGTTGACACTCTCTCGGGTTGCGCCAATCATATCCGCCATCTCGGTGTTGTTCATTTTGAGTTCAATATGAATGCGGCCGTCTTTCGTCGTTCCATAAGAATTGCTAAGGCGAATCAGCATCGAGCAGAGAGCTCCCGTTTTGCCGAACATCATCAGATCGCGAAACTTGGTCTGTGTCATCCGATGCATAAGACCCATCCATTTCATGAATTCAAGCGCCAGATCGGAATTCTGCCACAACAGAACCTCCAGGTCTTTCCGTTGAATAATTCCGATCTTACTATTCTCGGTCACTTCAGCGCTGAAATTGTGAACCGAATCGTGAAAGGGATCCATCTGACCGATCAAATCCCCTTGCTGGTGAAGATACATCGTCAATATTCTTCCGCTGTCGGATGTTTTCGTTGTCCGTACCCGTCCTTGTTTGATAAAAAACAATTTGTCTGCAGGATCGCTCTCCCGGAACAGGAACGATCCTTTCTCCAAGCTTCGCGTATACATGATGCTCTCCAGTTTAATTAAGCTCTCTTCCGATAGGACTGGAACGATTCCTTCTACCCGATTCTTCAATGCTTCCATCTGAGCATTCCCCGCTTCCCGTTCGATCTAATTGCTTCTATCATAACGCGGGTAAGCGGGAAAGGATATCGGGGACTTCACTGAAAATTGCCTTAGGTATTCCCCTACGTCCAGGAGGAAGATAGCGAAATATCCGGTTGAGCTTCACGATTCACCGCTTCTGATTCCCTCACCAGACGCTCGTAATCCACCAGGGTGTGGACCTCAACAACAAACCGGCAGTCGATTTGATTCATCTGAAACACATTCTCCCCCGCTTCACACCACTGAAGCGCATCCAGAAGAGCTGCGATCGAGGTGCTGCCTGTATCCATCAGCCTTTCAATACTTTCGCAGCATTGCTTCTTATACAATCCATGGAGCGGGTACACACGGTTCGCAACGCTAGGAATTGCAGCATTACAGCCATCCGCCATCGATGCCAGCATGAGCTGGGCTGCCGCGGCCGATATAAAGGGCATATGACCGCCAACGACCCAGATATATGGATTCTTCGCTAATGCCAAGCCTGCATGTATGCCGCCAACAGCACCGTTACCCGGGTAAAAGTCCGTAATGATTCGCACCTCCCGATCAACCACTCTCATGAACGGAAAGGGATCATTGGTGACGATAATCAATTCATTGCAGCACTTTCGCATCTCAGATAACTGTCGTTCTAGAAACGTCTTTGAACCGAGCTCTAGCAGTGCCCGATTCTTCCCTTCCATCCCCCGGTTATCCCCGCCTGCCAATATGATACCGGACAGCAAAGGCATCGCTCCCTTCTACGCCGCTTCCACCGCAACGGAATGTAACCTCTTTCACTCTTCTTGATCTAATGGTAAAGGTAACCGCCTTGACGGGCTATGATCTTCATCACATCGTAACGATGAAGATCATTAACAAATAGGCCAGCCTATGAGAATTACTCATGGACTGGCCTATCATCAACCAACAGCCTGCTAAGAAAATAAATAATCGATATCCGTTAGTATTTCACCTACGAGCGGGAACAGGACGTCCTCTTCCATATGAAAATGCCCCTTCAAAATCAGGCAGCCTTGCGTTAAATGATCCGTGGCTTGCTTAAGCTGCTGAGCCATGTGGACATCGTATCGTTCCATTCCCCGCTTCAGCATGCTAAGCATGGAGCCGCTGAGCTCCAAGAACGTATCGAAGAATTGAAGCGCGAGCTCATGATCCTTCTCGAGCACCCAGATGGACGGCATCATCGTCGGTTCGATTTTCTTCTTGAAGTAGCTCGTAATAATCGGAAACAGCTCTTGATCCTCCCATTTCGCATGGCGATCCAGCTCACTAACGAGATGGGCAGATTCAGAACGGAGCTGCTCCAGTGTCTGGAACATCGTAGAGGACATTGGGGATGCTGCCGCACTCATACTCCGTTCATATAAGGCGTCTACCTTCTCCTTCAAGCAATCATGATCCGTCTTCAATTGAATAACCAGCATAAGGAATGCACTCGTTCTAGCCGAATCTAATGGCTCCAGTTCAGCCTCCATCCTCATCATCGTTACGTATCCCCCTCAGCTTGGTATGACAAACCCTTTGAGAATACTGTACGCGATGTCTGGCTGAACTGCTGTGAGATTAATCACAGCTGCTTCAAGATTGTGAATGTAATGACCGTGCCACGCTCAAGCTCGGAGGTCAGCTCAAATCGGCCCCCGACAACTCTCGCACGTTCTTCCATGCTGAATAACCCAACGCCGCTGCTTCTTGAGGTTGTATCGAAACCAGCGCCCCGATCAGCAATTCGCGCGACAACCTCCGTATCGGACTCGGTTATGGACACCTCCGCTTCAGAGACGTCCGCGTATTTGGCAATATTGGTGAGCGCTTCCTGAATAATACGGTAGACGGCCGTCTCTGCTTGCGCATGAAGCCGGTTGCGAAGGCTGCACTCGAGCTTCACTTGTATACCGTAATGATCACTATAATTGTCGATATACGATCGAATTGCAGGAACAACGCCGAGATCATCCAATACCGAAGGGCGAAGCTCCCATGCCAAGCCCCTTACCTCCTCCATAATCCCGACGATATGGTTCCGAAGCTGTACCATATTCTCTTCACCCGCATCCTTGGCAGATGAGATTCGATCAATCTGAATGAGGAGCGAGAACAAGCTTTGTCCGATTCCGTCATGAAGCTCACGTGAAAACTTGCGCCGTTCCTCCTCTTGAATGCGCATCACCTGCGCCATCATGTGCTGTAAATCCTCCTCGACCTTCTTCAGCCGCGTCACCTCATTGCGGATTGCCAGAAACTGATAGGGGAGTCCTTGCGCATCCAGAAAGGGAACGATCGTCGTATGAACCCAGTAATAGCTCCCGTCCTTTGCCCGATTCTTGATGTCGCCAGTCCATACGTTACCGGATAGGATCGTTTCCCAAAGGGTGCTCATAAATTCCTTCGTATGATGGCCGGAAGTGATAATACGATGATCCTTCCCAATCAATTCTTCCCGGCTGTACTTGGATATATCGCAAAACTTATTATTCACATAGATGATTTTGCCCTTCCGGTCCGTAACGGCGACGATTGAGGATTCATCGAGAGCAAATTTGACATCAGCCAATTGCTTCAGAGAGTGTTTGAGCTCATGGCGGAAATTCTCATCGCCGATCTGCTCCTCGATGCGTGCGAGCAGACCTTTGACACGAGGTCCAATTAATTCCGACTCGGTGCGGTCCCATGAATTATTCATAATTCAACAGCCCCTTTTTCACCGCGTACTTAATCAGATCCGGTCTTGAACGCAGCCCAAGCTTCTCCATGACATTACTCTTATGGGTCTCCACCGTCTTCACGCTAATAAAGAGCTGCTCGGCTATTTCTTTGTTCGCATAGCCCTTGGCAGCCAGGGAGAGAATCTCCTTCTCTCGCGTAGTCAGCGTATCATATTGGTCTTGATTGCTGCCTGCCTGAAAACAATCCATATATTCACTCATGAGCCGCTTCGTCGCGGTTGGATATAAATAGGCGTTCCCCCCCGCCACCGTTCGTATTGCGGTCACCAGCTCCTCGTGGGGCGCACTCTTCAATACGTAGCCGGAGGCTCCGGCCTGTATGGCCCGGAACAAATACTCGTCGTCGTCATGCATCGTTAAGATGAGGACCGCAGTATCCGGGAGAATCTGGCTGAGTTCCTTCGCTGCCGTAAGTCCGTCTTTCCCATGCGGCATGCTCAGGTCCATCAATACAACATCAGGCCGCAGCTGCCCGGCTAGCGCAATGGCTTCATCACCCTCGGATGCTTCGCCAACGACCGTCATATCTTCTTTCTCGCTTAAGAGGAGCTTCAGTCCGGAACGGACCACAGCATGATCATCCACAATGATAATTGAAATCAATCTTCCACACCCCGGTTCAATGAACGTTATTCCCCTCATTATAGCAATTGCTATCACCTGCTGGGAAGGCTGGATTCAGTTGGGATGAGAGAGCGTTTGCATAACGCAAGCCGGCTTCAATATCCGAAGAGGCATACTCCTCCCCCGATCGCCTGCCCATATACAGGACACCTGCGGTCGCTCTTAAGCCTGCTGCGACGATCGGGAATGCAGCCGCTTCCTGCAGCTGCTCCGCTAACATAACAGGGCATTCCGGTACCGAATGATTACCGAGCTTGCCTCGCCGGGAATGACACATGATGCCAAGACGTCTAGCCATGCCCGCTAAGCCTGACCCGGCCTTGACTGTCATCAGAGCGACACGATCATTACGATTACCGAGAATGATTGTCCACTTCATGGTTCCTTGTAAACTGAGGGCTTCTGCTAGCGCGGCGAATTGACTTCCCGTCTCCATCCGAAACCGTTCCAGAAGATCCGCCCGGCTTCCATATTCAACAAGTGTCGTACTCATGCTTTCCCGTCCCTTCGTGATACACCCGACCCGTTCTATACCTTCTATTGTATCGAATCAGCCATTGCTTGTAAGTCGGGGAATACCCTGAAATGCGGTTCGGGGGTTGGAGCATGCGCTTCGTTCTAATCAAGAATGACACTTTTGCCAGTATCATGTAAGAATTCAAACATCGTCTGAATCTGCTTCACCGTGTTTCTTTCCAACGACAGCTCAGGCAAGTGATGTTCATCAAAAAAATCCACACCGCTTGTTTCCAGGCCAGTCTTTGCTTCTCCGCCGATGATAACGCATTCGATAAAGAACTTATACACATGGTAGAGCTCAGGCGGATGATCATGATTCTTTTTATCCATGACAGCCAGCAGCCGAACGGGTTTGACATCAAATCCGGATTCTTCTTTAATCTCTTTCACAGCTATTTCCGAGGGGGAATATCCGATATCCGCCCACCCTCCAGGCAATGCCCAGGCTCCATCCCCTTTTTCACGCACCAGAAGCAGCTTGCCTTGATGAAAAACAACGCCGCGTATATCCACCTTAGGTGTGGCATACCCCTTTTCATTAGCAAAAACAAGCTCAACCTGCTCTTTCTCCATGAACGTGTAAGTAGACACCATCTCAATGCTCAGCTGTCTAAGCGCTTCATATCGTTCAACGTCATACGGGTCCTTGGCATATGTCAACCCAATCTGAGCGATAGACTGGATTTGCTTCACCCATTCCAACCATTTCGGCTCCACTGTTTCCCCCTCCTTCATCTTATCCTCTGGTATACTGCACCCTTCAAGTCGGCTCTCAAGAGAGAACGCTAGGGTATACGGAAATAACCCGCTCTTGAGAGCGGGTTATCCGATCCGGCTATGCGGATGCTTACCGGTTCCAGGTTTGCGGATGATCATCCTCTGTCAGTTCGGCAGCTCTAGCGTTAGCCGTCACCTGCTCGGGGTTTTTGCAGCCCGGAATTACTGCCGTAACAGCTGGATGCTTCAAGCACCAAGCCAGCGCCCACGAGGCCATATCGACTCCTGCCGGCACTTCCTCCTGCTGGATCCGCTGAACCTCCTTCAGCTTGCGCTCGGTAATCTCCTTATCATGGCGATGCCTCACATCGGTTGCATCGAAGACAGCGCCAGGCTTATATTTGCCGCTAAGATAGCCGCTCGCCAGCGGCACTCGTGCGAGAACACCTAAGTCCTGCCGCTCGCAAGAGACGAATACTTCCTCTTCAGGCACCCGGTCTAACCGGTTATAGACCACTTGAATTGCTTGTGACCCCACCTCGGTAGAAGCATTCGTCTGATGGATGTTGCCATTATTCCCGATGGAAGTACCAAGATGCCGTATTTTACCAGCCTGAATTTGTTTATCGAGCACGGTCCATAAGGAATCATTATCAAAAGCCGCATCAGGTCCGGAGTGGAACTGATACAAATCAATATATTCCGTCTGGAGTGCTTTCAATGAAGCATCCAGCTGATTGACGACGTCATCTGCCGAGTAATTGTCCGTTCTCGTGAAGCGTTCATGAAAGTGATGGCCGAATTTCGTTGCGACAACCCATTGATCCCGGTTACGCCGCGACAGATAGCTGCCGATGAATTGCTCCGACAGATGGTCGCCGTAGCACTCCGCCGTATCAATGAGATTGATTCCGAGCTCGGATGCCCGGTCCAATATCGCATCTGCTTCCTCCTGTGTAAACTGCTTGCCCCATTCGCCGCCGAACTGCCAGGTGCCTACGCCAATAATGGAAACGCGAAGCTCTGTTTTGCCAAGTCTGCGATACTTCATGAAGAAACTCTCCCTTCACCATTTACTTCGATGCATGAAAAAGACAGACCACCGTTGAAGGCGCTCTGCCTAATAATTCGATAATGACTGTTGAAACCCTTTATTTCTGTAGTGCCGTCCACTCATCGTTGAATTTCGACGACATCTAGACTGTGGCTTTCTTCGAGCGAATGGAGATCTGCATCCTCATATAGGGACTGCTTCACATCAAAGATCGACAGACTAGGGTCAACATAGAAGGTCGATCCACGATACGAGCAGCGATCGAAGTCGAAGGTACCCGAGGTAATGATTAGAATACAGTTTATAAACGAACATCCAATAAAATGAAATCCATCAAAAACAATCGTTTCATTCTCAAACACTTGATCCATTACGCGCTGCATCAGTTCAGCTCCCTTTTTTCAGTGAGATGAACTCTATGCTAACAGATCCAGCCTGCGGTGTTTGTCACTTCATGCCACTGTAATCAACTATTTATCGACAAGGCGTTCTTATGTTCGAACTGTGCAGACAGCTACCGGAATTCCTGTCTTATTCTTTCCCTAATATCTCCAATAATGCTTCGGGAAGGTTAAACTTCTGATTATTAATGGTGATGCTCCTAAGTTCTCTCTCCGTATCCTCATGCTGCAAATCTTTGATCGATTGAACCTCTTGCATCAATCGCTCCATCTGTTGATCAAGCGCATTTGCCGTATCCGCCGCTTCCTTGATCTCTTCGAGCAGATGCTGGGGGACGGAACGATTATATTTGTAAAAAATTTTATGTTCCAGGCTTGCCCAGAAGTCCATCGCGATCGTTCGTATTTGAATCTCGACACATACGTTCTCTACCCGATCGGATAAGAATACAGGGACTTCGATTAATAAGTGCAAGCTCTTGTATCCATTGGATTTGGGGTTTTTGATATAATCCTTGACTTGAAGAATCTTCAAATCGCTTTGCTTCTGCAGGATCTCACTTACCCGGTAGATATCCGATATGAATGAGCAGGTAATTCGCAGTCCGGCAATATCTTTGACATATTCCTCGATCGAGTCAATCGCAATGGTTCCGCCTTTACGAATCAGCTTCTTCATGATGCTCTCCGGCGTTTTCAATCTCGTGTTCGTATGCTCAATCGGGCAATAATCGTGAAGGGATTGAAACTCCTCTTTTAGAATCTCAATTTTCGTCTCCATCTCTTCCAAAGCAAATTTGTATTTGAGCATGAATCGTGTGATTTCATTACGCATCTTTTTCAATTGATCCAATTGTTGAGTGTTCATTCGAAAATTCCCTTTCTATGGTTGAACTCCACGGGTGCGGATAAGCTTCTTACACCGCAGGATGGTCTTCAGTCCTCCAATGCTTCGTATATTATACCTAATAAAGCTGTTGATTGTAAGTTAGGCTCTATATAGGAATTCCTTCGAAATCGTCATGAATGCACATCGAACAAGCATATATATAGGACAGCCCATACAGGAGGCAGGTAGGTTACCATGCTCACGCTACCCAAAATAGCAGCGATCGTTAGCGGCAGCTTCCTCATCGCCATCGCCATTAATTTTTTCTTAATGCCATTAAAGGTATTGGACGGCGGCTTAATCGGAATTTCGCTCATTCTCAATTACTTGTTTAAAATAAAAGTCGGGCTGGTCATGCTGCTTCTGAGCATTCCGATCTTTGTTTTCATATGGCGCCATAACCATAAGACGATCTATACCAGTGTGATCGGTCTGCTGCTCTCCAGTTATCTGATTGATCTGCTCGAGCCGTATCATTACTATTTTCTTTATTATATTGAATGGACGCCGATCACCCGGTCGATCCTGGGAGGTGCTCTGATCGGTCTTGGTCTGGGCATCATGCTAAGGTTCGACTGCAGCACAGGCGGGTTAGATCTGCTCGCGCATTATATTTCGCGGTTTATACCAATGAATATCGGGGTTATGATTTTCATCATGGACGGTATCATTGTCAGCGCAGGGGCACTCCTTCTCCCCGAGGATACGTTTATTCTTTCCTTGTTGACTATCGCCGCGGGTGGGGTAACCACCGGATTATGCACCTTGAATATGCCGGATGCTGCCCACTAGAATCATAAGATATAACAAAGAAGATGAATCGGCGGATTCATCTTCTTTGTTTGTTCCTGCTTATTGGCTGCTTCTACGTTTACTCTAACACGATTTGGGCAAAATCATATCTTGGCATCAGCAGCTCGAATGCTGCTTTTCCTTGCAAGCCGTTTATCACCCGCTCCTCGCGTTTTATCGCATCAGTTTATTCATGAACAAACGGTTCAGAAGCGGATAAAACAATCATACGCGCTTGGTTAAATCGAGCACCTAATGGCGAGAAGTCAGACGCTGCGACCTCGTCCACGCTTGTACGATTAATGACATTAAGTACTTTCGCGATTCGATGGCTGGAAAGCTACGCGGTAACAGGGCACACCTCACTGCCGCCGGGCTAGTGGCAGTAAGCTCACTAGTAGACCTCCGCTCCTCTTGTCTTAGAGGTCCTTATAATGGATTGGGGTCGATCACACGCCCGGTCACGGCATGAATAAACAAGGTAGTCTCCACGCCGGTATCCTGATTTCGAACCATGACAGCATAGATTAGCGGAGTTCCTGGGCGCGTAGGGAGGTAATAGGTTATGATGTCCATCTCTTCGACGGCCACCTCCCGTTTTTGAAATACATCTTCTGCAATAGCAGCCGCTTTCTTGAACGAAACGGAAGCATGCATCGGACGATAAAAGAGTTTTTTCTCCATATAAGGATGAATCCGGCTCTGCACCTGACGGATGACGCCATCATCGTCGATCTCAATCATCATGCTGTCCCCCCAGACAGGCGTTCGATACAATAGATGCTGCAAAGAGACACGAATGCGGCCGGAATGACTGCGATCCACCCCGATTATCTTCATATCCCGGTTTGGAAATTGTATACCGTACAGCGCTTTCGTTTTATTCAAATATTTATAAGCAATCCATTCAGGCGTATGCTTCGAGGGCCTCGACAATTCGCCCTTCAGTATAGAAGGCGTGTTCATCGTGTCGTTCCAGTACACTTCTAACGGACTGCGGCTTTCCTTCATTAAACGCTGGAGACTCGCCCGGGCTTTCGGTGATAGATCGGCAGCATAAGCGTCCTGATGAGAAATAATAAGTATGGCCGTTACGATTAGAATAACCTTCAGTAATATTCGCATATCGACTTCTACTCCTTTCTATTCCCCATTATTCACGAAAATAATATCCTGTATTCGGGGGTGCGAAACCCCTTTACCCCTTCAGGACGCTGTGCTATAATATAAGCATTACTTATAAAAACACAATACGTTTTAATTGGAGGAGCCTGCACACCGCAGGCTCCTTTTTGTCTTTTTTGGGTAAAATAGTCATGTCATTGAGAACGCACAGGGGGAATGTTATGTTTTATTTAACCATCTTAATTATTATTTTGGCTACAAAGCTTGCGGGCGACTTGAGTGTCCGGATCGGCCAACCAGCCGTTGTGGGTAAGCTGCTGATCGGCATTATCATCGGACCTGCAATGCTGGGTTGGGTGACCAACTCCACTATTATTGATGAACTGAGTGAAATCGGCGTGCTGATGCTTATGTTTATGGCGGGGCTTGAGACGAACATGGATGATCTGAAGCGTTCCTTCAAATCTTCATTGGCCGTTGCCACTGGAGGCATCATTCTCCCCTTCCTAGGCGGATACCTTATTGGACTTGCAATCGGAATGGAAACATCGCATTCAGTATTTCTGGGTTTGCTATTATCGGCTACTTCAGTCAGCATATCCGTTCAGTCACTCAAGGATTTGGGTCTGTTAAAGAGCCGCGAAAGCACAACCATTCTCGGCGCTGCCATACTTGACGATATCCTGGTAGTCGTTCTCCTTGCATTCGTCATGAGTATCTTCGGCGGTCAGGATGTGAATCTGGCCTTAGTCGTCGGGAAGAAATTCGTGTTCTTCCTTCTCGTAGGCTTGTTCATATGGCAGGGGATTAAATGGGTCATGCGATGGTTGGCGCCTCTTCGCGTAACGGAGTCGGTCATAAGCGCCGGCCTCATTGTGTGCTTCTTCCTCGCTTATGTCGCGGAACAATTTGGCGTAGCCGGCATCATTGGCGCTTTCGCGGCAGGCCTTGCCATCTCGCAAACGAATTATAAAGAGGAAGTTGAGCATAAGCTGGAGCCCATTGCCTACACGATCTTCGTTCCGATCTTCTTCGTAAGCGTCGGTTTCTCGGTTTCCTTCAAGGGAATCGGCGATCAAATCTGGCTGCTGATTGTTATTACCATAGTCGCAATTCTAACCAAGCTGGTCGGTTCCGGGATCGGTGCCCGCTTGACCGGATTCTCTACCCGTTCCTCAATCGGGATTGGTTCAGGGATGGTTTCCCGCGGAGAGGTCGCATTAATTATCGCTACGATCGGCCTTCAGGCCGGGCTGCTGGAGCAGAAGTATTTTACCGTACTCGTCATAGCCGTCATTATTACGACCCTGGTCACCCCTTTCTTGCTGAAGAAAACAATGGGCGGCAAAATATAAGAAAAATGGTTGAGCAGAGTTTCTCTGCTCAACCATTTTTGATTGGTGATCTATTTACCGCTGTATGAACGATGTTTATTTTATCAGTGCGTTTACTTGTTCATCTACGGCCCTCAAAGCATCCTCTATCGAGGTTTGACCATTCAAATATTTGGAGAATGCGTCGCCAAGCAAGCCTACAATTTTCGTACCCGCCGCTGCAGGCAGCAGCACGTCGGTATCACGGCCTACATCATTCTCCGGATGAGCAACATAGACATCATCATTCTTGCCTGCTTCCGGGATGTTTCTCCAATACGGATCACTGACTAAGGATTTCAAGAGTGGCACAGCATTCCCTGCCAAGCCGAAAGCTTTGTGAGCTTCGGGAGTAAGCAGAGAAGCAACAAAATCAGTCGCTTCCTCCAGATGCTTCGATTTTGCGTTGGCAGCATAGCCGGAAGTTCCCGAACCGACTGCGTATTTAACAGGTGTTACAGGAAGCGTAACAAGATCCCACTGGAAGTTCTTAGCTTTTGCAGCATCTTTAACTGAATTCGCGTGCGGTCTTACTCCAAAGTAAAATGCAATTTTACCCTCATGGAATGTGTTAGGTGAACCTGAGAATGGATTAAAGGCATAGCCTTCTTTGATCAGATTCGCATACATATTCAATCCTTCAATGACTTTAGGATCGGAGAATTGAACCTTCATGGTTTCTCGGTTTAAGTAGTCGCCACCGGCAGCTTGTGAGAATGCAATGTAGTTTGGCAGCCAGTTGAAGTTAAAATCAACGCCGTATTGCATGGTTTCTCCGGCATCATTCTTCTTCGTTACTTGCTTCACGATATCAACGAATTGATCCCATGTCCATCCATCGGCAGGCATTGTGATACTTTCTTGCTCAAGCAATGTCTTATTCGCGAAAACAACCATATGACTAAGGTCGCGCGGAGCAAAGTAATAGTTGCCCTCGATCGCACCATAGCTCAGCATCGCTGGGTTAACATCATTCAGATCGACACCCATACGGTCAAATGCATCGTTAAGCGGAGCTACAATTCCTTGTTCGTAGAAAGTACGAACATGACCATCTGATAGCCACACGACATCGGGCATGTTGCCTGATGCTGCCATGGATATCGCAGTGTTGGCCGGATCGCCTTCAAGCGCCATATACTTAAGCGTTACATGGGGATGCGTCTTTTGGAAGACTGCAAACCAATCTTCCACCGATTTCTGCTCTGACTCACTGCCAAAGCTGCCAACAGTCAGCTCAACAGGATCTTTCTTTTCTGCAGGCGGTTCCGGCTCCTTATCGGTGTTAGTAGGCTCATTGGTATTGCTATTATTTGGCGGTGTATTCGTTGGGGGTTCATTTTTACTGTTACCCGAGCTGCATGCTGCAAGCGTAAAAGCGATAATAGCTACTAATGCAATCAATAAGCTTTTTCTCGTAATTGTCTGCATCGTACTACCCCTCCTCGGAAAATAAATAAACAGTAACACAATCATGTTTTTATAGGCTTTTAGTTATATAGCCTCTAATTCTAAAGGCTGGACCACCACCCATAATAGCGATTGTAACCACAGAAATGTAAGCACTTACATTTCACAATTATATATTACCACAATATACTTATTATGACAGTATAGCTCTCTTCATTTGGAATAATAATTTGTGTGATAAAGCTTTCATGTTGGTCTTTGAGTTTGTGTGCGGATGATTATTTATATGAATATGAAAAAGAAGGATGAGCAGCGATCTTATTCTGCTCATCCTTCTTGGTGTATGATGCCTCTGTTTTCACTTGCTGCAGCTTCGTCAATGTAAATAACTATTTGAGTAGTGCGTTGGTTTGTTCGTCAACGACTTTCAATGCATCCTCAAGCGAAGCTTGGCCGTTGAAATACTTGATGAATGCATCGGCTAGCAGATTAGACAGTTTAGAACCTGCTGCTGCTGGCAGCAATACATCCGTATCACGACCTACATCGTTCTCCGGATGCGCAATATAGGCATCGTCATTCTTGCCTTCCTCTGGAATGTTTCTCCAGTATGGATCGCTGACTAATGATTTCAAGACCGGTACAGCGTTGCCTGCCATACCGAATGCTTTATGCGGTTCTGCGGTAAGCAGCGAGGCAACAAAATCCGTCGCTTCTTCCAGATGCTTCGATTTCGCGTTAGCAGCATAGCCGGAAGTTCCGGAGCCGACTGCATACTTGACAGGTGTAACAGGAAGGGTAACGACATCCCACTGGAAGTTCTTCGCTTTAGCCCAATCTTTAACAGAGTTGGCACCTGGTCTTACATGGAAAAAGAATGCAGCTTTACCCTCGGCGAAGTTATTCGGTGACGGTGTGAATGGATTGAGTGCATAGCCTTCTTTGATTAGATTCGCATACATATTCAAACCTTCAATGACTTTAGGATCAGAGAATTGAAGCTTCATGGTCTCACGGTTTAAATAGTCTCCACCCGCAGCTTGGGCGAATGCGATATAGTTCGGCAGCCAGTTAAAGTTAAAATCAACGCCGTATTGCGTCGTTTCGCCAGCATCATTCTTCTTGGTTACTTGTTTGACGATATCCACGAATTGATCCCATGTCCATCCATCAGTAGGCATCGGGATACCTTCTTGTTCAAGCAAGGTCTTGTTCGTAAACACGACCATGTGACTAAGGTCACGTGGAGCAAAGTAATAGTTACCATCGATCGCGCCATAGCTCAGCATCGCTGGGTTGACATCATTCAGATCGACGCTCATGCGGTCGAATGCATCGTTAAGCGGTGCGACAACACCTTGCTCGTAGAAGGAACGAACATGAGCATCCGCTAACCAGACAACGTCTGGCATATTGCCTGAAGCCGCCATTGTCAGCGCCGTTGCACCCGGATCGCCTTCAAGCGCAATATATTTAAGTGTTACATGCGGATGAGTCTTCTGGAAGGCAGCAAACCAGTCTTCAACCGATTTCTGTTCCGATTCGCTAGCCCATGAACCTACAGTCAGCTCAACAGGATCTTTCTTCACAGGAGGTTCAGCTTCTGGTTCCTTCGTTTCGTTAGTAGTCCCTTCGTTTGCCGGTGGTGTCGAATTATTCTTGTTTTCGTTGTTCCCCGAGCTGCATGCTGCAAGCGTAAAAGCAATAATAGCGATTAATGCAATCAATAAACTTTTTCTAGTAATTGCGTGCATTGGACTGCCCCTCCTCGATGGGTTAACTAAGAATAAGAATCATTGCAAAACGAATTAAAACGTTTTTGTAAAATGCAATACTGATTCTTGTAGAAAACCACCACCCTTCAGTTAAATTACCACAAAAAGTAATGTAAGCCCTTGCATTTTATCGTTATAAAAAATATCCCGCTAGATGTCCCTAATAATACCATAATACCTTGAATTTATCAATATAAAACGTTTTTATATACTTATGCTAAATCAGGTGGGGTTTAATTGCCGATTCATACATGTTATAACTATAGTAGTTCTTAAAACGTTTTATTCTACCTAATTTATCGCAAAATGAGGTTACAAATATGGCGACCATCAAAGATATCGCGAGAGAAGCCCAAGTGAGTATTTCCACGGTGTCTTTCGCTATCAATGGCACGGGTCCTGTGGCTCCCGAGACGAAGAAGCGGATCATGGAGGTCATTGAACGCTTGAATTACCATCCAAGCAGTTCGGCCCGGGGATTAGTAACAAGACAATCCGGTAACATTTGTCTCTACGTCCCACATCCCAAATCAAACATTTTTACATTTCATGATAACAATTTAATCAATGACATGCTTCAAGGTATCGGTGAGTCGATCGACGAAAAAAATTATAACCTGCTGCTCGCTTGGGAACAAAACGAGGACGATGATGATGCAAGTAAAATGATGTCCTTGGTTCATACGAGAGCGGTTGACGGAATCCTTTTTTTCAATCCGACGCGTAATTACAAACCGATTTACGAACTCATTAAGTTGAAGTTTCCATTCGTATTTATGGGCAGCTTCTTCGATAACGAACCGATTGACACCGTCGATATCGATAATTTCGAAGCCGGTTACCGCAATACGGCGCATTTGATCAAGCTGGGCCATCGCAAGATTGGATTTGTCAGCCCTGGACCTCTTCATTACTTACTTGCGGATGACCGCTTTGAAGGCTACAAAGAAGCCTTGAAGGACAATAACATCCGGTATAATGATCATTATTTCCATATCGGAGATAACCGGGAAACAAGCGGCGTTGAAGCGCTTGATCGGTTCTTATCGCTGAAGGATCCTCCAACTGCGATTGTCGCAGGCCGCGACATACAAGCCGTCGGAATCAAGAAGCGCGCAATGGCTTGCAGCCTCATCGTACCCGGCGACATCGCGATCGTAAGCTTCGAGAATTCTCAGTTAGCCGAGAACCATGATATCTCATCCATACGCACCGATCTGTTCAGTATCGGGCGCGAGGCATCCAAGCTGCTGTTCAAGATGATTGGGCGCAAGAAGGAACGGCAAACCCAGCATATCATTATACCGGCCGAGCTCGTCGTCCGGGGCAGCTGTGGCGGCAAACAAGAGACAAGTGTAGAGGAATGATCCGGCATTGCAGATCCGAATCGCCGTTTGGCGATTCGGATCTTTCTTATGCCATGTGTTAATCCCCTGCCAAGCCCGTTCGTTCTACACCTTCTACTAAGTAACGTTGCCCTAGAATATAAACAATGAATAGTGGTAACACAACGAGGATACAGCCAGCCATCATAACCGCTTCATTAAGTCCGTTCTCAACGCCTCCGCCCATATTGAATGTGCCATTCATACTGTCCAGCTGAGTCGAAAGCGGGCGCATTTCTGGTGAATTCACGAAGAATGACGCCATGTAGTTATCATTCCAATTCCATACAAGCGAAAACATCGCGACAACGAACATGGCCGGTTTTGCCAGTGGCAGCATGACGGTCAGAAATACGCGAATCGCTCCTGCACCGTCGATCCGAGCCGCTTCATCCAGCTCTTTCGGCAGCCCCTTGAAAAATTGCGTGAAGATGAGCATGAACAATGCCCCGCGCAAGCCTTGGCCAAAGAATGCCGGAACGACAAATGGCAGATAGGTGTTGATCCATTCCAGCTCCGAAAATAGTGAGTAAAGCGAAATAATGATCGTTTGGGGAGGAATGATCAAGCAGAGCAGTACAAGAGCAAAGATCAGCTTCGATCCGCGAAACTGATAACGCCCTAAGCCATACCCTGCAATCGCACAGGAAAGCACTTGACCGATCATTGGCAGGATCGCCATCATGAAGCTGTTCTTGAGCGTAACGGCGAAATTAAGATTATTGTACGCTACGACGAAATTATCCCAATACACGCCATTCGGCAGCCACACGACACTGGAATCAAGCAGATCGGCTAGCGATTTGGTCGATGTGCTAACCATAAACAGCAGCGGCAGCAGGAAGATGAAGCCTAGTTCAATAAGAACGATATACGAGAAGATCTTTAATGCGAGATTCTTTCCCTTCTGCGTATAGCGTTTGCCGACATTGTTTTCTTGCAGCATTCCCGTGGCTTTCGAGAGCTTAACGCTGAGATCCTTCATTGACAGTAACCCTCCTTCCCACGTAAAAGATGATTAAGATAATAAGCAGAATAACTAAGAAGTACATCCAGCTAATTGCTGCACCGTAAGAGAAGTCCAATCTGGTGATGGTGCTTTCACGGATATACCCCATGATCTGATTGTCCGGTTCCGTGAAGGAATCGATCGTTGCGTAAATAATAGAAAGCAATACGATCGGCGAGATCGTCGGCAGCGTGATCTTCCAGAAGCATTCCCACGGAGTTGCTCCGTCCATCTCCGCCGCTTCGTACAGCGAACGCGGAATCGACTGGAGGCCGGCAAGAAAGATCAGAATTTCAACGCTGCTGCGCCAGAGCAATGTTCCCATCCGAGCGAAGGTATCCTCGCCGATAATATCGCTGATCAGCAAAGCGCTTGAACCCAGCTCTTGAAAGATCGAGAAGTCAGCGGCTCCCTGGGAATTCAAGATCCGGATCATCAAGCCGCTGATGATAACCGGAGCGAAGAAAACCGCTCGAAAATAACGCTTGCCAACAATATCTCCGTTAAGGAGCACCGCTGCGATCAGCGCGAAGATCGAGATGATCGGGGCATCCATTAATGATTTCAAAATTTGATCGACGAAAACCTGACTGAAGCTTGCGTCCGTCAATACTCTTTTATAATGATCCAGGCCCACGAACTCACCGTTCAATATGTCACTGATTTTTCCAGATGTCATACTGATCTTCAAGCTCATATACAACGGGTATAGCGTGAAAGCGAGGAAGCCGATGACCCATACCGAAACGAATAAATAGCCTTCCGTTACTTTGCGGCGCTCCAGGCTGTATCCTCTTCGTTTACTCATTTGGCACCTCCGCCCTTGCGAACCGCGTAATCCAGCGGCTTCACCGTCATGCCTTCGCCGCTATACGACTGTTCATTGTAGTTCGTCCATACTTCCGTACCGTCGCTATATGTCGTACGGAATACGCCGTTCGTGATCACCGCATGATCGGTGATTGCCAGCCCGGCTACAGGTGCTATTGCTTCTTCCCAAGCGGTATAGGCCTTCTTAATCGTTGAAAGCCAGTCCGTATACTTGGAGCTAAACAAAAGATCATAGTCTGTATACCTCAGCTGCGTCGTCTCCCGGTAAGTCAATTCAAAGGATGGTATAGCGCCATACTCGATGGACTTTAGCAGCTCCAGCGTCGGGTCGTCGCTGCGATTGATCGCTTTCGAATAATAAGGGCGCTTACCATGGTAAAGGATTTGAAGGAAAGGAACCTGAACGTCCAGCATGTAATCATTGGATGTGCTGAGCGGGATATCGAGTACACGATCCGCAGCCTTCGCTGCGTAAGCATTCCCGTAATACACACCGGCACTTCCCAGCTGTTCCTTCGTCTTATTGATCCAGCTCTCGAAGAACGCTTTCGTTTCTCCGCGCCGCAGCGGCCCGTGAGAATTATAATCGCTAATGAGCTTCTCGCCGAAATGACGATAGTTGACACTTGTCACTCCCATGTCTTTGAGCTTCTCAATATCGTCTTCGAAGTATTCTTCATCAATGACATAAGGATTGAGCCAATGCCTCTCCGTTCTCCAACGATACCATCCCGTCGGTCCTTCAGGCCGGAGTATATATTGTTCATTATCCGGCTTGCGGATGGTATCGGTACGTAAGCTAACAACCTTCTCGCCGCGGAATACTTCGATCAAGTTATCCTCCAGCGACGTTTCGATACCCTTCTCTTTGGTCCAGCTGAGGAGATCTCTCAACCCCTTCTCGCCGCCGAAGTCGCCTTCTACCGGGAAGCGTTTAGGAAGATTGCCGTAATAGCCGTTCTGATACCAGCCTTTCAATTCGGCGATCATGTTATTCACGCCTTCGCTTTGCAGCTTCTCGAGAATAATTCGTGCTTCATCGAAGGTCGTCATCGTCTCCAGCCGTTTAGAGTAACTGTCACCCCGGCTTTCTACCCCATGAAACAATTGAATGAGCGGCGGGTTCGATGCTTTTTCGTTTGTAAGAATCGGCATGAAGCGATCGCTCACTTTATCCGCTAATTCCGTGTAGGTCACATCCGGACCGGAAACAAAATCATAGCGTATGGAACGATCGGTCATAATCGGCGATTTCTCGTAGCGGGTAAATGAAGCGCCAACTTCGCCAAACCGCGTCACGTAGCTTTTGCGGATAAATAATTCAAATCCGCCCCGGTAGTACTCTAAATTCGCTGCCCCTGGAGGAAGCGAGAACACTTTGGCATCCTCAGAGCCTTTCTCAAGCGTTTGCAAATATCCGCCATCCTTCTTGACCATACCTACAATCGGCACCAGGACCTGTTCATTGTTGTTAGGTCCATAGTTTGGATCGAATGTAGGATCTACGCCGTAAATCCACTGCGAATATCCGCGTTTATCGTTTTGGGTATGCGATTTATTAAAATACGTAAGCGCTCCGGTTCCATCCGGGACGATGATGTAACCGTCGTCACCTTGCTTGGCGGCTCCGAAATTGGGGAGCGGTTGAATTGAAACCAGTTTATTGATATCCTTCTCTACAATTTCCTCCACGGGGAGATTGATGTAGAACCCTCCGTCCTCCAGCACAAATTCTGCTGTGAACGCGATTTTCAAGCTTTTGATATCGTACTTGACTTGTACACCGCCAGGAATGGTATAAGCCTTCCACGTCGCCTTTTCCTTCATAATGCTCGAGATGACAGCTTCCTTCTGGTTATTGGTATAGGAAAAGATGAACGGAGAAGAAACCATCGCTCCAGTGATCTCGTTAATCTTCGCATCGCCGGTTACGTCCGGACTGCTGGTCCATACAACATTGGATTGCTTGTCGCGGATTGCGAACAGCTGCCTCTCCAGGTCCACGGACAATTCCAGATTGCCGTCATCTGCAACCACTTTCATACCGCCGCTCAATGGCAGCTCGCCGCCATCGGGTTTTGCAGCATGCGTATAGGTAATTTCTTTATTTGTAGAGAACTGCAAATCAAGCTCCCCTGTCGGCTTAATCCACCAGATAAACCAGCCGATCAGAATCAGGGCGACGACGATCTTGATGATATTCCCGATACGTTTGGGAGTTATCCATTTATGAGCCAACAAAGAACGCCTCCCTCGCAACTTGTTCTACGAAATCAATCACGTTTAGCCCAAGGCCATAAAGGACCAGGTAGAGTCCGATCATAATGACACTGCCGATTCCAGTAAGCAGCGTAACGCCGACAGCCTGCCCGGTTTCATAGCTATGCGTTTCTCTGACATTGACATAGAACAGGAAGACCATCCAGATCAACAGAACCAAGTCGAATAAGTCATAAAACCTGGCTTCCTTGAATGTCAGAACATGAGTCAACAGAGTAAGCGGAATCGAGAAGAAGATGTATGGTGTGAAGCAATACGCCGTCGCAATAAATACGTCGCGCCACCGGCCTTCTCCGCCCATGATCGTTGTCAGCATGTAGTTCACCGTACTGAATATCACCCAATACAGGAATGGGAACAGAATGACCTGCTGCCAATCCACGAATTGGATCGGAATGGATTCATACAGGTAACTCACGATAAAGATGTTCAGGATGTTGGCACCCACATAGAGCCCGATCAGGATAAACGCATGCTTCCAGCGACCCTTATCCTCATATCGGAGTTCCTCGAAGCCAAGGAACGGCTTAGTCATCACACGGAACGACAGTTTAATGAACCGCCAGGTGGCCAGCCACGCACGTATGACTGCAATTTTCCTTGTCTTGTCGGACATTCGAATTTTCATTCTGCTGCGGAACTTGAACAGAAGGAAGAGCACGACTAGCACAACGATAATACTGGTGGCAATGAAATCGAAGTGTTCCTTCACATATAGACGCCTGAATTCGTAGAACGCATCCGAATAACCGGTTTTTTCGTAAGCATTCTTGAAATAATCCATCGCTTGCGCGTATTCTTCCTGACGCAGGTTGGTCTGTCCCATTGCGACGAGGGCAAGCTCATAGAAATTATTGCGCTTGCGCACTTCTTCCCAAGGTCCGAACGATTCCTCGTATTTCCCTTCGTTGTAGAAGCTGTTCGCCTTATGAACAAGCTTGGTAAATTCCGTTGGACGGAATTTATGTATGCCGCCGCGAAGCTCATCAAGCGCGTATAAATATCCGTTATTGTCCACGCTTATGGCTGTGACGACGCCGAACAGCCCTTTGCCGATGCCGTTACTTCCGAAGGCGTATAGCATCCGGCCCGAAACATCATATTGGTACATCCGGCCATAGGACTTATCGATAATTGTCATGTTGCCATCCGCATCAACCGCAACGTCCGTGAAGTTCTGCTGAAGGCTGTCATAATCAAACGATCTGTCCTTGAAATTGTAACCCGCTGCCGGATACACATCGCCGCCAACCGCGTTAAGCTTCCGGATCTGATTGCTGCTCAAACCGGTTGTCGAAGCATATACGTAGCCGTCAGGTGAAATCGAGACATTGTTGAACGAGTATGGGAGCTTCACGTAGGACCCCGCGCGCTGCTCCTTGTTATATAGGAGCCGAATGAGTGTCGTTGCGAACGTGGCTTCGACCCGGTTGCCCCCAAAGTAACCCCGGAAGCCGCCTTCTGAGTCCAGCATCATCAGGCCCTTCTGATCGCCTTGGTTGACGACATAGAAATATTTGCGGGAGTCGATGACGATTTTGGTCGGCTGGTATTTGAAATCGGCGCCCAGCAATACGGAGTCAGGCTTGCCGAATTCCTTCACATACCGGCCATCCTCGTCATACTGAACGATGCGTTCCTTGCCGGTATCGGCAACGAAAACCATGCCCTCTTCATCGACGAACACACCGCGTGGAGAGCCCAGTATACCCGGATCGGAAGTATCTTCCGATACGCCGAACAGCTTCAGAATATTACCGTTGCTGTCCGTCTTAATAACCCGCTTATTCTCTGTATCCGATATATAGAGATTGTTATTCTTATCAATGAATAAATCCTGTGCTTTCTTCAAGCCCCCCTCGGGCTTATCGTCAAACGAGATGAATCCATCCGGCACATAAGGTGCAGGCACCTTGAGGTAGAAATTGTCAGGGCTAATATAATAGTTCGGATAAGGTGTCTTGGCCAGCGCCGCAGCCGGCAGAATAACTGCAGCTACAAATATGGCGACGATAGACGAAAACGCGATTTTTCGAATCAGCTGATGCATATTCCGCCCTCCTAGGATTTGATGCCCGAGTGGGCCATCGTCGACAAGACTTGACGCTGAAATAAGATAAAGATAAGAACCGTCGGTACCGTCAGAATAAAGGTCGCCGCTGCGTTGGCGCCTGCTCTGGCTACACCCTGACCGTTAACCGTAGACAAGTAATACGGAAGCGTCTTCATCTCTTCCGATTGCGTGAACAATGCCGAGGAGCCCGCATCATTCCAAATCGCGGTGAATGCTAGGATGACTACAGTGGCCCATGCTGGACGGATGAGCGGAAGAGCAAGACGCCACATCATGGTCCATTCGCTTGCGCCGTCAATTCGTCCGGCTTCGAAGATCTCGTCAGGCACCTGGTCCATGAACTGCTTCATGAGAAACAATCCGATCGGGAATGCAAGCGAAGGCAGGATTAAGGCACTATAAGTATCCATTAAGCCCAGGTAGGAGACGACCAAATATCTTGGGATCTCAACGACTTCCGGCGCGAACATGAGGGAAACAATGATCAAGCCGAAAATTTGGTCTTTACCCGGAAACTTATGCTTAGATAATGGATAGCACGCCAGTGAACCGAGCAGTACAGTGAAGAATACCGTAATACAACTTACAAGCAAGCTGTTGAAAAAGTAACGAGAAAGCGGGATCTGGTCACCCGCCATAGCGAGAAACAAATCTTTAAAGTTCTGCAGCGTTGGATTTTCCACGAAGAAGCGCGGTGGATAAATGAACAGCTCCTCTGATGGCTTAAACGCTGTGCTTACCAAGAAGACAAGCGGAAGCATCATGAACAGCCCCAGCCCGGACAGAAACAAAATAATGAAGAAGAGGCTGTAGTCTTTCTTGAATTTGAACCTTTTCTTGAGCATCCGCTACTCTCCTTTCGAGGAGAAAACCGCAAAGCACAGTTTTCCGATTCCGTAGATCAAGATAAAGAGCACGACCGAGATTGCAGCGGCATAGCCCATTTCATACCTGAGAACAGCATAATCCTGCAAATGAAGCACAACCGTATGGCCTGCATAAAGCGGACTCGGGAATCCGGCAACCGCCTTGCTTATCTCACCGACCTTAAACGAGCCAACGACGGAGAGTATGGCGCCGAATAGCATCTGCGGTTTCATCGCAGGTATCGTTATGTACCATAGCTCTTGGAATCTCGACCGAATCCCATCCACTTTACCGGCATCGTACAATTCCGTGTTGATGGTCTCGAAACCGGCGAGAAAGGCTAGAAAGCCCGTGCCCAAGCTCATCCACAGGGAAATGATAATAACAACCGGCATAATGTATTTCACGTTCTGCAGCCACTGGACCGGTTCATCGATTACCCCTGCTTGAATCAGGAAGCTATTTAAGTAGCCATAGCTGTCATTGGCGAACAATACGAGCCATACGACGGCCATCGCGACACCGCTCGTCAACGATGGGACATAGAAAATCGTTGTGTAGAACGTTCGGAAGCGTTTTGGAATTTGATGAATCAGCCATGCGAACAAGAAGGCGAGCACATATCCGACCGGACCTGTGATCAAAGCGAAATATAACGTGTTCATCAACGATGTGATGAAAATTTCGTCATCGACAAGAAGCGTCTTGAAGTTCTGCCAGCCTACCCAATGCGGAGGCTGCAGGATATTGTAGTACGTAAAGCTGAGCGCGGTCGATGTCACGGTCGGAATGATAATAAATAAGGCAAATAATATGAAGAACGGGGAGAGAAGCAGGTATGAAACCCGCCATCTCCACACTTCTTTCATCAGGTTTTTGAATCGGTAAGCTATCATGGCCGTTGTTCTCCTTCCGCGGTTTTGTCTTTCGACCCTGCGTTGTTCTGCTTACCGGAATGAGTAACATTGAACTCATCTTGTTTGCGGACAAGTTCTTTATTGATCTCTTTTACAGCGTCTTCAAGCGCAATCCGCTCATTCTTGCCAAGCAGGACCGCTTTGTTCCATGCGTTTGTCAAGTGACGTGCCGTGTAATAGCCGCCCAATACAACCGGCTGCTCCTTCAGCCATTTCCATTGATCCGTAATGGCCGTCAGCTGTTCACGGCTCCAGGACATCCCTTTGACAGCATCGAGGTTAGCGCTGTTCCATCTCGAACCGACACCCAGAAGACTTTCCACCTCGGATCCATAACGGACCTGCATCTCTTCCGACGTCCACCATTTCATAAACTGCCATGCTTCGTCTTTATGCTTCGTAGATTCCATCATTAAAGCCGTAGTCGCTGCTCCCGCTCCGGAAGCGCTCCGGTCAATTTCGCCGTTCTCTTTCATTACGCCTGGCATAGGGACCATCTTCCAGCGTCCGTTCAGCTCTGGAGCTGACGTCGCCAGCCTTACGTAGAAATCATAATTGCCTACCCCAATTGGCATCTCGCCGTTGCGGAACCTCTGATAGAAGTCGGCTTGAAGCGGCACTTTGTAGTTATTATACAGATTCGTCCAGTTCTTAAAGCCCGTAAGCGCTTGAGACTCATTAAGAGCGGATTTCAAACCGTCATTCGTGTAGAACATGCCGCCATTCTGGAACAAGAAAGGCGTATATCCTGCTACACCTGCAGGGTAGTAGAACTCCATTCCTTCTTCCTGCAGCTTAGGCAGCAGCGCATATACATCCTGCCATGTCTGCGGAACTTCGGCCCCGATGCGCTCCAGCACATCCGTCCGGTAGAACAATAAACTGAAGTCCAGGGTTTCGGGGAGTGCGTATAACCCGCCGTCATATTCAAGCGGTACCAAGGATTGATCAACGAAACGATCCGCTACTTCCTTGGAATCCGGGAACGTATTCAGGTCGATAATCGCTCCCCGGATGGAGAATTCAACCGGTATGCCCTGCGCAACGCCCAGCATGACGTCCGGTGCTTTGCCGCCTGTATAAGCAAGCAGGAGCAAGTGCTCCGATGCAAGCGGGACGGTGTTGATTTCAACTTTTATGCCGGTACGCGGTGTGAAGTCCTCCAGAACGAGTGTCTTGATGATATCCACCCATTCGCGGCCGCGCGCTACCCAAACCTTGAGAACTTTATCGTTGCCATCGATACCGATAGAGTCTTTATCTCTAAAGGAAGCAATAAAACGCTGCATGTTGGAACCCATACTTTGGGCAAAAGTTGAATTTACGATCGGTAAATCTGTTCCAGGCGGTGCAACGACCATATAATCGACGAAGAGCTGCTGCTCCTTCATGCTTTCGATCGCATTACCCAATGCCCCTTGGACAGTGCCAAGCTCGTTAAGCTTATATGGAATCGTCTCCGTGTCCTTGAGCATGCCCTTGTATAAACTGATCGCCGTTTGCAGGGGCTGACCGAAGGAAGGCATAATGCCGCCATTGACTTCTCTTAATTGCTCGTAGCTCTTCTCATAAACATCGATCGCGGTCTGCAGACGTTCCTTCACATCAGGAATGACCTTCTCTAAATTCCAGTCCTGATTTCGGTCGACTGTAATTTTACCGTTCGCGTCTTTGGAAGATGCGGTTACTTTAACGACCTGTGTGCTAAGCAGTGAAATATCGCCGAGTGATTCATTGATATTCATAATCGCTTGACGAATCGAGCCTATTGTCGTCGTCATGCTGATCTCATGCTTCCCTTTGGCCAAATAGAACTTAAAGGGCTTATTGTCTTTATCCATAATGGCGTCTGCATGCCATCCACGAATGTATGGGAACGCATACTCTTCCATTTCTTTGAACGGGATCTCACCGTCAATTCGAATCGTTCTGTGCGGCACCTGATTGTGTACCGGAGTGGCGTAACGGAAGGCAATTTCATATAGACCGTCCTTTGGCACTTCAAATTCCCAAGTGACCGTTTGTCCGCCCGACTTCCATCTTCCCCCGCCAAGCACGTTATAGCGGGTTTTCATGACTGATTTAGGTTCCGAATGGTAATCATCATTCCATTCAGCGCGAAGTGACAATTCAGAAGCTTCCTTCGGAATTTCACTCTGTACATGAATGACATCCGCATCGCTATCGGCATACCCTCTCTCTGTATAACCCGCCAATACGGATGCATAGTCAGGCAATTGAACAGGCTTCTTCAACGTCAGGGAAGCGATTGCCATCGGTTCTCGGACATCCGTTATCCGGATCGTGTGCTGCCCTTTTTCTAAGTAGAAACGATATGGCTCCCGGTAGAATTTCTCTGTTTGCTCCATCGGCCTGATCCGCCATTCGCGGACTTCTTCCTGAACACCCCTAATTTGATTGCCTTCGTTATCGAATTTAAGCTCGCTGCTTTCTTTCCAGTAACGTTGGAAGGTGAAGATGGAGGCTTCCTCGAAGGGACGCTTGCCATCAATGAGAAGAGAACGCTGAACGCTCGACTTCTTTCCGTCGAGAGGCAGATATTCCAGATCCATCTGGTACATCGCACTGACGGGTATGTCCACTGTCCACTCTACCCAACTGTCTTGGCCATCCGTTGCTACGGCCTCTTTGCCTAGCTCGTTTACTTTACTAACCTCGCCGGACGAGGCGCTGTACTGCTGACCAGCGACGTTGACTGGTTCGCCATCATAATCGGTATAATTGCTCTTCTCATAACTTGCCAGTACCCGCCCATACGGAATTTCGTTGTTAATCCGGCTTTCCTCGCTAAAGTGCGACTCTTCTAACGTGTCTAGGCTTGCCGGACTTTGGAACTGGGTTCCTTTCGGTGTCGGCCGATTTAACAGCAAGAATCCGATGATCAGAATAACTAGCGTACCGGCGATCCACAGAGTACGTTTGCTAACCCGAAAGCTGGGTTTGTTTCCGGTTTGGGCATACACGGGTTGTGCCATCGTTTTTCTCCTCCTATTCAGGGTGAACGCTGCTTCGGATGCCTAGCAACGGCTAATCCGCCAAGCCGGAAGGTAGCAGCTGATATTCTACGGATGAATCGCTCGACATCCGTTTTGCAGCGATATTGATAACTTTTCGCTCACTCAATATCGCCTTTATCCCAGAACATCCAATTAAAGCGCTTCCATTTTAACTGGCCTACAAAGCCGATTTCATAAACAATATTACTATGTATGGAGCCTGGAATTATTAGGATACCCTTGCATCTGTGTTCATTACCCTGACACTATGGTTCGGCATCGGGGATATATGCTCTTGCGTCGAATTCATTGAATTGTTGCAGCCGCTCCTCTCCCTTCTCCGTTTGGAAATCGCCACAGCAGCGCCAGAACGGCTTCCCTCTTGAACGGCCGATGAGATTTCGAGCTATCATTCATACGGTCCGTTTGCTTCTCCATGTAGAACAACTCCTTAATAAAAGTGTATGTAAATCACCCCACTTGTATCCGCTTACAATCAATTGAAGTTTATATGTAGAAGTGGGTGACTGCACGCTCGTAATTCACATGACGTTAAGGGGACGAATTTGAAGGCATTAATAAAAACGTTTTTATTAAAAAGAGCAATTGGCGGAAAATATACCTCTATATACATATATTACTACGCAAAACTTATATTAACACCAAATAAGAGCGTTTTCAATAAGATTTCTTAACAGCCGGAATACATATAAAACGTTTTATCCCTTTTTTTGTGAGAAAAAGGCCTGCTACTTGTATGGGTTTGTTCACTTCCAACCAAAGTAGAGGCCTCTTGCAATCCGTTATTACAAAGGACAATAATCGAACCAGTCGAAATAAGCATGGCCCGATTGCTGTTGTCCATTCCCTGCTGCATACATGGCGAAGTATACACCGGTGAAGGAACCGCTCACCTCGCCTGACATATATTGAGTCATCCCAGTGGCTAACCACTTTGGAGACTGTCCATCCATCCCAAATCCGAATTGGTACTCGCGTTCATGTGCTTTCACATATAATTGCACAATGCCCTCATCCAGTTCCTCGCTGACCGTTATTACGCTTATGTCTCCAATCGTTTTGCGAATGATCAGCTTCTTAATCCCATCCGCTCGAGTAACCGCAAGATCGTACCGGTGACGCTCGTTGGAATAGACCGTAAGCCCTGCTTCCACCCCATCCTCTTCTGCGTCAAATTCGAGCCTGGTTCCCGCTAAGCATTCAAAGTGCTGCTGCCTTCTTCCAACAAAGGTTCGGAATCCCGGACGTCCCATCGGCTCCAGCTCTCCTTGCAAGGTGAGCCAGCCCTCACGATCCGTTAACGAAATACGCTCATCGGGTTTGCCGCGTAAAAAGTTCCACTGCAGACTAAAGCTAATGCTGTCGAAGTCATCACGCGTCGATACATCCGGCCATGGATGCTGGGGAAGGCAGTCCGCTGTCATCTCGATTTCGATCGGATCGCCGTTGTTCACAATCGGCCAGCCCTCTTCATCCCATGTGACAGGAGCAAGGAACGTCTCTCGGCCCAGATGGTGAAACAAATACCCTACCGTTCGAGTGGCGAGAAAAACCATCCACCAGGAACCATTATGGGCTTGTATCAAATCACCATGTCCAACCGTTTGAATGGGGTGACCAATCAAACAACGATGAGTAAGAATCGGATTATGCGGACAGCTTTCAAATGGACCTCTGATGGACTTACTGCGGGCGGCAGTAACCATATGACCTCTCCAGGTACCGCCTTCTGCCGTAATCAAATAATACATGCCGTTGATTGCATACAGATGGGGCGCTTCACATTGCTTATCCTCATATCCCCTCCATAAGCTTGTCGGTTCACCCATCAACGTACCTGTCTCAATTTCAATTTCCCACAGCGCAATGCCATCATGACCGTTATGCTTAGAGAAATACACTTTACCGTCTTGATCAAAGAACAGGTCTGGATCATGCCCCTTGCCTGCCACCCATATCGGATCGGACCATTCCCCGTAAATATCGTCTGTATAGACGTAGAAATGACCGCCATCGCTTACATTTGTTGTAATCATGTAGAATCGTCCATCGTAATATCGCAGCGTCGGCGCCCAGACACCCGCTGAATTTGCCGCTGCGCCGAGGCTTAGCTGACTTTCCCTTGTCAAGCAATAACCGATATGGCGCCAATTCGTCAAGTCTTTACTGTGATAAATGGGTACGCCCGGAAAATATTCACACGTACTTGTGATCAGATAGTAATTATCATCGACTCTGCAAATGCTAGGATCCGGGTGGAATCCTGTTAGTATGGGGTTAGTGAAACTCATTTGCATGGACTCCTTATCGGGTTAGTTAAGCGTTTACAAAAAACGTTTTTATTGTATTTGTAGTTCTATCCTACAACGAAATTTTCGCGATGACAATAACCTTTTGGTCAAGCTTAGGTAAAAAAAGACATTCAAAAATAAGCAAATTCAACTTATTGGTAGTAACTTATGTTACCGTTCCTTCCTGATCCCGGTAAAAAATCCGCTCTGCGAGCGGATTTTTTATACTTTTCTAGGCGTTGAAACCCATGCAAACTATACTTTAATTTACTAAGGTATAATCTTTGTTTGTTTTTGCTTCATTATGTGTCCAATTTCCTCTATCGTCATAACGAATTCTGTTGATTCGAACATGTCCTTCAAGCGAATGCATCCTTGATTCGCCTCTTCTTCACCGAGAAGAAGGACGAATCGCATTCCTTTTGCAGCTGCTGTGGCGAGTGACTTCTTCAATTTGCGGCGGCTCCAATCGATACGAATGCGAATTCCTGCCTTCCTCAAAGTCGCGGCAGCCTTCAATGCTTCCGATCGTATATCACCTATGGGGACAAGGAGAACGGTTCTTTCCTCGGCCACCTCTTCACGTTCCATTAACATCTCCATGATCGGTTCGATTCCGAATGATAGTCCAACCGCATAGTAGGACATATCCCCCCTTCCCACCAGCTGGCCGATAATCGCGTCATATCGTCCTCCGCCGCCAAGACTTGAATGATAACGCCCCGTCACATCAAATATTTCATAGACCGTTCCTGTATAGAAGGATAATCCACGGGAAAGAAATGGATCGAATTGACACGTCCCGTTTAGTCCGGTCTGATCCAGAATAAACTGCAGGGCAGCAACTTCCTTTGCCCCTTCGCTATTCTGAAGTCCATACTGCAAGACAAGCTGCTCGCAGCTAATCTGGTCTTGACGAATGAGAGCAACGATAGCCGCTCGCGTTGACCCGCTCAAGTCATGCTGCTGGAGCTCGGCGCTCACACCGTCTATTCCGATCTTCGCTACTTTATCTAAAGTTAGCATCACGGCTAGCATCCGGTCAGATGGAACACCGATACGTACTAGCAGCTCGCTGAGAAAAAGTCTGTTGTTCCAGCGGATAACGATTCCTATATCCAATCGGCGAAAGACATCAACCGCGAGCTGCATTAGCTCTGCTTCCGCTTCGGGACCCTCGATACCTACTACATCTGCATCGCATTGCATAAATTCACGCAGACGCCCCCGTTTTACCGGTCCATCACGGAATACCTTGCCCATTTCATACCGTTTGATCGGCAGCTCCATACCGGGATTCATGGCGACAACCTTAGCAAACGAAATCGTAAGGTCATAACGCAGAGCAAGGCTTCGCTTGCCTTGGTCCGTCAATTGATACATCTCTTTCAGAATTTCGTCACCGCCCGCGTATTTGGATGCCAGCAGCTCTTGTTCGCTTAGTATCGGAGTTTCCATGGCGTCAAAATCGTACAGCTCGAACATCCCCTCGAGCTCCCGTCTCACGTGAAGACGAAGCGCTTGCTCGCTTCCCCAATAGTCGAATGTTCCTTTTACATTTTGCATGTTAGCCACCCTTTCTTGTGTTATCCTGCAAAATAAAAAACGCGCCGGACCTCTAGGTCCCGCGCGCATTCATATGCGGCAGGGAGGCCAACGCGATTAGCGCTAGCCCCCCTGAATGAAAATTCAGGTGTGCTAACGCTGCTTGTGATGATGAAGTTGTACGAACAGACAGACAGACATATGCTCGACTCCTTCGTTCATGATTGCATTCATTATATCCACTTCCTGCGGGTTATGCAACAATGAGGACAGACCGGGCCTTGTTCTCATATATGCAATGCCGCTATGTGTCCTGGATAAGGGTTTGCGGCCAAGCAGGATATTGATTTATATATCCGTTGGCTACCGGTTGTTCGTAAGGGAAGCTTCGCAGACTGTCGCAATCTAACGCCTCTTGGAAGCTATAGCCCTTGTAATATTCAACAAGCTGTTGGCGGCATGAAGAACAGATCTCCCGGTGGTCATCTGCAATGTCGTGCAGCTCATTCGGATCCAGACCTAAATGAAACAGATTCTCCCGTTCCCCGTTCGCATGGTAAATATATTTGAAATCACCCCATCGCAGCATGAACTTCATTGCCCGACCTTGGCCGTATTCAGCAATGATTCGTTCACGGGATGGTATGTTGGGGTCCTGACATGCCGCTGTCAGGTCCTTGCCCGATGATTCAAGCGGCAGCGCGCCGCCTGCTGCTTGAATGAATGTAGCGTATACGTCCTGCAGCATCGACAGATGTTCTCGACGCTCCCCTTGCGGGATTTGATTCGGCCAGCTGACGATCATCGGGATTCGGGTCGAGGACTCATAATAGGTCCGTTTGCCGAAGGCATAATGATCGCCTAGCATTTCACCATGATCCGCAGTCAATATGATTAACGTATCGTCGCGCAGTCCGGTCTCCTCCAGCGTATCCAGAATTACGCCTATTTGCTTATCGATTTGCGTCACGGACCCATAGTAATACGAACGCATCTTACGAATGTCGTCGTCACTGACATTATCTATCCCATTGACCTTATAATCGTTCTGAGTCCAGATTGAGTAGTCGTCCGGATGCTTCTCCGATTCTTGACGGACCGGCATCGGAATAGCGGACTCCGGATACATTCGATCATATGGAACACAAGGATCGAACGGCGGATGCGGTTTTATGAAGGAAGAGAAGATAAAGAACGGACGATTGCGGTTATTGCGGATTAACTCACAAGTACGCGATGCTGTCCAAGCTGTCGAGTGATGCTCTTCCGGCAGCTCGGATTGCTGCGGCACATAATAGTGCTCACTGCGTTTCCCATGCGGTTCGATCACATCTCCGAAGCCGTTCTCTTGGAGATAGAGCAAGTAATCATCATCTTGGATGTGCGAAGCAATCTCTTCCGACAGCAGCATACGGTCAAATCCATAATGCTTGCGAACCGGGTGAAAATGCATTTTGCCTACTGCATATGTTGCATACCCCTGGCTTCGGATCAATTCCGGCAGCGGGTGGCGTATGTCCTCGAAGCTCAAGGAATTATCCACTAAACCGAGCTCGAAGGGATTGACGCCTGCGATTAATCCATGACGTGCCGGAACACAAACCGGTGTCTGGCTGTAGGCTCGATCGAAACAGACTCCGCTCTCCGCTAATCTGCGGATGTTTGGCGTCTGTACAAAGCTGTTCCCGTAGCATTCCAGTACATCCGCCCGTAATTGATCGCACATAATAAGCAATAAATTTGGTTTTCCGCTCATGGGGATCCTCCCAAATCGTAGTTCTGAGCCTTTGACCCAGTTACATCCTGCCGAGCAACATTAATCTGTGTACGGAACGGTTCCCGTCTCATCTGTGATGTAGCCGTGTTCTTGTAAGTAGTGATCGCCTGGCAGAAATTCATCTCCACGTTTCATTAGTAGCGCAGTCAACAAATGGTGCAGACTTGTCTGAAGCTCCCGGTTACTTTCCGTGGAACACAAATTATTCATTTGGTATGGATCGGTTTCATTGTCAAATAACAACCAAGGTCCGTTTAAATCGCATATATATGTATATCTAGTCGTGCGTATGCCGCGATATTCCCTTCCTCCTGCTCCACGATGCCATTCACCGAATGGATGGACACATGTAAGTAAAGCAGCTTCCGGCTCAGGCCCTACACCTTGCAAGACAGCGGAATAATTGCTGCCTTCTACAGTACCCGGAATTTCAAGACCGCATAATCCCAGCAATGTAGGCATTAGATCCGGGGTATTGATTGGCGCTGCAATTTTCTTGCCGGCTTTGCCCAGCATCGCAGGGTAGCGGATCAACAATGGCACCCGTATCGATTCATCCCACGGCTTCTGTTTCCGCACCTCGCCATGCGAACCTAACATGTCTCCATGGTCGGATGTATATACGAAGACAGTATCGTTGTCTATCGCTTCCTCTTCTAATACATCTAACAATTGTCCAAGTAAATGATCCAGTGCGGATATATGGGCATAATATCCGGATAGATCTGTTCTTGCCATGCCGCTCCATTCATCGGGAACATTGGGACGGAGGGTGAGGGCGGCTGGATCATACATATCTCTGAACGCCTGCGGCGCTGTATCGTAAGGATTATGCGGCGGCCCCCAAGACAGCATCAGCAGGAAAGGCTGTTCGGACTCTTGTGAAGCGCGAATATAGTTAATCACATCCTGGGTTTGTGCAGCTGCATCATACCCATCCCATTTCAGCTTCTTGTCTTGATCTCCGTAATAGAAGGAATGATTGTAATCATGTGTGCATTCCAGCACACGCCAATAATCGAAGCCCTGACGCCGCTCTCTCGGAATAAACTGACTCCGTCCATGACCGTCAAGATGCCATTTTCCTACATACGCCGTTCGATATCCCCCTTGCTTGAATGCCTCCCCAATCGAAACCGCATCGTTACCTAGGTTCACATCATTGACAAACACGCCATGCGTAAGCGGATATTGTCCTGTGATGAGGCAAGCGCGTGAGGGGCAGCAAACGGGAATGCCCGCCACAGCTGTTGTACAATCCACGCTTTCTGCAGCCAATCGATCCATATACGGTGTCCGGACATCCGGATTTCCGCGATAACCTGTAGCATCCGCCCGATGCTGATCACTGAATACAACAATTACATTCGGTTTTTTCCCCATTGTCTTCTCCCTCCTGTCACTTCAAGAAGATTCATTTCCGTTCCTTCCATCAGAGCTTCTACAATTCTTCTCGCTGCACAACCATTATAGTAGGTTGCCAATATTTAGTGTAGTCAAAATTAGTGATACAAGGAGGTTTTCACATGTCCTATATGGAAATGAATAACAGGTCAAGGTCAACGTACTGCAAAGCAAAAAAAGACCTCACTCCGTCATAAGAGCAAGGCCTGATTCCGTTCATTAAAGCACGCGACGTGCCGTAATGTAGCGTTTCTTATAGTTTGAAGAGTTAAGGTCGCTTATCGCAATACCCTTAACGGATCCCGTGGTATTATGTATAAACTTCCCATTCCCCATGTAAATACCTACATGATTGATTTTCCCGGGTGTACTTACGCTGAAGAAGAGGAGATCGCCTTTCTTCAGTTTGCTTTTGCTGACGTATTTGCCTTGCTTGCTTTGTGCGACAGAACCCCATTTTAGGGATACGCCTTGCTTAGCGTACACAAACTTCGTGAAGGATGAGCAGTCGAAAATCAGCTTCGAAGGATTGTTTACGCCAAATTTATATTTCACTTTGCCTTTAAGCGATTGCGCGTAGGATACGATTGTATTGGCTTTCTGTGTGGATGATACCGATGCTTGTACACTGGCAGTCGCCGCCTGGACGGACGGTGTAGAAACAAGGCTGGCTGACAATACGACGCTTAAGCATGCAGCGCTCAGGATCATTTTACGAATCATGGTTGGTTTCATTCTTGGTGTAGCCTCCCCTGGTTGATGTGGGGAAAGTATAACATGGCTGCTGCTAAGACAAGCCGATTATAAGAAAACCCTAATCATCCATTTGGTGGAAGTCGTTTACGATTGTTTTCGAGTTTGAAACAAGTATTGATTTTATGGAAACAAGTTGCGGTTAATATAGGATGAGTACAAACCAACAAAATTTCATTCTTGCATGATGGAGGAGATTTCTAATGAAAACCATTCCTATGAGTTCAAAATCCCTTGCTCTGGCAGCTCTTGCCGCTCTTACTCTTACCCTTCAAGCCGGTTCGGCTACCGCGGCAAGCGCGAGTGCAGCAGCTAATCAACCAACCGCTTCTGTCGGCCAGACAGCCGCTGTGGACAGCACGGCAGCAACAAAGGTTGTCAATCAATATGAAGCGCTGCTTAAGTCCGGCAAGCTTCCGAAGGCAATCAGCTACCTCAATGATCATATTGACGAAGTATCGACGTATCAAGCGACGATTATGGTACTGCATTTGGAAAATGCGGTGAAGAAAGCACTACCGTCCATGGTTGATCGGATCGGCAAAACCTCGGTACAAGCGAAAATCAATAAGGTGTACAAATACGGTGACAACTTTGCTGACGTTATCAAACGCACGAATGATAAAGCATTGAAAGCATTGCTGCAGGAAGCTGCAGACAGCGGATTTAAGCTCGAGACGGCCGAGGGCTTCTACTTCCCGGTCGTTCGTTACGCGACTCTGCAGAAATATAATGCTTATGTAACCGCGGATATCAAAGCATACATGGATATCATGACCGTGGAATCCGAGAAAGCAAATATGAAGGATGCCGCACTCATGATCGGGTATCAGGAATTGGTTAACCGCGCGTTGTCACAGGAACGATTCGTGAAGCAATTCCCTTCCTCCAATCGGACCGCTCAAGTAAAACAACTGTTCAACAGCTACAAGATCCTCACGTTCTACGGCGTTAATAATACCCCGCTGTTCGACTATGATACAAAGGTCATCCAACCAAATGCCAAGAAAGGGTACTCGTTGATCTTGCAGTGGAATAAACCTGAATCCAGCGCCTACCTGACAACACTTGATAAATTCATGAAATTACTTGCGGATCAGAATTATAAGCTGACTGCAGAGGTAGAGAAATTCCGCAAGGCAAACGTACCTATACAATAAACCAACTAACTACAGCCCCCTTGCCCTTCAAACATGAAGGATAAGGGGGCTGTTGTTCTATTCCAGATAAAAAAACAGCCCTCTATAAAGGACTGTTCTGTGTGCTGCCTTGTCCGATTTGCTGCCAGGCTTGATCGATATCCCGGATCAAATCCTCCGGATTCTCCTGTCCCACATAGATCCGGACAATGGATGAATGAGATTGCGTCCCGCCAATCGAGTTGACGGTTACCAAGCTCTCGAAACCGCCCCAGCTGACTCCGATTTTGAAATATTGCAGACGATTTGCCCATTCCTTCAGCAGCTCTACAGGTTGGTCAGCCTCGAAGGAAAACAAACTGCTGTAGCCTGTCATCTGTTCACAAGCCAGATCATGCTGAGGATGTGACGCAAGACCCGGATGATTCACCTTGCGCACGTAAGACTGCTTCTCCATATGTGCTGCAACAATCAGACCGCTGCTTTCATGTCTTTGCATCCGAAGAGGCAGCGTTCGCAATCCTCTTGTTAAGAGCGCAGCAATCTGAGGCGCCATGATTCCGCCGAAGAGCATGTATTCATGATGGCTAAGCTGGTCGATCAACCGCTTGGAACCAATAACGGCGCCACCGACACAATCACTATGACCGGAAACATATTTCGTGAGGGAATGAACGACCAGATCGACCCCCATAGACAGCGGTTTCTGGTAACAGGACGTCGCCCACGTATTATCGATAATCGTTGCAGCTCCTATGCTCTTAGCCATACTCGTGCATGCTCGGAGGTCCTGCAGCTCAAACATCATCGTCGTTGGACTTTCCAGATAGAACAGCTTCGTATTCGGTTGTATGGCAGCTTGCCACGCCACCATATCGCGACCGTCGACGAACGTGGTTTCAATGCCAAAGCGGCTCAAATAGGAGCCAAGAAACTCCTTCGTCGGTCCATATACTTGGTTGACGCAGATGATATGGTCGCCACTCCGGACCAAAGACATGATCGACGAGGTAATCGCCGCCATCCCCGAGGCAAAGCAGCGCGCCGCTTCGCCTTCCTCCAGCTCGGCTAGCTTCCGCTCCAAGTATTCCACCGTTGGATTGTTTCCGCGAGAATAGACATGATGACTGAACAAATCACTGAATGCCGCATCGAATTGGTCGTATCGTTCGAATGCGAATAAACTGCTTTGATAAACCGGCACGGATATTGCGCCGTGATGTCTTGTATCTGTCGGATCATAGGATACCGTCGTATAAACCGATGATCCTTCTTTCTCTTCCTGTGCCATGCTCTCAAATCCCCTCTATCAGCAGCTCACGAATTCTATCCCTTCTCTGCTCCTTGTGTTAAGCCCGATACGATGAATTTTTGTGCAATCGCGAACAACAATACGGTCGGGATAACCGACAATACGGTACCTGCTGACATTGCCCCCCAATTGACGTCGAACTTAAGAATGAACGAATTCATCGCAACCGGCAAAGTCTTCAGCGGCTCCGAATCAATAAACATGACGGCTAGAAACAACTCATTCCAGTTCTGCACAAACGCAAATATGAATGTCGAGGCGATACCCGGCAGCATGACCGGCATGATGATCCGCAGCAGCGCCGTGAAACGCGAGCATCCATCAATCATCGCCGCTTCCTCCAGACTCGATGGAATGCGTTGGAAGAAGCCTCGCAGCATAATCGTCGAGAACGGGATCAGCGTTACGGTATACATCAAGACCAGCGAGAACCGGTTATTGATCAGCTGCATATCCGACATCATCAGATACAAAGGTGCCAACGATATGAAACCAGGAAGCATCTGCGTAGCGAAGAATGCCAGCATGATCTGCCGATGTCCACGGAAAGTGAACCTGGCCATGACATAGGCACCCAGTATGGCGATAATCATGACGATTACCGCTGCTGTAATCGCGACGATCAGACTGTTCGCGAAATACACATGGAATTTAGATATTTTGAAAATATTAACATAGTTGTCCAGTGTGAGTGTTTTCGGCCAGTACTGAAGCGGAACCGAGAAAATATCCTTCTGCGGCTTGAGTGATGTAATCGTAATCCAATAAAGCGGGAATGCCATGACGATAAAATATAGAGCAAGGACGATTCCTTTCAGTCCGATCAACGTAAATCGTTTCATTAGAAATCCCCCACTTTCTCAGATCTTGTGACAGACAGATAGAAAATGGTGTAGAGCAGTAAGATTCCGATCATGATGACCCCTACTGCCGAAGCAGCGCCATAGTCACCCGCATAGATGATTTTGTCCAGCATGAAGGAGGATAAGACATGTGTGCTTCCTGCCGGTCCACCGTTCGTCATGCCGTATATAATCGTCGGATCGTTGAAGATCCAGATCGCTCTAAGCAGCGTTGTGGTAATAACCGTAGGCATAATGTACGGAAGTGTTACACTGAATAGCTGGCGGACCGTGCCCGCACCATCCATATCGGCCGCTTCATACAATTCGCCGGGTACAGACTGAAGTGCTGCCAGCAGCATGATCGCGAAGAAAGCAATCCCGTACCATACATTGGCGACGATAACGGAAACCATGGCCCATTTGGGATCGGACAGAAAACCAATTCTTTCATCAATAATCCCAAGGCGCATCAAGATATCGTTAACCGGACCCATCTGGGAATTGAAAATCCACTTCCAAATCATGCCGATCAGAAAGCCGGATAGCGCCCATGAATAGAAGACAAAGCCTTGATAAATACCCCGTCCCCGAAACGGCTTCTTGAGGAGCAAGGCCAGCGCAAAGCCAATAACAAATTGGAAGAAAAGAGAGACGAATACCCAATAAGCGCTGTTGGTTAAGGCATGCATAAATTTCGGATCATCGAATGCGGCTTTAAAATTATCAAAACCGACGAACGGAACGTTGTTCAAATCGAACAGCTTATACTCCTGAAAAGCCATCACAATTCCTTTAAAGAACGGATAGCAGGTGAAGACCAGAACAAGCAGCAGTGCCGGCACCAGACTTAGGACGATAAAAAGCTTCCGGTTGTTCATTATGGCTGCACCCCTTCTTCTTGAATGAAAATCGTGATGGTCAGCGGTTAGCCGCCCATCACGATCGCGTTAGTCATGAAACTATTTCTGCATCTTGGTCTTTTCGTTAGCCCAATACTCATCCCATTTTTTCAGGAGGTCGTCGAGCGATGTTTTGCCAAGCAAGAAGCTTTGCTGCGACTCTGCGCTAACTTGACCCCATTGGCCAGTGCCTGGATATTGGAATGCCGGCTTGTAGCTGACAAACACATCCGGCTGGTTACCCATATCGAGCAAGGTTTTGTAAGGGCCTGTCTTGAAGAATTCGTCTTCCGCTGCTGCCGTATGAACAGGAATCAGACCATAGTCTTTGGAGAAAGCGGTATTCTGCTTCGGACTGGACATAAATTCGATCAGCTTCCAGGCTTCTTCTTTATGTTTGGAATAAGACGGTATGCCCCAACCAGAAGCGCCGGCAGCCATCAACGCTTTACCGTTCGGACCCTTCGGCATTGGAGCTGTTGCCCAAGTACCTTCATCCATGCTTTGCTGCAACGATTGGATCACGTCCGGATCCTGCAGCAGAATTCCCGTCACACCTGAAGTGAAGGCTTGAACTTGCTCGGAGAAGCCCCAGTTGATGGAATCCGGAGGTGATGCTTCTTTATACAGCTTCATGTACAGTTCCATCGCTTGCTTCGCTTCTGGCGTGGAGTAAATCGTCTTGCCATCCTTCGTGAACTGAGAATCATCCAAATTCACGTTGTCGCCATTGTAGCTGAGGATCATCGTATCGGTAGTTCCGTTAGATCCCGGACCTCCGCGGAAAGAGAATCCGTAACGGTTCTTCGACGAGTCCGTCAAAGCAGCAGCCGTATCCACCAGCTCCTGCCATGTTTCCGGAACTTCCAAGCCTTTCTCTTTCAACCAATCCTGCCGATAGAACATTTGGCGCAAGTAGAGGCCGCTAGGCATGAAATACAAGTTCTCGCCAACCGTACCGACTGATTTCGCTGTCGCAGTAACCGTGGCATAATCGGACCATTTGGCCGCATAAGCATCCAATGGCTCGGTGTACTTGTTATTGACGAATTCAGCAACGTTCAAGTCCCTGACTTCCATGACATCCAGGTCCTGCTTACCGGCCAGCATCGTCCTGATTTTGTTATCGGCTTGGTCGAACGGCGGAGAGATCAGCTCAACTTGAATCGTTGGATTCTCCGTTTCGAACTGATCAATCATCTTTTGAAGCAATTCCGTTCTCTTCGGGCTGGTCAAGCTCTCAACCATACGAAGCTTTACGGTTTCTCCATCGCTTTTACCTCCGCCGTTAGCGCTTTCACCATCGGTACTATTATTCCCGCCGCAGCCTGCCAACACACTTAACATCATGACACCCGACAGCAAGAGACCTACCGTCTTTCTTCCATGTCTACGCATGTGATGCATTCCCCCATTGCATTATTATCATACAGTCATCCTGTCTGATAGGTTAATTATAAGGAAGTATTTTCACAAATGTCAATTCATTTTTTATGTTCATTAGGTTCATTATGTATAATATTTAGTTATAAGCCTTGATAAGCTCTTCAATGCAGTCCATCATCTTGTTAAATTCGGCAACAGCTTCAACCCAATCATGCTTGGCGATCGCTTCATACATCGTAATATGGAAGGGATACGTCTCGTCAAATAACTGTTTTTCACCGAGCGGCTCGTTGAAAAACTTCTCATACATACCCGAAATCGAATGAAGCACACTTTCAAGAATCGTATTTCCCGATGCCTTAATAATCATCCGGTGGAAGGCAAGATCGACCTGGGAGGTGTCCTTCCCGGCTTCCTTCAGCCGTTTGTATTCCTTCAAGCATTGGTCAAGTTCAATGATTTGGGCAGGGGTAATACGCCTCGCGGCCAGCTCAATTGACTTCCCCTCAAGAGCCCGGCGCACCTCCAGAACATGAAGGAGAAACCGCTTTTCATTCTCAATTTTAAATTTGCCGGTAAAGCGGAACATATTCACATCGTTCACGAAAATCCCTTTGCCATTCTCTACTTTGACAATATCAACAGCCTCCAGATAGCGGAGCGCCTCGCGAAGGGATGAACGGCCAACACCGAACATATTCGTCATCTCTTCCACAGAAGGCAGCTTGTCCCCTTCCTTCAATTGATGCTCGCTGATGTAGTTTTGAATTTCCTTGGAAACTAATTCGTGAACATGAACTTTTTTTATTTTCCCCAAAGTCGTTGTCCCCTTTTGTAGAATAGCTTTACCCCTATCAGACAGGTATAATCATAGGTCTTTATTTATACCATGTCAATATATACAATATAACCGCAACCAAAAAAACGCCGGCGTTAGCAGCCGGCACTCTCCATTCAATAATGAAATGAATTCCAGAACGGTCCATCGACCGCAATGATATTCATGATCGCTGCGAACGGGATCTTAAAGGTCGGAAATCCCGCCGCATAAGGTGCAATTTCATACGGCTCAAAATAGAGATGCAGCGCATTCTCGGATACGAAGAAGGGTTGATCCGGCCGAATCCCCTTGTACGTTCCCGGGAAGACATAGGAATATTGCGGATCCTCCTTGATTTGCAAGCCAATGATATCGCTCAATACCTTGACATAATCGCTGCCGGGCTTGAACAATTCCTTCAATTCGAATATATGGCCGGTTACCAGATTGATATGCGTATACAGCTTGGTTGGCATACCGTGTGCGGCGCCAAACGGATAGCGGTAGCCGGTCAGCTCAAGAACGAGCAAATCCTTCTTGAAGAACGCGACGTCGAAATCGCCGTTATAGGAATAGTCCAATTGTATATTCCCTGGGACCGGCTTGACCTGAGACAGCTCCTTCAGCTTATCGTTAACTGCCCGCTGCGCCGCCAGATCCGCCATCCCCTCCACCTGCGGGTAATACACCAAATAATCTCGGTTTGGATTATATTTCTCTTCCCTTACCCGATAAGGCTCTCGAAGTGGAATAATCGTGTTTTGCCGCCAAATTACCCGGCCTGCCTGATCCAAGTAGGATAATCGTCGATCAACGTTTGCCTGAATGAGTCCATCTATCATCGTTAAGGTTCCACTACCGTTCAAGCGAGGATAACCTGGCGCCGCGTGTCCGCTGTGATCAATCCAATAGGTCTGATTCCGGTCGCTTGCCGAGGCAAGGCCGTTCTTGAAATCGCCAATATCAAGGTAGATAAAATCGGATAACAGCTTCCCGTTCAGATCAGCAATGGCAAAGGTAGAGCCAATAAACGGCTGCGAAGGATCAATCGCTTTCCCCAGCGCCAGCCGCCCCTCCCCAAGCTGCCTGATTTCATTGTATACCGGATCGATGACGAATGTCCCCTGTTTATCAATAAGACCGTATTGCGAATGGTAATCTTCACTCGTATTCACGACTGCCCTGCCATTCCGGAAGGGCTGCGCATACACGAATGCAGGCTTTATAACTATATTCCCCTGCTCGTCAATATAGCCATACTTGCCATTCTCTTGCTGCTGAAAAGCAAGCAGACCATCACCCGGCGGACCTACGTTCGCATAGGAAAAGGCCGCTAATTGTGCCCCGTCCAGCCCAATAAGAGCAAATTGATTGTCTGTCCGCTTCACTAGCGCTTTCCCACGATCGAAATCTCCTGCTTCCATAAACTGCGGGGGGATGACTTCACGGCCGTTCCCATCCAAGTACCCGTACAGACTATTTCCTTCTTTATCCGTGATGTAGAACATCGCTCTGCCTTCATGCAAGTTAGCGATATATGAGTATGCTCTCTTCGTGACGATCTGGCCGGTCGGATCCATGAGCTTGAAGCCTTCGGAGTCAATAATGACCGCCCTGCCTTCCATGAAGGGCCCGATATAATCGTATATCGGCTTCACGACAAATACGCCCGATGCATCGATCAGGCCAGCAGCATTGTCTAGGCGTACAATGGCCAGACCATTGGGTTGAAAGACATCCGCTTCCTCGAACTGTGGAAGAATGACCATGCTGCCGCTTCGATCAATATAGCCCCATCTAGTTCCATTCGCTGTTTTCACTGGAGCAGGAAAAAGCCCCACATCACGACGGATTGCCTTGTGACGCTCCAGATGCTTCGTAATTTCCTCTTCTAATCGGACCAATTCATCATTCGATGGATATAGCTGTTCAATACGGAGTGCCACTCGTACAGATTGAAGTGCAGCCGCGGGTTGGCCCGCTTTCAATTGCGCGTCCGCCAGATAGTACCAATAGAAACGATAGGTGGGATGCAGTCGAACCAGGCGCTCGTAATAATGGACTACTTTTGGATAATAGTAACGATCTGCCTCAGATGCAGGCACCAGCTTTCCATTCTCCCAGCGCACCACGCTCACACGATATGCTTCTCCGGTATCATGCTGCCACAAAGCTATGTAGGCTCTGCCATGTGCATCGAATTCGGCGGGAAGCTCAAAAACATCCATATAGCTGAAGATCGCATCCTCTGGCGCTGCATCGCGAAGTCCCTCCCGCGTCCACTCATAGAGGGACAGCTTCGACCAAATGGAACCGAGCTGCCACCCGACGAGCACCTGTTCTCCCCCGCTTCCGGTTACATTCGCCGCCTGCAGCACGGTTACTCCATATCCGGTTCCCTTCACATGACTAAGAACTTTCCAGCCGTCTTTGCTCAATTGGAGAACGAGCAAGTACTGCTCACCTTGAAGGCGGTAAATCGCGATTATTTCAGATGTCCGGTCGTTATCCAAATCTACCGTGATTACTGCCGGATGAGGACGCGGCTGTGCAATCGTGACGATTTCCGCCCCAACAGGCAAATAGGGACGTACAAATTGTTCCAAATTGAATCGAATATTATACATCCATTCACCTCCTACATGCATGCTATTCTCTTGTTCTTCCGCAACAATGAACTTCGCCTAATCGTATGCAAATATGACGCAGATATGCCCCTATCCGAAGGCACTGAATGATAAACATAACGCAAAAAAGCAGTCACCATCAGGCGACTGCCGATTGTTGCTCAGATCATCGATCTGTTCAAATTAGTTAAGGTTACAATGAGAACAGGTGTTTAACTTTCATCCCAAAGCTGTCGCAAATAGTCCATCCCCAGCTTGGAGCCGACTTTGCAATCTTCCATGCCCTCGAACTCAATCGTCACATAACCGTCATATCCTGATGCTTTGATGAGCTTGACGATCTCCGGAATTGGCAGGTCGCCTTGTCCGACGATGGCCCCCCGCATATAATTGCCATTGGCCGACCGAAACCAATCGCCGCCTCCCGGGTACCGGTAATAAGGACGAATGTAGAAGTCTTTGAAGTGAACGAGGGACGCATTGGGCAAGTTCCGCTTGACGCCAACCAGCGGATCCTCGTCAACGCACAGAAAATTACCGACATCGAGCGTTGTTCTGAAATTCGGACGGTCAACAAGCTGAAGAACTCGTTGAACGCGATCACTCTGCTGGACACTGAAGCCGTGGTTCTCAATCGTCGTCGTAATTCCGAAATTTGCGGCATAATCCGCGATTCTCCGGCTGCCTTCAATGATCTGCGGAAGAGCATCCTCAAAGTAACGGATCGTCATCTTCTCCGGCGGAAGTGTAAACGCGGTCACATCATGACGCATGTGGCGGATGCCCATCCGGTCCAGCAAATCGACATGCTGCTTGAGGCGGTCAACCTCCCCTTCGAATTCACGCTCCGTTTCCTGCACGAAATTCGCGGGCATCGAGTAGTTGGATAATGCGATACCTGTTTCCCCAGCCTTGTCCCTAACGTCGTCAGCCAGAGCTAAATTATCGACCAAGGTGAAGCCGTACGGTACGATTTCCATATGCTCCCCGCCGTTTTCCTTAATCCAATCAATCACGCCCAGCACCGACATTTCACCCGATTTGATTGCCGAAAGCAAACTATACGTGCTTAATCCTAGTTTCATGAGAACCCTCCATATCATCATAGTAAAGGTTGTTCAGCTCATCATACACGCTTCATAATCCGGGCTTCTGCTTGCATACGTTGTATTAGAGCTCCGCTATTATATCGCCGGCAATCAAGGAGCCGGGCGCTTGCCGCCTAGCCGCCGCTCGGTCCCCAGCTTCCCCATGCCAATAGACGCCCAATACGGCGGCTTGCCTTCCCGTCAGCCCTTGAGCAAGCAGGGAGCCGATTACACCCGCGAGCACGTCTCCCGCCCCGCCTGTTGCCATCCCGGCGTTCCCGGTTACGTTAATATAGACTTCTCCCTCCGCAGCGGCGCAGACCGTTCGCGCTCCTTTCAGAACAACGGTCACCCCGTGCTTCACTGCATATCCTCTTGCTGCCTCAATACGGTCACGCTGAACATCGCGTGTGCTTAAGTCTGCTAGACGCGCCATCTCGCCAGGATGAGGGGTCAATACAGTTGGCGCCTGTCTTACCGCCCATGACGCAAAGTCATCTGCATCGGCGATCATGTTCAATGCATCCGCATCGATTACGAGCGGGATTTCAGTCCCCTCCCATATGGCTCTCAGCCACGCGCCGTCCCCTTCCCATCGTCCCATGCCAGGCCCTATGACGAGCGCCTGCTTGCCTTGCGCAAGCGAGAGCAGCTCTCGCGGATCAGCCTTAGTCCAATCGCCGCATCCCTCATCTGCGACGCCTGCAAGCATCAATTCCGGCTGTCTGCTCATGAGGCTTGGAACGAGACTCTCCGGCACAGCCCAGCTAACAAGACCGCAGCCTCCACGCAGCGCTGCGGTTGCAGACAGCAGCCCGGCTCCGCTCATCGCCTTGCTTCCCGCTGCGACCAACACATGGCCGTAGGTTCCTTTGTGGGTGTCTGCTGCTCTCTCCATAGACGGATCGATACCGATATGCGACTTTAATACCTCCTTATCCACTTCATACGTACGCACGCCATGCTGCTCAGCCAATCCCGGCGGTATGCCGATCTTGCGTACGGTCACATCGCCTGCATGAGCAGCTCCGGGATATTGTAGCAAGCCACGCTTCTTGAATCCTAAGGCTACGGTACGCATGGCTCGCACGCATGGTTCACCAGCTTCACCGGTGTCTGCGTCAAGCCCGCTTGGGATGTCGATTGCGACAATCGGCCTGCCGCTGTCGTTGGCCAGTCCTATAAGGTTGGCATATGCCTCTCTGGGCTTTCCCTTCGAGCCCGTACCTAGCAGTGCATCAACAATTCCATCATAGTCCTTCCAATTGATTGTATTCCCGTTATACTGTGAGTAAGTAAGGCCAATCCGGCTTGCAATATTCCGCTGCACGGCAGCTTCATTCCTCAGCAATGCCGGATCGTCGGCATATAGAACCGTCACGGTTAAGCCGGCATCCTGGAGATGGCGGGCTGCAACGAGTCCGTCCGCACCGTTATTTCCTTTACCGGCCAGAATGAGCCACCTTCGTCCAACGGTCTCCGACAGCTCTGCAATCTCTTCCGCCACGGCACGGCCTGCATTTTCCATCAGAACGAGGGCAGGTATCCCTACCCGTTCTATAGTATCGAAGTCGATTCGTCTCATCTCATCCGCTGTCAAGACAAACATCACATCGCCCCTTTCGAACAAGCTGCTATTACCATACTGCCTAATTCCATATGGAAAATCAAGGTACGATCCTCCTTATTGATCTTTAACATAGTCGGAAGTACAATATGGTAGCTGTAATCGGAACAAGAAAGGAAATTCGAAGTGAAAACAACATCTCCTCCGGTCTCACCAATTATCCCGCTGCTCGTAGGGATGGCCGCCATCTCTTTCGCACCGATTCTGGTGCGATACTCCGATGCGCCTGTCGCCGTACAAGGTATGTACCGCATGCTCTTTACGGTAGTCCTCATGCTGCCATTCGGCCTTAAGCAGCTTAGAGCGATCGCATCGATTAGCGTGAAGGATTGGCTCTTACTCGGTGCGGCCGGTTTCTTCCTGGCTCTTCATTTTCTGCTGTGGATGGCATCGCTCACCTATACATCCATCGCCAGCTCTACGATCATTTTATCGATGGAGCCTGTATTCGTCATGATCGGCGCTTATTTCGTATTCAAGGATAAACCAAATGGATTTGCGCTTCTCGGGATGTTTATCGCCTTGCTCGGCATATTCTTCGTCGGTTCCGGAGATGTAAGCTTATCGCAAACGGCAGTCTACGGCGATACCTTATCGCTGCTTGGCACGCTTGCTGTCGCCGTCAACATGCTCATCGCCAAACGTATATTGAAGAGAGTCTCCTCCTACTTATATAGTTTGATCGTATTTATCATCACCTTTATTTGCTTTGGCCTCTATAATCTCGCCTTGGATACTCCGATGACCGGTTACCCGGCTCAAGAATGGGGCATTTTTCTCCTCCTCGCCATTGTACCTACCGTTTTCGGCCATATGATTTTCAACTGGCTGCTGCAGTATGTCAAAGCGACCACCATCTCTATGACCGTTCTTGCTGAGCCTATCGGCGCAAGTCTGCTCGGTATGCTTCTGTTCCGGGAGATGGTGACCGGATTCCAGCTTGTCGGAGGCGTGTTCGTAATCGCAGGATTACTACTCTATATGCGCTCGGAACAAACGGCGGCAACCCCCGATACCTCCTTATCCACCTAAACGAACACAAAGGGAGAGCCTGTTCTTGACGGCTCTCCCTTCTTTACAAGAAATGAATTAGTTCGGCATGCCGAATTTAACGACTTCTTTCCCTTTCAGCTCCGCATTCACGAATTGAATCGCATCCGGGTAACCCGTTTTGTTAATTTGATCACGCAATTCATTGATGATCTTCATGGCTGCATCGTCAGATTTGGCATAAACCGCCTCTTTCCAAGCATCGCCAATTTTATCCATCGAAGGCTTCAGCATCTCCCACTGAGGTGATTTGGCTATGACATCGCCTGGATTAAAGGCGGAGATGATTGCCGTACCGTTCGGACGGAGAATTTTTCTCGCATTGTCCATCGCAGCATTACGCTCTTGATCGGCCCAGATATCGCCGCTGCCAAGCGAATTCATTTGGTCGCGTCCAGCGATCGATTCGAAGCCAATGCTAATGCCTTCGTTCTTGCGTACCTTTCCTGACGTATCTGCAGTGAACTTATCGAAATACTCTTGCTTCGCAGCCGGCTTGCCGTCCTTCATTTCCCAATGGACGCCTTCAACGCCATAGCGCGTAAGCAGGAATCCTTCGTCAGATGCAAGGAAATCAAGCAGTTTAAGCGCTGCATCAACATTCTTCGATTTCTTCGGAATGACGGTTACGTTGTTGCCTTGAATATTCAGATCTGCCGGGCGGTCAGCTGCGGCTCCTGCGCGTTCCAGAGGACCAACCGGTACATAATCGCTGCCCGGGTTCGCTTTAACATAATCCTTCGAAGCGTCCAGAATGGCTGGGTAATGCGCTGCCAGAACAGCGACGCGGCCTTGCTTGATTTTCTCGTTCGCGATTGGATCTGTCTGGGTGAAAGCTTCGTTATCCAGCAGACCTTCAGAGATCAGCTTGCGGTAGTACAACGTATAGTCTTCATAGGCTTTATTGAAGAAGACGTGTTCCAGGGTGCCGTCGCCTTTATCTAGGTAGTCGGTCGGGTAGAACATCGAGTTGCCGATTCCGACAGCCCAGCCGTTATGGAAGCCGCCGAACGGGATAACGGGAAGACCGTTAGCTTTCAGGTTGGCATCCTTGATTTTTTTGAACAGGTTATACAAGTCATCCTTCGTCTTAACGGATTGCGGATCGACACCTACTTGCTCCGCGATGTCCTTGCGAACATAGAAGCCGTACAGCCAGTCAGTTCCGTCTTTGTCGGTTGCAGGCTGGTTCTGCAGAAGCAGGTATTTCTTGCCGTCATAAGCGTTAATGGCTTTCTCGTATAGTGCCGGAGGAACGTTCTCTTCGGCTACCAGCTTCGCGAGGTTCGGATATTTGTCCAGCTTGTCGGATAGATCGACCAGCTGGTCTTCCTTAGCCGCTTTGATAATGACATCAAGCTCGCCGCCCCAAGCCGGGCCGGTGTAAATATCCGGAAGCTCTTCGGTCGTGAAGATCTGATTGACCTTCTCAACCTCGCTGCCCTTCGTATACTCCCATTCCACCCTCACACCAGTCTTCTCTTCGATCACTTTGCTTATAGGAGTCATATCGACATCCGCGCCAGTTGATCCGTTCCAGTTGTGAAGTACCTTAAGCGTAACCACCTTGTCTTTGCCATCGCCACCGTTACCGGACGATCCTCCGTTAGACGAATTGCCGTTGTTGCTGCAGCCGTAGAGCGAACCGCTCAGAAGCGTGGCGGCAAGCAAAATCGAAGCGATTTTGAGTCCTTTCTTAGCCATGCTAACCCCTCCCGTTGATCCTGATTTATATGATAAAGCTCGAACATAGAGCTATTATCCTTTTACCGATCCAATCATAACGCCCTTGACGAAGTAGCGCTGCAAGAACGGATACACGCATAAGATTGGGAAAACCGTGATGACCAAGAGCGCCATTCGCATCGATTCCGGCGTCGCTCCGGCTGCACTCGTATTGATGGTCTGTCCGCCGCTTTGCGCCGCCCGCTGCATGGAGGAAGACAGGGCCTCCGCTTCAGTCAGCAATTCTTGCAGCAGCGTCTGTACAGGAATCAAATTCTTATTCGACACGTAGTATGTGCCCGAAAACCAGTCATTCCAATGCGTAACGCCGATGAACAAGGAGATCGTAGCAAGTACTGGACCTGACAACGGCAGGATAATCTTAAAGAAGATTTGAAAATCGCCGTAGCCGTCAATCTTGGCCGATTCCTCCAGCTCCTCGGGAATCCCTTGCAGGAACGTGCGGATAATAACAATGTGCATGAAGTTAAACAAGAACGGAATCACATAAACCCAGAAGTTATTGATCAAGCCAAGCTGCTTGAGTGTAATGAAATACGGGATGAAGCCTGCGCTGAAGATTGTTGGAAGAAAGATATAGAATGCGAAGAAGTTTCTTCCTGGAAGCGACTTCCGAGCAAGCGCATAGGCCATCATTGTACATAGCAGCACGTGCAGTATCGTGCCTACAACCGTCCTCAGCAGCGTTATCTTGTAGGCCTGCCAAATTTTCGCGTTTTCAAATACCTCGGCATAGTTCTCCAATGTGAATTTACGCGGAAGGAAATAGATGGCACCCATCATGGAATCCTTCCCGTCATTCAAGGAATAAGCCAGAATGTAGATGAAGGGATATACCATCGTAAAGCCGACTAGTGCGAGCACGGCATAATTGATGATTGAGAATAGAGAGAACGAGCGTTTCATCGCATCACTTCCTTAGAAAAGAGATACATCGCTGACTTTTTTAGCGATTCGGTTGACGGTCACGATCAGAATTAATGCAATGAGACTTTGGAATAATCCGACCGCTGCCGCGTAGCTTAGACGCCCTTGGCTTAAACCGGAGTTGATAACATGAACATCCAAGACACTGCCGATAGCGGCCGTTGCCGGTCCATTCAGGAGCAGCAGCTGCTCGAATCCAGCGCTCATCAGGCTGCCGGTCGATAGAATGAACAGAATGACAGCAATGTTGCGGATACCCGGCAGCGTAACGTGCCAGATCTGCCTGAACCTGCCTGCGCCATCGATCTTGGCTGCTTCATAGAGCTGCTGATCCACGCCCGCGATTGCGGCCATGTAGATAATGGAGCTCCATCCGATGCCTTTCCAAATATCCGAACCGACAATAATTTGGTAAAACCACGTCGTGTTATTCAAGAATTGGATGGGCTCGACCCCAAACCAACCCAGTATTTCGTTTACCGGACCGCCAGCAGGCGTAAGCAGACGCTGCATTAAGGTAACGACTACGATCCAAGATACGAAATGAGGGAGATACGAAAGCGTTTGCACAGTTTTCTTAAATTTAACCTTCGTCACTTCATTAAGCAGTATGGCAAGAATGATTGGCATCGGAAAACCGATTAGCAGCTTCATTAAGCTGATGATAATCGTATTGCGGATAATATCCGTCGACTGATAATAGCTGAAGAATTGCTCGAAATATTTCCATCCGGCCCATGGGCTTCCGGTGATGCCCCCAGAGAACGTAAAGTCTCGGAAGGCCACCTGAACACCGTACAGCGGGACGTAAGAAAAGATGAAAAACCAGACAACCCCAGGCAGCAAGAACAAATAGAATGCTTTATGCTGCCACAGACGCTTCCGCAGCGGGGATCCTGTCATACATCCAACCTCCTAAAAGTTTTGTGGATATTCGCTTTCGAAGGAGCAAATATGGGGCATAACTTCCTTCGAAAGCATAAGCCTATCCACCTGTAGAATCTAGTTTGTCATTTCGTTGAACAGAGAAATCAAGCGTCTTCTATCGATTCACCCGAAGCCGCAGTGTTTGGATTTCGAACGGTGTAAACGCGATTTCCACGCTTCCATCCGTTAACTCCAGCTGCTCAATCGTGTCTTCCATAAGATCCGTTAACCACGCCTCAGAGAGATCAAATCCGGTTTGCACCTTCGTTCTGGCATGCGCCCCTGCCGTTTCATACAATCGGACGATCACATCATCGCTATCCTCCGCTTGTTTAACCGCTTCGATCATCACATTCGGATGGCTGACCTGCAGATACGACTGCAATGCCGCCAGTTTACCCTTATCTTCATTCTTCGCCGCATTCGCCGCAATCGAGACCGTCCGTAGAGGGACATTCAACTCATAGCCCCGTTTGTAGATCTCCGCCTGTACGTGATTACCCTTGTGCGGGTAGAGCGAGTACGTGAAGGTATGCTCCGCGCGGTCCGCTTCCGGGTCAGGGTACGACGGGCTGCGCAGCAGGTTCAAATCGAGCACATTGCTCTCCGCGCGATGACCGTATTTGCTGTCATTCAGCAGTGCGACGCCATAATCCGGATCAGACAGATCAACCCAGTGATGGGCGCATATTTCGTCTTTGGCGTAATCCCACATCGTATTCCGGTGCGTTGGCCGTTTCAGGTAGCCGAATTGAATTTCGCAGCTTACCGATTCGGACCGTACATCTACCGGGAATGAAGTACGAAGCATTTTGCCCGACTCTTTCCAGTCCACCGAGGTTTCAAAGTCGATTCTCCGGCTGCCTTGGGTCATGATCACTTTCTGCGTCAAGGTGGATTCACCGAACTGATAGGTATGAATGAGACCTGTTGTCGGGCCGTCCGTGTATTCACGCGTTTCCATAAGATTGAGCTTCATCCCGCCGGTCTGGCGGTAGTCCTGGCGGAAATCCCATGCATCGCCTTCGTCATGATAGATACGCAGCGCGTTTGCACTTGCTCCCTGTTCAACAACCTCGCGTTGATGCTCCTTGTCGAAGATCGAGATGATCGAACCATCATCTCCGAATACTACGCGCAGAAGGCCATTCTCCATGCTGCGTTCTGTGGCCGATGACCGAAGCTCGGCGAAGGCTGCGTCCGCTTCTGCCGTCTCCACAGCAGCAGCCGCTTCCATATTCGACAATGCATGACTGGACGCTGCAGCATAACCCATCGACGGCACACGAACGCGCATCCATTTTCCGCCGGCCTTCAACCACTCATCACGTTCCCACGACAAGGAGTTGAAGATAGCAACCGGTGACTCCGCCTGTCCTGGAACTGTCAGCTGAGCTGCCAATGAGCCATACATATCCGCAATGATCTGCTCGACCCGCTCCTCAAGAATGGCGTATCGCTCCAGCGATTCATCGTATACTCGCTTGATGGACGACCCCGGAAGAATGTCATGGAACTGATACAGCAGCACTTCCTTCCAGATCTCTTCCAGCTCGCCAGCAGGATACTGTGCATCTTTACCGTCACGGTCAGTTACGTAAATACCTGCCAGCGTCGCCGCAAATTCCAGTTCACGGAGGGCCTTCTCCAGCTTGCGGTTAAACCGCTTGCTCCGTCCCTGACTCGTCAGGGTGCCTTGGTGCTTCTCCAGGTACAGCTCGCCGCGCCAGGACTGATAACGGTCCAAGCCTTCGTTTAACTTATCGAAGAAGGCCGATGACGGCTCCTGTACAACAGGGCTTAAGCCGAGCAGATTTTTCTCGCGGGCGAGCCGCTCCAGATGTTCTTCACCCGGACCGCCGCCACCGTCGCCTATCCCGAACAGGACGAGGCATTTGTCTGACACATTCTTGTCTAGATATTCGGCTTCCGCCTTCGCAATGGATCGCGGTGCCGCAGGGCTGTTATACGTATCCTCCGGCGGCATATGCGTCAGCACCTTCGAGCCGTCAATGCCTTCCCACATGAACGTATGATGCGGGAATTTGTTATACACGCTCCAGGACAGCTTCTGCGTCATCATGTAATCCACGCCGGATTTCTTCAGAATTTGCGGCAAGCTCGCGGTGTAACCGAACACGTCCGGCATCCAGAGCGACTTCATCTCCATCCCGAATTCCTGCTGGAAATACCGCTTTCCATAGAGCACCTGGCGGACAAGCGATTCTCCGCTTGGCACATTCGTATCCGACTCGACCCACATCGCACCTTGCGGCTCCCAGCGGCCTTCCTTCACACGTTCCTTAACCTGATCATACAGCTTCGGATAATGCTGCTTCATCCAATCGTACAGCTGAGGCTGACTGGCTCCGAATACGTAATCCGGGTAGCGTTCCATCATGCGCAGCGCTGTCGAGAATGTCCGCGCCCCCTTGCGAATGGTCTCCCTGATCGGCCAGAGCCAAGCAAGGTCGATATGCGCGTGACCGACGGCGCTGACGGTAAGAACGGGATCGCCGCCCTGCTTGGCTAGCTGCTCGCCGAGCAGACGCCGCGCTTCTGCGACTCGATCATCCGTAATTTCCGTCAAATTCAACGAAACATCGTACAATACCTTCAGTATGCGTTCCTTGCGCGCCGAACCAGCCGGCAGCCGCTCCGCAGTTTCAAGCAGCACCTCTGCGTCATAGTACAGCTGCCTTACTTCTTCACGGCAGATCGCAATGACAGCTTCCTTCAGCGTACCGCTGCGGTATCGGCCAAACAAATCGTTGCAGCCTGCGTCTCCCCACAGATCGATGGTTTCGCCTCCGGCCGACGATGCGCTTATGTGAACAACCCGTTTGCCCGGCAGTCCCAGCTCGTAATCGAACTCGGAGTTAATGTTCGTCAACCCTTGTACCGGCGTCCCTTCGTTATCGACGAGACATACTTCGCCATTCACATCGATTAACAATACGACTTTCGCGCCCTTCGCTGTGTCCGGCACTTTGCCCGCAAAATGGAACCAGGCGCAATCCCATAGTTGGCCCCAGCGATCTCCGGCTGCAAGCTCAATCTTCTGACCTGTCAAACGCTCTTCGTAGCTTACCGGCTCCTTCGTTACCCATGCGGTAACCTTCAAATCTTCAAGCGGCTTATAGATGTGTTCCTCAAGCTTCTTAAGCAGTGTCTTCAGCTGCTCCGGCTTCACAGTTTCGTATGGCATAAGGGGTCTCCTTCTTCAGCGCAAAAATGAAATCATTCCTAACATCTTAATGACGCTCACAACGTCCATTTCACATTGACGACGACATCAGCGCCGCTAATGTGCCGGTAATTCAATAGAACCGTTCCTGTCGCCTCGTCCCATTCATAGGGAATAGCTTCAATCAGACCATTGATTGAAAGCTCTGCCGCTACCGGCTCATGAGGGGAATACAACCGCGCAACCGCAGGCATCCCTTCAGGGCCCTTGACTCCAAAGGAGAAGCCTGACTCGCTAACGGTCAAGGACTCGATCCGTGAGGATGCCGCTATACATGCGACTTCGCCGGATGGCGGACGGCCCGCCTCTATATCGTATAAGAACGCTTGCTCCCCAGGATGAACCTGAATGTCCTGCGAGATCGATAACGTTGGATCGAACAGATCAATCACCGGTCCGGTAACTTGAAGCGGTGTATCCGCGATCGATTCCGTCAATACCGATGCGATGAGATAAGGTCCTCTGCGCATCTGATAATAATGCTTTGGCAGCCAGCGGTAATCCGGGTCGCCGAGCAGCTCAAGCGTTTCGATCACGATTTGCCGCAAAGCGTCTGCGCCTTCCACGGAGCTTGCACAGCTATCGGGCGATTGGGCTAAGTAGCTAACCACGCCTTTGCCGGCCCGATACACGCCAGCCCCCTCACCAGCCAAGCCCAGCTGCTCGAACAAATGCACGCGTGCCGAGGAATACTTCATATCCCCTTCATTCCACCAAGCGCGGACCGTATGATACGGATCTGAATCATCCCCGACATAAACCAACGCTCCACCGTCACGGATCCATCCAACCAACGCATAATGGAGATCCGGATATTCAGGCTTCATATATTCGTAGCTGAGCAGCAGGACGCGATAATCCTTCAGGTAATGAGCGAATCTGCGGACATTGTCCAGCTGTACCGGGCGCACGGGAATGCCATGCTTGAGCAGCGGCAATGCCAAACCGTAGAAAGGCGAGAAATCAAGCAGCTCCTGATCGTCTTCAGACGCCAGTGCCGAGGAATCCGTTCCGTCATACTTGCTCTGGACAACATTCTCAGCTTCGCCGATCTTCATACGCTGGAACATCGCAGAATCTGCAAGCAGAATGCCGATGTGCTCCGTTGAGTCTTCCATAATTACATGGTCCTGCTCCATATTGCCGAGCGTATGCATCACGTTCAGAAGCGTTGTTGCATAATCTTGCGGAATGTTGATCCGACTTCCGCTATCCTCGTCGGAAGGATATTTCCCTTGAAAAATCCGTCTCGGCCATGGAGCCACTTCATAATGCGAAACGGCCGGGTGCAGCAGTGAAGCCGTAACGGTCCGGATGTAATTCACCCGGTAATCCGACCATGTATAATTCGGATTGTCTTCGATCGGGTCGTGCAAGAACCACATTCTGCTGCCCGTTCCTCTTACGAGCTCCTGCATAATGCCATATTCGAGGTAGGCTGTCTCAAAGGTCCGTTCTTGTCGAACGCCTTGATAGACATTCGGGGTTCTAGCCGTTCCCGTCCAAATCTGAGCGATATAGCCGTCCACGGATGGCAGCTCGATCAGCCGCGATTCCGGACTTACAATTCTCCACTGGGTGTAGTTGATTAGACTGTGCGTCGGTACGTAGAACCTCAAATCCCGTCCATACGCCGTCAACGCATAATCCTTCATCTCACTGCACAATCGGTCCAAGCTGCGCGTGTATAAAAACGCTTTCAATTTAGAGGCGCGATACTGCGCATCAGGCGTTGAGTGCGGCGGTATCCACGTCTCCCCGTAATACAATCTCCATTCCCGCTTAAACGCTTCGGAATATCCCCCATTCACCCAAAACTCAGGCTCCTCCAGGTGAATCGCTTCCACACCGGCATCGACTGCAAGGCGGATTCGGCTAGCCAAGAAATTCGTATACGAAATGGTCGGAACCATATATGGAATATCTGGTGTAACGCCATGAATGATGCGTTCTCCGCTTCGATCAGTCTGGGCTTCATCCCAATGACGGCGACCATCAACATCCCCATTCAAATAGCTTTGATACTGTCCCCAAGCGACTCCGGTCATCAAATGTACAATATATCCGTGCTCACGCCACTGCTGAATGCGCTGAGGCATCTTATCGTCGATACCGTAAACCATGACAAAGTCGGCCTGCAAATCATAAGAAGGATGGTAAGGACCACTTTCTTGAAAACCAGTTCGCTCTTCGCTTCGATTTCGGACCATGTCCAAAACCCCCTCTTCGAATGTTTACGGGTGCTTCAAAAGTGAAGTGAGTGGAACATGTATCATCACAAATATAATATAATATTATATATTTAATATGTCAATATAAAATATACTAATGTCCGCTTGATTTAATACCCTAATATATATATTTCTAAACAAAAATATGTTAGGGATCCTGTATGGCTAATCCGATGCACAGAAGAGCGGGACGTCAGCTCAAATACGGGCCTGTGGTGCGGCAGATGACAAGCTCCGGTTCCAGCAGCATTTTACTGAAACCCGCTCTCGCGTTCTCTCTCCGTCCATCAATCACTTCAAGCAGCCTTTTAACCGCCTTATATCCGATATCCTGCTCGAATTGTTTAATGTGCGTAAAGATGCTGAACTCTTCTACAATGGAAGTCGGATCGTCGAAGGTCACGATAGACAAATCCTCTGGCACCTTGAGCCCTGCACGTTCGGCCATCTGATAAATATGGACGCCAAGCTCACCATTAAGCGTAATATAAGCCGTAGCCATCCGGTTCCGAATATACCGGTACAACGGATGCGTCAATGAATCCTTCACATTATCGAGCCGGAAGCCCGTAATCATATGGGCCGGATTAATAAGAGCCCCTTTCTCCTTAAGCGCTTCCATATAGCCTTCAAGCCGTTCTTGTACGGTAACGGTTTGAAGAGGCGAATCGGAACAAATCGCGATTTCCCGGTGCCCAAGCTGCCATAGATGCTCGACCGCCTTTGCAATCCCGAGCTTCCCATCCGAAGCGATATAATTCGTCTCCACACCAGGCAAATAACGGTCGATCAAGACGAATGGAAAATGACTAAGCTTCATGCTCAGAATCTCTTCGTTGTATTGCTGGTCATCGACCGGGAATATAAGGAGCCCTTCCGCCCCGACATCCTTCATCGATTGGATCGCTTCCTTCTCCTTCTCTACTCGTCCCTCCGACAGCATGATCATGCTCCTATAGCCATGTTCCCTAATTGCTCGTTGAATCCCGTGAATTAACCGGATGGCGAAGTAATCATGAATAAAGGGGAGGATCACGCCTATCATGCGGTTGCCGGCCTTTCCTATCACGGGCTCTTTTGCGAATCATTCGCAGACTCATTGATAGTGATTTTCTCCGTATCCATCACGAGGTCATACTTATCGGCGGGCGGTTCCTCCGGAAGACTCCCGACAAAGCTGCCCCTCCCCCGGACGCGTGATATCACATTCTCAGCAGCAAGAGCCGACAAGGCGTTAACGACGGTGATTTTGCTGACATGGAACCTCTCCATCAGCTCCCTCTCTGTAGGAATTCGGTCTCCGGCAGCAAGGTTCTCGGATTGAATCAACTCGCGTACATAATCTTGAATCTTCTTGTACAGCGGCACACGGTTTATTGAATTCATCACTTCACCAGGTTTCTTGTTATAATATATACAATATATATATTAAACCTAATATTTTCAATACCTTTATGATAACTTTATTATGGAAATCGAAAAAACAAAGAAGCCTGGACCTGTAATGCACCAGACTTCTATATAACCTTTCTGAAACATTATGGCTGCAAATGCCTCTCGGGTGGCATCGGTAATTCCATCCAGCCGTTACGCAGGGCTTCCAGATCTTCAAGCAGTACTTCACGTATGTCCTCGTCGCGTATAAGACCCGACCTTCTCGTATACTTCTCCAGCCGTCTTAATTTCATCTTGACCGCTCGCTCGGCCTTTCGTTTTACTTTCTCGCAGCGGGCCGGTTCTGCTCCTTGCAGCTCCAGCTCCTGCAGCCGGCGCCTGTAGCGCTCGGTCCACCCGGTTGGAACATCGCCGGTAAGATGAATGCGTTCCAACGCTTCGTGTTTACGTCCGATTACCGTTCTTACCAGCCGATTGGCAAACCAATAGAAGAAGAGAAAGATGAAGATGAACAAAGTTAACAGTAACGAGACTGAACTTAGCACATTCGTCATGAAGCGCCTGCCCCCTGCAAATCTAATTGTCCGGCAAAATGACAGGCTGCATAATGCCCTTCCTCCACTTCGGTCCATGGTGGTGCTTTCTCGCTGCAGACGGGTGCTGCGTATGGGCATCTAGGATGAAAATAACAGCCTTCCGGCGGCTTAGCCGGATTCGCAATCTCTCCAGGCAGAACGGCCTTTCTCTTCTTCTTACGGGGATCCGGTATCGGCTTGGCGGCCATCAATACTTCCGTATAAGGATGCATCGGACGGGTAAATAACGCCTCCGTATGAGCCGTTTCCACCAATTTGCCGACATACATGACGCCGACTCGGTCCGAGATGTGGCGGATAACGCCAAGATCATGAGAAATGAATAAATAGCTTAATTTGAATCGCTCTTGCAGTTCCTTCAGCAAATTTAAGATTTGAGCTTGCACCGACACGTCGAGTGCAGAAACGGCTTCATCGCAGACAAGGAACCGGGGCTCGGTCGCCAGAGCGCGCGCGATTCCGATTCGCTGCCGCTGTCCTCCGCTGAAGGCATGCGGGTATCGCTCCAGATGTCTGCTGTCGAGCCCGACCATCTCCATGAGCTGCTTCACGCGCTCACGCAATTGATCTCCTTTGGCGATCTGGTTGCACAGCAGCGGCTCCCCCACAATGTTCAGCACCGTCATGCGCGGATTTAACGAGGAATAGGGATCTTGAAAGACCAGCTGCATGTCTTTACGCAGAGCACGCAGCTCTTTGGGGTCCAATTCCGTTACCTCGACGATTCCCCCGCTGCGATTCTTGAATCGCACGGAGCCCGATGACGGTTCGATTGCACGCAGAATAGCACGGCCGAGCGTCGATTTGCCGCAGCCCGATTCCCCTACCAGCCCGAATGTCTCGCCCTCATCGATATGCAGATGGATATCATCGACCGCTTTAACCTGTCCGACAGTCTTTTGGAAGAATCCTCGTTGGATTGGAAAATGCTTGCGTAATGACCGGACCTCCAGGATCCGCTTGCCGCTATCCATGGAATCACTCCTGAAATTATAATTTGAATTCGCTCTATACAAACAACTAAAAGCAGCTGCGCAGGCAGAATGTTCTTCCGATCGCTGTTGTTCCCGGATTCTCATTGTCCCGCCAATAGACATCTCACATAATGGCCCTCGCTAACCTCCACTAGCGGGATGTCGGCCACGTTGCACACACCGTCCACCGCTTTCTTGCAGCGTGAATAGAATCCGCAGCCGCTTGGCAAATTCATCGGGAACGGCACCGTCCCCTCGATCGTGTCCAACCTTGCCCCTGACCGGGAGATTGAAGGAATGGAGCCAAGCAGCGCTTCCGTATAGGGGTGCTGGGCGCCGTGGAACAACGTGTCGACATCCGTGTATTCCACAACCTTACCCAGATACATAACAGCGACTTCATCCGACATCTCTGCAATTACTCCCAAGTCATGTGTAATGAAGACGATCGAAGTACCTACCGTTTCTTTGAGTTCATTAAGCAAATCCAACACCTGCGCTTGTACCGTAACATCCAATGCGGTCGTGGGTTCATCGGCAATGAGCAGGGAGGGATTGCTGGAGACGGCCATGGCGATCATCGCTCTCTGCCGCATTCCACCTGATAACTGATGCGGATATTCATTCAAGCGCTGCTCCGGATTGGACATCCCGACCTTTCGGAGCGTACCTAAGGCGATGTGTCTGGCCTCTTTGCGGTTGTCACTCTGATGCAGCAGGATGGATTCCATTAGCTGATTGCCAATCGTATGAATCGGCGAGAAGGCTTTCATCGGCTCCTGAAAGATCATTGCAATCTCCCCGCCGCGAATTTCGCGAAGCGCCTTGCTCCTTAGCGGTAGCTGAGCCAGATCCACTTGCTCCCCCTTCTGATTCCCCTTTGTGCGATGAAGCAGCAGCTCCCCTTCCAGCTTGGCGAATTCCGGCACGAGGCGCAGGATTGCTTGCGACGTGACGCTTTTGCCGCAGCCGCTTTCACCGACGATACCCAAGGTTCGCTTCTTTTTGATCGTCAGATCGATGCCATCAACCGCCTTCAGGATCCCTTCATCCAAGTGAAAGTGTGTTTTCAGCTGTTTGATTTGCAGAAGGACTTCATGCTCTTCGCTCATGCGAATTCACCTCACTTATAGGGATCAGCTGCGTCGCGCAGCCCATCACCCAAGAAATTGAACATCAGGACTGTGACGACGAGAAAAGCCGCTGGCCATAATAACCATGGCTGGTAGGCTAACGTTTGCAAATTCTGCGCATCCTGGAGCAGTACCCCCCAGCTCACAGCCGGGGGCTGAAGTCCCAGTCCGAGGAAGCTGAGCGCGGTCTCGCCGAGGATCGTGGACGGAATCGCCAGCGATGTGCTGACGATAATGTAACTCGAGAACGACGGAAGCAGGTGCTTCGTTATAATGCGCATATCACTCGCGCCGGAGAGTCTGGCCGCCATTGTGAAATCCTCCTCCCGAAGAGCCAATACCTTCCCCCGGACTACACGTGCCAGACCGGTCCAATCAATAACGGAGAAGATGACGATCATCCCGAAGTAGAGCTGCAGCGGGGTCCAGCTTCGCGGTAAGGCGGCGGCAAGCGCCATCCACAAGGGAATGGTCGGGATGCAAACCAACAGATCGATCAGCCTCTGGATGGATGAATCGACGAACCCGCCCAAATACCCGGATATACCGCCCATTAGGAGTCCAAGTACGAGCGTTAACAGGATGCCAACCAAGCCAAACGAAAGCGAAATACGCGCCCCGTACAGGATTCGGGTAAATAAATCACGGCCGAGCGAATCTGTCCCCATCAGGAAGATCGGCGCTTGCGCTTGTTCATTACCGAATAAATGCACATCTGTTTGAAATAGCCCTAGCAGCTTATACGGCTCTCCCTTAACGAACAATTGAATCGGATACTTCTTGGTCGTATCCGTCGTGAAGCTCCTTCGGAATGTCTCCTTATCGGTTTGCTGCTTCATATCATAGACGAACGGTTGAAGATGGAACCCGCTTTCATCGATGAAGCGGATCTTCTGAGGCGGCGCATTCTTATAATCCGCGAACCGGGTTACCGGAAGAGTCGGACTAATAAAGTCGCATAATGCCGCCATAAGATAGAGCAGCAGTAGTACGGGAACTGCAATCATGGCCAGCTTATGCTTCTTAAACTTCCACCATATCAGCCGCCACTGGGAAGCGGCCTCGTAAACCTCCTTTGTGTCCATTCGGGGTTCGTGTGACTTTCGGCGAATAAGGCCGTGCCGGATGCCTCGCCTCATTCTGCTCATGACCGAGCTCATCGGTTCACCCCTCCAAACCGGATGCGAGGATCAAGTGCGGCGAGCAAAATATCGGATATCAAAGTGCCACATACAGTCAACACGCTCAATATAAGCAGGAAGCTGCCTGCCAGATACATATCCTGAACCATGAGCGCTTTGAGCAGCACAGGACCGGTCGTCGGCAAATTTAATACGATCGACACGATCGCCTCGCCTGAGATTAATGCTGGCAGCGTCCAGCCGATAGTGCTGATGAGCGGGTTGATCGCCATGCGTACGGGATATTTGAACAGCAGCTTCTGCTCCGCTACTCCTTTCGCACGGGCCGTAATCACGTACTGCTTCGAAAGCTCGTCAAGCAGCATGCCGCGTGTAATGCGAATCAGACCGGCCGTTCCGGACATCCCGATAATAACAACGGGTATCGCGAGCCTCGGCAGCATGTTCCATACCTTATCCCAGCTCCACGGCGCCCCCTGATACTCCGGGGAGAACAGCCCTGTAATGGAAACGCCCGTTTGGGTAAAGACGATATACACGAGAATGAGCGCAATCAGAAAGCCGGGGACAGCCAGGCCAATAAAGCCAATGAAAGAGAAGAAGTAGTCCCCGAAGGAATATTGATGCGTCGCGGAATAAATTCCAATTGGGATTGCGATCGCCCATACGACAATGAGCGAGATGAGCGAGATGATGATCGTCAGCATCAGCCGGTCGCCGATGACTTCGGAAACCGGCATGTTCCACTGAATCGATGTTCCCAGATCCCCATGCAGGATCATATTCTTCATCCACAGCAGGTATTGGGCATACAGCGGCTGATCCAGTCCATACTGCGCCTTCAGATTCGCAATGGTGCTGTCCGCAACCTCCGTTCCGGTCAAACGGAGCTGCTCCACATACGTCGTTAAGAAATCACCCGGAGGCAGTTGAATGATTATAAAGACAATAAGGCTAATGGCGAATAGAATTGGTATTAATTGTAGCAGCCGATTACAGATGTAACGAAGCATCCGGTGTCATCCTTTTTTGTCCGGTAAGTCCGGTTACTTGTTAAAGAACCATTGTTCTCCGGCAAAATTCTGGGCAATTCCCCAGCCTTTATCGCTAATATTGCCGATTCGGGCATTGACAGCTACCGGTGCGGCGATGTCCTCGCTATGAATGAAATACCAGTATTGATCGCCGATCTTCGTACGGATGTCATTCCGTTTCACAAGCGCTTCCTCCAGCGAAAGTTCACGCAGAGCGAAGATAGCCTGGAATAAATCCTTCGCCTCCTGCGGCGGTTCTTCACCCAGCTTGCCGCCGGAATTCCACCATTGATCCCACAACGGAGCCCATGTATTCTGCCCCCATTCCGTGCGCGCCCATTGTACGGGCCCGGGAGTGAAGGCTATCGTTGCTTTCAGTTCATTCGCCTTATTGCGCGTTGTCCACAGAGCGCCGTCGATTTGCTTAAGCGTCACATCCAGCCCAAGCTGCTTCCATTGCTCCGCCACCAGCTGTGCCAATACAATATAATCGCTGTTCGCAGAAGATATTTCGAACGGGATCGTGAATACATTTCCGTCCGGACCTAACCGCAGGCCATCCGCACCTTTCTTCAGTCCAATTTCATCTAAGATTTGATTGGCCTTCTCCACGTTATGCTCGATGCTCTCAATCTCCGATGGCTTTGCGAATCCATAGAATACCGTATCCACGATCTCGTTCTTGTCCAAGCCCAGATTCAGCGCCTCGCGGAACCTTACATCCCGCACCACTTTGCGCCATACGGGATCGTTGTATGTCAGATTCAAATGGATGTCATTCGCTGTCCGGTGCAGATTGTTGATATATACCTTATAACCGCCCTTCTGTTCATTCTCCTTAAGCAGTGGGACTTTAGGAATCGAGATGAACTCATAGGAGTGATCGACCTCTCCGGCTAATATTTTCAAATTCACCATTTCGATGTTTTGCACGAGTGTGCTCTGGAGCTTATCGATGTAGGGAAGCTGATTTCCCGCTGAATCCACCTTAAAGTAATACGGGTTCCGCTCAAACTCGATCACATCGCCCGCTTTCACTTGGATATAGGGGGAGAGCACCGGGAAGCCCACCGCTTTGGGCTGCGTAATCTCGTTATTGAGCACATCCTTGGAGACAAACAGATTCACCCATTCTCCAGGCTGAAATCCGGCGGATTTAATGAGGGGCTCAAGCTCTGCCAGCGGGGTATATTTCACATGAAACTGCTGCAGATAATGCTTGGGCTTTAGAAAATCGGTATAGCCCTTCCATCCTTGAACGGCCAGCTGGATCAGAAATCCTCCATAAGGCTTATCGAAGCTGATCTTAAATGTATGCTCATCGACAACCTCGAAGGTGAACGGTTTGCCCGTCTCATCCGAGGAAGAGACCAGCCATAACGGGAGGGTCGGGGTCAGCTCCTTATTGAATAGAACGTCTTCAACAGCGAACTTCACATCATCGATCGTTACAGGCTTGCCGTCCGACCACCTCAGCCCCTCCCGCAGCATGAACGTGAATACCTGCTGATCGTCGCTGACTTGATAGCTTTGCACCACATTGGGGGTAATCTCTTCACCCAGCACGCCAGGCGTGTTAACCAACGGCTCATTCTCGATAATGAAGAGATCCGAGTCGGAGATGACGTCAGTGCGAACCGTGCGCAGGGTGCCGCCATACGTACCGATTTGGTAGTCCAACGCGTCCTTCGGGAGCTCATTGGTCAGCTTCGGTTCCTTCGGCAGTCTGTCCTGCACCGGCGGAAGGCCCTTCCCGTCCAAGAAAGGGGATTGCTTATAGTCGGCCGTATTCCCCTGCGCTTGAACAGGCTGGTCAGCGGGCTGAGCTGAATCTGCGGGCTTCACCACTTCCGAATCTGAGACTGGCGTGTTCACCCCAGTCGATTCGCAAGCGGTCAATACGGTAACAAGCATGAGTGAGACTGCAAGCAAATAGGGCGTGATTTTTTTCAATATTTTCTCCTCCTAAAGTTTTCTGGAGCTATACTCCTTCGATTAATCATCGCAAGAAAACTACTTCGTAAGCATACGCTTCGTTTTCTGGAGCTTTACTCCTTCGATTAATCATCGCAAGAAAACTACTTCGTAAGCATACGCTTCGTTTTCTGAAGCTTTACTCCTTCGATTAATCATCGCAAGAAAACTACTTCGTAAGCATACGCTTCGTTTTCTGAAGCTTTACTCCTTCGATTAATCATCGCAAGAAAACTACTTCGTAAGCATACGCTTCGTTTTCTGAAGCTCATTATCTTCGAAATAGCATGTTTCTGCTGCAGTAGATCATTAAGCACGGGCAGATAGCTTTCTGCCTTCAGAGAGCTGCCCCTTCAACCAGTAATCCAAGCGCAGGAAAGGATCCTGATGCTGCTTTAGCTCCGCGTACAGCTTCTGCCGAAGCTCTGATAATGTCTCCTCGTACTCCTTCTCGCCGATTACATTGGTAAGCTCGTCTGGATCATTCAGCAGATCATACAGCTCATCAATATCAGTCAGGTTCCAGATGTACTTCCAATGGCTGCTGCGTATCATGCGTTGGTTGAACAAACCGAACTGCTGCCCGTTATAGGTCGAGATCACTTCCGTCCTCCAATCCTCAGGCGGATCGCCTTCGAACAAGGGAACCAAGGATTGGCCGTGAAAGAATGCTTTCGCAGGCAAGCCGGTCAGCTGCAGCAGCGTCGGCGGCAAATCCAGCAGGTTATAGACAAACTGCTCACTTGTCTGACCGGTATGGATCGAGCGTGGATATTTCATGATGAACGGAACACGAACCACGTCGTCGTACAAAATATAGTGTTTATCCATCATGCGATGGCCCCCGCACAGATCTCCATGATCCGAGGTATAGACCACGATCGTGTTGTCCTCAATACCGAGTTCTCGCAGCTTGTCGAGCACCATGCCGATCGCCGCGTCCATCTGACTAATAATCGCATAATACCGGCGGACAATCGGTTCCCAATCCTGCCAGGTGTAGTCCTCGATTCGCCAATTCAGCAGCTGCTGCTTCTGGATATAAGGCTTGTTGAGGAATGTTTCCGAGAAGCTGCGCCACTCCGGTATGACCTCCCCTTCATAGAGATCGAGGTACGATTGATGCGGCTGGCAGGGCAGATGAGGCTCGGGAAAATCAAGCCGAATATGCCAGGGCTTATCTTCGGCCGTATACTGCTCGACCAGCTCTACTGCCCGGCTTGCAAGCCAATGAGTCCTTGTATCCTGCAGTGCCACGCGATCAACCTCTCCGATATAGCCATTCGTAAATTCCGCCTCTGGATAGGCTTCCTGCCGGTGCAGACGGTAATCATGCTCCCCCACATAGTCGTCAAAGCCGTAGAAGGCTGGTGAATAGTCCTGGTTTACGTGCCACTTTCCCACATAACCCGTTCGATATCCGGAATCGCGAAGCTCCTTCGGCCATGTGTAAGCAGTCGGCTCCAATTCTTTGTTTGGAACCAGATCCGCATTCCAGAAGGACTCGAAGCTCTCCGGCCGAACGCCGCTCAATAAGCTTTGCCTTGCGGGACAGCACAGAGGGATCGGCGTGTAGGCGTTCGTAAACCGGATTCCATCATCGGCGAGGCGATCCAGATTCGGCGTCTTCACAGGATAATCCCTGCTGGAGCCGATACAATCGTACCGGTGTTGATCAGATAAGATGAATAAAATATTGGGTTTCACTGCCATCCGCGATATTTCTCCTTTCAAAACCAGCGCAAATCATCGTAGAAAAAAACAAAAAGACACCTGGTTTCGCAAAGGTTGCGATGACCGGTGTCTCCATTCAAATGGTCGACTGGATATTCAGAATAAGTTCCATAATTCCTTCGTCCCTGGTGATCCAGAAGACATGATTTCTAAGAATTAAACCTACTATAAAACCTTATTCCGATTATGTCAATCGGATTTTGTTTATTAGTTCTAATTTTGCCATTATCGACCCTATAGCTGCCTTAATTCGTTCCACAACAAGGCGAATATCCATTCTCGTCATCTATCATGAGCAGATAGATACCAATGAATGATAGGAGCAGAATTTAATAGATTTAGGGATATTGACCAGTACGAGCTATGTGTCCTACACGTATATATACATTACATTACCGCATCTTAAATCCATATGAAGGGGGAAATCATGGTCAGGTAGCGAGAACGAATAAGCAAGAATAACGGAAAAAAGCCGCAGCTAGAGAAATAGAAAGCTAACTTCTATCCTGGAAAAGAGGTTAATCATGCACGATTTAATGGTTATCGTAACCGTATGCTCCTTCCTCTTAACAATCGGCTTTATATTCTGGCGTCCTACCGTTAACGAAGCGATACCGGCAACAATCGGCGCGTTCTTCGTGCTCCTCAGTGGCAGTGTTTCTCTGATGGACTTGGAAAAAATAACTGAAACAATTGGCGGAGCAGCAGTGACGATCATGGCGACCATCGTCATGGCGATCGTATTGGAAAGCTTCGGATTCTTCAGCTGGGCAGCCGAAATTCTGACCAAGAAGGCGAAAGGATCGGGAATACGGCTCTTCTGGCTCACGAATCTATTCTGCTTTCTCATGACACTCTTCGTGAACAATGATGGCAGTATTCTCATAACAACACCGATTTTACTGCTCCTGCTGAAAAATATGGGACTGAAAAACCATCAGAAATTACCTTATCTAATATCCGGCGCTTTAATCGCCACTGCATCCAGCGCCCCGATCGGAGTAAGCAATATCGTTAATCTAATCGCATTGAAAATCGTTCATATGGATTTGTACATGCACTCAGCCATGATGTTCGTCCCCGCGACTTCAGGTTTAATCCTTCTTGCGGCGCTTCTGTTTCTAATCTTCTATCGGGTGCTTCCGAAGAAACTGCCTGAAGCCGCACATTGGAATCTAGCACCTGGCGGGCATCCGTTAAAAGAAAAACTGCTGAAGGAAAACCGCAACAAATTCATGCGCAATATTCTCATATTCGTTTTCGCCGTTCGCGTGAGTCTGTTCGTAGCCTCCTATATTCATTTTCCGGTTTCCTTAATGGCTGTCATCGGCTCGTCCTTTCTGCTTGCATGGCGTTGGTATTATCTGAAAATATCCCCTGCCGATATGCTGCGTAAAACGCCGTGGTATATCCTTATCTTCGCCTTCAGTATGTATGTCATCATCTACGGACTGAATAACATCGGTTTGACCGAATGGCTCATTCACGTGCTCCAACCGATTGTGTCAGGAAGCTTGCTGAATGCAAGTGTTTGGATGGGGGTCGTGATCAGCGTACTGTCCAATTTATTCAACAATCACCCGGCATTAATGGTAGGAACGATTACCTTAATGAGCATGGGGCTGGAGCCGCTCACATTAAAAATTTCATACTTGGCAAGCGTCATCGGCAGCGATATTGGTTCGCTTCTACTGCCAATTGGTACCCTGGCTACTTTAATGTGGATGCATATCGTTAGAAAAGGCGGCGTTAAGATCAGCTGGGGACAATATTTGAAGGTAACCGCTGTTGTCGTGCCGATTACCGTCATCTTCACCCTCGTGTTCTTGTCCTACTGGGTTTCATGGTTATTCTAATAGGAGGGATTTAAGTTGAAGGATTTCCAGGCCTTAATAAGCAAGAAGGTTTTCGTTGATCTATCCGGAAAAGTAAGGCTATCAGGAAAATTGGTCGATGCGGGTTCTGATATCATCGTTCTTCTTCACCAAGAACGATATCTCTATATCCCCCGCGTCCATGTGCATCAAATCAAAGCCGACTTGTCCGATAACGAGGAAACAAGCACGGCGCCGCAGCTGCCGATGGAATACGAGAACGAGAATATCTCGATGAAAGATATTCTCGATCAGGCAATGGGGCTGTTCTTGGAATTGAATGTTAGCGGACATGTTCCCATGCATGGCTACCTAACTGCCGTCATGGAAGATTATTTGGTTCTTCACTCTCCAGTATACAAGCAAATTCATGTCTCATTGCATCATATGAAATGGCTGATTCCTTATCCGGTTCATCATGTTCCCTATTCGCTAGACCGTATGTCCCTTGCGGTTAAGCCGTACAACAGCCCGCTGCCGCCTACGTTTGAAGAGCAATGCAAGCGAATCGAGGGTAACCTGGCCGTATTCGATCTCGGCCATACGATCGGTTTCATTCAACAGGTAAGCTCTGGGACGATCACGTTTATTGATGCCAACGGCAATCCGATGTACTGGAATGTTGCGCATCTGAAGTCGTTGTATCTGCCATGAATACGGAAGTCAGGATGCACCTTTTTCAATTGATTAAGGAAGAACGTCCACACCCTCAAAAAAAGAGACCTCCACTTGGAAGGTCCCGGAAAAGAGATCAATGCACACCTTATTCTATGAGAAAAGGATCGATAAAGAATGGGTAATTAACTAAACTGCAAAAAGGAGGCGATTTGAGCAGAGCCCATAACCTCTCGGTTAGGGGCTTTGTTCACGTATTCCCGGATTCGAGTCGTCATCCTCGACAAACCTTTGGAGCGCAGATAACTTATTTTCCCAGTAGCGTTCATAATAGGAAAGCCATCGTTTTAGCTCCTGGAGAGGCTCCGGATCAAGTCTGTAACGCGTCTCCCGTCCGACCTTCCGTTCCTTCACAAGACCTGCTTCAGCCAATACCCGAAGATGCTTGGATACGGCTGTCCGACTCATCGGATAATGCCCGCTTATAACAGTAACCGGCATTTCTTGATCCACAAGCAGCTTCAATAGGCTCCGTCGAGTAGGATCAGCTATGGCTTGGAACACGTCATGCTTTTGCGGCGACGCATTCATTAATTCCCCTCGACATAGGCCGCGAGGGATTTCTGCAGACCGCCCCAGCCTTGCGACATTCTCTCCCGTACCCGCTCATGGGATTCACCGAATTCAGTAACCTTGTCCACATCCCAGCCTGAATGGATAAGCGTGAACTCGGTTTGACCTTCCAGCTCGACTAATTCGAAGGAAAGGGTCCAATCCTTGCCCCACTTGAATGATAGCCGGTGAGGCGGATTGATTTCCGTTACTTTACAAGGAGAGCTACCAAACGGTCCTGCTTCAAGTATAAATTCATATCCATCAATCGGTTGAAAATTGTTGGGCATGAACCAGGCCGCGATGCCCTCCGATGTAGCGACGGCATCCCATACCTTCTGGATCGGCGCTTTGAGAATCAAGGTCTGACGAATGTCAGGTAAAGTTTGTTGATTATTATTCATACGAATTCGCTTCCTCTCTAGATCATTTTTTCTTACATGGATGTTTAATATGCATCCTTTTGGTTTCGTATTAATAATATGACACCAATAGGTTTCGTGTCAAGATAGGCTAACAAAGGAGTCCAACGTTGAAGCTTCGCCATATGTTGATAGCATCCCCCATAAAGGAGAATGCTGATGGCGACTTTTTATGAGGCTTTAAGACAAAACAGAAGGCTTTCCCCAATGCTTCGAAGGCCTGAGGTTAGAGGTATCGGTGTCGGGTATGCGGATCCCGATAAACCCTCCCGTGGAGCGGCAATTATCGTATACACGAAAAAGAACATCGTCACTGCGGAAATTAACAAAAGTATCGGAAGGACAATCGGATCAAAAATTCCAGTTCGATTTATTTCATCCGGCCCCTTCAAACCGCATGAATCAGCTCCACCGAAAGTAAAAATGTCTCGACGTATGTCGGCGCCGGCTAAGAGAGTGCGCGCAGCGTTTTTCCGCAGTAGAATCCGCCCGGTGCCAGGGGGTACAAGCATCGGCAGGTTCAGAGGGACTGGCGGGTCTACGGGGACTTGCGGTCTCATCGTAATCAGGAATAACCAATTGTATATGTTGAGTAATAATCACGTTATTATTCAAGATAACCAATTCTCCGCAACGATTCTTCAACCGGGACCAGCGGATGGAGGCCAACTGAATAATGATGTAGTCGGCAGGTCCGTGCAGTTTGTTCCGTTTAATTTAACCGGTCCTAACTTCATGGATGCCGCGATAGCACAGCCTTTGTCAAACTCTCTTCTGAATCCGCGATACTTGGTCAGCACAACGGGCCAATTGATTACGCCCCGTGGTAATTTGAACAGTTATGCTGTCGGAAACCGGTTTTATAAATCAGGCCGTACAACTGGCCTTGTCTTCGGTACTGTCGAAAGTATCGGTATGCAAGTGAACGTCGGACCGTACCCTGAGCTTGGCGGGGCCTTCTTGCAATTCCGCAATCAGACCGTACTGGCAGGACCGAATAACATATCCCTTCCAGGCGATTCCGGTTCTGTATGGATGAGCGGGGGATTTGCGGCTGCTTTGAACTTTGCCGGAAGTGGCACTCGTTCGATCAGTACCCCGATAGCAAGCGTTTTGTCGACTTTTGGTTTGCGGGTAGCCGCCCCTGCAGGTGCAGGTGTTTTCAAGGCAGGTGCCGTTAAAGGCGCTGCTCCTAAGGGGAACTTTGCCTATGTTCAGCCGTTATCGAGCGTACAGCGAAAGCAAGTGCGTGTCATTCGCGCCGTATCGCCGAAATAGTTCTCTCAAAAATCAACCTGCCTTCGCCTGGAATGAAAGCCGGAGGCGGCGATCTTCTTTTGCATGCAAGTGATACGCCTGTTACGTCTGTTGATGTAGCAGCTTGATACAAAGATCAACGAAAACAGCCCATCAACGACGTAATCATCATCGTAAACGGGCTGTCGATTACAGTAATTTTTCAAACCGATTGAATCCGCCGGGAGCCTGTCCCTTGAATTCGTAACCGATCCGGCTGTAGAAGTCGTTCAACACCGGATTATCCGCGATACAGTCCAATCGGATCCGATCCTTACCCTGGAATCGGATCCCTTCTTCTGCCCATCGCATCATATCCTGACCGAGCGATTTGCCTGCATGATCGCGGCTGATGGCAAGCCGATGCAAGTAAATCGCACCTTCATGCCCCTCATCGCCCCATAACCTCCGATCCCATTCGCTAGGCTCCGGAAGAAGGATCATGATACCGGCTAGGAATTCGCCATGCTTGCACATAAAAACATTGCCGCGGGAAATCGACCCTGTTGTGTCATGATTATCTCTGCCCTCCAGCAATCCGCTCCATTGATGCGATCCTTTGCTTCTCAGCCACTTTGCGGTTTGAATGAGCAGTTCGAGTATGGCTGCCGCATCCTCAGGCTTCGCCTGCGACGCACGAGCCTCCTGATTGACGCGATCGTTAATGATGCGATATTCGTTCATGAAGTACCTCCATCATGAGTGTGTTAGTCCTGTCCATTATACCACTCATGGCTGTTTGGAGCGTCATGACCGCTTTTTCTCCATACAATATTACGCTCAGAATCGATGGTGAAGCCGAATTTGGTATAAAAGTGGTACAGTCTTGCATCATGCTCCTTATTATCGGTGGCCTGCATATGCCCGTCGATATAATCGATATTCTTCTGTCTAGCGTTGTCTAACAGTTGATTCATCATGATCGTGCCGTAACCGTTGTTGATTTTGTCCCCAAGTATTCGGATGTACAGGAGCCGCCATGCATGCTCGCGCGGTTTCTTCTGAATGAACATGGCAAGATCATTCTGATACCGTTTGGTCGTAACACCTGTTTGATATACAATTCGCGCAAAAATATCATACCCGCTCTGCCCCGTATAGAGAATAACGGTATGGCCTTCATTCGCTTGTACAGCCCGGATGACCGTGCATCCGTCCTCTTGAATGAGATTCATCTGCGTGTTGACGATCGCGGGAACAATCATGCCTACACACCACCTATTCAAGCTTACGGTACATCCTATTGTCACGGGTTACAGGTTATACATTCTTTCTTAGCCGGTTCCTCAGCTATTCTGTCAGATTCGATACAATTTCTTTCAGATGTCCAATGGATTGCCGTGCATAATCATCAAAAACAGCATTTGACCCGATACTTGCCGCAGCCAAATATGGATTCGAGACTGGAGGCAGAAACTCCATCGTAAGCGCCCCCCGATAGCCGATTTCAATTAATGCTCGGATGACCTCGGTGAAATCCGTCTGTCCCAGCCCAGCCGCTTCCCGGGTATTATCCGCAATATGAACATGAACGAGACGAGAAGCGATTTGCCGAAGAGCTTGCACATGATCCCGCTCCTCGATATTCATATGAAACAGATCCGCCATAATGCCAACATGAGGGTGGTTAACCTGCTCAGCCAATTGCTTGGCTGACTCAAGCCTGTTAACTAAATATGTTTCGAAACGATTAAGCGCCTCAATCGCCAAATACACGTCTTTACTTGCCGCATACGCTCCCGCATGACGCAGACTATCGACCGCCAGCTTCCATTCCTGTCCGGAGCTCGTAAGCGGGCTTGTCCGGCCAACAGAAGTCGGGACAACAATGACAATTTTCGCTCCCAGCACCGCAGCCATATCCACACAATCTTTCACATATTGAACGGCTGCGGTTCTTGTAGCAGGGTCATGATGCGACAGATCCCGGTCTGCGGAATAAATTCCGCAAATGGATGTGCAGGCAAGTCCAGATTCATTCATCAACCGCCTAACCTTGCCAAGATCGGTCGATCCCGGCTCGCCTGCGAGCTCGATACCATCGTATCCGAACTTGCGCAGCCGTTCAAAGCTTGCTTCGAGCTCTTCCTTGCCAAAAATCCACTGTGTCGCGCTATAAGAGAACATACCGATCTCACTCCCCATTCAAAATACTGTATCTCCTTCCCATCGACAATTAAGGTTATCGGCAGAGAGTCCGGATTCCAGCGTGTAAAAGAACCCCATTGCAACATCTGAACAGTGTCAGTCATCACAGTGGGGTTATAAGTTGCGTTTACGATTGTATGCTCATAGCCTTCCTACTTAAGGGCATCTTCCAGCAGACTGCGATGACGGAGCATCCAAGAAGCTGCGCGAATTCGCCAAGCGAGACCCCATAGCGGGCCTTCGCTCTCCATCTTCACATCGGCCTCCACGGCTTCCTCAGCCGCTTCGCGAACGGCAACCTCGATAATGAGATCGACGAAGCCTCTCCGCTCTTCTTGAGTTAGTCCGTATCCATCTAGAAGAAGCCGCAGCTGCCGAGCTCTTATCTCTGGAGACGGCAAGCCCACGCGGCTTGCGACATCCTCGTCGTCAAGCTGTGGAAACAGCCAACAGACTCGCGCCAGCTCCGCCAACGAATTGACGGGACCGGTGAATTCCCAATCAATAAGACCGATCGGCAGCCCATCCTTCGTCACCATATTCCAAGGCGCAATATCGCCATGGCTGATGATCTGACGGCCGTTACCGGCTATGCCGCGAAGAAACCAAGGCTGCCATACCGCGTTCTCCGCAGGCGTATATGATGCCGCAGTATCATGAAGACGGCGTACGAGCCGGCCGACTTCTACAAGACCTTCATCACTCCAAGGGGCGGGATGTACGAATTCCCCTTGAATGTATTCAAGAGTCTCGCGGCCAGACGCATCGGTTCCGCTGCCTACGATGCCAGGTGCGGCCGAGAAGCCATGTTCTCTTAGGTGACCTAATAATGCATGAATATGGGGGGTCCATTCCCCCGCAGGCCGTAACACAACGTCTCCTTGGCGGGAAACCGACTTAACGGTAGATAGGACGGTCTCATTCTCGACCGGGTTCATTTCATTTTCTTGATGATTTGGGTTGTTCATATGAATCCCCTTCCAAATTAGCGGGGGTCACACGGGTTGACGGGCAATTATGCGCTTCCCCCTAATAGTAAACGCCCGAGCTGATACCTGTTCTTCCACGAACAATCGCCTCCTCTTATTTATTCCTTTCATAGTAACATATGGAATGGCCTGCTTGGAAGAGAAGGATGGTAAGGCATAAAAAAACTGGAGCCGATCGGCTCCAGCGGTAACAACTTATCTGACAGCGGGGATATCTTGCCCGTTTACACCGGCACGTATATTTCGGATGCGGAATCCTTATCCAGGTACAGCTGCCAATTCGAATGCGATTTCAACATCGTCGCAGGACAGTTAGGATCGAGCTGCGACCGCAGCGTCATGCCGATGGCTCTCGCCTTCGCTTGTCGAGGTACACAGGATATGATTCGCAAGCTTCTCATAATTTGCTTGACGGACATGCTGATCGCTTGCTTGGGCACATCTTCCAACGTAGCGAACCAGCCCTCTCCCACCTGCTGCTGCTTGCAGGTTTCATTCAGATTGACGATATGATACGGATCTGCCTTGTCAAAATCGGCAGGCGGATCATTGAACGCAATATGCGCGTTCTCTCCAATGCCGATCAATGCCAGATCAATCGGAGCTTTAGCGATTTCCTCATTCAGTTGGCGTACCGTTTCTCCGACATCGCCTTCTCCATCGACAAGCCAATATTGGCCGATGTTCACATGCGCTAGGAATCGCTCCTTCAAATATTTGCGGAAGCTAGCGGGATGCTCCTCCGGAAGCGCAATATATTCATCCAAATGGAACATCTCCACCTTGTCCCATTGTATATCGAGTCTAGTGAAATGCTTCAGAAACTCGAACTGCGAGGCTCCCGTAGAGAGAGCGATGCGTGCCCAACCCTTCTCCGCAATGATTTCCTTAAGCGCAGCTTCACAGGCACGCGCAGCCTCGAGTCCGAGTTGGTCGGCATTGTCCAATATATGAATTTGCATCGTGATTTTACCTCCCTGGTAGGTTATATAGAATATCGTTCTGTCATCTAACGGGCTGTTGGGATCAATCTAAGATGTTGATTGCGGCTCCTCATGACGCCATCGCTCCAGCTCAGGGAGATCAAAATAGTGCAGCATGCCCGGTAAAATATAGCTCATCGCGTCTTCCTCATCGTAGTCATAAGCACTAACCCATTCTGCCACACTATCGATGGAATGGGTCTGTTCAATACGCCCGACCCTTGCATCCAATGCCGCGGCTAGCTGTACATATAGATTCGTACGGCCATCTGTATACATATCAACGGCTCCGGCCTGCTGCACTTGGATATGATCAACCAAGTCAAGGCAGCGAATGATGTCGAACACCCGCATCGCGGTCAAGCTGTCGTCCAACCAGAGCAGCTCGTCGGAAAGCTTATGCATAACGCCATAGAACGCTAGTGGAGGGCTGCCATAAATCGGATAAGGAGAATGTGGACCCACGCCGCTGCAGTTCAGCACAAGAACGGCCTTTCCTGCGGCGCAGCAGCCGATCAGCCATTCCCTGTGTTGATTCAATGCTTCCGTTCCACGCTCCCATACGGCTACTGTCAGAGGAAGTCCCCGCTCATCGGCCGCGGCTTCGCTTCGAAATATCATCCCGCTGTTCATCATCCCTGCCTGAGACCACCAAAGCACATATTCCACAGCGAGACCATCCTCTGTAAGGCCGAGATGCACGCGGCGGGGATTCAGATTGCATGGGTCACGGTAAGCAAATACTCGTTCTTTAAGCCACCCGATCCCGTTCATCTTGGCAGTTTCCGAATGGCGTTCCGACCGGATTCGCTCCAGCTCCTTGGCCGTGTCGGCGTTCTCATGCCATACCGTTCTCGCATCCTTCCAGTCGGCTAACACCTGACCGCTCTTGGTACAGTGAAGCTGCTTCGCGGGAATCAATCGCGGGTTAGGATCCTCACGAAGCAGCTTACGGTGAAGCAGATGCTCAGAGAAGAAAGCCGACGCTGATTCCGCCAATTTATCCGTATACCGATGCAAGGATTCATCCTCGATCAGCAGCAATTGGTCACTCCTGCCATGCATCTCCCAGAACCTCCGGACGCGGCTGACTGTCCGCCGCGTCGCTTCGATCGGGAAGAAATCGTAGGTCACGGCAAGGACGGCGAGCGGCTTGGGAGCGAATGCAAGCAGAATATCTTCGTGATCGAATCCGTGCGCCGTTAATCCTCGCCAGATCTGTTCCGCATCTTGGACACCGCCTGCGTGCATGTAGATTTGGCGGTTCATGATGAAGGTTCCCGGAGCGGCTGCAGCGATGCGGTCATCGCAGATCATGAGCATCGACGCCTGAGTTCCTCCACCGGAGTTGCCCGTCAAGCCGATCCGTGCGGAGTCAACCTCCGGTCGCTCGGTCAGATAATCGACAGCCCGGATCGCATCATGTACAAAATATCGGGCCAAGCCCTGTCCGAGCGGCAGACATTGTGCGCCTGCATGCTGGTGCTCCTGCGTCCCCCAGATCGCATCTTCCACGCGCCCGTCTTGCGGCAGATAGCTTAGACGTTCGCCCTGCCCGAGCGGATCGATTGCCAGCACAATCAATCCAGTAAGCGCAAGTCTGCTGCACACGGCGTGATAGCGTTCACTATGCTTGGCCTCACGGTCGTGTCCGCATAGAAACAGAACTGCTGGACAGCTTGCTTCCCTGGTAACGGGCATATATAAATTCGCAGTCACGATATGGCCCGGCCTCGATTCGAACACAACATGTTCAACCCGAAATCCGTCACCCTCCACCACATTCGTTGTTCTTGCATTCAAAGAAGCCCCGCTTGCAGGCAATCCGCCTACCGACTCTAGAAATAAGCGCCTCATCTCAGCCTTTCTGGCCATCAGCTGTTCTGTCGTGTGAATCTGATCCCGTGCACGATCCCCTTCGGCAAATGCCAGATCCGCACGGTCAAAGATATGACGCTTGAATTGATCCCTCGTATCGTACAGCGTGCAAATATAATGCTCAAGATCAGATAAAGTGGTCATCTCCGACTCCTCCATTCCTGGTTATGAAGCAACAACGGGAAGCAAATCATCAATCTGCACAGGTACGCCTTCTTTGATCGAGCGGTTAGCAGCATGACCGATGAGCAGGGATAACGCTCCCGCATAACTGTCTGCCTGCTGACTTAGCGGATCATTGATACTTCCTTCAAACAACGTTCGGAGAAGCCTTTCATCGCCACCGCCATGGTTCCCTTCATCAGATGGAACCTCGACCTCTTCAAGGGTCCCATCCAACTTGATGATCCGGATCCGGCTTTCCTTGCCTTGGATGAGCTCCATCCGGCCATCACTCCCATTCAAGGTGGCTCGCCAGCCCTCATACGGACTATAGGCCACCAGCGAATACGTTAGTAATGCTCCGCTGTCATAACGAACCTGGACGGACATCGTATCGTAAATGTCGATCTCATCATGAAAGACGCAGCGGTCCCGTATGTAACCGTCTTCACTTTCCGCTTGATAATAATACTTTTCCATGAAGGGGTGATCGGATAGATCCATATAAAACTCACAGGTGGATGTATAGGAACAAGACAGGCACCGCTGACCTCTCTTCGCTCGCGTTGGTCCGTATACTCTTCTGGAGCCGAAAGCATGAACCTCGGCAGGCTTGCTATTGAGCCACCAGTTCATGACATCGAAATGATGCGTCGACTTATGAACCAGCAGCCCTCCGCTCTTTGCCATCTCCGAATGCCAACGGCGAAAGTAGTCGGCCCCATGACTCCGGTCCAAATGCCATTCTAACGCAGCATGGTACACGTCCCCGATGACTCCGGAGGCGACCAGCTCTTTGATCTTAGCAAAATACGGCGCAAACCGGAGATTGAAGGTAACCGTAACCTTACGTCCGCTGCGGCGCTCTTCTTCAAGAATTTCCCGGCATTTCTCGGCATCGATAGTCATCGGCTTCTCGGTAATGACGTCACAGCCCGCACGCAGCGCTGCAATGATATAGGTGTGATGGGTAAAGTCTGCGCTTGCCACGACGACAACATCGGGCTTTACGGACACCAGCATTCGATCGAAATTATCAAACACTGTGACATAACCGCATTCTGCACTCAGCAAATCTGCTCGTATACGGTTGGTGTCATACACACCGCAGAATTGGATCACATCCTTCCATTCCTCTGACATCGGTTTGGCAAACATATGCAGAGCTCTGGAGCCTGCACCGACGAGCACATATTTTTTCACTGATAACCCCCCCTTTTATCCAGAACATTGGTTGCAGTATACCAACAGTAATCGATTACTATAGCCGCATTATAGCATATCATTTCCTTTTCTGAACAGAGAATTTTGGAGATGAATTTATGGATCGATTGTGTTATTGACTATTTTCACACATAACAACGCTTCAACTCCGGGTTCCGACACCGGAAACGAAGTGAATTTCTATCGAATAAGTAATCGATTACTATAATAGGCTCCAATTCCTTATCCCCTACATACCTGGTAAGCAAGCGTTGAGGCGACCTCAGACTAGATACTGCACTGTACTGGATACTGGAAATGAGCGTACAGCAAACCTAAACTGCGATGAATGCCGGAGTAGCATGCAAAATCCTTATAAATAAAATAAAACCGGTATTGCAGCCGCAATACCGGTCGTAATATACGCTTATGGTTTGGATTGCACATCGGCAACCGAGCTACGTTCTAACAATTGAGGCTGCAGCACAACGTCGTACACCGGTTTTGTCTCCCCATTGAGCAAATCCAACAGCATACTGCAGGCCATTCTCCCCATTTCGTAATCGGGCTGCTTGATCGTGGTGAGTGGCGGATGGATCATTTGTCCATATTCAATGCCATCGAACCCGATCACCGACATGTCCCTTGGAACCTGTAATCCGCGGAGTGAGAGCTCATTAATGACACCAAAGGCCATCACATCATTACACGCAAATATGGCTGTAGGCGGATGGACAGCTTCCAACAGCTTACCCGCTAACTTCTTGCCCATATTGAATTCATTCAGACTGTTGTACACATCATCTTCTGCCGATTCAGCTGTTAACGGCTCAAGGTCTAATTCTCTCATCGCTTCCTCGTAACCTTGATAGATGCTTCTACGGCTCGGTCTGTCCAGCTGCGAGGTGACATAGCCAATCTTCCGGTGTCCCATGGATTGCAGATGTTTCGTCGCCATATACCCGCCCTTGCGGTAATCGAATTCGATCTGACTTATGCCCTCCCCATCGACCTTCTGATCGATGGCGATCACCTTCATCCCCGTATCCATCAGCTTCTGAAGCATAGCCTGATCGCTTCCGATGGATGAAATAATGAGCCCTTTCACTTGCTTCTCTGCGATCGTCTTCAAATATTCCTGCTCCAGTGCAGCATCATGGAGGGAATTGCAAACAATGACGTGGAACCCTTTCTGACGAGCGATCCCTTCGATGCCAAGAATGACCGAGGAATAAAAGGGATTGCTAATTGAAGGGATAATAACGCCAATCGTCATACTAGAATTTGTTTTCAATTGCTTGCCCAGCATATTCGGAATATAGTTCGATTCCTTGGCGATTCGCTGTATCTTTTCTCTCGTTGCAGCACTCACCGGATAATCGCTTCCGCTCAATACGCGGGAGACCGTCGCAGAAGAAACCTCTGCCAGCTTGGCAATATCATGAATCGTGATGGGTCTTTTCACAGGATTACTCACTTTCCGAGCCGCAGTGCGGATAGATCCACTTCGGGAACAAGCCCTTCCTGCGCCGCACGCGTCAGTAAGGAGGTAACCGCTCCATACCCGCTCTCACCCAGGTTTGCCGTGAATTCATTAACATACAAATTGATGTGTGCCTGAGCTACCTCGGGTGACATTTCTTGAGCGTGGTCCATAATATATTGCTGCGAAGCCTTCGGATTTGCCCATGCATATTCGACTGATGCACGTGTCCACTTCGTGATTGCCTCCAAGTCGAGCGACCGCCGGGCGATAATCGCGCCTAGCGGAATGGGTAGCCCGGTATCGGATTCCCACCAGTTGCCTAGATCCGTCAGAAGCGATAGACCATAATTCTGGTAGGTAAATCTTGCTTCGTGTATGACGAGTCCGGCATCGATCAAGCCGTCTCGAACCGCGGGCATAATCTCATGAAAAGGCATGACGACGATCTCGCCGATGCTCCCTGGTACTTGCTGAGCCGCCCATAACCGGAACAACAAATAAGCGGTTGACCGCTCACTGGGCACAGCTACGCGTTTGCCGCTCAGGATCGCCGGGTCGCCGCTATCTCCCATACGGCCAGATGTCAGTACAAGCGGTCCACAGCCTCTTCCTAGTGCGCCGCCGCATGGCAGCAATGCATACTCTGACAGCACCCAAGGCAAGGCGGCATAGGAGATTTTGAGAACCTCCGGTCCTTCAGCCCGAACTGCCAAATGGTTCGTAATATCGATATCTGCATACGTAACGTTCAACTCTGGTGCACCCGGTACCAGGCCATGCGCCCATGCATGGAATACGAAAGTGTCGTTAGGGCAAGGGGAATAAGCAATGTTCATTATAATACCTCCATGAATAGCGAGCTCGCGGCTTCCAAGGCTTGCAGCGCGTCTCCGATTCGCCATGCATCGCGATTACGCGGTCCTACCGCATTCGATATGGCGCGAATTTCCATCACAGGAATACCTTGAAGCCGGCATGCAGCTGCGACTCCATAACCCTCCATCGCTTCTGCCGATGCACCAGGCACCCTCTCCATTAAAACCGCTGCTGTTGCAGCCGTTCCCGTCACCGTCGTTACGGTCAGCACAGGACCCGACGTTACCGGCTGTCCCGCCTTTTGCAAGGCGTGAATGAGTCGTATTCCGGCGTTATGTTCAACCTCGGATCGAGCAGATCCGAAACCAAGCTCGTCCAAGCTTAAGAAGCCTTCAGCCGTCTCCGCACCCAAATCTGCGGCAATAATTTCGCTGGCTACGACAAGTGAGCCTATCTCGGCACGATCTGCAAAGCCGCCTCCGATACCTGCACACACAACTAGCTCATACTTCCCCGTCACCAGTGCAGTCGCGGTACTAGCGGCTGCAGCCGCTGTTCCAACACCGCCAATTATAACATCAAATCGATCTGCGCCCTGAAGCCCGCGCAGTACCGCATCCCGCTCAGCCGATACTGACGTTACGATGAGAATCCTTGAGTTTGTTTTGTTCATTCCATAATCTCCTAACAGCTTAGTGAGCCAGTTGCTAATGTGTCATAATCGAGCCTCTATCAATCCGAGTAAGTGAGATTTGAAATCATGCTGGCCATAAATCAATAATCTAAAGGAAAGTTTACACGAAATACATTATAGACTCAACAAGAGCAGCCCATGGAGTCATTCATACGCACAAGTGATCATTTCCTTCCTATTCATCATCTTCTTGATAGGGTGATTCATATTCTTCTATAAACAAACCGGATTTTCTAATTTCATGTATGGCATGATCACACGGTTTCACACTGCCGATATACATATAATAGTCATATCCGAAGTGTACATAGAATTGTGATTTCCCCTTTATCCTGCAGCCCAGTTCTTCTTTAAGCGCAAGCTGTGTTAGAATGGCGGTCTCCGTACGATTTAACCCATCGCCTTCCTCTATCCGATCATACAAATTTTTCATTTCAGTCGTGTAAGAATCGATTTCTCGTTACGATAAGTTCGTCATTCCACTTCGTCAGCATTTCAATCTCTACTGAACGGATCAGTAATTCATTCATAAATGCTTTGATTGCATTCAGATATAACAACTCAACTCTTGAATACTCATCAATGGTAAGTACCGAATCAGTATAAACCTGTGACCATCACCAGACAATACTTCGATCAGCTTGGATATCCCCTTGAATCCTCAGCTAGTATGTATTGATTGAGAAGATCATAACAGCTACACAGATGTCCGTCACTAAGCAATCCACTCTCATCGATCCCCGAAATAGCAAAGAAGAATAACCCCTGCCGGACATGAGCAGTAAGGTTACCCTTCTTTTTTTAATCCATTAAGCTTCTTCACGCAGCTCTTCAAGCAGATTTGCCTTCTCCATTCGGCTGAGCGGGCCTTGCACCGAAATCATCCCGACTAGCAATGAGGCACCGCATGCGGCAAGTGGAGCTCCCCAAGGGAATTCAAACGGGAAGCCCTGAACGCTGGATAGCTGCAGGTACAAGAAGTAGCTGAAGCCCACACCTAGCAAGATCCCCCAGAAGCTGCCGATGACTCCGAACCACATGCCCTCCAAGGATGCCATGCGGCGGATTTGCCCCATCGTCATCCCAACTGCTTGCAGCAAACCGATTTCTTTGCGTCTTAGCAGCAAATTCGTCTGTACCGTATTGATAATATTCAAGCTTCCAATTACGCCAATGATGATCAAGAAGCCGTAGACGAAAATTTTCATCTGAAGATTGAAATTACGCGTTTCCTTCTGCTCCTCGGCAATATCGACCAGCCGGCTTCCCGGTATCGTACGAGAGAGCTCTTCGAGTCTCTGCTTCACAGGCTCGGGATCGGCCCCATCCTTCATCGCGACCTCAAGACCCGTTCTACCGGTCATCGCGGAGGCATCGTCAGCCGATCCGGTCCTTGCCTCCATCAGCTTGGCAATGGTTGGTTTTGCGGCAATCATGACCAATGTATTCTCTTGGTAAGGCGCACCGAAAGGGGATTGAGTAAGAATACCAGCAACCGTAACCTCGCGAATCTGCTGCTTTGCAGGCTCAGATGAATACTCCGTCATGATGGTCAGCTTATCGCCTACCTTGTAACGCGTAATCGGCATGATTTCTTTCTTGCCATCTGTAGTTAACGGTTTGACCGTCTGCACCAGGATGACCCCGTCCTGATCGGCTAACAGCTTCGGATCAACTGTTCCGCTTTGCAAGTACTTCGAGGCTTCCTTTAATCTTGCCTCATCATACAAGAATAGATCCGAATAAAGGATAAGGTTCGTATCCACCCGCTCAAGCGCCATGTTCGTCTTCTCAACAAAATCGCTCTTAAGCACCGGCTCGGGTACAACGATTTGAAAGTCAAAGCTTTGATAAATACCATATACTCCGTGAATGCCGGGAAGACCGCCAATCACCTTCATCGCTTCGTCAGACACGACATTCGGCTTGCCAGTGTCGTCGACGAGCAGATTGGTATTGAGTTGGAAAGCGATCCGATCGTCCTCGTTCGTCGTGGTCGTTATGGTCAAGGCTTGACTTGTAAAATAATGAAACGAGATAAACAGCGTAATACTAATGACAATTGAGAACGTCGTTATCAGGAATTTCGTTCGATTGCGGCGAATATTGTTCGAGGCCATCTGGCCCTCGATGCCCATTAGGCCAAGAAGCGAAGGAATACGCACGCGCCTGTAGGATTCCCTTACAATACTGCCGGCACCCTTGACAGCTTCAACCGGGGACACGCTTGAAGCTTTGCGGGCAGGAAGCCATGCCGCTATATAGACGGCCGCGAAGCCGATCACGAAGCTCCCACCCATGATCCACCAATGGAAGGTGAGCTCGAACGTCTCCATCATCATGATTTTCATCCCGCTCTGTGTCATCAGCCAGAGCACAAGCCACATGCCGAACCAACCGATCAACAAGCCCAGAGGAACCCCGATAGCAGATAACATGGTCGCTTCACGAAGAACCAAGCTGCGGATTTGTCCCGGAGAAGCGCCCAGCGTGCGGAGCAGCCCGAACTGCCGGATCCGCTCGATTACGGCGATATGAAAAGCATTGTAAATGACAGCGACCGTCGAGAGTACGACAAGGCCAATCAACGTGCCGAAGATAATGGCTAGCGTCAGATTAAGATTGCCGTCAGCCGATTCGCCCATAAGAGCCAACAGCTGATGATTGGTAAACAAGCTGTCGTTCAGCTTCTTAAAATCTTCAACTTGTTGATTAATATCGACTTCCGGTTTCAGCGTGAGGAGCACCATCGCTTGTGAATCGATAGCCGTGTTCGCGGAAGGGGCATATGTGAACGCCTCGGACGAGCCTTTGGACTGACTCCTCTTCTGATTGTTCAGTACACCCACAATCTCGTAATTACGGGTCTTCCCGTCCGGACCTTCTATTTGCGTCGATCCGTGAAGCCCTGGCGTCCCCGGCAGCTTGTCGAGGAGCCATTGCTCTACGGCGAGCTCATGATCTGCCGCAGGCAGCCGGCCTTCATAGAGATGAATCGGAAGAAGCTTGAAGCCCTCTTCATCTGCTGTACTGAGCTTAACAGAATACTCATCGGTAAGCGGGATTTCGTTACCGGCGCGATAAACGCCAAGCTGATCGATCAGTATATGTTTCTGGAGCGTCTTATACAACTCTGGGCTAGGCTTGCTATAACCAAAGTAAAAGGAGCCTTCCTCATATTTGGTATTGAGGATCATGTTATCCTTCAATGCCTGGCCCATCGTCCCCAAGGAACTGATCAAAGCGACAGACAGGATAATGCCTATGATGGTCAAGACCGATTTCTTGCGCTGCTGCTTCAGATACCGTCCTGCCATTGCGCCATAGCTTCTCATACGCCCCTCCCATTGCTGCTCGTATCGCTGAGGAGCCTGCCGTCTTGCAGTGTCAGGACGCGTGACGCTTCTGCGGCTACATTCATGTCATGGGTAATGACGACGACCGTCTGATGATACTGGCGCACGGCGAGCTTCAAGAGCTCAATGACCTCCTGTCCGTTTCGGCTGTCCAGGTTGCCGGTGGGTTCATCCGCCAGCACGATGGCAGGGCGGTAGGCAAGCGCCCTGCCGATCGCTACCCGCTGCTGCTGCCCTCCGGAGAGCTCGGAAGGCAAGTGCTTCCGGCGCTCCTGCAGCCCCAGCGTCTGGATGAGATCCTGGATATAGGCTTTATCCGGCTGACGGTGATCAAGCAGCAAGGGCAATTGAATGTTTTCTTCCACGTTCAAGACAGGAATGAGGTTGTACGATTGAAAGATAAACCCGATTTTTCTGCGCCGGAATACCGCCCGCTCCTTCTCCTTCAGCTCATATAAATTCTCGCCGTCAATGTGGACATATCCGCCGCTCGGCTTATCAAGCCCCCCCAGCATATGCAGCAGGGTGCTCTTGCCAGATCCGCTCGCGCCGACAACGGCGACGAGCTCGCCTTGATTGATGGAGAAGGTTACATCATGGAGAGCATTGACCTGTGTTGTTCCTTTGCCATAAGACTTACTTAGTCCATCTACACTAATGACATTCATGTATGACTCCACTCCTGATTATCGGATTCATTAGAGGCAGAGATGATCCCGCCTACATTTGTTGCAACGAACCCAGTATATCGCGGCAACCTTACAGGAAAGTGGGGCATCCGCTTACAGTTCTGTAAGCTTGTCTATTGAGCTGGGAACGGATGCAGCGGCAGCGTTAGCTGAAAGAGGGTGCCGCCGCTTGGCTCAGCGGTTGCAGAGAGTATTCCACCATGTTTCTCGACTATCGATTTGGCGAGCGGCAGACCAAGACCGACCCCGCTGCCCTCAGAAGAATTTCTGTAAAATTTCTTGAAAATATGAGGAAGATGCTGCGGATCGATTCCACGCCCCTGATCCTTGACATACATGCGGATGAATACGGGGGTTACCTCCCATCCGACTTTAACTGTCCCCCCGGCAGGGCTGTGCTCTACCGCGTTCTTGATGATATTCACAAGCGCTTCCGTCAGCCAGTGGGGATCATGGGCAATAAACACACTCGAATCAGACTCTTCCATACTTATCGTGACCTGCTTATTCACCGCTAATGGAACCATTGGATTCACAGCCCGCTTGACGGTATCCGCAAGAGGCGCATCCTTCATGCTCATATCCAAGGCATCCGCTTCTAAGCGGGCAAGCTTGAGCAAAGCAAGGATGAGCCATTCCATTCGATCCAGCTCGCGCCGGCATGTTCTCAGAAATTCGGCCGTATGCTGGGCATCGACCTGATCACCTTGAAGCAAATCGACGTAGATCATTAAGGAAGCCAATGGGGTTTTCAATTGGTGGGAAATATCCGCAACCGTATCTTTGAGAAAGATCTTCTCCTTGTGCAGCTGATCGATCGTTTCCCCAAGCCGCAGCGTAAGCTCCTGAACGCCATTTGCCAGTAATCCCAGTTCGCCTTCATCGTAAATCCGGTAGGCTGACGGCCGGTTATGCTTCACCGTGTCCTCCAATGAGACGGCAAGGCTCCGTATTTCTCTAAGCTGCCTGCTGCTGGCCCGGTACAGCAGTACGGCGGTAAGGAGTGCAAATCCAACGGTTCCGCTTAACATTAGCCAGAGTGTCCGTGATTGGTAATCACCTAGAATCGGAAGCCACTGGGCCTTGAACTTGGTATTGATCCCATAGAGTTCCATCATCTCACGGCCTTCAGCCACGGCTTCAGGTGACGGGGGGTCCGTTTCCACTAATTGTTGAAGCCATTGCTCTCCCCATTCAGGATGCTCACTGGCCAGACTTCCCAGCATAGCGGCTTCTTTATCCAGCCAATCCTTCTTCAGTCTTTCCGTTGAGTAGTGGCTGTACAGGATGATCGATACGATGGCCATAACCAACAGGACAGCTAGCGATACAGCAAGGCTCCGTACGAACGGGTTTCGCCACATACGGGCAATCCCGGAGCTCGATTCCTCTATCCGTTCCATCGGTACCCTGCACCTCGCACTGTGACAATGAATTGCGGGTTCTGCTTATCTTGTTCGATCTTTTCCCTCAGCCTGCGGATGTTGACTGCGACTGTGTTGTCATCGAGCACCTCCACTCCGTCCGGCCACACATGAGCAATGATTTGGTCTTTGGATAACACAGAACGGGGATGAGTCATGAACAAGCTCAGCAGCCGAAATTCCGTGATGCTTAGCGGAATCTCTTGTCCGTTATTCTCCAGGCGCATCTCCCCAACATTCAAGGAAAGACCGCCCGCTGTTAGAACGGTTTTATCCTTCTCGCGGCTTATCGGATAGCGGCGTCTTAGAACAGCATGAACGCGGGACAGGAACTCCCGCAAACGAAATGGCTTCGTGATATAGTCGTCGCCGCCAAGATCCAAGCCTCGGACGATATCGAATTCCTGGTCACTTGCCGTCAAGAATATAATCGGGGTATCGCAGCTCTTCCTGATGTCGGTACAGAAGTCGAATCCATTCCCGTCCGGCAGCTGCACGTCAAGCAGGATAAGATGGATGTCATCCTCTACGAGCCAGGTTCTTGCTTCAGCAAGGTTATGGGCGCTATGCACGTGGAATCCTTCCTGCTGCAGCGTGAATTGGATGCCCCGATGAAGGGATTCATCATCCTCAACTAATAAAATACGTGTACTCAAGATTATGAGTCCCTCCTAAATGTCAGCGAAACATGGTCGATTCATGAATCTATAAGGCATGCTCTATATCGTGAAGCGCGGACAATCATGTGTTCACTCTCGAGACTTGATGTGCTTGATTATGAGCCTTGAAGAGCTTTGAAGTTTTAACTAGTATAACGCAAACCAATCTTAGAATCTAAAAAGGAAGGATATGGTTGATTTTAAACGAAAGGAGTAGTACGATCTCTTAGAGGGAACATTCGTTCCCACGCCATGAATAAAGGAGATGCTTCCAATGTTTAAAAAGCTGGAATGCGTTTGTATGCACACAAATGATATCGGGAAATCCCTTGCTTTCTACACTTCAATGGGATTAACGGAAAATTGGAGGATCGAGCGGACTCTCGAGGATGGATCCATCTGGTCGGTAATCGGGTTGAAATTTCCCCGGCAAGATAGCTCTGAGCTTGTCTTAAGCAACCACCCCGTTAACCAATTCACCGAGGTTGAAATCCTGGTGGATGACGTACGTCAAGCCCATGCCGAATTAAGCAACAACCGGGAAATCCAATGGATTCGAACGCCATTCGCAACTGAATCCGGCCACGTCGCGGTCATGGAAGCGCCGGACGGTAATGTTGTAGTTTTAGTTGGAAAATAAACAAAGAAGATAGTCGACCTATGAAAAGGCTCACCAACCATAAAGGTAAATTATGGTACGTGCATAATATATAAAATGATCACCTTATACTGGAGGCTGCTATGAATGAATACAGACACACTTACATTAAATAAAACGAGCTGGGATGCCGCGGCGGAGCGTTTTTTCGGGAGAACCTCGCTTCCTGAATTTGGCCCTCATGCACCCCGGGAGGATGAGCTGCATTTATTCGGGGATGTCACCAGCTGCAAAGTATTGGAATTAGGCTGCGGCAGCGGTCACTCCCTGCTGTACATGGACCAACAAGGCGCCGGTGAGCTTTGGGGCGTTGATCTTTCCCCGAAACAATTAGAAGCAGCGGCGAAAGTATTGGCGAGCAGCAGCTCCAGCGTCACCTTAATTGAATCTCCGATGGAGCAGGATCCCGGTCTGCCGCATAACTATTATGACATCGTTTACTCCATCTTTGCTCTGGGATGGACCACGAATTTGCAGCAGACCTTCACCAATGTTCATACCTATTTGAAACAAGGCGGGCTATTCATCTTCAGCTGGGAGCACCCGCTATACAATCGCGCCCGGCTCTCGGACGATCAGCTTGTCATCCATAAATCCTATCACGAAGAAGGTCCCTACGATCACGAAGCATGGCAGCTTCCAGCGATTATGCAGCAGGTTAAGCTTAGTACATATTTGAATGCGTTAATCCATCAGGGGTTTAAGATCGACTATGTGATTGAGGATGTTCGTTTACCCGAAGACCCCCTAGAGTGGCAGGCGAATCGATGGTATTCCTACGACAAAGCTAAGCTTCTTCCGACTACCCTTATTATTAAATGCCAAAAAATATAGGCCCGAGGTGCGCAATGCGAGTATTTGATCGCCTGAGAAGCTGATCCCTTTAGGAGCGGTTGTTCTGATCTTAATCGCAGGCTGTAAAATCTATAAGTACATACGAAGGAAGATGCATGAGAACAAGCATTATCTGATTCTATAGGCGGGTATCATAAAAACAGAGGATCGATGTCCTGAAACGAAGAACATCATATCCTCTGCTTGGTTTAACCTGCTCATTCATCCTCATCGATTGAAGCCTGAAGCTGCACTCCAGCCGGCAGCAATCCGCTAATATGCTCCCGCAGCAGCTCTAGCTGAGGCTGTTCTTCACAGAGTATCGTAATGACTCCGCGGTCACCGCGCGAACGAATCAACCGGCCCATACCCTGCTTGAGGCGGAGCAGCATATAGGGCAGATCCACCTCTTCGAACGGATTCTTCACGCTATGGCGCTTTGCCATAAAGACGGGATCCTGCGGCGGGAACGGAAGCGACCACAGGATAACGTTCGATAACGATGGTCCAGGAATATCAAGACCCTCCCATAGGCTTACCGCACACAGGACACTCTGTTCATCATGCTGAAACGCTTCGATCAGATGGCTGATTTCTTTGTCCCCTTCAAATCCGAAGCGCATTCCTTCGCACTCTGGATAATGGACGATTTCCTTCTTAAACTGCTGCAGCTCATCCTTGGTCCGGAACAGGATCAGGGCTCTGCCGTCCGTACGCACCAGCATGCTAACCGCAGTTTTCATTTTTTCCGAGAATGTGCCCCCAAACGGCCACTTTGGCATAAACACCTTCATTTGCTCCGCATAATCATACGAGGAATCGACAGAGAAGGATAAATACTTGTCCAGCCCCATACTGTCCGCTACATAATCGAAGGAACCTTCTACAGACAAGGTGGCCGAGGAGAATACGATCGGCATTCGCGTAGAGAATACCCGCTCCTGCAGCACTTCCTTCACCGTTCTTGGCATGATGACCAGCGTCAGCCCGGTCACGCTCTCGATTGCCCAGCAGATCAGTTTATCCGAATGCTGAAAGAGGCTCAGCGCTTTCTGCATCATCTCGATATGCTCTTCCACAATGCGCAGCTGATAATCGTTCAACGTATACAGCTCGCTTTCAAATACGAGCTCTTCTTCGATTGAAGTCAATATCTCCTGAAAGAAGCGTATTTCCTGCAGCAGCTGCTCATTCAATAGCACGCGCTTCCGTTCCGAGCCGGGAATGGCGTCCACTTGATTCTCCAGCACATTGAACATCGATTCGCTGCGATCAATCGCTTCATCGATCAGCACCGCGAGCGATTCCCGCACCTCGCCTTTGAGAAGACGGGTAATGAGCTCTTCGAATACGACATGCTTGAGCTTGTACGTCAACGCTTTCTGGGCCGCGGATTCGAGCAGATGGCCCTCGTCAAAGACGACGGAGCAGTGCTCCGGCAGCAGCGGCAGCTGCCCCTCCCGTTTTCTCCCCTCATAAGTCCACAGATGCTCCATGTAGAAATCATGCGAGCATACGATCAAGTCGGCCGAACGTCTGTAATGATCGCGCGAGAGCGTTTGTCCGCACCGATGGCGCTTCTCGCAGACGAAGCAATCCTGGAACGTATCCCATCCGATTCGATCCCACTGCTCGTCGGTCATATGAGGGTAATCCTTGCGGTCCCCGTACGGATAGAATGACTGCATCGCGGCGGGAGTGTTGACGAATTCCGGCAGCTCACCGTAGAGCTCCTTATATAAGGCAGTATCTTCATAGCCATAACGGGCCGTATCCAGCTTAACCAAGCACACATACTGATCTGGCGATTTTCCGAGTCTTGCATCGATAGTCAAATTCAAATATTCATTCAGCTTCGCGATGTCTCCACCTGGCTTAACCAGCTGCTCAATGAGGGATTCATCCGCACATGCGATAACGGCAGGCTTGCGCGTATAGCGGGCATAACAAATCGCGTACAACAAATAAACGAGCGTTTTCCCCGTTCCGACGCCCGCTTCGGCGAAGATTACTTGTTTCTCGGAGAATGCGCGTTCAAGTTGAAAGGCCATATAAATTTGCTCATCCCGCACTTCGAAGCCAGCCTCGGGAAGAATGTCATAAAACACATCCGCAGCCCAGTCGCTGACCTGCTGACTAAAAGGCCGGGTATGATCGTATTCAAAAGGATACCGCTCCACGAGTCTTTTCCTCCAAACCATCATAATCAATAATCCGAACGTCAATCATAGACAAGAACTTATTATCACATGATCCTCATCGAATAGCAAAATAATTTTGCCATAATAACGGGTTATCAGCCTCATACTAAAAGAATAAAAAATCCAATTGAACAATTCCGCCTCTTCAAGCGTCATATTGCTGATCGACAGTGGATTAGGAGTGATTGTAACCATGACAGCGGCATTTATACAAGTTGATGATGTTCATAAAAGCTTCGACGGCCGTCCCGTATTGAACGGGATGTCTTTCACGGTCGAGGAAGGCGCCATCGTAGGCTTGCTCGGACCCAATGGCTGCGGAAAAACGACGATGATTCGTTTGTTGAACGGGGTTATCGAACAAAATAGCGGTTCCATGTCCGTCGCCGGCATGAATCCTCTAGCGGATGGCGACGATATTCGAAGGATCAGCGGAATCGTGACGGAAGGCGCCGGACTCTACCATGATATGAGTGCGGTGGACAATCTGAAGTTTTTCTCCAAGCTGTATCAAGTCAAGGACAAATCGCGGGTCCGGGAGCTGCTGGAGCTCTTCGATCTGACCGAGCACGCCAACAAGCCGGCAGGAACGTTCAGCACCGGAATGAAGAAACGGCTTGCGCTAGCCAAGGCGCTGCTTCATAAACCCAAGCTGTTGTTCTTGGATGAACCGACGAATGGTCTGGATCCCGAAGGGATCCGTCTCGTGATGAAATCCCTTCTGGAACTGAACGAACGCGATGGTACGACGATATTCCTTTGCTCCCATGTGCTTCACCAGATTGAAACGGTCTGCAGCACCTATATTTTCATGGATAAGGGCCGCACCATCGTAACCGGAACGCGTTCCATGATCGAGAACCGCTATATGAAGAGTGTGGAGCTTGTCGTCGAAACCGGTATGTTACCGGCAGGTGATCGATACGCTGGCTATCCGGTCCGCAAGGAAGGCTTGAACCGGCTGCGCTTCTCGCTTCCCGGCAAAGACGCCATACCCGCCCTGCTCCGGCAGATTCTTGCAGACAACTGGGTACACTCCGCAGAAATCGTGAACCGGGATTTGGAATCTCTCTACTTCGAAGTTCGAAAGGAGCATGCGTAATATGAACTGGCAAGTCATCCAGGCTATTGCTATCAAGGATATCCGCCAAATCACATCGAACATGCAGGTGTGGCTGGCTATGGTCATCATACCGATCGTATTCTGCATCGTGCTGCCTCTAGCCATTATACTCGCCAGCAAATACGGAGGGATGAATGGATCAACAGAGGATATGATCCGTAAGCTTATCGAGAAGCTTCCTGCAGGTTCGATGAATTTAAGCGCCCAGACCGATGTGAACGCCCAAATCATTTATTTTGCGATCAATTATATGCTCCTGCCGCTCTTCCTGATGCTTCCCATTATTACGTCCAGTGTCATATCCGCCAACAGCTTCGTCGGAGAGAAGGAACGGCGCACACTGGAGAGTCTGCTGCTCGCCCCTATTCGTATTAAGGACCTGTTTCTCGGAAAAATACTGGCTTCGTTCATTCCCTCCTATACCGTGACACTGGGCGGATTTATTCTGCTTGGCATTGTCGTGGATACGATGACGTACACCATGTTCGAGGGACTTCTCTTCCCCAGCATGAACTGGATCATCGCCATTGTTTGGCTTGTGCCTGCATTCACGCTGGTCAGCATTCTTCTGAATGCCATCATCTCAGCCCGGGTTAAGACCTTTCAGGCCGCACAGCAAATGTCCGGCTTGATCGTCCTCCCTGTCATCATGCTGGTGATCAGTCAAATGACCGGCTTGATGCTTATAAGCCCGCTCATTCTTGTCGGGATCGGCGGGGTTCTGATCCTCCTCTGCTTCGCCCTTCTCCCGCAGATTGCCCGAATGAACAGCCGCAGCCTGTTATTCGAGAAGCAGATTCATTAGTCATATACAATAATACAAGAAGAACCGCATGCTTCCGCAGCGGTTCTTCTTGTTCTTAACCTAAATCCGGTTTATCGACGAGCGATACCTTCGGATCAGCTGTCTGATGAAGCTCGAATACGACGATCTCGTTCACGCCTTGGCGAAGCAGCGGCCCTGGAATATAAAGCGTCTTCTGGGGACCGGCCTCCCAGTATCGTCCCAGATGGAAGCCGTTGATGTATACATTTCCTTTAACCCAGCCGTCCAAACGGATAAACGTATCCGCTGTTTCTTGAGCTTCAAACGTACCTCTGTAGAAAGTCGGACCGTTCTGGCTTTCGGCTGTAACCGGCTCATAGTTCAGGGCATCTGCTTTGGACAATGGCAGCGGATAGACCGTCCAGCCGAACAGGAACTGATTGTTCAAACGTACGCCCTCGGTGATTCCTTTATAATCCTTCAGATAAGGTCCGTAATTAACACGGCCCATGTTCTCTACCAGGATCTCCAGCTTGGCTCCGCCAGCAGGGATACGAACCGGTATCGATTTAGGATTCCACCGTTCCACAACCCCGATGTAGGCACCGTCTAAGAAGACAAGTGCGCGATCATGCACGTCTTGAATCGTCAGCTCCATCTCCGGACGCGGTCCGGATACGTGCGTGGTGTACAGAATAAACCCTAAGCTCTGCCCCAACTTCTCCATCGGATCTGGACAAGTCCGCTTCACCGGCTCGGACAGCTGCTCCAAATGACCGAACAGGCTTGCCTTCTCGCTCAAGCGAACCTCGCCATAGCTCCGCTTCGGGAGCGGTTCAGGGAGTTCGCATGCGGGTTCCTGGCCCGTGAACGTACGGATGACATCACGGATTGCGTAAAATTTCTCCGTCGGCTCTCCATCCTCGCTTAGAGGTGAATCGTAATCATAACTCGTGATTGTCGGTTCATACTCATGGGAATGATTAGCACCGTTGTAATAGCCGAAATTCGTTCCCCCATGGAACATGTAGAAATTGACGGAAGCGTTCTGGTCCAGCATATCCTGCAGCACTTGCGAGACATCCTGCGCACCGCGAACATGATGCTCCTCCCGCCAATGATCGAACCAGCCATTCCAATATTCCATGCACATGAGGGGCATGTCCGGTTGGTACTCGCGTAATTTATCGAATGATTCCTCTGCTCGTGAACCGAAATTCACGGTAGCTAACACGCCGGGTACCGTGCCGCCCTGCAGCATGGAATCTTCGGGACCATCGGATGTAAACAGGAGGACATCGATTCCTCTGCTTTCCATGCCCTTCTGCAAATAAGTCAAATAGTCTGTGTCATTCCCGTAGCTGCCGTATTCATTCTCGATTTGCATCGCAATAATCGGTCCGCCATTCGTACATTGCAGCGGCTTCAGCTTGGGAAGCAGCACATCGTAATAGGCATCGACTTTGTCCAGGAAAGCTTGGTCCATGCAGCGCAGCCGAATGTCCGAATTCGCCAGCAGCCATCCTGGAAGGCCGCCGAACTCCCACTCTGCACATATATACGGACTAGGTCTAACGATGACATGCAGTCCCAATTCACCTGCAGTTTCAATGAACCGGACAATATCCGCCAGCCCTTCGAAATTAAACTGCCCTTCCTCGGGTTCATGCAGATTCCAAGGCACATAAGTTTCGACCGTATTGAACCCGCCTGCCTTTAATTTCAGCAGCCGATCCTTCCAATATTCAGGAATGACACGAAAATAATGTATAGCTCCAGCAATTAACCGAATCGGACTACCGTTCAACATGAAGGTATTACCGGCAACATCGAATGCGCGCAACATCTTCAACCCCTGTCCATTATAATAAATCTTTAACACTTTTATCGTAATGAAGGATGCGCCGGAGCTCAATAACCAAACCCGCCTTATATTTGACCTTTTTCGCCGAAACTGTAGTATTAGGATAGGCGTCTGCTGCTATTCAATAATACCTGAAGGGAATGCGAGCGATGGATGTTTTATTCAGATTCCCCAATACAACGAACACCCTTCATATCATAGGGTGTCACTTCGGAATAAAGCCGCCTTCCTGGCAGTATCCGAAGCACCATCATCACTTGTTCGAGCTCCTGTGCTGCATGGAGGGCGAAATCAATGTAGCTGTCAATCAAACCACGGTTACGCTCTATAAAGGGGATTGGCTGCTGATCAAATCGGGCGTCAAGCACGGCATGCATAACAGCGCTTCGCAGGACTTTGCCTTCTTCAATGTCCACTTCGACATCGATGATCAAGAAACCCGCAAGCGTCTCGGGAGCTCGCCTTACAACTATATAGCCCGTTCAGATGCCGAGCACGAGAACCTCATGATATGCGTTAAGAAGTTGGAGCAGTTAATGGGACAAGGCATGCCGGCGGTTGAACAAGCTGCAGCTTCGGAAGAGCAATATATCGAAATCTCCTTCGAAGATAAGTTATTTATTCAAGCAAACATCCTGCTCATTATTCATGAAGTTCTGACCATTCTGCGGAATCGGAAGAAAGAGCAGGATACGAAGCCGGCTTTCCCGGCCAGCCGCGTATCTGCCTTCACATTGGATCTGGCACATACGATCGAGGAGCAGCTGAACAAGCAGCAATACTCGGATGCTTCGATTGCGAATGTCGCGCAATCCCTTAATCTCAGTCTGAGTCAGTGCTCGAAGGTCTTCCAACAGGTCTATGGGATTTCACCACGCCAATATGTCAGCCGGGTCAAGCTTGCCAAAGCGAAGGAGCTCCTGTCCACGACGAACATGTCTGTCGGCGATATTGCCGACAAGCTCGGTTTTCACTCGATCAGCCATTTCTCCAGACAATTTCGCCGCTGGACCCAACAGTCGCCCAATCAGTTCCGAGGGGTGGATCCACAACAGATGGAATAACAATTGGAGGACCTATAGAAACGGGCCCTCCAGATCATTACGATATAATGGACCACCACCATAAGAAAGCCGATAGAACCAGACAGCTGGCGATCAGAATACTGTCACGCCGCTGCCACAGCTCGGTGATCCGAGTCTCCGGGTAACCGCGCTTTCCTACACCCCGGCTTTCCAAGGCATTGGCAACATGTTCGCCTAGACGGAATAGCGCCAGCATAAATGGAATCGAAGTATCGCGCAGCCGGCCAGCCGCCCCCCGCCATGACCGGCGGGTCACTTTCCCGCGGGCAATGGAGATACGGGAGAAACGCTCCCACTCGGAGAGAAGTACAGGGATGAACCGCAGCAGCAGCGTAATGGTCAGTATAATCTTCTGTCCCCATAACGGGACCCGCCCTCGATAGGAGAACAACTGCTCCAGGGATCGCCGCAGCCGCAGCGGTGTAATGACCAAGGGTAAACCGAGCCCGATCAACATCGCAAGCCACGGACGCGATAAGGTTAGGAGCGAGTCCAGAAACGACGCCCAGCTCCAGAACGATCCGCCCGTCTGTTTCTCAACCAAACCAGCCATGAATGAAAGAATAATGGCGAACATACCGAGTGCAAGTATCGGGCCGCGCCAACGACGAAGCGGAATTCGGGCTGCCGCGACCGCCAGTGCGGCCAGAAGAGCGCTCCATGCGACACCGGACCAGGTTCTCTGCATGAACATGCCTGTCGTGAGCAATATATAGGCTAGCCATACGGACCGCGGGTCGAAAGCGGTTAATGGGGATCGTCGCTTCTGCGAAGCCGAATGCAGGCGATCCGGCGCCTGCGTTCCTTCTGACTCAGATATGGAACGGGATTGGTATTCAACCACTTCAAAGGCCTTTGGTTTGGTCATAGGAATTCCGAGCCTTCTCATTGCCGCTGCCAGCTTGGCAGGGTCCCATACCTCATCCGATGGTACTCCCCGCTTCCACATCTCATGCACGATTATTAGCCAATCGGGGATCGTCATGCCAGACTGCTCAAGCAGTCCTGGATTCGCAAGAATCTCATCCCGATTGCATGGAAGCATTCTGCCGTCAGATCGCATAAGCAGAATGGAGTCGGCTAAAGCAAGGGCCCAATCGCTGTCGTGCGAAATAAGCAGCACACCTTGCCCGCCAGCCTTGCATTGGTTCAACTGCTCCGCCAGCAAAGCATGGCCCGCTGCATCCAATCCTGCTGTCGGCTCATCCAGCAGCAGCCAAGAAGCTGGGACCGCGAACATGCAAGCAAGTGCCGCGCGCCTTCGTTCGCCGCCGCTCATTTGGTACGGATCACGCTGCAGCCAGGACCGATCCCACCCGACAGCCCTTAACGCATCATCGATCCGCTGCTCCTTGGCCGCCTCAGGAAGCGCGTAGGCTTGCAGAACATAATCCAGCTCTGCTGCAACGGATCGGGCGAACAGCTGCTCTTCCGGTGCTTGACAGGCGTAGCTGTAAGCGAGCAAAGCGGCAGAATTTCTTCTTCTCTTACGGGAATTCCCATTCGCTTGCACCCATAGCTTCTCCTGGCCGTAGGTGATTTGCCATTCTTCTACCGGTCTCATACCAGCTACAATTTCCATGAATCTTGTTTTGCCGGCACCGTTCGGGCCCATCAATACGGTTATTTCCCCCTGCTGCAGCTGCAGCCCGCCATCCAATCCCTTCAGCCCCTGGATCGTTAAGGGCATTCTCTGTTCACTCATAGTAAATTCAGCACCCTCCGCCATTCATCGACGGTTACCGGACTGGGAGACTCATCTCGATCCAGCCGCTTCAACTCCACGCCAAGCGCGGCCAAATAGGGCAGCCGAAGACCGCAGCGTTCGCATGGAGCTGTTCCTGCCGCAGGATCGCGGGACTCGTCCCCATATAGAAATTCACGAACCCTGCCGTCATACTGGATTCCTCCACCTAACATGGCTATGACACGAGCGGATGGCTCAAGCTCATGCAGCCGCTGCGTTACCCAGACAACAGCCGTCCCCTTCCCGTGCAAGGATCGGGCCAACTGCTGAACCCTGCGGCTCGACCGATCATCCAGCATCGAGGTCGCTTCATCAAAGACGATCAAAGGCGCTTCGCCAGCAGCCGCGGCAGCCACGGCCGCAAGCTGCCGCTGCCCGCCGGACAGCTGATCCCATGTGCAATCCGTTAATGAAAGCAAGCCCGTTTCTTGCAGGATCCGATCTGCCCGCGGAGCAATTTCCTGCGCCGAGACTCCAAGCCATTCCAGGGCAAAGTGAACCTCTTCGCGAGGCGTTTCTCCGAACAGCTGGGCTTCTGGCTGCTGCATGACATAGGGAGAAGGCATATCTCCGGCAAAGCCTCGACTCCACTCCCCGGCAGCCCCCTCCATGGTTAACCCCGCCAGCAGCCGGGCTAGCGTCGTTTTGCCGCTGCCGTTAACCCCCACCAGGTTCAACCACTCTCCTTGGGCGACAGTCAAGCTAATAGGTCCGATGATCCGCTTGGAATCTTCAGAAGATCCATATATGGATAAGTCCGACAACTCTAGAGGTTCTGATAAAATCGGTTTTCTCACGAATTTCCCTCTTCCCAACCTGATAATCCCATGATAAAATACTAATTGTTAACCACCTCCGTAAATATAGGTTAACATTCGAGGAGAGATTTGACAATGACCACTTCAACAACTGAACCATCACGCAAGGCAGTTAATTCGCAAGCCCAGCCTGTTCATTGGATACGGGGAATGGTCTTCACCGCTTTATTCGCCGCCTTATTCATTGCCTTCAGCTCCATCATAATTCCGCTATGGTTCACACCGATTCCCTTCACGCTTCAGACTCTAGCCGTCATGCTCGCCGGCGGCCTGCTAGGCGCGAGATATGGATTCTGGAGCATCGCACTGGTTGTTCTCTTAACGGCGACTGGCCTGCCGCTCATACACGGCAATGGCGGATTATCGCTCCTGCTCGGTCCTACTGCGGGCTTCATCTGGATGTTCCCCTTTGCCGCCCTGCTGATCGGGTGGGTGAGCGATCGTCTGTTCCGCGATAAGAAGCAGCTGAACGGCAAGCAAGTTATGATTCTTCTGATAAGTATTATCGTTTTTGGGGTAATAGCGGTACATATTAGCGGCGTTGCATGGATGGCCCGGAAGCCGGAATTGAGCTTCGCGGACGCGCTTGCCGCAGCTTCTTATCCTTTCTTGCCAGGAGATGCGATTAAGGCAGTCGTCTCCGCGCTTCTCATTCGGACCCTGCGTCCGTTTCTACCGAAGCTCCGCTAGAACGCACAATTCCGCATAATAGCAACGATGGAAACCCTCCATATTCGAGCTGTACCCATACAGAAGGACACGTGCTGTTACTGCACGTGTCCTTCTTGCTTGTTAGCTTTGCAGCGACTTAACATCTACTCGCTCTTATCACGTTCAGATTCGGTCCGGTTTATATACCGCTCATACCGGTTGTCAACCTCCTCGGCCATTTCCCGGTACAGCTTCGTTTCCTCGACAATCGGATCATGCTTCGTTTGAATGCGGATTTCATATTTGGGCGAAAGCTTCGCCTTTACCTTACGCTTCCGCTCAACGACGTCCAGCTCGTCGGATGTCAAACGTTCGACAAGCTCCCGTTCCATCTCCTCTAATCTTTTTTTCGCATCGTTCTCCGCATTGTCCATTCTTCTTCCTCCTCGTTTACGATATCGTGCTGCTCCAATCAGCTGCCTTACTTCATAATTCGCTTTATGAGCCCCAGCTTATTCTTAGACGACGGGTATCGGAAGCTTAAGTCGAACAAATTGGTTTGTTTCAAGATACTCTTATAATGGGAGAACGTTTGAAAGCTGTATTCCCCATGGTAGCTGCCCATCCCGCTCCCGCCCACTCCGCCGAAAGGAAGATGCGGTGTCGCAATGTGCATGAGCGTATCGTTAATGCAGCCCCCGCCGAAGGAAATACTTGATGTAATGCGCTCCTGTATCTCCGGGCTGTCCGTGAACGCATAGAGGGCTAACGGTTTCGGATGGCTGTTGATCGTATGAATGACTTCCTGCAAATCTTCATACTCCAATATAGGCAGTATAGGCCCGAATATCTCATCCTGCATGACAGAATCCGCCCAGCTCACCTTATCCAGCAAGGTAGGGGCTATTTTATGGAGGGATTCATTATAGGTTCCGCCATAGAGAATCGATCCGTCCTTCAGATAGGCGAGCAGCCGGTTAAAATGCTTCCCGTTTACGATTTTCCCATAGCGGTCCAGTTGAACCGGATCCGTTCCATAGAATAACTCGACGGCTTCCCGGATCGCTTGCACGAGCTCCGGTTTCACCGATCGATGCACATATAAGTAATCCGGCGCAATGCACGTCTGCCCGACATTCATAAATTTGCCGAACACGATCCGTTTGGCAGCCAGCTTCACATTCGCATCCTTATGGACGATACAAGGGCTTTTCCCTCCCAGTTCAAGCGTCACCGGAATAAGCTGCTTGGCAGCGGCTTCCATCACAACTTTCCCTACACCCGTACTCCCGGTAAAAAAGATATAATCGACCGGCTGCTTCAAGAGCGATTGGCTGACTTCCAGACCGCCTTCGATAACGGCTAGATAGGACGGTGCAAAAAAGTCGCCGATTAATTTGGCAATTATCTTCGAAACATGGGGCGTCAGCTCCGATGGTTTAATAACGGCCGTGTTTCCAGCGGCTATCGCGCCGATCAGGGGAGCCATTACGAGCTGAAACGGATAGTTCCAAGGAGCAATAATTAACACGGTCCCATAAGGCTCGGGCTGCAGCCAGCCTTTGGATCCGATATGGGTAAGCGCGGTTTTCACCCGCTTGGGCTTTGTCCATTTCTTCAGCCGCTTCAGGGTTAAATTAATCTCTTGATAGACGAGACCGACTTCACTCGTAAAGGCTTCTACGTCAGATTTGTTCAAATCCTTGTACAAGGCGGCTAATATTTCTTCCTCGCTGCGCTTAACAGCCTCCTTAAGCCGCTGCAGCTGCGCGCGGCGGAAGGAAACGGACCTCGTCTCCATACTGGTGTAATACTGCTTCTGCATCTTGACAATCTCTTCTATTTCAGGCTCTGTCCATTCACGGACCAGCGGCAGACTCATGAACACACCCCTTAGCTAAGATTTATCATCGTAGAAAATATGTTCGGCCTTTATTGCACCTGGATTGAGCTGTAGGACTCCGAACGAATAGCGCGGCTGTCTCCGCTTATCTGTCGGCGAGCCGGGATTGAACAGGAGCACGCTTCCTACCCGTTTCTGCAGCGGGATGTGCGAATGTCCGAAGAGGATGACATCTACGCTTGTCCCTTTGAACGAATCGAGCGCTCTCTGCTCGGTATTGATCCGTTTGCCAGTCCCATGGCCGTGCACGATGCCGATCTGATGCCCTTCGAATTCGAGCTGCTTCCGATAGCCAAACAGCTTGATGATGCCGGGGCCATCGTTGTTTCCTGCTACCCCGACAGTCGGAGCATGGGCTGCCAGCTCTTCGTAGATGGATAGCTGCGTCCAATCACCTGCGTGTATGACCGTATCCGCATCTCTCAATTCCCATAATAACCGATCGGGCAGCTTCTTCGCCATTCGCGGCATATGCGTATCGGCTACGACGATGATTTTCATCCCTCACGACCTCCATTATCTCCAAAGTGCGTGTATGCTTGTATGCGTCTAATCGCTTATCCAGAATCATTCGTTCTGCGCTGCCCATTGCCCTTCTTACGTTCATATTCTATCTTTAAAATATACGGTAACAACCGATTCGTTATCCATCTTCGTTAAAAATACACTGTCCGATTCCTATAACCTCGACAAGCAATGCTTCAAACCAAGCTTTCTCCGATTACATGCCGGGCTATAGCAAAAAGGCGGGAATCCCCCGCTTTCAGGGAAACCCGCCCTCTTCCTAAGTTCCGCTCTTACTGCTCCTTGCCTACGAGAAAAGCCTCGAAGCTACGGATAATCGGCTTCGCCGCATGGCTGGTAACCTGCAAGCGTATTTCGTCCGTATCCACTTGTTCAAACCGGTCGATTTTCTTATGACCGATGGCGCTTCCCTTCACAAGCTCAACCCACTCATTCCCGCACTTCGCTTCTAGTACATACTCCCGAATACGTTCGCCATGTGCGATGTCCTCCATAAGGATGGCATGGTCGACAGGCTGTACGCGGTCCAGCTTCAGAATCACATCTGATCCTTCTCCCGTCGTCGAGGCAATCGGTGTACCGAACCGGCGGGAGATTTCATCGCCCAGCTCGATGATCCGCTGTGCGTCAGCGTCTGGCAGCAGGCCCCGATCATCCGGCGCTACATTAAGCAGCAGTGTCGCGCCATGGCCGACTGACCGGTAATACAAGTCCGTCAGATGCGCCAGGCTGTGAAGGCTGCTCTCGTCATTGGGATGCCAGAACCAGTGCTTGCTGCGAATCGGCACATCGCATTCTGCCGGTACCCAGGCTGGCGTCCCTTCCATCCATGTCAGCATATCGCTCGTAAACATGCTTTCTCTGGCCGTCTCCGCCGTATTCCAGCAAGGATACGGCGCAACCCCGTCTTCATTGCCGACCCAACGAATGGTTGGAGAACCCATGTTGAAGATCATCGCATCGGGTTGATGCTCCTTCACTAGCCCGATAATACGCGGCCAGTCATACTCTCGTCCTTGCGAGCCGGCTCCATCGAACCATACCTCGACCAAGGAGCCGTATTGCGTCAGCAATTCAGTCAACTGCTGGGCATAGAAGTCGTCGTAGGCGGCCTTGTCGGCATAACAAGGCTCATGCCGATCCCATGGCGACAAGTACAAGCCCAGCTTCAGGCCCTCTTCACGGCAAGCGTCCGACACCTCGCGCACAACATCGCCTTGGCCGTTCTTCCACGGGCTCGACTTCACCGAATAATCCGTCGTCTTCGTCGACCACAGGCAGAAACCGTCATGATGCTTGGCTGTGAAGATGACATATTTGCATCCCGCCTGCTTAGCCGTTCTTGCCCATTGGCGGGCATCCAGAAGGGTCGGATTGAACCGATCAGGTGAATCGGTCCCTTCCCCCCACTCCTGGTCGCAGAAGGTGTTGATGCCGAAGTGGATGAACATACCGAACTCCATATCCTGCCAAGCCAGCTGCTGTTTAGATGGTATAGCCAATCCGATTTCATTCATAGTCAAGGTTCACTCTCTTTCAAGGAAGCTTTGATCACTTACTTTACTGCAAGCGCATTTTGGTAGATTTCCATATATTTATCGATCTGCAGCCCATCAAAGCCCTTCACATAAGAATCCCATTCTTTCTCGATGCTCTTGGAGCCTGTGATGAATTGCGCCATGTTGGATTTGATGTAATCCCGGATCGTCGTTTGGAGCTGAGCGGCGATTTCCGCATCCTCCAGCGCGATAAAGACGCCGTTCGGGTAAGTGGTATCCGTCTTGAACGGCTCGTATTTCTCCGATTCCTTCTGCAGACGCGTACCATACCCATCTTGTGCTAACGGATCCTGCGGCGTCATCCATGAATTACGGTAATCATACGTCCGCAGAGATGGACCGATTTGCTCCCAGCCGTCATTATGCGTTGGCTTCTTCTCTGTTGGCTGGATCGCCGTGTATTTCGCCTGCTTGCCGTTCATGTCCAATTCACCGTCTGTCGCTTTGCGCCAGCCTTTATCTTCGGGACCATGCTCCTGGAGAACAATCGCTTCTTCTGTATACAGATAGTCCGCAAAGCGAATGGCCGCAATTTGCTGCTCCTCCGTTGCCTTGTTCGTAATGGCAAATTGCGAGTTGCTGATACCGGCAAAATAAATCGTCTGCTGCAGACCGTCCGGTCCTTTCAGTGGCGGTACTGTTACATATTCCTTATGCCGCGGGTGCTGGTCATCCGGGCTGTGCGCATAGCTGATCAGCGCCGTGGTCAGGCCGCCCATAATATTATCGGGCTCGCGGTTAGCCAGCTGCTGAATGGCATCGGCATTTTGTGTGAAGGCCGCCGGGTCGATCAGACCTTCCTTGTACAGCTTGTTCAAGTACAGCAAGCCTTGCTTCCATTCCTCTTTATTGGCCACCATATCGACTTTGCCGTCTTTAACGGACAGGAACGTACCATTGCTCTTCTCGGTATAATCGTCCACGATGAAGGCGTTCATTAAGAAAGCGGATATGTTGCCTGCCCACATTTCATCCGAACCCGTAAGCGGAATTTCATCCGGTTTCCCGTTGCCGTTCGGATCCTTCTCCTTGAAAGCCTTAAGCACATTGTAGAATTCCTCTGTTGTAGTCGGGATCTTGAGGCCCAGCTTATCCAGCCATGCCTTATTCAGCCACAGCTTCATCGCATAATCGCAATGGTAGCATTCATTGATCTGCGGCAGCGCATAGATGTTGCCGTCCGGCGCGGTTATAGAGCTTTTCAAGTAAGGAATGTCTTCCATCGCCTTCTTGAAGTTAGGCGCATACTTGTCGATGAGATCATTAAGCGGAATAAATACGCCCTGCTTGCCGTATTTCATCTGCTCTTCCTTTGTCAGGTTGCCGTGCAGGATAACTTCCGGATAATCGCCGCTGGCCAGCATAAGCTGTTTGCGGTCGTTGAGAGCATTATCGGGAACGAGCTCAAATTCAATATCGATATTCGTTTTCTTCTCGACGAACGTGGTGAATGCATTTGTATCCATGTTCTCGATGCTGGCAAATTGGGGGGCGAACATCTTCAGCTTCATCGTCTTGGTCACAATCGGGTATTCACCTACCGGCGAGAACAGCTCCGTATTCCCTCCATTCCCCGTCGCCGAGTTCCCCTCTGCTTGGCCTCCATTATCCGGAGCATTCTCCGTATTCGAGCTGCAGGCACTAATCAGCAGCGAACAGCTTAGCACGATACCCAGCATGCCTGTCCATCTTTTGCTCCATCTTTTCATCGTATGACTCCTCCATGATAAGTTTTATGTGTGTCTCCCAGAGCTGATTCCGAACTTGACTTGCGAATTGCACCGGTATTACGACTGTTCCTGCATCACCTCCCGCAAGAATGAATGACATTTTAGCCTTTCAACGATCCGATCATAACGCCCTTGACAAAATGCTTCTGTACAAACGGATAAATCATTAATACAGGCGCGCTGGCAACAACGATGAGCGAATATTTGAGCAGGTCTTTGAGCCCCTGCTGCGCGAGCATTTGATCGACATTCGATACCATCGACGGATCGATCGTGTTCAGAATGAGAATGTTGCGCAGCACGATTTGCAGCGGAAACAGCTCCGCCGACCGCAGAAAGATGAGCGCATCGAAATAGGCGTTCCAATGTCCTACGGCGTACATAAGCGTCATGACGGCAATGATCGGTTTCGACAGCGGCAGTACAATGCTCGTTATGAACCGGATATCGCTGCATCCGTCCAGCTCGGCCGCTTCGGACAACTCATCGGGTATCGTCGTTTGAAAGAATGTACGGGCTACGATCACTTGGAATACCGCGATTGCCCCTGGCAGAATCATCGCCCAGCGCGTATCGAGTAAGTGCAGATCTTTGACAAGCAAGTAATACGGGATCAGCCCTCCATCGAACAGCATCGTCACGACGAGCAGCAGCATAACGAATTGACGGCCGTAGAACGTCTTTTTGGAGAGCGGATAAGCCAGCATAACAGTCAGGACTACATTAACGAATGTACCGACGATTGCATAGAAGAGCGAATTCGCATAACCGGTTAAGATCTGTGGATTGCGAAAGACGGCTTTATACCCTTCTAGTGTAAAATCAACCGGGAACAGCCATACTTTCCCCGATATGACGGCTTGCGGCGAGCTGAATGAAGAACTGAAAATATACAGCAGCGGAACAAGAACAATGAGAAAAATGACCGTTAGGAAAAGATATATCCCAAATAGAAATAAGCGATCTCCATGCGATTCTCGAATGACGGTTTGACTTGCCATGTGAACTCCTTTCTACCACAAGCTCGTGCTGGACAGCTTTTTGGCGATGTAATTGACGGTAACAAGCAAGATGAGATTAATGACCGAGTTGAAGAATCCGATCGCCGCCGAGAAGCTGAAGCTAGACCCTAACAGACCGACCTTATACACATAAGTGGAAATAACTTCAGACGTGCTAAGGTTCAGCGGGTTCTGCATCAAGTAAATTTTCTCGAAGCCGAGCTTCATGACATTGCCCAGGTTGAGAATAAGCAGGATCACAGAAACCGGTATAAGGCTTGGAATATCGATGTTCAAGATTTTCTGAAAGCGGGATGCACCGTCCACTCTTGCAGATTCGTACAGCTCAGGGTTGACCCCGGCTAGTGCGGCAATATAGATGATCGCGCCATACCCGGTAAACTGCCACGCATCCGACCAGACATAGATTGATTTGAATAGGCTCGGTATACCCATGAAGTTCGTATTCTCTACGCCGAGCAGAGCAAATAATTTACTTATGATGCCTACATTCGGCGAGAGCGTGACAATAAGAATGGAAACCATAATAACTGTAGAAATGAAGTAAGGGGCGTATGTCACGAGCTGAACGCTCTTCTTGAACAGCCCGTTACGGATTTCATTCAACGCCAGCGCAAGCAGGATAGGCGCCGGAAAGCCGATCAGCAAGCCGTATAGGCTGATGCCCAGCGTATTCTTCATATACAGCCAGAAATTCGGGGAATCAAAGAACTGGCTGAAATACCGGGTTCCCGCCCACGGGCTTCCCCATATTCCTTTAATGACGTTGTAATCCTTGAATGCGATGACGATGCCTGCCATGGGAATGTACTTAAAGACAATCAAGTACACAACCGGTAATAGAATGACCAGATACAGCTGCCAATGACGTTTAACCTTTCTCCATGCTCCAGATGCTCCTGGTGCTGCTTGCATACTAGACAAGCGCTCATCTCCTTTCGCCTTAGGATGCGGTTCTCCGCTGCCTGTTACCCATTCTGATCCGTGAAAGCGATTACGGCAATAAACAAGAATCGGCGGCAAAACTGTTTTCGCAAATGTCCATGAAAAGGCGCAGCCCCGGTAGATTCCGGGGCTGCGCGCAGGACTAAACTATTTTCACCATGCCAACTAAATTCAACCGGACAGCCTTCTGGATGCATCTTCGCGATACTCACTAGGGGAAATCCCGGCAATCTTCTTGAATACGCGTCCGAATGAAATGGCGCTCGTGTATCCGACGCGATCGGCCACCTCCTGCACGGAGCAATTCGTTGTTGTAAGCAATAGCTGTGCCTGCCGCATCCGGATATCGATCAGAAAATCAACGAACTTCTGACCGGTTTCTTCTTTAAAGAGCTTACTGACATACTTGGCGTTCAAGCCGAATTGTTCGCTTAAAAAATCAAGCGACATGTTCGGATTCGCGAATTGTTCCTCGATCAGCTTTCGCATATCCCGGATGACAGAGGTATGCTGCCGTTGATGATGAGCTTCCTGCAGTGCAGCGGCAAGCTCTGACAACACGCGCTTCGTCTCCTCCCTCATCTGCTCCAAGGAGTGGCTGTCATCAATGCATCTGCTGAGCTGCCTCTGGCCTTCCTGTTCCCAGAGCTCCTGAGCGTCCTTGCTGATCGCCGCCATTTCCCGGCCAAGCACGTAGATCAAATAATCCATCAGGTTGACGATCTCATCCTTGTTCAGCAATCCTTGATTAAGCTGCTGGAACAGATCGTCATACTTCTGTACCCAATCCTCTTCAAGCAGACGAAATGATTGCACGATCGAGCGGATTGCGCTCAGATGCGAGAACACCTCTGCCTGCCCCGTACTCAAAATTTGTTTATAGGTAATAACGCTGTTGTCACCCAGCATAATTTTATATTTCAACGACTCGACCGCATCTTTGAAGCCATTCGAAATATCGCCGAGCTGCTTGGCCGGCCGGCCGATACCGATTGTAATCGTAAACTTCATGTTCTGCTGGATCCAGCTGCGGACGTCAAGAAACAAGTCGAGCGTTCGCCGCTCTTCCTCTTCTTCATCCTCATTCTGCTCAAATACCATCGCACACAACTGGGACGCCGATGTCCATTCGGTCCACAGCAAGCAATCATGCTGCGCGGCCATCTCTTGAACGGTGCTGCGCAGCGCGAATTTCAATAGAATCTGATCCTGGCTCGAATATTGATTGCAGAATTCGCCATACTTATCGATCTCGATGATGGCCATCACCTGTCTTCTAGACGGGTGAGGAAGCCGCAGCTTAGACGCCTCCTCCTTCCAGTCGTCGAGCGTTAGCGCCGGCCGGTCTTCGATGAGCTTATGGAACAGATAACGAGTGCGCAGGTGGAGATCTTCCTTATGCTTCTGCTCATATTGATTGGCTTGCTCCATAATATTCTCAAGCGCGGTCTCAATGAATCGGAATTCATCGATCCGGCCTTCCTTGACCAGGCCCCCTGATAGCGGCAGCGTGTAACCGCGCAGTCGACCTACAATCTGCTCCAGCGGCTTGTAATTGCGTCTGGAGACGATAATCATCCACAGAAATCCGATGACGATCATCCCGAATCCCACAATGAGCCAAACCGTGTTGAGCGAGGAGATCAAGTGAACGACTCTGCCATTGACAAGTCCGCTCTCATAGGACCAATCGGAATAGCTCGACACATAATGCGAATACACTTTCGCGGATTCGGTAGATTCGGCTTCCTTGAACAATGCGTTGCCGGAAGCATCCTTAACCCGGATGAAGCTCACCTTGGGATCATAGAGATCCGCAATCATTTTACGAAGAGACTCTGTAGACACATTAATGACAATGAGACCCTTCTCATTCGTTATGAATGGGACGCCGCGTACGAGACTAACCACCTGCTTGCCGTCTATGACGGAAAACTGCTGGAAGCTTCTCATGTCCGTCCATTTCTTCGAGGTTGAATTCATGTAGCGTTGAATAAACGCATTGTCGATATAGGTGTTCAAGTATTCGCTTGTCGCATCGCTGAGGACGAACTGATCCTGATGGCGAACCCAATAGATCGAATCGATCAGCGGATAGGATGTGATCATGTCTTTCATCTTCTTAACGGCACTAATATTGACGTAAGCGTTATCAACCTTTTGGCTGTTGAAGAACTGGTTCAACTCTTTATTGTTTATAATTTCGAGCATTACCATATTATCGATCGCCTTAAGTGACGTATCGATGAGGCGCATCGCCTGCAGTGACAGCATTTTATTCGCATTTAGCGCTTCCTTGCGGTTCTGTTCGCTCAGCATTTGGAAAAACATGAAAAAGATGAAGGTAATCACGATAAAAAAGATTGGAATGTATGAAAGCAGCAGCCGGTAAAACCATGTTTTACCCATCTTTTGTCCCTTCTCCTTCATCCTTTGCCTCCTTTTGTATATATATAGAATAAAAATGATGGAGTCCCGCAAAAAAACGATTATTTTACTTATTCGTAGAATGAAACGGAAAATCCTTTATTTCGATCAAGGTTGTTACTCCCAACATGCAAAAAACCGAACTTCGCGGATGCGAGTTCGGTTGTAAATTCTGGTGATTTTCTATAATAGCTCACTTATGGAAGGTATTGCTGGATGATCTTCACGACTTTGCCGTTATGAATCGTCAGATGAAATGGATATTGGCTTACGTCGACAATTTCGTTATTGTTAAAGATCTGTAGAAACTCCGTGAGGGTTACAGCCTGGTTCCACTCCGTGTTCACATCTTCGATGTTGCCGTTCTTATCGAAGATCTGCATGACGACCTGAGCATTGGGAGCAACTTCGAGTGCGTGAAGCTCTTCCGAATCATTCACAATATAGTAACCGTCCGGCGTACCCTCTTCACCGGAATCCGGCTCGCGCTCGAGAAATACTTTGTCGGCTTCTGCGCCTTCATACCATTCAATATCATCGACACTAAACATGACCTTACCGTTCTTATGATCAATATGATGGATATAAGCGGTCTTGGTATCGGCTGTCTTCACGACCGGTTCGTATCCGTCATTACCGACTGCATATGCGGTTGCAATAAAGAATAACAAACATAATCCTACAACACCGACACTTAAACTAGCTTTTTTCATATTGAACCTCTCCTTTAGTCATCCATCCGATGTTCATTCTGTGATGCCTGTTATTCATTCCTTATACTTCCCAGAGCGATATGAAACGGTAATCCAGTCATTTCTTACCCTGCTATAACTATAAACGATGCTCGAGCCCAATTTGTTTCAAAAAGGTTACAAATATTAAAGAAATGCTTTCAGCAGCATCCGCTAATCAACGCTCCTGTTACTAGACTCCTGCTATGTTCCACAAATTGCTAACTCTATAAAATACATCGTTCGCCTTTACGACATTAAACTAGTTTATTTGATCCATTTACTAGGATGATAGAGGATTAAAGGCGAATGATAAGACAAACACCCGTTGACACATTCGCTTTTGTGCGTTACGATTTCATTGCACTGACACGATATGTCTGTTCGTATATCCTCAAAGATAAGGTTTGGGGGTTTCTACAGGGAACCTTAAATTCCTGGCTACGAATGGGTTGCCTTTCGCATACCCATTTGACTGCCGGGAATTTTTTCGATTCGGCGTTTACTGTTGCGGGGCAGGTGCGACAACGAAACGATATCCATCGAGGAGGAACGACAAGTACGATGAGCAAATACGATGTCATTGTGGTAGGAGCCGGTCCGGCCGGCATATTCGCTTGTTATGAATTAACACTCAAGGCACCGCACTGGAAAGTGCTGCTCGTGGATAAGGGACATGACATCTACCGGAGAAGCTGTCCGATCCTGGAAGAGAAGATCAAGCTCTGTCCTCCGCCAGGGGGAAGGAAGGATTACGCAGGCTGCTTGCCTGCCTGCTCCATTACAGCAGGCTTCGGAGGCGCGGGTGCTTACAGCGACGGAAAATTTAATATTACGACTGAATTTGGCGGATGGCTGACTGACTATTTGGCGCCCTCGAAAGTGCTCGAATTGATTCAATATGTCGATGAACTTAATTTACAGCATGGTGCCACGACTGCGATCACGGATCCGACAACCGAGACGATTCGCAGCATTGAGCAGCGAGGGTATGCTGCAGGCTTGAAGCTCCTTCGCGCGCAGGTGCGCCATCTGGGTACGGAACAGAATCTTGAAATCTTGCAGTCTATCTATGAGTATTTAAAGCCGCGAGTTGAAATGGCGTTCAAAACCGAGGTCGAAGATATCTCCACGGTCAAAGAGGATGGCGGACACCGAATAACAGGGATCCTATTGAAGAACGGCAGTCTGCTCGAAGCCGAATCGGTGATGATTGCGCCAGGTCGGGACGGGTCGTCCTGGCTTACGGATATCCTGAAGAAACGCCGATTGAAGATGTACAACAACCAAGTGGACGTGGGCGTTCGCGTTGAAACGTCCGATGTCGTCATGCGTGAAATTAACGAGCATCTCTACGAGGGGAAATTCATCTACAATACGTCTGTCGGAACGCGGGTCCGTACATTCTGCAGTAATCCCTCCGGCCATGTCGTGGTTGAGAATCATAGCGGCGTTATGGCAGCCAACGGCCACTCCTATAAGGATCCGGCGCTCGGCTCGTCCAACACGAATTTCGCCCTGCTCGTATCGCATAAATTTACGGAACCCTTCGACAAACCGAACGAATATGCCCGAGAAATATGTCAGAGAGCTAACGATCTGTCGAGTGGAGGCATTATCGTGCAGAAATACGGGGATATCTTACGCGGCCGCCGTTCTACGGTAAGCCGCATACAGGAAGGCTTCCTGGAGCCGACGCTCAAAGAAGCCGTAGCCGGAGACCTCGGTCTCGTGCTGCCCTACAATACGATGAGAAGCCTGGTTGAGATGGTCGAGGCACTGGAGAAGGTGACGCCTGGCATAGCTTCCGAGCATACACTGTTCTATGGCGTTGAGGCTAAGTTCTATTCTGCAAGGCCGAAGCTGTCCCCATCGCTTGAGACCGAGATTCGCGGTTTGTATTGCGGGGGCGATGGCGCCGGTATTACAAGGGGCTTGGCACAAGCGGGCGCTGCGGGAATATGGATTGCCCGCAGTATGATGAATCGATAGCCTAATCGCGTTCATTACTACAACAAGAAAAGCCGCAGCTAGGCGGCTTTTCTCGCTGTATAGACAGCTCGTTCAATGTTGGTTATTTACGCTCGTTTGTGACCGCTGCATGCTGCTGAACTGCGCTATCATGCTGTAAGAATCATTATTCGGCTCGGAACAAGCCGTATCCATCAAGCGGAACAATTGGATTATCATCGAACGTAAGTCCATCCGATTTGCGCTGCAGCGCAATATGGACCAACCATTTGGTAAACCCGGCGACGTTCATGGATGCCATCTCTTCAAGGCTATAGAATCCGGCTGCATCTACTTCAATGCCATCTGGAACCGGCTCTCCGCCTACATAATCCATGGCAAAGGCAATATAGACATTATGAATCATCCGGGGTTGATCGCGAAAAGCAACGACTGTCGTTACGACAGCATCAATCCCGGCCTCCTCCATAACCTCCCGGCGTATGGTCTCATGGATTAACTCTGTTTGCTCCACATACCCGCCTGGGTTGGTCCAGTAGCCTCTCCCGGGCTCCTGCGCCCGGCGGACAAGCAGAACCTTCTCGTCCTTCACAACCAACGCACCGACTCCGATGCTGTAATTGCCCCAGTGAACAAACTTACATTCAAGATCGGAGCAAGCCATTCTCATCGTACCGTCAACATCACGCAGTACAAGCGGCGAACCGCAAGTCATACAAAATTTAACGTCCATTCATTCTCCCCCGTTATGTCAGATAAGGAGCAGCTAACGCCCTTACCCTCTCAATACCTTCCCACATGTCGCCAGGACCGTCGTAAACAAGCGTTATCGGACCTTCGTAGCCGGCAAGCTTCACGATCTCCAAGCAGCGTACAAATTCATCTCCATCCGGCATGCCCGCCGTATCCGTCACTGCTTTGGCGTGAATCGACTCGCTTGCAGGAACCGTCCGTGACAGTGACTCATACTTATCTGGACCCTTGAAATTCCCGAAGTCGGATGTGAAGCCAAGTCTATCCCCGCACCTGTCCAGCAGAGCTAAACAGTTATCCGCCGTCGAGGCCAGAGGATGAAAGTTTTCAGTCACGATCCGAACCCCGCGGTCCGAAGCGTATTCGGATTAATTCCAACAGCGCGCCGGCTGCCCGGTCGAAGCCTTCTTGGTCGGCGGGATCCGCATCTCCTGCAATGATACGGACTCTCTCCGCACCCGCTGCCGAGGCGTAATCAATCCATTGCTTCATGAATGCGATATCAGCGCTCCTGCGCTCAGGATCGCTGCTCGAAATATCGCCGTAATCCACCAGCAACGAGTAAAGCCGAATTCCGGCAGCCTGCACGGCCGCTCGAAGCTTGCTAAAATAGTCTTCACTGGTTTCGGGCAGATGAAAATGGCAAACCTCCACAGCGGAAAACCCTTTCTCCTCAAGGACGCTGGGCAGTTCAAGCAGCGTGACGGTTTCCGGCTGGTGCTGGATTTCAACAGCTTGCGTTTTGCTCTCCGCTACCCAGCGCGTCCAACGCAGCGGGCCGAGATGTCGATGCAGGCTCCAGGTCGTTAACGATAAATAAGGCACGGGTGTGATCCCTCCTTACCTTCCTAATATGGCATACGGCAATTCCATGACTCGCTGTCCAAGGTGTCCCACATCTGAAGCATACTACGCTAGCGGGTTAAGTTACAATATAAATTAAGGCTTCGAATAGAGCCGCTCGCCTGAGATGGAAACTACGGTTTATTCGGTAATCGGACCAACCGCGCTGGCAATAAGCGCTGCATAGGCCTTAGCACCCTTGGGCTTTAGATGGACGCCGTCTTTCTGAAAATAGGAATCATGCCCCATGCTTGCCTTGTACCAGTCGACAACCACAGCGTTGGCATAATCAGCAGCCACCTGCTTCAAAGTATCGTTAACAGCTTGCTCCCATTTGCGCGGCACCCGGGTATTGACCAGGATGATCTGATGAGCGTCTTGAAGCGATTCCAGCAGCGCTCTTAATTGCTTCTTCGTGAAGAGGCCGTTCGTTCCCAATTCAATAATAACCCGCGAGCCCAATTTCCCTTTAGCCTTAAGCTCTGCCGCCGCTTCTGCTGCCTGTGACAGCTGCCGTCCGATCTTTGCATCCACAATGATGCCCGGCAGGAGCTCCTCCAGCTCCGATGCAGCTCCCAGCAGGACAGAGTCGCCTATTGCCGTAATGCTGCTTGGCTTCTCTGCATTACCTGGCAGCTCCGAGCTGTCAGGCTTCTCCATAGCCTCAGGCTCACTGCTGTTATCTACAGGAATGGGAACCTCAGTCTTATCCGTTACTTCCTTCCTGGAGCTTCCCTCGTTCCCATCGGTGTCAACCCGGCCGATATCCGGCTGCTGCTGATATTCCGGTCCGCTCGGGCGGCTCACGCCTTCAGTGGACGCACCTGGAATTTGCACCGTATCGCTATCGGTTATGGACGTCGCTGAGCTCACATGAATGATAAGATCCCGATTGACTGCAATAAGGATCATGATAATAAGCAGCGGCATCGTCCAAGCAACCGCTCTCCACCGGTGTGAAGCTCTCCGATGATTCGCTTGATGGCTCAGAATAGTCCGTTTAAGTATGTTCGTCCACATCTGCCTCGCTTTACCGCTGCGAAAGGGGTTCTCGACCAAGCGCCACGACAGCTCTGCAAATCCGATACTTAAGATAAACTGGATGACGATCAGGGCTGGATTGATTCCACCGGTATGGATAACTGGATTCGTTATGCAAATAACAAAATAATGCCACAAATACAACCCGTATGAGCGCGTGCCCAGCCACCTTAACGGCTTCCAGCTCAGTAATAAACCGAGCCTGCTCGCCGGATGCGCAAGCGCCGCAACGGCAGCTGCAGCTGCAATTGACAACAGGACAAACCCGCCCGGATATAGAAACGCATCGAACTCGCTGACGCGCCAGATCATCACTAAAATTGTCAGCAGCCCCGCTCCGCCAATCAAGTCGATTGTACGCCTTGAACGGGATTCTGAAGCTTCGGTTAGCTTCGCGCTCGGCCATACAATCGCAAGCGCCGCTCCGATCAATAGACCGAATGCTCTCGTATCCGTTCCATAATAAACTCGGCTAGGATCAGATCCAGGCACATAGAGCACGGCCATCGCGACCGCAGAAGCCGCTTCTCCCGCAAGAATAAGCCCGAACAGCCGGCCGCGGCGCTTCACATACCGAAAGCCGAGAAGCATGAGGAACGGCCACAGCACATAGAATTGCTCCTCAACCGCCAAGGACCACAGATGTCCTACCGGGGAGGGTGGGCCGAAGCTGTCGAAGTACGATACCTGATGGAAGATTAACCACCAGTTATTTATGTAAAGGGCTGCCGAGAGGACATTGCCAAGTAATGTGAGCAATTGCGAGGTGTTCATGAATAATGTCCATGCCGTCACGGTCATAAGAAACGCGGCCAGTGCCGGAAGAAGCCGGCGGAAGCGCCTGATCCAGAAGCTCTTTAAATCAATGCGCCCCTGCTGCCGCCACTCCGAGGCAAGCAAATCCGTTATCAAATAACCGGATAAAACAAAAAATACGCCTACACCCAGGAAGCCTCCTGGGACTGCGCCTAGATTCATGTGATAGAAAATCACGGCCAACACGGCTATAGCCCGCAGTCCATCAAGCCCTGGCATGTAACGCCGTTTATTCGCACCTGCGTTTCCGGGCTGCATGATCACTTTCTCTGATTGTTTAATCGATCGTCGTCCTGTTCTTGAAGTCTTTCTGCTGCGGATCATGATGTTCTGCGCCCTTTCCGTGATTCGTGGATGTTAAGTTCGTTCCCACTTTATCACGTCCGGAGAAGAGATGGTTTACAAATTAGTAACGCCACGGCATTCCTGCTCCAGAAGCTCTTCCGCGCAAATAAAAACAGGACTTCCGTAGAAGCCCTGCGTTAATTTCCCGTATTTCTATTTAATCCGACATCAATAAAGCCTGTAACTCGTCCTTGCCTCTTCGCTGTACCAGCACATCTTCAGCTAGAATATCGGCTTTGTCGGGTTTGGTAAAGATTTTCCCTTCAAGAATGTATCCGTTTTCTCTGGCCATCGAATAGAACGTGCAGAGCTGATCGGCAATTTGTATCGCTTCCTCTGGTGTAGAAGCCGCGTACAGCGTGTTACCGAAGCTAAGCGGATTACTGTTACTTTGAATGTTGACATTGTAACGGTCGCCGTTGTCTTCCTCGACCTGCTTCACCAGAATCGTAATTGTCGAACAGTCTAATGAATAATGAATTGTCATTGCATTCACCGCCCTTATCAGCTTGATCAGCTATCGACTTTTCTGTCGTACTGGTTATTAAACAGCTGCGTTCCTCTTTAAGCATGCAGCCCCGGAAAATAAAAAAGAGAAGCGCCATCTCAGGAATGGCGTTTCTCGTCCATTTATATAAACCGAATCTATCTATACAGCTTGTTCTTCTTGAAGGCTGATTTCATACGGAAGCTCCAGTTCCTTGCCCGCTAACGCAGAGAGCTCTGTCGTCTCGAGAATAGCGATGACGCGCCTTGCTTCCTCGGGCTTGACGATCAGCTCTGCCCCATTATAGAGATGATCGGCGATGTTATGATAATACGCATCATGATTCTCCTTCAGGCAGGGTACGCTCGTTTCAATCTTAAGACCATTAACCTCCGAATACAGGGTCATCTGGCTATCCCCGATGTTGTTAACCACGACAGCGCCTTTCGTGCCCAGAATGCGGATCATGGCTTTGCCTGCTCTAGCTATGGATGACATTTCGACATGCGCAGCTGCACCGCTTTCGAATTGAATGTGACTTTCGATATGATCTTCGTTCGTCACGTCATGCCATACCCGGTTATGAATGTACCCCCGCACGGATTGAACCTTCCCCGGAACCAGGCCAAGCAGGTAATCGATATAATGCGCACCCCAATCGTAAAACATGCCGCCGGATATTTCCTTACTCGAGCGCCACCAGGTACCGGGCTGGCTGTATCCGCCCATATACATTTCCATATGGAAGATGTCCCCGATGAGATCGCGGTTAACCAAATCTTTTACGGTTAAATACCAGCCGTCCCAGCGGCGATTGTGGAACACGGAGAGCATGAGCCCTCTTTGAGATGCCAGCTGCACCAGCTTATCCGCATCCTCGGCACGAATGCACATCGGCTTCTCCAGAATACAATGTTTACCGCTTACAAGAATTTGTTCAGCGAGCGGTGCATGTGTATTATGAGGTGTAATCACCGTAACAAGATCGATATCCGGCTGCGCCAACAGCTCGCTAACATTCGTAAACACCCGTATATCAGGAAAATCCTGTTTAGCCTGCTCTGCCCGGGCAGGGTCCAAGTCACAAGCCGCTACAAAATCGATTCCAGAACCCATCATCTTAGAGGCGTGGTGCTTGCCCATGTTAAAGGCTCCGCCATAACCGATTACCGCACCGCGCAGTTTAACGCTAGCTGTCAACGCAATCACTCCCTATTGATATATTTTCACTCTCATAATGCCATATTTACCCTGCTTTGGATACCCTTATTTTGATGTCCGTATACAGCAGATCACTCGCGATTTCGCTGTACCTGCAGCGCTTTCCAATAATTTTGGTTTTTTGAGTTTTAGTTTATTCGGATAAGGTTATTATGTATTGGGTGTTTCATTGATATCGATAGAGAACTCTCTCTTCGATCATCGCATAGAAACGATAATGAGGGTGTCGTATAATAATAGATCATAGGGGGTGCAGCGTGTGCAGGATATCGAATTATTTGATCAGCAGGCTTTATACGAGCATGTCTATAAGAATGTTCCGGTCGGCATTGCTTTAGTAACCTTGGATCAGCATTGGGTGCACGTTAATCCGGCGCTGGTGAAGATTTTTGGGTATACCGCGGAGGAATTGAAGACGCTTACGACGGCAGATTTGACTTTCTCTGAGGATGCAAGCCAATACGATAACAAATTGAAACAACTTCGGGATGGCGTTCATTCTCAGATTGAAGTCGAACAACGTTACCAGAAGCGGAATGGAGATACCATATGGACTTCTCTGCATGTTTCGCTTATACGCGACGAACAAGATGGAAAGCCTTTGTTCTATATTAAACAAATCATCGACATTACGAAGAGCAAGCTTGCGGAGAACAAGCTGCAGGAAAGCATTGAGCGTTACACCTCATTAAAAAAATACAACCACGATGCCATTATTTCATTTGGGCTGGACGGCAAGATTATCAATGGAAACCAAATGGCCCAGCACCTCACCGGATATAAGATTGAAGAACTGGTAGGATCGAGAATTTCCCGATTAATTGGCGAAAGAAATCTGGCCAGCGTGCTATCCGTTTCAACCGATTATAGCAATGTTGAAAAATCGATTAATTTTATAAAAAGTAAATCCGGTTACGAGGTCGAAGTACTGGCAACGCTGGCTCCTATTATCATTCAGAACAAAACGGTCGGTTATTACATCATCGCGAAAGACATGACGGAACAAAAACGGCTGATTATTGAAAAGGAAGCCGCTGAAAAGATGAATAAAGCGAAGAGTGAATTTCTGGCTATGATGAGTCACGAAATCCGCACGCCCATGAATGGTGTCATCGGAATGACGGACCTGCTCTTGCTGACGAATTTGGACTCCGAGCAACATGAATACGTTGAAATTATTAAAAAAAGCGGCATCACCCTTCTGATGATCATTAATGATATTCTGGACTTCTCCAAAATCGAATCCGGCAAAGCCGAATTGATTGAGGAACCGTTCAACGTGAGGGGCATTATATCCGAAACACTCCACGTTATCATGCCGAAAGCCCTTCAACGTAATTTAGAGGTGATGACGTCCGTCTGTCCTCAGGTTCCCGATTTTGTTCATGGGGATGTTGCAAAGCTAAAACAAGTGCTTATGAATTTACTCAGCAATGCAATAAAATTCACGCTTAATGGAGCGGTATCGATCACGGTCGATTGTAAGCAGCAAACCGAGGATACCGTGAGCCTTCAATTTGCGGTACGGGATACAGGCATCGGTGTGCCTCCGGAGAAGGTTGTCCACTTATTCGAACCTTTTTATCAGGTGGATAATTATATGACGCGCAAGGTCGAGGGAACCGGACTAGGCTTAGCCATTTGCCGCAAGCTCGTTCAACTCTTGGGAGGGGAAATCTGGTATGAACCCGGTACAGATCAACCCGGATCCGCGTTTATATTTACGGCCAACTTTCAATGCGACACCCATGCGGACTCCATATCGTCCGATCTATCCTCCTATTCCGACAATAGTAACGATAACTCGATAAAAATCCTGATCGCGGAAGATAATGAAGTGAATCAGATCGTTTTGAAAAAAATGATTGAGAAGCTTGGATACAACGCAACCGTCGTCTCCAATGGAAAAGATGCCGTTGAGGCGGTCAAACGCTTTCCTTATGACATTATTTTCATGGATATTCAAATGCCGGAGATGGATGGCGTCGAAGCTACCCGGATGATCAAGGAATCGTTAACGTCCAAGAGAATGCCCTATATCGTGGCCGTCACGGCGCATGTCATTAAAGGTGATTACGAGAAATATATAGCTACCGGCATGGATGAATACGTCAGTAAACCCGTCAGTATTGAAGTTGTCTCCGATATCATAGAGAAGACCCTCAATCGGGTACGGGAAGACTTGTAGCCCATCATAACAAAACAAAGAGCGCCTCCTAGGGGGCGCTCAACTCTGTTTATGAAAAGCCTCGTTATAACAACGCCGGCATACCGGCTTATAATCCTCGTTGCCCCCGACTTGAATTTGCTCCCCCTCATTCACCGGCTGACCGTCACGAAATCGGATCACCATGGTGGCTTTGCGGTCGCAGTACCAGCAGATGGTTTTTATCTCTTCGATTTTATCTGCCTGTACGAGCAGATTATAACTGCCTTCGAACAACTGGTTCTGAAAATCGTTCTTCAACCCGAAAGCCATCACCGGAATATTCAATTCATCTACGATCCGGGTTAATTCCAGCACATGATGCTTCATCAGAAATTGCGCTTCGTCAATCAGCACGCAATAAATTTGTTTCGGTCCGGGAGCTGGCTGATAAGATTGGACGCTTTCGAACAAATCGGTATTCTCCTGGATAGGAATTGCAGGCCGCTTGAAGCCTACGCGCGATCCGATGTGCGCTTCCCCGCTCCGGGTATCGACTGCGGGCGAGAAGATGAGGACCGCTTTACCCTGCTCCTCATAGTTATGGGCGACCTTAATAATTTCAAATGTTTTGCCGCTGTTCATCGTGCCGTATTTGTAATAAAGATGTGCCAATGATCGTGCCTCCTGATTTGAAGTCGATAGCAGCTATTATACAAGAGATTCGTCACATTGACATCGTCCAAACGCACAGGCCTAGCTCGGAACGAACGAGCTAACATTAACTTAGGCGTCTATCGGCTCCATGATATAGGCAATAAGCAGAGCAGCCGTATTCACGACTGCGTCCCGATGCGTCCTCTCCATCCCATGGGAAGCATGTACGCCTGGACCAATCAGGGCTGCCCGGATATTGCTTCCTCCACGGAGAGCAGCTGATGCATCGGATCCGTAGAAAGGATAGATATCAACCGCGTGAGGAATTGCTTCACGCTTCGCCAGGTCGATCAGCTTCGTCATCATGTGGTAATCGTATGGACCTGATGAGTCTTTCGCACAGATGGATACATCTCGCTCCGTGGTCGAAAGATCATCACCCATAGCCCCCATGTCTACCGCGATTAACTCCGTTATATCAGGCGGCAGGTAGGCGGTGCCATGCCCCACCTCTTCATATGTGGATATGATGAGCTTAATTGGCCTTGGCGGTGTTTGACCTTCGCGCTTCATCCATTCCAGCAAGCCAAACAACGCAGCTACACTGGCTTTGTCGTCCAGGTGGCGGGACTTGATCCACCCATTCGGCAGCATACGCGTCCGGGCATCCCAGGAGATGAAGTCGCCTACAGAGATACCCAGGTGCTCGACCTCCTCCTTCGTGGCTGCCTTGTCATCGATGCGAATTTCCATGTTCGCTTCTTCCCGCTTCCAATCCCTAGCGTCCGGATAGACATGAACGGATGCCTTCGTAGAGAGCACGGTTCCTTCGTAGCTTCTTCCGTCACGTGTATGAATGAGGCAGTATTCCCCTTCAATGGTGTGCATGGCGTAGCCGCCAATCGGCGTAAACCGGATCATGCCATTGGGTTTTATGGACCGCACCATCGCGCCCAGTGTGTCGACATGCGCAGATAGACCGGTCGCACCGCCGTCAGCGGCTCCGTCAATGGTTAGGATCCCGTTGCCTTTGGGCGTCGACTCCATCTGATAGCCGAGCTTGGCCGCCTCATCCTGGAGCAGCTTCATAATGTGCATGCAGTATCCACTTGGACTTGGCGTTTGAAGGAGCCGCTTGAGTAGATCAAGCATGTAGCGCTCGTTAAGCTTTGGCTGTAAAGGTGTAGACAATGGATGTATGCCCCTTTCTTTATGAACGACCTTAATTATTCGAGCAGCTTCCGCATTTCTGGAAGTGTCGGCTTTCGAAAGGTAATCGTCAATTTCTCATCGCCAATGTGGATTTGATCCACTTTGAGCAGACCCGGAAGATAACTGCCAAGCGGGATAAAGACATCATCGAACCATTTATTCGAAATCGTAATATCCTTCAGCTTCGCCTCTTCAATTCTCGCGATGAGATCCGGCTCCTTCCATTCAAGCCGGTAAGTGAGTGTGAGTCCGAGCGGAATCCGGTCCTTCAACTTGACATTCACATCGGCAACCAGCCGGTCCCCGGCCAAGCGAAACTTGGCACCGGTAATGACCACACCGGGCTGATACTCCGTCTGCCCTGATAGCGCAGCCTTCCCTAGTTGATTCACATCATCCTCGGTCAATACGAGCTCGGGAGTTAGACGGCGTACCATATCGAGCGAACGCTCTTTGAGCGGCACCTCTTTATAGTTTAGATCGAGCGTTTCGCTTGGGGATACATACCATAATGCACCGAATACGGCCACGATTAGGATCAAGAGAATGACGATACAAGCGATAAGCAGTTTTTTCATAATCGTCCTTTCATTACGCTTATTCCGGTGTGCCGCATGACGCTCTTGTCATGATCTGCTTTGATTATACCATACGCTGCATACCTGCACTTTTAGGCGGATATCGCATACTATGAAGCATTAAGGTCAACAGGAAGGGTGTCAATTCATGTCTTGTAAATGCCAATCATCGAACGGGCAAGCTACGATCCGTTCCTTCCCATTATCGCCTATACAGCCCGGTACAATTCCGCAGCCGGGAACCATGCCGCTTCCATTCCCCGGCGGTCAGCAGGGAACCTTTCCCCTTCCGTCCCCTCCCATGCAGCCAGGCGTTCCGTCTCAGCTGTCGCAGGACAACCTGGTTACAATACTCGGACAACATCCGCGACCCAACTTTCAGCCGCCCGCAGATATGATATTTCTATATAATTTGTTAAAGAGCAATCCTGCAACCCTGCAAAACTTCATCCAACAGCGCCCTCAATCCTTTCAGCAAGCCGTCCAATTCGCACAGCTTGGATCAGGTTCTCCCAGATATTCCGATGAACGCGTGCTGCAGGGTTATTGCTACAATCGTTGGTCGCTGGCCTTTACCTTCAATGATGTCTTTCTCATCTGGCCGATCACCAATTTATTCGGCTTCGTCATCGGCTATTGCTATCCGTTCCTAAACCCTTGCCTCATACCCGACTTCCAAATCTTATTCGCTCTATGTTAGTTATCGACTGTTATGCTGAACAAACGAAGCTAACCCGCTCGGCCTACGTGCCCGGGCGGGTTATTTGCAATTGCAATGGGGTCTTGACGCACCTTATCGGTCCCGGGTAGTCTCCCATCCAGCAGACGGAATACCTTCTTCAACAGCAAACTCATAATCCTCGATATCGTATACTTGCACGGGCACCTCTGCTTCGATGAGCCGATCCTGAAATTCGAATTGGTCGGACAGCAGCGGTACCTCCAGCTTGAGCGACGTGAGCAGCAGCTCGGTCTCGATCGGGTCGAAGTACTCTCCATAATGAGCGTTATCTACCGCATGAACAACCGTAAATTGAATCGTATCGTTCAACAGGAGCGGCGAGCTTTCACGCCAAGGCATCTGCAGAGCGCGTTCGATCTTTTTGCGATTGAACGGATCCTCGAAGAATGCGATGAGCTCGGTTATTTTTTGTTTGACATGCGCGTCATCCTCCGGATTGTCCATAACCGGTTCCGCGCCGTCCTTCATATCGTACAGCTCTAAGATTGTCGAATATGGCAAGACAAAATCGACCGGCCGGCTTGGCACGAGCAATTGTCCATACGTGGCTACCATTACGGCTTCAATAACAAAGCGCCGTCGCATTCTATCTCCCCCTCGTTGATGTATCATGAATATGCGTTTATTATACATCATAACGCCGCTTGTACACAGAGCCAAATGCGTAAGCAATGAGAATTGATTGCGTAATTGTGCTAGAATAGATATGTTTCATTGGCTGCAAGTATTCGCCGCGCAAGCGTTTTATCCTAATTTTTGGAGGTATCTCGTCCATGACTGACGAACAAATCATCATTATCGGCGCCGGACCGTGCGGTCTTGCGGCTGCAATCGAACTACAAGCGGTCGGCGTGGACGCGCTTATAATAGAGAAGCGGAATGTCGTGCATTCTATTTCTCAGTATCCAACCTATATGCACTTTTTCAGTACGCCCGAGCTTCTAGAAATCGGGGGAATCCCCTTCACGACCGCTAATGACAAGCCTTCCCGTATAGAAGCGCTCAATTACTACCGTAATGTAGCGCTAAGACGTCAGGTTCGAATAAACGCCTATGAGGCTGTCACCTCCATTACACCGCTAGCTGGCGGCATGTACGAGCTGACAAGCCTTAACCGGCACGGTGAGCAGCTGTCCTACCAGGCGAAAGCGGTTGTTATCGCTACCGGATACTTTGATCATCCCAACGAGCTTGGCATCCCGGGCGAAGATCTCGATAAAGTCAGCCACTTCTTCAGAGAAGCTCATCCCTATACCGGCATGAAAGTGGCCATCATCGGAGGAAGCAACTCTGCGATCGATGCCGCATTGGAGCTTGAGCGTGTCGGCGCGCACGCCACGGTTGTCTACCGCGGCGAACAATATTCCAAGAGCATCAAGCCTTGGGTCCGACCTTCATTCGAGAGCCTGGTCAATAAAGGACGGATCGACATGCGCTTTTCATCCCGCGTCATTGCCATTGACTCCCGCTCGGTGACGATCGAGAGCCCGGAGGGTACCGTGCAGATCGACAATGATTTCGTTCTAGCGCTCACCGGCTTTCACCCCGATCGCGCTTTTCTTACGTCGATCGGCGTGACGATCGAGCCTGAAGGATACCCGACTTTCAACGAAAATACGATGGAGACGAACGTCCCGGGAATCTATCTCGCTGGCGTCGTCGCATCCAAAAGGGAAGCGAACGAAATTTTCATCGAAACGGGCAGATTCCATGGCCGGAAAATTGCAGCCCATCTGATCGACTCGGAGCGGGTCAACACGTACACGCCCCCATCCTCCTCATGAAAAAAGGTTTTGCTGCCCGCTATCTACCGGCAGCAAAACCTTTTTTCAATCCGATAAACCTGCACGATCCGCTCCAGTGAACGTGAGCACCGTGTCGATTTTTTGCAGGCGAATATATTCATTAAGCGTCAGATCCGAGCGAAAATAAGCAAACATGTAGATTGCTTCCATGAAAGACAAGCCCGGGTACACGGCAATATTCTGATTCGAATGGGGATTATCTAGCAGAACCTGCCATTCTCCATCGCGAGCCGAAGCGGGAATCGAGTCCAGCACATAGGTCTTTGTTCGAATGATGCTGTCGAACTCCTTCCAGACATCCGTCCAAGAAGGGCTTACATGCCCCGGATTCGGCAGCACCCGCTGGGCACGGTAGAGCAGCTCTGCCGCTCGTTCGCTTGCCTCATCTGCGAACAGCCTTAAATAATCGCGAAATTCATCCAGAAACCGCCGTACCGCCGTGAAGCCGTCCGACCTCAGCTTCCTGCCAAACTCTGCGGCAGAAGCATCATCATGAAGCTGGTCCAACTGAAGGAAATATTCATATTGCGTTGTATTCATACCCGGCTATGCTCACCTCCTTTGTATGAACGAAGGCGACTTTAGACATTTACTTTATGTACGGTTATCGTTCCGTCGCGTTCGAATCGAATTCGCTTGCGCCTGTCATTGTTCAGCTTGACGTTAAACAGCTTGAGCCGGTCTTCCCCAACCTCAACGATTGCCCAATCCGATTCATGCTCGTATCCGGATTGGACCAGCTGATCGATTCTCTCCCGTTCCGCATCTTCCTTATCTTCCCACCATAACGCGCCGAAATATTCAAGGTCATACGAATTACGGAGAAAACCGCAAGCTATATCACCAGTTATCCGGTGACGGAGTACGCATGGCAACTCTGATCCCTCCTTATCGGAACTTTGCGGTGACAAGGGAGCGGGGCGCAGCCGCCTCACTGGCTGCGCCCCGTGTTCATCGCTTGTATGGATGTAGGATGCTCTACAAATAGGGGTTATCGTGCTTCGCCTTGAGCCGCATCCAGCGGCGGTCGACTTCATCCTCGAACATCTTCAAGGCTTCGGCATATTCCGGCCTTGTCATATGCTTCGTCTTGCCCATGTTCTTCAGCCAATCCCCCAGCGGAATTCGTTTTCCCTTCTCTTCCGGATTATAGGTGATCGTCGTAACGCCGTTCTCCACCTCGTACATCGGGAAGAAACAAGTATTGACCGCTTCATCAATGAGCGTCTGGCCAATCTTTTCTTCCGACAGCCAGTTCAGCGGACAACTGATCAATATTTTGCCGTACACCAGTCCTACGTTCTGCGCATAATATTGCGCTTTGGCAGCTTTACGGAGCAAATCCTGGCCTAAGGACTCTGAACCCGTGAAGACGTACGGAATATTCGTTGCCGCCATTATTTGAGCGGTATCCTTATGATGAAACAACTTCCCCCCCTGATGCTTGCCCACGTTCGAGGTCGAGGTGCGGTGGCCAAGCGGTGTGGAATACGAGAGCTGGGCACCCGTGTTCATATAGCCTTCGTTATCGTATTCGAGAATGATCATCTTATGATTGCGAAGCGCACTGCCGATCGCCGGACCCATACCGATGTCCATGCCACCGTCACCGGTAATCATGACGAATGTAAAGTCATCCTGCAGTCCGTATTGATCAAGCTCGCCGCGGCGCTTGCGCTCCCAGAACATCTCGACGACGCCTGACAGTGTAGCTGCCCCATTCTGGAACAGGTTGTGAATATAGGTGGCTTTATGCGACGAGTAAGGGAATCCGGTCGTCACAACCATCGCGCAGCCGGTCTGGTACAAGGCGACGATATCGCCCTCGATGCCTTTGAAGAACAGCTCTAGGCCTGAGAAAATACCGCAGCCCGGACAAGCGCCATGTCCCGGTGCCAGCCGCTTCGGCTTCTTCATCAGCTGCCTGATCGGCGGCAGCTTAACCTTCAGCTTGCCGGTCGATTCCTCGCGATCCACTGTAATCAGACCCGTCTTCAGATCTTCGTACTTCATTGGCTCCAATACGCGTTTTGGCGCTTTCTCCGGATCTCCCGGCGTATGGCCGTAATAATCGAATGGCACATCAACCTTCCCGGAAGCCGCTGCGTCTAATGCCAGCTGGAACAGATGGTGGCCGTCCTCGGCATAGAAATCTTTACCGCCGAGTCCATAAATCCGGCTGATTACAAGCGTGCCGGGGTTGCCGTGCGTGAATAAGGCCGCTTTGATTTCATTGGTCATGTTCCCGCCATGTCCGCCGTAGGAATCGGCACGATCTCCGATCGTCACCGCCTTCACATGCTGGAGTGCCTCCGCGATTTGCTGAGCCGGGAATGGACGAATCATGTTCGGCGCAATAGAGCCTGCCTTAATTCCTTTGGCACGCAGCTGGTCGACGACATCCTTGATAATTTCGGAAGCGGAATTCATCAGAAAAACCGCGACCTCGGCGTCTTCCATCCGGTACAGATCAAGCAGCGGGTAATCCCGTCCTGTCAGTACCTCATATTCCTGGCGGATACGGTCGAAGACATGAGCGGCATTGTACATCGCAACCGATTGCTGATAGCAGTTGTTAATATAATCAGGTTCATTCATATAAGGGCCGACCGTAATGGGATTGTTGCGGTCCAATACGTGCAGGTAGCCTTGCGGCGGTTGCTCGCCGATGAAAGCATGCACGTCTGCGCGTTCAGCGAAGGTCTGGACGCGGCGCTTCTGGTGGGAAGTGAAGTAACCATCGGATGCAACCAGCACCGGCAGCCGAACCTCGGGATCCTCCGCAAGCTTCAGTGCGATAATGTTCATGTCGTACACGGCCTGCGGGTCGCGGCACATCAAGATGGGCCAGCCGGTGTTCAGTGCAAAGTACAAATCAGAGTGATCGCCATGGATATCAAGCGGACCCGACACGGAACGGCAAACTAAGTTCATAACCATCGGGAAGCGAGTTCCGGACTGAACCGGCATTTGCTCGAGCATGTACAAATAACCATTGGAGCTCGTTGCATTGAAGACACGGCCGCCTGCTGCTGAGGCGCCATAACAAATCCCTGCAGAGCCATGCTCACCATCGGCAGGGATCAGCTTGATGTCATGCTGCCCGTTTGCTTTCATCAAATCCAAGAACTGCGCAACTTCCGTCGAAGGCGATATCGGGAAATATCCCATGACATGATAATTGATCTGATGCGCGGCATAAGCAGCCATTTCATTACCGGATTCATACACCATCCGCTGTTCAACCTTGCCACGGCTTACTTCCTTATTGATTTCGATGGCCATTGTTTCTTTACACTCTCCCTTCGCTTGCTTACAGTCACCCGTTTGCCCACTTGAATCGGTGCGGCACGCGATTCGCTTCGCCATAGCCGTCCGTCTCGCGCTCGGATTGGAGCGCTTCCGTCGGACATGCGACGACACACTTCAAACAGCCTTTGCAGTACTGATAATCGATGCCTTGCAGGAACATCTGCAGCCGGCCCTTCTTGTCAGGCTGCTCCTCCCATACAAAGCAGAAGTCCGGACAAGCGGTATCGCATGCTGCGCAGTGAATGCATTTGTCTTCATCGAAATGAGGCATCATACCTTCTCTAGATATGCTCAAATCCTTCAGAACGCTATTGCCGGGATTGATAATCATCCCGCCCATCGGCTGTGTGGCATAACCAAGCGCGGGAATATCCCAGCGTGTCGGCAAGGGCATGGACTTCCCTTCGGGAAGCGCAAAGGTTTGAGACTGGACTTCATCATATCCCCGTACGAAGGTACGCAGAGCCGGTTCAACGGCTTGGGGATACTTCTTCTCAAGGGATTTGCGAATAATAACCTTCATATGTTCAAAGTCGAGGAAGTCGCAAAGCCGGAACAGACCGCCCAGCATCGCCATGTTGACGCGGTTCTTCTCTTCGAGTGCAATACCTGTTGCATCGACGACCGCGATGGTACCGCCGAGAAGCTTCATCTTCTCTCTGAGCTGTTCCGACGTTTTGGAGGAGTTGACGAGTACAACGCTGTCTTCGTAGATACCACTGATGACATTGACTGTCTTGGATAAATTTTCGTGGAAAATACCGACGATATGCGGTCTTTCTACCGGCGTTGTATCCCGGATGTTCGTTTCCAAATCGCAAAACCGGATATGCGCCTTTACTGGAGAACCCTTCTTCTCTGAACCGTAGGAAGAAAAACTCACACCGTTGAAACCGCTTCCAACTACGCCTGCTTCTGCCAGCATCTTGCCTGCCAGATTGGCTCCGAGTCCACCGATCGACTCTAGACGTATCTCGAAAAATCCGAGCTCGTTTTGTTTTGGAAGAACCGTCAATCCTCCCACTCCCTTTCCCTAATTGTCTGAATTCTTTATAAATTCACAACAATCAGTATACCATTATTATACAATCGCGAATAGACTTCTTGTACGAAAAATAGAACACATTGGACCTGCTGTACCGCAAGCAGTCTACAATGTGTTTAACGGTCTACTTCTATTGTATTTAAACGCATCCGACTTGTGACTTGCACTTACAAGATACTAATCGTGCCGCTGCAGATTTCGCAGATCCCGCCATCGAATGGGAATGATCCCTTCGGCTTGCAGCTTCTGCCTTATATCCGGGTCCCGGAATAGCTCCATCTCCATACCGCGCCGGTCCGGTGCGCCATGAAATGCGGTCAGCTCCTCCGTAACAAGCGAAGGATGCAGAATAATCTCGGTTACTCCGGGGTGCAGATTGCCTAAGATCCCTAACATTTGTTGTTTCATTACGTCATAGGTTTCACCAGGCGCAGCCCGGAATGGAAGACCAAGCAAATAATCGAGCACGATGACACCCATCGAATCGGCCAGCTCCGCCATCTCGCGCGCCTGCTTCGCCAGCACTGGCGGCGCTACCTGTCCGCTCTCAAGCAGCAGATGTCTCGGCAGGCGGAATGGAAGTCCGTATTGAGCACAAACCTCAAACACTTCAACCAAGAAGTGACGGCCTAATTGAAGGCCGTATAAGCTTCCCATATGATTATCGGCATGAGTTACATTCACGCCGAGCTCTAAAGCCATTTCCACTTGAGCGGCAAGCTCGCAGCGAACCTCTGAAGCCGCAGCCTGCCTCTCAAACCGTTTGACATCCCGCTGAAAATAACCTTCTGCCGTTACCAGCGACAATGTCGGTCCGCCCCGGTATACCGGTCCCCACTTCATCGCATCCCACTCGCTCGTAAAGGTGTAATGAACACCGACGTCGAGATGGGGATGCCGCGCGCTCCATAACGCTGCCTCTCTTGCCCAGCCGCAGGGCATCATTATCGTAGCTGAAGAAACGACGCCATCGACAAGCAGTCGTTCAATGCCAAGGTTCGTGGAATGGCATAATCCGAAATCGTCGGCGTTCACGATTAGAAGCCGATCCTGCGGGCCGTAACCAAGCGCCAATGCCGTAGACATATAGGAGGCCTCCTTTACGGCAGCAGCAATCTGCCGCCGCGCAACCGTCATTTCCAGATGAGGAACGCCCTTAGGGCATGCTCCCTGCCTTCAATGACTCTCACTCTGATGTATATGGCGATAGGCTATCTATTCATACCCATTCTAATCTTATCGCTGCTAATTCATCTCGCGCTGGCTTGTTCTTCCCCTTCTATCTTCTTCAGCCTCAAAGTGAGTGTCTCTCTCCAGCTTGACGACAACTCGTCTATGTCCAGAAGCCTTCGAATGCCGGCGATATCCTTCTTATCCCGGTACATAACACGATTCGCTTCGGCAATCGTTACGCCCGCAGGATGCGGATTCTCCAAGATCATCTCATCCCCGCATCCCACATCGCCTTCTTGCAGTACGCGAAAATAATAGCCGGTGTACCCGCTGCTTTGTACCTGAAGCGTCAGCTCAGGCCGGCCATGCTTCATTGCCAGCTTGAAGCATGGCTGCCTTGGCTGGCTGACCTGAACGACGGCTCCGCCGATATGCAGCACGTCCCCGATATGCAGCTGCTCCTCCGTCATCGCGGTAACCGTGAAATTTTCACCGAAGGCCCCCGCTTCCGGCGCATGCCCCCACTCTTTCTCCCAATATGGAAAGTGCTGCTCCGAATAGACGCATACCGCTTTATCCATTCCTCCATGATTCACGAGATCTCCCTGCCCGTCTCCAGATAACCCCAGCATCCCAAGATGCAGACGCTTCTGGACAGGCTGTTTGAAGATCCCTGTGATCACTTCCTTGCTACCGTAGTTGACTTGAATGGGCATAGCCACATTAAGCGACACCAATTTCCCGGCTTTCGTCATTTCCCAATCACTTCCCCGTATAAATATGTCCTAATTATAGGCGCGGGTCATGTGATTCGCAAATCATTCATCATTCTTTACACCTTTTACTTAATGACGTTAAACCATTGTAAAAAACGTGTACGAATATTGCTTTAAAGTGTCAATTGCCATGTCGAAAGCATGCAATTTCTGTAGGTTTCTGCGTTGCCCCGGGAAATAACGGGTGTTTTTTTGGGAAATTAATATTGTGGAAATTTTCGCTCAATTCGAATCATTTCATCCACTGTGCGTTTACTAAACTTAACCGTGCCTACTGCTCTTAGCGGCCCCTTCTTGCTCCACTCCCGACCTTTGATTTCAACAGCAATGAGAATCAGAACCAAGACTGTTGAAGCATAGAGCAGAATCAGCTTATCCACGAGTACGAGAGCGCATATGCCCGATGTTATCAACCATAGGAGAGCCGCGACATCAAGCGGCAGACCCCAGCGTCCCAACTGCCACGGACCAGCAGGCAACGGGGCGCCTCCTTTCCATTTGGCATAGCACTTCAAGGCAATCGGTACGGCATAGGCAAGATGCAGCGCACTTAAGCTGAGGGCAAGCAGCTGAATGAAAGCCGGACTTGCTTCATGTCCCCAGGCCATTGAGATAAGAGCCGGTGCGCTCACGAGGCAAGCCAATCCGGTTATCAACAGAACAGCGTAAGCCGGGGTCCGGAAACGTTCCGATACCTTAGCGAACCATAGTGACAGCGGGACTGATTCGTCTCTTGCCATCGTAAACCACATGCGTGATCCGGTCGTCATCGAACTTAGCCCGCTGCTCCAGCCTACCCATGCGATTAATGCAGCTGCAACCGGTTTGACGATCCATTCCCAATTTTTCCAGGAGGTAAGCAGCCACTCTGTCAGCACAAACCATGACGTATGACTGCCAGCTGCGGACGGATAATGCATAAGCAGGAAGGCAAACAACACGAATCCGAAAATAAATGTGTATACCACAGACAAGTAGATGGCCCACGGCGTATTGATCCTGGGATCAACTGTCTCTTCCGCTGCGTGGCCTGCGCAGCCAACCCCAAGAAACATCCGCGCCAGCAGAAGCAATCCCACCATGAAGGAAGAAGTGGACTGGCTGCCGGCTGTTGATTCAAGTGGATGATTCGCCTGAAAGAGGATCTCCAGCGGGTAAAGCCCCGGCCATTGCGAAACTGCTAGTACAACAATGGTTCCTATCACCACCGCTGCCTGCAGCCACGAGGAGCCGGAGAATATGCGGCCCAGCGAGGACGTACCGTAGAGGTTCACTGCCGCTTGCGTGATATACATCAATATTACGATTGCCCAAAGCATCCACAACCGAGGTTCATAGCCGAATATGGCTGCAAGGATGTCATTTAACCAAGCTCCCACTATTAAATTGGTCGCCGCCAGCAATAGAATGGAACCGGCGGCGTGCAGCCACCCGGATATGAGACTCATGCGTCTGCTGCCATAGGCGGAGGACCAATGATAGCAACCACCGGCGGTCGGTACGGCAGAAGCCAGAGAAGCAAGCGAGCATGCGACCAAGAGTGAGCATAACGCGATCAGCGGCCAGCCGAAGCCTACCACGGACGGGCCTCCCGCTGCCACCGCAGGTGCCATCAGGAAGGCTGCGCCTCCAATGACCGACATATTGGTGAAGGACAAGCCGAATGCCGAGAACCCGTTCATCGAACGGGTTAGCTGCTGCGCAATCCCAAGCCTGTTCAGATCTTGTTTGTCCTGCATGAAACGAACATAGGACGTATGCGCTGCGAGCGACTGATGGAGCGATAGCCGCTGCTTCTTGTGAGCGATGAAGCCGATGAAGACCGAAAGGCCACAGATCGCAATGAATAGCAAAAAACCGATAATGACAGCCAATACAACCTCACCCCCATACTTGACTGTATGTGAACGAGTCTTCTATCATCACCACAAAAAAAAGCTCCACTGGTAAATTACCAGCGGAGCGACATAAACATCAGCAGGCCGGCGCCTGCAAATGAAGCGATATGGATGAGAATGGCAGTCGTTCGAGCCCGCTTCTTGAGACCTTTGAGCGTCAGCCAATTCACAATAACCAATACAATCGTATACACAAGCGCTATAATCGTTCCCGTCACCTTCTGCTGAGGTGTGGATGGTGCCATGAATCCGTTAATAAGTATAATGGAACCGATGAACACGTAAGGAAAGAGGAATCCCAGGAGCACATGGGCAACCACACCGATCCATTGTCGTGCACGCAACGATTCATCACCCTTCCGATTTCATCTTGGCCAACACGAATTTCTTCACGATATCGATATCGAACGGTTTCGTAAAGGAAGCAAGCACTCCGAGCTGCTTCGCGGTATCCAATTTATCAGGATCTCCATATGCGGTTATCATCGCGACATGAACATCGGTGTTGATCTCCCGTATCGCACGAAGCACTTCGATCCCGTCCATATCCGGCATTTTTAGATCCAACAGGATGAAATCAATAGGTGCGCGTTTAACAAGCTCGATCGCAGTCCGGCCATGCGGAGCTTCATAGACAGCAATACCTTCAAGCTCGAATAGCTCGCGCAGCAGCATTCGTATAGCAGGCTGGTCATCGACGATCAATACCGTGTAATCGGATTGAACGCCTTCATTCTGAAGCAGCTGTGTGTCCTCCGAGAAGTCTTCCCCCGGCTCGACCGGAGGATTGAAGGGTGAATTGAATTCGAACAGTGGCTCGCGGATTATTATCGGCTTGTTACGCTCCAACCGGCGCTGTTGCAAGATAATGAGCAAGATAACGATAATAATAGCCGGTATTCCAATGAGCATATAGATCATAGTCGTAGAGGGCTCCTCTAACTAAGGTTACTCCCCTTGCTTCAACGCCTGCATCATGACATCCTTCTGCCTAACAATTTCGAGCCCTGATTAATTGTTGACGGTCATCGGGGCTAATGGACCGTTAGGATTGATGATATCCGTCAGGTCGAAGACCGAGATCGGAAAATACGGAAATCCGAATGCATAAGGAGTCAATTCATACAGGGCAAAATAAATGACAAGGGAGCGGTCAGCGATGTAAAAAGGCTGATCTTGACGAATGGCAGTAAACGGATCAAGCGTTGCGATCTGACGCGATTCGATCTGCTCTTTGATTAAATCCGATAATCTGCTGATATAAGGACTTCCTGGCTTAAACAGCTCGGCAAGCGTGTAGGATTTACCGCTTCCAATATCGAAAGTAAGCGATTGTTGAAGTGTAAGGCCGTGAGCCCCGCCGGTATAGGCATAATTAAAGAGAGAGAGGCTGAGCACGTTCTTCTGATTGTTTTTGATTTCAAAATAACCTTGCATCTCCGATCTCGGATCATCCAACGATCCTTGATCCGTGACAAGCTGACCTGCCGTTTGCCGAATCATTTCATTGATAGCGTTCTGGGCCGCCGTGTTGTGCAGACCGCTTACGATGGGGAGCCACAGCTCCGCTTTCGGAAACGTAACGCGGGAGGGGTGGACAATCGCCGGGAATTGGAATGCCATAGAACGGACACCTGCCTATTTAGGTTGATGTTCCATTGTATGCCTGCTGTCAACATGAATGACACGCTAAACCGCTTACAGCAGCATTTTCTCCCTCTCGGTCATCCGTCTGCCCTTGATATCAAGGACAAGCTGACCATTATTCAAACCGATGATACGGTCGGCGAAGCGCTCGGCCCAATCCCCTTGATGCATGACAGCAATGACGGATATGCCCTGCAATTCGCACATCCGCTTCAGATCGGATAGAACCTGCTCCGCGGCATGCGGGTCAAGACCGGACACCGGTTCGTCGGCTAATAGGGTTTTCGCGCCATGAACAAGCGCTCTGGCGATCGCGATCCGCTGCTTCTCCCCGCCGCTTAGCTTGTCCGCCTTCTGATGGGCCTTCTCCAGCAGTCCTACCTTCTCAACCATATCCATCGCGCCCATATAATCATCACTGCGCACCATACCCGTTACTCTTCGCCACATTGGGGTTTGGTAAGCTGCTCCAATCAATACGTTTTTCAATGCGGTACGGTTCGGAATGAGTGACGGTTTCTCCTCCAGATAAGCCATTTCGCGGCGAATTTTCATCTTGCCCGCAAAGCCTCTCTTGAAGATGTCCACATCATCTACAATATATTGTCCACCGCTCCACTTCTCCCGCAAAGCGAGACAGCGAAGCAGCATTGATTTGCCGCTGCCGCTTGCCCCTTTTACCGCAATAAATTCACCTGGCTGGATGTCAAGGCTGATTCCCGACAGTACACGCGGGCCGCCGGGTATTTGCATTGATAATTCGGACACTCTAATCATGTAGGCGCTCCTTTATCCTTCGGAAATGGCAGTCTATCAATCTAGTTTAAGGGAAACAAATAATAGTTTCCATCCGAACAAATGTTTGGTATAATAATTATAAGAACACCTGTTCTATATTCCTTTTTTTTCGAAGGAGGCTAATCATCTTGCGCAACTGTGAAAACTATCGATTTATTGAACGGCATCGCCCGTTCCGGGATTTGACGTTTAAGTTTTATTCGGACGGAAAACTCACGATTATCGACAACACGGCGGAGGAGGTGATTACCCCCAAGGAACTGAAAGGGGAAAGCTATGATTTCTACGTTCGCAGACGTATTGCCTTTATTAAACAGGATCTTCACGATAAGTTGGATAAATATGCTTAACCTAACACATAGCGCGCGTTGTTCCGTATTCCGGACGACGCGCGCTTATGCTTGTTACGTCTCCCGCCCTTGTCTTAGGACTGCTGCTTGTTAATGCCATTAAGACTCGGCGGACGGTTTGCGGTGTTCTCTGGCGTTAATGTTATTGCAGGCTCCTTGATACTGGACTCGGTTCCCCGATTTTCTTTCTTCTCGCTCTTATTCCAAGGCATAGCAGACTCACCTCCGATTACATTATTTGTTGGGATGCCCGACATTATTCGATTTGACGGAGGCTAACGTATGCTGTAGATTGAGAAGACAGCGGAATCACAAGCATAAAGGAGCTATACCCCTGATGAAGCAGAGCATACTATTTGATTTGGACGATACCCTCATCTACTGTAACAAATATTTCTATTCGGTTGTCGATCAATTCGTTGAGTCGATGATCGCTTGGTTCCAGGGTTACGGTCTTAGCGGGAGCGCCATTCGCGACAAACAGACAGAGATCGATCTCGCAGGCATCCATGCGGACGGTTTCAAGAGCGAGCACTTCCCTCAATCATTCGTAACGACATACAGGCATTTCTCCTCCATGTATGATCGTGCCCGCTCCGTTCTGGAAGAAGATTATTTGTGGAAGCTTGGCAGAAGCGTATATGAGCATCAAGTGGAGCCCTACCCGATGATGGAAGAAACGTTGGATAAGCTTGCTAGTCACGGTCACGAGCTTCATCTCTACACCGGCGGCGAGCTGCTCATACAAGAACGCAAGATTAAACAGATGAACCTCGAACAGTATTTCGGATCGCGTATTTATGTCCGTTCTCACAAGAATATTGAGGCGATGGAAACCATTCTGGCGTCAGGCGGGTTTGACCGTAATTCCACTTGGATGATCGGCAACTCCATCCGGACGGACGTTGTCCCTGCTTTAACGGCGGGCATCCATGCCATTCATATGAAGAGTGACGCCGAATGGATCTACAACATCACAGGGATCGATGTCATCCCCAAAGGCGCCTTCTTCACCTTGGATCAGCTTGGCGACGTGCCGAAGACCATCCACGATTACTTGAAAGAACGTTCTTAGCTATATCCACACCGAATAAGGCTTGATCCGCATTGTATAAGCGGATCAAGCCTTATTCGGATATTAAGCTCTATTCATTCATTTCGTTAAATTCAATCGTTCCCTTGACAGGATCAGTCAGCTTCCATTTGCCCGAGAGCGTATGACCGTCCTTCGTCTTATAGGACTGCTTACGCGTAACTCCGCTTGTGGCTAACGCTTTGGCCATCGCAGCGGTTATTGTTCGGCTGTTCTGCTCTTTCCAGATGACGAATGAGCAGCCTTCCTTGAACCGGATACAGCCGAAGCCCCTCTTGCCTTCAATCAGCGTACCTCCGCATCCAGGGCGAGGACAAGCTGCGATGACGGCTGGCGTGCCCGAATGATCTGCAGACTTAGGAGCCGCCGCTTTAGGGGAGCGGGCAGGACTGCTCTCGCGTTTCGCGCTAGGACGCTTCGTGGTGCCGGCACCCTTGCCGCCCTTCCTCTTCTGCTCCTCGGCATCTCCGAATAAACTGGCTTCCGCTGGGCGCTGCAGCTTCACTTTGCCGACGATCATCTCAGCAAACTGCTTGACCTTGAGCATGAATTGCTCATCGGATGCTTCGCCCTTGGAGATTTGATGCAGCCTCTGCTCCCATCGTCCGGTCATCTCGGGCGAAGCCAATAGATCGACCCCTGCCCCGCGGATCAGCTCGATGGCCGCGCACCCTTTCGTCGTCACTTCCAGCCGTTTGCCTGTCGGTTTAATATAACCGACCTGCTTCAATCGCTCGATGGTCGCTGCCCTGGTCGCGGGTGTACCCAGACCGGTCTGCTTCATCGCTTCTCGAAGATCATCATCTTCGATCGACTTGCCGGCCCCCTCCATCGCCTTAAGCAGCGTGCCTTCCGTATAAGGCTTAGGCGGTGTCGTGGCCTTCTCGATGGCCTGGGCGTTCTCACAGTGCACTGGCTGGGAAGCATCGACGGAGAAGGGACGATCGGTTAGCTCTAGCTCGTCCTCCTGCTCATCGGCTTGCTCTTCCCCCTTCTTCTTACGGCTCTTCGATTTCGCCGGTTCGGAATCATCTCCGCTTAACACGACACGCCAGCCCGGATCCAATTGCTCCTTCGCCCGTGTACGGAAGACCTCCTGCTCTACCTCCGTCATGACTTCGTGATTGTTATACACAGCTGGAGGATAATAATGCGACAGGAACCGGCGCACGATCATATCGTAGAGTGCCTGCTCATCCGAGCTTAAGGAGCCTGGACGCTTCGGCGTCGGCAGAATGGCGTGGTGATCCTCGACTTTAGCCGGATTGCACACGGCCTTATTCCCTTTGTGCACCCGGCTGCGGTCCGCTCCTGCTGCCAGCTCGCCGTATGAGGTTTGCTTCAGCATGTTTAAGACATTACCCATCACGGGAATCGTCTCTTCGGTGACGTAGTTCGAACTGGTACGCGGATAGGTAATCACTTTATGCTTCTCATACAGCGATTGCGCAATATCAAGCGTCTTCTTCGCCGGAAAACCGAACTTCCCGTTCGCTTCACGCTGCAGAAGCGTCAAATCGTACAGCCGATACGGATACTCCTTCGTTTCATTCGTCTCATAGCTGATGATTCGGCCGGGCTTGCCCTTCACCTTATTGGCTAAGACATCCGCTTTCTCCCGATCCGTGATGCGATCGCCCTGCCAAACTCCCTTATAGCTGAAGTCATGCTGTGCGAATTGGGCTTGTACGATAAAATAGGTTTCACTGTTAAATGCCGTAATCTCTTTATGGCGGTCATAGAGCAGCGCCAAAACCGGAGTCTGTACGCGGCCGACCGACAGCAGCGTCCGATGGCGGATCGTGAATGCACGCGAGGCATTCATCCCGACAAGCCAATCCGCTTCGCTGCGCGCACGAGCCGCCCTTGTCAGCGGGTCATAATCCCCATCGCTGCGCAGCGTATCGAACCCCCGCCGAATCGTCTCGGGAGTTAAATCCGAAATCCAGAGCCGATCGACGGGTTGTGCCAGCTTCAAATATTGGCGGATGAGATGAAAAATAAGCTGCCCTTCGCGCCCGGCATCGCATGCATTGACGAGGCGGTTACAGCGCTTGGCCAGCTCTCCGATGGTCTTCAGCTGATCCTTCGTCCGCGGATTCGGCCAAAGCTTGAACTGCTCTGGAATGATGGGCAGATCGGATTCATTCCAACGTTTGTACTTGGCGTCGTATTGATCGGGCTCAGCCAGACTGACCAGATGGCCAATCGCCCAGGTTATAATATGCCGCTCCCCTTCGAGGTAGCTGCGTTTGTTCTGCGCCTTCGGATCGATAACTGCCGCGATCGTGCGACCCATATCCGGTTTCTCTGCAATGATTAATGTTTTCAACGAATCGCCTCTTTACTGTTCTGCGCTTGTCCCAACTTGGCGCTTCATTGTGGTGAATAGACTGCTAACACCCTTCCACCAGTTCGGATCCTCGGCATACTCCCGGTTAATCCACGTGAACGGATTCATATCCGCGGGTCGCGCCTTACTCAAACGATTGACCGTACGAGCCGCAATGCTGGCCGACTCCTCTAATGTTGTGTTGTATTTGCGCCAGCTGTTATAAACGTTAAACGGGTTGTTGACGATTTTCTTTGCTTGTTTTTGGTCTTTAGGTATGAAGCCTTGCTCCTGCCCGGTAATGGCAAATAATAGAAGCGGATGAATATCATATTTCTTTGCCACCGAAATAATCGTTTCCATATAGGAATGTTCAACGAGCAAGGAGTTCTTCGCCTTCAGGTAGTCAGCGAGCTTATGGCGGTTGACATCCTGATAGCGCAGCTCGAGCGGAAGCCCATCCTCCGGCTTAGCAGGCAGCGGCGCGGCAGGCGGGTTCAAGACAGCTGACGACGGCGGCTTAGCTGGCGCAGTTGGACGGTAAATCGTCCATGCATACACAAGCATACCCAGAACGAGAAGCGAGGACAGCAGCGCATACCCGATCGGCCTCAGCCTGAGACTGCGCATGACCGGAAGCGGAACAATATCAGCGAGCTTGCCCATTGGCTCCTCTTCAGCTGCTAGTCCGACAGGAGCATCGCTTCGAATACGGCTGCGAAAAGCATTCCATATCTTTTCTGAATCCATACAGTCGCCCGCATCGGCGCTCGTTAGCGCTTCTTGAACGAGCTCATGAAACCGTCTTGCTGCGATGCTGCTCTGCAGCCGTTGTTCGGTCCATGAATGGAGCGGTTCAGACAGTCCAGAGTCCGTCAAATCCAAAGTCAGACATGCTGCGAAAATATGATCATTCCCTACGGCACGCTGCTGCATATGAACGACTTCTTGCAGCAGCTTACCGGTCAGCGCATGCTTGACCTCTGATGGAAATTCCGGGATCTGCTTGAGAACGATTCGTCTCATCGCATCGTCTATGATCTCGGCATGCCGCTCCTTCGGCAGATCGGCATATTTCTGCTGAACATAACGGCGGATGTTGTGAATATCGGTCGGCGTCAGTACAAGGGCGCTTTCACTCCGCATCGATAAGCCCTCCAACCCTGATCAAGGTATGCTTATTTTACCACATCTTTTATCCGGCCGGTAAGGACAGTTTGGCGATGGCGGCTTGAATCTTCGCACTCTCGATATAAGCCGCAATTTGCGCCTTCTCATCGGCTGTGAATTGAAATTCACAGTCGCAGCCTTCATCGAGCGGAACGATTTGTGCAATAATCCCACCCACCGTACAGATGACTAGCGCGGTCAAATCCGTTGTATCGGCAGGTGCCGGTGTATCTGGAGCCAGCGCCAGCTTCAAGTCAATATCCACCCACTGATCATTGCGCCGCTCCAGCCTAGGGTAGAACGCATTAAATTTCAATTCATAGACGCGATCCGATCCGTATTGAATCATGCCAGGATAACTCCCCTTTATTCCGTTATCTTTGTATGAGCCGTATGACTGACCCTCTTGAATGCTCATACAAAAAGCGCCCGAAGGCGCTTCTCGTTCTTTCTATAGTATAACGCAATTTGCCGGTTATGGCAGCATGGTTGATCCCACTAAATAACGGTCCACTTCACGCGCAGCTTCGCGGCCTTCGTTAATCGCCCATACAACCAGGCTTTGTCCGCGGCGCATATCGCCTGCAGCGAATACTTTATCGAGGCTGGTCGTGTATTTGCCATACGCAGCTTTCACGTTGGAACGACGATCCTGTTCCAATCCAAGCTGATCGATCAGCAATTTCTCCGGTCCTTCGAATCCGACGGCGATCATCACGATATCGGCCGGCCAGACTTTCTCGGTGCCTGGAATCTCTTTGTAGATTTTGCGACCCGTCTCGTCAACGGTCCGTTCGATTTGTACGGTGTGCAGCTCTTTCACGTTGCCGTTCTCATCGCCAACGAATTTCTTCGTCAGGACGGAGAATGCTCGAGGATCTTCACCGTAGATGGCACGCGCTTCTTCTTGGGCATAGTCAAGCGTGTACACATTCGGGAATTGCGGCCAAGGGTTGTTCACCATGTCACGCTCCAATGGAGCTTTTGCATGGGTTCCGAACTGCGTGATCGACTTGCAGCCGTGACGAAGTGCTGTAGCCACACAGTCAGTCCCGGTATCTCCGCCGCCGATTACGATCACGTTTTTGTCTTTAGCCGAGATGTAATTCCCATCCGTCATGTTCGAATCCAGGTAGCTCTTAATCGAGCCGTTCAAGTAATCCATTGCCAGATGAATCCCATTCAACTGACGGCCTTCAATCTCTACTTCACGCGCTTTTGTCGCGCCTCCGCAGAGTACGACCGCATCAAAGTCGCTCACAAGCTGCTCGGCCTTTATATCTTTACCGATCTCGGTATTCGTCACAAATTCAATGCCTTCCGCTTCGAGCAAATCAACACGGCGCTGAACGACTTTCTTGTCCAGCTTCATGGCAGGAATCCCATACGTCAACAACCCGCCGATTCGGTCAGCGCGTTCATACACCGTTACGTGATGTCCTGCTTTGTTCAGCTGTGCCGCGCAAGCGAGTCCTGCCGGTCCGGAGCCGACGACTGCTACACGCTTGCCCGTGCGAACCTGTGGTGGTTGAGGGACAACCCAGCCTTCGTCGAAGCCTTTGTCAATAATAGCTTGTTCGATGGTTTTAATCGTGACGGCGTCACCAATCAGCCCCACTGTACATGAGCCCTCGCAAGGCGCCGGACATACTCGTCCCGTAAACTCAGGAAAGTTATTTGTTTTGTGTAAACGGTCTAATGCATCGCGCCATAAGCCGCGGTAAATCAAATTGTTCCATTCCGGGATCAAATTGTTGACCGGGCAGCCAGATGTGCCTCCGGGAAGCTCGATGCCTGTATGACAATAGGGCGTGCCGCAATCCATGCAGCGTGCGCCTTGAGTACGCAGTTGATCCTCGCTGAAATGCTTATGAAATTCTTCCCAATCCTTAACCCGCTCCAGCGGATCGCGGTCAGCGGGCAATTCGCGTCTGTAGTCCATAAATCCAGTAGGTGTAGACATGATCGCTTATCCTCCATCCAGTTTCCCCGGTTAACCTCGTGCAATTACTCTATAAGATACGATAACGGGAATCCATTCAATTATCAAGATAATGACTGCTTCCAAGTATATCTCGTATACAATATCGTAGCAATTCAGCCCGATTCGATAAATGGATTTTCCGTATAATCATTTGCACTTAATGACCTACAGAGTTTTCAATTCCGGCTCGCATCCTTAGTGATTTGGCGCTGTTCGCCTGTACGTTCGAATGCAAAAATTGTAAGCATGCTTCTCATCGGCAACGTGAGGCTCGCTGCCTTCAATGGACCATTCCGATTCCGGCACAGCCGGGAAGAAAGCATCACCTGCGATCTCGGCCTCTACCTCGGTAAGCAGCAGCTTATCAGCATAAGGAAGGAATTGGCTGTAGATCTCCGCGCCCCCGATCACCATCAGCTCGTCTTCCTCATTGTTGTATCTCCGAAGCGCTTCATCCACCGAATGAACACTTTCACAGCCTTCAGATACAAAATTCTGATCATGGGTAAGGATTACATTAAGGCGATTAGGAAGCGGACGGCCAAGCGATTCGAAGGTTTTTCGTCCCATCAGTACGGTCTTTCCCGTAGTGGATCGGCGAAAATGGGCCATCTCCGACGGTAGACGCCACAGCAGCTTGTTATCTTGTCCAATAGCCCGATTGCTGGCCATCGCGGCGATTAACGTTATGGACATATACCGCATTCTCCTCTCTATATCGCGACATCTGCTTTGATCGTGGGATGATGCTGATAATTGACGATTTCAAAGTCCTCGTACACATAATCAAATATCGAATCCGGCTTTCGCTTGATGATAAGCTGCGGAAGCGGATAAGGCTCACGTGCCAATTGCAGCTTCACTTGCTCGATGTGGTTGCTGTAGATATGCACATCGCCGCCGGAATAAATAAACTCTCCCACTCCGAGGTCGCATTGCTGGGCAATCATATGAGTCAGAATGGCATACTGCGCTATATTAAACGGCAGACCAAGGAAAGTATCGGAGGAACGCATCGTCATCATGCAGGAAAGCTTGCCGTCTGCTACATAGAATTGAAATACAAAGTGGCACGGAGGCAGCTTCATATTGTTAATCTCCGCCACATTCCAAGCACTGACGATATGGCGGCGCGAATCGGGATTGCGCTTAATGGAAGCGACAACCTCGGCGATCTGATCGATCTTGCGGCCATCCGGCGCTTCCCATGCCCGCCATTGCGAGCCATAGACAGGCCCCAGATCACCGTTCTCATCTGCCCATTCATTCCAGATGCGCACGCCATTATCCTGCAAATAGCCTACATTGGTATCGCCTTTCAGGAACCATAGCAGCTCGTGAATGATCGATTTCACATGAACCCGCTTCGTTGTCACAAGCGGAAAGCCGTTATTTAAATCAAATCGGAGCTGACGACCGAAGACCGACAACGTACCCGTTCCTGTCCGGTCTTCTTTCTCCGCTCCATTGTCTAGTACGTCTTGTAACAGGTCCAAATACGCTTTCAACCACAATTGCCCCTCTCTAGAAAGCTTAAATCCGTACATACTATCATATCATTTATGCGTTGTTCTGTCTGTCCCGTTTTCGCTGTCTGCGCTGCTCATAACGGCTTGGGGCCGAGGCATGGAGCGACTTTTCCTCATCCGTTTCCGGCATAACTGGAGGGACTCTGGTCGGCTTTCCAGAGGGATCCAATCCCACGAAAGTGAAGAAGGCCGTTACCACTGTTGTCTTCTCCCCCGAGTATACGTTCTCCGACTGTACCTTCACATAGACCTCCATGGAGCTGTTGTGCGTCCATGTTACGAATGAGACGATCTCAATGGCATCACCAACACGAATCGGCCCGATAAAATCAATGCTGTCCGTAGAAGCCGTTACCACTGGAATTCTGGCATGCCTCATGCTGGAGATTGCCGCTGTCTTATCCATATACTCCATGACCTTGCCACCGAACATCGTTCCATGGATATTGGCATCCTCGGGGAAAATCAACTGTGTCATCACCGTCCGCGATTCACTTGCCGGTTTCGCAACTAGTCAAATCATTAGCCCCCTCTCCCTCTGTCACATTAATATACGAAAGCTGTCCAATTCAACTTCTGAATGTGAAAAGAGGCCCGAGCGCTTATGCAGCGTCGTGACCTCTGACTGAAAGTCTGTGTGCTAGCTTCTTACTTAATGGCGTGAATCGGGTGTCCAAGCGCCATCTCGGCCGCATCCAATACGATTTCACCCAGTGTTGGATGTGCGTGAATCGTTAATGCGAGATCTTCAAGCGTCGCTCCCATTTCGATTGCGAGACCAAGCTCGGCAATCATGTTGGAAGCCTCAATGCCGGCGATTTGCGCGCCAAGCACCAGACCGGAGTCCGCATCAGCAATAAGCTTAACGAAGCCTTCTTTGACGCCTAACGATAGGGCGCGACCGTTAATGTTGAACGGGAACTTGCCAACCTTAACGTTATGGCCTTGCTCCTTCGCTTCCTTCTCGGTGTAACCGACACTCGACAGCTCAGGATCGGAGAAAACAACGAGCGGAATGCACTTGTAATCGATTGTGCTCGGTTGTCCCGCAATAGCTTCTGCAGCTACGCGGCCTTCGTACATCGCTTTGTGAGCAAGTGCAGGTCCTGCGATGATGTCGCCGATCGCATAGATGTGCGGAACGCTCGTCTGGCATTGTTCGTTAACCTCGATCATGCCGCGATCGGTCATTTTTACATTGATCAGATCAAGACCCAGCTCGCCATCCGTATTCGGACGGCGCCCGACTGTTACAAGCAGGTAGTCAGCCGTCACTTGCTTGTCTTCGCCTTTGACGGTGTAAGTGACCGTTACGTCCTTGTCCGTTTGCTCCGCACTCTTTGCTTGCGCGCCGGTTACGATCTCAGCGCCCGCGCCTTTGAGCTTCTTCGCAACGAGTGAGGACATATCGGTGTCGAATCCTGGAAGGATAGCATCCGAACCCTCGATTACGGTTACCTTCGTACCGAAGCGTGCATACATTTGACCCAACTCTACGCCGATGTAACCGCCGCCGATCACGACCAGGCTCTTCGGAATTTCTGGAATGGACAGCGCTTCTGTCGAAGATACGATTCGGCCGCCGTAAGGGAATGCTTTCAGCTCGATTGGACGGGAGCCCGTCGCAATAATACAGTTCTTGAAGCGGTAACGCGGCGCTTCCTGTTCATTGAATACGCGAGCTTCGTTCTCGTTAATGAACATGACTTCGCCGTTGAAATATTGGATCTTGTTCGCCTTGAGCAGTGAAGCTACGCCGCCTGTCAGCTTCTTAACAACACCGTTCTTGAAGTCCTGCACTTTGTTCCAATCCACTTTCACATCGGAAGCCGTGATTCCGAAGGAATCCGCATGGCTAATCGACTCATATTGATGAGAAGCCGAGATTAACGCTTTGGAAGGAATGCAGCCTACATTCAAGCATACGCCGCCAACATATTGTTTATCCACGACAAGTACATTTTGACCGAGCTGGGCGGCACGAATGGCCGCCACATATCCCCCAGGTCCTGCACCAATGACTAGAGTATCAATGTCCAGTGAAGCATCTCCTACTACCATTGGGTTATACCTCCATGATGAACAGCTCTGGTTGAGCCAGCAGCTGTTTGATTTGATTCAAGAAATTCTGTGCCGTTGCGCCGTCAATGAGACGGTGGTCAAAACTGAGCGACAATGCCATTACAGGTGCTGCGACAATTTCTCCGTTGCGGACGATTGGCTTCTCCGTAATGCGTCCGGTGCCAAGAATCGCCACTTCCGGGAAATTAATGACCGGCGTGAAGAACATGCCGCCTGCAGATCCAATATTGGTAATCGAAATCGTACTGCCTCTCATCTCGTTCGCGGACAATTTGCCTTCGCGGCCGCGTGCTGCAAGATCGCGGATGCTGTCTGCCACCATATAGATGTTCTTGCGGTCCGCATCCTCAATGACCGGTACGATCAAGCCGTTATCCGTGTCGGTTGCGATTCCGATATTGTAGTATTTACGCAAGACGATCTCTTGATTAGCCTCGTCCAGCGTCGAATTCATAATCGGGAACTGGCGGCATGCGGCAACCAGCGCCTTCACGATGAATGGCAGGTAAGTCAGCTTAACGCCCTTCTTCTCGGCATGCGGCTTGTACTTGGCACGCAGCGCAACGAGCTCGGTAACGTCAACTTCATCCATAAGCGTAACATGCGGAGCCGTGTAAACCGACTTGGACATCGCATTGGCGATGGCTTTGCGGATTCCCTTGAACGGAACACGCTCTTCTGGGCGATAAGCTGAGCCTGAAGGCGCAGCTGCTGCCTTCGTCTGGCCAGCGCCTTCTGCAGGTGCAGCCGTATTCTGTTCTGCCGCCGCTTCCGGCTGCGAGTCAGCCGATACCGCAGAAGCGCCGCCGCCAGCCGCAAACCCATCAATGTCTTCACGCGTAATGCGTCCGTTCTTGCCTGTGCCCTTCACGGAAGCCAACTCTACGCCCTTCTCGCGTCCGTATTTGCGAACGCTTGGCGTTGCAAGTACGGGACCTTCAGCTTTCGCCTGGTCAGCCTTCGGAGATTGACTTGGTGTGCTCTCCGGCGCTTTCGCCTCTGGCGCACCGCCCTTGATCTCCGCTCCGCCTTGCGCCGCGGACTTCTCTTCGGCTGCAGTTTGATCAACTGCAGGAGTATCCTGTTCCGGCAAGTCGCCTTCAGCATCGATAATCGCCACAACATCGCCGACATGGCACACTTGTCCGTCTTTCGTGAACACTTCGAGCACCTTGCCGTTTACCGGACAAGGAACCTCAACAATGGCCTTATCGTTCTGAACTTCCATAATAATATCGTCATCCGTTACACTGTCACCCGGCTTGATAAGCATCTTGACGATTTCGCCTTCATGCAGCCCCTCGCCCAGCTCCGGAAACTTATATTCAAATTTAGCCACCTACGCTACCTCCTCATTCTTCGCAAGCAACGCCTACGTTCGCTCATGCACCGCATCGTAACAAGCAGATTAGAAATTAAAATTCCCTTACTTTATTTACTGCCGCGATTATACGGGCCGGTGTAGGAAGCCATTGATCCTCAATTTGTGCGAACGGATAGATCGTATCCGGACCCGCCACACGAAGTACAGGGGCTTCCAAATGAAGAATAGCCTTCTCATTGATTTGTGTAATGATCTCAGCAGCCGCACCTGAGGTCTTCTGTGCCTCTTGAACGACGATCGCACGATTCGTTTTTTGAATGGAAGCTACGATCGTATCGATATCGAGCGGCATCAGGGTGCGCAGATCGATTACTTCGGCATGAACGCCTTGTTTCTCCAGCTCTTCAGCAGCTTTAACCGCTGTATGAACCATCATGCCGTAAGCAATGATCGTCACGTCGGAGCCTTCGCGAACGACGTTTGCCTTGCCGATCGGAACTGTGTACTCGCCTTCAGGCACTTCTGCGCGGAACGCGCGATACAGATTAAGATGCTCCATGAAGAAGACCGGATCATTGTCGCGAATCGCCGAAATCATCAGGCCCTTGGCATCATAAGGGTTCGAAGGCACGATAACCTTCATGCCCGGTGTTTGAAGAGCTAGCCCTTCGAGTGAATCGGTATGCAGCTCGGCTGCTTTAACGCCTCCGCCGAACGGCGTGCGGAATACGATTGGTGAATTGTAACGGCCGCCGGAACGGTAACGCATCCGTGCCGCTTGAACAAACATTTGGTCCAGCGCTTCATAGATAAAGCCTACAAATTGTATCTCGGCAATGGGGCGGAAACCTTGAATCCCCATGCCTACTGCCATACCGGCTATCGCGGATTCAGCCAGCGGCGTATCAAACACGCGATCATCGCCGAATTCCTCCTGCAGACCTTCGGTGACGCGGAATACACCGCCGACTTTCCCCACGTCTTCGCCGAAGGCGACAACATTCGAATCGCGTTTCAATTCGACGCGCATCGCGTCGCGGATCGCTTCCAACATATTCATCTGTGCCATGTTCGTTGGTTCCTCCTGAAAGTTTTGTGAAGGCATGCTTCCCCGATCCATTAACGCAGCAGCCGCGGAAAGCACATGCCAAGTTTTTGTGAAGCCAAGCTTCTAATAATCCATCGAGCAAAAACTCACTTCAGAAGCATCAGCAATTAAATAATGTCAAGCTGCATGTTCTCTGCGAACAAAACAGCCAAGCGCATACAAGGTTCGGCAGGCGCCGGCTGCTGTGGATCATTTATTTGAAATCCTCTTTTTGCTCTTCCAGATATTGCGGCGTTGTTTCGTACATGGAGTCGATGAGACCCGCGATTGTCATTTTTTCGGTTGCTTCGGCTTTCTTGATATGCTCATTGACCGTTGCTTTTGCTTCTTCTTTTACGCGAGCCGTATCTTCCTCGGTCCACAAGCCCTTCTTCTCCATAAACTTGCCAAAACGGGAAAGAGGATCTTTAAGAGCCCATTCATTCTCTTCATCTTTCGTCCGGTACTTAGTCGCGTCGTCCGCCATGGAATGCGGGCGGAAACGGTAGGTAAGCATCTCGATGAGCGTTGCGCCTTCCCCGTTGCGTCCGCGTTCGGCTGCATCCGATACCGCTTTGTATACAGCTAGAACGTCCATGCCATCAACCTGAACACCTTTGATGCCGGCCGCAACCGCTTTGTGTGCGATCGAAAGTGCTGCCGTTTGCTTCTCGAATGGTGTCGTAATGGCATAACCGTTATTCTGAACAGCATATATAACAGGCAGTTTGTACACACCTGCAAAGTTCATACCTTCATAGAAATCGCCTTCGGAAGAACCGCCGTCACCTGTATAAGTGATTGCGACGCGCTTCTCTCCGCGTTTCTTAAACGCCATTGCAACGCCGGTAGCATGCAAAATTTGAGCGCCGATAATGATTTGCGGCATTAATACATTAACGCCTTCAGGAATTTGGCCGCCATGCTGATGGCCGCGGGAATATAGGAATGCTTGATAAAGCGGAAGTCCATGCCAAACGAGCTGAGGCATGTCACGGTAACCAGGACATACGAAATCTTCTTTATTTAGGGCATACTCACTACCAATCATCGAAGCTTCTTGTCCGGATACCGGCGCATAGAAGCCAAGACGGCCTTGACGTCCCAAATTGACTGCACGTTCGTCCCAAGCTCGTGTGAAAACCATGCGGTACATTAATTCTTTCAGTTGCTCATCCGACAAATTCGGCATCAAATCCGGGTTAACGACTTCACCTTCTGCCGACAGAACAGTAAGCGGTAGAACCGGTTCTGTCTGTACTTCGTAAGGAAGCTTGCTCATCTACGTTCACCTCAGTTAAATATTTGAAAGTGCGAGTGTCTCTGTTATAGAATGATTATAACCCTGTTTAACCTTAATGGTCAAAGCATAAAATAGTCAAAACCTTTGATTTTTCACAGTTTTCACGAATCTATCGTCTCAATTGTATATGTAACAGCACTATTTTTTCACTAGTACAGAATAGTACAATGACATGGATTCGACAATAACGGCAGTTGATTCCTTCCTTTTGTTTACCCTTATCCGGAGGAAAGCATTCAACACCGAGAGGAGAAATTTAGAATGACCGATCAACGCTATTTAAAACGTACGATTGTCAAAGATTCTGTAGTGAGCCAGATTCTTCCTGAAGGCGAGCGTGACCTGCGCATATTTCTGCCCCCTGGATATAATGAAGTGCTCAGTTACCCCGTCCTCTTCTGCCAGGACGGTGAAGATTTTTTCAATTTCGGGCGCGTTGCCACGATTGCCAATCAGCTGATTCTCGATGAGGGGATGGAACCCTTCATTATCGTCGGAGTCGATGTGGATAAGAAAAAGCGTACATCGGAATATGCCCCGGACGGCGAGAGGCATGATGGCTATGTTACGTTCTTCGCGGAAGAGCTTCTCCCTTACATCGAGTCCCGCTATCCGGTAAGACGCGAGGTGCAGCATCGTGTCTTGGCAGGCGATTCGCTCGGCGGAACGGTCTCGCTCCATATTGCGCTGCGCTATCCGAATCTGTTCAACAGGATTATCTCGCTCTCCGGCGCTTTCTACCCCGCTTCACAGGAGATTACCGCTCAAAGCGGCCGTGCAGATTATATGAGTCTGTTTATGATCGTCGGCCTGCAGGAGACCGCATTCGAAACGGACACTGGCACGTATAATTTCGTTGAGCTGAACAGAGCGATGAAACAGCTGCTTGAAGAGAAAGGTGCTTCCATCCAATACGGCGAACATGAAGGAAAGCATGTCTGGGGCTTCTGGCAGAAGCATATACCCGCTTCACTGAAAGCCTTTTTCCAGGCAGAGGTGTAATGAAACAAGCAAAAGACCGCTTCATCCTTAGGCTTTTATTCGCCTGTGGGATGCAGCGGTCTTCTTATTCAAGATTACTACAATAATTGCAAAACTTATCTGCCGGCCGGTTTAAGCTGCTTCAGCTGCTCCACCGTACGTTCCAGCAGCTTTGCACATCCTTCCGATACAAGCTCGTACACTTCCTCAAAGTTGCCCGTGTAGTAGGGATCCGGAACATCGGCTGTTTTTCTTTCAGGCAGTAAATCCATAAATTTGAACACCTTCACATGTCCGTCGCAGCGGCTGCCTAACATTTGACGAACATCCCGCTCGTTGTTCGTGTCCATGCACACGATATAATCATAATCGCTGTAATCATCCAGACGTACTTGTCTTGCTCTCATCCCTTCATATGAGATGCCGTGACGATCGAGCAAGCCCCTCGTTCCTTCATGCGGCACCTTGCCTAGATGCCAATCACCCGTTCCCGCGGAATCGACTTTAATGACGTCCTCAAGTCCCTGTGACTTCAATTGATGCCGAAACACCGCTTCCGCCATCGGAGAACGGCATATGTTGCCGAGACATACGAATAATACCGAAATCATGAGTGGTCTCCTTTCTCTTCGTTGCTTTCCACTGCTGCGGCAGACTGCTGTTCTCCTGCATGGATCGATTGGGCAAGCGCATATTTCAATGAGCGTCTTGGCAATCTCCATTTGTAATGAACGGACAGCATTCTGAACGCAATCACGATACCAAATAGTATCAACAGCTCCACTGGTGTTTTAAACCATCCAAGTCCGATTACTGCCCCCGCCGCCATAGCCCATACTGCATAAATTTCATCCCGCAGCACAAGCGGCTTTCTCCCGGCCAATACGTCGCGGATCATGCCCCCGCCAATGCCAGTCAGCATCGCTGCAACGATAACAGCGCTAAGCGGATGCTTCCCCGTTGCATACAGCGCGCCTTGGATCGCAAAGGCCGATAACCCAATTGCATCGAAGAAGGCCTCACTTCGCCGCCAGTACTTGATCCATCTGACGGGAAGAATAAAGGCTATGGTCATCGCTACGACTGCGGTCTTAAGCAGCAGACCTTGCGTCCATAGGGTTGTTACGGGTACACCGATCAGCAGGTTACGTATGACTCCTCCACCAAAAGCAGTTACAAGGCCAAGCACATACACGCCAAGAATGTCGTATTCTTCCTCCATCGCAACAATAGCGCCGCTCACTGCAAAAGCGATCGTGCCAATAATGCTGAAGACCGTAAACACGTCCATGTCCAAGTGCCAGTTCACTGATGTGCCTCCGCCTGCTCATTCCGTTCCCTGCAGCCATTCGCAGCAGGTAACCGAACGGGTCCATAGTTTTAACCTCTCTCATTTTAGACATGAGCAGCGGAAATGCGCAAGAGTGCATTTTATTGAAACGGTGAAAACCTATTCCACTAGCCTTCGTTCCCGCAGTTGTCGGCCTAGCTGCTCCTTATGCGAATACGTGCAAGGACAGACTGGTCAATCCCAGTCGTCCCGAGTATACTGACCTAAGTAAGCTATGCAGAAAGGAATGATTGCTTCATGAATACAAGCCGCATTCTTATCTTTACCGGCGGCCAATTGGGCGGATGGGCGCTGGACATCATCACGAATGAGGATTTTCTGATCGGTGCGGATAGCGGCGCCCTGTTCCTCACGCAGAACGGGCTGCGTCCCAACGTCTCGTTAGGCGACTTTGATTCGGTATCGCCGGAGCAGTTGAAAGCGATCCGCGAAGCTAGTCATACGACGCAGGATTTCGATCCGATCGACAAGAATTACACGGATACGGAACTCGCTTTCCAGGTCGCCCTTGCCATGCAACCAAAGGAAATTGTAATGCTGGGTGCACTCGGAACGCGCTTCGATCACTCCTTGGCTAACGTGCATCTGCTCCGCACTGCGTATGAACATGGGGTCCCCATGGTTATTATGGACGAGCATAATACGATTCGCATGACCGCAAACGAACTCGTGCTTCAACGAAGCATGTTCCCATATGTTTCACTGCTCCCGCTGACGAGTGTTGTTCGCGGGATTACTTTGGAAGGCTTTCAATACCCTCTTCATGAAGCCACCTTGGAAATCGGTCAATCACTGGGAATCAGCAATGCAATCGTTGCGGCACAGGGCGTTGTCCGGATCCGCGAAGGGCTGCTTCTGGTCATTGAGAGCCGCGATTAACGATATTTCCATTGGAGCCCAGATCACAATTTACCCCGGGCGCTATCAGCGCTCCGGGTCGCCCTCTGCAGGCGTAACAATTTCAATCCCCGGAACATATTTACGGCCCATCTGTTTTCTCGCCTTCCGATTTTGTTTGCTTTCGAATACGATGTCGAGGTCATAATCCTGCCCAGGGTACAGCTTCTCCGATCCAATGTACAGCGCCAGCCGTTTCCGGTTAAACTTTAATTTCTGCTTCTGTACCTGTACAATGACCTCTCCCCGTTCGTCGGCTGGCTTATACACAATTCCGCTGCGCTTCAACGGATAAATCCAGACGCAATCCCCGACTTGAAACGACCGCTGCACCGCAGCCCCCGCCTCATCCTCAGATTCGTTGACTGCTTCTTTCTTCTTAACTTCACTTGGCTTAGCTTGCGCGCGCTTCGCCCCGCCCCCCTTCCATGCGGGGATTGCAGGTGACTCGGGCTGAAGCCGCTGGTTCGTTCCGAACGCTGCCGCTCTTGCCTCGGCACGTTGGACGACTCGTTCCGGCAGACCGAATCTTCTCGCAATGGCAAACGCATAGCTGTCCCCGGCTTCACCGATCTCGAGCTGATACAGAGGCTTCAATGTTTCCGCATCGAAGGCCATCCGGGCATTGGTACACCCCTCCGTCTCGGCCGCAAAACGTTTAATTTCATTAAAATGCGTCGTTGCCGCCACCAGCGATCCCCGCTGTAGAAGCTCCTCCAATACGGCAATGGACAACGCAATACCTTCACCTGGATCTGTGCCGGCCGCCAGTTCGTCGAGCAGCAGCAGCGACCGGTCGTTCGCTGCGTCCAGCATTTCTTTCAAGCTGGCCATATGAGCAGAGAATGTACTGAGCGATTGCTCGATACTTTGCCCGTCACCAACATCAGCCAGTACATGATGAAAGATTCCCAGTTCTGTACCCTTGCCGGCAGGCACGAGCAGTCCGGATTGAACCATCAGCGCAAACAAACCGATGGTCTTCAATGTCACGGTTTTCCCGCCTGTATTAGGACCCGTAATGATCAGCTGCCGCCATGAACCGCCAATCGACACATTAAGCGGCATGCACTCGCTCCCTAGAAGCGGATGCTTCGCATTCACCAGCTTGATCGTGGGAATCTGGGTTATCGTCACCGCAATGCCATCCCAGGTTCGCGAGAGCTTCGCACGGGCGAAGATAAAGTCGAATGAAGCCATCGCCTCTACATTCCATCGGAGCCCATCGGCATATTGTTCCGCATACTCGGAAAGTTCGGACAAGATGACAGTCCGTTCACGCTCCTCCTCGGCCTTCCACATCTGCCATTCGGCTTGCAGCCCGGCAATATCAACCGGCTCAACGAATAAAGTCTGACCGCTGGACGATTCATCCCACACCGTCCCCGGCACCTGTTTACGCAGCTCGCGTTTGACTGGGATGACATAATGCCCATTGCGTTTGCTGACTAACTGCTCTTGCAGGGCTGATTTATACTTGCCCAGCGTCTGATTCAGCTTGCGCTCAATCCGATCTTCCGCTGCCGCCAGATGTCTGCGGATATCAGCAAGTGCCGGGCTGGCTTGATCGGTTAGCTGGCCATGCCGGATACAGCGGTCCAGCTCTTTGCGAAGCTCCGGACAATCGTGCATGGAATCGGCATAGCTGCTAATCGTTGGCGCGATCTGCCGTTTGGCATCCATATAGCGTTTCATCTGGGCAACGGCCGCTAACCAGGCGCTCAGATGGCCCAAATCCTGCTCGGAATATATCTTTCCTTTTCCCAACAAAGCGAAGAAGGTTTCCATGCCTTCCATGGCGGACAAAGGCACGCTTGCCCCGGTAGCGAGCAGCTGTGCCGCTTCTTCTGTTTCCTTCATTAATGCGCGTACAGTCGCCTCATTAGTTGTTGGCTTATGGCGTTCTGCCAGCGTTCGTCCTTCGGGCGAAACCGTAAATTCAAGCAGCTTCCCTTTAATTTTGTCGTATTCCAATCGTTTCAAGCTGGCTTCGTTCATCGTTGTTAGCCTCCTTAAGGGCATAAAATAAAAAAACAGGAACGGAAAGCGCATGCGCATTCCATTCCTGTTGTGTAGTACGGCAACGCAACAAACCGATATATACATCGAATACGGCGGCGATCCCTGAAGGCGCGGCTGAGCAGTATTCGCGTATAATCGTTTTGAAGCATAAAAAAAGCGTGCTCGAAGAGCACGCGGATTTGCCGTCTGCAGGCGGAAACCGTCATGTTCTTAACCCAGAGTCGAACCCGACGAATAGCATAAAATAAACCTATCCCAGATGCGGGACAAGCATGGCTGCATTCGTCACAATCGAATATCTAATTACGAGTTAAGAACACCGACAAACATTAAAATTTCCCCTTACAATTCAGATACTTACATAATATGTGTTTCCATCGCGGACGTCAAGCGACTTGCTCCATATCTTTCTCATTATATCGCGAGTCAAATCATGACCTTCATGCCGGATACCGCAAAACACGCGTTGGAGGGCAACGGATAATCACGTCTCAAATCGATATCATGCGACATATGCGTGAATACCGTCTGACCCGGCTCCAATTGCTCCAGCAGCAGCAGTGCCTCCTTCACGTCATAGACCGAACGTGTTCCGATGGGGAACGGCTCCTCGTAGAAGCTCGTCCCAAGAATTAATAAATTAAGGCCATACAACGGCTTTAATTGTTCGTCGGTGAGCGATATCGCGTCCGAGCAATACACCCATGACCTGCCGGTTAAAGCGTTCGAGAAATGAAACGCATAGGCATAGCCGTTCTTCCCATGATTCACTTTCCAGCAATCAATCTGCCACCTGCCCATCGTGATGGGACCCTCGATCGGCGTAAATTGAATATTCCGGCTCAGCCAAGGAAATCGCGACTGAATGTCCGCAATTACATCCGGCTTGGCGATCGCCTCTCCTTTCACCCCGAGCCATCGGCACATATCCGCCCATTCCGCCAATCCGCCGATATGATCGAAGTGTGCATGGGTCAGAAGGATCCGGTCGATTCTCCGAAGTCCTGCTGCTTCCATTTGGCTGCGCCAATCAGGCCCGCAATCGATCAGCATCGTACCAAGATCCGGCCCGCTCAGATGAACCAGCGATCGCATCCGGCGGTTTAATCCACTGTCGCGGGCTTCCTCACATACATCGCACTCACAGTATACGCGGGGTACGCCCATCGAATCGCCTGTACCCCAGAATGTAATCGTTGTGGTCATAATCGTTTCATCTAACGGCATCAGAACGGCTCTAGTGCAATCGTTTCTTGTTGACTCACGTTGTCGATCATATACTGCCATGCGTCCGGTTTATTGGGAAGCGCGGAATAGTATTCGGTCAGGAAGGCCGTAACCAGTGACGACGGCAATCCAGGCAGCTTCTCATCATAAGAAAGGAAACATAAATCGAGCCCCGACACAGCTTCTCCGTTCTCTTCCCATGATGGATGTATGTAAGGGAAATCAAGACGTCTATAGCCAATATGGGATAGAACCTCGCGGCGCACATACGGGTTCATAGGCGTTACGCCCCCGAAATGGTAATCAGCCGTGATGGGATTATAGATTTCTGCGAACATGCCGATCGGCTCCGTACCGCTTGCCGCGGCTAGTCTTGCAATATCGCGCTCACGATTGCGCATGAGGAAACGTCCGATTCCCATTGCAGGACGGCCAATTATCGTGAAATCGGTCATCGCGACAAGCATACTCGGGTAATATCGGTATTCAGTCGCACCAACGACTTCGCCTTCATGGACGGCAGCATATACATGGATACCTTCATCCTGTAGCGGCGCCTCCCATTTCTCATAAGCAAGCACTTCTTCTGGCGGAAAGACGGTCTGCATCAGCTGATGCAGCTTCGCAAATAATGGATCGTTAATTGATTGAATACGCGTGTATTCCATGAACGATAGTTCCTCCCTAGACCTAATTGATCGGCTTAAATGGTTTGCTGCCCGATAAATGGATTTCTCCACTCCATTAAAGCAGCATAATCGCACGAATCCTCATCTTCAAGATAGTGCTCGGCTACGCCGACCGGCATGCGCCCACAGCGAAGCAAGAAGGAGAGAACCGGATCCTTCAGCTCACCCGAAATGATGCGCTCAAGATACTCCTGAGCCGTTAGCTGGTCTGCATAGCGCTTGTAACCAGGCATACGTCCGCCGCCAAGCAAACGGGTCAAATGCAGATGAACGACAACCTCATACATCGTAAGCATGAGCCATTTGCCGATACCGTATTGACGATACGCGGGAATGACACAGAGATCAACGACATAGAGGGTGTCCCCTTCGGGATTATGATTGCGGATATAGCCGCTGTCCGTTATCTGCTCCCAGCTATGCGTACTGCTTACGGCTTCATGGCCGACAAGCAAAGCGGTCATCGAACCAATAAGTTGTCCGTCCACCTCTGCACATAGCGCTCCCTCAGGAAACCGCTGCGCATGCTCGCGGAGCTGCGCCTCGTTCCACCAGAGCTCAGGTGGAAACGGCGGCGGGAAGCTCTCCTTCTGAATCGCGATCATACCTTCTATGTCTGCCTTTGTATAGTTCCGTAACGTAACAAGTAACGGCTTGCCTGCCGCATAAACGAACATCTGCTTGTACATCGCTTACGACTCCCAGTCTGGATACAGATCTGTCCGTCGATCTCTCCACGTTGTGACAGATCCTGCTGCTCTTACATCGGCCAGAAGCTTGACATCCAGGTCGGCAACGACGAGCATATCGTCGTTGATGATGCCTTCAGCTAGAATACCTGCAGGAGGGAACGGGATATCATTGGGCGAGATCACGGCGGCTTGACCAAAGTTTGCACGCATGAAATCTACCTTGCGCAGCGCTCCGACCGTACCGGTTGTTACGATATAAACTTGATTCTCCACCGCTCTGGCATGACAACAATAACGGACGCGGTAAAACCCGTGACGATCGTCCGTACAGGATGGACAGAAGATAATGTCGGCTCCCTTAGCTCTCGCCATACGCACGATTTCCGGAAATTCGATATCGTAGCAGGTCAGCATAGCAATCGTCCCGAATTCGGTATCAAACACATTCAGCGAGTCACCGGGAGCCATGTCCCACTCTTCCTTCTCAGTCGGAGTCATATGGAGCTTCGCTTGCGTCTTGACCCGGCCGTCTGGATAGAACAAATGCGCAACATTGCGGCGTTTGCCGTCCCCGTCTTCTATCACATGCGTGCCGCCGATTATGTGCATGCCATAATCCGCCGCAAGCTTGGTGAATAGCTTCAAATAAGCTTCCGTAAAAGAGGATAACCGATCAATGGCTAGCGGCTGCCCCTGATCGTCTCCAATAGACAATAGCTGAGTCGTCATAAACTCCGGAAAGAGTACGAATTGAGCTCCATATTCGGAAGCATTCCTTATGTAATGCGTAACCTGATCAGCGAACTGCTTGAATTCGCCTATGTCTTCTAGTTTATATTGGACAGCTGCTACACGTAAATTCAATTCCTGCTCACTCCTGATTAAAAAATTCTCATCGTATTCTAATAAAGCGGATACAATCCTTGATAACGCTCATTTTTTGTTCTCTTTGGTAATGTTTAGGCGGTTTAGGATCTGTTATAGTGATACTCGAACCAATGACCAGAACAAATGGAGGGAATATAACATCATGAGAAAGAACAACACCATTATTCGCAAATTGGTTGCCGTAACTCTAAGCACTATCATCGGATTTACGACGATCGCAATCGGACAAGCTCCTAAGGCTGAGGCTGCTACAGCTTCACAAGCAAACCGTATCATCAGCATCGGTGACAATTATTTGGGGGTCCCATACCGCTTCGGTGCTAGGAGCGGAATAACGTCTGCATTCGACTGCTCCTCGTTCACCCAATTTGTCTATAAGAAAGTCGGAATTAAACTGCCCCGCACCTCGAAATCCCAATCCAAGGTTGGATACTACGTCTCACGCTCCAATCTGAAGAAGGGCGACCTCGTCTTCTTCCGTGTAGGATCTGGCAAAAGCATTGCACACGTTGCAATTTACGCGGGTAACAACAAAATTCTCCACACCTATGGAGCAGGTGGCGTTAAGTTCTCGAAACTGAACTCTTCGCACTGGAGCTCGCACTACGTGACAGCTCGTCGTGTTTCTTAGTCGCCAATCACATCAATACGAATTCCAATTCGCTGATTTCTCTATTGCTTTGAATCGCCGTCAACCTTCTGACGGCGACCGGCAATAGAGGGATCAGCTTTTATTTTTTTGCGGGAGCACGATCGAGATCGTCGTGCCTTGATCCGGTTTGCTGAATACATCGATTTGACCGCTATGCAGATCTACGATCCGCTTCGCAATAGAGAGTCCTAGACCTACTCCGCCGGTAGATCGGCTCCTAGCGCCATCGACCCGGAAGAATCTTTCGAACAGATGCGGCATATCGTTCTCAGGTATACCTACGCCCTTATCAGATACGGACATGCGCACATTGCCCTTTGTAACGCTCAGCGTGATATCAATTGGATCTTTACTGTATTTAATTGCATTGTCCAGCAGAATGACCAGCAGCTGCCTGATTTTATCTTTATCGCCGCTGAGCTTCACGTCTGTCTTGGGCGTATGCACGCGAATCATCCGCTGGAACGTTGCATGCAGCATGTCCGCCGTCTCGTCAGCCAACTGAACGAGATCGAAGGTTTCCAGCTTCAGCCAATCCTCCTGCTCCGCTTCGGCCAGCATGAGCATGGATTTGGTCAAATTCTGCAGCCGCTTCGATTCCTTCCCGATGGCCTCGATCGCTTCATCCCTTACATTGACGTCGTCTCTTCCCCATCGGCTCAGCATATTGGCATAGCTGGAGATAACGGTTAGCGGCGTCTTCAGCTCATGGGAAGCGTCTGCGACAAACTGCTTCTGGCGTGCAAACGTGCGGTCAAGCCGTTCAATCATCTGGTTGAACGCCCGGGCCAGCTGTTCAAGCTCTGCGGATTGATCCTTCCCGCTTAATTCAATCTTCCGAAGCTTGCCGCTCCTATCGATCTCACGCATCGTCTGCACCATATGCTGAATGGGCGAGGTCAGCCTGGACGTAAACCAGTAGGTTCCGAATATGGCGAAGAGAATCGCCCCGGCACTTGTGATCGTAAGCGCGATAACGAGGATTTGCAGATAGCTGTCCAGCAGCGTTAGCTTCCTGTACAGCTCCAGCTTCCCGATCACTTTTCCGGTGCTATAAAGCGGTACTTCCATATAGATGACCCGTCGTCCTTCAATGGATAGCATGCCGGTGTCAAACTGGTTGCTGAATTCCGTCTTGAATGCGAGCAGCTCGGGATCGGAGCCCTGCTCATTTACCGTCTTCCCGTCAGGGGTGACAATACGGATCAATTCGTTTACATTATAGTAATCCATGAGCAGGTCGGGGTCGGTAAGCCCTGTCGGTTCGTCAATCCGAGGATCCTCAAGCAAAATATTCACTTTGTTCGTCAGCAGCTGCTCTTCGCTTCGCATCGTTATCTTTATAACGAATAAATAGACGAAAATGTTGAACAAAATGAGGATGAAAATTAACCAAAATATTGTAAAAAAAGTAAATCTCCTGCGCAGTGTCATGCGTCAGGCTCCTTTAACATATAACCAACTCCACGAACCGTATGAATCAGCTTGTGACGATATCCTTTATCGATCTTCTGCCTCAGGTAACGAATATAGACGTCCACAAGATTCGTCTCGCCGATGAAATCATAGCCCCACACTTCGGATAAAATATCCTCACGGGATTTCTCTTCATTCTTATGCTCGGCCAAATAAACAAGCAGCTCGAATTCGCGCGGCGTTAATTCGATCGGCAGATCCTTGCGGAAAACCTTACGCGTTCTTAATTCAATCGATAAATCGGCAGCTTTCAGTACATCGGGACTCTCTGCTTCCCGAGGCTGCTGTCCAAATATTCGAAGCAGGTTGCGAACCCGTGCAAGAAGCTCTTCCATTGCAAAGGGCTTGGTTATATAATCATTAGCACCATGCTCGAAGCCGCTGACTTTATCGGGAATCGTATCTCTAGCTGTCAGCAGAATGATGGGTATCGGATTCCCCGCCTGACGCAGGCGGCGCAGAACCTCCACACCATTCAATTCCGGGAGCATCACGTCAAGCAGAACCATATCCCATTCTCCTGAGCTGGCCTGCTCCAATCCTGAGCGCCCATCGGCTGCTCTGCCTACCGTATAACCTTCGTGTTCAAGCTCCAGCTGTAGAATTCGGGCGATGCTATCTTCATCTTCTATAACAAGTATGCGTTCTTTCATCTCGTTGTCCACCCACTTCTCTCCAGATCCGCTTATGGGATTCATCTCCCCAATCATAATGAACAGCCCATTCATTTTCAAGCATGACCGCCCTTGCAGCATACCGTTCTCATCTCTATGCATGATTGACCGTTATCCCGCCCCATATGGGCTGATCGTTACTCATAACGATTAGCATTATCTTCATAGGCCGCGGCGTACGAAGCCACGGATAATTATTCTGCCTTTAGTCTGCCCGTTCCTTGCCAAACTACTTCCAATGTGCAACAAGCAGCATGAGAAACAGCGCTGCCGCCGTCCATGCTGCTTTGTATAGGTTCAATCTTGAGACGGTTCTTTCATGCGTCTTCTATATCGCGCGATTATTGGGTACTCTGCATCGACCAGGCTTCAACATCCCACACCTTCGTTACCCAGTCTTCGTAGAAATCCGGTTCGTGGGAGACGAGTATGATGGTCCCTTTGAAAGCCTGCAGCGCGCGCTTGAGCTCTGCCTTGGCGACAACGTCCAAGTGGTTGGTCGGTTCGTCAAAGGCGATCCAGTTGCTTTCACGCAGCATCAGCTTGCATAGACGTACTTTCGCTTGTTCGCCGCCGCTCAGCTGGTTTAGCGCCCGGGTGATATGGTCGTTCTTCAACCCGCATCTGGCTAGTGCCGCACGGACCTCGTGCTGGTTCATGTTGGAGAATTCGTTCCATACATCGTCCAGCGGAGTAAGCGTTGGAGCCTTCACTTCCTGCTCGAAATACGCGGGGTGGAGATAATCGCCGCGGTATACCTTACCGTCCAGCGACTGAATTAGACCGAGAATGGTCTTGAGCAATGTTGATTTACCGACACCATTGCATCCGACGATCGCGATCTTGTCCCCGCGCTCGATCAGCATATTCATAGCAGGCAGCAGCGGACGATTATAACCAATGACGAGCTCATTCGCTTCGAATACGGTCTTACCGCTTGTGCGCGCTTCTTTGAAGCCGAATGTCGGCTTCATTAATTCGTCCGGACGGTCGATCCGTTCGATTCTTTCCAATTGCTTCTCGCGGCTCTTCGCGCGTCCGCTTGTCGAATAGCGCGCTTTATTCCGTTGAATGAAATCCTCTTGCTTCTTGATGTATTCCTGCTGCTTCTCATACGCATCAATATGCTGGTTCTTATTAATATCCGCCATCTGCAGAAACTTCTCGTAGTTTGCGGAATAACGCGTCAATTTAGCAAATTCCAGGTGATAAATGATATTAACAACCTCATTCATAAACCCGGTGTCATGGGAGATGAGCATGAAGGCATACGGATAATTCTTCAGGTAGTTGGTCAGCCACGTAATATGCTCTTCATCTAAATAGTTCGTAGGCTCATCCAGCAATAAGACGGTCGGCTTCTCAAGCAGCAGCTTCGCTAGCAGCACCTTGGTGCGCTGGCCGCCGCTTAGCGCGGATACATCCCGGTCGAGACCGATTGCATTCAACCCGAGTCCGTTCGCCATCTCTTCAACCTTCACATCTATTAAATAGAAATCACCGATCTCCAGCTCTTCTTGAATTTCGCCCATTCGAATGAGCAGCTCTTCGAGCTTGTCCGGATCGGCATCCGCCATCTGCAGTGAAATGTCACCCAGCTCCGTCTCCAATTCAAGTAGGGGAAGGAACGCATCCTTGAGTACATCACGTATCGTCTTGCCCGTGACGAGCTTCGTATGCTGGTCCAAGTAGCCGTAGCGGACTTTCGGCGTCCATTCGACTTTGCCGTCATCCTTCAATTGCTTCCCGGTCAAAATATTCATCAATGTCGATTTGCCTGCGCCATTGGCACCGACCAATCCGACATGCTCGCCTGCAAGAAGGCGGAATGAAACATTCTTAAACAACGTGCGGTCGCCAAAATTATGGTTTAAATCTTCTACTGTTAGTAAGCTCATGTTCGCGGCTCCATTTCTCTATCTAATTCATTTAAATCGCGTTTTTAAGTCGCTCGCGTTCCATTGTATCACAGGTATTCCTCACTTGTGTCAACTTCATTCAAAAAGCTTGCGCATCAGAGGACGGAACGCCTTCTCCATGACCGATAGCAGCCCTCTGTCGGAGGTCAGCCATCTCCCTTGCCACAACAGATGCATCCACTCCTCTATCGGAAGCTGGGGAATCGCAGCAATAGGCTGGGTTGGAAGCAGTGACAGCCATTCCGATCTCTCGGGAAATTTCATGTCCTTATTGACCAGCCAGTAGGTAGATAGGCTTAAGGCCGCCCGTTCGAACCGGATCCTCTCGGCCGCTGCCAAGCGAGCAGCCGTCCATTTGTATGCATTAGGATCTGCGACAAACAGCAGCACATCTGCAGATAATACGAGCGACTCCATCTGAGGATCCATCCATTGGGCCGAGACATCGGTTACTTTGGTCAGATGAGGATAGGATTCGAACATTAGCCGATACTTTAGCTTATCGTCCACCGACGCATTGGCCGGTTCGTTCTGCAGCATATGCCATAATACATTGTCTTCCCTATAACGCGCATATCGGGGGTCGGGAGCAGCATCATCGTAAGCCGACACACGCTTCTGGGAAGCCCGCCCGCAATCGAGCAGCGAATGCCATTCCGGCATTAGTGACGGATGCTCGAATGCGGCGCATTGCACCCCGCGTTTTCCGAGCAGCTTAGCAAGTGTAATTGCCACGAAAGTACCTCCGCTGCCAGGCGCGATCGAAGCAATCACGATATGAAGCAGTTTGTTTCGAGTTTCTGCGGCTTGCTTGCTATCGTGCTTGGGTAGGTTAGAGGGATGATTCTTATGTCCGTCACCTCGAGCCGCTGCAGAACTATACGGCTCACCACGCTGTTCCTGGACCTGATGTGCGTAATGATAATCCAAGCAGGCTTCAAGTGCATCGCTCGTCTCCTGCATGGAAGGATAACGATACAGCGGGTTACGCTCCAGCATCCGTCCAATCATGGATTGCAATGACTTCGGAATCGCAGCTGGCAGCTGCGCAGTGGAATCGGAGAAGGCCGTTGGAGGCCGTCCGCCGCTAAGTAAATAATAAAGCAGCGCGCCGAGCCCGTAAATATCGGTACGAACGTCACTCTGGCGGGCGCCCTCCTGCTCCGGTGCCGCGAAGCCTGGTGTTCCCAGCTGCACGGTATCCTGACCGCCTCCCGCCTTATACCGCCTGGCAATTCCAAAATCGATGAGACGGACCTGGCCATTCCGATCAATCATCACATTGGTCGGCTTCAGATCCCGATGGATGATGGGCGGATATTGGTTATGGAGATAGATCAATGCCCGGCACAGCTGCAAGCCTGTCCGGATCACTTCAGTCACACCCATATAACCCTTATTCTCTTTCAAGTGCGTCTGCAGGTTCACACCATCAATAAAGTCCATAACGAGTATCTCAGCGCCTTGAGCGTCAGGAGGGAAATAATCCACGATCAGCGGTAAATTCGGATGGTTCAAGCGCATGAGCATCCCCGCCTCCTCGGCTTGGAATAATCCGTCCTCCGATGGCGGCCGGTTCACTTTCAAGGCGCGCAGCTTTCCCTGGAGCCTGCTGTCTTCTGCAGCATATACCTCTCCCATTCCGCCTCTCCCGATCAGTCCAACTATGCGATAGCGCCCTCCACCGACTGAGTCTCCTATGGCATATCGCGCTGCTTCTTCTACGCTCATCATACAGCCTCCCTTATCGCCAGCAACAAAAAAACATCCCGAATCCGCAAACCTTCAGGTCTGCTGAATTCGGGATGCTTTCCCGTCATCATCTTCAATTATTGGACTATAAATATGCTTTCTTCTCCAAGTACACCGTTATTTCTTCCCGGTTATGGAACAACTGCTTCGCTTTTTTGACCGTAAAGACGGTCTCCAGCTTGGCCAACACATCGCGAATCGTTTGCAGCGGCTTCTTATGCATGAGCTTGACCGTGACGATTGCGGTTCCTCCGCCCTGCAGCACTTCATGAAGGTCGAGAAGGAGCTTGCACATCTGCATCGGACTCCAGCTCATATCACATACCAACAGGTTGAACGTGCCTGGCTTCAGCTTAACCTCCGATGCATTCTTCTTCCAATAGGTCAGCCTCGGATGATTCTTGAGACTTGGATGCAGATTCGCCGGATCAACCGCCGTCACGTACAGCCCCCGTTCCAGGAGAAGATTCGTCCAGCCCCCTGGAGCGGCACCGATATCAAGCGCTTCGCGGAAATCGGCAAAGTGCAGCTTGAATGCCCGCTCCGCTTCCAGCAGCTTGAACTTTGCACGGGAAATCTGTCCTTCCTCCCGTTGGAACCGGATGGCTCCGCCCGGCCAATCGGACAGCTGCTCTTCCGGTGTTCCCATTCCTACATAAAGCTGCTCCTTGCCTGCAAAGATAGACAGGATCAGCTCCGGGGATTGTACGACAGGTTCCCCTCCCGTCTCCGTCAGTACAGCATCGAGGACTGCTTTCGTATCGGATGCCGAATACGGAAACGGACTGCCATCTCCACGGCGCAAATGTACAGCGATCGTCTTATTCTCGCATCGGAGACGTGAAGAACGGACAAGATCACCCAGAGCCTGCAAATCATCCGCATTCCCGTGGATGGGCAGCACACGCTCCACCGACTGCAGATGTCGGAGAAATATGGGCTCATTCTCCCGTATGCGATCAAGCACTTCCTCTTTGCTGAGCGGAATATCGATCATAAAGATTTCGCCTGCGGTGAGTTGTGTGATCTTCACGCCATCAAATTGCCTGCGAAGCTCTTCCATTGCATACGTGGCGAATCCATGGTTAGCCGTACATATCCACTGCGTCAAACCCGTTCTCCTCCTACTGCGGCTGCCCGTATCCAAGGTCTGTCATACGACCATTCGATTTCCACGGGCCAGTCATAAACTTTGCTCAATATCTCGCTAGTCAGTACCTCATGCTTCGGCCCTGCCGCTGCCATCCGTCCTTCATGGAGCAGTGCGACATGCGTGAAGAGCGGGATAATTTCTTCCATATGGTGAGTCACATAGATAACCGTTATACCGCGGTCTCTAAGTCTTCCCAAATCAATGAGCAGCTTCTCCCGTTCATGCAAATCAAGCCCTGCGCAGGGCTCGTCCATAATAAGCAATTTGGGATTGCTCATCAATGCCCGGGCCAGCAAGATCTTCTTACGCTCGCCTTGCGAGAGAGAACCCAGCGATTGCTCCGCTACATGTCCAAGGCCAACCTCATCGATGAGACGCAGCGCCTTGAGACGCACCTGCTCGTCAATCTCCTGATAGAAGCGCAGAAACGCGTATTCTCCGGTAGCCACGACCTCCCATACGGGATCGTACAGCGTCAGCTTTTCAATAATGGACTGACTGATGTAGCCGATTTCTTTACGAACGTCTCGTACATCACACTCGCCAAAGCGATTGCCGAGCACATCGATCGTTCCGGAGGACGGAAACATATAGCCGGTCATCATTTCCAGCAGAGAGGTCTTGCCAGACCCGTTTCGCCCCAAGATGACCCAATGCTCGCCTTCCTGAATATTCAAATCAATACCTTGCAGGATCTCCCGTTCCTCGCGTTTAAAAAATATATGTTGTAATCGAATCATTGCCCTTCCCCCAAATCTATACGTAGTTCCAATACATTCACGTATCCATCCCACATTTGTGGCAGCGGATATCTATATCGGCATCGGGCCGAGATGAATCGCAACATGCGTCGGCGCATGCTTAGCAAGCAGCTGATACATCTGCATTTGTCCTGACGGGCTTGATGTATGTAAGTAGACCGTCTTTGGAAACCGTTTATTCTCCACGATATAATGAACGACCTCAATTGCAGTCGGCCGGCCCCAGCCCAAATCATAATCGAGAGACAGAATCTCGACTTCCGCATGTTCCAACAAAGCGATGCATTCTTCTACATTCTTAGCCAGAACGAAGCCATTGGGACAAGGCCTATAATCATCCAAGTATATGTTCATGATCAGGCCCCTCCCCACTTCCGCACCAGCTCGAGCTGGGCCTTGTGGGTCCCATCAACTCCAGCTGGTGTCTCCAATATAAAAGGTACGTCTCGGAGCAGCGGATGCTGCAGCAGCCATCTTAATCCCGCTTCACCAATATAACCTTCTCCGATCACCGCGTGCCTGTCGCGTTTCGCCCCAGAGGGGTGGACGGAGTCGTTCAGATGAATGGCAAGAATATGCTCCATCACATTCAACCTTACGGCTGTCTCCAACCAAGCTGCTTCAGGACTTCCATCCCAAACCCCGCTTGCAAAGAGATGGCAGGTGTCAAGACAGAAACCGATCTTATGCGGTGCGTGGCATAGGCTTCGGATCTGCGCCAGCTCCTCCATTGTCGTTCCCATAAACGTATGCTCCCCGGCCTGATTCTCGATCAACAGCTTGGCGTTCCCGTCCCATTGCGCCGTAACCGCGCTCAGGGTCTTGACTGCATTGCGGTAGCCTTCCAGCGGATCCTTGCCCTTGTATACGCCAAAATGAACGACGACGCCAATAGAGCCGCACGCTTCGGCAATAGCCAAATCGTTCAGCAGCGATTCCGCTGTACGCTCGCGCTGCTGTGGATCTTCGGCAGCGACATTGGTTGGATAAGGCGAGTGGGCGATCGAGACGATTCCATGTTCACCGCAATATGCCGCGCACCTTCCCGCATCTGTCTGGTCGATTACTTTCCGGGCAAGACTCCGTGGATTCTTCGGAAAGTATTGGTATGCTTCCGCGTACAGCCGGGAAGCTCTTTTTGCTGCTTCAAGGTAGCCTCCACGGGTCGATACATGGCAGCCGGTTCGCATTGTTGTTTACCGCTCCTTTTGACATGTTGGACAGTAGAACATCTTTCGGGAACCTATTTCACTCTGTACAATCGTGTCGCCGCATACCGAGCAGCTTTCTCCACCCCGGTCATATACACGGCATCGTTCATTATATCCACCTGTCAGCGTATCGTCTGCCGTTAAAGGCATCTCCATGTACCCGCCATGCGACAATGCATCTATCAGCACCTCGTGCATTGCTGAGTAGAGCCTCTCCCATGCTTGCGGATCCAGCTCCGATACCCGGGCATCCGGACGGATTCCGGCTTCGAATGCGATTTCATCCGCATAGCAGTTGCCGATCCCCGAGATGACCTGTTGGTCGACCAGGGTCGACTTCAATGTACCTCGCTTACCGGCAAAGCGTTGAGTGAATTTCTCTAAGGTGAGCCGTTTATCGAAGGGGTCTGGACCAAGCTTACCGAGCAGCACTTCCGTTTCCTTGGCCGTCAACAGATGAACGTAGCCTAGACGCAAACCTATAAAGCGCATCTCTCCCACAGGGAACTCGATCGAAACTTGAACGGTGCGCTCCAGCTGTTCGCCTGCCGGGCCGAACTGAATAAGGCCTCCCAGCATCAAGTGCAGCACCAGCCGTTTGCCGCTATCCAGATGAAATACGAGCATCTTCCCGCGTCGTTCAACAAACCATACCGTTCTGCCAAGCAGCTCGGCTTGAAATTGTTCGAGCGGCACATTAATGGATTTCGGCCTCGTCACCTGAACGCTGATGATAGGTTGGCCGGCGATTCTTGCTGCCAATTGCTTGCGATAATTTTCCATTTCCGGCCATTCCGGCATGGGATCTCACCCTTCCCGTCAAGCTCCACGCTAGACATCCGTGGTTGGCTTGAATGCAGTCGCATTAACATTATATTGTCTTACAATGAGGCCGCTCATCCCGATTAACCCAACCATCTGATCAGCTGGTGTAAATCTGCAATGATCTCATCTGCTGCACAGCCCGCTTGTTCCAGCAGTTTCTGGTAATTCGCTTCCGAAGCCAGACCAGTGAGAACAAGCACCGACCGGCATCCGCTCGCTTTTGCTGCAGCAATATCCGTTGCGGGATTATCTCCGATAACCCACACATCCTCAGCTTTCTGCCCAAGACGTTCTAAAGCGTAATTCATCAGAATAGCGGAAGGCTTGCCGATAATAACAGGCTCTACGCCCGATGCCTTCTGCAGGATCGCCGATATCGAACCGGCTCCAGGTATAAGTCCCGTATCCGATGGCAGCAGCACATCTGGATTCGTCAATATGTATACAGCCCCATCGCGGATATGTCGAACGGCAGCCGCGATACGTTCGTACGTTAGCTGACGGTCAATCCCTTGAACGACGATATCAGGCTGATCATCTACCAATTGCAGACCTGCCTTCGTCAACGCGTCACGCAGTCCGTCCTCGCCGACTGTGAACACGCGGGGGGCATTCAGTTCCTGTGCTATGTAAGCAGCCGCTGCTTGTGAGGACGTGCAGATATCATCTGCAGATGCAGGAATCCCCATGGCCCGAAGACGATCCGCCACAACCTCTGCCGTTGCGGATGAATTATTCGTCACGAACAGGTAACGGATTTCCCGCTGCTGCAGGTGGCGAATGAGCGTGTCTGCACCTTCTATCATGTTATTACCATGGTACAGCGTCCCATCCAAATCAATCAGAAGGCCTCCGGACGGCATGGTTAGGCTCACGATGTCCACCCTTTGTTTTCTTGCAGCACCCGGTCGATCCAATACTCGACTTCAACGCCATCTGCCATAGAAGGCGCCAAGCCCGGCCAGCGGTCTTCATCAGCGAAACGCCACAGGAAATGATTCAATGCTGCAAAATGTGTATCCACGGCAATGCCCATGGTCGTTTTGTCATCTGGAAGAAGCGACAGGGCTTCGGGTACAGGCAGAACAGGAATGCCGCCCTTCAATAAATGTACATGCGGCACCAGCTGCCGCTCCAGATCGCATGTGATCGAGCCGCGCGTACCGACGATTTGGATATCATAGGCATCGGACCCGAGCGCAATTCTTGACACTTCCACGATCCCGCTCACATCGGATGTAGTGGTGTAGTGCATCATTGCCCAATCGTCGACATCGATATTAATTAACGCTCCCGTTTCATCCGGACGCTGTTTCACATACGCATTCGTTTTTCCGCGAACGTCAACCAGCTCGCCAAACCAATGCCGGATCAGGTCCAGAACATGAACGCCCAGATCGCTGATCGCACCGCCGCCGGACATGCCGCTCTGTAGCCGCCAGGTGATCGGCCGATCCGGATTTAAGTATCCGGAACGGCGGTAGGACACTTTGCATTGCAGGACATCGCCAATGATGCCCTCCTCCAGCCATTTCTTGATCCGCATGACGGCAGGATGATACCGGTAAGTGAATGCAAGCTGCTCTAACGCCACGCTCCCGCTGTTATTCATGCGATGAACCAGCTCGCGGGATTTATCGTAAGATTCCGTTACCGGCTTCTCGCAGTAAATGGACTTGCCTCCTTGAATCGCTTCCGTTACATCCTCATAATGGTTCGCATTAGGCGTACAGACATCGAAAATATCCACGGCCTCGTCAGCCGCCGCTTCTTGCGTAGATGCCGTTACACGACGAAAGCCGATCGCTTCCGCCTGTGCGGCATGGACATCCGGCCGGCGGGTTACAAGCGTATCCAATACTGGAATGACAGGCGTTTTCTTTATAATAGGCAGCGCGCGAAGCGCTGTCATATGTGTTTTTGCAATATTACCAAAGCCTAGAATGGCAAATCGTACTGGTTTCAACCGGAAAGCCTCCCTATTTTCGTCCGAAGTCGGTCGACACGCTTGCGCAGCCCCTCCACCTCGGCTCGCCGCTTCGCATCAAGCCGCATGCCGGAATACCGCCTCAATGCAAGGGCAAGTGCTTCCTCGGCAAGCGACAGCGCCGAATCGAACTGTTTCGTCTTGTGTTCATAGTACATGGCAAGCTCGATATGGGCTCCCCAACCGGGCCAGACCGCAAGCTCCGCCGCATACACAACCTTCTGCCACAATAACACAGCACGCGGCCAATTTCCACATTTCTTGTCTCTTTCCGCAAGTGCGAGAAGCACTGACGGCGGTGCGTGGTTATCGTTCATCAACCGTTCGAATAGCGGCTCTGCGCACCCGGAACCCTTCATCTTCTCAAGCCATAATCCCGTACGCAGCAGTTCTTCGGCGCCTTCCGGATGAGGAACACGGCTTCCCAATCCATCGCTGAGCAGATGACCGAACCGAATGGCCAGACACGCAAGCGATACCATGTCTATCTCGTTATGGCGGAACACCCCATGCAGAGGTTTCGGATCGCCATCGGCAAGATATTGAAAATAGATAGCCGGAGCAAGCGAGCCCGGCACGTCGTCTTCACGCGCAATCCCCAGCCGCTCTTCCTCCACATGGCTCAGCTTGCAGGAGACCAGTGTATTGCGCCAAATGCTTCTTGACGGGTGGAGCAGATCGATATGAATGGGCTCCCACTTAAAATGGCGAAATCCGTTCAGAATAAACCGGTTATGCAGTACCGGCCAATCAAAGGTTTTGCCGTTATAAGTCGTAAGATGGGTATAGGAGGTCAGTTTGTCACAGAGATACGCCAGCATGGCCCGTTCCTCAGCTGGATGCCTTATGAGCATCTGCTCCACAACGAAGCTGCCATGGGACATATAGCCGAGACCGACCATGAAGGGCACGTTGCCCGTACCCACGCCGAGCCCGGTAGTCTCAAGGTCAAGAAATAGGATGCGTTCCGGATGTACCTTAGGCCCTGACTCTTGGACAAGGCCAGCTTCATCTGCAGGCCTGGAAGCACGGCTTCCCGGTGCATGGATGCTTCTCGGCTGGAAGGCTGTCAATCCTGCCGCCGCTTCCTGAAGCTCGTCCAGACCATGAACGCCATGCCGATAATCGATCGGGTAGCGTGTCTCCCGAAGCAAAAATTCGCCTTCTTCGGTTGTCATGATAGCCACGCCAAGCTCATCCCATTCCGGCGACAGCTTGAGGCTGCCGCCATTGACTGCGGAATCATCCGGATCCGGATCAGCTGATTCCGCCGGCTCCATTGGTTCCGCCGGTTCAATCTGAACGGGTTGAGCCGACGAAGCGCCGCGAAGACGCAGCATTCGATCACGGAGTCCGCTCATGAGGGCACCTCCGTCTGTTCGATCAGATCCAGCGCCAATGATTTCCCGAGCAGGCCAACCTCCTCAATCGGACCTACGCATGCCGGGCAGCCGCTCAGGCACGTACAGTTTCGAATGAGAGTCTTGGCTTGCCTCAGCAGCTCTTCATGCACATCGAACAGCCGCTCGCTAAGCCCGATCCCGCCCGGATAACGGTCATAGAAGTATATCGTTGGCAGTTTGGTGTGTACAGCCTTGACCTGCGGCACCACTCGAATATCCTGCGGATCGCACATCAAGTAGAGCGGCGCGATATGTACGAGGACATTAGCCAGACCGAGAAGCGCCTGCTGCATATCATTCGTATTCTTCCGTGCAGCAGCCTCCTCGCTGAACGAGAACCAGTACCCGCTTGTATGCAGCTCTTCTTCGGGCAGATGGATCGGCCCAGATCCGATGTTCTCATGAGAACGAAGACGGATTTTTTTGAAAATCGTTGCCTTTGCATTCACGGTTACTTCTCCGTACTGCCGAAGCAGCTCACCGTACTGATGCTCCTTGTCGACATGCAGTACCTTGAGCTCAACCGCCATATTGGCATCCGTATAATAGTCGACATCCACTTCGCGCACGTACGCTTTTTTTTCCGGATGATCAAGCTTCTCCACTTGGTATTGAACACCTTCATGGATATAGATGGCTTCCTCATGAATAAGCGTAGGCGCACTGAACCGGTCAACCTCGCCAAGCACGCGGCTGCCATTCGTGAGATCGATAATGATGAAGTTTTCTTGCGCGGCAGAACGAAGTGAGATCCCATGTGCCGGGAAGGATTGCTCCATCCAATACCAACGGTTTTGAACACGGTGCAGCACCTTCTCCTCAACCAGGAATTCCAGCATATCCTCAAGCCGTTCCTCGCCGAACTTATCTCCCGCTTCGAAGGGCAGCTCGTAAGCCGCACACTTCACATGATCGATCAGAATGAGCAGATTGTCCGGGTGGATCAACGCCCGCTCCGGAGGTCGATTGAAGAAGAAGTCCGGGTTCTGAATCATATACTGATCGAGCGGATTGCTGCTGGCGACGAGGAACGTCACGGAGGTCCCTTGTCTTCGGCCCGCCCGCCCCGATTGCTGCCATGTGCTGGCGATCGTGCCGGGGTACCCGTTCATCACGCATGCCTGCAGCTGACCGATGTCGATGCCAAGCTCAAGCGCATTCGTGCTCACGACTCCGCGGATTTCGCCGCTTCGCAGCCCCCGTTCGATTTCGCGCCGGAGCTGCGGCAAATAACCGCCCCGATATCCGCGGATCGTCTTCGTGCCCAGCTCATCCTTCACCAGCTCCTGCAAATACGTGAGCAATAATTCAACCCTGACCCGGCTGCGGGCAAAAACGATCGTCTGTACGCCCTGCCGCAGCAGCATTGCTGCCAGCTTTTGTGATTCCAGCACACTGCTGCGGCGTATGCCCAGCTGCTTATTCACAACCGGCGGGTTATAGCAGACGAAGTTCTTCTCTCCCACCGGGGCTCCGTTATTGTCGATAAGGGCAACCTCTTCGCCGATCAGCCGCTCCGCGTGCTCACGGGGATTATCAATCGTCGCAGAAGCACAAATAAATTGCGGGTTCGATCCATAAAATCGGCAAATCCGCTTCAGTCTCCGGATCACATTCGCGACATGGCTGCCGAACACGCCGCGATAGGAATGCACTTCATCGATTACGATATATTTGATATTCTCGAAAAGCTTGACCCACTTGGTGTGGTGCGGCAATATAGCCGAATGAAGCATATCCGGATTCGTAACTACAATATGCCCCGCATTGCGAATGACTTGTCGTACGGTAGGCGGCGTATCGCCATCGTACGTATGACTCTTGAGATCTACGTCCATTGCTGCGGCAATCTCCTGCAGCTCGGCCACTTGATCCTGAGCAAGTGCCTTCGTTGGAAATAAATAAAGCGCTCTGCCGCTATCGTTCTCAAGCAGAGATTGAAGCACCGGCAGGTTATAGCATAAGGTCTTGCCGGATGCCGTAGGTGTGACCGTTACGACATGCTTGCCGCTGCGAACCGCTTCATACGCTTCGGCTTGATGAACAAACAGCTCTCGAATGCCCCGGCTCGCAAGTGCCTCAGCCAGCTTCGGATGGATGTCCTTGGACATAGCAGCCGTCCGGGCTGCACGCGGCGGTATCGTATGCCAATGCGTGACATTCTCCATAATATCCGGTTGCTGCCGAAGGATCTGCAGCCACTCGTCCAAACCGGAAGTTTTACCCGTCCACCGGTTCATGTTCTCGTACTCCCCTCGTAAACATATACTGTCTCTATTGTACAGAATGCATGTTCGGTCCGCAATGCAAGAAGGTCGGCAATCCGCTATAAAACGGCTGGAAAATTGGTATGGAAAATGTTTGAAGGAATCCCGCCGAATTTGTCGAATACATATCTTTTGCCAGTCGTAATATGTCGATATTGCACCATTCATCTCGAAAGGAGGGTCTTTTTATCTTAAAAGACCTCATCACAGACATTACTATCCTCGTCTCGTTCTTGTTTCTCTTCAGCATCGCTTACCGCAGTCGGCATAATCTGATGAAGAGCTCGACAATAGGCAAGCTTCGGTTCGGTTTCCTGCAGGGTGTTCACAGCCTGTTATTAATGATATTCAGCGTCCGATTCGACGAAAATGTGATTATCGATATCCGTCAAATTCCCATTTTGATCGCAGCACATTTCGGCGGGATTCCCTCCGCCATCGTGACCGCTGTCGTCATCTCCTTATATCGGATCCTCTTTTATGGCGGTATCTATTCTGCCTCCGTGACGGCTTCAATCGGCGCAATCATCATGAGTGTCGGTGCCGGCCTTATATTCACTAGAGTTGGCCGATATTGGCACAAATGGGCTTTCGGGACAGCCTGGATCCTCTTAATCGTCGCAGCCATGTTCTTATATCTGCTCGGTGCATCCGCCGGCCCTATTCTTCAATCGCTGCTTCCCTTATTAGCAATAAGCTCGATATTCACAGCCGCCTTCATTCGTTATTACGAGCAGGCCAGCGAAAATTTCAGCGTGAACGCCTTCATAAGCGAGCTCACCCAGAAGTTCAGGCAATCACCGGATGCTCCGGACATCTATGTCACGAGCCTCAAAGAAATGATCCATCTCTTTCGCTGCTCAGCCGGCAGCATCGTATTAATTAGCCATAATCATTGCAAGAGCGTCTGTCAATATGTAGATGGTGAATATATGATGATCAACCGGTCCCATCACTTGACGGATTTCTCCGCTCACCAGCGGGTCATGAACGGCCAGATCGCGAGCTATCCGGATTGGCTGGAGAACCGTCCGGAAGGTTCTGCAGACCTGCAGTATCAACGGCGAATCCGCTCTTCAATCTATGTTCCGATTGTGTATAAGGATAAGACGATTGCCATGATTCACCTTGCATCCCGATATCCGCGTCACTTCAAGGACAAAGACTTGGAAACGATCTTGAAGGTCGTTCCTCTCATCAGCTTGATGATGTCGCTGAAGGAATCGGAGAGCATGTTCAATGCGATCATGCATTCATCCAATGATGCGATTATTGTGGCTAATCATGAAGGAAACATCGAGCTATGGAATACGGGGGCGGAGCGTTTGTTCGGATATGCCGAGGAAGAAGCGGCGGGGCTTCCTTTCAGCTTTATCATTGCCGATTCCGACAAGGCAAAGCTGCTCGAACAGCTCGAGCATGCGAAGGTCAATGAAACGATGAGCGGAATTGGACAAACCATCGAGCTCGAAGGCTTGCACCGGAATCTGAGCATGATCCCTATTGAAGTTGCGATTAGCAGCTGGGAGACGGGAGGCCTCATGCATTACAGCGGCATTATCCGCAATGCGACAGCGCGCAAACAGACCGAAGGCAGGCTCATGCAGGCCAAAGAAATGTTCCGCAAGCTGTCCAAGCTTGATGGATTGACGGGAATTCGGAACCGCCGCAGCTTTGATGAACGGTACAGCAGGTTATGGACAGAAGCTGCACATCAATCCGTACCCTTATCCGTCATCATGCTCGATATTGATTTTTTCAAAGCCTTTAATGACACCTATGGCCATCAGGTCGGGGATTCCTGTTTGAAGAAGGTAGCTGGGGTTCTGGATCAAATTGCTGCAGATCACGGCTATTTCGCCGCGCGTTATGGAGGAGAAGAATTCGTCTGCTTGCTCCCTAAGACGACCACGGAAGCAGCACGAGCATTCGGAGAAATGTTATGTACGGCAGTAAGGGATATAGGAATCCCCCATAAAAAATCGTTAATCTCCACTGTCGTCACGGTCAGCATCGGGGTGGCTACGATTACCCCTTCCCCTTTATCAACCGGTGAAAGCCTCGTTGAGCTGGCGGATAAAGCCTTGTACCAAGCAAAGCTGGAAGGGCGTAACCAGGTTGTAACGGTTATGGCGGGGTAAGTCAACGCTGCCCCGCCGGCTATCCGCTACGACGATTGCCTTGGGACCGGGAGTTCCATGTAATCGTAAGCCGCTACGATATTCGGAAACAGCTTCTGGCCTTCGGCAATCAGCTCTGTAATCGCTTCATCGTCGTACCTGGAGCTAAAGTGGGTCAATGCAAGCTGCTTAGCGCCAGCATCAGCAGCAATTTGCGCGGCTTGCCTTACCGTCGAATGACCGTAAGCCGTCGCTTTTTCTTCCATCCCCGATTCGAAGGTAGCCTCATGAACCAACAGATCCGCATTCCTGGCAAGTGCGATCCCATTCTCGCAAGGGCAGGTGTCCCCGAGTATAGTCACAATACGACCGGGTACGGGTGGACCTACGACTTCCGCGGACCGAACTAGCTCACCGCTAGGGAGTATGATATCCTCGCCCCTTTTCAGCTTGCCATATGCCGGTCCGGGCTCTACCCCTCTTCTTGCTAATTGTTCCAGATCAAGCTGTCCGCTCTGCGCTGACTCTTCAATACGGTAGCCAAAAGAAGGAAGCCTGTGAACTAATTCGTCTGCTGTCACCCTATAATGACCGTCATCCATAATAACGCCCGGCCCGATCTCCGTCACCGTCAGCTCATATTCCAAGTAGGTTCCACTATGCATAAACACTCCGTCAATGAATGCCCGCAGACCTGGGGGGCCGTACATGACAAGCGGTCCGGCTCCGTCGAAATAGGAACGGCTGCTTAATAATCCAGGTAAGCCATAGATATGATCACCGTGTAAATGCGTAACAAATATTTTTTCAAGCTTATTGAGCTTGAGCTTGGTTCCAAACATCTGCTGCTGCGTGCCTTCGCCGGCGTCAAACAGCCAGAAGCCGCTGGCCGGCTCGGAATGCACGAATGCGGCCGAGGTAACGTTGCGTGACTTTGTAGGCCTGCCGGCGCTCGTTCCGAGAAATTGAATATGCATCGTTCCTTTTCCACCTCCGGTGTCTGTATAGCAATACCCTCCAAGACGCAAAATGAATCCCGCGTTTTGGAGGGTATGCAATGGCAGCGTTTCGTATGCATGGATGCAGGGTAAATATCGACCCGAATTAGGTTCTCTCCGGTCTCTCCGCTTTCTCCACGTTGAAATAATGCGCTTCTGGATGGGAGAATACCATCGCAGAAACGGATGCTTCCGGCTCCATCATGTAACCTTCCGTCAACTGAACACCAATATCCTCCGGCTTCAACAGATCGAATAACGGCTCTTGATCCTCCAGATTCGGACATGCAGGATAGCCGAACGATACGCGAACGCCCTGATACCTTGCTTGCAGCCGCTGCTTCATTGTCATATCATCCGGATCCGGGTACCCCCATGTGTCGCGCATCATATGATGGACGCGTTCCGCGAGTCCTTCCGCTATTTCGAGTGCAACGGATTGAAGGGCATGCGATCGTAAATAATCACCCTTATCCTTCCATTCGTTAGCAAGCTCGCGAATCCCTTCCCCTGCGGTTACGACGAGAAAGCCTACGTAGTCCATCACGCCGCTGTCGACCGATTTTAAGTAGTCGCTCAGACAGAGGAACGGCTCGACCTGCTGACGCGGAAACGAGAACCGCTTGATTTCACGGCTCGGCTCCTGCGGATCGTAAATGATAACATCGTTCCCCGACGATTGGGCCGGGAAGAACCGGTACATGCCGTGTGCGCGAATAATACCGCTTGTGACTGCCTCTTGTATAATGCCATCCACCGTTTCCTTCATCTGCAGCGCCTTCTCATTGCCTTCCTTAAGCAGCTGCTCGACTCTGCCCTTCAAGCCCAGATGATGCCCAAGCAGCATCTGCATGTTCACGTAAGGAACGATGTGCGGAATTGGAACGTTACGCAGAACATGTCGATCCATGTCCGGCGGCAGATAAACCGGCGCATCCGTCGATGTCTTCGAACGAACCGTGCTTAGCACTTCCGGTGCCGACGGTTTTTCGTCCAATACGGCGATTGCCGCTGCTTTGAACGCGGCTTGCTCTTCTTCATAAACCCGGCGATGGGCAGGATCCATCAGCTTGTTGGCAATATCCAAGCCATCCATGGCGTCCTTCGCGTATAAGACAAGGCCGTCATAATCCGGGCTGATTCTCGTATTCGCGAATTTGCGAGTCAGCGCTGCCCCGCCAACCATGATCGGGACGTCAATGCCCACTGCGCGCAAATCCTGGGCTGTAATGACCATTTGCTGAGCTGATTTAACGAGCAGTCCGGATAGACCGATGGCGTCTGCTTTTTCCTTCCGATAGGCTTCAATGAGCTGCTCCGGCGGTACCTTGATGCCGAGATTGATGATCTTATAACCATTATTGGATAGAATGATCTCAACCAGGTTTTTACCGATATCATGTACATCGCCTTTGACTGTAGCAAGTATGATCTTCCCCTTCACGGAGGATTCGTTCTTCTCCATGAACGGTTCCAGGTAGGATACCGATGCTTTCATAACCTCGGCGCTCTGCAGCACCTCCGCTACGATAAGCTCATTGTTATTGAACAATCGGCCTACTTCTTCCATGCCTCGCATCAATGGCCCGTTAATCACATCAAGGGCGCTGTATTTCTTCAAGGCTAAGTCGAGATCGGGTATGAGCCCTTCCTTCGTGCCTTCGACGACATACGAAGCTAACCGCTCTTCGAGCGTTAAATTCGATGATTTCTCTTTCTTAGCGATCTTCTTGTCGCGGAATGCGGCAACGAAAGCGGCGAGCGTCTGATCGTTCGTATTGTAGATCAGGTCCTCTGCCAGTCTGCGATCCTCTTCGGAGATGGAAGCGTAACGCTCTAATTTCTCCGTGTTTACGATGGCGTAATCAAGACCTGCTTTCGTGCAGTGGTACAAGTACACGGAGTTGAGCACCTCACGCCCCGCATCCGGCAAGCCGAAGGATATGTTACTGAGTCCTAGGATCGTCTTGGCCTTTGGATATTTTTCCTTAATCATGCGAATGCCTTCGATCGTCTCAACGGCAGAACCGATATATTGCGGATCTCCCGAGCCGACCGGGAACATGTTGGGATCGAAAATAATATCCTCCGGATTCATCCCATATTTATGAACCAACAGCTCATAAGACCTTGTTGCCACTTCCATCTTGGCTTCGCGGGTAACCGCTTGTCCGCGCTCATCGATGAGAATACATACGACTGCAGCGCCATAGCGATGAATAAGCGGGAGGATCTTCTCAAACTTAGACTCTCCATCCTCCAGATTAATCGAATTGATGATCGCCTTACCTTGGGAATATTTGAGCCCCAGCTCAATGATTTCGTCATAGGTAGAGTCGAGCATAAGCGGTACTTTGATTTTCTTCACAACCTGCGGCAGAAACTCGTTGACCGCATAGGTTTCGTCGATATCCGTATCTTGAAGGTTGATGTCGATAATATGCGCGCCGCCCTTCACTTGCGCACGCGCAACCTCGGAAGCTTCGTCGAACTTCCCTTCCTTGATCAGCCGCTTGAACTTTCTGGAGCCGGAGATATTCGTCCGTTCGCCAATCATGATCGGGCGGTTGTCTTCTTCGATGTATACCGTCTCAATACCCGATACGGCCGGTGGATGATCACCCATCTGCGTGCGTGGCGCATAATTGGCCAGCGTCTCCGCCATAACCCGGATGTGTTCGGGCGTCGTACCGCAGCATCCGCCGGCGATGTTGAGCCAGCCCTGTTCCGCGAATGCAGCCACTTTACGCGCAAGCGATTCCGGTGATTCATGGTACTGACCGTTCTCATCCGGAAGTCCGGCATTCGGATAACAGCTGATGGCCGCTCTGGATATAGCCGACAAGGAGCGAATATGGTCGCGCATGAACTCTGGTCCCGTCGCACAGTTCAGTCCCATGGATATCGGATTCAAATGCTCGAGCGAGATATAGAAGGATTCGATATTCTGGCCGGCGAGGGTCGTACCCATAGGCTCAATCGTGCCGGAGATCATAATCGGAAGCTCTTTTCCCGTCGTTTCGAACGACTTGCGGATCCCAATGCTGCCTGCTTTCACGTTCAGCGTATCTTGGGAGGTCTCGAGGAGCAGAACGTCTACGCCGCCCTCGATAAGTGCAACCGCTTGCTCATAATAGCTCTCGACCAGTTCATCGAACGTTACGCCGCCTGTTACGGACAGCGTCTTCGTTGTAGGGCCCAATGCGCCTGCGACGTATCGCGGATGTTCTGGGGTTGAGAATTTATCCACTGCTTCCTTCGCAATTAATGCCGCGGCTAAGTTAATTTCACGCGCTTTGTCCGATATGTCATATTCGGCGAGAACTACACTTGTCGCCCCGAATGTATTCGTCTCAATAATGTCAGCGCCGGCAGCCAAATATTCCTCATGGATATCTCGAATAACATCCGGTCTGGTCAATACAAGCATCTCGTTACAGCCGTCGAGCTCTTCTCCGCCGAAGTCGGCATCCGTCAAATCGCGCTGCTGAATCATCGTTCCCATTGCGCCATCGAGGATCAATATACGTTGTTTCATTAACTCTTGTATGGTTGGCTTCATCATCCGCGTACTTCCTTCCGTCAAAAAAATCATTAATCCTTAGTCTAACAGAATCGACAACAGGTGAAAAGGTTCTAATGTCGACAGTCTTTTTGATTTATATTATAATTATCCTTATCGGAAATAAGAATATTGGAAATGAGGGATTTGGGATGGCTGAAATTCGCGTTCGCAACACGGATGAACGGATCCAAGGCGAGGAGAATGTCCGCGCTTTTCTAGAGAAACAAGAGGTTTTGTACGAGCATTGGAATCCTGCCAAGCTGCCCGCCGAGCTTCAGGAGAAATTCATATTGAGCGACGAAGACAAACAACAAATCTTATCGACATTTGACTCGGAGATCCGTGATCTGGCTTCGCGCCGCGGATATCTGACATGGGATATCATCGCATTGTCCGATGCAACCCCAAATCTGAATGAGCTGCTTGTCAAATTCGAACAAGTCCATACCCATACAGAAGACGAGGTACGCGCAATTACGGCTGGCCGCGGCATCTTCATCATTAAAGGTACGGACGATGTCGGCTATTTCGACGTTGAGCTTACAGCTGGAGACGTCATCTCCGTACCGGAGCATAAGCCGCACTTCTTCACGTTAATGGATAACCGGCAAATCGTGGCGGTTCGCCTCTTTATTGAAACTGAAGGCTGGATCGCACAGCCGTTCGACGACCCGACCTTCCAGAAATCGAAGGCATAATACGATTATATTCGATGTCTCATGCACAAAACCCGCTCTTCCTTCGCAATAAGGCGATGGAAGAGCGGGTTTTGTATTGGTTCTATTTCTCTAAACAAGCAGTGGGAGTAATTCTTCCAGATGCGTAATCTCATGGCTAGGAATGATTTCATCCGAGCGCTGCATACCATGACGATTAATCCAGACTGACGTCATCCCGATCGTATTCGCTCCAAGTATATCCGTCGTCAGCTTATCGCCGACCATAATTCCGTCCTCGGGCTCGATCCCGAGCCTCTCAAGCGCATGCTTGAATATAGGAGCAGCAGGCTTACCTTGTCCGAATTCACCGGAAATTATAATATGATCAAAATACGGGATTAGCTCCGGAACACCATCGAGCTTCTCTTTCTGTAAATCTGGTGATCCGTTGGTAAGCAGAAGCAGCTTGTATTGACCCTTCAGCTTGTCCAGCACACGGAATGTTTCTTCGTATATGATCGGCCGACTGCGGCGTTCTGCCGGAAATTGCTCCGCCAGCTCAGCACCGAGCTGCTCATCGTTAATTCCTAGCGCCCGAAGCCCTCTTGTCCACGCATCCCGGCGGTACCCGGGTGCAAGCTTCTGCAGCTTGCGAAACTCCTCTTGTTCTCCACCCGTGAAATTTGCCCATAGCCCCTCAAAGGGGTTGATTCCGATCATTTTTGTGAAGGGAAACGTTTCATAGGTTTCGTACAATTCACGCGCTGCCCGGCGAACCTCCTCTTCAAGAGCCGAAGCATCGATCCCCGTCTTCGCCGCCGCTGCTTCGCATGTTGCCTGGAATGCTTCCTTTACGCTGCGGTCATCCCATAGCAACGTATCATCCAAATCGAATAAGACCGCTTTCTTAGCCATATTGCTTTTGCCCACTCCAGTCGTCATTTATTTCTCGTTGATGGTAATGTTGTTCGCAGACGCGAATGTACGCAGACGCTCTGCCATTAGGTCGGTCGGATAACGGTTGATCAACCGCGTAAACACCCAGTTGGTCCCCTTCACCTGTTCAATCACGATACTGCCCGATTGTACGTTAATCGCCTTGATCGAGCCGGCATACAACGTTCGGTCGCCGCCGAAACGACGCGTTTTGACAAAGTCTTTGCCGACTGCCAAGTAGGGGCGTCTCAGAATAAACAAGCCTGCCAGTAAAATATAGCAGCCCACTGTAATCCAATAAAGCGAGCCGGACGTTTTGTATGCGCCCGACGTCGTGGATAACATCACGAAGGATGCCGTGAACAGAATAAGGAAGGCCGGCATGATAATGCTTCTGCCTTTATAGACATCCATCTTCGGTGCTGACGACGTGTTGACGTTCAGCGGCGCCTGTCCTTGCTTCTTACGCTGCTTGTTGAGCTGAGTTTGATTCTTACGGACTTTCCGTTCCCAAGATCGCGATGACAATGGTGTTCCTCCTAATCATATGTAACCTAACTGGTAATACAAGTATTATACCATTATACTTGCCTTAATAAGGTCTGGCGAACTTGGCGATAAAGCGGTTCGGATATTCGGATGGCAGCGAGCTTACTTCATCCAGCCCATCCCACAATTCTTGCGGCATCGACCACCCAATGGCCCCCATATTATCTTCGAACTGCTCTAGTGTTCGGGCCCCGAATATCGGCGATGTAATGCCTTGCCGTTGGAGCAGCCACCTTAGCGCAATCTGCGATGGTGTCTTGTCCAATTGCCGCGCGCTATCCGACACAGCATCCAGTACTGCAAAGTTTTTCTCCGTGTTTCTTAAAGCCCACGAGCTCTCACCTACCTTGGAGGTAAGCCGTCCCTCCGTTGGTTCCTCGCGCGTATAGCGGCCGGTCAGAAAGCCTCCGCCCAGCGGCGCCCATGGGATGATCCCCACATTCTCTTCCGCACATAGCGACATCATCTCCCGATCCATCTCGCGGCTAACCAGACTGTACTGCGGCTGAATGGATATGAACCGGACATAACGATTGGCATCGCTGCAAGCGAGCGATTTCATGAGCTGCCAGGCAAAGAAATTCGAACAACCGATGTAGCGTACCTTCCCGGATGTAACCAGATCATCCAAGGTTCGAAGCGTTTCCTCGATCGGTGTAGCATGATCCCATACATGAACCTGATACAAATCAATATAGTCCGTTTGCAGACGCTTCAAGCTTGCGTCGATTCCGTCCATAATATGCTTACGGGATATACCGGCACCATTAGGGTGGTCAGCGGTATTCATACGCACCTTCGTAGCTAGAACGACCTCTGAGCGGCGGTTTTTTATTGCTTTGCCGACGATTTCCTCGGAACGGCCGGATACGTAGACATCAGCCGTATCTAAGAAGTTCCCGCCCTTCTCCATAAAACGGTTCATCATTTCAATGGAATCTGCTTCATTCGTTGTATTGCCGAAAGTCATCGTTCCAAGACATAGCTCGGAGACAGCTAGCCCGCTTCGTCCTAATAGTCGGTATTGCATGCCAAATCCCCTCCTTGTTGGCTTGTGTTCGAAGGCTTTAATTAATGCTTCACGCTATCGTCATTATCAACCACTGTAATACTATCCAGCTGGACGCGGAAGTTTCGTTTGAAGTTGTCTAAATATTGACGCCGAAGCTCTGCTCTTTCGAGTGTCTCTTCTTCCGTCAACCCGACCGTTTTTTGTTTCCTTGCCAATTCATTGATTCTTGCGATTAATTTCTCCAACGCAAAGACTCCCTTCCTGTGTTCCCAAGCACCTATATTCCACTCTTTACTTTGACACTTTTAAAGTCCCATTGTCAAGAAAAGCACAAAAAAACGGCGGACTCTTAGTCCGCCGGTACGATTAAGGTTTGACCTACTTTAAGCATGCTGCTGGTGAGTTGATTGCGCTCCTTCAAGTCATATACGATGCGCCGCAAATCGTCACCGCTCTCGCGGACGGTGCCAGCTATCTTCCATAAGGTGTCTCCTGCGCCTACAACAATGACCTTCTCTCCTGCCATCGGTGCGGCAGGTTCCCCTCCACTGGCAAGGCCCTTCATTAAGGTAAGGCCAAAGAATAATAGGATGAAAAACACGCTTACTACTGCCAGACGAAGCATCATTCTCTCAACACGACGCTCATTGGCAGGCCGTTTCACTCGGTTGCTAGCATTCACTCGGTCTTTATTATAATTATAAGAAGAAATTGTTGTCATCATATCTCAGCACCCCAAACGTTTGTTCTGTTCTTGCTGAAATTAGAATAACACGAACATTCGTTTGGTGTCAATCACTTTTGGAACATTTGTTCCCATGAAAATACGAACCTCTGTTTCTCGAACTTATGTTTGTACGAACTCCGGTTCTGTGTTATAATTTGACACAAATGAACTTATGGAGTGATTCCGGTGTCGAAACTTTCCAACCGCCAGCAGGCGATACTTGAATTCATTAAGACCGAGGTTCGGGAGAAGGGCTACCCGCCTTCCGTTCGTGAGATCGGCGAATCGGTCGGACTTGCTTCAAGCTCAACCGTCCACGGCCACCTGGACCGATTGGAGAAGAAAGGTTTGATTCGGCGAGATCCCACCAAACCAAGGGCAATTGAAATTTTGGATCAGGACATGACAGATCTGCCTTTCCCTCTTGCTATCGCAAAAGTACCTGTCGTCGGTAAAGTCACGGCTGGTATGCCAATTACCGCAATGGAGAATATCGAAGACTACTTCCCGCTGCCGGCCGATCGCGTGGGAGACGATACCGTCTTCATTCTGAACATCATGGGTGAAAGTATGATCGAGGCCGGTATCCATGACGGGGACTATGTTATTGTCCGCCAACAACAAACCGCAAGCAACGGCGATATCGTTGTGGCCATGACAGAAGACGATGAAGCAACCGTGAAGACATTCTACAAAGAGAAGGATCACATCCGACTCCAGCCCGAGAACGCTAGCATGGAGCCTATCCGTTTACGAAACGTCACCATTCTGGGCAAAGTCATCGGACTTTTTCGGGACATTCACTAGGTCCCGCAACACGAAGGGGCTGTCCACCAACCGCTGCATAAGCGATTGGTGGACAGCCCCTTCTTTTATGCTCATGAACGACATCATCAAAACCGCAAGGCTCATGCACACATTTCAACAGGTTAAGTGCTAATTCGGTTAGTTTGGTGTCAGCTTCTCAAAAACTTGTACATACGCCTCGTACTTTACTTTCCAACTATCCTTTCTGGACGCTATTGCCCGGCCATCCAGCAGTGCTTCGATAACGTCCAAACATACGTCCCAACCGGCGATATCCTTAGGGGTATGATTCGTAATCTTGTTTATCTTCTCGATCAACACAAGACGGCAGCCTCCCGTCTCTGGGTATAGCTCGAATCGAACTCGATCTTCTGCCCACGTGAACTCCAATATTGACCCAAGCTTAAGCTCGATGATTTCAAGCTCTTCGAACGTTCCGTCCTGCATATCAAACTTCATGAAGCCGCCTTCTCGAAGCTCTTCAACCCGAAGCTCAGTGAACCACTGGACAAGCTTATCGTTCTCTGTCAGCCACGCCCAAACCTGCTCAACGGAATTCGGGAGATCACGTTCGAACCGGACGAGATAACGATCATCCTCTTTACTAATTACGGCTAACATAAGCGTTCCTCCTTCATTGACATAATCTCGGCAAGCATTTTGATAGAACGTTGAAACTGCTGCTCAAAGAAAATCCCCCGCACCTAGGAGGCGCAAGGGATGGCTTATACTAATACAGTGTCAAATATTGATCGCGTTCCCATTGGTGAACCTGGGTGCGGTACATATCCCACTCGATTTCTTTAAGCTCGTAGAAATGGGCAAGAGCATGGTCGCCAAGCGCGTCGCAGATCACTTCGCTGCGGAGCATCTCTTCAAGACCTTCCTTCAGGTTAAGCGGCAAGCTAGGGATCCCCTCATCAATCCGTTCTTCATCGGTCATCACATAGATGTTGCGATCCGTTGGAGCCGGTACGGACAGCTTGTTCTGAATACCGTCAAGACCCGCTTTAAGCATGACTGCCAGAGCCAAGTATGGGTTGGCAGCTGGATCCGGATTGCGAACCTCGATGCGCGTGCTGAGGCCGCGTGACGCTGGAATACGGATCATCGGGCTGCGGTTGCTTGCTGACCAGGCTACATAGCACGGCGCTTCATAACCAGGCACCAGACGCTTATAGGAGTTCACCGTTGGATTCGTAATAGCGGCGAATGCGCGTGCATGCTTGAGAATTCCGGCCATATAATGACGAGCTGTTTGGCTCAAGCCGAGTTTGTCGTTCTCATCATAGAAGGCGTTCTTCTTGCCTTGGAATAGGGATTGGTGACAGTGCATGCCAGAGCCGTTAACACCAAACAGCGGCTTAGGCATGAATGTCGCATGCAAGCCATGCTGACGGGCAACCGTCTTAACGACAAGCTTAAAGGTTTGAATTTGGTCGGCCGCTTTAATAGCGTCCGCATATTTGAAGTCGATCTCGTGCTGACCTGGTGCAACCTCATGATGGGAGGCTTCGATTTCAAAGCCCATTTCTTCCAGGGTCAGTACGATCTCGCGACGGCAGTTCTCGCCTAGATCAGTAGGAGCCAAGTCGAAATATCCGCCTTGGTCGTTCAGTTCCAGCGTTGGTTCGCCTTTGGCGTCTGTCTTGAATAGGAAGAACTCAGGCTCTGGACCAACGTTCATAGCCGTAAAGCCAAGCTCTTCGGCTTCCTTAAGCACCCGCTTCAGAATACCGCGCGGGTCGCCTGCGAATGGCGTGCCATCCGGCATATAAACGTCACAGATCAACCGTGCAACGCGATCTTCCGTTACCCATGGGAATACAACCCACGTATCGAGGTCCGGATAAAGGTACATATCGGACTCCTCGATACGAACGTAACCCTCAATGGAAGATCCATCGAACATCATTTTGTTATCGAGTGCTTTCTCTAATTGACTGATTGGAATCTCTACGTTCTTGATCGTTCCCAACAAGTCAGTAAATTGTAGGCGGATAAAACGGACATTCTGTTCCTTGGCAATACGCTTGATATCTTCTGCAGTGTAGCTCATGGGTTCATCTCCTCTGAATACTATAAAATATTATTTCTTTGTATAGAAATGGGACAATTGACCTTGAATCATCGATGCTTTGCCGGGACGTTTCTCCAGCAGCTGCTGCTTCAACATGCGATGTAGTTGGGTTTCAGACAGTTCGCGCCGTTTCACTTCCGACAGCTCGCTGACGACGGTCGCTTCTTCCGATTCCCTCGTTACGGGATTCATAACTTGTTTAATACCGGCTATATTAACGCCCTTCTCGATTAACGATTTGATCTCCAGCAAGCGCTCGACATCGTTAAAAGAGAATAACCGCTGATTGCCGGAGGTTCGCGCCGGAACGATCAATTCATGCTGTTCATAGTAACGAATTTGTCGAGCAGATAAATCCGTTAGCTTCATGACGATGCCGATCGGAAAAAGCGCCATATTTCTGCGTATTTCGTCACCCATGTCCCCATCAACCTTCCAGTGTCTGTAATATAAACCTATTGTACCGCCCAACGATAAACATGTCAAGTTATGTAAGGTTTAATTACAATCAACTTTCTCTCTGCTAATGTGGACAAAGCGTTCAGAACACCGAATTTAACATGGGCGTAAGTTAAGCCACCCTGCATGTAGGCTATGTAAGGTTCCCGGATGGGTGCGTCGGCCGATAGCTCCAAGCTTCCCCCCTGCATGAAGGTGCCGGCAGCCATTATGACAGGATGCTCATACCCTGGCATGTCCCAAGGCTCCGGTACGACATGCGCATCGACTGCAGCAGCCCGTTGAACTCCTTGGACGAACGCGATGAGCTGCTCGGGATCTGTAAACTTCACGGCTTGTATGAGATCCGTACGCGGAGCATCCCAGCGGGGATTGCTGACGAAACCCAGCTTCTCGAACATGGCGGACGCAAAAACACTGCCTTTTAGTGCTTGTCCAACCATGTGCGGGGCTAGGAAAAGGCCTTGGTACATCGCACGAAGCGTGCCTAGCGTAGCACCTACTTCGCCACCGATTCCCGGTGCGGTCAGGCGGAAAGCGGTTAGCTCAACCGCTTCGCGCTTGCCTGCAACATATCCGCCCGTAGGGGCGATCCCTCCACCTGGATTCTTAATGAGCGAGCCTGCCATTAAATCAACGCCAACCTCTGTCGGCTCAAGCTCCTCCGTAAACTCCCCATAGCAATTGTCAACGAAGACGAGAACGTCCGGTTTAAGCTCCTTGACACGTTTAACCATTTCGGCAATATCTGAAACAGTAAACGAGGAGCGCCAATCATATCCGCGTGAGCGCTGGATGCCGATAACCTTCGTCCGTTCATTAATAAGTGAGGCTACCCCATCCCAATTCACGCTGCCATCCTGCTTCAGACCGACCTCTTTGTAGCCGATGCCAAAATCCTGCAGCGAGCCGGTACCATCTCCCGGCTTGCCGATTACCTTGTGAAGGGTATCGTAGGGACGACCGGTAATATAGAGCAGATCATCGCCGGGTCTGAGCAGTCCGAATAGTGCGCAGCTTATGGTGTGCGTACCGGATACAAAGTGCGGACGGACGAGTGCTGCTTCGGCGCCGAATACATCGGCATAGACCAAATCCAGTATCTCCCGCCCTCTGTCACTGTAGCCATAACCTGTCGAGCCGTTGAAGTGATAATCGCTGACACGGTGCTTCTGAAAGGCGCGAATCACCTTCCATTGATTGCGTTCCGATACCGAATCCATATCGCGGAATACACCATACACCTGTTCTTCGGTCACCTGCGCTAAGCCCGTAAGTATTTCCCATTGCGTCTGTTCATTCTCTGAATGCTGTTCTTGCCGCTCCACTGCCTATATTCGCTCCTCTGCTTGTTGGACACTGCTATGCTGCTCGGCGTAAGCTTCAAGCTTGTAGCCATGCACCTCATAATCCTGTTTATTTAAGTCTACGGTGACGCGGAGGGATTCTCCGTCTACTTCCTGGCCAACCACTTCGCCGATCCGATAAGCAAGCGAAATCAAATCGCCGCGCTCCGCCGGGAAGATATAGGTTAGCGTATCACCGGTTAATTTATCTTGAATGGTTTGACGAAGCCGCTCGAGATCATCCGCATTATAGGCACTCATGACAAGCGTGTCCTTGCCCCCTGTTGGAAGCAACACCGAACAATCGCCCGTGCATTGGTCAATTTTGTTGTACAGCGTCAGCTGCTGTTTGCCCGAGGCGCCTAGTTCTCCGAGTATATCTTGTACGACGGCCATCTGTTCATCCCGCATAGGTGAGGAACTGTCGACCACATGCAGCACTAGATCAGCCTCATTCACTTCTTCTAATGTTGCACGGAAAGCGGCAATGAGATCATGCGGCAAATTCTGAATGAAACCGACCGTGTCGGTGAGAACGACTTCTTTGCCGCTGGGGAGCTCCAACGTGCGTGAAGTCGGATCCAGTGTAGCGAACAATTGATTCTCCACGTATACGTCTGCTTGGGTCAGTTCGCGCAGCAGCGTTGATTTACCTGCATTCGTGTAGCCGACCAGCGCTACCTGTAGTACGCCCGTCTTGCGTCTTCGCTCGCGATAGATCTTGCGATGCCGCACCACTTCATCGAGCTGGGCTTTCAAATCCGAAATCCGATCGCGGATATGGCGGCGGTCGGTCTCCAGCTTTGTTTCACCTGGACCCCTCGTCCCGATCCCCCCGCCCAAACGGGAAAGATTCTTCCCATGTCCGGACAGGCGCGGCAGCAGATAACTCAGCTGAGCAAGCTCGACTTGGATAATGCCTTCCCGAGTCTTGGCACGCTGAGCAAATATATCGAGAATGAGCTGTGTACGGTCAATGATCTTCAAATCGAGTGTTTGCTCCAGGTTGCGCACTTGCGCTCCAGAGAGCTCCTGGTCGAAGATAGCCGTCGTCGCCCCCAGCTCGTCTGCAACTGCGCGAAGCTCCTCAACCTTGCCCTTACCGATAAACCACTTGCTATCGGGTGTTTCCTTATTCTGCGTTATCGTCGTCAGCACTTCCACGCCGGCCGTCTCCGTTAAGCTGATAAGCTCCTGCAGCGAGTGCTCCGGATCGACCGATCCGCGTTTAATAGACGACGTAACCAAACTAATTAGCACGGCCTTGTCACGAAGACCGGTTTCGGTATCATAAGTCGATTGTCTCATCCAGCAACAAGAACCCCCTTCTCAACCTTATTATTTCGATTCCCACTTTAAATCTTCCGGCCGGATCGCCATTAATTCCTGCTTGCCCGGCGAGTTGCTTGGATATTGGGTGAGCAGCCGGACCGCTTGATGACGAAACGCCTTCTCGATCGTGTTCCTTACATACCGCGCATTGCTGAATGAATACAGTGAAGCCGTCTTCTCCTGCATCAGATGCTGTCTGAGCTTGAACAACGACTGTGGCATCAAACAGTAGTCTCTTTCCTTGGCCATCAGCTCCGCAATTTGGATCAGCTGATCGATCGTATAATCGGGAAACTCGATCTGTATCGGGAAGCGCGAAGGCAGCCCGGGATTGGTCATTAGAAAATGATCGATTTCCAGCGGATATCCGGCTAAGATGAGAACAAACTGATTCCGGTGATCCTCCATCGACTTGACGAGCGTGTCAATTGCTTCCTTGCCGAAATCCTTCTCACCGCCGCGCGCAAGACTATACGCTTCATCCACGAACAAGACGCCGCCAAGCGCCTTCCGGACAAGATCACGCGTTTTTTGAGCGGTATGACCGATATATTCTCCGACCAGATCGGCCCGCTCTACTTCAATCAGATGACCTTTGGACAGGACGCCCATCTTGTTGAACAGCTTGGCAACAATTCGCGCGATCGTCGTTTTTCCGGTTCCGGGATTCCCCTTGAATATCATATGGTATACATGTGAGCCGCCCGCTAATCCAGCGTCGGTCCTCATTCTGCTGATTTGCAGCAGCGCGAATATCTCATAGATAAGAAGTTTAATGTTCTCCAGCCCGATCATTGGCTCCAGCTCCCGGCTGATCTCCGCGAAGGGGTCGCCGGATATCGCTGGCTTGACGGCCACCGCCGGTTCACTCTCTACCAGTTGAGGCTGCACTTGCGCCTGAGCACTGCTGCCAGATGCGAAAGGCTCGTGACTGCGCAGCACTACATTAATTTGACGTGATGGCCTCGCACTGCCCGTCTGACCAGCAGACACAATACGCTCGTTCATCCGCTCGTTCACCTGCCCTCGTATCCGCATTATCGGCTGCGAAGCAAGCGTGAATCTCACGCCATCCTCTACTTGCACTCGCCGCTTTATCCATTGTATTCTAGCGAAACGAGGCATATTAACAGTTTTGGCGGCCCCTGAAACAACCTTTCTAGAAACTGTTCGGGGAACGAATTCCGATCAACATGAGAAAAGCGTCCATCTTCCACTTCGTAAAGGCGAGCACCTCTCGTGACTGATTGTAAGCGGTAGACAGCACCTTCGATTTGAATCCGGAAGTAACGGTATTCTTATATCCGATAAAATTGGCGATGTCCGCCGATCTGGGCGCATGATAATCATGCGTTACAATAATAAGCCGATCGAACCCGTTGCGCTGGGCGAGCGGCTTGCTGAAGAGTAAATTCTCATAGGTGCTCCTGGCATCGTTCTCCAGCACCATCTTCTCAGCCGGCACACCTTTTTGAAGCAAATAATCCCGCATCCCTTCAGCCTCGGTTAGCGTAGATCCATTATGATCAAGACCGCCGGTCAGGATAAGACTTGAGACCGTCCCCTGCTTGTACAACTGCAGCGCATGATCAAGCCGCTCCTGTAAACCCGGGCTTGGCTTATTATCCCATAATGCTGCCCCTAGCACGATTGCTGCATCAGCCTTTGGCATCGGTTTGGGCGGATCATAGCTGTTAATCATCCATAGCAGGTACCCGCACCAGAATATGCCAAGAGCCACTACCCAAGCGAAGATGCGAAGCAATCGCGCAGTCGCACGAAACCGTTTGCGTTTGCGCGGTTTGCTTCGTGGTTTAACAACAGGCTTCATGACTCGCCGACCTCGCCATTCTGAGCAACAAGCGTCTTCCGATGCTTCAAGCTAAGCGTGAAATAACGGAACCTGCCGCTCTTGATTGCTGACAACAGCCGCCCTGCGGTCTTCCTGGCGAGCGCTGCGTCCTTATTGCTTATTGACCCTTGTCGCACGGCATCCTCCAGCTCATCCTCATCGAGCAGAAACACTTCCCCGCTCGGCAGCACGACGACGTCCAAGTACAGATCGTCAAACCACGGAACCTGCTGATCGGTCAGTCCCTGCGTCTTGCAGATATCGATATACCATTGAACGACACGATTCTTATCGTCGAACATCGTCGTGACGACGAAGTGCTCTCCCCTGGGAAAATGCTGCATCCAAAGATACCCGCGGTCTGCTAAGCATAGCCTGCGACCATTGTATTCTTTCCAAAGCGGTTCGCGTAATTCATGAATGCGATACAGCGTCACAAGTCCTCTAAACTCGTCGCCATCCATCGTGAGGCATGTGTAGCTCTTCCGAAGGATACGCCGCCAGTTGGCTCGGTCTGAAAATTTTCTTTTCATACGGTACGACCTTTCCATTAGGATCCCAATCACCGTATCGATATGTGTTGGCGTTTATCGTTTAAAAAAAGCTTACCACAACTTACCGTCCATCTCCAGCAGGCCTATAAAATAAACCAAGTTCTCCAGTTGTCCTCTTGCTGATGCTAAACTTTAATCAACAAAGGAGAGCGTTAGCCGCTCTCCTTGTTGTGTGTAGTACCTATTTTTCTTCAATCGTGATCGAATTAATCGTAATCTCTTCTTTGGGCTTGCTAACCTCACCGTTAGCCGCTTCTACGGGCACTTTGGCGATCGAATGGACGACATCCATGCCTTCAACCACTTTACCGAAGATCGAGTAATTCGGATTGGCGTTCAACCCTTCCAAATCAGGCCCTGTACAGATGAAGAATTGGCTGCCGTTCGTATTTGGACCGGCGTTGGCCATTGCAAGCGTTCCTTCTTCGTACGTATGACCGTTCTTCAGCTCGTCCGGTACGGTGTAGCCCGGACCGCCTGTTCCATTGCCCTTAGGGTCACCGGTTTGAATCATGAATGTTTCAATGACACGGTGTACCTTCACACCTTCGTAGAACTTTTCTTTGGACAAGAAGACGAAGCTGTTGACCGTTTTTGGCGCATCCTTGGCATAGAGCTCTGCCGTAAAATCGCCTTTGCTTGTTTTGAAGTGAGCCAAGTAGGTCTTTGACTCGTCTATGGCCATCGCCGGCATCTTGGACCACGATTTCTGTGTTTCCCCTGCTTCGGTGCCGGTATTATTCGTACCTCCAGCTGTTGTATTCGTTCCTGCTTTCGTTCCGCAGCCGGCCAGCACAACCATAGCTGTCGCAGCCAATAAGATCATCGACCATTTCTTGAGACGCATCTTGTTACCTCCAAAATTATCTGCTAATTTACAAACTCACCTTCGGCAGAAGTTGAATTATCCACCGACTTGGGCAGCGTTTCTTGACCCGGCACGTTCTGTACCTCCAGATTGCCGCCGGTTCCCGAGTTATTCGCCGGCGGAGTCCCTTCATTCGATCCGTTTCCATTGTCGATCGGACCGGTCGTCGCGCCATCGCCCCCCGCTCCGTTACCGCTGCCGTTGCCGCTGCCGTTGCCGTTGCCGTTGCTGTTGCCATTGCCTCCATTCTGATTCCCGCCATCAGGAGGTGTCGACCCGCCATTGTTCGGATTCCCGCTGCCATTCCCCGGTTGATTCGTGCCAGGATCCCCGCCTTCGATCGGCGGCTCGCCGCCGTCTGGTGGCGGTGTTTCTTCACCTGGTTCTGATGGCAATTCAGGCAATGTTAGCTCTTCCGCCGGAATCTCAACCGATAATTTATCGGAAGGAGCGCTCTCCACTTCATTGTTAGGGTCATAGGCCGTAACGTAATACTGATAAGTCATACCCGGCTGAACACTCATATCATCCGTTCCCGCTGCATCCAGTGCATCCATAAGTCTGGTCGCTTCCGGCTCGGAAGCTTCTTTCCGGTACACTCTATAAGTGATTCCTTCTCCTTCAACGGGGGCCCAAGTCAGATTCACCATCTTCGTCTCTGTATTGTATACAGCGTTCAATCCGGTTACCTTGCCAACTGTTTTTTTATCTTCTTCCGCATCCTTTTGTTTCGTGAAGTTCGTTACAGGCATGCCTTTCATAGAAGCCTTCATCACTTTAGCGAAGAGCTTTGCGGATTGGGAGCTGCTTTTCTTGAGCAGATGCTCCTTGTCCGTCTTATCGTAGCCCATCCAGACAATCCCTGTCCATTCCGGCGTGTAGCCCGCGAACCAAGCATCCCGGTTGTAGCTGGATTTATAGTTTGGAATGCCGTGCTGCGTCGTACCCGTCTTGCCGGCAACAGGGCGGTCGATTCGCGCGCCCGTACCCGTACCGCCCTTCTCGAGAACGGTTTGCAGCAGCTCGGTCATATAACCGGCTATCTTCGGCTCCATAAGCTTATTAGGCGATGGTGCACTATACTCGTACACGGTTTCCTCATTCTTGCCAACGACCTTCAATAATGCATGTGGATCGACTTCTACGCCGTTATTGGCAAATGCACTGTAGGCCTTCGCCATCTGGAGCGGCGTCACACCCGTGGTAAGCCCGCCCAATGCTATTGCGAGATTCCGGTCGTTCTTCTCATCCAGCTCGAAGCCGAGCTTCTCGGCAAAGTTTAACCCGGTCTTAACGCCGATTTCGTTCAGCAGCCAGACGGCCGAAGCATTACGCGATTCTTTAATCGATTGGGTCATGGGGATCGATCCGATATACTTCACCCTGTTCGAATCGCTCGGACAATAATTCCCATAGCAGCGCTTCTCATCCATAACATTCGACCAAGGGAACCAGTCGCCCGTATCGAGAGCAGGTCCATAGGCCGTAATCGGTTTAAAGCTCGATCCAGGCTGCCTTGGCACCAGAACGCGGTTAAGCCCCTTATTCACATAGTCCCGGCCGCCAACGAGACCTTGGATATTCCCGTTACGGTGATCGACGATGATCATTGCGCCCTGCACCTTCTGCTCGTCGACGCTTTTCTCGAAGTTATCGTTATCTTCGAATTCCTTCTCCATGACGGACTGGGCTTGCCTGTTCAGCGTCGTGTAGATCTTGTAGCCTCCAAGGCGAAGCTGTTCCTCGGTCAAGCCTGTCCGTTGTTCCGCTTCATCTACAACGAAATCGACGAATGCCAAATACTTCTGCTCTTCCACTGTGGTGGTCTTGTTCGCAGGCGGTTCATACTTTTCCGCTGCTGCTTTGGCTTGGTCCATCTCCTCCTGCGTAATATAACCCTGGTCCTTCATCAAGAGAAGGACGACGGCCATCCGTTCCTTCGATTTCTCCGGATTGCTGATCGGGTTGTATTTGTTCGGAGACTTCGGCGTTCCGGCTAGAGTTGCAATCTGCCACAGTTCCAGCTTATCGAGCGGTCTATCAAAATAGTAATTCGCCGCGGCTTTAACCCCATACGCGCCTTTGCCAAAGTAAATCCGGTTCAAATACATCGTAATAATTTCATCTTTGGTATATTTGTTCTCGAGCGCAACGGCAATGGAGGCCTCCGTCGCTTTCCTGAAGAACGTCTTATCGTGTGACAAGAACAGATTTTTGGCTAACTGCTGCGTAATCGTACTTCCGCCTTCCACGGCGCTGCGTGCGATGATGTCCTTAACAAGTGCCCGGCCGATCGACCAGAGATCGATCCCGGAGTGCTCCTCGAACCGGCGGTCCTCCGTTGCGATGAAAGCATCCCTCATCAGCACGGGGATTTCATTGAATTCGACGATCTCGCGGTTGATGCGAGCCAGCTTAGTAACTTCCTTGCCATCAGCGTCATAGATGGTCGAAGCTTCTTCCATGACGAATTTATCTTGATTTTCCGTTAAAATGCGCTCTCCATTCAGGATAATGAGCAAATACCCGATGATGCCGCATACAACGGCAAAGGCTGCCGTGAAAAACAGCCAGACCATAAATTTCTTTCCGTTCATTTTTTTCTTCTTGCCTTTTCCTGCGGGTTTCTTCTTGGTGGTACGCGGTCCATCAGCCATAGCCGACTCCCCTCCTGCGTTGACGAGATAACCTCTCGTCTCTATTTATACCCTATTCGTACACAGGGCAACGGTCCTCTGAAACGAAAAGTGTCTCAGAACGAAAAGAACAACCCTGCACGTGGGCGGGTTGCTCTGTCGTGCCGCTATCCAATTAAACGTAACACGAAGTAAAAAAGTTTCAAACGACGGATTAACGCGTTACGATTGGGTGTTTGGTTCCTGCTGCATGAGCGAGACGTTGCGCTGTGGGGTGAACGTCGAAATGGCATGCTTGTACACCATTTGTTGGCGCCCTTCACTGTCGATAACGATCGTAAAATTGTCGAATGCTTTAATGACGCCTCGGATTTGAAAGCCGTTGGTGAGATAGACTGTAACCGGGACGCTGTCTTTGCGTAATTGGTTCAGAAACGTATCCTGAATGTTGATCGATTTGTTCATTGGCCGTTACCCCCATCGTAAAAAGATTGGTTAGAAGTATATTCAAGATCGTGACTAAACTTTCCTGCTATTATAGCATGAATTGCCTTTAAATTCTCATGAAAATTTTCAAATACATCGATCCAAGTGATATCTTTCATGTGCCGGAACCAGGAGAGCTGACGTTTGGCATAGCGCCTCGTATCGCGTTTAAGCAGCTCTACTGCTGCATCGAGCGTACACTCCCCTTGCAGGAATGGAATGATTTCTTTATAGCCGAGACCTTGCATGGCAACGGCTCCAGCGGATACCCCCCGATCGAGCAAACCTTGAACTTCGGCAACGAGTCCAGCGTCCAGCATGGCGTCTACCCGCTGATTAATCCGCTCGTACAGCAGTTTGCGATCCGTCATCAGCCCAACGATACAAAGTTCGTAAGGGGATGTTTTTTTCTGTCCTTCCAGCTGCTGAGCCAGCGTCATGCCGGTTAAGTGGTAGATCTCCAGCGCACGAATAACGCGTCGCTGATCGTTCATGTGAAGGCGGTCAGCTGAGACCGGATCGATCTCCCGCAGCTTGTCATGCAGGGCTTGCGCGCCATACTGATCGGCGAATCGCTGCTGTTCTTCCCGATAGGCGTCGTCGGAGCCGCCATCGGCAAAGCCGTAGCCATAGGCTACCGATTCGACATACAGCCCCGTCCCGCCTACGATGAAAGGCAGCTTCCCTCTCTTTGTGATGTCAGCGATCAGAGTCCTGCAGCGCTCCTGGAAATCCGCTACGGAGAACGGATCCTCAGGATCGCAGATGTCAATAAGATGATGCGGAATACCTTCGCGTTCTTCCGGCTTGATCTTTGCCGTACCGATATCCATACCCCGATAAACCTGCATCGAATCACCCGATATAATTTCGGCATTCCACGCCTTCGCGATGTCCAGGCTGATCCGGGTTTTGCCGACGGCCGTTGGTCCGATAAGCACGAGCAATTTCGGTTTGGCCTGCTGCTGAGTTTCGTTGCTCATGTTAGCGTAATCACTCCATAGGCTATTTTATTGACATGACGGCGTTCGAAGCCAAGCCGCCCGAATTCGCCGCTGTCCCGGTGCTCCTTAAGAACAACTGATTTGCGCGCGATGCGGACGGCATGCGCAATCGACTCCGCATCAAGCGCCTCTTTGTTGGCCAGTCCACGCAGCGGCTGCAGCGCGGCAGAGTCGTGTATCGGCTGTCGGAACATAGGATCGAAGTAAACGATATCGACACTCTTGTCCGGCTGCTCTTGAAGCCATTGTTTATGGCCCATACACTTCATTTCGATGCGTCTTAGCGCATCGTTAACATCCTCGTGATCGGTTACATAGGTTTGCAGTCCTTCGCGAACCACCGTACAGAGTATAGGCTCGCTCTCGAGTGCAGTGACATGGCCAGCCGGTCCGGCCGCATAGGAGAAGACGATCGCATCCGAGCCAAGCCCCGCTGTGCAGTCGATTATTCGGTCGCCGGGCACGCAGCCGGACAAGTCGATTAACGGGTCCCGCTCGCCTTTGCGCAGTCTTTTGACGCGAACATAGGCCATGCTCGGGTGAAAATATAGCGGTTCCTCCGAATCGTTGTAGTAGCGCAACCCACGTTCATCGACAACGAGCAGGCAATTATCGTTGTAGCGCCGCTTCAACCCATTCAACGACTCCTGCCTGCGTTCCACCAGCCGGCCTCCCAGCTCAGCGGTCAGCTGCCTCGCATGCATGTAGAGAGAGACAGAGGGCTTCTGAGCTGTCGTAACGATCATGACATCACCCGCTTGAACATTTTCTCCAGCTGATAGGTGGTCATCGTTACAACAATCGGTCTGCCGTGCGGACAGGTATACGGCTGTTTACAAGCCGCCAGTCTACGGAGGAGTCCCTCGCCTTCCTCTCGCGTCATCCGGTCGTTTGCTTTAATCGAGGCTTTGCACGCGCACATGATCGCCGATTTCTCTCGCACCTTGCCGATGTCAACCGCCCCCTTTTCACCCAGCAGCCATTCTGTCATCTCTTCGATGACAGCCTGCTCGTCGCCGCTCGGCAGCCATTCGGGGTAGGCGCGTACGAGGAACGTATTGGCTCCGAAGGGCTCCAGCTCCACACCGGCATCCTGCAGCAGGGGAAGACGATTACGGAGGGCAGCCGCTTCGGTCGCCGTAAATTCAAGCGTAAGCGGGACGAGCAGCTGCTGGCTGGCTTGTACAGGACGCCCGAATTTCTCCAGAAAATACTCATAATTGATTCGTTCATGGGCTGCATGCTGGTCGATCAGAAATAACCCCTCTTCGTTCTGAGCGACGATATAGGTTCCGTGCAGCTGTCCAATCCAGTAAAGCTCTGGAAACGTCGGCGTCGGGGCCTCATAATCCCCATTGACATCAGGAGGACGATTACTGTCGGATGTAGTCCTATCACGAACTGTATCCGGTGATGAAGACGGATCGCCGTTTGCTGAAGCGGTGATAGCGGCATTTGACTCCGTGGTGGCATTCTCAGTGTATGACGGATCCTCTTGACGATGCTGCGAAGCCGCAGGATCTGCCACGAAGGCTGCCCCCGCCGCTGTTTCCCTCACAGCTTGGGGATCCGCAGTAAAATTCGGAGGCGCATACAGCCGCTCGGTTGCGTCCTTCGGTACGGCTGGCCGGCTAGCTTGCCACGGCTGCTGTATACCGCCAGCCATTCCACCGTTTGTCGATCCTCTGACATCTGAATAAGGACGCTTCATTTCATTGCGGTCTTCTCTACTTGACGAGGGAGCTGCTTCCGGTGAGGACGAAGGTTCCGGCCGATGGAACGAAATCTGATCCTGTACGAACAACGGCTTAGAGCGTTCGGCGGGAGCCGGGCCGGGAATATGCCGCTGTCGACCAAGAACGTTCCCGATGCATTCTTCGATGAACTGGCGCAGCTCCGGTTCCTTGCTGAAGCGAACCTCCATTTTGGATGGATGAACATTGACGTCCAGCAGCGAGGGATGCATGCCAAACTCGAGCACGGCAAGCGGAAACCGGTTGATCGGAAGCAGCGTATGATACGCCTGCATGATCGCTTGATTAATGATAAAGCTGCGTATGTAGCGGCCATTGACGACAACCGTGATTCCATTCCGGTTAGCCCGTGTCAGCTCAGGCTTGGAGATATAACCGCGTAAATCATAATCAGGATGCTCGCCTTCTACAGGAAGCATGGCCTTGGCTGCACTCGTTCCGTATACGGCAGCGAATGTCTGCAGCCGTTCCCCGCTGCCAAGCGTCCGGAGCAGCAGACCTCCATTATGTTTAAGCGTAAAGGCAATGCCCGGATGTGCCAGCGCCAAACGATTAACAAAGTCGGCAATATGACCGATCTCCGTTTGGATCGATTTCATGTATTTAAGCCGGGCCGGCGTATTATAGAACAGATCGCGCACTGCAATATCCGTTCCCTGCGGCGTGTTGGCGTCTTCATACACGGTGATCTTGCCGCCCTCGATCACAAGACGCTTGCCAAGCCCAGTCGTCTCGGGTGAAGAGAGGCATTCCACCTTCGCAACGGCCGCGATACTGGGCAGCGCTTCACCGCGGAATCCGAGACTCGCGATGCGAAACAAATCCTTGCCTGTTTTTAGTTTACTGGTCGCGTGGCGGAAGAAAGCCATCTTCATATCGTCATCCTCGATACCCGAACCGTTATCAACGACTCGAATGAGCGTAAGTCCGCCCTCCTCGATCGTGATGTCGATCGTCGATCCGCCCGCATCAACCGCATTCTCGACAAGCTCCTTGACGACCGAAGAAGGACGCTCGACTACCTCGCCGGCTGCTATCTGGTTAGCAAGCTGTTCGTCCAAGACTGTTATTTTACCCATTAACGCGTCCTCCCTGACCAAGAATTCAATATCATTTGTCGTCCTGCAGTTTAAGCTTCATATCATTGAGCCATTGCATGGCCTGCATTGGCGTGAGGTTAAATAAATCAAGACGCTTGAGCTGATCAGCAAGCATCTCTGCTTTCGGACTCGCTTTGCGCGGCTTGGCCGGCTCAGGGCGGGTCTCCTCGAAGATCGACAGCTGCACGACTTCCTTCTTCTCCTCCGGAGCAGAGGAAGTGACCTCAGCCTCGAAGGATTCATAGGCTACCGCTGTTTCACGAGCCATATCGCTAAGCTCGTTCGTTCGCGTGGCTGCGGCATTCCCCGGAAGCCGTATTCCGTTCGATTTCGCGAGACTCCCGGCAGCAGAAGCGGCATCAGCTTTGTTCCCGATCACAGAAATTTCGCCAGCAGGCGCCTGTCTTGCTGCAGGCTGCTCCAACGATTCAAGCAGGGTGTATGCCCGCTTAATAATACCCTGAGGCAATCCCGCCAGCTGCGCGCAATAGATGCCATAGCTGCTCCCGGCTGCCCCGGGTACGAGTTTGCGCAGGAAGGTGACATTGTCGCCCGTCTCCTGCACAGCCATGCAGGCGTTAGCCAGTGACGGGAGAGTCTCTTCCAGATGCGCCAGCTCGTGAAAATGCGTCGAGACGAGCGCTTTGCAGCCAACCTCGTGATGCACGAACTCGATAACCGCCTGCGCAATGGCCATCCCTTCAGCGGTAGAAGTGCCGCGCCCCAGCTCGTCAATGATCACCAGACTCTGGCTCGTTGCTTTCTCCGTCATCGTCTGGATGTCCTTCATCTCAACCATAAAGGTGCTCTGTCCGCCAATCAAGTCGTCGGCAGCGCCAATACGGGTAAAGATGCGGTCGATCAGCGGCACAACGGCCTTCTTCGCCGGTACGAAGCACCCGATCTGGGCAAGAATGCAGATTAAAGCTACCTGCCTCATATAGGTGCTCTTGCCAGCCATGTTCGGTCCGGTAATAAGCAGCATGGAACATTCTTCTTGCGTTAACGAGGTGTTGTTCGCAATGAAAGGCGCACCTTCCAGAACGGCTTCAACGACAGGATGCCGACCCTCATCCACGACGAAGTTATAGGAATCCGTTACTTCTGGCCTCACGAATCGCTGCTCTGCGCTGACTGTGCCAAACGATTGATAAACATCAAGCGTGGCCACGGTCTCCGCGAGCTTCTGCAGGCGGTGAAGATGCGCGGACAGATGCTCCCTTAGCTCGACGAAACGCGCATATTCCAGATCGACCATTTTCTCTTCTGCTTCGAGAATGAGCCTTTCCTTCTCCTTAAGCTCGGGGGTTACATAGCGCTCTGCATTCGCCAACGTCTGCTTGCGCTCGTAGCGGCCTTCCGGAAGCATATGTAAATTCGCTTTGGACACTTCCAAGTAATAGCCGAACACTTTGTTGTATCCGATTTTCAACGACTTTATCCCTGTCGCTTCGCGTTCCTGACGCTCAAGATCTGCCAGCCATTTCTTGCCACTAACGCTGGCTTCGCGCAGCTGATCCAAATACTCGTCATAGCCCGGTTTGATCAGACCGCCGTCGCGCACAGACACAGGCGGATCGTCTACGATGACCGTTTCAATCATATGGGCCAGGTCGGCGCAGTCGTCTACCCCTGCGACTAGCTCGCGCAGCGTGCTGGATTTCGAGCCCTCACAAAGCGCAGCCAGTGCCGGAACATGCTGGAGTGATGTCTTCAATGCGTTCATATCTCTGCCGTTCGCGCTTCCGAACGCCACGCGTCCCACCAATCGCTCCAGATCGTAGATCTCACCAAGCTCGCTTCTCAGCTCATCGCGGAAGATTAAATCCCGGTACAGCTTGTCCACGGCCTCTAGCCGTTCATCGATCGGCGACTTGGACAGCAGCGGCTTATCAATCCAACGCCGCAGCTGACGAGCGCCCATCGAGGTTTTTGTCCGATCGAGAAGCCATAAGAGCGAGCCTTTCTTGCTGCGGTCGCGCACCGTTTCAGTCAGCTCCAGATTGCGCCGCGTGAAAGGATCCAGAATCATATATTGATTGGGCTCATACACGCGGATCCGCCGTACGTGGCTAAGCGAGCGCTTCTGGGTTTCGTCCAGGTAACCAGTCAGGAGGCTTACCGCCCGTTCGCGTATCAGTGAGAGCGGCTTAAGCTCCGCTTCCTCGAATTGCAGAGCCAACCGGCCGGCATCCATAGGTTCGCGAGTTGTGAACAACACGGGACGATTCCAACCGGCAGCCAGCGGCTTCAACAGCTCCAGCACCTCTTCGTCGCCGACGATCTCGGCAGGATGATAGACGTTAACCTCGTCGGACAGCACGTCAATTGACCGTGCGAACGAAGTGACATAAAGCTCGCCCGTCGTCAAATCACAAGCCGCAAGACCGAACGACTCGTTACCGCTTGCGACTGCAACGATAAAATTGTTGGCCTTGTCCGACACGGCTTTTGTCTCCATCACGGTGCCAGGCGTGACTACGCGAATGATTTCGCGGCGGACGACGCCTTTGGCTGCCGCTGGATCCTCTACCTGCTCGCAGATCGCAACTTTATAGCCTTTCTCGATCAAACGGGCAATATATCCTTCTGCCGCATGATAAGGAAGACCGCACATCGGAATACGGGATTCTCCGCCACCTTCGCGGCCTGTCAATGTAATTTCAAGCTCACGCGACGCCAATATCGCATCGTCGAAGAACATTTCATAAAAATCGCCCAATCGAAAGAACAGGAATGCGTCCTTTGCTTCCTCCTTGATGGCCAGATACTGCTGTATCATCGGGGTATATGCTGCCATGTCGCCCCTCCTGCTTCATATTAACGTACGATAACCTTCTAAACACCAGAATATCATTATAACAGAAAACGCTGGCGAGTTGCAGGAACGAAAGAGCCCCTTTCTGGAAAAGAAGCATCGGTCTATCGGGATAAAAGGGGCTGGCTTCAGTAAGATTGAGATATGCTCGTTTCGTTGGTTTCGTTGGTTTCGAGTGGTCGTGCAATGGATGGATGGATGGATGGGGGATTTCAGTCGGAGTGTTTATGTTAGAGGTGTGCATCGTGTCTAAGGGCACGGGAAGAACATGAATTTCCGATTCGAGCGCTGTAAGAGACATTTTCGGTCTTACAGCTGACGTTTCGGGTAATTCACGCTCTGTTACGCCGTTTTTAGGCGTTACAGATGTTCGTTTGGACGCAGCATCTCCGCTTCCGGCGCTGTAAGAGACATTTTCGGTCTTACAGCTGACGTTTCGGGAAATTCACGCTCTGTTACGCCGTTTTTAGGCGTTACAGATGCTCGTTCAGATGCAGCATCTCCGATTCCGGCGCTGTAAGAGACATTTTCGGTCTTACAGCTGACGTTTCGGGAAATTCACGCTCTGTTACGCCGTTTTTAGGCGTTACAGATGCTCGTTCAGATGCAGCATCTCCGATTCCGGCGCTGTAAGAGACATTTTCGGTCTTACAGCTGACGTTTCGGGAAATTCACGCTCTGTTACGCCGTTTTTAGGCGTTACAGATGCTCGTTCAGATGCAGCATCTCCGATTCCGGCGCTGTAAGAGACATTTTCGGTCTTACAGCTGACGTTTCGGGAAATTCACGCTCTGTTACGCCGTTTTTAGGCGTTACAGCTGGATGCAGACTCAGGAGCGCAAAATGTATTCGGTGCTTGGACGAAAAGCGCGCTTCTCCAACCTCCGACTCCCCCGCAACGCATAGGACTTGAAAGGTACAATGTCGACTCTACGCATACGGGGGAATTCGCCACTTGATGCGGATGTCTGCCCGTTCATCCCACTGTTCGCCGCGTTGAATCGCGTTCAGGAACGGCTCAATCCATATACTTAACTTCCGCCAAGAAGCTGTCCCAGCCATGACGGAAGCAAGAGGGTCGATGCACGCACGAAGACGCGTCAGGTCGCCCGCATAATACGCCTCTACAAACCGTTCTTCATCCGTGGGAAGGTATGTGAGTGCCTCGCCTTCCAGAGCACAGAGAAGGGTCAAGGCAAGCGCAGCCTTCGTGGCCATCGGCGACACAAGCCAGCTAGGCAGCGTCCGGTACTCGAAGCCCCCATGCGGCTGCTTGCGGAAATCCCCAAGTGCGCCATAACGAGGCCTCCGCTTGCGGTCCTCATCCGACTCCACCATAGAAAGCGGGAATGCAACATAGCTGTCGAGCTGGCGAAGAAGGCGGCTCGTAAGGCGGACGCCGCTCAGATGGATATGCCCACCTAGCGCAAATCCCCGCACCGGCATTCCCCCGGCCAGCCAGCGAAGCGATGGATCGGTGACTCGCGACGAGGTTAATAAGAGAAGCTGGCGTATATGAGAGGTAAGCCTGTCAGGCGAAGCTGCCGGGGCAGGACGCAGTTCCGCAATCGGGTACCTCACGCGTCCGCCGATGACTACCGCGTCACACCCGCTTCCATGTCCGCCTTCCAGGTAGCGCGATGCCGATACGACCTTTCCGTTGTCTGCCACAAGCAGAAACTCCGGGTCTGCACCAAGCAATATGCCAGATTCACTTTCATTCGCAGCGACCCCCCCTGGCTTTCGCCACTCATCGGTAAACCTGCGCAGTGCCGTATGCCATACCGTTCCCGCTCTCAGCGCTCCATCTTCTGGCAGACGAATCGAAGTTACGGAGCAGCTGCCGTCATCTTGGACCACAGCTTCAACGATGCCGCAATCCAGGCCCGCCGCATACAAAGCCCTGACAGAGAGCTTGCTCGCCCGGCGATACAGCGGCACATCGGAAGGCAGCAACCGGGCAGCGCCGTACCCACTCCCCCCTATAGCAGTGGCCGGTACCAGCTCGATGCTTACCGGTTCAAGCTGAAATAAGTTCACGATCAGACGCCTACGGTTGCTCCAGCCTCGGGCTGCTATAGGGTTCGAGCGGCGTGCAGCTGCTCCGGATTCTTTCTCTGCCACAGCAGCTCCAGCACGCTCCAGACGATACTTGAGCGCCGCTCCATCCAGCTTGGCGAAACTGGACGCCCCGCTGTTAAGCACCCACGGCTGCCCATGATCACGCCATCCCTCAGGCAGAGGCTCGGCTCCCCATACAACAACAGCATCGCCTGATTCCGGCTCGCCATCCACCCAAGCGATTGGATGATTCGCCGCGACCTCTCTGACAGCTCCCCATAACCAGACTGTAACGCTCATTGTCTTCACCGCCATTAAGGAATCGCCCGCCTATGGTTCTTACTGCGGTCAAGGATTCATCGGCAATGAAAAGACCGGTCCCTGGCCTTGTATGCCTGCAAGGGCGTATGCAATATTTTTTCGAAAAAAAAGAGGGCTCCCGCCCTCGAATTCCGTGCTGCTTCCGCATACGATACTGTACGCTGACTGTAGCCCTTAAAATTACAGCTCGTCGTCGAGAAGATCCGGATCCAAATCTTCAAAATCACCGTCGCCGTAGTCGATGTCCTTACCGTCCAGATCATCGATACCGCCAGGAAATACGGCGACACACACCTTCGTTTCGGCAATCATTTCCACCGCGAACTCGCGCTCTACCCGGATAACGACGCTCGTTCCGCTCGAAGAAATATTCGCTTCGATGCAGTTCGGCTCTTGCGTTGACTCGGCCGCCACTTCTTCCGTCGAAGACCGGTGCTTCGGATCGATGTAAGAAAGCGGCACATGCTCGACGTAAGAGAGCGTTTCTTTTGCTACGTCGGTTTGCGAGTTTTTGTTGTAAGAATACCAAATGTTGATATCGTAAGTACCGATTACTTCGATCCCGTCGCCCGAACGCACCGCCTCGTATTGGTGGTTTATGATCCATGCGCCCAAGATGCTCGTGGGATGATGAGGCGGCGTAACGGTGTGGGTTACTGTGGAAAACTTACGACCTTTGCCGCAGACAGCTTTCGTTATAATCTCTCTACGTTGAAGCTGTTTATCTGCAATAGTCATCGATTTAACCTCCTCCATACAATCATTCAATTAAAGTGTATGCAGGACATAGGCATTTGTTGATTAATCTAAGATGAACAAAAATATATTGTTGCGGACACGTTGATTTTACTGGGTTTACTCGCAAGGACGACCGATTTAGAGTGCTATGAAAGCGAGTGTTAACGGCGTGAATATCGTCTTTTTACACAAAATAAAGAGTGTCATCCTTCATACGTATGACACTCAGCATTCATTAGAAGCACCTTCGCGAAGAACAATCAAACGAAGGTGCTTCTAATTTGAAATTATATGGAGAACTGCATCTCTTTATTGAATGGTCATAGTTTCACAACCGTAACGTTAGCCGTCGCCGCGGTGGAATACTTGATCTTGACCGTATTTGCATTCACGATATCGACAGCAGCCTGGAGGACTGCTGTACCTGAGGTAACCAAGACAAACGGCTCCATGGTGTTGAGGTTGTGCGTAATCGTAGCTGAGAAGCCAGCTCCATCCGCTAGAAGGGCTGCAGACCGTTTGAATTTATACGAATCGTCATATCCAACAAACTTGTCTGCATCTGGCGCAGGCAGCGTGATATTCGTTAGCGTATTGTCGGCAAACACAAATTTCAAAATTGGATTCTTGGAATTGTAGTACCCCAGTACTAATGGCGAGCTCCCCGTGTATTTAATTAAGCAGTTACGGATGATGATGGACCATAGATTGGCGTTCACGGTAACCGCACTGAAGGCTAGGCGCAGGAATGTTGCGTTGTTGATGGTTAATCTGCTGCGTTCCAGAATCGTGATATTATTAACGGTGTTGGATTCGCATCTCAACAAATGGTCGATGGTGCTTGCAACGATATCGCAATCAACAACACGAACTACAGCCGTTTCAAGAGGTTGATTGGTGTTCAAGGTTATGACTTTGGTATCGGTAAGAAGAGACTCTTGTATCGTCACCGTGTGTCCTTTAATCGCGTTAACCGTATAGTTCACCAGCTGACAATTTTTGAAGACGCAGGAAGCAACCAACACATCCTCGCTCCTTGTAACTCCATTACGGCCGGAGAGCCTTGCGTTGAAATTGGTAAATACACAATCCCTGATCTCATAAACTTTGAAGTTGAGCTGGAACTGGGCAGTGTTATCGGACCAGAAGATGCAATCCTTGACCCTATTAAATGTGAGTGTCGGCATTGCTGCTGAGTAATAGCTCGTGTAACGGATTTGGTTCCGCATGAAGAGGTAGTTCTCATTATCCGGAATATTAATATTGCTCACATCAATAAACGTATTGTTTTCCAGGATTACGGAATATCCGTCAGGCGAGGTAGCCGTGAACCCGTTCGTCCCTCCAACCACTACATTGTCTGATATTACAGCGGTGGCATTTTTAAAGTGCGAAGTCATGATCCCCAGTGCCATCCCGCATTTATATAAGAAATTACCTTGCACGCGAGCATTGAACATCGTGTACAAATTGATTCCCATCACCGGAACGTTATAGACATGATTGCCTGTAATTTCAATGGAGTAGCATCCAACGAGGATCCCTTGGTTGCTTCCATAGATAAGGTTATCTCGGATAATACAGCGGTCCCCATACGAATCTTCTTGATTAATTCCATACGCTGTTGGATCATTAAATCCCGGCCGTCCATCAAGGAACGTATAATTGGACTTCCCATTATCTCGTATTACGTTATTGGCGATGACCATATACGAACCGCCGCCCTGTATTCCGCCGCGATGCGAGTCATGGATATCGTTGTATTCGACGGAGCAATGATTGGTAGGAGCACCAAAATTGATACAGATGTCAAACACTTTATTCACGTCTGTCTCATCGTAATATTTGATGCGGTACTTCTGGGCGTTGATGGGAACAGAGATTGGCGTATAGATGCGCTTGTTTCGCGCTGCGCCAATGTATTGATCGGCAGAGGTATAAAAGAAAATATCCATCTCTTTCGAATTCGTGTTCAGCTGACGTGTGTACCCTGAGCCCGTGACCATGATCGTGTTGTCCGGCACAACCGCTGGGAGCGTAAGATGTTTCGAGATCAACGTATTCGTCGAAGCGATGGGCAATCCTGTCGTGTAATCCAGGTTCTGCAGCGTGAGTCCTTGTGCAAATTCTACATAAGAGTTTTCGGTCGAGTTAATAAGTATAACGCCATCACCCATGTAATGCCCAATATCCGAATTGCGGAGGGAACAGAATTGAGCACCCTTATTAAACTTCACACCGTAGGATTGCTCGAACGCACGTTCATTCGGGTTGGCAAAGCTTCTTTTCAAGCGGCAGCCGATGAGCTTCAAGTTCACGATATGAGCATGCTTGCAGTTGCGGAATGAGAAGCTAATGCCGCCAAAGTTATAATAGTCCGTCGTCGTCCGCGTATCGTACGGCGACTTTCTATCCGAATCGTAGATCACGTCGAAAGTCGCGCCATTAGCGTTGAATGTCATGTAGCTCGGGATCGTGATCTCGGTGGGGTAACAAATCGGATATACATCTAAAGGCATTACCACTTCGCTGTAGCCTGCCGAGCGTGCCCAGTTCAAAGCATTTTGCAATCCGGTGACGTTGGCCATCGCCCTTGTGTAATCCGCAGTGATATAAGGAGGTGACGGCATTCCAGCCGTTATTCCCCAGCGCGGCAGCTCAACCACATAAGCACTTGAAGCTGAAGTAATAATCGGCTTATTCTTCCATATGCCGCTTTCACTAATCAATGCATCGCCGTCGGTAAGATTCGTGATCTGTACATCCATATTCTCGCTGATGAGAACAGTGCCGCCAGACCCTGGATCTCCTTTGTCCCCTTTGTCGCCCTTCTCGCCAGTCGCTCCTATGCTGCCAGGAGTGCCTGGATCACCTTTTGGCCCAGGGATTCCTTGAGGGCCTGGAATTCCTTGCGGACCGGCAGCTCCAATCCCCCCAGCAGCACCTGCGGGACCTGTTGCTCCTGTTGCTCCTGTTGTACCTGTTGTACCTGTTGCTCCTGTTGCTCCTGCTGCTCCTGTTGCTCCTGTTGCTCCTGTTGCTCCTGTCATGCCTGTCGCTCCTTTGGATCCTGCAGCACCCGTCATTCCTGCAGAACCTGCCGCTCCGGCCGCGCCTGTCGCACCGGCTGCTCCTTGGTCTCCTTTATCCCCTTTGTCTCCTTTTGGACCTTGTAGTCCTTGCGGACCAGCAGCGCCCTGTATCCCTTGTTCGCCTGTAGCCCCTTTCTCGCCTTGCGGACCTTGCGGACCCTGCGGACCAGGGATTCCAGGTTCGACGCTGCCCCCATCGCCTATCGTACCGCTGGAAGCTAGATGCAGAAGTCTTCGATAAGCAGCATTATGAGTCGTCCCGGACGTCTTGATCGCGATTTCTGTCAATGTCATATCGGAGAGCGCAACGATCAGCAATTGAATGTCGGTCGATCCGTTATATAACTCTTGTAGATTAGCCGGAATCCCTTCCATAAATATCGTGTACTTGGACAGATTCTCTTGCTGTAAGGTTGGGCCCAAATATACTCTGGTTTCCGTCGTTCCCATTGATTACCACTCCTTTCTATTATAATGATTCCGCATACAGCGAAACGTCCGTCTGCCGGACGGCTGCTTCGATTTATGCCCGACGCCGCTCACGTCGGAAGCGCATACAAGCTATACCTCATGCCCCGGCTTAGAATCAGAGTTGTTAGTCATCGGCAGTGTACTCTACTTCATATGCATAAAGGGCTCTCTTCGATTGTATGTTTGTCTACTAGGTTCGGGTTTACGAGGCAAATAGTCAAACGCTTTAAGCAGCCAATAATTGCTCAAAAAAGGTTCCGTGCACGTACGCCGCCTGCTTCAACGTTAACTCCCCTCTGGAACGCACGTGAAAAGCGCCCGCTCAAGAGATGCGGGCGCTTCATTATACGAGCGAGCTGTAGCAACAACCGCTGATTTGTTATTTGCGCGTATAGGCAGGCAAGCGTTTTATCCACTCACATACTCGTTTCGATGAATTTTCACACTGAGAACAAGCCCGATCGCAATTATATTCGTCAGCAGCGAGCTTCCGCCGTAACTGATAAACGGCAGCGCAATCCCCGTTAGCGGAAGCAGTCCGATATGCATGCCGATATTCTCGAATGTTTGAAGCACGAGCATACATATGACGCCTACAATAATATACGAACCCGATAAATGCTTGCTCTCGACTGCAATCAGGACCATTCGATAGATGAGGCCAAAATAGAGCAGCAGCAGCACCGCGGAACCCAAGAAGCCGAACTCTTCTCCGATGACGACATAGATGGAGTCCGAATAGGCATATGGAATAAAACCGTTCCGAATGTAGAAGCCATTCTTAAAGCCTTCGCCCTGCATGGCGCCGCTGCCTATGGCATTCTTAGAATTGACCACATGCCAGGCCTTATCCGGGTCGCTGGCAGGGTCGAGAAACGTTTGAATTCTAGCCATCTGATGGGGCTTAACAACCTTGGATAAGGTTTCGTTCTTGGCATAGAACATCCAAATGACCGTCCCGACGACCACAACGCCGATTATGATGGCAACGATCATCTGGGAAGCGCGAATATTGCCCATCCAAATCATGCCGATCATCATACCGACAAACACAATAGACGTTCCTAGATCGGGCTGTTTCAGAATGAATAAGACTGGCAGCAGAAAAACAAGACAGATCGGAACAATGTCCTTCAGTAAGCGCAGCTTCTTGCCGTTACGCTTGTGCAGCATGTGGGCGACCATTATAATCGTCGTAATCTTGGCAATCTCGGATGGCTGAATTTGCACGCTTCCGATGGAGAGCCAGCGTTCGGCACCATTAATGTCCGTTCCATTGAATAGAACCAGCGCAAGCGTAAGAATCCCTATTCCATAAAGAACATAAGCAAATTTATTCACGATGATCCGGTAATCCACAACACTGATTAGTAAAAGCGGAACGATAAGCGCGCCTGCCAGCATGATGTTGTTGCTATGAAGCCCCTCATACTTGGTACCCTCGGTAGCACTATAAATCGCAACGGTGCCAATCCCAATCAAACAAGCGACAATAAATAACATGACGGTATCGATCTGCTTAAATTTTCGAATGCTAAACATGACTACCTCTCTACTCTATATTCTCTACCACCAAATAATCGCATAACGCAAAAAGCCCCCTCGGGGAGAGAGCTCTTTTGTCCCGGCCGCTTATTAGCTGCGCTGTCCTCGGCAGATATGACGGTCAACAGTGGTATGTTCATATAGTAACGAATTCATGGCAGAAAAAGTTTGGCAGATTATACAATCTGATTGCGAATCTCTTGCTTCATGCCTCTCTTATGCTTCTTCCAACGCTTAGCGATGGCAAGGCACCGCTCCAGCTCTTGCATAACGTGCAGGAGAGCCGCCCGAACCTCGAATTCCTCCCGGCTTACAGGAAGATCCATGACGCGAAAACGGGCCTCAAGATCCGTCAAGCTCCGTTCCACGTTCCCTTCATAGACATCGGATTTCACATCATGGGCCAAATGCTCGAACAAGACAGCAACCAGCTCCCCATGCGGAAGCTTCTCGTAGACGAACGATAGCTGCACGAGCATCAGTTGAATGGAATCCATCTGCTGACGGCGCATCTCGAAATATGTCTGCCAATACCGGACCGTATTCATATCCTGACCCCAAAGACGGTTGTCCATCTTCAGCTCGGCGCGGCGCAGCCCTTCTTCAATAGCATCACCAGCCTCAAGCAGCTCCTCACCGTTCCAGATATGAGACGGATTACGAAGCGTTGTCCCCATGTGCTCGAACATCTCGCCAAACTTCTGCTCGGTTAGATGCCGCAGCTCATTCAACCGCTTGTCTTCCTTCGGCATATAGAGCAGATTGATCACCGTTGCCCAGCCAAGACCGATCAATAGCAGCATAATTTCATTGCTAATTAATGCCCCGGTAACCTCGCCCTTCGCATAGATATGGAAGACGATGACCGCGCTGGTAACAATGCCATCCTTTAAATGGACGCGGGATAGCAGCGGAAATGCGATGAGAATAAATAAGGATACCGTCCAGAGGTGAAACCCTAGTAAAGCGAATATAATGGAAGCAAAAAAAAGTCCCAGCACCGAAGCCACAAACCGGACGAAGGCACTCTTAAGGCCTTTCATCCGCGTAACTTCGACACCAAGAATAGCAAGCAGCCCCGCCGATAACGGCGTCTCGAGGCCCATATAAGTAGCGGTATAGAGCGCGGCAAGTGCGGCGAGCGCTGTCTTGATGACACGTATTCCCATCGGCAGGTTACCTTTCCACGGTCCGATTGCGGACCATCCGGCTTTTTCCTTTATCCTACCGTTCCCGGCGTCTGCGCGTCAACCGGTGCTCCAGAGCCGCGACAATCTGGTACATAACGGTGGCGACGACCGCGATTACGAGCAGGCTCGACAGCACAATCGTAAAGTTGAACACTTGGAAGCCGTATATAATCAGATAACCCAGACCCGATTTCGAAGTTAAAAATTCGCCGACGATGACGCCGACCCAAGCAAGTCCGACGTTAACCTTCAACGTGGCGACGATGGTCGCGAAAGAATCCGGCAAAATCACGTGCCGGAACGTCTGCCAGCGTGTTCCGCCGAACAGCCGGACAACCTTCACATATCCCGCATCGACCTCGCGAAAACGATTATAGATCGACAGCGTCGTTATGATGACCGTGACGGACAGGGTCGTGGCTACTATCGCCATAAGCCCCGGCCCGAAGCCGACGATAAACAGCGGCCCTAAAGCAACCTTCGGCATACTGTTCAACACGACGAGATACGGATCCGATACGCGCGACACGAAGGGAAACCACCAGAGCAGCGCCGCGATAGCCGTACCGAGCAGCGTGCCGAGCACGAACCCCACAGCCGTCTCCATCACCGTTACGCCGGTATGAGGGAGCAGCGATCCGTCCAGCAGCGTGCGCCACAGCTGATCGAGCAGCTTGCTGGGGTAGCTGAACAACAGCACATCAATCCAGCGATTGCGTCCGGCTGCCTCCCATAAGCCAAAGAAGAGAATCAGGAGCAAGCCTTGGGTTGATCGAACGGCCCATGCCGTTTTCCGTGAACGGGCTAGATGTCTGCGATAGAGCGCAGACATCCAATCCTCGTTAGAGGTGAATAACCGGGCTTGATCCGATTTCGAAGAAGGGGAGGCATGAACGGAATGATCCGCGTCATCACCTTCCCGCGATATCCCTTGGTCGTCGTATCCGTCACTATGCTTTGTCGATTTCATCCGCCCCTTCTCCCTTCCCATGACCTGACTCCAGCTTCTCCCATATTAGATCGTACATATGCTGAAACGAAGGATGCCTCCTGGCTTCGGTTGGGAGCGCCGCTCTCATCTCCTCCGGCATGTCAAACCTCGTCAGGATCCGTCCCGGATTTCGAGCTAGGACGATGACGGTGTCGCTCATGGCCGCCGCTTCTGCGAGATCATGCGTAACTAATACGGCGGTCTTCCCAAGACTTCGCAGCGTCTTCCACACAAGGTCTTCCAGTTGGAGCTTGATTTGCAAATCCAACGAGGAGAACGGCTCATCGAGCAGCAGCACCTCCGGCTCCGTCGCAAGTGTACGGGCAAGCGCAACCCGCTGCCGCATGCCGCCAGACAGCTCATATGGCATCCGGCTCTCAGCTTCGCCCAGCCCCAGTTCATGGAGCAAAGACCGAACATATGCGATACCTTCCGCTGTTTTCCTGCCGCTAAGCTCCAGCCCGATTGTCGCGTTGTCTAAGATGCTGCGCCAAGGAAACAGATAGTCCTGCTGCAGCATGTAGCCAATCTTCGCAGACGGACGCCTGATGGTTTCGCCGTCAATCAGCACTTCGCCCTTCGCGGGCAAGAGCAAGCCCGCAAGAAGACTGAGCACCGTCGTTTTCCCGCAGCCGCTAGGTCCGACCAGACTGATAAATTGACCGCGGCTAATGGACAGATCGAGCCCTTCAACCGCCAGATTGGCTCCTTGATCGCCCACATAAACATGTATCACGCCGCGCAGCTCCAATAGCGGTTTCATCGGCGCTCCTCCCTCCAGAAGATCAAATGTTATTTCGAGGCTTCCTCCGCAAAGGTGTTATTAACCAGCTTCCCATGCTCGGCTCTTGTCTTCAGTTCCCCGGCCGAAGCCATGACATCCTGCAGGTTATTCCACTCCGCTTCATCGACGATTGGATCGGTCGCATAGGAACCCTGCTGCTTATAGCGGTCGATAACCTTGACGACAATATCGCGTTCTGCATCCTGGAAGAATGGAAGCACGACATCGGCGATTTCATCCGCACTATGTTCTTGAACCCACTGCTGCGCTGCGTAAACCGCGTTCGTGAATTTTTGGACCGTGTCTTTATTTTTGCTGAGGTAACTTTCCTTCGTCATAAATACCGTGTAAGGCAGACTTCCGCTCTCGGTTCCGAACGATGCGACGACATACCCCTTGCCTTCCTTCTCCATAATGGACGCCTGCGGCTCGAATAGCTGGACATATTCACCGGTGCCCGAGGCAAAGGCGGCCGGGATGTTGGCGAAATCGACGTTCTGAATGAGGGTCAAATCTTTATGCGGATCGATGCCGTACTTCTTGAGTGTAAATTCTCCCGCCATCTGCGGCATTCCTCCTACACGCTGTCCGAGGAAAGTCTTCCCCTTCAGGCTGGTCCAGTTAAAGTCGCCAACCTGCTCCCGCGATACGAGGAACGTGCCGTCGGTTTGGGTCAGCTGCGCGAAATTGATGACAGGATCATCCGAGCCCTGCTGATAGACATAGATCGACGTCTCCGATCCGACCAGCGCTACATCGATCCCGCCTGACAGCAAAGCCGTCATGGTCTTGTCTCCGCCGGCGGTCGTGGTCAATTCCACATCCAGGCCTTCCTTCTTGAACATCTCTTTGGCGATGGCCACATACTGAGGAGCATAGAAGAGAGAACGCGTCACCTCGCCTATACGCACTTTAACGGCTTCCTTATTTCCCCCGCCTCCGCAGCCTGCCGCCAAGACAGTTAGCATTACAGCTGCCAAAGCAGCCGCCAACCATTGTTTCCTCCTCATGATCATAACCTCTACTTTCAACTTGATAGGAATACTATACCCTATGCTGCAAATAGAAAGGACGTTCATTCCAAAAGCGGAAGAACGTCCTCGATGTCAGGTATATTCAAACTTTTCTGCCACAGCATTAGCCCCGGCGAAAAACGAGTGTTGCATTAATACCGCCGAATCCATAGGAATTGGATAACGCCGCGTCCGCTTGGACAGAGCGCCCTTGACCCGCGATAAGATCCAGCTGAGCCTCCGGATCCGGCTCTTCCAAGTTCGTTGTTGGCGGAAGCCAAGCGTCATGCAGCGACATGCAGGTAATCGCCGCCTCAATAGCCCCTGAGGCGCCAAGCGGATGACCGTACAGCCCTTTCGTGCCGCTCACGGCGACGGGACGGTTTCCGAACACGCTCCGGATGACAAGGGACTCTGTCACGTCGTTTAGAAGCGTTGAGGAACCGTGGGCGTTAATGTATCCCACCTCGTCCGGCGACATATCCGCATCGGCGAGCGCTTGCCGCAGCGCTCTCGAAGCCTGGGAGCCGCAGGGCAGAGGTGCGCTCATATGATGCGCATCATTACTGACACTGAAGCCGCTGAGCTCCGCAAGAATGGTTGCTCCTCGGGCCTTCGCATGCGCTTCATCCTCGATGACGAGTACGGCAGCGCCTTCCCCCATAACGAAGCCGTCGCGATTACGGTCGAATGGGCGGCTCGCCCGTGCGGGCGCTTCGTTGCGGGTCGACATCGCTCGGAGCATATCGAATGCGCCGAAGGAGAGCGGCGAGAGCGGCGCTTCCGCCCCGCCTGCCAGTATAAAGTCGGCCTCTCCGCGTCGGATCGACTGCAGCGCCCGCCCAAGCGCAACCGCCCCCGAAGCGCAGGACATGGAATTCGTCTCGTTCGGTCCGTTAAAGCCGAAGGCCATCGCCATGTTGCAGGAGGCCGCCCCGCCAAAAACCGAGAAGCCTAAGGTGGGCGAAACCGAACGGTATCCGCCCGTATAATAATGCCCGCATTGTTCTTCAGCATAAGCGATGCCCCCGAGCGCACTTCCCATAAAGATGCCAACGCGCTCCTGCTCCGCATCCTCCGGCCGGATACCCGCATGCTCCAAGGCCATGGAGCCAGCCGCCACGGACAGCTGCGAGTAGCGGTCCATCCGATGGGCCCGCTTCTTGTCCATATATTGGAGCGGGTCGAAATCCGTCACTTGGGCGGCAATCCTGCTGCGCAGCCCGTCCGCGGTGAACCGGTCGATGCTCCTCACTGCGCTCTCGCTCTTCTTGACACCGTCCCACATCGCCCTAACACCGGTTCCAATCGGCGTTACACAGCCGATGCCCGTCACGACCGCTCTTCGATCACCCATATGCCGCTGCCTCCTTATGGCGTTCCGCCGCTTCTTTAAGCCCCTTCAAGGTCTGATCCGCGATGTAATGAACGAATACCGGACCGATCACTCTCGCTGCGACAAGCTGCCCTACTTGCGGCTGCGCCCACTCATGCACGATTCCTACCTTTGAAGTACCTGAAGGAGCAGACTCGATCCTCCATTCGACCTCCATGCCCCGTGTTATGCCTTTCACATGCCGATAGCGGATCCGCAGTGCTTGCTCGTCCGTTTCCATCTCACTCACCCACCAGACCGGCCAGCTCACCTTGTCAAACCTGCGATAAGCGGCCATCTCCACTAAGCCGCCATCGCTGCTGTTCCCCTCTGCAAACTGGACCTTTCGATAATGCTCCAGATGCTGCGGCCATCGATCGACCTGACGGGCTAATTGAAAGGCGGTTACCGGTGGGCAATTCATGATAATTTCATTGTAGGTATGCAACTCTATATGGACTCCTTTCTTCCTTAGGGTCTTCATCGAGCTGTCTGTCTGCAGTGCACGAATCGGATCAACAATCGCCAATGACCGCCGCCAATCTCGAGCGCAGCCCTTGATTCATAGACAAACAGCGAAGCGCGCTCTTGAAAAGAAGCGGATGTGCCGTACCGTACTCAATCAAACGCTGCAGTCTCGTGCCTCCTGCGAATTCCTGCCTCACAAGCCGATCATACTGATCGAATGGAATAACCGAGTTCTTGCCGAGAGCTTCCAATAGAATCGGCGCCGCCAGTTCAGCCGTTCGAAAAGCGCGGTAGATTCCCTGACCCGTTAGCGGGTCGAAGTAGCCTGCTGCATCGCCGACGAGCAGTACACCGCTCCCGGCGGCAGGCGCATTCGGACGGTCGAACGGACCGCAGGCGATCATATCGTCCTCGAAGCGCAAGCTCTCCATTCGACTAGCTAATCTTGGCAGCTGCTGGATCGCTTCACGGAAAAACTCGGTCTTGCGGCCTGATGCTCGCCCCGCCTTCTTGCCGGTCGTTCCGAGGGTCATATTGGCTAGTCCTCCCCCGACCGGCGCCAGCCCGACTACCAGACCGGCTTGCAGATGAAGCTCAATAAGAGGTTCTAATCGTTCAACACCCGATACATGAACCGTGAAGGCTGCTTTCCGCAGCTTGCCGAATCGGTGCAATCCGGCTTCTCTGGCTACGATGGAGCCTAAACCGTCAGCCCCCACGACGAAACGGGAGGATACCGCGAAAGGTGTGCCCGATGCCGTACGTCCATGAACGCCGCTCGCCCTGCCGCCTTCATACAGAAGACCCTTCACGCGGACACGCTCTTCGATTCGGGCGCCCGCCTTCACGGCTTCATGAACTAGCCAGTCATCCAGCAGCGCCCTCGGACATGCGATTCCTGCCGCGCGATTCGGATACGCAGCTTCGAGCATCATCTTCCCGTAGTGCAGACGCCATCCCCGGATCGGTTCAGAACGGCGGTTTATCCCCTCCTCGATAAAGAGTCCCATCCGCCCAAGAACCTGCAGCGCTCCCGGATTGAGCGCTTCTCCGCATGGTTTGCGGCGCGGATGCGCGGAAGCCTCGAGCATGACCACGTTCACCCCAAGCTTAGACAGCAATAGGGCTAGCAGGCTTCCCGCCGGACCAGAACCGACGACGGCTACATCCGCATCAAGCACGTCCAACGAGCGCCAATCGGAATGGAAAATGTTTGCGCACTTCAGCATGAAGCCCCGCACGAACAAGCAGGTCGTCTGCCTCCTTTACGGTAAACGAACGAAGCACGGACAGCGGACCGTCATGCCTGGTTACCGGACTGCGCCAGACGAATCTGGCCAGCAGCTTCGCAGCACCATATGCCGCTGGGTGGCGCTGCAGATCAGTCACGACCCAACCGATCCGCGCCACCCTCCTCATCTCCTGAAGCATGCGGACCGCACCGTCCTCATCCATATGATGCAAGGCGAGGTTGCTGAACACGATATCGAAGCTCCCGTCTTCATAAGGCAGCTGCCGCCCATCTCCCGTATCGATTCGAATCACACCCGCTGCCTTCGTGCGATCCGCGGCCAGCTGCGCGATTCGGGGATGGATATCGATGCCGGTCACCGTAATCTGCAGCTTGCGGCGCTCCGCCCACCTCACCAGCGCCAGCGGAATGTCCGCAAGGCCTGTCGCGACATCCAGAATACGAATCGGACGATCCTGCCTTATCTCCAAGATCATTCTTTTCAGATGGACGAACAATGCCGGATTACCGCCTAGATAGCGGTTGACCTGCCATACTTCTCTTAAGCTGGTCTCCAATTCCGCGCTATCGATGCCGTCGGCGCCTTCAATACCGTCGAGCAGTTCCTTCTTCATCAATCGATTCATGCTTGTCCTCCTTCTCGCGTACAAATACATTTACGCAGAAGCGCTTTCCTTTATCGTTATATTTTTCCTGATTTTTTATCCAAATTCGTTTACATTATTTTCATTTATCGCAAAGCTCCCTCCACCCTATGACGGCCATCCCATAAAAAAACGACCTCAAGGCAGGATCGCCTCAAAGTCGTCTGATGGAGGATAACGTTGGATTACAGCTTATAGATGTCTTTGTATTTACGTTCCAGGTACGTCACGAGATGCTCGGGCTCCAGCGGGTTGCCCGTTATATCGGTAATGATCTCCGATGGCGTACGAAGCATGCCATACTTATACACCTTGTCCGTCAACCACTCCTTGAGCGGAAGAAGATTTCCCTTCTCAACCAGCTCCCACATGTTGGGCAGCTCTTTCTCCATCTGAGCCGTCATTTGTGCAGCATACATGTTACCAAGCGAGTAGGACGGGAAGTAGCCGAATGCGCCTCCTGACCAATGGACGTCCTGAAGCACGCCTACTCCGTCATTCTCAGGTGTAACGCCCAGATATTCTTTGTATTTCTCATTCCAAAGACCTGGAAGATCGGCTGCCTTCGCCCCTTCATTGAAGATAAGCTTCTCCATCTCGTAACGGATGATGATATGAAGGTTGTAAGTTAATTCATCCGCTTCGATGCGAATGAGGGAAGGCTGAACGACATTCGTAGCCCGGTAGAAATCATCGACCGACACATTCAGCTGACCCGGAAACATCTGCTGCAGGTCGCCGTAATACCGGTTCCAGAACGGTCTGCTGCGGCCGATGACATTCTCCCAGAAACGGGATTGCGACTCATGAATGCCCATGGAAGTACCCGTGCAGAGCGTCGTTCCGATGAGCTCCTTCATAATATTCTGTTCATAGAGCGCATGGCCGCCTTCATGGATCGTTCCGAACAACGCACTCATCACATCATCTTCCAGGTAACGTGTCGTGATCCGAACGTCTCCTGGATTTAATCCTGTGGCGAATGGATGTGCGCTCTCATCCAGACGGCCTGCCGCAAAGTCAAAGCCCATCTGCTCCAAGATGAACAAGCTGAATTTCTTCTGCGCTTCCTTGGCATAAGTCTGCTTCAAGAAGCTTTGCTCCGGCTGATACGGCGAAGCTGCGATCGCAGCAGCAAGTGGAACCAGCTTTTCCCGCAAGCCGCCGAAGATCCGATCCAGCTCAGCTGTCGTCATTCCCGGCTCATATGCATCGAGCAGCGTATCGTAGCGGGTAGCCCCAGGCCCCCACAGGTCTATGAACTGATTCTGATATGTAATGATTTTTTCCAGATAAGGCTGGAAGGATGCATAATCGCTGTTCTCCTTGGCGTCCTCCCAGAGCGTCTCGGCCTGCGTCGTCAAGACGACATATTCCTGGTGCAGCTTCTCGGGAATTTTGACCGCACGATCGTATTCCTTGCGTGTGTGCCGGATCAATCTCCGGTCGATTTCACCGAGCTGCTCCGAACTGCCGGAAGCCTCCAGCGCGGATAGCCATTCCCCCAGCTCCGGAGCCGTCTGCAGCTTGAACAATTGCACGGATAATGCGCCTACCACCTCTGAACGGGCTTCCAATCCCTTGCGGGGAGCACCTGTGCGCATATCCCAGTAGAGAACGCCGAGCGCTTCCTCATAGCTCTTGATCTGTCCGATTCGTTCCCGGAACGATTGCAGAACCTCTTCCGTTCTTGTCGTCACTTTTCAACTCCGCCTTTCACGTGTAGGGTATGATACCTTCTACTTGATACTACATTTTGATAAACGTATAATCAACTTTATTGGTTTACAGCGAGCAGGTAAAGGAGAGATTATGATGCATTTTACATTCACGCCAGCTGCGGTTGAACAGCTTTCTGGCTACTTAAAGGACGGGGAACGAAGCTTGAAGCTGCTCTACGATACGGAGGGCTGCGGCTGCGTCGTCAGCGGCGTTCCCGCGCTTCAGCTCATCCAGGCGCCCGATCAAGACGACAGACAAGGAGCCGGCGATCCGTACGGAGTATGGTATGAACCGCGCTATGAAGTTTTTTTCGAGCCCCGCTTGAAGATCGATTTCGACCGGACACGCCATACGTTCAGCTTGAAAAGCGACAATCAAATTTATACGGTACATATGCGTTTGCTGACCTAGTCACAGCCGATCAGGAAACGAATCTATCTCTAGTTGATCCATCCGAAATCTTCTATAGAAATAATTCTATTTTTGAAGAATGAAATATGAAACCTTTGATTATATTAAACGTAATTGTACAGAAAGGTAATGTCAATTTACTTGTATCTATTACAGGAGGAGAACCACAGATGAAAAAAGGGTTGATGTTAGTCATGGCTTTCGCCCTCTTCTTCGCGGTAACCGCGGGAACGGTCGATGCCAAACCAAGAGGCGGAATTAAATCGCCGAAGAAAAGCTTCACCCAGACACCGAGCAAGTCGACGGATAATGTGAACGCAAGCAATCCGGGTACCAAATCACCAGGTGCAACTGCAGGCACGACGCAGAAGCGTGGATTCACCAGCGGTGGCGGCTTCATGAAGGGCATGATGATCGGCGGATTAGCCGGCTTGATGTTCGGCAGCATGTTCGCAGGTATGGGCTTTATGGGTGACTTCCTAGGCCTGCTCGTCAACTTGTTTGCTATTTTCATACTGATCGTTGCGATACGAGGCATTTTCATGTACTTCAAAAATCGCCGCAAGCCGCAAACGCCGAATGACCGGGGTCGCTACTAAAGATGCGTATACACACCGACGAGATTATCAATGCGGTATGCCTTCATATGGCTGAGCGCAGAGGCGTCTCGCCATCCGATGTAGAAGTGCAGCTGGCCTGGGAAGAAGAATACGGCTTTACCGCCGAGGTTTGGGTCCAGGGCAGAAGCCAATATCTGGTGGAAGCCAATCTGCTTGAAGCCATTGAGCAATATGTCTATAAAGAGTACAATCGCCGAGTATTCCGCTCCCAAATCACGCTCGATGCAGACGAGGATTTCTGGGCAGATATCGAAGATTAATCATCCCATATTGCCAGCGAGTCCGGAGATCACTCCGGACTCGCTTTTTTCATTTGCCGCCGTTTATCCCTTGAAACATGGTAAATTGCGGTATTTGCCGATTATAGCGAAACCTCTCCCTCCCTCTCGCGTCTAAGTTATAGATTCATAGAGGAGAGGTGATTTCAGGCACATGCGTATCAAGTGGAGTTTGATGATCGCACTTATTCTGGCCTTGCAAGCCGGTTTGGCGACAGCGGGAACGGCGAGCGCCAGCAGCGCGAGCCATGCAACGCAATTTCGGGTCTATCAGAACGATGAAGCGCTGAAAGAGTTTGCAAGCGAGGCTCAGGCACTCGCTTATGCGAAGAGCTTCGCGTACAGCCATGTCGAGAAGATCGAAGGCCGCGTGTGGATGTGGGACAATTTCCCCCGGTACAAAGTTTATGACAGCGGTTTCTCCACGGACAACCGGGAATTCCGCACCTTGGCAGAAGCAAGAACGTTCGCGAAGAAGCTGCGGTTTGCACAAATACGCGATCTGCAGCAGCCCGGGTGGGTAGAAGGTACATATCCGAATTATCAGCTATATCAAGGCGATAAGACGCTTCCTGAGTGGAGCTTCGCTACCATTGCTGAGGCCAAGAAGGCCGCCAAGTATTACACGAACATGCATGTGATGGAGCTCGCAACGAATCAATGGGTTTGGGACAACCTAACCGCAGCTCAGAAGACAGCCCAACGTTCGAAGACACCTGTATACGACATTATTGTTAACGGTGAATCAACAGGCAGCACCAAATATGCATTCCTGCTCGATGCGATACGTGCTTCCGCCAAAATCGCGGGCAGTTCCGTGATGAATACAGCGACGGGTCAGACGGTTCACGCCAGTCCAGCCCCTTATACGCTAATGCAGAACGGTAAGACAGTCCGGACCTTCTACAGTCTGGGAAGCGCGATCTTCTTCGCCAAACAATTCGCCTTCGCCTCCGTCGTTAAGGACGGTTCGACATGGTGGACGAACGTCCCCTACTTGACCGTCACACAAGGCGATCGCAAGCTTGGTCAATTTCATACCCGCAAATCGGCTGTAGCAACGGCAGCGGCCTATGCGGATTCGGTTGTCACGACCGAAAGCGGCCGCGCAATCTGGAATAATAAGTCCAAGCTGCTCTACCTGGCTTGGAATGGAACCTCGCGCAGCTCGACGATCGAAGCGCAGGTATCTCAAACGCAAGGACTCGATATCGACTCACCGAGCTGGTTCGAGCTTGCCTCAGCGGATGGCACGCTAACGGACAGCTCTGATCCCGCTCTTGTCGAGACCATGCGTAAGTCCGGCATTCAGCTCATGCCGCTCGTGCACAATCAATTCGACAGCGTGATGACAAGCGCTTTCCTTCGCAATAGCGCGGCTCAGACGAAATTTACACAGGCGCTGATCGGACGACTCGTCGAGCTTAAAGCAGCTGGCATCAATCTCGATTTTGAAGCGCTTGCCGGCGGCGATCGGGCCTTGTATACGGCGTTTGTGCGAAACTTCACCAAAGCCGCGCACCAGAAGGGCTTATCCGTATCAATCGATTTGCCGCGCGGCGACGTCAGCTGGAATCACAAAACCGCATATGATCATGCGGCACTTGCGGACATTGTCGATACGATTATGATCATGGCCTATGATCAGCACTGGAAGGGCAGCGATAAAGCCGGCTCCGTCGGGGAGCTTCGCTGGGTCGAGGATGGGGTGAAGCAATTTCTTGACTACGGCATTCCACGCAGTAAGCTCATGCTCGGCATCCCGTTCTATGTAAGGGAATGGCGAATAGATGGAAACGGCAAGCTCATCGACAACAAAGCGATCCTGATGAAGGATATTCCTGCAATTATTCAAGAAAACGGAGCAAAAGGCGTTCTCGACGCTAAATCGGGTCAATTAAAATACACCTATTATAAGAATGGTTATAAGCATGTATTCTGGGCAGAGACGGCAAGTACCGTAAAAGCCCGCATTGCCCTCGCCAAGAAGTATGATCTTGCCGGCGTAGCCATATGGCGCTTGGGGTATGAGAGCGCCGATCTGTGGACGATGATGCTGCAGCAGAAATAACGTCTGTACAATCATCCTACCTGTTTATGTTATCACGAACGAACAAGGCAGTCATGAGCGCAATATTGCGTACTCCTGACTGCCTTGTTATCCATTTATCTCATTTGCGGCTTATTATATCCCTTGTCTCCATAGGGCTGCAAATCCTCCAACCACAGCTTTTCCATCTGCTTCAGTTCCCACTTGATGTCGGTTACGTCATCCGCTTCCTTCTCTTCAAGCACCTCGAAAGCGAATGCGCTTGACCCCATTTCCTTCCAATCTTGCTGCAGTTGGGAATTTGCAAACCTCCCCATGTCCAATTGCATCTGAATGGTCATCCACTTATTCTTCAGGTTGGGAAAGCTATCCATGTATATTTTTCCGTTCGTCTTGTTTGTAATTTTTATGACACCCATATAGGTCTTAATGAGCTTGAATTCTTCCTGCAGTTCCTTGCGCTTGTTCTTGTCCATGCCTCTCTCTCCTTCAATGAATGAATACATAAATCACAACGTATCCATGTCGGCAAAACAGGTCACTTTCGTGTAGGGCAGACCTAATTCAGCCGACAATGCCTTTGCAAGCTGTGTTTTTCCTGAGCCGGCGATAATACATCATCTTCATTGCTGTTCTTCACATTGTTCATCTCCATACATTTCAATAACCCATTTCTTTAAGTAGACGGGACAATACCCGAAGCCGCTCTCCAATCATTTCGCCATCTTCACCAAGTGCCTGAGCGAACAGCTGAATATCATGATCAATCATGGGATTTTCTTCGCATACGGCAACACTCATCGCATCCCCTTGCAGTCCAATGCGGTCAATCGTAGTTTGATCAGGGTCATACAGCTTCGGAAAACGATAGGCGTCCTGAAAATGCAAGCTGCTTCTGCAAATTAGAATGGCTAAGTCAAGTACGCGGTGCATAGGAAGCTCTTCCGATTGACGGGACCATTTCTCCCCTGTATGTCTCCATACCTTTGCGGAGATATCGACCTTTCCTCTATCGTTCCATTGGGCTAACCCAAGGGAGAGACCTTTGGCATCCGTGTTCCCGGCGTTTCGGCCGTCAACCTGCTCATAATTTTCCGATATGATGACAGGTTTATGTTTTAGAGTTGTTGGTATTTTCATTCTTTCGCACTCTCCAGTTAAGAATTTAGTAATTTAGTAATTTACTAAATTACTGATTTACTAAATTACTAATTGATCTTAACCTGCAGTTCCGGATCAGTCAATCCGGTTCGCGATCACATGCCTTCTATTCACTACTCGAATATCGCTGTTTTGGCCATAGCTGCATGTTCAACTTTATCCAAGGTCTGGCAGTAATCATGAACAATTGGGCCGCTTGCCTGTTCTTCTTCGGACTTCACAAAATGCGCGATGACTTTCCAATCGTCGAACCAATCTCCGGCTTCCGCTTCTTCATGCTCGACGTTACGCCATACATGGTGTAATGCCGGACTGTACAAACGGTTGGCCCCCGGCTTTAATTGACAATCCTTCATTCGTTTTTTGTAGGGAGCACCCGGTACAGAGTCATTCACGTCGTTGAACAAATGCGGCCAATAGTCTTTGCGGGAAGCCGTGTGCGGATGATCCATCGCCCAGCTTAATGCGCCCTGAAGATGATCGGAATGTCCGAAGAGCAAGGAGTACAGCCGTTTGCCCAACATAATTCGTTCATGAAGCGAACCAAAGCGATGAAGCGTTTCACCGATCAGACCGGTCACTTGCCGGTCACCTGCTTCCGATGCTATATAATAAGGAAATAGAATTTGATTTAAGCTCAACAAATCATGGAGTTTAAACGCGATCGTCTGAAGAATCGTATTCTGATAATGCTGATTCTGAATCATTCTTTTTTCCAGGTAGCTCTGCTCATTGACCACTAGAGCAATCGTCAGCAGATAGCGGTCACCGCTCGTCCAGAAATGATTCCACATGACTTCCATATAGGCGGATACATGAAAATAGGGCAGCAAATGAAACAGGTTTGCATCTCTCCGCAAGCTTTCCTCATACAATAAATTTGCGGGTAGGCATCTTGGAAAATCAGCCAATTGCCGCGTTCCAAAAATTGAAAATAAAGATTCCGTTCCGTATCCGACAATAACCGCGAGTGAGGCTCCCCCCGCAAATCCGTCATATTCCAGCCGCCATTTCGGGACACCATATGCCCCAGGAAGGCCCATTCAATCTCCGGATGGCGCCGGTAGTACGCTCCATACGTCGCGGTCCGGGTAATATTGTTCACGTTTAATTGACGGGTGATATCCTGAATTTGCCCGATGAGGAGCTGATCCCCGGCAGGTAATTCGGATAGGGTTAAAGCTTGTTTAGGAGCGTTCTTCAATTTCTTCTGCAATTCTTTTTTGATTGGATGAAACGCTGGAAATGGACTTTTTGTAAACCAATCCAACGGCGTCCGCAACTCAATTCCCATGCATTCATCTCTCCTTGCAAACGCATTAGCCATCTTAGATATCCTATTACATATCTTGACGATTGATGACGAGCGGCTGGGGTGAATACAGCGGCATGAAACAAAGCAAAGAGGTTAAGCAGACGACGAATCCGCTTAACCTCTTCTTCAATCTTTCCTATTGCTGTTTCATTAATGAATCGTATCGGATGACACGAGCCCGCGATTCCTGAAAGGTCAGGTGATGGATGCTTTATAGATGGATTCAATGGAATGGGACAGCATCGCGTTGAACTCTTCGTCTGTTTGCTGGGCTGTTAACCCCTCCGACAAGGCACGCGAAAAACTGGCGATTAAGCCATGATTGCGGGCCAGTTTTTCATTTGCTTCCCTCTGATCATATCCGCCTGACAAAGCGACGACCCGAACAATATGCGAATCGTCCATGAGATCCCGATAGAAATCATCCTCTGTCGGAATGGAGAGCTTCAGCATCACTTTAGCGTCTGGATCAAGAGCAGCCAATTGCTTGACGATCTCTTCTTTTAACATTTTCTCCGACTGCGCTTTATCCGCACTATGAATATCTACCTCAGGCTCAATAATAGGAACAAGCCCCATCGCTACGATTTGTTTGCCAATATCGAACTGCTGCTCGACTACTTTTCGAATGCCTTCCGGGTTGGCCTCTTTAATAACCGAGCGCATTTTCGTCCCAAAAATATTCTTGTCTGCCGCCCTCTTCAATAAGCCGTTCAAATCCGAAATCGGCTTCATGAGCTGAACGCCATGGTCAAGGCCAGCTAGTCCTTCATCGACCTTGAGAAAGGGCACAATGCCTTTCTTCTCCCATAGGTAATCCGCGGTAAATTGATCATGAATCATACGATTCATCGTATTTTCAAACAAGATCGCACCCAAAATATGTTTCGAATCAAACGCCGGACTTGTGACGATTCGACTTCTCATTTGGTGAACCAAGTCAAACATCTCTTCGTCATTGGAATAGCTGCTCTCCTTGATGCCGTATTGCAGCAATGCCTTTGGCGTACTTCCGCCGCTTTGGTCCAACGCAGCGATAAAGCCCTCTCCCGTATGCATTCGATCCATTTGTTCCTTTTTCATCGCCTTTTCCTTCTTTCTCGTGAAATGATGAACGTTAACCCTTATCGTACGGTTTAACCATTTCTTATGGGTTCCAAACGGGAACCTGCTGCTTGGCGCTCACACCGGCAAGGGGTGATCCTATCGTCATAAGCCGCAGACGAGTATGCTCGACGATCAATCCGGATAGACATGCCGATCACGCTCAGACTTGATGATGAAGCTAGAATTTTCTTTATTGTACAATAAATTCATAATCAAAGCACTGACGAAGTCTTGCTGGAGCTGCGGAACAAACCAAAAAAACGCTTGGAAACCCAAGCGCTGTGCACACGTAAATCCATATGGCTCCATTTAATCAGCCTGCCGTCTCCACCTGATCTCGGACGTTATCCAACATCTCATCCCAATATCGCCTCATGACTTCTCTCATATAGACATCATCCAGCATTTCCTGATGAATCGCAATGCTCGTCTTTCCCGTCTTCGTAGATAATACATAGATTTGAAGGCGGGAGGGGTTGTCCCACTCTGGGCGCTTCCATGTCATTCGCAGCTTATGGCAGGGTACGACTACTGTAATCTTCCCCGACACGCCTTCCCTTGACTCGTATTCATGTCCCACCTGAAGCTTGAAAGAAGGCGCCTCCCCGATCCATAACGACAAACCCTTTGGCGACGTGAGGAAATCCCAGGCTTCCTCCTTAGTGACTGCCATTGTCCTTCTGACCCCAATTTGCACGCCCGCATCCTTAGTGGTTCCTACAGGAATTCGGCCCATGAGATGTTCGTACATATTGGCGATCCATTCGCTCCAATCCTCCGATACTGCATCGTTATCGCCGATATAATGTTTAATTTGTTCATGAGACCAATGCTGGTCGACGGTCTGCCCAAGCTTCATGATCCATTCTTCCCATGAGGTTCCCGTTGCTGCCTTCACATCTCGCTTAAAAATAGAGCCTGCCAACTTCTCTCCTCCTGACGGATCCGTTTACTTCATTATAGAATACAAACACTGACAAAGCAGGTCAGTGTTTGTGAATTTAGGATTGATAATAATCTAGCAGAGATGCTGTAATGTCGATCAGGCATGATTTCAATTCCTCCGGCTCTACGATTCGTATTTTCCCGCCGAAAGATAATAGATAATAAGACAGTTGTGAATAGAGGGTCTCCTCATCGAGTCTGAAATGGGCTTGATCCACCGTTCGCTCGACGAGTGCGTGACCTAGCAGCCAATGTCTGCATAAATCGTCCAAAGCTTGCGGGGTGCCTTGTATGCGAACCGAAATCATATCATGATCAGATCCCGATTCTGGGAGCAAGCTGCTCAATAAAAAATCCCGGGCAGAGAATGGCTGTGGGCGCTGATACTTATTATCCGTGCATCGGATATCACTCATGCGGTCGACACGGAAGCTCCGTATTTCTCCTCGCAGGTGACAATAACCAACCGCATACCATTTGCTTTTCCAATGGACGAGTCCATACGGGTCAAGGATACGCTTGCTTTGGACGCCATCATATCCGGCCTTGTAGTTGAGTTCGAGGCTTGATTGCTGCTCCATCCCGGTTTCGATCTCTGCAAGCAACGAGGTTAGAGCCGGCACAGAGGGCGGTTGAATGACCTCGATACTCGTCTCGTAATGCTCCATCCGCTGCAATTGCTCCGGATTGGTATATCGCTTTATTTTTGCAATCGCCCGACTGAGCGCCGATTCGGATGGATAACCTGCTTCCTTGGCGAATGCAGCTGCTTGGAGAAGCGCTTTTTGTTCATCGGCATCAAAGAACAAGGGCTCTAGCTTGATATTGTCAGGGATCAAGTACCCTCCGTCACGTCCAATCTCGGAAACGATGGGTACGCCGGCAATGCATAGAGCGTCAACACACCGATACACCGTTCGAATATGAATTTCCAATGCCTCTGCCAGCTGTTTGGCCGTCATTCTTCTTCGTGATTGCAGGAGTCCTAGAATCGCAAGCATATTGTCAGCTTTAGACATCGTATTCAGCAGCCCTTTCACTCGGGGTGTTTGGTTATTCGATAGCCGGTTTCCTGATCGCCCCGTTCTTTCTCTTTCATTATATTGACATTGTACGATAATCTTCGCCCACTTATCTATCATTCACGGGACTACATATATCCGCCGATACGCATAAAAAAAAGCGGCGCCCCTTATCGGAAGCGCCGTTGATTAATCAAACTTCGGTATTTCGACTTCCGCTCCGCCATGCATGGCCGATTCATGGGCGCAGATGCCTGCGGCCGTCCAGTTCGCCGAGACTACGGCGCTGATCGAAGCCTGCCGCTCCTCTAGGATGCTGCGAATAAATTCATGCGCAAGATGCGGGTGGGAACCATGATGTCCGTTGTCAGCATGACGCCTAATTTCAAGCGGCAGCAAGTGACGGAAATCCGGTTCCGGATCGATTGGATACGGAATATAATCGGTGCCTCTGGAGTAAGCATTGTTTTCACTGCGCCGATACATGACCGGTTCATCCAACCATTCGAAGGAGAGCTTCTCTCCGTATACGCTGAACGTCTCCGCACCTTTTCTGGCCATATAAAAGAGACTTCTAGACACTTCCGCAGCCAAATCCGCCTTGTCCAATTGGAAGATCGCACATTCGATCGGAAATGGATTGCCATATGGTTTCTTCAATTCTTCCCGCATAAAGCCCGATCCCAAGCAATGGACCTTCTTGGCTCTTGTATCCGCAATTGCCAGTAGAGGCGCGACGGCATGCGTAGCATAGTGCATGGGCGGTAATCCCATCCAGTAAGAAGGCCATCCTTCCATATCCTGATAGTGAACGCCGCGAAGAAATTGAATATGACCGAATTTCCCTTGCTCGATTAATTGCTTGAGATGCAAAAAATAGGTCGTGTATACGGCCGTTTCCATCATCATGTAATTTCTCTCGTTCCGTCTTGATGCCTCCACAATCGCATACAATTCCTCCAGCGTCGTCCCCATCGGAACGGCACATGCGCAATGTTTACCGGCGTTCAAGGCATCTAACGAAAGCTGTGCATGGGTCGGTATAGGAGTCAACAAATGAATGGCATCGTATTGATCCGAAGCAAGTACTTCCTCCACACTGGCATGTCTACGATCGATCCCCAGCTGATCGCCTCTTTGCTTCAGCACCTCCTCGTTGACATCGCATAGGCCGACATATTCTACATCTGGGTGGTCCTTGTATATTTCCGCGAAGCTGTAACCAAATATTAAGCCGACTACAGCTATTCGAACTTTGCGACGATTTGGCAGCACAATCTCCACCTTTCACCGATTTCTTGAATTTGGTTATTTCACCTTACCGCACCCAAATTATACAACGGAGACATTAAATTAACGATGAGATTATACAACATCGAATTGTGAATTTTCACCGATTTCCACACATTACAAAAAAGGCCCCGTTTCCATCGTGACTTCATCATGGAAGCGGAGCCGTACTTAAGGCTACTCATTCAATTGGCAGTTACACCCGGCGGCGTTCCATCAGATTGATCCCGATCCCCATGCAGATCACACCGATCATGCACAGCTTGGCAACCGATAGAAAGACATCCGGCCAACCTGCGTTGTAGATCGCGATATCAATCATCGCATCCAATGCATGTTTCAACGGGAACAATTCGGATATTGTGAGCAGAAATTCATTCGTAATCGTTCCCGGCGGCATGTAAGCGCCGCTTAATAGCGGCATGATCGGAATGACGGACGGAAAGACCGCATTGAACTGTTCCGGTGTCCGCACCATTCCCGTGAGCAGCATAGACAAAGCTACGATCGTCATTGAGTACATTGCAGCAATCAAGAGCAGCATACCGAACTGATCGCCAAGATTAAAGCCGAACGCGTAGCGGAAGAGAAGAAATACCGCCGCTATTTGAGCAAAGCCGATCATGGCGCTGTACATGAGATGTCCCATGTACATCTCAGACTTCCGTACCGGGGAGAGGATAACCCGGCTCCATATTCCGGATACCTTCTCCATCGTGATCGAGTTGATCTTGAAGCCTATTGTGAACATTACGAGGAATAGGGTGAACGTAAATAGCAGTTGCAGGCTCATATTATATTTAATGAGTTGACTGCCTTCCGTTGTTTGCGATTGTACGGTTATTGGCGGATGCTTCAAGTAGGTTTCTACTTCCGTTCGAAATGCGCTCGTATCCTTCTTGTAAGCTTCTGCTGCTCGCAGCTGCAGTTCCTCAACAAATACGGTGTGAACCTGCTGCTCCACAAGCTGTACATTCGGATTATCGATGGCTGCGATGATCCGGTAGTCATTCTCCATTAATTGAAGTGCTGCGTCGGCACGGCCCTCCCGCACTTCCGAATGGGCCTGTAGTTCATCCTGCATGACAAATTCAACCGCATCGCCCTTATTCAACAAGTCAAGCCATTCTTCCGCTGCAGTGTCTCCCGCACCTTCTGCCGGGAATACACCGATTTGCATCTTGCTGTCCGAGCCCGTCCCGAATAGAAGTGTGGCGAGGATGCTGAGCCCGCAGAAGGCCAGAATCATTATCGGAGAACGCTTCTCCTTCATCCATTGCGCCATAAATATCGGATTCATTAGATACGCCCCCTTCTTGGAAAGCACCAGCTTGCTAGGCCGATTGTTGCAATTGCGAATACGGCCAGCTTAACAAGAGGCACTGACAGGTCCGCTACCGTCTCTGTCTGGATCCATTGGAGGAGCACAGCAAGCGACAATCCGTTCGGCGTCCATTCGCCGGCTGATCGAAGCCAGTCAGGCAATATATAGATCGGTACGAAGCTGCCGCCGATCGTGCCTGCAATCAATGAAAAGATGAAAGCAATGCCGTTTGCTGTCTCGTCATGTAATCGGAACACCAGCGCGGTGAAGAGCACGACCAACGCGCCCACGCACAGTGACAATAGAACAAGGACAGCGGACACGCCAAGCCAGAACAGTAACGAGCGACCCGGGAAGATGTTCAGAGCGAAATGCGAAATAAGTATAATAATTGATAGCTGCAAGATAGACAAGCAGAAGGCAGCACTCATCTTTCCCATCAAATAATGAAACGGCTGAGAACCCGTAAGAAGGATTCGTTGAAACGTGCGCTCCCGTTTCTCTGTAATCGCTTTTGAAGCCATCGTAACGGATAACAGAAGCGCAAATACGATACTGATCGCCAGAGCGTAATATTGAAAGGAGGTTACCGTTTCGACACCGTCAACCATCTCCCTGCCGCCTATTCCGCTATAATCGTCCGATGCTATAGCCGCTGCGCCGGCATCCGCTCCCAACAAGTGGTGGAAAGCAGATTGCACATTCAACTTTTGGACATAGCCATCGATAATGTCATTCAGAACACCGACTTGCAAGGAAGCCTTCTCGGCTATTATGCGAAGCGCTGTTCCCTCCCCGTCGTTCCATACCATTTTATTCAGTGCTGCAAGCGTAAATCCATCCGGTATGGTTACAACCGCTGCAATCCGCTCTTCTTGCAATTGCTGGAGGGCATCGTCGTTCCCCAGTTCTTCCATGCTAACGATTTCTTTCACGTGTTCAGCTTGAAATACCTGCTTAAGCATTCGAATTGGAGATAATTGCTCCAATTGCTGCTCGATATCCAACAATTCATCATCCGGCAAGGAACGTGCAGCGAGAGAATCCCGAAACTCCTGCATGGCGGCTTGCTCATCGTCTGCATTTACAAGAGCCACCTTTATCTGCAAAGTCTTGGTTGGATTCTCGACCCAGCCAGGCAGTGCGATCCCAATAACGGCAATGATCACAAGCGGCGAGATCAGTGAGATGATAATTTCCTTCCGGTCTCGCCAGTGAACCAGGAAATCCTTCTTGAAGAATGAGATCAAGCGGCTCCCTCCCTAGTCTCTCAAGGTTCGACCGGTCAGATGCAAGAATACATCCTCTAGGCTCGGTGTATGCACATGGATATTAATGATTTCCACTTGGTGGCTTTCCGCAGTTTGAACGATTTGGGATAGTAAGCTGCTATGTTTGGCGATAATCAGCTTCAAACCGTTATCGGTTTCTTCGACATGCCTGATCGGTGCCAACGATCGAAGCACATTAGCCAAATCTTTGTTTGGCTTATCCAGCTTGAGCAGCAGTGTATCTTCACCGGACAGAATACGGCGCAGCTCCTCCGTCGTTCCCGATGCGATAATCCGCCCATGATCCATAATGTAAACCCGGCTGCATAGCTGCTCTACTTCTTCCATGTAGTGACTCGTATACAACACCGTAGTCCCCTTCTCGCGATTTAACAGTCTGACGGTTTCAAGGATATGATTGCGCGATTGCGGATCGATCCCGACTGTCGGCTCATCCATGATCACGATTTGTGGATCGTGCAGCAGCGCGGCAGCTATATTGATGCGTCTCTTCATCCCGCCGGAGTAGGTTTTAATGAGCTCCTTCTGCCGATCCCGCAGCCCGACCATCTCCAGCAATTCTTGAATCTTCGCTTCCAGCTGCTTGCCCTTCAGCCGGTAGATGCTGCCGAAAAACTTTAAGTTTTCATAAGCGCTCAATTCCTCATACAGTGCAATTTCCTGCGGAACTACGCCGAGTACTTGACGAATGAACTGCGGCTTGCTGACGATGCTTACCCCATTCAGCCTGACGTCCCCCGAATTCGGCGTTAATAAGGAAGAAATCATCGAGATGGTCGTTGATTTGCCTGCTCCGTTCGGCCCCAGCAAGCCCACGGATTCACCTTGATCCAAAAATAAGCTCACATCGTCAACCGCGGTTCTTCCTTTGAAAACCTTCCGTAACTCCATTGCTTCCAGCATCGAATCTCCCCTTCCAATCGCGCGCCTAACCTTATTCCTACCGGTAAGTATACATAGAAAAAGACAGTGCTCACACTGTCCTCCGTCATCCATTCCTGCTCTACCCATGACTGAAGTCATGTTTGTTCTGCTGTCCGTTCTATACGACGTTGTGACGGATCGCATAGATCGCTACCTGTGTACGATCACGCAATTCGAGCTTCTCCATCAATTGACTCATATGATTTTTGACCGTGCCGACCGACAAGCCTAGTTCTTCGGAAATTTCCCGGTTGCTGCGGCCCTCCCCAACAAGTCTCAAGATATCCATCTCGCGGGGTGTAATGGCGGAATCGACTGTCTTCTCTTCCTCCGAACGATGAAGCAGCCGCGGGATCACCTTGGCCGCAACATGATCCTGCAGCGACAGTCCGCCTGACATGCAGCTGCGAATGGAACGAATCAACGCATCGGGTTCGGCATCCTTTAGCATATATCCGCTCGCTCCGATCTTCAAAGCCTCAAGCGCATACTCGTCATCGTTAAACGTCGTCAGCATGAGAACCTTACGATCCGGCCACCGCTTCCGGATCATTCGTCCGGCTTCCAAGCCATTCATGACCGGCATCTGGATATCGAGAATAACCAGATCGAATCGATTCCGCTCGTTCTGTTCCACCGCTTCCCGCCCATTGCCGGCTTCGCCGGTCACGCGCAGCTCATCATCCGTCTCGATCATCATCTTCAAACCATGACGTACCATCGCTTGATCCTCGGCAAGTAAAATTCTGATCATCTGGTTGTCTCCTCTACGCTGGATGTAAGGTTCAGCGGCAATGTGCCGCTGACGATAAACCGTTCATGATTCGAGATCACCTCAAGCCGTCCATGGTTATTCTCGATTCGTTCCCGCATCGATTTGAAGCCGAAGCCCTCCTGGAATGGAGCATGGGCTGCGCCTGGATTCGAGATCTCGAAGCGGAACACGCTGCCGCCCGGCGCTTCGAACATGACCTCAGCCTCCCGGGACCTGCTGTGCTTCATAATATTCGTTAACGCCTCTTGGACGACACGGTATACCGCAATGGATTGATTGTTCGTTAATGGAGCGGACAGCGCCCCGTGCTTCACGGCAAAGTGGATTTTAATCACGCTCTCCGCTTCAAGCTTGCGAATTAATCTCATGATGGCAGGCAGTCCGCCTGGCTCATGATCCTGTAATGCCTTGACCGCGCTTCTCGTTTCCTGCAAGCTCTCCCGCGCCAGCTCCCTCAGATTCCGAACTTGAACCTCCGACTCCGCATCCGTCTGCATGCGAAATACTTCCAGCTGCATCATTAAGGCCGTCAGCTTATGTCCGACTGAATCATGAATATCCTGGCCAACCCGCGCACGCTCCTCTTGACGGGCCAATTCCTCATCGGATGCCATACGCCTTTTCATTTTGCGATATTCGCCTAATAGCGCCTCGTTTCGTGCGGCAGCATCCACTGCTTGCTGCCAGACAATGCGATAGACGGTGAAAGCAAGCGTTAGCAGCACCGCATATAAACCGATATAGACGGCAGGCAGATTGGGATAATCCGCGAGTGAGGGAGCATAGGCGCCTAATGTCAGAAAGAAGCCGACGATACAGGCATGAATAACCGGTAATCGATAGACTGCTTTCCCCGCAAGCAGTGACAGCACCAAGAATGTATATGGATTGACGGTCCCATCCATGTCCGGCCATAGAACGCTGACAGCAAGTATCGAAGCAAAGATCAGATTGATCGTCAGAAGAACCGGTTTTGTTCGCAGTAGAGGAGATATGAAGAAGGCTGCGAAGAAAGTGGCGGTGCCCAGCATTCTCCATGGCATCATCCGTGTCTCCAGCGGTAGATGCAGCAGACCACAAATCCAAATGAGGATTAATAGAGATAGCCATATCCAAAACGTGTGCATATTGATCTCCTTAACCACGGTAGTGTACGCTTCCATAATATCAAACAAAAAGGGTGTTTATCTATCAAACTGCCATATTCTACAGATGTATGCGTAAAAAAGAGGTTTTAGGAAAAGAATCGAATATCCTTTGCCAAACATAAAGAACCCGTAGAAGAATCAACGGAATTGATTCTTCTACGGGTTCCTTTTCTCATATCAAATCACTTAGGGTCTGATCCACATACATGTACATGGATAACGTTTATGATTTATTTTTCCCATAATGTCTATATCCTACTGAAGCTGGGGCTTGCACAATAGATTTTTGCTTTTCCGTAAGCAAATCCATCCGCTCCTGCGATCTTTGGAAGGCTGCCCACGAAATCATCGCCGGCGCATATTTGAAAAGCAATGATCTGCGTTGGTGTGAAGCTTTCCAAGTATAGGTACCGTGGGTCAGCGCCTCGGTAAAAATGAGCACATCTCCCGCTTTTTGCGAAATATGAACAGTAGGTCCGGTTTCAGAGTAGTCTACGAATTCTTTGGGAGTTCTGTAATTTGATTTATGACTGCCGGGGATGCAGCAGAAACCACCGTCCTGATCGCCAATATCCGACAGCGCATAGGAAACGACTGTAAGGCCGCTATACATCCTCTCATTTTTAAATATATAATATTGACCCGGATCGTAAGGAACCCCGCCGCCATGAAGTCCAAACAATGAATCTCCTTTTTGATGAATGATGGAATATTCATGATCCAGCCGATACTCCTCCTGGAGAATCTCGGTCAGATATGGCTCAATAGTTGGATCGTCAATCAGATTACGAAATGCCGGCTCTTCCCATAATACCTTCTTCTCATCGATTGCCCGGTTCAGTATAGTGAGCTGCTCCTGGGACAATACATTCTCAATAACTATGTAACCTTGTAAATCAAATAAATATTTTTCCTTTTCGTTCATCCTAACCACCTCCTGTACTTCTCAACAAGCAATAAATTATACTCAAGATCAGGATTATTTATACTAGTAATAGAGTAGTTGATTCGATCTAATCGCCCTCTATAAGGAAGAGAAGCTGTCCCGGTAAAAAACACCACCCAAGTTTCCGATGACTTGAGCGGTGCGGAATTATTCAAGTGTTCCCGGTTACTTCAGCTTCGACATGCGCTTGTTCATCTCTTGAAGCATCTCTAACTGGTAACGACGTTCGTTCGAGCCCAAGATCGTGTTTTCGGGCTGGTTCGGAAGATCGTAAACCCATACTGCTGTCAGGGGCACCTGTGCTTTCTCGATTTCATTCATATAGCTCTCGAAGACCGGTCTTCCGGTTTCCTCTGGGCCGCTCACGCCGATTTCTCCGATAAACAGCGGCTGCTTCGCCTCTGCCGATGCTTCCATCATCAGCGGGACCAATACTTTCGGGTCATCTGGAGCACCGAAACGCGCTTCACCAGGATAATAATGGACGGTCAGCATGGAGTATGGCAGCGGATTCTGATCCTTCAAGATGGTCTTGAAGTTTTCCTTCGTATCCTGTCCCCATGAATTTTGTTCGCGTTGATGCCAAGCCGATGGACGAGGCAATGCATTCCCTGTCAGGATAATGCGGCTCGAATCGATCCCCTGAACGGTCTTCGCAAATTCCGCCTGCAGCGTGGCCATCGTTTCGCTCGTCACGTCATCCTTCTCGGACCGCTCAGTTGGCGTCCCAAGTTCAGGCACGACTGGAGGTCTTGCATCCTTCGCATTGGGCAGGTCCACCTGAAGGTTGAACTCATTGCCTAGCTCCCAGCCCCAAATCGCAGGCGAATCCTTATATCTCGTGACGACCTCGGTTACGTAAGTGCGCATCATGTCCATCGTTTTACTGTTTACGTCGCCCCAAGCGTTCCTTGGCTCCTTCATCAGATCGGGCCATGAAGTCTCTGCCCAGATAAAAGAAGGGATGAGCCCAACACCCGCTTCCTCAGCCGCTTTAACAACATCGTCCATCAGCTGGTAATACTTCTCGCGGTCATCAAAATACATCTTGAAGCTTACCGGCCAATAAGGACTCGCGGCAAACCGGACAAACGGGATACCGAAGCTGCCGATTTCCTTTAATCCCTCTGCATAACTCTTGTCCTCCGGATCGTCCATGGTGCGGTTAAACAAGCTGAAAAAGTTAAGTCCCACGCCATGATACGGCTTGCCGTCACGAATCAATATTCCTTCTTCGTTCACGCTCAGTCCCATTGCATCCGGCTCCTTATCCAGAAGTGAGCAGCCTGAAAGCACAAGCAGCAATACAAGCAATCCAGCCATAGCGCTGATACTTAATCGTCTCATCTTCTTCTTGACCCTCCGATTCGCAATAAACAATACCATTCTCTCTACACCAATCAACAAACCGTGCTGCCCGCATGGGTTCGACAACTATACGCCTACCTCATCGGCTTGAAAGCCTTGGGGAAGCAGAGCAATCTTCTCCAGCCAAGACTTATACTGCTCGTAAGAGAAGCCCGGTGTACCCTGCAAGTAATGATTGCCATATTCGATACCATCGATTTCCCAGCGGATCAGGAGCAGACGCTGCTGGCTGCGAGGCGCGCGGATCGCGCCCAGATCGCCAAGTCCATTCGCTTCAATCTCGAACGGCCCCTCAAGCAAGGTCTCGCTGCTGTCCGCATCCCATACCCGGAACGTTCCATTGGCCGCCTGATTGCTGTCATTGCCGACTTTGACTCGAATATGCCAGCTATCCGGCTCATCGACCATTATGCAAATCGGCTGCTGGGCGCGTTTGATATAGTGATAGGCCAGTTTTTTGCTGTAATAATAGTCTACGACCGCGTCGGAGAATTGCGGCCAGCCGTCTATCAGATTCCACCAGAGCACCCCTGTCGTATGCCACTTGCGCATGCGGACGCGCTCGATGAAATACTTCTTAGCTTCAGCCTGCGATATTTGCGAAGCGATAATGAAGTCCTCGATACGTTCCGGATACTGGCCGAACAGCTCATTAATCTGATCTGCCATCAGCTGGACACGGTAACGGAAGGCTGAATCCGGTCCGCGAACCGGAGCCGTCGCATGCGTTACCCACTGCTCATTGTCTTTCCACGGCCATACATGCTCTTCTTCAATGTATTTGCGAATCGAGGATAGACTCGTACAGCCGTGGTAGCCCATCTCTCCGGCAAAATGCGACCTTGCCATGGAATAGAAGCTGCTCTTGAAGTAATCGCGCGCGCCCCATAGATGACGTTCCGGGTAAGCGTCCTCATTCTTCAGACGGTACGCTTCCGGGGATATGTAAGGCGAGCTTGGCACATATGGGCGGTAAGGATCATGCTGGAACAATACATCCGGAAGAACCTTTCGCGTGAGTACATTATCATTCGGGTCAAGCCCCGTATATACAAAGCTGTCATCGCATTCGTTATCTCCACACCAGATCGCAAGCGACGGGTGATTGCGCAGCTTGCGCACGATAACTTCCGCTTCCTTCCGAAGAGCCTCTTGGAATGCAGGGTCCTGCGGATACATGGCGCAAGCCATGGCGAAATCCTGCCAGACGAGAATTCCGTTCCGATCACATAGATCGAAGAAATCATGATCCTCGTAGACGCTGCCGCCCCAGCAGCGGAGCATGTTGCAGTTCAAATCGACGGCCAAGTCGATTGCTTCGGCCACCCGGTCCGCATCCTTACTGTGGAACATGTCGAGCGGCACCCAGTTCGAGCCTTTAATCAAGATCGGAACGCCGTTCACCTTGAACATGAACTGGCCCGGATGCTCTATCGTAGATATATCCGTGCGAATGAGCTCAACGGTACGAATCCCGATGTGATCCACTCGCGTATCGAGTACTTCCTCTCCGCTGAGAAGCTCGGTCGTCACTTCATACAGCGCTGCTTCTCCGTAACCCCTTGGCCACCACAGCGAGGGATTCGGAATGGCGAAGCGAAGATGGCCGTAAGTAAATCGCAGCGGATAGGTTTGCTCATACCGCGAGCTGCCGCAAACGGCCGTTATTTTGAGCTGCAAATTGCGCAATCGGCGCGGCTCTGCCCGCATTTGGTAGAACAGCTGCACAACCGCATGCCGTTCGGTTGCTTCTACCGTGGTGAAGTACAAATCATCGATCTCATTCGCTTCATGCACAACAAGCTCGACGGATCGCCATAAGCCTGCTGATACCGCGCGCGGCATAATGTCCCAGCCATACATATGAGGCGCTTTGCGAATCCATAGCTGCTCATAGTTCGTCTGCATCGCGCGGCTCGAAGGATCATATCGCTTCGACATCGCCTCGATGACTGCCGATCGAATGCGAATCGTCAGCTTATGCTTCTGTCCCTGCTTGATCCGGCCGCTCACATCGAAGCGATGCTCAATGAGCATATTGTCCGAATGACCGATCAGCTCATTATCCAGCCAATACGCTGCCATGCAATCGACACCGTGGAAAATCAGCTCGATGCGCCGGCTGCCGATCGGCACGTCCACTTGAAGCTCCCGCTCATACCACCACTCGTAGGTCTCATATTGTTGAAGCTCGTAAATATTGTCACCCACATACGGATCCGGCAATAATCCGGCTTCGACGAGATCCAGCTCCACGTTGCCTGGGACCTGGCCTGCGATCGGCTGCATAGAAAACGTTTGCAATTGCGCCGGCTCAGAGATCTGGTGCTCCCCCTGCGGAAAGTAGTATAACGTCCATTGACCATCAAGGTCGATTGTTCGGGTCATATATGAAGTAAGCCCCCTGTCTGGATGATCAGAAGCGGTTAACGCTCCTTTCATCAGTATAGGGGGCTAGGCCTTCGTTTTCTTACCCTTAGTTCGGAAAAAGCTATCTTTATTTCGGCAGCTCTTTTGTCTCCGACGAAGATCAAGGCTTCAGGAGTAAAATAAGCCATGCAGCCGTTTACACGAAAATAAATCAACTGGTAAATCACTTACTCCCCCCTTACTCCATTTCATGTAGATCCGTTCCTTAAAGCCTTTTATTCTGGAAAGTTTCTCCTGTTTCCGCTCGTAAATGTCAAATCCAAGATTTTTGTACATCTGTAACGCAACTACATTCGTATCGACAACCTCCAGGATATAATGGCGGTAGGGCAGTTCTTGCATCACATGCTTGAACAACGCAGTCGAAACCCCCTTACCGCGCGCTCTTTCCGATGTGGCGACACATTCGATATAACCCGTATCGTCTTCATAAGGCAATACAGCATTAAATTCTTTATCTAACGTAAGGTAGGCCATACTTCCCATAAGGAAACCAAACGCTTCTTTCAAGGAAGGTTTATCAATAGCCATCGCCGGCTGCCGATTATTGGAACAGGCCAGTATACCGACAATCTCACCGTCCACCTCCGCGACATAGAACACATCCGGGCAAAACAGATTGCAAAAGGCGGCTTTCAACTTCGTTCTATCTTTGGTGAAAAAGGACAGATTTCGATAATAACCATCCACGAACACATCCGCCACGTCATCTCGAATATCATGATCGTAATCCGCCATTCGTTTAATCTGGATCATCCCGCTACCCCCTCAAGAGCTCCTCATAAAGTAATAAATATGGCCGTCATATAACCAATCATTCCTCCAACCAAACAATCCAGCGGGTAATGATAGCCCCAATACACGCGCGAGACAGCAACCAAGATCGCAAGACCGGTCAAGATCATTGAGACGGCAGGCGTTGAAGCAAGCATGAGCGGGGTAAGTAGAGCAAATATAGCGGTTGTATGGCCGGAGGGGAACGAATAGTCTTTCAAAGGGAATTTACCTACTCTCACGTGGTTCATCTTGCGATAAGGCCGAGCTCTGCGCACGTTTTTCTTTATGATCACAGTAATGATGTGGCTAATTGTCAAGGCGATCAAGCTTTCAAGCCCTGCCTCGCTGAACTCTCCCTTGGCGAACCCTATTAGGAACACCGCGAACAGAATCGTAAACGAAGCTCCGCCCAAATGCGTTAACCAACCGAACAACCAGTCTAGCGACGGTCTGCTCAGCCGCTGATTGCACCACAACAATAAGGAGTGATCCATTCGTTTGATCCACTGCATAAATTTCACGCTCCTTCGACCACTATCGGAACAACTTTAGTTTGAATGATTCATTCAAAATTAAAATTAAAAAAGAAACTGAATTATTTCTTTACCATTCTGCTGTTATTTCTTTTAATGCCATGATACCTGATCCAATTACAAAAACAAACGTACTCAAGTATAGGTCAAACTCCGTCTCAAGACGGAGCATTATGTATGCCTCTGATACGCTCATTTTGATGAGTGCATTAACATAAATGACTGCTCGCTCTTGTTAGAAAAACGAAAAGTAATGGATAAATATGATTAAAAGACTACTTTATGTATAAAATAATAAGATGATTTAATGGACTGATCTAGATCTATAATGCGTAATGAATAAATTTAACGGTGTGAGCCAGTCGTTTCATTATAATAAGCAGAATGTGGTGAATTAAATGGACGCAACTAACTATATTAGAGTGATGACCTATGGTATTCGACACGGAAAAGGCATGGATGGGCGAACCAGTTTACGACACATAGCAGAAGACATTGCGGAAGCTAATCCGGATGTTGTTTCCCTGCAGGGAGTTGACCGATTTTTACCTCGCAGCGGCTTTCAAGATCAGGTAAACAGATTGGCCAAACAACTCGGGATGTATTCCTGCTTCTCTCCCAGTGTGAACCTTCTCATCGTCCAATACGGTAATGCCATTCTAAGCCGCTATCCGATTATTTCAAAAGAAATTAAGTATCTTGGCGGGTCCATAGAGCGAAGGAGTATTCTCATAGCGAGACTGCAAATACGAGGAGAAACGGTCACCGTACTAAATACCCATCTGGGAGTAAATACGAAGTCACGAATGAAGCAGGTCCCGATTCTTTGTGACGTTTTAAACAAGCTGGAACAGCCTGCGATCTTAGCTGGGGATTTTAATATGGAGATGGACGACGCTTTGATGAAACAAATGAACTCTCGTTGGCAAAAAATCGAGTTACAGAACACGCGTCCTACCGTAGAGAATGGGGGAGAGATCGATCATATATTTGTAAACATGATGATCGAAGAGGCCGAAGCCTGGGTACAGCCTTCGGCCTCTTCGGATCATAATCCGGTTATTGCACAGTTTCGCTGGAGATCAGATAATTAACACGTTATATATTGACACAATATCCCTTATTTATGACACCAAAAGTTTCACCGCACCACCATGATCAACGGCCTTGTCCACCTTGATTTTGCTATTTTAATTGAGCGGCTTGGTCGATGTATCTTTCTACAATGCTGTCCTCGAACTGATGCGGCAGAGCTACTTTGCCCCCGTATTTGGAGGTGTGGTAGATGGCCATCATCACTTGGTACGACAGCATCGAATGCTCAAGATCACAGATATGGCCGGCTTCGGGATCCGACACATATCCTTCAATGGAATCCATATAAGTGACCAATGCGCCCATGTAGCTGTCTTCCCAGCTCGATTTCTGGACCACATGCTGATGTGTTGTATAATTTCTTAGTTCGAGCTTCTGGTTAAGATCAATCTTCAGATGTCCCTCGGAACCGTATACGTCAATGCCAATATGGTAGAACGGATTTGTTTCTCCCGGAATGGACCTGGCGAACGCCCCGCATTCGAAGATAGCACGCACCCCATTATCGAAAAGCACGGTCGCCATCGATTCATCCGGTGCGATGATGGAAGAGCTGTCCTTCCCTTCATAGGCTCCCGTTTGACCCATCACCCAGCTAACAGGGTTGAAATCATTAAAAAACATGACCATATCAATGAGATGCGAGCCTTGCTCCATAATGTTCACTTTCGTGGAGGCCCGAATAAACTCAATTTCACCAATGGCTCCGTCTTGTAACCATTTGCGGGCTGTGCTCCATGCCGGTAAATATTTATGCTGATGGTTGACGAGCACTAATTTCTGATTTGCTTTGCAAATCTCCGCGATCTCGTAAGCTTCAGAAGGTGTAAGCGCTAATGGTTTTTCGATATTGATGAGCTTGACGCTGGGAAACTGGACAGCCACTTTCACCAATTCAAGCCGAGCATCTGCGCTGCTGACAATATCGACCACGTCAGGGCTCGTATCCTGCAGTAATTGTGCTAAGTTCAAGGAACGGTGCGGGATCATATATTGGTCAGCAAGCTGATTTAGACGGTCTACATTAGAATGTCCGCAAATCCCCACTAACTCGATTCGATCGCATTCTTGGTACGCTTTGGCATGGGCATCTGCCCAGCCTTTCGTTCCGACAAGCACGGCTTTCAACTTCATACTGGCATGTCTCCTCCCTATAACAGCTATACGGGCTCAGATCCTCTGAATAACCGCGCCTGCTGGAAATCTGTTAAATTTCGAGTTTAACATAGCATTTCGCGATTCGCTTCGTCAATCCTAATGTGAAGGCGTATCTTCGGCGGTTTTCTTCGGGTTAAACTCGCTACGGAGTGAATCCAGTGTTACAACGATAGCTTTACTATAGAGGACGATGAGCGCATAAGAATTAAAATTATTGGCGATTATCTATTTTTAGTGGCGCATCTAGGATTCCACGGAATCACCTAAGGACAATTTCATACCTTCGTGACTATCCACGAATCCTAGACGTTCATAGAATCGATGGGCATCTTTGCGTTTTTTATCCGTTGTTAGTTGAACCAGTCCGCAGCCATACGCCTTTGCTGAATCGATGGCATGACGAACGATTGCCTCTCCAATACCGTTACTGCGATATTGCTTGTCCACTCGAACACCATCGATTTGAGCACGCGTCATTCCTAATCGCGCAAGTCCCGGTATGAATGTAAGCTGAAGACAGCCAATTACCTCTTCTTTTTCTACAGCAACAATTATCGAATTTCCTGCCTGCTTTTGGATTTCTGAGAAAGCATCTATATAGGCTTGGGGTAATGGAAGTTCATATCGTTCTCGGCTTACACCCAGCTCATCATCAACCAATAGCCGTACAATCCCTTCAAGATCATGCCGCAATGCCGATCTTATCTCCATATTTCTCACTCCCTATTATTCAACACGCCTAGGACTATACTTCGCTTTTCAATGAACAATCACCTGCCATCATGATTTGGTTAGGGAGGATCAGCACTTAGCGAGCCTAAGAGCATGGAGGATTGCGGGAACGCACCGAGAAAAGAGCTGCTTAAAGATCTCAGCGTTGCTTTTGCCATTCACGATCAAGATTTTATTCTGGCGAATGTTACGGATGATATCACCCTTGAATATTGCCGGTGAGAAACTTATCCAAGGAAAAGATGAATTCGCAGAAGTTCTGCATCAGAAGATGAATCGGAAAGCAGTGGAGTTGCATCTGAAGACAATCATCAGGCATGGGAGTTCTGCCGCTGTAGAGGGTATTTTATGCGTTGACAACCATATAAGCTACGCTTTCTGCTAGGTATACCTTTTCAGCCGTGCAGGCAAGCATGCCACAATAAAACAAATAACCTCGTATGTAATCGAAATAATCCCCTAACGCTTCAAGAAGCGTAGGCCAATGACATTGATTAAGTATCTCGGTGACAAACACCCAATCAACCAAGAACAGCCATGCATAACTTACAAGGTACCACAACACAAGGAGGTGCAAGAAAATATGTCTGGATATGTTGGTGGAGCCTTCACAAACGTAGGGTCGATCTTGGTACTCTTCATCTTGTTGGTGATTATCGCTTGTAGCTGCGGGATATTTGGCGGTTTCTAATTAATTCCGATGTAAATTCCGTACAGGGAGACTCTATAGTGCCTTCATATATCTCCTGAAAGACCCGCCCGGTCTGCGGATCTTTTACATTGAATACTCAAAGGCTATTGACATGGAATAATCGTCTCTGTAACAAACACCCAATCATACTACAATAGTCGTGCATAAAATAAAGGGTACCCTGCAGGCAAGGAGGTGCATTCAAAAATGTCCGGATATGTTGGTGGAGCTTTCACAAACACAGGAACGATCCTGGTACTTTTTATCTTGTTGGTGATTATTGCTTGCAGCTGCATGCGCTTCTAGTCGCAGCGAAGTAACCTTCAAGTGACCTCCTATACGTGGACTGTCATGATTCCTCCCTCCCCCCAAAAAAGACCCGAACTACACCGCGGGTCTTTTTTCTTTGTCTTGCCTTGATATAAAGGCATGTTCCTCCCCGCCAAGTCATTTTCTTCGTACGATGTCTTGCTTGCTGTCGTTGACGATCAATTGAAAGACATCCGGACGGCTGTAATGCCCGACTGCATCAAAATCAAACCGGCTCTGTGTGATCAAGGAGAGGTCCAGCGTTGAAATCAGAATCCCTTCCTGTTCATAGAGCGGCTCAACGATATAGTCGCCTAGCGGCCCTACAATAGCGCTGCCCCCTCGGCTTAGAGTATCGGCATCGTCCTGGATGTCCTCATAACAAGCCAAATCAGTCGGATAGGAAGCTTTCGTCGCAAACTGATTGCAAGAAATAACGTAACAGCGGCCTTCACAAGCGATATGACGGATCGTCGACTGCCACGTATCGCGGGCATCAGCCGTTGGAGCAAGATAAATGTCAATGCCTTGCGCATACATAGCCGTCCGCGCCAGCGGCATATAATTTTCCCAACATATCAATCCGCCGATTCTGCCGAAAGGTGTATCGATAACGGTAAGCGTACTTCCGTCGCCTTGTCCCCATAAGAGACGTTCGGAACCTGTTGGAACAAGCTTTCTATGCTTGCCCAGAAGCTCCCCGTCCGGACCTATATATACCATCGAATTGAATAACGTCCCCGTACTGAAATCCTGGTCACGCTCCACAACGCCGATCACCAGATAAACGCCAAGCTCTCTAGCCAGTTCGCCAAAAATCCGGGTCTCGGCCCCTGGGATGGCGATGGAGCTTTCCCAGTAGCGTTCCCAATCTCTTCTCCCGTCCACCGTACGGCTTCCAACACGGGCACCAAAGCTTAAACCCCGGGGATACCCCGGCAAGAATACCTCGGGAAACACAATCAATTCGGCTCCTTGCCCGGCCGCCTCTCTCGACATGCTCTCAATCTTGTCCATGGCGGATTGTTTATCGAACAAAATAGGTGCGTCTTGAACGACAGCTACTGTCAGTTGACGTTTCTTCATTTCATCATCCCTCCTTGCGGCGATGCCTGTACATCGTGAAGCGCATCGAATTCCGACTTAAACACTATGATATAAGAAAACGCACATTAGCGAACCATCCAAAGTGGAAGGAAATTCAACCATCCACTTGCAACCTATGACTACCATCCAAATTCATCGAATGGATAAACTATTGTCATGGTTAAGATGAAAACCGAATCTATATTTATGAGAATCAGTGGTAAAATAAACGATACAGTCATGTTTTATTTGCTAACCGAGGATGTGTAATCAAATCATGTGGAAACCGGATCGCCAGAGCAAAGAACCCATATACGTACAAATTGCCGATCATTTGGAACGAAGAATTTCATACGGCGAATTTCCGCCGGGCAGCCTGCTGCCATCCGAAAGAAAATTATCGGAACAACTAAGCGTCAACCGAAGTACCGTCATTCTGGCTTTCGCAGAGCTTCGATCGATGGGCATCATCGAGAGTCGGACAGGCAGCGGAACGCGTGTAAGTAAAACCATTTGGGGAGCTACGCCCAAGCATACGCCGAACTGGAGCCGGTATGCCGAAGGCGGCAGCTTTCTGCCGAATTTGCCTTTTATGCGGAGGATCCGTGAAGCGCTCACCCAGCAGCCATCCCTGATTGATTTCGCCAGCGGCGAGCTGTCAGCCGACTTGGCTCCAATCGATGAAATAACGATGCTGATGAGCGAGCATAAATACACCTCTTATTTGGGCTACGATAACCCGCAAGGTTATATCCCGCTCAGGCAAGCGCTTGTTTCGTATCTGGCGAAATATCGGGGCATTCAAACGACCGAATCGTCCATTCTGATCACGTCCGGCTCCCAGCAATCCTTATATCTCATTACACAATGTTTATTGTCCCCTGGTGACGCCGTTGCGATTGAAGATCCTTCATACTGTTACTCCTTGCCGATGTTTCAATCAGCCGGGCTCCGGTTGTTCCGGCTCCCCGTAGACCGCCATGGAGTCCGTCCCGAGGATGTTCGCTCCTTGTATAAGAAGCATCGCATCAAGATGGTATTTATGAATCCGAATTTTCAGAATCCAACGGGTACGGTGTTTGAAGCCGAACGGCGCAAACAGCTGCTCGACGTGGCAAGCGAATTGGGGCTGCCAATTGTGGAAGACGACCCGTTCAGCTTGACCGCGTATGAAGGAGAACCCCCGTCACCCATTAAATCCATGGATTCGATCGGCTCCGTTCTATATATCGGTTCCTTCTCCAAAATCGCCGCTTCCGGCCTGCGAATTGGGTGGATGGTCGCCCCTCGCACCATTGTAGAGAGGCTGGCGGATGCACGGCAGCAGATGGATTTCGGACTTAGCGTGATTCCACAGCAGGTAGCCGCACAGTTTTTGAAATCGTCCTATTTTGAGCCTCATCTGGACCGCTTGCGGATGCAGTTGAAATTTAAGCAAGACCTGCTCATCGAGTCCTTAAGAAGGGAGCTTCCCGACCACGTCCAATTTACCGTTCCTCAGGGCGGACTGCATTTGTGGTGCAAGCTGGTTCCAGAGGTCCATGACGGCAAGCTGCTTGAAGAAGCTATCCGTCGAGGAGTTGTATTCGTACCGGGAAGTGTGTATGGTTCGGATTCCGGTTACGTTCGATTTACGTATGCACGAGCAAAGGCGGATGAAATCGGCCCCGGGATCGCGAAATTTGCTGAAGCCCTGCGAGAGCTGATTGGCGAATCTAACGGGCCGCGATGATCCCATTAATTAGAGAAACCGCCGAGTATAGATACCTCCGCGGTTTCTTCCATCTATGAAATGAATCGTACACAACGGTTGGCCCTCTTCAGGTCAGCCGTTTATTTCGTTATTACCTACTGCTGCAGCGATTTAGCATCTCTGATTATTTTATCATAAGGAGTATCCTGCATCCCATCGTACTTCGCCACAACCGTACCCGAGGGGTCGACCAAGAAGAATGAAGTACCGTGAATGACCTGATCGGAAGATGTATCCTTGACTAAGACAGACTTGAACGAATTCAGCACAAATGTTTTGATCTCGTCGAATTCATAGCCGGTCAACACTTGCCAATTCGAGAAATCGGCGTCAAATTTAGTCAGGTACGTCTTTAACGCCTCCGGATCGTCCCGCTCGGGATCGACAGAGAACGAGACCAGCTCCGCTTCAACGCCCGCTGATTTCAAACGTTCCTGCAGCATGGACATATTAGCCGTCATCGTCGGACATACCGTTGCGCAGTAGGTGAACACAAAGTTCGCAATCCAGACCTTCCCCTTCAAATCAGACAAAGACACAGGGTCCCCATTCTGATTCACGGCATCCAATGGGTCAACTTGATAATGGAGTTGATTCGGCTTGCTGCTTCCGCATGCGGCAGTAAGGACAATCAACACACCAATGAACACGTACAAGACCGCCTTTCTCACCGTAAACGCTCCTTCGTCTATTTATTGTTAGAGAGCCATTGCGCCAAAGCCTCGATTTCCGCGGCAGTTAACTTCTTCTTGAAAGACGGCATGCCTCTAGCGCCATCTTGAATAAGCCCAAACAGCTGCTCCTCCGACAATTTAGAACCAATCTCCTGCAGCCCCGGACCCACTCTTCCGCTCAGGTCGGCAGCATGGCAGGAGAGGCAGGATTGTTTATACAAAGCTATTGCTTCGACATCCCCGGGGCTATTTGCTCCCGCTTCTAATTCTTGAGTGTTTCCTTCTGAGCTGCATGCCGTTAATACCAGGACGATGATCATACTTAGAAAAAAAGAATAAACTTTCATTTTCAAAGCTTTCTCCTCCCTCCTCATGAAACATAGAGCCGCTCTCCTAACCACCTACAATGAGTTCCTTTTGGGGCATAACATGCATGTCTCTGGCCGTAACGTGAGCAATCACATAGTAAGTGCCATCACCCGGAAATATCGTTTTGATGCGATATACACCATCTTGCCAATGAGCTGCGGTTATCGTTTTATGTTGTTCCTCATCCTTCTTCCAAATTTCAAACTTGACTTCCTGTGCATCTGTAACGTTCTCCGAGCCCTGCGTCACATGCGCATCAATCAAGATGGCTCTTCCAGGCTGCAGCGTTTCTTGAACGGGCTTCACCTCAACTTGAATCAACTTGGAACCTTCAGCGTTATCGGAAGATGAATTGGAACAGGCCGTAATCAGCAAGAGGCAAGAAGCCCCGACAACCAGCAATAAAAATTTTTTCACTATAACTGCCTCCACATTCAAATTTAGATGAAACGTCCTGCGGTATTACATTCATGATTGATAGACATGGCCATCAAGCCATCCCTCATTACCAATGGAATAGAGGAGAACCTGATCATGTGGCCACCGTATTGTAGAGCATGATCCACATGGAGCCGAGCACGATAACGAGCAGTATGACCAGGCCCAGAATTAATGTCACCAGATTGTATCGCGGCTTCTTTTCCTCCCGCAGATGCATGAAAAAAATCAGTTGAACGACGAGCTGCAGCACAGCTGCCATCATCAGAACGATGCTGCTGGCCGCCCCCTCCAACCAGCCGTTCATGACGATCGCAACTGGAATGATCGTCAATACGATGGAGAACAGAAATCCGAGCGTATAGGATTTCAAGGAGCCATGCAGCCCTGCCGCTTGCGGGTTCGTCCCTTCATGCTGCGTCATCTAGCTCACCCCCATCAAGTAGACAATCGTAAAGACAAAGATCCAGATCACATCAAGGAAATGCCAGAACAGGCTGATTACATTCACTTTACGTTTCGTGACAGGCGTAATGCCATGCTTCGCGAGCTGAATAATAAGTGCGATCATCCAGACCAAGCCCAGCGATACATGGAGCCCATGAGTGCCGACCAGCGTGAAGAAGGCCGATAGAAAAGCGCTTGTGCCTATGGTAGCTCCCTCATGCACCAGATGAATAAATTCCCTTACTTCCAGCACAATGAACGTCGCGCCGAGCAAAGCCGTGACACTGAGCCAACCCATCAAGGCTTGACGATTTCCCTTATGCATAGCCAGCACGGCGAGACCGCTCGTAAAGCTGCTCGTTAATAGAATAAACGTGCTCGTAATAATGCCGCCCATCTGGAACAGTTCTTCAGGTCCCGGTCCGCCATTGGTATTGCCTCGAAGGACGATATAAGCGGCAAACAAAGTGCCGAATAGAATAACGTCGGTCATCAGATAAATCCAGAACCCGAATGTACGAAGCTCCTCCGGATCCGGATGGTTATCGTGAGCGGCGGAATGCGATTCAGTATGATAGGCATGTCCGGAACCATTGTGCTCAGCCATTAGTTGGGCACCTCCCTTATCGCAGCTTCCGTGCGTTTAATTTCATCAACGGAAATATAATAATCGTTGTCATAGTTAAAGGAATGAACAAGCATGCACACCGCTACGCCAACCAATCCCGCTATAATTAACCACAGCCATTGAAATACAAATCCAAAGCCGGCGGCGAACCAGAACATCGACATGACAAAAGGAATCCCGGAATTCTTAGGCATGTGAATCGGCTCAAGCGCCGGCGGGACGGACGATGATTGACCATTGTCTCTAAGAAGCTTCTCCTCCCACCATTCATCTTGAGCGGTAACCTGAGGCAGCGTTGCAAAGTTATACAGCGGTGCAGGAGAAGGGATCGACCATTCCAGCGTGCGTCCATTCCATGGATCGCCCGTTCTATCCTTTCTAAGATGCTTGACGCTGTATACGATCTGCCACACTTGAACCACGAAGGCGATTCCCATCAAGCCCGCACCAATGGTAGAGACCAGATTCATTTCCCACCAGCCCTTGTCCCATCCGTACGTCGCGACCCGTCTTGTCATGCCCATTAAACCAAGCGCATATTGCGGCATAAAGCACAGGTAGAATCCGATATTCCACAGCCAGAACGCCCATTTTCCAATCCGCTCATGGAGCTTGAAGCCGAATAGTTTGGGCCACCAATAATACAAACCGGCGAAGTAGCCGAACACCACGCCGCCAATGATGACGTGATGAAAGTGGGCAACAAGGAAATAACTGTTGTGGAATTGAAAATCAGCCGGAGCGACCGATAATAAAACCCCTGTCATTCCACCCGTGACAAAGCACGGAATAAAGCCGATTGTCCAGAGCATGGGCGTCTCGAAGGTGATTTTGCCCCGGAACATTGTAAACAGCCAGTTGAACACCTTAGCGCCGGTTGGTATCGCGATCAGCATGGTCGTTAAGGCGAAGAACGCATTGACATCCGCTCCGGAGCCCATCGTAAAGAAGTGATGCGCCCATACGAGGAACGATAAAATACTGATAATCATCATGGCGTACACCATCGATTTATAACCGAATAGCTTCTTCTTCGCAAAGGTGGATACGATTTCCGAGAAGATACCGAATGCGGGAAGGACGATAATATAAACCTCAGGGTGCCCCCACATCCAGATCAGATTGATATACATCATCGGATTGCCGCCGCCGTCCAAGGTGAAGAAATGCGCACCCGCATATCGGTCCAAAAACAGCAGCGCCAGTGTTGCGGTCAGAATGGGAAAAGAAAAAATAATCGCGATACAGCTGGATAAAACCGACCACGGGAACATCGGCATCTTCATCAGCTTCATACCGGGAGCGCGCATCTTCAGAATCGTCACAATAAAGTTGATACCGGTCATGAGACTGCCGATTCCTGAAATCTGTATGCCCCATATATAGAAGTCCTGTCCAGGACCCGGGTTATGCATCAGCCCTGAATAGGGCGGATAAGCCAGCCAGCCTGCATCCGGCGATCCCCCGATGACAAAAGACAGGTTGAACAGCATGGCTCCCGAGAAGAAAAGCCAGAAGCTGAGCGCATTCAGAAACGGGAAGGCCACATCGCGCGCGCCAATTTGCAGCGGCACGATCACGTTGAATAATCCGAACATGAACGGCATCGCCATAAATAAAATCATAATTACGCCATGCGTGGTAAAGATCTGGTTATAATGATCCGGCGTCAGAAATTCCATCTCCGGCACAACCAGCTGCGCCCGCATCAGCAGGGCATCCACGCCACCCCGGAACAGCATGAGGAAAGAAGCGAGAATGTACATGATGCCGATCTTTTTATGATCGACGCTCGTTAACCATTCCCTCCAGAGCCAGCCCCATTTTTTAAAATAGGTCATGACGAACACAATCGAAATCGCAGCTAAGACAATACTAACGTCTGCCCCGTAAATTAACGGATCGCCCGTTACAAAAAAATCCGAGGCGAAGCTTTTCACCTTTTCCCACATGGATGTTTCTCTCCTTACGTCTTCATTGCGAAGTCTTTACTCCTCGATCTGAACTTTCTGTATGTCCTCCCAAGACAAGCCGTGATTATGCGAGGACGCATACTTGGTTACCGTCATCTCAAACAAGCCTTCCGGGAAAGCGGAGAACGTTCGAATATCAGAGGCGGCAGGCTCTGACAACCGTTTGTAGCCGTCAAGGGTCAACACGGGGGATGAAGCCTTCACTTCACTCACCCATTGTTCAAATTCATCCTGCGGAGCTGCATGGACATCAAAATACATCTTGGTGAAATCCTTTCCGGTAAAATTCGCACCCGAGCCCCAATATGCTCCCTGCTCATCCGCCTGCAAATAAAGCGTCATGGCCATCCCCGACATCGCGTACATCTGACCGCCAAGCTGGGGAATCCAGAACGAATTCATCGGAGAATCGGCGGTAATCTCAAACCGGATCGGCACATCCTCCGGGAATTTGACGTAATTCACGGTTGCGATCCCCTGCTCCGGGTATTGGAACAGCCACTTCCAATCCAGCGAAGTCACTTGGATGGTCATCGGTTTCTTATCCGACACGAGGGGCTTGGACGGTTCAAGGGCGTAGGTGCCCTTCACGGTAATAATAGCCAGGATCGTAATAATGACGATCGGAATCCCCCACCAGATGACTTCCAGCTTCGTGCTGTGCTCCCAGCCTGGCGTATATTTCGCTTTTCTGCCTTTCCTGTCGCGATAGCGCCAAATGATAATCGCCGTAAGAATCAGAACGGGTACAATGACTATGGAAGTCAATACCGTTGAGATGATGATTAAATCTCGCTGCTGCTCTGCGATCGGGCCTTTCGGATCAAGTACCACAAATTTCTCCGTACATCCGGTGGTCGTCAAGATCAGCAGCAACAGCATGGGCAAGGATGCCGCCCAGCGGACTGCTTTGGACGCTTTCATGTTCTCATCTCCTATTCGCCTTGCAAGGGTACTTGATGAATCATGTCCTACTTTAAGGGTGGATGGTACAGGTGTCACCAGCCACTAACCAATTGAAAAACCCGACCATGTTCAATAAATAGATACAAATGCGACAAACTTTAGCCACATGGATAAATGGCTAGGTAAGCTAGCCTGAGCAGAAGTTGTGGAGGAGCTGAGCGCGCGCCAACTAAGGCAAGCATTGACCGATGCCAGCGAGCTTCCCTGGCCTACCCCGCAGCTGTAACGCCGGAAAACGGCCTTACGGCCTCGACTTGCGCTTCGAACACTCGCCGTAAGACCGAATTGGGGTCTTACAGCAGCTCGTTTCTCTGACTGCCGCGTTATTCCGCTGCTGTAAGGCCGGAAAACGGCCTTACGGCCTCGACTTGCGCTTCGAACACTCGCCGTAAGACCGAATTGGGGTCTTACAGCAGCTCGTTTCTCTGACTGCCGCGTTATTCCGCTGCTGTAACGCCGGAAAACGGCCTTACGGACTCGACTTGCGCTTCGAACGTTCGCCGTAAGACCGAATTGGGGTCTTACAGCAGCAGCTCATTTCTCTGACTGCCGCGTCATTCCGCTGCTGTAACGCCAGAAAACGGACTTACGGCCTCGACTTGCTCTTCGAACGTTCGCCGTAAGACCGAATTGGGGTCTTACAGCAGCTCATTTCTTTGACTGACGCGTTATTCCGCTCTGTAACGCCGGAAACCGGCCTTACGGCCTCGAATTGCGCTTCGAACGCTCACCGTAAGACCGAATTTCGGTCTTACAGCAGCTCGTTTCTCTGACTGCCGCGTTATTCCGCTGCTGTAACGCCGGAAAACGGCCTTACAGCCTCGAATTGCGCTTCGAACACTCGTGGTAAGACCTAATTTCGGTCTTACAGCAAGCCGCTCGTTTCTCTGACTGCCGCGTTATTCCGCTGCCGTAAGGCCGGAAAACGGCCTTACGGACTCGACTTGCGCTTCGAACGTTCACCGTAAGACCGAATTTCGGTCTTACAGCAGGTCGTTTCTCTGACTGCCGCGTTACCCTGCTGCTGTAACGCCAGAAAACGGCCTTACGGCCTCGACTTGCGCTTCGAACGTTCGCCGTAAGACCTAATTTCGGTCTTACAGCAGGTCGTTTCTCTGACTGCCGCGTTATTCCGCTGCTGTAACGCCGGAAAACGGCCTTACGGCCTCGACTTGCGCTTCGAACGTTCACCGTAAGACCGAATTGTGGTCTTACAGCCTCCCGTTGAGTGAAGACCAATAAAAAAAGCTCTTCACTATGAAGAGCACAGCTACTAGCCATTTTCGTTGCTTCCACGAACAGAATTCGAAACAACCTTTATCTCTTGATTGTACGGATCCTCGAGTCCTTTAACCGGGAGACCTGCCTCCATATGCTGGATCACGTAATCGATGATTTCATGGGTTATGACTTGCCCGGGCATCAGAATCGGAATGCCTGGAGGGTAGACATAGATGAATTCCGTGCTAATCCGTTCAGCCGATTGTGGAAAGGGAACCTTCTCCGCGTCTGCGTAGAAGGCATCCCGCGGCGAGATGAACAACGTTGGCACTTCCGGTATCGGAAGAGGTTTAAGTGGATTGCCCCCGCTTCGATCTCTGAATGCGGCGGACATTCTTCGCAGAGCCTGGGTGAGCAGCTTCACTTCGTATTCCGTGTCCCCCAATGTAATCAGACACAAGATATTCGTAAGATCGCTGAGCTCAACCTCGATATTGCATTCACGGCGCAGCCATAGCTCTGCCTCATAACCGGTGATGCCAAGACGTTGAATATGAATGCACAGCTTCGTCGGATCGTAATTAAACACGCCTTCAGCGCCGCATATCTCATCTCCATAGCAATAGAGTCCTGGTATATCGTTGATCTGGCTGCGGGCATAAACGGCCAATCTTATGCATTCTTCCGCCATATACCGGCCTTTCAATGCCAGTTGTCTTCGCGATGCATCCAGGGAAGCAAGCAGCAAGTAAGAGGTCGACGTTGTCGTCAGCATACTCATGATGGTACGAATGCGCTCTTTATTCACCCGATTTCCCTGTACGTTTAATATCGAGCTCTGCGTTAAAGACCCGCCGAGCTTATGAACGCTGGTTGCCGCCATATCGGCACCCGCTTGCATCGCCGACATGGGCAGCCTCTCATGAAAGTGAATCAGCGTGCCGTGCGCCTCGTCAACCAGAACGGGAATGCCATAGCTGTGAACGAGTTCAACCATTTCGTGTAAATCGACACAGGTTCCGTAATAAGTTGGATTGATTAACAATACCGCCTTGGCATCCGAATGCTCATCTAACGCCTGCTTGATCGAACCCGCCGTCACGCCATGATCAATCCCGAGCTTGAGATCCTTTGCCGGTGATACCATTACGGGCTTAGCACCCGATAATACAACGGCAGACATGATCGATTTGTGGGCATTGCGAGGAATAATGATCTTATCCCCTGGCGAGCAGACCGATAAGATCATGGTCATGATCGCCCCAGTTGTTCCTTGAACGGAAAATAGGGTAAAGTCCGCTCCGAAGGCTTCCGCCGCAAGCTGTTCTGCTTCTTGAATCACGCCTGTCGGCTGATGGAGATCATCGAGCGGAACAATATTGATGAGATCGATGGATAACGCATTCCCTCCTATAAAGGCACGAAATTCAGGATCCATTCCCTTCCCCTTCTTATGGCCGGGAATATGAAATTGCACGGGTTCGCTCGCAGCGTGCTGCATCAAAGCCGTAAATAAGGGTGTCTGTTGTTGATTCATGATCGTTCTTCCTTTCCACAATCGTCTCCAAACTGATCGTAACGGAATGGAGAAAGGGCGTAACCATCCATTTCATTTCTTTTTGCTCCAGCCATTGGAAAGTAATGCATGATCTTGTTCACAATCCTTCCTGCTGAGAATACGGCATTGATTCAGGTGCTATTGGAAATTGTAGCAGCGGTTCATAACGATAGACATGAATGTTATAACTGGGATTCGAATACGTGACGGTTCAAAGCAAAGCAAAGCAAAGAGACCCAGCACCTGTCCGGCGCTGGGTCAACAAGATTTAGCTCTACAGATTTCTACCCGACAGAATTTCTTCCTTGTACGGATCGGGCCACACCGAATCATAGGATGGCTGGTTCGCATAGCGGGTTAAAGACAGCTCCAGGCGGCACCCCGCACCAGGCGCCAGCTCGATGCTAAGCCACTTATCCCCTACAGCCGAGCGCTGAATCGCCTTGCCCTGCTGGTTGAACATGACCGCTTCTTCGAACCGGTGCTCTCCGAACGCCCCTGCCTGCACGATAATCTCCTTCTGCTCCAACAAGCTCATGTTGACCAATTGAAGGGTCAGTGACGCTGCCGATACGGCTTCTACAAGTGCCCCTACATCGGCAGGCAGCCCGGGACGCTGCCTTCGCGCATCATAATACCGGACACTGGCATGCTGCAGGCCGCCATGTGAAATATGCATAGGCGCGCCATGCGTAGTTTGCAGCAGACCTTCAAAATAAACCGGACACATCTCCTGCCACTTGTGAATACTGGACAGCGCCTCCAGGTTATACCCGTCCGCGCGCCACTCCTCAGGATCGCCTTCCGGCGAACGCATCTTATTCAATTGATTATGAATGAGCTTGTAGTTCGCCTCCAATATCCGCTGGGGATAAGTCGGATTATTCCCCTGTATATATTGAAACCAGGGAATCGTATTGCCGTTATAATGCTTCGTATTCCGGTGCGTCCCCTCTTCCGTCCCAGAGAATCCGGGAATCAGGATCGCAAGCGAGCTCTCTTCCAGCCCGATCCTCTGGATCCTCTCCAAGTCCTCATCCGCCATGGAGATGAACCACAGATGTATGGGATACAGCGGATCAGCAGGCCGATAATCCGTCCAGCCCGCATCCACATGTTTATATGGCACTGAATGCCTCCCGTTCTCCAGCTTGCGGAGCGCCCAATTACGGTCCAGCTGGGAGCGGGCGATATCCAACTGCTTCATGTCACCTGTCAATAGAACGGCATTGGCCGCGGCGTTTATGAGAGGCTCGATAATCGTCAAGAAGCCATGCGGCCAGCGCCAGCCGTAATAGCCGCCCCACCATTTGCCGTCCATGTATTCCCCGATTTCACCGCTTAATCCCACATTATCCGGAATGATGCCGCCGTTCTTGTCGATCCTCTCTCTCCATGCAGCGATATAATCCAGCACCCAATCGCGGTGGGCTTCTTGCCCGGCATGCAGATAAGCATGGGTCACCATGCTTGTCGCATTCAGATTCAGCGGAATATCTCCCCTGGCCATCCGTTCATTCATCAACCGGATGATTTCCTTGTAGATCGCATCATCCGACCAAGAGCATGTACCTGATGCAAAATCCACGCCTGCCATATCCTCGAACGGCGCCAGATAATGATCGAGTATCCCCCGGTGTGTGATCCAATCCTCCTCCGTCATCATAAATCGCGGACCCTTGCTGCCGTTAATCGGTGATCGGATCAGCCGTTTTTCCGGGTCGTAGTTGGGGGCTTCCTCGTCGCCGCCGGTATACATCGCCGCAAACCGGATGGATCTTTGCCTGTTTTTCAAGTAACCCGGATCCGCAAGCCCGAGGAAATAAAAATAGAGATAGCCTTCCCCATGGTGCATCCAATCGTAATAGGCATCGAATTCACGGGAGATTTGACCGTATTCCGCCCACTGCCATGTTATGCCTTCCCACACCTTATGGGCCAGCTCCAGTATTTCATCGCTTCCTCCCATGACGTACAGCAGCGCCAGATACATGAATCCTTCATAGGGATCATCCGAGCCGTCCATGCCCGGCCAATCCGGGCGCCAAATCAATGTGCCGTCAGAACGTACGTAACGGCTCACGAATTCAACCGCCGCTTTATTCAGCGAATCGAACAGCAATCTCTCCATAAGCGCCCATTGGGGAGGAACCCAGCATTCCTCAGCCGCCAACTTTATCATAATCTGCATCTCCCTGCCTGCGATTATTGAGGGTGAAATCGATACCGAGCTCCGTACCCTTTAACGTTTCTTCCATATATAATCGTTGCCGACCAGAAACCGCCAAAACTCCAGCCTTTGATAATATTCCTTCTGCCAATCCGATCCGTACCAGGGGTAATGGGTCTTTAGGATCTCACGGACTTCCGGATCGTCATAACCGTCGGTGTTGAACAGATTCCGCTGCTGCTCCACCGCATTCAAGCGGATTTTGAACACATAACGGGTTCGGTCCGTTCGATTGGGCTGGGCGCAGTGCCAGATATCCTGGTGCATAAAAGCGATGGTTCCCGCCTTCGCGGCCAGATGGCGCTGCCCCTCGATATTCTTATAGCGCGATATGCTCCAATAGTTGGCCCGCCGCAGCTGGGAACCGGGAAGCACCAGTGTCGGCCCCATTTCGATCGGCGTGTCATGGGCAAAATAAAAGGCTTGGATATCGAAATTATGGGGATTGGGATTCATCACGCCGGAGTCCACATGCCAATTCTGCGATTTGCTGATATGGGGCTTGACAGTATGCAGGAAAGAATGATCATAGACATAGTTGCGGCCAATCAGGCTTTCGATGACGCCCTTGACCTGAGGCAGATCGAATACTCGGCGGATGGCCTCCGAGCTGTTCCAGAATTCATAGCCCTGCGGCTGGACGGTTAATTCATCGTGATAGACAGCTTCATTGAGCTCCTGCGGAACCAGATCCTCCAATACGATCAGACCGTCGCTGCAGAAACGCGCCATCTGGCGCGCATCCAGCAGATGTGAATTCGCCGTACTAACCATGGATCTCTACCTCCCTCTCCAGCATATATTCCCATGGCAGATGGCCGGTTTCATTCTCATGGCCATGCACGAAATACGGCAGCTGGGGAGCCTGAATGACCTTCCAACCGTCTCTCATGGCATCCAGTACAGAACCATAGGGAGGAACCTCCGAATCGCCTGTTTCCATCCGGCTGTCATCCGCGCCGGATGCGCCGTCATAGAGTGCCCATGCAATTGTCTTGGAGCTGAGCTCCGGATTAACCAAGCACAGAAATAAGATCTGCTGCCTCTTCATTGTCATAATTCCGCACCTCACTCGACTTTGAATAATCTCTTGTCTTGCATGGCCGAATTCATAGATGATACCCGCCATCGATGGGAACTACCGCGCCATTCACCCATGCAGCTTGACTGCCTGCCAGGAACAGCACCGCATCGGCGATTTGCTGCGGAGTTCCCACATTCGGTTCCTGTTTGGCCGCCTCCGCCAGCCGATCCGCCTCCTCGGGGTTGCCTGCAAACTGACGGAACCATTGATTGAGCAGCGGCGTCGCAATTCCCCCCGGCATAAGGACATTGCAGCGAATACCAGCAGACCGCAGATCCAGAGCCAGTCCTTGGGTCATATGGTTTAAACCCGCTTTGATCGTGTCGTAAATCAAGTTATTGCGGTCATTACGGATACCGTTGATGGAGCTGATGTTAATGACGCTGCCGCGGCTTTCCTTCAGATACGGCAGCGCCGCCTGTATGAGGAAGAACGGAGCCTTCAGATTGACAAACAGCAGCCGGTCCCAGTCCTCATGCACAATTTTCTCAACCGGCTTATTGCACACGAGAGCGGCATTGTTGACGACTATATCGATCCTTCCCCACAGGCGTACCGTTTCATGGACAAGCCTGCCCGGCGCTTGTGGGTCAGACAGATCGGCTGGAATGAAATGCGCTTCACCCCCGCTATCCATGATGCACCGGGCGATGCTCTCCCCTCTCGTCTGATCCCGGCCGCTTACGAGCACCTTCGCGCCGTGACGCGCCAGCGTTTCTGCGGCCGCTTGGCCGATACCGCTCGTGGAACCCGTTATGATCGCCGCTTTCCCTTGTACGCTCATTGCTTCATCTCCTGGAATGGGTAGTAATTGCGCTACTCTCTGTCTGCAGCAGAGCGCGGGCCAACATCGGACAGATCAATCGGCTGAAAGCCGAGTGCGAATGCAGGCGAATCCTCCTTCAGCGTGAAGTCTCCCTCAGCCGGATCTGCCAGAAGGGGATCGGCATGAATCGAATGCAGATCATATCCGAGCTGCTGCATATCTGCCATCGATCGCGGAGCATTCAGCGAGAAATTCGCCTGTTCATCGAAATGTTGATTGCCGAATACCAGCTCATGGTCGGAGATGTCCCAGAACAGATTCAAATCACTATAAAAGCCCTTCTTGTCAAAATGGCCGGAATAGCCCGCGACAAACATCGGCTGTCCATCGGAGACGATAATGTTTTTCTCGAACGTGAAGGATCGATGAGCCTCCACTCTGCTAAGGGAGGACTGGCCCTCACGGCCGAAAGCGAAAATATTATTGCGCACGATGTTTTCCCGCCCGTAGTGCTGATGGAACACCTGACTGCTTGTCTTGAAGCATATATTGTTCTCGATAATAAGATGAGAGCTGCCTTCATCCGGATAGATCGCCCAGCCGCCATAGTTGCATTTTTCAATATCATGGATGAGATTGCCGCGAATGACCGTACCCGGCTGGATGCCAAGCGTATAGATTCCGCCCATGTCGCTGAGAAGGCCATGCCCGATATCGTGAATATGGTTTTTCTCGATCTTGTTGTTCTTCGATACATTCTCCCCATAGCCCCATACCCAGCCGCAGGAGATTCCCGTGTAATACAGATCATGGATATGGTTATGCGAGATGATGTTGTCAGGCGAATGGACAGAGAGAATGCCGCAGGCGCTGTGAAAGATACGTCCGCCCGCATGTATATGATTATCCGTGATGCGGTTACTGCCCGTTCGCAGCAGTACGGAGCCGCTCGCGTCCGACCCGTCCAGCTTAATCCCGCCTGCTCCCAAATCGGCAATCGTATTGCCGACAATCCGGTTGGACGTGCAGCCCTCGGACAGTTCGATGCCGTACCAGCCGATTCGCTCGATCCGGCAGTCTTCAATGGAACAATAACGGGCTCCGCGCATATGAATCACACCGGGAATATGGAAGGCGGCTTGCGGAGCAGCGGCAAAATCAATTCCCGGCAGCTCGAACCGTTCCCCGCCGCCCTTGGGCTGAACCCAATCGGTGTGCGCAAAGGTCAAGCCTTTGAACGATACGTATTCCACGTATTTCTCCTCTTCCGGCTTGCCCGCTAGCTTGAGCAGCTGATGGGCCGAGCAGGCGACAAGCTCCGTCTCCTCCATGGCTTCGCCCGGGAGCGGGATGTAATAGACCTTGCCGGCTGTACGGTCGAGATACCACTGCCCTGGTTCGGTTAAAGCTTCGAATACATTCTCCACATAATATTTGGCGTATCGCTTGGCGACATCGTCTTTGAGCACGAACATGCTCTTCCGGCTGGATTTCACCTCACCCGTTGATGCATTGAAGGATTGCACCGGCATTCTTTCTTCGATCCAGTAATGCACCGCCACGATATCCACGTCATTCATATTGCGCCAAGACGCGTCAATGTCGCCCTCTGCGCACACGAACGTATCCGTCCCGGCAAACAGATCGCTCGTCATCCCTTCGTGATGAATTTCCGTTCCCGGCACGTCCTTCATCCAGTAGAAGCCCTGCTTAGGCAGTCGTGTCCGCATGCGGCGCTCCCCGCTTGCGAATAGCTGCCGGAAGTAATGATTCCCCTCGGTGCCGCCCGGCACATCGGCGACCCACATCACAATGCCGCCTACTGTCTCCTCCCGCCAGCCTGTTATCCGTACGCCCCCATCCACGATTGGCTGTTCTCCGGGATAGGCGGCATAGGTAACGGGTGCCGAGTCTTCCGGTGTAAACACGACCGGCTCGGTCTGGTAGTAATGGCCTTCGCGAAGCCATACCGTAACCGGCCCGGAGAGCCTCGCTGACTGCTTCAGCTTCCGAATGGCATCCCGCGCTCCGGCGATCGTTGCCAAGGGACCGTCGGTTTTGTCCGGATTGGGCTCCGGCTTCCTTCCTGACCAGTTATCGTTACCTAATGTAGAAATATACAGCTCGTTCATACTCACCTGTACCTCTCTCCTTCCGAATGTCACGACTTCAATAGCAACAGCATTAATAGATGCGTATTCTTGCATCAGGCGCTACCGGTGATCAGCTCGGATGCGCGTTATGCTTTAATGGAACCGGATGTTAAGCCTTCGATAAAATAACGCATCCCTACCATAAACATCAATAACAACGGAATGGATGCGAATACATATCCCGATGTGATGATGCCCAGATCCGGACGGGATATTTTGCCTATCGAGTTTCCTGCATCCGGCGCATAATTGGCAAGCGCCATCGAGATCGTCTGCAGGTTCGGCGTGCTAATCATGAGCATCGGCCAGATGAGATCATTATAGATGGACAGAAAGTTCATGATCGCGATGGTAATCAGGATCGGACGCGCCAGTGGCAGTGCGATCGACCACACGCAGCGGAATTCACTGGCCCCTTCCACCCTCGCCGCTTCGAACATCTCCTCCGGCTGGGAGGTGAAGAAGGTGCGAAGAAGAAAAATTGCAAACAGCTGGCCGCCGCCGATATAGAACACGGCAAGCCCTTCGAGACTGTTCTTCAGATGCAGCCAGTCGGCTAGCACGAAATTCGGCGTGAGCAGCAGTACGCCTGGAACAGTCATCAGCATGACGATGATCCAGAACATCATGTTCCGCCCCACGAACTTGAGCCGGGCGAACGCATAGCCGCTGAGCGTCGCGAACAGCATTATACCTACAATTGAAACGACGCATAAATACAATGTCCGCAGAATGGGTGCCATCAGATCGATTAGCGCAAAGGAGTAGTTGCTGATTTTCGGCGGCCAGGGCATTCCCCAGAAATCGCCGTAGATCATCAGGCTGTCACGCAGTGACATCGAGAGCATCATGATGATCGGAACGAATGAAAGTATCAGGATGACAAGCAGCAAGGAATAGCTGACGATCTCTCTGGCATTGATTTTCCCCGGCATCCTCATTCGACTCCTTCCTGTTTGGAGTAGCGCAGGTTCAATATCGAGCCGGCCAATACGAAGATTGCGAGCACAAAACCGATGGCGGATGCGTAGCCGAAATTGGCGTTAGAGATCTGATTATACATCTGCAAGCCCGGTACATAGGTAGATGTGCCCGGTCCGCCGCGGGTAAATAGAAAGATATTGGCGAACCCTTGGATGCTTCCGATGAAGGTGAAGAACAGAATCAGCCTGATCTGCGGCCGGATCATCGGCAGATCGATTTTCCAGAAGCGTCCCCACGTTCCTATTCCATCGATGGAGGATGAATCATAGATGTCCCTGCTGATCCCGATCAGCCCGCCGAAATAGATCAGGAAGGCGAAGATGCTCACGAAGGGAAATCCAGCCATGATAATGCTCCATAGCGCAATGCTTTCCTCTCCAAGCCAAGCCCGCTTCCAGCTGTCAAGGCCAATCGCACTTAGAAACTGATTGATCATCCCTGTTTCGGGCTCATACATCATCTTCCACAGCAGAATGCCGACAACCCCCGGCACGATGCTGGGAACGACATAAGCCGTTCGGAGCACATACTTCAAGCGGCTGCTGCGGAGCCAGAAGATCAGCTCTGCGACAAGCAGCGGCATCGTCACTTCTTTGATGATCGAAGTGACCAATATAAGGAACATGTTCCATATGCCGATCCAGAAGAACCGATCGGACCAGAGGGCGATAAAGTTATCCAGCCCATTCACCTTCAGCGGTTCCTTCAAACTAAAGTTGGTGAAGGAATAGAATACCGCCATCAGTGTCGGAGCGATATTGAAGATCAGAATGAGAATAATCGAAGGAAGCAGGAGCAGGTAAGCCGACTTGGAACGCTTGAGCCTTCTTCCGAAACGGATGACGGCTGCACGCCAGCTTGCAACCGACCAGACTAAGGCGCCTATTGCAGTCAGGGTGAGTAGAGCATTCGTAACGATCAGCGCAGTCTGGATGTAGAACATCCTCCTCGCATCCAGCGCGCTGCCCAGAGAAACGGTGACCGTCTTGCCCTGGTCAGTCAGAAGCAGAATCTCTTCGCTTGCGAAGCCAATCAGACTGTTTATCGCGCCTGCCGATACTTGCGCATCGTAGAGCACATACCCCTCTGCATCCAGTACAAATAGTTTGCCGTCCTTGTCTCCAGCTAGAATATGCCCCGTTTCATCAGCCTCTGCCACCAAAGTAATGGGATACTCAGACAGCTTGTTGATCCAGAGCACCTTCCCTTTCGCCGATACGAGCGAAACATGGCCTCTCTCGTCACCGGCAAGCAGCTCCTCGCTGCCGCTCAAGCTGAGCCTTGTAATGGGCTGGATCAGATTCGTTCTCCACAGCTCCTCGCCCGCGGGAGACAAATAGCCAACTTTGGAATCAGCCGTGCCGAAGTATACGCCCTGCGTCCCTGCAGCGACAGCATTCACATCAAAGCCGATCTTCGTCTTATACCGGGCCTCTCCGGACTCGTCGAACAAGCCCACCCAGAACCGGTCCGTATACTGCCCGATTCCATATGCAATCGCAATTTCTCCATTAACCGCGGAATCCAGGCCGATGACCCGGCCGTTCACGTTAAAGCTGGCCAGCTCCTCCAGCGACAAATCGAAACCAAATACTTTCCTGTCGCTTGTGCCGACATAGATTTTGCTCCTGTCCGCCGATAAGGCCAGATCGGATACCGTTCCTTCAAGCTTCTGCTCGCGGACCGCCCCTTGACTGTCAATCAGCATCAGCCGGCTGTCGCTGGTGATAGCGGCAGTCGTCTGAGTGTTAACTTCGATCGCCTTCATCACTCTCCCGCCGCCAAGAGAACGGCTTACTTGATAAGGCTCCCCGTTAGAAGCAAAGACGAAAACATACAATAAATTCGCAAGGACAATTAGTATGGCCGCTCCAATGGCCGTGCGCCGCGCTGTTCCGGCGAACAGCGCGGCGCCTTTCTCCCTTGATATGCTCGGCATGATTTCCCCCTGACTGGACGCTTATTGCCCCGGCGCCCGTTCCGGATGCTCAATGTCTTCTGCGGTCAGCCCTGCGTTCTTGATGATGGCATCAAAGTTCTTGATCCAGGATTCCTGAAGCTTCTTGCCGAATTCCTCTGGCGTTATCTTGCCTTCGAGCGCCTCTTTGTACAGATTGAAGTTGGCTTTATTCAGGTCAGGCACTCCTGTCGACAGTGGATTGTTGATCGGAATTTCCGCGTTTCCGAGCATGTTGACCCCTTTGAACATCTCCTGGATATCCGCCGGCACCGTTACATTCCGAACCATGACCGGACCGCCGGGATTGAATTCATTGGCTGCCACCATGCCATCAACCCAGGCCTGATACCCGGGCTGGGAAAGCCAGAACATCACGAAATCCAATACCATATCGGTCTGTTCCTGATTCTTCTCGATAATGCTGACATATTCGCCTGTCGCCGACTCTACGCTTCGGACCGGACCTTGAACGAGGTCGCCCGTCATCGGCGGGTTCTCGAACGTCCCCCAATTGAATGGCTTGAGCGAGCTGGTATCCGTAATTTTCAGCTCCTTCAGCCGTTCCGGGTCATTCAGATTCTCCATATCCTTCTTCACGGTCGGCAGGCTCCAGGTGCCATCGATAATCATGGCCGCCTTCTGCTGCAGGAATAAGGGATAATCGTCGGTGCTGACGAAGAAATCCTTCTGCGCGTATTTCGGGAACACCTTTGCCATATCTGTGACCATCTTGGTCATCTCCGGCGTATCGAAACGGATTTGGCCGTCTTTAATTGCTTTGTACAGCCTCGCCTGATTGAAATTGTATTTCAGATCAATGTACGGATCGTTCGGATCCGATTTGAATGTGCCGTCTAATTCATCGTCGTAGTTGTAATCCCCTTCTTGCGCCCTGACGATGTCATGCCAATTACGGGTGAATTGATCCAGATAAATCTCGATCACCCACTGCGGCACTTTCCAGACAAAATTGGAAGCAATCGGGATCATGCCGGCGGCTTTGATTTTCTCCGATACGCTGACAAGCTCATCCCAGTTGGTCGGCGGCTGCAGATTCAGCTTGTCGAAGATATCCTTATTGTAGAACCACATGATATGAACGGATTGAGTCGGCAGCATGATGCGTTCGCCCTTGGCATTCTTGGCCACGAAGAAATTAAAGTCCAAGTCATCATCCCATTTGTTGCCGGTATACGGATTAACCTGATAGCGGTACTTATCGAAATTCAAATACTTGTCATAGGTCGGCACGTAATTGCCAGCAACCAGGTCCGGGCGCGGCGTGCCTACAGCAAGCATCGTGCCAAGAACGGTCGGATAGTCGCCCGAGGTGCTTCCTTTCGGCTCCCATACCAGCTTCACATTAGGCTGTACTTTCTTATAAGCCGCCGCTAGAGCTTCGAACGCTTTGGCGTCCCCGGCATCCTCGGGATTTCCGTTCAGCGAGATGACGATCTCGCCGCTGTATTGTTTCTTTTCCGCGACAGCCGGTTCTTCTTCCTTTACGGGCTCTGTCGGCGTGTTTGCACTTTTATTTTCACTGTTGTTATCTGTCGTTACCGGCTCATTATTGGCGGGTACTATCGGCTTGGAAGAATCGCTGCATGCTGTAAGAACCGTCGTTAAGGCAAAAACGATCATAACAAGCATCATGCTTATTTTTTTCATGCATAACCCTCCATAAGAATAGAATAGACGCTTATTCAAAGCGCTCCTGATGAACAAGACCTGAAGGCAATATTCAGCAATTCAATTCTGATGCATGAAGCCCATTGAAGCACATATCCGTTTTCCGTTACACCGATAGGTTTAATGAATAAAAATCACCACCTTAATAACATAAATGGATAAACAAGCTATGACTTTGTGCAATCTTGTATGAGGATTCGGTTGCAGGGTCTATATCGTCGGTTTAGGGTTTGTTTGAAGGCGTTCAGGGGTGCTGATGCAGAGAAGGAGTGAATGGTAGGGGAGACTCTTGGTTGCAGCTATAGATCGTATAGACAGGAAGGTACTGCTTACACCTCCCCGCCATTGCTATCGATCCAATCGATTAAATTGCGCTTGGAGTAATCCAGATGCTCACGGATCGCGTCACGCGTTCCCTGCCAGTCCTGCTGCAGCAGTTGATCCACGATTTCCCGGTGCTGCGTCATGGACAAATTATATTTCTCCGGCGTCGGGTCGCAGACGGTCAAAATTCGAAAATTCATCAGATTCTGATACGTTTCCAATATTTGAATATTGCCGGCGGCATTGATAAACTCCGTGTGAAAAATCATATCGAAATTGCCGTATTGCTCAATGGGCGTGATAGCCGGGTCCACCTCCGAAACTGCAAATCGTGTGAGTTGATCAAGCTTGGCGGTAATTTCCTCAAACCGCTCTCCGGAGAATTGGCGATACTGATCCATGACCCAGAAATCGATTATAAGCCTGAATTCAATCACCTGCTCGACATAGCTCTTATCGATCCCGACCACAAATGTCCCGACCTTGGGTACTGTTTTTACCAGTCCCTCAGCTTCCAGCCGGTTCAATGCTTCGCGGATCGGAGTGATGCTGATTCCTAGGTTTTTAGCCAGGACAGGGATGGATATCTTCTCATTCGAACGAAAGGTACGGCGTATGATCATTTGCTTTAAGGTGCCGTACACCTGGTCAAATAAATTGGAGGTTTGTATTTTGGGTAGATCCACAAGAATCACGCCTTCTTCGCATTTTCAAAAATGTAATCGCTTTCTTATATATAAGATATAAGAAGATGGAATGGAAGTCAAACCCTAAATATATTCCGACAAAACCTTTCAAAGCTCAGCAAAAAAAGAGGCGGCGCCGCATGCGGCCCGCTCCAGGGGTACTGATTCCTCTTTTCACTCCGACCGGATCCGGTTCAACACCAACCCCCACAGCGCCTCATATACTTGACATTCACAAAATATCGAGCGTAAATTCGTCTTTTCCTGGGTATTTAACCGGATCGTAATAGTTGTAGACGTTATGTGTAGGGGAATATGTCTTGACGTGAAGCTTGCCGTTCCGAATATCAAATTGGAGGAGCCTCATGTATCCAAGGCCGCCGTCAATCGCACCTTGATAATCGGCCATCATCTGATAGACCTTCCGGTCTGCCTTGCCGTCGCCATTGTCGTCCACCGGGTCGATCATCATCTCCGCATCATGATGATGCCCTGACAACACGGCAAATACGTTCTTGTTAGGAAGCACGACGCGTTCATAAACCTTATCCCCGATCGGCGCCCGTTCGCCGGAGACGAGCATATATTCGTGAAAGCACAGCATCGCCTTCCGGTTCGGGTACCGCTTCAAGACCTCGTTCATCCAGTCGATTTCCTCATTGCCGAAGCCCCAACTCATATACACGATAATGAAATCATGGCCGGCAGCGGACAGAAGATCATAGTGCCCCCTATTGTTCTGATAAGAACCGACATACGTCTGCTGATTCTTGAACCGGTCTGTCCCGAACACTCTCTTGTAATGGCCGTAAGCACTTCGTTGACCTGCATCGTGGTTGCCTGCCAGTACTCCGTAAGGAATACGGGCATCATCAAGCACTCTCATGTTCCGGTCTGCTTCTTTCCATTGTCCGATCTGGTCGCCATCATCGACGATGTCCCCGGTATGAATGACATATTGAATTTTCTGCGTGACGCGGTTATCCCGAATCCAAGCGACATTATCCCGAAAATACCGGTGGAACGTCTTCGAATAATACTGCGTGTCCGACATCCATACGAATGAAAAATCAAACTTCGCTTCCGCTTCAATGTTTGTCCCTTGCTCGCCTTGGCTATTATCCGCAAAGCTCCGCCCCTCTCCGAAGCTGAGCAGCAATCCCGACAATGCGGCGATGGCAACACACTTTTTCACTTTATCCAATCCGATCGTCATTTCAACGGCACGCTCCTTAGATCTACTAGTTACAAAGGGGAGCAGACTTACCCTCCCCTTCCCGGCATCCTCTCATTATTGCTGCGGGGCGGATCGTTTATACGCTAATTCTCATACGTACCTCTCTCACCTCTGCGGTCTTCACCCGCCGTGCCTGATCCAACAGCAAAAACCTTGCCGTTTCCATAGGAGGCAAGGTCTTCAAGACGTTCAACTCAATTCTGTTGCAGGCTTCCTCAGCCCCTTCCAACGCTCAGGCACTTCTTGGTCATCGTCGGTATACACGGCTCTCAGGTACTTAGACACGTTCATAACCCGGTCTTCGATCAGGATCTCATGAATTTCGGATGTTTTTGTCGGCACCGTGTTGTTTATAAGGCTTCTGAAGTCATCTAAGGTTACAAACATCTCCACACTCTTCCTATATGAACAGCGGCTTGGAAACCGCGGTGAGCTGCCCGAGTCGTACTTGGACAGCTTCACGGCTGAGTCATGGGCCAACAATAAGGAATACGCATCGAACTCCAGAACCGCAAACGCCTCATTCGGTTCTTTGCGAGTGTACGAATCCATCATTTTTCGGCAATCCCTTAAGGTAGGCCAACAAAATACATGCCGGTCCAAATAAGCGCGGAATTGCTCCTGGGTGCACGCAGTATCGATCATACGGTCCGGAATCTTGAGATGGGCATTGATCGTCACTGGAAAATCCTTATAGACCACTTCTATGACCTCTGAGCGTCGTTCACCTAGATGATTGGGGTTTATGGTATGACTCGACAATAGAGCATCGAAATGTGCAATCGCCGGCAAATTTCGCACTCTTGTACAATGATAGAGCGACTTTCTGCCAGCTGGTTTCGTTATCGCAGCAATGACAGCCCCTCTCATCAAGGCTTTTGCCCAACAAATTGGATCACATGGGACAAGCCGCTGTGCAGCTTCCCTTCGTGACGTTCTACCTCCCCCATAAAGAAGTGGACGATGCGCCAATCGGCGAAGGTTTGCCATAATTCTTCAGGAGCATATAGAAGCTCTACATCCTGCGGTCCCCCGCTTTGATAAGGCAGTTGATACTGCGAGTACACTTCCGTGATAAAGTATCCTCCCGGCTTAACCGCTTCTTTTACGCCGGATAGAGTTTTTCTGCACAATTCTTTCGGGAAATGCCCGAAGATACAGATGATTTCATCCCACCGATCCGGTGTCCATTGAGCGTCATTCAAATCAACTAACTCAGTATGAACGGTTACTCCTTTTGCTTCGGCAAGTTTCTTCGCTTTGTTCAATCCCGATTCAGCGAAATCCCATGCCGTCACGTCCATGCCTTCTCCAGCTAGAAATACCGCATTGCGCCCTTCCCCTTCGGCAATTGCCAAAGCATCACCAGACAGACGAAGTCTTTTTTGCATCTCTGCTACAAATACATTAGGTTCGGTCCCATACACATAGCTCTCGTCTAGAAAACGCGCATTCCATGGATTGTTCATCACTAAATCTCCTTCATTGTCAGCATCCGCAGCCATTTATCCAATAGACATTATACCCGAAGACGAATACTTCATGTCATCATGGGACTACCCTCCCTTACATTTTTGAATAACAGGGCATTGAGACTTGGGAAGCGGCATCATGGATACCGGACATGTCGTCACTTGTTCCAACAGAGCTTTGAATTGCTGCAATCGATTTATCTTTTCATCGATCTCTTGAACTTTCGCTTGGGCCAATTGGTGCATTTCTTTGGAGGGCAGGAATTCTTCACTCTTATACAGGTTAAGAATTCCTCGAATCTCTTCAAGCGTGAATCCGATTTCCTGGGCTCGCTTTATAAATTGTATGTCTTCGACCTGCGTAAACATCCGGTAACCGGACTCGCTGCGTGGAGGCTTCGTGATTAGTCCCCGTCTTTCGTAATATCTCACGGTTTCCATGCGCACATTGGATGCAGCGGCAACTTGGCTTACAGTTAAAGTTCTCATTCAAGACTCCCTCCTTAAACACATTGTAAACCCTATACCTAGGTATAGGGTCAACTGCTTACATGAAACGAGCTCCTGGTGCCAATTATAACCGTTATTTCAATCTTGGTGTTTTCTTGCTATGATCGCTGTTAAATTGAAAATGATAAAATATTAAAATTCCGATCTGCACGACTACGAGTAAAGCGTAAATATTGCTGTATACGAACGAGCCCGGGGAGGTGTTCATGGGGTTCCAGCGATACCCGGAGCCTTGGTCAACTATTTTACTATAGATACCTGTCGAGACCGCCCCGGCAAGGAAGTTCAACATCGTCAAAAGTCCCATCCCTACTCCGGTTTGTTCCTTCGGCAGTGTCCTGGAAATCGAATTGGACAACGCGATTTGCATAAACATTTGGCCTACGGTTCCAAATATCAGAAAGAAAGCGATGAATGCCGGTGAGCTGCCGGCAAAGGATGAGAATAATGCAAAGCAAATCAACAGCAGCACGAATGCAATGTAGAAAAGAGTTGAATTCCCTCTCTTATCCGCCAGTCTTCCGCCCTTTCTTCCCAATATCGCCGATGTGACTGCAGCAGGAACCATCACGGCACCGATCCAACCCGGGGACAGCCCGTTGACATCAGCTAATAATTGCGGCGTTAGAAAAGGAAGCGAGTACCCGGCACTCATGATGAATACGGCCATTATCAGTCCGAGAGAATAATTGTGATTGCGGAACAGCCGCGGTTGAACGAATGGCTCCGCCGCCGAGTGAATTCGGACGATGAATAGAAGAAAGAAAATCAGGCTGCCTGCAGCAAGGATCCATCCTCCTTGCGTTACGGCCAGAAGAAGCAGTGCAACGGTACCGGCCAGAAGTCCGCCGCCAATCCAGTCGATCCCCCCTGCTCGGGTCTGTTCGTCACGTAAATATTTGCGGTAGAAGGGCACCGTGATCAATAGGAACAATGGCATACAGAACAACCATCGCCAATGGACGACACTCACAATCAATGCAGAAATGACAGGCCCGATAGCATTGCCAAGCGCCAGGCCGGTAGCCGATATTCCGAGCGCGCGTCCGCGCCGCTCTGCCGGGAAATAACGAACGGGAATGATCATCGCGATTGCGGGAATTACTGCAGCCCCGGATGCCTGCAGGATTCTGCCGAGCAGAACCATCCAATACGCTTCCGCAGCCAGCCCCGCCACCGAGCCTAGGAATAACAGGATCAGACCGAACGTAATTAAGTTTTTGAGCTTATAGGTGTCAGCGAGCTTCCCGTAAACGACCGACCCGATCGCGTATACCAGCGTATAAACCGCAAAGACCCAGCTTACCTGCGCCAAGGAAAGTTGGAACTCCTCTTTGATCTTCGGCAACACGATATTAAACATCGTAGCGTTCATTACCGAAATAACCAATGTAAAGGCAAGAATTCGAATTAATTTGTCACCCGCTTGCTGCTGCACTTCAGATTCCATATCATAACCCCTTTCATCCTGTCAGGGATTATTTTATAATGCGTATTAAATAATGAAAAATATATATTATGATATGCATTCATATCTTTGAGTATATGAATGAAAGGATGAAGACGATGGAGCTTCTGCAATTGCATTACTTTAGAACGGTTGCCAGACTGGAGCATATGACGAAGGCCGCTGAAGAGCTTCATATCGCGCAGCCTGCTCTTAGCAAGACGATTGCCAGGCTGGAGGAAGATCTGGGTGTTCCGTTATTTGACCGCCAGAGCAGAAAAATCCGTCTCAATACGTTCGGGAAAGCATTTCTTGGCAAAGTGGAAACCGCATTAACGGTGCTGGATGAAGGCCGGAGAGAAGTGGCCGATCTCGCAGGAATGAAACGCGGGAGTATCGCGATCGCAACGACTACTTTGAATCGCTTATCCAAAGCACTCGGTGCCTTTCGCTTGATGTATCCGGAAATACGCTTTCGCATTATACAGATCGCCCCTGCTTCAATGGAAGACATGGTCCAACTATTGGAGAAAGGGGAAGTCGATTTATGCTTTGGCGCAGCTAGTATGGACAGACCGGGGATCCGTGAGATGCCTGTACTCCATTCGGAGGTTTTCCTTGCGGTACCTCCAGGACACCCGATGGAGAATCGAGGCTGTATATCCTTGCATGAAGCAGCCGATGAACCGTTTATCGAGTATAAAGAAGGGCATCCCTTTCGAAAAATGAATGAGGAGCTTTGCCAGGCTGCGGGGATAAAGCGTCTTATCGCCTGTGAGGTTGAAGACCCTGCCGCGTTATCAAGCCTTGTTCAAGCCGGACTAGGTGTTGCTTTTGTCCCGGCATGCAAGGGCGATGAGGAGCCGTTGTATACGCATCTGCAAATTGATCAACCCGATTGTCATCGCGACTTCATGATCTCGTGGCTTGAGAAACGCTATATCTCCTTGGCTGCACGCGAGTTTCAGCGCTTTCTTGTCCACTACTTCTCCGAACTGCAAAAAACCTAGATAAGGGAACAAAAATTGGACAATAGACAGGTCTGCATTACAAAGAGCATTAACGGGTCGTTAATGCTCTTTGCAGCGGCAGAATACTTGCCATAGATTCCTAGCTAATCTAATAATGCTGACTTAGCTCTTGTCAACCTTTCAACATCAATGATTCTGCCGTTAATCGTTACGGCTGGAAGAGCTGTTATACCGTATGCACCCGCTTTGTCCTGTCCGCCGGCCGTGCTGCTTCCTTCATTCATGTTATAAACAATGACTTCACATTTGGAACAAGCTAACGCCTTGACCTCATCGACGACTCTACGACTTTCTGGACTGCTGTCCGCAAATATTTCAATGGTTGCGCTCATATAAACCCTTCCCTCCAATACGTGATTGATTATCCTCCACCGATACAGTATAAAGGCTCTACCTTGGTACAGAGTCAATGACGAATTTTCAAGAAAAGTGCTGTGTTTGCAGTATCAAACACCTTAACTTTTCGAGGGCTGAACCAATCGCGCATTACCGATGAACAGGCTGATGATCCAACCAATACCGGCAAACACGGCGCCTAATAGAAAGATTTGAGTCAGCGTATGGCTTAATAGTGCTTTATCCACGGTTATTCCCGTCTCCAATTGATGGATTAGCAGGCTTCCGAGCACACTGACCCCGATCGTTCCGCCAATGGAACGGAAGAATTGGGACGACGATGTGGCGACGCCACGATGATGCCATTCCACTGAATTCACGGCGGCCATCCCCAGCGTCGGATATACCGCCCCCATTCCAAGTCCTGTAATGACCATGTATGCGATAACCTGCGTCTTCGTCGTATCGATGCTCATCTGAGCCAGCAGGATAAGTCCCGTGATCATCAGCAGCAGGCTCCCCGTCAGAATCGCTCTATAGGTGAATCGATTCATGAACCGTCCGCTCATCGTAGAGGTTACCGCCGTAGACAGCATAAGCGGAGTCAAGATGTAACCGGCGATGGATGCGCTTACCCCAATTACCTCCTGGACATAGAGCGGAATATAAGTGATTGCACCGAACATGGCCGCACTCATAAAGAAGCCGGTTAAATGACTGCATGTAATCGTACGCCGCCGAAACAGATGAAGGGGGAGGATCGGATCCTTTGCCACCGTTTCCACAAATATAAACACACCGGCAAGAATAATCCCTGCGGCAAGCAAGCCTATTATCGGAGCAGAACTCCATGCATAGCTTGTGCCGCCCATAACGAGACCCAGCAGCAGGAAGACGCTGGCACCGGTTAAGGTCACCGCTCCGAGCCAATCTATGCTGCGCTTCGCATCGTTCCTCTTATTTTCTCTCAGCCCAATCGCTATCATGATCACCGCGACCATGCCAATTGGCAGGTTGATGAGAAAGATCCAGCTCCACTGTCCATAATCCGTCAGAATCCCGCCGATCATCGGTCCTAGAATACTGGAGATGGCGAATACGGTGCTGAATAGTCCCATAAATCTTCCCCTTCGTTCGGGCGGGAAGACATCCGCCACAATGGTGAAGGCAATCGGCATAAGAGCGCCTGCCCCTAGACCTTGAATCCCCCTGAATGCGATAAGCTCCACCATCGTTGCGGCAATTCCGCATAGAAACGAGCCTGCGAGAAACAACGATAATCCACATAAATACACGCTTCGCCGCCCATATAAATCGGCCAGTTTCCCATAGATGGGCATTGTCGCGGTGGAGGCCAGCATATAGACCGCAAACACCCAGCTGTAGAGGGAGCCTCCTCCAAGCTCTTTGACAATGGTGGGCATGGCAGTGGACACGATGGTCTGATCCAATGACGACAAGATCAATCCCATCAACAGCCCCGTTGTAACAAATCCTGTTTTTGTTGATTTACCCGGCATTTCCGATCACTTCTCCCCGACCTTTATTCGACAAAGTGTTGCAAATGCAATTCTGTGTAGATTACAATAAAGGGTATGGAGAAGCTGATCAACCGTCAATTTCGCAATAGATGTCGCGTATGCGACAATTCCCGGAGCCGTGTTGTCTTCGGTATACTTGTTCGACAAAGGAGCCGCTAATGTTTGCATCCAATAAACCGATTGATCCCCGCATCAAACGAACGCTGCTTCTGATCAGGGATGCATTGATTTCATTAATGGAGGAGAAGGGCTTCGATCATGTTTCCGTTCGCGATCTTACCGCGCGGGCACAAATTAACCGTGCGACCTTCTACCTCCATTACCAGGATAAATATGATCTCCTGGACAAAGTCGTGAACGAAATGCTGGAGGAGTTTTCAACCACGATTCAGCTGCCGCCTGCATTCGAAGCCGAAGATTTCTGCTTGGATTCCGATATGCCGCCGCCCTCGTTCATTCACCAGCTTGAGCATATCGCGTCCAATGCCGCATTTTACAAAGTCATGCTTGGAGCAAACGGGTTGCCCGGCTTTGCAGGACGTATGGAACAAGCGCTTCGCGATGCCTTGTATCATCGATCTTCCCTCGCCCAGCCTCACGATGTTCAGCTGAAGGTCCCCCGCGAAATGATTATCCGTTACGCGACTTCTGCGCATCTCGGTCTCATTATGCATTGGCTCGAGCATGATATTTCCTATACGCCCAAGTATATGGCCACACAGCTGAAGCGTCTGCATATGCTAGGTCCAACGAATCTGTATAAATGAGTCTATGCTGCGCTAATTATCCCTTGTACCGTACTCAAGTACAGAGGATGAGCTTGAGATCGGTATCCTTGAATATTACGCCCTAATTAAACCCATGCTGGTGGTAGCCATCCTTGAACTCGTGTATTCGCAATCCCGCTTTATTCCATCAGGTGCCTAAGGAACCATTCGTGTGTCTTGCTGTTTCCTTGAGAGTGCGTTACACTAATTCTTTCGAATGGTATTAGATGAGCCATTAAAATCCATAGACTAAAGAGCGCGCAGGTGACCAATATGATTGAAATAAAGATATCCAAGCTAAGTAGCGGCGAATTCAACAGAGGGGTATTCGCATCACGCGACATTTCTAAAGGCGAGCTCATACACGAAGCGCCTGTCATTCCTTATCCCAATGAGGAACATGAATTCATCGAGAAAACAATCCTTGCCGATTACGTGTATGAATATGGCGCTAACCATACGGCCATCCTCTTAGGGTATGGCAGTTTGTTTAACCATTCCTATACACCGAATGCCACGTATGAAATTAACTTCGCTAATCATACCTTCGATTTCTTTGCTTACACCGATATTAAGGCCGGCGAGGAAATACTCATCAACTACAATGGCGAAGTCGATTGCGATGATCCGCTATGGTTTAACGAATAAGATTTGAACGCTCCTTCATCGGGTTATGATGACCCGATAAGGAGTGCTCCCCCCCTCTGCATAATCATAGCAAGCTCCGCGCATTCACCATTTATCCTTGGCTTCCTTCTCTTACGAATACAACCCCTCCCGCACGTTTGACCACATATAGAGACAGCACGATCAACACGAGGGCCATAACCGGATGGAGCGCACCTGCCCCAGGCAGATTGGCCGTGAAATACTGGAAGTATATAAGCCCAAATTGAGCAAGACACAGCCAGCCTGTCCCTATGGGGAGTTTACCGAGATGGGCAAATACAATCATAAGCAGCGGTATAAATTCAAATATATGAACAAAATTGACATGTGTTCTCCAGCGGCTCGGATCATCGAAGATTGCCATTCCCGCAAGGTAGGTTTGAACTACGATACATGCGATCAATCCCCATGCCAGAATTAGAAAAATCCATCTAAATCCCCGAATACGACTGCTGAGCTGTCTAGCCTCTACCATGTGTCTATCCCCATCCTTTTATTTTTTTCGAACCCAAATAATTTCTGCAGCTGTACAATAGTACCACCCCCATGTTGTGAACTTATGACGGACCTATTCGGTTTCTATGAAATATCCATATTCACGAAGTGAAGTCGGTTGGAAGCAGACCGAGGATGACACATCTTCCCCCCGATTATCCTCATATCCGTCGTACCGTTATTGCTTGGTTTCTCAAGTTTTCTATTACCGCAATCCGAACTGCCCGTTGCCTCTGCAGACACTCAGCTAAGCGTCGTCAGTTACAATCTCCGTTACGCCTACAATGCAAACGACACCTCGTATAACGGTATTTCCCCGGTAACCCGCCGGGATCATGTCGTATCCTATCTGACTTCAACCTCCCCGATATGTTACAGCCAAAGGCTGGTCCGTTCATGGCTCAGGCATCACCAAATTTGAATGGACTTTGGATAACGGATCATGGGCCACGTTGACGAGTGCGCTGCGTCCGGATGTTACCGCAGCTACGCCTGCTTATACGGCCGCTAACAATATCGTCAATAGTTTTACAGGCAGCATCGATGCTTCCACGTGGCCTGTAGGCAATCATACGCTCACGATTAGAGGTACAACGAAGACAGGAGCGACGTATACGGTCGGCATCATAACCGTCGTCATCGCCAATCCCGCAGCCTCCACTTCGTATTTGAATACAATGGATTTTCCATTCAGCACACCTCCAACCGGGAATCAGACCGTAACGGGAACGATCATGTGCACGTATGGAAGCACGGCGCCTATCAATGCTCAAGGCTGGTCCGTTCATGGGTTGGGCGTCACGAGGTATGATTGGAATTTGGATAACGGATCCTGGGGAGCCCTGACAGGCGCTTTACGTCCGGATGTCACAGCTGCTACACCTGCATACAATGGGGCGAACAACCTCGTGAATTCCTTTACAGGCAGTATTAACCCTTCGACCTGGCCAATAGGAACTCACAGTTTAGTTATTCGAGGCACTACGAAAACCGGATCGACGTATACAGTCGGCATCATCACGATTAATATCATCAATTAGCATACATTTGATTATTCTTGGTCTAATGATACAATATGGAAATAGTAAGGTTGTCCATATTAACCGACGAGGAGTGAAGATAATGGCTGTTGATGTATACCTAAATTTCAATGGAAATTGTCGTGATGCTGTCGAGTTCTACGCACAGGTTTTTGATACTGAAGCAACACATATGACGACATTCGGGGAAGCCCCGCCTAACCCGGATTATCAGCTCCCAGAGGAAGTCAAGCATTTAATTATGCATACCCGGCTTAATATTCTAGGCAGCAATGTCATGTTCAGCGATGTCTTTCCTGAGATGCCATTTATTGAAGGGAATAACATCAGTCTGGCGATCGTTCATAATGATCTGGAAGATATCAAGAAATTGTTCCATAAACTTCAAGAAGGGGGCAAAGTAGTCATGGAGCTTCAGGAAACCTTCTGGAGCAAGGGCTACGGGAGCCTCGAAGATAAATTCGGCATTCAATGGCAGTTTAATTATGACGATGGAGAACAGTTCATGTAGTTCTATCATCTAATTATTAGCCCAATTAGGATATGGAACTTTTCTTGTACAGAAAAGATGCTATATCCTTTTTTATGATCTGATCTTATTCATGACGGAATAAGCCGCGCATTATCTCACTCCTCTTCCACTTTGCAAACTCTTTATTGAAATTATCTAACAATTCTGATATATATGGGATATGGAATTTACAGGATGTGTTACTGGCGAAAACGTGGAGAACCACGAGGGAGCACATACCTTCATAAAGCCGTTCGCCTGGGCAAAGTATTCGGTCGCTCGACTGAATGCTTTTTTATTTTTATTAAGGGAGATGAGCCTGATGGAACAGGTACGGCCGCCTAGAAATGTTGCGATTTTGATTTATGAGCAGGTTGAAGTTCTGGATTTCGCAGGACCGTTCGAAGCCTTCATTTGCGGAAGCAGCCGGGGAACCGAGTTCAATGTCTTCACAGTAGCGGAAAACAGTGACCCGATTCTTGCAGTAGGAAATTTAAGCATCAATCCATCCTATACGATCCATAACTGCCCCAGACCGGATCTGTTAATCATCCCCGGCGGTTTCGGCTCAAGAAGAGAGATGAATAACGAGCCTCTTCTCAACTGGATTCGCATGGCTTCGACCCAAGCTGAGCTTGTCTTATCCGTCTGCACAGGTGCCTTGATTCTAGCGAAAGCAAACCTATTGGATGGACTGCGGATAACGACAAATCGATCCGCCATCGGCGAATTGGAGAAGGTTGCACCGGAATCGTCTTCGATCGTCAAGGATGTTCGTTATGTGGACAATGGCAAAATCATTCTATCCGCCGGCGTTTCTGCCGGTATCGATATGTCCTTGTATGTGGTGAGCAAATTATTAGGGGTAGAACGAGCGCTGGAAGCTGCCCGGATCATGGAATACGATTATTACACCGGAGAATGACAACCATGGTAAACATTCGGCCGCTGGTTATCAGTGATCCCCCTTTCGTGAAATCGATCATGGCGGAACATACTCTACAGTTCCCATACTTCATCATCGAACAATATCCGGCACGCTGGCGTGAATGCTTGGAATCCGCTGAAGGCACCAAATGCGGCTATTATGTCGCTCATACCGAAATAATCCTTGGTCATGGAGGCTACATGTATAGGGATGAATTAGGCCTATACGAGCTTATCGGAATCGTCGTGAAGAAAGATTGCCGGCGCCGGGGAATCGGTGTTTCGATGATTGGTACCCTATGCAGCAAAGTAAGAGAATTGGGCGGGAGTAAAGTTATTCTATATACTTTGGGTCATATAGGGAATGAAGATACGCTTACCTTCTATCACAGGATTGGATTCGAAGATGTAAAACATGAACCGGATTATTTCATGCCTGGATACCATCGCGTAACATTCACGAAAGATGTGGTTTGACGTATCGCGAAGCAAGGAGGAACCGTGTGTCGATAGGTCTAATCATTAGAAACATTCGAACCGGGGAAATGGAATTCTTCTCCTCCATTCTGAAGGAAGGCGCAGGTTGGTTATCCGAACGCGGCATGCCGATGTGGAGTGCAGACCAAGTCTCCGCCCAACAATTGTTGGCGAGCAACCCCATTGATGAGATGTACATGGGATTCTTGAACAATGAGACAGCAGCGGTCATGATCCTTCAGGAAGAGGATCCCTGGGTATGGCCTGATGATCCCGTCCATCAGTCGTTGTATTTGCATAAGCTATGTGTTCGCAGAAAATATGGGGGAACGGGAGTGTCGCAAGGGATGATCCGCTGGGCAGAATCACATGCCAAGCATCTTGGCAAAAAGTTTCTTAAGCTTGATTGCGCTTCTGATAGAACCCGTCTTTGTGAGTTTTACACGAGGCAAGGATTTAATAAAGTGAACGAAACCGTGGTTCTTGGGAAGTATCCGACTTCTTTATTCGAGCTTAAGATTACATGATTGATAAATGAGTCCGCCGGATTATTCCGGTACTCGCCATAGATGCGAGTACCGGAAGTGCCATTTAGACGCATCATGCAACTGCTGTTCCCAGGCGTTCGCTCTACGTCTCTATACAGGCAAGCCCTTGATCTGCTCCGTGCCGGTTAAATGGACGAGTTCTTGATCAACCCGACTTTACGGCAATTTGGCATGCCAACACGTTACCGTGCTATCGTACGACGCCAACCAGTGCCAGACGGCAGTTGCTGCCCGTGCAATTCGGCCCGTCCCCGTGGATGACTTCCATCTCGAATCGATGCTGACCGTTCGATAAATCGTCGGCTGCCGGGAACATCCGGTACCAGCCGTCGTTACCGCACCAGTCCGGACGCTCGCGCTTAGAGACCTGCCACTCGCCCCCGTCTATCCGATAACGGAATTCCGAGGCAGACCGGCCAAAGTCGAATCCGAGCGTAAGTCCTCGCCCCTCGAAGGTGAAGGACAACCTCGCCCCGATCGCCGCCGTCTCCAGCACCTGATCCATCCATTCCAGATGCGGCCAGCGCCGGATTAACCAGGGACCTTCTGTCTCGATGCTGGACAAATCCAAGCGGAACGCATCGCCCCAGTGCATCGCATTCAGCGGTTCTGGCAGCGGGTTACCCGCTTCCGAATCCACGGCCTTGCGCTCCTCCGACAATTCTGACTGAAGGAACGCGATGACGCTCTGCGCGTAGCTTAGACTGCCGCGTTCCGTCGGATGGAGACCATCGGGAAGCCATTCCTCCCAGCGCATCCGCCCCCGCTTCACTTCCTCCAGGGCATGCAGCCCCATGTTGACGGAACCGATGCCGTAATGCTCGGCCAGCTTCTCGAAATCCGCTATCGACGCGGGAGCTCCTCCATCGATTAGATCGCGATAGAACTCCTGGCGGAATGTGTGGACGAGTACAACATCCCTGCTGCCGTCCCGCAGCAATTTCCGCAGCAGTCCTTCCCGGGTGCGCATCCGCTTCTCGACCGGATCGTCGCTGTCGTTCACCGAATAATCGACGAAAACCAAGTCACATTCCCGCTCGATCAGATCGCGCTCGGCCCGGAAGACGGCCAATTCACTGCCTGTTGCTCCGATAGCGGCGTTCTCGACGTAAACCCGTACTTGCGGATAGTTCTCCTTGATCCAGGCGGCCACCGGCTCCGGCCAATTATTGCGCGGCCTGGCGTCCGTGATCGAGCCTCCAATAAAGCCAACTCTCAAGGTACCGGAAGCAAGCGCTTTCGGGAGATTCGAAAGCGGCTTCCGATGGTTCCAAATATGCTCATTCATCGACGTTCACGTTTCCTTTCGCATTCATGTGTAGGTCAGCCGAAAGATGACGCTGCATGAGTGCTGAATTACCGGATACCATCTATGTCAAATGTACTTCGGCCAACCAATGTTCGATGTCGCGCTTCAGCCTCTCCGCTACTTCCGGATATTCCCCCGCCAGATTGGTCCGTTCGCCGGGATCGTCGGACAGATCGGATAAGTGGAAGGGATCAGCAGCCGTGATCAGTTCCGTCGATAGCTTCCGTTATGCCATACTTCCCCTTTCATTATGCCACAGAACGTGAACGAGGTTCACACTGTTCCCTTGGCTCCAGTAAAAAATATGCGAATAATAGTCCACACAGCCTGCCAGGAAACCAAAAAACTCATCGAAGCCGTGGGCGTTCAGCCGGTTATCTACCGAGGTGCCCAGATGCCAATTCCCGAAAAGCGCCCTCCGGTATCAGGCGGATTGAAGCGCTTTCGCAAGTATCGATTGCTCGACTGTCAGCCATTACAATTTTTGGAAGCTAGGTTTACTTCAAGGTTACCTAATGCTCCACAATCATTCAATTTTGCATGCAGGTTTAGGTCGACAAGTAAGCCGATCCCAATTGGAATCGGCTTATTTGTATAAAAGTTTGAATCCCTGAAACTAGTCTTATCTCTCGAATTGCAGCGGATCTACGATCGGGTACGTTCCTTCCGATACTGGCGCTATGGTGATAGATGAATACTTTCGAACATCTCCCTCTACGAAAAAATTTCCTTTCGATTTCTCACCTGGCATCAGCGCGTTCGTGCCGCCACCGCCTACGGATCGTGTCATCGGATCGCCGTTCTGATCCATAAAATAGATAGCCCATGCCGCGTATGCCATGTAATCAACGTTAGGATCGTTCGTAACCGTATAATAGATCTGACTCGAGTTTAACGGTTTGGAGTATAAAATATCGGTTATCTGAAACGTTAACGAGTCACGAGTAATCGTTCGTTTTGCATCCGCAATACGCTTCTGTTCTCTCGCAATTTCTTGTTCCTTCTCTGCGTCCTTGGATGCAGCCAGCTGCTTCATCTCATCGGTGATTCTAGGCCAGGAGGCGCTGCTCTTCAAGGACCAATTGGCCTCCGGATTGGAGTAGCTTTCACCGATCGATACTTCCAGTTCATCCTTTTTAATCATCCTAATCGTGCCGCTGCCCTTGTTCCCCCATCCATCGTCGTCATACACAAAGCTGATCATTCCGCTCGAATATTCAGCCTCAACAGCAATGGAAGCATACCGGCTGGCCGGAGGACTTTGGGTCGAAATCAACTCCACCCTCATTCGATTCGCACTCAAATCTTGAATCTTGACATAATGATAGGCCTCATAGCTGGTAGGGACCTGTCCCCACTCTCCGATCAGGCTGTCCCGCCACAAGACCTCGGCATCCGCAAGGATGGATGCGGATTGTTCAACCCATTCTGCTGCTTGTCCAACTCTATTCTTCTTGTCCGAATTGGTTCGAAGCAAGTTGACCGCTGTCCCGTAATCCTGCTGATCCATCGCCATCCGCGCGTTGTCCAGATTGGATTTAATGTCTCCCACGTCTTCATATTGCTTAATCGCCTTATTCAAGTAATCGTCGGCTTCCGCGGTTGGCTTTGCTTTCTTTGCCTCCCCGAAATATTGAACCGCCATTTCATAATGTTGATTGGATAATGCCTCCATCCCCTTTTGCATGCTATCTTGGTACAGCTGATCTGCCGGATCAACAGAAGCACAACCTGCTAACAGGGTACACAGCAGCAGCGTGAACATATATTTCCTCACCAGATTCGGATCCCCTTTTATATGTAGTAGAAGTATCTTATGACCTATATGAATCCAAATCAATTGTCGAAATATGGGTATTTAGACATTCCCGATCATATCATGCAAGGGCGTGAAAAGTCGATCCTGTTTTATGAGATCCTATGCCATCCATAGATTTCTGACTCACCAAACCATATAAAAAATACCGCCTAATGGCGGTGTTCGCTTGTCGATCTCATCCCTAGGGCTTCCTATTGAAGCCAAATAATCAACCACGGTGCTGCGCATAGCGTAACGAATGCGGTGAACATCATCGCTATTCCGGCGACTGATCCCGTCACGGTGTCGTACTCCAGCGCTTTGCTGATCCCGGCCGAATGAGCACTGGTCCCGAACAGCACGCCGCGGGCGATCGAGCTGCGTATTTTGAACCATTTGACAATCAGAGGTCCCATTATTAAGCCCAATAAGCCTGTAACGAGCGTTGCAATAGCCGTGATTGTAGGCACGCCCCCATTAAATTGCGAGATAGTCATTGCAATGGGTGTGGTTGCCGAGCGCGGTGCGAGACTGTCCATGATTTCTTCATTTAACCCAAGCAAACGGGCGAGCCCGACAGAGGTGACAATCGCAGCTATTGCGCCGCAGCTGACACTCGCGAGAATGGCATACGCATTCTTCTTCAATATGTCGATGTGCTTATATAGCGTGATGGCCAAGGCAATCGTAGCTGGCTCGACCATCTTGGTCAGCCATCCCGCTCCTTCGTCATACGTATCGAACGATACCCCGCTGATAAGAATAACAGCAATGACCACGACAGGCGCAACAATTAGCGGCGTTAGGTAAACCTTTGGATGAGCGCGATATATTTTCTTGGCAGCCAGGTAGATGGCAATCGTGCCGCCCAGCCAGAACAACGCATTTCCCATTATGAAGCCGCCCTCTCCTTACGTCCTGTGATCCATTGACCAATCAGCCCTGCGCACAGCATAACGGCCAAGGTGCTCACAATGATCGTAATCGATATCGATAGACCGCTGTTGACGATCAGGCTCTTGTAGTTGATAATGCCCACGGTTGCCGGAATGAAGAATAAGAGCATTTCGGCAACTAGAAATTTCGACCCCCGTTCGACCCATTCTAATCGGATCACCTTCAATTGAAGGAGCAGAAATAACAATATAATGCCAACGATACTACCCGGTATCGGCAGATGCAGCCATTGAACGAGTACATCCGCAATCTGAGCAATAACGATTAACAGTATGATTTGAGCCGTCGTAATCCATAATTTCTTCATAGCCGTTCTACCCCTTCCTATGTCCAAAAGTATACAGACTTGCTCGTCATGAGTAAAATGAATATATATCATGATTTGCATTCCATTTGTCTATGGAAGGAGGACGCTTATGGAAATACGCCACTTGCAATATATTGCCGAGATCGTCCGCCGCAACAGCTTCACCAAGGCGGCAGAAGCCTTACATATCACACAGCCTACGATAAGCAAAATGATCAAAAACCTGGAGAATGAGCTGAACCTCGAACTGTTTATCCGTGACGGGAAGCAGATCAAGCTTACGGATGCCGGGAAAGCCATACATAGCTACGCCGGACCGATCCTGCAATTATTCGATCATTTGCAAGCCGAAATTAACGATCTGACTTATTTGAAGAAAGGGAATGTTCGCGTTGGATTGCCTCCTATGGCTGGCTCCCGCTTCTTCCCTGGAGTGATTAAGAGCTTTCAGGATCGTTATCCGGGCATTGCCCTGACCTTAGTGGAGGATGGCGCTCGTAAAGTGGAGGAAAGCGTTGCAGAGGGCATACTTGATGTGGGGGTGGTGCTCTGGCCGGTGGATGAAGAACTCTTTGATTCTTTCCCGCTTGTCGAGGATCGATTGAAGGTCATTCTACACCCGTCACACCGACTCGCATCACAGCAGCAACTTACACTTGCCGAGCTGGCTGAGGAGCGGTTCATCCTGTTCAATAGTGAGTTCGCTCTCCACAGCCGTATTATTAAGGAATGTATCTCAAGCGGGTTCGACCCTCATATCGTTTATGAAAGCTCACAATGGGATTTCATTGGTGAGATGGTCGCCGAGAATCTGGGCATCGCGATGCTGCCTAGCCGGATATGTGACGCACTTGATCCGAAGAAGGTACGTTCCATCCCGCTTGTTCAGCCGATCATCCCTTGGCGGCTTATTATGGTGTGGAAAAGAGAAGGCTATCTTTCTCTGGCAACCAGACAATGGATCTCTTTCACAAGAGAGAAATTCAATAGTTGAGCACGTATAGAAGGATCGAAGAGCAGCCGCCCTTAATTCGCCTCAAAGCTGTCGATGAAGAATCGAGCACTCTTGGGTAAATAATGATCCTTCAGCCATAGGATGCCCACATCGGATTGAAAGTCTGCATCTTCAATGTCGAGCATCTTCACGACAGTGGACGGGAATGAAGACATGACCGATTTAGGGAATACCGTTGCGCCGATCCCCTCCGCTATTAGCGACATGATGATGGCGACGCTTGAGCACTCGCATACGATATTGGGCTCAAAGCCATGACGCTTGCATTCGTTCACCACCTGCTCATGCATCCGGGTCGTTTGATCCGTCTTTAAGGTGAGGAAAGGAAATTGCGCCAATTCAATCATTCGTATCGTCTGGTTGCCTGAATATTGCTCCCATGAACTTGGAATAACAACGACGAATGGATCGGAAGGCAGCGGAAGAACCGCATACTGCTTCGGATCCGTCAGTGCTTCGAACGGAAGTCTGGCTACAACCAGATCGATCGCTCTCTTCTCCAGCTCCTCTCCGAGATAAAAGTGATCACCCTCCAAAATTTTGAACGTTACACGGGGAAATCGCTCCCGGAATCGTTCAATGCGTTTGGGCAGCAGCGAGATGCATGAAACGACCGAGCCGATGGACAGAACACCGCGGACGCCTTCTTCCGTCTCTTTCACCTCTTGTAGCGTTTCATTGAATTGAATAAACAGCTGTTCGGCCTTCTGCCTGAGCAGCTCACCGGCATCAGTCAGCTGCAGCCCCTTGCCGTGGCGATCGAATAATTTCACGCCTAGCTCCTCTTCCATGAGCTTGAGCTGGCGGCTTAACGGCGGCTGTTCCATATTGAGCAGCTTTGCTGCACGCGTGACCTGTCCTTCCCGGGCAATCGTCAAAAAATATTTCAATTGGCGCATATCCATGCTTCAATCACTCCTATACCTTTAAGGTATAATAGAACAATAATATAGATACTTTAAATATATCCCATGAACTGCTATCATTCAATTAGCGTTTACAAATGTAACGGGAGATGGTCCATTTGGTTCAAGCAGTGGAAATCCAGCGAACACAAAACAAGAAAGAAAAACCATCCGAGCAGAAGCTTGGATTTGGCGTTCATTACACGGATCACATGTTTATCCTGGATTATGACGCGGGAAGCGGCTGGCATAGCCCACGCGTTGTACCCTATCAGCCAATCGTGCTGGATCCCGCGGCTAAAGTATTTCATTATGGACAAACCGTTTTCGAAGGATTGAAGGCTTACAGAACCGAAGATGGCCGCGTCCTTCTGTTCAGACCTAACAAGAACATTCAACGCCTGAACCGCTCCAACGAGCGTTTAAGCATCCCTTATCTCGAAGAGGACGTATTTATTGACGCCTTGAAGCAGCTGATCGAGGTTGACCGGGATTGGATCCCTTCAAGCCCCGGTACGTCGCTATATATCCGTCCATTCATTATCGCCACTCAACCTGCATTGGGCGTTGCTCCTTCAACCCAGTACAAATTTATGATCATCATGTCGCCCGTTGGCGCTTATTATGCGAACGGTGTCAATCCGGTCAAAATTTATGTGGAGTCCCACTATGTCCGTGCTGTGAACGGCGGTGTCGGTGAAGCCAAGACTGCCGGTAACTACGCAGCAGGCCTTTCCGCACAAGAGGAAGCCAAAGCAAAGGGCTACGAGCAAGTGCTCTGGCTCGATGGGGTACACCGCAAGTACATCGAGGAAGTCGGAAGCATGAACGTCTTCTTCAAGATTAACGGAACCGTTCATACACCTGCACTAAATGGCAGTATTCTGGACGGTATCACACGCAACTCCATTATTCAGCAGCTCCAGCACTGGAATATTCCTGTTGAAGAGCGGACAATCTCGATTGAGGAGCTATACGACTACCACGAGAAAGGAATGCTTGAAGAAGCATTCGGTACGGGTACTGCAGCCGTCATTTCTCCGATTGGAGAGCTCAATTGGCGCGGAGATAAGCTTATCATTAACAATGGTGAAACTGGCGAGCTGTCAGCCAAGCTGTACGAATCGTTAACCGGCATTCAAACCGGAACGCTTCCGGATCCTTTTGGCTGGATGGTCGAGGTTTAAGACGAATATCCCTAATTAATAAAGACGTCTCCCAATGCTGGGAGACGTCTTTTGGTGCCGGGCTCGGCATCCGGGACTACATAACCTTCGGTTAGTACGTCAATCGTCTCGAAGAGACGTCAAGATGTCCTTCAGTATTGGAGTTAACCCATTGGCTATCTGCATAAAGCCAAGATCAGTCGGATGTAGGCCGTCCACTGTACATTCATTCCATACTTCCCCAAGTAAGTCCGCCCCGTCGCAAAAATAAATGAATCGATCCCCTTGGTCCCGAAGCTCCCTTACCAGCCCGCTTTGATAGTTCCTTCTTGCCACTCTTTCTTCATAGGCTGAGGATTGAGCATGTTCATATCCACAAGGTGTTCGTGATACGACGAGGATAGGGACCTTAGAATGCCGACGGCGGAAAATTCGAATAAATTCAGACATGGTTGTTATCAAACCATCAAGATTCACGCAATTGGCGTCATAATCCAGAACCAGACATTCCGGTTTTTCAATTTGGCTAATGAACTCCGCAATTTCCGGGTCACCTTTTCCATTGCCGGAAAAACCCAAATTTATAAACTCAATGTTGAATCTACGGCTTAGAATATTACTGTAAGCCATCCCGGGGCGTGAGGCGCAGCCTCCCTGAGTAATCGAAGTACCATACACGATGACCTTGCCTTCAATGTCATATGGAGGGTATTCCATCATTTTCGCGTCTGTATTCACCCCGATTTGCACTTCATGAACACCTTGGTAAAGCGGGAAATTAAGGGTAATACATCGTAATTCAGGTTCAACGAATGTAAATAATACGCTTTCGTATTCATCGGCATTGTGAGGAAAGCGCGTTGTACTATAATACAGCTGCTCGCCAGGCAAACCCAAATAGCAATCAAATCCGTTTACAGCGGTTCCTGGGATATGCTCCATGTTGTTTGGACCAAACAGCCTCACTTTTATGATTAATTTGGTGGCATTCGTCTGAAAACGTATTTGCCCACCTGCTGTATGGTTCGCCAATTCGTCCACTTCTTCACGTATTGCTCCTGCGCCTACAACCGGCAGCCGACGGTACTTATGCTCCTGCGACCACCAAGCGAATCCAGAAATTTGAAAAGGGGGCTCATTGGGGGAGAGCCAATGCATTTCCCCATCTTCGTGCTTGTGTTGTACCATAAGTTAACCCTCCTTATAATCTGGTTATGCAAAGTCCGCGAAGATTAATCTGAAGTGGACAAAACGACATTAAAATTCATTTCCTGGCCCGGATCATTCAACGCCAACGTATTCACGCCAATACTTCCATGCCAATCCGATACTTCACCGTCTATCCTCAGCTCGTCTATCGCATGAATACGATAATTATTTCTCAAGATCAGGTTTAGGGACAATTGTTCAATACCCTTTGGGAGAGAAAGTTTCACATGAATTGAACGCAATGAGCTTCTTTCAATAAACAACGAAAGTTTCCCGAAGACGGTGGCTATATGATTTACCTGAACATGTTTTCCAACATCAAGCCATTCAGCAGGAGCACAAGGAAGAAGATACAGCTTATTGCTTTCGATTATAAATAGCGTGTTTAATATCATTTCCATGATACGCCCATTACCGCTTCCATTCGGCTGCCAAGGGGACAACCACGGAAGTTCCGGACAAAAGCGTTCATGTACATGGAAGGTATCAAGTGTCGTAGAAAAAGCCATTGTCGAGTAGAAGTAACGCAGCGCCTTCTCTCTTTCTCCCCGCAAACTCCAAATTTTGTGCCATACTTTTTCCGCACTGTTAACGTAATACAGGTCAATCATTGACCCGGCATATTGCTCTTGAATTTCTCCCAGCTTCTGATCTTCCATCCCCGGAAGCTTAACAGCAAACAAATCGCTCATCGCATAGTGCTTACGCATCATATGTTCAATTTCCGGAATAATATCGTCCGATGGTTGGATAAGTCCCGTATCAATAAAGCTTAGCGGACCATCAAGTGCATAGACGCCAGATCGGACATCCATTCTTGTATATACTTCATTAGGCAGCCATCTGACATTGTCATGATCAACAGAAGTGACTTGTCTAATGGACTCAAGAATGCATACCTTGTACTCATTTGCTTCAGCTATATATCTATCCGCATCTGGATGTTCAATATCAGCCAAGGCCGCAGCCATGCTGCTTAGACCCTCCCATGTTGTCACATTCGAAAAGTAGAAGTAGCCTTTATCCGGCCAATCATGAACACGCCCTTTGGGTAACAACCCAAAGTGGGCAGCTTTTGAGCCATCTTCTTTATACTCTTTAGTGGCATTTCGCTCCTTGCAAACCCATTCGCAGGCTTTGAGAATAATGGACAGATTAGCTTGAAGCCATTCACGATCTTTCGTTACCAAATAATAATCCGCAAGCAGCCCAAGAACGGATCCGGTCTCTCCCATCCAGAAAATATAAGCACGAAATGATCCCTCTGGCGATAAGATGTCTCCATCTGGGCCAATACTGTTTTCCTGCGTACTCAAAAAATATTTCAGCGTTCTTTTTACAATATCTGCTTTCCCTAAACGGGTTAATATCCGCAAATAGTTGGATACTTCCCAAGTATAAACAACTGTATAATCGTTAAATCCTCCTTGCCCTGGAAGTGCTGATCCGTCTTCCCTCTGGGCAATCAGTTGCAATGAGTTCGTCTGGGCCGTATCAAAGATTGTTTGTATAACCGCTTCCGGAACATAAATCTCCGTTTGGTTGGATAAACACTCACTCCAATTCCTTCTACTTTTTGCTATTGCAGACTCTTCAGTAATAAAAGCTTTGTTTACATGATGTTCAAGACTGTCCGTCTTCTTGACCCAGGTATCGTAAATCTCGACCTGTATTTGCTTGGTTTCACCTGGAGCTAGCTGCATTTCGAATTTAAGTAATTGGCTGAAATCCCCCGCTCCAGCTATGAATTCTACTATTGAGGATGAGTCGGCTTTGTAGCGAATACATACTGAACCGTCTTGATCAAGCAGGCTTCCGCACGTTGAATCAATCCTTGCATGCTCTAAAGCCATGCCTTCAAACCAAGCCTTTGGCACGCTATTGAAAGGAACATAGTCCTCATTCTCGTGGACGTAAAAATGACCATGACTTACTTCAACATTCTGGAAATACCATTGGCCTGATCTCGCTTGCGTAGGGTGTAGGTTGGTTATTGACATATATTGATGTATACAAGTGCTGCCATCCGATTCTGTTACCGTCAAGCTGGTCAAGCGATGTGCAAAACCTGATTGGGATAGAGAAGAAAATAAAATCGGCTCTTTAGGAGAAAACAATTGTTGTTCAACGTTGCGATAATCAAAAAACTGCGGTTGGCCATCCATCTCGTCTCCTATCAAAAAAACGTGACCACGACGTAAATCCTTTTTACGGCCAAGTGCATCCTTAATAAGCACGCTAAAGTCCGGCCGGACTTCCACTAAAGTATGCGCTAGCGGTCCATGAATATAGATTCTCTTCGACCGAGTTCGCGGAAACAATCCCGAGATCCGATTCCAATTGGATTCTGTATGACTATTGAATATCACTTTACTACCAACCCCCTAACAATATTTGCAGAACGGGATAGACGTTATTAATGTATTTACGGTTATAAAGGTGCAGATTCCTTTGGCGTGATTTTCTGAAAAGCTGTTTCAAGCACTATAGTCTTTATTTACTTTACCAGTTAAATTATATATTACACAATTCTAAATGTAAACCCTTTCTTATCCTGAAAACCCAATCCATTGAATCGTATAATTACCCACTTTGATACATCTAATAGAGGAAGCCCACGCATTATAGAAGAACGCTAAATATAATTGATAGAACAAATTAATTAGCCAAGTTCCGGATACAATCGGTCTATGAAGTGTCGATATCGATTTGCTATGGGACAGCACCATTTTTATTATATTTGAAACCACAAAGAAACTGCTCTCATATAAATTGGAAGTGTAAGTTACCAATTATAAGAGTAGCAGTCTCGATATACATTGAAACTACCAGGGATTAGCTTTGCCTTCCAATTTGGTTTATCCGAGGATATCCCCCACCCGCAATCTGTCCATGTCTCGTTATTTTTACCTTGTTCCGCCCGCCGACCTTTGGTTGTAATCCTGTACCCATTTCATATCGATCCCCGTATAATCCTCTACCAGCGGACGAACTTCTGGCGGGCACGAGTCAATAAATCGTCTCGTTGAATCCGGCTTGGGCCAGATTTCTAGTGAAGCCGTATTCGTGCTATGGAACCCGGTTCCACAGCTAAGCCTTACTTCACTGCCGTTATGAGGAAATACGGCATGATACGTCTTTTCGGCAAAAATGATCAAATCCCCAGGGTCCGTATACAGGGGCAGCACTTCAGGGAAATCCAGCTCCATCGAAGGAGTCGGCTCTGTACCTTTGCGGTAGAAGAATTTCCTCCGGTCCATGAATGCAAAGCCAACAGGTCCCGGCCAATCTGCCGTATGGGAATCGGGGATGATCGCAAGCCCTGCCCGGTCGGGATGCGTGCCGTTCAAATAGAACCACATCGACGAGCCGCCCAAGTTGTTAAGAAAGGAATCCACCGTATACGGATGCTCCCGCGGCGCCCAATCGGTATGCCATACCATTGGAGGAGCTTCGGGTTTCTTATAGATCGCGGCACTCCGGAGAAGGGTCATCGGCTTATTGTAGTTCAGATGTCTCGCAATTTGCATGAATGGCTCATATGTAAGCAACCGCGCCATAACCGGCGATTCTTCGATGAATGTAAGTGCTACATTCGTAGCTCCTGGCGCGGGGTTACAGGTAGGCTCCAGCACGCGCCTTACATCGGCCTTGAGCTCCTCCACCATTTCCTCATTAATTAACCCTTTAACAACAGCAAACCCATGGTCTTCATTACATGCGCGTATGGCATCCAGCTCGTTGATGTCAAATTCATAGGTGTAGGGCAATACCTTCTTTTCCATCTGGAACCCTCTTCCCTATATGGAATGAATAGATATCGTCATCATAACAGAACCTCTATCCTTGTCAACGGTTTCCAGAGTAAGATAATAACTTTTGTGTATGCAGACAGGTTATGGACTGCTATTCAAACAACAAACCTCCACGGTGAGCCGTGGAGGTCATTTTCATTCAATCATAAGAATTTCTCGAATCTCTTGCTCCGTCAACCCGGACAAGGCCTCTTCACCGGGACGAATCACTTCATCGATGAGATGGATCTTTCTCTGCTGCAGCTCGAACATCTTATCCTCGACGGTCCCTTGGGCGACGAGACGAATGACTTGGACGACGTTCTTCTGCCCGATTCGGTGCGCCCTGTCAGCCGCCTGCTGCTCAACAGCTGGGTTCCACCATAAGTCGTAGAGAATGACCGTGTCCGCACCCGTCAGGTTCAGACCGGTACCACCAGCCTTCAAGGAAATCAGGAACAATTCCCGCTCCCCCTCATTAAATCTGCTGCACAATTCGACACGTTCTGAACCGGGTGTTTGACCGTCCAAGTAGAAGTGCGATACACCTTGCACACCAAGCTCTCTCCCGATCAGCTTGAGCATCTGAGTGAATTGCGAGAAGATCAGCATTCGCTTCCCTGCGCTCCGGCACTCCTCGATAATCTCCAGCAGCTGTTCGAATTTAGCTGAGCTGCCTTCATAATCATCTACGAACAGTGCGGGATGGCAGCAAAGCTGCCGAAGCCGGGTCAAGCCCGCCAATATTTTGATTCGGTTCTGCTGAAAGCTGTCATCGTCCAGATGCTTTACCGTTTCCTGCTTCAGCTTCGCCAAATATGCCACGTACAGCTTCTTCTGCTCCGGCAGCAGCTCGGCGGCCTGCAGGGTTTCAATCTTGTCCGGAAGCTCCTTCAGCACATCACTCTTCAACCTGCGCAAGAGAAACGGGCGGATCCGCTTGGCGACAGACTCTCGTGACAAGTCTTGAAATTCCTTAATACCTGGAAACAGCCCAGGGAAAACCACATCGAAGATCGACCACAGCTCCTCGAGCCGGTTCTCCATCGGCGTTCCCGTAAGCGCATAACGGTATTTCGCTTGAATCAGCTTCACCGTCTGAGCCGTCTGTGTGTTATGATTCTTGAACATCTGCGCTTCATCGAGAATAAGGGTGTGAAACGACTGTTCCGCATACAAAGCGGCATCACGCCTCAGCAGCGGGTAGGACGTAATGATGACATCCACCTGGGATGTATTCTTAAGCATCCGACTTCGCTCCGGCTTGGTGCCATCCACAATTATGGCTCGAATCTCAGTAGCGAATTTCCTCAACTCATTTCGCCAGTTATAAACAAGAGAAGCCGGTGTGACGATAATTGCCGGCCGCCCCTCCTCTCTAATCTCAGGCAGAACCGACACGAGAAAGGCGATGCTCTGCAGCGTTTTGCCAAGACCCATATCGTCGGCTAGAATGCCGCCAAAGTGATAGTGCGCAAGTGTCTTCAGCCATTGGAACCCATACTTCTGGTAATCGCGGAGCACCTGTTCCAGGCTGCCCGGTACCGGGAAGTCCAGGTTGTCCGGATTTCGCATGTTTTCTAAGAGCTTACGGAACGATCTGCCCAGCTTCACCGTATTTCCTGATCGATCGGCATCCATCATATGAAGCCCCCGGACGACCGGGAGGCGGAATTGGGTTCCCAGTACATCACTGTTACGAATCCCGACCTCATTAAGGAACCGGATCATCTCTTGAAACTCGTCGCTCTCCAGCGGCAATAGCGCCCCATTCGGAAGCCGATGAAACTTTCGTTTTTCCTCGAGCGATTGCAGCAGCTTACGAATCTCAGTCTCTGGAATACCCCCCATATCGAATTTAAATTCCAGCCAATCCGTTCGTTCATCCACATCGACTGTAATCTTCGGATGTATAGGACCCTTGTGCAGCCTTGCCTTCACGGCTGAGGTCGCATAAACCTGCAGCACCTTCTCCAGTTGAGGAACGATATTGTACAAAAAATCATATTCCGCTTCCTCATCATCCATGAAATAACCGGCTTCCGTCTTCGCGATGAAGCTCTGGTCCATTAATTCGAAGATACGTCGCTCGTGTTCCCCGTCACGCATAAGGAGGTGCCCGCCGCTGCGCTTCTTCTGAACGTTGTTCTCCAATGGATTAATGATGATATCGCCATATTGAAATTCCAGTCCGGCGAGCAAACGATCCCTCACCCGGTCCAGATACAGCTTCGCCTTGAGTGGCGTCTGAACGATACGGTCCGAAACCGCCTCCGCGATATGAACCCTGCCAAGCTTCATTAGGCCGGGAATGACCTTCTCCATAAAGGTTTCCATAATCTCCGGCTGTATGTTGATTTGCGGCCTTGATGATGTACCAAGCATGTCCTTCAGCTCCGTTAGCCGCTTACATTGATCGGGAGGCAGCTTTAGCAGTTTTCCTGCAGAGAGAACAATCCCGTACGATTCCATTACGGTAATCTGATCCAAGCCTTCAATCTCCATCTGAAAGTCATCGGACGATGCTTGGTCAAATTGAAATTGCAGCGGGAGCGGTTCATCCGATACTTGAATACCATCATAAGTACCACTCTCCTGCTCCAGCCGTGCTGAAGGAGCTTCGATTAACAGCGGGAGAAGCGTCTCCCAAGAAACAGGGGGAACCAGGAGCATCCGGTCATTCCCCGTATTGGCCGCACCAAATGAATAAGGAGTGGTTGAATCGCGGTACATCGTTTCATTCTGGGAGATATGAATTAACTGCCTGATTACCGCATTATTTTCTTTCTGAAAGCTATGGATCTCCGGATCATACGTAAAATGCTTCGAGAAGGTATAGACTTCACCTCGGTCGATTCGATCCAGAAACGCGCTAATTTGCTGTACAATATACAGCCGTTTAGGCCCGACCTTCATCTCAATGCCGAACATGCGCTTACGATAACCATAGGAGTACGGTTTGCATATAAATTCCACATCAAGACATTCTCTGGTATCGAAGCGATGAGCTCCGCTTCTTGGACGCAGCGGTTTACCCCCGAATATTCCAAGCACGCTGTTAATAATTTGTCTATCACTAGCCGACCTGGCTTCAGAGTCTCTGTGAGAATCGCTATATTCGTTATCGTTATTCATACGCCGCTCAAGTGCAGGTGACTTCACCGAAGGGCTGCCGCCTTGCTGCAGCGCATGGATGTTAAGAAGCACCGCCGCAATATGTTTACAATGCTTATCATAGGAGAATAAAGCTGAGCAGCTGCACGCCGCCTCCAGTTTCCCATTATGATCGATTTCTACGGTAACTTGTTGACTTCCATCACTGTTCACCGTTGCTTCGACCAGAGTCCAATCGGAGTTGCTCTTCGTTATCGTTACTTTTCCTTTACGGAAATAGGCCTGTCCCTTATCGTAGGCGAGTTTGCCGCACAACATGATCATAACCTGCTCTGTCAAATGAACGCTCATTACCCGTATCCATCCTTTATTAATCCGCATGATGTTAGTTTCAATTCTAACATTCATCCTCTTACAATCAAACTATTACACCTATCATTACGTCTTGAAGAAGGAGAGCCTATACCTTTAGATGGAAGATCCCTTATTCACCTATTCGGTGTCTTATATCCGTATACGACAAAAAACAGCGCCGTCATGTCTGCTTCCGGGCAGGATGATAGACGCTGTTTCTACTCTCCAAAATCTGGACTCCAGCTGAATAAAAACTGTAACATACAGCTGCTAATTACTACAACACTAACCGTAGCTGTACATGATGCGGCATTCCGGCATTGCTTCTGATAAATCCGCTTTCACCTTGTCGTCCAAGTCAAGGTCGCATAATTCTAAATGGCGCAAGGACTTCAATTTCTTCACGACGCTAATGTCCTGCAAATTAGGATTTGACGATAAGGTCAAATGTCTTAACTCCTGCATCGATTCCAGCGCACGAATATCATGAATATCATTCTCCGCAAGCGTAAGATAGACAAGCTTGGTCAGCTTCTCGAGCGGAGCAATATCACGAATATGATTGGTGTGCGCATCCAGATAGTTCATTTCAATACAATCCTTGATCGGCGTTAAATCCGATACCTCGTTTGCGTTTATTGCAATTCCCCGAATATGAGGTAACGCCTGGAACACTTCAATCTCACGCAGTCTAGAATGGTAGAAATAAACCTTATGGAGCTTAGACAGCCCCTGAAGCGGCGACAAATCGCTTATTTCGGAAACATATAACCAAGCACTCTCTAGGTTTATTAACGATTGAAGCGGTGTAATGTCCGAGATGCCGCAATCAACAAAGCCGATGTCGCGAAGATTCACAAGCTCCGTAATAAATTCCAAGCTCGAAAATGAATTTTTACGCTTAGGCTTCATCCTCGGGCAAAAACGGGTCATTCGAGACAATCAGTCTTTCGAGATGAATGATCGAGCGCAGTGGAGATAGATCAGTCAGCCAATTGTCCTGCAGCTCTAGATCAACTAGATTATGGAATCGGGCAAGATCACTGACGTCTTCAAGCTCCAGACGATTAAGCTTCAATGCTGTAATGGATAAAATATCCGCTTCGGTGAGCTCTCCTTGTTCTTTGCCAAGCTGTTTTCTCACCGCGGCTTCGATGATTCTGTTGTTCACCTTAGAGGCCGCCTCCGTCAATAGCTTCTATCTTCGACCTGTGTTAGTCTGGAATATCCTTATGCGATTAAGCAGCTGCATGCACATTACTCGCAATCGATCTCCCAAAAGACGATACGTTCGCGCTTCCACGTATACGTGATGAGCAATTTATCGCCATTCCTAATAATAGCCGGATAAGAATATTCACCGGGTTCACTCTCCAGCACGAACCATTCCCGCCAGGTTGTTCCGTTATCATCGGACAGGCTGACTACGAGAGGCGTACGAAGGCTCCCCTCGCTCACCGGATTGTGCACCAGCGCAAGCTTCCCTTCATCCCGCTTCACAAGGTCGATACCGCTGTTGTTATTAGGCAGCCCGGTCGGGTAAGCTTCACACCAGGTAGCTCCGGTATCATCGGACTCGCTGCGATAGATTGACCCCTCCGTGCTGCGGAGCAGCATATGAATCCGGCCTGACTCCGATTCCCACAAGGTAGGTTGAATGACGCCCTTCCCCCGAAGCGTTTCGTGCCGGATCGGCACCAGCTCACTCATGGTCCAGCTCTGACCTTGATCGCGGCTAATATCGACGCAAGCATCCCAAACCTCTGATTCTAAAGACGCCGGCGCGAGCCATGTGCCGTCCTTCGTAATAATCGGCTTATTGCGAACCGGTCCTCTTCCGCCCACATCGCCTGCTACAAGCTCAGCGGGCTGTCCCCATGTCGAGCCGCCATCTCGCGATTCAAGGACACGGGTGTACCAGCCCGGTATCGTATGACCTACTTTATAGTACAAGTATAGAATTCCATTGTTCCCTTGAAACAAGACCGGGTTCCAGTGGGGGATACCAGGTTCACCGGCTATCCGATGGGGAGCTGACCACTGCCCGTCGGTTCTCCGTGAACACCAGATGTCCACATCGGGATCGCCCTCATCGGTACCGCCGAACCATGCAGCCAGAACCGAACCATCATCAAGCGATACAAGTGTAGAAGCGTGACAGCTTGCAAAAGGCCGGGATTCTTCAAAGATGAATTGCTTCATCGTCGTCATCGCCCGTTATCCTTCCATTAAATGAGCCAGCACATACTCGTCCAAGCCTTCGTAGTCACGGGCTTCGATAAATCCGCGCTCCTTTTCCCTATCGTAAGTCCGCACCTTGTCCGCCAGCCGGAGGAACGTCTTCTTGCTGTTCTCAAGATGCTTGAAGGAAAGCTCTCGGGGCTGGGTGCGCATGACCTTCACATCGAGGCCGATAAATTCCCCATTCTTGCCATACTCGTTGTCGACAAGGACGCGTACCTGATTAAACGCCCTGCGCAGGTTGTCCGAACCAAACGCCTTATCCTGATCATATTTCAAACCGTTCTGATCATTGAGGTGGACACTCCATAATTTGCCTAGCGCCATTGCATATCCCATCTCATCGGAAGGATCCAGCCCCGCGAGGATGCAGTGAGCGGATTCGATCAGCCCGCCGACCCGGCTTGGATCAGTGGTTGCATAAGCCAACGATAACGCATGTCCGATTGTCGGAATATAGGCATGATCCATCGGCTCGTTAGGCTTCGGTTCGATCAGTACGCGGATGGACGGATCATATTCCAGCAGCTGGTTGATCGCATCGATCAGGTAGTGAACGGAAGCTGTCGGACTCTTGGCTTCACGAATATACGTACCTTCTCTTGCCAGCCACAGCACCAGCCTGTCTGTCCCCATCTCCCGGGCAATGTCGATCGTCTGCTTCGAGCGGTCGATTGCATACGCGCGTTCCCGCGCATTGTTAGACGTATACCCCCCGTCGATTCCTCTGCTGTTATCCCACAATCTCGGGGCCAGAATCTCAGCGACCAGACCGTGTTCATCCAGCACCCGGCGCATAGCCGCGGCTTCCTTCAATACTTCCGCATTGGATTTGCTGTCGATATCGGGCACGACATCATCGTCATGGAACTGCACCCCTTCGAAGCCGAGCTCGCGATAGACTGCCAGCTTTTCTTGAAACGAATAAGAGGACCTGACAGGAGCCCCGAACGGGTCGCTCCCTTCGTGAATATTCCATGGTCCGAACGAGAATCGAAAAGTCATAGTTACATCTCTCCTTTGGATGGGATCTGAACCCATTGCCTGGATTCAGAGGAACGCTCTACGGCTTCCAATACTAGCTGATTTCGGTAGCCGTCTTCGAAATTCGGCGTGGTGCTTTTGTTTTGGGCGATGCCGCTCATCATCTCATGCAACAGGTTGATAAAGGTATGCTCGTAGCCGATTATATGGCCTGCTGGCCAATAGTTGCCTGTATAGGGATGGACCTCTTCGGTGCAATTGATCGTACGGAATCCCTGAAGACCCTTCTCATCTTCTTCCAGGTAAACCTCCAAGTTGTTCATATTCTCCATATCCCAACGAACGGACCCCTTCGAGCCATTGATCTCGAAACGGTTGCCGTTGCGGTTGCCCTTCCCGAAGCGCGAAGCTTCGAATACACCTAAGGCACCGCCTTCGAAACGTGCGAGAAACGCCACTGCGTCGTCCACATCCACTTCTCCTGTACGGTCACTCTGCACCTGGGCATTCAGCCCGCCGCTCATCTCGCCAAGCGGACGCTCCTTGATGAAGGTATGCATCATCCCGTTCACTTCCGTAAATTCACCAACCAGATAACGCGCCAGATCGATCGAATGCGCCATCAGATCCCCGTGAGTGCCTGAGCCGCAAACCTCTTTTCGAAGCCTCCAGACGAGAGGGAAATTAGGATCCATGATCCAATCCTGCAGATAAGTACCCCGCATATGATAGATCGTTCCGAGACGTCCGTCGTCGATTAACTGTTTCACATACCTGATTGCGGGAACGAAGCGATAGTTGTGACAAATCATGTTTGTAACACCCGCTTTGTTCACCGCATCCAGCATGCGCGATGCTTGCTCGACGTTCATGGCAAGCGGCTTCTCGCATAAAATATGCTTGCCCGCCTCGGCTGCCGCGATGGCGATTTCCACATGGGCATTGTTCGGCGTACAAATATCGATGAGATCGATGTCGTCCCGTTCGATCAGGCGGCGCCAATCCGTTTCATAAGAAGCCCATCCCATCTTCTCAGCCGCGCTTCGAACCCCTTCTTCATCACGGCCTGCGATCGCCTGCATCACAGGTTCTGCCTCGGGATCAAAATAAAAAGGGAGGTCTCGATAAGCATGGCTATGCGCTTTCCCCATAAACTTATAACCGATCATACCGACACGTATTTTACGCTTGGCTGTCATGTGATCACTCTCCTAAAAGTTTTGATACCATCGACCGTTAGGTCGTAGCAAAACTAGCTTCGTAAGCATCAGCTAAGTTTTGATACCTTAGACCGCAAGGTCGTAGCAAAACTAGCTTCGTAAGCATCATCCTTGCTCGGTCTTCTTAGACCGCTGAACTAGAAGGATTCTGCTGTTTTGCAGATCGCGCGAATGACATCGTCGCAATCCTCATCCGTCATACGCTGATGCAGTCCGATGGAAATTGCCCGGCTTAGCAAGTCAAGCGTAACGGGGCACATATCCGGCGAGTATTGGACATCCCCTTTGTAGCTCTGACAGTTCCAAGGCGTATCTGTCTCGGAGGCACCTCTTTTCTCCATAACATAGGTCCAGTTTTTATAAATATGACGATCCGCAAATCCATTATTATTGATCGTCCCGTTCGGAATGCCTTCAAGCCCCAGCTTCTTCGAGAAGGCTTGCGACTGCTCCGCAGTCGGCAAATAGAAAACCAAGCTGTACGAAACATCTCCCTGCGGATCGGGGATGGTTTGCAGCTGTATGCTTTCCAAATGGCCGATGCCCGCAGTGATTGTACCTTTAATATGCTGAAGCTTCGATATGATGGCATGAATCCGTTCCGATTGCGCGAGCGCAAGTGCGGCATTAATTTCACTTAGCCGATAGTTCTCACCGGGAAACGACGGTTCTTGATTGCCCCCGTTCATATCCCAATAGACGAATGCGGAATCGTGATAGATATTCGCCCGGGCATACGTCTTCTCATCATTGGTCAAGAGCATGCCGCCCTCTCCCGCGGTAATGAGCTTATACTGCTGGAAGCTGAAGCAGCCTGCTTGACCGAAGGAACCCAGCGGCTTCCCTTGATAGGAGCCTCCATTCGCCTGCGCAACATCCTCAATGACAATAAGATTATGCCTGCTTGCGACATCCAAGATGGCGTCCATGCGGCAAGGAACCCCGCGCATATGAACCGGAATAACCGCTTTCGTATGAGGAGTGATGGCCGCTTCGAAAGCCTGGGCGTTCATCGTCAAGGAATCGTCAACTTCCACAATTACCGGTACGGCACGGGCAGTGAGAACGGCCGCCGCCGTGGCGATATACGTATACGCAGGAACGATGACTTCATCCCCAGGACCAATACCGGCACCGATCAGCGCGGCAACGAGTGCTGAAGTTCCCGAATTAACGGCAAGCGCATACTTCGTTCCGACCGTTTCCCGGTACAGCTTCTCCAACCGGTAAGCTTCCGATTGTTCTTTGTCCCCGCCGTAATAGCGGAATACCCGCTTCTTCTCCAATACCTGGAGAACCAGATCCTTCTCCCGCTGCCCAAACTCCTCCGTGCTCAACATGCCGAAATCCCATGGCTTCGTTCGTACCGGTTGGAAGGTATTATCCGTGTTCATGCCGCGAGCCCCCTCTCAACTTTTACATCACCGATTGAACCTGACATACTAGCTGCTATGTTGATCATATTTATTCTCCTGTCCCGATTTTATGTTAACGCTCTGAGCAATTGTTTGGCCGCCTGAACGAAGATTTCGCTAGCCTCTTCGTTGTAAGGCGTGGTATTCATTTCGTAACCTCCGAGTCCATCATGGAACGCGCTGTGCGTTGGCAAATAGCCCGTATATCCGTTTGCGACTGCCGAGAACCACGTCGACGGGAATGGCGAGTCGGCTTGAAGGATATTCACATAGCCGTTGAACACTTCGCAGGATGCCGAGAGAATGACCAAATCGCCAATTCGGTTACCATGCAATACGACAGGAATAGCGGGCTTAAAGTATCCCTTCCTAGTAGGCAATTCAACCCTTCGCTCCATACTTCTTAGAGGCAGACCGTCAAGGGGAGTTAATTGCTCGGTTACCTCCATGATTTGAAGATACAACTCATGCCCTCTGCGCTTTACCCATGGATACGTATCCGTTTCTTCGTTGCGGTAATGCCCGAAGGGTCCGACATCCCCCAGAAACCCTTGAATGAACATCGCCGTAAATCCAGGTCCGGCATTCTCCTCCCATTCTTTCATAGCCAACCCCACAAATTCGGCGGATACCCGATTGAGAGGATTGGTCAGCAGCGTAGGGTGGACGGCACAATTCACGAGAGCCCCTATTAGCTCGCCAGCTTCAGTCTCGAACACAGCGACGTTCAGCGCGGTATCGATCGGATGCTCCTCATTATGCTGGAGGTTAGGCCGCCGGTACGAAGCAATCCGATTGTGGCCCGATGCCGCTCGAATATGTACAGGCTGCAGATCTTGAGCTGCTTCAGCGATCGCCTGACCGATACGAGCTGTATACTTCGCACCGAGATGCTCCGGCGCACTATGGGTGTGCGTAGCATGAACGGACAGCGCGTCCTCCTTGACCCCGGCCAATACCGCCCATTCCCGGCGGGTGCCTTCCGGAAAGGTCTGCAGCAAATGACGATACGTGCCTACTTTGCCAGACGGATCGGATGCTTGGAAGGTGATCTCATTCGTCAGGCAGCAATCTACGCTAACCATAACCTGACGGCGCCTCCCCTCCTCCAAGACGAGAACGCGGGCGTATAGATCATCGAGAATGTCTGATGCCGTTTCGGCAATATAGACATTTGGGTCATACCCTTGCAGAGGAGCAGATTCCTCCGGCGTGATTTTTACTTTGCGGAAAGCTGCTTTCAACGTATTCGCCATAATTCACCTCTTCTTCGAATGGAAGCTTCTCAATGAACAACTTCAACCCTCGCTTACCACTTTCCCGTGAAGTAATTGCATCCCGTAACACACAATTACTTTACTAGATGAATTATATATCACACCCCGCTGGATGTAAACCCTTTCTTATCCTGAAATTCCAATGTATTTATTCCTATGAAGGCAGTACAAACGACGAACAAGCCGATCCTGGCGGGATGGGCTTGTTCGTTGAATGAAACGTATCTAAGGGGGACAATATCAAATCTGCTCGATGTCTTCAGATAGATAGAAATTGCCGGCTAATGCCAACGCACCCATGACGCCTTGACGGTCATGAAAGGTGCTTTTCTCCAATTTCATCCCAACGGTTGCAAACCGGTTTGCCCTTAATAGGATCGTTCGCTTAACCTCTTCGAATAGAAGAGGAAAGTGATCGAATACGGGGCCGCCAACATAGATTGCAGCCGGATTAAATAAATTAATAACGTTGCTCAGCACAACTCCGATGGACTTCCCTCCTGTGACACATACATCCAGCGCATTCTTATTGTTCATGCGGTATGCATCCAATAGAAGACGCCCGTCGCTTTCTTTCTTCTGATATTCTTCTTCCAGCATCGGATACGTAACAGTAGTCTCCAAGCATCCATAATTCCCGCATAAGCACCGGTAGGAGGTATCGTCAACCGTGATATGCCCAAGCAAACCAGCTACGTTGTTTAATCCTCGAAGCGGCTGGCCGTTAATGAAGATGCCCGCTACCACCCCGAACGCGATATGCACGACGATAAAGTCATTCACAGCTTTGGCTTTGCCAAGCATCTTCTCCGCATAAGCCATCGCCCGCCCGCTCTCCTCCAAATAAACAGGGCAAGCGTATCGCTGCTTGAGCACATGCCTAATATTCACATTGTCCCAGCCCTTGCAGTTAGGAATATTCAAGATTTCACTTCGCTCCGTGTTAATAATCCCGGTTACTCCTACACCAATCGCATCAACCTTCTCACGCTGCGATACGCTCAAGAAGGAATCGATCCGCGCCATCAGCTCCTCCAGCACATTCTCCTTGCCTTCGAATTCATCCATCAAAAATTCCTGTTCATGGCTGATCTCCAGATTATGATCCGCCAGGGCAAGCCGGACCCGGTATCCACCGATATCGACGCCTAGAAAACAAAATTTATCGGGATTCGGATAGAGCAGGACTTCCTTCCTTCCCAGTCCATTGCCGATTCGATTCCCTTCTATAATGTACTTCTGTTCCAAAAGCACTTTGCTGATATTCGTTATAGACGCCTGGGATAGCCCGGTTTTATCGGCAATTGCTTTCCTGGAAACGCCGTCGCTTTGTTGAATGGTTTTGATAACTAGCAGTTCCGACGGGTTTAATTTCATTTATTTCATCCCTTCTCAAACATTTGCTCTATTATATCAAATATAATTCATTCCGTAAAATAACTAAAGTGCAGCTGTCCCATATGGAAAAGCTTCAGCAGTCAGGGAGCTGAGCCGGCTCAATACAAAAACAGACCACACCCGAAAGGGCATGGTCTGTCTTATTTACAACTTGCTCAGCGATCTATGCGTTCAACGCTAAAAAATCATCGATAAAACGCAGATAGGATCTTGTAGTCGTCTCCAGCTCTTGGATTTCGACATACTCGACATCTCCGTGAGCCGTACGGAAATCGGGTCCATGACATAATACGGGCACTCCGAGAGCCTGGCCGAAGATGCCTGCATCCGTAACGACCTTCTTCCCAACCAACGGAAATTCGATATTCCGTTCCGCAATCACAGACCGGCGCAGCGCATGAACGGCCTCGCTGTTTTTATCGATCCGATATCCGTCCCGGACCTTCTTCATATCGAGCTTGATTTCCACGCCATGGGCCGCGGCGATTTTCTCTAATCCCTCGCTTGTCGCCCGTACCACATCCTCGAACTTCTCATCGGGTGCGTATCGTCTCACACCGGTAATGGATGCCGTTGATGGAAACTGATTATAGAACTTGCCGCTTTCAATTGCGCCGACGAAATAGGATGCATGTCCGATATCCTCGATTTCCGTCTTCGCAAGCTCCGCATTCCATTGCTCGAACAATTGGACGACTTCAGCTGCGATGGTGATTGGATGTGGGGTACCAAAGGGTGCTTGAAGCTGATGACAGGTCTCGCCTGAACGCTCGATCACGATATCGAATGTTGCCGAACCAAGCTGTGCCACCGTGCAATCCGACGTAGCGCCTTCCAATACAACGACCACATCCGCCTTGAGCGGTACCCGCTCGACTAGGGCAACGAGGTCTTCGCCACGTCCACCCGGACTCTCATGCAGGCTGTTTGCAATCATCATGATCCGTCCCGGAAGCTTGGTGTTCGTTTCTTGAAGACAGCGCAATACTTCCAGCATACATGCCAGGGAGCCCTTCATATCGCATGTTCCTCTGCCATAAATGCGTCCGTCGCGAACTGTCGCTTCATCATGAGCAAGCGGGATGACATCCATATGACCATTGAAAATGATCGTTTTTCCGGAAGCTTCGTCTCCGTCTCCATATACAGCAACCAGTGTCGGATTGTTCGGATAAAACTCGTAGCGCACGACCGAGCATCCCACTTCCTTGAGCATCTGTTCATAGCGGTCGGCAACGTCCATCGAATCACCGGTTATGCTTTTAATATTCACAAGCTCCAGCGTGTCACGAATGAGGCGCTCGGTATCCACTTTGTCCAGAATGGTCTGTAATGACATGATTCATTCGTCCTCCCTCATCTTATTAAGATACATTCCTTGATCGAAAGCCATAGCGGCTTACGAGAATCCTGCCGTCATGCAGCTTGTCTTCTAACCTCTGCCGACAATGGGAGGAACGAATACAGCGTCTTCTTTGCTGTCGGGACGCAGGACATCCAGATCGCAGCCCTCTGGGGCCTGCAGGGTATGGTCGGCGAACAGTCTTGGATATCCTCTTGTATGCTGCGGCTTAGGCGGCTGCCATGCTGCAAGCCGGGCCGCTATTTCGCTGTCGTCCAGGTCGAGGCGTATCGTCGACGCTTCAACGTCCAGCTCGATCCAATCGCCTTCTCTTACGATCGCAAGAGGCCCGCCAATCGCCGCTTCCGGCGCGGCGTGGAGAATTACAGCGCCATAGCTGGTTCCGCTCATGCGCGCATCGCTGATCCGCACCATGTCTCGAACGCCTTGACGCAGCAGCTTCGCTGGAATCGGGATGGAGCCCCATTCAGGCATGCCCATCGCTACGGGTCCGCAGTGCTTCAACACCAAGACATTGTCTTCGGTGGCTTCAAGATCATCGCGGTCGATGCGAGCCAGCATTTCTTCGTAGCTTTCAAAAACAATGGCCTGCCCGCGATGCTTGAACAGATGAGGCGAGACGGCGGATTTCTTGATGACCGCACCCTGCGGTGCGAGATTACCCTTCAATATCGCTAAACCAGCACGCTCTTTGAATGGTGCATTCAGCGCCGAAATGACTTCAGCAGCCGCTTCGTATTCGGGCATCTCTCGGCCATAGATTTGCCCAATCGTCTCGCCGGTGCAGCCCAGACAATCTTGATCGAGCAGCGGCATGATATTGTGGATGACCCGACGCAGACCGCCTGCTTTGAAGAAGTCATCCATGCTGTGAGACCCGCTAGGCTGCAGATTAACGACCAGCGGGACTTCTTCGGTGAGCTCCTCATAGCGCTCGATTGGGATTCGAATGCCGAATCTGCCCGCTATCGCTGTCAGGTGGATCGCCGCATTCGTGGAGCCGCCGGTTGCCGCGAGCAGCTTGATCGCATTATTGAAAGCAGGCTCCGTCATTAATTTGGAAGGCGTTAAATTCTCCCTGACCATCTCTACAATCCGGAAACCTGTCGCTTCCGCAGCGATTTTACGACGCGCATCGGTAGCGGGAATGCTGGACGTACCAGGGAGCATCATGCCGAGCATCTCGGACAGACCCTTCATCGTGGAGGCCGATCCCATCACCGGACACCCGCCCAGACTGCAAGAGATCGACTGCTCCAGCTCCTTCCATTCTTCTTCGGAGAGAATCCCTGCCTTATAATCATCGGAATACTTCCACAGGTCTGTTCCGTAGTTAACCGTCTTTCCGCGGAAGCTCCCCGACGAGCGATGGCCAGCTGCAAACTGCAGCGCCGGCAAATCGCAGCTGGCCGCGGCCATCAGCTGCGCAGGAACCGTCTTGTCGCATTCGCATAGCATCACAACGCCGTCAATCGGCTGCGAGCGGATGCTTTCCTCGAGATCCATGGAGAGCAGGTTCCGATACAGCAGGTCCGACGGCTTCATAAAATCGGCCGGCGTCGATATCGTATGCATCTCGATCGGGTAACCTCCGGAGAGCAATACGCCTCTCTTAACGTATTCAACAAGCTCTTTATGCGGATAATTGCAGCTGTTCAAGTCATTCCAAGCATTGAATATACCGATGATCGGCTTGCCGACAAACGTGTCTGGATTGTGTCCCATAGCCCGCATGGCCGTTCGGTGCTGAAAGGTTAATTCCTCGTTCTCATTCTCAAACCACTCGCTGCTGCGTAATTTCATGATGCTCCCCTTTCGAGATCGTCCTCTTTATCTCTTCAACGTTTATTCTGCGAGCATTTCTTTTAATACGGTTTCAATGACTTCCAGCGCATAATCGATATCCTGCTCGGTATGGCTGTAGCCCACATGATTCCGTTTAAGGTTCATTGGCATTTTGTAGATGCCTCTCTCAAGAAGCTTTCTCCGGTAACGAACATAGAATTCGGCGTCATTCTGCTGTAGATCGGTATAATTCTGAGGCATAAAGTCCATAAAGTACGTAGTCCACACGGAACCGAAACCGGCTACAACCGCTTGAATTCCAAGTCTGGCATGAATGTCCCGAATGCCGCTGCGCATCCGCTCACCCAGAGCGAACACATACTCATGAACAGGCTCACGTTCCATCAGTTCGATGGTAGCGATGGCAGCCGCTGTACCGACCGCATGTCCATTATACGTACCGGCAAACCAGACATCGCCGCCAGGATTCGTATTGAAGCGCTGCATAAATTGTTTCTTCCCGGCTATAGCGGCAATCGGGTATCCGTTCGCCATGGCCTTGCCCATCGTTGTCAGATCAGGCGTTACACCGGCTACCTTCTGGAATCCGCCGATATCATGTCTGAAGCCCGTGATCACTTCGTCGAAGATCAATACGGCGCCATACTGATCGCAGAGGTCTCTCAATCCCTGCAGAAATCCGTCCTGCGGCATAATGCAGCCGATATTGTGCGGAATAGGCTCAACAATCAGAGCTGCGACCTCGCCGTCATTCTCCTTGAACGTCCGTTCCACGTCCTCCAGATCATTGTAGGTGCAGATGAGCGTGTTGTCGATCGCTTCATCCATCATCCCTGCCGAGCCTGGATCCCGCTTGCCGATCATGTCCCACTTGCTCAGCATGTTGCGGGCAACGTAGTCATGCCAGCCATGGTAGCAGCCTTGGAACTTGATCAATTTCTTACGCTCCGTTACCGCGCGCGATAACCGGATCGCATGATAGGTGGCTTCCGAGCCGGAGTTACAGAACAACACCTGCTCTGCTGACGGAACATGCTTACAGATCAAGCGGGACAGCTCGATTTCAAGATCCGTCGTACCTACGCCGTACAAATCCGTTCTTTGAATTGCCTCTATAACTTTACCATTCACATAAGGATGGCTATGTCCGAGAATGTAAGGACCGAAAGCAGCTTGAAAATCCAGATACTTATTGCCGTCAGCATCGTAAATGTAAGCGCCCTCTGCTTTTGTAAAAATAAGATGGGGCTCGACGTTGCGAATGGATGTATGTACTCCCCCAGGAGTGTACAGATTAGCTTCTTCATAAAGCTCTTGGCTGCGTTGCGTGTTCATATGAACATCCTCCTAAATATCGCTGCTTTCATTTTTTTAAACAGCGTTTATAACTTTATTTAATGCTATTCTACCAGCACCTCGCGAATTCCTCTACCCCTAAATTAAAAAAAAAACAGAACGGCCCTTTTTGAGGTATTCGTTCTGTCAAATATTCGTGACATCTGCTTACTGTTCTGTCTAATATTTACGCTTGTTACATGGACTTTCTTACGTATGCCAGAAGACACGCCGGGCTAGTTGCAGTCCGCTTCCAAAGGTCCTGCCAGCTCCTTCAGGAAGAACAGCTTGCCCGGAAGTGTAGGCATATAGGTAGATGGAATCCAAGAATCGGGACCATAACGAAGCGTCATCCACAGGGACATCCCCTGCCACTGCATCCCCCTGCCCAGTGCGCCATCGCATCCCCCGATGATACGATCGGACTGCAGAAATAACGCGGGGCCGATTGTATTCGCCGTACAGGGAACAAGTGTAGTCCGGCTCTTGAAGCTGGTAATCGCGTTCTGCTCGATTGTGAGCGGGTGAAGCCTGGCGCCGATCCGGTAGGCCTGTGCTTTCCATTCCTGCTCCGAATCATATTCAGCGGCAAAATGAGGCTCCCAAAACGCAATATGGCACATCCGTCCGATCCCGAAGATCGTGACCAGCTTGGCCCCTTCCGATTTGAGCTTGCCGATTTTCTCCGCATAAGTCGGGAGATTCGCCTTCGTAGCGAAATTACGCTGCTCTACAGGTACCGTCAATTCGCCGAGCGGGCCGTAGAAAGCATTCTGCATGGCGTTCTGAAAAGCTCCGGGGTTCGTCGGTTCAAGCGTATTGCCTTCTTGGTCGCTCCATTCATCCATATTGAAGCCGTATACATGGCTGCAGGATACGTTCCAGGCGCGCAAGAAATAGACCGCCCACTTGTACATGCCCATCGGTCCGACAGGAAGAATGAGCGCCAGCTTGCGCCCTTCATCTGCGGCTTGCTTGATTTCCATCGCGATTTCATGGCCGAGCATCATATCAAAATCATGAATTTGTTCGCAGACGACAGGCTCAAAGTCGGGATGCCAGAACGATTGACGCTCCGTTATCGCTTCTGGCGGATGGCTGCAGCATTGATCAATCTTCTCCAGATCCCAACCCTTCGGGAAGAAGGTATCCAACAAAGAGCCTTGCTTTGTGCTTAAAAAATCCATTTGATCACTCCTAAAAGTTTTGTGAAGCTTTATCATCATTGAATATACTTCGCAGCAAAACTTGCTCCGTAAGCATACGCTTCGTTTTGTGAAGCTTAATCATCATTGAATATACTTCGCAGCAAAACTTGCTTCGTAAGCATTCGCCTGCTCAAAATTGATCACAAACGGCCGAGAAGGGGGATTGTTCGCGGAGTTGCTGTTGTTCATGGATTCCTTTAAACAAGGGTTAAAGGATCTAATCCGGGAACAAAGGCGACCGCTGGCGCTTCTCCATAAATCAATCTTCCCACTTCGCCCTTTGTTGCAGGCCGGCGTCAAAGCATTCGCTTCGTTGCCTTGCCTACGGCAGCAGCCGCTGTGTCGTCAGCCGCGGCCAGGCTTGGCAGCGTCTGAAGCCTTCCGCATACTTGACGCCGGATTGAATGCCGCGGAACCTGGAGCAGCTTTGCACAAATTCAAGAAAATCGATGCCGTCATGCTCTTTCAGCCAAGCAAGCTGACTCTGATGACAGTCATTCATCTTAAGCTTGATATCGATCATGTCGGTAATATCAACGAATTCATCCGGTACGAAATTGATCCCCGCCAACGTGTCCATGTAGTAGATGGGCACAACGCGTCCATGAGCCTGCACACCTGGCAGCATATGAGGAACAGTCGCTGAGAAGCTGGCATCGTACACCGCTTTGCTGACCTCTTGGTGGTCCTTCATGTAATCCTCCGGATTGTGCGTAATGATATAATCCGGCTTGACCTCGCGAATGAGACGTATGAGATCATGAATCAGCTCATCGTTATCCGACTTGACCTGCAGATCAGGCACATTCATCGAATGAACCTCTGCTCCAATCAGCTTGCCGGCATTCTGCGCCTCTTCTGCACGGATCACGCGCAGCTCTTCCGGTTGAATTACAACATGACCTTTATTCCCATTGGCAACATGACACATCGTAACACGATGTCCCAGACTGTTCAGCTTTGCCAACGTTCCGCCGCAGCCAATTTCCAGATCATCAGGATGACAGCCAACGGCTAATATACTCATCTTAGACATGCTTCCCGCTCCTCTCTTTTGCACGATCTATCTCTCTCATCACCAGCCGGAACGAAGCAGCTCCGTCCGCAAGCGTTGCGTTACGAATATCTTCTCCCCGGTCTAAGCAGTTCAGGAAATAACGCAGCTCATTCAAATAACCACCCAATGAGCTGATATTTCCGCCCCTATCTTCATCATGGCTTTGCTCGCCATTTACCAGCTCCGGAACGATCACGCTTCCATCGTTCCCATAGATCGTGAGGGAGGGAGACTTCAGACTGCTGAACACGACCGTCGCTTGTTCATATTTGACCCGGTATGCCATTTCAAATGGAAAGCCTGGTGGATAATCCCATGATGCCTCGAGTGACGCAACACCGCTTCCATAACGGAATTGACCGAAGATGTGCTCGATCTTGCCATCGGAATAGATCGCCTCGCTGCTGATTTGATCTGGTTCACCCAGCAGATACCGGACATAGTCGACATCATGGATGTGAAGATCAAGCGCAACCGTTCCGCTTCGCTGCGGATCATGTATCCAATCCTCCCAGCCCCAAGCCGGACGCGGACTCACTCTTGTGAATACGCCGGATATGAAGGAGCCGTAAGTCTTCTGATCATGCAGCTGTTTAAGCGCTTCATATTCGGGCCAGAACCGCAAGCAATGCCCGACCATAACCTTAACGCCAGTCTTACGCTGCGCTTCCAGCAGCCACTCGGTTTCGGATTCCTGGAGGCACACCGGCTTTTCAATGAATACGTCATACCCCTTCTCTATGGCCTGCAAAGCATGTACGGTATGCAGATAGGTCGGAAGACAAATATCGATGGTATTGACGTCGGCATGATCGATCAGTTCAGCTCCTGAAGCGTATACCTTTGCACCGAACTTTTGGGCTATTTTGTGAGCGGTTTCCGAATTGAGATCGGCGACGGCAGTGACTTGAAAATCCGCGGAGCCAGCCAGTGCTTCATAGCATAGCGCGTGAGTGGAACCCATAAAACCAACACCGATTAGGCCTATTTTAATCATGGCTCATCCCTGCTTTTCCAGCACCTGCTGCTTGAAAATGACCTTCGCTCATAACTGCCATTCTCCCTCCTGTAATTTGCATGCTTGTTCCCAGATACATTTATCATAACGCCTTTAAGCTCCATAATATTTATCCAAAAGAGCAGATTATGTATCTAATCTGCTGTTCTTCTTATTCTCATTGCTTGTCAGGAACGGTATAATATAGACAAATCATTACAATATAGGAGTCGAATCCATGAATTTTGTTAAGACAGAGCTCAAAGAAGTCATAACGATCCAACAAATCATTTCCTTGCATGACTTCGAGTTCTCGAAGGACTATATTTTTCAAGGCGAGCAGCATGATTTCTGGGAGTTTCTATACGTGGATAAAGGTGAGGTCGAGGTCATCGCAAGCGCGGAAGGATACAAGCTGAAACAAGGCGATGTGATCTTTCATAAGCCGAACGAATTTCATAGCGTATGGGCAAACCGGAAGACCGCACCGAATCTTTTCGTCGTCAGCTTTGAATGCCAATCGCCCGCGATGTCCTTCTTTCATGACAAAATCTTTAGCCTCGATGCCCAGCAAAGAGATATGCTTGCGCAAATTTTGAAGAATGGTTATTTAGCCTTCCAGCCTCCATTCGACGATCCGAAAGATCATACACTAACGAAGCGTACGAGTGCCCCCGTTGGAACCGAGCAATTAATTAAAATCTATCTCGAGCTGCTTCTGGTCAGCCTGCTGCAAAATGGTGAATCCATGCGGCAGGAACAGCCTATTTCCTTTGCTACCAAAGAGAAAAGCGAGATGGAATTAATTCAATTGATGACATCGTATATGGAACAGCACGTAGATGACAATATTACCTTGGAGCAAATTTGTAAGCGATTTAACTTAAGCAAGAGCTATGCCATCACGCTGTTCAGGGAACGGGCAGGTCAAAGCATCATGAAATATTTCAAAACGCTCAAAATTACGAAGGCCAAAAAGATGATTCGCGAAGAGCAGCACAACTTCTCCCAAATCGCCGTTTTATTAAATTACAGCAATATACATAATTTTTCCAGACACTTCAAATCGGTCACGGACATGTCCCCATCGGAATATGCCAAATCGGTCAAAGCCAAGCTCGAGCAGCCGTCCTTCCCGTATTAGAAAGAACCCCGGCCAGCATGGAAGCAGAAGCTCCTTCAGCTGATCGGGGTTCTAACTTATTCTATAGGACATCCAAGGATCAATTACCAGCCGAAGTCCAGCGTCTTTCCGGTTTCCGCATAGGTTTTGATATTGGATAGAATCATCGGCCATGATTCCTTCGTCTTCTCGTATGACGGGTGATCGGCCGGCCATAGATCATTGACCAGCGTCACCTTCGTGCATTCACCGATGGGTTCGAGCTCCATGGTTACCCGGGTCTCCAGCTCAGCGTGATTATCGCGATAGGAAGGTCCGGCATGCTCCGTATAGCTCATGATCCGGTTAGGTTCGAAGACAAGTATTTTTCCATAAACATGCACCGTCTCATCACCGTCGTTGCCTGGTCCGACATACGCGTAATCATCACCAACTTCGAATGTCGAGCGAATCGTGCATCCGAACATCGTTTGCTTCACAGCTTCGTCTGAAATCAGAACGTTCCACACTTCCTCAGGCTTCGCGCCGATATAGATATGATAAGTAAGATCCATGCTCTACCTCCAGAATTAAATTATTATCGTTGCGGCAGTCGACTGCTCGACCGCTCCTCTTATGCTACTGATATATGAACATCTTGTATTGTAAAAATGCGACAAGGATAGAATCATAAGTTTCACAATTAGGAGGTACACAGATGGATGCAATCATCAGAAGCACTAACAGCCTAGGAAAAGGCATCCTCCATCCCAGCATGGGGGACACCAAATTTTCATTAAACCGATTCCCCCCCTCGCCCGATACGAGCTTCTTCATCCAGCATTATTGGGTGATCCAATGGGATCTGCGTGGACAAGCTCCTTATTGCCAAACCGTTATTGCCCACCCCAATGTCAACCTGGTCGTCGAGAAAGAGACTACCCGCATTTACGGCGTATCAAGCGCAACCTCGAGCCATCTGCTTAAGGATCAAGGCTGGGTGGTAGGCGTGAAATTCAAGCCTGGAGGATTCTATCCGTTTTGGAATGCTCCTGTATCGCATTTAACCGACCAGTCTCTAGGCATTGAAGAGGTTTTCGGCCTGGACAGCTTATCGCTAGAAGGTGAAGTTCTGCAGCAGTATCACCATATCGAGCAAGCCGCGCACCGTGTGGATACGTTCTTTCGGGATCGCCTGCCTGAGCGGGATCCGAATGTCGAGCTTGTAAGTGAAATCGTCTACGGGATTCGTGACGACCGCACGATACGCCAAGTTAACGATGCCGCTCGTATGAGCGGGCTTCATCAACGAACCCTGCAGCGACTATTCGATCGTTATGTTGGGGTAAGTCCAAAATGGGTCATTCTACGCTATCGGCTGCATGAAGCCGCGGAACGAATGCACCAAGACGAAGCCAATGACTGGACCGCCTTGTCACTCGATTTGGGTTACTATGACCAATCTCATTTCATTCGTGATTTCAAATCGATTGTCGGCCTATCGCCAGAAGAATACATTCGCGCGAGAAAGGTATAAACGCTATTTAAGATCCTTGAACGATGCTCTCCTTCCAGACATCCGAATTAACCAAATTAAGAAAAGCAGCCGATCTCGGAGTTATCTCCGGTATCGGCTGCTCTGATACTACGCCATCCTATTGCAAGGTGAGCAAGCGCAAAACTATTACTCCTTAGGAAGTACGATTGGTTTGCTGTCGTCTCCGCGGCGCGGCTTCTCGGTTGATTTCACGGGAGAGCCGGTCACATCCTGCTCGTCTATGCCAAGCGAGGCCAGCTTATGATCCAGCTCCCGGATACGGCGCTGTAATTTATATTGCCTAACGATGCCGAATAGTCCGACCGTTAATCCGCCAAGCAGCGTGGATACAAGTATGACGAGAATGAGCGGGCTTTTCGTCTCGGTGAATAGAAAATTGACTTGTACGGCCTCCACATTAATAACAGCAAAGATCGCCGTTATCAAAGCGAACAGCAGCGCCGCAATGATGGTCCATTGTGTCTTCATAGCCATTCCCCTTTCCATTGTGTGAGTGCCTTCGTCTTACGTATGTATGTTTATAGTTGCACCCTTGTAAGCACCACGGTATTTAACATGCGTGGAAAGGATTAACTCCATTCGCTCTCGCTCATTATACTGCTCGAACTTGCCCGGTTCAAGCACTTTCATGCCGCAAAGCGCGCAGTGATGATTCCTGCCCACGAGCACGGTGCAGCATGCTTATGAATCGTTTGAAACCCGTTGTTTAACCGTCGTTTAATAATAAAAAAGCCGCCCCAAGTAATTTCTACTTGGAACAGCCTTGTCATGCTTAATGAGCTACCGCATTATTCGTCATGATCCAGATCGATCCTGCTACGATCGTCAGGACGATGACAAGCCCGAATATGAGCGTCATCAAATTATAGCGTGGTTTATCTTCTTCATTCAGATGCATGAAGAAGAGCAATTGGACAATAAACTGCAGCACTGCCGTGACAAGCAGAACGACCAAGGCCGCCGTGCCTTCCACTAGATCCTTAAGAATTGCGACCAGTGGAATAATCGTCAGTACAATCGACAATAAGAAACCGATGAGGTAAGACTTGAACGAGCCGTGACCCTTATGGGAACTGTGGCCGTGGCCGCCTGCACCATGTGATCCGTTTGGTTGCTGTGCCATCTTACATCACCCCCATCATATACACAATCGTGAAGACGAAGATCCAGACAACGTCCAGGAAGTGCCAGTACAAGCTAATGACATTGACCTTCCGTTTGGTCACCGCCGTGATGCCATGCCGGGCAAGCTGGATCATCAGCGCTACCATCCAGACAAGGCCCAGCGAAACGTGCAAGCCGTGCGTTCCGACCAGTGTATAGAAGGCCGACAAGAACGCGCTCGTTCCGATTGTGGCATTCTCTGCTTGAACCATATGCACGAATTCGGTAATTTCAAGCGTTATAAACGATGCGCCCAGCAGCGCCGTTACGGCAAGCCATCCGATCAGGCCCTTCACGTTCCCCCGATTCATGGATAGCACTGCTAATCCGCTTGTGAAGCTGCTCGTAAGCAGGATGAATGTCGATGCGATTACGCCCGGCATCTGAAACAGCTCTTCGGCTGTCGGACCTCCATTGGTATTGCCGCGAAGGACGATGTATGTCGCAAACAATGTACCGAACAGAATACAGTCTGTAATCAGGAAGATCCAGAAGCCGAAAGTCTTGAGCGACTCATGGTCGTGATGCTCATCGTGCGAACCGCCTGCGCTATGTCCGCCGATGTCCGCATGCGCGGCTTCAAGCCGTTTGCGCTTGCGTCCTAAGAATGTTGTTTCCATGTTAGACCGACCCCCTTAACGCCGCTTCCGTCCGTTTGATCTCATCGACCGGAATGTAATAATCCGTATTGTACGTGAACGAGCGGATTAGCATGCAGATTGCTACGCCCGCAAGACCCGGTATGGCAATCCAGAGCCAGTCGAATACGAAGCCGAAGCCCGCTACGAACCAGCAGAACGATTTGATAAATGGTATCCCCGAATTGCGAGGCATATGAATCGGTTCCAGCGGCGGCTGTGCAGCAGGCTTCTGTCCCTGCTCACGGCGTTGCTTCTCTTCCCACCAAGCATCTTGTTCGGTAGCTTGAGGCAATGTAGCAAAGTTATATACAGGAGCCGGCGATGGAATCGACCACTCCAATGTACGACCGTTCCATGGATCGCCAGTCGTGTCGCGCTCCATAAACTTAATGCTGTGCGCAATTTGCCAGACTTGGAACAGGAAGCCGATCCCCATCAGGAAGCCCCCGATTGTCGATACCAGGTTAAGCGGACCCCAGCCCATGTCCCAGCCGTACGAGCTTACGCGGCGAGTCATGCCATCCAAGCCAAGGAAATACTGCGGCATGAAGCACACGTAGAAACCGATATTCCAGAGCCAGAAAGCCCATTTGCCAAGCTTCTCATTCAGCTTGAAGCCGAACATCTTCGGCCACCAGTAATACAGGCCGGCGAAATATCCGAAGGCAACGCCGCCGATGAGCACCTGATGGAAATGCGCGATCAGGAAGTAGCTGTTATGGAACTGGAAGTCGGCTGGAGCGACGGACAGCAATACGCCTGTCATGCCCCCGACGACGAAGCATGGGATAAAGCCCATCGTCCAGAGCATCGGTGATTTATACGAAATCCTTCCGCGGAACATGGTGAACAGCCAGTTAAACACCTTGACCCCGGTCGGGATGGCAATAATCATCGTTGTTATGGCGAAGAAGGCATTAACGTTAGCTCCAGAGCCCATTGTAAAGAAGTGATGCGCCCATGTGAAGAAGGAGAAGAAGCTAATGCTCATGAGTGCGAACACCATGGATTTATAACCGAACAGCTTCTTCCGCGAGAACGTCGAGACGATCTCCGAGAAGATACCGAATGCCGGGAGTACGACGATATAGACCTCAGGGTGACCCCACATCCAGATTAAGTTAATATACATCATCGGGTTGCCCCCGCCGTCAAGTGTGAAGAAGTGCGCGCCCAGATAGCGGTCCAGGAACAGCAGCGCAAGTGTCACAGTCAGGATCGGGAATGCAAAGATAATGGTGATACAGCTCGAAAGCGTGGACCAGGTAAACATCGGCATTTTCATAAGCTTCATGCCTGGCGCGCGCATCTTCAAGATTGTAACGATAAAGTTGATCCCGGTCATCAAGCTCCCGATACCCGAGATTTGGATGCCCCAGATATAGAAATCTTGCCCGACCCCTGGACTGTGTGACAGCTCCGACAGAGGCGGATATGCCAGCCAGCCTGCATTCGGCGAACCGCCGATGACAAACGACATGTTGAACAGCATCGCGCCCCAGAAGAACAGCCAGAAGCTAAGTGAGTTCAAGAATGGATAGGCAACGTCACGCGCGCCGATCTGCAGCGGAATGACGATGTTGAATAAACCGAACATGAGCGGCATGGCCATGAATAGAATCATGATGACGCCATGCGTCGTGAAGATTTGGTTATAGTGTTCCGGTTCCAGGAACTGCATATCCGGCATAGCCAGCTGTGTGCGCATCAGGAGCGCATCCACGCCGCCGCGGAACAGCATAAGCAGTGAAGCAATAATATACATGATACCGATTTTCTTATGGTCAACGCTCGTCAGCCATTCACGCCAGAGCCAGCCCCATCTTTTGAAATAGGTCAAGACAACCACGATGGATATCAACGTCAGCGCAATACCGACATCGGCCCCATAAATGAGGGGGTCGCCCGTTACGAAAAACTCAGACGCAAACTCCTTTATTTTCTCAAACATGCGGTCTCTCCTCTCTTTCGTCTATTCGTTAATGACCCGCATGATTTGCATCATGACCTTCTTGGCCATCGGCAGTGGAGTCGGCTGCTTCCGCATCCTTCTCGCTTTTCTCTTGCTTGTCCGTACTCGCTTCCGTCTTCGCACCATGCTGGTGAGAGGAGGCGTATTTATTCACAATTTTATTGAACAACCCTTCGGGGAACGAGGAGAATGACTGCTCATGCGTGACTCCTTGCTCAGCAAGCTTGCTGTACCCTTCTAAGGTTAGTGCCGGTGATTCCGACTTAATCTGCTTCACCCAAGCATCAAACTCCTCTTGAGTCGTTGCCTTCGCCTCGAAATTCATCTTGCCGAATTCCCTGCCGGTGAAGTTCGCTCCCGAACCAAAAAAGCTTCCGGGTTCATCTGCTTGCAGATGCAGCTTCATCGCCATCCCGGACATCGTATACATCTGTCCACCGAGCTGAGGAATCCAGAAGGAGTTCATCGGCGCATCCGAGGTCAGCTCGAAGCGTATCGGCACATTTGCCGGGAATTGGAGATAATTTACCGTTGCAATATCTTGCTCCGGATATTGGAACAACCATTTCCAATCTAATGAAGTAACTTGGATGACCATCGTCTCGTTCGCCGACTCCAATGGTTTGGAAGGCTCCGTAGCATACGTATAACGAACCGTGATTACGGCTAATATCCCAATGATGACAATGGGGATTCCCCACCAAATGGTTTCCAGCTTGGTGCTATGCTCCCATTTTGGCGTGTACTTTGACTTATTGCCCGGCTTGTCACGGTAGCGCCATGCGATGACAAAAGTCATGATAAGTACGGGTACGAGAATAACTGCACATAAAATTGAAGAAATCAGGATCAGATCTCTCTGCTGCGCGCCGATCGGGCCTTTTGGATCCAGCACCATCATATTGCTGCAGCCCGATAACAAAGCCGTTGTCAGAACCATCGTCGCTAGTGCTGTTAAACGTTTCCATTTGGTCGGCATTTTCAACTTTCTCATCTCCTTAGCGGCCATTCATTGTTGAGACTACCTTTGTGATTTTTCTCTCATGGAGTAACCATAACAGATGTGAAGGCATATATCTGCACCTATCTGCACTGTTAACAAAGGCGTCATTGAAAATTAGAATTTCTGTAATAATTCCTTCACCAATTCGTCGATTATTGAAAACCAAAGACAAGAAGCCCCTCCCGATCGACTCTCGGGAGGGGCTTCTTGTCTTCAATCATGCACCTGAGTGACAGTTATGCGATATCGGGTCTTTCTGTCATGTCATGTATGTCCAGCTTGCGAGTCTCCACCATATTAATCGCAGTGCCGATTGTATAAATGAAGACGCTGCCTACCATGAACCCGATGCCTACCATCAATGACAAATTCTTGTCACTGAAGTGGCTTACATTCCACATGCTAAGAATGATGCCAGCCGCCAAACAAGCCCATGCCATAATTTTCATTGCCGTGAACAAACGCTTAGCCCGCTCCAGTTCCGGATGTCCAGCCTTCATGTTGTTCGCTTTCATTCCGATCACATCCCCGTTTTCTTTGTGTAACCGCTCTTATAGTTCTATTATAACCGCAAATGAATGAAAAGTGTTCAAATAAATTTCACTTTTTGCTCAAAAATTAGACAAAAACAAAAAAAGGGCGGTATTTGCGGCCATGATTCGGAATTCCAGAGCTATCCAGGCACCATAAAGCCACATGCAGGTGAAGACTTCTCGCTATTCCAATCATTACCCGCTAATAATAAATCAGACTCATATATACGATAACCGGCTTCGCGAAACCTGTGACGATATCGCATTTCGCTAGGTTATGAACCGATGCGGCCTCCTCATACATTAGCAATAGCGAAGAACGGAGGGGATACACATGCGCAATCGAATGAACGAAGGAATTTCCGCTCTGGTCCAGCAGCTGCAGCGCGACCAGCAGAATAACGGTTCGTGGCGGTATGGCTTTACGGAAAGCGGGATGATGACGGATGCGAATTTTCTAATCCTAATTCGGACAATGGAGCTGGATAAACCGGAGATCGTCAGCGGCTTATGCGACCGGATATTGAATAGACAGTTGGCAGACGGCTCATGGAACGTATATCCGGATGAAACTGGCGGCAACCTATCCGCAACGGTCGAATGTTATTTTGGATTGCTTTACGCCGGGGTAAGCTCCGATGAACCTATGATGCTGAGGGCTAAGGAGGCGATCGTTCGGCGGGGAGGAATCAGGCGCGTCGACAGCTTGCTCACCAAATTCATGCTCGCCGTAATCGGTCAGATCCCATGGACGCGTTTCTTTCCGATACCACTTGCTCTACTTATGCTGCCTGTCTCATCGCCTATACATTTCTTTCAATTCTCCGGCTATGCCCGCGTTCATATGGCGCCCATGCTTCTTCTGGCCGATCGCCACAAAACCTTTCAAGCGCCCGAGATCCCCGTCCTAAATGAGTTACAGCCGACCATGATCGACAACAGTCTGGATGACTCGCTCTGGGATCCATACTTCCGAAGCGGCTTGCTTGGACAGCTGAAGCAATGGGCAGCCGCTTGGAAAGAGGCTCCGTCCGCCTTCAAGCAACGAGCGACACAGACAGCAGAGCGTTATATGCTTGATCGAATTGAGCCTGATGGAACACTATACAGCTACGCCAGCTCGACGATATTCATGATCTATGCGCTGCAAGCGATCGGATATGATAGAAGCCACCCCGTCATTCTCCGGGCGATCGATGGCATTATAGCCTTTCTGCGGCCAGACAGCGGCGGGCTCCATCTGCAAACGACGACATCGACGGTTTGGGACACCGCCCTTGCCAGTCACGCCCTCACGCAAGCCGGCGTCCCTCCCCATCATCCTTCCATTATTCAAGCGGGAAACTACTTGCTCAGCAGGCAGCATACCAAGCTGGGAGACTGGCAGCTTCACGTGAAGAACCCTGAGCCTGGCGGTTGGGGCTTCTCGGACATCAACACGATCAATCCCGACGTCGATGATACGACTGCCGCGCTTCGGGCCATTGAGCCGCTTCGGCAGACAAATCAACACAATGATGCGGCAGAACGCGGGCTTCATTGGATCCTGTCGATGCAGAACGATGATGGAGGCTGGGCCGCATTCGAGCGGAACAACAACCATCCCTTGATGAAGTGGATTCCTCTTGAAGGGGCGGAAGCTGCTGCGACGGACCCTTCCTCTCCCGATTTAACCGGTCGTACGCTTGAATATCTAGGTCGAACCGTGGGGTTATCGGGCAAGCATCCATTCGTTAACCGCGCTTGCCGCTACCTTTACGAAACACAGGAGCAGGATGGATCTTGGTACGGCAGATGGGGAGTTTGTTATATTTACGGCACTTGGGCTGCGCTAACAGGCCTGTCGGCTGTACGTGAGCCGCTGGAGCATCCCCAGATAGTCAAAGCGATCGGGTGGCTGCTCTCGATTCAGAATCCGGATGGAGGATTCGGTGAATCATGCGGCAGCGATCGCATCATGAGGTACATCCCGCTTCAATACTCCACTCTCGTTCAAACGGCCTGGGCACTGGATGCGCTGGTCTCGGTACTCGATTCTGCGAATGAAGCAACGGATCGGGCTGCCGACTTCCTGCTGCGCCACCTGCTAACCACAGGAAGTGTGACTTCCTACCCGACAGGAGCCGGACTGCCCGGCCATATTTATTCCCGGTATGAGAGCTATCCGCTTATCTGGCCGCTGCTTGCCTTGTCTCAATACCGCAGCAAATTCTTCCCTTCACCTTGATCTCCATAGAAACAAAGAGAACCGGGCGGCCTTCCATTTGCCGCCGGCTCTCTTTGAATGCGAAAAAACCCCGAATTACCTATAAATTTTCATTGCAAGCCTTGACAATGATACACTTCGTATCATAAATTACTAGTAGTAGGATATATACCATTTGTACTAGGTCTTATTGTTTAGTATGAAAGTAAGGAGCCGTTAAGATGACGATGGGAGATCGCTTGCGTGAACTAAGGCTGAGAAAAAGCATTTCGCAGGAAGAAGTCGCAAAGCAAATCGGGATTACACGCTCCGCTTACAGTCATTACGAAATAAACAACCGCCAGCCGGTATACGAAACATTGAAGAAGCTTGCCGCCTTGTTCAATGTTTCGCTTGATTACATCATTGGCGGTGAACAATCTGCTAAGGCTGACCCCCAGGTCATGCCTGAAGCGCTGGAGATCATTCGGATCTTGAACAGCATGGATCAGGACAAACGGAAGCAATCGATCGCGAAAATGATGGCTGTCATCCGGCAGGCGGAATAATCACTCCGCTAGGACGGCAGGAAGCGTAAAACAAATTACGGTTCCCTCACCAAATACGCTTTCCGCGCTGATCGTTCCGTCATGCGCTTCTACAATCTCTTTGGCAATCGCAAGTCCCAAGCCGCTGCCTCCTTCTGCCGAGTTTCGCGCCTTATCTTTCTTGTAGAAACGGTCGAAAATAAATGGCATATGTTCGGATTCTATCCCGCTGCCCGTATCCCCTACCTTTACGACAGCCCGATTGGAATTTCGTTCGAACTGAAAAGTAAGCGCTATCCTCCCCTCCGCAGGCGTGTACTTGATCGCATTATAGATCAAATTAGCCAGCACCTGATCCATCCGCTGCTGATCGATATGCAGCAGGATCCGCTCCGGAGGCAGTGGCTCCTCCTGTTCTTCAGGAGATGGAGTATACCCGCATATGAATTGGATGCCCCTGCTCCGGACATCCAATTCATAATGCTCGCACAGCTGATTCATCCACTCCGATAGCGTCACCTCTGCATATTCAAATCGCAGCTGCCCCGCCTCGAGCTTAGTAAGCTCGAACAAATTCCCAATGAGCCGATTCAAACCGCCAACCTTGCCAAGCATCATGCGGATATATTTCTTCTGCTGTTCTTCGGATTTTACTACGCCATCCTGCATGGCCTCCAAGTACCCTTGCAGCAGTGTGATCGGCGTTCGCAGATCGTGAGAAATGTTCGTCATCAGATGCCTCCGCGACATCTCTACTCTTGCCAATTCCCGGTTTGTCTGCTCCAAGGTCTCATTCGTTCGGCGCAGCGCCTCCGTTCGCTCTTCAATACGCTCCTCGAGGTGTATGTTCAACTCCCGCAGCTCATCCGATACCTGCTCCACTCTCCGCAGCGCGCTTGAGAAGCGGGTGGAAATAATAAACGACTGCATCAGAATAAAAAAGAAGAGGCCGAGGGGTACGAGCTGGTTGTTCGCGAACCATTCATTATAGAACAGCATGTCGTTGAGGATGGTAACGACGAACACCGCCACTCCCGCAAGTACGAACGACGCGCCTTCCCTCTTCCGCATCTGCGCGGTAATGAGGACGAACAGCGAGTACAGGCTGGCCAACAGGACAAACAGCTGGAAGACCGGCAATAGCCGAGTAAAGCCAATTGCTGGTGTCAGCAGCACCACAAAACAAAGCGAGATGCCGAAACTGACAATAATCCGCTTTACCCGCTTGGAAGCATCCTTCGGAAACAATCCATAGATGTACAAATAGCCCGAGACCACACTTAAGGCAAATGAAATATATTCGACCTTCATCCCGGCTTCCCAGGTTAGACTGGTGAACAGCTGCATCAGATAAGCATCGCTGGTCACGCTTGTCCTCGCCGCGACAAAGAGGCACAGCAGACCAAAGTAGAGCGTAAAATATTCCTGCCGCCGGAAAGCATAAAGTCCGATATGGTAGATGCCGATGATCATCAGGCTTCCGAAAATAATCATCTCCTGGACCGTCAGCTTCATCTGGGATTTCGTGATATCACTATTGTCCCCAAGCGTAAAATCCTTCCATATGCCGCCTTTGCGATGCTGGAAGTTGGATACTTGGACCACAATATCCAGCTTATCGGCCTGTCCGTTGAAGGTCACGATGCGAGGGAACTGCTCCGCGCTCGAGGTGTCGCGGCTCGTACCAACCTGCCCTGCCGTTGCCAGCAGCTTGCCATTGATCCACAGCTTGTACGAGCTGAATATATTAGGCACTCGAATCGCCAGCAGCTGATCGGCTTGATCGATGAGCACATTCAGCCGGTAGGTCGCAAACCCTTGTCCACCCTTCAATCCGAAGCCGCTTGGATAGCTGTTCCATGATTTGGGGACGTCCACAAGGAGTGGTTGTCCACTCGGCGTTACCTCCTGCGGCTCAAGCAGCTTATAGCTATAGAATGCCCACTGTCCTTGCAGCTCGACCTTCCCGTCTTCTTCGAATGACCAGTTTCTAAGATCCAGAACCCCCTCCTTTGCCTCAGGGGCAGCGTTGTCCGTGTTGGAAGAACAGCTGGTTAGAAGAAGTTGTACGGCTGTTAGTAAGATGACGATGATAAAAAGACGGCGAATAAGTCTTCCCTCCTATATAATGAAAACGTCGATTGATCATACCTCCATACATTCGATATAATAACCGAGGAGGAGCATTGGTTTGACCAAAGGCACAGGTCTGGTCACCAACTTTCATGGGGAGGATATACAATGCAAGGAAATCGAATTTTGGTTGTTGATGATGAACCCGACATTACCGAGCTGATCGGCCTGTATCTCGAGCAGGACGGCTTCGTTGTACATACGACGGACAATGGTGAGGACGCCCTCCGGCTGGCCAAAGAACTAAAGCCGGATTTGATCATATTGGACATTCAGCTGAAGAGTCTGGACGGCATCGAGGTATGTAAGCAAATCCGCTTGGATTCCGGCGTTCCGATCCTATTCGTCAGCTGCAAAAGTGACGATACCGACATTATACACGGTCTGGATGTTGGCGGCGACGATTATATGACGAAGCCGTTCAGCCCAAGCCAGCTCGTGGCAAGGGTTAAAGCTCATCTGAGGCGGCAATCGGCAATTGGTCAACAGCTCGGTGACCGCGCACCTGATGAGGTCCTTGCGTTCGAGGGGATTGTCATTGATTTACAAGCAAGAACCGTCCATGTCTACGAGAAGGAGATTGCCTTATCAGCCAAAGAATTTGAGCTGCTCGTTTGTTTGGCTCAATCGCCTAATCGTGCATTCCCGCTGGATGAGTTATACACTATCGTGTGGGGTGCCGATAGCATGGGAGATACCCGCACACTCATGGTGCATATCAGCAATCTGCGCAAGAAAATCGAGCCTGACCCAACCAACCCGATTATTATCGTCACGGTCCGCGGCGTCGGCTATAAATTCAACTTCAAGGAAGGAATTACTCATGTACAACGCTGATCAATGGAACGATTATGAACTACTGGATACCGGAAGCGGTGAGAAGCTGGAGCGTTGGGGCAAATATGTGCTTCGCCGGCCGGATCCGCAGGTCATCTGGCCTAGAACGAATGAAGGTGGACGCTGGAACAATGCGGACGGCCACTACCATCGCAGCTCCTCAGGCGGCGGAGAATGGAATTTCAACACGCAAGTACCGGATCGTTGGACGATCGGATACAAGGAGCTGAAGTTCCATATCCGCCCGACAAGCTTCAAGCATACCGGCCTATTCCCCGAGCAGGCGGTCAATTGGAGCTGGATGATGGACAAGATCCGCACAGCTGGCCGACCTATCCGGGTCTTGAATTTGTTCGCCTATACCGGAGGGGCAACCGTCGCAGCTGCAGCAGCTGGCGCAGAGGTTTGTCATGTTGATGCAGCCAAGGGCATGGTGCAATGGGCGAAGGAAAACGCGCAGCTGTCCGGTCTCGAGAATCATCCGGTCCGATACATCACAGACGATGTTTTCAAATTTGTTCAGAAGGAAGAACGCCGCGGACGGCAGTACGATGCGATCATCATGGATCCTCCGTCCTATGGGCGCGGTCCGAACGGCGAGATGTGGAAGCTTGAACAAAACCTGTTTCCGTTTCTAGACTTCTGTACGTCGATATTGTCGCCTAATCCGCTGTTTGTGCTCATTAATTCCTACACCACAGGCCTCTCGCCTTCCGTACTGCATAATTTGCTCCATATGACGGTTGGCCGAAAGTATGGCGGCTCTATCCACTGCGGTGAGATTGGAATCCCGATCACAGCTTCAGGACTATCTCTTCCTTGCGGTATTCTGGGGCGCTGGGAGGCGAAATAAGATGACGATTGATCGGACGCCGGCTGCCGGTGATTCCGTCCTCTCCATATTATACGAGGACAATCATCTGCTTGCCGTCGTCAAGCCTCCCGGCATTCTGTCGCAAGCCGACGATACCGGCGAGTCTGATATGGTAACTCTGCTCAAGCAAGATTTGAAGATCCGTTACGGCAAACCGGGCAATGTGTATGTCGGACTTGTACATCGCCTCGATCGACCCGTGGGTGGCGCCATGCTGTTCGCCAAAACCTCCAAGGGCGCTTCCAGACTGTCCGAGTCCGTTCGTTCACGAGCATTCGATAAAATCTATATCGCGGTTGTCCATGGTAGTCCGGCTGCGCGTGCGGGCAGACTGCGCCATTACTTGCGGAAGGACTCCGCCCGCAATATCGTTTCTGTACACAGCCAAGAAGTAAGCGAGGCCAAGGAAGCGATTCTGGACTATGCCGTCGTCTCCAATCGGAATCAATACTCGCTTATTGCCGTTCGATTATTAACGGGGCGCCCGCATCAAATTCGGGCTCAGATGTCGGCTGTCGGCTGTCCGCTTGTATTCGACCGGAAATATGGGGCGCCAGCTCCAGACGGTGAACGCGATATCGCGCTCTGGTCCGCTTCGATAGGGGTTGCGCATCCGGTAACGAAGGAGTGGATCACCTTCCAATCGTTTCCCCCTCAGACAGAGCCCTGGACGCGCTGGAGCGAAGAGGAGCTCCAGCAGGCTCTAACTATCCTGCCGGATCGTGAACGTGTATGAGAAGGGGCATGAGAGCCCTTCTCGCCGCACTCCTCTTGTTAGCGGTCCTTACGGGCTGTACGAACGTATTGGATCCAGCTGTCGAAACGAATGGCAGTCCGCCGGAATCGAATACGGGGACTGACGGCCACGACGCTGGCACGCCATCCAACGACCCCGGGGACAAGGCGAATCCGGAAGACAACGTTCAAGATGATCCAGACCCTCCGGTGATCGACGATGACGACGACTTTACAGATCAACCAGTGGATACAGGACCCAATGATGTACCGGTGCCTGAGGATCTCTCTCATGCGGTATGGATGGCTGTCGGTGACATTATGATGCATATGCCGCAGCTTCCGGGCGCTTATGACAGCAAGAAGAAGCGTTACGTATTTGATCCCTTCTTCAGTGAGGTTAAGCCCATACTGGAAGAAGGCGATTGGACACTCGCCAATCTGGAGACCCCGATCGCCGGCCGCGATCTCGAGTATACGGGCTTTCCCCGGTTCAATGCTCCGCCTGAGCTTGCCGAAGCTTTGAGGAACGCCGGGTTCACTATTGTGACCAACGCGAATAACCATTCGTTAGACCGCAATTTCAAAGGCATCGACCGAACTTTGACCCATCTGGAGAAGCAGGGCCTCATAACCAAAGGAACCGCTCGTTCACAAGCTGAAGCCGAAGCGAAGACGATCGTCGAGCAAAACGGGATCCGGATGGGACTTCTCGCTTACACTTACGGGACGAATGGAATCCCTCTTCCGAAGGACAAGCCTTATTCCGTATCACTGATCGAAGAACAAGCCATCATCCGAGATATTCATGCACTCCGCGAAGCAGATGCAGACTTTATTACCGTCGTCCTCCATTTCGGCACCGAGTATCAGACAACGCCAAACGAAGCTCAGAAGACCCTTGCCCGTAAGCTGGTTGCCGCAGGCGCGGACATTATCGCAGGTTCTCATACCCATGTCATACAACCTTATGAGACAATTGACGTATCGGAGCCCGATGGCTCCGTAAGAAGGGGACTAATCATTTATTCCATGGGTAATTTCATCTCCAATCAGCGCGGGGGAACGAAGGATTACGGCGTTATCTATAAAGCAGCTATACACAAAAATAACCAAACCGGTAAAACTTCCATCGGCGACATTGAAGCGATACCAACCTGGGTACACCGCTACAAAGTAAACGGGACCAACCGTTATACCATCGTACCGCTCAAGCAAAGTATTGAGAAACGATCCATATCGTCGTTGTCCGAGAATGAGTACACCGAATTGCAAAGCACGCTTACCGTACTTAACAAACGACTGCAGTCAATGTCCGATCAAGCCGTCTCTGTCGAGGCCATTCATGATGAGCATCAAGACTGAACCTCGGCTATGTAATACTGACAAGACAAAGAAGAAGAGTGCACGAAGGCGCTCTTCTTCTTTGTCTTGCGTGAAAGGAGCATTCGCTCGATAGTGACTTTCCTATTTGTGCTCTATCCGCTTAGATAGATAATCGGATAGAAGCCGCTTAGGCGCACAACTCCTCCATGCCTGCTCTAGAAGCTCTTGCAGCTCACCTTGCTGTATGACCGTGAGATTCACGAGTACATAAGGATAGTTGCGGTAATGATCCGTAATCGAGAATACTGCGGGATTCACCTGTATGTGGATGTCTCTCGATTCGAAGTCCATTTTCAAAACCAGAGACTCTCCATCTTCATGTAAGCGGGCAAACAGTTTCCCTCGAACTCGGAAAGCCGGTGTCCCATATGCAGTCCCCTCTTCAACTTCTGGTAATGCCAGTGAGCATTTGCTTATCGTCTTGAGATGATCCTGTTGACGCATTCGATCACTACCTCATTCGGTTATTCCCATGTGTGTTCGCTCACATCGTACACGGAAGACCGTTGCAAGCTTCATAACGGCTTGCAGCGGTCTCTTTTATTAATTAGCCACTTTCCCCAATAAATAGACGAGCAGCTGCTGGTTATGTGAAGAAATCCGGTCAAGTGCCTCGCTGACATATGCATCGCGCAGCTCCATACCTCGTGTGGCTTCGGCTTGTCCAAGATCGGTCAGACTAACCCAGACGACTCTGCGGTCATGATCATCTCTGCTTCTTAGAACCAAGCCGCCCCGTTCCATCCGGTCAAGCAGTGTCGTAATCGCTGCCGGCGTCGTTGACAAATAAGTGAGCAGATCCGATGGCTTCATGGGCTGATGCTGCTGCAGCAGCTCCAGAACATGCAGCTGGCCTTCCGTTAACGTCGGCGCAAGCGCTTCCTCTAGATGCATCTTCCATTCCTTAGTCATTTTCATCCACAATCGGGCAAATTCCACAGATACCATTCTCGATCACCCGCTCCCTGTCATTTGTTCTCTTATCTTCTATTATAGCAATCCAAGATGTCGAATTAAAGATTAATGCAGTTAATATTTTGTTCTATTAATCGCGATAATAGAGAACCGTTTGACAGGGTTAGACATAGAATAACGTTATGGGCTGTTGTACCCGCTCGAACAATGAGACTCAGGAGGTTGATGACAATGGACGACCGCAAACAAATTCTACTGCAAAAGCTGATTGCCGCCGGAATAGCAAACGACCCACAATGGCTGGAGCGGCTTGATGAACCGGCTCCATTGTGGGTCGTCCTTGAACTCATGCTTCAGCTGATCGAACGGTATACACCGCCATACCAGCCATACGACTAAGAAGACGCTACACGCCCATACGAGGGAATGCCACCTCGATGACGTCTTTCTTATCGACCGCGACGACGGATTTACCCGTTGATTTGCGGTCATCGATTGGTGCCTTCTCGGTCGAGACGGTCAGCTGCGCTCCCGATGACGTCAGCAGCATCAACTCGCGTTCTTCCTTGCAGTGGAACGCGATAACGAGCCGTTCGCCATTGGACCTTACGCGCTTGCCTTCCTTGAATTCGAACGTCTGAATGCCTTTGCCTCCCCGGCCTTGTACCGGGTAATCCAGCAGAAGCGAACGTTTGGCAAAACCAAGCTCGGTCAGGACAAGCACTTCCCCTTCGTCCCCGGATACCCACTCAGCCGCAATAACCTCATCGTCTGGCTTAAGCTGAATCCCGCGAACACCGGAGGCAACACGTCCCATCGGGTTCACCTCGCTCTCCAGGAACCGGATACTCATTCCCAGCTTGCTGACCAGCAGCATTTCCTTGCTGCCGTCGCTGACGGCTACCCGCAATACTTCATCGCCATCGGCTACCTTCACTGCGGCAATCGCCGTTGAGCGCGAAGATTTGTACTCCTTCAGCTCCGTACGCTTAACCTGTCCGCGTTTCGTTACGAACACCAGCGTCCGGTCGGCTTCCTCGAAGTCCTTCACCGGAATAACGCTGATGATGGAATCATCTTTAGGCATCGGTACGACATTCACTACCGCAGTGCCTGTATCCTTCCACTTAAACTCAGGTATGAGATGGACGGGAAGCTGATAGTACTGTCCCTTCCGCGTGAACAGAAGCAGCTGATCGATGGTGTTGACGTCGAGCAAGGTTCGGATAACGTCTCCATCCTTCACACCTGCGCTCTCCAGCTCGCCGCCTGACCGAACGAAGGACAGCTTAGAGGTCCGCTTGATGTATCCTTCATGGCTGAGCGTGACGAATACTTCCTCCGCTGGCACCATGACCTCAAGATTGACCTTTAGCTCCTCAACCTCGCCTTGAATATCCGAACGGCGGTCGATGCCATACTTATCGCGAATTTCCACAAGCTCGTCCTTAATCACACTGAGCAGCTTCTTCTCGCTGTCGAGAATGGAGCGGTAATAGGCGATTCGTTTTCTCGTTTCTTTCAGTTCTTTCTCCAAGGACGTAATTTCAAGATTCGTCAAACGATACAATTGGAGGGTAAGAATCGCGTCAGCCTGCCGCTCTGTAAATCCGAATTTAAGGACGAGATTGTTCTGCGCATCCTGACGGTTCTTCGATGCTTTGATAGCCGCGATGATCTCATCCAGAATGTTCAGCGCCTTGACCAAGCCTTCCAAGACATGTGCGCGATCCTCGGCCTTCTCCAGCTCGTATTGGGTGCGGTAGGTGACGACTTCTTTCTGATGCGCGATATAGGCGTTCAGAATCTCCCGCAATCCAAGCTGTCTAGGCGTCTTGTTGACGATTGCCACCATATTGAAGCTGTAGGCAACCTGCAGGTCCGTCTTCTTCAGCAGAAAAGCGAGAACACCCTTGGCGTCGGCATCCTTCTTCAGCTCCACAACGATTCGAAGCCCGTTCCTTCCGCTCTCGTCCCTAACCTCGGAGATGCCGTCGACCTTCTTCTCGATCCGGATGTTCTCCATCGCCGTAACCAGACGCGCCTTAACAACTTGATAAGGGATTTCGGTAATGACGATTTGTTGACGTCCGCCCTTCAAATCCTCGATCATCACCTTGGAGCGAAGATAGATCCGGCCCCTGCCGGTTTCATAGGCTTCGCGAATTCCTTCTTCGCCCATGATCAGACCGCCTGTAGGAAAATCGGGTCCTTTGATAATCGCCATGAGCTGATCAACGCTGATGTTCGGATTTTCCATAGAAGCAACACAAGCGTTGATGACCTCACGGAGATTGTGCGGCGGAATTTCCGTTGCAAAGCCGGCCGAGATGCCAGTGACCCCGTTAACCAGCAAATTCGGGTATCGCGATGGCAGAACGACCGGCTCTTTAGTCGAATTATCGAAATTATCTTTGAACAGAACGGTCCTTTTCTCGATATCGCGGAGAAGCTCCATCGCAATGGGCGACAGCCGCGCTTCGGTATAACGCATCGCAGCAGCCGGATCATCGTCCTGCGAGCCCCAGTTGCCATGGCCGTCGACCAGCACATGGCCCATCTTCCAAGGTTGTGCCATCCTCACCATACCTTCGTAGATCGAGGAGTCGCCGTGCGGATGGTAGTTACCCATGACATCTCCGACCGTTTTGGCCGATTTGCGATAGGGTTTGTCCGGTGTATTGCCCGCAACATACATGGAGTAAAGAATACGCCGCTGCACGGGCTTTAATCCATCGCGAACGTCAGGAATAGCGCGCTCCTGAATGATGTATTTGGAATAGCGTCCGAAGCGGTCTCCAACGACCTCCTCCAGAAACGCCGGCAGAAACTGTTCCAGGATAGTCATGCTTATCTGCTCCTATTCCTCAAATTCGGTAAAGTCGACATTCTCGACGATCCATCGTTTGCGCGGATCGACCTTGTCGCCCATAAGCGTAGAGACGCGACGTTCTGCTTTGGCTGCATCTTCAATCTGCACCTGCAGCAGCGTTCGCGATTCCGGATTCATCGTCGTTTCCCATAACTGATCGGGATTCATCTCGCCAAGACCCTTGTAGCGCTGCAATTCGAACTGCTTGCCGAATTCCTTTAAGTAGTTCTGCAGCTGCTCGTCCGTCCACGCATAGCGAACCGTCTCCAGTTTGCCTGTTTTGCGGGTGATCTTATACAGCGGCGGCTGTGCGATGTAGACGCGGCCGGAGTCGATTAACGGTTTCATATACCGGTAGAAAAACGTCAGAAGCAGGACTTGAATATGCGCTCCATCAGTATCGGCATCCGTCATGATAATAATTTTGCTATAGTTGCAGGATTCCTCATCGAACTCCGGCCCTATACCGGAGCCTATAGCTGCGATGATCGCCTTGTATTCGTCGTTCTTGAGAATATCGATCAGCTTCGCCTTCTCGGGATTCATCGGTTTCCCCTTCAGCGGCAGGATCGCCTGATACTTCGAGTCGCGCCCCTGCTTGGCTGAACCGCCGGCCGAGTCACCTTCGACGATGAACAGCTCGGTACGCGTATAATCCTTGGATTGCGCGGGTGTCAGCTTCCCGCCCAGATTCGAGCTTTCGCTCTTCTTCTTGCCGCTGCGGATTTCCTCACGCGCTTTGCGCGCTGCTTCGCGGGCCCGGGACGCCTGAATGGCCTTCTTCAAGAGCATCTGCGCTACTTGCGGATTTTCCTCCAGAAATACCTGCATTTTCTCGGAGACAACCGCATCCACCGCACTTCTTGCGCCTGCGCTTCCGAGCTGATCCTTGGTCTGCCCGACGAACTCGACCTCCGCCATCTTCACGTTAATGACGGCCATCATGCCTTCACGCAGATCATTGCCATCGAGATTCTTGTCTTTTTCCTTGAGCATTGCGGTTTTGCGCGCGTAATCATTCATGGCACGGGTGTAGGCTGTTTTGAACCCGGTCTCATGCGTTCCGCCGCCTCGTGTCGGAATCGAGTTAACAAAAGACGCCAAGGTCTCTGTATAGCCGTCGTTATACTGCAGAGCCACTTCCACATCGATATCTTCACGTTCGGTTATGAAATGAATCACATCATGCAGGACCGTCTTCTCCTCGTTCAGGAATTGAACGAACTGGCTCGCGCCGCCATCGTAATGATACACGTCCTGCTTTCCAGCACGCTCATCCTTAACGGTAACTTTCAATCCCGAGTTCAAGAAAGCAATTTCCTGCAGCCGCTCGGAGAGCGTCTCATAATTGATCGATATGTTACCGTGAAACACGCGCACATCCGGTTTGAAGGTAACCTTCGTTCCGGTGCGGTTCGTATTGCCTGTCACTTCTAATCCCGTTACCGGCTCGCCAACATGCTCCCGGCCGTCCTTGTCAACCCAGTATTCGAACCTCTGCTTATGTATCTTCCCGTCGCGGAAGATTTCAACCTCCAGCCACTCGGACAGCGCATTCGTGACCGAAGCGCCGACACCGTGCAAGCCGCCGGATTTCTTATATCCGCCGCCGCCAAACTTTCCGCCCGCATGCAGGATCGTGAAGACCACCTGCGGCGTCGGAATGCCGGTCTTATGCATCCCTGTTGGAATCCCCCGACCGTTATCGTGAACCGATACCGAACCATCCTTATGAATAATGACGTCGATTGCGGAGCAATGTTTTGCCAAATGCTCATCGACTGCATTGTCGACGATCTCCCAGACGAGATGATGCAGTCCCGAGCTGCTCGTACTGCCAATATACATCCCGGGCCGTTTACGGACGGCAGTCAAACCCTCCAGCACTTGTATGTCGCCCTCATCGTAGTTGCGATTAACAGCCGAAGAAGCATCCCCCGCAAACACATCTAACTGCTCAGTCATACACGTCCCCCTATCTATTCTTCCAGCACGGGTCTATCTCAAGCCGTTCGTCCATTATACACGACAAAGGCGTCTCGTGCTCCCCTGTGGAAAAATCCACGATGCCATGTCAAACCTTCTAAGCGTCACTTCAAGCTATTTTAATTCAAGATGTCCTGTTTCGTAAAGACACCGAATGAAACGATTAACGCCGCAACCGCCCAACCTCCTAAGGTTAAAAGCGAGAACAGCAAGGTCATTCCTTCAATCGGCGGCGGCGAGCCGGCCAAATACCCGGTTAAGTCGATATTGACGGCAAATACATATTTGGCGCTTGTCCAAGACGAGGACATGTTAGCGAGAATCGTTCCTGCGATGACAGCTGCCATCATCGTAACAATGCTAGCCGCTGTGCTGCGAACGAGCACCGATACCATCAAGGCCAGAATAGCGACGGTCATCGAGGAAAACCAAATCAGTCCCGCCTGCATGAGCATATACAGCCACTGCGGGACAGCATGTACAGCCGCGCTGTCCACATCGGAACCATTGATGAGGAATCCGGTGAAGATCGGCATCGTCCATCCGCCGTAACCAAATATGGCGCCTGATATAAGATAGCAGAGAATTCCGCTGGCCACAACTATTAATGATACGTAGAGCGTAAGAGCCACCAATTTACTGAATAAAATTTTCCACCTTCGCACAGGACGTGTCAGCAGCATCTTGATCGTACCGCTTGAGCGTTCGCCCGACACAAGATCAGATGCAATCGCCAGCACCAGCAGCGGATAGAATAACGTAACCGAATTCGCCATGAACCCGCGCGTGAAGGTCACGCCATCTGGAGATCTGGGATTGACGTCATGGTCGAGGTAATATTGCAGCTGCTGAACTGCGATCCGGCGAAATCGTTTCCACTCCTCGGGGATACGTTCACTGGATAGGGCATTCTGATAATCGCTGATTTGCTGCATCGTTTGGCTGCGCCAATCTCTAAAATTTTTCTGGTTATTCTCGGCGATCTTCATCTGTGCATAGGTAAAGATTGGTATAAGGACAAGCAGGACTAGAACAACGACATAGAACCGTTTCTTCTTCCATATCTTGAGCGTCTCGTTCTGAATGAGCGGCAGCAATCTATCCAATGCCTTCCCCCTCCGTCATCTTAAGAAATAGCTCTTCGAGCGTCGGTGCTATGCGCTGTACGGACAATACGCCAATACCGGCCCGAACCGCCTTCTCGACGAGCGCTGGAATCCGTTCTGCCGGCATCGTCGTAATGCTGGCTTCAGTCAGGTTCGCTAGCAAGCCTTCGTCGATCCGATGCTCATCGGGCGCAATCAGCCTGAGGTCTGGCTCTCCGGCAAGCAGCTTCCGCCCTTCTTCCGGCTTATCGAACTGCCACACGACATAGCTGCCAGCTTGTTCAACCAACTCATCGACCGTACCGACAGCCAGCACCCGGCCATTGCTAATAATCGCGACACGGTCGCACATCAATTGAATCTCACTGAGCAGATGGCTGGAAATAAACAAGCTCATGCCTTCGTTGGCCAGCATGCGAATAAACTCTCGAAGCTCCTTGATCCCTTTCGGATCGAGGCCGTTCGTCGGTTCGTCCAGAATGAGCAGCTTGGGCCGTCCAAGCAGCGCTTGAGCAATACCGAGACGCTGCCGCATACCTAGGGAATACGTCTTCACCTTGTCATGAATGCGCTGCTCCAGCCGAACGATATTCACCACTTCGTTAATGCGGTCTATCCCGATATCCCGCAGCATCCGGGCAAAGTGCTCCAAATTCTCCCATCCGGTCATATATGTATAAACCTCTGGATTCTCTACGATGCAGCCGATATGGCGAAGAGCTTGCTCGGGATCGCGGTTCACGTCATGTCCGCATATTTTGATTTCGCCCGCGGTTGGCTTGATCAGATCGACGAGCATCCGGATCGTCGTCGTCTTCCCTGAGCCATTCGGACCGAGAAAACCGAATATCTCGCCTGCGCGAACATCGAAGGATACGTCGTGAATGATGGGCTTTCCGCGGATTTTTTTCTTAAGTCCCTGAACGTACAGCACCGTCTCCGCAGTCTGCTGCACGTACTCCGGCAAACCTAGCTCAGGATCCTTCTTTGATGCAGAACTGATGTTCATTGCCTGCTCAACCTCCTTAGAGATTCTCGCTCCATGCTTCGTTTGCCGTGCTAGTCCAGCGATTGGACGATACGCGCGGCAATCTGAGCGTATCCGTCATGATTGGGATGAAAGTGATCGGAGGACAAGTACGTCCCAATGGTGTTCTCAAACAAATCAAAGGTCGGAACAAGCGTCATATTCGAGTAAGGATGCATGATTGCATAAGCCTCTTGATTCCACTGCTGAATCGCCAAACTTCCTTCGCGCAGCTCATCAATATCATAGAATGGATTGTACAGTCCCATGTAGACGACTTGTGCGTTCGGATTGATTTCGTGAATGCGTTCAATGACAGCCTTGAACCGCTGCAGCCCGCTTGGCAGCTGTTCCTTCAGCTTATCCAGATCGACCTCGCCTGTCGCTTCGCTAGCGCTCTTCCCCGTCGCCAGCTGAAAGAGGTCGTTCCCGCCAATCGTAAATAAAATCAGATTGGACTGCGAAATGGCATATTCATAGCCCTTATCGCCGCGCAGCAGCTCGGAGAGGCGGCCGGCATGCATCCCGTTCACAGCCAGATTGTTCGTTAAACTAACCGGCTTGTCCCATTTCTCTGTGAGCAGAGCCATAACCTGTTTGACATAGCCTTCGCCCGTTGCATCCCCGGTACCTTTCGTCAATGAATCGCCGAAAGCGGTTATACGAATCTCGCTGCTTGCCGACAACGATTTATTCTCTGGCGGCGGCGTTGTCGGTGATTCTCCAATGAAAGTCTCTCCTTGGGGCCACAGCATGTCCTTCACAGCGTATCCGAAGCCTGTCAGCATGAGCAGCGTTGACAGAACTGCCGCAATGCTCACCGTTCTCCACAGGTTGCTGGACGGTATGTTCCTCATCTCGATTGCTCCCTCTCCTTTACGAATCTAAAATAGGATGGCGATTGATGTCCATTACTGTCCTAATTGCGTTGCGTTAAAACGTTCATCTGTTCTAAAAATAATGCTTTGTCCAAAAATATGCAAATCCTCCCTGCTCATCACAAACAAAAACCGGACCAGCCGGGTATAAGATTGCCGCTTGGCAACGCTTATATCCGCGACTCTTGTCCGGTTAAGGCTTGTCTATTCGTAGACGATCGCAAGCGATTCGGCAGCTCTTCGCGCCAGCTCGCGCGCTTGCCCGGTATCTTCAGCCGAGCTTAAGGCAACAGCCATCCGTCGACCCGGCTTCGTATGAGGCTTGCCGAAGACACGGACCTGCGTGTTTGGAAGCGATAACGCCTCCTCAAGCCCAACGATCCGGAACTGGTCGGCATCTCGGTCTGCTTTGAGGGTATGCGAGGCACCTGGCCCAAGCAGGCGTACCGATGGTATCGGATAGCCCAATATCGCGCGGGCATGGAGGGCAAACTCCGACAAATCCTGCGTGACCATCGTAACCATTCCTGTATCATGCGGCCTTGGAGAGACCTCGCTGAATAGAACGCCATCCGGGGTCAGAAACAGCTCAACGCCATAAATGCCGTATCCGCCGAGCTCGCCTGTTACAGCGCTTGCTATCGCTTCAGCCTGTTGGATTTGCTTCTCCGTCATTTCATGCGGCTGCCAGGATTCGATATAGTCGCCGTCCTTCTGGACATGGCCTATTGGCGCGCAGAAGGTCGTACCCGATACCGAGCGTACTGTCAGCAGCGTGATTTCGGAATCAAAATGGACGAAGCCTTCGACGATAATCCGCTGCTTCTTCGCACGGCCGCCATCCATCGCATATTGCCAGCAGGTCTCGATCTCCGCTTCGGAGCGGCACACGCTCTGGCCTTTGCCCGATGAGCTCATAATCGGTTTAATCACGCATGGTGTACCGAGCTCTGCCACCGCGGCGCGCAGCTCCTCGAGCGAATCGGCAAAGCGATACGGTGCCGTTGGCAGGCCAAGCGTCTCCGCCGCCAGACGGCGGATCCCTTCGCGATCCATGGTCAGCTTCGCTGCCCGCGCCGTCGGAACGACGTGATAACCTTCCTGCTCCAATTCAACAAGCGCTTCGGTGGCGATCGCCTCGATTTCCGGAACGATCAGATCAGGCTGTTCCGATAAGATCAGATCACGCAAGGCAGACGCATCCAGCATATCAATGACATAGGACCGGTGGGCCACCTGCATGGCGGGAGCGCCCGCGTAGCGGTCCACCGCAATCGTCTCGACTCCGAGCCGCTGCGCCTCAATAATAACTTCCTTGCCCAGCTCGCCGGAGCCGAGAAGCATGATTCTGCGGGTTTTGCTTGCGTTCGTTGTTTCGTGCATGAAAAAAAGAACCTCCTGGGACGAAAATCGGTCGATGGATGAAGCAGAAGCGCAAAGCTTCACATCCGATCGTTTCGTTTTTCTTCCATTGTGGAGGTTCTTCTTCTAAAAATCAATCCATAATCGACAATTAAGCCGACAAGAAGCGGTATTGCGCTTCAATCAATCCGTTATACGTTCCCTTATGGCGAATGAGTTCATCATGCGTTCCTTGCTCAACGATCGAGCCATGGTCGAGTACGACGATCCGATCCGCATTGCGAATGGTGGACAACCGGTGCGCCACGATAAATGATGTCCGGCCGGCCAGAAGCTTCTTGAGCGCTTCTTGAATTTTGAGCTCCGTCTCGGTATCGATGCTCGCCGTAGCTTCGTCAAGAATCAGTACCCGCGGATCGGCGATCAACGCCCGTGCAAAGGATAACAGCTGTCTCTGTCCCATCGAGAGCACGTTGCCGCGCTCCTGCACCTGCGTATCGTAACCATCCGGCAGATCCATAATGAAATCATGGGCATCCACGGCTTGAGCCGCCTTCACGACATCGTCGTCCGTCGCATCCAGCCGTCCGAAGCGAATATTGTCGCGAATCGAACCGGAGAAGATGAACGTGTCCTGGAGGACGACACCGACCTGGGAGCGTACACTATCCACCGTCACGCTGCGGATGTCGATGCCGTCGATCTTGACCGCGCCTTGTGTCGGATCATAGAAGCGGCACAGCAGGTTCATAATCGTACTCTTGCCCGAGCCCGTGTGGCCAACGAGAGCAATCGTCTGCCCTGCATGAACGTTCAAGCTAATCCCCTTCAATGCGGGACGTCCCTTCTCGTATTCGAAGACGAGATTCTCGAAGGAAACATCACCGCGGATCGCTGGCAGAGGACGTGCGTCCGGCAGCTCGGCTACCGTCGGCTTCTCATCGATAAATTCGAAGATCCGCTCTGACGAAGCCATCGCAATCAGGAGCTGCGCATACATTTGACCGAGCCGGTTGATCGGATCCCAGAAGTTGCCGATATAGTTCGCGAAACCTACCAGCAGGCCGACCGTGATGACGCCGGTTTGGATCAGATGCGAGCCGTACCAGAACAGAATGAGCGTCCCGATCGCTGACGTGATTTCAATAATAGGACCGAATGCCTGGTTCATCGCCGAAGCTCTGTTCCATGCTTTGATGTTGATATTGTTCACATGATTGAAGAAGCTGAAATTGGCTTTCTCCTGCGTATAAGCCTGTGTTACCCGCATTCCTTGGATCGATTCATTCAAGTGGGCATTGATGCGGGATTGCTTCATCCGCACATCCTGCCACGCGAAGCGGATCCGTTTGCGAAGCGCCGTCGAGACGACGAACATCAGCGGAACGGTCACCATGATCGCAAGTCCGAGCTTAAAGTTCCACAGAAGCAGAATGATCACGATGCCGACCAGCTGCACGCAATCCATCAGCAGGTTGACGACCCCGTTTGTGAACAAGTCCTGCAGAGCGTTCACGTCGTTGGTGACGCGGACCAGTACAGAGCCTGCCGGGCGCTTATCGAAGAACCGGAACGACAGCTTCTGAATATGGCGGAATAAATCTTTGCGCAAATCATAGATCACGCGCTGTCCGATGACGTTCGTATATTTGATGCGGAACGTGTTAGCCGCCCATTGAATAATATAGAGAGCCACCATAAGTCCTGCATACATATAAAGCTTGCTCAGGCTCGGTTCGCCTGTTTCGGGCGCAATCGCTTCATCGATCGCTAGTATGATTAGGGCCGGTATGGCAAGCCTCGTAGCCGTGCCAAGCACCATCATTACGAGAACGATCGGAATCATTTGCTTGCTGTAGGGCTTCATGTACGTAAATAGTCTACCGAGCTGCGCCCAGTTAAACGGTTTCTCGATTACATCGTCGTCCTTATAAATAAACCGCTCGCGCTTGTCTGTGCGGGCTGACTGCTGCTCACTCACTGTGCGACCCTTCTTTCCAACTTGGCCGGCTCGGCGGTTTGATCCGGACGATCGGCATATTGAATATTGTACGTATCCTGGTAAGGACCTTGGACTTGAATCAAGGCTTCGTGCTTGCCGCGCTGGACGACTTGGCCTTTATCGAACACCAGAATTTCATCGGCATGCCGGAGTGAAGAGATCCGGTGGGCGATGATGAAGGTCGTGCGCCCTGCCATCACTTCCTTGAAGCCGGCCTGAATTTCATGCTCGGTTTCCATGTCTACCGCGCTTGTCGCATCATCCAGAATGAGAATCCGCGGATTGATAATGAGAGCGCGCGCGATTGCGATCCGCTGCTTCTGACCGCCGGACAGCCCCATTCCCCGTTCGCCGACAAGTGTGTCGTATCCATCCGGGAGCTCTAGGATAAAGTCATGTGCTTTGGCCAGTTTCGCCGCATGATAAATTTGCTCATCCGTAACGTTGCTCACCCCGTATGCGATATTATCGCGGATGGAGCAGGAGAACAGGAACGTTTCTTGAAAGACGGTCGCGATTTGCGAACGCAGGTCTTCGAGCGACATATCGCGGATGTCGATACCGTCGATAGAGATCGTGCCCTGCTTAATATTGTAGGCGCGCATGAGCAGCTGAATGACGGTCGATTTGCCTGAGCCAGTACCTCCGAGCAGACCGATAACCGATCCAGGAGGCGCGTCTAAGGTCAGATCGTTCACCGCCGGTGTTTTGTCCGCATAGTTGAACGTCACATTGTTAAACTGGACATAGCCTTCAATCGGCGGATGCTGCTTCGCCTTGGATACATCGTTGTCTTTCACGTGAATGTACTCGTTAAGCAGCTCCGTCAAGCGCTCTCCGGACGCTTTGGCCTGCGTGTAGTTATTAATGTGAAAGCCAATTCCCCACATCGGACCGATAATGTACCAGATCATACTGAAGAAGGCAACCAATGAGCCAAGAGTTAGCGACTCCTTAATGACGAGTGTCCCGCCCACGACAAGCAGAATGACGACACTGATGCTGGCCAGCAGTTCCATAACCGGGAAGAACCGAGCCCATAGATTCGAAGCGCCAATCTGATTTGCTTTGTAGGCTTCACTGCGAATAGAAAATTTATCGATTTCATGCGGTTCGCGCGCGAAGGACTTCACTGTACGCACGCCGGTAATATTCTCTTGTACCGCTGTTGTTAGATTACTCATGGCCAGGCGCATTTCCCTGAAAGCCGGGTGAATTCGTTTCTCAAATCGTATGGCCGTTACTGCGAGCAGGGGCATCGTCACCAGCGTGATCAAGGTCAGCTGCCAATGAATCGAGAACATCATGATAGCGCCGAACACGATCATCAGAATCATATTGAGCAGCTGCGCAAAGCCGAATCCGATGAAGTTCCGCACACCCTCCAGATCGGCCGTCAGCCGCGACATGAGATCGCCCGTACGAGCCGTGTCGTAGTATTGGAACGAGAGCGACTGAAGCTTCTCGTAGCAGGCGTTCCGCAGGCGGAAGGCAACCTTATTACCGAGTCTGCCGCCGTAGAGGCCGTGTAAAAATTGCATCGAGCCTTTCAGAATGACGACGCCGACGACAGTAAGTGCCACAACCGGTACGAGATCAAACTCTTTGGGACCGATTACTTTGTCGATCAGGAACCGAAGCATGTTCGGATACACAAGCCCCAGCGCTGTCGCGATAACCAAAAATCCGATTGAAGCATAAAAGCTTCTGCGTTCAGGCCAAAAATACGGTTTCAATTGCCTAAAGACGTCCAATTATTCCCTCTCCCCGGTGCTTCCATATTATGAATATGAATGAATATTAACAGCATCAATCCGCTTCGGCAAACAACGCAGGGTCTCGAATAAATGGCAAAAACCGCTTTCTTACCCATCCTGGCGATTAGTGGGGGGGTATTCTCCGATATCGTCGTTAATCATCGCGAATAGATGCGTATTGCTCCGTTTTTGCACATTTATCCCTTATTTTTGCATGATTTATTTCTGGAAATAAAAAGAAAAGCTTCGACCAGCTCTCGGAAACTGCTGGTTGAAGCTTCTTTTATTCGTAAAGCATCTGTTTTAAACGACAGTTAAATCGCAGCAAGCGCTGCTCCAAGCTGTTGCAATGACTCTACATCGGCACTGCCGCTCAGGGAGTCCTGCTTGCCCCGGACGAAAGCATCTATGTCGCCCTGCAGCGTTTGCGCGCTGACTGTCATGGTCGCCTGCCAGAGCTCTGCATAACGTTCCTTCCAGGCCAGCTCCGCCCGGCTCAGCCAGCCTTGCAGCGGATCGGATAATTCCGCTTCGAGCGCTTTACGCATAGCGGCCTTGCCATCCCCTTCGAAGAACTGGCGCGGAGACTTGAAGCGGCTCCACAGCCACTTGGTCTCCAACGTGTCCGCCTGCCAAGGGGCCTGCTCGTCAGGAGAAGGCAGATCAAGCGACGGGAAAGCGGAAGGCGTGAAGCCTTCGAGAATCTTCCCCGTCTCCTCAGCCGTGTCTGCAAATTTCTTCGCCGCAAGCTTCGTCAAGGTGTTATCCAGCCGAAGCGAGGTGGCCTCCAGCTCCTGTGCCAGCTCGATCTGCAGCAAGCGCTGCAGCTCCAGCCAGGAGGTCCAGAGCGCTTTACGCAGATCACGGCCATCGTCCTCCAGCGTAGAGGGATTGAAGGCGAAGTTATAATGGTCGCCGAAGCGGAACTGAATACGCTGCAGCACATAGAACAACAGCTCCTTGAGCTCCTGCTCCAGCTGTACGTTAGCCGCAGGCTTCATCAGGGTCCCCGTGATCGCCTTCGCCGCAGCGGCTCGTTCGGAGAGCAGTGCGCGCTCGGCTTCCCGGGTTGCCGCATCACCTGCCGCATCCTTAAGCCAGCCTGCAATCGTATGACGCGCCCGCTCCAGCTCCTGCTCCGCCGACGCTACCGCCAGCCTGCCAAGATCTCCCTTCGTGAAGTCCAGAAACGCGGATTCGAAATCACGAATGCCTGATTCTTCGATGAGGGTGCCGCTTGCGGACTGTTTGCCTTCAAGCGCTGCCAAGCTGGATACCGGAAACATGCGCGGAAAGCGTATGCCGTGCTGCTGGAGATTCCGCTCGACATGCGCCAAAACTCCCTGCAGCTCCTCTTGGCTGGCTGCCAAATCCGCAGCATTGACAATGAAGAACATTTTGTCCAGCTCGAATTGATCCTTCACACGGCCAAGCTGCAGCAGGAACTGGCGGTCCGCTTGCGAGAAGGCATGGTTGTAATAAGTGACGAACAAGATCGCATCCGCGTTCTTGATGTAATTAAACGCTACTCCGGTATGACGGGCGTTCACGGAATCGGCCCCCGGCGTATCGACGAGTACGATACCCTGGGCTGTCAGCGGATTGTCATGATACAGTTCAATCTCGCTCACGAAGCAGGAACGGGATTCTTCCGCCACATAGCGCCTGTAGTCGGAGTCGTCGACGTCCAGCCGTTGGCCGAGCAGGGCTTCATGCTCCTGCCATCCGTTGGCCGCCGCCTTCAAGAAGCTGTAATGCGGCCTGCCGCCAGCGTGAACGGCCCCCGGCGACAGCTTGCCGATCGCTTGAATCAGCTGCTGCTCGCCGAGGCCTGTTACGTCTTCTCCCAGCAAGGCTAGCGAGTAGGACAAGTCGCCTATCATCGCTTCCTTGGATTTCATCCATACCGAGGCCGAGCCATGCGGACGTTCATCCGTCGGCGGTACGATCCGGTTGACCGCAGCCGTTGTCGGGTTCGGTGAAACCGGCAGTACCGCATCGCCGAGCAGCGCATTCGCGAGCGAGGATTTCCCCGCGCTGAATGCGCCGAACAGCGCGATTGTAAACCGGCTGCGCTGCAGCCGGTCCGCTTTGTCGCGCATGGCGCGCACGGAGGACTGGAGCGCCTCGTGGGGCGCGAGTACGTCCGCCGCTTGGCGAAGCCGGGCCGCAGCCAGCCGCTGCGGCGCCAAGGCGTCGCCTTGGGCGAGCGCAGCGGCCGCAGGCGCGGTCTCGCGCGAGCGGTCAGCCGCCGTGCCTGAGGAGGGGGTTGCCTCCTCAGGCATGGCGGCGCGGCTGCCTGCGGCTGGCCGTTCCACGGCCGCTGCCGCAGCAGCGCCGGCGGAGCCAGCGTCCGCGCTGTGCGCGGACCCGCTGCCGGCCGCCTGCGGCTTCGGCAGCTCCGTGCGCGGCGGCGCGGGCGGCAGCAGCGCCGCCAGCCGCGCACGGTGCGCAGCCGCGCGCTGATCCAGCGCGGCCAGCTGCGCGAGCGCCGCGGCTTGCGAGCCGAGCTCGGCAAGCCGTGCGCGCACCGGTGCGGCGGCAGCTTCGCCCGCCACCGCTGCACGATCCGCAAGCGCATCGATCCACTCTTGCGCCCGCTTGCGGTACAAGCCCTTGAGATCCGCGGCAAGCTCGCGGCTGTAGTTCATCGTGTACTCGTTGCCGAATACGGCGCCGTGCTTCACATGATCAATCAGCCACTGGTCTTCCACATCCCAATGAAGTGAAGTCTTCAGCTCTTCTTCCAGCGATTCATCACGCCATCCGACAGCATCTGCAGCCTTGCGCAGCATGTCGCTTAAGTGCCACTCAATGCCTGCCGCCGCTTGAGCGGCAAAATCTTCACGAAACGCCGAAAGACGCCGCGCTTGTTCCGCAGCCGTCTTTGCTCCGGCAAAGAGCAGACCGGCCTTAAAGCCCGGTTTACGGCTTTCCAGAAACGTATGTGCCAGATCTCTTGTCGCTGCAGGCGTTACATTCGCATTATCGAGTAAGCTCTGTACGTCTAATCGCAGCTGCACGCGAAGCTTATCGCCTTCCGCTGAGAGCTCGGACAGCTTCGCTTCCAGCATGCCGATTTCCGACCGGACCTGCTGAGCCTCGCCTTCGCCGCCCGCAGCTAGAATAAGCTGCTCGCGCTTGTCGGCATCCTGTTCCTCGAAACGCTTCGTATGCTCGCGTATTAAGTGACGAGCCGAGTCGTAGACGCTGCCGACGGAGAGCGGTTCACGAAGCATGGCGAGATCAGCGAGCAGCTTCTTCAGCTTCTCCCACTCGTTATGCGGATGGTCCGGCTTGCGCAGGGACAAATATACAATTCCCGCAGGCTCCAGATGCCAGTTAGCGAAGCCTTCTTCAACACTCGCCTGATAAGCACGGAAAGAAAGCTCCTGCTCCCGATGCTTGTCAATTTGGTTGACAATCAAATAGAGCGGCTTGCCCCATTCCTTCAGCTGCTTGGCAAATGTAAAGTTGATCTCCGACTGAACGTGATTGTAATCCATCACATAGAAGACGGCATCCGCGAGATGCAGGGCCGACTCCGTTGCCATCCGATGGGCATCGTCCGTCGAATCAATGCCCGGTGTATCGAGCAGCACCGTATGTTCGCCCAGCATCGGGATCGGATACGATAACGCGATGGAACGAACATTCTCCCCATCTGCGGCATACTCGTTAAGCCGTTCTAGCGGAACCTCTAACGTCTCCAGCTTGCCGCCTGACTGACGCGTTAAAATCGCTTTGGCCTTGCCGTTCGAAATCGACACGACATTGGCACTGGTCGGAATCGGACTGGATGGCAGCAGCTCCGTACCGCATAGACGGTTAACAAGCGTTGATTTACCGGCGGAAAAGTGCCCGCAGAACGCTACTGTCAGCTTGCCCGCCGTCAGCTTTTCGCGAAGCTCGTGCAAACGCGACGCATTGTCCCCGTCACCCGAGTCGGCCATCACCTTCGCCAGCTCTATAAACGCACGGTCCAGCGGCTGCACCATGGTTTCCTTTTCAACGACATGATTGCTCATTTCTCTCTCTCCCCATATCCAAACCCTTCAGCAGCTGCAGAAGTAAGATGGTTACTCCATCTCGTCTGAAGGAAGACAAATCTCAAAAACTTCGCCATGCTGCAGAATCGTCACGTTGCGTTCTTTTTCTTTCATGACCACCACTTCCGGCTTCACTCTCATACGTTCAATATATTGATCTGGCACTTCTCCTGCTCCACTTACGGTTACACCTTCAATAATTTTTTCTTCATTCTCGGCCGGAGGGGATTCCATAACCTCTTCATAAATATCAGAGAACAATCCAAAGTCCTTCGTGTATACGGAAATGCATTTCATCGTTTAATCATCCTTTACCGTTTAATTTAGTTTTGTTTACTTTAACCTTTCGGTTTAACGCCGGTTTCATTCGCTTCTGGCCTTCTTTGCACACATCTAACAAAGGACAAACCGAGCAAGCGGGGTTCTGAGCCTTACAGTGATAACGCCCGAAAAAAATAAGACGATGGTGCGTATCGGTCCATTGCTCTCTCGGGACGAGCTTCATCAGCTTCTTCTCTACTTCGAGCACGCTGTCGTCCGGTTTGGCGACGCCAAGACGCTTGGAGACCCGCTCTACATGCGTATCGACGGCAATGGCAGGAACGTCGAATGCATTCGAGACGACGACGTTGGCGGTTTTACGGCCGACACCGGGCAGCTTAACGAGCTCTTCGTGCGCGTGTGGAATTTGGCCTTCATATTCATCAATGAGTATGCGGCACAGCTTTTGAATGTTCGCCGCTTTGTTGCGGAACAGTCCTATGCGCCGAATATCTTGCTCGAGTTCATCCTGCGGAACGGCCAAATAATCTTCTGGCGAACGGTACTTTTGAAACAAGTTTGCCGTCACTTTGTTCACAGTCTCGTCGGTGCATTGTGCTGACAGCAGCACGGCAATCGTCAGCTCGAAGGGGTTGCCGTGATTCAATTCACAATGGGCATCCGGAAACATCTCGCTGATGACTCGCAAAATATGACTCATTTTCTCCTTCGCTTTCAACCAATCTCTCTCCCCTGTATGGGCTTTCGATTCAAAGTGTAGCGAAAATTGTCACAATGCGCAACTCATAATAGCGCTTACAGTGCGATAAATCATAAAAAAAAGCTGTTCCAGCTCATTGCCGGAACAGCTTTCTTGCGAAAGGTTATGAAACTTTGACAATTTCAAGTAGAACGCCCTGATAGAAATAGACCAGAACCTGATCCCCGTCACTCAATTGCGAGACCGAAATGGCCGTATCGCCTTGAGACAATTTCACGGAAGAGGTCAGCTTGAATTTGTATTCATTATCATTAATATTCAAGCGTTTGAGATAGATCTCATTAGCGGCAGCGTCATATTTCCAGTACTTTCTGGAGACACCGCTGTTGACTGTAATCAGTACCTGATCCTTCGTATCTTTGCGGACATCGACGCGATCGCCAACCTGCAGGTTAGCCGCGCTGCCGCTTGTGATCCCGTTCTTCACGACCGAATACGTGCTTCCAAGCGCAATATCGGCTACGGTGCCGTTCATTGTGGTCACACTGACTTTATCCGGAGTGATCGAGGCGATGCGTCCTACCGTCACCGGAACCGTCTTCAGCGAGGTAGGCGTTTTGCCGACGTAAGTAACGTTGACCAACTGTCCTGTGGACAAGTTTCCGATACCTATTTTCTCGCCAAGCTCGTTGTACAGCTCCCACGAAGAGATGAACAATTCCGTTGTAGACTGATCTGCATTCTTCAGCCTGATTTTCTTGGCAGACGTGTCGATCGAAACAATCTCATGCTGGTTGGTCGTGTGCACCTGAAGCTGAACGACTCGATCCTGTTCGTTATTGAGCATGACCGACACGACCGATCCCACCTTCACATCGGCAATCGTCGCAGATGTCTTGCCCAGAATCTCAACGGCCGGGTACTGGGACATTGGAATCGATAAACTCGAGCCGTTCGTCAGAGCAAGCGACAATGTGCTTGAGCTCGTATTTAACGATGTGACCGTTCCCGTATACTTAAAGACGAACTCCAGGAACACGGCTTTATCGCCTGCATAACCAACCGAAACCTTGCGGTTTTTGGTCAACAGCGGAGCAACGTCCTTGAGGTTGATCGCAATGCCATAATTCTCGATCTTCGTCTTTTCCGTCAGGTAAACCGGAACAAGCTTGTTCGTTGCCGCATCGCGGACGATGAGCGCCTTCAAATCCACATCATAACTAACAATAATACCGCCGTTCGACACTTCGATTTTACGGTTCAGGACTTTGACCGAGGTCACTTGATCCTTGTCGTTGAGCGTCATCTCAAGCTGATCGTCCTTGAACAGGTCGGATAAGGTCGCCGAGCTTAAGCCTTCAACCCGAACATCGACTGCATCGGTTACGAATTTAGCTTCCAGCTTGCCATTATTCACAAATTGCAGCGTTTTGCTGTCCGTACTTGCCGAATAGAACTGTCCGCGTATCGTCTTAGCAGTTGTTTGTTGGACCGTAATTTTGGTTACTACGCTGTTCTTGACGTCGAATGAAATCGTATCCCCGACACGAACCTGCGATAAGTCCTGTGTAATCGTTCCCTGCCAAATAATATCAACCGGGTTCTGAACATTATATGTTTCTGTCGTTCCTGTCGTAGAATTAGCGATTGTGATCGAGGCTGGGGAAGCCTGAACGGCCTTCACCACACCTTGGGAAGTCTTATTGACAGGCGCAGATTGCACTTGGATGGAGATAATAATCGGCTTCTCACGGTATGTATCCCTCGTGATCTCAACTACACTATCTACGGAAAGATCCGTAACGGGAATTGTAGCTCCCGACGCATCTGTAACGACTAGGCCATTATCATAATTAATGATGATCGGGTTAGGATCATTATCTTTGGCAAGCCAAACTACATTCGAGCTTGGAATGACGCGCGCTACAGTTCCTGATAGCTTCTCTACCTTTTGCGTATCGGATAGCTGCTCCAAGTAAAGAACCTTCCCTGCACTGTCTGCGATGAGCATGACATCGGTGTGCAAGCTAAACTCATCCAGTGTGATCGCCTTCTCCGAATCATAGCTATACAACAGAGAATCCGACGTTAGCGTGTATGTTTTCTCATTCTTGTCGCTGTACAAGCCAATGGAAGATTGAGACTTGCTTGAGATTATTCCGTTAAGCTGCCCTGCATAGGCCACCGGATAGATGTTTTCCGAACGGCTGAAAATGGTTGCGATCGAAGCGCGTGTAATAAACCCCTTCGGATCGAACTTATTTCCTGCGATGCCTTTAATCAATTCGAGCGATACTGCCGCATTGACGTATCCGGCATATTTCGCACCGATCGCATTCGCATCTGCGAAGGATGATGGCGTTCCCGCCATTTGCTCAGCCTTCTTCTGCTCGCCAATCGCTTTGACGATCAGCTTCGTTACCCATTCGCGTGAAGCTTTGCGAGAACCCCATTCTGTCTTCGGATCGGCTTCCGCTAGCTTAAACTCCTCGTCGCGGTCGATCAGCTTAAGCCGCATGGCTTCGATTACGTATGGCTTAAAGTATTCACCGACTTTGAAAGAAGCCGGGAAGACAATCTCTTCGTCCTTCGAAACTTCGCTTTCCTTGCCAATGAACCGGATGGCCATCACGAGCGCTTCCTGCTGGGTTACGTTGTCGTTTGGTTTAAATTGACCGTTGTACCCTTGAATGATGCCCTGTAAACCCAACTTAGCAATATGCTTTGATGCCCAGTGACTCTGAGCAACGTCGGAGAAAGACGAAGCGGAAGCACCTTCCGCTCCCGCCTTCTGCCCCAACGAAGATGCTCCTGTCAGCAATAATGCGAGTATCGTTATTGATGAGAGCATTCGTTTCCATTTGTTCTGCTTGTGCATAATTGCCCTTTCCTCCTTATGGTTTTACGATCGGGTGATCTAATGTTTCATGTCCCATCAAGCTATCTACTTTCTCTCCGGCTACAAGAATATCAAGGGAAGCTACCTCATCAAGCTGAAACATGGTCTTCTGGATCGCTTCGAGTGCCAATGCTTCTCCAGGCGCTCCGAACCGTGCTTCATCCGGCAGTTCAATATCAAGCGTGACGGCGCCGTTCTCTATCTTTGCGCTGAGCAGCTTCACCTTCTCCCAGAGCGACATTGCACCGTCCGAGCCGCTGCTTTGCAGCGCCTTGAAGGCTTCTTCAATCTTCTCCGTATCATTCTCATACACGATTTCACTTGTTTGCTCGATAAGTCCGGTTAACTCCTCGTCCGTGTAGTAGACTTTGATTTGCTGCTTCTGTTGCTCAGGCTGTTGATTCTCCGGTTCAGGTGTCGTTTGTGGATCGCCTGCTGCCCCGGTCGAATTGTTTATTTCATCTTTCTGCCCGCAGCCTACTGCGGCAACCATCAACAGTACAAAGCATAATACAATGGCCAGACGAGAGGTGATATGTCTTTTCATTGAAGCCCTCCTATTTCACCTTCAAATATTCCTTCATAGCTGCGACGATTTCTTCGGCAATTCGGTTTTGTTTGGCTTCGGTATACAGAGCTGCGGTGTCGCTTTTATTGGATAAGTAGCCTACCTCAAGCAATACTGCCGGCATAGTCGTATACTTGATAACGCGGAAGTTAGCTGTACGTACGCTGCGGTCCTTGAATCCCGTAGCAGTTACCAAATGCTTGTGCATAATGTTTGCAAACTCTTTGCTGTTGGCCCTCGTATAATACGTTTCCGTACCCGTAACACTTGCGCTTGAGGCGCGGTTAGCATGAATGGAAACGAAAAGATCGGCCTTCAGATCGTTGGCTATTTTGACACGGCCGTCAAGCTCGATGAAGGTATCGTTCGCCCGGGTCATATACCCTTTAAGCTTTGGTTCTTTATCCAGCAGCGCCTTCACTTTAAGAGCGACGGCAAGATTGAATTCTTTCTCGTGACGTCCGTTCACGGCAGGTGCGCCGGGATCTTTACCGCCATGACCTGCATCAATCACAACTTTGAAAATACCGTTCGCCGGCGGCGTCTCTGTATTCGGTGGCACAATCGGTCCTGTCGGAGCCAGTACATCAAGACGGATTAGACCGTCCTCCCGTACGACATTGACAGGCGTTTCTGCTGTTACATCAAGTACGACTCGAATCGTTGAAGGCTTGTCCGAATAAAGAGAGTATCGAATTTTCTGGAGTGAAGCATGGGTATCCACGACGATTTCACCTAAGGAAGAGCTTTCGTTAACGTTGAATCCGGGAGTGAATAGTGGGGCGAAAGCGGCGTTCGGCAGATCGAATACAATTCGTTCCGGGTTATGAAGAACTTCCGTCTTAATGCTTCCGATATCCCCGCCATAGGACAAATAAATGCTTCCTAAACCATCAAAATCGATCGCGGTGAGCGTAGCATTCGTCCCTGTTCCAGGTGTTGTGCCAGGAGTGCCGCCAGATCCTTCGTTTGGATCGGTGGGTGAACCTCCGCTTCCATCCGAGCCTCCGCCAGGAGTCCCCGGATCCGGGAGTGGAGTTGTAGGAACTTCAGGCTGATCCTGCTGATACAGATGTACCGACTGGGTAAGCTTGTCCCAAACCACATTCAAGCCCAGCTGTTCGCTGACGAATCGCAGAGGAACAAGTGTCGTTCCTTTATCGGCGATTGCCGGTGCGTCCAGTGAAACCTCGCGATCATTGACGATCGCTGTCTTGCTGTTAATCGTCAAGACGATAGCGTTATTGCCATCACTGACATTCACTATTTTGTCTGACCAATCAACGTTGAAGCCAAGCCCTTCGGAAACCGTTCGTACTGGCACGAGCGTCGATTGACCGACATACCGCGGTTCTGCATTCGAATTCAGCAGCTTTCCGTTTAGATAGAGCTTCGGAGCGACTGCCGCTGCCCCGCTAACACTTGGAATTAAAGTGAATAGCAAGGACAACAGCATTACAGCGGTTACAAACTTCTTCATCTTTCACCTCGATGACTGATTTTTCGCCTCCAAGAAGGCTAGAACAAGCCGACACTTACAGACGAATAGTTAGACGCATTTTGTCAGAAAAAGTTGCGTGCTTAGGAAAATTGTTCCGCAATTATGCGACTCTTTCTGCACCTGCCATTTCTATGTATCGATAATCCTGCAACGCAATAAGACCCCGGTTTCCCGGGGTCTATATAGAGTAAACCCACTATTAATAGGCAACTCGGCGTGCTTCATAAGCTGTAATTTTGTCTTCATGCTGCAGCGTCAGCCCGATATCATCAAGCCCTTGAAGCAGGAATTGACGGCGATGCTCATCAATCTCGAACGGAATTTCAAGGCCGTCGTTGTCTGTGATCACTTTGTTCTCGAGATCAACAGTCAGCTTATAGCCCTCATTCTTCGTTGTACGCTGGAACAAATCTTCTACTTGCTCTTCACTTAAGCGAATCGGCAGAATGCCGTTCTTGAAGCAGTTATTGAAGAAAATATCAGCGAATGAAGGAGCGATAACCACATGGAAGCCGTAGTCTAGAATCGCCCACGGTGCGTGCTCGCGGGAAGATCCGCAGCCGAAATTAGCGCGGGACAGCAGCACGGAAGAGCCTTGGTAACGCGGCTGATTCAAGCTGAATTCATCGATTACATTCCCCTGCTCATCCCAACGCCATTCGAAGAACAGGAACTGGCCGAAGCCGCTGCGCTCGATGCGTTTGAGGAATTGCTTTGGAATAATGGCATCCGTATCAACGTTAACGCGGTCTACCGGGGCAACAAGGCCTGTATGTTTAGTGAAAGCTTGCATATAGAGTAACTCCTCTCGTATTGATTATTAGTTCAGTACTTCGGACTTAACGTTCCAGTCGCGAACATCTGTGAATTTGCCCATAATTGCCGCAGCTGCCGCCATCGCTGGCGATACCAGATGCGTACGTCCGCCGCGTCCTTGACGGCCTTCGAAGTTGCGGTTGGATGTCGATGCGCAGCGTTGTCCGGGCTGCAGAACGTCCGGATTCATTGCCAAGCACATCGAACAGCCCGCATCACGCCATTCAAATCCCGCTTCGACGAAAATCTTATCAAGCCCTTCTTTCTCGGCTTGAATTTTGACGCGGCCGGAGCCTGGTACTACGATTGCCGTTACGTCTTCGCTTACTTTGTAGCCTTTAGCGATTTCGGATGCAGCGCGCAGGTCTTCAATCCGGCCGTTCGTGCAGGAACCAATAAAGACATAATCGACTGGAATTTCACTCATCGGCGTACCTGGCTTCAGGTCCATATATTCCAGCGCTTTCTCGGCAGCTTTGCGTTCATTCTCCGTCGCCATCTCGGCTGGATTCGGAACGTTTGCCGTGATGTCTGTACCCATACCAGGACTTGTTCCCCAGGTAACTTGCGGGATCAGGGAATCGACATCGAATTCTACAACTGTGTCATAAGCTGCGCCTTCATCTGTCGTCAGCTGCTCCCAAGCCGCTACCGCACGGTCATATGCTTCGCCTTGAGGCGCATATTCACGTCCACGCAGATATTCGAATGTCGTTTGGTCCGGCGCGATCAAGCCTGCGCGAGCGCCGCCCTCGATCGACATATTACATACGGTCATACGCTCTTCCATCGACAGCGAGCTGATGGCATCGCCTGTGTATTCAATAACATAACCGGTTGCAAAGTCCGTGCCGTATTGTGCGATAACACCGAGAATCAAGTCCTTCGCAGTTACGCCGGGCTTGCGGCTTCCGATGAATTTAACTTCCATTGTTTTGGGCTTAGCTTGCTGCAGACATTGAGTGGCCATGACATGCTCCACTTCGCTGGTGCCAATGCCGAAGGCCAGTGCCCCGAAAGCGCCGTGCGTCGAAGTATGGCTGTCGCCGCACACGATTGTTTTGCCCGGATGCGTCAGGCCAAGCTCAGGACCCATGACGTGAACAACACCTTGATCGATGCTGTCCAGGTCAAACAGTGTAACGCCGAAGTCTTTGCAGTTCTGTGTAAGTGTATCAATTTGCTGCTTCGAGATCGGATCTGTAATATTGAAGCGATCCTTCGTCGGGACGTTATGGTCCATCGTAGCAAATGTCAATTCAGGACGACGTACTTTCCGACCGCTCAGCCGGAGTCCTTCGAACGCTTGCGGGGACGTCACTTCGTGAACCAAGTGCAGATCAATATACAGAACGCTCGGCTTACCGGCTTCTGAATGAATGACGTGGTTGTCCCAGATTTTCTCAAACATCGTTTTTTTTGCCATTAGAATCACCTCATGATTTCATTAATACCTGCTCATAAATCCGTTAACGACATCATAGCATTTCTTTCTTCATTGTTCTAAGATATAATTTCTATAACAGCAATAGGTATAACCTATGATAAGACAATCGATTTCAACTACCATCTGCACAAAGGAGCATCATTCATGGAATTCCGACAATTACAATATGTTCTTCAAATCGCCCAGGAAAAGAACTTCTCGCGAGCTGCGGAGAAGCTGCATATAGCACAGCCTTCTCTTAGCCAGCAATTATCGAAGCTGGAGAAAGAAATCGGCGTGCTCTTGTTCCGCCGAACGACGAATTCGGTGGAACTGACGCACGCCGGCGATGTTTTCGTGAACAAAGCCCAGCATATTCTGGACAGTGTGGAGCAGTTAAAACAGGAGCTTGACGATCTAGCCCACATGCGTAAAGGAAAGCTTGTGGTCGGCAGCCTCCCCATGACCGGATCCCATGTCCTGCCGCTGGTGCTGCCTGTATTCGCCAAGCTTTACCCGGAAATCGAAGTGATGCTCGTCGAGGACAGCTCTGCCAGACTGGAGCAATTCACCGCCAGCGGACAAACCGATTTAAGCCTGCTATCCCTGCCGCTGGTGGATCCTTCGCTTTCATGGGAGCCTATTATAGAAGAAGAAATATGTCTGGCAGTACCTCCCGGCCATCCGCTGGCTTCCAAGGGTGCTCCGGTGGAAATTGCCAATTTGTCCGCCGAACCGTTTATCGTATTGAAGAAAGGTCAGGGCTTCCGGCAAATCGCCTTCGAGCTCTGCAGCAAAGGCGGATTCGAGCCGCGAATCGTCTTTGAGAGTGTCAATATCGAAACCGTACAATCGCTCGTTGCGGCTGGAATGGGGATTGCCTTCGTTCCGAAGATGGTCGCGCGTGCCAAGTGGAGTGAATTAACCCCCGTCTATTTGCCGTTTGCTGCTCCCATACCATCACGGACGCTCGTTATCGCCAGCCGCAAAGGCCGGTATCTGTCGAAAGCGGCGGAAGCCTTCATCTCCACGATGAAGACGACTTTAGAAGAGCATTATGATTCGTAAAGCGAGGGTCTGCGATCCTCGAATACCGGGATTTTGCTGCGAACCTGATCAACGAGCGATACATCGATTTCGGCACGGAGAATCGTCTCCTCTTCCCCTGCCTCTGCGATCACTTCACCCCACGGATCGATGATTATGGAATGACCGAAGAACGTGCTGGTACCGCTCGTGCCGCACCGGTTGCAGGCGATCACGAACATCTGGTTCTCGATCGCCCTGGCTAAGAGCAGCGTACGCCAATGATGCAGCCTTGGGTTGGGCCATTGCGCCGGAACGAACAACATCTTGGTTCCGGCAAGCGCTAGCTTCCGCGCAAGCTCCGGGAATCGGATATCATAGCATATCATCATGCCTGCTTCGGTCTTACCGGCCGTGAATCGGCCAATCTTATCCCCCGCCTGCAGATGCTTCTCCTCATCCATCAGCCGGAACAGATGGATCTTAGAATAGTCCGCCTGAACGTTCCCCTCTTCGTCAAATACATAAATCGTATTGTATACACCGTCCTCCCGTCCTTCGGCAATCGAGCCTCCGACAATTTGGACGCCATGCTTGCGGCTGAAGGCCGACAGCAGCGCTTTGGTCCGTTCGCCATGCGAATCGGCCAGCCCGCTAATCTGATCCAGCGCATACCCCGTATTCCACATTTCCGGAAACATGATCAAATCCGGCTTATCCCCGGTATTTACCGCCTCTTCCAGCATATCCGTCAACCGGCGGAAGTTAGCATCCGGGCTGCCGGCTTCAACGTGCATTTGCAGCAAGGCAAGCCGCAGCTTCTGAGTTGTCATATCGTACCGCCTCCTTATTCACCATAGCTCATCGCTTTTACCTTATGATACCTTCTCATGGTTCGCTGTCAAGATGGGCATCGTAACGAAGAACCATTATCAAGGAAGCGAAAGGAGATTTAAGATGCGACTCACAAGAATCAAATTGGCGGTCATCTGTATGCTCGCCTTATGTTTCATGATGCCTTATGCCGCTGCAACCCATGCGGCTGACGAAGGAACCGGGGAGCTTCGGCCGGTTCAAGCATTCGATGTCGTTGCGGGAAAAGTCGTAAAGTCGATTCCCAACAACGCCGATTTCCAAAAAATAGCCGATACCTGGCTCGGTTCGGTTACGGGATTATCACCGCAAATACAAGCGGATGACAAGTGCGGGCATGTGTTCCGGATTCCGCTTGCCCAGCCTAAAACCGTTAATACCGGAGCGATAACGATTCGCACAACTGACATCTTTTTATTCTACTGTCCGAAGAAGCCGCAGCTTCTTCTCGTATTCGATGAGAACCGTAAACCTTATTTACTTCAATTCAAAGCTGACATCAAACCTTTCTTGAAGCTGATGGATATCCAGTAATCGACATGCTCCGTTCTCTTCCCGCCACGCAATTCCGACCTCTCGACATGGTTTTGGAATCATGCTACATTTAGGTTACGATTCCTTAATGGAGCATTTCTAGTCAGAAGAAAGAAGTGGAGTGAAGAGAATGGACCGGGCGAAATACGTTCATGTTCCTATACAACCTGCAGACCGGATGACGGGTTTGCCGACGCAATTTTTTACCGGGCTTGTTCGCAGAGCGAATGAGCAAGCGGCTAAGGGCCGAGACGTTATCAATCTGGGGCAGGGCAATCCCGACCAGCCAACGCCCCCTCACATCGTCAGCGCCCTGCAGGAAGCTGCGACGAATCCGACCTATCACCGCTACCCGCCGTTCAGCGGCTATGGTTTCCTGAAAGAAGCTGTCGTCAAGCGTTACAAGGAAGACTATGGCGTTGAGCTTGATCCTGAGAAAGAAGTGGCGATCCTCTTCGGCGGAAAAACCGGTCTTATCGAAATCAGCCAATGCTTGCTTAATCCCGGAGACCTCTGCTTAGTGCCCGACCCGGGTTATCCTGATTATTGGTCAGGCGTAGCGCTCGCGGGCGGTCGGATGGAATACATGCCGCTTACGGCAAACAACGCGTTTCTTCCCGATTATGAAGCCATCCCTTCAGAAATCGCCGATCAAGCCAAACTGATGTTCATTAATTACCCGAACAATCCGACCGGTGCAGTCGCGAATGCGGACTTTTATGCAAGAACCGTAGACTTTGCCCAGAAGTATGGAATTGCTGTTGCCAGCGATTTTGCTTACGGCGCAATCGGCTTCGACGGGCAGCAGCCCATCAGCTTCTTACAGACACCCGGAGCGAAAGAAGTCGGCGTCGAGTTCTACACTTTATCCAAAACCTATAATATGGCGGGATGGCGCGTTGGATTTGCCATCGGCAATGCCGAGATCGTGGGTCTTATCAACTTAATTCAAGATCACTATTACTGCAGTTTGTTTGGCGGTATTCAGGCGGCTGCAGCCGAAGCCTTGAACGCTTCTCAAGCCTGTGTAACCGAGCTGGTGGATATGTATCAATCCCGCCTCAATGCCGTATTTCATGCCTTGGAACGCGTAGGCTGGAAAGCGGACAAGCCGGGCGGATCGTTCTTCTGCTGGCTGCCGGTGCCTAAAGGCCATACATCCGCTTCATTTGCCGACCTCGTGCTCGAGCAAGCCGACGTTGTCGTCGCACCCGGCATAGGTTTCGGCGAGCATGGCGAAGGCTATGTGCGTCTAGGCCTGCTGGCGCCCGAAGCCCGTATGGAGGAAGCGATTATGCGCATTGGACGGCTGGGGTTATTCGATTAGTTCAGCAAGCGCAATTGGCGCCATGAATGCTTTACACGCGACGATTGAACATGATATGCTAACAAGTAATTGAACACCAAACGTTATGATGGGGCCAAGTAAGCAAGCTTGCGACGCGCACAGAGAGTAAATTCGTTAGCTGGGAGAATTTACCGCGTACTTTGCCGAACACCCACCCCTGAACGGCCGGTGATGAACCGGACAGTGCCTGCTGTTATTAGGCTGTGAAGCGGGATGGCCCATGTCTGACATGACGGCTGTCAACAAAGGTGGTACCGCGGAAGTCATACTTTCGTCCTTTATATCTTATAAGGGGCGGGAGTTTTTTTATTGTCCAGCCATGTTTCGCGGTAACCCAGGGAAAGGGAACGATTGTCGATGACGGAACGTATTGTAGTCAAAATCGGCAGCAGCTCGCTAACTTCGGACGAAGGCGGTCTCAATCGTGACCGGATTTCCTTCTTCTCGAATGAGCTGGCTGCCCTGCATGAAAGAGGCTATCAGGTGCTGCTCGTAACATCCGGGGCTGTCGCTGCAGGCTTTCGGCGAATCGGTTACGAATCTAGGCCGAAGCTCGTCCATCACAAGCAGGCTGCAGCCGCAGTCGGCCAAGCGCTGTTGATGCAAGCCTATCAAGAAGCTTTCGAAGCCTATGGCGGAACCGGCAACGGGGTTGCTCAGATTCTACTGACCCGCACTGACTTTTCCAACCAAAGGCGCATACAGAATGCGCGAATGACAATCGAAGAGCTGCTGCGTCAGCGTACCGTTCCGATTATTAACGAGAACGATACGGTCGCGACCGACGAGCTTCATATGAAATTCGGCGACAATGATACTCTATCCGCACTTGTCGCGAATTTAGTCCAGGCGAAGCACCTCCTTATTTTGACGGACACCGACGGTTTGTATACCGAGGATCCGCGGAAAAACCCGGCTGCCCTTCGAATCGATCGCGTCTCGCAAATATCGGAGGATATTATGAAAATCGCAGGTGGTGCAGGCTCCTCCGTCGGTACGGGTGGAATGCGATCCAAAATCGAAGCCGCGCGTATTGCTATGCGGGGCGGCGTACCGGCTTTCATCGGACGTGTCATGGAGCCTGGCGACCTGCGCCTGGCAGTTGACGGATTTGGTAAAGGCACGTACTTTGACACCAGCCTTCATACCTTGACCATGAAGAAGCAATGGGTCGGTTTTCATTCGCAGCCAAAAGGCCAGATTACGGTCGATGATGGGGCCGAGAAAGCGCTGCTCCAAGGCGGAAGCAGCCTGCTGCCAGTCGGTATTCGAGAAATCGACGGCGATTTTCATAGCGGGGATGTCGTAGAAGTGATCAACTCCAGCCAGCACACGATCGGTCGCGGCGTTGTTAATTATGATGCATGGCAGATTAAAGCCGTGGCTGGTTTGAGCACAGATGAAGTGCGCCGCCGTGTCGAAGTGAGCCGTATCGAAGTCATTCATCGTGATGAATGGGTCACACTGTCCTAATATAATAGAAACCAAGCCTATGCTTCCGATGTCAGTTTTGCTCGATATTGCTTCTGCGAAGCGATGAGCTCACAAAACAAAGCTTATGCTTACGATGCCAGTTTTGCTCGATATCGCTTCTGCGAAGCGATGAGCTCACAAAACAAAGCCTATGCTTCCGATGTCAGTTTTGCTCGATATCGCTTCTGCGAAGCGATGAGCTCACAAAACAAAGCCTATGCTTCCGATGTCAGTTTTGCTCGATATCGCTTCTGCGAAGCGATGAGCTCACAAAACAAAGCCTATGCTTCCGATGTCAGTTTTGCTCGATATCGCTTCTGCGAAGCGATGAGCTCACAAAACTTTTAGGAGGAACAACCATGACTGAAGTGAGGACGAAAGCCCAGCTCGCCAAGAGCGCGGCTGCAGTTACGAATCGCTTGACGACCGAACAGAAGAACCACGCCCTGGCGGTTATGGCCGATGCGCTCCAGAAGGAACAAGCCGCAATTATTGATGCCAATTCGGCAGATATTAATCATGGACGCAGCAAAGGGACCAGTGAATCTTTGCTGGATCGGCTGACGCTTACGGAGAACCGCATTGCGGGAATCGCGGAGGGCTTGCGCCAAATTATCACCCTGCCCGACCCTGTCGGTCTTTTACTGGAATCATTTGATCGTCCGAATGGTATTCAAGTGAAGAAAATATCCGTCCCCCTCGGTGTGATCGGCATGATCTACGAAGCTAGACCGAACGTGACGGTCGACGCCGCAGGTCTCTGTCTCAAAACCGGCAACACCGTCGTCCTGCGAGGCGGATCCGCCGCACTTGAAACAAACCGCAAGATTGTCGAGGTTCTGCGCAGCGCGCTTCAAAGCACCGACATGCCAGCCGATGCTCTGCAGTTAGTTGAAGATGCCAACCGCTCCTCCGTAGATGAGATGCTGAAGTTAAACGGCCTGCTCGACGTTGTCATTCCGCGAGGAGGCGCATCTCTCATACGCAACGTCGTAGACAATGCCACAGTACCTGTCATCGAAACAGGCGCCGGTATATGCCACACGTTTATCGATGAGAGCGCAGACTTCGCAATGGCATCGGATATTGCTTTCAACGCCAAGGTGCAGCGACCATCTGTTTGCAACGCCATGGAGACGCTCCTCGTTCATGAAGCATTCGCTGCAAATCATCTTCGGGAGCTGGCGGATCGTTTCTTGAAGGCAGTTGTTCAGCTCCGCGGCTGCCCGCGGACGATGGAAATCGTAGCGGAAGCGCAAGCAGCATCTGATGCCGATTATGCGACGGAATATAACGACTATATTCTTAATATTCGCGTCGTTCGCGACTTAGATGAGGCTCTGTCCCACATTGCACAGTTCGGTACGATGCATTCCGAATGTATCGTCACGGAGAATGAAGCACATGCCGCCCGCTTCCAGCAGGAGGTCGATGCCGCGGCGGTATATCATAATGCATCGACAAGATTTACGGATGGCTTCGAATTTGGCTTCGGTGCCGAAATCGGAATTAGTACACAGAAGCTTCATGCTCGCGGACCGATGGGTCTGCCGGCTCTGACGTCAACCAAATACCTCATTCACGGAAATGGTCAAATTCGCGGGTAACCTCGTTCTGCAAAGACATTGCTTGGCGGAGACCTCTTTTCGTTGATGCCCTGGTATGCTTCTTCTCGATAACTTCATAATAATGTTCAAGAGGTGAATGCAATGACTTTATTATCTTCTTCATCTGGGCTGAAGACCGAAACCAATTCTCTTCGTCTTTGTTTCTATGGGGCGGGTTCGATGGCGGAGGCCATCGTTCGCGGTCTGCTAGACCGGGGATTGGCTGAGCCGTCGCGGGTGTCGATGCTCAACCGCAGCAATATGGGTCGCCTTGAAGAACTGGCAGACCGCTATGGCGTTCAGGTTTCTTCGGAGTTGGATGCGAAAGCGCAGCGGTCGATGCTCCATGAGGCGGATGTGATCTTTCTCAGCATGAAGCCCAAAGATGCTGCTGACGCAATCCGTAAGCTGCAAGGAATCGTCACATCTAAGCAAATGATCGTATCGGTCATAGCGGGCTTGTCTATTCGTACGATCGAGCAGCTGCTTGGTCAGCCCGCTCCAATTGTCCGCACCATGCCCAACACGTCCAGTACCATTGGACTCGGTGCCACAGGCATCAGCTTCTCCTCGTCGGTGGACGATAACCAGCGCCAATTGGCACAAACCATGTTCGAAGCCATCGGCTTAACGGCAATCGTTGAAGAGCCTCTAATCGAGGCGGTGACTGGAGTTTCCGGCAGCGGACCAGCATATGTTTATTATCTGATGGAAGCCATGATCGAAGCCGGTGTCAAGCTTGGTCTGTCTGAAGAGGCCTCTCGGGATCTGACTGTGCAAACCGTTCTCGGCGCTGCGCAGATGGTAAAATCGACCGGCGAGAACCCGGCTGAGTTGAGGCGCAAGGTAACTTCGCCGAACGGATCCACGCAAGCGGCTATAGAGACGCTCGATAAGCATGATTTCTCGAATGGCATTATCCGTGCTGTCGCTCGAGCAGCCGAGCGCGCTTCCGAAATGGGAGCCGACATTGAAAGGAGTGCCCTATCTTGACAAGTTCTATGTGTGTTGCCACTTACCGGTGCTATGACGATAAAGCCGATTTTAATAAAAAAGCGCTCGGTATTGCGGTTGGCCTGACCGTCGGCAGTTGGACGGATTTGCCCGAAGCGCGCAAGGCTGAGATGGAAAAGCATCTGGGCCGTGTCATTTCGGTTACCGTGCACGAACCTGAAGATCTGCAGCCTGGCGAGCGTTATGCGGATTTGAGAATCGCTTACCCCGATGTCAATTTCAGCCGCGATCTCCCTGCCCTGCTTGTGACCGTCTTCGGCAAACTGTCCATGGATGGTCGTATCAAGCTGCTTGACCTGGACTTCTCCCCTGCTTTCACAGAAGCTTTCCCTGGTCCGAAGCTGGGCATCGGCGGCGTTCGCGAGCTGCTGGGCATACATGATCGTCCGCTGCTGATGAGCATCTTCAAGTCGGTCATTGGGCATGATCTTCCGAACTTGCGCGAACAGTTCTATCGTCAAGCGCTTGGAGGCGTCGATCTTATCAAGGATGACGAGATCTTGTTCGAGAACCCGCTAACGCCTCTTGAGAAGCGTGTAGAAACCTGCATGGAGGCTGCACGTCAAGCCGAATCAGAAACGGGTCAAAAACTGCTATACGCCGTCAATCTGACCGGACCTACATCCCAGCTTGCCGCTAATGCCAAACGAGCCATCGCTGCCGGTGCCAACGCGCTTCTCTTTAATGCGCTTGCCTATGGCTATGATGTTCTGCATGAGCTGAGCAGCGATCCCGGCATTCAGGTTCCGATCGCGGCGCATCCGGCTATGGCCGGCGCATTCTATCCTTCTCCGCATTACGGAATAGCCGCACCTCTCTTGCTTGGCAAGCTAATGCGGCTCGCTGGCGCGGATCTCGTCTTATTCCCTTCCCCTTACGGCTCTGTCGTGATGCCTAAGGAAGAGAATCTGGCTGTTCAAGCTGCCTTGATCGATCCCGCTTTACCGGTTCGCAGCAGCTTCCCTGTCCCCTCCGCAGGCATCCATCCTGGACTCGTACCGCTCATTCTCCGTGATTTCGGTCATGACGTCGTCGTCAATGCGGGTGGAGGCATTCACGGTCACCCGCAGGGGACAGCAGCAGGTGGTCAAGCGTTCCGCCAAGCAATGGCCGCTGCGCAAGAAGGGATTTCATTGCCGGAAGCAGCCGCTCAGCCGGGCAAGGAGGCACTGAAAGCAGCAATAGAATTATGGGGGTATAAGGAATGACTTCACGTAGTTCGGACGCCGCAAACAAGAAGCGCGTCATCTTCTGTGATTTCGATGGAACGATTACAGAGAACGATAACATTATTGCGATCATCAAGCATTTCAATCCGCCGGGCTGGGAGCCGATCGTTGACGATATTATTGGCCAGCGCAAGTCGATCCAGCAGGGCGTCGGGGAGCTGTTCCGTCTTCTGCCATCCTCGATGCAAAGCGATGTTACCGATTTTGCTATAAGCAATGCCCGTATCCGAAGCGGATTTGATGAACTGCTGGCATACTGCAGGGCGAATGATATTGAATTTTACGTCACAAGCGGGGGCATTGATTTCTTCGTGAATGCTTTATTAGCCCCTTACGGCATACCGGCTGACCATATCTTCTGCAACGGCAGTGACTTCACCGGCGAGCGGATCGAGATAACCTGGCCCCACCCCTGTGATGATGATTGCAGCAACGATTGCGGAATGTGCAAACCAACCATTATACGCCGCTTCCCAACCGAGCAATATACGCGCATCTTAATTGGCGATAGCGTAACTGATTTTGAGGGCGCCAAGCTGGCTGACATCGTATTCTCACGCTCTCATCTGACAACGAAATGCGTAGAGCTGGGATTGCCTTACCACGAATTCAACACGTTCCATGACGTGATCGCCATATTGCAGCAAGAGGAGGCTAATGTTCGATGACCATTCAAGACGTTCCTTTGGAGGATAAACAACGGGCGCTATCTGAGCTGCGTGAGGTAAAGAGCTTATTTGCCTCGCGAGGCTGGTTTCCCGGAACGAGCGGAAACTTATCTGTACGCGTCGGTGAATTCGAAGCGGATAACTTTCAGTTTGCCATTACCGCTAGCGGCAAAGATAAATCGATTTCAACACCGGAGGATTTTCTATTCGTCGATCAAAGCGGACAAGCCTGCGAGAAAACAAGCCTAAAGCCTTCCGCTGAGACGCTTATTCATAGTGAAATCTACCGTTTGACTGGCTGCGGCGCGATCTTTCATATCCACAGCGTATTCAACAGCATCGTTTCCGAGCTGTTCTGGAGCCGCAAATCCATTCCGGTGGATGGCGTTGAGCTGATCAAAGCGTTCAATATTTGGGAGGAAGAGGCGCATATTGAAATTCCGATCGTCTCGAATTTCGCGCATATTCCGAGTATCGTTCCTGAGGTTACAGAGCGGCTGGACCCGCGCATTCCGGGCATTATGCTGCGCAAGCACGGCATTTATGCATGGGGCGCCAACGCATTCGAAGCGAAACGGCATTTGGAGGCATTCGAATTTATATTCGAATACGTCTATCGCTGGGAGCTGCTGAATCGACGATAGAGGCTTGACGTTGACGCAGCGTCAACGTTTACAATAAGAGCTGAGGTGATGGATTCCATGCGGATACATATACACGAAGCAGCGAAATTGCTCGGGACAACGCCCCGGGCAATTCGTTTTTATGAGGAGAAAGGACTTCTGTCCCCGGCAAAATCCCCCGAGAACGGTTACCGTACCTATGGGGACGAGGATATAAGACGTTTGCGCTGGATCGTCTCGTTCCGTGACCTCGGTCTTCCGGTTACGGCTATTCGCGATGCAATGGCAAGTAAAGAAGCCGCTGCTTCTACCGGGGAGCAGCAACAGCTGTTGAGTAAACTGGATGCATCACGGCAGGCGATCTACCGGGAATGGAGCAATCTATCCCTTGCTCTACAGGCGTTGGATTCCGTTATGCGGGATGGATTCAGCAAAGGCGGCCTCACGTTGTCTGAAATCGAGAATGCAGCGTCGCATGTCCGCGAGGCTGCTTCGATACGCGATTCATGGCGAGACCGTTTCGACTACGACGGGCTTGCAGCCCAGTACCGCGAGGATGCTATCCTGCAAGCGCTGGCACCTCATATTGACAACCGGCAGTATGAACAGGCCCATATTCAGGTCCAGCAATGGCTGGAACCGGCTGAAGCGGAGCTTGGCGTGGACTTAGGGGCAGGTACGGGTGTATTGGCGGATCGGCTGTCCCGCGATGGCGCTGATATGACCGCCGTAGAGCAGTCTCCTGCTATGTTGGCAATGCTTCGCAGGCAATACCCGCATATCGAGGCAAAGCTCGGGAACTTGCTCGCATTGCCTTTTCAGAAGCCGACCTTTCACTTTACCGTCAGTACCTTCACGCTTCATACACTCGATCCGCGTGAGCAGCTGCTTGCTCTGGCTGAGATGGATCGCATTCTTCTGCCCGGGGGGCGAATTTGTTTAGCAGGGATATCCGATTACGAAGGTACACCGATATCCAACGAAGATCACCTATCGGAGCGATCAGCTGCGCGCTCTAAAGACGCAGACCTGCTTGCTATGGAGCTAGAAAGGCGAGGCTACGAGACTTTTGTCTCTGAACCCTTCCCACGAGTATGGCTGCTGTTTGCCAAGCAGCACTAAAGGACAGGCCAACCCCCTAAAAGCAGCCTTGCCGCGATGCAGTCGCCTCTACGGCTTCTCAGACAGGCCAAGCCGCTCTGCCGCTTGAACAGCGAGCTCGAGTTCGTTCAGGCTTCGGCAGTAGGCCTCCGTCACCTCGAACTCTTCCGGCAGCGGCAGACGCTGAAAATATCGTTCAACGGCGGCGGATGTTGTAAACCAGTCCTGGTTGGAGCGAGAGGCCTCTACAGGCTGGTCGGGCCACGCATCAACTAAGGTCGGACTATAGATCGGCGTTCTGCCGCGCATGATACGGCAGCCGTCCAGTTTCTGTTTATACCGTTTGGACGAATGAACGGGCTTCGCCACCGTGAATAGATGGGGGGCATAGTCCGAACGCGATCCGCTATGCTGGACACAACGTACGAATGCCAACACCCCTTCCCGTACGGCATCCACCCCAAATAAAACGGCATACAGCCGTTTGCCGAATTCGATCCGCTCGACCAGGTCGTCAAAATGCTCCAGGATGAGACCAGCCAGCCTCATCTCCCCAGCTTGCGGCGCACCGTATGGCATAAACACCGCATTGGTTTGTAATGGCGCTTGCATCATGAAAGCGAGCGTCTCCAGTACGCGATCGCGATAGTACGAATCCTGCACGATCCGCCCTTCGATATAATGCTGTTCATTCACGATGAGCGCTGTTGTCAGCACAGCCGAATCCTGCCGCTGCCAAAAATGCGACCAAACGGGCACCATAAATCGCGAAATCTGGAAACTAGACAGCAAATGCGTGAGCTCCCGGCCTGTTTTTCTTCCTGCTTCGTATAATAATAACTGAGGATACGCGTCAGCAAAAATGAGCGAGTTGATTCTCTCCAGCATTTGGAAGGTCGACGAGGCCTGCTGTTCCTCCAACAGCCGCGGCAGCAGCTCACCCCGCAAGTCGGTCATATTATATCCCCCGTTACGCGAAACCAGATGCGCCAAAAGCGCCCAATGCAGCTCCGGACGACGGAAATACATTTCCCGATAAGCTTCCGTTCGTGTCACATTGTTGCGATTGGCTGCAGCCGTATCTCGTTTAATCCGTTCAATCAAGTCCCGCTCCATATCACTTCTTTCTGCAGCTCCCTGATCTGGGGGCTGGATCCCATGCCCCTTAGACTCTTCCCGCGCCTCATGCTCGTCCTGCATTTGATCGTATTCGTATTCTAGAGCAGCCCATGCCGTTCTTAACGGTTTCACCGCGGTCTCGCGCAGCAGAGGCGGTCTCGCCGGCTTGGACAATCGATCGGATTGGGCTCGCGGCAGCCATTTGCCCGTTAGCCGATTTTTGACCCCATGTAATGAAAGCCTTAACCAGCGGACAAGTCCGTTCATCACTTCACGTATATGCTTTCCTTTCTCACCCGCCTTCATCGTTAACCCCCTTTTTGTACCTGCTTCTAACATTCAGTATAGGCAAGCAAAGGTTTAGTTAGCCATCGTTGCACAGGGTTAATCGGATGATAAATCAACTGAGGATCGCTGTTCGCGACCGCTTTTGACTAAGGAGCTCCTATAGTATAATAAAGCCTAGAGAAGGAGCGTGATTGTACATGTGCGGGCGCTATACGATAACTGTATCACTGGAAGAATTGATGCTGCGCTATTGGATTGGTGAAACGACCGTGCCTTTCCACCGTCCGAAATATAATGTCGCTCCGGGACAAATGATTCTCGCCATCGTGAATGACGGAGAACGTAATCGGCTTGGCGAATTGAAGTGGGGTTTGGTTCCTTCGTGGGCGGATGATCCGAAGATCGGGAATAAAATGCTCAACGCGCGTGCAGAAACCGTAGCGGACAAGCCGGCTTTCAAATCATTGATCCGCCGCAAACGCTGCATTATCCCCGCAGATGGTTTCTATGAATGGAAGAAGGATGGAGGAGTGAAGCAGCCGATGCGTATCGTCCGCCGCGATCGGAGCCTATTCAGCATGGCGGGACTTTATGACACTTGGCTTGCCCCTGACGGTGCGAAGCTGAACACCTGCACCATTCTGACCACAACGCCTAATTCACTGATGTCCCCCATACACGACCGAATGCCCGTCCTATTAAGTCCGGATAACGAGGTACGGTGGCTTGACCGGCGTCTCCAAGATCCCGATCTATTTGTACCGCTGTATCGCCCCTATCCTGCTGAAGAGCTGGAGGCCTATCCCGTCGCACCGGGAGTAGGGAACGTCAAGCAGGACGAGCCTGCTTGTATAGAACCGATATCCTTGTAACCCTGAATTAGCCACAGGCAGCAGCTGCATCTGTCCTTCTCCATATGGGAATAAAAAAATACCGCTGACTTTGCAGTCAGCGGAACATGGCCCATAATTTCAGCAGATGCAGCGTATTGTTCGGATCGATCTTCTGGCCGATCACGAACGCGATGAGCTGCTCCTCTTGGGCTTCGGTCATATTTTCATGCAATATTCCTGCCGCGGTTCGAATCAATCGGCGAACCTTCACTCGGTCCTGCAGATCGTACTTGTTCACGCCTTCGACGACTTTCTTAATTCGGTCCTTGGTGACCGGATTCTTCATCTTTACCTTTACGCGCTCGATAAACTCCGGCCGTATGCCGTACTTGGTATAACTCATACGCGGCTTAGCACCTCCGTCCGGCTGCTCACAGCCCTTCGTTCTACTATATGCCGCGTACCGAATGAAGATATCTAGTCCAGTAAATCACCTTGAAAAAGTTGATCGTTCTTCAATATTTCATGCAGCCGGCTTAAAGCCGGCGCCGTCCAGAAATCTTCACGATGCGTCAGGTCGGCGGCATCGTCGCGCGCTTCCTCCAGCACGGCAAAGTCGCTGGACATATCAGCCAGTTTGAAATCCGGCACTCCGCTTTGCTTCGTACCGAAGAAATCGCCAGGCCCGCGCAGCTCCAGATCCCTGCGTGCAACCTCGAAGCCGTCATCCGTCTCTGTCATGACCTTCATTCGCTCACGCCCAACCTCGGATTTGGGATCTGCGATGAGCACACAGTACGATTGATGCCCGCCGCGTCCGACACGCCCGCGCAGCTGGTGCAGCTGCGAAAGCCCGAAGCGTTCCGCATCCATCACGATCATCAGCGTCGCATTCGGAACATCAACCCCAACCTCGACGACAGTCGTTGCAACAAGCACCTGAACCTCATTGTCGCCGAAAGCCTTCATGACCTCATCCTTCTCTGCCGCGGATAACCGGCCATGCAGCAGACCGACTTTAAGATCAGGGAAGGCTTGCATCAGCTGTACATGCATATCGATCGCGTTCTGAACGTCAAGCTTCTCGGATTCCTCAATAAGAGGGCAAATAAAGTAAGCCTGTCTTCCTAAATCCACTTCGCGTCTAATAAAACCAAGCACTCGTTCCAGCATGCTATGCTTCACCCAGTAAGACTGGATCGCCTTCCTGCCTTGTGGACGCTCTCGAAGCGTAGAAACGTCCATGTCGCCGAACGCCGTAATGGCAAGGGTTCGCGGAATAGGCGTGGCCGTCATCGTAAGTACGTCCGGATTGAGCCCCTTGCGGCGCAGTATACTTCGCTGGTTAACGCCAAAACGATGCTGCTCATCGGTTACGACAAGACCTAGACTGCGGAAGTTAACCCCTTCTTGGATGATCGCATGCGTTCCGACGATCACATCGATTAAACCCATCTGTAAGCCTGCCAGAACATCACGGCGCCTTCGCTCGGTCATACTGCCGGTTAGTAAGCCTACCTCCAGGCCAATGTCTGCAAACAATTTCTGGAGCGATCTCATGTGCTGGTCGGCTAATATTTCAGTTGGCACCATTAGCGCACCCTGATGTCCCGCCTTATATGCTGCAAACAAAGCAATAGCCGCTACAACCGTCTTCCCGGAGCCGACATCTCCCTGCAGCAGCCTGTTCATACAGAAAGGCTGGCGCATATCAATGAGTATTTCGTTGACAACCTTCTTCTGCGAATCCGTCAGCTCAAACGGCAGCGTCTTCACAAAGGAGCGAATCGATTCGGCATCAACCACATGTGCAACCCCATCCATCCGCGTACGCGTAAGCGATCGATAGGCTTGCAGCTTGAGTTGAAACAGGAATAACTCTTCATACACCAAACGGCGCCTCGCTGCCTGTCCTTCGTCCGTATCGCCGGGATTATGTATACAGCGGATAGCTTCGCGCCGCGGCATCAACCGATGCTTGTCCACCAGCTCGATCGGAAGAACCTCTTCGATCATAGGTCCATACTGAAGCAGCGCTTGGTGGATCGTTTTTCTCATCCATGTTTGCGTAATGCTGCCCCCGACGGAGTAGACGGGCTGCACGGAGCCTGAACGAACCGAACCCCGGTCTGGAAATTCGGATTCTGAGACGGTCAACTGCAGACGACGCTGCTCCCACTTCCCCGTCAGCACAATTTCCCTTCCGGCTGCGAGCTGCTCCTGCAAATAATGCCGGTTGAACCACACCGCCGTGACGAGCATGTTGTCGACTGCTACCTTACAGGTGAGCCTTGACTTGCCCTTCCCATAACGCTGAAGCGTTGCAGCACTCATAATTTTACCTTGAATGGTGACTTTCTCGCCATCTTTTGACTCCGCTAGCCCTCTAATTCGGTAATCCTCGTACCGAAAAGGAAAATAATCCAGCAAATCGGCGACTGAATGGACGCCAAAGGCGTGAAGCTCTTGTTCTTTCGGAGCGCTCACGCCTTTGATTTGCCGGACCGATAATTCATCCAGCTTCATGATTTCTATCCTTTCACACGGTTAATGAATATTGCCACTGTCCCAGGACCGACATGGGTTCCGATGACGGATCCAATCTTCGTATGATGCGTGCCTCGAACTTGAAGGCGAGCCTTCGCCTGTTCGCCCATTTCGAGAGCCAGCTCATTGTGAGTGGTCCATGCGAGTGTCATATCCACGGGATCGCTGCCGAAATCTTTGGCGACCAAATCCAGGATACGCAGGACGGCTTTCTTCTGGCCGCGCACTTTATCGATTGCCGTTACTTCGCCATCATCCAGGGTCAGTATGGGTTTGATGTTCAAGATCGAACCAAACAGAGCTGCTGCCTTCCCGATCCGGCCGCCTTTCTGCAAATATTCCAGCGTGTCTACGAGAAAGTAAAGCCGCTTGTCTTGGTTCATCGTTTCAATTGCGTCTAAGATTTGTTCTTTCGACATGCCCGCAGCAGCCATCTCTGCCGCCTTCACGACAAGCATGCCGATACCAAAAGAGGCCGATTTCGAATCGTAGACGACGATATCGCCTTCGCGCTCAAGCAATGAATGACCGAGCACCGCAGACTGATAGGTCCCGCTGACCGCCGAAGAAAGATGAATTGAAATAATTGTCGCGTCCGGGCTTTCGTTTAAGATTCGGTCGTACGTCTCCATAAATTCAACCGGAGAAGGCTGGGACGTCGTTGGAAGCATGGAAGAAGACGTGAGCTTGTCATAGAACTGCTCCGGACTGATCGTAACGCCATCCAAGAACGATTCCTCGCCAAACAATACCTTCAACGGGACGATCTCAATGTTCAGTTTCTCGCGCATGTCCTGTGGAATATCCGCCGTGCTGTCAGTCACAATACGAACCGTACTCATGGTCAGCCCCCCTATTCAACTGCAAATAAATACGGGTACAGTGGTTGCCCGCCTGCATGCACCTCAAGCTCCGCATCCAGATAAGTCGATTCAATCCACTCGGACAGAGCTGAAGTTTCTGCAGCATCAGCTTGCTCGCCCGTCAGAATCGTCACCAGTTCTCCGCCCTCTTCCATCATTCGAGACAATAAGTCACGGCATGACTGCTGCAAATCCGGGGAAGAAGCAACGATCGACTTCTCCAAGATCCCGATGAAATCACCTTCGCGAATATCGATCCCATCAATTGTAGTATCTCGAACCGCATGCGTGACTTGTCCGGAACGAACCTGCTTCGCGGCTTGTTCCATCGCATCCGTATTCACCGGGGCCGTCTCCTCGTCCCGGAAGGCGAGTACGGCTGCAAGCCCTTGCGGCACGGTACGAGTCGGAATGACCGTTATGTTCCGTTCGCATAATTCGACAGCTTGCTGTGCAGCAAGAATAATGTTTCCGTTATTCGGCAGCAGATAGATGTGCTGCGCATGCAGCGCTTCGATGGCCTTCACGAAATCCTCCGTACTGGGATTCATCGTTTGTCCGCCGGATAATACGATGTCGACATTGTTGTCAAGAAAGATATTAGAGATTCCTTGTCCCATTGCTACGGCGATAATGCCGTATGGTGCCCACTCATGTGCTTGTTCAACCGGGACCGAATCGACGGGTGCGCCTGTAAGCACCTCCGGCACAGTCATCCCTAGCGCCTCATCTTCGATACTGCGGGTTGATCCGCTGATATGCTGGGAATCGGTTGCAATCGATTCTTCATGCAGCAGGCCACGATGCTGTTCCCGCATGTTCAAAATATGGATGTCCGTCAGCTCGCCGTATGGAAGCGCATAGTTCAAAACATCGCCCGGCTTTCGCGAATGCACATGAACTTTAATGATCTCATCGTCAGCGATGACAAGAATAGAGTCACCATCTTTTGCCAGAGCCCGTTTGAAGGCCGCTTCATCGAATGGCGCTGCCATCCGGCCGGCAAGCTTACGGTTTATGAAAAATTCCATATCGTATAAATACTCAATTGCTTCCGTGGATAAACGGGATTGAGCGCTGCTCGGCTGCTGCGGTACGAAGACCGTGTACCCTGTCCGCTCACCCGGGCTTGTAACGGTTGGCGTCGGGTTTGCCGAAGTGTTGCCTTGACCAGCTGTCACGCCTGTCTCGCCAAGAGCTAGAACGAAGCCCTCGTAGATATGTACAAGACCCTGACCGCCGGAGTCTACGACGCCTACCTGTTTCAGAACTGGCAGCAAATCCGGTGTCCGCTGAAGCGCGTCATAGGCCTTGTCATGAACCTCGCGCATCATCTCGACCACATCAGTCGTCCGGCGTGCAATGGAGACGGCATGCTTAGCCGCTTCCTTGGCCACCGTAAGGATCGTACCTTCGACGGGCTTAACAACCGCCTTGTATGCCATATCGACACCATGCTGAAGAGCAGCTGCAAGCTGCAGCGTATTTACCTCTTCTTGTCCTGCTAAGCTCCTGGAAAAGCCGCGAAACAGTTGGGACAGAATGACGCCCGAGTTTCCCCGTGCACCCATGAGCAGTCCCTTCGAAAACGCTTCCGAAACTTTTCCTATCGCTGGGGACGGTTTGCTTACTAGCTCCTGTACCCCGGAGGTCATGGTTAAATTCATATTCGTACCCGTATCGCCATCAGGCACTGGAAACACGTTCAGTGCATTGACGCGTTCAACATTACGCTGCAGACATTCCGCTCCTCTATGCACCATCCCGGTAAAGTCCGATCCGTTAATAAAACGCTTGCTCAACATTAATTCCCCTTCCTACCCAGATACACGCACGCCTTGGACAAAAATATGAATGAAGTCGACCTTCAGACCAACTACCTCATTCAGCACATACTTCACTTTTGACTGAATATTGTGCGCCACTTCGGATATTTTTGTGCCATAGCTAACGATGATGTATAAGTCGATGTGCAAGCGTTCGTTCTCTCGGCGTACTTCAACACCCCGCGACAGATTGTCCCGACCGAGCAGTTCCGTAATACCGTCCTTTAACTGCTTGCGTGAAGCCATACCGACAAGTCCATAACACTCAAGCGCAGCTGAGCCGGCAAGCATAGCGATAACATGATCTGCAATGATAACTTTCCCTAAATCTGTTTGAAGCTGCAGTGGCATGGTCGTTCACTCCTTTACCGTATATATTATGGACTAATCAACATTGTACTATAAAATTCGAAGATATAGAAGTCAAACCGACGCAGAACGCCTGAATTCTTCCGTTTTCGAACCTTCTCTCTGTCTTGATCGCTTGAGTTTCTTATGTTATTATATTTAAGTGTGTTTATTTGCACGGATTCTTCAAGGGAGGTGTATTCCATGTCTCGCAAATGTTTTATCACGGGCAAAGGTCCCGGAACTGGTAACCACGTTTCGCACGCGAACAATAAAAACCGCCGTTCTTGGGGCGTTAACGTTCAAAAAGTACGGATTCTCGTTGACGGTAAACCGAAACGCGTTTATGTCAGCACTCGCGCTCTGAAATCGGGCAAATTGACTCGCGTCTAGTACGAATCATGAAGCGACGAACGAAAGGCACCTGATCCCGATCAGGTGCCTTTTTGTCCTTCCTCCCCACAGAAAACAGCCGCCCTCGCATCCTGCGGCGGCATCCTGTAGACGTGTGTCCGTTCGCTTCGACACGTTATATGCTTCTGGGCGGCCGAATCAGTTTTTCTGGAATGTATTCAAAATCGCTTTCACAAACCCGCCCAAAAACTTCGGCAGCTTGATTGTGTAAAATTTCATCCTCCATCCCCTCCTAAACGTGCTCGGCTTCGCACCGTCCATGTATCACACGTTGTCGCTTTGCACCTGAATTAAGGCATGCGAAACGGCTCCCATCACCCATCGGAATGAGCTGTGTTAACCTTCAAACGAAGTTTCCGATGATGAGTGATATGCGGTAAAAAAAAGGCTACACGAACCTTCGTTCATGTAACCATAGTATGCAGGGCCGGATTGTCCTATTCCAACAGGCGCTGTTTCTAGGCTCCTGCCGGGTTTTGTTTGGCGTAGATCACCATCGTGATGATCACGGTAACGAGCAGAAAGAATAGAAGCGAAAGCACGATAAAGACGATGCGAATTCCGATACCGGGAAACCTCTTGAAGAAGAATATGCCGATAATCAGCGCCAATATGGAGAAAACAAGGTTAGTCGGGCTATTGATGAAAGGGAATATGGCCAGCATCAGCCCGCAACCAAAACTAAACAGAGCAACAAGAAAGCTGTTCTTTATTCGTTCACCCATGAATTCACCTAACGAAGCGAGGCTATTGCAGCCGCTCGGTCCTTCTCCGTAAATACCGCATTACCGGCTACGAGCACATCCGCTCCCGCTTCGCGAACGAGCGCAGAGGTATGCGCATTAATGCCCCCATCGACTTGAATATGAATACCTGACAACCCGCGATCTGCCAGCATGGCCCGAAGCTGCCTAAGCTTAGGCAGCGATTGCGGGATAAATTGCTGGCCGCCAAATCCCGGATTGACCGTCATGATCAGAATAAGATCAAGATCATCCAGAAGATTCTCAACTGCCGACAGAGGTGTCGCCGGATTAAGCGCAACACCTGCGGGCAAGCCTGCTTCCTTGATCATATGAACGACCCGGTGCAGATGTGTGCAAGCCTCTGCATGTACAGTAATGCGGTCAGCACCTGCTTCGATCATATCCGGAATAAGCTTCTCCGGACGTTCAATCATGAGATGTACATCGAATGGCAGCCTTGAAAGGGGCCTTATAGCGCTGATAACGGGTGCGCCAAACGTCAGGTTTGGCACGAAATGGCCGTCCATCACATCAATGTGTATCCAATCGGCTCCCGCGCGTTCTACGTCTTTGATATCGTCTGCAAGTGCGGCAAAGTTCGCCGACAGAATGGATGGTGCGATGATCGACATATTTAGTACCTCCGCTTTTTCTCTTTCAGCTCCGCCATGAATAGCACATAATGCTCGTGGCGGCTTGCTTCTATTTGCCCTTCCTCCAATGCCTTGAGAACTGCGCAGCCAGGCTCATGTATATGCGTGCAGCCGCGGAATTTGCAGGATCCGGACAGCTCTCTCATCTCGCGGAAGCAGCTGCCTAATTCCTCAATACCGAGCTCCACGAAATCCAGTTGGCTGAATCCAGGCGTATCCGCTACATACCCTTGTCCGACCGGAATCAGCTCTACATGCCTTGTCGTGTGCTTGCCTCTTCCAAGCCGGCTGCTGATTTCATTCGTTTCGATTGTTAAGCCCGGAACGAGTGCATTCAGCAGCGATGATTTGCCCACGCCTGATTGACCGGCAAATACGGCCAGATGTCCCTGGAGGCGATCGTAGAGCGCGTGGGTACCATCTCCATGATGAGAGCTCGTTAAGAATACCTCGTATCCGATCGGTTCATAGATACGGCGAACCTCATCCATGATGTGACGGGCTTGCGCGGCATCCGGACCGTCCTCAGCCAAATCTTGTTTGCTTAAACACAACATCGCCGGAATTCCGGCATGCTCAATATGGAGAAGGAATTTGTCCAGCAGCTGCAAATTAAGCGCCGGCTCTGTTACTGAAAATACGAGCACCGCCAGATCAATATTCGCAACCGGCGGCCGGATGAGCTCGGATACACGGGGAAGGATGGCATCGACCGTACCTTCCCCGTTCTCCGTTATTCCGTATTCCACCAAATCGCCGACAAGCGGAGATTCCCCGCGTTTCTTGAAGATGCCTCTTGCACGACATGTAACCGGAACGCTCTGCTTATCCGCTCCCTCAGGAAGTACATAATAGAAGCCGCTAAGCGCCTTTACGATCCGACCGATAGTTGCCTCATTGCTGTTCGGCATTGTTACCCCCGTGATTGTTGCTGCTATTGTCAGGCTCCGTCTGTACCGGTTCATCTACTGGAGGTTCCATACCAGGTACCGTCTCAGGAGGCGATTCCGCCCCGGACTTTATCTCGTCATAGGTTCTGGTGAAGATATCGACTAACTCACCATCCCGGTAGATTTCGACCCTGGCTTCCGTATTAGGGCCTAACACGACTTTAACAGGGAACGTTCGCGTATCGTTAATTTTGCTTTTGCCGAGCTCGATGTTCTCTCCGGTGGCATCCGAATATCGGATTCGAATTTCACTCGTTTTGCCGGCTTGAGCAGGCGAGATAACAATATTAAAAGTATATTCGACCGCCTCGTCCGGCAAACCGCCGCTGACGGTCAATGTGACTTCAGCACCTTTAGATACCGAATCATTCGGTTTATACGGATCTTGGGAAACGACTTTGCCCGCTTCACCATAGCTCGGCTCGCGCACCGTATTGGCCTCGTTCACCTTAAGCCCCAATGATTTCAGTTCCTTGATTGCATCCGCCTCCGACTTACCGATCAAATTCGGCATTGGAAACGTCTCGGGTCCTTTGCTGACCGTGAACGTGAACGAAGCCGTCTTCGGGTCGAATTCCGTGTCAGCATCCGGCGTCTGTCCCAGCACGGTTCCAGGCTTCTCTTCGCTGAATTCCTCTTCCGGCTTGATACGCTCATCTGATACACCTAAGCTGATCAGCTCTTCCCTCACTTCATTGAAGGATCGGCCCTTATAATCAACCATTTTCTCCATCTTCGGACCGGTACTGACATATAACTTGATGAAAGAGCCTACCTTAACGCGTTGATTCTGCTTGGACTGATCATACACAACGTCTTTTGGAACGCCCTCTTTGTCCATATATACGGTCGGTTCTTCGATCTTCAGACCGGCTTTTTCCAGTTCCTGTCTCGCTGCCGTTTCCGTCTTGTTCACGACGTACGGGACATCCACCTCATCAATGTCGAACCAACCCCGCACGGTCATAGCGCCCCAATAGACAAGAGCAATCACTAGCAAAGTCGTAAAGACCGTAATAACGGGCTTCACCCATCGACGTCTCTTGGGCGACTCGGATAACCCGTCCGAATCCCAGCGGTCATCCTGCTTCTCATCCTTTTCGGCCTTCTCCGGACGCGGGACAGCAGGGGCTGCCAGCGTCTCCATCGATCCGCCGCGGATTGCCGGCATCACGCGCGTCTCATCCATATCGCCGGCATGGGAATTGAACGTAATCTTCGGCTCCCCAAGCCGCTCGGGCAGCAGACATGTATCCAGATCATGCAGCATCTCTTCTGCAGATGCATATCGTTCTTCCGGATTCTTACGCATCGCGCGCAATATGATGTTCTCCACGCTCTGCGGGATATACGGATTAACAACGCGAGGTTCTTCGAATGTCTCCTGCAGATGCTTCAGCGCAACGCTAATCGGACTCTCGCCCAGAAACGGCAGTCGTCCGGTCAGCATCTGGTAGAGAACAATGCCAAGCGAGTATAAATCGGATTTCTCCCCGGTGCTGACGCCCTTAGCATGCTCAGGCGAGAAATAATGTACAGAACCGACTACGGATCCCGTCTGTGTAATCGTCGAGGACGTCACAGCACGCGCAATACCGAAGTCGGTCACTTTGACACGTCCGTTGTTACCGATTAAGATGTTATGCGGCTTAATATCGCGATGTATAATTTGATTATGATGGGCATGTTCTAGCGCATCGCAGATCTGTACAGCAACGTGCACCGCTTCCTCGGTTTGCAGTGGCGCACGCTCCTGAATAATTTCATTCAAATTATGGCCTTCCACATATTCCATGACAATGTAGTGCGTATCTTCTTCCTGCCCGACGTCGTAAATACTAACGACGTTCGGATGGGATAAGGCTGCCGCCGACTGCGCTTCGCGCCGGAAGCGCCGGATGAAATCCTCATCATGAGTAAACTGCTGGCGCAGCACCTTAACCGCTACTTTCCGGTTTAACAATATATCGTGAGCTTTATAAACGAGCGCCATGCCGCCCCCGCCGATGCGGGTGATGATTTCGTACCTTCCACCTAATTCATGTCCAATCATGTCGCTCACCCCTCTTGCTCCGTGTCGTCGGCATGATGCAGCAGGACGACCGTAATATTATCGTCTCCGCCAGCTTGAAGTGCCAATTGAACGAGCCGATCCGCCTTGCCGTCCAAATCAAGTTCATCCGACTGCAGCGTTTCGCGCATTTGTTCATCCGTGACCATATTGCTTAGGCCATCGCTGCATAGAAGCAGTATGTCGCCCTCTACCCATGAAATACCGCGTACGTCGACTTCCACCTGCGCATCCGTCCCAAGCGCTCTTGTCAGCACATTGCGGCGCGGATGATTCGCTGCCTCCTCCGGACTGATTTGTCCGGATTTGGCAAGCTCATTAACAAGCGTATGATCCTCAGTCAGCTGGGTCAGCTCACCATCACGCAGCTTGTAAGCGCGGCTGTCACCTATATGGCCAATGACACCGTCATCCGCTTGAACAAGCGCTGCAACGACCGTAGTCCCCATATTGTGGTACTGATCATTGCGGGAAGCCATATCGTAGATCACTTCGTTTGCCTGCAAAATCGTTTGTCGGATGAGCATCTTGCGCTCATCCAGCGATAATTCGGAATCCATGTCTTGCAGGGAATCGCGGAATGTATCCACTGCCAATTGGCTGGCAACATCGCCAGCCTGATGACCTCCCATGCCATCCGCCACAACGGCGATGACGAGACCGCTTCCCTGCTGCTGGCCCCAGGCCCGATCTTCGTTAACAAGCCGAATACGGCCGATATCGCTGCGATAAGCCATTTTCATAAAACCGATCACCCCGTCGTGGACTCCATATGTTTCGCCCGTAGCTGTCCGCATGCTGCCGCAATATCATGACCCTGCTCTCTGCGGATAGTGGCATTGATTTTGTTGCGTTCAAGAATGCGTTGAAATTCGAAAATTTGTTCTCTGGGTGTCCGTACATATTTGCGCTCCGGTACATGGTTAACCGGAATCAGGTTCACATGGCACAGCATCCCTTGGAGCACCCGCGCCAGCTCTTCAGCATGCTCGCTCTGGTCGTTGACGCCTCCGATCAAGGCGTACTCAAATGTAATTCTGCGGCCTGTCTTCGCAATATAGTAATGACAAGCCTCCATCACTTCTTCGAACGGAAAGCGCCGGTTTACCGGCATCAGCTTCGAGCGGAGCGCATCGTTCGGTGCATGAATCGAGAGGGCGAGGTTGATCTGGGTGTTCTCTTCCGCGAACTTGTACATGCTCGGGACGATCCCGCTCGTTGAGACCGTAATATGGCGCTGGCCGATATTAAGGCCCTTCTCGTGGATCATATTACGCAGGAATGTCATCGTTGCCTCGTAATTCTCAAACGGCTCGCCCGAGCCCATGATGACGATGCTGGACACACGCTCATTCGTCTCGTCGAGAATTTGCTGCGCGGTGACCACTTGAGCGACGATTTCGCCTGCCGTCAGGTTCCTTTTTAGCCCGCCTAGCGTCGACGCACAGAATGTGCAGCCGATTCGGCAGCCGACCTGTGTCGTGACACAGATGCTGTTGCCGTAGCTATGGCGCATAATGACGGTCTCGATCGCATGATCATCATGCAAACCGAATAAGAACTTAACGGTGCCATCCTTCGATTCGAAACGCGTGATTTCATTGAGCGTGACGAATAGAAACTGATCGTCAAGCTTCTCACGCAGCGCCTTCGGCAAATTGCTCATATCTTCAAAGCTCTTTACCCGCTTCACATAGAGCCAATCGAATAATTGGGCGCCACGGAAGGCAGGCTCGTTATTTTCTTTCATCCAATCTTGCAGTTGTTCTAGCGTATAGTCGTAGATGAATGGTTTCATCGTTTCACACCTGTTTCTTTGTCATTGAATTAGACGGCTACTCGCCGCCATCGCTTATTTTACCACAAACGCCCATGACAGGCTACAAGAGCCGGCATAGGCGTTATTTCGCAGCTTATTCGCGGTGCTTGAACTTCGCAATAAAGAATCCGTCGCTGCCGAATTGATGGGGCAGCAGCTGCACGTAACCTTGGAACTGCCCGTTCACGGCACCGGCTTTCTGCAGCGGCTGGAGAACATTCTCCGGCCACTGCGTATCTGATTCAAAATCGGGATTCTCCCTGAGAAAAGCAGCAACCTGTGCCTCATTCTCTTCACGTTCGATCGTGCACGTGCTGTATACCAGCGTTCCCCCTGGACGCACGAGCTTCGCCGCTTCAGCTAACAACCGCCGCTGCAGCGCCGCGATCGATTGGACATCCTCCGGCGTTTTGGTCCATTTGATCTCGGGTTTACGCCGAATGACGCCAAATCCCGAACAAGGAGCGTCGAGTAGAACAAGATCGAACGAAGCAGCCGTGAATCGGCCAGACAGCTCAGCCGCATCCCCTGTCTCCGTTATGATCGCATCTAATCCGAGACGGCGAGCCTGCTCGTCGATCAACTGGCGTTTATGAGGATGAACGTCGTTAGCGACGACGCGGCCTTGATCGCCCATGAGCTCAGCGAGATGGGTCGACTTGCCGCCAGGAGCAGCACAGCAGTCGAGCACCTTCCAACCAGGCTCAGGGGCGCAAACCTCTGCGACGAGCATGGAACTCTCATCCTGCATCGTCCACAAGCCTTCCGCATAGTTGTCCATCAAGGCAAGGTTACCGCCTCCATCAACGATGATGCCGGCTGGAGCAAGAGATGAAGGAGCAGCTTGATAGCCAGCTTCCGCCAAGCGGCTTAGCGCTTCATCTCGCGATAAACGCAGCCGGTTAACCCGCATGCTTGGATGCGGAGATTCATTCCCTGACGCGCAAATGGCTTCAGCCTCTGCCTCTCCATACGCGGTAATCCAGCGCTTGACAAGCCAATCCGGGTAGGAGTACGTGACTCCGATACGGATGACCGGATTGTTCTCTTCCACCGGTCCCCTAAGCTCCTGTAAGCGGCGCTCCATATTGCGGAGGACCCCGTTCACCATCCCGGAAATCCCCGCATGTCCCCGCTTCTTCGCAATCTGTACCGCCTCATTGACCGCAGCATGCGCTGGGATGCGATCCAAACAGAGCAATTGGTAGGCACTCAGACGAAGCAGCTGAAGTACCCATGGATTCAGCTTGTCCAGTCCTTTGGCGACTAAACCTGAAAGCCGGTAATCGAGCAGACGCTGCTGCTGAATCGTCCCATAAACGAGCTCTGTAGCAAGCCCTGCGTCCTGCCGGGTTAGTCCGGCCTCCTGCAGAGCGCTGTTCAATTGCAAATTGCTGTATGCACCGGATGCCGCTACTTTAACTAGCGTATTGAGCGCAACTTCGCGAGCCGTTTGAGGTTTGGGCTTACGTGAGCTGCCCCCGCCTTGACTGGCGGGCCCTCCATTCCGCACGGCTGCGGCAGAACCGGGAGCCTTCCTGCCGCCCCCTCCATTCTTCCGTCTCTTGCTGGCCGGAAGATCCTTACGAGTATCCGGCCCGCTCATGCTTCAGTCCCGCCGAAACGGCTGCCTGCCGGCAGTCGGGCGCCTTTCAGCCATTCAGCCGCTGGCATTGCTTTCTTGCCGGCCGGTTGAATGACCGTTAGTAACAGGCTGCCATCACCGGTCTGTACCAGAATCCCGCTATCGTTTGTTTGAAGCACGGTTCCTGCAGGCTGCCGGGATTCTTCACCTTCTTCAAGAGGTTCGCATCCCCACACCTTGAACGTTTCTCCATGAAGCAGTGTGAAGGCCCCTGCCATCGGAAGCAGTCCGCGTACTTGATTATATAAAGCAAGTGCGGGACGGCTCCAATCCATCCGTTCGTCCTCGCGGGACAAGTTCGGCGCGTAGGTGGCATCCGTATCGCTTTGCTTCTCAGCTTGGACTTCACCGGAAATGATCGCCGGCAGCGTCTCCAGAAGCAGCTTGGCCCCGGCTTCGCTAAGCTTCGTGAATATCGTTCCGGATGTGTCCTCATGCAGGATCGGGATCTCGACTCTACTGATCATATCTCCCGTATCGAGCCCCTCCGCCATATACATGATCGTTACGCCGGTAGAAGTCTCCCCGTTCATGATCGCTCTCTGGATCGGCGCTCCCCCGCGGTAGCGCGGCAGAAGAGACCCATGTACATTAATACAGCCAAGCGGAGGAATGTCCAGAACCGCTTTGGGTAAAATCTGTCCATAGGCAGCCGTTACGATGAGATCAGGCTGCAGCAGCGAAATCTTCTCCACGGTGTCGGAGCCTCTCAGCCGTTCCGGTTGATAGACGGTTAAGCCATGATGAAGCGCCGCATCCTTTACCGGAGGCGGTGTCAGTGTTTTTTTGCGGCCTTTGGGCCGATCGGGCTGTGTGATGACAGCTGCGATTTCGTGACCTGCCTCAATTAAGGCTTCCAATGAAGGTACGGCGAAATCCGGCGTTCCCATGAATACGATACGCATAGGCTCACTCTCCGCGTCCGCGCGGCTTTGCAGACACGTCATATATAGAATCGGCGATATCGGTAAACAATACGCCGTTTAAGTGATCAATCTCATGCTGGAAAGCGCGTGCCAAATAATCGGATGCCTCCAGCGTAATGGGTTTGCCGTTGCGGTCAAAACCATTGACCTTAATCTGTTGGAACCTGCGGACGTCACCGTTCAAGTTCGGAATGCTCAAGCATCCTTCAGGACCGATCTGCTCGCCTTCCTGCTCGACAATTTCCGGGTTGACCATCTCGATCAGCCCATTATCGTCCCCAACGTCGACCACGATGACCCGCTTCGAGATGCCGACCTGAGGTGCAGCCAGACCTACGCCTTCCGCATCGTACATCGTTTCTGCCATATCGGTAAGCAACTTATGCAAATTGGAATTAAATTTAGTGACTTGTATTGCCCGCTCTCTCAAGACGGGATCCGGATCTTTCACAATTATTCGAATAGCCAAAACATGTCCCTCCTTGGATTTGTATCGCATGTAAAATTATAAGATGACCTGTGGATCAACATCTACACTAAGCTGAACCTGAGGTTGGCCATTTGAACCCGCAAGCGAGCTGACGGCCCGCTTCAGCATGCCGACCGCGTCAACATTTCCACGATATTTTACCATACATTGAAAACGATAGCGATCCTTCATTCTTGGAATCGGAGACGCGACAGGGCCGAGGATATCCATAAAGCGTCCCGTCGTTCCTTCCTCGGAAGAAGCCGATAATCCGGCCTCCGCAACGGATTGGCGGAGCATAGCGGCGAGCTTCTCTCCTTCCGCGATGACAAGCGGAAGCTGTTCATGCGAAAGTGTGATGAGAATAAGCCGGCAGTATGGCGGATAGGACATGTATCTGCGGTGGCGCAGCTCCTCCTGGATAAACGAAGCGTAATTATGCTGCTGCGCGGTTTGGATGGCGTAATGATCCGGATTATAGGTTTGAACGACCACCTCACCCGGGAGCTCATGCCGTCCTGCACGCCCTGCCACCTGAGTGAGCAGCTGGAACGTTTTTTCCGCCGCCCTGAAATCGGGCAGATGGAGCGAGGTATCTGCTGCAATGACGCCGACTAATGTAACATATGGAAAGTCGAGCCCTTTCGCCACCATCTGCGTCCCGAGCAGCACGTCAGCTTGACGCTCCCCAAACATCGTCAGCCACTTCTCATGGGAGCCTTTCTCTGTCGTAGTATCTACGTCCATGCGGATAACGCGTATACCGGGGAACAGCTTGGACAGCTCTTCTTCCACCCGCTGCGTTCCTGTTCCGAAGAATCGGATATGCTCACTTTCGCAGGAAGGGCAAGCTGTCGGCGCCATCTCGGCATGTCCGCAGTAATGGCATCGAAGCGTACGTAATTTCTGATGGTAGGTTAGTGATATGTCACAATGCGGACATTGCGCGGTATAGCCGCATGAGCGGCACATAACAAACGTAGAATACCCTCTGCGGTTCAGCAGCAGAACGGCCTGTTCGCCGCGTTCCAGCCGCTGGACGAGTGATTGATGCAGCTGCCGGCTGAACATCGAACGATTGCCATCCTTGAGCTCCTCCCGCATATCGACGAGATGAACGGGCGGCATGGGGCGTCCTCCTACCCGGTGAGGCATTGGCAGCAATGCCGATCCCCGGCCTGGCTGCTCGCCGGCTTGCCCTCCGCGGGACGCAGCCGCGTAGCTTTCGAGTGAAGGCGTCGCCGAACCAAGCACTACCGCAGCGCCATGCTGCCGGGCGCGCTGAACGGCTACATCTCTTGCGTGATACTTCGGGCTTTCTTCCTGTTTGTAAGAGGATTCATGCTCTTCGTCAATAATAATGAGGCCGAGCCGGTCGAACGGAGCGAATATGGCTGAGCGGGCGCCTACGGCTACACATGCCCGCCGCTCGCGAATCTTCCGCCATTCATCGTACCTCTCGCCGCTGGAGAGCCTGCTGTGCAGAACGGCTACGGCATCGCCGAAGCGGCCTTTGAATCGTTCGACCATCTGAGGGGTCAGTGAAATTTCCGGAACAAGCACGATGGCCTGCTTGTTAAGCCGCAAGCAATGCTCGATGGTCTGCAAATACACTTCCGTCTTGCCGCTTCCCGTCACTCCATGCAGCAGAAAAACCCGGGAATCCCGGTTGTCGATGGCAGCCGCTATTGGCGTGAAAACAGCCTGCTGTTCATCCGTTAATGGAAGCGGTGAGGTTCGCCGGAATTCACGACCCGCGTATGGATCCCGATCCTTCTCGACCTCCCGGATCACGATGTGTCCTTTCTCGGCCAAGGCCTTAACTGTCCCTGAAGTTGTCTTAAGGTGATCTAGAAGCTCCTGCATGGTAATCGGCTCTTCATGGTCGATCATATATTGGAGGACTTCACGTTGCTTAGCTGCTCTCGCCGGCCAATCGGCCAGTGCCATGAGCGCTTCATCCCGATTGGCCGGTGGAAAGACAGTGAGCATCTTCTTCACGGATAAACGGTCCCGGATGGCGACGCGCCCCAATAATGCGCCTTCCCGGATGGCCGCCTTCACTTCGTTCGCCGCAGAAGGAAACCTCTCCTGAAGTACGGACAGCTTGACGGATCCTCCACTCCGGCGCATATACTCCGCCCAGTCGGAAGAAGAAATAAACACCGTTTGATCTTCGCCAGCCAATGAAACCGTCGTTTCTGCTTTCCCTTTCAATGCTGCCGGTATCATGGCTTGCAGCGCTGTCGTCATCGTGCAGCAATACTTATCGCTGACCCACTCTGCCAGCTGGATCAAATCAGGAGATAACGGAGGCGTATGATCAAGCAGCTCCGCAACGGCCTTCAGCTTCTTGCGGTCGACCGCTGCCGTTTCTGTGATGGCAACGACGAATCCCTGCACGACACGGCCGCCGAATGGAACACCGACTCTGCTCCCCACTTCCAGCCAGCCCTGCATATCGGCTGGCACTTCATAATCGAAGGGACGATCCGTTTGCCGACTCGGCACATCGACGATAACTTTGGCAATCATTCCCTCGTCTCCCCGGATGCCATCCGGTTAGCCACAAGAGTCAATAGCTGGTCCGCGACCTCGCGCTTGGATAACAGAGGCAGCGTTGCAACCAATCCCTCCGACCCGTATACATCGACGATATTCGTATCGACATTGAACCCGGCACCTTCGCGTGTGATGTCGTTGGCGACTACCAAGTCGCAATTTTTCCGCTGCAGCTTGTCCATCGCATATGCCTTGACGTTATCCGTCTCCGCCGCGAAGCCTACCAAGAATTGGCCACTCTTTTGCTCACCCAGCGTCTTAAGTATGTCCGTCGTACGCTCAAGCTCCAAAGTGAGGTGCTCACCCGTTTTTTTGATCTTGCTTGCCGCGACCGTTGTCGGACGGTAATCCGCAACTGCCGCCGCTTTTATGACAATGTCGGTCGCTGCATAACGCTCCAGAACAGCCTGAAGCATCTCCTCCGCGGATTCGACTCGAACCACGTTCAGGCCGGCACCTGGCTGCATGGCCGTCTTCGCGGCAACGACGGTAACATCCGCCCCGCGGTTCAACGCGGCTTCAGCAATGGCAAAGCCCATCAAACCGGAGGAATCGTTCGTCAGATAACGTACGGGATCAAGCCGCTCAATCGTTCCGCCCGCTGTAACGAGAACTCGTTTACCAGCCAAGGATTGGCTTTGAGTAAACCATTGCTCCGCAGCCTTCACGATATCCTCAGGCTCCGCCAGCCGTCCTTTCCCCACATACCCGCATGCCAGCTGCCCGGTACCGGGCTCAACGAAGCGAACCCCCCGCTCCGCGAGCAGCTCCATATTCCTCTCCACCGCTGGATGTGCGTACATATGAACATTCATCGCAGGCGCAACAAGAATCGGCGCAGTCGTAGCAAGAAGGGTTGTACTTAGCATGTCATCGGCCAGGCCTGTCACCATCTTGGCTATTATGTTTGCCGTTGCCGGAGCAATGATAACCAGGTCGGCATGGTCGGCAAGATCAATATGTGACACCACTGAAGGATCGAACTCGTCGAACGTATCGAGATACACCGGATGACGAGACAGCGTCTGCAGCGTAAGCGGCGTAATGAATTTCGTCGCCGATTCTGTCATAATGACCTTCACAATAGCGCCCGCTTGTACCAATTTGCTGCAGAGTGCAGCCGCTTTGTAAGCTGCGATACCCCCCGATATACCAAGCAGGATTCGTTTCCCTTTCAGCATTCCTTCACGCTCCTATTAACAGAAAATATGCGCGTCATCTTGATACTTTCTGATTGTTTTGAAAAAAATAACAACCGCAAGGGTTGTTATCGGGTCTTCCTATTTCATTGTAGTACTGCTCTAGTCATCCGTCTCGTTGCCTTTCTCGACTTGCACGTTATCATGATAAATTTCTTCTAGCGCGACGCCAACGAATTTATGAGATTTGGGTTGGCGCAGATCTGTTTTAATTCCGTCCCTCAGCATGCGGGCCCGGCGTGATGCGGCAACAACAAGTGAATATTTGCTGTCAACTTTCTTCACCATTTCATCAATGGATGGATACAACATATGCTTCACCTCACTAAGCTTTCTCGGTCGTCGCCTTGAATGCGTCAAAACCGGCCATAAACCGTTCTTTGCGGCAGTGCTCTGCAGTTATGATACTTTGTATGCGATGACATGCGGCTTCGATCTCATCGTTGACGACCGCATAGTCGTAATAACGGATCAAGTTCATTTCATCCACCGCTACCGACATTCGGTGATCGATGACATCGGAATTTTCCGTGCCGCGTCCCGTAATGCGCTGTTTTAAAACATCTAGCGATGGGGGAAGCAAGAAGATAAACACGCCTTCTGCAAACTTCTCTTTCACTTTCAGCGCGCCCTGTACTTCGATTTCAAGAATGACATCCTTGCCGGAATCAAGCATTCGCTCGACGAAATCACGCGGTGTGCCATAGTAATTGCCGACATACTCTGCGTATTCCAATAAAGCGTCTCTGGCTATCATATCTTGAAACTGTTCTCTTGATTTGAAGAAATAATTAATCCCTTCAATCTCTCCCTGCCTTGGCGTGCGAGTCGTCGCTGATACGGAATAGATCAGCTCGCTCTGCTTCTGCCGAAGCTGCGTGCATACGGTACCTTTGCCGACTCCCGAAGGGCCGGATAATACGATTAACAATCCTCTGTTCATAATACTCCCCGTCGCTATTCGTCGTGATCGTCATCCTTCGTCGACAGCCTATGAGCAACCGTTTCCGGCTGAACGGCGGACAAGATAACGTGATCGCTGTCGGTAATGATTACCGCGCGTGTACGCCGGCCGTATGTCGCATCAATGAGCATGTGACGGTCGCGGGCTTCTTGGATGATACGTTTAATCGGCGCTGATTCCGGACTCACGATGGAAATAATGCGGTTGGCTGAAACAATGTTTCCGAAGCCGATGTTAATCAATTTAATGGCCATGTCAGGTTCCCCTCCGGTCTTTCTCGTGCATGATGATTGCAATATAAACACGAAATATAATGTACGTTAGAATAATGGTTGCAGCAATCCTGCCATGATGGAAAAAATGAACAGACCCATTGCATTATTCTTGACGAATAAAGTCCGGAGCATACGTTGGCCTTCCGGCAGCTTCCAAACTGTGTTACTGGGGGGGGAATTGGTACTTGCCAATGGACAGGTTAAGGTCATCATGGCAAGTGTATCCTATTGTTCTATAATAATTCATTTTCGAATGAGGAACAAGTGTTAAAGCGCTGTAAAGAGAAAAAACGAGCCAGTACCCTCAGCGGCCCGTCTGTTCCCATACATATTCAGTCAATTGCACGGTCATATCATAGAACATAAAAGGAGTAATCAAATAAATCCCGTTAAAATGCTTCAAGGCTGTATCCAGCAGCTCCTTGGCGATCTGCACGCCTTCTGCCCGTCCCGCTTCACCTTCAAGGCCTGCCATACGCTTCCGCACCTCATCGGAGAGCTGAATGCCCGGCACCTCGTTATGCAAATATTCCGCATTGCGTCCACTTGCCAGCGGCATAATGCCGATAAACACCGGAACATGGAGATGCTTCGTCGCTTCGGCGACCTGAATGATAAGCTCCGGATCATAGACCGGCTGCGTCATGATATAATCGGCGCCGGTTTCGATCTTGCGTTCAAGCCGCTTGACCGCTTTATCCAGGAAGCGGACGTTCGGATTGAATGCAGCGCCTACCACGAATTTCGCATGCTGTTTCAGCGGCTTGCCCGAGAATGCTACTCCTTGATTCAATTGCTTGATCATCCGGATCATCTCGAAGGAAGTCAAATCATACACCGATTTAGAATCCGGCAAATCCCCGAATCTGGCCGGGTCTCCGGTTACCGCGAGCACGTGATCGATGCCAAGTGCGTCAAGCCCCATCATATGCGATTGCGTTCCGATCAGATTGCGGTCACGGCATGCGATATGAATGAGTGGACGAATCCCAACCTGCTGTTGAACGAGCGATGCTAAAGCCAGATTGCTCATACGCGTTACGGCAAGCGAATTATCCGCCATTGTGACGGCGTCCGCTTGGACGGCTTTGAGCGCGGCTGCTCCCGCCATAAACTTGCGGATGTCCAGATCGCGCGGCGGATCCAGCTCGACGATCACCGTATGCCGCTGCTGCACCGTCTCCACGATGGAAGGGGCATCTCCCGAACCTGAAGGCTGAACTGACGGCTCAGCCGGACTCACGGTTACGATTTCCTGTACCGGCACCGACGAAGGTCCCGCTACTATCGGCTGCGCGACATAACCTTCGAGCGCAGCAGCGATTGCGGCAATATGCTCCGGCGTCGTACCGCAGCATCCCCCGACTAGACGAGCGCCCCGGTCCACAAAGTCGCGCGCGGATTGGGCAAAATATTCCGGAGTAGCCGTGAACATATATTTGCCGTCTACATAATCCGGAAGACCCGCATTCGGAAAGACCGATAAAGGCAGGACCACCTCGGCTCCGATCGCATCGATCGCCCGCTTGATTCCGTTCGGACCACTGCGGCAGTTGAATCCGACGACATCCGCACCTTCTTGACGTAGCCGTTCAAAGGCATCGGCAAGCGGGAAGCCGTCCTGTGTAACCGCATCTTTCTCAACGGCGAACTGGCATATAACGGGGACGTTGGACAGCTCCCTTGCCACGCTGAGCGCAAGGTGCATCTCGTCTAGGTCATAGAACGTCTCCAGCAGCAATCCGTCAACGCCTTCCTCCAACAAGGCATACATTTGTTGATGGAACGACCGCATCAGCTGCGCTGAGCGAATGTTCTTGCGTTTACCGGCCCGGATCGCACCTAAGGCGCCAACCACATATGCGTCGGCGCCGACTGCAGCACGCGCCACCCTTACACCGGCCCGGTTAATCGCTTCAACTTCGGAATCGAGTCCATACTTGGATAAGCTTTCATCATTCGCCGAGAAGGTATTCGTTTCAATTACCCTAGCACCCGCCTCATAATATAGACGATGTACATCTTCGATAACTTGAGGACGCAGTACGTTGAATTCTTCGTAAGAAACGCCGACAGGGAACCCCATCTGATACAGATAGGTTCCCATCGCTCCGTCTCCCGTCAATATGCGCGCGCTGAGCGCCTCACGCAAATCGGGTTTCATTATGCATTACTCCTTCTTAATCCTTACAGTGAACCGCGGAATACTTCTGCCGCCGGGCCTGTCATGTAGATATGATTGTCAGCTTCGTTCCATTCGATCGACAGCTCTCCGCCCTTCAGGGATACGATTGCCTTCCGATCCGTATATCCGTTCAACACCGAGGCCACGAGCGTTGCGCAAGCGCCCGTACCGCAGGCAAGCGTAGGTCCCGCTCCACGTTCCCACACGCGCATATCCGTGTAATCGCGAGATCGGACCGTGACGAATTCCACATTGATTTTACGCGGAAACATCGGATGGGTTTCAAGTTTGGGTCCCCACGTATTGAGGTCGAAATTCACAGCGTCGTCCACATAAATCACGCAGTGCGGATTGCCCATGGATACCGCCGTGAAGCGGAATTCGGTACCCTCGACATCTATTACGTGATTCAGGACCGGGTTCGCATCGACGGTAGTCGGGACCTTCAGCCCCTCCAGAATCGGCTCCCCCATATCGACGCGAACCGTATGCACTCTGCCGTCCATGATGTTAATCTGTACCTGCTGCACGCCAGCGCCCAGCGTTTCGATCGTGATGCGTTCTTTATCGGTTAAACCATTATCATATACGTATTTGGCTACACACCGGATCGCATTCCCGCATTGTTCCGCTTCGGAACCGTCAGAATTGATAATCCGCATGCGGAAATCCGCTTTCTCGGACGGCAGAATATAAACTAAACCATCAGCGCCAATACCGAAGTACCGGTTGCATAATTGGATGGCTAGCTCCGCTGCTTGATCGGGTAGTGCGGTTTCTCCCGATATTACTATGAAATCGTTACCTAGTCCATGCATTTTTGTAAAGTTCATCTTCTTGCACTCCTTTTACTGGAACCATCGCCCTCAGGCATGTTCAATTTTTCACTAGCATACCTCATAGCTTTTGGATGCAACATTGATAAATTGGATCAATCTTTGTACTTTCCTCCTATAAATCAGCGTCCTTCCAGGAAGCGATTTCTCTTCGTGGAATTATCCCTTTTTACACAAAAAAAAGAACGCCTGCCTCGATTTGAGGCTGGCGTCCTACCCTTTTAACGGGCGAGCGACTTGGAGCCGCTGAGCGGCCAGTTCGATTTTTTCTTCTTCCCTTTGGAGCCGAGAACGCTGCCAATCCCCATGAGGAATGTCGGGATTCCTGCGGCTACCAGGACGAGACACCATTCACGCAATCCGATCGGCACGGTCTTGAAGATCGGCTGCATGGCATCGATATACACAACGCCCAGCATAAGAAGCAGCGAGGAGAGCACAGCAAACACTAAATATTTATTTTGAAAGAGATTGCGGTGAAAAATGGATCGTGAGCTGCGGCAATCGAATACATGAATCAACTGCGCCATGACAAGAGTCGCGAACGCAACGGTCTGCGCTTCGATTAAATTGGTCGGGCTGCCCGGATTACTGCGAAGAGTAATCCAGAATGCGCCCAGCGTACAGACGCCGATCAGAATACCACGGCTAATGATCTTCCATCCGAGCCTCCGGGCAAAAATGTTTTCCTTCGCAGAGCGGGGCTTGTGCTGCATCAGATCCTTCTCCGCTTGGTCCACGCCCAGCGCCATAGCCGGAAGCCCATCCGTGACCAGATTGACCCACAGAATCTGGATCGGAACGAGCGGCAGCGGCAGCCCTGCCATCATGGCCAGGAACATGGTGAGGATTTCACCTACGTTAGAAGCCAGCAGGTAGCGGATGAATTTACGAATATTCTCATAAATACCGCGGCCTTCTTCAATGGCAGCGACGATGGTGGAGAAATTGTCGTCGCTTAGAATCAGGGACGAAGCTTCCTTCGAAACGTCCGTACCCGTAATCCCCATGGCAATTCCGATATCTGCTGCCTTGATCGCCGGCGCATCATTTACCCCATCGCCTGTCATGGCAACAACATGGCCTTTGCGCTGGAGCGCTTTGACAATGCGAAGCTTATGCTCCGGTGACACCCTGGCATAGACATAAATATTATCGACAAGCCGGTCCAGCTGTTCGTCGTCCATATCTGCAAGCTGCTGACCGCTGATCGACAACCCACCGCGCGGCATGATACTCAGCTGCCCGGCAATCGCCTCGGCTGTCAGTTGATGGTCGCCCGTTATCATAACGGTCTTGATCCCGGCACGCCGGCACGTTGCAATGGCATCGCGCACTTCTTTGCGCGGAGGGTCGATCATTCCAGCCAGTCCGACAAATATGAGCTGGCATTCCACATCCGTCTCGGTTTCGGTATGATCATGCGGCCGCAAATCGCGGTAAGCAAATCCGAGTACCCGCAGCGCAGACTGTGCCATGGATTCCGACGCTTCGATTACTTTCTTCTTCAGCGTGCCTGTGAACGGGACGACTTTACCATCCCAGAGCACATAACTGCACTGCTGCATCAGCACGTCAGGCGCGCCCTTCGTACAGATTAACTGTCCGCCTTGATGCGATACGAGCACCGACATCCGCTTTCGCTCGGAATCAAAGGAATATTCCTTCTCCCGCTTGTAGAGGCTCTCCAGCGACTTGGCGGTAACACCAAGCTTCGCTGCCATTACCGTGAGCGCCCCTTCAGTCGGATCTCCCTTAAGGACCCATTCCTCCTGCAGGACGGTATCTTTCCCCTTCTTGCGTCTCATCTCCACTTCGACTTCCGTCTTTACGACCGAGGCATTGTTGCACAGAGCAGCGACCTGCAGCATCCTGCGAAGAGACAGGTCATTCTTGACATCAATGGCGTTCCCGTCCTCGTATACCGCGCCAACTGGCTCATAGCCTTCGCCAGTCACCTCGAGCGGTCGCCCGCCGATCCATAGACGTGTCACAGTCATCTTGTTCTGCGTCAACGTGCCCGTTTTATCGGAGCAAATGACCGAGGCGCATCCAAGTGTTTCGACGGAAGGCAGCTTCCTAACAATCGCTCTGCGCTTAATCATCCGTTGTACACCAAGGGCAAGTGCGATCGTAACGATGGCAGGGAGTCCCTCCGGTATAGCGGCGACAGCAAGACTAACGCCAGCCAAGAACATTTCATAGGCAGGCTGTCCATGAAAAATGCCGGCAAGAACAACCATAACGGTTAAGCCTAACGCGACTACGATAAGTATTTTGCCAAGCTGCTCGAGACGATGCTGAAGGGGGGTTTCCATGGATTCGGTTTTTTGGATCAGATCGGCGATCTTCCCCATTTCAGTCCCCATACCGGTGCGAATAACGATGCCCTTGGCCGATCCCCGAGTAATCATCGTTCCCATAAAGCCGATATTACGCTGATCGCCCAGCGGCAGGTCAGCCGCATGAATAGGCGTGCAGTGCTTACCGACCGGAACTGACTCCCCGGTAAGCGCGGATTCCTCCGCATAACAGCTGTTCGCTTCAATTAAACGCAGATCCGCCGGAATCCGGTCTCCAGCCTCCACTATTACCAAGTCGCCCGCTACGAGCTCTCGAGCCGGTATGGCATGAACTTGTCCGCCGCGAAGCACCTTTGCGATCGGGGCTGAGAGCTCCTTGAGCGCTCTTAATGAACGTTCCGCACGATACTCCTGCACAAAGCCAAGAATCGCATTAATCACAATGATGGCTACAATAGTAATTGCATCCAAATATTCGCCGAGCAGCCCGGATACTAGTGTTGCTCCAATCAGCACCAGAACCATAAAATCTTTAAATTGATTTAAAAACAATACCAGAGGCGAAGCTTTCTTTCCTTCGGAGAGCTCGTTGCGACCGTCACGCACCAACCGTTCCGATGCTTCGTTCGACGAAAGCCCCGTGTCGAGCGAAGCTTGCAACGTCTGCGCAAGCTCCTTGGCCTCCATTTGATGCCACTTCCGTTGTTCCATCCCCTTCTCCCTCCCGTTACATATCCCTGCTTGCAGCCTTCTTTGCCTAAATGTATTCGGACAAACTGCAAAATATCCCATTGAAGGACTTAAGTTTTTGTCTTATCTATGGCATGATAGGGGAATGAAGGTCGGTAAACAAAGGAGAATTCAACGAATATGGCTTTAGATGGTATCGTAACCCGTGCGATTATACACGAGCTGCAGGCTTGTGTCGGTGCACGCATTCATAAAATTCATCAACCCACCAATCACGATCTGGTCCTGCAAATTCGCGGGGGCAATGTGCCTGGCAAGCTTCTGCTCTCGGCGAATCCAACCTATCCGCGCGTCCACTGGACGCAGCAGTCGTTCCTGAACCCGAAGGAAGCCCCTATGTTCTGCATGCTGCTGCGCAAATATTGCGAAGGCGGCCTTATAGAGGCTATCACACAGGTCGGGAATGAGCGGATCATTCATATCCGCATTCGTCAACGCGATGAACTGGGCGATATTAACGTGAAGCTGATCGTTATCGAGTTAATGGGCCGGCACAGCAACATTATTCTCATGGATGACACGACAGGCATGATCCATGACGGCATCCACCATGTCACGCCGGCGATCAGCAGCTATCGTATCGTCATGCCGGGAACGGCCTATGTTGCACCGCCTGAGCAAGGTAAGCGCGACCCCTTGTCCGTCACAGACGAAACCGACTTCGCGTCTGCGCTGCTGCCATCGGCCAGAGGCGATGGCAATGCCCAAGATCCGGATGCAATGGGAGCTTCGGATGACACAGATTCGCCTGCTCCGCAGGTCGCTATAGTACCGGACAAGCAGTTGGTTTCCGCCTTTAGCGGTATGAGCCCGCTGCTGGCGAAGGAACTTATTTTCCGGAGCAGCATCTCATCGATACCTGCGGATTCTCAGACCATCGCACCTTTGCTTTGGCCGGCTTTCCGCCAAATGATGGGGCAATTCGACAAGCATCAATACGAACCGCAATTGGTTACGCCAAACAGCGGCAAAGCTGCCTTCTCCGTTACTGCGTTGACACATCTGACCGCAGCTGCAGATAGTACCCTCCAAGCCTTTACAAGCATCAGCGAATGCCTGGAGGCTTTCTACGGGGACAAGGCGGAGCGTGACACAGTCAAGCAGCGCGTCTCCGATTTAATTCGGTTTCTTCAGAACGAATGGAACAAAAACGAGAAGAAGCTGGAGAAGCTGCAGGAAACACTCGACATCGCGAAGGATGCGGACAAGTATCGCATCCTGGGAGAGCTTCTTACGGCTTACATGCATCAAATCGAGCGCGGCGATGAATCGGTCGAGGTGATCGATTATTACGATGAGGAACAGCGGGTGGTTCGAATCGCGTTGGATCCGCAGCTTAATCCCTCTGAGAATGCGCAGCGTTATTTCAAGCGTTATGCGAAGCATAAATCCAGCTTGACCGCTGTCGCCGAGCAAATGGAATTGTCGCGAGCAGAGATGGACTATTTAGGAACGCTTCTGCAGCAGCTCGAGACCGCATCTCTGAGCGATATCGATGAAATCCGCGAAGAGCTCGTCGAGCAAGGCTATCTACGGGATCGGACGAAGCGGGGATCCAAGAAACGGAAAGTCTCTCGTCCGGCACTGCTCTGTTACCAATCATCCGAGGGCATCGCGATATACGTAGGCAAGAATAATACGCAGAATGACTTTCTAACCAACAAGACAGCTAGCCCAAGCGATACATGGCTGCATACGAAGGATATTCCAGGCTCCCACGTCGTCATTCGTTCCGCGAATTTCGGGGACGCTACCCTCGAGGAAGCGGCTATGCTAGCCGCGCACTACAGTCAAGCCCGTTCTTCGAGTTCCGTGCCTGTCGACTATACGCTTGTCCGTCATGTGAAGAAGCCTAACGGATCCAAGCCGGGGTTTGTTATTTATGATCATCAAAAAACGCTGTTCATCACTCCGGATGAACAGCGCATTAAACAGTGGCCTTCCCAAATCAAAACCTAATATATACCACGGAGCACCCGCGTCAAGGCTTGTCACCGAGCCTTGACGCGATTTTGTGTATAGCGCTTGGTGCATCCCCGCTAAGCATATAGATCCGGCTTGTCCCTTCCAGCAACGCATCCTCTTCAATAATCCGCCCACCGATGAAGACATACGTATTCGGAGACAGCAATGGAATCTGCCGGTCAAATTCGAGCAGGAAGGGCCGTGCGTTCTCTAATCGCTCACTAGTCGAGAAGCTGAAGGTGAAGGCGGCCGGCTTCATTTGCCGCAAGCAGTCCATCAGACCTTTCTCCGAAGGCGACGTACCCAAATAAATGACTTTGTACCCTTGTTGAAGTGCGAAGAAGCCTAGAAACAGAATGCCTAGCTCATGGCGTTCTCCAGGCCCGCAAGCAGTGACAATGAGCGGACTGTCGTCGGACGGGTGGAATAGATTCCGAATAGACAGAATTTTATCACGGATGAAATGGCTGCCGAAGTGTTCCTGATATTCGGATATTTCACCGCGCTCCCAGCGCTCTCCAAGCTCCACCAGCGTAGGCTCCAGAATGCGCGTGAGCAGATGCTCTACGCGATGCAGAGACAACAGCTGTTCATACAGCTTCTGCGCACCGCTTAAATCCACCTGCTCGAAGCATTCGATAAAGCGGGTAATCGGCTCTCTCCAATCGGTGTCCGGCATCCTTATGGCCTCACGGCCGCTTGTCCGCGGAGACCAGGATAATTCAGGGGTCGACGATACACGGCCGTCTTCTCTTTGCCGCTCCAGAACAGCCATGCCAATCGGCACCCCTTCATCGACGCGCTGCTTCAGCCAGCCCAATGTCTCCACATCTGCATCCGTGTAGCCCCGGTAACCATTAGACATTCGATCGGGCTTAACCGCTTCGTACCGTTCCTCCCATTTTCGGATGAGCTGGGTGGACAGGCCCGTCCGCTTCGCCACTTCCTTGATGGTGAGCAACCGACCGGTCATCAGCGCCCCCTCCGGGCCGGATTGAGCTGATTGAGCACAGACGCATCCACCGTTCTGCTTCCGATCGGTCCATGAAATATTTCTCCCTGACGTTCTCCATGGAAATCCGAGCCCCCGGTGACGATCAGACCATATTGGTGAGCAAGTCGGCCGTAACGTGCTTCATCTTCTGCGGAGTGATCCGAATGAAACACTTCAATGCCTTCCGCCCCGTGATGAATCATTTGTTCCACCAAAGCATCATCGCCGTACAAACCAGGATGGGCGATGACACTCGTCCCTCCCGCTTCACGGATCCATTCGATAGCTTCGAAGGGATGAAGCCTTGGGGGATTCATGTAGGCCTGCCCGCCGGAAGCCAAATAACGGTCGAATGCTTCCTGCATCGAACCGACTGCATCCTTAGCGAGAAGAACAGCAGCTATGTGTGGTCTCCCAATCGAACCGCTATCCTTGCCTTGACGAAGCGCTTCTTCAATGACCTCTTCCATCGAGATCGGAATGCCAAGGGAACGCAGCTTCTCTAAGATCATTTCGTTGCGTCGATCCCGAACCTCAAGGAGACTGGAGAGCTTTGCCCGCCATGCGTCGCTTTGCCAATCGGTATAATAGCCAAGGACGTGAATATCGCTGCCGCCGGCTACAGTACTGATCTCCACTCCCGGCACAACGGAAATTCCAAGCCGCTGCCCTTCAATCATCGCTTCTTCGATTCCGTCCACCGTGTCATGATCCGTAATCGCGACCGCAGCCAGACCTGCTGTTTTGGCTAGCCGAACGTTCTCCGAAGGGCGCTGCAACCCATCGGAAGCCGTTGTATGCGTATGAAGATCCGCTAATTTCATAACCATTGGTGCAAGTCCTTCTCGCGGAGGAAAGTCAGGAAGGTTACTGCAGAAATCGGCAGCAGCGCGGATTTCAGGTACATCGAATAAAATTGCCGCTTAAACTTAACGTCGGTCAACGGAATGGTACGTATCAGTCCGAGCGCAACCTCATGCTTGACCGAGGAAGCCGAAACGAATGAAATGCCCAAACCCGCTTCAACAGCTGATTTGACGGCCCCAGTGCTTCCAAGCTCCATGATGATATTCAAATCGGTCGGATCTATGTTCATTTGACGCAGCTGATCTTCCATCACAAGCCGTGTACCCGAGCCTTGCTCCCGTAGAACGATCTGGTACTTGAGCACGTCGGCGAGTTTAACATCCTCCGCATCTGCAAGCGGATGCGACTTGCCGACAATCAGCTTCAGCTCATCGCTCAGAACCGCTTCCATATGCATATCCGGATGGTTAACAGGAGCCTCTATCAACCCGAAATTCAAATGATGGTTTAGAATATCGTCCATGATTTGCGCCGTGTTCATCACCTTCATGCTGATCGATATATGAGGGTACTCCTGTCCGAACGGGCCAAGCAGCCGCGGAAGAATATATTCGCCAATCGTCAAGCTCGCACCAAGCTGCAGACGACCCTTGAGCTGCTTTGTGAATTTGGACATTTGGGAATCCGTCTCGCGAATCAGATCAATGCTCCGTTGAGCGTACGGCATGAGTGCACGGCCTGCTTCCGTCAATTCAATCCGCTTGGTTGAACGTTGAAGCAGCTTCGTTCCAAAATAATCCTCAAGTGATTGCACCTGCATGGTGACGGCAGGCTGTGTCATATGAAGCGCACTGGCAGCGGCCGAGAAGCTTCCCTTTTCGGCAACGGTATAAAAAATATGAAGTTGATGGAAATTAAGTGCCATGCAAACGACCATCCTTTCTATGCCCATCATTATACAACAAACCTTGTACAAAGTATTCACATCCACGCAAAAAAAGCATGTGCTCTGTTGAGCGCATGCAGATCTCGATGAACTATAACTTTCTGCTATAATCCCATTGCTTATTTCCTTTTTCTACTATTTTTAATTAAAGTCATCCTTCTGGAATGTCTTAACCATGAATAGTAGGACTTTAAGTCTCGAAGCTCGATCGTCTCGGACATTCGACCTAGAAATGTGACTACGATCATCTTATGAAGCGGATTGCCGGCAATATCGGTTTCTTTCTCCAACGTTGCAAACTCAGCGACGAACACCAGATCGTCGTCAATTAAGTAAACGTCTTCCTCATTGCGGTAATAGGGCTCGATACGCCCCTGCTTCAAGCATTGCCACAAAAAGTCGGCAATATCATCATATCCGGTTTTCTCGCTCTCGACGCGATCGGCCCATCGGCTCTTGGCGTGGTTCGTGATGACAATATCTGCAACTTTCTTGTCGCCGAGAACGACGTGAAACGATTCGTAAGTCCCCCATCTTTCCGTGATTTTGTCTTTCATCCGATCCACCCCTCCCCAGGATGTAGGCCTAATTATCTATATTTTACATACGCTTTCATTGTAGCATGCCTGTCCAAGAATTCAATATAAAAATAAACTCACCCCAGTAATGCCGCTTACTGGATTATGGGGGTATAAAAGAGGCTTCCGCCCCGGAACTGCCACCGGGTTGGAAGCCTACGGATCACAAACTGTAAAACCGCGTTTTGTCAGGCACTCCCCGGGTGTACTCGGTTTTAATTTCGTTGCGATACGAGCGTTCTATTCTTTTGACGAACGGAAGCCGTTGAATGTTGCGCACGACTTCATCCGACCGGTCAGAATTCATGTACATGACTACATAATGCATCTTACGCGACATATAGTGAACGGTTCCATATTTCTCTAATGAGCGGGCCGCTTTCAAATCGCTAACCCATATGATATATCCGATACGTTCTGAAAACATCCTCTTCCCCCGCCTCTCCTACGTTAACCGCAGCCTCCAGAACCGCAGCTGCACGAACCTCCGCTACCGCAGCTCCCGCCTTTGACAGGGGCATTGCCCGGTACTTTGATCGTCTCCGATACGGAACCAGCAATTTGGCTCGCGACATCGAACAGCAGCGAGTCGACCGCTTCCTCTGCCAGCTTGTACCGGCTAACCGCTTCTATGGCGTCCAGCTCAGTCTGGATCGCTTTGACTTTATCCTTGGCTTCATTATAATCCGGATGGAATCTTCCGAATCGTTCCGTCTCGACGAACAATTCCTTCGCTTTCTCGAAACGCTTCACCACTTGCTGGATCTGTTTATCCTGCTCTACTACGGCTTTCCAATATGCATACTCGGCGACCTCTGTCGACCGGTTAATCATGTCGCCAAGCTCATAAGCATCCAGGAGCAATGCGGCCATATCAAGTGTCTGGGTCCCGCCGCCACTAACGGACGATGTGCTCCAGGCAGCCGTCGTTTGCTCTTCGGTTGTTACCGTTTGCACTGCACCCACTCCTTTAATTATAATCGCCCTGAGGCTTATTCGTAATCATACCATAGGAGGGATAGAAAAAGGTAGAGTCTCCAAAGTATCTTTGTTAGTGCAGCTTAGGGATGACCAGCATCATTTCATCCCACATATCTGGTTTCAGCTTGACCGGTTCCGCTCCGCAATTCTTCAGGAGCCGTCCGGAAACCGCCCAATCCCCCATTCCGTCCACCAGCTCATCAGGTACGAAAGGAATGATGGTTCCCATCACACTTAGATTAACCGGTACTCGCCAATTTAACGCACGTTCCATCAGCTCCCTGCGCGTGGATTTATGGTAGGCCCGCATTTGACTGCGCCACACAAGCGGCACTTCATCCAGCCCTTGAAAAAGCGATTCCACCGTAGGCAATTCCATTAATCGATCGAGATGGTCCGTCTTGGTGGGATCAGTGAACAAAGGATCCAGCGCAAGCTGATGCCCGCTCTCCGCCCCTGAGGATATAGATTCGGGTAACGCTGCAGCGGCAGGTCCGGCTTGAGCCCAGCCTTCCATCGCGAACTGCACCGTATCCGGAAGCGGCTCTCCGGAGGCGTATTCAAGAAAGGCTGCGAGCTCCTCATACTGGCTTCCCCTCTCGCATGCAGCAGCAATGCTCTTAGCGTTCAGCCGGTAGATGGTCATCACATCACTTTGGACGCGCTCCGCCATCATCTCCAGCTGCCAACGGACCGCAGTCGAAGCAAGCGGCGGAACAAAGACCTCGCAGTCAGGCGTAACGCGGATCGGCTCTGAGATTGTATGCCCGGCTTCAGCTTGCTCCATGGCTGTTGATCCGTAAAGCCAACGGCAAGCCCGCTCGCCATGATGGGTCGCAGCTTCCTCCATCCAGCCTAATTGCATCATGAGACGACACCAAGCCCTAACCGGCGTTTCCTGGCGAGATCCATCTGGAACCCCATGCATCCGAGTTTCCAGCACATGGTCAAGATCATCCAGCCGGTACCACTTGAATGGTTCTAAACGGCTCACAAGTGCGGCAGCATCTGCACTGTAGGAAGTACGCACCGCGTAGAGATCTCTCCACATTCGAATAAGCCCCGCCTCCCTCTCGCGTACCGGCAGTTCCATCCATCCCGCGAATGCTTCCTCATGAAGGGCGAGCTTTTTCTCATGTTTAACGAAAATATTTAACCGGGCCGCCATATCCAGCATCACGGCGACCTTGAAAGGATAGCCGTCCATTTCCGGTGGAAATGACAAAAAGGCTGCAGCCTCGTTTCCTAAGAAAAGATGCTGCGAGCATTTTTCAATCGTCCGTTTGGTGAGAATTCCCTTCGTTGTCAGCTTCATCCCGGTCTTTACCAGCTCCGCTGCAGCATGCAGGAGTTGAAGACCAAGCGGCGGGCATGGCGTATGCTCGTCCATGTACATGATATCAGCCTGCTCCACAGGCTCTGGCATCTTCGGAAACAAAACAGGGTGCCAACGGAAATACACCTCAGGGGGGACGCAGTACAGCTTCTCTCCCCACCCCCTGCGGACAGCGATGAGAAGCTCCGCTTTCCTAAGCTCCAAGAGCGCTACCCGGTATTCGGCTCCGGAATAGGCTGGTTGACCAACCCGCAGAAGCTGTTCCTCTTGAAAAGGCAGAGAGCCGAAGCGGCGCATCGCCACTGCCAGCGCATGCGTCGCCCTCGCGGATAACGATTCCATCGGACTAGAGCTCGAATGGTCATTCTGCATCAAGGCGAACCCGCCTCCTTATAAAGCTCGTTAAGCGGCAGCTCGGCTTCATCGCCACGGTCGATCCCGGGCCGCCAATTCATGACCTTGTACCGGTATCCTTGTTCAAGCAGAAACAGCTGGCGCCTTCGGGCATATTCCGTTTCTTTCGTTCCCTCGGTAACAAGGGTATAGAACCATGCTGAATTGTCGTCCTTCTTCGGTCTGAGAATGCGTCCGATCCGCTGGGCCTCCTCCTGCCTTGAGCCGAAGCTGCCCGATACTTGGATGGCTACCGCCGCATCAGGAAGATCTACAGCAAAGTTGGCTACCTTGGAGACGACAAGAACGGGAATCTCGCCGGCTTTGAAGGACGCGTACAGCCGCTCGCGTTCCTGATGCGGCATTTCCCCCGTCATGAGCGGGGCTTGGAGACGCTGAGCAATCTTATGCAGCTGCTGCAAATATTGACCGATCACCAGAGCCGGCTTTCCTTGATGCTTCTCCAGCAGCGTCTTCACCGCATCGATCTTGGCGGTATTCTCCGATGCGATCCGGGACTTGGCCGCGGCTGCCGCACCTGCATATTTGTCCCGATCCGTCTTATGCAGCGGGATTCGGATTTCCGTACATTCAACCGTTGCAATCCAATGACGTGCTTCAAGGGTTTTCCACGGCAGATCGAACCGCTTCGGACCAATAAGGGAAAACACATCCGCTTCACGGCCATCTTCTCTGACGAGAGTAGCCGTTAATCCCAGTCTTCTGGTCGCCTGCAGCTCGGCGGTCATACGAAACACCGGGGCAGGCAGGAGATGCACTTCATCATAAATGATTAATCCCCAGTTCCGTTCCGAGAACAGCTTCATATGGGCGTATTCATCGTCTTTATGCCTTCTGTTCGTTAAGATTTGGTACGTTGCAATCGTTACAGGCCTAACCTGCTTCGAATTTCCCGCATATTCGCCGATGAATGACTCCGTTAAGGTCGTCTTATCCATGAGCTCGCGCTTCCATTGCTTCACCGACGTTACATTGGAGGTTAATATCAAGGTATCGCAGCCCAGTCTGGCCAGGGTGGCAATTCCGATAACGGTCTTGCCCGCTCCACATGGCAGGACCAGAACCCCGCTGCCGCCATCCATCCGGTCTTCGCAATAAAACATATCTACGGCTCGTTTCTGATAGTCGCGCAGTTGAAACGGCTGCTCGGATATGGCCTGCTCGCGCAGTCTGACCTGAAGCGCTTCCCCCGCCCGATAACCGGCCAGATCAATAACCGGATAGCCCATTCGGGTCAGCTCCTGCTTGAGCATACCGCGATCCTCCGGCTTGGCGAGACGCGCATCCGGTTCATGATTGGGAGAGGGAAGCAGCATCGCCTTCAGCTCTGGCTGATCAGACAGCTGCTCTAGCAGTTCCGCTTCCCCATACAGCATCAGAGACCCGTCCTCCGAACGCTCCAGACGCAGCTTGCCATAGCGCTCCATCATCGTCCGGATCCGGCCCGTTACTTTCAGCGGCAGCTCGTAGCTGCTGTACCTCGCAAGTGAATCGATGATATCGTTTGCGGACAATCCCGAAACCGCCGCATTCCAAAGCGACAGAGGAGTAATCCGATAGGTGTGCAGATGACCGGGTCTCTTCGTCAAATCGGCAAATTGGGCAAGCTGCTCACGCGCAGCTTCCGCCTCAATGTGACGGTCATCAAGCAAGACCGTGGAATCGGCTTGTACGATTAAAGGGTGATCTTCCCTGATCATGGCTATATTCCGCTCCTCACTGATCGTCTAGAAGGCCGGTGAACTATGTCAAATTTGGCACTGGTTATTCTTATCATCACCGGGCTCTCGGTAACTGCTGGAAAATGCTGCAGTTTACGTCTTCTAGACAGTATGAAGGATTCGGAGCCATTTTATTCTTTAACGCGAAGCTTTTCGAAATCCGGCGGCTTGGGCTTCTTCTTCGGTACAGAACATCTGCTCCGCCTTCGTTTGCCCGTAGGACTTGCCATCCGGCATGTGATAAATTCTACTGTCTCCTCGGACATTCCCTTTAATTTGCGGTTCCTTGCAGGCTGCCGCCGATTCGTCAGGCTTGCCCCCTTTGGTTCCCTCCGGCTTTTCTTGGCTGGGCTCGCCCCACAATCCGGCTCCGGCATTACGCGCCTGACGTTCTAATGTGACGAAATAATCGGCATATGTAACATTAGGCGATATCGTCATGACGGACGCATAGCCATCCACTAACAGACGTTCGTTAAACATCGTCGTATCCTGCTCAAGGAACACGTAACGGAGAAGCCGGCCATACTTGTCCGTATCCCCTGTATCCGGGAACAAGACCACTCGCTTTCCCTTCAGAAGATTGTCGGTATATGCGCTTGCCTCCAGCCCGAGCTCCTTGCTCTCCCCTTTCACCTCTGGCGTGTTTACGCCGATGAGCCGCACTTTATGCCCTTCCGATGTTACGAACGTATCCCCGTCGACGACTCTGTCCACCTGCTCGATCGTATACGGTTTTCCCGACAAATCTGGGTATTGGTCAATCATTTTTTGCACGTTTGGTTCCACCGCAGGCTGGTTGGCCTGCGCACATCCGGTTAATAGTATGCTTACCAACAGAATGACTGTCAGAAATGGTGTAAAGCTCTTCATAGACAGACCCTCTCTCTCATGAAAAAGAACGCGCCTTCGGACATGCCGATTGACGCGTTCGCTCCTAACCGTTACATGAATGAATCTAAGTCGTTACTTCAGTACCATGTTATATCGATTTCTTCGTTACTTGTCACTGCCAGCGAAATCTTCCGCCATTGCGATCATCAAACGGGCGGACATCAGCATGGAACGCTCATCCAGATCAAATTTAGGATGGTGATGCGGGTATTCTGCTCCACAGTCAGGATTGCCTGCTCCAACGAGCATGAAGCAGCCTTGGACATTCTGCAGATAGTAAGTGAAATCTTCTCCGGCCATTATATAGGAAGCTTGTTCAACGGCATCACTCCCGAACTGCCCGGCTGCGACCCGGAAAAACCGCTGCGCTTCGGCTTCGTCGTTCACCACAGGCGGGTAACCGTCCCGGTAATCAAGCGTCGTCTCGGCTCCGTATAATTCACCCGTATGCTGAACGATGGCTTCCAGCCGTTCCCGGATCCGCAGCCGCGCATCTTCCGTAAACGTCCTGACCGTGCCTTTCAGGCTGCAGCGCTCGGCTATGACATTCGCCGTTGATCCGGCATGAAACGATCCGACGGTTACAACGGTAGGCTCCAAGGGGTTCATATTGCGGCTGACGATCGATTGAAGGGATTGTACCAGCCCTGAACCAATTACGATCGTATCGATCGTTTCGTGCGGGAGACCGCCATGTCCACCCTTGCCGATAATGTCCACATAGAACTCATCTGCCGCAGCCATGAATGGGCCGCCTTTCGTGGCAACTTTACCATATGCAAGCGGTGTCCAAAGATGGACGCCATAAATGGCATCGACGCCGGATAGCGCTCCTTCTGCGATCATGCCAAGGGCTCCGCCCGGTGTAACCTCCTCTGCCGGCTGAAACAGCAGCCGCCGCTCTCCTGCGAAGTGACCGCGACGGGAGGCATAGTAACTGGCAATGCCCAGCATCGTGGCCGTATGCGCATCATGTCCGCAGGCGTGCATCACGCCCGGTACTGTTGAGGCATACTCACACTTCTTCTCGTCTTGGATCGGGAGTGCGTCGATATCCGCACGCAGCGCGACAACCGGCCCCGGCTGGGTGCCATGGATGGTGGCGATAAGTCCATAACCGCCTACCTGCTCGCGGACGTCGCACCCGATCTCTCTTAATCTCTGCGCGATCCACACCGATGTTGCTTGCTCTTTGTAGGAAAGCTCCGGGTGCCGATGTAAATATCTGCGCCACTGTACCATATCCGGGTAGACGGTTTGTAGCGATTGTTCAATGTCCGCATTCGTGCCCATCATGCTCGCTAACCTCCTCGCCCTTGCCTCTTCTATACCCTATTGTACCAGAACGATTCCCGCTCCCGAAAGTGATTTGCAATCGTTCTTCCAGCAATTTCGTAAAAATGTCACTTTTCGCTCATTCCAGCGGCCTGACTAAGGCTTGCACTGGGTGGGGAAACATACTATCATGGATAAAGAAACCTGCCCTGATGCTAGGTCTGACGCTTTCAAAGCGCGTATCGCATAGCTTTACGCAGCCTATGAACCGGTACACACATAAGACGCAGCCTTCGCTATCGATGTGAGTATTACTCTATCCGCTCCTTCGGCCGCGTAAGCACACTAAATTGCGTACAACACACAAAACTTTAGGAGGACCATTAATGATTATTGAGAATACAGGCCTGAATGGCTTGACTAGTGAGCTTGCCCATCTCGACGATTCCGCTGAGAAACTCGGCTTCGTTCGCTGGCAGTGGGAATACTACCGTGCAACCTACGACCTGAAGCTGGAAGACCGCGCTAACCAGCAGGAATACTTCCTCCGCGTTAATACTCGTGCCATCGAAGGCAAGCTGGAGTCTGCTTACGCAGTTCTGCAGGTGGAAGCGATTTACATAGGACGAGCCACTTTCCCGCACGGACTAGACTATGAGTCGCCTGTACCGCAGCCGATCCTTAATGCTGCGACACAGCGACTGCAAGAACTGAAAAAACTTCTCGCCTAGGGCGGGGAGGTCCCCAGATGAAAACAAAGACGAACGGCCTGCGCGGCAGGCCGGATTTCTTACTTCTCGTCCTCACGCTTCTACTCGTCGGTTTTGGCCTCGTCATGGTATTCAGCGCCAGCTCCAATACCGCCGTCGTTTCGAAGGAATTCAACTTCGACGCGCTTTACTTTACGAAGCGGCAGCTGCTTTTTGCGGTAGTTGGTATCGGCTTAATGTTCTTCATCATGAACATCCCTTATACAGCCTTTAAGAAGGGCTTCATTCTTTACTTTATTCCGGTTGTGATCATGCTCTTACTCGTGCCGTTTATCGGTGAAGTCAGGAATGGTGCAAGAAGCTGGTTCGGCATCGGTTCATTCGGGGTTCAGCCGACGGAATTTGCAAAGCTGGGTCTTATTCTTTATTTGGGCTCGCTCATCTCCAAGAAGGGCGACAAATTTCGGGATTTCAAAAAAGGACTGCTGCCGGTTTTCGTCATTGTCGCTTTCATCTGCGGACTTATCATGCTTCAGCCTGACTTAGGTTCATGTATTGTTATCGCCGGATGCGCGATTATTATTATCATCGCAGGCGGAGCAAATTTGAAGCAGCTTTTCCTTGCAGGCATTATCATTTCTTCTATTGTGGCTGCCTGGGCTAGCATCTCCATGATGAAAGATCCGGATGCGTGGAGTTACCGTATCGATCGGTTTACCGCCTTCATGGATCCGACGGGCGATGAACTCGGGACCACGTACCACTTGTCCCGTTCGCTGCAAGCTCTCGGGCACGGCGGATTGACAGGAGCCGGCTTCGGTCACAGCGTACAGAAGCTGAAATATTTGCCTTATGCCTACAGTGACTTTATCTTCTCGGTTATTGCCGAGGAATTCGGCTTTATCGGAAGCTTGCTCTTTCTATTATTTTATCTCTTCTTCTTATGGCGAGGCTTACTTGTCGCACTGCGATGTCCCGACAGCTATGGAACGATCGTCGGGGTTGGTATTGTCAGCCTGCTTGCTCTTCAGACAATCATTAACATCGGAGGCGTTACCGGAACGATGCCAATTACGGGGGTTACGCTTCCGTTCATCAGTCATGGCGGTTCCTCCTTGCTCGTCTCGCTCGCAGCCATGGGTGTTCTGCTCAGCATTTCCCGCGAGTACTATAGACAGGACAATAAGACCTCGACCAACTACAAAAAGAAACAGCGCATCTAAAAGTGCGCTGTTTCTTTTTGTAGTCCGCTTATTCAGGAATATGATCCATCCCGAAGCGGCTGAAGTTCCTATTTGACGCGGTTCAGATCATCCAATTCCTCTTCTTTGAACGCAACGCCTTCTACCTTAATATTCACTTCAACGACCTGAAGTCCTGTCATGTTCTCTACCGCTTCACGTACATTTTCTTGCAAGATTCGGCATACTTCTTGAATGGGAATGCCATACTTTACAATAATACGCAGATCGATTGCGGCCTCAAGCTGCCCGACTTCGACGGATATACCCTTCTGCACGTTCTTGCCGCTTAATCGCTTTGCAAGTCCTTCCGAAATTCCGCCCGACATCCCAGCGATTCCTGGCGTTTCCAGCGCTGCAAGTCCCGCAATGGTGGCGACTACGTCATCTGCGATACGAATAATACCGGTTTGAAGTTCTTCTGTCATGCCACACACTTCCTTTTCGCCTTATGTTTCCATTGTAATAGAAGCAACTCAACGAATCAAGGCTCCCCCTGTTTTCCGGGATCTAAGTTTACATGCACCGTTTTTTTGGTTATATTGTTTAACAGAATTGCCCAATTAAATTAAATGGATGAGGTGTGACCGATGAATCAAAAACTCTTTTTCACTGCATTAATTGTCCTGTTCGTTCTAAGCGGTGTCGCTCACTATGCCCATTGGGACCCGATTGCGCAGTTCATCTTATCCGCTCTTGCAATCTTATTCGTCGCAGGCTTCCTCGGCAAAGCGACCGAGAGCGTCGCTCACTACGCTGGCCAGCGGCTGGGCGGCTTCCTCAATGCCACATTCGGCAATGCCGCGGAACTGATCATCGCGATATTCCTTGTCAAGGAAGGCCTCTTCGATATGGTCAAGGCGAGTCTTACCGGCGCCATTATCGGTAATCTTTTGCTCGTTCTTGGATTGAGCGTTCTTCTTGGAGGCTTAAAATTCAAGGAACAGCGGTTTAACATACAACTGGCCAGTCATAATTCGTCCTTAATGATTCTGGCCGTTATCGGACTATTCATTCCGGCTATGTTTGTCACGAATCAACATTTCTCCCCAGAGAAGGATGAGATGCTCAGCCTATCCGTCGCCGGCATTCTCATCATTGCGTATGTGCTGTGGCTCGTCTTCTCCATGGTAACGCACAAGGACATCCTCTCGGATGTGGAAGAGACCTCTGCAGATCACGGCGAGACTGCAGCCTGGTCCAAAGGCAGGTCGGTTCTCTTTCTGATCGTCGCCACGGTTATGACCGCCTTTGTCAGTGAGTGGCTGGTAGGGACCTTGCACACATTCACAACGGAATTTGGCCTGAGCGAGCTGTTTATTGGGGCCTTCGTAATCGCGATTGTAGGTAACGCAGCAGAGCACAGTGCTGCGGTCATGCTCGCGATGAAGAACAAGATTGGCGCTGCTGTCGAGATCGCCATCGGAAGCAGCTTGCAGATTGCGCTGTTTGTCGCTCCTGCTCTCGTGTTTATCAGCCTGCTGTTCGGTAAACCGATGGATATTCTGTTCACTCCGATCGAGCTCGCAGCAATTGGTGTGTCTGTCTTTATTGCTAAATCCATTTCCAGGGATGGCAGAACAAACTGGTACGAGGGCGTCTTATTAATCATGGTTTATGTCATTCTCGGATTCGCGTTCTATCTTGTGTAGAGCGCATTAGAAAGAAGCCGCTTCCCGAACGGGACGGCTTCTTTCATTTTCACAAAAAAGAAGCCTCCAGAAAGAGGCTTCTACTTGTTGTTCAGCGCTTCATAAAGCTTTGCCAAATCGCGTTCAAGCTTGCTAATGATTTCTTTGCCCGTCGTCTCCGACACCAGTCCTGCACGAACGGCAAAGTCAACTTCTCTGGAGAAGCCATACATTTGGGTGTCCAACACTTCTTCATAGAGCGGACATTGTCTTGTCGTCAAATGCTCCATTTGGACTTCAATCAGCTTTTCGATTTTATAGGCATCTTCCTGAAGGAGATTGAGCGCTTTTTGGTTCAAATGGATGAGAACTTCGGATGAAGACATCGTACTCCCCCTTGTGCGTATTGCTCGCCGTCTTCTATACCTTTTATATTAAACAAAAAGCATCCAATACACAAGGACAAAACAACAAAGCACCACACTGTTATTAAAAACAGTGCGGTGCCTTGAAAAATTTGGAGCTCTTATTCGGTTACGATTTTGATATCGAGACTATGCTTGGCGAATACTTCCGCCATTGCAGCTTGCGCTTCCTCTGCATCTGGACCGTGAACATGCAGCTCATAGGAGTGTCCGCCAACCAACGTGGTGAACAGACCGAGTATACTTTTGACGTCGATATATTTGTTCTCGGCTTGGAGAACGATTGACGACCTAAATTTATTAGCCGTCTGGGAAATGTCTACGATTGCCGCGTTGTTGGACATAGGGATCCCTCCAGTAGTAGTTAAAGCTGCTAGAAAAGCTTTCCTCCATCATAACCCTATTTCGATTCTCGTACAAGGGACTTTTACTTCAAATTTTCTGGATTTAACGCTTCGAGCTCCGGTATGACAAACCGGCCATCCTTCCGAATCAGCCGATCGTCAAAATAAATTTCGCCGCCTCCGTATTCCGGGCGCTGAATGAGAACGAGATCCCAATGAACCGCCGACCGGTTACCATTATCTGTTTCCTCATACGCTTGGCCTGGCGTGAAATGCAAGCTTCCGGCTATTTTCTCGTCGAACAGAATATCTTTCATTGGGTGCAGAATATACGGATTAAACCCGATGCTGAACTCGCCTATATAACGGGCGCCTTCATCCGTATCCAATATTTCGTTCAGCTTCCCCGTATCATTGGATGTCGCTTCGATAATTCGACCGTCTTTGAACGTGAAGGAAATATGCTCGAAGGTCACGCCTGAGTACAGCGACGGCGCGTTATATGTAATCTTTCCTTGAACGCTGTCACGAACGGGACACGAGAACACCTCGCCGTCCGGTATGTTGCGGAGTCCGGCACATTTTTTGGCGCCGATTCCTTTAATCGAGAACGTGAGATCCGTCCCGGGAGATACGATCCGGACACGGTCGGTCCGCTGCATGAGCGCCTCAAGCGGATCCATCGCCTGATCCATCTTGGCATAATCCAGATTGCATACGTCGAAATAAAAGTCCTCGAATCCTTCCGTGCTCATATTGGCCAGCTGCGCCATAGAATCGTTCGGGTAACGCAAGACAACCCATTTGGTATGCTTGACTCTCCGCTCGGAATGAATCGGGTGACGGTACAGACGCTCATACATCTGCATGTTCTCGCTCGGCACATCAGCCAATTCATTGGCGTTGCCGCCAGCACGTATCGCGATATAGCCCTGCATAGCTTCCATACGCTTCAGATCGAACTCCGCCCAAAGCTCAATTTGTTCTTTGGTTGCATGCTGAAGCATCGTTCGGAGGACAGAACGGTCACTTGTTTCTACAAATGGGCGTCCGCCGCGCTTGGCTACTTCTTCGATGAGGCATTTCACTAATTCCCGTTCGGAGCCAATCATATCAATGAGCACATTATCCCCAGGTTGAACATCAATCGAATAACCGGCCAAATTCGAAGCCAGCTTCTGCAAACGGTTATCGCGCATCGTGTACACATCCTTCATTAATTATTCTCTTATTTATCCTATCACGTTTCATTTGGCCCTGCACTTTATCGTCAATCTGTAATAAATGCCAGTTCAGCTTTGCGTTCTTCTCGCTGAGATTGGCCTTCCACCTTATATTGGAGCACCGTATGCTCCTGAAGTTTCAACGGCAACAGCCGTTTGCGGTCGACAACAAGACGATAGCTCGTCTGAACCTCCAAGGAATGCAGCATTTCCCCCAGCTGCTTTCTCAGCCGGCTAATTTCTGTTGCACGCTCTTGTTCATAGTCTGAACGGCTGCTTTCATTCACAGTGAGCCTTCGATGACCGTCCGCAGCGGTCTTGTCGTCCTTGACCGATCGTTCGAAAGCTTCGTTCATCTCCGTAATCCATTTGCGGCGCGCCGCAGCTTGATCCGCTTCAATCCGAAGAACGGCCGTCCTATCGCTTGATAAGGCTGCAATCTCTTCGGTCGTATTTGCAGTGTCCTCGATTTGCTTCAGCAGACTGTATGGGTGGTGCACAATATTCGCAGTTGCAGTCATTTCGCTCGACTGCACCTGAACTCGGTTATGGTCTTCTACAGACCCCTGGAAGGTAATAGGCTTGGCCGAGGAAGCATCCGCCCCGTAGATGGCGGTTGTGCCTGTAAAGGTGTAGCGATCCACTGCCGCGAGCCCAGCAACGGTCAGGGAGAGCATCTCTTGAGGTGTTTTATCATGAATCGTAGTTTGGCAGCCTGGCATCACAACCAGCAGCGCTATGAAGAAAGCTGTTTTCATCCGTGTTCTCATCGGTATCGCCTCCTGATTAACAATCACGAACAAGTTCTCCGTTTATCGTTCGTAGCTACCCCGAACATTATTCGAATGATTGGAATGTAGGGCTGATATGACAAAAAAGCGTGGAATCTGCTTCCACGCTTCGTACGTATGATTATGATTCTCCATCGATAATAATTTGATTTCGTCCGCTGTTCTTCGCCCCATACAACGCCATGTCAGCCTTGTAGAAGAGTGATTCCACGCTTATCTTCTCGTCCTCGAAGGACCATTCCGACAACCCACACGATACCGTAACCGGAGGCTCTGTCAGTGCTTCGACACGATAGCGGATTCGTTCTGCGATTTTGTGAGCCTGATCGGATCGAATCTGCGGCAAATAGACGGCCAACTCTTCCCCGCCCCAGCGCGCGGCAATATCGCTCTCTCGGATAACGGAGCGAATAACATCGCTCACTGCGATCAGGATTTGATCCCCCACCTGATGACCGTAGGTATCATTGACTTTCTTGAAGTGATCGATATCAACCAGTACCAGCGAGCCGCAGCGGTCCTTGCGTTGTCGTGTTTGAATCTGTTCGTTCAAATAATGGCGCGCATGCAATCCTGTCAGATTGTCGGTAATAACCATCCGCCGAACTTCAGCATGCAGAGAAGCATTAGAAATGGCAAGACCTATATGTGTGGATAGTACCTGTATCAGCTTGTAGTTTTCGTATGAAAAAAAGTTCGGGCTCTGATGGGCCACCATAATAACGCCTACAATATCGGATCCCGCCATGATTGGCGTTGCGATCAATGAACGGGAGCCAGTTGTCTCCATCAATTGGGACGTCACGAGACGCGTGTTCCAATAATCGGATACGATGATCGGCTCTTTCGTTTGATAGACAATTCCGGAGTATCCAAAGTCGATTGATAAATTCTCTGCCGTGATTGCCGGGAGATTGCTCGACATGACTTGAAAACTGTTGTCGCTGCGGTTCAGCTGCAGCACGCAGCAATAATCAGCTTTGAATATTTGCAGCAGTTCCTTCGTAGTAAACTCAAAAATCTCATTCAATCGCAGCGACTGATTCAGACGCTGTGTCAGCTCGTTAATGAGCTGCAGTTCGCCAATGAGCAAGTTGGATTGTTCATATAGCTTAGCATTCTCGAATGCCGAACCCGCGCTGGCAGCAAGCAAGACGAATGCCCTCAGCTCCGATTCGTCCCATTGCTCACGGTTCATCGTAATGCCTAACACGCCATATACGGCTTGCTTGCCGCTCATTGGAATGCCAACTCTTACCGTACCGTCATCGTGCAGCTCCAGGTTCGGCTTGCTTTCAAGAAAAGCCTTCTCATATAAATCATTGGCCGTATTGCGAATAAACAACGGCTTGATCCGCTGATCGACATTGACGAAGTCCTGCGATAAATACAAATTAAAGTCGGCATGGGGGTAGCAATTCTCCATGATGATCATCAGCTCGCATACGACGGATGACACGTCTATCTGATCATGAAGGCGTTTAGTTGCTTGATACAAGGAATCGCGCCGGGTCGCATCCTTCTCGAAGTATTGCTGCTGCCTGATCAAATCCCGGACGAACACCTGTTCAAACCGGTGATAAAATATCGTTATATAATGAAGGGCTGCTGTCTTCAGCCATTCCAGAACCCCTTCACTCGTGCTTACTCCAAGCCAGGCAAGCGCCGCGAATGGCTGATTAGAGAATCGCTTCTTCAGCGGGATAATAATAGCTTCCTCGGAATTTATACATTCGGTCGTTTCGCAAGCTTCTCTTACCAGCTCGCCGATCCGGTCAAATTGCACTCTGTCAGGCTTCATATCACCGCCTGCGGCAAGCTGTTGTCCCTGAGCATCAAACAGAAGCCTCAACCCCAGCAGCGAAGAAGGAGCGGATTCCTCCAGCCACTGGTGAAAGCTATCCTCCAGCAAGGGGACGATATAAGGCTCGTCTGTATCCTGAATATCTTCATTCACATACCAAATCGCTGGCTGCTGCGTGTTGCCTTGATATTCCGCCGAGCGGTCAAGAATCGTCGGTTCGCCGATAAGCATCGATTTTCGCATGACGCAGCCCCACCTTTTCACATCTTACATTCTTTTATCTATCATAGCGCAACTGTGAGATTATTGCACTATAATAGGCTCTATTCACTAGGTCTTTAGATTCACTTCATATCTTTTTTATTTGCTCGCTTTATCCGGTAACATTCCTTCCTTTTTTGTTCCCCACAAAACATGAACTTTCCCAGTTGTTTTCCTTGACTTTACCTCTTGAATTCATTAGAATTTATACTTGAATATTGGGAACGGTTTTGTGTCACCCTCACAGAGACTGTCACTGGCAGGACTGCGGCTGAACATGCCTATCAGGGCTTCATCGGTAAGACCGATCGAACGCAGACAGCACTCGGCGAAACACCCATTTTCAAACATCCCATTTGAAGAAGGAGTTTTACGACACATGTCACGATATACAGGTCCTAAATTTAAACTAAGCCGCCGTCTAGGCATTTCCTTGAGCGGAACAGGCAAAGAATTGAAACGCGCTTTCCCTCCGGGTCAGCACGGTCCAACACAACGCAAAAAAATGAGCGGTTATGGCATGCAGTTGCAAGAGAAACAAAAGCTTCGCCACATGTACGGAATGAACGAAAAACAATTCCGCAACCTGTTTGACAAAGCTACCAAAATGAAAGGTATTGCGGGTGAAAACTTCATGGCGCTTCTCGAGAGCCGCCTGGACAACCTCGTATACCGCCTTGGCTTCTCGAACTCCCGTGCAGGATCCCGTCAACTCGTTTCCCACGGTCACGTGACTGTAAACGGCAAAAAAGTTGACATCGCTTCTTACTCGGTATCGGTTGGCGACGTAATCGGCCTGCGTGAGCGCAGCCGTGGTCTCAAAACGATCAAAGAATCATTGGAAGGCCGCAACTACCTTCCGAACTACTTGGAATACAACGAAGCTGCACTGGAAGGCAAGTACGTTCGCATTCCTGAGCGCGCTGAGCTTCCACAAGAAATTGACGAGAAACAAATCGTCGAATTCTACAGCCGTTAATAAAACCGGGGCTGTCCAGCACATCTGCTTGCAGATGTCTTGGACAGCCCCGTTCTTTTATGGAAAACCAAGAAGAGGTTATCCGTGGACGATATGTCCTTGCAGGATAACCTCTTCTCCTTCCATTCATTTATTCGGTGACATTGGTTACCGGCCCGCTCTGTGGTGCGGGAATCGGCTTAATTGGGGCAGGTAGCGGAGTAACCGCTGTGCCGCTGGCAGAAGCTTTAGTACTGGTCAAACCTTTAATTAGTGCAGTCAAATCGATGCCTGACACATCCTTCAACATCTCGGGCGCCGTTGCCATTAATGAAGTAACATAATTGCTTAGACGTGCTGCGCCCTCGCCATGACCGGTATCCACGATCGTAAGTTTATCGATATTATTGAGCGGCTCTGCTACTTTGCCGGCAAGCTCTGGAAGCATCCTGACGATAATATCGAGAACTGCCGCTTCGCCAAATTTCTCGAACGCTATGGCCAGCTTCTCCTTCGCTTCCGCTTCCGCTAAGCCACGAAGACGTATAACCTCTGCCTCCGCTGTACCCTTAGCGCGCTCGGCATCCGCAACCGCGAGACCATCCAGCCGTTTCTGCTCCGCATGACCTTTCGCCTCAGCTTCAATCCGGTATTGCAGTGCATCTGCTTCCCGAAGACGCTTCGCTTTATCGGCTTCCGCCGCTTGCTCAACAGCATACCGGTCAGCATCCGCTTTCTTCTTCACTTCAGAGTCATATTGCTTCTCACGACGAAGAATTTCTTTCGTCTCCAGATCGATTTCCCGCTCTTTGCGGACGATTTCAACCTGCATCTGCTCCTCAACCACGGATTGCTTGGCACGGGCTTCATGGATTGCATACGCCTGATCCGCTTCAGCCTTCGCCATATCTTGATCCTTCTTGAAGGACGCTACCTTCAACTGATTCTCCTTGGAAGCTTCCGCAATGTTCGTATCGCGGAGCAGCTCGGCCTTCTGACCTTCCTCTTCGGCGCGCGCCTTCTGAATTCTGGAATCCCGGATAGCCTCCGCTTCAGCAATATCGGCATCGCGCTTAACAGCCGCAATTCTTGGCTTCCCGAGCGCGTCTAGATAACCGTGCTTATCACGAAGATCCTTAATCGTGAAGGAGACGATCTGCAGACCCATTTTTTTGAGGTCTCTGGCGGCAACGCCCTGCACTTCCTGAGCGAACTTATCCCGGTTGCGATAAACCTCTTCAACGGTCATGGTTCCGAGAATGGCTCGCAGATGCCCTTCCAGCACCTCTTGAGCTTCACTCTTCAGCGCTTCCGTAGGCTTGCCCATGAATTGCTCCGCGGCTGTTGCTACATCCTCTACCGCACCGCCGATTTTAATAATGGCTACCCCGTCTGCCATGACCGGAACGCCCTGTTCCGTATATACCTCCGGTGTCGAGACATCAAGCTTGTGGGAGAGCAGCGACAAGAAATCGGCTTTCTGAAAGATAGGCAGGATGAACGCCCCGCCGCCTCGTACAATCTTGATCTTTCTTCCTGTTTCATCAATATCTACGTTCTTGCTGCCCAAGAATGAACCCGTTACAATCATCGCTTCGTCCGGGCCCACTGTCTTGTATCTCGCCCAGAAAGCTAAACCTAGAACGATCAACACACCCACGACAATAATGGGGATATATAAGTATTCCGGCAATTCCAACTCACATTCTCCTCTCTCACATTCGCTTCATCTCTTACAAATCCAGCTTCGAAACCATTAACGCGCCTTCCTTCACATCGACTACGACAACACGCGTTCCAGTAGGTATGCTGTCCCCCTCATAGCTTGCCGCAATGTGATTGGTGCGACCGGCCCCAACCTTGATCATGACCTCGCCATAACCGCCGACTGGTACAGGTACCAGCACCTCCGCAATCGCACCTGTAAGCTCCTTCATGGAATAACCGGTCGAGTTTTCACTTCGTTCCATAGGTCGAACGTAGAGAAAATAGACAAGTACGGCGGCAGTAACTGCAATCAGGATCGACAGCAGGATGATCACCGCATCGCCCAGCGGGCTGTAACGGTACAGCAGCAGCCCTGCCCCGCCGAAGACAGTAATACCGCCGACTACAGACATCGGCTGCAGCCAATGGTGACCGTCTAAGGAAAGAAAATCGAGCATACCGTCGAGTGCCAAACTGAGCCAATCCCCGAAAATTACACTTACGACCGCGAACAGAATCCCTCCGACCATACAGGACCAGAATAGTGCTTCCATTGCCACCTCCCCCTCCGATCGTTATCCAGATATTAGAAGCTGTTCCGATATTTATTACGCTTAAACCGGCCAAAGGTTTCGAAACCCTGCCGTCATTCGACAAGCCTGCAGTAAGACTAGCCAACGATGAGCTTAACGAATTTGCGTTTGCCAACCTGCAGCACATCCCCGGTTTGCGGGGTTACCTCGCTGATCGGATCATTTAATTTTTCTTCATTAAGCTTGACTGCGCCCTGCTGAACGCTCCGCTTCGCCTCACTGGTTGAGGATTGCAAGCCTAGTACCATCAGCAGCTTCACGATTCGGATCCGGCCTTCCTCCAGCTCATTCGCGGGTATAACCATCTCTTCGATATCTTCCGGAAGGGCACGCTGCTGAAATACAGTAACAAAATGCTGCTCCGCTGCTTGGGCTGCTTCTTCGCCATGGTACATCCGAACAAAGGTGCGAGCCAGCTGCATCTTGGCATCGCGTGGATGCGTGGTACCGTCGGCCAGCCCTTGACGAAGCGCCTCCAGCTGCTCATTGGACAAGTCGGTAGCTAGCTCGTAGTACTTCACCATCAATTCATCCGGCACCGACATGGCCTTCCCGTAGATTTGATTCGGTTCTTCGTCGATTCCGATGTAATTCCCCAGGCTCTTGCTCATCTTCTGCACGCCGTCCAGTCCTTCGATAAGCGGTGTCGTGATCGCCACCTGAGGCGATTTGCCGTACTCCTTCTGCAGCACACGCCCCATCAACAGGTTGAACGTTTGATCCGTTCCGCCAAGCTCCACATCCGTCTCAAGCGCTACGGAATCATAGCCCTGCATGAGGGGGTAGAAAAACTCATGGATACCGATGGGCAGACCGTTCTGGTATCTTTTCTTAAAATCATCCCTCTCCAGCATGCGTGCTACCGTCACCTTGGCTGACAATGTCAGAACTTCAGCAAAGTTCAACGCTCCGAGCCACTCGGAATTGTAGTACACCGTCGTCCGGGCTTTATCCAAGATTTTGTATATTTGGACCTGGTATGTCTCCGCATTCCGTTTCACGTCTTCTTCACTAAGCTGCTTGCGGGTTTCGGACTTACCGGTTGGATCTCCGATCCGCCCTGTAAAATCGCCAATGATAAGCTGCACGTCATGCCCCAGTTCCTGAAATTGGCGAAGCTTGTGCAGAACGACCGTATGTCCGATGTGAATATCCGGTGCGGATGGATCAAGTCCCAGCTTCACTTTTAGAGGTTTATTGGTTGCTACGGAATTGGCAATTTTGTCTTTCAGTTCATCCTCCGGTACGATCTCTACGACACCGCGGCGGATGGCATTCAATTGTCGATCCACCTCCAGCTGCTGCTCCGGCGTCAATTGTTCCCATTTCACCATTACAATTCCACTCCTTTATCTATTTAAAAAACAAAAAAAATCCTTCTCGTCCTCAAGGGACGAGAAGGATTTGCTCGCGGTACCACCCTCGTTAGAGCGGCCCATATAACAATCAGAAGCAGCTCTCACTTCATTTATGTAACGGACTGTAATCCGGAAGCGGACTAATGGTACAGACGGATCATCTCCGTCTGGCGTTCGTCCGTTCAGCTCGAGGCGGTAATTCAAACTGCAGCGCGTACCGGTTCGCACCAACCACCGGCTCTCTGGAATCGTCGTACGACAGTTTTACTGTGGCCTGTCTTAGCTTTTCGACATATGATTATTGCTTTGATACGTTATACCATAGACCCAGATGGAAAGTCAACGCTCAAGACGTTCACCCCGGCAAATGAATTCCAATCATGAGGTTTCTGAAAAATGAGCCTCAATGCCTGCTTTCGTTTGGCGATTTATGCTATAATAGCTCTGATAATCGGAGGAGGAGTATAACTTTATGGAAGAAGAACGTGAGCAGAGCGCAAATGGATACAGCCGATGGCGGACATTTGGCCTTGTGACGCTCATAACCGTAAAATGGATTTTTATTTTCGGATTATTGATCGGCTTGTTTACAGGAGGAATACTGACCGGCTATGTAGCCTCCTTCGTCAAAGACGAGCCCATCCGTTCCAGAGCGGAAATAGAAGGAAAAATTAATGAAAACGCGATCACCGGCTTCGTATATTTTAACGATGGTATAACACCGGTTGGTCAGCTTCGAACGGAAGAAGATCGCCGTTTAATCGAGTATGAAGACTTGCCCGATTTTGTCATTGACGCCGTATTGGCGACAGAAGACAATAACTTTGATAAGCATATCGGAGTCGATATTAACGGATTGGGACGGGCCGTGAAGCAGAAGCTGTTTAATGAGGATACACAGACCGGCGGCAGCACGCTCACACAACAATTAGCCCGGCGCGTCTTTCTAAACCTCGATAAGACCGACAGCCGCAAAGTAAAAGAAATATTCTTATCCTTGCGACTGGAGCGTTTCTTAACGAAACCCGAGATCTTAACCGCATACTTGAACAAAGTACCGTTCGGCACTGGAGCGAACGGATACAATTTGTATGGGATCAAAGCGGCAGCGAAGGGCATCTTCAACATCACCGATTTGAACAAGCTAAGCATCGCTCAAGCCGCTTATTTGGCTGGATTGCCGCAGCGTCCATCTGCATACACGGCTTTCACCAGCAAGGGCAAATTCAGTGAGCAGGGCTTCAAGCTCGCCATGGAACGTCAGAAGAATGTTCTGGGACGCATGCTGGAGACGAATCGAATCACAAGCGCCCAATATGATGAAGCGCTCAAATTCGATATCCGGGCAACACTCGCCAAACCGGTGCAGAAGGCCTACTCCACATTCCCTTACTTAATGCTCGAAGCGGAGCGGCAAGCAGCGGAGATCCTGGTCATGCAGAAGAATCCGAGTATGACACTTGTGGATGTGCGCAAGAAGGAAAACTCCCCTAAGCTTGAAGAAGCGCGGGAACAGCTGCTCCGAAGCGGTTATCGCATTTATACGACAATCGACAAGAAAATTTATAACATTATGCATGAGATCGGTTCGAATCCTGAGAACTTCACACCGGACAGCAAAGAGAAAGGTGTGGAGCAAATCGCCGCCATTATGCTGGATCACAAAACCGGCGCGATTGTAAGTATGCTGGAAGGCAGGGATTTCTATCTGGAGCAGATGAACCATGCCACTCAGATGACCCGTCAGCCTGGCTCGACGATGAAGACGATCGCAGCCTATCTGCCGGCAATCGAGAAAGGGCTTGTACAGCCCGGAAGCATATTGGACGATACGACCATGGTACTGAAGGACGGTCAGAAGGGGTTCCACATACCGAAGAACTCCAATAATAAGTACTACGGTCTCGTTACTGCCCGGGAAGCCTTGAACCGGTCGCTCAATATGCCCGCGCTCAAGGTGTACAACCAGAAAGTAACGATTTCGGAGGCTTGGAAATTCACACGCAAGCTCGGCATCACCAGCATCAAGCCTGCTGATGAGTATGCGCAAACCGGCGTTATCGGCGGTTTGAGCGTCGGTGTTTCTGTAGAGGAGCTGACCAACGCATACGGCTCCATCGCCAATGAAGGCGTACTGAATGATGCTTATATGATTAGCAAAATAACCGATTCCAAAGGAAATATTGTTTATCAGCATGAAAACAAACCGCTTCGCGTCTTTTCAGAGCGTACCGCATTTCTAATGACAGATATGTTGAGAACCGTTATTTCCGATGCGAATGGCACGGCTCACGCGATTACTTCGAAATTCAAGAACTATGGCAAGATTCCAATCGTCGGCAAAACCGGCTCGACGCAAGACTATGGCGACGTTTGGTTCATGGGGTACTCACCTGACATTACGCTCGGTATCTGGGCAGGCTATGAGAGACAGGTCCATACCCTATCGAAGGACGGTCGTACCCGTGCACGAAACATTTGGACGCTGATCATGAACAAGGTAACGGAAGAAAAGCCTGAGCTCTTCCCTACCAAGGAGTTTAAGAAGCCTGAAGGAATCGTCAAAGCGACGGTATCGAGTGTCAGCGGCAAGCTCCCTACTGATCTGACCAGACAGATGGGTAAGCTGGTCACTGATTTGTTTAATAAAGATTTCCTTCCCAAGGAACGCGATGATGCGCTAGTAAAAATGGCGTATATCCCGTATAACGGAGTCAATTATATTCCTAAGCCAACGACACCGTCCGATATGGTTCGCGAGCAGCTCGTTATTAAACGAGAAAAACCTCTCGATGTGCTCATGCAGGAAATCGAAGCCGCACAGGCATCGCTGCCGGCCAAGAGCAGGCGCGCGCTCAGCTTCTACTTGCCGAGGGATGCATCTAACGATGCGCCTTCCAAGACCGATCCTCGGGTCGATGACGGAGGCGCCCCATCAGCTCCACCCAATGTCCGGATTGAGCCTGTAAGCGGACAGAGCGCTTACCGCATCTCCTTCTCGGCTTCACCTGAGAGAGATGTCGTTGGTTATCGTCTCTATCGTTCGCTGAACCAATCTGCATACGCGAATGTAGGCTCGCCGGTTATTACTGGTGAAGACACCCGCTTCGTGAACTATACCAACAGCGGCATCACGTACACTTATTATGTGACTGCCGTTGACGTAGCCGGACGAGAATCAGCTCCAAGTGCCATCGTCTCATCCAACGGCGGCCCGATCCAGCCGCCAGCCGGATCGGATACGTCCACGGGTAGTAACGGAAGCGGCACAACGATTTCGGATGGCGAGAGCAATTCAATCGGTAATACTGCTCCTGTTGCTCCAGTCGATGTAACGGCGGAACGCACCGAGATCGGAATCCGCCTGACATGGACCGCCAACGCGGCTTCCGAACAGGTGACCGGTTATAAAGTCTATTACAGCGAAGACGGCAAGGGAAGGTTCAAGCAATTGGGCACTACGCAAGATTCTCGATTCGAATACGTATCCCCCATGACTAGCGGTCTATTCCGCGTCACGGCTGTTAACGAATTCGGGGAATCACGCTCCTCCTCAACAATCGAATTGAAATAACAATAAGGCTTCTGTCTTTCGGAAACATACGCTGCAATGCGTAACCTATCCGAATCGACAGAAGCCTTTCTTGTTTCATTGCAAGACTGCATCAGCTTCCGTACCCGCTTATGAAAAAAAATAAGCCAACCGGAAATTGCTCCAGTTGGCTTATAACAATCAGATCTTAATCTTCAATGGTCGATAAATCTCCAGTCGGGAGGTTAAGCTCCCACGCCTTCAGAACACGGCGCATGATCTTGCCGCTGCGTGTCTTCGGCAGCTTATCTTTAAATTCGATCTCGCGAGGAGCAGCATGTGCGGACAAGCCAACCTTAACGAATTGAGTGATCTCAGCCTTTAGCTCATCGGAGGCTGTATAGCCTTCACGAAGCGCTACAAACGCCTTGATGATCTCACCGCGCATTGGATCAGGTTTACCAATTACACCCGCCTCAGCGACGGCTGGATGCTCGACAAGCTTGCTCTCTACCTCGAAAGGCCCAACACGTTCGCCAGCTGTGTTGATGACATCATCGATACGTCCTTGGAACCAGAAGTAGCCTTCCTCGTCCTTATAAGCCGAATCGCCTGAAATGTACCATCCTGGAATACGGAAGTACTCTTCGTATTTAGCTGGGTTATTCCATATTGTGCGCATCATGGACGGCCATGGCGTCTTGATGGCCAGGTTCCCCATCCGGTATGGCGGGAGCTCGTTGCCGGCATCGTCAAGAATAGTCGCTTGAACGCCAGGAACAGGACGGCCCATCGAGCCGGGCTTAATAACCATGCAAGGGTAGTTACAAATTAACTGACCGCCCGTTTCCGTCATCCACCAGGTGTCATGAATGCGTTGATTATATACCTTCTGCCCCCAACGAACCACTTCGGGATTAAGCGGCTCACCTACGCTAAGCACATGCCGCAGGCTAGTCAAATCGTATTGATTGACGACATCGTCGCCTGCTCCCATGAGCATCCGGAATGCAGTCGGTGCGCTGTACCAGACCGTTACACGGTACTTCTGAAGCGTATTGTACCAATCCTGCGGGCTAAAGCGTCCACCGCGAATGACGTTTGTAGCTCCATTCAGCCAAGGTGCGAATATTCCGTACGAAGTACCCGTTACCCAGCCCGGATCGGCTGTACACCAATAGATATCGTCAGGCTGCAGGTCAAGTACAACTTGTCCGGTAAAATAATGCTGGATCATAGCATTCTGAACGTGGAATACGCCTTTTGGCTTGCCTGTGGATCCGGAGGTATAGTGAATAATCAGCCCATCCTCGCGGCCCAGCCATTCAATCTCTGCTTCATCGGAGACACCTGCCATCTCGGCGTTGAAATCAACGATACCTTCCTCTTGGGGCACATCGTCACCAACGACAAAGATATGTTTCAGATCGGGCAGCTCACTGCGAAGGATTCGTGGCAGAAGTGCAGGCGTCGTAACGATTGCGACAGCTTCGCTATCCTGCAGCCGATCCTTGACAGCGGTTTCCATGAACGCTTCGAATAGCGGTCCAACGATTGCACCGACCTTCAGCGTGCCGATCAGGCTGAAATAAAGCTCAGGCGTCCGCGGCATAAATATAAATACACGGTCGCCTTTCCCGATGCCGCGATTACGCAGTACGTTGGCGAACCGGTTCGATTGTTTGGAGAGCTGCTCAAACGTGTAGGATTCATCACGCTGATTATCGCTATAATAAAGAGCTATCTTATCGCCGCGCCCTTGTTCTACATGCCGGTCGATGGCTTCATAAGCCATGTTGACCTTTCCCGTTGCATGCCAAGAGAACTGCTGCTCGATTTGAGCAAGGTCAAACTGGTTATAAGTTTCTTCGTAGTTAGTCATGTTGGAGCCGGATGCCGTTGCCGGTAACCGTTCTTGATTCATATTTTCCATAATAATCATCATCCTCCTACCCAATGTACAACCTCTATTCGCCCCTGCTTCCTAAGATTCTGCTGTTGATCCGATGCATGCAAAAATGGAATTAGATGAGCGATGCCTATCCGTAAGCGAATACGCTTTCATATTATAACATAGCTACCCGCCGGACATCCATTCTTTTCATAGCGACACTTTAATGCTATAAGTATTATAGACCTCGAAAGGAGTCATGGACCTTGAAACATAGCAAAATCATGCATGCGGAACGTCTGCCTTACGACGGCCGGGAGCTTATTATCGAGGGACCGATTCCGGCGGATGCCCTTTCCCGTCTTATTCTGCATCCCGATTTGGACGCTTTTCGCAGGCCGAGCGAGCAGCATAAAGCGCTAATCGAGATCGCTGACCTCGAAGAAGGGCGGATCATTGCCGCACGGGACGGAGAAACAATCGTGGGCTACGTCACGTTTCACTATCCGGATGAGCTGGAACGTTGGTCAGAAGGCGGTATGGACGATTTAATAGAGCTTGGCGCCGTTGAGGTTGCAGACGATTACCGGTCGCTCGGACTTGGCAAGCGTATGATACGTACGGCATTTGCCGGTGATCAGCTGGAGAATGCCATTGTATATACAACGGAATATTATTGGCATTGGGATTTAGAAGGCACGAAGATGAATGTTTGGGAATATCGATCCATGATGGAAAAGCTGATGCAGTCGGTTGGCATGGTTTGGTTTGCGACAGATGATCCGGAAATATGTGCACATCCCGCTAACTGTTTAATGGTACGCATCGGCAAGGACGTACCGCTATCGTCCGTGGAGCAGTTCGACCGCGTTCGGTTCAGACAACGATTTATGTACTAATGAGGAAGGACGATGAGGGCCGATGACGGCTAATGCCGTATTTATCCATCATCCGGGTGCTGCCCGGTATCAATTCAATGTAGACCATCCCTTTCATCCGCATAGGCTGACCCTAACGCTCGATTTACTCGAAGCTGTGGGCGCATTAGGTACAGAGGATCGAATGGTACCCGAGCCTGCTGACGAAAGTTTACTATCGCTTATTCACCGTGAAGACTATATTGAGGCAGTTAAGCAATTAAGCAGCGTTAAACCGGATCCGGAATGGGTGCTGCAGGCAGAGCGCTATGGACTGCGTTCTGAGGATACCCCATTCTTCCCCGGCATGCACGAGGCCGCTATGGCGGTTGTAAGCGGTTCGGTGTATGCAGCGGACCAAGTCATGTCCGGCAAGGCTCTGCACGCTTATCATATGGCTGGAGGCCTTCATCACGCGTTCCCTGACCGTGGCTCTGGTTTCTGCGTCTATAATGACGCAGCGATTGCCATCTCACATATCCGTGAGCACTACGGAGCTCGCGTACTCTATATTGATACAGACGTGCATCATGGAGACGGTGTACAGTGGACCTTCTACAATGATCCTGAAGTCTGTACGTATTCGATTCACGAAACCGGTAAATTTCTGTTTCCCGGAACCGGATACGTGTATGAACGCGGCAATGAGCTCGGGCGGGGAGCCACCGTCAATGTTCCCGTCGAGCCTTACACGGAGGACGACTCGTGGCTGGAGAGCTTTCAAACCTCCATCGAGAAAGTAACGGCCGCTTTCAAACCTGATATTATCGTAAGCCAACATGGCTGCGATGCGCATGCATACGACCCTCTGTCCCATACCCATTGCAGCATGAGGATCTATCAGGCTATGCCGGCCATCATCCATCGCCTAGCCCACCAGCACACGGGAGGCCGCTGGATGGCTGTCGGGGGCGGCGGGTATGACGTATGGCGTGTCGTTCCGCGTGCATGGGCACTCGTATGGCTTGAGATGACCGGCCACCCACTGTCAGCCAGGCTCGCTGTTGAAGGAGCTAACGAGGCTCTGCCTGAGTCGTGGTTATCCCATTGGAGCTCTCTTAGCCCGGACGAGCTGCCGGCTTGCTGGCTGGACGATACATCGAATTGGCCGGCTATGCCGCGTCGTACGGAGATCGAAGAGAAGAATCGGCAGACGACCCTTCTCGCCATCCAAGAGCATTAACATCGCATAACAAAAAAGACTATCTCCCGCAGCCTGTCCATCAAGGACAAAGCTGCAGGGGATAGCCTATATGAATAGTATGCGAAGCTACATATGCTGAATCATGTCATCAATAATACGATGGGAGTTTACCGCAGCTTCGACCGTAAAGTCGGCGAAGTTTACGTGAGCAGTACCATCGGCTTTATCCGACATCGCGCGAATGACGACAAATGGGGTTTCATTCATGGCGCAAACCTGCGCAAGAGCAGCCCCCTCCATCTCCGTACATGCCCCGTTCAATTCTTGATGCAAGAGCCGAACGGTTTCACGGGAAGCGATGAATTGGTCGCCGGACAAAATCCGACCGCGCGTGCTCCGCCCCGGAAATAAACGCTCACACGCACCAAGGGCAAGCTCAATTAATTGAGGATCCGCTTGAAATTCCCACACGTCCTGAAAAGGAATTTGTCCACGTACAAACCCAAGTGGCGTACAGTCCATATCATGCTGAATACAAGTCGTCGATACGACGATATCACCAATATTCAAAGACGGATCTACTGCACCAGCTACACCTGTGAACAAGACGCAGTCTACACCGGCATCGATCATCAGCTGTGTGCATACGGCAGCATTCACTTTGCCGACACCAGACTTGCAGAATAGGACCGGACGTCCATGAAGCGTCCCTTCCACATAAGTAATGCCTGCCTTATCGAATGATCCCGTCACTTGAACATGCTTATGAAGCAGATCGATCTCTTCAACCATAGCACCGATGATGCCGATTTTCTTGTATACCGCCGCCATTATTTATCGCCTACCGACTGGCGGGTTACAATCTCATGCGGCAGAACAACCTTCGCATGCTCAACCGTTTCTTTCTTCATCAGCTTCGTCAACAGACGCATCGATACGGCACCGATATCATACATTGGCTGTGCAACGGCAGTTAACTGCGGACGTACCATCGAGGCCATCCGGCTGTTATCTACGCTGATAACGGAGATATCTTCCGGCACCTTGAGACCGAAGTCCTGAATGCAGTGAATGGCACCGATCGCCATCTCGTCCGTTGCCGAGAATACGGCCGTTGGACGTTTAGGCAGCTCCAGGAAATACTTCATCGCGTCCACACCGGATTCATACCGGTAGTTACCGATGCGTACAAGCTCCTCGTCATAGGAAATACCTGCGGTTTGCAAGGCGCGCTTATACCCTTGGAACCGCGCATAGCCATTAGCCGGATCCTGAAGAGTGCCGCTGATCATCCCGATCGAGGTGTGGCCTTGCTTAATGAGAACTTGTACCGCATCGAATGCAGCAGCTTCATGGTCGATATCGACCGAAGGGATTTCTCCGTTCTCGTCAGTCGTCGCGCAGAGCACGATGGGAACATTAGCCGTCTTGAAAGCTTGTGAATGCTCTTCCGTTACCGTTCCGCCCATAAACAATAGGCCGTCAACCTGTTTCTCGAGCAGCGTATTAATCACTCGAATTTCTTTATCTTTCTTCTTATCTGCGTTACACAAGATAATGTTATAGTGATACATGTTCGCGATATCTTCAATACCCCGAGCTACTTCAGCGAAAATCGCGTTCGAAATATCTGGAATAACGACGCCGACGGTCGTTGTTTTCTTGCTCGCTAAACCGCGCGCGACGGCATTGGGACGATAGCCCAGTCGTTCGATCGCTTCGAATACTTTCTTTCGTGTCTGAGGCTTTACGTTCGGGTTATTATTCACGACCCTGGAAACCGTTGCCATCGAAACGCCTGCTTCTCTTGCTACATCATAAATAGTTACCGTCACGGCCTTCTCTCCATTAACTCAAATTTTCAGGTCTCGCTCCGCATTACTTTACCGTAATGATACGACAAAATATTACTTTTCGCAATGATTCCCGAGATGTTCGTCTAATGTCGAGTACGTTATGCGCCAATGCGAAGCATGCCAAGCTACTTTTCCCTTCTCCAACAAAATCGCCTGCGGGGACTCATGTTTCAGAGCCAATTGTTCTGTAATGGCATCCGAAACCGGCCGATTCTCGACGACGAGGACGAGAACGCAATCCAAGGGAGACTGCCCGGCATCCTCGACCCAATTCGACAATTCCTCGAAGGCGCCTGCGCTAGTCGAACAACGCGTACTGTGTTTGAAGATGAGAAGCGGCTTATTATGCGAAGCGGCATAAGCTTCTTCCCATTGGTCTAACGTCATCAGATTACGAATCTGTTCCATGACCTCACTCCATTAATAGAACTCCCACCGAACCAAGGCGCCCTAGCGCTGCTTGGACCGAGAATACCCTGGTACTACACCACGCTCCGGCTTAATTGAACAAGCCGCTTATGTATGTCCGCAACCCATTCCTCATCATGAGTCGATTGCGCCATCGAATACAAATCAAGAAGCATATTGATACGTTCTTGGATCATCGGCTTAACGACAGCCGGGTCTGTGCTTCTTCGAGCATGATAAGCTTCTACTAACAAATCTGCCCATTCATTCCACTCGTTAAACAAATAAGTCTGTTTTACTGGATGTGACCCTAGTTTGCCGATCAATCCGGTCAAATCGGGTTTCACCTCAGGAAACACTTCACTGCGGCTGCAAGTCGGACAAGAGTAAATCGGCACATTATCAATCTCTACCTTGCCGGAATAAATGACGGTTCGCAGCTTCATCGGCATCACATCGCCGCAAGGACAACGCTTTTGCAAATTGGTCCACTCCTTCTCACGTGACGAAAGCATGCTTCCCCTCGCGGGAAACGGTGCTTGACGATTAAAGTATTCGACCTATTTCGCATAAAGTCCTTCTTGAGGCAACATTGTAATTTTTGCATGATTTCGCTTTATGATGCAATTTTGCGCCAGCGGTTACGAACGAACGGAATCGAAGTCACTATGACCGCAAGAGCAGCACCGATCGCATCATTGCGGACATCGTAGATGTCCGGCGAACGCCCGCCTACAAACGATTGATGATATTCATCGGAGATTCCATAGAGCGTGCACAGCATTACGATGAACACTTTTCCCATTACACGGTCCGACCTGCGGCCAAAGGCGTAGTCGAAGGTAAGACCCAACACGAAATACGAAACAAAATGCCCCCAGTCAAAGCTGGTCATGAACGGAAACAGCTTCTGAAACCAAGGCAGAACGGTGCCCAGCTCATCTCCCGTTCGCGAGGAGAAGGCAAATATGATTGCCATCCACGCAATTGCAGGAAGAAATCGAAGCCATCCCCGGTTCCCGCCTCTTGACCTTGATTCAGCAGCGCTATCGGTTTGCTTCAACGTTTTCCCTCCGTTACAATAAATGAGAATGATCGAAATAATAGCAATGAATGCCTCCCTAGAACGTCTAGCGGCAGGTTATTCAGAAGGGATGGACCCATGACATTACAAGGAAAAACAATCATCTGTCTGCTTGATGACGATTTCGAAGATTTGGAACTTTGGTATCCGGTCTATCGCGTTCGCGAGGAAGGCGCTGCCGTATTATTCGCCGGTCCGGAAAAAGGCCGTACGCATATCGGAAAGTACGGCGTTCCTGCCACAGCAGACCTCTCCTTCGACGAAATGGACGGCAGCCGCATCGACGGGCTCCTCGTGCCGGGAGGATGGGCGCCGGACAAGCTTCGCCGCTATCCAAAGGTGATTAAGCTCGTCCAAGAAATGGATCAAGCCCGCAAACCGATCGGACAAATTTGCCATGCCGGTTGGGTGCTCATTTCCGCGAAAATCCTGCAAGGCCGTAAAGTAACGTCAACCCCGGGCATTCGCGATGATATGGAGAATGCGGGAGCCACATGGTATGACGAAGCTGTGGTTGTCGACGGGAATATAATCTCGGCTCGCCGGCCTCCGGATTTGCCGCCATATGCCAAAGCATTCGTAGAGGCCCTGCGCAGCTAATTTGAACTCGTTCAACCCCGCGGCGGGGACGGCTGCTTAAGCATCGGCTCCCGTTTCGAATTGCTGTTGAAAGGCTCTTACGGTCTCATGTATGGCTGCACTTGTCCGGCATTTCAATAATTCTTCGAACAACGAACGGCTGTCTTGCTGCCTTAGGCTAAGCAGCCGTTCTTTAATGGGCAGAATTGCGTGTGCGGACATGCTAAGCTCATCCACATCGAGAGCCAGCCAGATCGGCAAGGCACGAATATCTCCTGCCAGCTCCCCGCAGACGCCAACATGCGTTCCGCTTCGCTTGGCTGCTTCTACCGTCATCTTCAGCATCCGCAGAACAGCAGGGTGATAAGGCTCGTAAAGGTGAGAAATTTGATCATTCATACGGTCGACGGCCAGCGTGAATTGAACCAGATCATTCGTGCCGATACTGAAAAAGTCCACTTCCTCCGCAAGCATATCCGCAATCATGACCGCAGCAGGCAGCTCGATCATAATGCCCACTTCTATGTCGTTGTTGAATGCAATGCCTTCCGCTTCCAGCTCATGCTTCGCCTCCTGCAGGAGCGCATTGGCCCCCCTCACCTCTTCGACGGAAGAGATGAGCGGATACATAATTTTCACTTCGCCATAGGCACTGGTTCGCAAAATGGCTCTCAGCTGCGTTTTGAACAGATCCGTCTTATCCAAGCATATACGTATGGCACGGTAGCCGAGGAATGGATTGTCCTCTTCCGGAAGCTCAAAGTAGTCCAGCTGCTTGTCTCCGCCGATATCGAGCGTCCGGATAATTAACGGTCTTCCATTCAACTGTTCCGCGACATTCCGGTAGACATCGAATTGTTCCTCTTCCTTGGGAAGGCGGTGGCGGTCCATATAGAGAAATTCGGTTCGGAACAATCCCACCCCGCTCGTCCCGCTGCTTAACGCAATATCAAGCTCTTTAAGCGAGCTTATATTAGCGGACAGCTCGATAATCTTGCCGTCCGGCGTGACGGAGCGAACTTGAGCGATTCCTTTGAGCCGTTGTCCAGCCTCTCTCTGACGGAGCTGCTGCTCGGTATAGTTGTCAATCAGATGGTCGTCCGGATCCAGGTGAACGATTCCGGTCGTTCCATCAATGATGAGCATGTCGCCGGTCTGGATCGCATCCTCCAGCTTGCCTTCAATGCCGACGACGAGGGGTACACCCAGTGCGCGCGCCATGATGGATGAATGCGATGTCGTGCTGCCTGCAAGAGTTGCTATGCCTAGCACATGGTTAGGGTTCAGATGGGCCAGCTGCGACGGTGACAGCTCCTTGGCGACGAGAATAAAGGGCTGGGTGTCGGAAGGCAGCGTAATTTCCGGGGCGCCCAGCAAATGCTTCAACAGCCGGTTGCCGACATCCTTGATATCGAGAGCGCGCTCCTTCATATATTCATCATCGAGCAGATCAAACATCGTTACGAAATGATCGATGGCTTCCTTAACCGCCACTTCAGCCGCTTTATATTGTCGCTGGATAATCCCTTGAATTTCATTCATGAACACGGGGTCTTCCAAAATGGCAATGTGCGCATCGAAGATATAGCTTTCCTCGGTACCGACAACTTCCCGAAGTTCATCTTTCATCTGCTCGATCTCACTTTTGGACGTTCGGATTCCTTCGTACAAACGTTCGAACTCTCTGGCTAAGTCACCAACGTCGATTTTTTGTTCCGGTAAATCCCATTCCCAGTTTGGCAGCACGAACGCTTTACCGATCGCGATACCTGAAGAAGCTCCTATTCCATGAATCATTCTTTATCCCCTCCACTGCTTCTCTCTTTCAGTACAACCGACATAACCGACGCTTGCCCCCGTTTCACGCTCTTGAACGGTGCGAAGCTCCAAGAACTGACGCGATCGGAATTTGTAATGACCATCGGTGTTGCAAGCGATTTAGCGCCGGCGCGTACATGCTGCAGGTCAAATCTGATCAACAGCTGGCCAGGCTTCACCTGATCGCCTTCCTCTACTACAGCGGTAAAGCCCGTTCCTTTCATTTGTGAAGTATCGATACCGATATGAAGCAGCACGTCGAGTCCTTCAGGCGTTCGAATCCCTATAGCATGCAAGGATGGATAGATATGGATGACTTTGCCGTTGACGGGCGAGACCAGCTCTCCCCGATCCGGGATAAACGCGACGCCATCGCCTACAAGCTTGCCCGCAAAGATCGGATCCGGAACCTCACTGAGCGGAATCATGCGTCCCTGCATAGGGGAACAGAACAGAACGCGGGACAGATCGCGGCGGATCGCCTTGTCCATCTCCTCCCGAATGAGCTCCGAATACGTCCCGAATACGATCTGCACGTTGCCCCCGCCCAAGCGGATGACTCCCGCAGCACCTAAATTTTTCAGCGCATTCGTATCGATCAGCTTATCACTGGCTACCTTAAGCCGGAGCCGGGTTATGCAGGCTTCCATCTGTTGAATGTTCTCCTTGCCGCCGATTGCCTGCAGGATGAGCGGAGCCCGATAAGGGATATCTCCGGCCCACTCGTCCAGCTGAGACCCCTCTTCACGCCCTGGAGTAGGAATGCGGAAGCGCCTGATTGCCCAGCGAAACAGAAAGTAATAGATCAGACCAAACACAATACCGATCGGCAGCAGCAGCCAGCCTCTTGTCGCCAAGTGCTCATTAATCAAGTAATCAATTGCCCCTGCCGAGAAGGAAAAACCATGTCGGATACCCAGCTCATACGTAATCCACATAATGACCCCGGAGAGCAGTGCATGCACGACGAATAAGTAAGGGGCAACAAAAAGAAACGCGAATTCGATCGGCTCCGTTACACCGGTAAGGAAAGAAGCGAGCGCCGCAGACATAAAGGTGATGCGGATCTTGGGCTTCAAGTCCTCCCTGGCTTCGTGGATAATGGCGAAGGCAATCGCCGGAAGCGCGAACATCATCGTCGGGTATAGACCGGCCATGAACGCACCCGCACTCGGATCGCCGGCAAAGAAACGCGGCAAATCGCCGAATACCATCGATCCGTCCGACAGCTCGTATCCGCCAACCTGAAACCAGAACACATGGCTAACCAGATGATGAAGACCAAATACGACGAGAATCCGCAGCACGAATCCGAACAGAAAGACGCCGAAGCCGCCGCCTGAAGAAACAATATTGCCAAGCTCCACCATCAGGTCTCTAATATTGGGAGCAAGCTCCACCATAAAAATACCCCAAAGAGCGGCAAACAGGCTGACGATTAACGGGACGAAACGAGGTCCGCCGAAAAATTGAATATACTCCGGCAGCTGAATCGACTTGAACCGCTCGTTAAACAAGCTGGTCACATACCCGATCATCACGCCGGTAAGTACCGTTGGTTCTAGTTCGAACCGGCTTGCACCGATAATGCTTGTATATATAAACATTCCCGCCAATGCCGCCAAACCAGCCGCGATCGCATTGCTTGTCATGCCCATTGCAACACCAAATGCAAACAAATACGGCAGAAAAGCGAACAAGGCTTCCCCTGCCGTCTGCAGGTGACCTGGCATGCCCGGCATGCCGAAATCCACCCATGGTAAAGCACTCAAGCTTAAAAAGATAGCAGCAGCAGGAAGGACGATCATGGGAAGCATGAGCGATCTTCCCAGCTGCTGCAGTTGCCCCATCACATTCATTAACAAACCTCCTTTCCTGACGATATAGTCGCTGTAATGGGGTAACCCTAAGCCATTGGTTAACCATTATAATCTCGTGTATCTGTTAAGCGGTGATTTGATCGTAAGCGTTCACAGCCTCTTTGTCAAAAGAAAACGGCGGACCCTTAGGGCCCGCCACAAACGAATTTAAGCATTGCCCGCCCGCGTTTAACTAGAAACGCTGGCCGCTTTGGGATTGCCCGCCTGCCGTATAACCGCCGGCATGCGAGATCACAGGACCTGCTTGCTGCGCTTGTCCTGTCGCTTGATAAACCGGATGGAACTGCGATTGCGCCTGCGAGCTGAAGCTGCTCGTTCCTTGGAAAGCTTGCTGTCCCATGGAGGACGACGAGCTTGCAGAAGAATTCTGCCCAGCGGTATAACCAAATCTCGAAATAATTGGTTGTTGTTGCTGCTGACTCATCGGCGCTTGCATTTGCTGCTGTTGTTGTTGCTGCTGTCCAGAAGCTTGTGGTGCATAGAAATCTTGGCCGTTCGAATATCCAACGCGGGATATAACCGGACCGACAGAAGCGTTTATGCCAAAGCCGCTTCCTCCACCTTGCGAGCTGGACCGCATTTGTTGTTGGAACAAGCCGTTTTGGTTAGATTGAGCAGCAGAATATCCAACGTGCGAGATGACCGGACCGGCGTTTTGGGCTGAGATGCCGCCTCTTGATTTCGGAATACCTTGATACTGGGACTGCACAAACCCTACCGGCTGATACTTGTTGGATTGATTCTGAGACTGCTGGTTGTTTTGATACACGTCTTGTCCTCCTCGAAATAATTGTAATGGGTTTCCAGCGGATGGCTAGAACCGCCGCTGAACCTTACTTATTGTTGGAGTGACAAGTCGAAATTATGTCCGTTAGGATTTGGGTTTTCCATGTGGCAGAAGGATGGAATCCTCGACCTTGATGCATCTGTCCATAATAACCCGGACACCGCCCTGCTCAGCGATTGCTGCCGCCTCATCGTTATGGACGCCTAGCTGCAGCCAGAGCACTTTAGCGCCGATCGCAACCGTCTCCTCCGCAATTGGAGGCGTGTGCTCGCTGCGTCGGAAGACATTCACTAAATCAACAGGATGAGGGATATCTTTCAAGGACGGGTACGATTTCTCCCCCAGAATAACCTCTGCATTGGGATTAACCGGAATGATCCGGTAACCTTTGGCTTGCATGGCTTGAGATACCATATAAGAAGTCCGGTCCGGATTATCCGACAAACCTACAACTGCGATGGTATTCGTTTGTTCCAGGATACCTTTGATTTCGTCACGCGATGGATTTTGAAAAGCCATTCATGAACACATCCTCTCCTGAGTTATCTTATATTGTCACATAAATGGAATACTACTCGACCCATTCCACATTGGCGCCAAGCGCCTTAAGATGGTCGAAGAAAATGGGATATGATTTGGCGACATGATGGGCATCGCGTATGCGCAGCGGCTGTTTTGCCCGCAAACCGACCACCGTGAGCGCCATAATGACCCGATGATCATAGTGTGCGTTGATTTCGACTCCGCCTTCCACGCCCTCGGGACGACCGTGAACGATAATCTCGCTTCTTCGTTCTTCCACATTCGCGCCTGCTTTGCGCAGCTCGTTCAAATAATCCGTGATACGGTCGCATTCCTTGTAGCGAAGGTTCTCGACATCGTAGAAACGGGAAGTTCCCTCGGCAAATACAGCCGCGGCCACCATCGCAAGCACGGCGTCCGTTGCTTTGTCCCCGTCAAATTCAAGCGCCTTCAGCCTGCCGTTGCCTTGTACGCGAACGACTCCTTGCTCATGTGTCAGCGGAACCTCCATCGTCCGTAGAACATCAATGATGGCACGCTCGCCCTGCTTGCTGTTTTCTTCCAGACGATGAATGGTCACATCGGATTGAGTGACCGCAGCCGCTGCGAGGATGGCAGCCGATCCCGGATAATCGCCTTGGACGATATAATCCTTGGCCGCGTATCGTTGACCGCCGCGTATACGGTAATGCATAAGATCATCGCTGGCTTCAATGACAATACCCGCTTGGGCCAACACCTCTAGCGTTTGACCCACAACGACCTTCGATTTCAGATCGTTAAGCACTTCAATCTCGCTATCCTCTTCAAGCAGCGGCGTAAGGAACAAGAGCGCGCTCAGGAATTGGGAGCTTACAGCGCCGGATACTTGAATTTTGCCGCCCTTCGGCTGTCCGCCGCGGATCGTGATGGGCAGTTTGCCCTCATGATGCTCAACCTCCACCCCGAGTTGGCCAAGGGCGGTTATAAGGTCGTCATGAGGCCGTTTGCCAAGGGAATCCGGGTACCGGTTAATGAAGGTAACCTCCGGACTGAGTGCCGCAATGGCCATCAGAAAACGAAGGACGGCTCCGGCATTGCCGACATCCAGCTGCTTGATATTCTTCGGTGTACGGCCGAAACCGGTTATGACGATCTTCTCGTTATCTTCCTCGATTATGGCACCCAAATCCCGGATACAGCGGCGCATAGCATCGCTGTCCTCGCTATGAGCCGGGTAATATATCGTACTGGTTCCTTCTGCGAGCGCCGCAACAAGCAAATAGCGGGTCGTATAGTTTTTGGAGGAGAGGGCTTGAATTTCGCCTTGCAGGTTCGGCGTTGGTGTAACGATAACATCCATGATCTCGTCAAACTCCTTTGTATGTAGAAAATTCTATGTATTCTTGATGGATTCAATTGTATGCTAAAGGGCATCAATTCAAACAACGCAAAGCAACCACATAGCCAAGAGCAGCCAACAGAATTCCGACAGCAAGCGTCCCGGCTCCATATCGAGATGCCTCGCGGTAGGAACGCTGCCTGGCCAAGTTCACGATCTGCACCATGTAGGTGGAGAAGGTCGTGAAGCCTCCTAATACCCCCACTGCTAAGAAAAGGTATGACGTCTTATGTGTATCGTGATCATAGACTCCGGCTAACAGGCCGATCAATAGAGATCCAATCGCGTTAATGACCCATGTTGCCAGGTAAGGCCGGAAGCCTCGGCTTTGTGCCAGCCGGCCGATCCCGTATCGGGCAACAGAGCCGATCGCTCCTCCCAAGGCAATGAGGATAACGGTGATCATGACGATTGTCCTTCCTCTTGCTTCTGCTGCGGTTTGATCAGTGAATGGCCCGCATAGACTGCCACAAGTCCGATACCTGCACTTAAGACAATATATCCCGCAGCGGATAGCAGATGACCGTGCTCAACCATGTGGAGAGTCTCTAAACTAAAGGACGAAAATGTCGTGAAGGCTCCGATAAAGCCGGTTCCTATCGCTTCTCTCCACAAATCACTAACGAAGTAACGGGAGACGTATGCAAAAAAAGCGCCAAGCACGAAGCTTCCTGCGATATTGCAAAGGAATGTCGCCCACGGCCAAGAGTATACGGATGCTTGTGGCAGCAGCTGGTTCACCCCATATCTGCAAACGGCGCCAAACGCTCCGAAGAAAGCGATCAAACCGGCTGTTTTCATCCCCGACTCCGCCAGCTGTCCCATATTTTATCGGCTACCTGCTGGGCGGTCAGTCCTGTCGTATTAAGGGTTAAATGCGCGAAATCGTATGCATGTTTACGTTCTAGCAGAAGCTTGTGTACGCGATCTGCCGCATTACCCTGCAGCAGCGGCCTTGCCGGATCATTGCCGACCCGCTGGATAATGTCAGCCGTGTCGGCCGTTAACGCTATGACAAAACCATTGCTGAGCATCGCTTCCCTGTTCTGTTCCGCTAGTACGGCGCCACCGCCAGTCGCGATGATCTGAACTTCTGAACGCGACAGGATCTCGCTAAGCGTGTCCGACTCCGCCTTCCGGAAAGCACCTTCACCCTCTTCGGCGAATATATCCCGTATGAGACGCCCTTCTCGGCGTTCAATCTCGGCATCCATGTCGACGACAGCATAACCCAGCCGCTGGGCGAGCAGCTGCCCGACTGTCGATTTCCCGGTCCCCATAAAGCCGATAAGCACAATATGCGTCGGCATCTTCTTTCCATTCATTGTTCTTGGCACCTACTTATCATGCGAGTATCCACCCTGTTTAACCAGCCACTATCATACCATTATTACGTTGGGACGGGTATAAAAAAGTTCATTTTGCCGTAGAGATGATAGTACACTGCTAGTCATAAAAAATCTGTATTCAAGGGAGTGATCCGAACATGGCTCTTAACCGGGATCCTCATCAGGCAGGCGATCGATTCAGCCGCCTGCTTGCACCCGATTATCCACTTTGCCGCGACGACGTTATATGGATGCTCGAGTATGTGAAAAAGAAAGTGGCTGACGAAGCGTCCGAGTTATCGAACCTTCCCCAACCACGTTTGCTGCATATTTTTCAAAGCTTTGCCGAGGCCTCGATGATCCTGATCAAGCAGCGGAGCGGCGGATGCGGCCCTGAGACTGACCGCCTGCGCAGCTGCCTGAGAGAAGCATCGCAGGCGCTTAAAGAAGTCTATACCTCGGACTAGAAGATTACGATTGCAGCCAGTTAAAGTGGAACGATCCTTCCTTGTCCACACGCTTGAATGTATGTGCGCCGAAGTAATCGCGCTGCGCCTGCAGCAGGTTAGCCGGAAGACGCTCCGTGCGGTAGCTGTCATAGTACGACAGCGCGCTTGCGAACGCCGGTACCGGGATACCTTGCGTCACGGCCGTTGCAATGACTTCGCGCCATGCGCCTTGATACGACTCCACGATTTCTTGGAAGTACGTGTCCAGCAGCAGATTCGGCAGAGCCGGATCGCGGTCGTACGCGTCCTTGATATTCTGCAGGAAGCGTGCACGGATGATGCAGCCGCCGCGGAAAATCATCGCGATGTCGCCGTAGCGAAGATCCCAGCCGTATTCGTCGGAAGCGGCGCGCATTTGAGCGAATCCTTGCGCGTACGAGCAAATTTTGCTGGCGAACAGCGCTTTGCGAACCGCTTCGATGAAAGCGGCTTTGTCGCCTTGATAAGGAGCTGTTTGCGGTCCCTTGAGCAGCTTGCTTGCCGTTACGCGCTCTTGCTTGAGCGCAGAGAGAAAGCGGGAGAATACGGATTCCGTAATAATCGACAACGGAACGCCCAGATCAAGCGCGCTTTGGCTTGTCCACTTGCCTGTTCCCTTCTGTCCGGCGGAGTCGAGAATGACGTCTACCATCGGCTGATTGGTTTCCGGGTCGTATTTGGAGAAAATATCGGCCGTAATCTCGATCAGGTAGCTGTCCAGCTCCCCTTTGTTCCATTCCGAGAAAATCGATTGAAGCTCTTCCGTGCTGACGCCAAGCACGCGTTTAAGCAGGTCGTAGGCTTCGCAGATCAGCTGCATATCCCCGTATTCGATCCCGTTATGAACCATCTTCACATAGTGGCCCGCACCGTCCGGCCCGATGTAGGTGCAGCATGGGTCACCGTTTACTTTGGCGGAGATGGCCGTTAGAATCGGTTCTACCAGCTCATATGCGGATTGCTGGCCGCCCGGCATAATGGACGGTCCTTTCAGCGCGCCTTCTTCACCGCCGGATACGCCGGTACCGATGAAACGGATGCCCTGCGCTTCTAGGTCCTTGCTGCGGCGCTGCGTATCAGGGAAATAGGCGTTTCCTCCATCAATAATAATATCGCCTTGATCCAGGTGTGGAACAAGCGCATCGATTGTAGCATCAGTACCGGCGCCGGCTTGAACCATAATCAAAATCTTGCGCGGAACCTCAAGCGAGCGGACGAACTCTTCAATGGAATATGTACCTACCAAGTTTTTGCCGGTCGATTCTTGAAGCAAATCATCTGTTTTTTCGCGGGAGCGGTTATACACCGACACGGTGAACCCTCTGCTTTCAATGTTGAGCGCCAGGTTCTTGCCCATGACGGCTAATCCTATTACACCGATTTGTTGTTTCGACATCTGGTTTCTTCCATCCTTTATCATAACGTTATGGTCTGTAATAGCTCTATTTTACTCTTTTTGACCGGGAATGAAAACCATGCCGGTCAGAAAATTGTCAATTCATCGCCTTAAACGGCCGAATCACCCGGTGCGTTCTCATGCAGGAATTCTACCATCGCCTTGATGCCAACCGCCTGCAAGCGGTTACTGCGGATCAGTGATAACATCACGCTGATAGGCGGCGATGTCTGCGAATGCCGGCGCGAGCGCATCGTACAGCGAGCGGTAGACCGGGTAGAGGCGGTCGTATACGCGGACCGCCTCGATCTGCGGCTCGCGCCGGTCGACGATATGCACGGCCGCGGCGAGCCCGCGCAGGCTGCCTGCTTCGCCCAGCGCGAGCAGAGCAAGCATGGCCGCTCCGATGGCCGATGCTTCCTCGGTGTCCGCCAGGGTCACCGGACACCCGAATATGTCGGCCATCAGCTGGCGCAGCGCGCCAGAGCGGGCGAAGCCGCCGGAGGCGCGGATCTCGCGCAGCGGACCGTCCGCAGTTGCTGCGACCGCCTCCGCCACCGTGCGAAGCCCGAGGACGATGCCCTCGAGGCCGCTGCGGAGAAGATGCCGCCTGTCGTGTCCGAGCGACAGGCCGAAGAAGACGCCCCGCGCGTCTTCATCCCAATGCGGCGCCCGCTCTCCCGCAAGATGCGGCAGACAGAGCAAGCCGTCCGCTCCGGGCGGCGTCTCCATGGCGAGCGACACAATGCGCTCATAGGGATCAAGGCCGCTTCTCGCCGCTTCGGCGGCATCGGCGGGAACAAGCTTGTCGCGCAGCCAACGCAGCACGACACCGCCGCTGTTGACCGGCCCGCCCGCGACCCACAGCCCGTCCGCAAGCTTGTAGCAGAACAGCCTTCCCTCCGGATCCGCTGCCGGCCGGTCCATCCCAATGCGCACAGCACCGCTTGTACCGACCGTTACGGCGGCGACTCCTTCCTCCACCGCACCTGCGCCGAGGTTGGCCAGCACCCCGTCCGCCGCCCCGACGATAACCGGAACATCCGCCGGCAAACCAAGAGCTGCAGCCGCCTCTTGACGCATGCCCCGCAGTACATGGGTCGACGATACAAGCCGGGGCAGCCGGCCGGCATCAATCCCTGCGAGAGCCAACGATTCCTCGTCCCAGCTGCCCTCAACCAAATTATACAATCCGGTTCCTCCCGCTACGGATTCATCCATCACATACGGACCGCCAAACCATCGGAACAGAACGTATTCCTTCACTCCAATAAAAGTGTGCGCGGCTAGAAACGCAGCCGGTTCATGATCGCGCATCCACATTAATTTACAGAGTGGTGTCATCGCATGAACGGGTACACCCGTGCGCCTTGCAATGCCGGCTGCTTGTCCGCTTGCCCGAAGCGCAGCCGCGTAAGACGATGCCCGCAAGTCAGCCCACGTGATACACGCGGTGAGCGGAGCACCCTCTGCATTGACAGCGATTAAGCTGTGCATGGCGGAACTAAATGAGATGCCGATAATCTCTTCCGGCTTTACAGCCTCCTGCTCCAGCAGTTTGCGTACAGCCAACCCGACTGCCTCGGCGATACGGTCAGGATCCTGCTCGAAACGCCCCGGGAACGGTTCGTTCAACGGGTATTCCGTTTCCGCTTTCGCCGCAGCCGCAGTCCCCTCCTTATTTCCCTTAAGAACAGCAGCGTCCACTGCCAATACCTTCGCGCTTGTCGTGCCAATGTCGATGGCCATGACGATTTTTCTGCTGCTGCCGTATGATTTCGCGCTCATCCTAACCAACTCACTCCTCCAAGGTGCATATACGCCGCGATGTTTACACACTTGGCGCGCATCATTCAAACAAGAATCCGCTTTTATGCGGCTAATTCCTTACAACCTTACAGACGATACCAAGGCTTGATCTGGCTTAACTTTACCTGCACTTCCACTACTCTTCAACCCTCAATCGCATTCAGCCGCGGATGGATATTGCGGGAAATCACAAAGATCACCTGTACGTGGATCAAGGATGATTTGCTCTAAAATAACAAATGAGCTTCCAGGCATTTACACCCGAAAGCTCATCAGTTTCGATCCACTTCATTGAATAACTTACAACTCAAGCTGTATCATCTCAATTCTTAGCAGATTCAGACGTTCCTTGGACGATGCAATATCCTCCTCGCGTCCCTCCTGAATGGCATCATGGAGGACGGTAAGCTCATAATCAAGCTCATAGCGCAGCACCGCAGCCCGCTCCTCCGCACGCTTCGATTGAAACGCTTGGATGACTTCCTCAACGGTTACAAATGGCTTCTTCTGATAAATAATCCGATGTTCCATACCAGACACCTCCACCAATCGTATAATTTCGCCAAACATGATGCTTTCAATAACAATCTGACGGTCCCTGAACCGTTTGACGACTGCATGCCCGCGTGAATCGTTAATCAGCTTCTCGATGAGCTCCGACAGCTTCTCGTCTTTGATGATATAATCGCCAACCATCTTATAACGGCTGCGAACCCGCTGGAATCTTAGTTTAACGAGCTTGCGCCCGCTGCGGACCGAGATAAGAAAAAAAACATCCGTTTCGCTCCAATAGAGCGAGTACCCCTCTTGTATCAAATCCCGAATCAGATTTTGGATTTGCCGGCGGTCGAAACGCAGCTCCAAGTTGCAATACTCCACCTCATGGCTCTTGTTCACGGCAATCCCTCCCTCGTTTCTTTATTGACGAAATGTTCTGAATATTCTCTCTTGTGATTATCTTATACTCCATCTTATGTAATGGCAACTTGGTTTATTGACTATTTTTAACCTCGTCCCAAAATTTTGAATACAAAATTATCGGGAAAAACAAAAGCCGTCCGTTCATCACCCATGGTGACGACGGACGGCTTGTGCATCTGCCCTTGAGGCGGGCATCAAACGAACCATTCGTTTAATATAAGCCCAAAAGCAACACCGCTCACAACCGCTCCTGCGAAGCTGTACCAGCCGGCGCGCACACGGCGCTGGAACATCTGCAGAATGCCGAAGCTGAGCAATGAAAAAATAAGCAAAATGAACAAGGCGCCCGTAATAAACAGGCCCGTGGATACGCTGCTGACGTCAACCAGTGTCAAGCGGAACACTCCCTTAGTGAAAGTCTATATATGCATTATAAGGGAAACGGCGTTTCACCGCCAGCGGACCGTTCTGGAAAAGTCGGTCAAATTCGTGACAAAAACTTGTAATTGCATTCCTCTGCCTTCCTTAAGAGAGGATCGAAATTTGAAGGTTTGGGGCTAAATCCAATGGATATCTGCCTCGTGAACCCTTTTGCGGGCAGGACGCTTTCGAAGCTTGATCTTCAGGACCGTTCCATCATATTGCGCATTGCAGGATTGTGGCAGGATCAGCTTCGGCAGGATGACCGTCTCGGCCTTGCCCCCTGACATTCCAATAATACGCAGCCGATCTTCCCGCACGAGCAGACGGACACGCGACAAATCCGCCGCTTCCCCCAGCGGGAACGTGACGATAAGAAAACGTTTGGTCTCGGTAATATCCGCACTGCCTCCGCTGAGCGCTGCGGCTGCGGCCGGCAGCGTCTTGGTCATCATATTGCGCACGTAATTCTCCACCCAATCCGGACTCCGGAACAAGTCGAAGCCTTTGGGCAGCTGCTGTCCTTCCAGCCACTTCTCGAGTTCATTCCAACGTGACGGCAACGCCCTCACCTCCGCTCACATCTGCCTATATTCTATGCGGGCTCTCCTGACGCTGACACTCCACTCCACGGAGAGGCACAACTAGGCGAATGCCGCATAAGATGTAACATCAACCAACACGCAAGCAGCAAAGGAGTGGCCTCGTATGCCTGCAATCGTCGGCTTTGTCAAGATCGTCAGCACCGGTTCCAGCTCCATCGTGCAATTCGGAGACGCCGTCCAAATGTCTCCCTCCAGCATTACCAAAACCTATGCGGGCTCGGGCTCGTTTCTTACCGGCAGCCTGGCGAATTCCAACAATGCGGTAAGCGCCACAAACACGCTCGACCCGGATGTTCAGGACAGCACTCAGAACGAGGCTAATGTCGTATGAATATGACCGTTCATCAGCACATTACAATTCACCAGCTCCGGGTGGAAAGCGTATCGAACTCCTCTGTTCTCCAGGTAGGTGCCGCCGGGTCGGTTCGCTCGCTGTCCCAGCTGTACAATACCGGTGGCTTCTCTGGACCGGCACCGCAGCTCGGGCAGGAGAACCCCCTCTCTTTCGTACCGCTGCCCAATCCTACTTGAAGACGGAGGTGATCGAAGATGCAAGCTCCCAACGTGCCGCCTATGACTCCCTGGCAAATGTGCATCAACTTGTCACAGCAGCTTCACGAACAGCGGATGCAGCTGCAGGAGCAGCAAGCGCTCTTTACAAAGCTGTGCCATCAGGTGGATGAGTTGTCGGCTCGTTTGACCGCAGCCGAATCCAGGCCTCTTTACAATATCGAGAAATTAGAGTATCAATTCGATCAATTAAAAGTCGAGAAGCTGGACGGAACGTTGAACATCGGAATGACCCCTCCTACGGAACAGCAGTTTAAGGAATTCGGACAGCTCGTCATGCCGCCCGGATCTTCGCCTGTGTACAGCAGCCCGCCGCCCGCAGGCCCTTTCACGAATCCTCCTGGCGCGCCCAATCTATTCCCGTCGATGGGCGCTACTACAGGAGCCGATGCGACACAGCCCCCTCCACCCTACGGAGAGCTTCGTCAAGAAATCGATGACTACTTAAACCAAACCGCTCTAAACCGCATGACGCAGCTCGAATCCGAAATGCGCCTCCGGCTCGATCCGTATCACCGCCGGCTCGTCGTAGAGGATATCCGCAAACAAATGTCGGGGCGGATCCAATACTACATGCAGACGTCTACAGCAGGACAACCCGAGGATGGACCGGACATCCTGGACTCGCCTCAGACCAAAGCGGAGATCGTGTCGAAGACGAAGCGGGACATCGATACCGCGCTGAGGTCATATCTGACACGACTGCGTGAAGACGGACAATGACAAGGAAATCATGAAGGAGGTCCGACAAACCAATGAACTTCCATGTCACGAACCATACCCTCTATGTCGGCAAAATAGAAACCCTCGGTGTAGCGAGCTCTTCTATTCTGCAGATCGGCGATACACAGTGCATCTCCCTTTATTCCATGTTTGATACCCCGCCGGAATCTGTCATCGTCGGCCCTGTAGCTCCCTTGAGCCCGCCTGAGGGGGCAGAGTCGGCTGAAGGAGAAGACGACCGGAATGGTGATGCGGAGCCGGAATCAAGCGATGTTTGATTATCCGATCCGCACCGCCGAGCTAGCCGTCTTGGAAATCATAAGCGCAAGCGGCTCTTCCATCGTTCAAGTCGGCGATCGCTCTGAGATCGATGCCAAACTGAGAGCCCTCGCGGTACAGCGGCAAGCTTCGCATGCCGAAGCCGGAGAGGTCTACTTCGAGTCCTATTCGGTGTTCGACCGTCCCGTCCCGGCCATCATTGAGCCTGTGGACGAACAGACGACCGTTCATGTCACAACACGCAATCTGCAGCCCCGTATCTGCGTCGGATGTGTGGAGGTCATCGCGGTTAGCTCCTCCTCTTTAATTCTGATCGGGAATGGCATGAACACACGCTGCGAGTCACGTGTCAAGCATATCCGGCAATATGCCGGATCGAAGCCAACGCCGCCGCTCGGCTGCTGAGCTACCCCTGTCCCGCAAGGCATATGCCTAAGCAAGAAACAGCCTTTCTGAACTGGGCGATAACGTATATGCACACGACACGGTACAAACGTCCAAACGAATTACCTTTCCGAGCATATAGTAGAAGTGTGGTGTAATAATCACAATAAACCAACCATCTCAGGAGGTATGTACAGTGGGCTATCCTGTAGCAGGCGGAGCAGGTTGCGGACCGGTAGGCGGTGCAGGTTACGGACCGGTAGGCGGATGCAACATTATCTTTTCGAGTACGGGCGTTATTCTCGTTCTCTTCATTCTGCTCGTTATCATTCTGCGCTGCGGAATCTTTTGTTAACAGACCTATAAACCGAAGTCGGCCTTGCCCGGTTGGGCAAGGCCGTTTTTGGCAGCGTCTTCGGATAAGCCACGTAGGAGCGGACAAGAAAATTACGCCCGCTTCTATTGAGAAGCTGTCAATTCCTTGTACTTCGCCGCATACTTGCTGACGCTCTGCACGAACGTTGCATGCGACCATGTAAGCGGCGCTACCGACAGCGGGCTGCCGTCGAGCGGATGAAGCTGCTCCGGCAGTACGCCGCTGGACAGCGCCTGCCGCACCACCCACTCAAGCGAACGCTTTGGCGCTTCCAAATCGCTGAGGCTAACGGCCGACTCAATTTCATAATTAGCCACCCACAACGTGCAGATAATCCAGGGATTCCCTGGTATACGCTCGATATCGCCCGATTGCTGAAAATAGTAGTCATTCGTGTAACGAGCGGCTCCTCCCACATCCGTCTGGATGGCCAGCCCCTTCTTAATGGCATCCATCGTACGCACCACCCGGCTGTCGTCGATCGCCAGCACCCCGAATTCCCATATTCCAAACAAGCTGCTCTCGAGCGTCATATCCTTCACCCAGCAGCCGTCCTGCTGAATCAGCCCGCGAGCGAAGCGCCCCGCTTCCTCGTCCCACAGGTGGGTGATTATCCCCTGCTTGATCGTCTTTGCCGTGTGACGCAAGTGATCACTTCGTTCATAGTCGCCGAACAGCTCGGTAAAGAAAGCGCCCGCCATTAATCCGCCATATACGGAAGCAGCAGTATATGTCCATATCCCGTAACGCTCTTCCCACAAATCATAGCTCGGTTTCGGCAGAGATAGATCTTCTTCTATGTACCGGCTCAGGAAAGCGGAGCCTTTGCGGATCAAATTGTTATACAGCGACTGCGGGAGCTCGATGACTTGATGGCGCGTGTAGTCTTTCCATAGTGCAAGCAGCACCAGTGCGGTTTCATCCTCTTGAATCGGCAGCCTCCGGCTCCCTTGCACCATATAGGGATGCCAGCTGGAGCCGACGGTTCCGTCCGGATTATACTTATGGTATAAGTAGCCCTCGGGCGACATCGTTTGCGCGCAGAATTGAAAGAACGGGGCAATGACGCTTTGAAAGCCCGCCATCGACATCGCATCGGCGATGAGTGCCCCGTCCCTTGGCCACATATAGCTGTAATGATCCCGATTATATTGCAAAATATCTGTGTCGTTCGCGGCAATGATTGCCCCTCGCTCATCGGTTTGCGTCCGCACCATCAGCAGACTTAAACGAAACTGACGGGAGACCTCCGCCGGCAGATCGCCGAGATCGGACTCCGCACGATGAAGCCAATGCCTCCAGTAAATAACGATGCGGCTGAGCAGTTTTTCCGGTTGGTGCTCCTGCACATACTGGTCGAGCGCCTTTACCTCTTCCATATCTTTGCCGATCGACATCCAGTAATAGACCGTCTTCTCTCCCCCGGCAGGCACAATCGTTCTGAAGCTGATCGTGCTGTCGACGGATCCTTGAGCGATTGCATTGCCCATTAATGTGCCGTCCTCGGCATCCCGCCAAGTCCCCTCCGCTGACTGAAACCGTTTGATGCCCGTTGTATACTGCATCATTCCGCCTTCGTCCGAGAATCCGTTAAACATAAAATAGGAAGAACGTTTGTAGTGGAACACCGTGTGATTGTCTGGATAATAAGCAGCTGTATCGCCGACCTCCGAGCCGTCGATCATCAAATCCTGATGAAAGAACAGCCGGATTTCCATCGCTTCCGATGAGCGGTTGCGAACAACGACTCTTTTCAAATAAATGCATTCCCGCTGGTGGATGCCGTCGTTCATATACAGCTCGATACCAAGCCGTTCATTAATCGCTGCGACGTTCGTAACTAGCGAATCGTCGATATAGCTGAGATCGAACTTCCAGTCCGGCTCATCCAGCCATGAGAACGTGCCGTTCACCCAGATTCCGATGCGGCAGTGCTGACCGCCTACATGATTAAGCTGTCCTACATAGGGATAATAGATATCGCGGACATAGCAATTCCGGTCTAGATTGACAAGCAATTTGCCGTTGCCGATTACGAGATGACGGGCCATGTGATGTTCTCCTTTCGTTTCGACAGAAGATCGGCATAAAGTGACATATACGTTCGCGCGGATTGATCCCAGCTGTAATCGCTCCTGCCGCCATTCGCTACGATTTTCTCCCACGTGGGGTCATCCTGGTAGCAAGCAAGCGCCCTTCGGACCGTATATAATAAATCATCCGCGTTGTAATGCGTGAAGCTAAAGCCGTTTCCTTCTCCCGTGTACTCATTGTACGCCAGCACCGTGTCCTTAAGACCCCCGGTTTCACGAACAATCGGAACGGAGCGGTAACGAAGCGCAATAAGCTGGCTAAGTCCGCAAGGCTCGAATAAGGATGGCATCAGGTACATATCGCTGCCTGCATAGATCCGCCGTGCCAGAGCATCGTTAAATCCGAACCAAACCTTAACCTTGTCCGGCCAACGCTCGGTCGCGCTCTGGAATACATATTCGTAATGAGGATGGCCTGAGCCCAGCACGACCAGCTGCATATCCTCCTCAACCAGTCGCTCCAATATGGCTTCGACCAGGTCGAAGCCCTTCTGATCCACAAGCCGCGAGACGACCCCGATGAGCGGGGTTGAGCCCGCTTCCGGCAGGCCGAGCTCCCGCTGCAGGGACAGCTTGTTCTTACGCTTGCGAGTTAAAGCATTGCGATAAGAGAACTCAAGCGCCGGATCGGCCATCGGATCGAATGATGCCGTATCGATACCATTCACAATGCCGACCAAATCAGCGGAACGGGAACGGAGCAAGCCATCCAGCCTCTCGCCGTAGGCATCGGTTTGAATCTCTTGAGCATACGTCGGACTGACCGTCGTCAGCTTGTCCGCGCAGAGCAGCGCACCCTTCATACAGCTGCCCGCTCCATAAAATTCAATTCCGTCTTGACCGAACAGCTCCTCCCCCGCCCCAAGCAAATCCATTAACAATTCTTTACCGAACACGCCTTGATATTTCAAGTTATGAATCGTGAATACGGTGGCGAGATCCCGGCAAGCCGGGTCATGCCGGTAACGGGTTTTGAGCAGAAACGGGATTAGTCCGGTTTGCCAGTCATGGCAATGCAGCAGCTCCGGCCGGTAGTCCATGTAGCTCATCGCTTCCGCAACCGCCAGCGAGAAGAATACGAACCTTTCCGCATCGTCGCCGTAACCGTATAAACCGTCACCGCGCTTGAAATAAAATTCATTATCGATGAAATAATAGATAATTCCGTCAATCTCCGCCTTCTGCAGTCCGCAATACTGCTGCCTCCAACCGATGCCCACCGTAAACGTCGCGATCGTTTCCATTCGTTCTAAGGCCGATTGCGGAATACTCTCGTATTTCGGAATCATAATTCTGACTTCCGCTCCACGCGCCTGCAAAGCCTTCGGCAAAGAACCAGCTACGTCGGCCAAGCCGCCTGTTTTGACGAGCGGCACAGCTTCCGATGCGACGAACAACAGTTTCATGCGATAACCCCCCGCCTTGATTTCATGCTTCGTATTAAATAACCTTCCGTTTCACTGCGAGGAACGGCGACAATGCCGTTCCCCGGATATCGCGTTCTTGTACAATGCGGACATCCTTATCGAGAATGACATGATCGATGCGGCTGTTCTCGCCAATTATGCCGTTCTGCATGACGATACTGTTGCGAATGACGGCGCCTTTGCGCACATGCACGCCCCGAAACAGGATGCTGTTCACAACCGTCCCTTCAATGACACAGCCATTGGCAATCAGTGAATTGCTCGTCATGGCTCCTTCGGCATACCTGGCCGGCGGCTCATCCTTCACCTTCGTGTAAAGCGCCCCGGGTTCGAAGAACAGACTCCGGTAGACGTCGGGACGAAGCAGCTGCATGTTGTTCTGATAATAGCTCGATATCGTATTGACGATACCGAGATAGCCGCTGTATATATAGCTCTGTACATGCAGCTCATCCAGTCTGGTCATAATCGCATGCCGAACCAGATGATCCTGACCCTGCGCAAGCGATGTTTCTACAAGCTCGAGAAGCAGATCCTTGCGCATGATGTACATCTCCATGGACACCAGATTGCTCTGCATTCGGCCATAATGATCCTGCATCGCGGTTACCCGTCCCTTGCCGTCAACCTCTACCTTGCGCGCCATGCCGCCGAACAATTCCGTCTGGTGCTTGCAGACGACCGTTATATCCGCTCCGCTTGCCTTGTGCTGTGCAAGAACAGGCTCGAAATCAATATTGCACACCATATGGCTGCGGGTAATCACAACATAATCGAGTGAGCTTCGCGTAAAGTAATCCCGATTCTGAAAAAAATGAAAGAGGTCGCCCCTCCTCACTTCATTAATGTCGTCCGTCACAGGCGGAAGAACGAACAGACCGCCCTGCCTATGATTCAAATCCCAATGCTTGCCGGACCCGAGATGGTCCATAAGAGAGCGGAATTTCGTATGTGCGAATACCGCCACCTTGGTTATGCCGGAATTAACCATACCCGACAGGACGAAATCAATCAGCCTGTAACGCGAACCGAAGGGGACCGAGGCCGTGCAGCGGCCAGCCGTTAACGACTCCATTTCGTCCGATTCATGAATGAGATTAATGACACCCAGAACATTCGTATTCATGGCTGCTTCACCTCCAACAGAGTTTGATTTCGCGTAACATACTCATCGCTGCCAATGACCGTAATCGAGCCGTTATCGGGATGGCCGATCGTAATTCCGTCCGCGATAATGGCGCCTTCCCCGATAATCGCTTTGTAGATTCGCGCGCCTTGACCTATTCGAACGTTCGGCATAATGACAGATTGTTCAATGACGCTGTCAGCACCCGCTTGAACGCCGTAGAACAGAACCGAGCGATGAACAGTCCCCTCCACCATGCACCCTTCCGTAACGAGAGAATTGGAGAGCACAGCATTAGGCGCCACAAAGTGGCCGGGCCGGTTCGGGTTAACCGAGTAAATCCGCCAATCCCTGTCATTCAAATTGAGCGCAGGCCGGTCCGTCAGAAGATCCATGTTGGCTTCCCATAAGCTCTCGATCGTTCCGACGTCCTTCCAATAGCCTTCGAACAAGTAAGCATGCAAGGAAACGCCATCCTGTAGCATCGCAGGAATAATATCTTTGCCGAAGTCATTGCCGGACAACCGGCTGGCTTCATCACGGATCAAATACTGCTGAAGCACCGGCCAGGAGAAGATATAGATGCCCATCGAAGCCAAATTACTGGTCGGTATCTTCGGCTTCTCCTCGAAAGAGGTGATTCGCTTGTCGTCATCGATGTGCATGATGCCAAAGCGCTTTGCTTCTTTATAATCCACTTGAATGCCGCTGATCGTCACATCTGCACCGCTCCGCTTATGCTCCTGCAGCATGTGGTCATAATCCATCTTATAAATATGATCGCCTGAGATGATGAGCACGTACTCCGGATCGAACCGGTCAATGAACCCCATGTTCTGATAAATGGCGTTGGCCGTCCCTTTATACCACATGCTCCCCTTCTGCTTCATGAACGGAGGGAGGATCGACATGCCCCCGTCCCGCCGGTCCAGTCCCCATGGGCTGCCAATACCAAGATAACCGTTCAGTACAAGCGGCTGGTATTGCGTCAGCACACCGACCGTATCGATTCCCGAATGCGCACAATTGCTTAACGTAAAGTCGATAATCCGGTATTTACCGCCATAGTGAACAGCGGGCTTAGCCAGGTCCTTCGTCAGTACGCCGAGTCTCTTCCCTTCGCCACCAGCAAGCAGCATCGCAATCATTTCTTTACGGCCCATGGACAGATCTCCTCTCGCCGCAGCCGCTTCTTCGTGCCTGAATGCAGCCCGGACTTTTGTATTGGAAACGCCGGTGCGAACGCTTGTATGCAACACAGCCCGGCCGACGTTACTTCTTCGGACCTTTCTCTTCGTAGGCAAGCATGAGAAACGCTAAGGGAGGGAGTTCAAGGGTCAGACTATATGCCCGTCCTTGCCATGGAACAGCTTCAGCCGTCAGCACCTCAGGCATGAGCGTTGTATGTCCCCCGAATGCTTGCTCATCGCTGTTTAGAACCAACCGGTACATACCAGCCTCCGGTACACCGACCCTGTAATTCTCGTAATGCTGCGTCGAGAAATTGCACAGCACGACATTGAAACAATCCGGCTCCAAACCCCTCCGCAAGAAAACGATGATGCTTTGTGCGGCATTATGCACGTCGATCCATTCGAAACCGCCAGGATCGCAATCCCTTTCCCACAGCGCGCTGCGGTCGGCATAAACCGTATTGAGCGCCTTCACATAGTCGTTCATGCGGCCATGCGATTCATATTCAAGCAGCTGCCAGTCAAGCGACTCCGCATCTTTCCATTCGTCGAATTGCCCCCATTCGCCGCCCATGAACAGCAGCTTCTTGCCGGGATGCGTCATCCAATAGCCGTAGAACAGCCTTAACTGAGCAAACTTTTGCTCATACGTACCGGACATTTTGCCTAGCAGCGAGCGCTTTCCATGTACGACCTCATCATGGGAGAGCGGTAAGATAAAGTTTTCGGAAAAAGCATACATAAGCGAGAATGTGATTAATTGGTGGTGATGTCTGCGTTCGTTCGGATCAAGCGCCATATAGCGGAGCATATCGTTCATCCAGCCCATATTCCATTTGAAATTGAATCCGAGGCCCCCCATATAAGTGGGAGAAGTAACGGCCGGCCAGGCCGAGGAATCTTCGGCGATCATGAGCGCATCGGGGTAATAGTGAAACACCGTTTCATTCAACCGTTTCAGGAAACGGATGGCGTCGGTATTCTCCCTTCCGCCAAATTTGTTATACGTATGCAGCTCCGGCGCTTTGTCAAAATGCAGATCGATCATGCTGGCAACCGCATCAACCCGGAGTCCATCGATATGAAACACGTCCATCCAGAAGATCGCATTGGATATTAGAAAGCTCTGAACTTCCGTGCGGCCAAAATCAAAGGCAAGCGTCCCCCAGAGCGGTTTCTCCGCCCTCTTCCAATCCGCCCCTTCATAAATTGGCGTCCCGTCGAACAGCCGAAGACCGTGGTCATCCTTGCAAAAGTGGCCGGGGACCCAATCGAGGAGCACGCCGATCCCCCTCTGGTGGCAGCGGTCGACAAATATCATGAGCTGCTCAGGTGTCCCGTAGCGGCTTGTTGCCGAGTAATAACCGGTCGTCTGATACCCCCAGGACTGGTCGAGCGGATGCTCGGTGATCGGAAGCAGCTCGATATGGGTATAACCCATCTCTACCACATAATCGAGCAGCTGATCGGCCATTTCTTCATAAGTCAGGAAGATCTCCTTCCCCTTGACTCGCCAGGAACCGAGATGAACCTCATAAATGAGCATCGGCTCATGGTAGGGACTTTCCTCCTGTTGATGAAGCTGCCAAGCTCTGTCATTCCAGTGGTAGCTCGATAAGTCGGTCACGACGGAAGCCGTCCGTGGACGGCGCTCGGATTGGAATGCATATGGATCAGACTTTAGAAGCCGATCACCGCTTGCGGTTTCCAGCTCATACTTGTATATTGCGCCAACACGGATACCCGGAATGAACAGTGACCAGACCCCCGTCTCTCCCACCTTCTCCATCACATGCTTGTCGCTCTGCCACTCATTGAACGAACCCGAGACACGAACCGATTTCGCTTGAGGAGCCCATACGGAGAAACGGACTCCCTTCTCATCGCCAAGCCTGATCGGATGTGCCCCAAGAAACCGGTAGCTATGAAACGAATTCCCGTTATTAAATAAATACAAATCACGTGTCGACAAACCGATTGAAGCGGCATTCACCACGACGTAGGCACACCCCCGAGAAATGTCTTTTGTTATGAATATGTCAGTATTCCTTACGTGATCGCGAGATGTTTCTTCCATTATACACCGCGTTCAGAAAGTTGACACCCCCCATTTTCAGAAAATTCACATTTTTACTGTGAGCTGATAAATAAGGACAACTTATATATTTCTATACTAAAGCGCCATGAATATGACGGAACGTTAGAAATCTGTTCTTTCCATTAACCGAATGTGAGGCTGTGCAATCAGCGGCAACGCATGAACGCTGTCCGCTTCCGTCTAGAGCCTGGATCCTACCTCCTGTAATGCTTCCGAAACTCGCGTGGGCGGAAGCCCGTATGCTTCGCGAACGATCGGACAAAGAACGGAAAGGACGCGAACCCGGCTTCCTCCGCCACTTTGCCGATCGCATCATTCGTATGAATCAGCAGCCGCTTCGCCTGCTCGATCCGGTAACGCGTCACGTACTCCAGCGGCGTACACCCATAAACCCGCTTCATACAGCGCGATATATAATTAGGGTGAAAATGCAGCTCCTCTGCCAGCTCGGCATATGATACCGGCACTCTATAGCGGGTTCGAAGAAATGCGGCGGCACGCTCCGCAACCGCAATCTGCGGCGTTACGAGCTCGTCTCCCCGCTCATCCTTCAGAATCATGAGCAGCTCTTGAAACCGAATCTGCTGCTCCCACTTCGTAGCGGCCGAGGATGTCTGATCGAGCAGCGCAATCCGTTCCAGCAGCTTATAGACGGCATCTGGATTACGAAGCTTGACATGTCTGGGAACATAGATGGAAAAGGCATCCATCTGACTGAACTCCGTTGAGGCTATTGATGGAAGATGATCCAAAGCGTCGGCAGACTCATCATCCATCGCATGTTCCGGTATTGTCCCATCCGCATCCTCTTCTTCATCCCCATTTATAACGTGCATCCCCGGTTCCAACACCTCGCCCCACGTCCCGCAGGTTGAAAAATGCAGCCAATAAAAATGCGTCTCCTCCCGGCAAGGCCGCGTCGGATAGTGGTAGCGGTCCGGCCGCAGCACTAAGCAATGCCCTCCTTCTACCTGCCATTGCTCCTCCCCCTCGCTGATATACAACGTCCCTCCAGTAACGACAATCAGATCGAACACAGCAATCCGATTGCGCGAAGGATGCTCACCGCCTGCGGGATAGACATCCTCCCCGCTAACGATGTAATGCGGCAGCGGCGGCGAAATAAATTGAAACGTAGGCATACAATCTTCTCCTCCCGTATCTATGAATAAGCTATTTCAAGGCAGCTCTTTTTCTCTTAGTTTATCCGTCATGTTCGATATAATCAAAATGTTGATTAGTATATCAAGCAATGAAAGAGTTTAGTCAAACCTTTCAGGTTGTGATCGGACAAAAAGAGGATGTGAACCGTTATCGTAAACGAGGGATATCCCATGGTAGAGTGAAATAGAACCAAACACAATGCGCGGCCGCTGCCCTCCTATCCAGCTGCCGCTGCGCTACATAAAGGAGTGACGGACATTGAAATCAGCAAGCACGAATATCAAATTCAAACCAACCGCATTCGAATCGCTGCCTCTAGGAGCTGTAAAACCGGCAGGATGGCTGTACAACCAGCTCCGCATTCAAGCAGACGGATTATCCGGCCATCTGGATGAACAATGGGCGGATGTAGGCCCCCGTAACGGCTGGATTGGCGGAGACGGTGAAAGCTGGGAACGAGGACCCTACTATCTGGACGGTTTACTGCCGCTTGCTTATTTGTTAGACGACGAGAAGCTGATCGCCAAAGCAAACCGTTGGGTGGAATGGAGCTTGAACAGCCAACGGGAGAGCGGACTGTTCGGACCGATGAATTTAGTATCGGCCAACGCTGACATGCAGCACAGTCATGATTGGTGGCATTACATGATCATGCTCAAGGTGATGACCCAGTTTGCGGAAGCGACCGGAGATGAGCGCGTCGTGCCGTTCATGACGAAGTTTTTCGGCTATGTGCGAGATACGATCGAGAGCATGCCTTTGGCGGAATGGGCGAAGGCGCGCGGCGCTGAGATGCTGCTTAGCATCCATTGGTTATACGGTCGCACGGGCGATCCCGCTCTGCTTGAATTAGCCGGGATAATCGGTGAACAAACGACAGACTGGACCGGCCTGTTCACGAATTTCCCTTTCTGGAACAAGATCGAGCATTGGGATCACCGCTCCCATGTCGTCAATGTGGCGATGGGGGTTAAAGCTCCTGGCGTACAATTCATGTCCAGCGGCGAGGAGAAGGAGCGCGAGGCGGTATACAGCGGGATCAAGAGCCTGATGACCTATCATGGACAAGCGCATGGCATGTTCTCCGGAGACGAGTGGCTCTCAGGCACGCATCCCAGCCAAGGTGTTGAGCTCTGCGCAGTAGTGGAATATATGTTTTCGATGGAGAACCTGGTGCGCATATTCGGAGACGGTTATTTTGGGGACATCCTGGAGAAGGTCGCCTACAACGCCCTGCCGGCTACCATCTCGGCAGATTGGACGTCGCATCAGTACGATCAGCAGGTTAACCAGGTGGTATGCAACATCGCTCACCGCAACTGGTCGAATGGCGAAGAGGCCAATCTGTTCGGACTTGATCCCAACTTCGGCTGCTGCACCTCGAATATGCATCAAGGCTGGCCGAAGCTGGCCTCTCACCTATGGATGAAGGATGGAGAAGGACTGGCAGCGGTTGCCTATGCGCCATGCGTCGTCCGCTCCTCGGTCGGCTCTGGTGCAAACGTCACGCTGACTGTCGACACGGAATACCCATTCCGTGACACGATCGGTATTACGGTCCAGCTTGACCGAACTGCCTCATTCCCGGTTTCACTTCGGATTCCCGCCTGGTGCGCATCGCCTGTCCTTCAGGTAAACGGACAGTCATTGTCTACGGCCGCGACCAAACAATACATCCGGATCGAGCGTCAATGGCAGGACGGCGACGTCATTACGCTTGTACTCCCGATGGAGGCGCATACCGTCCACCGCAACAATGCCGCAGTGAGCGTTGAGCGCGGGCCGCTCGTCTATGTGCTGCCAATTGAAGAGAACTGGCAGCTGGTGAAGGAGCGGGATATGTTCCACGATTATGAGGTCTTCCCCGCCTCTCAATGGAAATTCGGAATAATCGAGGGTGCTGACTATGAGGTTGCCGAATCACCGCTTCCTAGGCAGCCGTTCGTTGCGGGCGAAGCACCTGTACGATTGAAGACGCAAGGCCGGTTTGTCCGCAATTGGCGAATGAAGGGCGAAAGCGCGGACTTTCCGCCGTTCAACCCGCTGGCTGACGGACCGGTTACCGAGCTGTTGCTTGTTCCATATGGCAGCGCACGTCTGCGCATTGGAGAATTTCCGGTCATACTCGGCAGCAAATAAAATTTATAATCATGAACAAACCGCCGGGTCTTAGCCCTCGGCGGTTTGTTCATGATTGGCGAGAATGTCCGCAGAAGCCGGTAAATGAGTTTTCTTCATGAATAGAAAACTTGACTTCAATCCGTTTTTATCGCTAGAATTTGAGTATAACAGATACGAATACCCCCCATTGAAGGCAGGGATCTTGCAGAGCAGCTTAATTAAGGAGGTGACGCATCATGAATTCTTTCTCGTTTCATAATCCAACGAAGATATGTTTTGGAGAAGGTGCGGTTGAACAGCTGGCAAGCGAGGTGAAACGTTACGGCTCTAACGTACTGCTCGTCTACGGCGGCGGCAGCATCAAACGGACGGGTCTGTACGACCGTGTCTTACAGCAGCTCAATGCGGCTGAAGTACGCGTCGTCCAGCTTGGCGGCATCGAGCCGAACCCGCGGCTGTCCTCCGTCCAGAAGGGAATCGAGCTGTGCCGTACCGAAGGCATCGACTTCATTCTTGCTGTCGGCGGCGGCAGCGTCATCGATGCGGCCAAAGCGATCGCAGTCGGTGTGCCATACGAAGGCGACGTGTGGGACTTCCTCGTTCATAAAGCTACCATCCGCGAGTCACTGCCGATCGGCACGATATTGACGCTGTCTGCGACGGGCTCGGAGATGAATGGCAGCTCTGTCATCTCCCATTGGGAGGAAAAGCAGAAGCGCGGCTTCACCAGCTCTTATATGTACCCCCGGTTCTCGATCCTCGATCCGACGCTTACCTTCTCCGTTCCCCGTGATCAGACGGTCAATGGGATAGTTGACATCATGTCTCATGTTTTCGAACAATATTTCAGCTTAACGAAGGATACTCCGCTGCAAGAAAGACTCTGCGAATCGATTCTGCTTACTGTGATCGAGAACGCGGAACGCGCGCTCGACAAACCGGACGATTACACAGCCCGCGCCAATTTGATGTGGTGTGGAACGCTTGCGCTTAACGGCGGCTTAATCAGCCTCGGCATGGATAATGATTGGTCCTCGCATGGGATCGAGCACGAGATCAGCGCGATCTACGACATCCCGCACGGCGCAGGACTGTCGATTGTATTTCCGAACTGGATGAAATATGTGATGAACGAACGGCCGGATCGTTTCGCTCAGTATGCAAATCGGGTATGGGGCATTGAGAGGAATGGAAAAACGGAGACCGAGCTTGCGCTTGCGGGGATCGAGGCGACACGTGATTTCTTCACCCGTATCGGGGCTCCTTCTACATTGGCAGACTTCGGCATCGGCACGGAACAATTAGATCGAATGGCTTACGAGGCCGTTCGCTTCGGATCGATCGGATCATTCAAGAAGTTGGATCAGGCCGATGTAAGAGCCATACTTCAGCATTGCTTGTAATAAGTATGATAGAAGGAGGCGAAGCCCTTATGACAACATCTATTGAGAGTCGAACCACATTGACTAACGGCGTAAAAATGCCTTGGCTCGGACTCGGCGTCTTTAATATGGTTGCTGAGAACGAGGTCGAGGAGGCTGTTAAATCCGCAATATCCACAGGGTACCGGAGTATCGATACCGCAGCCTCATACAACAATGAGGAAGGCGTAGGCCGAGCGATCCGCGATTGCGGGGTCCCAAGGGAAGAATTATTTATCACAACCAAGGTATGGAATTCCGATCACGGCTACAACGCGGCCTTATCGGCATTCGAAGCCAGCCGCAAACGTCTTGGCGTGGAGTATATCGATCTCTATCTGGTACACTGGCCGGTAAAAGGAAAATATGTGGAGACCTGGAAGGCGCTCGAGAAATTGTATCAGGACGGTTCGGTTCGGGCAATCGGCGTCAGCAATTTCCAAACCCATCACTTAGAGGACATCATGGCGGTCGGAAACGTTGTACCCATGGTTAATCAAGTCGAGTTCCATCCGCTGCTCGCCCAGCAGCAGCTGCGGAAATTTTGCAAGTCACACCGCATTCAACTCGAAGCGTGGAGCCCGCTGATGCATGGGCGTCTCGATGAACCGCTCCTCCGCGAGATTGCAAGTAACTACGGCAAGACGCCTGCACAGGTTGTGCTGCGCTGGGATTTGCAAAACGAAGTCGTCACGATTCCCAAATCGTCGAACCCGGAACGTCTGAAGGAAAACGCCGCAATCTTCGACTTCGCACTCTCGGATGAAGATATGGCCAAGCTCAATGCAATGGATTGTTCCCGCCGTTTCGGAGCCGATCCAGACAACTTCAATTTTTGACACAAGCAGCTGCTCAGCTTGAACAGACCCAACCCGCCAATTCCTGTTAGCCAGGAGGCGGGTTGGGTCTGTTATCGTGGAATACGGACAGTATGATCGCAATTTCGATTACAATGCTATTAGCTGCCTATAGCAAGACTTACTTCAAATCACTTGTCCTCAGTCGCTCTGCGGACAATCGTTCGCGGGAGCGAGTTACCCGTATATTTCTTCCTGTATAGAAGCGGCGTGACACCGACATGCTCGGAGAAGGATCGCGAGAAGTGCGGTGTCTGCTTAAACCCCGTCTCCTCCGCTATTCGCGCAATCGGCCAATTCGTCTTTAATAAGAGCAGCTTTGCCTGATCCAGCCGGTAAGCGAGTAAATACTGTTGAGGGGTGCAATCGAATACCTCTCCCATGCAGCGGGCGATGTAATTCGGATGCAGCCCAAGTGCATGGCCGAGCTTGCCGTTCGTGACAGCCGCACGATAATGAAGCTTCAAATATGCGGCAGCTTCCTCCGCTACGGCGATCGGCGCTTTGGCCGCGTCGCTGCGCCAGCCCTCGTCAAACAGCTGCAGAAGATGCAGAAACCATTGTTGACGCTGCCAGAATGCAGCATGAGAGGTACCCATAGCCGCTTCGTGCAGCTTGCTGAACAAGGAGATGGCCTCTTCCGGGAAGGGCAGCGTCATCGTCTTAGGCAGTCGGATCGCATAGGAATAATAGTCGCCGCGAAGCGAACCGGTATGGGTTCCTTCGATCTCCTCCCAAGCACCGGCGGTTTGAAAGTGAACCCAGTCAATTACGGTTTCCTCTGTGCAAGGTTTGACCGAGTAGTGTCCCCGGTCGGGACGCAGAATAAGCATCTGTCCCGCTTCAAGCGACCATGTTCGGTCATCCTCGCCTATATGCAGCGTGCCGCTATGAACGAACAGCAAATCAAACACGCCCAGGTTGTTCCGGTTGGGATGCTCCCACCCGGGATTGTACGTCGTGCGGTTGGATTCTATAAAATATGGCAGCGGCGGTGATAAAAAGGTGAGCAGCGGAACGGACGACAAACAATGACCCCCTGTTGTTGTGTGAAAATAAGCAAATCATTCCTGTTGTCCGTCTATTCTATCAAACAATGACGCTGTAAGGAACATCGAGTTTCTACCATTTTCAATATTTCTTTCGATTTCGAAACATGTTGCTATTGGATAACAACTCTAGTATTTATTGGTGGACATACAAAGCAGCCTCTCCGTCATTTCTTCTGACGGAAGGCTGCTTGCGATCATAACCGATAGCTGAATCAGCCTATGATCATTTTTAGAATGGCTTTACCTTCTTCCACGAACATATCGAACGCTTCGCGGAATGGAACTAAACCTGAGGTGTCAGCGCCGGCTGCTTTTAATTCAGCCTCGGCATTGTCAATAATGCTGTTGAACGAAGCGAGGCATTCAGCGAAAGCGACTTTGCCCTGCTTATAAAGGACCGTTTTCTCATGAGTCGTTTCTGCCATCGAGAATTGGTAGGCGATTCCCGTCAGCTTAATCTGGCAGCTCGTCTTCAGAACGCTCAGCTTGCTCTTGGTTTCTTGTAAAATTTTATTGATTTGAGCCTGATCGGGTTTATCCGGCTTTTCTGGCTTTTCTGGCTTGCCTGGATTCTCCGGCTTGCCCGGGTTCTCCGGCTTGCCCGGGTTCTCCGGCTTGCCCGGGTTCTCCGGCTTGCCCGGGTTCTCCGGTTTCCCAGGCTTATCCGGTTTCGACTGTCCAGGTTTTACGTTAATGCCGGGTATAATTCCATTTGTGAAAATATCCCATAGTTGTGATATGAAGGAATATGAAGTTGCAGACGTCGCCGCTCCTTGAGCATTCGTCGGCTTTGCCGGTACGAATGAAATGACTGAACCGAGCATGACGGCAGCCATGACGGCCGCTAGTTTACGATTTTTCACCAATTATCACTCCTTCGGCTGATTATGTGAGGGAAATTCATCTTGTTCTGATTGCTTGTAGCTCTTCCCCTGACTCAGCCCATATTTTTGTGCGATTACAATTAACCGATCGTATTCCTCTTCCGAGAGTACTTCCATTGCTTTCTTCTTCAATTCCCTCTTCTCTTCGATCGTCAGCCCGCCGCTTAATGCGGCACGGAACGATTTCAGCTCTTCCTTATCCCAATGACTAAGCAGGACAGCACCGATTTCGATTTTCTCCGCCATCGTTACACTGCCAGCGGCTTCCTCCGCTTCTTCCTGCGAGATGTTCGGCCGCTTGCCCGCTTCCGTTACACCCTTGCTTCCACCTCCCTTCCCGGAAACGGAATCACCGGATGCAGAGCCATCATCAGGGATGGATACGTTCGATCGCTCCTCGGCTTGCTCTGCAGCTGTATCCTCAGCAGTCTTCTTGGAGGAGTCAGGCAACTTCTCCGAAGAAGTTACGGAGGTTGGCAAAGGCTCTTTCGATGGCCCCTCCGAGTCCGCTGCTGCGCCTCCTCTAGTCGCCGAATTACTGGAGAGATCCGCCATCGATTCATCCATCAACACTTCAAGAAGCTTGTCCGTCATTCGGTCGTATGCGATCCAAGCCGCGCCCGTGATTAGCAGCATCACGATGACGAATGAAACGACAATACGCCTCCACCCCGTTTTTTTCCCCTCTGCTTGCTTATCGCTTTGCTGTTGTTTCATCACGGTAACCTCCCGAAAGTTTAGGTTACTCCCACTCTTACGAAGCAGCATCGCATCAAAACTCACAGCAGAAGCATAGGCTCAGCTTCCTCTGGACGGCCATCGCCATGGCGACCCCTGCTTAAGCATCAGTACGGTCATAATCGATGCGGCCGTCATACCAATCCATCCACCGATGCAATCGACACCTACATCCTGCCAGGTACTCGTTCGCATAGATGTGTAGGATTGATTCCACTCATCTAAACTGCTTACGATTGCAATGTACACAAAGGATATGCCCCATACATGACTCTTTCTGTGCAGCCAGGATAGGAAGGTAATGAATGCCAAACCGCCCAATACGGCATACACGAACAAATGTGCTGATTTGCGAAACAGAAATTCCACGAAGCGGAACGGTTCCTCCTTCGCATCGATAACTGCTTGGTCATACGTCACACTTATCTTCGGCACGACTTGAGCCAGTCTGTCCTTGGCAATGACCGATTTCAACCAAGGCTGAATGGTTTGCGATGAATAAGATTGCGATGAGAACCCAAACAGCAGCGCCGTCCACCCGATGAGCGCAGCCAGCGCCAGCCATCTAGAAATTGACCGAATGGCGATCCCTCCCGGCCGAATTGACGGAAGAACGGCCGATAGAATGGTATTCAAATCCGCTCTTCTGCATTGTCTGCAGATCGAAGCAGTTGCGTCCATCAATGACAATAGGCTGCTTCATCGTCTGACGCACCCGATCCAAATCCATGCTAAGCACTTCATTCCATTCGGTCAGAATGACACACACATCGCTACCTGCAACCGCCTGCTCCACGGTTTCGCAATAGTGAACATCGCCGGGAAGCTCACGCCTTGCCGATTCCGTCGCAATTGGATCGAAGGCGCGTACGAACGCCCCTTGCTTGAGCAGCTCCGGAATAATGGTCAAGGATGGCGCGTACCTCATGTCATCGGTATTTGGCTTGAACGCAAGCCCGAGCACGGCTACTTGTTTGCCCGCTAATCCGCCTACCGCTTCACGCAGCTTATCCATAATAATGAGACGCTGGCGCTGGTTCGTCTTAATGACGGATTTCAACAGCTCGAAGTCATAACCCGCTTTGTCGGCCATATGCGCAAGCGCGTACGTGTCCTTCGGGAAACAGGATCCACCGTAACCAATGCCGGCTTGCAGAAATTTACTGCCGATCCGGCTGTCCAGCCCCATCCCCTCCGCAACATCGATCACGTTCGCTCCTACACGTTCGCATACATTGGCAATCGCGTTAATGAACGATATTTTTGTTGCCAGAAACGTGTTCGCTGCGTATTTGATCATCTCGGCGCTCTCTAGGTCCGTTGTGAAGATATGCGTATTGAAAGGTGCGTGCAGCTCGGCAATCGCCTTGGCCGCTTCCGCATTATCGGAACCGATGACGGCACGATCCATATTCATGCAATCGGAGATCGCCGACCCTTCGCGCAGAAACTCCGGATTGGAGACGACATCGAACGATATCCATGGATATTTCTTATTCGCCTGTACGACCTCGCGGACGAGCTCAGCTGTCCCGACAGGCACCGTGCTTTTATTGACAATTATTTTGCGGTTATTTAGATGCTCGCCGATCTTCTTCGCTGCGGACATGACGTAGCGCATGTCTGCCTCGCCGGTATCCGACATCGGCGTGCCGACGGCAATGTAGATAATATCCGAGGCCTCGATCGCTTCTCCGACCTCAGTCGTGAAGTAAAGCTGCTCCCGCTTCATATTCTTCATTACAAGCTCTTCCAGCCCCGGTTCATAAATCGGTATTTCGCCACGGCGAAGCTTCTCGATTTTTTGCTGATCCACGTCGCAGCAGATGACGCGGTTCCCAATCTCCGCAAAGCATGTTCCCGATACAAGTCCAACGTAGCCTGTTCCGATAACCGTTATTTTCCGCATCTATTTCGCCACCTTGTTCAGTAATGGAAAATGCTGCTCGTAAACACTTTGAATATAGTTCAGCATAGCGGGCTGCAGATCCTCGCGCTGCAGCGCAAAGTCCAGCGTTGCTTTGATGAATCCGAATTTATCGCCGACATCGTACCGGACGCCCTCGAAATTATAAGCTAACACTGTCTTCTGATCGTTCAGCTTCTTGATTGCATCCGTCAGCTGGATCTCTCCGCCCGCTCCAGGCGTTTGATGCTCCAGAATATCGAAGATTTCCGGCGTGAGCACATATCTGCCCATAATGGCGTAATTCGATGGCGCAGCTTTCCGCGACGGCTTCTCAACGAGCGTATCCAGGAAGAAGACGGACGGCTCGATCGACGATCCCCGTGGTGCAATAATGCCATATTTGGATACATCCTCATCACTGACCTTCTGTACACCGACGACGGACGATGAGAACCGGCTGAACACCCGGATCAGCTGGCTGAGACAAGGGGTATCGGACTGGACGATATCATCCCCCAGCAGTACCGCGAATGGCTCGTCGCCTACGAAGCTGCGGGCGCACCAGATCGCATGCCCAAGCCCTTTCGGTTCCTTTTGCCGGATATAGTGGATGTTGGCCATCTCCGAGATGGCGCGAATCTGCTCAAGCTCCTTTGTCTTCCCTTTCTGATCAAGTGTTTCCTCAAGCTCGAATGATTTGTCAAAATGATCTTCAATGGCACGTTTGCCGCGACCGCTGACGATAAGAATATCCTCGATGCCAGAGGCGATGGCCTCCTCGATAATGTATTGGATCGTTGGCTTATCAACAATCGGCAGCATCTCTTTGGGCTGTGCTTTCGTTGCCGGAAGAAACCGAGTGCCAAGGCCTGCGGCCGGGATAATCGCTTTACGGACTTTCATAATCGGTAAACCTCCTTCAAGAATTAGCGGGATATAGTGCTTGGGTTCACACAGCTGCGTGTTTGGCCGACAGCCGGATATGGTGCGAGATACAGTCGAGCACGCGATCCTGATCCTGAACGCTCATTGCGGATCCGGACGGGAGACAAATCCCTTGCGTAAACAATTGATCCGATACGCTATACTGCGGCATATGTGGAAAATAATCATATTTACGAAGCAATGGCTGGAGATGCATCGGCTTCCAGACCGGCCTAGCCTCGATGTTCTCATCTCCCAGGGCCCGCAGCAGCTCTGTCGTGTTTAATCCAGTCATGAGCGGATTGATCGTCAGAGCGGTTAACCAGCGGGTGGATCGGCCATAGGATGCTTCAGGCATGAAGGATATGCCTTCAATGCTGCCAAGCGTCCGTTCGTAACGATCGAACACAGCACGCCGTGCCGCTACCCGGTCCTCCAGCAGCTGCAGCTGGCCGCGACCAACGCCTGCAAGCACATTGCTCAACCGGTAGTTGTAGCCCACTTCGCTATGCTCGTAATGCAGAGCAGGATCACGCGATTGCGTCGCCCAATACCGCGCCTTCGAGAGCGCTTCAACATTATCCGATACCAGCATGCCGCCGCCTGATGTCGTTATGATTTTGTTGCCGTTAAACGAATAGATGCCGAACGTTCCTAGCGTACCGCTCGCCTTGCCCTTATATGTCGCGCCGAGCGACTCGGCTGCATCCTCGATAATCGGAATGCCGAACCGCTCGCAAAGATCGATAATCGGATCCATATCCGCACTTTGTCCGTACAGGTTAACGACAATGACCGCCTTCGGCAGACGCCCTTCCTTGCGGGCTGCGACCAGCGCCCGTTCAAGCGCTTTGGGTGACATATTCCACGAATCAAAGTCTGAATCGATAAATACGGGCTCGGCGCCTTCATATAGAATCGGATTGACGCTGGCCACGAACGTGAGCGTTGACACGAATACCGTGTCTCCTTTTCCTACCCCGGCGAGCTTCAGCGATAGGTGAAGCCCGGCGGTTCCAGAGCTTAACGCAACAGCTCCCCGTACCGCCGTTTTCTCTGCAAGCTCTCTTTCGAATTCGTCTACATTCGGCCCCAGCGGTGCGACCCAATTTGTTGTGAAAGCTTCCTGCACATAACGCAGCTCTGCTTCACCGATATGTGGAGGCGATAGATATATGCGTCCTTCATTTGCCAAGCGTCATCACTCCTCTAAAGTAGGTTTGCTTCTTCTCGGTGTACGGCCTGCACCTAACATGCATTAGGCGCGTTCTGCCTCTCTGCTGCCGACGAACTTTCGTACCGTCGCTTGACCCTCCTGCTGGATTCCCTCCCGCTTAAACACTTTGATGAAGGTCAGCGCCACGATTTTCAAGTCCAGCCATAGCGATTGATGATCGACGTACCACACGTCAAGGCGGAATTTATCCTCCCACGATACGTTATTGCGGCCGTTCACCTGTGCCCAGCCAGTGATACCTGGCCGAAGATCATGTCTTCTCGCCTGCTCATCCGTGTAGAGTGGCAAGTATTCCATGAGAAGCGGCCTTGGTCCGACCAGACTCATATCGCCTCGAATGACATTGAGCAGCTGCGGCAGCTCGTCCAGACTTAGCTTGCGCAGCAATTTCCCAAAGGAGGTCAGACGTACATCATCAGGCAATAACTCGCCATCCGCTCTTCGGGCATCCGTCATCGTCCTGAATTTATAGACGTGGAATGGGACGCCATATCTGCCCGGCCTTTGCTGCTTGAACAGTACGGGTCCTCCGAGCTTGAGCCGCACGAGAATAGCAGTAGCTGCAATTACCGGAGACAGCAGCACAATGGCGGGTACGCTAACGACTAGATCGACCGCACGCTTAAGCAGCAGCTGCAGACGCTTGCCGAAGCGTCCGCGAACCCGCTGCTCCGTCTCGCGATACATGCTTGCGATGCGCTCGACGACTGCTGTTTCGGTGAAGTGCAGCTCGATGCGCCTTCTGCCTGCCCGGCCCAGCTTCATCCGCAGACCTTCGCTCGTCATTAAGCGGTTAAGCGCTTCTGAAAGCTTCTCCGCGTTCCGATAGGGCACAAGAATTCCGGTCGGATCCTCGCCATTCTGCCACTGCGCTTCCTCGCTTCGGACAAGCTCGCGTGTTCCCAGCACATCCGTAGCCACAACAGGCTTGCCGTATGCCATAGCCTCCATAAGCGAACGCGGAATGCCTTCCTTCTCGCTGGTCAGCGTTACCGCATCAGCCATGAGAAGCCAAGGCACTAGCGGTGACTGCTGGCCGATAAGTACGACATCACCCGTCAGCCCTTCCGCTTCGATCCTCTTGCGGATGTCCGCTTCAAGCGGCCCCTGGCCTGCGAGCACCGTCACCCAGTCGAGCCTTCCATGCCGCTTGGCATGAAGCAGGGCATCCAGCAGCAGGGCATGATCCTTCACGGTCTCGAATCGCGCCGCCATTAAGAGCATCGGAGCATCTTCCCGGATCCCGTAAGCGCGCTTCAAGTCTTCTGCCTTCAGCCGGTGAATGGCGTTCGCTCCGGCGGATTCCAGCTTGTCCAGATCAACGCCGTTGCCCTCGTAGTACGTTTTACGCCACGGTGTGAGCCTCTGCATGACAGAGATATCCTCATGGTTCTGTGACGCCAGCGCATCGCAGAACCATGCCCCCGCTTTCTCCAGCAAACGGTACAGGTTATAGGCGGTTCGGGACTGTCCACTGTAGAACGGCAGCCCGTGACTTGTATGAATAACTACAGGCACGCCCGCCAGCCAAGCTGCGACACGGCCGATGATCCCCGCCTTCGCCGTATGGGTATGAACGATGTCGTACCGTTCCGCCTTGAACAGCTTTCTCATCCGCAAGATCGAGATCATATCCTGCCATGGCTTTATAGCACGATTCATCGGCACGGTCCGCCATTGAAACGGATACGCATCCTGAATAGTTGAATCGATTCCATCCCCTGAAGAGATGAAGGTCACATCATAACCGGCCGCTTGCAGCAAGGCCAGCTTATCGCCCAGTATTTTGTGGCTGATGCCCGACGTGCACACATGCGCCACTTTTCTCATGCTTCTCCCCATCCTTTGTCCTGCGACGTCAGTGATCCGCCTAGCGAAGCAGCTTTTCGGCCGTCTTCCGCGAAGCGTAGTAGGTTTGGTACCAATCAACGAAACGGCCGATTCCCTCTTCAATCGTGGTGGTCGGTTTAAAGCCGATATCCCGGGTCAAGTCGTCTATATCCGCGAACGTAGCTTCTACATCGCCTGCCTGCATAGGCAAATACTCGATATTCGCGAGCTTCCCGAGCCGCTTCTCAATCGTCTGAATAAACGTCATCAAGGCAACCGGTTTGTTGTTCCCGATATTGTACACACGGTACGGCGCATAGCTCGAGCCTGGGTCCGGGTTCTCCCGGTCCCACTTCGGATCCGCTTCCGGCGGCCGTCCGTGCAGCCGTACGATTCCTTCTACGATATCGTCGATATAGGTGAAATCCCGCTGCATCCGGCCTTCATTAAATACTTTGATCGGAATGCCGCTTTCGATATCCCGCGTAAAGGTGAAGTAGGCCATATCCGGCCTGCCCCAAGGCCCATATACCGTAAAGAAGCGTAGACCCGTCGTTGGCAGCCCATACAGATGGCTGTACGTATGCGCCATCAGCTCGTTCGCTTTTTTCGTGGCGGCATATAAGCTGACCGGGTGATCGACGTTGTCATGGACACTGAACGGCATCTTGACATTCGCTCCGTATACCGAGCTTGATGAAGCATAGAGCAGGTGTTTGACTTCATGACGTCTGCACGCTTCAAGCACGTTGCCGAATCCGACCAGATTGGAATCCAGATAGGCAAAGGGGTTTGTGATGCTGTACCTCACACCTGCCTGCGCTGCAAGATGGACGACCGATTTGATCCGATATTTAGCGAAAATATCACTCAAATAATCAAACTTCGCAACATCCGCCTCGATCCCGGTGAAATACGAATGCCGCTTCAGCATCCCGAACCGGTCTTTCTTCAACTGCACATCGTAATAATCGTTGAAGTTGTCGATCCCGACAACCTCATGCCCTTCGGCTATAAGCCGTTCACTCAAGTGATAACCGATAAAACCGGCTGCGCCGGTTACAAGTATCGTCATAGCGCCTCCGCCCCCTTCGATTCATTCGATACATACGTGCTTTGGCCGGCCTTGGAACTGCGGCCGTTGGTTTGTTCATTCATACCGGCCGCCGTTTTCCCCACTGCCGTTCCGACCCCGCCAGCCGCCTGCGATTTCACATATTCGCGGAATGACAACCAGAACGATAATCGTTTCTGATCCAGCTTCGGCTTTGTATATTGTTGGGCACGCGCGAAATTCAGCTGTGCCTGCTCCGCCATCCAGGAGACATTGCCGATACCATGCTTCAGCTTGGATGCGAGCTGTTTGACGTTCCCCGGCTTATGCAGCCACTGATCTTCGACGAGCTCGGGAATGCCACCGGCTGTCGATCCGATGACGGGGCATGCCCGGCTCATCGCTTCGATCGTGGCACGCGGCAATCCTTCCTGGAAGCTTGGCTGTATATAGAGATCCAGTCCGTCGATCCACTCAAGCACGGCGTTACCGCTTGGCAGAACGCCACAGAATGTCACACGATCCCCAACTCCAAGCTTCACTGCAAGCGCCCGCCAGCGTTCCGTTGAGCCGTCTCCTAGAATGTGAAACTCGAATGGAAGTGTATCGCTCGCGATGCGGGCCATGGCACGAAGTGCAGTGTCGATCCCTTTGGTCTTGCCATTCAATGAACCAATTAACCCGATCCGAAAAGGTGTCTTTCGACCAGACTCGAGGGCTGCAATCCGGTTCAACCGTTCTGTCAGCACCTCCTCATTGTGCTCGGGAATTTCCACATTCGAGCAGGCCCCTGCGAATCCAGCCGCAGACAGCGGATACCGCTGCTGCAAGAACCGCTCCGTTACGTAGATCCCGTAAGGGGCCTGCTTAACGAGCCGTCTCGTCTTCCACAAAGAGAGCGGTGCGTAGACCTTCCCTTGCGCGCTGCCATAATTCCACAACCCGTCCCAAGCGCAAGCTACCATTTCAATGGCATAAGGCTTGCCCAGTTTCCGGGCAACCCGTATCGCTTCTGCTCCAATCTCACTTGGCATACGGGCAATGACGGCATCGGCATTGCGGATCGCATCGGTCAAGCATTGGTCGACATAGCCTTTCTTCGTCAGCTTGTTGACCGGATTGCTCAGCGAGGGCAGAACGAGAAAGTCGACGTTCGGTCCGCTGGACAATGTTTTTCCGTTCATGTCGGCATCCGCCTGCGCCTTCTGTCCTCTACAAGCAACGGTCACACGGTCGAAGACGGCCAGATAACGTTCCCACACGGCATAAGGCAGCTTGCCTCCCGAGAAGAACTTACCGGTTTCGTTAAAATAAAACGTATGGTCATGCGCCCATAGGACATGCATTTGAATACCTCCTAATTAATTGTTATCCATGCTGCCTCGGCCGGTCGCCGTGAGACGGGTTAACGATCGACTTCACTACCTTCGCCGGTACCCCGGCAGCCACAACTCCGGAAGGAACATGGCGCGTGACGACAGCTCCCGCTGCCACCACGGAACGGTTTCCAATTTCCACGCCGGCCATAATTCGCACGCCGCATCCGATCCATACATCACGGCCGATCCGGATTTTGCCGCATACGACCGGATTATCACGAATCGGAGCCGACTCATCATTCCATGTATGTTGGAACGACACGAGCGAGGTTTGGTGAGCGATGGATACTTCATCATCAATATCGAGCTCGCCGTAGGCATCCAAGTAGCAGTGCTTATGGATACTGACATTCGAACCGATCGTCAATCGCTCGGGATACTTGATCTCCACCCCTCGGCCAACGAGTACATTATCGCCGCATCGCCTCGCAAGTCTTTTCAACAGACAATACCGGAATGCGACGCCCGGAAGCTCCGGCAGCCAGTCGCTGATCGTCCACATCCATACCGCGATCGGCTTGGGTATAATTCGAAGCGCGCTTGCAACCGCGTGGAGTACCGGCTTAGCCGTATGGAATAGATCACGTCCCCTCATTGATTGTTCCTCCTTTCTGAAACCATTTTCGTCCCCATACGAGGGTGTACGCGCTGATGACATATAGAATAGGCAGCACGGGCAGCTTCTTGCGAACCATGTTGTCACCAACGGTCCCGAGCCCATACTCCATCTCTCGTCCTGTAACCGTGACATAACCGACGAGCACAAGCGTGCAGGCGTAACTGAAAAGTACGATCAGTGCCAGAAGATAGAATCGCCTGGTTGCCTTGAAACGTAAGTAATTGAGCACGGATGCGACGAGAATGAAGGACATCCACAGCGCTTCGAGCGTTCGCATGGCAATTTCCGAATTCCAATTGCTCAGGTTGGACGGGTTCGGACTTATGAACAGAAATACCGTCAGCAGCGAAGCGTTCATTAATCCGAGCGGCCCAATCTGCAGAACAAGCACGCCCATTGCGGCAATCATCACGACAAGCGAAGTCCTCATCTTCTGGGCATACAGGAAGTAAATCCCGAATGTATACACGATGGAGTAATCCCGAAGTCCCGTAGAATAAGCCAGAACGAGAAGAAACAGCACATATTTGCGCCGGATCAACAACCCTGCTCCGAATAAGCCGAGGAGCGCGCATGCGACGTCTTTGGCGAATACCGATGATAGAAGCATGAATGAAGGACTCACCAGCAGACCGAAGATCACGATGGCATGGAAGCGCGAGCTTCGTTCTTCCTGTACATCGGGCAGCGCGTAGTCGAATTTCGCGGCATTCAACCGGTAGGTCTGATTGACAACGAGTATAAGCAGCAGCGAATTCAACATAATGATCGCCAGTGGATTCTCCAGCTCCAGCCACTTGAACAGCGGCATATAGAGCATGCCGAACATCGGATAGGCCGAGATGTTCGCCCATTGGGTCACGATATGATCCAGTGCATACGGCATGAAATCCGACAGCTTCTGAAACGTGCTCACCTGCTCGAAATAATGAATCTCATCCGGTCCGGTCACGGGGTTCGTCGTGACCGCATAGACTAGCTTCCCTGCCAGCATCACACATATCCCGACGTACAACGCCCCCGGGGTATCCGGCCAGCGAAGCAGGAAGAAGAAGAATGGGATCAGCATGGCGAAGAACATCACCATCCCGATTTGCTCGCCGAGCGGAAACAGCAGCTTCGCCATCAGCAGCAGCATCACAAGGTACATGGCTGCGACCATCGGATGCTGCAGTGTCCGGTTAACCCTCATAGAGATGCTCCAACCGGCGGACACTGCTGACCATATTAAAGCCTGACTTCTCCAATGCCATGCGGCGCATCGTCCAAGCAGGCTGCGGCGTTGCCGCAAGCAGTCCGAGCCCTTGAACCCAGCGGTTCGGATGGTCGTCGAGCCTCAGCTTATGGACAAGGCCCAGCTCCAGATCCGCCTCCTCCGGCACCGCCTCCGACACCAGACACGGGACGCCTGCAGCCTGCGCTTCAATGACCACGATGCCGAGTCCTTCGATTAACGATGGAAGGACGAAGCCGTCAACCGCTCCCAGCAGCTCCGGAATATCTTTGCGCTGTCCAAGAAACTCAACCTGCTTCGTAAGTCCAAGCCGGCGTACTTGCTCCTCTATGCGGCCCCGCTCGGGACCGTCGCCGATCAGGATCAGCCTCGCTTCCGGGCAGGTCATGGAAAATTCAGCGAAACGGTCGATCAGAAAGGAGTGGTTCTTCATCTCTTGGAAGCGTCCGATATGCGCGAATACCGGTGCATTCGGATTAAGAATGCCAAGATTAGCGCGAAGTGCGCTCCGATCCATCGGCAGCGACTCATAGGGATCCAATGCGATCGCGTTCGGGAAGACCATCACCCGTTTGTCTCCCCAGCAGTTCTTACCGAACAGCGACTCACAAGCAAGCCGTGAACATCCGAGCAGATGGGTCGCATTCTTGAGAATGAGACGCTGCATATAAGCCCGGTATATCCTGCGCAGAAGGGGCTGCTTCGCATCCCGATGCACCGTATGGCTGTGACTGATACGAACTGGAATCCCGAGCCCCTTCGCAATCTTGAGCACATAGCCGCTAAACCCGAATATGTGGCTATGGATAGCCGCATAGGGACCGTTCTCGCGAATGTTCGACTCGAGCTCTCTGCGGAACCGGCTTAATCCCCGCTGAGGGTGAGGCTGACGCAGAATCTTGCCGCCCAGGCTTTCGATTTCGTCATCGTAGAAGGCCTTTTCTTCGGTTTGTACGGCGAAGTGGAATTCATACTTCTCGCGGTCCGTATGCCGGTACACGTTCATGAGCAGCGTCTCGATTCCGCCGGGATGCATCTTCCCCACAACATGCAGCACTTTGATTTTGCCTGACATCTCCTCTATCCCTCCTTTCATGAATGAACATCTTCGGCCGGTGCGGCTTCCAGCAATCGATTCCATGCTCGTTTCGGCAGCCAGGCAACGGTCAAGATCCCCATCTTCCGGTAGACGAACACCACCATGATGACATTCCAGCAGACGAGACCGGCTGTCGTTGCAATGGCTGCGCCGGTCATGCCCATGAGCGGGATTAAGGCGACATTCAGGGCGATATTCAACACCGTCGATACGATGAGTGCCTTGGTGAGCGCATTCTGCCGGCCGGTCATCGTAGCCATCATGCCATTCTGACCACAATATGCATTCACAACCTGACCGAAGGTCATGATCAGCATCGGCCAATAGGAGGCACGGAACTCGGCTCCGAACAGTCCGAGCAGCAGCTTGCCGAAGGCGGCGAATGCGATCATCAGCATGGCCGCGAAGACAAAGCCGGACAAGCCCGATGTCTGGCATACATGCTGAAGCTGCTTGCGTTTGCCGGTCGCATACAGCTCGGAGAGCATCGGAGCCGCCGTCATGTTCACCGCGGTAAGCGCGAATGCGGCCAATGTCGCAAGCCGGACCGCTGCCGAGAACAAGCCGGATTCCGTCTCCGAATGCATCATCCCCATCATGAGCACGCCCAGCTGGCCAAGAATGAGATACATGCCGGCATTGAGCATGAGCGACACAGACAGCTTCGTCCAAGAGCGGGTGTCGTACCTTGACTCAATCGCTTCGATCTGGCTGCCGATCCGCTTCCGCAGGACGACAGCCCCGATCAGCCAGCTAATCGCCACTGCTGCGGCAAAGCTGATCATCGCCACCCCGGCATCGGCTTTTATGCCGAATACCCCGATCCAGCAAGCCAGGATAGCCATCGTAATGATCGGGCGTGCGATTTTCTCCGGCATCTGCGAGAACAGTACATCTTTGAGCGCTTGCAGCACACTTTGCCGGAGCGTCGCTAACGTCAGCAGCGGAATGGTCGCCAGCCCTGCCGCATAGGTTACGATCCTCTCGGTTGTCATGGAATCTGAGCTGAAGATCAAGAACACAGCGCCCATAATCATCGCCGTCATCGAGAGCACCAAACCAATTTGATTCGCTCTGCGGAGTAGTCCCTTAATGAACCCCCATTCGTTCATGGCACGATACGATGCTACCAATCGGACGATTGACGTATCGAAGCCAAGCTTGGTCGGAAAAACAAGAAACGTGACCACTGTCGAGACGAAGGCGTAGGTACCGTAAGCTGCCGCACCCAGCATACGGGCCAGCATAACCTGCATGAGCAGAGCCAGAGCCATACCGCTGGAGTTGATGAGGAAGCTGATGCTGCCTCCCCGCCTCAGCATTTTTTTTACGGAGGAGCTCTGCTCCTGAGCTGCGAGTGTTTCGACTTTAGCCATAAATCCGGACCGCCCCCTTAAGACACGTTCGAAACGTTGCTATACGTAGGCACGAGGTGCTTGAGTACGGCGCGGATTTCATTCGGATGCTGGCCGATCACTTGCTCCAGCTTGCGGATCTCGAATTCAAGCTCCGTCCGGTTGATCTGCATCGGTCTTCCGATGAAGATGCGGTTATGTTTGGTTGATGACATGCCTTCTTCATTGGTCAGCAGCTCTTCATAGAGCTTCTCGCCTTCGCGGATCCCGGAAAACTTAACCTCGATATCGATATTCGGTTCATAGCCGGACAACCGGATCAAATCGACAGCCAGATCAAAAATTTTGACAGGCTTGCCCATATCGAGAATGAACACTTCGCCGCCCTTGGCGAAGGCGCCGGCTTGAATCACGAGCTGAACGGCTTCCGGAATGGTCATGAAATAACGGACCATCTCCGGATGCGTAACAGTGACCGGACCACCCTTGGCAATCTGATCCTTAAAACGCGGGATAACGCTGCCCCTGCTCCCGAGTACATTGCCGAAGCGAACCGCTACGAACTTCGTCTCGCTGTGCTTATCCAAGCTTTGAATAAACATTTCGGCGATCCGTTTGGTCGTGCCCATAATGCTCGTCGGATTAACCGCTTTGTCGGTCGAGATGAGTACGAACCGCTCGGCGCCGAATTGGTCGGCGCATTCGGCGACGTTCTTTGTGCCGAATACGTTGTTCTTGATCGCTTCGGACGGATTCCGCTCCATGAGCGGCACATGCTTGTGGGCGGCTGCGTGGAAGACGACCGCCGGACGGAATTTGCCAAATACATCCTCCAGCCGTTTCCGGTCCTGCACATCGGCGATCACGGTCTCGATCGGCAAATCCGGGAACGTACTTCTCAATTCCATCTCGATCAAATAAATACTGTTCTCCCCATGTCCGAGGAGCAGCAGTCTCTCCGGCCCGAAAGGTGCGATTTGACGGCACAGCTCGGAGCCGATTGAACCGCCTGCGCCGGTAACGAGCACCGTCTTGCCTTCAACATAGTTGGCGATGTTGTCCAGATCGATGCGAATCGGGTCTCGGCCGAGCAAATCCTCGACAGATACGTCACGCACCCGAACGGCGGAGGTTCTGCCTTGTATCACATCCTGCAAATCAGGCGCGATCTTAAGCTTTGCCTTTGTCGGTTTGCAAATGTTTATGATTGCGGATATTTGCGATTTGGATACTGAGGGCATCGCGATTATAATTTCGTCGATCTTCTCTTCTTCTGTAATCCTCGCGATGTCGTTACGAGTGCCGTAGACGGGCAAGCCATAGATCGTTAACCGCTGCTTGTACGGATCGTCATCGATGAAGCCGACAGGAATATGGCGTGACGTATCATTCTGCCCAAGCTCTTTCGCTATCATCGTGCCGCAGCTTCCAGCCCCGATAATGAGCGTCCGGTGCCCGCCTGACCGTCTGCGCGTGCTGTATTTATCACAAAAGGCCCGCCATAGCAGTCTCGGGCCGGCCATCATGGCCACCATTCCGATCAAATGATGAAATAGAATCATTTTCGGAACGGTAATGCCGTATACGAGAACCACAGCTGCATAAGGAACAATGCTTGCCACTAACGAAGCGTTAATGATCGCAATCACTTCGCTAACTCCGGCATACTGGTATATACGGCGGTGAAGCTTCATCCTCAGTGTGCAGTAGAGTCCGATCAGCCCCGCTAACAGGGTGTACATGAGCCATAAGCCTTGCTGAGGCTCATTCCACGGGTTCGAATACTGTAGACTGAAGGCAAATGCTAAGCTGAACACCACGGCCGATAAATCCAAGGCAACTAATAAATAGGTGCGGTAAGCAGCAATCATGGTTTAACCTCCCAAAAATATGGTGCAGACTTTCGGATTATTGCGAATATTCATAATAGCCGTTCACATCCCGATTCGACGTTTGGTTCAACGTGACACCCACGATACGCGCTTGTACGAACTGAAGCGCATCGCGTGCCTTGATGACCTGCTGCCGTTTCACGTTTCGTGCGTTCACAACCAAGAGAACACCGTCACACCGGGTGGCCATCACCTGCGCATCGCTTACCGCAAGAACAGGCGGCGTATCGATCAGCACGAAATCGAACCGTGTACGCAATTCTTCCAACAGCTGATCCATCTTCCGGGATCCGAGCAGCTCCGACGGATTCGGGGGAATCACTCCTGATGGCAGTACACTTAAATGATCGATATGCGTTTCTTTAATCGCTTCTGCAGCCGTCGCCTGTCCAGTGAGCACATTCGTCAGGCCGCACCGGTTCGAGAGCTTGAAGGTTTGATGAGCCGTCGGCTTGCGCAGGTCTGCATCCACGAGCAGCACCGACTTCTCCGTTTGGGCGTAAGCAACGGCTAAATTGTTGATCGTCGTTGTCTTCCCTTCACGCGGGTTAGCCGATGTCACCATGAGAAGCTGAAGCGCACGGTCAACCGAAGCAAACTGCAGGTTGGTGCGCAAGGTACGATATGCTTCGGAGATGGGCGACATCGGATTAAGATCTGTAATAATTGGTCTGGCATCAGTTTGAGACATGAGATGCTTCACCCGCCTTTGTCGATATCTTTGATTTTCTCCGTTTCCCCTTCAGATCGCCCTGCTTGATGGATGGCACAAGCCCAAGCGTCGGTAAACCAAGAGCACGCTCGACGTCCGCTTCCGTCTTAATCGTGTCATCGAAGTAATCCAGCAGCAAGACAAGACCAATTCCGAGCAGCAAGCAAAGAACGAAGCTGATCACCATATTAAGCTGCGGATTCGGCTTGACCGGTGCAGGCGTTTTAACCACTTTTGCCATATGAAGCAAATACACGTTATCGACCTTCATGATTTTCGGAATCTGTTCCTGAAACACTTCCGAGATCGCGTTTACGATAGTAGCTGCTCTCTTATAGTCCGTATCGGAGTATGTGAGTGTAACGACCTGGGTGCCGTTGACGGAACTGAACGTAATTTTGCTCATCAGCTCCTCCGTGGTCACTCCAAATTCAGGGTGCTTCTGTACGACCAAATCCATGATGGCCGGGGTACGAATAATTTCTTTGTACGTATTGATCAAGCTGATATTCGTATTGATCGCGTTAATATCCAGCTGAAGCATGCCTGGCTTATCGTTCGCAGAATTCACTATGAGCTTGGTATAGGCTTGGTAGACGGGCTTAATTAACATATAACTGATGAAACCGGCCGCTGCCGTGCCAAGGGCGACGACAAGCACAACAATCCATATCCGTTTGCGTATGATCGACAAATAATGCTTCAAATCCAATTCCGTAGTCAAATGTTAACCTCCATTCTAGGTTTTGAATGGCGACCAACCGGCGAACAGCCGCAGTTGCCTTTTTCGGTGAATCGTGGGTCTAGGGCTTATTTTTAAATTGTGAACGACCGCACGGGCGTTTCGCTCATAGTAAGCAATAGTATCCAGCCCGAGCTTATTCTCTGCAGTCTCATAGGCTAAGCGCAGTTCAAACGGTCTTGATGTTCCGTTATGAGAATCGGATGCAATGAAGTGAATCAAATTTCTGCGGCACATCTCGATGGCCGCCGACTTTACTTTGGGACCGAAGCGCCCCGTCAGCGAGTGAGACGTGACTTGGCATAATGCGCCATTATCCACCATGGCCATCAGCCTATCCGGCGCAGCAGCAAGCTCGGCATTGCGTTCCGGGTGAGCGATAATGGGTGTCCAGCCTGCAATACGAAGCTCGTGCAGCGTATCCTCGAACCGCACGGGAACACTTGAAGCTGAAAATTCTAGCAGCAAGTAAGACGACTCCCCAAGCGGGAGCAGCTTGCCTGCTTCTAAATCATCTAGAAGACCGTCGTATACCCTTATTTCCTGCCCAGGCAAGACCCGCAGCGGAATATGCCGTTCAATGAGCTCGGCGTTTAATACGTCGGTACGTTCACGAATGTCTTTCGCTTCCGTGTCATATCGCCCTGCACGGTAATGAGGCGTTGCATAGATGGTCGTTGCCCCATCGTTCACAGCCGAGCGTGCAAGCGCTAAAGATTCATCCAAACTTGTTGGTCCGTCATCAAGACCATGCAGCAGATGACAATGAAGATCGATCATAACATCTCCTCCCAGATCTCGACTCGTATCGATTATGTCATAAATAGATAGGAGGCAATGAGGGAATAAGGTAATAATTTCAATTAGGTGTTACTGTTTATTTTGCAAAAACGAATATAAGCTATCATCCCTAGTTTCTTGTTTTGTTAACTACGAATTAACAACCATATATATCCATTTATAGGTGGATAAGGTCGATTTATTGTGATTATGATAGATTTCTAACTTGCTCTTTTCACCCGTATATTTCGAACAATAGTCTTACATTAATCTTACAATGTAAATCCTGTACATCCCTTACAGTGCAACAGATAGACGCATTTTTCCTATTCTTAGAAATTTTCTGATTTTACGGCAATTCCATGGGTTACCGTATATTCAATAGGGACTAGCGACATATACGCTGTTTTTTTGGGACAGTTGGCATAGGTTTACTTTTCCTTTACCTTCCATTTTTTTATCCCGTAAGAGGCCCAGTTTGACTGAAAGCCGGGAAATTACGCCTACTTTTTCCTCTATCTATCGATTTCTTCCCGATATGAGAACCATGCCGCGGCCCAAAAATGATGAAGAAATCATAGAAATGAAGCATCCATTCCTGCCTAATAACGAATAATAGGGAAAATATATTCAGTTTCAATAACGACATTCCGTCCATTTCCCACTCCCTGGCGAGCGATCAATCGCAATCAACATTACTCATATCTCCTTAAATATTCACTTCACCTAGTACCTTGCAGAACACAGTAGCATGTGATACCATTACGTTTGTCAGGAGGGATCTGGGTGGATATGTCCGAATGGACGTCCCAAGCACGTCGGGGAATATTAGAATATAGCATTTTGCTGCTGATCAGCAAAGAACCACGTTATGGCTATGAACTAGTGACACTATTAGACAAATGGGAGCCGCTCGCTGTTACGGAGGGGACGCTGTATCCGCTTCTGCGCAGGCTGCTTAAAGAGAAATACATCGAATCCTATTGGAAAGAGTCCGAAAGCGGCCCACCGCGGAAATATTACAGCTTAACCAAAGCCGGCCAGTACCTGATGGAAGCGATGTCGATCGAGTGGAATAAGCTTTCCACCGCCATGAACCAAATTGAATTGTATCGAGGAGAGGAACCAGGATGAGTCCAAATGGAAGAGCTTATCTAGCCAAATTGTATGAGCTGCTGCACCAAACACCAGAGGAGGATCGGCTCGATGCCGTACGTGAAATCGAAAGTCACATTGTGGAAGGTATTGCGCATGGACAGCGCGAGGATGATATCTTGGCACGGCTAGGAGACCCCCGGAAGCTTGCGAGGGCCTATCGAAGCGAGTATTTAATGGAACATCGTTCCAGCAGATCCTTTAAGGATGTATTGGCATTAATCGGATTCTATTGCACAACCGGTCTCTTAAGTATTATGGTCATTCCGGTTCTTGCCGTTATCGCGTATGGATTTGGGTTCTGCGCCATACTCGCGATTATCGCGGGCATCGTCCGCACCTTCGGCGCGACCTGGATTCAGATGGGTTTCAGTCCCGATCATCAGCTTCCAACAGAATGGAGTATGGCCTTTGCCATCGTTGTTGGCGGCATTCTAGGTGCGATCGCATTCTATAGCCGCAAATATCTTCGGGCTTATATCGGCTTTCTTTCTTCCCGTTATAGAGCGGTGCTGCCAGACAACCGGGGTTAACGCCACGACGACCTGACAGCTCTTACGTAAGCTCCAGAACGGTCAGCTCAGGCCGGCACCAGAACCGAATGGGCAGCGTTGTCGTGCCGATCCCCCTATTCGTATACACCGCCAGCTGCGAGGAATCCGCTTGATAGAGACCGCTCACATATTTCTTCCCATATGGCGGCGCAATGAGATGACCCACAAAGGGAAGCCGGATTTGCCCCCCATGTGAGTGTCCGGACAGCTGAAGCTTCACCCGGGGCCATTCGCTCACCGTATCTGCGTAATCCGGTTCATGCGCGAGCAGAATGACCTCGTCCTCGGGAAGCGTGCCAGCCAATGATCGTTCCACATCGGCTTGTCCGAGCAGAAGATCGTCCACACCAGCCACGACAAGTCGGCTTCCATCCTTCTCGACCACCTCATGCCGATTGAGAAGCAGCCGGAAACCGGTCTTCTTCCAGAAATCGGCTACACCATTCCGGCCTTCAAGTCCATAATCATGATTGCCCAGCACGGCAAACTTGCCCAGCGGCGCATGCAGTCCCTTCATAAGGTCAACGCATTGGATAAGCCCCTTGGTTCCATCGTCGACCAGATCGCCGGTGAAACAAATCATATCCGGCTCCAATCGTTCGATTCGATGTATAACCTTCGCTAACGCGTCTTTGTCAAAATAATAACCGAAATGCAGATCGCTAAAATGTAAAATACGCGTACCGCGGAATGGGTGTTTTCGGTTGCCGTCAAACATCGGAATCGTCACGGCGTTCACCTCAACCCAATTTCGTTCCACGAAATAGCTATAAGCTGGAGCGGCTGCCGCAGCGGCGATTCCGCCTCCAGCTATCCATTGAAGGAATCGTCTTCTTGTCATTCTTGGGTTGCTTGGCATAGTATGATATCGTTCCCTTCGGCACGCTATAGACTTCATAAAGTGTAGACGATTGGTCAACGCTTTTTGCTTTCGCCCCCGAGAATCGACGCAAACCGGTCTAACCCGTATGCTGCGCCAATACCAGCCGCGTATCGAACAAGATCAACCGCCAGAAATCCTTTCCCCAATATCAGCGCTCCAATCACAGTTGCCCGTATGTCGTTGATCCAGCCGGCTTGATACAGCTGACTGCATTCGATGAATAAACAGAAGAGTGCAAACCGACATGGACTTCTTCCGATCGGTTAGAAGAATGCGGAATCCCATGTATATCATACTCGCCCATAGCGCATCTCCAGCATGTCTGGAAACGAACTCCGGTATGTATTCAATCGTCATCCGTGAGCCTAAACCGAGCATAATAACGATCACGAGCATGATGAAATAGCCCATTCTTCTTCTCTTAGCTTGTCATCCTTATCTTGATCGATAGGTTTAAAGCGCAGCCGCTATCGCCGCCATTAGTGCCAGAATATCCCGCTGGCATTCACATCGACACATTGCAGCTGATGGACAAAATCACCGCTTGGCGCAATCTCCTCGACAAGATGCCATTTATCTTTACTGTCCCGCCAGTAGACGCTCCACGTATTCGTCTCATTCTTAAAGCGGAATTGAGCAATATCGTACTCAAACCATCTGCTCTGGTAACCGAGTCTTTCTTCCTTCAAGGTGACATTATTGCCACGTATCGTAAATTTTAGCTTAATTTCATTCCTGATTTCCTTCGGAACCTTCTGTTCGATATAGGATTGCAGGATACGAGTAACTCGTAATCTAGTGAATTCATCCAGCATAGCTAAGTAAATCTCCTTATCAACGTATGGTCAATCACTCTCTTATTTCACGAACGTATTCTTCACACGGACAGATCTCAGGAAATATGGAATCCAGATCAGGCAGGTGAACAGATTGCGGATGATCTTGCTTACCGATTTGCCCACTCCCTCTTCCGCGATGAGCGGAATGGATTGCGCCAGCATGAACCCGACTGAAGTAAGCATCAACACGACTGTGAAATAGAGGATCGCTGCGGGAACGAACCATCGTTTCTTCTTGTACAGCAGGATGAGTACAACAGTAAGAATAATGATGAGCACGGCATTCCCAATCGCTTCAAACGGGATGATGATCGTCCACATGGCGTCGTACGCCGGCGAATCCGGAGAGGTTAATCTCTCCCAGGTTTCACCGGCGAATAGCGGCAGAATCCCTGCGGTCAGGTATAGAACCGAGCCCACCAGCGCAAACCACAGGCTGAACTGTACCAGTATGAGCCAACCGCCCAGACCGTTTATTTCAAGATCCCCGCGATTCAATCGCTTCGTTTCACTTGGCCATATAGGCGGCTGGTTTGGCATTAAGAGCGCTCCCCATCGATAGGATCGGCCATGAGTCTGGTATAATCACTTCGCAGAATAGCCATGAGCACCGTGTCGGTGTATGACCCATTCATATAATGACGTTCCCTCAGCCGACCCTCCTCGCGAAAGCCGCATCGAATATAGCAGTTTATAGCCGCAGCATTGTAATCATGCACTTCGAGCTGCAACCGATTTAAATTCAATCGTTCGAATACAAATTTCTGCAGCACGCGGATCGCTTCCGAGCCATACCCTTTGTCGCGCATCTCCCGGCTGCCGATTACGATCCCCATCTCCGTTGTCCGGTTCTTCCAATCGAATTTAAACAAATCGATCTGTCCAATGTACGCTTCCGTCTTCAGGTCTGCAATGACGAATCCGCGATGATCGCCTTCCTTCTCCAGCACTGCGCTCAGGAACGCTTCCGTCTCGGATGCCGTATGCGGGTACAGAAACACATCAGACAAGTTATTGACGACTTCCGGATCATTCACCCAATCCCGCATATGAACAAAATCATCACTGCGATACTCGCGCAGCATAATGCGATCTCCGTACAAACGAGGCATTCCACTCACGTCCCTTTCCATTAGCGATTGAAGGTTACGATCATTCTCCATTGCTTCCATGCGGTCAAATACGCGTTCAAATCATGCGGATGATGGTACGTACAGGTTACGATCCGATTGTAAAGCGCGATCGCGACTTCTTCATAGAGAGCCTTGAGCTCGCGGGAGAACGGCCATGCCTCATGATAAACGACTTCCGCAATGACGTCCGGGGTCAATTCATCGGAGGATGAACAGAATGCAAAGGCCAACTCGTACATCGGTTGTCCGATTAGGGGAGTCGGGTCGATCACGCCGGCGAGCTGATGATCTTCATCAAAGATAAAATTGTGCACACCGCAGTCCCCATGCAGGTGATAGAAGGGTCCCGTCACACGGTTGGAGTTGCCGGCCAGCTCGGCGACAAGATCATGATCCTCCTCCGTGAATAAGTCCCCTGATCCATTTCGCGTCAATCCCGTTTCCCCCAGCAGATAATATTGCCAGCTTTCCTCCCGGTCCCGCGGCCATTCCACCTCATCATAGCCGGAGATCAGCCGCCGGACCAATTCTAGGAGCATCTCGCCTTTATGACCAGGATAGTAAGCCGTGCTCCCAGCGATATATTCGTAAATAAGGAAACGATTGGCAGGATCCACATACCGCAGCGAGGGTACGATCGGCAGCCTTTCGTAACGCTTCAAATAGGCAGCCTCCGCCTCGATAACATCCGGCTCATTCCATTTCAGCACCAGTCTGTCCTGCTTGCCGCATTTCATGAGATAAACCTGACTGTTTGTTCCGCCTTCCAGCTTGTCCATGACGAGCTCACCGCTTGGCAGCACGCCGGCTGCAAACAATTCAGCTGCGATAACGGTCATTTCCATAGAATATCCAGCTTCCTTCATGTGTTTATTATTCAACTTTGCTACTTTCAGATGACTACCATCTTATCATATACCGTAAACTGCTGCCTCCGAAAGTTCGACATGTGCAAAAAAAGAGGACAGACCAAGCGTGAACGCCGTCTGCCCCTTTATTTGTTAACGAATCATGTTCTTTTCTCATCGCCGTTTCGATATGCGGCCGAGACCGACTCGCGTCTTCGGCTTCTTCGATTTTCGCGGAGACAGCCAGCTGCTCTGCTTGCTGCTCCCGGAGCTGTCCCTAGTAATTTTGCCGGTGGAGGCTGACTTCTCCGGCGTCTTACTGAATATGCTTCCCCCGCTGCCGGGCTGGCTCGAGGAAGCATCCTTCGACCTTTTGAAAATCGATCCTTTGCGTTCCACCGTCATCGGCGGAATCGCCTTCTTATCCTCTACCGTCGGGGTACGAAACGACCCCGTCTTCGGCTTATAGACATCCCGGTCACTGTAGCCTCTGTAGCTGCCTCCACCATATCGGCCGTTGTCGAACAAATCGCTCAGCAGGCTCGCCAGCAAATAGCCTTCCAAGAAACTCATGCTGTAATTATTGCGCACATATTCCTTGGAATCGACTTCGACTAGCGTATCCTCAGGCTTCTTCTCGTCTTTCTGAAGCTGCACAATCCGGTCGGAGTAGACGAGGAACATCCGGTCCTCTGCCTCATCTGATTGCTGATCCGGCTTGGAGGACTTCACCAGCTCGTCAGCAACCTCTGGAACCGTCTTGCCTTCTGCACGATAGACGTAGGACGTTTGCGAACCGCTTCCGCTGACGGATTCGAGCGGGTAGGTGTCCTTGATCGTTTCGTTAATGCCTCCGCATGCAGCGAGAAGCGGTACGATTAGACTGAAGGCGAGGAATAGTTTAAGTGCATATGACCATTTGTGCCGCATTCTCAAACCTCCTTAGCTGCCTCGCAGCACGCGAACGTCTGCGGGAAGCACATCCTCACCCTCGTACAGCATAAACCGTCCGTCCTGCCACTCCACCCGGAGAAGCTTCATATCGTCGGATTGATATTGCCACACGTACTGCTCGCCGCCTTGGAAGAACGGTGTTTTGCCTGCGGCCGTAATAAAACCGTTGTACTGCTCTTCCATATGATAGGTCCGGTCGTCCAGCTCGATCACGGTCGGTACCTCGTCCACCGAATCCAGTCGTCCGTCTATGGGCTCATACAAGGCATATAAGGTGCGCTCGCGTTCCTCAATGGTTAAATACCGGATGCTTGCCCCGTCTTGAAGCGTCAGGACAATCAAATTCCGCTGACGGTTCTGGGTCCGTCCCACAACCTGATATGTGACAAGCGACACTTCGCACACATCGCCGGGTCCGATAGACAGGATGCCGCGTTCCGCTTTCTGCGGCTCGGGTTTGGACAATATATTCTTGATTCGTTTGAATATGCTCATCGCCATTGCTCCTTTCTCTGCAGGTTACAGACATGCTCCGATGATCAATGCACCGGCGGCATGGATAGATCCGGCAAAAAGCGCATGCGCGATCTTCCCTTCCTGCGTGCCCTTATCTAGATGAAGATTCACCGTTGAGCGTAGAATGATACGCAGCAGATTCTCAAGTACAAGTAAAATCAGAAACGAAATAACCGATACAAAAAGGGCTTCACCAAGACTGTTCGAGGTGGTAATCGATTGAGATAAAATATATGCTTGGGCGAGCAGTTTAATAATGAAGCGGGTCGTCACCGCCACGTTCCCTTTGCGGATTTCTTCCAAATCCTTATAACGCGTAAATAACGAATCGACCATCATCAAGACGACGAGCAAGGCTCCTCCTGCTCCAGTCCATACTAGCATGGCCACAACATTCTCCAATGTCATCCGGGCATCCTCCATTATCATCGCCGCGCGTCTCCCGCCTAAGAAGAAACGCCGGCTGCCGTCTCTGGCGGCGGGCTGAGTTTCTTCATCCAAAAATATAAGAATCGCAACACGGAACCTTTACGTTCTTATATTTCAAAGAAAAGACGTCTAAGGGCCGTGCGATCGGCTTCATTCGCGCGATCGAGGCCATCGGACGTCCTAACTTTCATTCGATCGTTCGGGAGGCTAGCGACTTATTATTGATTGTTGTTCTCGTATTTCTTCATTAATGCGGCAAGCTCATCCTCAACGGCTTTGTCCTTGCCTAGAGCTGCGAATTCATCATCAAGCGACTTGCCCTTGCTGGACATTTCGTTGCTTGCTTCAGCCTGCGCTTCCATCTGAAGCATCTTCTCTTCCATCCGCTTCATGCCGGAAACGGCCGTATCGGAGCTAAAGCCAGCCATCGACTTGTTAATTTCCGCTTGCGCCTTAGCCGCTTGATAACGGGCGACAAGCGTCTCGCGCTTGTTTTTCAATTCTGTCAACTGTTTGCGCATCTCATCCAGCTTGCCGCGCAGGTTATCGGCGGATGCTTTGTTCTGATCGAAGCTTGCTTTATATTCGTTCATCTTCACTTCGGCCGCTTTCTTCTCTTCCAGCGCTCGGCGGGCTAGCTCGATATTCTGCATCTGGACGGCCGTGTTCGCTTGCTCGTCACGTTTCTTCACAAGCGCTTCCTGCTCTTCAAACAGCTGCTTGAATTTCTTCTCGATGGCGATCTGGGAAGCGACTGCTTTCTCCGCGTCCTCCAGATCCTCCTGCATATCGCGGATATATTGGTCCGTCAGCTTCACCGGGTCTTCTGCTTTCTCAATTAAAGAGTATACATTCGAAAGTGTAAGGTCACGCAAACGTTTGAAAATGGACATGGTTTATTTCCTCCTCAGAATCGGTAAAGTGTAAGTTTTTATATTCAATTGTACGTACCACATTACGATTCGTTTCAACTCCGTAAAACATTTTCTATCGTACCACGATTTGGATTGAACTTACATGGCTGCTAGCTTTTCTTAGGAAAAAAATTACGTCCTACAAAAATCCAATCCCAGAACGAATGCTGTGGAACCTCGACCGGAATCGGTGATATACTACAAAGGAATAATAAATGAAGGAGAGATTAATAACCATGGCACTAAGCGAAGCAAAGAAGAAACGATTGAAAACCATCCGAGGCGGTAAGATAGACCCGGCACAGAATCGTTTGGACTGGCAGGGAATCAATCCCGTCACAAGACGAACGCCGACCAAGCAGGAAGCAGCGCGCAAACAATTTCACAAGTATAAAGACAAATGGAATCCCGGCGGCAAGAACGGGGATTCCATTTTTTATTTGCATGACCGCTTGCGGCCCCGATCACTCATTCACTGCGCAATCAATCCAAGCCATCTCCAATAGGGAACGCACAGCACGGCCACCAGCAGCACGGCGGCCGCGTAGCCGAGCGCAACCTTTTGCCCTTGCGCGTGGCTGAACGCTTTTCCATCCGAGCTATAATAGGCCGTCAGATAGGTTGGCGATTGATACGTGAAGAAGAACGGATCTGTTGATAATAAAATGATGATTACGAGTATCCACGGATGAATGCCCGCTTGCTCAGCAAGTGGAAGAAGAGCGGTAACGAGCAGAATAACCGCCGGATCATCCCGCACAACCAGCGTCACAAGGAATGACAGGAAGATCACCGCGAGCAGGAAGAGCGTCGGTGACGAAACGAACCAAGCCATCGGACCGCCCAAGAAGGAAGACAACGCCTCGACGATCCCTAATTGATTAGCCACCTCCGCAAAGCTGAATGCAACGCCTAGAAAGAGCAGGAAGGTCCAGTCAATTCCCGATGTGAGGGTCTGCTTATCCAGAATCCCGGTAATGACGAGCACACTGAAGCCCACCATTAATATCCAGGTGCTGTCGATCCCGTGCAATGGCTGTAAGACCATAAGCAGGATGCATCCCAGAATCGTAATTACCGCGATTCTCTCTTCTTTGGACAATGGACCCAACAGCCGAATCTGCTCATTCAGAATACCCGCAGACACGCCCTTCTCCGCCACAGTCCCCCGGAACATGTAAGATAAGAGCAGCAGCATAACGATTCCGAATATGAGAAAGGCCGGAAGTGCGTACAAGGCCCAATGGAGCCAGGAAACCGGCTCATCGGACGAAACCAGACCATAGGCCATGACATTCGTATACGAACCCGTCAAGACAAAGGGAGCCGTGAATCCGTAAAAGATCATTGCAGCAAGTCCTAAGCCCGCGGCGCCGCGGCTTCGTGACTTGAACCCCATCGACTCGGATATGGTTCCCGCAATGGGGACGCCTAAGGACACTTTCGCCGAGGACGACGGAATGAGAGCGTTGAGGGCGAAACTGCCTGCGACGATCCCCCACAGCTGACCACGATAATGGGGTGGAAATCTCTTAAGCGCATGCAAGGAAAATCGGTATAGGATCCCTGACTTCGTTACCGCTGCACTGAGCGCCATAATAAAAATCATGAATAGCCAAGTCGTCGATGCAAAGCCGGATAAAGCCGCTTCCGGCTCAACTAAGCCGCCGAGCACCCAGAGCATGACCATCCCCAGGGCGACCAAATAGTCGGGGATGATATTTACGATCCACAACATAACCGCAGCAATCGCAATCCCGATAAAATCCATAGCAGGTCGAGACAAGTCTCCCATTAGCCGCAAATAATGAAACGAAATCATACAGGTTACGGCTGCCAGCACCGTCAGCAGTCTAACCCACTGGACAGGCTTTACCAGCCTGCTTGCATTCTCGGCCAACAACTGACTCTTGCGGCTGGCAAGCTTCCGCTTGGCGGCATTAATTTCCCGGTCCCCGCGCTCTTCGTCTTGCCCCGGCTGTGTACTTTCAAGTGCGGCTGTTTCTGCAAGTTGCAGATATTCCAATGCCATCGTCTTCTTCTGTAGCAGTTGGGCAAAGCGGGCTCCCCATTCATAGAGGGAAACCTGCTGCACGTACGCATGAGCCTCTGATCCCTGATTCAAAGCTCGATCGACATAGGCAAGCCCCAGTTCCTGATCCTGAACCCTGCAATGATGAAGAACAAACTCCAGAAGAACGTGATTGGTTATCAGCAGTTCATCAGGACATCCAATAAGAAGGCTTCCAAAGACGGCAGCCTGATCATCCGTTAACGGCAAGCCAGCGATGTGTGCAGCTGTAAGCGCGGCGGCTTCCCAGTCCTGCACATGGATATTAATCCGCAAGACGGCCGCCCAATCCGCTTCGGATTGATAGAATGCGGCTGCTTGCTCCAGCCACTTGCGTTTCACATGATAACCGTATTTGATGCTAGCCATCTCCGACAGGATTGCCGGAAAGACCGTCATTCCATGTGACGGTCTGGGGGCTCGACATATCGAGCTGTAGAAATTCCTTCAGCTCGGGAGCAGAAATAAGCTCTGCGGACATAGACGGCTCAAACACAAAGTCGATTAGATGCTGCTGCACGACTGGTATGACGGCACACCATAGCAGGAATCGCAGTTTAGGTTCCGGTAATCGTTCAAGCCGCTGCGTGATCCATTGCGACTTGCTTTCCTTCGTTGTTTGAAGCCGGTCATTCGTCAAGATCAGCCGCTGGGGAAGCAGGCGAATGAAATAAGCTGATATCGAAGCATGTTCTGCGATAAGCGTATCGAAGGTCTCTTGTTCGATCCGATACAGTAAGGCATCTGACGCCGCAATGGCCGTTGCAGAGCGGTGTTCCCCTGTAAGCAGGGCCATCTCTCCGAGACTGTCGCCGGGATCCAATACCGCCAAAGACTGCATGGCCCCATCCGTCTGCGAAAACAACTCGATCCGGCCGCTTTCAATCATGTACATGCTGTCCCCGGCGTCCCCCTGCTCGAACAGCATTTCGCCGGTGGATAGTTGCCGCTTTTCCAATTTTCCCAGGAGCTTGGCAAGCTCGATGTTCGACAAACTCTTTACCATCTCAAAGCGTTTGATTTTCACCGGGTAATCGATCCTTTGATTGAGTAGATATGTAGTTACACCTTTACCCAGACTACGATATTCTTGATCTTCGTACTATTATCGAAAGTGAACTACGGCATAATTATGGCTGGAGAGGCTTCGTCTTGATGGATACCTTCAGCAGCTTCATCGCTTCCTTCGGTTTGCTTACTTCGCCAGTTGCGGGATTTGCCACCACGGGTACTTTGGAGATGGCCCGCACAACATCCATGCCTTCGACAACCTTACCGAAGATGGAGTAATTCGGATAGTTATTTAAGTTTGCGCAGGAGGAGCCTGTACAGATGAAGAATTGGCTGCCGTTCGTATTCGGGCCTGCATTGGCCATCGCCACAATACCTTCCTCGTAACTATGGCCATTGTTCAGCTCATCCTTGAACGAATAACCCGGGCCTCCGCTACCTGTTGCTGTGGGATCACCGGTCTGTATAACAAAATCCTGCAGGATACGGTGAAAGAGCAGGTCATTATAATAACCATCCTTGGAGAGCGCAACGAAATTGCCAACCGTTACAGGAGCATCCTTGGCAAACAGTTCGATCGTGAACTTTCCTTTTGACGTTTCCACAACGGCATAATACATTTGCTTCGGGTCCAGCGTTACCTTCGGCATCTCCTTGTATTGCTTGCCGATTCGAACCGTGCTTGTTTCGCTGTCATAATACACCGGTTTGCCTAGCGATTCGCCAACGAAGCGCAGAGGGACATAAGTCGTATTGTTATACACAAACCCGCCTCCACCCGCAGGCGGGACTTTCTCCTCACCATCGAAGATATAATGCAGCTTCTTGAATACCACTTCAATTTGCGTTCCGGAAGCATAGATCACTGGGGAGCAAATAAGAATGCCAATCAGTAGTCCTAATACGAGTCCCTTTAGCTTGTCACTCACGCTTCTCATCCTTTTCTAAATGTGGTAGTTGGCCAAACATACAATCGAATCGTACCATAAACAACCAACTCCTGGAAACAAACAAAAACCAGGCGCCAACCGCCTCTAAGGGATGGTTGATTCCTGGTTCTGCCTAACATTAAGCCGAAGCATCGGCTTGCCTGCTTGGTTTGGCCTTGAAAATTTTCACGATCAGATAAGAAAGCAGAAAAAGAATCATAAATCCTGCGGAGTACCGGTACATGACCCCATAGTCGGAGACGGAGGAAATCGCACCTAAAAGGATTGCCCCGACAGCGACACCAAGGTCGGTCGAATTATAGAACATGCTGTTAGCCATGCCATGCTGCTCTTTCGGAGTCGAACGAAGCATCCACGCTTGAAGAGTGGGCTGAATGGCACCAAAACCAAGACCATACAGAAGTGCCGACAAGATAAGCATAGGCATGGTAGAGACATAAGAAAGCACAGTTAGGCTTGCTACAACGCTAATTGCGGCGGGAATTAGGACCGCAGCATGTCCCTTGCTATCGAAGATTCGTCCGGATATGGGACGAATAAGTATGACTGTGACCGCATTGAACAGAAAGAACAAGCCTACCTGCTCCAAATGTATGGACTCACCGAACAAGGCTATGAAGCTGAGAATTCCGCTGTATGTCACGGACAGGAATACGTTCAACAAAGCGGGAAACAATAAGGGCGTATGGAATGCCGGCTTGCGCTTCGGTGCTGCTCCTTGCATCTGCTTCTTCTTATTCTCAGGCGGTATAGACCTCGTAAGCAGCATGATCGGGAAGATCAATACCACGACAGCGGTACCCAGCAAAGCCAATGAATCAAACCCGGAGTACTTCATGACATTGAGACCGATCATCGGACCGATCGACATCGCAAGACTCGAAGAAAGACCAAAGTAACCGATCCCTTCACCAATGCGGTTACCCGGAATAATCTGCGACACCAACGTCGGAATAATGGTGCTGGCCATTCCGAATCCGATTCCGTATCCCACCCTCATGAGCAGCAAGGAACCGATGGAGCTTGCCGTCACATACAACCCTGTCGTAATCGCCGCAACGGCTAGACCGGCGATCAAGATAACATTCCGGTGGATCTTCCGCATCAGAATTGCCGTAATGAAGCGTGTTATGATGGCCGATGCGGCAAATACGCTCGTGACCAGACTTACCGTTATATCACCGGCTTGAAATTCGCTTTTCACATGTGAAGGAAACGAGGATAGCAGCATTTGCAAATTTAAAAATAATAAAAAGGATGATAACGTAAGTATGATAAAGGATTTCGTCCATAATTTATTCTGTTGTTCTTGATGCAGCATGAATTTCTCTCCTATTCTCTGGCTGTCAATGAATCGACTTGTTGGTTGATTCGGACTAGAATTTCTAAGAACCTGTTATATTCCTCCTCCGTAACACACTGCTTGATGACATTGATAACTCCCTGTTCAATGGGAATCGTCTGCTCGATCAAGGCTCTGCCCTTGTCCGTGATATGAACCAAAAAGGACCGGCGATCCTGCTCCCCCGTCTTCTTGTAGACCAATCCCTTTCCTTCCAAATGATCCAGAATTCGCGTTGTAGTCGGCTTGTCCTTGGCTACGCGCTCAGCTATTTCCTTCTGAATCAATCCGTCTGCCCGATTAACCTGATAGAGCACCGCCCACTGCTCAGGCGTGATGTCATATTCCTTCAAACGATTCTGCAGCAGCGTCGATAATTTACGGTACGTGATGCCCATGTTGAAGCCCATGGATTGCTCCAGGCCGTATATATTCGAGGTCATAATGGTCTGCCTTCTTCCATTCAACGATATTAGTTGTCTAAACAACTATATGCCTAACAACTAATGATGTCAATGATGATTCTTGCCAGCGTCATCAGCAACAAAGAAAGACGACCCCTCGAATCATCTGGAGGGATCGTCTTATTCCTTTATATTGAATGATCACATAATCGCAGTATCAATGGCTGCAGGGTTGAACAACCATGCGAAATCCTGCTCGTATATTTATTTACTCCTGTTTGTTCCCAAGCCATGTCATTTATCAAAACCCATTTCCCGTCTTCGTCTAAGCGATAGACATAGTCTTTCTTCCATGCAGCATCGAGGATGAGCGTTACCTGCTGCACAGGATCGAGACTCATATTAAAGACCGCAATCATCTTATCCCCTGACTCCGTGTGCTCTTGCGCACTGACAAAAATATTCGGATCCTTACCTGCATATACGGGCAGGCTCGTTCCGCCAAGCCATTCGATGATACCCCGAAACTGCTCCTTGCGTTTATAATTATAAACCGATGCTGAATCGTTAACCTGCAGGTTATAGGCGTTAATCGCCACACGGCCGCCCAGCCGATTCGTGAAGAGGATCGTTGAAGGCGCAACCACTTGATCAAATTCATCAACGAACTCGGATAACGCCTGAGCCGATTCGTTCATGTCCTTGATCCGAAAGACATTGGATTCCTGATGTACGGTCAGCGTCAGGTTCGTGAAATACATCCGTTCCCCCGCCGTATGTTCCCTCCAGACAGTATGCTCTGTTAGTCTCTCATAGCCAATGCGATCGCTAATTACGCTATCCAGCTCCGTAACCTCAGCTCCGATGAAGTCGCCATAGCGGTTCTTGCTAAGATAGAACGCTGCCAGTCCGTCAAGGAAGACCTTGCCTTTGAACAGCTCCACCAGCTCATCCTTGGATAGATCGAGAATTTCCTCCCCGCAAACCATGACCGGGCCATCCTCCGAATGAATCGAATAAGGAATCCCGAATCTTCCCAGAACGGAGGCCCAAGCGGGCGTTGTAATATAGGGACCTTGATTGCCCTTAATCGGACGATACGCATGGGCGAACGGCCGGTATAATATCCGTGGTCCCGCCATCCGGAATCCGCGGACCGAGCTTCTCAGCTCCGAGAAGAACGCTCTGCTTGCAGAAACCATCTTGAAGTAGCCTTCTTCCTCCAGAGGGCCATCCGTATATTGCGTCAAATAAGTTTGAGAACCGTCAAGGCCGTAGAACATTGCTAATGTTATTAATGCCCGCAGCTTGGCTGCCGAGAAGAAAAAACGGGTATGCGGATAGGGATCGGATTCATGAATGAGCTCCAGATCTTCACTTAATGTCTGCTTGGAATGCAAAAAGTGAAAGGTCAAGGCAGGAAAATTATTCGCCACGTCGCTATTATAGTCACTGCCAAATAAACGAACGAGCGGCCTCGTGCTCCCTGCAAAGGCTCTGGCGACAGCTTCCGTCAAATCCCCATCAAAGTCGCAGGGACCGGGCTGACATAATGCCATCCTTGTTTGCGGTGCAACCTCATCGACAGCTGCCCGTACTCTGCTTGCCAGCTCTACTAAAGAATCTCTCATCAGCCTTGCCCATGCTTTGCGATAGATCGCAGACCGTTCATCTCCACGACGAAAAATCGCTTCTATTTCTTCCCGGGATAAGACCTTGCTTAACCCCATTTGCTCCGAGAAGCGCCTCAGGTGGAGCGGACAGAAGCACCCGAACCTAACCACATCATGATTGCTCATTTCATAATCGTCTTCAAAAAACACGAAGGGCGGACGGCCTCTGCTGACGACCGTATGAACGTAACCGCTTAAGAGCGCGATATATTTCTCATCCAATGGACAATTCGCCGTTCTTGAAGCTGCACCGTCAATCCCTATTATTCGTTGAAAGAGAGGCTCTTGTTCATTCAATGGCTGAGGTCCAACCGATAAGCTTGGCGAACACCACCATCCCACCTCGATGCCCTCATCTGCCATATGCTGCCGAACTTCCAGAATAAGATCGCCGAACTTTTCAAAAGCATGGCTTGCAGTCGATACCTCCTTGGACTCTCCGTTCCACTGCGGAAATACGAGAATAAATTTGCAGATGCCCGCTTCCTGCTTTAATCGGCGCATGGCAGCCAGCATTTCTGCTTTCTTATTGACGACAAACAGGAATGGAACGATGGATTTAAATTGAAATTCAGCAGTCGTCACGACACACCCACCCTTGTGTACCAATTTTTTAATAATTAAATCGTGCTTTCCTGCCCTATTTTACAGGGTGTCCGAACATAAATATTTAGCTTTTCTAGCGATTTATGTATCATTAATTGTTGCATGAACAAGTCGATATGATGTGTATTCGATTGACGGGTTCATGGGAAGGAGTACAGGAGTTGACTAGGGTGTCCATTGGTCGTGAATGATGCCCGCCAGCGCATGATCATTTCCGATTTTCTCAAAGACTAGACGCAGGCTGCGCCAATCCATGCCATCAACATCCGGATCGATACCGTCCACGTAATACTCAACAAAGTCGTGGCTTTCCTTCGGGTACACCTCATGCAGATTGTCAAGAGTCGTGCCTTCTCCAAGCACTTTATTCGCCGCGAGCTTAGCATCCTCAAGAAAGTCCGCGTCATAGACGAACCGCTTACGGTATTCGGCGTACGGCATCTCGATGATTTCCCCCGAGCCTGCGACCCCCCCCATTGACGTCTCTTCGAATCTTCCATCAAGCCTTACAGTTCAACTTTCTTGATCACGAGATCCTTCTTCAAGTCGACATAAGCATAGGGCGAGAATCGGACCCCTTTCTCCTGATGCGCCCCATGCAGCCAGTTGGCTCATATCGCCTTTCTTAAGGTAAGAACATTCCCGCACATGTGCGGACGGATCTTCTTTGACGAATATTTGGATCGAAAGCGTTAGTGAAGCAAAAAAAGGAACCGTTCAGTAAATAAACGGTTCCTTCCAAGATTCTCATTCCACGATTGAAAACTAATTAGGGTCAACATAAATCCGCATGCCCTGATGATCAAATTTGTGCATTAAGTCACTTCCTTCTCCTCCGGAACATGGGCGATCGCATCGATCTCGACCAGGATGCCATCCAAACCTGCTTCAACACATGTTCTTGCCGGGAAAGGAGCTGAAAAATACTGTTTGTAAACCGTATTAAACCGTGCAAAATCATTCATGTCCGCAAGAAATACGTTAACTTTGACGACATCCTCCATTGTACATCCCGCTGCCAGTACGATGGAACGTAAGTTTTGCAGCGTCCGGTCAGCCTGCTCTTCGATTGTGCTCCCTATGATTTCATCATTCGCGGGGTGTAACGGGCCTTGTCCGGACACGTATACGATCCCTCTGGAGATCATGCATTGGGAATAGGGACCGTCTCCTTGCGCAGCATTTGCCGTTATGATCTGTCGTTTCATCCTCTTCTCCCTTTCATAAATCCTCACAATTTGATGATCTGGTCGCTGAACGACGAGTTTTTACGAAAATCAGGCATTTCCATCGTCCGCCCGCCGTTCATGACCGACAGCTCGGACAGTAGCGCCACAGCGGTCCATTCGCAAGCATCATAGACGTCGATTGCCGGCTTCTGCATCCCCTTCACGGCGTTGACGAAATCTTCTACGATGAAGTAATCGCCGCCCCAATGGCCTGCGGATTGTTGCTCCTCCGTTATGTTCCTGTATCTTTCAGGCAAATGCTCGTTAAAGTCGCTGAGCGGTCGCCACTGCGCATGATCCGGATTTTCGCCGTCCGCGGTAACATACACTTTATGCTGATCCCCGAGTCCGCGCGGCGCTTCATAGCTGCCCTTCGTCCCCTGAAGCGTATAATAGCTCATATTGTGCGGGCGGTTCGACATGCAGTCCAACCGGAGCTTGATCAGCTTCCCGCTCTCCATCTGGCACAGCGTGATGGACGTATCCTCTTGTCTAAAGCGATTGTCCGTATGCCAGCCGGTCGCGAAAGTGGAGACGGATTGAATGCGGTCGCCCTGAAACCATTGCATGACGGGCCCTAGACTATGCGTCGGATAAAAGTTGCCTCGTTTGCCGAGCTGCCAGTATTTGCGCCACGAAGGAGTCGCGCTCTCCTCTACGCCAGGGCGGTTGAACCGATAAGCAAGATCGCGAGTATTGTGCAAATATTCGCCTTCGCCGAAATAAATCTCGCCGAACATTCCCTCCCTGACCATGCTGCCGATGAGCTGGTTTTGCGGGATATAGCAGTAGTTCTCGGCTAGCATGTACACCTTCCCGGACTGCTCTACAGTTTCTTTCAGCCACCATAATTCATCCATCGTTACGCCGGCCGTAACCTCGCACAAAACATGCTTTCCGCTCTGCAGCGCTTGAATGGTTTGCAGCATGTGCAGCTGCATCGGCGTAGAAATGACCACGGCATCGATATCCGAGGCGAGCATGTCTTCAAAAATTCTATATGTGCGGGGAATACCATGAGTCTGGGCTTGCATGTTTAGATAGTCTTCATCCAGATCGCAAAGCGCTACGACTTCGGTATCGGGAATGGACTTAAAGCCGGTCATCATGCTAAGGCCCCTCACGCCGACAATTCCTATCTTGATCGTCATTTGTCACTTCTCCTATCATTCTAATCAAGCTATCTAATCTGATCTTAAGCCATAGTCATTCAGTAATAGACTTCCAATTCCGAGATTGCCATCTCTACCCCGGTCTGATTCGGTCCGTTTGGTGCCACGGCAACGACGCGGACATACCTGGCATTGGTCGCAGCAATCACATTGTAGCTCGTTCCCGAAGCGAATCCCGTTACTTGTTTGGCGGTTGTAAAGACGGCTCCGTCCGTCGACGTTTGAATATCAAACGCGGTGGCATACAGGGTTGACGGCATTTTCACGACGACTCTGCCGATGCTTTGATTGAACCCTAAATCAACCTGCAGCTCCCAGACGTGTTGGCCGTTTGCCAGCGCATACGTAGCGCCGTTTCCGTCGACTGCCCTTGACGCTTCGAATCCCGACCACATACTCGCAGGACTTCCATTCGAGAAATAAGCGGTTGCGGCTTGATTGTAAGCCAAATTCTGATTGGGCGTCGGAGCGTATACTTCTAATTCTGATATGGCCATTTCTACCCCGGCTTGATCCGGACCGCTCGGTGCCACGGCAACGACGCGGACATATCTGGCCTTTATCACGGGGATCGTATTGCTGCTTGTTCCGGAACTGAATCCCGTTACTTGCTTGACCGTCGCGAAGGTTACACCGTCCGTCGACGTTTGAAGATCAAATGCGGTGGCATAGAGGGATTGAGGCATTTTCACTACCATCCTGCCAATGCTTTGACTGGCCCCCAAATCCACCTGCAGCTGCCAGATGTGCTGGCCGTTCGCCAGTGCATAGGAAGCGGCGTTGCCGTCAACAGCTTTGGCCGCATCATATCCAGAAAACATACTGGCTGTGCTTCCATCCGAGAAATAAGCGGTTGCGGCTTTGTTCAAGGCCAGGTTCGGATTGGATGAGGCTGGCGGTTTTATATCTTGATAAGCCGGTTCGATCCCCGATTGCTCATAATCGTTAGAGCGTCGGCAGGCCATATACCGTTTGTTACCGTTGTATTGCCGGATACCGTACAATTCGCGCACGCATTGGTCATACTTGCCGTATCCGAATAATTATGTTGAACGATATTATCATGAATTGAGTCCGTCCACATGGATATCCATTTGTCCGTTTGCCTCACCACATTGCCCGTAATCGTAAAATAAGCGCTGCCCTCATCCGGATAAATCCCCCAGCCTCCGTATGTTCCATACATATGCTGCAAATGATTGCCGCTAATCGTAGAGTCCGGCTGTGCGCTTAAGGTATAGATCCCTCCTCCATCCGCGAGTACCTTCATCACATCGTGAATGTAATTATTAGTGATTTGATTATGCTGCGCGTAAGAATCGGTGCCCCAGCCCCAGCCTTGCAAAATGCCCGTATAAGGCAGGTTTGCCACCTCATTGTGCGTAATAGTCGAGTAACTCGTATACCCGCCGAATATGCCCGGCGCATCAAAATATTCCGCTCCCGCATGCGAAATATAGTTGCTTGCTTTGAACGGTGTTATGGGTGTTGCGTTCCCTGATATCGGCAGGGTTGACGTGGCTAATCGTCACATCGCCGACCTGGATGGCGCCCGCGGAAATATCTTCGAATGTGTTACCGATGATCGTATTGTTCTGGCTTCCGTATTCGAAAACAAGGCCGGCTCCTCCTAAATGGATGAACCTGTTGCGCTCCAGCCTCACAGATTTAGCCGCACGAAACGTAACATTGCCCGGGGTCTTCGTCACGTTCTGGGAAACCTCATTATGAAATCCCGTGAAGGTAAACCCCGCTTGAAGCGGTACGTAGCCATCGCCCGTACTCGGCTGCAGCCATGTGGCATAAGCGAACGTAAGGCCTTTGATTTGCACGTGCTGAAGCGGATCATTCAGCGTTCCCGTTCCGCTGAGCAGCGTTTGCAGCGTTGGCGCAACGGCAGCGGCTGTCGCCATATTTTCTCCGGCAAACGGCTTATAGTAGAGGTACCCGGCCGACCGGTCCAAATACCATTCGCCTTCCGCATCCAGCAGCTCGTAGGCATTTTCAATCCAGGCTATCGAGTCCATGCCAGGTGTGCCGCTTAGCTGCGAGTTGTTCCAGCAATTGTTCTGCACGGTAACGGTCGTTCCCGATATCGATGAAACCGGGCAGCGGAAGCTCTTCCATGTGTGAAAGCCAACAAGTTCGATATTGTTTTTATTTCCCCAGCCGGACATGACGTTGTCCGCAGCGGTAAAACCTGTGGACGTTTTGGTAAAGCCGGCAGGATTATCGGCGCCCCTGGCACGCGTCGCCCGAACCCCGTTCACGTACAGCTGCCGCGTATTCAGGGCAGTGCCGACATACGAACGGTATATGTTTTTCCCGCTGTCGAATAAACTCCAGTTTGTGATCGTTTGCCCGCCGCTAAGCATCGGCACCTCCCCCTGATAGGCTTCATAAATGACCTGAAAGCCTCCCGTGCCGGAATCAGCCGAAGTAAGCTCGAAGGTTGACGTTAAGTTGTAGGCACCGCCTCGTAAATAAACGATAATATCTCCCGTCATGTTCGCATTGAGCGTACGAACCTTCGTTTGAGCGCCGGCAAGCGAACAAGGAGCTGCTAAGGTACACGCGCTTCCACTGCCCGCGGGTGATGCGTAAAGCAATGTTGCAGCTGCAAATGCACGCTGCGGAAACGAGGAAACAGACAACAATAAAGCTGAACAGCCAAGTATGATGCTGAGCAAAGCCTTACTAAACGTTCCGGTTCTTCTCTTCATCGGACACTATTCCTCCCATTCAATTTGAATTATGGAGATGAATACGTAATCGTTTGAAATCCGTGTCTGTCCTGTCCGCTTGCGTGCACAAGCAAGGTCTTCCCTCCCCGTGACGTTGATACAAGGAGAGGGATGTTGAACGGCCCTGCAGCACAGGTTTATTGCATGAGTAATCTTGAAATCATGACGGCCGCTTCAGCGCGCGTGGACGAGCGGTTAGGATGCAAGCTTCCGCCTGATCCGATAACGATTCCTTTGCTGAAGGCATACGCGATTCCGTCGGCTAAGGAAGCATGAATCTCATTCGCATCGCCGAGTGGCAGCAGAGCCGCCTTTGCATTGGTTGCGATCTTGTAGCCCTTGACAATCGTCAGCGCTCTGGCGGCGATGGCTGCCATTTCGGCGCGGGTGATCGTTTCGTTGGGTGCGAACCGATCATCGCTTCGACCGTTAATAATGCCGGCCTTTACCGCTGCCGCCAGCGAGGATCGATACCAGTCATTCGCTTGAACATCCTTAAATGCTAGAGCTCCCGTACTGTCTTCCAAGTGAAACGTCCTCACGATCATGACTGCGAACTCTGCGCGGGTAACGTTGTCGTTGGGCGCATAATTGCCCTCTCCCCGACCTTCGATAATGCCCTTGGCAGCTGCGGTTCTGATCGCTTGGCCCGCCCATGCTTCCACACCTGCGGTATCGTTAAAAATCACCTTGTTTTCAACAACCGCATAGGTGGAGAATGTGTGGCGCTCGGCTTCAAAATATTTCGCTGCCGGGTTATACCTGCCGCCGTAAAACACTAATTTCCCGTCCATCACTTTGGCAAGCGAGAATAAGTCGGGATCTACGCCCGCCGTGCCGGCAATCGGCAATTTGACGATGACAGGCTTCGCAAAGGTGACTTTGCTTTTCGCAGCGTTTGTAAATTCAATAGCATACACATCCGAAACCACCTTCAGATGCGTAACATCCTCTGCTGCGGATGGCGCTTGTTTGGATACATGCAGCGTCGTACTGCCGTGAAGAAGAAGTTCATTGACATCGATCGTTAACGAAACGCCGTTAATCATAACGGCAATAGATGCAAGGCCAGCAGCTTTAGCTTGTTGCACGAATTCTTTGCTAAGCCTGATTTCGGCGTGCTTGGCTGACTGCTCGCCCAGATCGAGCGTTACCATTACCTTAGCTGGCTCAGCCTTGGGATGAAGCCGTGCTAATATCGCATTTAACTCGCCCGCATGGGCTTTTATTGATGCGAACACGTCAGTAAAGGAATCAACCTCCACATCAAATACGGACGTATCTTCATCTACAATTACAAAATCGTTAACCTTCAATTCGGATAGCTTCCAGATAGCCTCTTCCGCAGCGTTAGTCGCCTTTCTTTGCGTTGTTTGCGCATCCTCGCCGACTGGTTTTCGGTTAATCAAATTGATAAGCGCCGCTTCCAATTCATGCTTTACCGATGCAGCAATAACATTGTCCAAGGCGGGAATTGCCTTCGGTGTCGGCGCCGGCGTCGGTATTGGTGTCGGGGTTGGCATTGGCGTCGTGGTTAGCGGCCTGGTTGGTATCGGATTGTATACCTCCAACTCCGAAACAGCCATTTCTAGGCCCGTCTGATCAGGACCATCCGGTTTGACGGCAACGACGCGGACATATCTGGCCGTTGTCTCCGCAATCTTATTGTCACTTGTTCCGGAAGTGAATCCCGTGACCTGTTTTACAGTTGTAAAGGCTGCCCCATCCGTCGATGTTCTAATATCGAACTCGGTCGCATACAGGTTCTCAGGCATTTTCACGACAATTCGGTCAATGTGATGAACGGAGCCCAAATCCACCTGCAGCTGCCAGAGATGTTCGCCGTCCGCTAACGCATATGTCGCGGTGTTCCCGTCGACAGCCTTGGCCGCTTCGAATCCGGTCCACATTCTGGCCCGGCTTCCGTCCGCGAAAAAAGCGGTTGCCGGTTGGTTTAAGGCCAAATTCTCGCCTGGCCTTGGCGTTGACGGCGTAGTTGGCGGCGGGCCTGCCGTTCCTTGGTTTGTATCAAACACGCGGCTTAATACGACAGGGGCCGAATACGCATATACCCCCATATAGCCGGCCGAAGTGATTTTGCCGCTTCCGGTATCGACATAATCGATAATCTTCTTGCCGTCCACGTATGCGGCAAGCCTTACACCCTCTGCCGTGTTCAGCGCACCGAACTGCACCAGATGCTTCTTGCCCATTTCGAATACATGGTTGGGCAGCTGGCCTTCGCTTCCTTCCATGCCGTCGACGTTGCCGTAAAATACCGTGCGCACGCCGGCGTTGAATCGTTGCAGCTCGATGACATCCGGTTTGAAAACCAGAATATATCCTTCATTCGCCGGATCCCACAGCACTTTATCCGCTGCTTTCTGCCGGATACTTATAGCCGGCCATTCCACGCCGCCTGCCGAATCCGATTTCATCTCGAACTCCAGCAGTTCGTTCTGGAACGTTCTCCCTTGATAAGCGGCAGAGCCGCTGCTGACCGCAAGGCTGCCTTCTCCTGCATCCTTCGTGGAGCTTCCATCGGTAACCCATTTGTCGGTATCGACGATTTCTTGATTGAGGTTATGAATGACCGGTACCGCTCCCAAAGTGACAGGCGCCGAGTACGCATATACCCCCATATAGCCGGCCGAAGTGATTTTGCCGCTTCCGCTATCGACATAATCGATAATCTTCTTGCCGTCCACGTATGCGGCGAGCCTCACGCCCTCTGCCGTGTTCAGCGCACCGAACTGCACCAGATGCTTCTTGCCCATTTCGAATACATGGTTGGGCAGCTGGCCTTCGCTTCCTTCCATGCCGTCGACGTTGCCGTAAAATACCGTGCGCACGCCGGCGTTGAATCGTTGCAGCTCGATGACATCCGGTTTGAAAACCAGAATATATCCTTCATTCGCCGGATCCCACAGCACTTTATCCGCTGCTTTCTGCCGGATACTGATGGCCGGCCATTCTACTCCGCCTGCCGAATCCGATTTCATCTCGAACTCCAGCAGCTCATTCTGGAACGTTCTCCCTTGATAAGCGGCAGAACCGCTGCTGACCGCAAGGCTTCCTTCTCCCGCAACCTTCGTGGAGCTTCCATCGGTAACCCACTTGCCGGTATCGCCAATTTCTGGATTGAGGTTATGAATGACCGGTACCGCCCCCAAAGTGACAGGCGCCGAATACGCATATACCCCCATATAGCCGGCTGAACTGATTTTTCCGCTTCCGCTATCGACATAATCGATAATCTTCTTGCCGTCCACGTATGCTGCGAGCCTCACGCCCTCTGCCGTGTTCAGCGCACCAAACTGCACCAGATGCTTCTTGCCCATTTCGAATACATGGTTGGGCAGCTGGCCTTCGCTTCCTCCTATGCCGTCGATATTGCCGTAGAATACCGTGCGCACCCCGCCGTTGAATCGTTGCAGCTCGATGACGTCCGGTTTGAATACAAGAATATACCCCTCGTTCACCGGATCCCACAGCACTTTATCCGCTGCTTTCTGCCGGATGCTGATGGCCGGCCATTCCACACCTCCTGCCGAATCCGATTTCATCTCGAACTCCAGCAGTTCGTTCTGGAACGTTCTCCCTTGATAAGCGGCAGAACCGTTGCTGATCGCAAGGCTTCCTTCTCCCGCAACCTTCGTGGAGCTTCCATCGGTAACCCACTTGTCGGTATCGCCGACTTCTTGATTGAGGTTATAGCCTTTAATACCGGATGCAGCCGACATTTTGGTAACAAATACTTTCCAGGTTTTGCTGAACGTACCCTCATCGTCCTGTAAGTCGTAAGTGACCATCCGGCTGAAATCCCTTGCCACTCCAATCCCTGGAACGCTACGGCATTCTTCCGATATTTCCGCGTCTGGGACAAGATCGGTAAGATCTGTATCGTCTTGTACCGTTACGAAGATTTCTCTCGTGCCTGTATTAATTTTGGATTGCAGCTGTACCGGGACATCAAATTTGATAAATTCGCAAGCTGCAGGAACGGCATCGAATTTAAGGGTGGGATTCCAGCTGATCGTATTCAAATCAGGGTTTCCGTCGCCATTAAGGACAAACCGCAACCTGTCGCCCTTGAGCACCTTCAAATTCAACTGATAGCTTGTCGCTTCTCCCTGCAATACGGGCTGCGGCCCCCAAATAACGGCGTCATTCTTGTAAACGCTTCCAATCACAGCGTTATTTGCGCTGCTTAGCGTGTCCGCCAGTCTCACAAAGCCCCGGGTCGGCGCTATCCATTCCTTGCTTGTATTTCCGTCCTGATCCCATGCCGGCCAAGGATGGTCCAGATGACTGGTAAGCGGCGATAAATCCCAGTAAGCTTGCTCCAAACCTGCATGGTTCATGATGGTTTGCGCTTCGGCCGGCCAGCTCCCGTTCCTGACAATCGTATTGTCGGTTACCGTGCAATTCGTACATGCATTGGCCATGCTCGGCGTATCCGAATAATTATGCTGAACAATGTTGTCATGAATCGTGCCCGTCCACATCGAAATCCATCTTCCCGTTTGTTCGACCACGTTGTTCGTTATGGTGAAATACGCGCTGCCTTCATCCGGATAAATACCCCAGCCTCCATAAGAGCCGTACATATTTTGCAAATGATTACCGCTAATCGTAGAGTCCGGCTGAGCGCTTAAGGTGTATATCCCTCCTCCATCCCCGAGTACGTTCATCACATCGTGAATGTAATTGTTGGTGATTTGATTATTTTGCGCATACGAATTGGTTCCCCAGCCCCAGCCTTGCGAAATGCCCGTATAGGGCAGGTTCGCCACCTCATTGTGCTTGATGGTGGAGTAGCTCGTATAGCCGCCGAATATGCCCGGCGAATCATAATATTCCGCTCCCGCATGCGAAATATAGTTGCTCTGAACGGTGTTATGGCTGTTGCGCTCCCTGATGTCGGCAGGGTTAACATGACTCGGCGTCACATCGCCGATCAGGATCGCGCTCGCGGAAATATCATCGAATGTGTTCCCGATGATCGTATTGTTCTGGCTTCCGTATTCGAACACTAGGCCGGCTCCGCCCAAATGGGTGAACCTGTTGCGCTCCAGCCGAACGGATTTTGCCGCTCGGAAGGTAATGTTACCGAGAGTCTTCGTTAAGTCTTGGGTAGCGGAAGCATGTAACCCGGTATAGGTAAACCCCGCTTGAAGCGGTACGTAGCCATCGTTCGTACTCGGCTGCAGCCATGTGGCATAGGCAAATGTAAGACCTTTGATTTGCACGTTTTGAAGCGGTTCATCCAATGTTCCCGTTCCGCTGAGCAAGGTTTGCAAAGTCGGTGCGACGGCAACGGCTGACGCCATATTTTGGCCGACAAGCGGCTTATAGTAGAGGTAACCGGCAGTCCGGTCCAAATACCATTCGCCTTCCTCATCCAGCAGCTCGTAAGCATTCTCAAACCAGGCGATCGCGTTCAACCCGGGAGTTCCGCTGAGCTGCGAATTGTTCCAGCAATGGTTCTGAACGGTAACGGCATTGCCCGATATCGATGAAACCGGGCAGCGGAAGCTTTTCCACGCGTTAAAGCCGACGATTTCCACCTGGCTTTGATTTCCCCAGCTGGACATGCTCGTATTCGGGGCTGTATAGCCCGTGGTTGTTTTCGTGAAGCCTGCAGGGTTGTCGGCGCCGCGGGCTCGCGTAGCCCGTACCCCATCCACATAGAGCTGCCGCGTATTTAATTCCGTGCCGACATAAGAACGGTAAATGTTCTGTCCGCTGTCAAACAAGCTCCAGTCTGCGATTGTTTGCCCGCCGCTTAGCACCGGCGTTTCCCCCGGATAGGCTTCATAAATCACTTGAAAGCCTCCCGTACCGGAGTCCGCCGACGTAAGCTCGAAGGTCGACGTTAAGGCGTAAGTCCCGCCTCGCAAATAAACGATAATGTCTTCTGTCATGCTCGTGTTCAGCGTGCGAACCTTCGCTTGAGCGCCATCAAGCGAACAAGGAGCATCTACGGTACATTTACTGCCGCTCCCGGCAGGCGAAGCAAAAAGAAATGTAGCGGCTGCATAAGTACTTTGCGGAAACGAGGACACGGATAATAATGTGGAAAAGCCAAGCATCATGCTGAGCAATACCTTGTTTAATTTCCCGTAATAACCCTTCATCGGATACAATTCCTCCAATCCCAATTTACTCCCAACCCGGCTTCCGCCATGGTTGGGAGTGCAACCGTTACTTCGCGGCTTTCCAAGCGTCGATTTGCTTTTGCATTTCCGCAATGATCTTATCAGACCCTGCTACCTTCTGTTTGGCCAAAAATTCATTGTATTTGGCTTCTGTGCTAACCCCTAAATCAATGGCCCGGGAATACTCGTCAAATAGTGCGCTTACTTTTCCGATCTCAGCCTTCACCGGTTCAGCATCGAAGGTAAATCCTAGTAATTGGGATGGCGCAGCGTCCTTATTCACTTGCTTTGTTTCTTCCCAAACGGTCTTCGACTTACCTTTCTCCACATAGGCAAGGAAATTAGTAGCGAACATCCAAGGCACATTCGGATTATACGCTTGGCTCGCATCACCCTCCTTGACCATAAATCCGTCCGCATCCAGCTTGAAGTGCTTATCTTGAATACCGAAGTTCAATAGATTGTAAATCTCTTTATCCGTGTTTATCAGTTCAAGAAGCATCAGGGCTCTTTCCGGATTTTTAGAATTTCGGTTAATTGCTTGCATAGTAGCGATGATGCCGCCAGTCGTTAGATGTGCCGTTCCGGAAGGAAGCTGAAGTCTTTCATACCCCACTTCCGCCGATAACTCCACTTCACCGCCAGGTTTATAGGAGCCGCCGATCCCTACGGCAACCTTGCCTGCCTTGACCTCCGTGCCGTCATCTGCTTTCTTGGAAATACGTTCGCTCGAATTCAAATATCCTTTGGCGTTCCATTCTCGCATCAGTGCCGCGTATTTTTTTACTCCTTCCGTTTCATATTGATTGACTACTTTAAGCGTAGGATCCGAGAAATCGACGGCACCCGGAATCTGTATCCCTGCAATAGGCTCCAGATTGAAGAATAGTCCGTCCAATTGAACAAGCGAAGTCACAAATCCCTTCTGCGGAAAATCCTTTCGAACGTTTTGAAGATAGGGCTCGAGCAAAGGCAAGGTATCCGGGGTGAGCTTCCCGCTTATGGCCGGGATATCCAGCTTGTATTTCTCCGCTTCTTCCTTCGAAACGACTACCGCAGGCGTCCTTGCGGCAATCTGCTCATTGACGAATCCGTATATTTTCCCTTTGACCCTGGCAGCATCCCAGAATGATTGCGGGACAGCCGCAAACGATTTCGGCGCATACTGGGCAAGCAAATCATCCAGAGGCAGGAAGGCGCCCTTCGCTACATTCTGACTATAGATGTTGATCCAATTCGAAGTAAATGCGATATCGTAAGGCGCGCCGGAGGCGATAACCACCTGCATCTTCTGATCGTATTCGCCGAAGCCAAGCGGTTTAAAATCAACGGTGGCATTGATCTTCTCTTTCAACTTCTTATTCACTTCGGCAAAAACCAATTCCTGATCGGCTTGAGGAAAACTGCCCGGAAAATACCAGGTCAGCTTGACCTCAGGCAAGTCTGCATCCGAATTTTGCGATGCTTCCGGGGTTGGCTTGTTCGAAGCTTCGCTTGGCTTTTCACTGGGTGGTGTCGAGCAAGCAGCAAGCAGTACCAAGGCTGCCGCAACGATCAGCGCTTTTGACCATTTCATTTTTCTAAACATTTGTAACCCTCCTCTTTCATCTGGTCATCTATTCTTAAACTGGGGGTTACCCCATATCTAAGCTAACCTTTTACCGCACCGACTGTAAGCCCCCGAACGAAATATTTTTGGAAGAACGGGAAGACGAGCAGCATAGGACCTGCCGCAACGATCGCCATCGCCATTCGGGCGGATTCGGACGGGAGTACGACATTTTTCATTCCCGGAGGCATCATATTGCTGGAATTCGTAAGAAACGAAATGTTATTCATCATCCGGTAAAGCATAAATTGCAGAGGCACGAGACTCTCCTTCTCGATATAGAGCAGGCTCAGCCACCAATCGTTCCAATACTGCAGCAGCATAAATAGAGCAACCGTAGCAAGACCCGGTTTGGCAAGCGGAAGAATGATTTGAAAGAAGATGCGAAACTCGCTTGCTCCGTCCATCATGCAGGATTCAATGATGCTGTGCGGTATTTTCTGCATAAAGGACCTTAAGATCAGGATAAACCACGGAACGGCCAAATAAGGTAGAATCAACACCCAGATCGTGTTGCTTAGATGAAGATAATTGTTGATCAGCATGTAGGTCGGAACCAAGCCGCCATTAAACAGCATCGTGAAAAAAACGTAAAAGCTCAGCTTGTTTTTCAGTTTAAAATCTTCACGAGCCAGTGGATATGCGATTCCAGCCGTAATCAATAGAGAAACAAGCGTACCGAAAAAACTGACAAATATCGATACTTTGAAAGCGTTTAAGATCTGCAGCGGCTTATAAAGAATGTAAGCGTATGCAGAGAAATCGAACATGGCGGGAAATAAGCGATACCCGTTCTGGATGATGTCCGTTTCATTGCTGAACGAAACCGAGAGAATCGCGAAAAGAGGAAAAATACAAGATAGACAAAACAAAATGAACAATAGGTTGATCCATACCTGCGGCCCTATTTTCTTGAATGCCATGTGCCTACTTCCTTTGCTGTTTGATTAAAATAACTTATTTTCTTCATTTACTTTTTTCACGACAAAATTACTGAGCAGTACGACGATGAAACCCATCGCGGATTGAAATAACCCTACGGCGGAGGACATGCCCAGATCGCCTGAAGCCTTCAGCATCCGATAAACATACGTGTCGATAACTTGCGTGACGGGGTACAGCTGTCCGATCTCCCTAGGAACGAAGAAGAACAAGCCGAAATCCGAGTAAAATATTTTGCCAATGGATAGAAGCGTCATGATCGTAATTAACGGCATCAATAGCGGAATCGTTATTTTGCGGATCATTTGAAGTTTCGTGGCCCCGTCTATTGCGGCAGCTTCAAAATACTCTTGAGAGATCCCCATGATGCCAGCATAAAAAATGATGCTCATATATCCGAGACCCTTCCATATGCTCACTAACGTTAATAGGATGGGCCAAACCCAGGTTTCGGTGTAGAAATCAAAATTGATGCCAATCCGTTCCAATAATGAGGTTAGCACGCCGTACGGTCCAATAAAGGAATAGGTCATATACGCGACAATGATCCATGAAAAGAAATAAGGGAAGAAAAAGATCGTTTGATACGCTTTCACCATTCTTCTGCTTAAGACTTCGTTCAAGAGAATCGCGAACACGATGGAGAGCAATGTCCCAACTGCGATGAACAGGATATTGTAGGAAAGCGTGTTCCTTACAACAAGCCAGACATCGTTCGAAGTAAAAAAGAATTTGAAGTTGTCGAAGCCGACCCACGGACTGTGAAACAAGCCTTTCTCGTAGTTGATGTTCTTGAAAGCAATGAAGATGCCAGCCATCGGAACATACGAGAAGACAAAGATAAGCAGGATTGCCGGAAGTGCCAGAATGCCTAATTGAATATTCTTCTTATAAGACTGTGTGCGTAGTATTCCTTGCTGCTTCTTCACGGAATGTGAGACTCCTTTCGCCGGGTGTAATGATGGGTTTATCTGTCCTTGGCTCCATAGTAGGTTTTGCGCTTCAAAACCGCCAGTTCTAAAACGTTTCTGTGGTTCTGTATCGCGAAAAACCGAAGTTCTCATAGCGGATTTTTGTTCTAAAATGAGCACTTTTACGCTTAACGCCATTTAGGCGATTGATTCGTCCTCGCCTTTCAGGTTAGACTTTAGTTCGAAGGGGTGCATCTATGATAAAAAAGTTCATATTAAAAAATCCGTTCCAGCTTTTTCTAACGATTCTGCTTCCATTTTTATTGAGCACGCTTCTCGTGATCTTCGTCCAATTCTCCTTTCAAGGACGTATATTCGAAAAGTTCGCTCTTGAAATGGTATATAATCAGCAGCAAACCGATCTGCAGAATACGAGCAGAAACGTCAGTCTCATGGAGCAAAGCGCCAATTCGGTTGCGACCAGCGCCTTTTTTGACGAAGGCATCCAAGATCTCCTGTATTCGGATGTCCACTCGGAGGACTACAGGAAATATCAAAGGAAACTGGAATTATACAAAAACCTTTATCCGTTCCTGCAATCGATTTATATTTATAACGGTCATAACATTCATTCGGTACCGAGCATGGACTTTGTTTCCGACCGCAGCACCTTTGACGATAAAGGGATTTTCACGATTTTGGACGACATCCAAAACAATAGGACGCACAGCATTGTTCTTCGCAAGATCCCAAACCCATTAGCCGATTTATCAACCAATGCAAGCGATTACATATATGTCTATTCCTATCTATTCTTTGATTCCCAGGTTCAAAGCGGCAAAGTCAGCGAAGCCATCGTCCTGAATATTTCAGAGGAATGGGTGAGGCAAAGCATCGGTTCTTCGGATGACAAAATAAACCGGATTTTCATGATCGACCGTAACGGGATTCTATTGTCCAGCGATTCCATCCATCCGCTTCAAAGCGATTTAAAGGATAAAGACTATATTCAAATGATCCACGCTTCCGCCGAAAGCAGCGGAAATCTTCGAATCGATGTCGATGGCGTGGATTCGTTCGTGACCTACGCAGCTACCGATGTATTCGGCTGGAAATTGATCAGCATTACGCCGTATTCCGAAATCGTCAAAGAAATCGTCAAAATGAAGCATAAAACCTATCTGCTGGTGCTTTGCTTCATTATAGGGAGTATTGCGCTCTCGTTGTATTTTTCACGAAAGCTGTACTTGCCTATGCGATTAGTGATCCAGAATTATAACGTTTTTGAGAGGAACGATTTTCACTACAAAAAACAGGAGTTTTTGCGGAAAATGGTCGTTTCGGACGATTCCGTTTCGATTGAGTCCTTTCAGACGCAGTTTACCAAATATCATATTGCGCTCAAGCCCTCCGATTCCTTTCTGGCCGTGCTCATCAAAATTGACGACTATGCTGAATTTTGCGCCAAATATAACATGACCGACCGCAGCTTATTGAAATACGGCGTTATCAATATCGTCTCGGAGCTGCTATCCGGCGTTTATGCGCATGAATGCATCAATATGGATGAAGATCAGATTCTCGTCTTGATCAGCTCGGCAGCCTTGCCTTCAGACCATGAGCAGTTAACGGGTTCGTTCAGAAAAATTCAAGAGCATGTGAGCCAATATTTGAATCTATCGATATCCGTTACGTTCAGCGAACGGTTTGAAACGCTATCCGGTCTAAGGCATCATTATTTGAAAACGTTGGACCTGTCCTTCTACCGGTTGGTCTTTGGGCATCAATCGCTGATTTTCAATGAGAACTTGCCTGTTCACACAGACGATTTCAAATTTCCTCAGGACCAGGATAAGAAGATGTCCGACGCTTTGATCCAAGGTCAATTAAACGACGCTAAGGCTGCATTGTCCGCCATCATTCAATATGCTTCCAAGCATAGCTTGACCATTCTGAATTCCGTTCTGATTCGCTTGCTATTGTCCATTCGCCACGCGATCGAAGTGTTAGAGGCCAACCATTCCATTAACGTCAATTTCAATTTCAATATTTATCTTGCCAAGGTGCAAAAGATTGAAACCTTGGAACAAATACAATCCGACTTTATGGATTTATTCGAGAAGCTATCGATTGAACTGGAATCAAAGAAAGACAATAAATATATCAAGCTGCTCGATGAAGTGACTTCAATTATTCAGAAGGAGTATGCCAATCCGGCCTTATCCTTGGTTACGATTGCCGAACAAGTGAATTTATCTCCGTCCTATTTAGGGAAGCTGTTCAAGAAGCACCGCCTGATCTCGATAACGGATTTCATCAACGGTATCCGGCTTTCGTCTGCGAGGGATCGGATCGCATCATCGGACGAAGCCATCAATACGATTATGGAAAGCTGCGGATTTCTAAGCAGAAGCCACTTTTTCACGCTGTTCAAAAAGGTTTATGGGGTAACGCCTGTTCAATATCGAAGCAATGCCAAGCTTCTCAAAGGCGATGAGATTGGATAATGAACCCGGTTCACACAAAAGCCTACCCCCCAATATTAGGAAGGATAGGCCTTTTTACTTGTCTGGAGCCGAATCGGCATCGCCGCTCGGGGTTAACATCTCTCCGGCATATGGCGTTCAGCTTCCTTCAAGCACCTCTTCAATCCGCACCCGCCTTATCCGGGTTATCCCTTAAACAACGGGCCAACAAATTTCGTGTGATTTGTTGGACTCTAGGGTCTGGACCGAGTACCCGGCCAAACGTGCCCGAGGCCGGAATGTGGCCGGGCGGATTGCTTAATCCCTCCGCCCACCAGATCGTCCCTGCGTTGAACACCCAGTTATTGCGCGGACCCGGATAAATAACAGCCGCATGCTTGCCATCGCCCATACGCAGAGTACCATCCGCAATTTCCAGAGCTGCAGGCTCATTCCCTACCAAATCGCTATGGGCCAATATTTCCAGACCCTCTATTTCCTTGAATGGTAAACCGTGATACTCCCACCCGATCAACCCGGGAATGCAGTCGCCCGCCTTCATGCCGGTGCCCGCAAACACCCAATGCTCCGGATTCACCACCGTCCAGTCGCCATACCCCGAAGCAAACGAGGCGGCTCCCATCAATTCATGCTCATCCACAAATCGCTGTTGCCTTGCAAATGAACGATTCGGCGCGTCGGTGACGTTACTTGCATAAGGGATGATCTCATGGTATACGGCGTTGCCGGATAGAAAGAGAAGGCTGACCCCATGATCCCGAGCGGCCGATGCATGTCGGTACATGTCCCTTGTCCAATATTCATCATGTCCGGCGGAAATAAATACTTGACAGGTTTCCAATAAGCTTGGATCACTATGAAGATCGAGATTGGAGCAGTACGTTACATCGTAGCCTTCGGCCTCAAGCCAGTAGGCGAGCGGGAACTCCCATAGTAGAAATTCACCGGAACCGCAGGATAATGGTGAGTCGACGACCTGAAAGTACTTGCCGTACGGCCGATCGAAGCTTACCCGAACATTAGGGCCGGTAAACCAGGGATTCGATCCGTCATCGTAAAGCGAGCTGGTCCCGGGCCATTTGTTATATGCCTGCCAGGTCAGATCGCTTACTTGAACGAGAATGTCCGTTTTCCTTCGCTGCTTCACTACAAAAACTAGGTAGCTCTGGGCTCGCAAGGATGCTTGTTTCGTCAGCTTGGCCAGGTAAACGCCGCTGATCCATTCGTCAGGAATCCGCAGGGTCACGCTAGGCTGCCACTCGCATTCCCGCAGCCGTTCCACGGTCTCCGGCGGCACCGGTTGTTCTTCTCCTTCGAACGGACCGAGCTGCAGCATATGCCGGCCGCCGGTGCCGCCGTAATATCCTAGCCGGAAAATATCCACAATGAACCGACAGGCAGGCAATGTGCTCACCATGAAATCGATGCTTTCCCCCGGATAGACGCTAGTTTGTGAAGCATATCCCTCAATCGCAGCGGAACGGGCTCCAGGGATCAGATTTGATCCAAGACCGCTATTCAACTCTTCAAACTCATATTGGGTAAGCTGCCAGTTCAACGTACCCGTCTGTGTGTTTTCATTTGCAATAAGGTTACCCATTAACGTTCAACTCCACATATCGAATGAATACAGCCATCCTAGTCTACGGATTGAATAAGTCTGCTTGCCGTGGGCATCCCCTTGTACCAGTAACAGTCCACGATGCCTTCCTGTCCTTGATACGGCAAGCGTTCCTCCTCAAGCTCTTCCAAGCGCCTGATCCTTCCGAAGACATAATCGTCCAAACGGCGGATCGCTGTTCTAAGGCCGGACAGCAGCCCGCCATAACGGAAATCGATGACCTCCCAGCCAAACGGTTTGTACAGCTGGTGCCACTGGCTCAGATGATATTCCCGCAGTTCTTCCACCCGGCCGATCAAATCCACCAGCTCCCTCTGGGCAAAATCAAGCAGAGACGCTTTATCTCCATTCTTATAAGCGCGTGTGATTCTTAAGCCAATCTCCGATTTGACGGATAGGACGCGGCACAGCTTATGTAAAACCCCGAATACTTGACCCCATTGGCCATTGCGCCGCATCGCTTGCTCATATTGAATGGCTAACTTAGCATAATGCTCATCTAACGGCAATCCATCGATATTGTGATCGAACAGCCCCATTAACACCTGCTGCCACAGCAAGTAACGGGACGGATTCACCATTTCGCGGTTTCCTTCGAAAGTGCCGGGAATTTCGTCGACAAGACGGATGTCCATGAAATCCTCATAACGGCCGCCGGTGCAAAATTCGAATCTTCGTTTCAACTTAGGTTCATCCACTTGCTGCGCATACCCGTGTTCCGCGAACAACTGCAAGCCGAGAAGAGCGGAATAAATATGGCATTCCGATCCGTCGTCGCCCCATAAGGTCGCGATGATTTCCTTCACGCCTTCTCTCTTGCATGCAGCCAAAGCCGCTTCGGTGGATGCGAAGGTTGCGCCATAGTTCAAGCAGAACCCTTTCCAATTCCAAATCCCGCCTGCAAAGATGGGAGTTGAACCAAATTGCTTATGCTTGCGAATAAAATCGAGATAAAACGCCTCGTCGAAGTGATAATAATCCCAGAAAATATACTGAAGATTGGGAGGCATAACCTCGGAAATGTTGTCAGGCAGGATCATATTCCGATCGTAGTTATCCCCCACATCAGACCCCGCCCGGAAATACATATCGCTCCATATCATCGGCTTCAAGCCGTGCTTTTCAGTGATCTGCAGCACCCTTGTAAGATGCTCGTTCATGATCTCGAACTTGGAGCGCAGTCCGTTTTTGAGCAGGTAATTCCCTTGACCGAGCTTCATCGCTTCGTCCATGCCAATATGGATGCGCTTCGTCCGAACCGGGCTTGTCGCCGCAATGATCATCTGCTCGATAAAAGCATATGTTTTCTCTTCTCCCACGAGCAGCGTATCCCCATCATCCTTGATGTCCGCGAAGCAATCCCATTTGATTACCTCTCTCAAATGGCTTAAGGTTTGAATGCACGGAATAAGTTCAATCCCAAACAGATTGGCATAATCGTCGCATTGGCGGATCTCATCTTGTGAGTACCTGCCCCTCATATAGCCGAAATAGGGCTGCTCTTGGACTTCATAGCTGTCCTCGGTGTACAGCATCAGCATATTGAGTCCCATGGCGGCCATCTTGGTCATTAACCGTCTAAGGGTCTCGGCTTGCAATACCGCATTCCCCTGAGAAACGTCGATCATCGGGCCGTTCGTGCTGAACTGAGGCACTTCCGTCATATAGAATTCCTGTTTGTCCTGCATATGCTCGAGGAGCAGTCCGAGCGCCCGAAAAAATTGATGCTTATGCTCATATTGAATCCAGGCTTTATCCCCCGATTTCGACACGACGATGATGTTCTCATTCTTCTGTGTGACTTGAATCGGCATTCCCTCATCCTTTACGGAGAAATGGAATTCTTCAGCAAATATCCGGATGCCGGGCTCCAAATCGGAATCTTCCAATATAAAATGTAAGTTCACTTGTATGCCTCCTGTTGTCAAATCCATTAAAATGCGAGTTGTCCGCCATCGACTACAAGGGTTGTGCCCGTTATAAAGGCCGCATCGTCGGAAGCGAGGAAAGCGAATACGCCTGCTACTTCGTCAGGCACTCCGGCCCTGCCCAGCGGGATATTGGCACGAATGTAGGCCTCTACAAATTCCGGGCTGTCGATCGCTTCGGACATGGGGCTTTGAATATAACCCGGACAAACCGCATTCACACGAATGCCGCAGCCTCCCAGCTCTAAAGCCATCGTTTTGGTCAACAAAACAATGCCGCCCTTCGATGCGTTATAATGTGCATATTTGGCCTCGCCCACGATCCCATTGGTGGAGGACATATTGATAATGACGCCTCCCCCTTGCTGGACCATCTGGCGGGATACCCGCTGTGCGGTATAGAACATGCCGTTCAGATTGATGTCCAGCATTTTGCGCCAATTATTGTCCTTCATCTCCAGGAAGTCTTCTTCCCAAGCAATGCCAGCATTATTGGCAAGAATGTCGATCCGGCCCCATTGCGAAACCGTTCGTGCAACGGCTCTCTCGATTTGGTCGGCATCGGAAACGTCTGCGAGCAGGGGCAGCATGACATAACCCGCGGCTTTAAATTGTCTTTCCGCTTGATTTAATTCTTCCATACTGTTGGATACGACTGCCAACTTCGCGCCTTCGGCAGCGAAGCGTTCGGCGATCGCCAAGCCGATTCCTCGGCTCCCGCCGGTTACGAAAGCTATTTTGTTACGAAATCGTTCCATCTGTTCATCTCCCTCCGTCTTACGCTTATGTCGTTAGCCCATCACGATCCAGGTAACCACACCACTGTACAATCGTTCGCGCATAGATCTCGACAAGCTTCAAGAACGCCGGAATATCGATATATTCATCTGGCGCATGCGCATTCGCTCCAACTGGGCCCATAATAATCGCCGGGGTATTCGTATACTGGTTGAACATGAAAGAGTCGCATGCAAATGGAGCCCCTGTAATACTGCCATATTTCCCGTCAGTCGCTTCACCCGCAATCTCCGATAACAGACCAATTAACGGAAATTTCGAATCCACCTGCGTTCCGGGCAGAAAGCGGATTAATTTTCTGAAGGTAGGCTTGTTCCATTTCATATATTCGTCAGCATATTTTCGTTGGAAGCCGTTCACCAATTCCTTCTCGAGCTCCTCTTCCGTAACGCCCGCGTGGCATTCTACCCATAGATCCACATGACATTCGGCCGGCCCCGTGTCGCATAACGGCGCATTCATGTCCCCGGCTTCCAAGCGGGTGACAATAACGGGGAGGACATGGTCATGAATAAAATAAGGAGCAGGCCCCCCTTTCTTCTGCCGCTCGGCTTCAAATTCCTCCAAATAAACGATAAATTTCGCCGCTATATTAGCCGGGTTAATGATGGTTTCTCCACTGAAGGACATTCCCGTATTTCCTGTAAATGTAACTCTCCATTGGGCTCCGCCATGATTACCCGGACATACCGACATGTTCGTTGGTTCGGGAATGATTGCAGCGTCGGGATTATAACCTCTGATTCGACTCGCCAACGTTCCGTTCGCCCCGCCGAACTCTTCATCGACAACAGACTCGACCAGGACATCTCCTTGTAGTTGAAATCCAAGTTCTTTCAGACAGCGAACTGCCGAGATTGAAGCTACCAGACCGCCCTTCATATCGAATGTGCCTAGACCATACAGTTTCCCATCCTCTATGTGCGCTGCCCAAGGATCTCGATCCCATCCGGAGGCTGCCGTAGTTGTATCCATATGGCTGGAAAAAATAAGCGACTGCCCACCGCCTGTTCCTTTCCACTCTGCTACAACATTCGGGCGGTCTGAATAATCCTTGCCGGGAAAGTAGCCTGGATGCTCCTTGAAACCGGGTACTTCTTCCGGCGTAAATACATCCACTTCTAATCCCATGTCCCTCAGCACTTGTGAAAGAAAAAGTTGCGCATCTTTCTCCGTACCTGTCCATACCCGATTCACCGTATTAAAGGAAACTAGATCCTGTACAAGCCGAATCATGCTCTCTTCATTCTTTTCAACCCATTCGCGAATCTCTGCCTCTGCATGCTTCAATCGGCCATCCCCTTCCACGATCAATAAAGAATCTCACAGTTGTAAGCTACCGTGACTAAATCTTATAGTTCGCAAGTAAGAATCACCAGTCCTAAGGTGTTACTTGAGTTCTGTTTATCGTAAAATTGAAGTTCTCAAAACAAGCTTTTGTTCTGAAATGAGTGTTTTTATGATTACGGGCCGTGTTCGAATCGGGCATATATAAAAAACGCATCCATGATGGCCATGGACACGTCCTATAATCAGAGGTCGAAAACATCCGTCTAGCTTTGATTGACGAAATGATGGATTTCAAGAGACTGAGATGCTGTGTTTTTAAGTTTGTTGTTAAATTGCTCTGTAGAAGGGAACAACTCCTCGTTATCTGCTCCCTGTGAATGACTTCTGTTGGATTCATCGGCACCATACTGAACGGCTTACATTAATCTAACTAGAGGTTCTGTCCTCGTATCCCCAAAATTCTAAAAGCCGCTTATTTTCTTTAATATCATCCTCAGTTAAACGGCCCAATTTCAGCTTGGCAAGTAGAATGAGTTCTTTACGATCAGTATATGTGAAGTCCTTGTAGATCTCCTGGTTATTCTTATGGAATATATGGATTAGCTCTGTTAGTTCGAAATACGATAAAGAACCTGATTTCCATTCCAAAAAAGATTGATACAGAGGATCCAGAGCATCTTCAGTTACCAATTTGTGATACTCATCAATAATTTCACGTTCTTGCTGTCGTTTTTGTTGTTTAGGAGTTAATTTGCTATCCTAGTTTTTTCCCCTTTTTATTTTGGACTATGGCCAATTTAATGCCATGCTCACAAGCAAAGCGACGTTAAAAGAACCGACGATGCAGTTCTCGCCGACGTTCGCCGCGCAGCTGAGCATATATTTGGGTGGTTGATGCTTTTTCATGCCCCAACATCCCAACGGCGTTCCGTTATCAAGGAGCTGGCATGTAGGTATGACGAAAGCGATGCGGGTATACATTTGCTTCGATCTCTCCCCGGTCTGCAAGCCGCTTTAATGCCCACCTGAGCGTTGGAATGGCCATTCGTTTTACTGGATTTGTATCGGTTACAAATTGGGCTTTACATGAGTCCTCACGATTGGCTAAATAATACTTTACACTCGGTGGTGAAATATACCTCTCTTTGCATTGAACCCTTGCATTTACAATGGCGAGCAGTTCTCCCAGTTCAGATCCTCAATATTTATCATCTCAATCTCTCCAATTCGGCAGCCTGTACTGTAGAGAAACTCAAGCAGCGCTCTTTCACTTAGTGTCTGACATGAGATCTTCAGATGAATAACATCTTGCTCCATCAAAAACTTCGGAATTCACTTGTCCATTTTTAGTTAACCAGCATCTTGTGCTGCAAGGCATAGGCTTTCAATGTATTTGGACTAAACCCCTGGATTCGCTTATTCGCTTCATAATGACGTCAAAGCTCGCTTAAAAACATAATAAAACCTCTATTAGAGCATTTAATTGTAATTCCTTCACTATTTTCAAGCGTTTCACCCTCACAACTAGAACTAGGCCAAAGAGCTCCATTGATTTCGCTATTGCCGATTGCGCGGCAAGAAAAACGTCCTCGAGCAAGCGTTCATGACCGCCATCTGCTAGAACATGAAAAAGATCGCCAACCACCTGGCCAAGCTGGCTGGGTAGGGCGATCTTCTTTCTTTTCGTATAAGTGATCCCTCAAGAACTTGATTGATTTATCCAGACCATCTCAAATAACAGAGCTTTGTCGATAGCCTGACACCCGCCGATTCAATGGACCGGCGGGTGTATACGCGTTTCGCCTCCTGACCGCTGCGGCGGGTACGAGAAGGTGCCTATCGCAGCGGCTTCGGCGCTCAATAAGGACGTTTTCGGACCTTGCAGTGACTCACTCCCGACCTCCTCTGCCTGCAAGGTCGATTTTCGACCTTAAATGGGGTTCGGCCGATTTCCGGCCGGACACTCTTAGCCTAGGCCTATCGGCGAAAACCCTGCCACGAGACGGGGCAAGCCTGTTCGCTCGCCGATTTCGCTCCGCTCCGCAAGCGCCCTGCGCACACAGCGCCGGCTTCGGCTCCGGTTCTACTTCAGCCGCACTTCGACACGGCTGATCGTCACTGTCTCGCCCCCGTTGTCCCGGATGCGGAAATCGTGGCCGTTCAGCCCTCCCGCGAAGCGGGCGTGCGGGAGCACGAACGACTTCTCCGTCCACCGGTTCGTGCCATTCTTCTTCACCTTGAATGAATCGTTGCCCCGTCCGGCGTCGAATTCCAGTGTCCAGCTGTCATGCCCTTCGTCCAGATAGCGCACCGTAACGACAACCTTGTCTTTGTCCTTGCCCTTCTCCTTGTCCAGATCGTGCAAGAAACGATCGTCTACGTCGAAATAGATAGCGTGCTGTCCGTCCTGCGGCCGGGTCGACCGCGCCGACTCGCCCTGAACGATACCCGCCGGCTGCGTCGCGCCTCCGTCCGGGACGTCGACCTGGGTCAGCCAGCCCCCTAGATTGCGCTCGCCCAGCAGCGTCAAGCCCCGGTTCCGCTCCTCCGCCGGATAATAGGGATTGTTCACGTAGGCGGTCGGGTTCAGCAGCACGGTCATGCCGCCCGCGTCATATTTAGCGTACTCCCATAATTTGAGCGGATAGCGCGTGTCGCCAAGGCCGTCCGTCAAGCCGGCATTCTTCAGGGAGAAGCCGAGGAAATACGGGTTGATGTCCGAGCAGCCGCAAAGCCCGGTATCCCCGAAATAATGGCCGACGGCGCTCATCACGTCGGCCAGTGCCGGATCGTTCCGATGCGCGAGGAACGCGATGTCCGGCGCCCCGTACAGCGGCAGCGGAGACCCGACGTTCACCTGGCCTTTCCACACCAGCCCTTGCGGCGAGTATTGAATCGTTCCCCGCGCGTCGTTGTAGCTTTGCAAATATTTGGCGTCCCCGAGCTGGTTGTACGCATGCAGCATCGTGACCATGTTGCGCGTCTGCATGTCGAGCCACACCCAGGATCCGTCGGACTGCTGCTCGGCCAGAATCCGGTCCGCCCAGTGGCGGAACTGCGTTTCGTAGGTCGGGTATCCGGCACGCATTAACGCTTCGGAGGCAACCATCAGCCCGTGAAGAATCGACGTCCTCGCGGGCCGCGTAAGTTCCGCCTCATAGGCCCCGTCGACGGCCAACTTCGCGAGCGCGACCGCTTCGTTCGCATGCGGGTCTCCGTACTTTTTGAGAATGTAGGCGGCGGTAGCCAGTCCGTACGGCCCCAATCCTTCGATGTCGACGGAATAGGTCGGGTCGAAGCCGCCCGCGCCGTAATGGCCCGTCTGCAAGATATTTGCGGCTGCGGCATGCGGCCAGTTCATGTTCGGATCGAACCACTCGAACGGCACCGCCTTCAGCGTGACCGGATTCGACGCCGACGGATACGTGATCTCCACCGACGTGAACACGCCGTTCGTCGCCTTCAGCTTCACCTGGGACGGGTGGCCGTCCCACGTGACGAGGATCGACTTGACCCACCAGTCCGGATTTGTCCGGAGCAAAATGTAGCGCTCTTGCGGATTATCGATCACGAAGTCGCCGTTCGAGGCACTCGCTGTCGTGCGGTCCGGCTTCTCCGCGAGCGCGTAGCTGCGTCCCTGCCAGCGCTGGTCGAAATCGTCGACGACCGCCGTCAGCGCGGACACGTCCCCGGTCGCGGAGAACGTCACTTGCGACGGCTTGTCGGCATCGCCGTCCCAGTACCGGACCGCCGCCGCAACATTCGCGGTTCCCGTCGCGTTCGCGTACGTCCGGGTGAAATCGTACTGGCCGCCGGCGTATCCGATCGTCCCGTCGGAATAGGACAACTCTTTGCTCGCTAGCTCCGTGCCGTTCCCTTGACGAACGCGGAAGCCGATGTTGCCGATCGGCTCGTTCAAATCCTGGTCGGCTTCGAACTGCAGATCGGCGGGCACGGTGAAGCTGCCCCGTATTTTTTTCGGCCGCTTGTCATGCTTCAGGAAAAACTCGTAGTCGCTGCCGGGCACCTTCGCGGCCTTGACGCCGTTATATAGCTTCTTGACCAGATCGAGCCGGACGACCGGGGAGTAGCGTTCCTCTTCGTAGAAAGCGCCGATCGCCCGTAAGGAATCGTGGACGTAATGAAGCTCCTTGTTCCGCATGTAGCCGTCGAAATTCAGTAGCCCGTACCGGTCATCATAGAGGCTCTGCAGTGCGTTGGCGCCGAGCCAGTTCAGCTCCGTCAGATCGTAGGGCGCGTACTGCTTCTCCAGCTTAACCTGTTCGGAGCCGAAGGTCCTCACCGGCTCCGGGATCGTGAACAGGTCCTCGTGCCCCGCCTTGACGGTCCGCCACAGTCCGAGGTCGCCGGAGCCCACTGCACCCGGCTCCCGCTGGACGTCGACGCGGATGTCGAGTTGCCCGCTTTGCAAGTCCGACGTCGCGACGGGAACCGTGAACGGCATATGCTCTTCCTTGCCGACGCCTGTCGGGGCGCCGTTCACGTAGACCGTCGCCTCGCCCGTCACGCCGCTAAATGCGAGCCTGATCGGCAGCGCTGGCCAGCCGTCCGGCACCTGGAACGTCCGCGTATAAGATGCGGTCGAGCCCGCCGCGATCGCGATCGGGTCACCAGTCTGAATTGTCTGCGGAGGACCTTGATCGACGGATACGCTCCAGCCGTCCGACAGATCCGCTTGCAGATCGGCCGCGCTGGTTCCGAGATCGTACGTTTGCAGCTTCGCGCGCCAGATTTGCCCGCCCCAGCCGTCGGTCTTGACTTTGTCCTCCAGCCGGACGTACACGTCGGGCGACTGCGCGAAATAGGGCGACAGATCAATGGTGCGGTCCTCTTTGAAATTGCCGTTCACCTCATAATCGAGAACGTCGGTCCAAGTGGCGTTATCGGTCGAGACGCGCACCAAATACTGGCTGGCCAGCGTCAAGGTGAGCAGCGCCTTGCTGTTGAGCGGCTTCGTCAGCTTGTAGGTCAAATGCGACCAGCCGTCCGTGAAACGGAAGTACGTGCCGTGCTCTTGAATCGCGCCGTCGTTCTCAATGAGGAGCGCTTGCTCCGCGGCGTCGCCCGGCGCGAATTCCAGCACGTCAGCGGTAGCTGACGCAGTACGAACAGGTCCCGCGACAGGGACGAGCGCCGCAGCGGTCACGATTGCCGCGAGCGCCAAACTGCCAATAGGCTTCCACAAGATTCATCAACCTCCCAGGTTGCAAATTATGATTTTACCCGAGCCCGGGTAGCTGCTTGCCGCAGCGGCCGGGCAGCGGGCATGAATCCTTGCCTTTTTATTTCAGCATATCCAGCGAAATCACCGGCTTCGATTTGCGGCCTGCAGCCATTGATCCACCGGTTCGTCCCAAGTATGCTCCGTCACCTTTTTGTCCAGATAAACGACCGGTTTCTTGACGGCATGATGTACCGTTTGCATGCGTGCACCTCTTTCGCGTTGGCCTGGCGCGGCCCGGCAGCAACGATCCGATCACCTCCGCTTCACCTTAAAATGATAGCGCTTGCAAAGTCCCGTTCAAAGGCTTGGCTCTGGCATAATCCGCCCCTTTCTTCCATAAACTCGAATGTCTTGCCAAGATTGCGCAACCGTTTGGGATCGATCCCATGGGATCGATCCCATTATGTCACTAAAGAAAGACAGTCGTCAATCCCTTTTTTCGAACCGGTCCCGAACGCTTCCGCGGACGGGGGTTATCTATAGATTCGTCTTGGTGCGCTTCAATAGACAGGGGCGGCATGCGGATCGTCGTGGCACTCTTCCGCAGACAAACCTGTTACGCGGATCGGTAGCGTGCTTCTGCGAAAAAAACGTTTCACGCGGATCGTCCCGCTAAGGGAGCGGCGGGACGGCGATGAACCGGAAGGGTCTCCTCATCGTTATGGCCTCGGCCGGCGATCGGCGACGGTCCCCCGGTTCACCCATTGCGCCTGGACGCGATGCAGGCATTCCGGCGGCGCCGTCTTCCCGTCCGTCCCCTCGTACAGTTCGATGAAAGCCTCCACCGCCTTGCGCCCCAGCAGCTCCTTGGGCACGTGAACGGTGGACAAAGCCGGCGCCATGTAGCCAGCGGCCGGGACGTCGTCGAAGCCGAGCACACTCATTTCGTCCGGAATGCGGACGTTGCGCTCGTACAGCAGCTGCATGACGCCGAATGCGATCAGATCGTTGGCCGCCACGATCGCATCCGGCTTATTGCCCGAGTCGAGCAGCTTCCGGGCCCCCTTGAAGCCGGCCGCGACGCCGGCGATGCCCTCGTCCATGCGCTCGACGACGATGAGGGATTCGTCGAGCGTCCACTGCTCTTCCATCGCGACCCGATAGCCCGCCAACCGTTCGCGAAAGCTGAGCGGAATCGTGCCGTGCCCGTGCTCGCCGGCGATGAACGCGATCTTCCTATGTCCGAGCGCCTGCAGCCGCCGGACCGTGTCCATCATCGCCCCGGCATTGTCGATGCCGATCCACGGAAAAGGCGAGCCCGCATGCTGCGGGTCTATCAGAACCGTCGGTACGCTCCATTCCTCCAGCGCCTTCAGCAGCCACGAATCGTGGGCCAGCACGGCGATGAAGCCGTCTACCATGCCGCTGCGCGCCGCTTCCAGCACGGTTGTGGCAGACTGCGGATCATTCATCGAATCGTCGGTGAAATAGAGGATGTTCAAGCCGGCTTGGCGGCAAGCGTCGGCAACCCCTTGGAAGATGATCGCGTGAAACGGATCCTCGTCCATGCGCTCCTTGGGCAGGCCGAATACGTAGCCGACGGAATGGCTCCGCGACAGCCGGTTGCCGCGCGCGGAAGCGCGGGGAACGTAGCGAAGCTCCTCCATCACCTTCAATACGTTGCGCCGGGTCGCGTCGTCCACAGACGGGCTGTTGTTGATGACGCGCGAAACCGTGGAGCGGCCGACGCCGGCCGCCTTAGCGACATCGTTGATCGTGGCGTTGCCGGACCGCGTCTCGGCCGTCGTCCGGTCATGCGCAGACTTCTTCATCATAAGTTCTCCTTGTCGGTTGTCGTATGCACTTCGATCATAACATTGTTATCGCTTTTTGGGAACGATTCCACGACATTTAAACGCCGCGCCGATCGACTCCATCCGCCGACGCCCGCAAGCAGCCCACCGACCATTCGGCCAGCGGGCTGTCTCGATCGCGATGGCTAATCGAACAAGCTCGCGATGACGCCTGGGCTACCCGCTTCCCGCCGGCCAGCGCGACAACCTCCATTTTGCAGAAGCGGCGCCCGGAATCGATGACCTTCGGGTACAGATTCACCCGGTCGCCGATCTCCACCGGCGCGAGGCAGTAGACGGACGTGCTGAGCGCGGCTATTTCACCGTGCGTTTCATCATCGATTATATATAACATTTATTTAGGAGATCATCCAACTCTTCCGAGTACTTCCTGAAGCATCTATTTATATGATCCGCCCCTGCTAATAGACTGGGTGTTTAGGCCCCACGCGGCTTTTCGAATTACAAAACCGTCAGATTCCGTAAAATGAGTATTAAGAGTATTAGACTGATCCCAATAACAGAAACAGCGGTAGCCATGGACAAGAAAATAAAGTCCTAGACTGCCACTGTCTTATTGAACTCCCGTTAGCTTAACTGACTTCCCGCATACAGGAGTTTGCGCTCAGTCAATTATCCCCCTGAGGAATTCAAGTGAACGTTGCAACTGCAACGCCGTCGAGTCAGCGTCATACGACGGCAAACTGCTTTCCGCGGAGTAGTATTGATCACCTGGGTACAAAAAAGATCGGCATGATCGGTCGATGCCGCGAGCTCAAGTGCCGCCTCATGAACGTACATTCGGAAGTTCGTCAGTTCCTGATTTGTACATTCTCAAGCTGTAGTTTACTAGCAGATTCGGTTATTGAATTTTTATTACACACGTGCTATATTCCACATGTGAAATACTTAATATAAGGAGTCTCTCTATGCATACATTATCGAATGTCGAATTCATGCTCCTGCAAATGATCGCGGAACATCGTCAAGCTTCCGGATACGATATTATAAAGTTAGTCGAGCAGCGAGGTTATAAAGAATGGGCGAATATCGGTACAACTTCGATATATGCAGGATTGAAGAAACTTAGCGATAAAGGATGGATCTCACCTGAGACATCCGACGAGAAATCCGGCAAGGGGCCAACGCCGACCCGGTTTGCCCTCACCGAAGTGGGTATACGTAAGCTGAGAAATGAAATTCTTAATAGTCTGTCGTCTACACGGGAACGTGACATCCGCTTCGATCTCGGTTTGGCCGCTTTGCCCCATATCGGGAAGGAAGAGGCCGTCATTGCTTTACGGAAACGACTGGATTTTCTTGGACAAGCTTCGATAAAAATAAGACAGAGGTACGAATCACAAGGCGGAGCTAGCTTGCCGCTGAACGTAAGGGCGTTGTTCTTGCATCCATTCAGCTTAATCGAGACCGAGCAAGCATTCGTTAGCCGTTTAATACATGAATTATTGGAGGAGACAAGTAGACATGATCAGATTTATTGAAGGTTTCATTCCTTATCAAGGCGAACATTGCGAAACAACCGCCATAGGCAATTTAATGCAATATGCGGGCGTCCGCTTGTCTGAGCCGATGTTGTTTGGACTCGGGCAAGGGCTTGGTTTCATATACTGGGATTCGAAGGGAATGGACTTCCCCTTCATTGGAGGAAGGGTAAAACCGGATAAACTGACTGCTTATCTCGCCGAACGACTCGGCTTGAATGTCAGATATCAAGAAACCTCATCCGTCAATAAGGCATGGCAGAACGTCCGAAGCAGCATCGAACACGGCATTCCAATTGGGCTTAAATTAGATGCCTATTACTTGGATTATTTTAAGAACAAAGTGCACTTCGCCGGTCACTATGCGGTACTTTACGGTATAGATGACGAATACGCCTACATGGCGGACACCAGACAACAGGGTGGATTTGTGAAGACGCGTTTGACAAGCTTGGCCGCTGCCAGAAATGCAAAGGGACCCATGAGCTCCCGGAATCGTTCCTTTACGATTGAGCCAAACGACGCATTGCCTCCGCTTGTTCCTGCTATACGCGAATCCTTGACCATGAATGCGCATGACTATCTCAACCCGCCCATTCGGAATATTGGCAATAAAGGCATTATTAAAATGAGCAATGAAATCTTGAAGTGGCCTTCTCGCAGCAACAATTTCGAACATGATTTATGTCTTACCGCGACACTAATGGAGCGGGCGGGAACTGGCGGCGCTTTATTTCGGAATCTGTATAGGGATTATTTGAGAGAATGCGCTGATCGGCTGGAGGACCCGAGGATCGAACAAGCCCACCGTATGTTTACAGAGATCGCTCCAATGTGGGTCAGCGTCTCTGCTTCAATCGACCATGCAGGAAGAACAGGTGAGCACCAAGAGCTCATGCAGGCGTCTAAGCTGTTGCTCGAGATTGCGGATAAAGAACGCGCAGCCATGGAGCTATTGTTGTGAAAGCCTTACACTTACATTGAACGGAATCATTCCATTCGGCACGCATGCTTTAACCCAGTGTCAGCTTAAGCACCAGCACCTCACGATGGTGCTTTTTTTCTTACCATACTTGGGGTCAACGAGCGTAATCTGCCCAATTTTAACGAGGCCACAGAATATTCCGGCAGCCTCGTTCTTGTTGATATATGGAACTATCGTGTCCCAATTAGCTTAATAAAACAAGGAACAGCTGCCGCGGCAAACTGCTCCTTGTTTCGTTCAACTATAGTTCTCCGTTAGCTGAACGATCACCCTTCATACAAAAAGTGAGATCTATTCAAAGTGATGCACGTTTTCAGACACCCACTGGACAAAGGTGCGTGCTTGACGGCCAGTGACCTGCTCGACAGTCGGAACCACAGTATAAGCAGATTTTGGAGGATTGGCATGCCATCCTATTACAAAATCGATAACATCCTCTTGAGCCCCCCTTTTCCTCATACGTTCACGCGCTTGCTCTTCGGTGAGCTCAACGAAATGGATATCCCTCCCGATCGCTGCACTAATCGTGTGAACCTTCTCGGGAATGGTAAGCACTTCTGGGCCGGTCAGCGTATAAATTTTACCTGCGTGGCCGGAGTTGATTAGCGCTGTTGCAGCCACACTGCCAATATCAGCGGGGTGTATCATAGCATCCAAAGAGTCACCAAATGGCTCACTCACAAGACCTTCCATGCGGATGGACTCAGCCCACAATAATGCATTGGACATAAACTCGGGGGTAGGCTGGAGAAAGCTCCACTCAAGGCTACTGGATTCCACTGCCTTCTCCACCGGTCCGTTCACACCACTCCACAATACCGTAACTCGCCTTACACCAGCCTTCATAGCCAGTTTAACAATCTCAGGTCCAGTCTGCAGCGGTCCGTATCCTTCACTGTTGAAAGTGATCAAATGCATCCCTGAAACTCCGTTTAATGCCGGTACAAGAGATTCTGGTACCGTAAGGTCGCCATACACTACCTCAACTCCTTCCGGAAAGTTTGCATTTTCCGGATTGCGCGTCATCGCACGCACACGTTGGCCGGCCAGGACTAGCTGATCGACTACATGACGACCAACATTACCGGCTGCTCCTGTTACTAAAATGGTCATTGTTCATCCTCCTCAGTCTTAAACCCATTTATCCCGGTTTTCTCTCATTAAGTTAATTTGCTTTTCCAATCTTATTTGAGCTTCTTCTAATGCCAGCCTTTGTCTGATTATTTCATTCCGCTTAGTTTCATATATTTGCAACAGTTCTTCGCAATACTCGTCTTTTTTGTCATGTAGTCCATTCTCGGAATTTTCGAAGTGCTTACAATATAGAATATCCTTGATCTGATCCGTTGTTAAACCTAAACCAAGATACAATTGAATCGTGTTTATCAGTTCAACAATAGAATCATCAAACTCACGATAATTATTGTCATGACGAGGAACCGTGAGTAATCCTTTCTGCTCGTAATACCGGACGGATCTGGCACTGATCCCGGTTAGTTTAGCGATTTTACTTATCTTCAAATCACGAACCCCCTTCTTTGCAATGATTAGTTCCATCATAAAGTATGACACTAGCGTTAAAGTCAAGTCTTTTTCTTCAGATATGGGAGAAGGTTTTGTTGCGCCCTTTTACTTAATAGCAAGACCAGCGCGCCGGCCGCGGATAACGCTATATATTCTTGTACTCTAGCAGGTAATCACCGCCCGAAAAAAACTGGTCAACAATAAACGGCACAGTGGCGTATTGATTTCAGTTTTACTCAAGAATGCAAAAATGCTGCTCATGGAGAGTTTCTCCATCGAAAGCAGCATCTTAGATTAGATATCGTTGATCCAATCGATACCGGCATTGGCACCAAAATTGCTTTAACAATTCTGGCTGAAGTCGGAGAAATCGATCGATTTGATCATGCAAAGAAGCTCGTTTTGTACTTGCTGGTGTTGATCCAAGCTTCCGGCAAGTTTACAGCAACACCGAGAACCTGTCACATATGAAACGAAGGAATGGGCTGGATTCTTGTGGTTTGGAAATTAGCTCGTGAAACGGACAGCTTCATTTCGCCTTATGTCCCAGTAGTTGAGGCTGAATACAATTCAGATAGAAATGATTAACATTAGATTATTGATTACGCTATTCTTGCTAATAGCTTGTCAATACTTCAGCACGCTTCTTATCGTAAAAGGCTCTGAGTTTTTGGTTACGCGAGCTGCGCAGACCGCATTTTACGGCCAAATATAAAGTTGTTCGTAGCCTTCGTGAACCGCGTTTGGTGATCATGTTTCGAAGTGGTACTCCCACGATAAGCGCGTCAAGAACCAGTGCACCGAACCGAATCCAGAAACCGGCGGGGTCATTTGTGTTCAAATTAGTATCCCCTCTCCATTCGATACAACCTTGTTCGCTATTTTCTCAGTTGCCTAAAAACCAGGGCTACCCCACCGATACCATATCGGATGCGTCTCGCCCTTTATTCCCCAGCATTATTTACATATAAGAATACGCCTTCAATATTACTAACATATTCCACACCCCTCTGAACTATCCTGCTAAAATCAAAGAGCAGCTGCCGCAAACTGCTCCTTATTCGTTCAACTATTGTTCTCCGTTAACTGAACATCCAACAAGTTATCTAACCATTCATCGCAGTAATTAGAAAACAAATCGCTGTGAGAAAAGCTAATGGTGTCATAACAAGCTTTTCCTTTTTACTTTTGGACAAAGCATTCATAAAGGTATTCACTATTAAATAAAATGCAAAAAAGTAACATACTCCCTTTGCACTGGTTTCTAAAGCATCTATCGAGATTACATTCCCTGCTTGTAGTATAAACATGATTGCAACTAACTGAATTAATACCGAAATGGCACATGCAACTCTCATTTGTTTTGGCATTACTTTATACTTACCGCCCATTGCAAATTCTCCGTAAGGTAAACCCATAGCTAACAATATGGACAAAATAGCAAGTGCCAAAAAAATTACACTTCCGATCCATGCAATAATCACTTTCTCACCCCAATTTTACTTATTGTTTATTTCCAAATGTTTTGGTATTTATATATTTATTCAAGCATCCTCCCGTTAGCACAATGATTCTCTATAATCGAAGCTTGATCTATACTTCTCCCCCAAATATCTCAGTTTCATAATCGAATAGAACAATACCATCCTGATTATCCCTATCAAATAGATTTCGCAGTTCCGTCATCATCGGATTGTAATTCGGATGCCCGGGTACAGGGCAGTAGGAAGATGATAGCAACCGGCCTCTCAAGCCCTGGCGTTGATGCAGAAGTTTATATACGGAACAAAAGGCTGCCACGCGGCAGCCCTTTGGTTATTGAACATCATTCCTCATTAGTGGAACAAAGGGCTGCGCACGGCCACCTTTTCGATATTGACTCTTCCCTTCCTGGGGCTACCCAGGGGCCGATTGTTAAAGGGTTGACGGCTTCTTTAGAATGGTTTAAGGATCATAAGTACGGTTATGGCAATCATAAGCAGCTGTGACGCCGTCTCGATTGGTACGATCTTTTTCATCAATCGACCGAGCTCGGAGGGTACTTCATCCCCTTTGCTTTGACTTATAGATACAATTTCCATGATCTTTTTCATGTGCGGCCCGATTAATCCCTCGATCGTAGCGACCATGAGCAACGATAAAAGGATCGATATATTTAGCCATATTTGGGACAACCCCATCTTCGTTATGATCATAAGCCAAACCCCGGTAATAATAAGTATGGCTCCGCCAATTTTAGGCAGGATGGCAAGCTTGTTCGTTACATCAAAAGCAAAACGCAACTGGCCGACGGTTCTAGCGGACCTTCGAATGACGGGTGCCACTAAAGCGGGACCGATTACCGCGATAGAAGCCAATATGTGCAAAACGAGGATCCATCCAAACAAACTCACCATCTCCCTTTTTGCTCCTTAGCACACCGGAATCTCCCTTTGATAGGCGAGTCCGACCCTTTTCCTCTTAAAAGGCCCTCCGAGCTCGATATGGTCCAGCATGCATTTCACGACATCATCATAAGCAACATCCAGCTCTTGAAGCCGACTGAACAAGTAACCCGCTATATCGGCCTCGGATAATTCCTTGATAGTCTTCGGAATTGATATGGGCAAGGTTTCCGTTGTTACATGCAGATGAACCGACGCCGGATGTTCTATCGAATCAATCATAGTTCCCGGACACATAATTGACCAATCAAGCCCAGACTGCAGCAGTCGTTCAAAATTCCGGTTGTGATTTTTATACGCAGGCGGGAATCCGGGCAGATTGTTGCCAATGAGATCAGTGTATGGAATATCCAGCAGGCCGGCACCTCCCATAACCCATACCCTCCCGGAAAAACTAGGGTGGATTTCACATTGGCTTATAATGTTATCAACGAGACGAACGAACTCATCTCCTTGACCTGCATGGCCGGCTGCAATAATAGCGGCGTCTTGATGCGAGAGCGCCTCGCCGACGCTTACTGGGTTTATGATATCGTCCACGATCACCTTCACATGTTTGGTGGAATGCTCTCCTTGCTGTCCATAAAACTTCTCGGAGTCTCGCACGAATGCGGTCATTTCATGTCCCATTTTACACCCTTGCTCCAGCGCTCTTCTCCCCGTATTTCCCGTTGCTCCGAAAACAATAATTTTCATCGTTTTTTCCTCCATTTATAATTGACTCCCGATATTTCATCTCTGGATTGACTCAAGCTTAGCATCGTTTAAAAATCTTAATAAGAACCCACTTTAATGTAGGGTCCTTACTTAAAAGTAAGCATTAAGCAGAAAGGGTTATCCATGTTGGTCCACGACGAAAATCTTAAAGGAAGTTTGACTGTAAATAGCAAAAGCTGCCAGGAAAAACCCTTGGCAGCTTTTGTTATGAGTGCTTGAATTAGTTGCAAATGAATTGAACCAGCTTTAAGAAGCAGATTCTTCATATTTCCGCTTATTATGGTTTTCTCCCCAAGCACACATGACTTCTGCTACAGGAATCAATGTTTTACCATATTCACTAAGGGAATATTCTACTTTTGGAGGGACGGTGGGGTAGACCCTTCTATCGATTATGCCCTCTCGTTCCAAGTCCCGTAGATGTTGTGAAAGCATTTTTTGAGAAACATCAGGTATAAGCTTTTCCAGATCGTTGAATCGCTTATTGGATTGTATCAAATGCCATAAAATCATTGGTTTCCATTTGCCGCCTAGAACATGAATGATTGTCTCCACTGGACATTCAAGCTGATGAATCATTGATAAATCATCCCCTTACCTTTAAGTAAGTTACCCTAAAGAATACACTTAACAAAATTTTAAAGAATGTTTGCAATCCGGTCAACCAAATAATATTTGGCGCCAGATCTTCGCTTAGATGTGGGATCGCCAAGTAAAGAACACTCATGTCCAGAGCCAGCAGCAATGTAGGCAACGCCAATACTGCCGGTCCGCCCCACTCTCTAATGCCTGCTTTCTGTATGTAAATGAAAAGAGCGTTTCATGAATCTTGATATTGAAAAATGACCCCTAGAATTCATTGAAATTTCCAATGATGATTGAAGCTCTTCATTTTACCGAATAATTAATTCTTGTTCTTGTTATTAACTATTACCGGTATCCGATATCAGTTGCCGGTTTGACTGCAATCGACAAATACCGCTCAAGTCTACGCAGATTAAAATCGTTATTGAGTGTCATACAGATGAATACAGTTAAAGTCGGTATCGATGTTTCGGAATAGGGTACGTTGCAATGTACCCGTTAGGAAGACGCTCCCTGGCCGGTTTCTGCCTTGCGCAAATACGCCCCCGTTATCGAATGCCCGGCAGCGGCAAGCTGGACAGGAGTGCCTTCGAATACAATTCGGCCACCCCTTTGGCCGCCCTCGGGACCCATGTCAATGATCCAGTCCGCGCTCTTGATCACATCTAGGTTGTGTTCGATGACCACCACCGTGTTGCCCCCGTCGACCAAGCGGTTCATAATGTCCATCAGACGAGAGATATCGGACATATGCAGTCCGGTTGTCGGCTCGTCCATGACATAGAGACTGCCTTCCTTGTGAAGCTCCCCCGCCAGCTTGATGCGTTGGCATTCTCCACCCGACAAGGTGCTCAGAGGCTGGCCCAGCGTTACGTATCCGAGTCCCACATCCTCAAGCGTCCGCATTTGACGGAGCAGTTCCTTCCCGCTGAAGAACGCCGAAGCTTCCCGTACCGTCATGGCGAGGACGTCGCTGATGGATTTTCCGTTCAGTTTATACTGGAGCACTTCATCGCTGAACCGCTTGCCCGCGCATATTTCACATGTTGTTCTTACCGGCTCGAGAAAGGCCAAATCCGTGTAGATCATTCCAAGACCCTGACAGTTGGGACAGGCTCCCTTGGAGTTGAAGCTGAACAGGGAAGCGCTCACCTTGTTGGCTGCCGCGAACAGTCGGCGGATCTCGTCCATCATCCCCGTGTAGGTAGCCGGATTGGAGCGGATGGACGTGCCCACGGCCGTCTGATCAATGACAATCGCTTCCGGTTGCGACGGCAGAAATGCTCCGTTAATCAGCGTGCTTTTGCCTGAGCCGGCTACTCCCGTTACCACGGTCAGCACGCCGACGGGTATATCGACTGTCACATCCTTCAGATTGTGCAGGCTGGTGCAGGCTACGGTCATCCGCCCCTTGGGCGCCCTGGTTGAAGTTTTCAAGGGCAGACTTTGCTTCAAGTAACGTCCTGTCAATGTATCCGCGCGGAGCAAGCCCGCAAAGTCGCCTTCGTAGACGATCTCTCCGCCTCGGGTTCCCGCATGAGGTCCGACATCGATGATGTAATCGGCGATCTCCATGACTTCGCGGTCATGTTCGACGACAAGTACGGTATTCCCTTTGTCCCGGAGCTGGCACAGCATGCCGTTCAGACGATGGACATCCCGCGGATGCAGTCCGACGCTCGGTTCATCGAAAATGTAGATCATGTCGGTAAGACTGCTGCTCAGATGCCGGATCATCTTGATACGCTGCGACTCCCCGCCCGACAAGGTTGCCGTTTGACGGTCCAGACTCAGATACTCCAGCCCGATGGAGACCAGATGGTTCAACCGGATCAGAATCCCGCCAATCATCGGACCGGCAATGGGATCCCGAATCGCTTCAATCATGCGTATAAGCTCGCCAATCTCCATCGCTGCGCACTCCGCAATGTTGTATCCGTTAATCCGGCAGCCCAAGGCCGCTTGATTAAGCCGGCTCCCCCTGCAAAGGTTACACTCGTTATAGGATAGAAAGCGGTCAAGGGTTTCGCGTTTGGCATCTGACATCTCGCTGCTGTCCCGCTTTACATACAGGCGGGTGAGCTTGGTCAACAGACCTTCATAATCCGATTCGATATCGCCGCCTTTGGTGCGGTATACGATCTTGCTTTCTTTGCCGTGGAGGAGGGTATCCCATTCTGCCGGCGTATAGTCGGCAAGCTTCTTGTCGTTGTCGAACAAGCCGGAATGAGTATACGTATTCAAGTACCAGCTTCCCACTTTAAATACGGGGAACAGGATTGCGCCTTCATTCAGCGATCTGGACCTGTCGAGCAGCTTGTCCACATCAAACTGAACCACCTGTCCGACTCCGGAGCATTCCGGGCACATGCCGGCCGGTTCGTTAAACGAGAAAACATGCGAAGAGCCAGCAAAAGGTTTGCCGATTCTGGAGAACAGCAGCCGGAGCATCGCATAAATATCCGTGATCGTGCCGACCGTCGAACGGGAGTTGCCGCCGAGCCTTTTCTGATCGATGACAACCGCCGTAGACAAGTTCTCGATGAGATCGGTATCCGGCTGACTAAACCGGGGCAGCCGATTGCGGATGAATGCGGAAAACGTCTCGTTAAGCTGCCGCTGAGCTTCGGCGCTGATGGTGTCGAAGACCAGGGAAGATTTGCCCGAGCCCGAGACGCCGGTGAAGATCGTGATTTTTCGCTTCGGGATGCGGACATTCACGTTTTTCAGGTTATTCTCGCGTGCTCCTTCAATTACGATATCATTGACGTTCATAGACTCCACCTCGGATCTCTATTTGCTAAGCTTTCACAGTATAACTGAAGAATCATGACACCTATTGTCATGATTAGACGAATGTTCTACGTGCGGGTAAAGTTTGTTCGGCATCTGGAAGGCTAACGATGCAGCGAGACTCGCCAGAGTTAACATTGCGACAATAAAGGTTTTGACTGCACCCGATAAAGAAAAAAGCGGCGGTCGAAGACCAGAGAATAAAGTCTTAGACTTGCCGCTGTCAATATGAAACGAACGATTTTATTATTGGAATGTACAATAGGATTAGTTTCCATCAAAATGATAAATGAGTTGTACAACGCCTGAGGAGAACGTTCTTGTATGAACCATTTTTAAATTCAACCTCTGTTTTATATCCACAAACAGCGGTTTCCCTTCTCCCAAAACAACAGGGTGAACAGATAATCTAAATTCATCGACAAGCCCTAAATTGATAAAAGTTGTAATAAGACTTGCTCCACCATATAGCCAGATGTCTTTACCCGGCTTATTCTTTAATTTAGTTACTTCTTCAAGAATACGATCATTTATGAATATTGCTTTATCATCGGTCCCCTTTTGCGTCCTGGAAAACACATATTTCTTTTTACTATGAACCAATTCCCACAATTCTTTTTCGTCATCCGTATGTTCCAATTCCGGAGTAAATTGTCCCCATAAATCATAGCTTTTTCTTCCATATAAAATCGTATCAATTTGTTTTAGAAAATCATTAAAACCCAGCTCAGAGTCCATAATGCACCAATCAACTTCACCATTTTTCCCTTCAATAAAACCATCTAAAGTAACCGCTAAATCTAAAATTATTCTTCGTGTCATGATTTGTTACTCCCTTCGTTGATCTATCACCCATTATAGATCTTCAAACACGTCACCTTCTGTCATATTAAGAAAAGAGAGGATATCTTTTTAACAATGTTGTCCGTCAGAGCAATACCTTAAAAGCATTACAAGCATTTCTTCTACGCGGGTTCTCATCAATCCTTAAAAAAGTATTAAACGCATATTACTTTCAAAAACGCATTGTGGTTTATTCATTAACCTAAACTCCGTTAGCTCAACGAGGCTGCCGATCCATGCCGGCAGCCGCGACTTAGTTAATTATTTTGCAATCGTCTCGAGTTAGCTCAACACGGATCGACTGCATAAATTTTGAAATCTCCCCTGACTTCTGTTTCTGCCATTCGGGTCAGTGCATTCATTGCTAGTTTGGAGATCTTGTACGCACCTGCTCCTTCGGAAGACATGGCACTCATGGCTCCATAATCCGAAGAAATATTGATAATCCTTCCGTATCCCCGCTTTTCCATAAGTGGAATAAAGGAATACGCCTGCATTGTTAACTAATATATCCAATCGACCAACGGTCTCGGTGATGGTCATTGCAGCTTGACGGATACTCTCTTGATCTGTGACATCCATGACGACGGACGAAACATCCAATCCGGTCTCAGCAAGTTGTTGCGCTATTTCATACCCCTTCCTTTGATCCCTGCTTGTTAATATGACCTTGAACTCCATTGAAGCTAATTGTTTGACAAGTTCATACCCGAATCCCCGATTTGCACCTGTAACAAGAGCTACCTGCTTATTTTGCATTATTAAGATACCTACAATCGGCCGTTATTGAGAGTCTTGGATACATTGCTGCGATGCTAAATATAAGGAACAAGATTCCCCCAAGCACGACGTATTGTGTACTTATTCCTGATATAAAAAGTCCGCATACACTAGCACCAATTGTTGTTCCAAGGTTGGCGGATGTCAGAAATACTCCATTCGCGAATTCCGGAGCTTCTGGCGCGGCAGATACAATCCAATATTGAGTAATGTTTCCTCCTATGCCGCCCAATACTCCCCAAACCAAAATAATGAAGGCCATTGGCACGCTGAACTGACCCAGGATAAAAAGCAAGATATAAACTGCTCCCAATGCAAATGGATAAAACTTTATCGTTCTTAATGCATGATTTTTAAGCAGCTTCCCTGCGAGCATGTTGCCAACAATATTGGCCGCACCGTATAGGAATAACATCAAACTGATTGTGTTCCAAGTATAATTGGTTACGGTTTTCAGATACTCGGCAAGGTAACTGTATACTCCGAATACGGCTCCGTTCATGAAGATCACAGCGGCAATGGAAAGCCATATCGTGGATTTTCTTAATACACGCAATTGAGTGCCATAAGAGGGCTTATTCGTAACAGGCATAGATGGTACGAACAGTAGTGTCGCGATGAAGGCGACTGTATTTATGGCAGCAAAGAACAACATCGCATAAGCAAGAGAAGTTGCGGTGGCAATCATATTTGAGACCGGTACGCCAAGCACCATTCCTGCAGACACGCCAATGAATACTTTGGCTACTGCCTTCGAAGCTTCATCCTTGTTAACGGAAGCAGCTGCGACGGTAAAGGCCATTGAACAATAAACGGGATGAAAAAAAGCTGGTACAACACGTGCAATCAGTAACACGGTAAAGTCTGATGTGATGGCAGAAACGAGGTTGCCAGCAATAAAAATGCCAAGAACAAGCAGCATGACTTTCTTGCGGTTCATACCCGAAAACAATGAAGGCAAAATTGGGCCAGAGATGGCAACCGCAAGCGCAAAGAGACTCACGATCAACCCTGCGGTGGAGATGCTGACATGAAAGTGGTCCGCAATCAAAGGCAAGATTCCGATAACTCCCATCTCGGTATTTAAGATGCCGAATACACCAAAGGTCAATATATAGACAAGCAAATGATTTCGTTCAATCCTCATAAGCCATAGCCGATGAGAGATCACGGTAGACATTTATCTGAGCCTGGAGATCTACAATCTTTTGCTCTGCAATACCAATTGCGTCGGCGCCTGCGATGAAGCGTTGCGGCGGTTGCACCTCGCTTGCGATTATGAGAATTGCCTTCGCGAGCTTGATCGGATCACCGGACTGCTGCCCGTTTTGTCCATTAAAAAATGACATGTAATTAGCTCTGCGGTCCTCATAATCCTCGATCGAATGCTTGGCGTAAGTCGACGACGCCTCCGTAAGAAATTCCGTACGGAAAAAGCCTGGATTGACAATGGTCGTATGAATGTCAAAAGGTGCTACCTCAGGCGACAACGACTCCATCCAGCCCTCAAGCGCAAATTTCGATGCACTATAGGCGGAATTAAACTCGAATCCGGAAATGCCGGCACCTGAAGAAATCGAGATGATATGACCGGAACGCTGCTTGCGCATGACAGGCAACACCGCCCGGGTAACGTTCATGGGGCCAATCAAAGCCACTTGCAGCTGTTCTTCGATTTGGTCTGGGGTCAGTTCCTCGAAGAATCCCCCAAAGAATTGTGCGGCATTATTAACCAGCACATCGATAGTTCCGAACCGATCGATTGCCGCGTTGACTGCAGACTTTGCTTCGGCAGGCCGTGTAACATCCAATTGGACGATTAATGCATTCTCGGATTCACCGATCGCCTTGGCCACCACGTCTGTATTACGACCGGTAGCCACAACCTTGTCTCCAGCGTTCAAAGCAGCTCTCGCGATTATTTTGCCCATACCTCGGCCAGCTCCCGTAATAAACCAAACCTTTTTTGTATCCATGTTTTTATTCCCTCCAGTTTTTAAAAATATAATGTTTGTCATATTGCTGTTTGCATTTATTTTAGACGTGCTTTTCCCAAATAACAAATACCTATATCTTATATCCAGATATGCTTGAAAAGCATTTCTTAAACATGTATTGTAAAACAAAAAGGAGAAGTGAAGATGGAGGTTAGAGTTTTACGTTATTTTCTTACTGTTGCAAGAGAAGGGAGCATTACAGCAGCAGCTGATTTTTTACATCTTACACAGCCAACCTTGTCAAGACAATTAAAGGATCTTGAACAAGCGTTAGGAAAAAAACTTTTCATTCGTAGTAGTCACAATATCATACTTACAGATGAAGGAATGCTCTTAAGAAAGAGAGCTGAAGAAATCGTTGACATGGTGGATAAATTAGAGGCAGAGTTTAGATACATGGAAGAAACAGTTAGTGGTGATGTCTATATAGGGGGCGGGGAAACAGACGCCATGAAACAAATTGCACGGGTAGTAAAAGACTTACAATTATGTTATCCAAATATACGATATCACCTTTACAGCGGGAATGAAGATGATGTAACTGAAAGGCTTAACAAGGGACTGCTTGACTTTGGTATATTAATCCAACCAGCTGATGTATCAAAATACAATTACATAGATTTCCCCGCTAAGGACGTTTGGGGCGTTGTGATGAGAAAAGACAGTTCTCTTGCTTGCAAAGATGTCATTCATCCAGCAGATTTAATCAATGTCCCACTAATTTGCTCAAGACAGGCTTTGAAGCAGACATTTTCTAAAAATGAATTTGCGCATTGGTTTGGTGACGATTTCGATAAATTAAATGTCGTGGCTACATACAATCTGGCCTATAATGCTGCAATTATGGTTGAAGAAGGCATCGGTTATGCAATAACGCTAGATAAAATCGTAAATACATCTAGTGATAGTAACCTTTGTTTTAGACCCCTAGAGCCTAGACTAGAATCCGGGTTAAATATGGTTTGGAAAAAGCATCAGGTCTTTTCGGCTGCTGCCAAAACTTTTTTAAAACAGATTCAGGACATATTGGGCCAATTACCAGGAATCAAACTCTCCTGAATGATCTAATTATCCCGCTGGCAGCAAGCCGAGCTATTTAGTGTTTACCATCACCGAATTCCAAAGTATCCTGCCCGTTCGCAACAATAGGCCGCCGTAGCAGCCTGTTGTTTATTGTTGAGCTATAGTTTCCCATTGGTTCAATAGATCATTAATTAAGAGTAATTTTCGGGGTAGCATTATCCCCCTTTCATAGCCCTATGATCTTACGGCTCGAACCCAGTTGTTACACAAATTCGTTGAATCTCCTCGACTGGAAATGGCGTAGTTCTGCTCACAGAAACGAGGTTCATGTAGAAATCAACTATCACCATGGCTATTGGAGCGTACCTCTTGATAACCGCCGCTGCTGAATCCATTATCTCTCGAGACTTCTCACCCTCAGCATAACGGCGTATGAAGTCTATAATTTCTGATAGATTCATCACACCACCTAAAACCCTTACAATCCAGTTCACTAACTCTGTTACCACAAAACACCCATCATGAGCCTTGTTCAATTCGAGAAACTCCAATTCGCTATCGGACAGCTCAAACCGAGAAGATGTTGCAAGACCGAAGTCCGAAATATAAACACGGTATCCGTCGGTTAAAATATTCCTAAAATGAACATCGAAATGTAGTAACTCATTCGCATTCATAAATGAAACAGCAGACCGCAGGTTGGAATCCACCATGGCAAACGCTGAGGTGGCTGTATCCTCACCAATATTGACCTGTTCGATAAGCCAGTCATGAAGGTTATAGGGAACGTATTCGCAGAATAGTACAACACTGTCCATGGATTGCTCAATTGCCTCGAGACGCCCCCGTACTGCCTCTGAACCCCAAAACTCAACCATACGGGAAACATCGATTGGCGAAGATCGCTTCAGACCAGGTAACAGCCGCCAGTGATACATTAATGGGAAGCTCTCACACTGTTTCGCTATCACCCAGTTGGTGGTCATGGTATGGGCGGCTACCTCACGCCACACGCCACCACCTGATGATCCTATGCCATAGTGGAAAAACGGTGGGAGTTCGAACACGTTTCTAGTGGACATGAGGTTCTCTGCGCGTCTTTCTAGTTTCGTAATCGGTATTATCTTTACGAATATGGACGTCTCTTCAAGTTGCAACAGCGCCGTTGAACCACCGATGCCAATACCAAGAATCTTAGTATTTTCCACTCGCTCTCGAAGCCGTTCATCACTGAGCAACGATAAGGCAGTAGATATGTCGGCATAGCGGGCAAGTCGAGTTTCGTGAGACACATAAAGCTCTTTTGAGGTTGATTTCATAGGTAGATCACTATCCTTCCGCTCAAATATAGTGGCTTTACCTTTTATTTCTAAAAATCAGTGTATCCACTGCGGGGCAAAATGTATATCAAGTTATGCTTGAGTAGGTCATCCACAGGTAACGCAGCAGCCGATTCTATTAAACCGATGCTTGAATTTACTTTAACGATCCTAGAGCCCGTTGCTCCAATATCGATATATATCGCGCAGAAACTGACCGGTATGCGAATATTCAGTGTCCGCCACCTGCTCAGGCGTTCCAGCAGCGATGACATTCCCCCCACCCTTGCCGCCCTCTGGCCCCATGTCGATGATGTAATCTGCCACCTTGGTCAAGTCCAAATGATGCTCGATCACAAGAACGGTCTGCCCCGCTGTTCGAGCAGCTTCCGCCGGAGGTCCGCCGCCTATTATCGATAAGAATGCCGTCCTCCTGGATGGTCTCCTTCCCTCTACCTCCACTGGATTTGTGTCACAACCCAAAGAACCCCTGATTTCTCAAGGGTTCTAGTCGGCTTTGTGCATATTTAGGAGACATAGTATTTTGTACAATAGTCTGTATGAGGAAATATCCCTTGTTTACCAAGGTTTTTAATATATGATGTGCCACATTATATGCTTTTTCCCTGCTAAAATACTAAGTGTCAAATTAACATATAAAACAAAAAGCATTAGTTATTTTAATGAGTGATTCATTAGCTGATTCCGCGAGTTAGTTCCACAGACAACGGCAGCCGATCGTGTGGCCATGAGTTATTCACAACGACATATATTATTTCCTATTCTTCAATTTCTTCAAGACCATACCAAGTACATTCCATAATTAATCACCTACCCGTTCCTCAACCATTTGTGCATTACAATACTATCGCTCTGGAACTATGCTACTCCATTAAGCGCAGCTGTGTTAGATCGTATTCCTTTTGCGAAATCCATGCTTGCTATCAAAGGGATTAGCGCCATTTCACTCGCTGGTATTCTTGGCGAAGCTGGGGATTTAAGCGACTTTGTTCATGGCAATGCTCTGCTACGTCATGCTTGGCTCAATCTTGCAGAAGCAAGCTCGGGCAAATGGAACGGACAGATGAATATTAGTAAACGTGGACGGTCCCGCCTCCGCCGTTTCATCTTCATGATGGCCATGAGTTTGGTTGCGAACAATCCGGAATTCAAAGCGATCCATACGTACAATGTTCAGGTGAAAAAGATGAAGAAAATGAGGTCCCTTATGAAACTATGTGGAAAATTAGGGCTCGTAGCCGTGAAGCCTACAACAATCCTCGAAAAACGATGCCACTTCAGCTAGCAGCATAAGCGATATCTTACCGTTTCGTCGTACGAATTTTGGCTTATTCGCGGGATTTCAAAAGAAAGCACAGAGTACTGGATATTTTAAACCAAAGGGCACCCGTACCGTTAGCAAGACCGGCCTCCACCCCTTGGATAGGCGTAACGAAGGAATGAGAGGGCAACGACCCGTTGAGACATGGGAGTGAAAACCTCCAAGGGCGGCGTGGAGAATGCTTGCAGTATATGGAAGGATATGGGGTTTGCAACCTCCCCCTCTATTTCCTCATGCCTTCCTGTTGTCCTGGTCTTCAACTAGGTTTCTCTAACTATCTTTCCACATTTCTGGCAAGGGTGAAATCCTGCGAATAAGCGAGCATTCGTGAGAAAACTAAATCGTACTGAGGGAGTTAACGAAGAACTTATTTCTCTTACTCTAGTCCTATACCTTCATCAAATCCAAGCATGATGTTCATATTTTGAATGGCTGCCCCCGAGGCGCCTTTTCCCAAATTATCAAATCTAGAAACAAGTAATATTTCACCTTTATGACCAAAAACAAATATATCCAAAAAATTTGTATTATTGCACTGCATGAGATTAAGGAAACCGTCTTCAAGATATGCCTCAGAGTCGTATGGGATAACTCGAATAAAACGTTCATCTTTATAATACGAGGCGAGAAGTTCTTGAATATCCCTTGCCGTTACATTCTTTATAAACATTCTAGGAAATAGAGGAATAGTTACTGCATCACCCTGATAATAGTTTCCGACTATTGGAGTGAAAAGTGGTGCTGAGTTTAACCCAGAATATAGTTGCATTTCTGGAAGATGCTTGTGGTTAAGGTTAAGTGCATATTGTCTTGGTGCGAAAAGCTGCTCTTTATTTGAGTTCTGATATTCAGATATAAGTTTCTTACCTCCACCACTATATCCTGTAAGCGAATAACAAGACGTAGGGTAATCCCTCGGTATAATTCCTTCAGCTACCAAAGGGTGTATAGCCAAAAAATAAACCCTGTCGCGTGACATCCTTGGACAGATACCCTAGATGAATTTTGGATTTTATTTCTTTGATTTTTATGTAATTCTGGTAACCCGTATGTCCACTCCTGGTTGGTCCTGAACACCGTACTTGCATCAATTATTTTGGTCTTATTATTACTTATCATAGATACGGAATCCCTTGAAGCGGAATCTGGAAGGCAAAGGAATACGACATCAGCTTCATTTATTAAAGCCCTACGGGCTTCGTAATCTTTTCGCTTTTCCGAATCAATTTTGATTACTTCTATGTTAGGAATCTTAGATAAGTAATCATGTATTTTTAAACCTGTTGTGCCTTCTTGACCATCCACAAATATTTTATATTTCACTTTTACACCCCTTACCATTTAAAAATATGTATAATTATATATCGTAACGTATAAATATTCAATTGTGATTATTGAGTTATCTGCCCGTTAGTTTAGCCGCCCCCACTTTACTTCGACAAAAGGGTCAAGTTCTTGTCGTTCGTCCGCGACAAGAACTTGACCCTTTACAATCAAAAAAACCACAAGTTAGGGACTGTTGACAAATGATCCAATTTAATAGGTTTTTGAAGGGCCGTGTAGAATTAGTTTCTATGCGGTCTTTTCTAGGGAGGGCAAAGCTATGATGGGTATAGATGGAGTAAAACAAAATCAATTGATGTATATAAGCTTAGATGATCTCGTACCTCAAGACCACCTGTTGCGAGATATTCGAAAAAAAGTGGATTTCA